>NZ_FOBU01000007.1 GCF_900109915.1 Luteibacter sp. UNCMF331Sha3.1
CGCGGCATCACGATCTCGACGGCTCACGTCGAATACGAATCGCCGACGCGTCACTACGGTCACGTCGATTGCCCGGGACATGCTGACTACGTCAAGAACATGATCACGGGTGCGGCGCAGATGGACGGCGCGATCCTGGTGTGCTCGGCCGCTGACGGCCCGATGCCGCAGACGCGCGAGCACATCCTGCTGTCGCGTCAGGTCGGCGTGCCGTACATCGTGGTCTTCCTGAACAAGGCGGACATGGTGGACGACGCCGAGCTGCTCGAGCTGGTCGAGATGGAAGTGCGCGAGCTGCTGTCGAAGTACGAGTTCCCGGGCGACGACACCCCGATCATCGCGGGTTCGGCGCGTCTGGCGCTGGACGGCGACCAGTCGGACATCGGCGTGCCGGCGATCATCAAGCTGGTCGACGCGCTCGACAGCTGGATCCCGGAGCCGGAGCGCGACATCGACAAGCCGTTCCTGCTGCCGGTGGAAGACGTGTTCTCGATCTCGGGTCGCGGCACGGTGCTGACCGGTCGCGTCGAGCGCGGCATCATCAAGGTGGGCGACCCGGCGGAAGTCGTGGGCCTGAAGGACACCCAGACCACGACGGTCACGGGCGTGGAGATGTTCCGCAAGCTGCTGGATCAGGGTCAGGCCGGTGACAACGTCGGCGTGCTGGTCCGCGGTCTGAAGCGCGAAGACGTCGAGCGCGGTCAGGTGCTGTCGAAGCCGGGTACGGTGACGCCGCACACGGAGTTCGAGGGTGAGGTGTACATCCTGTCGAAGGACGAGGGTGGCCGTCACACGCCGTTCTTCAGCAACTACCGTCCGCAGTTCTACTTCCGCACGACGGACGTCACGGGCTCGATCAAGCTGCCGGAAGGCACCGAGATGGTGATGCCGGGCGACAACGTGAAGATCGCGGTGACCCTGGGCTTCCCGATCGCCATGGACGAAGGCCTGCGTTTCGCGATCCGCGAAGGCGGCCGCACCGTCGGCGCCGGCGTGGTCTCGAAGATCACCAAGTAAGACAAGCGATGCCCGTCCTTCGGGGCGGGCACCCGGTCGCAGGGCGGGCAGGGCGCAAGCCTCCCGCCTTCGCGGTCCCACTGTTCCACCTGTACGCCAGTAGCTCAATTGGCAGAGCAGCGGTCTCCAAAACCGCAGGTTGGGGGTTCGAGTCCCTCCTGGCGTGCCACTCCTGAGTGCGCATGAATACGAAGGCACAAGAAGCCAAGGGTCTGGGCCCGGCCGATATCGGCAAGCTGGCGCTTGCGCTGGTCGTGCTCGCCGCGGGCATCGTCGGTTTCTACTATTTCAGCGATAACCCCAACGTGCCGTCGTTCGCGCGCGTGGTCGGCGTTATCGTCGCTATCGCGGCGGCCATGGCGATCGGTGCGTTCACCGGTCCGGGTCGTCGTCTGCGTGGCTTCATCGCCGAATCGCAGTTCGAGTTGCGCAAGGTCGTCTGGCCGTCGCGCGACGAAACCCTGAAGACGACCGGCGTGATCATCGTCGTCGTCATCATTCTTTCGCTGCTGATGGGCCTTATCGACTGGTTGCTCAAGACGGTCGTGCTCGATTGGCTGCTGAAGCTCGGACATTGAGGTAAGGCATGAGCAAGCGCTGGTACGTGGTTCACGCCTATTCGGGATTCGAGCAGCAGGTTCGCAAGGCTCTCGACGAGCGCGTCAAGCGCGAGGGCATGGAAGAAAAGTTCGGTGAGATCCTGGTCCCGACCGAGGAAGTCATCGAGATGCGCGGCGGCCAGAAGCGTCGCAGCGAGCGCAAGTTCTTCCCCGGTTACGTCCTGGTCCAGATCGAGACCGATACGAGCGGCAAGACGCCCCGCATCGACGACGAATGCTGGCATCTGGTCAAGGAAACCCCGAAGGTCATGGGTTTCATCGGCGGCACCGCCGACCGTCCGCATCCGATCCGCGACTCCGAGGCCGACGCCATCCTGAGCCGCGTGCGCGAGGGTGTCGAGAAGCCTCGTCCGAAGGTCCTCTTCGAGCCGGGCGAAATGGTCCGCGTCACCGAAGGTCCGTTCAACGACTTCAACGGCGTCGTCGAAGAAGTCAACTACGAAAAGAGCCGCCTGCGCGTCGCGGTGCTCATTTTCGGTCGTTCTACCCCGGTCGAGCTCGAGTTCGGCCAGGTGGAGAAGGCCTGACGGCCCTCTGACTGGCTTCGCCAGTCCTCCTCGGCACAGGGTTTGCATAGCCCGCGTGAGGAGCCTATAATGCCCGGTTCACGCTGGAGCCTTGCGCTCCGGCGTGTCCGTGTTTCAGGGGTTCGCAGGTGCGGGCCCCATCACCTCCAGGGATGGTCTACAGCGAGGAGCCGCAAGGCGCCAGCACTCGCGAGGAAAGCACATGGCAAAGAAAGTCATTGGTTACATCAAGTTGCAGGTCAAGGCCGGTCAGGCCAACCCGTCGCCGCCGGTCGGTCCGGCGCTCGGTCAGCGCGGTCTGAACATCATGGAGTTCTGCAAGGCGTTCAATGCCGCCACGCAGAAGCTCGAGCCGGGTCTTCCGATCCCGGTCGTGATCACCGCCTACTCCGACCGTACCTTCACCTTCATCACGAAGACCCCGCCGGCCTCGATCCTCCTCAAGAAGATCACGGGCGTGGCCAAGGGCTCGCAGAAGCCGAACACCGACAAGGTGGGCAAGGTCACCCGCGCCCAGCTCGAGGAGATCGCGAAGCAGAAGGAGCCGGATCTCACGGCTGCCGATCTGGATGCCGCCGTGCGTACGATCGCCGGCAGCGCGCGTTCCATGGGTCTGGTAGTGGAGGGTTAAGACATGGCAAAGCTCACGAAGCGTATGAAGGCCGCATCGGCCGCCGTCCAGCCCGGCAAGACCTATGGTCTCGACGAAGCGCTGAAGATCGTCAAGGACAACGCCAAGGCGAAGTTCGCCGAGTCGGTGGACGTCTCCGTCCGTCTGGGCATCGACGCCAAGAAGTCGGACCAGGGTGTGCGCGGTTCGTCGCTGCTGCCGCACGGCACCGGCAAGACCGTTCGCGTCGCCGTGTTCGTTCCGGCCGGCGAGAAGGCTGACGCCGCCCTCGCGGCGGGCGCCGACGCCGTCGGTATGGACGACCTCGCCGAGAAGATGGCGGCGGGCGACCTGAACTACGGTCGCGTCATCGCGACGCCGGACGCCATGCGCGTCGTCGGTAAGCTCGGTCAGGTCCTCGGTCCCCGCGGCCTGATGCCGAACCCGAAGGACGGCTCGGTCACCGCCGACGTCGCCACGGCCGTCAAGAACGCCAAGGCCGGCCAGGTCAAGTTCCGTAACGACAAGGGTGGCATCATCCACGCCACCATCGGCAAGGCGAGCTTCGACGCCGCCCAGCTGGCCGACAACCTGAATGCACTGATCGCCGATCTCGTGAAGGCCAAGCCGGCCGCCGCGAAGGGCCAGTACATCCAGAAGGTCGCGCTGTCGAGCACGATGGGCGTGGGCGTGCCGGTCGATACCTCGACCGTGAACACCTCGGCCAAGTAAGTGTTACGACCCCTGCCGGCTCCGCCGGCGGGGGCACGTTTTTGAGGGCAGCCCCGGTTGCAATACCGGGGCAGCCGTCAAAGACCGTAGGCGCGAACAGCGCGCGACGGCGACGAGCAGGGAGCTCGTGTTGGCAAGGAAACGCCGTCGTCGGCAGCGGGTTCGCTTAATCGGATGCCCGTACGGATCCAGCCTGCGTAGATGGTGCAGCCCCTTCTGGTATTCGTTTCGAATCTGGAAAGGCCACCACCCGGGACGTTCCCGTCCCCGACGTCAGGACGATGTCGCCCAGGACCGCAAGCGGCAGGAGTCGTGAGCGGAGTTCAATTGGAGGAGTGCAATGGCTCTCAATCTGTCCCAGAAGCAAGAAGTAGTCGCCGAGCTGGCAGAGGTCGCCGCGAAGGCGCACTCCCTGGTCGCCGCCGAGTACGCAGGCACCACGGTCTCCCAGATGACCGCGATGCGTAAGAAGGCCCGTGAGTCGGGCGTTTTCTTGAAAGTCGTCAAGAACACGCTCGCCGCGCGCGCCGTGGCCGGTACCGAATTCGAGGTCGTCAAGGACGTCCTGGTCGGTCCGCTGCTGTATGCGTTCTCGCTGGAAGAGCCCGGTGCTGCCGGGCGCGTGATCAAGGAATTCGCGAAGACCAACGACAAGCTGATCGCGAAGGTCGTGTCGGTGGAAGGCAAGCTCCTTCCGGCCGCTCACGTCGACGTGCTCGCGTCGCTGCCGACCCGCGAAGAAGCGCTGTCGATGCTTGCCCGCGTCCTGTCCGAACCGGCTGCGATGTTCGCACGCGCCGTCAAGGCAGTGGCCGACAAGCAGGGTGGTGGCGATGTCGCCGCAGAAGCCCCGGCCGAAGCCGAACCCGCCTAAGTTCGCCGACTTTTCTCATCGAAACTTTTTAGAAGGTACGAAACAATGTCCACCCTGACCACCGAACAGATCGTCGAAGCCATCAAGGCCAAGTCCCTGATGGAAATCATGGAGCTGGTGAAGTCGATCGAAGAAACCTTCGGCGTCTCGGCCGCTGCCCCGGTTGCCGCTGCCGCTGCCGGTCCGGCCGCTGCCGCTGCCGAAGAGCAGACCGAGTTCGACGTCATCCTGAAGTCCGCTGGCGACAAGAAGGTCGACGTCATCAAGGCCGTCCGTGCCATCACGGGCCTGGGCCTGAAGGAAGCGAAGGACCTCACCGAAGCCGGTGGCGTCGTGAAGGAAGGCGCTTCGAAGGAAGACGCCGCGAAGTTCAAGAAGGATCTCGAAGCTGCAGGCGCCACGGTCGAACTGAAGTAATCGGCGCCTTGCGCGCCCGTTGTTCGACATAGCGTCAAGTGAGCCCGGGGGCGTGAGCCCCCGGGCTTTGGCCGTTCCCCAAGGCCATGTTCCACGTTGGATGTCCGTTCCGTCGGAAATGGGACATCGCGATTCGAGAGCGCTTATCCGGGCTCCGCGGTTCGAATCCCGATCTCCGATTTTCGATTCACCTTAACCGTCGCGACACGCGGCGGTACTACAGAGACCGAGGCGGTAACCACCATGACCTACTCGTTTACCGAGAAGAAGCGCATCCGTAAGGATTTCGGCAAGCGTCCGCCCGTGCTGGGCGTGCCCAACCTGCTGACGATCCAGACCGACTCGTACAAGGAATTCCTGCAGGAGCAGGTCAGCTCCAAGCAGCGTGAAGAGAAGGGCCTGCATGCGGCCCTGAAGTCGGTGTTCCCGATTTCCAGCTACTCGGGCAACGCCGCCCTCGAATACGTGGACTACCGGCTCGGCGAGCCGGCGTTCGACGAGCGCGAGTGCCGCAACCGCGGCATGACGTTCGGCGCGCCCCTGCGCACGACCGTCCGCCTCGTGATCTACGACAAGGACAGCCCGGCCTCGAAGAAGGCCGTGAAGTACGTGAAGGAGCAGGAGGTCTACATGGGCGAGATTCCGCTCATGACCGAGACCGGCACCTTCATCATCAACGGCACCGAGCGCGTCATCGTCTCGCAGCTGCACCGTTCGCCGGGCGTGTTCTTCGATCACGACCGCGGCAAGACGCACAGCTCGGGCAAGCTGCTCTTCTCCGCCCGCGTGATTCCTTACCGTGGCTCGTGGCTCGACTTCGAGTTCGACCCGAAGGACGCGCTGTTCACCCGTATCGATCGTCGCCGCAAGCTGCCGGTGACGGTGCTGCTGCGCGCGCTCGGCTACAACAACGAGGAGATGCTCAGCATCTTCTTCGAGCACAACGTGTTCCACCTGGGCAAGAAGGGCACCGTCACGCTCGACCTCGTTGCCGAGCGTCTGCGTGGTGAAACCCTTTCGTTCGACCTCGTGGTCGACGGCAAGGTGCTGGTCGAAGCGGGCAAGCGCATCACCGCGCGCCACGTCCGCCAGCTGGCGAACGAGAAGATCACGACGCTCGAAGTGCCGGACGACTACCCGGTCGGCCGCATCGTCGCCGTCGACATGATCGACAAGGACACCGGCGAGATCATCGCCGCGGCCAACGACGAGCTGACCGCCGAGCACCTCGAGCGCCTCCGCAAGGGCGGTATCGAGACGGTGCCGACGCTGTACGTCAACGATCTCGATCGTGGCGCGTACATCTCGAACACCCTGCGCATCGACAACACGCGCACGCAGCTCGAGGCGCTGGTCGAAATCTACCGGATGATGCGTCCGGGCGAGCCGCCGACCAAGGACGCCGCGCAGAACCTGTTCTTCAATCTGTTCTTCACGTTCGACCGCTACGACCTCTCGGCCGTGGGTCGCATGAAGTTCAACCGTCGCGTGGGTCGCAAGGACGTCATCGGTCCGGGCGTGCTCTACGACCACAAGTACTTCGCCGAGCGCAAGGAAGAAGAGTCCCAGCGCCTGGTCGCCGAGCAGGGCGAGACGTCGGACATCCTCGACGTGCTGCGCGTGCTCATCGACATCCGCAACGGCACCGGCACGGTCGACGATATCGACCACCTGGGTAACCGTCGCGTGCGTTCGGTCGGCGAAATGGCGGAGAACACCTTCCGCATCGGTCTCGTCCGCGTCGAGCGCGCGGTTCGCGAGCGCCTGTCGCTGGCCGAATCGGAAGGCCTGACCCCCCAGGAACTCATCAACGCCAAGCCGGTCGCGGCGGCGGTGAAGGAGTTCTTCGGTTCGTCGCAGCTCTCCCAGTTCATGGATCAGAACAACCCGCTGTCCGAAGTGACCCACAAGCGCCGCGTGTCGGCGCTCGGACCGGGCGGCCTGACGCGCGAGCGCGCCGGCTTCGAAGTGCGCGACGTCCACCCGACCCACTACGGTCGCGTCTGCACCATCGAAACGCCGGAAGGCCCGAACATCGGCCTGATCAACTCGCTGGCCGTCTACGCCCGCACGAACGCCTACGGCTTCCTCGAGACGCCGTACCGCAAGGTCGAGAACGGCAAGGTGACCGACAAGGTCGATTACCTCTCCGCGATCGAGGAAGGCGACCACGTCATCGCCCAGGCGAACTCGCCGCTGTCGAAGGACGGCCGCTTCCTGGAAGATTTCGTGTCGTGCCGTTTCCGTGGCGAATCCGAGCTGCGTCCGTCGGCCGAGATCAACTACATGGACGTCTCGCCGATGCAGACCGTGTCGGTCGCGGCGGCACTCGTGCCGTTCCTCGAGCACGACGATGCGAACCGCGCGCTCATGGGCGCGAACATGCAGCGTCAGGCCGTTCCGACCCTGCGCAGCCAGAAGCCGCTCGTCGGCACGGGCATCGAGCGCGCCGTGGCGCGTGACTCGGGCGTGACCGTGTCGGCCCGTCGTGGCGGCGTCATCGACCAGGTCGATGCCGCCCGTATCGTCGTGCGCGTCAACGAAGCCGAAGTCGGCGACGATGATGCCGGCGTCGATATCTACACGCTGACCAAGTACACCCGCTCCAACCAGAACACCAACCTCAACCAGCGCCCGCTGGTGAACGTCGGCGACGTGGTGGCGGTGGGCGACACGCTGGCGGACGGTTCCTCGACCGACCTCGGCGAGCTCGCGCTCGGCCAGAACATGCTCGTCGCGTTCATGCCGTGGAACGGCTACAACTTCGAAGACTCGATCCTGATCTCCGAGCGCGTGGTCCAGGAAGACCGTTACACCTCGATCCACATCGAGGAAATGACCTGCATCGCCCGCGACACCAAGCTCGGTGCCGAGGAAATCACCGCGGACATCCCGAACGTCGGCGAGCAGGCGCTCGCGCGTCTCGACGAGTCCGGCATCGTGTACATCGGTGCGGAAGTGAAGGCGGGCGACATCCTCGTCGGCAAGGTCACGCCGAAGGGCGAGAGCCAGCTGACGCCGGAAGAAAAGCTCCTCCGCGCCATCTTCGGCGAGAAGGCTTCGGACGTTAAGGACAGCTCGCTGCGCGTGCCCCCGGGCATGGACGGCAACGTCATCGACGTGCAGGTCTTCACCCGCGACGGCATCGAGAAGGACAAGCGCGCCAAGCAGATCGAAGAGACCGAACTGAAGCGTATCCGCAAGGATCTCGACGACCAGTTCCGCATCCTCGAAGGCGCGATCTACGCCCGTATGCGTTCGCAGCTGGTGGGCAAGACCGCGATGAGCGGCCCGGCCGGCCTGAAGCGTGGCGCCACCATCGACGACGCGTACCTCGACGGCCTGAAGAAGGACGACTGGTTCAAGATCAACGTCAAGGAAGAGGAAGTCTCCGAGTTCCTCGAGCGCGCCGCCGAGCAGGTCAAGCGTCACCGCGAAGCCTTCGACAAGCGCTTCAAGGAGAAGCAGGGCAAGATCACCCAGGGCGACGACCTCGCTCCGGGCGTGCTCAAGATGGTCAAGGTCTACCTGGCCGTGAAGCGCCGCATCCAGCCCGGCGACAAGATGGCAGGCCGCCACGGCAACAAGGGCGTCGTGTCGATGATCGTTCCGGTCGAGGACATGCCGTTCTCCGCCGACGGTCGTCCGGTCGACATCTGCCTGAACCCGCTGGGCGTGCCGTCGCGTATGAACATCGGCCAGATCCTCGAGGTTCACCTCGGCTGGGCGGCGAAGGGCCTGGGTCACAAGATCTCGGCCATGATCGAAGCCAACGAGAAGCCCGCGAAGCTGCGCGAGTTCCTCGACGAGGTCTACAACCACGGCAACGCCGGTGCCGAAGGCGCGGTGCGTCATGTCGACCTCAAGTCGATGTCGGACGCCGAGATCGTCCAGCTCGCCGACAACCTGCGTGACGGCGTGCCGATGGCGACGCCGGTCTTCGACGGTGCCGAGGAAACCGAGATCAAGCACATGCTGAAGCTCGCCGACCTGCCGGAATCCGGCCAGACGGTGCTCTTCGACGGCCGCACGGGCGAGGCGTTCGATCGCCCGGTCACGGTCGGCTACATGCACATGCTGAAACTGAACCACCTCGTCGACGACAAGATGCACGCGCGTTCGACGGGTCCGTACTCGCTCGTCACCCAGCAGCCGCTGGGCGGCAAGGCGCAGTTCGGCGGTCAGCGCTTCGGCGAAATGGAAGTCTGGGCGCTCGAGGCCTATGGCGCGGCGTACACCCTGCAGGAAATGCTGACCGTCAAGTCGGACGACGTGCAGGGCCGCAACCAGATGTACAAGAACATTGTGGACGGCAACCACGAAATGGCCGCAGGCATGCCGGAATCCTTCAACGTGCTCGTGAAGGAAATCCGCTCGCTCGGTATCGACATCGAACTCGAAGAGATCAAGTGATCGTCGCGGCTACCGGAGATTACGCATGAAAGACCTGCTCAATCTGTTCAACCAGCAGCGACAGACGCTGGATTTCGACGCGATCAAGATCGCTCTGGCTTCGCCGGAGCTGATCCGCTCGTGGTCGTACGGCGAAGTCAAGAAGCCGGAAACCATCAACTACCGCACGTTCAAGCCCGAGCGTGACGGTCTGTTCTGCGCGGCCATTTTCGGTCCGATCAAGGACTACGAATGCCTGTGCGGCAAGTACAAGCGCATGAAGCATCGCGGCGTCGTCTGCGAGAAGTGCGGCACCGAGGTCACGCTGGCCAAGGTCCGTCGCGAGCGCATGGGTCACATCGAGCTCGCCAGCCCGACGGCGCACATCTGGTTCCTGAAGTCGCTGCCGTCGCGCATCGGCCTCATGCTGGACATGACGCTGCGTGACATCGAGCGCATCCTGTACTTCGAAGCCTTCGTCGTGATCGATCCGGGCCTGACCGCGCTCGAGCGCGGTCAGCTGCTCAGCGAAGACCAGTACCTGGAAGCGACCGAAGAGCACGGCGACGAGTTCGACGCCCGCATGGGTGCCGAGGCCGTCTACGAGCTGCTGAAGAGCCTCGACCTGCCGGGCGAAGTCATCCGCCTGAAGGAAGAGATCTCGTCGACCAACTCCGAGACCAAGCTCAAGCGCCTCACCAAGCGCGTGAAGCTGATCGAGGCGTTCCTCGAGTCGGGCAACAAGCCGGAATGGATGGTCCTGACCGTCCTGCCGGTGCTGCCGCCCGACCTGCGTCCGCTCGTCCCGCTGGACGGCGGCCGTTTCGCGACGTCGGATCTGAACGACCTGTACCGCCGCGTCATCAACCGTAACAACCGCCTTAAGCGTCTGCTCGAACTCGCCGCGCCCGACATCATCGTGCGCAACGAGAAGCGCATGCTGCAGGAATCGGTCGACGCGCTGCTCGACAACGGCCGTCGCGGTCGTGCCATCACCGGCACGAACAAGCGCGCGCTGAAGTCGCTCGCCGACATGATCAAGGGCAAGCAGGGCCGCTTCCGCCAGAACCTGCTCGGCAAGCGCGTCGACTACTCGGGCCGTTCGGTCATCGTGGTCGGCCCGACGCTGCGCCTGCACCAGTGCGGCCTGCCGAAGAAGATGGCGCTCGAGCTCTTCAAGCCCTTCATCTTCGCCAAGCTCCAGGCGCGTGGCGAAGCCACGACGATCAAGGCGGCGAAGAAGCTCGTCGAGCGCGAAGAAGCGCAGGTCTGGGACATCCTCGAGGAGGTCATCCGCGAGCACCCGGTCATGCTCAACCGTGCGCCGACCCTGCATCGTCTGGGTATCCAGGCGTTCGAGCCGGTCCTGATCGAAGGCAAGGCGATCCAGCTGCATCCGCTGGTGTGTACGGCGTTCAACGCCGACTTCGACGGTGACCAGATGGCCGTCCACGTGCCGCTGTCGATCGAGGCGCAGCTCGAAGCCCGCGCCCTGATGATGTCGTCGAACAACATCCTGTCGCCGGCGAACGGCGAGCCGATCATCGTGCCGTCGCAGGACGTCGTGCTCGGCCTGTACTACATGACCCGCGAGCTGATCAACGCGAAGGGCGCCGGCATGGTGTTCGCGAACGTCGGCGAAGTCCGTCGTGCGTACGACAACCGTGCGGTCGAGCTCCACGCCAAGGTCAAGGTGCGCGTGCGCACGGTCGAGACCGTCGATGGCGAGCGCGTCGAGCGTCACGTCCTCGTCGACACGACGATCGGTCGCGCGCTGCTCGCCGAGATCATTCCGGAAGGCCTGCCGTTCGCGCTGGTCAACACGGAGCTCACCAAGAAGAACATCTCGCGCCTGATCAACCAGAGCTATCGTCTGCTCGGTCTGAAGGAATCGGTCGTGTTCGCCGACAAGCTGATGTACACCGGCTTCCGTTTCGCGACGCGCGCCGGCATCTCTATCGGCATCGACGACATGAAGATCCCGGGCGAGAAGAAGGGCATCCTCGAGGAAGCCGAAAAGGAAGTCGTCGAGATCCAGGAGCAGTACCAGTCGGGTCTCGTCACCGCCGGCGAACGCTACAACAAGGTCGTCGACATCTGGTCGCGTACCAACGAACTCGTCGCCAAGGCGATGATCGACGGTATCGGCACGGAGAAGGTGCAGGACGCCGAAGGCAAGACGGTCAATCAGAAGTCCATGAACTCGCTGTACATCATGGCGGACTCCGGTGCGCGTGGTAGCGCGGCCCAGATCCGTCAGCTGGCGGGTATGCGTGGCCTGATGGCCCGTCCGGATGGCTCGATCATCGAGACGCCCATCAAGGCGAACTTCCGCGAAGGCCTGAACGTCCTCCAGTACTTCAACTCGACCCACGGCGCCCGTAAGGGTCTCGCGGATACCGCGCTGAAGACCGCCAACTCCGGTTACCTCACCCGTCGTCTCGTCGACGTGGCGCAGGACGTCGTCATTACCGAGCACGATTGCGGCACGGAAGACGGTGTGCTGATGTCGCCGATCGTCGAAGGCGGTGACGTGGTCGAGCCGCTGCGCGAGCGCGTGCTGGGCCGTGTGGTGGTCGAGGACGTCTACGCCCCCGGCGACGACGACGAGCCGATCGTCACCCGCGACACGCTGCTCGACGAGTACCTGGTCGACAAGCTCGACAAGGCCGGCGTGCAGCTGATCAAGGTCCGTTCGCCGATCACCTGCCGTGCCAGCCACGGCGTGTGCGCCCTGTGCTACGGCCGCGACCTCGCTCGCGGTCACCTGGTCAACATGGGCGAGGCCGTGGGTGTGGTCGCCGCTCAGTCGATCGGTGAGCCGGGTACCCAGCTCACGATGCGTACGTTCCACATCGGTGGTGCGGCGTCGCGAGCGGCCGCGGTCGACAACGTCACCGTCCGCACCACGGGCGCGCTGAAGTTCAACAACCTGAAGTCGGTCGAGCACTCCCAGGGTCACCTGGTGGCGGTCTCGCGTTCGGGCGAAGTGAGCGTCATCGATGCCAACGGTCGCGAGCGCGAGCGTTACAAGGTGCCTTACGGTGCGACGATCGCCGTGAAGGACGGCGACCCGGTGAAGGCCGGCCAGACCGTCGCGAACTGGGATCCGCATACCCACCCGATCGTCACGGAAGTGGCCGGTGTGGTCCGCTTCATCGACTTCATCGATGGCGTGACCGTCCAGTCGCAGACCGACGAACTGACCGGCCTCGAGTCGGCCGTGGTGACCGATCCGAAGCGTCGCGGTACGCAGGCCAAGGATCTGCGCCCGATCGTCCGCCTGGAAGACAGCAAGGGCCGCGAGCTCAAGCTGCCGGGCACGGACATCGCCGCCCAGTACTTCCTGCCGGCCGGCGCGATCGTGTCGATCCAGAACGGCGCCGAAGTGGGCGTGGGTGACGTCGTCGCCCGTATCCCGCAGGAAACGTCGAAGACCCGCGACATCACCGGTGGTCTTCCGCGCGTCGCCGATCTGTTCGAAGCCCGCAAGCCGAAGGAGCCGGCGATCCTCGCGGAGCGCTCGGGTATCGTCAGCTTCGGCAAGGACACCAAGGGCAAGCAGCGTCTCATCATCAAGGACGTGGACGGCAACGAGCACGAGGAGCTGATTCCCAAGTGGCGTCAGGTCATCGTCTTCGAAGGCGAGCACGTGGAGAAGGGCGAAACCGTCGTCGACGGCGAGCCGAATCCGCATGACATCCTGCGCCTGCTGGGTGTCGAGCCGCTGGCCTCGTACCTGGTCAAGGAAATCCAGGACGTCTACCGCCTGCAGGGCGTGAAGATCAACGACAAGCACATCGAAGCGATCATTCGCCAGATGCTCCGCAAGGTCGAGATCACCGAGGCGGGGGACAGCACGTACCTGCGCGGCGAGCAGGTCGAGCGCGTCCGGATCAACGAGGAGAACGACCGGGCCGAAGCCCGGGGCGAGCGTCGCGCCCAGTTCGAGTCGGTCCTGCTCGGCATCACCAAGGCATCGCTGGCCACCGAGTCGTTCATTTCGGCGGCTTCGTTCCAGGAAACCACCCGCGTCCTCACCGAGGCGGCGGTTCGTGGCACCCGCGATACGTTGCGTGGCCTGAAGGAAAATGTTATTGTTGGGCGGCTAATCCCTGCGGGTACGGGTCTGGCTTACCACGCTGCGCGTCGTAACCGGGGCGGTCTGACGGCTTCGGAACTCGAAACCCTCTCGGGTTCGGCGCCGGTCGTCACGTTCGAAGAGGCACCCGCCGGGTCCAACGATAGCGCCGAGTAACGCCCGTACCCGGGTTTTACTCGTACATACGAAATGAGGCGCACGGATGCGCCTCGTGTTCGGATTCAGGGACGATGGGCGTTGGCTCGCACCGCGGGCGGCGCACGTTAACAACAGCTTCTCTGGCGGGCCGATCATTCGGTCTGCCTTTATGTTTCTCAGGAATAGCTTCGCATGACGACAGTCAACCAGTTGGTGCGCAAATCCCGCAGCCCGAAGGCCTACAAGAGCGCTTCGCCGGCACTGCAGAGCAGCCCGCAGCGTCGCGGCGTCTGCACGCGCGTTTACACGACCACCCCGAAGAAGCCGAACTCGGCGCTGCGTAAGGTTGCCAAGGTGCGCCTCACCAACGGTTTCGAAGTCATCAGCTACATCGGTGGCGAAGGTCACAACCTCCAGGAGCACTCGGTGGTCCTGATCCGTGGCGGTCGCGTCAAGGATCTCCCGGGTGTGCGTTACCACACGGTTCGCGGCAGTCTCGACTGCGCCGGCGTGACCAAGCGTCGCAAGTCGCGCTCGAAGTACGGCGCCAAGCGCCCGAAGAGCTGAGTAAAGGACAAGAATTATGTCGCGTAAAGGTTCCCATCCCGCCCGTGTGGTCCTCCCGGACCCGAAGCACGGAAGCCAGCTGATTGCCCGCTTCATCAACATGGTGATGAAGTCCGGCAAGAAGTCCGTCGCCGAATCCATCGTGTACGGTGCTCTCGAAGAAATCGGCAAGAAGCACGCTGAAGCCGTGCAGCTCGTCGAGAAGGCCCTGGGCAACATCGCCCCGGCCGTCGAGGTGAAGTCGCGTCGCGTTGGCGGTGCCACGTACCAGGTGCCGGTCGAAGTCCGTCCGGGCCGTCGTATGGCTCTCGCCATGCGTTGGGTGATCGACGCGGCGCGCAAGCGCGGCGAGACGTCCATGCCGCGCAAGCTGGCCGCCGAACTGCTCGAAGCCTCGGAATCCCGTGGCGGCGCCGTCAAGAAGCGCGAAGAAACGCATCGCATGGCAGAGGCCAACAAGGCCTTCTCGCATTACCGCTGGTAATCACTACAGCTTCAGATTGAGGAAAGACCGTGGCACGCACCACTCCCATCGAGCGCTACCGCAACTTCGGCATCATGGCTCACATCGATGCCGGCAAGACCACGACCACGGAGCGCATCCTGTTCTACACCGGTGTCAGTCATAAGATTGGCGAGGTGCATGACGGTGCGGCGACGATGGACTGGATGGAGCAGGAGCAGGAGCGCGGCATCACCATCACTTCCGCTGCCACCACGGCATTCTGGAAGGGCATGGACCGTTCGCTGCCCGAGCACCGCTTCAACATCATCGATACCCCGGGACACGTCGACTTCACCATCGAAGTGGAGCGTTCGCTCCGCGTGCTCGACGGTGCCGTCTTCGTGCTCTGCGCCGTGGGTGGCGTGCAGCCGCAGTCGGAAACCGTGTGGCGTCAGGCCAACCGGTACAAGGTTCCGCGCCTCGCGTTCGTCAACAAGATGGACCGCACGGGTGCGAACTTCTACAAGGTCGTCGACCAGCTGAAGTCGCGCCTCGCCGCCAACCCGGTGCCGATGCAGGTGCCGATCGGTGCCGAAGACAACTTCGAAGGCGTCGTCGATCTCCTCAAGATGAAGGCCATCAAGTGGGACATGGAGTCCCAGGGCATGAAGTTCGAATACGTCGATATCCCGGCGGAACTCCAGGCCAAGGCCGAAGAAGATCGTACGGCCATGATCGAAGCCGCGGCGGAAGCCACGGAAGAGATGATGGACAAGTACCTCGGCGGCGAAGAGCTGACGGAGGCCGAGATCATCGAAGGCTTGCGTCTGCGCACGCTGAAGAGCGAGATCATTCCGGTCTTCTGCGGTACCGCGTTCAAGAACAAGGGCGTCCAGGCGATGCTCGACGCCGTGGTCAACCTGCTGCCGTCGCCGATCGACCGTCCGCCGGTCGAGGGTGTCAACGAAGACGAGCAGCCGGATACCCGTCCGGCGAAGGACGACGCTCCGTTCTCGGCGCTCGCGTTCAAGATCATGACCGATCCGTTCGTCGGCGCGCTGACGTTCTTCCGTGTCTACTCGGGCACGCTGAACGCCGGTGACCAGGTGTACAACCCGGTCAAGTCGAAGAAGGAGCGCATCGGCCGCATCCTGCAGATGCACGCCAACGAGCGTCACGAGCTGAAGGAAGTCCGTGCTGGCGACATCGCCGCCGCGGTCGGCCTGAAGGACGTCACGACCGGCGACACGCTGTGCGCGCAGGATCACATCATCACCCTGGAGCGCATGTCGTTCCCGGAGCCGGTGATTTCGATGGCGGTCGAGCCGAAGACCAAGTCGGACCAGGAAAAGATGGGTATCGCCCTCGGCCGTCTGGCCGCGGAAGATCCGTCGTTCCGCGTCCGCACGGACGAAGAGTCGGGTCAGACGATCATCTCGGGCATGGGCGAGCTTCACCTGGACATCCTGGTGGACCGCATGCGCCGCGAGTTCAACGTCGAAGCCAACGTGGGCAAGCCGCAGGTGGCTTACCGCGAGACGATTCAGGCCTCGGACGTCAAGTCGGACTACAAGCACGCCAAGCAGTCGGGTGGTAAGGGTCAGTACGGTCACGTCGTGATCGAACTGTCGCCGATCACGGACGCCGATCGTGCGGACGAGAAGCTCGCCGCCGGCATCAAGGACGACTTCCTGTTCATCAACGACATCACGGGCGGTGTGATTCCGAAGGAATTCATCCCGTCGGTCGAGAAGGGCCTGCGCGAGACGATCACCTCGGGTCCGCTGGCTGGCTTCCCGGTCGTGAACACGAAGGTCAAGCTCGTCTTCGGTTCGTACCACGACGTCGACTCGTCCGAAATGGCGTTCAAGCTCGCCGCTTCGATGGCGTTCAAGCAGGGCTTCGCGAAGGCGCAGCCGGTTCTGCTCGAGCCGATCATGAAGGTCGAGGTCGTGACGCCGGAAGACTACGTCGGTGACGTGATGGGCGATATCTCGCGTCGTCGCGGCATGCTGACCGGTCAGGAAGAAACGCCGTCGGGTAAGACCGTCAACGCGATGATTCCGCTGGGTGAGATGTTCGGCTACGCCACGTCGCTGCGTTCGCAGACCCAGGGTCGCGCAACGTTCACGATGGAGTTCGACCACTACGAGCCGGCGCCGAAGAATATCGCCGACGAGGTCATGAAGAAGTCCTGATAAGGGCTTCTTCTCTCAAAACATACAACGTTCTTTTAGAGGTTTAGAGTCATGGCAAAGGGTAAGTTCGAGCGCAAGAAGCCGCACGTCAACGTCGGCACCATCGGTCACGTCGATCACGGCAAGACCACGCTGACCGCCGCGCTGACGAAGATCGGCGCCGAGCGTTTCGGTGGCGAATTCAAGGATTACGGTTCGATCGACGCCGCGCCGGAAGAGAAGGC
>NZ_FOBU01000005.1 GCF_900109915.1 Luteibacter sp. UNCMF331Sha3.1
CAGCGCCACCGAGTTCGTGCCCAGCGCCCAGGCGTTCGCACCCAGCGCCGTGCCGTTGTCCGCGAGTACCCAGCTGCCCGAGCCGATCGCCGTGGCGTTCACCGCCTCGATACCGAACAGGCCGAAACCCGTCTCCGCGTAGTTGCCGATCGCGACGCTGCCTTCGCCCGCCGCGCTCGCGCCGCCACCGATCGCCGTCGAACCGGCGCTGTAGGCCGCCGTGCCGTAGCCGACCGCCGTCGACAGCTCGCCATCGGCGAACGCCTGCGCACCGTTCGCGACCGCACCCGCACCCGACGCCTGCGAGAGGAAACCGCTCGCCGTCGACTGCTCGCCCTGCGCGAACGCCGCCGTGCCCAGCGCCGTGGCGAACTGGCCTTCGGCCTGCGCGCTCGAACCCACCGCGGTCGAGGCCAGGCCGGACGCCTTCGCCGGACCCACCGCCTCGCCCGTCGCCGAATACGTGATCAGCGGATTGCCGTCCGCATCCAGCGCCTGACCGCCGATCGCCGTCGCGCTGTTGGCGGACGCTTCCGCACCCGAACCGTACGCCGCGCTGTTCTGGCCCGACGCCACCGCGCCGTAGCCGGTCGCCGTGGACTGCACGCCGACAGCCGTCGCACCCGAACCGAACGCGCTCGCTCCTTGCGCGCCGGCGAACGCGCCGGATCCGGCGGCCGTCGCGTTCGTGCCGTTGGTCTGCGCGTCGTCGCTGCCGTCGCCGAGACCGGTCGCGGCGAAATAATGATTCGCGTCGTCGACATCCGCGGCCAGCTGATTCACCTGGTTCGACACACCGTCGACGCGCGTGGTCAGCGTGTCCACGCGTGCCGAGACGCCACCGACCGTCGTCGATACCTTGTCCAGCTGACGCTTGTTCACCGCATCGGTGTCCTGCGTGCCGTCGGCGACGTGCACGAGCTGGCGATCTTCGTTGACCTTGCCGATCGACACCGTGTTCGCGCGATCGGCGATCGAGCCGTCGCCGAGCGCGACGGAGTTCTTCGCCGTCGCGCGCGAATCAGTGCCGAAGGCCGACGCCGCCGAGCCGCTGGCGAACGACGACTCGCCGATGGCCGTCGCACCCGTGCCGCTGGCGCGCGCGTTCTGACCGATCGCCGTCGACCACAGTCCATCGGAACGCGCCCCCTGGCCGATCGCGGTCGACCACGAGCCGTCCGACAGCGCCGCCTGGCCGAGCGCCACGCTGTACGCGCCGCTGGCGACCGCCGCGGTGCCTACCGCGGTGCTGTAATCGCCGGCCGCCTTGGCGGCGGTGCCGCAGGCGAACGCGTCGTTGCCTTTCGCGACGGGCGACTTGCCCTGGATGCCGAGGAGGTAACCGCCGCAGATGTTGCCCGCCTGTGCAGGCGAGCTGCCCAGCGCCAGCACGATGCCGGCGGCCAGAGGCAGCGCGGCCATCGCGGCGCGCACACGTCGGGACGCACCGCCCTTGCCGTTGGCACGTGCCAGTTCCGAGGCAACGACCAGGATGCCGAGCGATTTGTTCCAGACCTTGCTGTAGATGGTATTCACGTCAACCTTCCTCCCGGGAATGTCCGCATGTATTCGATGGAAGCGCAGGCGCGCCACGCGCTGCCCGTCGCCGGTCCGTCGCGACAGCGGCGGACGATCAGTCCTTCATGACCGGCGGCGATGCCGTCGGGCCTTCGATGCGATGAGTCGAACCCCTGCCCGCGACGCGGGCCCCCTTGCCAAGGAGAGAGGCCCCGGCGAACCGGGGCCTCTGACCTTGTCGTGCGTTACTTCGAGTACGTACCCAGCACGCTGACGCCGGAGTACGCCTTCACGCCCTTCACCGTGAGCGTCCAGACACCGGCCGCCGGGTTGGTCGCCGTGAACGCCTCGCTGTTACCCGCCTTGTTCGGCTGGTCCTTGACCACGCCGGCAGGGTTGGTCACGGAGATCGACACGTCGCCGGATCCGCCGAACGTGCGCAGGCCGAGGGTCTTCTGACCCGTGGGCACCGTGAGCACGTACACCTTGGTCGAACCGGCCGCACCCGCCGCCGTCTTGGCGACGTTGTTGGTGAGCTCGATACCCGGAGGCGGCGGCGGGGCACCCCACGCGGTGAACTGCGCCTGGGTATTCGCGTTCGACAGACAGATGTTCAGGCTCGACGCCTGCGCCGCGTCGATCAGGCCATCGCTGGCGAGCTTCGCGGCGTATGCTGTCATGCCCGAGCGATAGACGTCGACGTTGGCGGCGTTCGCGGCGATGATCCTGGCGTTGGCGATCACGTTGGCACCGATGACGAGACCGCCCGGGACGAGGCGCGGGATGCCGGTATCGCAGGTGAGCAGCGTCTGGTTGCTGCGATCGATGCCCCAACCGATGTCCTGGAACAGCGCCGGGGTCAGATCGAGGTCGATCTCACCGCGGAGGTCCTGATTGATCGCGTACTCCATGATCGCGTTCGGCGTCAGGCGCGTGTCGTAATGCGAGAACGACGAGCCCGGCGACAGCACCGCCGGCGCGTAGATCAGCACACCGTCGGCGTTCGTGCCGGCGAGACCCGTGCCCTTGCCCACGCTGCCGGTGAGGCCGGCGAGGTTCGCCTTCAGCTTCGCGCCATCGGCCTGGCTCACGAGGATCACCGGAATGTTCACCGGCGATGCCGGCGTGCCACCCGGGGTGACGCCCGCGGCCTGGTTGTTGGCGAGAAGCACGGCGGTAGCGCCGGCGGCCTGCGCATTGAGCGACTTCACCGTGAAGTCGCACGAACCACGATCGATCAGCGCGACCTTGCCGGCGACGGCGGACGCGTTGGTGATCGCCGCGCAGCCGTCGTTCGGCACGGCCTGCACGACGCTGCCCGTGAAGTTCGACGCGGTCGCGGTCGGACCGAAGCTGGCCTGCGCGAACCCGTATTCGCCCACCGCGGCGGCGGGTGCGGTGACGCGATAGACGTCGGGCAGACCCAGGGCGAGCGGCGCTTCGCTGATGACGGTGGCGCCCGAGAATGCGAGGTGGCCGTCGTCGAGCGCGGCGCTGACACGCTGCGCCGGCGTGAGGTTGTTCCACAGCACGCCATCGTGCTTCACGTAGGTACCGTAGATGTTCGGGTACGAACCGGCGCCGCCCGGGAAATCCTCGCCCGTCTGGAGGTCGGTCAGGTCGAGGAAGCCGAGGCCGTGGCCCATCTCGTGCAGCACGACGTTGAGGAAATCGATCTGTCCCGCGGGCACCTGGTGGTCGAGGCCCATGTACCACTTCGAGCCTTCGATACAACCCGGCGAACCGAGCGCGCCGTTGAACTGGCTCTGGATGTCGGCGTTACCCGGATCGAGGTCCTCGCCTGCGAGCGCGTCGGCCGTGGGACCGGCGTACCAGGTGTCGGCGAGCGCGCCGGGTGGCAGTGTGGCGTCGGCGTTGAAGGTGAATACGGAGAGCGGGCCGGACGAACCGAGCACGCCACCGGTGGCGTCGCACTCCAGGGGCTCGAACGTGGCGTTGTTGATGATCGTCACGTTGCTCTTGAGGTACGAGCCGTGGATCTGCGCCGCGAAGGTGAAGACGTTCAGGGCCTGCTGGCCGAACGTGGTACCCGGATTGCCGCCGACCGGAGCGGCCGGCGTGGGATCGTCGAGACCCTGTCCGGTGCCGACATCCTGATTGACGATCTTGATTTCGGCGGCGTTGACGCTGATGGCGCCACACAGTCCGGCGGTGAGGAGGGCTGAGTAGAGGAGGCCGCGGCGGATCATCGGGTTGCCTCCGGGGCCTGCGGCGCGGCCGGAACGGCCGCGTCGTCGTGCTTGATGGTGATCGTGCCGTCGGCGGCACGGGTGGCGACGAGGCTCGTCATGCGCGACTGCGGCAGGCGTACGCCCGTGGCTTTCACGCCGTTGCTCAGCGTCACCTTGCGCAGCGTGGTCTTCGCGTCGGCGTTGGTCAGCGGCTGACCCGACGTGGCGGAGAGCCGTGCCTGGCGGGCCTGGAACGCCCTGGAGTACGCGGCGCGCTCGGCGGCGGTCGGTTCCCGCAGCTTGCCGGTCGCCGGATCGATGGCTACCTGGACGCCCGCGGCACGCGGAGCGGCCTGGGCCTGCGGCGCTTCCGCGGCCTGCGCCGCCGTCGCCACGGTGAACATGCCCGTCAGCACGAGGCCAAGCGCCTGTGCCAGTGTTCGTGAAGTCATTACCAGTACCTCCCTAGTGCGGCGCCGGGACCCCTCCCTGCACGCCCACCGGCGAAGACCCCCTCGCCGGCGTAAACACTCGAGGATTCGACGTTCCCCTCAACGCAAACCCTGCCCGCCGCCGCGGCTCGCGCGGCGGCGTTCGATCAAGACGCGCTCTGAAAGCCGGGAACGCCGGCCGGACGAAGGGATGCGACGAAGGTGCCCGGGGAACGTCCCGGAACGGGCGAGGCGACGAACGGCCTCGCGGCGCTTGCGTTTACCATCTGCACTACCCCTTGCCCCGTGGTACTTCAGCAGGCGGCCAATTGCAGGCCGCCTTCCCTTTTGGTGCCCTGTGGACACCCCCTGCGAAAAAGGTGGTTCCGGGTCGTTCTGTCCATCGATCAACGCGACGCCTTTTTGGCGCCCGTCGTTGGAACGTAGCAGCACGAAAATGCGAACGTCAATCTTTTGACGGGCGTTTTCATGTCGTCCGAACGGCCTATGCGAAAATCCCGCAAAAACGTCGGCCGGACGGCTAAACCCACATCGATTCATGGCCTTGCGTGGCGATAACGAACGCCTGTCGCATACCGCCCAAACCTTCAAAGCGAAAGAAAACATGGACTTGATCGACATCGGTGCCAATCTCACTCACGAATCCTTTCGTCAGGATCTTGACGCCGTCCTCGAGCGCGCGACCGCACATGGCGTGGGCCGCATGGTGGTCACCGGCGCGTCGCGGGAGGGCAGTCTTCACGCACTGGAACTCGCGAAGGCGAGCGGTGGACGCCTTTTCGCCACCGCGGGCGTACATCCGCATCACGCCGTGGAATACGACGACGCCACGGACGCGCAGCTGCGCGAACTGGCCGCCGCGCCGGAAGTGCGCGCGGTCGGCGAAACGGGGCTCGACTACAACCGCAACTATTCGCCGCGCGACATCCAGCGCGACGTCTTCGAACGGCAGCTGCGGATCGCGGCGGATCTCGGCAAGCCGCTCTTCCTGCATCAGCGCGACGCGCATCACGATTTCCTCGCGATCCTAAAGCGGTATCGCGACCTCGTGCCCGCGGCAGTCGTTCACTGCTTCACGGATACCGGCGAGGCACTGCGCGATTACCTCGACCTGGACTGCTACATCGGCATCACGGGCTGGATCTGCGACGAGCGCCGCGGGGCGCACCTGCGCGAGCTGGTGAAGGCCATTCCGGCGAACCGCCTGTTACTGGAAACGGACGCGCCCTACCTGCTCCCCCGTACCATCCGCCCGATGCCGAAGGACCGTCGCAACGAACCGATGTATCTCGCGCATATACGCGACGAAGTGGCACGGGATCGCGGCGAGTCGCGCGAAGCGCTCACCGAATCGTCGACGCGTGCGGCGGAGACGTTCTTCGGGATTTAAGGTATGCCGTTCACTCGGCATGCAACCCGGTCAACGACGCCTCCGCGAGATCCAGCTCGCGGATCAGCGCACGCAGCGTTTCATCGTTGATGCGATGACTGCGTCGCAGGTCGAAGAGTTCGCGGCGTTCGGCGCGGAGCGCCGCGAGCCGCATGATCCGTTCCGTGCCGGCTTCCGCCCGTGCCTTCTCGGGCACGTCGCCCTCCTCGCCCGCCGCCTCCAGCCGCTGCTGGTAGTCCCCAACCACACGCGCGGCGACACGCGACGCCAGTGCGATCGCCTTCTCGTCGCGCGTCTCCTCCACGCGCTTCTGCTCTTCCGCGATGCCACGCAACGCGGCTTCCGCGCTCAGTGCGCGTGCCATGCGCTCCTCCTTCACCCGCGGATCTTCCCCCGGAAGCTTCAGCTTCTTCGCGGACAACGGTAGTCCGATGGCACCGATGAGCAGCGTGGCGAGGATGACGCCGGTGGCGAGGAAGATCATCAGGTCGCGGGTCGGAAACGGCACGTCTTCCGCTTTCATGAGCGGGATCGACAGCACGCCCGCCAGCGTGATGGCGCCGCGCACGCCCGCGAGTGCCGCCGTCCACATGAGCCGCGTGCCGACCTTCGGCCGTTGTTCGCCGCGATGCAGCGCACGCATCAGCACGAACCGAAGCGACAGCCACACCCACACGAAACGCAGCACGATCAGCGCCAGCGTGATCGCGGCGACGTAGGCCGCGAGATACCAGAGCTCACCACCGCCGGCCTGCGCGAGATCGAGCTTCGCGTTGCCGACGATGCCGGGCAATTGCATGCCGAGGAGAACGAAGATCAGGCCGTTGAACGTGAACTCGACCATCGACCACACCGCCACGCTCTGCACGCGCGTGGCGACATAGCCACCTTTCGACACGTCGGTGAAGTTCACCGTCATGCCTGCCGCCACCGCGGCGAGGATGCCCGACACCCCGAAGTGTTCCGCCAGCAGGTAGGCCGCGAACGGCATGAGCAGCAGGAGGCTGACCTGGCTCGCGGGATCGACCTCGCTGCTCCAGCGCACGAGGCGGCGACGCACGACGCCGAACGCCGCGCTCACGAACACGCCCGCGGCCACGCCGCCGAGCGCCGTGAGTGCGAAATCGCCCGCCGCCGTGGTCAGCGAGAAATGCCCTGTGAGCTCCGCGGCCACCGCGAACTGCAGCGCGACCAGGCCCGACGCATCGTTGAGCAGCGCCTCGCCCGAGAGAACGTGCATCAGCCGCGGCGGAATCGTGGCGTGGCCCGTGATCGAGGTCACCGCCACCGCGTCGGTCGGCGACAGCACGGCGGCGAGCGCGAACGCCACGGCGAGCGGCACCGTCGGTATGAGCCAGTGCACGAAGTACCCGACGCCCACGATCGTGAAGAACACGAGCCCCACGGCGAGCGCGAGGATCGGACCCCGCAGGAGGAACAGTTCGCGCTTGGGTATCCGCCAGCCATCGGCGAACAACAGGGGCGGGATGAACAGAAGGAAGAACAACCCGGGATCGAACTCCACGTGCAGGCCAAAGGGTCGCGCGAGCAATGCGCCCGTGGCGATCTGCAGCAGCGGCAGCGGCAACCGGATGGGGAGAATGCGGACGACGGCGCCGGACAGCGCGACGACCAGCAGGAGGACGAGAATGGTGATGACGAGATCCATGCCGGAACGCTACCCGCGCACGGTGCGGGGAACAAGATCGCCATAGCAGATCGCGCAAGCCACGTCATGAGAATAGTGCGCGACTTCGTACGTCAGTAGCGGAAATGCCGACCCGTTCCCATCTCCGGACGTAACGGCCGTTACTCAGATTTCTTCCATATCGGCACCCTTCGCGGCCCCCTACGCTGGATTCCGGGAGCCAATCGTCGTTCTTGGATCCTGCGCTCTTGGCCGCTCCTTCGGGAGCGGTCCTTTTTCCGGACGATGCGTCCCGTCTCCGCACAACATGACGACCCCGGATTGCCGCCCGCTCCCACGGGCGGTCTTTTTTGTTCGCCTGCTTCGTACGTTCGGTCAGGCCGCGGCGGGCCGTTTCATGCGCAGCCATGGGGCAGCCACGAACATCGCGATGCCGGCAAGGATGACCGCGATGCCCGCCCATACATGCAGGGCGAATCGCTCGTCGAACGCGAGATACGACGTCACGATGCCCGAGACGGGCACGAGCAACGAGAGCGGCGCCACCGAAGCCGCCGGATACGTCTTCATCAGGTTGTTCCACACCAGGTAACCGAAGACGGTGGTCACATAAGCCTGGAACGCCACCGAACCGGCAGCGCGCCACGACAGTCCCGTCGCCAGCGAGGCGAAGGGCGCATTCCCCTCGTAAAGCCAGGTGAGCACGAACAGCGCCGGCGCGGAGAACGCGCTCGACCAGACGATGAACGCGAGCATGTTTTCAGGCCGATGTCGCTTCACGATCAGGTTGCATGCGCTCCAGCTCAGCGCGGCGGCGATCACGAGCGCCGCACCGATGGCCGTCGACGATGCCGGCGCACGACCGATCACGAGCGCCATGCCGCAGAGTGCCAGGATCATGCCGAGCACCTGAGGCATCCGCACCCGTTCCCGCAGGAATATCGCACTCAGCACCACGGTGAAGAACGCACTGAACTGAAGCAGCACCGACGAAAGGCCGGGCGACATCCCTCTCGCCATGGCGAGGTTCACCACCCACCACAGGCCGACGCCGAAGAGGATGCCGTACGACGCCAGCGCGGCGACGGGAACGCCGCGCGGCCTTTCGATGAAGAACACGAGCGGCAGCGCCGTGAACGTAAAGCGGAGCGCCGTGAGCAGAAACGGATCGAGATCGCGCAGACCCGCCTCGATCACGGAGAAATTACTGCCCCAGATCACCGTGACGAGTATGCCGAGTGCGAGGTCACGTGCCTTCATGCGGCCGTCCTTGATCGGGTCGTGGATTCATCGACGTGACCGTAGCCGATGCGACACCCCCCGCCCATGGAAGAAATCGCAAAGTTCGGCGCGCCCTGGCCGGAGCCCTATTCTCCGTCGTCCTCGAAGCGCAGGTGCTTCACGCTACGCCCATGGCGACGCACGAGCTTCAGCGCCTCGATGCCGACCTTGATGTGCCGCTCGACGAAGTTGGCGGTGACCGCGGCGTCGCTGGTTTCGGTCTTCACGCCCTCGGGGATCATCGGCTGGTCGGAGACCAGCAGCAGCGCGCCGCAGGGAATGTGGTTGGCGAAGCCGGCGGCGAAGATCGTCGCCGTTTCCATGTCGATGGCCATGCTGCGCGTGCGGCGCAGGTACTCCTTGAAGCCGTCGTCGTGTTCCCAGACGCGACGGTTGGTCGTGTAGACCGTGCCCGTCCAGTAGTCGTGCCCGAGGTCGCGGATCATGGTCGACACCGCGCGCTGCAGCTGGAACGCCGGCAATGCCGGCACCTCGGGCAGCAGGTAGTCGTTGGACGTGCCCTCGCCGCGGATGGCCGCGATGGGCAGCACCAGGTCGCCGATGGCGTTCTTGCGCTTCAGCCCGCCGCATTTGCCGAGGAACAGCACGGCCTGCGGCTCGATCACGCTGAGCAGGTCCATGATCGTCGCCGCGTTGGGGCTGCCCATGCCGAAGTTGATCAGCGTGATGCCGTCGGCGGTCGCGTTGGGCATCGGCCGGTCGCGGCCCCTGACCTCCACCCCGTGCTCATGGGCGAAGCGGTCCACGTAATGGCCGAAGTTGGTCAGCAGGATGTGCTGGCCGAAGTCATCCAGCGGCGTGCCCGTGTAGCGGGGCAGCCAGTTGGAGACGATCTCGTTCTTGGTTTTCATGTCGAATCCGGGTGCGCGTGCGCCGGCGACAATCGCCTTTACATGCCGACGGCGCGGTTACCGGCGACGCCACGCCGGCGGAGTGCCAAATTCATTCCTGCGAGTGTAGCATCCGGATCAGCGGGGGCGAGCTGGCAAGCACAGGGCGGGCCGGGCACCCCGGGGTCGATACGACCTTCGACGGGGGGTGACCGATGCGAATCGGTGTGGCGATTGATGCGGCCTGCGACGTGCCGCACGCGTTCCTGGAGCAACATGGCATCGCGGTGATGCCCATCGCGGTCAAGGTCGACCAGCAGCGCTTCAAGGACGATCGCGATCCGGCGGAAATCGAGCGCTTCCGCGCCCAGAAGCTGGGCAGCCGTAGCCATTCCGCCGAAACCGAGGCCAGTTCGGTCGAAGATGTGCAGAGCCTGTTCCTCGATCACATGGTCAAGGAATACGACTGCGTCATCTGCCTGACGATCATGGCCACGCGCAGCCCGATCCACGACAACGTGATCAAGGCGAGTTTCGCGATCCTGAAGCACTACCGCCCGGTCCGCGAAGCCGCAGGCATTGCCGGGCCGTTCCTGATGCGCGTGGTCGACACGCGGAACATCTTCGCCGGGGCCGCCTCGGCCGTGGTGGAGACCGTGCGCATGATCGAAGCGGGCAAATCCCCCGCCGAGGTCCGCGAGCGCGCCGCGCACATCGCCGACTGCTCGTACGGCTACATGTTGCCGCGCGACCTCAACTACCTTCGCTCGCGCGCCCGGAGCAAGGGCGATCGCAGCGTGAGCTTCCTCAGTTCGATGCTGGGCACCGCGCTCGACATCAAGCCCATCCTGCGCGCCCATCGCGGCGAGACGGCGCCCGTCGGCAAGGTGCGCGGGTTCGAGCATGGCGCCGGTGTGCTGTTCGATTACGTGACGAAGCGCGTGCAGGCGGGCCTGCTGGTGCCGACGCTCTCGCTCAGCTACGGCGGCGACCTCGACGACATGCGCAACCTCCCCGGCTACAACGCCGTCGTGCGCACCTGCGCCGAGGCCGGCGTGCAGATCCTCGAGAGTCCGATGGGGATCACCGGCATGGTGAACGTCGGCGAAGGCGCGATGACCATCGGCTTCGCCTCCGAAGACCACGTGGCCGATTTCTGATCATGGTGTCCGCGCGCACGCTGGTGGCGTTGGTCGCGCTCGCCGCCGCGGGCGCGGTGCCGGCAGGGACGGTCTACAAGTGCCAGGCGGGCGGACAGACGATCTACCAGCAGATGCCGTGCGCGAAGAACCAGCGGCAGCAGACGATCGAGCTGCAGGCATCGGCCCCGGCGGACGGCCGTGTGGCCCCCATGCCGTCCGCGCCGCCCCCGGCGGCGGCCGACGCACCGCCCCCACCCGCGCCGGCGATCGGCGCACCCCAACCGGTGCTGTACGGCTGCGTTCGCGCCACGGACGGCAAGCCCTACACCTCGACGAACGGACGACCCGAACCTTACTTCGCGCCCCTTGGCGTGCTCGGCGCGGTGAGCCGGCCGCTGGCCGACACCTACGGAAGCCCGGGTGCGGCGATCGCCTCAGCGCCCGAACTCAACCGCGGCAAGGGGAACGCGGCGGCAGTGGCGACGAGTAATTACGTGTGGGTACAGGACCAGTGCCGCCAGCTCAGTCCCGCCGAGGCATGCCGCGCGCTGCGCGACGATGCGGACGCGAACCAGCGATCGATCCGCAACGCGTTCAGAAGCGAGCGTGCGCCGCTCGAGGCGAAGGAAGCGGCGTTGCGCGAGCAGCTGCAGGGCTGCGGCTAGCGCCATCGCGAGCGATGCGGCTCGTGTGGGAGCGGCCTTGGCCGCGATGGGTGCTTGCCGCTACGGGGCGCCCGGCCACTCGACGGCGGCTACCGCGAGCCCCGACACCACACCGAGTGAGGGGTCGCCTTCCACCATCGGAATGCCTTCGAACGCCTCGCGCACGGCGGCCTTCACGATCGGCGAGCGCGACGTGCCGCCCGTCAGGAAGATGCTGTCGGGTACGCTCGGCCACTCCTGCCGCACCTCGTCGAAGAGGCGCCGCATGCGCTCGACGAACGGCTCGACCGCTTCGTGCATGTCGGCGCGCGCGATCACGACGCCGAGGCCGTCCTCGAGGAAACCGAGGTCGGCGTGCGTGTCGTCCTGCGCGCTCAGCGCGATCTTTCCGCGCTCGGCCGTCTGGTTGAGGCGCGTGGTGGCGCCCGGCTGCTGCAGCGCGCGCAGGCGCGACTGGTACGGCTCGTCGACGAAGCGGTAGTCCTGCTTGCGGAACTCGCGCTGCTTCGGCAGGTTGTGCACGCTGGCGGCTTCCACGAAGTGGTGCACCGGCACGCGCGTGACGTTGTTGCCGAGCTGCGGCATGAAGCTGTGCATGCTCAGGTTGATGTCGAGATCGGTACCGCCCTTGGCCAGACCCCAGGTGCGCACGATGCGCGGCATCGCGTCGCCGCCCAGCTCCGCGAACGCGACGTCGGTGGTGCCGCCGCCGATGTCGACGATCAGCGCGATCTGCCGGGTGGCGAGGCGCTTGTGGTAATGCATGGCCGCCGCGGCGGGCTCTTCGAGGAACGTGACGCCATCGAAGCCCGCGACGGCCGCGGCCTCGCGAATGATCGCCACCGCCTGCTCCGAGCCCTTGTCGCCCATCGAACTGCGGAAATGCACGGGGCGTCCGATCACCGCGGTGCGCACCGGCGAACCGAGCTGGCGGCTGGCCGCGAGCCGGATGTGTTCGAGGATGTGCGTGGCGATGTGCACGATCACCTTGCGCACCTGCGGATCCAGCCGGTATCCGAGCATCGATTTCGGGGATTCGATGAGGTTGCCGTCGCCGTATTCCAGATAGGCATCCACGGCCTCCTCGCCGAACAGCGCGTGCTGGAAGCTCTCGACGGTCGCCGTGGGCGACTCGGCGGCGCGGCGCTCCATCCACTGGCGACGGACGGTGCGCAGCGCGTCGCGGCGCAGATCGCTTTCCGAACGCTCGGTGAAGGCGCGGCCCTGCTGCTGCGCCTCGGTGGCGAACTGGCGCTGCTGCGCGCGCGCCGAACGGATCTGGCCCTCGACCTGCGCCTCGAGCTCGGGGGTGAGCCGGAAGTCGTTCGGATCGGGCACGACCTCCGGGAAGAACACGGCCGTGCGGAACTGCTTGGCGTCCCCGAAATGAATGTGCGTGAGCGTGTCGCCGACGAAGGTCGCGGCGGCGGAATAGCTCGTGCCGAAATCGATACCGATGTTCATGAGGCTCTCGGGTGTCGGGTCGGGCGGCGGGCGCGCGAAGGCGTCGCCGGCCGCGGGGAACCGGCAAGTTTAACCCCTCAGAACCCGTAGCGCAGGAAGCCGCCGTCGACGGCCACGATCTCGCCGGTCACGTAGCTGGACGCCGGCAGGCACAGGAAGGCCACGGCCCCGGCGACCTCCTCCGGTTCGCCGATGCGCCCCATGGGCGTGCGCGCCAGCACTTCCTCGAGGTACTCCACGTCGGCCAGGGCCGGCTCGCTGCGCTGCGTGCGGATGTACCAGGGTGCGACGGCGTTGACCCGGATGCCGTCCTCGGCCCATTCGCAGGCCAGGTTGCGGGTCATCTGGTGTAGCGCCGCCTTGGTCATGCCATAGGGGGAACCGGTGCGCACATGCGTGATGCCGGAGACCGAACCGATGTTCACGATCGTCGCGTTGCCGTGCTGGACGAGGTGCGGATACGCCGCACGACTCATTTCGTAGGCGGAGAACACGTTCAGCTCGAACAGGTCGCGGTATTCGTCGTCGTCGTAATCGAGGGTCGCCTTCGGCACGTTGCCGCCGACGTTGTTCACGAGGATCGAGAGGCTCATGCCGAGATCGGCGACCCAGTCGAACACAGCCAGCCGATCCTCGTGATCGGACAGGTCGGCGGCCATGCCGAGCACTTCCACGTCGGGACATTCCTCGGCGATCTCGTCGCGGACCTCCTGCAGCACCACCTCGTCGCGCGCCACGAGCAGCACGTCGGCGCCGAGCGCCGCGAGTTCGCGAGCGCAGGCGAAGCCGATGCCCTTGCTGGCACCGGTGACGAGGGCGGTCCGGCCGTCGAGGCGCCAGCTGGCGAGTCGTGGATGCATGGATCTTCTCCGAAACGTGACGCATGGATCGTACCGCGTGCCGGCCCGCCGCAGGAGCCGCCATGGCGACTCCTGCGAGGTCGCGGACGGGTATGCTGGGGCCATGCAGATCACGACGTCGCTCCTTTCCATCGATCGCGCCACCGTGCTGCGCGACGGTCGCGCGTTGCTCGACGCGCTCTCGCTCGATATCGCGCAAGGCCAGCACACCGCGATCCTCGGGCCGAACGGGTCGGGGAAGTCCACCCTCGTGAAGCTCATCGAGCGGCGCGTCTATCCGCTCGTGCACGACGACGGGACCCCGGTCGCGCGTATCTTCGGCCGCGATCGCTGGAACGTGGCCGAGCTGCGCTCGCTGCTGGGCGTGGTCTCGTCGGACCTGCGCCGGGAGTTCGAAGCGAGCAACGAGACGGCGCTGCACGCCGTGCTGTCCGGTTTCTTCGCGTCGATGACGCTGGGTCCCGACCATCGCGTGGACGACGCGATGCGCGATCGCGCGCTCGACTCCCTCGCGCGCGTGGGCGCCCGGCACCTCGCGTCGCGCGACGTGTCGACGCTTTCCTCGGGCGAGGCGCGGCGCGTACTGATCGCTCGTGCGCTCGTGCACCGGCCACGGGCACTGTTGCTGGACGAACCCTGCGCGGGTCTCGACCCCGGCACGCGGCGCCGCTTCCTCGACCTTCTGAGCGAACTGGCGCAGGAAGGCACGACGCTTGTGCTGGTGACGCACCACGTGGAGGAGATCGTGCCCGAGATCGGCCACGTGGTGATGCTAAGGGAGGGCAAGGTGCTGGCCGAAGGACCCAAGGCCGCGCTGCTCGCCGACGACCGACTATCCGGCCTCTTCGGCTGGGACATGGAAGTGGAGCGCTCGGGCGCGTTCTACGCGGCCCGATTGCGCTGACCGGACCGGCGCGCGAGACTCGGGCCTCCCGAAGGAAACACGACATGACGCACCGCATCCTGCTGCTGGCCCTTCCGCTCGCCTGCGCGGCGTGCTCGAAGCCTCCGCAACCGCACGATCCGCCGGCGCCGCAGGCCCGTGTGGAAACGCCTTGGGATTCCCTCGAAGCCCAGAAGAAGAAAGCGCAGGACGTGCAGAAGACCGTCGACGCGCAGGCGAAGGCGCAGGCCGCGGCCATCGACGCGCAGACGCAATGAGTGCGTCCGCGCCCCGGTGACGGCGATTCAGCGCGGCGCGCAGAAGCAGTAGGCGTACACGTGCGGCTTGCCGGCTTCCGCCGTGCGGAACAGCGCCCACTCCGGTGCGAGCTTCGGCAGCGCGGCCACCCATGACGGGAGGCGGACGCCCCACGACATGACCACGTGCGCTTCGGAGCTGTCGCCGACGCTGGTGAGGAAACGCTCGAACGCGCCCATCGGTTTTTCCGCGTAGCGCACGCTGAAGTCCTTGCCGAGCTTCGCCTGCTCCGCGGCGTCGCGGATCGCGTCGTCCAGGCTGCCCAGGCGATCGACGAGGCCACGGTCCAGCGCCTGCTGCCCCGTCCAGACGCGACCCTGCGCGATCGCGTCGATCGACGCGAAGTCCTTGCCGCGCGCCTTCGCCACGTTGCCGACGAAGTCGCGGTAGCCTTTGTCGATGATGCTCTGGATCAGCACACCGACGTTCGGATCGAGCGGCCGCGAGATGTCGAAGGCGCCGGCGAGCGGACTCGTGGCGACGCCGTCGCTCTTCACGCCGATTTTCGCCAGCGTGTCGGGCACCGTGAAGAACATGCCGAAGATGCCGATCGAACCGGTGATCGTGTTCGGTTCCGCGTAGATCCGGTTCGCGTTCATCGATATCCAGTAGCCGCCACTGGCGGCCACGTCGCCCATCGACACCACGACGGGAATGCCGGCCTCACGCGTGCGCTCGACCTCGCGGCGGATCTGCTCCGCCGCGTACACTTCGCCGCCCGGCGAGTTCACGCGCAGGACGAGCGCGCGCGTGCGCCGGTCGTTGCGCACGCTGCGGATCAACGCGGCGGTGGAATCGCCGCCGATCGTGCCCTGCGCCTGCTTGCCGCCGGTGATTTCGCCTTCGGCGACCACGACCGTCACGCCGTTGCCGGTCTGCAACATGTCGGCGTTGGTCAGCCCGCGATCCGCGAGATAACCCGACAGGTCCACCTGGCGGAAGCCCTGGTCCTTCTTGCCCGCCGGCACGCCGTCCTTGCGCAGCAACTGCACGAGCTGCTGTTCGGTGAGGATGCCGTCGACGAGTTTTTCTTCCTGGGCCAGTTCGGCCAGGCTGCCCTTCGCGTCGCGCACGCGCGTCGCGAGCTGGTCGATGTCGGCGCGCAGATCGTTCGCACCGATCCTGCGCATGGCCGACACTTCGTCGATCCACGTGGTCCAGAGGCCGCCGAGCCAGAACGCGTCGGCCTCCTTGGACTCCGGCGAAGCGTGATCGAGGATGAACGGTTCCGCCGCGCTCTTGAACTGGCCGACGCGGAACAGGTGCACCTGCACGCCGAGCCGGTCGAGCATGTCCTTGTAGAACAGCCGGTAGTTGGCCAGGCCCGTGGCGAGAATGCCGCCCTGCGGGTCGATGTAGACCTTGTCGGCGTGCGCGGCCAGGTAGTACTGACCCTGATCCATGTTGGCGCCCCAGGCGAGCACCGGCTTGCCGGCCTTGCGGAACCGGTCGAGCGCGGCACCGACTTCGCGCAGCGCCGCGAACCCGCCGGCCTGCATCCTGTCCGGGCGGAGCACGATGCGACCGATGCGATCGTCCTTCGCCGCGCTGTCGATGGCGCGGACGAGGTCGCGCACCTGCACCTGCTTGACGCCGTCGCCCGACATCCTGCCGATGGCGCGGGAGAACGGATCGGCGCTGTACTGCTCGACCAGCGCGCCTTCCGGCGCCAGCACCAGTACCGTGCGGTCGTCGACCGCGTTGCCGCGGCTGCCGATGACGATCGCCAGCACGAAGGCGGCCAGCAGGCCGAAGAAGATCACGTTGATGATGACCAGCCGCGTGATGTTGAGGCCCCGGCCCAGACCGAGCATGAAGCGGCCGAAACCATTGCCGCGCCGGCGCGGCGGCACGGGCTGGGGACGGTCCGGCAAGGGGGGCGGCACGGCGTCGTAACGGTCCGTCATCTAATCGGTTTCCTCGATAGTTGGGCGGAGCGTAGCGCGTCCGCCTGTCGGCATCACGTGTGGGAAGGCACAGGCGTGGCGATTTCGGGATCCTCGCGCCAGCGCCCCCTGGCACTGCTGCGCCAGAAACGCGCGAACAGCAGGATGGCGGCCATGCTCAGGCCGGCGATCAGACCCATCCACATGCCCCGCGCGCCCATGCCGTGCACGAACGCGAGGTACCACCCGATCGGCATGCCGACGCACCAGTAGGCGAACAGCGTGATGACCATGGGCACGCGGGTGTCCTTCAGGCCGCGCAGGGCGCCGTTCGAGGCCACCTGGATGCCGTCGGAGAACTGGAAGAACCCGGCGAGCACCAGCAGCTGCGACGCCATGGCGATGACGGCCACGTCGCTGGTATAGAGGCGCGCGATGGCGGCGGGAAAGAGCAGCATCACGCCCGATGAGACGCACTGCGTGACCAGTACCAGCGCGATGCCGGACATGCCCGCGTAACGCACGCCCGCGACGTCGCGCCGGCCGGCCGCGTTGCCGACCCTCACCGTGATCGCCATCGACAGGCCGAGGGGGATCATGAAGGCGACGGACGCCACGTTGAGCGCGACGTGATGACTCGCCGTCACGGTTTCGCCCAGCCGGCCGATCAGCAACGCCACCGCCACGAACAGACCGGCTTCCATCAGCAACGTGACCGCCATGGGCACGCCCACGTGCAGCAGCTGCGCGATCTGACGGCGATCGGGGGGCGCCATCCTCGTGCGCAGGTTGAGGTCGCGATAGTTACGGTGGTTCAGCACGTAGATGGCGAACCCGGTCATTTCCAGCCAGAGGACGATCGCGGTCGCGATACCGCTGCCGCGCGCGCCCATCACCGGGAAGCCGAGCTTGCCGTACATGAGCACGTAGCCCAGTGGCGCGAGCACGAGCAGGCCGCCGAAGCTGAAATACATCGAGGGGCGCGGCAGCGACAGGCCGTCCGACAGGCCGCGCAGCGCGAAATACGTGGTCAGTGCCGGCGCGGCGAACGCGATGGCATGGAGAAAGGCCTCGACGTCGGCGCGCATGGACGCCACCACGCCGAACAGCGACATCAACGGCGACGCGTGCCACACGCCGATGGCGAGCAACAGACCGAGACCCCACGCGATGTAGAGCGCCTGATGGAACACCGGACCGACCTCGCCGCGGCGCCCCGCACCGTCGAGCTGCGCCACCGTCGGCGGCACCGCCATCATCGTGCCGATGCCGGTGACGATGGCGAGCACCCAGATGCTCGCGCCCGTCACCACGGCCGCCTGCGTGTGCGCGCCCTGATGCCCGGCGAGCACGGCGTCGACGACGTTGGTACCGATGGCGGAGAGCTGGGCGACGATCATCGGCAGGGCCAGCCGGATGGTGGCGCCGATCTCACGCCGCGCGCGGGCGCGGTCGAGGGACATGGGGAGAGATGACCATTGGGGGCGGTCATTGTAGCGGCTGGCGTGCCATCATCCGACCCCGACAGGGGATCATCGGGGAACACCAGGGGATGAACGAACTCAAGCCGTCGCCCGTGCTGCTGTGCGCGAATTGCGCCACGCCGCTCCAGGGCGAGTTCTGCCACGAATGCGGGCAGTCGATGAAGAGCGTGATCCGGCCGGTCTCGCACATGCTCGAAGACGCCGGCGACCTCTTCCTGCACATGGACGAGCGCATCGTCCACACCCTGCCCCCGCTCTACACGAAGCCCGGCTTCCTCACCCTCGAGTACTTCTCGGGCCGGCGCGTCCGCTACGTGGCGCCCTTCCGGCTCATGTTCGTCTTCTGCCTGCTGGCGTTCTTCTTCGTCCACCTGGCTTTCAGCGGGGTGCACTTCGGGGACAAGGACGTCGAGGACGCGCTGGCCGACGACAACGCCTCGGCCATCGCGCACGCGACGACCGCCGACGAGGTACGCCGGTTGTACGAAAAGCAGGCGGAGGACATCGACGAGCAGATCGCCTCGCCCACGATGCCGACGGCGGCGAAGAAGGCCCTCGGGCTTGCGCAGGACGTCATCCGCGACACCGCGAACAAGCGCCTCGCCGAACTCAAGGCCGACCCCATCCCGGTGCCCGACGGTCACGTCGTCCGGCAGACGGGTCAGGGCGAACACGACTGGGCCCGCAGCCCCACGGTGGTGGACATCGCCTGGCTGCCGGACTTCGTGACGACGCGCCTCGCCGTCGGCATCGGTCATTTCAAGGCGAACCTCCAGCAGATCCAGGCGGGCGGCGAGGCGAAAGCCGAAGCCTTCCGCCGGATGGGCGAGGGCTTCTTCTCGGTACTACCCCAGACCATGCTGGTGATGATCCCGGTCTTCGCCCTGATCCTGAAGCTGTTCTACGTTTTCCGGCGGCGGCTCTACATGGAGCACGTCATCGTCGCGCTTCACAGCCACGCGTTCCTGTTCATCTCGCTGCTCGGCCTGATGGTGCTCGGCTTCGCCCGGGACGCGATCAAGCCCCACTTCTGGCCGGCGGCGACGCTCATCGGATTTGTTCAGGCGGCGATGTGGGTCTGGATGCCGCTGTACCTGCTGCTGATGCAGAAGCGGGTCTACCGTCAGGGATGGCCTATGACCATCCTTAAGTATTGGTTGATAGGCAGCGTCTATTTCTGGCTGCTTCTTTTCGCGGTCACGGTGGCGGTCCTGATCGGCGCGTCGCACTAGGATTTATTCCTACCGGGCAGGCGGTTGTACACAGGCCGGGCACCCCCTTCGCGTTTGTCAAGACTTTATGGACGGCGGATGAACAGGCCCCGGCATGGCAAGCATAAGTCATTGATTCAATGCCACATTTCAGCTTGGTTAAAATGTACGCAAGCTAACCGGAACGGCTCAACCATGCGGTCTGGATGCCCTCCATCCGAGTCTCATCCACAGACTTATCCACAGAGGTTGTGGATAACACGGAAAGCGTTCTGGGGGCGGGCACTTAGCTTTCATTCCTCTTTCGAGGGATCCCATTCGCAGCCAACCCCATGTGCCATTGGTCAATCATTGACCAGCAATATCGGCATATGCCATTAAACTAGGCCTCGCATGCTCACCCTCCGCGTCGCCCTTCCCGTACCGCTCCCCACGCTGTTCGATTACCTGCCCCCGGCGGCTGGCGAAGCGCAGGCGGGATCGCGCGTGCGCGTTCCGTTCGGCAAGGGCGAGATGGTCGGCGTCGTGGTCGATCCGGCGGCCGAGGCCGCGGTGGGCGCGAAACGGCTGAAGCCCGTGCTCGAGGTCCTCGATCCCCACCCGCTGCTCGATGCGGAGCTGCTCGCGACCCTCGGCTGGGCCGCCGACTACTGGGCCGGGGCGCCCGGCGAGGCGGTGGCCAACGCGTTGCCGCTCGCCCTGCGCGAGCCGCGCCCGCTGCCTCCGACCGGGCGGGAGGTCTGGTCGCTCACCACGCAGGGGCACAGCGCCCGCGACGCCGGCAGCCGCAAGGGCGGTTCGGCGGCGCTCCTCGATGCCCTGCACGGCGGTCCGCAGGCCGCGGACGATCTCACCGTGGCCATCCCCGGCTGGCGTGCCGCCGCACGGCGCCTGCTGGAGGCGGGGCTGGTCGCGCGACATGAATCCGACGACGCGCCACCGCTGGCGAGCACGGCGCCCGCGCCGGTATTGAGCGACGAGCAGTCGGCCGCGGTCGCCGCGATCGGCGAGGCGTTCCACGGCTTCCAGCCATGGGTGCTCGACGGCGTCACCGGCAGCGGCAAGACCGAGGTCTATCTGGCACTCATCGAGCGGGCCCTCGCCGAAGGCAAGCAGACGCTCCTGCTGGTGCCCGAGATCGGCCTCGCGCCGCAGACGGTGCGCCGCCTGCGGGAACGCCTCGGCGTGGCGGTCGAGGTCCTGCACTCCAATCTCGCCGAAGGCGAGCGTGCCCGGGCGTGGCTGCGCGCCCGCAACGGCAGCGCCCGCGTCGTGCTCGGCACGCGCTCGGCCGTATTCACGCCGCTGCCGAACGCGGGCCTGATCGTCGTCGACGAAGAGCACGACGCCTCCTATAAGCAGCAGGAAGGCTTTCGCTACCACGCGCGCGACCTCGCCGTGGTGCGGGCGAAGGCGCTGGGCGTGCCCGTGGTGCTCGGCTCGGCGACACCGTCGCTGGAAACCCTCGGCAACGTCGAGGCGGGCCGCTACCGGCGTCTCGTGCTGCGGGCGCGTCCGGGCGCCTCGCAATCGACGCGGGTGCAGATCGTGGACATGCGCGCCCAGCGCCTCGACCACGGCCTGTCGCCCACGCTCGTCCATGCGGTCGCGGCCTGCGTGGAGCGCGGCGAGCAGGCGCTGGTCTTCCGCAATCGTCGCGGTTACGCGCCCGTGCTGCTGTGCCACGACTGCGGCTGGCATGCCGACTGCCCGCGCTGCGAACGGCCGATGACCCTGCACGCGGGCAAGCGCCGGCTCATCTGCCACCACTGCGACAACACGATGTTCGTGCCGGCCGCCTGCCCCGCGTGCGCGTCGGCCAACCTCAGCCCGCAGGGCCAGGGCACCGAGCGGCTCGAAGAAGCCCTCACGGAGCGCTTCCCCGACGTGCCCGTGGTGCGCATCGACCGCGAGACCACCCGGCGGCGCGACGCCTTCGGCGACATCATGGACGGCCTGCGCGAGGACAAGCCCGCGATCCTGGTCGGCACCCAGATGCTCGCCAAGGGCCACGACCTGCCGAACCTCACACTGGTCGCCATCGTCGGCGTCGACGAGGGCCTGCACAGCATCGACTTCCGCGCGGGCGAGCGTCTGGCCCAGCTCGTCGTCCAGGTGGCGGGGCGCGCGGGACGTTCGAGCAAACCCGGCAGCGTCCTCCTGCAGACGCATCATCCGGACCACGCCATGCTGCACTCGTTGCTGCGAGGCGGTTACCCGGCGGTCGCCGCCGGCCTGCTGGAAGAGCGGCGGCTGCTCGAGCTGCCGCCCTATGCCCATCAGGTGCTGCTGCGTGCCGACGCCCTGGGCCGTGCCGAGGTCGACACCTTCCTCGCCGAGGCGCACGTGGCGATCGGGCCCCCGGGCGACCTGCGGATCGCCGGTCCCATGCCCGCGCCCATGCCCCTGCGTGCCGGTCGCCACCGGGGACAGCTGCTGGTGGAGGCCGGCACGCGCGGCCGGCTTCACGGCTTCCTCCGGCCCTGGCACCAGGCGCTGGCGGGCCTGCCCTCCGCCCGCAAGGTGCGCTGGTCGCTGGATGTGGACCCGATCGACCTCTACTGAGCGGTTGATTCCCGGCCTTCACGGGCGCACGTCGATAATGCATCGTGCGAACCGATACCTTCGGATGCCTGTATCTGTCGGTCGATCGGCGCGACAATAACCCCCTTATCAGGTAACGGAAGTCAAGAACGTGACCAGCCAACTCGAACAGCTCAAGAGCCTCACCACCGTCGTCGCCGACACCGGCGATTTCTCGGCCATGAAGGAATACAACCCGCAGGACGCCACGACCAATCCGTCGCTGCTCCTGAAGGCCGCGGGCATCGCCGAATACAAGGCGATCGTCGACGAGGCCGTCGAGTGGGCCGGCAAGCAGAGCGACAGCCGCGACCAGCAGCTGGTCGATGCGGGCGACCGCATGGCCGTGCTCTTCGGCCGCAAGATCCTGGAGATCGTGCCGGGTTACGTTTCCACCGAAGTCGACGCGCGCCTGTCGTTCGACACCGAAGCCTCGATCGCGAAGGCGAAGCGCCTGCTCTCGCTGTACGAAGACGCGGGCGTCGACCGCAAGCGCATCCTGATCAAGCTCGCCTCGACCTGGGAAGGCATCAAGGCCGCGGAGCAGCTGCAGAAGGAAGGCATCAACTGCAACATGACGCTGCTCTTCAGCTTCGAACAGGCGGTGGCCTGCGCCGAGGCCGGTGCGTTCCTCATCTCGCCGTTCGTCGGCCGCATCTTCGACTGGTACGTCGCGCACGGCGACAAGAAGACGTTCGAGCCGGCGGAAGATCCGGGCGTGAAGTCGGTCCGTCGTATCTACGACTACTACAAGATGCACGGCTACAAGACGATCGTGATGGGCGCGAGCTTCCGCAACATCGGCCAGATCCAGGCCCTCGCCGGCTGCGACCGCCTGACGATCGCGCCTGAGCTCCTGAAGGAACTCAGCGAAAACAACGACAAGCTCGACGTCGCGCTGAAGGACACCGGCAAGAAGGAAGAGCCGCCGAAGGAGAAGCTGTCGGAAGCGAAATTCCGCTGGGGCCACAACGAAGACGCGATGGCCACCGACAAGCTCGCGGAGGGCATTCGCAAGTTCGCCGTCGACCAGCGCAAGCTCGAGGAGCTGCTGGGCGCGAAGCTGAGCGAAGTCACCAAGGCGAGCGCGTAAGCGTCGAGTGACATGAAACGAAAAAGGGCCCCTCGGGCCCTTTTTTTGCGACTGTTTCTGTGGGAGCGCGCTTGCGCGCGAATCCTGTGCGATCAGCGGCGGATCTTGAACGCCAGCAGTCGCGAGACCATCTTCCCGTAGGGAGGCCGCAGCATCGCCGACACGTCGAAGCGCGACTGGCGGTACACCGACCGTGCATGGCTGAAGGTCCGGAAGCCATCGATGCCGTGATACGCCCCCATGCCGGACGGACCGACGCCGCCGAAGGGCAGATCGTCCATGGTCAGGTGCATCACCGTGTCGTTGACCGTGACGCCGCCGGCCACGATGCGCGCGAGCACGCGTTCCTGTTCCTCCGTGTGGTTGCCGAAGTAGTAGAGGCTCAGCGGTCGTGCGTGCGCGTTGACGTAAGCGATGGCGTCGTCGATGCGGTCGTAAGGCAGCACCGGCAGGATCGGCCCGAAGATCTCCTCGCGCATCACCTCCATGCCGTCATCGACGTCGAGCACGGCGACGGGTGCCATGCGCCGTTCGTCCGACGTGGCCCCGGCATGCAGGTCGATCACCGTGGCACCCTTGGCTCGCGCGTCGGCGAGATACGCGCGCAGCCGACCGCGGTGGCGATCGTTGACGATCGCCGTGTAGTCGGGGTTGTCCGCGAGCACGGGGAACATGCCCGTCACTGCCGCGCGGCAGGCGTCCACGAACGCGGGAATGCGCTGTCGTTCGACCAGCGCATAGTCCGGCGCGACGCAGACCTGTCCCGCGTTGAGCGTCTTGCCGAACATCAGGCGCTTCGCGGCGAGCGCGAGGTCGGCGTCGCAGCCGACGATGGCCGGCGATTTTCCACCGAGTTCCAGCGTCACGGGCACGAGGTTGGCTGCCGCGGCACGCATCACGTGCCGTGCGATCGATGTCGCGCCGGTGAACAGCAGATGGTCGAACGGTAACGACGCGAAGGCCGCGCCGACGTCGGCATCGCCGGTGAACACCGCGATCTCCGTGTCGTCGAACGCGCTGGCGATCATCCGCTGCATCAGCGCCGACGAGCGCGGCGTGAATTCCGACGGCTTGATCATCACGCGGTTGCCGGCGGCGAGGATGCCGGCCAGTGGCGCGAACGTGAGATTGAAGGGGAAGTTCCACGGCGACATGACGCCGACCACGCCCTTGGGTTGGTAGTCGATCCACGCGCGCGCGCCGAGCAGCGCGAGCGCCGCCGGCGACACGGCACGACGCTCCCGCCTCATCCATTGGCGCACGTGGCGCTTCGCGTGCTTCAGCGGTTCGATGGATGCCGCGACGTCCGTGACCAGCGACGCCTCGATGGAGCGATGGCCGAAGTCCTCGCGCAACGTGGCGGCGATCTCGTCGGCGTGATCGACGAGCAGACCGATGGCGCGATCGAGCCGGTCGATGCGGATGGCGGCCGATGGCGGACCATCGGCGAGCTGGGCGAGTTTCTGGCGGTCGAGGGTGGCGTGCATGGGTGCACTATACGGTGCAGCGACCCGCTCGCCGCCATGGCGGCGAGCTGTCCGCCGGGTTATCCGGCGTTACTCCACCCGCCGCCCAGCGCCCGGATCAGCTGCACGCTCGCGCGGAGCTGGCGCGTTTCCAGGTCGATCACGCTCCGACGGGCGTCGAGCGCCGCCGTCTGGGCCTGTACCACGTCGAGGTAACCCACGGCGCCTTCGCGGTAACGGTTGAGCGACAGGTCGACCGAGCGCTGCGCCGCATCCGCCGCCGCACGCTGGTCCGTCAGCGCCGTACCGAGATCGCGCAGCAGCGTGAGGTTGTCCTCCACCTGCGCGAACGCGTTCAGCACCACGGCGCGGTACTGCGCGCCGGCTTCATCGGTCGCGGCCTTGGCCGCCTCCACGCCAGCCTTGCGACGACCGCCATCGAAGACATTGAGCAGCAGGCTCGGCCCAATCGCCCAGAAGCGATTCGGCGCGGTGGCGATGCTGCCCCATTGCGAGCTCTGCCAGCCACCCTGCCCGTCCAGGGTCAGCTGCGGAAAGAACGCCGATCGCGCGATGCCGACGCGCGCATTGGCGGCGGCGGTCCGACGTTCGGCCGCGGCGACGTCCGGCCGGCGTTGCAGGAGGACCGACGGCACGTCGACCGGGATGGTCGGCACGGCGACGGGCGCGTCGTTCGTCGCCAACGTGAACTGCGACGCGGAGTCGCCCACCAGCACGGCGATGGCATGCAGCACCAGCGCGCGCTGCGCCTGGGCCTGGGTGAGCTGCGACCTGGCGTTCGACAGCTGCGTCTGCGCGCGCGCGACGTCGAGACCCGAGGCGATGCCGCCCTCGTGCCGCGACTGCGTCAGCTGCAGTGCCCGCGAGAACGCATCGATGCTTTCGTCCAGCACCTTGATCTGGCGATCGGCACCATTGAGCTGCAGGTAACTGTCCGCCAGCTGCGCCTGGAGGCTGAGCCGCGCGGAAGCGAGGTCCGCCGCGGAGGCCGCCTGCTCGGCGGTGCCGGCGGCGACCGTGTCGCGCACGCGCCCCCACAGGTCGACCTCGTAATCGAGCTGCGCCCCGATGGTGTACGAGTCGTAGATCGACGGCGAGGTCGCGCCGCGCAATGGACGCGTGTCGGATTCGCGATTGCGCGAGGCGTTGCCGTTCAGTCCGACGGTGGGGTACAGCCCCGCACGCACCTGTTTCGTGAACGCCTCGGACTGCTGGTAATGCGCCAGCGCCGCGGCGAGCGTCGCGTTGTTCGCCAAGAGCTTCGTCTGCAGATCGTCGAGGCGCGTGTCGCCGTAGAGCTTCCACCAGCCGTCGCGATCGAGGTGATCGGCCGGCTTCGCTTCCGTCCACGGTGTCGCCGCGTTCGCGTACTGCCCGGCCACCGGCACCTCGGGGGCCTTGTATGCCGGCGCGAGCGAGCACGCCGAAAGTCCCGCGACGAACAGCATCGCGATCGCGCGTTCAGGCCTTGCCATGGTCGCCTTCCGCTTTCTTCGGCGTGTTCACGCGCACCGTGTCGCCCGTGGCGAGACCGTCGGGTGGACTTTCGATCAGGCGGTCGCCCGCCGCGAGGCCCGAACCCAGCTGCACCGTCTTGCCGAAGTCGCGAACGATCGTCACGTCCTTGAACGCCACCTTGTTGTTCGCGTCGACGACCGCCACGCGCAGGCCCTTGTCGTCGAACACGAGCGCACTGGCCGGCACGCGGAGCAACGCGGCATCCGCCGGAAGGTCGAAGGTGACGCTCGCGTAGCCGCCGGGAAGCAGCCTGCCGTCCGCGTTGTCGACGGCCACCTGCACCAGCGTGGTACCGGAGGCGGCGTTGATCGCCGCCGAGCTCGACTCGACGACGCCCGTGAACGTCTTGCCCGGGTATTCCGGAACGGCGAGCTTCACCGTCGCGCCCTGGCGGATCGACGGTGCGTAGTTCTGCGGCACGTTGACGTACATGCGCAGCTTGCGCACGTCGGATACGACGAACAGCTCCTGGCCGCCACCACCCGCGTTGATGAGCGCGCCGACGTCGGTCTCGCGCGCGGTGACCACGCCGTCGAACGGCGCGACCAAGCGGGCGAAGCCCTTCAGTGCCTCGATGCGTTCGAGGTTCGCCTGCGCGGCCTGCGCGAGCGCGTGCTTCGCGTCGAAGTCGCCCGTCTTCTCATCGACCTCCTGCTTCGACACCGAGTCGGAGTCGCGCATCGCCTGCCAGCGCTTCGCGGTCGTGGCGGCGAGCGCTTCGTTCGCACGCGCGCTGGCGAGGTCCGCCTTCGCCTGCAGCAGCTGCTGGTCGAGGTCGGGCGTTTCGATCTCGGCGAGCAGTTCGCCCGCCTTCACCTTCTGGCCGATGTCTGCCTTCCACGATTTAAGGTAGCCGCTGGTGCGCGCGAAGATCGGCGCGCGGGCGTAGGCCTGCAGACGGCCCGGCAGGTTGAGGTCGCCGCCACCTTGCCCGCCCTCGGCCGTGACGACGTTGACGGTGGGCACGGCCTGGTCGTCCGTCCACTCGCGCAGGCGGCGCGAGTCGCTGGCACGCGTCGCGACACCCGCGACGACGATGGCGAGGACGACGATGGCACCGATGATGCCGGCGAGACGAAGACGGCGCGGCGGCGGGTTGTGCTGGATATCAGGCGACATGGACGGGCTCTCCGGAAGCGTTCGCCGGGGTGGTGGACGGGTGGCCGCGGCGGCCGTGGATGATGCTGAAGACGATGGGGACGAAGAACAGCGTCGCCGTCGTCGCGAAAATGAGGCCGCCGATCACGGCGCGACCGAGCGGCGCGTTCTGCTCGCCACCTTCGCCGAGGCCGAGCGCCATCGGCGCCATGCCGATGATCATCGCCAGCGCGGTCATGAGCACGGGCCGGAAGCGGACGAAGCCACCCTCGAGCGCCGCCTGGATGGCGTCGCCGTGTTCGGCGAGCTTCTCGCGGCAGAAGCTGACCACGAGGATCGAGTTCGCCGTGGCGACGCCCATGCACATGATGGCGCCGGTAAGCGCGGGAACCGACAACGTGGTGTGCGTGGCGAAGAGGATCCACACGATGCCCGCGATGGCCGCCGGCAGCGCGGTCACGATCACGAACGGATCGCTCCACGACTGGAAGTTCACCACGATCAGCAGGTAGATCAGCACGATCGCGCCGAGCAATCCGAAGATCAGGCCGGAGAACGCGTTGTTCATCGTCTGCACCTGGCCGAGCAGCGCGATGCTGGAGGCTTTCGGCAGCTCTTTCTTGTGCGCGTCGAGGATCTTCTGGATGTCTGCGGCGACGGCACCCAGGTCGCGGTCCTGCGTGGTCGCGAAGATCTCGACCATCGAGTTGATGTTGTACTGGCTGACCACGGCGTTCGTCGCGGTGCGCGACACCGTGGCGAGGCCGCCGAGGATCTGCGAGCCCGCGCCCCCCGTGCTCGGCGAGATCGGCACGTTCTCCAGATCCGGCAGGCTGTCGAGGCTGTACTGCGGCGTCTGCATCACGATCGGGTACGACACGCCGTTCTTCGGGTTGAGCCAGAAGGTCGGCGCCACCTGGCTGGAACCGGCGAGGTTCACACCGAGGCTGGTGGTGACGTCGCGCTCGGTGATGCCTACCTGCTGGGCACGGCTGCGATCGACGTCCACGTTGAAGCCGGGGGCCGCCTGCGACTGCTGGATGCGCGCATCGGCGACGCCGGGCACACGGCGGATATCGCGCAGCAGGGTATTCGCATAAGCGAAGTTGCCGGCGACGTTGGGACCGCGGATCTGCAGGTCGATCGGCGCGGGCGAACCGAAGTTCAGGATCTGGCTGATGATGTCAGCCGGCGGGAACGAGAACGTCGCGCCCGGGAACTGCCGGGGCAGCTTCTCGCGAAGCTCGCGCACGTAGTCCGCGGTGGGTGCGTGGCCTTCGTTCAGCGCGATCTGGATGTCGCCGTCCCACGAGCCGATCGTGCCGGTGTTGTTGTACGTCGTGTTGATGCCGGACGAGGACAGGCCGATGTTGTCGACGACGGTACCAAGCTCGTCTTTCGGGATGATCGTCCGCACGGCATCGCTGACGTGTGCGAACAGGCGCGCACTCTCTTCCACGCGCGTGCCGATCGGCGCGCGGACGTGCATGAGGATCTGGCCCGAATCCACGGCCGGGAAGAAGTTGCGGCCGAGCATCGGCACCAGCAGGAACGAGAGCAGCACGAAACCCATGAAGCCGATGGTGAATACCTTGCGGTGCGCCATCGCCGTCTCCAGCAGCACGTGGTAACCCGCGCGCATGCGTTCGAAGCGCTTCTCGAAACCGCGCTGGAAGCGCACCAGCGGATTGCGCGACGGTGTGCCGTGATCCCCGTGCGGGTCGTCGTGGCTGTGCGCCTTCAGCAGGTATTTCGACATCGTCGGCACGAGGGTGCGCGACAGGATGAACGACGCGATCATCGCGAACATCACCGCTTCGGCCATCGGCACGAAGAGGAAGCGTGCGACGCCTTCGAGGAAGAACATCGGCACGAAGACGATGCAGATGCACAGCAACGACACGAAGGCCGGCGTCACGATCTGCGCGGCGCCGTCGAGGATCGCCGTCTCGACGTCCTTGCCCTGCTCCAGGTGCCAGTTGATGTTCTCGATGGTCACCGTGGCGTCGTCGACGAGGATGCCGACGGCGAGCGCGAGGCCGCCGAGCGTCATGATGTTCATCGTCTCGCCGATCGCCGAAAGCGCGGCGATGGAGCCGAGGATGGCGAGCGGGATGGACGTGGCGATGATGATCGTGGAGCGCCAGCTGCCGAGGAAGAGCAGGATCATCAGGCTGGTGAGCGCCGCGGCGATCACGCCCTCGCGCGCCACGCCCTCGATGGCGCCGCTGACGAAGAGCGACTGGTCGCCGATCGGTGCGATCTTCAGGTTCGCGGGCAGCGCGTCCTTCATGGCGGCCGCGCGTTCCTTGATGCCCTTGATGATGGCGAGGGTCGAGGCCGAACCGTTCTTCAGCACCGTCATGAGCACCGAACGGTCGCCGTTCACGTGCACGATGTTGGTCTGCGGCGGCGATCCGTCGCGCACGTGGGCCACGTCGCGGATGTAGACCGTGGCGCCGTTGACGACCTTCACCGGCAGGTTGCCGAGTTCGTCGATGTCGGACGGCGAGTTGTTGAGCTGCAGCGTGTACTCGTAACGTCCGATCTTCTGCGTGCCCACCGGCGTGATCAGGTTCTGCGCGGCCAGCGCGTTCGCGACGTCCTGCGCGGACAGGCCCCGCGCCTGCAGCGCGGGCGGATCGATATCGATCTGCACCTGGCGCGTCTTGCCGCCGTACGGATACGGGATCGCCGCACCCGGCACCGACACCAGCTGCGGACGGATGATGTTGAGGCCGAGGTCGCCGAGATTCTGTTCGGTGAGGCCCTCGCCCGAGAGCGCCAGCTGGATGATCGGCACCGTCGACGCGCTGTAGTTGAGGATCAGCGGCGGCGTGGTGCCCTGAGGCAGCTGCCGCAGCAGCGTCTGCGCCACGGCGGTCACCTGCGCGTTGGCCGTGCGGATGTCGACGGTGGGCTGGAAGAAGATCTTGACGATGCCGAAGCCCTGGATCGAGTTGGCCTCGATGTGCTCGACGTCGTTCACCGTGGTCGTCAGAACACGCTCGAACGGCGACGACACACGCCCGGCCATCTGATCCGCAGGCAGGCCCGTGTACTGCCACACCACCGCGATCACGGGAATCTTGATGTCGGGAAAGATGTCCGTCGGCGTGCGCAGCGCGGCCAGCGGGCCGACGATCAGGATCAGCAAGGCGAGAACGACGAAGGTATACGGCCGCGTGAGAGCGATCCGGACGATGCCAATCATGGGGGACGGGTTCCGAGCGCGATGTTGCGTCGCGGCGAATTCTGCGCTCGGGGTCGGCTGAGGCGTAGTTAAGATTTATTTAGGGATGACGGACGCCTCGCGGAACCGGCAACGGCGCTAGCCGCTCGCGGGACACGTCACCGAGAACACCGCGCCCTTGTCGTCGCCACCCACCGACATCGAGTAGCCGTGCAGGCGGACGATGGCGCTGACGATCGCAAGACCGAGGCCACAACCCGGCTTGGCGCGGGATTCGTCGGCGCGGTAGAAGCGGCGGAAGACCGCTTCGCGTTCGTCGGGCGGGATGCCCGGGCCGGTGTCGGCGATTTCGATGCGTGCGGCGCCTGTGTCGTCCGTCGACGCCACGAGGCGCACCGCCCCGCCGTCGGGCGTGAACTTGATCGCGTTGCCCACGAGGTTCGCGCAGGCTTCGAACATCAGCTGGGGATCGCCGCGCAGGGCGGGTACCCGGCCGACGTGGAGCTCGAACGACTGCCCGCGGTCTTCCGCCAGCGGTGCGTAGAACTCATGGACGTGTCGCAGGACGTCGCCGATGTCCATCGGTGCGAAGCAGGCGCTGCGACGATGGTCTTCGAGTTCCGAGACCCGCAGGAGCGCGCGGAAGCGACCGAGCACCGTGTCGATCTCGGCCACGCAGGCTTCGAGCTGCTCGCCTTCCGGCTTCCCTTCGAACTGTTGCTGCAGGCGATAGAGCCGCGTGCGCATGCGCGTGAGCGGGGTGCGCAGATCGTGCGCGATGTTGTCCGTGACGCCCTTGACCTCGCCGAGCAGGCGTTCGATCTCGCCGAGCGTGGCGTTGACCGTGCCCGCGAGCAGGTCGACTTCGTCGCCGCTGCGACTGACGGGCAGGCGCACGGACAGGTTGCCGTCGCTGATCGGTTCCATCGCGCGCTGGATGGCACGAATGCGCCGCGCGGGGCCGCGCGCCAGCAGCACGCCGCCGAGCAGGCCCGGAATCAGTGTCAGGGTGAGACCCCAGAGCACGCCGCGACGGATGATCGCGCCGATGCCGTCGATCGTCGCGCTTTCCTTCGCCACGACGAGGCGCTCGCCGCCAGGCAGCCGCCGCGTGATGCCGAAGGCACGCGCGGTCACCTTGCGTGACGGACTGTCGAGCACCGCCTCCACCGCGCGGACGACGCCTTCCTCGTCGAGCTCTTTCGGCACGGCGCCGAGGTTGCCCGCGATGCGCCTGCCCTGCGCGTCGAACAGGCCGACCCACATGTAGCCCTGCACGTCGATCTCGCTCGCCGCCTCCACCGTGGCCGGCAAGCGGCGCGGTTCGGTGTTCTCGAGGTAGTGGATGCGCGCGATCAGCATCTGGTCGACGACGTTGCGCAGGTAGCGCGATGCCTCCCACTGCACGACGCCCAGCAGCATCACGCACCAGATGGCGAACAACGCGCCGTAGATGATGATCAGGCGCGAGGTGGCGGAACGCCAGGCGTCAGTCAGCGGGCGCAAGGACATACCCCGAGCCGCGCACCGTGCGGATGAGCGGCGTCTGGCCGGTGCCGTCGATCTTGCGACGCAAGCGGCCGATGTGGACATCGATCACATTGGTACCCGGATCGAAATGAAAACCCCAGACGTGCTCGAAGATCATCTGACGCGTCACCACCTGCCCGGCGTTGCGCATCAGGAATTCGAGCAGGCGGAACTCGGTGGGCAGCAGCGTCAGCGCCTGGCCGCCGCGCTCGGCATCGTGCCGCACGAGGTCGAGCTCGAGATCCGCGACGCGCAGGCGCGTCTCGTTCGCGGCCGGCCGACGACGGCGCAGCAGGACTTCGGCGCGCGCGGCGAGTTCGTCGGGCGCGAAGGGCTTGGTGAGGTAGTCGTCGCCCCCCGCGCGAAGGCCGCGCACGCGCTCGTCCACGTCGGACAGCGCGCTGATCATGAGCACGGGCGTGTCGACCGACCGCTGGCGAAGGGCCGACACGACGTCGATGCCATCCATGCCGGGCAGCATGCGGTCGAGAGTGATGATGTCGAAGCCGTCGGCGAGCGCGCGCTGCAGGCCGTCGCGGCCGTTGGCGACCCACTCGGCCACGAGGCCGTGCGCACCCAGCTCCGCGACGATGTCGCGGGCGGTCACTTCGTCGTCTTCGATGACCAGTGCCCGGGGCATCCGGCTTTCACTCCACGTGCGGTGACAACGGAAAACGGCCCCGCGCTGAGCGCGGGGCCGTCCGGATAGTACGCCAGTCGCTTCCGGTCAGGCGGCGATGGCGACGCGCATCTTCTTCATGGCGTTCGCTTCGATCTGACGGATGCGTTCGGCCGACACGCCGTATTCGTCCGCGAGATCCTGCAGCGTGGCCTTGTTGTCCTCGGCCAGCCAACGGCGCTGGATGATGTCGCGCGAGCGATCGTCCAGGTTGCCGAGGGCCGACGACAGCGCGCCCATCTGGTTGTTGCTCGCGTCTTCCTCGGCGAGGTTGTCGTACGGATCGGCACCTTCGTCGACCAGGAACGCGGCCGGTGCCGGCTTCTCGTCGTCGTCGGCGTCGGTCGGCGCCTCGAAGCCGATGTCGCGGCCCGAAAGACGCGACTCCATCTCGCGGACGGTGGCTTCCGGCACGCCCAGGTCGGCGGCGACCACGCGGACTTCCTCGGCGTTCATCCAGCCCAGGCGCTTCTTGCTCTTGCGCAGGTTGAAGAACAGCTTGCGCTGCGCCTTGGTGGTGGCGACCTTGACGATGCGCCAGTTGCGCAGGATGAACTCGTGCATCTCGGCACGGATCCAGTGGACCGCGAAGCTGACGAGACGCACGCCCTGATCCGGATCGAAGCGCTTCACCGCCTTCATCAGGCCGATGTTGCCTTCCTGGATCAGGTCCGAAAGCTGGAGACCGTAGCCGTTGTAGCCGCGTGCCACGTGGACCACGAAACGGAGGTGCGACATCACGAGCTGCTTGGCGGCGTCGAGGTCGGTGTCGTCGTGGAAGCGGCGGGCGAGCGACTGCTCCTCGTCAAGGCTGAGCACCGGGATGCGATGGACGGCCGAGATGTAGGAATCCAGACTGCCAACGACGCTCGGTAGCCCGTAGTTGCGGGTGGCGAGGGCTTGCGACATGTGTGGAACCTCCTGAAAGAGTCTCTGGGCAGATTAGCAGTCCCGGTATGAGACTGCTAACCCTTGCCGAAGTTCGCCTTCGGCCTTATCTGTACGCCATAGTACAGAAATGACCCTCCCAGGTCAATAGGTGTACTGATCGGTTCAGGAACCATTGGGCCGACGGGCGGCTTTGCCTGACGTGACGGGTTTCCATCGACGAAGCCCCGCAGGCGGTGCTACGGTCGCAATATGATCGATCCAAATGCCCGTGCACGGCTCGATGCCCTCCTGTCCGGAGGCGGCCGGCGCATTCTCGGGATCGCGGGCCTGCCGGGTGCAGGCAAGTCCACGCTGACCGCCGCCCTGCTTGCCGCTCTGGGTCACGTCGCGGTCGGCGTGCCGATGGATGGATTCCACCTCGCCAACGCGGAACTTCACCGGCTCGGGCGGGCCGATCGAAAGGGCGCGCCCGATACCTTCGACGTCGCAGGCTACATCGCACTTCTTCGCCGCCTGCGCTCGCCCGTCCCGGGCGAAACCATCTACGCGCCCGCCTTCCACCGCGAGATCGAAGAGCCGATCGCCGGCGAGATCGCCGTGCGCGCCGACACGCGCCTCGTCATAACGGAGGGCAACTACCTCCTGATGGACGACGACGGATGGCGCGATGCCCGGACGTGCCTCGACGAAGTGTGGTTCGTCGAGGTCGACGACACCCGTCGGCGGGCCCAGCTGCTCGAACGCCACGTCCGGTTCGGGCGCGACCGCCAAGCCGCGCTCGACTGGATCGAACACACCGACGAGCCGAACGCTCGACGGATCGCCGCCACGGCCCACCGCGCGGACTTCCATGTCCGTCTGCACCCGGACATGGCGTCATGATGCGACATCGACCATGGAGCCTTGCATGCATGCGGTAACCCAGGATCAACCGGCGGGCGCCACCGCCCCCGTTTCGACCGGCCTCGTGGTCGGCATCGCGACGATCGCCGCGCTCGGCGGCCTGCTGTTCGGCTACGACACGGGCGTGATCGGCGTCGCGCTGCTGGGCCTCGGCCGGCAGTTCGCACTCGACGACACGACCAAGCAGCTCGTCACCGGCGCGATCATCTTCGGCGCGCTGTTCGGCTGCCTGGTCACCGGGCCGCTCTCCGACCGGCTCGGTCGCCGGCGCATGGTGATCTTCGTGGGCGTGATCTTCGCCGTGGGCTCTATCGCCTCGGCGATGGCCACGGACGTGGCCTGGCTGATCGCCGCGCGCTTCATCCTCGGCCTGTCCGCGGGCAGCTCCACGCAGATCATCCCCGTGTACATCGCGGAAGTGGCGCCGCCGAAGCATCGCGGCAAGATGGTCACGCTGTTCCAGTTCATGGTGGTGTTCGGCATCACCGTGGCGTACTTCACCGGCTTCGCGCTGGGCGAACACTGGCGCTGGATGTTCGGCCTCGGCACCGTGCCCGCCATCGTCCTGCTGGGCGGCATGGGCTTCCTGCCGGAGAGCCCGCGCTGGCTCGTCGCCGAACGTCGCACCGACGAGGCCCTGCGCGTGCTCGAACGCGTGCGCGGCAGCGCCGCGGCGGCGCGCGCCGAAGTGGCGGAGATCGAAACGGTCGCGGAAAAGGAACCCACGGGCAGCTGGAAGGACATCGCCAGGCCGTGGATCCGGCCCGCGGTGATCGTGGGCGCTGGCATCTCGATGTTCTCGCAGATCACCGGCAACAACGCCCTCATCTATTACGCGCCCACCATCCTCACCAAGGCGGGCTTCTCCGACGAGGCGGCGGTGCTCGGGACCGGCGCCAGCACCGTGCTCGTCGTGGTCATGACGGTGATCGGCAGCTTCCTCGTCGACCGCATCGGCCGCCGTACCTACCTGCTGTGGATGATCCCCGGCTCGATCGTGGCGCTGGTCGTGATGGGCTGGCTGTTCCAGGGCCAGGGTCCCGCCACGGATGTCAGCCGCTGGGTCACCGTCGGCTGTCTCGCCGCTTACATGATGCTCAACTGCGGCAGCTTCGGCGTGTGCATCTGGCTGATCAACTCGGAGGTTTACCCGCTCTTCGTCCGCGGCAAGGGCGCCAGCCTCGGCGCGTTCAGCCACTGGACCTTCGACCTGATCGTGACACTCACCACGCTGACGCTGGTGACGTCGCTCGGCGCGACCCACACGTTCTGGCTATACGCGGCGATCTCGCTCTTCGCCTTCGCGTTCGTTTACTACCTCGTGCCCGAGACGATGGGCAAGAGCCTCGAAGAGATCGAGCACGAATTGCGCGAACACCGTTTCTATCCGTTCCAGCAGAAGCGGCTGGCAAAGAAGTAACGACGCTCAGGCGCCGGGCGATCCGGCGCCCCGCGGCAGCGACCAGTCGATCGGTGGTTCGCCGCGCGCTTCGAGCCACGCGTTCGCCTTCGCGAAATGCCCGCAGCCCATGAAGCCGCGATGCGCCGACAGTGGCGACGGGTGCACGCTGCGCAGTACGAGGTGACGACTGGTGTCGATCAACTGACCCTTCTTCTGCGCGTGACTGCCCCAGAGCATGAAGACGAGACCGTCGCGCTCGCGGTTGAGCGCGTCGATGGCGGCGTCGGTGAAGCCTTCCCAGCCCTTACCCTGGTGCGAACCGGCCACGCCGGCTTCCACGGTCAGCACCGCGTTGAGCAGCAGCACGCCGCGGTCGGCCCAGGGAGTGAGATCGCCATGGGCGGGACGCGGAAGACCGAGGCACGCCTCGATTTCCTTGAACATGTTCTGCAGCGACGGTGGCACGCGCACGCCGGGCCGCACCGAGAAACTCAGCCCGTGCGCCTGCCCCGGGCCGTGGTACGGATCCTGCCCGAGGATGACGACGCGCACGCGGTCGAAGGGCGTGTGCGCGAACGCGTTGAAGATCTCGGGTCCCGGTGGATAGATCGTCTTGCCACGCGCTTTCTCGTCACGGAGGAACGTGGCGAGCGCTTGCATGTCCGGGCGATCGAGGTAGCTGCCGATGCGCTGCTTCCAGCCTGGCTCCAGTTTCACGCGATCGTTCAATGCTCGACCCGGTCGCGCAGGTGCAACGCCACGCGAAGCTGGAACAGTAGCTTGGTGATGAGCAGTTTCTCTTCGACCGGTTTCTCGACCAGATCGTTGGCACCGGCGCGCAGCAGCGCCGCCTGATTGGCCGGGTTCTCGTCGCCGGTCATGATCAGCGTCGGCAACTGACCCTTGCCGTAGCCGAACTCGTTGCGGATGCGCTCGACGAGATCGCCGCCGGTGAGCTCGCCCTTGAGGCTGACGTCGGTCAGCACGACATCGGCACCGACCTCGCCGCGGAGCTTCGCCGCGCGCAGGTGGTCGAGCGCGTCTTCGGCGCTGATCACGTGGTGCACGGTCAGGCCGTACTTCTCCATCATCCGCCGCGTGGCCAGCGCGACGACGCGACTGTCTTCCACGTAGAGCACTTCGCCCTCCGCGCCGCCTTCCGGGCGCACGTAGCCGCGAATGAACTCGGCGAGCGCGCCGAAACCGAGCGATTTATCGAAGTAGTCGGTGACGAACTCGCCGAGCTCACGACGGTGCAGGCGCGCCTCGACGTCGCCGGACACCACGACGATCGGCATGTAGATCTGCGGGGTCGCCTCGCGGACGAAGCGGGCGAGTTCGAGGCCGTCCATGTCGGGCAGGCGCAGCGCGACGGTGACGAAGTCGAACACGCCACGCTGGAGTTCCGCCTGCGCTTCGGTCCCGGTGGACGCGCCGACGATTTCCACGCCCGGCACTTCCGCCGTGACGACGCGCGCGATCAGCTGGCGAACGACCTTCGAGCCGTCGACCAGCAGGATGCGCGGCGTGGCGCCGGCCACTCCCGAACCGATGTGATGTCCCACCGAATCCTCCCCCTTCCTTCGTCAGACCGCCGCGGCGCGGCGGATCTGCCTCGCGCTGACGAGCCGCGCACCGAGCCACCCCAGCAAAGCCGACGCGAAGGGTACCGAAAGCAGCAGCCACGCGGGGAGTGCGCCGAAGCTGACGCTTCCGTCGTACGCCGCGGCGAGCCGGCCCACCGGTCCCGCCATGGCGAGTTCCAGCACCGCGGCGAGCGCCACCGCCAGCACACCCGCGAGAAAACCGAGCCAGATGCCCGCGTAGAGATAGGGCCGGCGAACGAATGGACGGCTCGCACCGATCAGCAGCAGCACGCCGATCTCGGCGCTGCGGCTCTGGATGTCCACGCGGATGGTGTTGCCGACGACGAGCAGCGCCGCGACCCCCAGGAGCAGCGCGAGCAGGCCGACCGCCCGCCCGCCGACGCCGACCAGCGCATCGAGACGCTGACGCCATGCGCCGGTCTCCTGCACCATGTCGACACCCGGCGTGGCCTTCATGGACTCGACCAACCGGCCGATGTCGTCGGCGGAGAGGCCGGTCTTCGGCGTCACTGAGAGCACGTAAGGCAGCGGATTGGCGTCGAGCGATTGCAGCGCGCCGGAGAAGCCCTGCACTTCGGCCAGTTCGTCCAGGCCATCCTTCGGCGTGCGGATCGCGATCTGGCCTACCTCGGGCCGGCCGCGCAACGCCGACGCCGCCGTCTCTGCCATGCCGGCGTTGAGGCCCGGCTTCATGAACGCGCTGATCGACTGATTCTGGCCGAGCGCGTCGCCCATGCGCTGGACGTTGTCGAGCAGCAGATAGAACGTGAGCGGCAGCGCCAGCGCGACGCCCATCACCGCCACCGTCAGCAACGTGCCCAATGGACGCGCGCCGAGCCGGCGCAGGCTGATCGACATGCTCCACAGGTGATGTTCGCGCCAGGCCCCGACCGTGCGCGCACCGCTGCGGCGGGTCTTTTCCGGTTCGGGTGCGCGGCGGGCCTCGCGTGCGGCGTTCGTGTTCATACGACCTCCGTCGCGGGCACGTCCGCCACGAGTTTTCCGTGGTCGAGCACCACGACGCGTTTCTTCATGCGTTTGATCAGCATCAGGTCGTGGCTGGCCACCAGCACGGCGGTGCCCACCGCCTGGAATTCGGCGAACAGCGACATGATCTCCATCGCCAGTTGCGGGTCGAGGTTGCCGGTGGGTTCGTCGGCGATGAGCACCGCCGGCTTGGCCACGATGGCGCGCGCGATGCCCACGCGTTGCTGTTCGCCCGTGGACAGCGCTTCGGGCAATTGCTTCTCGTAGCTGAGCAGGCCCACTTTCTCGAGGGCCGCGCGAACACGGCGGCCGCGATCGGCCGGCGCCACGCCGCCGATGATCAGCGGCAGCTCGACGTTGGCGAAAACGGTGCGATCGAGAAGGAGGCGGTGATCCTGGAAGACCATGCCGAGCTTGCGGCGGATCTTCGGGATGTCGCCGGGGCGAACGGTGTTGAGCTTCTGCCCGTCGAGGGTGACCACGCCGTTGGTGGGGCGCTCGATCATGGCGAGCAGCTTCAGCAGCGTGCTCTTGCCCGCGCCGGAGTGGCCGGTGACGAAGGCCATCTCACCGGCGTCGACCTGGAACGACACATCGGTAAGGGCCTGGTGACCGCCCTCGTATCGTTTGCTCACCAGATCGAAACCGATCACCGCATCACCCATTGGCCCGTTGAGCCTCAGAGGATAAGGGATGTAGTGCCCGAATGGCGGCAAGCCGACGGCGTATTCATGCAGGAGCGCACCTGGGCGCGAACGTTCTTCGACTCACGACCCAGCTTGCGCGCCAGGTTGGACGACCGAGTCGAAAAGCCATCGTGCCCAGGTGCGCTCCTGCCGCAAGCGCACCGTTCGGGAGGCGATCAGCGACCGCCGAACAGGCGACCGATGCGGCGGAGCAGGCCGACCTTTTCGGGGGCCTTCGGTGCGGCCGGTGCCGGCGTGGCGACGGGACGCGCCGCCGTCACCTGACGCGACGGGCGACGGTTCGGGCCGGCCTGGCCATCGGCCTTGCGCGGCGCGGACGGCTGTCCGTCGACGCGCGCCGGCGTCGCGCCGTTGCCGGCCGTGCCTTCCGCGCCCTCGCGCGCCCCGCGACCGCGGCCGCCGCGACGGCGCCGACGCTTCTTCGGTGCCGACGCGTCGGCCATGGCTTCGGCGGCGGCCGGCAGGTCCGCCACGGTTTCGGCCACGACCACCGTCGTCATCGGCACCTCGGTCGGCGTCGCGGCAGGCCTGTCGTCGCGCGGGGGACGCGGGCGGCGCTCGCGCTCGCCCGAACGCTCGCCGGAGCGCGGGCCACCGCGACCGTTGCGACCGCCACCACGACCACCCTTCTCCGGCGGCGCGCCGCGCGTCGGGACATGGCCGCCGGTGTCGTTCGGATCGTCCACTTCATCCTGCACGCCATCGGCACGCGGGCGCGCGGCGGGCATCACGAGCATGCGTGCCTCGATCGACGCGGTGGGGATCTTCTGGTTGATGTAGGTCTCGATGTCCGGCAGGCCCATCGCGTAGAGGTCGCACGCGAAGCTGATCGCGTCGCCCTCGGCACCCAGGCGCGCGGTACGGCCGATGCGGTGGACGTAGTCCTCGGCATCCTGCGGGAGATCGTAGTTGAAGACGTGGCTCACGGCCGGGATGTGCAGGCCGCGCGCGGCGACGTCGGTGGCCACCAGCAGGTCGATCTGGCCTTCCTGGAAGCGCTGCAGGAGCTTCTGGCGCTTCACCTGCGGCACGTCGCCCGAGATCGCGCCGACGCGGAAATTGTGACGCTTCAGGCGGTCGGTGATGCGCTCGGCCGCGGCCTTGGTGTTGACGAAGATGATGCTGCGCTCGGCCTTGCTCTCTTCGAGCAGGTTGAAGAGCAGCGGCATCTTTTCTTCCTTCGACGGGAAGTAGACGACCTGGCGGACGCGGTCCGCCGTGACGTTCTCGGTCTCGACGACCAGCTTCTCGGCCTCGTGCATGTGCTCGTAGGCGAGCTCGAGCACGCGGTGGCTCAGCGTGGCGGAGAACAGCAGCACCTGGCGCTTCTCGCGCGCCGGGAGGCGGCGGAAGATGAAGCGCACGTCCTTGATGAAGCCGAGGTCGAACATGCGGTCGGCTTCGTCGATGACCATGACTTCGACGCTGCCGAAGCCGAACACGTCCTGCTTGTAATAGTCGAGCAGGCGGCCCGGGGTGGCGATGATGATGTCGCAACCGTCGCGCAGCTGCTGACGCTGCTTGTCGTAGTCGACGCCGCCGTAGATCAGCGCGCTGCGGAGACCGGTGGCCTTGCCGATGGTCTGGAAATCCTTCTCGATCTGGATCGCGAGCTCGCGGGTGGGCGCGATGACCAGCGCGCGCGGGTCGGAATCCTTGCGATCCGGATGGGCCGGATGCTTCAGCAGGCGATCCATCAGCGCGACCAGGAAGGCGAACGTCTTGCCCGTGCCCGTCTGCGCCTGGCCGGCCACGTCGCGCCCCAGGAGGGCGACCGGCAGCGTCAGCGCCTGGATCGGCGTGCAGCGCGTGATGCCGGCGGCGGCGAGGCCCTGCTGAAGCAGGGGATGGAGGTCGAGGTTTTCGTAGAAGACGTCGGTGAGTACGGTTTCGGACATGGAATGAAGGGCCTGGAGGCTTGCGCCGCGCTCATGCGGCGCTGTCCCGGCGGCATGCGTGCACCACGGGACGGAGAGTGATCCGGCCGGCGTCACGGGAGAGTCGGGAAGGGCCGGTTGCCAGTCCGGCGGCCTGTCGACGCGCCCGGCGCGCGAAGGCCGGAGGCGGAGGCGGCCGCCTGGAAGGTTCCCGCTGGCATAGGTGAACCGGCTGCGCGAGCCGGTTTACCTATGTCAACGGAAACCATTCGTCGACGACCTTGAATCGCTTGAATCGCGCCCCTAGTTCGGGTGGAATGAGGGCCGCCGGCCGCAATGGCCAAGACCTTCGGTTCCGGTTGGACCCGCGACATGGGGCTCCTAAGTGTAGCCGATGCCAGCGTCACGGTCGTCAACCCCCTTTTCCACCCCTCCACTGGAGACCACGGTGAGCGACAAGATCACCCATACGACCGACGCCGCCTTCTCGAAGGACGTCCTCGAATCCGACACCCCCGTCCTGCTCGACTTCTGGGCCGAATGGTGCGGCCCCTGCAAGGCGATCGCCCCCGCGCTCGACGACCTCGCCGGTGAGTACGAAGGCAAGGTCAAGATCGTCAAGATCAACATCGACGAAAACCAGCAGACCCCGCGCCAGTTCGGCGTTCGCGGCATTCCGACGCTGATGGTGTTCAAGGACGGCAAGGTCGCCGGCACGCAGATCGGCGCCGTGAGCAAGACCCAGCTTTCCCAGTTCATCGAGAAGTCGATCTGACATCTCTCCAGGGCTGAATCGTTCGCCCTGGCTTCCAGCCGCCGCGTGAGGCGCTTTACGGCGCGCCTCACGCGATGCTAGGCTCTAGGAGTTCGCCGGGACACCGCTTGTCCCCCCTGTCGCGAACCCTCTCCCTCTTTTCTTCCAACGGCGCCCCGTGAGGTTTGCCCGTGTCCGATATCGAAACCAAAGACTCCATCGACGCCAAGGGCGCCGGCGACCAGCCTGCGACCGAGCCGCGTCCGCGTACCCGCCGCAAGGCGCCGGCCGCCGAGGCCCCCGCGGTCGAGACCGGCACGCCGGCTCCCGCCAAGGCGGCTCCTGCGCCGGCGCCGGCCCCGCAGGCCGAGCTCCAGCTGGGTAACGCACCCTCGCCCGCTCCGGCCCCGGCACCCGCACCGACGCAGGGCGAGCCCCGCGACGGTGGCCAGCCCGGTCAGGGCGGCGGCCAGTCGCAGGGCCAGCAGGCGCGCGGCGACAACCCGAACCAGCATCAGAACAATCGTAACGACCGCAACGAGCGCGAAGGCCGCGGTCGTCGTCGTCGCAACGAGCGCAACAACAACCAGCAGCGCCAGGGCGGTGGCGGTGGCGGTGGCGGCAACAACGGCAACTACCAGAGCCCGCGCAACAACAACGGGTATCCCGTCGACGACGACGAGAACGCCGACGCGGGCAGCAACGATCGCCTGATCAACCTGACCGAGCTCAAGCGCAAGAACGCGATCCAGCTGCTCGAGTTCGCCGAATCGCTCGGCGTGCGCGAAGGCGTGGCCCGCCAGCGCAAGCAGGACGTCGTCTTCAACATCCTCAAGGCCCACGCGCGCTCCGGCGGCGGTATCTGGGCGGAGGGCGTGCTCGAGATCCTGCAGGACGGCTTCGGCTTCCTGCGCTCGGCCGACGAGTCGTACCTGGCCGGCCCGGACGACATCTACGTGTCGCCCAGCCAGATCCGCCGCTTCAATCTGCGTACCGGCGACTACATCACCGGCCGCGTCCGCCATCCGAAGGAAGGCGAGCGTTACTTCGCGATGCTGAAGGTCGACGACATCAACGGCGATCCGCCGGAGGCGTCGAAGAACAAGCTCCTGTTCGAAAACCTCACCCCGCTGTTCCCGCGCAAGGCCTTCAAGCTCGAGCGCGGCAACGGGTCGACCGAAGACATCACCGGCCGCATCCTCGACCTGGTGGCGCCGATCGGCCGCGGTCAGCGTGGCCTCATCGTCTCCCAGCCGAAATCCGGTAAGACGATGATGCTGCAGAACATCGCGCAGGCCATCCAGTACAACCACCCCGACGTTCACCTGATCATGCTGCTGATCGACGAGCGTCCGGAAGAAGTCACGGAAATCGCCCGCACCGTCCGCGCCGAGGTCATCAGCTCGACGTTCGACGAGCCGGCCGTGCGCCACGTGCAGGTCGCCGAGATGGTGATCGAGCGCGCCAAGCGTCTGGTCGAGCACAAGAAGGACGTCGTGATCCTGCTCGACTCGATCACCCGCCTCGCCCGCGCCTACAACACCGTGGTGCCGAGCTCCGGCAAGGTGCTCACCGGTGGTGTCGACGCCAACGCCCTGCAGCGTCCCAAGCGCTTCTTCGGCGCGGCGCGCAACGTCGAGGAAGGCGGCAGCCTGACGATCATCGCCACGGCGCTGACCGACACGGGCTCGAAGATGGACGAAGTGATCTACGAGGAGTTCAAGGGCACGGGCAACATGGAAGTGCACCTGTCCCGCCGCATCTCCGAGAAGCGCGTCTATCCCGCGATCGACATCAACCGTTCCGGCACCCGCCGCGAAGACCTCCTGATCGATCCCGATCTGCTCGCCAAGATCTGGATCCTGCGCAAGCTCCTCCACCCGATGGACGAACTGGCCGCGATGGAGTTCATGCTCGACAAGATGAAGAACACGAAGTCCAACGACGAGTTCTTCAATTCGATGAAGCGCTGATCCGCGCTTTGCCGACGACCGGAAAGGCCGCCCGCAGGGGCGGCCTTTCTCGTTTCACCGTCCCTGCATCCCATTTGTTACGCTGCCTCGCCGACGCACACCTTTTCGGGGTGCCCGGGCGTCCCCATATGGGCGCCATCGGCCTTCGAGCCTCCCCTTCAAGGAAAGTGACGTGTCCATACCCAGCGCCGCCAAGAGCACGCCCATCGGCGATCGCCACGACCTCGTGGCCTATCTCGCCAAGGGCGAAAAGCCGCGCGAGATGTGGCGCATCGGCACGGAGCACGAGAAGTTCGGGTTCTACACCGACGACCTGACACCCCCGCCGTTCGAAGGACCCCGTCCGGGCATCCGGGCGATCATGGAAGGCCTCGCGTCGCGCTACGGCTGGGACATCGCGCGCGAGGGCGATACGCCGGTCGCGCTGACCAAGGGCCTGGCCAACATCACGCTCGAGCCGGCCGGCCAGCTGGAGCTGTCCGGTGCACCGCTGGAATCGATCCACCAGACCTGCGACGAAGTGAGCGAGCACCTGAAGCAGGTGCGCTCGGTGGCCGAAGAGCTCGGCATCGGTTTCCTCGGCATGGGCTTCCAGCCGAAGTGGCGCCGCGACCAGATGCCGTGGATGCCCAAGGGTCGCTACAAGATCATGCGCGAATACATGCCGAAGGTCGGTTCGCTCGGCCTCGACATGATGACGCGCACGTGCACCGTGCAGGTCAACCTCGATTATGCGAGCGAAGCCGACATGGTGAAGAAGTTCCGCGTCGCGCTCGCGCTGCAGCCGATCGCGACGGCGCTGTTCGCCAACTCGCCGTTCACCGAAGGCAAGCCCAACGGCTTCAAGTCGTTCCGCTCGCACGTGTGGACGGACACCGACCCGCATCGCACGGGCATGCTCGACTTCGTTTTCGAGAAGGGCTTCGGTTACGAGCGTTACGTCGACTACATCCTCGATGTGCCGATGTACTTCAGCTACCGCGACGGCAAGTACGTCGATCTGTCCGGCCAGGACTTCAGGAAATTCATGCGCGGCGAGCTTCCGGCCCTGCCGGGCGTGAAGGCCAGCATGAAGGACTGGGCCGATCATCTGACGACCGCCTTCCCCGAGGTGCGCCTCAAGCAGTACCTCGAGATGCGCGGTGCGGATGCCGCGCCGTGGAACCAGCTGTGTGCCCTGCCCGCCTACTGGGTAGGCCTGCTCTATGACGACGTCGCGCTCGACGCGGCGTGGGATCTGGTGCGGGACTTCAGCAAGGCCGAACGCCACGCGCTACGCGACGGCGTGCCGAAACATGCGCTCGACCTGATGTTCCGTGGCCACAAGCTGCGCGAACTCGCGCTCGAGTCGCTGAAGATTGCCGACCATGGCCTGAAGCGTCGCAACAAGCAGGGCAACCGTGGCGTCGACGAGTCGGGTTACCTGGAACCGCTGCTCGAGATCGGGCTCTCGGGCAAGACGCAGGCCGACGTGAAGCTCGAGAAGTTCCACGGCGAGTGGAAGGGCAGCGTGGATCCCGCGTTTTCGGAATACGCGTACTGAGAGCGCGCCCCCACCAGGAGCACGAAAAACAGGCATAAAAAAACCTCCCCGTCGCCGGGGAGGTTTTTTTTTCGCCATGTATCGTTCGATCAGAACGCGTACTTGGCCGAGACGCTCAGCAGGTTGCCCTTGTCGTCGTTCTCGCCGACCAGACGGTCGCCCGTCGCGGTCGTCACGCCACCGATGTGCGCCTTGTTCACGAAGATGTGGGCGTAACCGGCGTTGATCTCGAACTTCTCGGTGGCCTTGTAGCCGACACCGAAGGCGAGCCACTTGCGGGTCGAGTCCGGCACGCGCGGCGAGCGCGTGTCGTCGTAGGTCGGGGTGCTGTCGACCGCGACACCGCCACGGACGGTGAACTTGTCGCTGACGTAGTACTCGCCACCGACCGACGCGAACCAGCTGTTGCGCCAGCTGTAGTCTTCGGTGGTCGCCGGCTGGTTCGGGTTCGAGTAGTTGACCGTGAGGTCCTGGAACGCGTCCCACTTGGTCCACGACAGGTCGAAGCCGAGGCCGAACTTCTCGTCCTGGTGCCAGAAGCTGGCGGTGGCGATCGCCGGCGTGGTGAAGCCTGCACGGCCTTCGGTGTGCGTGAACGGGCGCTGGCCGGTGCCCAGCAGGCGACCGATGGCCGGGTTCGACAGCACCGCCGTCACGTTGGACGGCATGGTGAAGTTACCCGTGCCTTCCAGGTTGTGCTTGATCTTGCTGCGGTAGCTGAGCGCGAGGCGATCGTTCGGGGTCAGCTTCCAAAGACCGCCGACCTGCCAGCCGTAGGCCCAGTCGTCGCCCTTGATCTTGGCGTAGCCGTCGCTGCCCGGCGGAACCACCGAGGCGTACTGGACGGCCAGCGCACGGGCGGCGGCGGGCGTCAGGGCGCCAGCCGCGGCGGCGCGCTGGATCAGGCCCAGGCCGACCGAGTTGTAGTTGATGGCGCTGGTCAGCTCGGCGCTGGTCTTCTGAGCGATGGCGCTGACGCCGACGGCGAAGTCGTCCGTCACGTCGAACGAGGCCGAGAGGGTCGCGTCGAACGACTTGAAGTCGGACTTCACGCCGTTGTAGCGGCCCTTCCAGTCGGAGTCGTATTCGGTCTTGAAGCCGAACGGCGCGGTCAGGCCGAGGCCGAAGTGCCAGCGATCGGCGACCTGCGTCGCGAAGTACAGGGCCGGGACCGGGATGGTCGTGCCGGCGTCGCCGCCGTTACCGCCGCTGATCGGGCGACCCTGTGCGTCCGTGGCCGTGCCATGGAACTTGGTGCTGAAGTTGATGCCCGTCACGTCGGCCTGGAAGACGTTGCCCTTGAGCAGCGTCATCGCGGCGGGGTTGTTGACGATGGCGGAGGCGTCGTCACCCGCGGCGGCGGAGCCGGCGAACGCGCGACCGAGCGCCTTGGCGCTGTTTTCCTTGAGCTGGAAAGCGCTGGCGTTGGCGGCCTGCGGAGCGACCAGCGCGCCGGCGATGGCCAGCGAAAGGGCGGCGGCGACCAGCGGACGGGACGAAAGGTTCAGCTTCTGCATTCGGAAGGCTCCTGCTTCTTGTTCTGATCGGGGGCGACTGGGTGACGCGGAAAACGTAAAACTTTCCCGTTTTCATACGCGCGTTTAACAATCTGGCAGCGAACTCTGGCTGATTTGACGTATTTTTTGCAAGTGCAGCTGCAACAAACATGAAACGGCCTGCGAATCGCATCACGTCATTTCCTGCGGTATTTGCTACCTTGAAAGGCCGGCCCCACAGCGAGACCTGCCGTCATGCACTGCTTCGTCTACGCCAGCCAGCGCAAGCCCGATACCTACCTCTGGGTGACCGAACGGGAGGGCTTCGGCGTCCTGCCCGAACCCCTCGCCCTGCTCCTCGGCGACCTGCGTTTCGCGCTCGAGGTGGAACTGACGCCCCAGCGGAAGCTGCCCAACGAAGACAGCGAACGCGTGATGGCGAATCTCGCCCGTCAGGGATGGCACCTGCAGTCGCCCTCGAATGAAACCCTCAGCGTCTGCAACCAGCCGAACCACAATCGCGAAATCGACCCGGACCAGGCCCTCGTCCGCGCCTGATACGGCCGGATACGTGCATGGGGTGAACGTGCAACGCGGGTTAACACGACGTTACCGCGAGGGCGTCATACGCTCCGTATACTCCCGCGCATGGCCAATCCCAAACGTCGTCGTCCCTCTCTGATCAAGGCACTGCCCTGGTTCCTCCCCGCCCTCGCCGCCGTCGCCTGCGCGGGGCTGACCGCCTCACCGCTCGCGCTGATCCCGCTGCTGCTCGCCAACGCCCTGGCCATGGGTGCGGTGTGTCACGCGATCGGGTTCGATCCCGAGCCGAGCTACCTGCGCACGGTGCTTCGGCGCGGGTCGGCCCACCTGGTGATGTTCATCGCCTATACCTTCGTGGTGTTCGTGCTGGTCGCGTGGCCACTGCTGAAGCTGACCCAGTCACCGAGCCTCGGCGCCGCCCTGCTGCTGGCCGCGACGCTCGTGGTGGCCCTCGCCGCGCTTTGGCGGGTCTGGCCCGCGTTCGGCCTGGTTTTTCTCTGGGACGACGCCTACCCCGAGGCGAGCGGCGACGGTTCGTGGATCTTCACCGCGGTGGCGCGTTCGATCTCGTTCGGTCGCCATCTGTCGGCCGAGGAACGCTTCTTCTCGCACTTCCTGCCCGCTTCGCTGGCCCTGCTGATCCTCGCGTTCTCCGCCGTGGCGCTGTCGGGCCTCTACGGCGTGCTGCCCGCCGAGATGCGCATCGCGGCGCTCGGCGTCTACGCGCTGGTGCTGCTGCCGCTGGGCTGCATGGTCATCGCCAACCGTACGCTGCGCGCCCTGCTCTGCGATCGCCGCGGCCACATCCGCACCGCGCGTGCCGAGCCGCGACGCCACGCCCACGAGCCGCTGGACACGCCGCGTGCACCGATTCCGGTACTAAGCAGCGAGGAAGCCCAGCCCGGTGTCCGCGACCACGCCTTGCGCGCCGCGGTGCGCGAGGGCGACATCGCCCGCGCCGTCGCGCTGGTGGAAGCCGGCGCGAACCCGGAAAGCGACGCGGCGCCGGGTGAGCGGGATCAGCGGCCCCTGCTCACGCTGGCCGCGCTCTCGCCCGATACCCGTCTCCTGCGCGCGCTCATCGCCAGGGGGGCCCGCGTGGATCGCGAGCACGGCGGCATGACCGCGCTGCTCGCTGCCAGCCGCGATAGCTGGCACGGTCGGCCGGAGGCCGTGCTGACGCTGCTGTCCAACGGCGCGAACGCCAGCGCCACCGATGCCGAAGGCAACACGGCACTGCACGGTGCCGTGCTCAGCGCCGAACCCACCGTCGCCGCCATGCTCCTTGATGCCGGCGCACCCGTCGACGCGGTGAACGCCGCGGGCGATACGCCGCTCGTCATCGCCTGTCGCGCGGCGAACTGGACCCTCGCGCGGTTCCTCCTCGAACACGGCGCGAAGCCCGCGCCCGTTGGCGGGGAACCCGCGCTGGTGGCGGCGGCGGGCATCGCCGACGACGACAGCGAAGGCGTCAAGGTGCTCATCCGTTACAAGGCGCCGGTCAACGCGACCGATGCGCTGGGACGCACGGCCCTGGTCACCGCCGCGGCCGAAGGCCACGAGCAGATCGCGCGGGCGCTGCTGCTGGCGCATGCCAACCCGAACCTCGCCGACCGCAACGGCACCACGGCATTGATGGAAGCCGCGCGCGCCGGTGCGCACGGCATCGTGCAGGCGCTCGCCGATGTGCACGCCGACGCATCGCCGCGCGACGGGCACGGCCGCGACGCGCTCACGCTGGCCTGCCAGTCGCCGCGCGCGCAGGCGGCCACCGTACGCGCGCTGCTCGCACTCGGCGCGCAACCGAAGGAGACCGGCGCGGACGGACGCAGCGCGCTCGATCACGCCGCCGCGGCGGGCCGCTGGGATTTCGTCGCGCTGCTCGATCCCGAAACGCCGCTGCCCAGCTCGCTGAGCGAATCGGTGGTGCCGGAAGCCGGCGCCGACTCGCCGGCACATCTCTACGATGCGCTGCGCTTTGGTCACTGGGCGGTCGCGTCCACCTTCGCCGCGAAGGTGCGCGAGTGGCCCGCCGCCCAACTGGCCGCCCTTTACGTCGACCTGGCGGGCGCCGGCTTCGATGCCGCCCGCGCGTGGCTGCTCGACCATGGCCTGCCGGCCGAGGCGCGCCTGGCCGCGCCCGTGGACGAAGAAGGCGTGCTTGGGCGCCGCCTCTTCGATGCGCTGCTGCCGCAGTTGCCGCAGTCGGCCGACGCGCTGCTGCAGCTGATGCGTGCCGGCGCCTCTCCGGCCGGTGCCGGTCTGCTCGGTCAGGCGATCTGCCGCCTCGACGGCGCGGACGAACGACTCACGCTGGCGATGCTGGAAGCGGGCGCGGATCCGTTCGGCCCCGACGCGCGTGGACGCACGCCCGTGCACATGGCCGCGGCGACGGGACGCATCGCGCTGCTCGGCGCTCTCCTCGCCCGCGGCATGGATCCCAACGTGCGCGACACCGGCGGTCGCACGCCGCTGCACGCCGCGCTCGAACATGGCGGCGACAATCTCCCGCTCGTGCGGCTGCTCGTGGCGAACGGCGCCGATCCCGAAGCGGCCGACGTGAACGGTGAAACGCCGTACGGGCTCGGCATCGGTCACGGCGACGTCGAGCGCTGGCTCAGCTGGGCCTCGTGGCCGTTGCCGCGCCGCGCACTGCGCGCGGATGATCTCCCCGCCGCGGCCGCCGCGGGCGACATGCAGGCGGTGGATCGCCTGCTCGAACTCGGCTTCGACGTCGACACCCGCGACCATCAAGGTGCCACCGCGCTGCTGCGCGCCGCCGGCGCCGGCCAGCGCGATGTCGCCGAACACCTGCTCGACGCGGGTGCCGATCCGGCCACGACCGCGGCATCCGGCGTCACGCCACTCGCCGCCGCCGTCAATGCGCGACGCGAGGCGGTGGTGGAACTGCTGATCGCGCGCGGCGTCGACGTCGACCAACGGTTGCCGGGTAACACCACCGCGCTGATGATCGCGGCCGCGCTCGGTTATCCCGACATCACCGACCTGCTGCTCGCCGCCGGCGCCGATGCCACCGCCGAAGATCTCCACGGGCACACCGCGTTGCACGCCGCCGCGCAGTACTGCTTCGGCAGCAACGACAGCCTGCGCGCGCGGCGCCTGCTCGACGCGGTCATCCGTAAGGGTGCCGACGTCAACAAGGCGGACAAGGACGGCGTCACGCCGCTCCTCATCCTGCTCGGTGCGCACATGCGTCCTGGCGCCAACGCCGACGCGACGCACCTCGGCGCGCTCGTGCCCGTGCTGCTCGATGCCGGCGCGGCCCTCGAACACGCCGATCACCGTGGCGTCAGCGCACTGCATGCGAGCGCGATGCACGCGCTGCTCGCACCGGCCCGCGTGCTGCTCCAGCGCGGCGCGAACCGCAATGCGGCGGACGCCTTCGGACGCACGGCCGGCGACGTGGCACGCCATCTCGGCTACGTGGACATCGCCCATGAGCTGGGCACGCGCGTGGGCGCGATTCCCAGCGTCAGGCAGACCCTGCGGCAACCGGCTCAGCCGGACTGAGCTACTTCCCGCCGTCGCGGACGCGCTCTTCGACGGCGTCCGCTTCGAACAGCTGCTGCAGGTCGTGCAGCGCTTCCTTCGTGGTCTGCACCAGCGCCGTCTCGTCGTCGTAGACCAGATACTGCGCCCTCAACACCTGATCGTCGTGCTTCTGGAAGCGTTCGATGCGGCTCTCGACGACGTCGGGCGGCATGTCGAGCGACTCCAGCACGTGGCGCGTCATCTCCAGGCTCGAGTAGAACGTCTCGCGTACCGGTTCCTCGACGCCGATGTCCATCAGGCGGAACGCGTGCTGGCGATTGCGCGCGCGGGCGACGATCTTCAGGTGCGGGTACTGCCGGCGCACGAGGCGCGCGGTACGCAGGTTCGCTTCCGGATCGTCGGTGGCGATGACGAACACCTCGGCCTTGTCGGCCTGCGCGGCGCGCAGCATTTCCGGGCGACCGGGGTCGCCGAAGAACAGCGACGTGCCGCCGAACCGGCGCGAGGTCTCGACCTGCTCCACGGAGCTTTCGAGCGCCACGAACTGGATGCCCTGCGCGCGCAGCACGCGGGCGACGATCTGCCCCATGCGCCCGAAGCCGGCGATGATGACGCGCGGCGTGTCGGCCTCGATGGCGTCGAATTCGCGATCGGGCTTGCGCGCGCGCTCGTGCACCAGGCGCGAGGCCAGCAGCACGAGCAGCGGCGTCAGCGCCATCGACAGCGAGATGGCCATGACCATCAGGCCGCGCTGGCTCGCGTTGATGATGAGGTTCTGCTGCGCGAGGTTGAGCAGCACGAAGGCGAATTCGCCGCCGCAGGCGAGCACCGCGGCGAGCCTGACCGAATCGGCCATGCTGAGCGCACCGACCAGCCGGCCCAGCGGCAGGATCAGCGCGGCCTTCACCGCGAGCAGCAGCGCCACCATGCCGAGCACCAGCAACGGCTTGGCGGCGAGCATGCCGAGATCGACGGACATGCCCACGCTGACGAAGAAGAGCCCGAGCAGGAGGCCCTTGAACGGTTCGATATTGGATTCGAGCTCGTGGCGGTACTCGGAATCCGCCAGCAGCAGGCCCGCGAGGAACGCGCCCAGCGTGGTCGAGATGCCGGCCAGTTCCATCAGCCACGCCGTGCCCATGACCACGAGCAACGCCGTCGCCGTGAACACCTCGGTGCTCTTCGCGCGCGCGACGAAACGGAAGACGTGACGCAGCAGCAGGCGGCCGCCGACGATCACCGCGAGGATCGTGCCCACGACGCGCACGACGCTCGCGATGTCCGGCGCGGCGTGCGCGTCGTGGCCGATGGCACCGCCCAGCAGCGGAACCGCGGCGATCAGCGGGATCGCGGCGAGGTCCTGGAACAGGAGAATCGCGAACGCCTGCCGCCCGTACACCGAGCCGGCTTCCTTGCGCTCCGCCAGGATCTGCAGGCCGAACGCGGTGGACGACAGCGCGAGACTGCCGCCGACGATGGTCGCGGCTTTCCAGGTCAGGCCGAAGAGGAAGTAACCCATCGCGCCGAGCGCGATGGCGCAGGCGAGTACCTGCAGCGTGCCGCTGCCGAACACGGCGCGGCGCATCACCCAGAGGCGCGAGGGCGAGAGTTCGAGGCCGATGACGAAAAGCATCAGCACCACGCCGAAATCGGAGATCGCCGCGACGCCTTCGGTGTCGCTGACCAGGCCGAGCGCGGACGGGCCGATGGCCACGCCCGCAAGCAGGTATCCGAGGACGGCACCAAGCCGGAAGCGCTTGGTCAGCGGCACCGCGATCACGGTCGCCAGAAGAAAGACGACCGCCGTCTCCAGAAAGTGATGCCCATCCATCCCGCGACTCCCACAGTGTCGCCGGGGATTATGTCATGCGGGCAGGCGCGGGTTTTGCATAATCCAGTGACACGCCTCAGCCTTTGAGCCAGCGCGCCACATCGACCGCGAAGTAGGTGAGGATCGCATCCGCGCCGGCGCGCTTCATCGCGAGCAGCGACTCCATCACCACCGCCTTCTCGTCGAGCCAGCCGTTCTGCGCGGCCGCCTTGATCATCGCGTACTCGCCGCTCACCTGGTACACGAACGTCGGCGCGCCAAAGGTGTCCTTCACCCGGCGGACGATGTCGAGGTACGGCAGGCCGGGCTTGACCATCACCACATCGGCGCCTTCCTGGAGATCGAGCTCCACTTCGCGCAGGGCCTCGTCGCTGTTGCCGACGTCCATCTGATAGGTGTGCTTGTCGCCCTTGCCGAGGTTGGCCGACGAGCCGATGGCGTCGCGGAACGGCCCGTAGAAGCTCGACGCGTATTTCGCGGCGTACGACAGGATGCGCGTGTGGATGAAGCCGGCGTCCTCCAGTGCTTCGCGGATGGCGCCGATGCGGCCGTCCATCATGTCGGACGGCGCGATGAAATCGATGCCTGCTTCCGCCTGTGCCAGCGACATCCGGATCAGCGCATCGACGGTCGGCTCGTTCATCACGTAGCCATCGGCATCGATGAGGCCGTCCTGCCCGTGCGTCGTATACGGATCGAGGGCCACGTCGCCGATCAGGCCGAGGCCGGGGAACCGCGATTTCAGGGCGCGCGCAGCACGCTGGAACAGGCCGTCGGGGTTCCACGCCTCGCGCGCGTCTTCGCTCTTCGCCGCCCCGTCCACCGACGGGAACAGCGCCAGCGCCGGAATGCCGAGCGCCACGCACTCCTCGCCGAGCTTCAGCAACTCGTCGATCGACAGCCGCTCGACGCCGGGCATCGACGGCACCGGCTGGCGCACGCCCTCGCCCTCGACCACGAAGGCCACCATGATCAGGTCGTTGACGGTAAGCACGGTCTCGCGCATCAGAGCGCGGGAGAAGGCGTCGCGACGCATGCGGCGCATACGGACGGCGGGAAAGGTCATGGGACGGGCCTGTTCGTTGGCGATTCGCCCATTTTACCCCTCTCGCGCCCGGTCACGGGCGGCAAAGCGTCGCGGGGCGCGCGGCATCAGTCCGCGATGCGGACCGTGGTCTCCGGATCGAAGAAATGCAGGCGCTCCGGCAGGAACCCGAGCGCGACGTCGCTGCCCGGCTGCACGGTGGAGCTCGGCGGAACGCGCGCGACGATCTCGTCGTCGCCATGACGCATGTTGAGGAACACTTCGTTGCCGACCGGCTCGACCACATCGACATGCGCGCGCAGGCGCTCCACGACGCCGGCGTGGTCGGCGACGGAGAGAAGATCCTCGGGGCGCACGCCGACGATGAGCGGCTTGTCGACGTACGCCGCGAGGCCCGGCGCGTCGCTGCCCAGCGACATGCGCCCTTCCTTCATCTCGAGCACCAGGCCGTCCTCGCGCCGGAGCGTGCCGTGGAAGAGATTCATCGCCGGGCTGCCGAGGAACCCCGCGACGAACAGGTTCACCGGCTTGTTGTAGAGATTCATCGGCGTGTCGAGCTGCTGGATCACGCCACCGTTCAGCACGACGATGCGCTGACCGAGCGTCATCGCTTCGATCTGGTCATGCGTGACGTAGACCATCGTCGCGCCGAGACGGCGATGGATGCGCGCGATTTCCACGCGCGTCGAGAGCCGCAGCTTCGCGTCGAGGTTCGACAGCGGTTCGTCGAGCAGGAATACCGCCGGGTCGCGCACGAGCGCGCGACCGAGGGCCACGCGTTGACGCTGGCCGCCGGACAGGGCCGCCGGACGGTGATCGAGGCGCTCGTCGAGACCGAGCATGTCGGACGCACCCGCCACGCGGCGGTCGATCTCCTCTTTCGCCACCCCGCGCAGACGCAGACCGAAGCCGAGGTTTTCCCGCACGGTCATGTGTGGGTAGAGCGCGTAGTTCTGGAACACCATCGCGATGTCGCGATCCTTCGGCGCGACGTCGTTCACGACGCGACCGTCGATCGACATCGTGCCGCCGCTGATCGATTCCAGCCCCGCGATCATCCGCAGCAGCGTGGTCTTCCCGCAGCCCGACGGGCCGACGAGCACCAAGAGCTCGCCATCGGCGATCTCGAAGCTGGCCTCTTTCAGGGCGACGTGCCCGTTCGGATAGACCTTGCGTACCTTGTCGAGACGAACCGCTGCCATCGTTTGTTCTCCGGTGGGGTGCCCCCGGGCGGCGGGCCGAGCCTGCCAATGCCCCGGGCAATGGGGTATTCTGCCGACGTAATCGTTTACGTCATAGTGTCGGCATGGAGGGCCGCGGGGAGGCGCACCGCATGCCGTGAAACGGCACCGGGAGAAGCCTTCACTAGACGCCAGCCCCCATGCGAGGCACCCTTGCGTGCTTCCGTGACACGACAGGTTCTCCAACATGGCCAACGTTAGCGCCCCGGCGCCGACCCTGCTCGCCGATCTCGGCGGCACCAACGTGCGTTTCGGCATCGCGCATCCGGATGAAGATCAACCGCTTATCGAATCGAGCGTCCGGAAGTACCACGTGAAGGACTATGCCTCGATGGCGGACGCCGCGCGGCTGTACTTCAAGGAGACCGGTCACGAAGCGACCCGCGCGATCATCGCCGCGGCCGGCCGTATCGATGGCGGTGAGACCGTCAAGGTCACGAACAATCCATGGGCCATCTCCGCGAAGAGCCTCGCGAAGGAGCTCGACCTCGAGTGGGTGCACCTCGTCAACGACTTCGCTGCGCAGTCGATGGCGGTGATGCTGATGAGCCCCGACAAGATCGTCGACGACATGGGTCATCGCGAACTCGAACAGATCGGTAAGCAGCCGGTGCCCGTCATCGGTGCGAAGGACGAGCAGACGTTCGTCGTCGTCGGTCCGGGTACGGGTCTCGGCGTCGGTGGCCTGCTCATCCGCGGCGACAAGGTCAGCGTGCTGCAGACCGAGGGCGGCCACGCCGGCTTCGCCGCGCACAGCACCGAGGACATCGAGATCCTGAAGGTGCTCAACCTTCGCTATGGACGCGTGTCCAACGAACGCCTGATCAGCGGCCAGGGCCTGAAGAATCTCTACGACGCGATCTGCGAAATCGCAGGCCAGAAGCCCGAAGAGAACATCACCCAGGAAGAAATCACGAAGCGCGCGAACCGGCCGGGCGAGGAAAAGGAGGACGGCTGCTCGATGTGCACGCGCGCCGTCGAATCGCTCGCCGGCATCTTTGGCAGCGTGGCCGGCGATCTCGTGCTGACCCTCGGCGCATGGGACGGTGTCTACCTCACCGGCGGCATGACGCCGATCCTACTGCCGTGGATCCAGGAGCATTTCCGCGAGCGCTTCGAGGCCAAGGGCCGTTTCCGCGACACGATGGAAAAGGTGCCGACGCAGGCGATCATGAATCCGGAACCCGGCCTCATCGGCGGCACGGCGCTCGCGATCGTGGAAGCCGGCGGCACGCCGCTGCGTCGCTGATCGCGCACATCGTCGTTCGTCGTCACCCCGATGCCCGGCTCACGCCGGGCATCGTCGTTTCAGGCCTGCGACCTCAGCCGCCGACGCGCAGCTGCACGCCAAGCGCGCGCATCACGCGCATGACGGTGGCGAATTCGGGATTGCCTTCGTTCGAAAGTGCACGATAAAGGCCTTCGCGCGAGATGCCGGTGGCGCGCGCCACGCTGCTCATGCCGCGCGCACGCGCGATGTCACCCAGCGCGGCTCGCACAAGACTGCCATCACCGGGATCGTCGGCGAGGCATGCGTTGAGGTAAGCGGTCTGATCGGCTTCGGTTCGAAGATGATCCGCGGCATCCCAGCGGGTGAACGTCTCTTTCATGCTTTTTCATCCCATGCCGCGGCAATGTGTATGCTTGCTGGATATCCGCCTGCTGACTGCGCTTGTCGCCGCCCGTCAGCAGGACGACGAGCGTCGATGCGCGATGGATGTAGTACAGGCGATAACCCGGCCCATGATCGATGCGCATTTCCCTGACACCGCAACCGACGTGCTTAACGTCGCCCGGATGCCCGAGCGACATGCGACGCACTCTCGCGAGGATTCGCGCCACCGCCATGCGATCACGAAGGCGGGAAACCCAACGGCGAAATGTTTCACTCTGGACGATTTCATACATGGATCGACCGTAACCCATAAGTTACGCTATGTGACCCATGGATTACAAGTGTCGCGTCCGGCGACTACGGTGTATCGCGAACCGCTTGAAGCGCTGCGATCAGGCCGATGGCGCGAGCAGGGCGTCGAGGTCGCTTTCGTCGAAGCTGAGGCGCTCCCGGCTACCGCCGCCTTCGAGGACCGCGTCGGCGAGTTCGGCCTTGCGGGCCTTGAGCTCCTCGATACGCTCCTCGACCGTACCGGCCGTGATCAGGCGATAGACGAAGACCGGCTTGTCCTGACCGATGCGGTGCGCGCGATCGCTGGCCTGCGCTTCGGCCGCCGGATTCCACCACGGGTCGTAGTGGATGACGGTATCGGCGCTGGTCAGGTTGAGACCCACGCCGCCCGCTTTTAGCGACAGGAGGAACAGCGGTACTTCGCCGTCCTGAAAACGCTGCACCGGTTCGGCACGGTCGCGCGTTTCGCCCGTGAGCGTGACGTACGCGATGCGCCGGCGATCCAGCTCGTGCGCGACGAGCTTCAGCATCTCGGTGAACTGGCTGAAAAGCAGCACGCGACGGCCTTCGGCGAGCAACGCCGGCAGCATGTCCATCAGCAGTTCGAACTTCGCGGACTCGCGCACGCCACGTGCGGCTTCGAGTTTCACGAGACGCGGATCGCAGCAAACCTGGCGCAGCTTCAGCAGCGCGTCGAGCACCACGATGCCGCTGTGCGCGATGCCGCGCTGCGCGATGACCTCGCGCAGTTCTTCGGCGAGCGACAGGCGCAGGCTCTCGTAGAGGTCGCGCTGCTTCGGCTCCATCACGACGCGGCGCGTGATCTCCGTCTTCGCGGGCAGCTCGGACGCGACCTGCGCCTTCGTGCGACGGAGAATGAACGGCGCGATACGACGATTCAGGCGATCCTGGCAGTCGATGTCCTGATGCTTCTCGATGGGCACGCGATAGTGCCTGCGGAAGGCGCCTTCGTCGCCGAGCAACCCCGGCACGGCAAGATCGATCTGCGACCAGAGTTCGCCCAGATGGTTTTCGAGCGGCGTGCCGGTAAGACAGAGGCAGCGCTGCACCTTCAGCGCGAGCAGCGCACGACGCGCCTGCGTGCGCGGATTCTTCACCTGTTGCGCTTCGTCGAGCACGACCAGCGAGAACGCGTTCTTCTTCAGTGTCTCGACGTCGCGCGGCAGCAGCGCGTAGGTCGTGAGGATCACGTCGTGCTCGGCGATGCGCGCGAACGTCTCGGCGCGCTGCGGCCCGTGCAACGCGAGCAACGTCAGCTCCGGCGCGAACTTCGCCACCTCGGAGATCCAGTTCGGCACGAGGCTGGTCGGCACCACGACGAGCGCCGGCGACGTGAGATTGCCGCTTTCCTTCAGTGCGAGCAGGTGCGTGATCAGCTGCAGCGTCTTGCCGAGACCCATGTCGTCGGCGAGCACGCCACCGGTGCCGGCTTCGGCGAGCGCGTTCATCCAGCGCAGGCCATCGCGCTGGTAACCGCGGAGCTCCGCACGGATGCCTGCGGGCACGGCATCGCTGGCGCGCTCCGCCGCTTCGCGCAGGCGCTTGGTGAAGCCACGCAGACGTTCGGGTGCCTCGAACGAACCGCCGCTGGGCAGCGCCTGCACGAGTTCCTCGAGACGACCGGCCTGCACCCGGGGCAGGTGCAACTGCTGCCGCGGCTTTTCGAGGTATTCGGCCAGCGGCGCGAGCAGACCGCGCAACTCTTTCAGACGCACGGGCACGCGGCGACGATCGTCGACCGGCGCATACCAGACGGAGTCCTCGGCCTCGCCCGGCTGCGGACTGAGGCTGAGCTGATGCTCCGCGAGCGCCTGTGCCACGGCGGGCAGAAGATTCACGCGCTTGCCTTCGACCTCGATACCGATCTCGAGATCGAATGCCCGGTCGGCATCGTCCTCATGCGCTTGCCCGTACCAGCGAACGGGGCCTTCCAGCACTTCGAACGGAAAGCTCGGCGCGTATTCCAGCAGGAACCCATCGGCTTCGAGCCGGGGCCGCAGCGCGAGCCAGCGCGCCGGCGTGTTCACCTCCAGCGCGCCGGCGTAACCCTTGCCGGGAAAGAGCCAGGCGTCCTCGGGAAGGGTGTCGGCCATGTCCCACGGCAGGCCTTCGGTGTCGACAGCGGGGTTGAGGCCCACCGACTCCAGGCTCTCCATCGTCGCCAGTTCTTCGGCACGCCGACGGCAGATCTCCAGCAACGTACCGTTGCGGACGCGACGAACGAGCGGTTCGCCACCGCGACCCGGCAGGCGTTCGCCCGCGTAGTCGAAAGCGAGGCGACCATAAGCGAGCGGCGGCGTACCGGCGGCAAGGCGCGCGTGGCGCGTCAGCGCGTGCAGGACGAGCACCGGGCGCGGCGATACCTCGGCGCGACGCATCGCGCCGAATACCTGGGGATCCGGAAGACGCGGCCCCATGCGCGTCGCATCGCGACCGGCGATGAAGGCCGGCGTGCTTTCGGGCGGCAGCGCCGGCAGATCGAGCCAGGTGGCTTCCTGCGGATCACCCTCGAGGGGGCCGACCTCGGCATGCTCGGCGTCGAGGTACCAGAGCGAGCCGACGCGGAAGAGACGCTGACTCGCGGGCACGTCGGGCAGCAGCTTCTGGCCACCGTCCTTTTCCAGGTTCCAGCGCCAGCTCAGCGGATGCGGCTTGCCTCGCGACAGCTGCAGTCCCGCGACGCCACCGAAGAAGCAAGGTGCGCTGTCGAGCACGTCGGCCAGCAGCTGATCGCCCAGGGCCCCGGAGAAACGCGCGTAGCTGCGGCTCTTGCGCAGCGTCTGCGGCAGGCCGAGAAGGGTCGCGGCCAGGCGCTTCTCGGTCACGGTGAGCGCGGCCTCGGGCAGATGGCGGCTGTCTAGCGGCAGGGGCCGGGAATAGCGCCCGTCCGCACCGAGCGTGAGCAGTACCGGCGCGACGTCCAGGCGGGCGGCCGGTTCGTGGTCGTCGTTGACGCCTTCGACGAAAAACCCGAGAACGACGCGGTCGACGGGGGCCGCGGGGGCCACGCCGTCGAGCGCCCGCTGCCACGCCTGCGGCAGCGAACCCCCCGTATCTTCAGCCCTGCTGCGCTTGTCGTCCGGTTGATGCATCCGTAGCGATCCTGCCCGCGCGACCAAAACAGGAAGCTTAGCAAAGGCCGGATGAGGAACCCGTAGGACTTTTTACCCAGTGGACCGGCCCGGTTCAGCGAACCGGGCGTCGGCCGGACAGCCGCCTCAGCGTCGGTTCGCGAAGAGGTCGACGGGGTACTCGGCTTTCTGCTCGCGCCCCATGAGCGTGCGCAGGCCTTCGGCCGGGGTGACTTCGCCGTGGAGCACGGCGCGGACGGCCGCCGAAATCGGCAGGTCCAGCCCGTGGAAGCCGGCCAGGCGCGCCACTTCGTCGGCGGTGACCACGCTCTCGACCACCTGCCCGATCTGGCGCACGGCCTCGTCGAGAGGGATGCCTTTCCCGAGCGCGAGGCCGAGACGGCGATTGCGGGAGAGATCGCCCGTGCACGTCAGCACGAGATCGCCGAGCCCGGCGAGTCCCATCAGCGTCTCCGCGCGCGCGCCGAGCGCCACGCCAAGGCGAAGCATCTCGTTCATGCCGCGGGTGATGAGGCCGGCGCGGGCGTTGAGACCCAGCTCCATGCCGTCGGCCACACCGGTGGCGACGGCGAGGACGTTCTTCATCGCACCGCCGAGCTCGGCGCCGAGGATGTCGTTGCCGGTATAGGCACGAAAATTCGGCGCATGCAGGAGGACGGCGAGCTCCTTGCCGAACGCCTCGTCGGTCGCGTGCACCGTGACGGCGCTGGGCAGGCCGGCGGTCACCTCCCGCGCGAACGACGGGCCCGTGACGACCGCGGCCGGGCGCCCCGGCAGCTTCTCGTTGACCAGCTCGTGCAGGAACCGACCGGTACCCGTCTCGAAGCCCTTGGTGGCCCAGGAGATCTTCGCCCCGGGCTCGAGGAGCGGAACCACCTGGTCGAGCATGGCCGCGAACGCGTGGCTCGGCACGACCATCAGCACGATATCGGCGCCGCGAAGCACGGCGGCCAGATCGGACTCGTAGGCGAGCTCCGGCGGCAGGTCGAGGTCCGGCAGATAACGAAGGTTGCGACGCGCCGCGGCCATGGCCGCCAGCGCATCGGCATCGCGCCCCCACAGGCGCGTGGGAACGTCGTTACGCGCCAGCAACGCGGCCAGCGCGGTACCCCAGGACCCGGCGCCGAGAACGGCGACGGTGGGTCGGGAAGCGGCGCTCATCGCTCAGCTGTTGAGCGTATGGGCACCTGCGCCTTCGAGCTGCTGGCGCTGCTGCTCGGCGTAGAGGGCGTCGAAGTTGATCGGCTGGAGCAGGAACGGCGGGAAACCACCCTCCTGGACCATCGACGAGACCATCTGGCGGCCGTACGGGAAGAGCAGATTCGGGCAGTAGGAGCCGAGGATGCCGTCGCGGTCCTCGTCGGAGAAACCGGCGATGCCGAAGATGCCCGCCTGGTGCACTTCAGCGAGGTAGGCCGTGCGCTCGCCCAGGTTGCAGGTGAGCGTGAGGCTCAGGACGACTTCGAACAGGTCGTTGCCGAGGTCCACCGCCTTGTGACCCAGGTTCAGCTGGACCTGCGGCTGGGCCTCGGTCTCGCCCATTTCCTGGAACACCGCGGGGGCGTTCGGGGCTTCGAAGGAGGCATCCTTCACGTAGATCTTCTGCAGCACGAGCTGCGGCTGGCCGGCCTGGCCGTTGGCGTTGAACTCTGCCATTGCTTGGTCCTCGAAAAGGCGTCTGTGGATCGGCTGCGTGCCGGGGCACGAAAGCCGGGATTGTTTCATACAACACGGCGCGGCGCACAGTCCGGGTTGCGCCGGCACGGCGGATTCTGAGAGAATGCCCGGCTTCCCTATGCCAGCCCGATACGTCGGGTACGTCCGTTATGCGATGCGGGCCTCACGGCGGAAGCGCTCCACCCTCCAGCCATCGCGTGGCGCCCGTCCAACGGCGCGTTGCTGGGCCGTCGCCGTCCTGGCCAAAGGATGGTCCAACGAATCTAGAGGAGGCCACCATGGCCCGTAGATGCCAAGTCACCAATAAGGGTGTGCAGACCGGTAACAACGTCTCGCACGCGAACAACAAGACCCGTCGCCGCTGGTTGCCGAACCTGCACGAGCGTCGCTTCTGGGTCGCCAGCGAGAATCGCTGGGTGAAGCTGCGCGTTTCCAACCACGCGCTGCGCACCATCGACAAGAACGGCATCGAAGCCGTGCTGGCCGACCTCCGTTCCCGCGGCGAAAAGATCTAAGGAGATCGAACATGGCAAGCAAGCGCGATAAGCACCGCCTGATTTCCACCGCGGGCACCGGTCATTTCTACACGACCACGAAGAACAAGAAGAACACCCCGGAAAAGATGGTCTTCATGAAGTACGACCCCGTCGTCCGGAAGCACGTCGAATACAAGGAAGGCAAGATCAAGTGATCTTGCGAAAAAAGCCGCCGAAAGGCGGCTTTTTTTTGTGCGTAAGCCACGCGTAGGAGCGCACCTGTGCGCGAACCCTCTGCATCGCCAGGAGCGAGGGAGGCCATGCGCGAGTACGAACCTGCTGTCCGTTCTACGAAGCAAAAAAAAAGGCCCGCCATAGGCGGGCCTTTTGCTTGTCGCCAGCAGAACGGAAGGTTACGCGCCCACCGCCGAGTAACCCTTCAGGCGCTGAGCGAACTGCTGGAGCGAGCGGATGCCGCTCTGCTCGGCTTCCACGATCCACTGCTGAAGCGCCTTGAGCGACTTCTCGGCACCACGCTCTTCCATCAGTGCCACCAGGCGGGCGCGGAACTCGCACACCGTCTGCAGGGCGGGACGGTTCGCCAGTGCCGCATGCATGCGCTCGCGGGCATCGTTGTCGAGCCAGCGACCACCGTCGGCCAGCGCCCGGCGCATACGACGCGGAATGGCCTTGATGCTGTCGCCGGCCTGGCCGACTTCTTCGCGCATCGTCGGCAGGATGACGTTGCGGTAGTAGTCGGTGGTGGCCTGGAAGCGCAGCGCCAGCACGCCCTTGAGCGTCTCGGCGTCCGGCAGGTGCACGTTCGGACGGATGTTCAGGGTGGGCGCGACGCGCAGCACCTTGGCAAGGCCCAGGAAACGCAGGCTGCAGATCGCCGCCCAGCCGATGTCGAACTCCCACTTGCGCAGGGCGAACTTGGCCGAGCTCGGGAAGGCGTGGTGATTGTTGTGGAGTTCTTCGCCACCGATCCAGAAGCCCCAGGGCGAGATGTTCGTCGCCGTGTCCGAGCTTTCGAAGTTGCGATAGCCCCACCAGTGGCCGATGCCGTTGACGAAGCCCGCGGCCCAGAACGGAATCCACACCATCTGCACCGCCCACAGCGCCATGCCAACGACGCCGAACAGCGCGACATCGATCAGGGCCATCAGGGTCGGGCCCCAGTAGGGGTGGGCGCCGAACAGATGGCGCTCGAACCAGTCGTCGGGCGTGCCGCGGCCGTACTTCTCCATGTCGGCCTTATTCTCGCTCGCGTCGCGGTAGAGCGACACGCCGTCGAGGAAGACCTTCTTGATGCCGAAGATCTGCGGGCTATGCGGATCTTCCTCGGTCTCGACCTTGGCGTGGTGCTTGCGATGGATCGCAACCCACTCCTTGACGACCATGCCGGTGGTCAGCCAGCCCCAGAAACGGAAGAAACCGTTGAGGGTCCAGTGGAAGTCCACGCCACGATGGGTCGCGCTGCGGTGGTAGTACAGGGTCACCGTGAAAATGGTGAGCTGCGTGACCACGAGCATGAAGATGACGATCTCGCCCCAGCTTGCGCGGGTGAGCCCATTGGCCAGGAAATCGAGCAGGGTGTCGAGCATTCAGTCGGTACCGCGCGGGAAGTGAAGGGGACGTGCCTTGCCAGTCTAACCACCCCGTTCCATACCCACCAGCACGGTTTCCTGCAAATTGTGAAGAGAGCGGTTGTCGGATCGCGAGCCCATTCCGCACAATCGCGGGATGACGCCCTCCCTGCCCGTTCAGCCGACCCCGCCCCCATCGACACGATGGGCGCAAGATTCTGCAAGAAGCGCGGCGATGGGCGACGTACGGGCATGACAATCGGTCCATTGCTGAACGTCGAGGCCATTTCCCGACGCCGCGCGGGACGCGCCGCCGTCTCGGACGTGTCGTTTTCCCTGAACCGCGGCGAAGTCCTCGGCCTTCTGGGGGTCAATGGCGCCGGCAAGTCGACGACCCTCGCCATGCTCGCCGGGGCGCTGCGGCCCGATCGTGGCGGCATACGGCTGGCGGGACACGATTTCGTCGCGGAGCCATACGTCGCGCGGACGCTGATCGGCTGGCTGCCCGAAAGCGCGCCGCTCTGGCCCGAACTGTCCGTGGACGAGCATCTGCTGGCCTTTTGCCGCCTGCGGGGGGCGTCACGAGACGCCGCCCGACGCGCGGCGGACGCGATGACCGAGGGCCTGCAGCTGGGCCCGCTACGGCGCCGCCTCGCCGGCGTGCTCTCCCAGGGACAGCGGCAGCGGCTCGGGCTGGCCTGCGCGCTCGTGCACGACCCGGCACTGGTGATCCTCGACGAGCCCGCCAATGCGCTGGATCCCGTCCAGGTCGGCGAGCTGCGCAAGGTCATTCGCGAACGCGCGGCGGCAGGCGCCGCGGTCATCCTCTCGACCCACGTGCTCGCCGAGGTGGTCGCCGTCTGCGACCGGGTGGCCATCCTGCACGAGGGGACGCTGCGCCACGACGCGCCACTGCACGGCGACGAGGGCAGCAAGGCGCTCGAAGCGACGTTCTTCGGCATCGCCACGGGAGCGGGCGCATGACCGTCTTCGCCGTGGCCCGGCTCGAACTTCGCCGCCTCGCGGTCCGGCCGCTGGCCTGGGCGCTGGCCGCCCTGACCATCGCATGGCTCGCGTGGACGTTCATCCTCGGACTCGGACAGTTCGTCGGGGCCCAGGTGAAACTCGCCGCGGTTGCCGACGCACCCGGTTTCACCGATCTGGTCGCGATTCCGCTGCTCGCAGAGCTTGCCAAGCTGGCGTTCCTCGTCGTGCCGCTGATGACGATGACCCAGCTTGCCGGCGAGCGCCGGGGGGGAACGCTCGCTTTGCTCGCTTCGACGGGGCTGTCGCCGTCGCGCATCGTGCTGGGCAAATACCTGGCGGTGCTCGTCTGGCTCGGCCTGTGGCTACTCGCCACGCTGGCCATGCCGCTCGTCGTCGGGATCGGATCGACCGCGGACTGGGGCAAGCTCGCCGCCGCCACGCTGGGCACCGCCCTTCTGCTCGCCACGCTCGCCGCGATCGGCATCGCGTGCTCGGCGGCGACCGGTTTCGCCGCAATCGCCGCCGCGATGGCACTCATCGTGACGCTCGCGCTGTGGACGATCGACCGCGGCGCCCAGGCGGCCGGCGTCAGTGGCGGATTCCTGGAATGGCTGACCATGGCCACCCATCTGCAGAACCTGCTTCGCGGCCTGGTCTCCACGGCCGACCTGATGTGGTTCGCGCTGGCCATCGCGCTGTCGCTGGTACTCGCCATCCGCCGGCTCGGCGCCGACAGGGAGCGCCAGTGATGCGCCGTCTCGATCGCTGGCTCGTCCTCCTCGCCCTGATCGTCGCCACCGGATGCCTCGGCTTCCTCAGTGCGCGCCACAGCTGGACGTTCGACTGGACGCGCGGCGCGCGCGCCAGCCTCGCGCCGGAAAGTGCCGCGGTGCTGACGAAGCTGCCGGGGAGGGTCGATGTGGTGGGCTATCTCTCGCCGAGCGGCACGCTTCGCGAGCAGATCGCCGCCGTGATGGAACGCTACACGCGCGAGAAGCGCGACATCGTGCTTTCGTTCGTCGACCCCGACCTCGACCCCGCCGCCTCGCGTCAACTGGGCATCGCCGGCGACGGCGCCCTGCTGATCCGCTACCAGGGTCGCGAAGAACGCGTCGAAAGCCCGATCAACGAACGCAACCTGTCGAACGCCTTCGAGCGACTGGCGCGCGGAGGGCAGCGCATCGTGGCCTTCGTGACCGGCGACGGCGAACGCCAGGCCGACGGCCATGCGAACGCCGACCTCGGCACGTTCATGCGGCAGGTGGAACGTCGCGGCATACGCGCCGTGCCGCTCAACTTCAGCCAGACGCGCGGCGTGCCCGAGCACACCGATCTCGTCGTGCTCGCAAGCCCCACGGCCGCCCTGCCCGCCGACAGCGTCGCCGCGCTGGTCGACTACGTGCGCGGTGGCGGCAATCTGCTATGGCTGACCGAGCCTGCGAACGACGACCTCGACACGGGCGCGCTCGCCGACGTGCTCGGCATTCGCGTGCTTCCCGGTGTCCTCGTGGATGCCGCGGGAAGCACGCTGAACATCCACGACCCTCGTCTCGTCGTGCTTGCCGACTATCCGTTCCATGCCATCACGCGCGGCTTTCGCGACACGACGCTGCTGCCGCAGGCATCGGCTCTCGCGCAGGTGTCCGACCACGACTGGGCCGTCGTTCCCTTCCTCCGCTCGGGCGAACGCAGCTGGACGGCGTTCGGCGGTATCGACAACGACAAGGCGTCGACCGTCGCCTTCCATCCCGAGGCCGGCGAACTGAAAGGCCCGCTGGATGTCGGCTTCGCGCTGAATCGCCTGTCGCCGAATCCGCTGAAGAGCGAGCAGCGCGCGGTAGTGATCGGCGACGGCGATTTCCTTTCCAACACCTACGTCGGCAACGGCGGTAACCGGGCTCTCGGCGAACGCGTGCTCGACTGGCTGCTCGGCGACGACGTGCTCGTCGACCTGCCCTCGCGCGGCGCGCCGGATCGGGTGATCTCCCTCTCGCAGGACGGCCTCAACGCCGTGACCTTCGGTTTCCTCGTGCTCCTGCCGCTCGCGTTGCTCGGCCTCGGCATCGGTATCGCCTGGCGCCGGAGGAGGCGCTGAGTGCGGTCGCGCGTCCTTGGCCTCGCCGCGCTTATCGTGCTGATCGGCGCCGTGGTGTGGCAGTGGCACGCCGACGACGCCGATGCCAGGGCCCATCTGCTGACGTCGCTCGACCCTGACGCCGTGTCGCACATCGATGTCGCACTCAAGGGCCTGCCCGCGCAGCGATTCGACCGACGCGACGGACACTGGAGCGATGGCGAGGCCACGGTCGACGAGGGTCGTGCCGGTGAACTCGTCATGCTGGCGGCGACGCCCGTGTCGGCCTGGCGGCCCGTCTCGGACTTCGACCTCGCGAAGATCGGCCTGAGCCCGCCCGTCGCCGTGCTGGTGCTGGACGGCACGCGCATCGAATTCGGCGAGATGGCCGCGCTGCGCAAGCAGCGCTACGCCCGCGTGGGCGACCGCGTCGCGATCGTCCCCGCGCAGGCGCTGCCCCGCGCCCCGCGCACGGCGTCGCTGCCCGCGTCGTCGTCCACCGTGCACTGAGCCAGCGCGCCAGCTTGCCTGCGGGGCCGAAACGCCCCATCTTTCCGGTATGCCTGAACTACCCGAAGTCGAAACCACGCGCCGGGGTATCGCGCCGCACATCGAGGGGCGACGAATCACCGGTGTCGTGCTGCGCCGGCCCGATCTGCGCTGGCCGATCCCGCCCGAGATCGCCTCCCTGCTCCCGGGCCAGGTCGTCGACTCCGTCGAACGACGCGCGAAATACCTGCTGCTGCATACCGCGGCGGGTACGGCGCTGCTGCATCTGGGCATGTCGGGCATGCTCCGCGTGCTCCCCGGCGACACGCCGATCGGCAAGCACGACCATGTGGACTTCGTGCTCGATTCCGATCGCGCGCTGCGCTTCACGGATCCTCGCCGGTTCGGCGCGCTGCTCTGGCAGATGCCCGGCGAAACGCACGAGTTGCTGACGGGCATCGGCCCCGAACCGCTGACCGACGCGTTCGACGGCGACGTCCTGTGGCACCTGTCGCGCGGCCGCTCCGCGTCGGTGAAGACCTTCCTGATGGACAACGCGGTCGTCGTCGGCGTCGGCAACATCTACGCCAGCGAGGCGCTCTTCGCCGCCGGTATCGATCCGCGTCGCGCCGCCGGCAAGGTATCGCGCGAGCGCTACGCGAGGCTCGCCACGGAAGTGAAGCGCATCCTCGCCTATGCGATCGAGCGCGGCGGAACGACGCTACGCGATTTCCTCGCGCCCGACGGCGCGCCCGGGTATTTCTTCCAGGAACTCAACGCGTACGGCCGCGCCGGCGAGGCCTGCAAGGCCTGCGGCACGCCGATACGCGTCGTGACACTCGGACAACGCGCGTCGTTCTATTGCCCGACCTGCCAGCGCTGACCCCCGACTTCCGGGCGCTGTGCCGACGTTCGCGGACGTACCCTTCCGACGCGCACGACAGGAGCAGGACGACAGCGGCGTTCTCGACACGAAACCTAGACTTCTCCGGCACCCATCGGAGAAATCACGCATGTCACGTCGTCGTTCACTACATCTGCCGTGCGTCGTTGCCTTCTGCTGCGCGACGCTCGCTGCCCCCGTCACGCGTGCGGACACGCCGGACGACACGTCGCGAACATTCGATCGCTACAGCTGGGTCACGACGCACAACGCGTTCACCAGCAACGGCGCGTTCCCCAACCAGGACCAGACGATCGACCAGCAGCTGGCCCACGGCGTACGCGCGTTCATGCTCGATCTGCATGCCTACGGCGACCGGGTCGCGCTTTGCCACAACACGTGCACCAGGACACCGGCGCTCTTCGCCGACCTGATCAACCACACCCTGCTGCCGTTCCTGCAGCGCGAACCGGACGCGGTGATCAGTCTGCACCTCGAGGATTTCACCACCGCCAGCGCGCTGACGGCGGAGCTCGACATGGCGCCCGGCCTGGCCGGCGCGACGTTCGATCCCGAGGCGTGGCACACGCCTGGGTGGCCGACGTACCGGGCCATCGTCGAAAGCGGTCAGCGCATCCTGACCTTCACGCTGAACGACGCGAACAGCGGCGCGATCGCGACGAAGGCCGGGCCGGTGCATCTCATGCGCAGCGACGCCTTCACGGTGGAGAACTACTGGAGTCTCGGCCTTCCGGTCGTCGAGCACGACTACAGCTGCGTGAGCCGCTGGGAGGACATCCCGCTCGATACCCGCGACGTCGATGGCAAGCCCGGCTGGCCGCGGCTGTTCACGATGAACCACTTCCACGACGCATCCACACCGGTGACCCGCTGGCACGTGCCGGTGGACAACGCCTTCGACCGCCTGCATTCGCGTTATCTGGAACATTGCGAGCCGGCGGCGAAGCGCAAACCCAATTTCGTCGCCGTGGATTTCCACCAGGACGGCGATACCGCGAAGTTCGTCGAGTGGCTGAACGCCGCGGAGGACTGACGCGAGCTCAGTCCGGCCAGCGCATCGCCGCGTGCGTATTGTTGAACTGCGGGTCTTCCTCGTCGCCCGACAGGGCGACGCCGAGACCGCCCGCGACACCGTCGACCTCGATCACCTGTCCGTCCTCGAACCGCGAGCCGAGGGCGCCGAGTTCGACGAGGCGTTCGGAGAGCGCGCCGGCGCGATCGATCTCGCGGTCGGGCACGTTGGTGAGGCTGATGTCGGGGCGACCGAACTTGCGCATGCCACGCGTACGGATCCACGAGCGACCCTTCGTCTCCTCGGGGCTGCAGAGGATCAGCACGTGGTTGCGCGGCGGTGCGCCGCCTTCGACGAGGTAATGCTCGCGCCATGCCTTGGCGTCGAACAGCGTGAGGATCTGAGGATCGACCACCGCCTTGCCGCCCACGTCGAGCAACGCGGCTACGACGCCCAGTGTGTCGCGCAGGTAGTCGAGGCCTTCGCGGTCGGGGAAGCGCCCGCGAATGGCGACGACGTGCGGTGCCGCCTTCGCGGCGGCGAAAGCGGCGGCATTGTCCTCGCGCAGCAGGTCGCCGAGCGCTCCGGACAGCGGATAGCCTTCCCAGCGCGCCAGCACGGCGTTCTGGAAGCGCTGCAGTTCGACCCCCTCGGGCAGGCCCGGGCTACCGTATTTCGCCGCCGGGATCGCGAGGTCTTCCGGGAAGGCGCCGAACACGAAGAACAGCAAGACGGCCTGCTCGTCGCTCTGCTGCCAGTAGGGGCGCGGCCATTGGGCGGCGTGGGTCGTCGTCTCGGTCACGCGTTCTGTCCTTCTTCGGGGTCGGTTTCGCCGAGCGGCAGCACGGGCTGCTGCAATTCGATACGGCCATCGCCGCCGGTGATGCTCTTGAACTCGGCGCGACTGACGGAGACATAGCGGTCGTTCCCGCCGATCTCAACCTGCGGGCCCTGGGTGACCGCGCGACCGTGCTCGTCCACGCGCACGACCATCGTGGCCTTCCGGCCCGAATGGCAGATCGTCTTGATCTCTTCGAGGTTGTCGGCCCACGCCAGCAGGTAGCGACTGCCTTCGAAGAGCTCGCCGCGGAAATCGGTACGCAGGCCATAGGCCAGCACCGGGATGCCGAGGCGATCCACCACGTCGGACAGCTGCCAGACCTGGGCCTTGCTCATGAACTGGGCCTCGTCGACCAGCACGCAATGAAGCGGCCCGCGGGTCGCGATGTCGCGTTCGACGGTGGCGAGGATGTCGTCGTGCGCGGCGAAGCGCATGGCACGGGCCTGTAGGCCGATCCGCGACGCCACGATGCCCTCGCCGTAACGGTCGTCCAGCGCGGGCGTGAGAATGAGCGTGCGCATGCCGCGCTCGTGGTAGTTGTGCGCGCTCTGCAGCAGCGTGGTGGTCTTGCCGGCATTCATTGCCGAGTAATAGAAGTAGAGCTTGGCCATGGACGTTCCGGTGCAGGACCGGGGAGTTTACCGCCGATGGCCCGGCCGGCGCGCGGGTACGGGCCCGGCGCCAGCGGGGCGGTCCGGGGGGCGGCACCTGCTACCATCGTGACCCTCGTCCGCTCTGCCTCGTGGCCGATCCCGATGCTCAATCCGCAACAACACGCGGCCGTCGAATACTGCGACGGCCCCCTCCTCGTGCTGGCCGGCGCCGGCTCCGGCAAGACCCGTGTCATCACGGAAAAGATTTCGCACCTGATCTCGCGGCGGCACCTGGCGGCGGAGAAGATCGCCGCGATCACGTTCACCAACAAGGCCGCGAAGGAGATGCGCGAGCGTGTCTCGAAGCTGATCTCGGACGACGCCGCGAAAGCGCTCACCGTGTGCACCTTCCACGCTCTCGGCCTGAAATTCCTGCAGATCGAGCACGATCGGGCGCGCCTGCGCCGCGGCTTCTCGGTGCTCGACGCCGACGACAGCGCGAACATGATCAAGGAGCTCTCGCCCAAGGGCGTGAAGCCCGAAGTCATCCAGGGCATCCGCAATCTCGTCGGACGCGCCAAGAACGCCGGACTCACGCCCGAAGAAGCCATGGCCTCGGCGCGCAGCCCGCGCGAGATCGAAGCCGCCACCATCTACGACCTCTATCAGCAGCGCCTGTCGGCCTTCAACGCCGTCGATTTCGACGATCTGATCCGCCTGCCGCTGCGCATCCTGGAAACCGACGACGAGGCACGCGCCATCTGGCAGGAACGCCTGCGCTACCTGCTCGTCGACGAATACCAGGACACCAACGACGCCCAGTACCGCCTGCTCAAGGCCATCGCGGGGCCGAAGGCGCGCTTCACCTGCGTGGGCGACGACGACCAGAGCATCTACGCGTGGCGCGGCGCCAACCCCGAGAACATCGACCAGCTCGGGCGCGACTTCACGAATCTCCGCGTGATCAAGCTGGAGCAGAACTACCGTTGCGCGAAACGCATCCTTCGCGCGGCGAACCAGCTCATCGCCAACAATCCGCACGTGCACGAGAAGAAGCTCTGGAGCGACCACATCGAAGGGCCGCCGATCCGCGTGCTCGAGTGCAAGGACAACGAGCACGAAGCCGAGCGTATCGCCGCCATCGCGTCGAACCTGCACGAAAAGTACAAGGACAAGGGCGTCCGCTGGGACGATTTCTGCATCCTGTACCGCGGCAACTTCCAGGCCCGCGTCATCGAGAAGGCGCTGCGCCTCGCGCGCGTGCCGTATCACCTCAGCGGCGCGCTGTCGTTCCTGGATCGGGCGGAGGTGAAGGACATCCTCTGCTACCTGCGCCTGATCACCAATCCGACCGACGACGCCGCGTTCCTGCGCGTCGTCAACGTCCCCAAGCGCGAGATCGGCGCCACGTCGCTCGAGAAGCTCGGCCAGGTCGCGCAGTCGCGCAACGCGTCGCTGCTCGACGCGGCGCGCAGCGACATGGCGCTGAAATCGATCGCCGCGCGTCCTGCCGGCGCGCTCGCCGGGTTCGCGCGGCTGATGGACGAACTGCGCAGCCACGCGGTGCACGAAAGCGCCGCCGACCTCGTCACCACCGTGATCGAGAAGACCGGCTACGGCGCGCAGATCGCCGCGTCCACGCCGGACGAGGCGCTGCGCGAGCGCCGCCTCGGCAACCTGCGCGAACTGGCCGACTGGTTCCGCGCGATGGGCAAGGACGGCGGCCGCACCGGCGATATCGCCGCGCAGCTCGCCCTGCTCAGTCACGCCGACCGCGACGACCCGGGCAACGCGCTGCGCATGATGACGCTGCATTCCGCGAAAGGCCTCGAATTCCGTTTCGTCTTCATCGTCGGCTGCGAGGACGGGACGCTGCCGCACGAAGGCGCGATCGACGAAGGCCGCCTCGACGAAGAGCGGCGCCTGATGTACGTGGGCATCACCCGGGCGAAGGAACTGCTGACGCTGTCGTTCGCGGCACGCTCGCGCAAGTACGGCGAAGTGCTCACCAACGATCCCAGCCGCTTCCTCGACGAACTGCCGCAGGACGACCTGCACTGGGACGGCAAGGATCCGGAAGCGGATGCCGAGGTGAAGAAGGACACCGCGGAGACGCACATGGCGCGCATCCGGGCGATGCTGGCCGGCGGCGCCTGAGTCGCACGGGTCAGACGAGGCCTTCGGTTTCCAGCTCGCTCTTCAGGTACGCGTAGTAGATTGGCGCGGCCACGAGGCCCGCGAGACCGAAGGCGGCCTCGAACGCCAGCATCGCCACGAGCAGTTCCCATGTGCGCGCGCGGATCTGTCCGCCGACGATGCGCGCGTTGAGGAAATACTCCAGCTTGTGCACGACGATCAGGAATCCCAACGCCGCCACGCCGACCCACAGCCCCACCGACAGCGCGGCGACGGTCACCAGCGTGTTCGAGATCAGGTTACCCACCACGGGCAGCAGGCCCGTGACGAACGTGAGGATCACGAGCGTCTTCGCCAGCGGCACGTGGATCCCGAACAGAGGCAGTGCGATCAGCAGGAAACCAGCCGCCAGCGCGGTATTGATCGCGGAAATCTTCAGCTGCGCGAAGATGATGTTGTGGAAAGCGCGAGCCAGCGTCGCCGCACGTGTCGCGAGTTCGGACGACAGCGGCCGCGATGGCCGGGCGCCGGCACCGTGCGACACCGCGACGATCGCGCCGAGCACCAGCCCGATCAGCACATGGGCGAAGACGCGTGCCGCCGTGGTGCCGACCAGGCGCAGGTCGCCGGAGTGGTCGTGCGCCCAGGCCATGCCCTGCTCACGGAAATCGATGAAGCTGTCCGGCAGGTTCGACGTCAGCCAGGCGGGGAGTTGCTCGTGCGCCTTGGTCAGCAGCGGCAGGAGCTTGGTGTCCCACAGCGCCTGCGGATCGCCGAGATCGCGACGGTAGAAGGTGAGTGCGCCGACCACGATCAGGATGATCGCGCCAACCACGACGACGGTCACCACGCCGACGGCCAGGAGGCGCGCGCGCTCGCCCGGAATCACACGGCGGATCAGCGGCGTGAGCGTCTCCACCACCTCGTACACGAGCAGCCCGGCGAGCAGCGCGGAAATGAGGTGAAGCATGAGGATGCCCCACAACGCCAGCGCCGCCAGCACATAACTGGCGATGCGGATCGTGCGTTGGTCGAATGGCGTGGCCGGCATCTGGGGGTCCTTCGGAAGTGGCGCGATTGGAGCAGTCCCGCGATGAACGCGGGATCAAACCCGGGGCGTCAGATGAGGTGCGACGCCTCCAGCTCGGCCTTGAGGTAGGCGTAGAAGATCGGTGCGGCCACCACGCCGGGCAGGCCGAACGCCGCCTCGAACAGGAGCATCGCGACGAGCAGCTCCCACGCGCGGGCGCGGATCTGGCTGCCGACGATGCGCGCATTGAGGAAGTACTCGAACTTGTGGATCACGATCAGGAAGGCGAGCGCACCGAGGCCCACGTACAGCGACACGGACAAGCCCACGACCGTGATGGCCGTGTTCGAGAGCAGGTTGCCGATCACCGGCAGCAGGCCGACGACGAAGGTGATGACGATCAGCGTCTTGGTCAGCGGCAGGTGCACGCCGAACATCGGCAGCACGGCGAGCAGGTAGATGGCCGTGAACAGCGTGTTGAACAGCGAGATCTTGATCTGGGCGAACACGATGTTGTGGAAGGCGTCGGCGAGGCGCGCGGAACGCAGGCTCAGCTCGGCCGCGAACGGCCCCACCTGATGCGTCGGACGTGTACGGCTCAGCGCGACGATCGCGCCGAGCACGAGGCCGATGAGGATGTGCACGACCACCCTCGCCGCTTCCTTGCCGGCGAGCTGCAGCGTCACGGCGTGCGAGCGTGCCCAGTCCATGGCGGTGATGCGCAGGGCCTCGACGCTGTCGGGAAGGCGATCCACGATCGCCGGGGGCAACTGCTGCCGCGCACGCTCCACCAGCGGCATGAGCCGGTTCTGCCAGAGGTCTTCGGGATTGCCGATCTCACTCCGGAAGAAGCTGATGCCGCCGAAGACGAGCAGTGTCAGCAGCCCCACCACCAGGATGCCGACGAGCGCCACGACGAGCACGCGCGCGCGATCCCCCGAGAGACGCCGGCCCATCAGGGGCGCCGTGGAAACCACCACCTCGTAGACCAGCAGGCCGGCGAGCAGGGCCGGCAGCAGGCGAAGGTAGAGCACGAGGAAAAGGCCCAGTCCGGCGGCGATGTAGCTGGCGATGCGCACGGCGTGCGCTCGCGAGGTGGCAACTTCCATGGACGATTCCGTCGTGGATGGAGGCGCAGTCTGTCAGGACGCGGGGCCATAGCGCCAGAGCCGTGCCTTACGTCGTCACCCTGTCGTAAACTGCGCCGACAATCGCCGCCCCACGGGCGCGGTGCCCGATCAACAGGGGTTGTCATGATGAAGTTCGCTCCGGTCGCGATGGCGGCCGTTCTGTCGCTGGCGGGGTGCGCCCACGCGCCGCAGGCTGTCCGTCCGACGCCGGCACCGGTCGCGGCGCCGGCACCGACCGCTCCCGCCGGCCCCGCCGCGGACGACAACCTCAACGCCGTCGCCTGGGCGCAGGACGCCAGCGAGCACGACTTCATCTACGTGCAGACCTATCGCGACGCCACCGACCGCTTGCTGCGCGCGAAGAACGACGCCGGCTGGGACGCGCTGCCGAAGGCCGACCGCGCGACGCATCCGTCGCTGAAGGGCCTCAAGCCCGCCGTGATCCTCGACATCGACGAGACGGTGCTCGACAACTCGCCTTACCAGGCTCGCCTGATCCGCTCGGGCGGCGAGTTCAACGAGGCCGAGTGGGCCGCATGGTGCAAGGAAGCCATCGCGCGTCCGATGCCCGGCGCGCTCGCCTTCACGAAGTTCGCGGCCGACCACGGTATCGCCGTGTTCTACATCTCCAACCGCGCGAAGGACCTGCAGGACGCGACGCTCGCCAACCTGCGCTCGGCAGGGTTCCCCGTCGCGGGCACGTCGTCGTTCCTCGGCCTGGGCACTTTCGTCGAGGGCTGCGAACAGGTCGGCAGCGAGAAGAGCTGCCGTCGTCAGCGGGTGGCGAAGGATTATCGCGTCCTCATGCAGTTCGGCGACCAGATCAGCGATTTCACCGACGTGCCCGGCAACACGGCCGAAGGCCGCGCGAAGGCCATGGCGCCTTACACCGACTGGATCGGCACGCGCTGGTTCGTCCTGCCGAACCCGACCTACGGCGCATGGGAGAGCGCGCTTTTCGACAACGACTTCAGCCTCCCTCGCGCCGAACGTCGCCAGAAAAAGATCGACGCGCTCAAAGTTAATTAAATCATAGGGTTAATGATGTTAAGCTGACATATTGCTTTAGCAATGTCGGCCAACTATCATTCCTCTCGCCGAAACCTGCGGTGCCCAAAGCAAAGCAGGCGAGGCCATTTCCCTTTCCGGCTTCGGGCTGGATAACCCCGTGAGGCCTCGCGTCTCCGGGGTTTTTTCTTGTTACGCTTCGCGCCCTGCCGTCTCCGAAGCCACGTGCCATGTTCCGCAACCTGTCGAAGCCCTTGGTGCTGGTGCTCGCGATGCTCCTCGTCGCCGCCTGCAACCGGCAGAAGGACGCGCCCGGTACCCCCGGCGGCGGCTCGCCGGAAGATGCCACGCGCGAATCGCTGGCCCTGCTCCGCGACGGCAAGTTCGATCTCTTCTGGCGCCACGCGCTGCCGCCGGCGGATTTCGCGACGCTGCGCGCCGACTGGCCGCGTCGCAACGCCAGCGAAGGTCCGCTGACCGGCGACGATCGCGCGAAGTTCGAAGCGGGCGTGAAACGGCTGACCGAACCCGACGCGGAGAAGAAACTCTTCGCCGACCTGCGTCCCACGCTGGTGCGCTTCGATCGCGACTACAAGGACCAGATGCCGCTGATCTCGGGCATCGGCCAGTCGATGGCGCTCACCGCGATCGAACAGGCGAAAGATCTCACCCTGTCGCAGAAACGGCAGCTTCGCGAAGCCGTCAACATCGTCGGGCCATGGACGCAGACGGTCGCGTGGGGCGACCAGGCGAAGGCGAAAACGGCGATCGCCACGGTGGTCGATACCGCGCGCAAGGCCAACCTTTCCACGGCCGATGCCCTGCATGGGATGACGTTCGAGCAGTCGATGGCGACGTGGTCCACCGCATGGCTGGGGCTGAAGCGACTGCTCGATGTCTACGGCCTGTCCGTCGACCAGACCTTCGATTCCATCAGCATCGACACGCTGGAGAAAAGCGGCGGGTCGGCGCATGTGAAGATCACCTACACCCTGCTGGGCAAGCCGATCCAGACCGACGCGACGCTCGTGATGCTGGACGGCCGATGGTATGACAGCGACCTGCTGCAGCGCGTGCGCGACGAGCACGCCCGCATGAACCCCCCGGCCGCCCCCGGCACCGCGCCGGCGCGCGCGTCCACGGTCGTCGCCCCCGCTGGACCCGTGGCCGACGCCCGGACGCGCTGAGGCCGTACAATCCCACGATGCCAGATATCCCGATGAGTGCGGATCCGCACGTCCATGTCGCCCGTTCGCCCTGGTGGTTCAAACTGCTGGGGCGCCTGCTCGAACCCTGGGTGCGCATCAAGCGCGACCCCGCGGAGCCCGCCGCGCTGCTCAACGGGGGCGCGGCGGTCTGCTATGCCATCGAGCGCGACGGCACGTCCGATGCGCTGATCCTCGAGCGCGCCTGCCGCGAGGCCGGGCTGCCCAGCCCGATGCAGCTGCTCGACCTGCCGGGCCGTCGCCGTCGCTCCGTGTTCTCGCTGAGCCGTCGCCACGGCTGGCTGTTCGGGCGCACCGACGCGCGCGGTCCGAAGGAGCCCATCGGCCAGCTCATCCGCGCGCTCGAGGACGATCCGACGCGCGACATCCAGATCGTGCCCGTGTCGATCTACGTCGGCCGCGCGCCCAATCGCGAAAGCGGCTGGTTCAGCGTGCTCTTCGCGGAGAACTGGCTCGTCGTCGGTCGCTTCCGCCGCATGCTCGCGCTGCTGCTCAACGGTCGCGACACCGTGGTGCATTTTTCGGCGCCCGTGTCGCTGCGCAACGTGCTCGGCGAATCCGGCGGCATCACGCCGGAACGGCTCACGCGCAAGATCGCCCGCGTGTTGCGCACGCACTTCCGTCGCATCCGCGCCGCGGTCATCGGTCCCGACCTCTCGCATCGCCGGACGGTAGTCGACGCGGTGCTGAACACCGAGCCGGTGCGCGACGCGATCGCCGCCACCGCGAGCAAGGAGAACATCCCGCTCGCGAAGGCGGAGCGACGAGCACGCGACTTCGCGCTCGAGATCTCGGCCGACTACTCGCATCCCGTGGTTCGCTCGTCGTCGTTCCTGCTGTCCAATTTCTGGAACAAGCTCTACGACGGCATCGCGATGCATCACTTCGACAAGGCGCGCGCCGCCGCGCCCGGCCACGAAGTGGTCTACGTGCCGTGCCATCGCAGCCATACCGATTACCTCCTGCTCTCGTATCAGCTGCACCACTCGGGCGTGGTGCCGCCGCACATCGCGGCGGGCGTGAACCTCAACCTCCCGGTGGTCGGACCCATCCTGCGCCGCGGCGGCGCGTTCTTCCTGCGCCGCAGCTTCAAGGGCAACGCGCTGTATTCGGTGGTGTTCAACGAGTACCTCGCGCAGCTGGTCGATCGCGGCGTGCCGCTGGAATACTTCATCGAAGGCGGCCGTTCGCGCACGGGGCGCCTGCTCGCCCCGCGCGCGGGCATGCTGGTGATGACGTTGCGCGCGTTCCTGCGCGCCCCGCGGCGTCCGGTGCTCTTCCAGCCCGTTTATATCGGCTACGAGAAGCTCATGGAGGGCAAGTCGTACATCGGTGAGCTGTCCGGCAAGCCGAAGGAGAAGGAATCGCTGCTGGGCCTGATCCGCGGCCTCAAGGTGCTGCGCCAGCGTTATGGCCACGTCACGCTCAACTTCGGCGAGCCGATCCTGCTGACGCCGATGCTCGACGCCGCCGCGCCCGACTGGCGCGACGCGGCCGCCGATCCCGACGTGAAGCCCGACTGGATGAATCGCGTGGTCGACGACCTCGCCGAGCGGATCCAGGTGAACATCAACCGCGCGGCGGACGTCAACCCGATCAACCTGCTGGCGCTCGCCCTGCTGGCGACGCCCAAACACGCGATGGCCGAGAACGACCTGCTCGCGCAGATCGAACTGACCAAGGCCATGCTGCAGGAACTGCCCTACTCCGATCGCGTCACGATCACGCCGATGAATCCGCAGGGCGTCATCGCGTACGGGGAGCAGATGGGCTGGATACGTCGCGTGCGCCATCCGCTGGGCGACGTGCTCGTGACCGAAGGCGAGCAGGCCGTGCTGCTCTCGTACTTCCGCAACAACGTGCTGCATCTCAACGCGGCGGCGGCCTGGGTCGCGGCCTGCTTCCTCAACAACCGCCGCATGTCGCGTTCCTCGGTCATCCGTCTCGGTCGCATCATCTACCCCTTCATCCAGGGCGAGCTGTTCCTGCCATGGGACGAGGACGGATTCGCCGCACAGGTGCAGGACACCATCGAATTCTTCGTGCGTCGCGGCATCCTCGAGGCCAGCGCGGAGGGTCGCGTACTCGAGCGCGGGCCGGGCCAGGACGATGGCGCATACCAGCTGCGCGTGATCGCGCGCAGCATGCTGCAGGCGTTCGAGCGCTACTACATCGCCATCGCGGCACTGGTGAAGAACGGTCCGCACACCATGACGGCGGGCGAACTCGAAACGGCGTGCACGCTCACCGCGCAACGTCTCAGCCTGCTCAATGAGCTTTCGGCGCCGGAGTTCTTCGACAAGGCCCTTTTCCGCGGCTTCATCCAGAAGCTGCGCGAGGCGAAGGTGGTCTGGACCGACGACGCCGGCAAGCTCGATTTCAGCGAGGCACTGGAAGACATGGTGCGCGACGCACGCGTGATCCTGGCGCGCGAAGTCCGCCACTCGATCCTGAAGATCACGCCCGGGGGCGAGAACGATCGCGACCTCGATGCGCGACCGCCGGTGGATCCCGACGATGGATCGGCCGGGCCGTCGCTGCACGAGCGCCACGTCGCCAACGAGCGCGAGCGCCATCACGGCCCGGGATGACGCCGCCGACGCCAGGCGAAACCTGACACGGGGGCGCGGACAATGCAGGCCATAGCAGCGGCATGATCCTAGGGGACGGCGTGAGCGCCGTCCCTAAACTTTGCGGCGAATCAATCACGCAAAGGATCGCTCTTGGACATGCTCCCCCCGCAGGCGCCGCCTGCACACACCCAGGCCATCTACCAGCAAGCCGAACAGGCCTTCGACCGCGTCGTCGCCCTACAGGGCTGGCTCGCCACCGAGCACGCCGCGCTGCCGGGCATGCCCGCCGACGCCTCGCTCACCACGTTCCTCGGCGCACTGGACGGCTACTGGAACGCCGCGCCATCGCAGGTGTCGACCGATCCGTCGCGGCGCCAGGCGGTCGCGACGCGCGTTGCCGCGGCGGCGCGCGATCTCGCGACACTCGCGCATGAGGACGGCACGATGGACACCTCGCTGCGCGACCTCGCGCGTGCGGTGACGGCCCCCGGTGGCACCCTTCCTGCGAGCCTCCGCGTGCACGAAGCGCTGTTCGCCGGCGTTCCCTACGCGGGCGTGCTGCTCGTGCAAGACGCGACGCAGGGCGAGCGCGTGCTCGCTTTCTTCACCGATCACGGCTGGGAGACATTCGACGACCTCGCCGCCGCGCGGCAGGCCCTCGAATCGCGTGCGCGTGCCGCGCTCGTGACGTCGGCCGATCTCCCCGGCATCGCGCGCCAGCACCTGACGAATCTCGACGCGACGCCGTTCGTCGGCACGCGCCCCGTCGACGGCGACGCGTTCGCGACGCTCGTGGATCGCCTCGTGGCGATGCAGAAGGACAAGCTCGCGCAGGCATGGTTCGAAGCCGGCCTCGATAGCGACGCCCGACGCGCCACCGACCGGGCGGACGCGGTCGCCGACATCCTGGCGAGCGACCGCATTTTCGATGCGGCCGCCGCGCTGGCCGCGCGCCAGGAACGGCTGGCGGAGGCGATCAGCGAACAGCGCCTTGCACGGGTGCCGGCGAATGTCGCAGACGACTGGCGTCAGGCGAAGGACGACTACGTGACGTTGCAACAATCCATCGCGCGACGCGCGACGCAAGGCTATGCCGCACCCGTCATGGGTCTCGCGGCGTTCACGCGGCACGTGCTGGACGAACGCCTGCGCGCGCTCGGCGTCACGCAGTCGGCCGCCGACATCGCCATCGACATCGAGAATTACCACCGCTTCCTGCCGCAGGCCGTCGTCGACCTCTTCGCGGACGCGAAGCCACCGTCGATGACCCTCGTCGACCTGGCGTATCGCAACATCGGTACCGACGACCCGGTGCGCCTGACGGCGACCGACACGCAAGGCGGCGTCATCGCCGCGCTCGACGACGCGACATTGCGGCGACTCGTGCGGGAGGCGAACGTGCACGTGCGCTATCCCGCGTACGTCGACCTCGAACTGCGCACCGGATCCAACGCCCCGGACCGTCGCGATCCCGTGTCCGTGCTGCAGCGGGCCCGGATGCGTCTGCTCGCGAACGAGGCACGGCTGTCGTACTACCTCGACGGCGAACCGCGCTCGTTCCGCCGCGAGCGCACGGAGCGCGGCTTCCGCTGGGTCGAGGCCGTGCTGGACGCGCCGACCCTCGCCGCGCGCGCCCGCGTCGAGGGCCACGCCATTCACGTGAGCCAGCTTACCTACCGGGGCGCGCCGCTGCGCGATGTACTACTGATCGGCGCGCGCGATCCGCGAAGCGTGCCGTCCGTCGTGCTCTACACGCCGGACGCGCCCGACGGCATCACGTTCCGCGAATTCAACGACCGGCAGGAGGCCGGCCGGAAGTTTCTCTACGATCCGGCGTTCTCCGACTACCTGCTCGACCGCCTGCCGATGGATCACGCCGTCGTCCGATCCAACGGAACGCGCGCCTTCGCGGGCGATCGCCTCGCGAACTGGGTGCTCGGCTCGGGAGACACCGGCAACTACACCTTTACCGCCGAGCCGTTCGCCGAACGTCATGTGGAGGGCGACGTCTTCGCGACCCTGTATGAGACCGACACCCAACTGGGCCTGTACAACGCCCGCGCCCTCACCACCGGCACGGACGATGCGCAGTCGCGCTGGATCGACGAATACCAGCGCAAGATGGTGGCGAACGTGGCCCGCGTGGTCGTCGACGTCGTGACCGCCCCGATCCACTCGGCGGCAGCGGGCTGGCGCCTTTACGACAGCGTCAAGGCGGGCGATACGACCCAGAGCTTCGTCGACTTCACGCAGTTCTACGTGGCGTCGCTCTGGGCCGCGCCGGGCGTGCACCACTTCGCACGCACCGGCATGGGCCGTGGCCTGGTCGCCGGTCGGTTCCGCGCCGCGGGCACGCTCGTCGACGCACGCGCCGCCGCGCCGCAGAAGGTGGTCTTCGAATCGAAATACGCCGCGCAGGGCGTGCGCAAGGCGGGTCGCGCGAGCGACGAGGGCATCTACACGATCGGCGACGCACGCTACATCGAGCACGACGGAAAGCTCTACGGCGTCCGCTTCGACACCGACTACGGCACGTGGCGCCTGGCACGCCCGCAGAGCGGGCCGGGCGGCTGGGGCCCCGCCATCGAGCGCACGGCGATGGGCCACTGGGCGTTTCACCGCGTCGGCCTGCGCGGCGGTTCGGGGCGCGGCGCGGCGGGTGGCCGCAGCCGCCAGGTCGATACCTTCGACGAATTCGTGGACGAGGCGGAACGTGCGTTCCCGGACCCGGTCGAGCGCGAGCGCGTGATGGGCCAGATGCGCAGGGAGCTCACGGAAAACATCCCGGCGACGATCACCGGCGAGCAGCGCGCCCGCTGGGCCGCGGCCTGCGAGCGTGCGCGGATGCGCGCACCGAATCGCCTTCCGCTGATGGATAGCGTGCCCCGCTCGGTCGGTCAGGACCTCACCACGGCTCCGCTCCCGCCAGGGATCCGGCGCGTTCCGGACGCGGAAGTACCCTCGACGCTGTACTTCTACGACCGCCTGCCGTTCAAGAACAGCCGCCTGATAAGGAGCATCTACCGCCCCAACGAAGGCTACTCCAACAACTCCGGCAGTATCCGGGTCCAGATGATCGCCGATGGCATGCCCGGCGTGCGGGCCACCACGGTGGCGCCCGACGCGCCGGTCGCCCAGATCGAGACCGCCATGGGCTTCGCCCCCCGGTCCGTGGCGCGAAAGCAGAGCTTCTCGGTCGAGTTCCGGACCCGTGAACTCACGCAGACGATGCCCGACCAGACTGCGCCGAAGGTGCACGTCTACGCGCCCACGAACGGGCCGGCCGGCACCTATTACCTGGTGCCGGTGGACGGGAGCGACGAGATCCGTATCAACTTCTTCGACGTGCAGAAGTACCTCCCCGGCGGTGGCGCCCACTGACGGACCGACGTGAGGAAGCTGCGGGCGGGTGGGTTTTGGAGATACCATCCGGGAATGGATTCCCAGAAAACCACCCATTTCGGCTTCCGCGACGTTCCCCTCGCCGACAAGCAGAAGCTCGTCGGCGAGGTCTTCACCTCCGTCGCGCGCAACTACGACCTGATGAACGACCTGATGTCGTTCGGCATCCACCGGCTGTGGAAGCGCCATTTCGTGGCCGTCAGCGGTGTCCGCCGCGGCGACCGCGTCCTCGATCTGGCGGGCGGCACCGGCGATATCGCGGCGCTGCTGAAGCCGGTCGTCGGCGACGAGGGCGAAGTGGTGGTCGGCGACATCAACGCGGCCATGCTCGGCGTCGGCCGCGACCGCCTGACCGACCGCGGCCTCGTGGCGGGCCTGCGCTGGGCCCAGATGAACGCCGAAATGCTGCCCTTCCCGGACAACAGCTTCGACGCCGTCACCATCGCCTTCGGTCTGCGCAACGTCACGGACAAGGACAAGGCGCTGGCGGACATGCACCGCATCCTCAAGCCCGGCGGCCGTGCCCTCGTGCTGGAATTCTCGAAGGTGCAGAGTCCCTTGCTGTCGAAGCTCTACGACGTGCATTCGTTCAAGATCCTGCCCCGCCTCGGCCGCCTGTTCGCCAACGACGCGGACAGCTACCAGTACCTCGCCGAATCGATCCGCAAGCATCCCGACCAGGAAACCCTGAAAGGCATGATGCTCAACGCGGGTTTCGGTCACGTCGAAGTGCGCAACCTAACCAGCGGCATCGTGGCGATCCACCGCGCCTACAAGCTCTGACCCGTCCGGGGTCCCGTCGGTGGCATACTCGGGACTTCTCCCGTACGGAACCTTGCGATGCGTCTGCTTCCCGTCGTTGCCCTGGCCATGGCGTTCCCCGCCGTGGCATTCGCGGCCGATCCGCACTCCTACGCCCAGCCCGACGCGGTGCGCGTCACCCACCTCGACCTCGATCTGAAGCTCGACTTCGCCAGGCGTGAACTCGCGGGCAACGCCACGCTGAAGCTCGACTGGAAGGATGCGAAGGCGAAGGACCTCGTGCTCGATACGCGCGACCTGAAGATCGCCGGCGTCGAGGCCGTGGACGCCGCTGGCAAGGCGTCGCCGCTGCGCTTCGCCCTTGCGCCGCGCGACAAGGAGCTCGGCTCGAAGCTCACGATCCAGGCGCCGGCGCATCCGGCCAGCGTGCGCATCGCGTACACCACCGTGCCCGAAGCCTCGGGCCTGCAGTGGCTGACGCCGGAACAGACGGCCGACAAGAAGCAGCCGTTCATGTTCTCGCAGTCGGAATCGATCCACGCGCGTTCGTGGGTGCCGTTGCAGGATTCGCCCGCCATCCGCTTCACCTACGACGCGCACGTCAGCGCGCCGAAGGACGTCCGCGTCGTGATGAGCGCGATCAACGATGCGAAGCACCCGCTGGACGGCGACTTCCGCTTCGACCAGCCGCACCCGATCCCGTCGTACCTGCTCGCCATCGCGGCGGGCGACATTGCCGTGAAGGAAACCGGTCCGCGCAGCGCGGTGTATGCCGAGCCCAGCGTCGTCGGCAAGGCCGCGAACGAATCCGAAGACACCGAGAAGCTGATCGAGACGACGGAGAAGCTCTACGGTCCGTACGCGTGGGGCCGCTACGACATCCTCGTGCTGCCGCCGTCGTTCCCGTTCGGCGGCATGGAGAATCCGAACATGACGTTCGCGACGCCCACCGTGCTCGTGGGCGACAAGAGCCTCGTATCGCTGGTGTCGCACGAGCTCGCGCACTCGTGGTCGGGCAACCTCGTCACCAGTGCCGCGTGGCGCGACATCTGGTTGAACGAAGGCTTCACCACCTATGTGCAGGGCCGCATCACCGAGGCCGTCTACGGCAAGTCGCTCGCCGACGAGGAAGCCCTCCTCTCCGCGCGTGAGTTGCAGAAGACCATCGGCGACATGTCGCCCAACACGCAGCGCCTGACGCCCGAGGCACGCGGCGTCGGTGCCGACGACTCGCTCTCCTCGGTGGCGTACGACAAGGGTTCTTGGTTCCTTCGCACGCTGGAACAGCGCTTCGGTCGCGAGACGTTCGACGCCTATCTGAAGGGCTATTTCGCGCACTTCGCGTTCCAGAGCATCGACACCGACACGATGTTCGCTTACCTGAAGGCGAATTTGCTCGACAAATATCCGGGCAAGATGAGCGAGGCCGAAGCACGCGCGTGGATCTGGCAGCCGGGCATTCCGAAGGATGCGCCGTTGCCGTCGTCGCCGCGTTTCGACGGCATCGACGCACAGCGGGAGGCCTTCCTCGGCGGCAAGCTCGCCGCGGACAAACTCGACGCGAAGACGTGGAACACGCAGGAGTGGATGTACTTCCTCGACCGACTGCCCGACGCGCCGCCGCTGGCGAAGATGAAGGAGATCGACGCCGCCTGGCATCTCACCGGCACGCCCAACGCCGAGATCGGCATGCGCTGGTACGCGCACGCCATCGCCGCCGGCGACAAGGACGTATGGCCCGCGGCCGCCGAGCACATGACGCGCATCGGCCGCCTCTATCTCACCACGCCCGTGTATCGTGCGTTCGCCCGCACGCCGGAAGGCCTCGCGTTCGCGAAGGCCACCTACGCGAAGGCGAAGAGCGGCTACCACCCGATGACCCAGCAGGCCGTCGAGCGCATCCTCGCCGGCAAGGCCCGCAAGAAGTAACGCCCGGGACATCCCGGGGTTGCAACCCTCCGAGACGCCCCGCATCTTGCGGGGCGTCTACCGTTCGGAAAGCAGCTCAACCATGGCCAAGACCCCTACCCTCGCCTCCTCCGACCTGCGCCCGCTGTGGCAGCGCCTGTTGCTGCGCCGGCTGAAATTCATCGTGGTCGTGGCGCTGGTGCTCGGTCTCGGCGCCGGCCTCGTCTATCTCTTCGCACCCTCGTTGCTGCTCAAGGCGGATGCCGCGCGGCAGGCCATGAGCGCGCATCTGGAAAAGAAGACGATCGTCGCCGGCGACACGACGTGGTCGTATTACGAGGGCGGCAGCGGCCCCACGATCGTGCTGTTGCACGGCTTCGCCGCGAACAAGGAAACATGGCTCGAAACGGCCAAGGCGCTGGGCGAGCATTTCCACCTGATCATTCCCGACCTGCCGGGCTGGGGCGATTCGTCGCGTAGCGATCGCGGCGATTACGGCATCCCGCAGCAGGCCGCGCGTCTCGAAGCGTTCGCGGCGGCGGTCGGCGCGCAGCGTTTCCTGCTCGTCGGCCAGTCGATGGGTGGCGCCATCGCCGGCGTGTACGCGGGACAGCATCCCGAACGCGTCGCCAGCCTGGTATTGATGAGCTCGCTCGGGCTCACGTTCAAGGACAACGACTTCACCCGCGACGTGAAGGCCGGCAGGAATCCGTTCCTGCTCGACGATCGCAAGGATCTCGAGGCGTTGCTGGCGCGCATCTTCGTCACGCCGCCGCATCTTCCGGGCCGCATCGAGGATGCACTCGTCGCGCGCAATCGCAAGGACCACGCCTTCATCGCGCGCACGTTCGACGAACTGAAACAGCCTGCACAGGCCTACGCGCTCGACCCGGTCATCGGCACCCTGCCGATGCCTGTGCTCGGCCTGTGGTGCCGCGAGGACAAGATCATCGACGTGTCCGCGCTCGACACGCTGCGCGCGGGGCTGAAGAGCTCGCCGTCGATCGGCGCGACCGTACTCAACGGCTGCAACCACATGCCGATGCTGGAAAAGCCGGAGGACACGGCGCGCATCATCACGGGCTTCGCACTGGCGCATTGAACGCTCGAGCAGGAGCCGCCGTAGCGGCTCCTGCCGTGGCCGCGTTTCAGTCCGCCACGTCGGCGATCAGTCGATCCAGCTGCAGCTTCAGGCCGCTTCCGTTGGCGCGCAACCACCGACGCTGTTCCTTGTAGTCCGGGAACACGGCTTCCACCCAGTGCCAGAACTTCGGCGAGTGGTTGCGCACCTTGAGATGGCAAAGCTCGTGCACGAGCACGTAACGCAACGCCGCGGGCGGTGCCAGCGCAAGCGCGAGGTCGAGGTTGATCCTGTCGCGCGTATCCAGGCTACCCCACAGGCTCTTGAGCGGGCGGATGCGCAGCGCCGTCGGTGCCGCGTTGATCTGCGGAATGTACGCCGGCAGCCAGCGCGACACGTCGCGACGGATCTGCGCTTCGAAATGCGTGGCGAGCAGGCCCCGCGCGACGAGCAACGCACGCGTGTGCGGGCGCGGGATGCTGAGCACCAGCTGGCCGGGCTCGTGGTTGACGCGCGGATAAGCCCCCTCTTCCCAGTCGAGGGTGACCTCCTCGCCGCGGAAAGGGAACGTGGTGGGCACCCCTACGCGCAAGGGCGGCAGCGGTTCGGCGTCGAGGTGGAATTCGCCGAGCTTCTGCTCGAGCCAGTCGGCGTGATGACGCAGGAACGCCGTCATCTGCGCGACGTGCGTGCCGTTGGGATAGGTGAGTCGCGCGCCTTTCGGCGTCACCGTGAGCCGAAGACGGCGCGCACGCGGGTGCGCCGCCTTCAGTACACGGATCGTGGCGCCCGTGGGGGTCGCCAGTTCCAGCCAGTTGCCTTCGTCCGATGCCATGTGCCGAGTCTCGTGTCGATCCCGACGACCATCCCACCAAGCCGTGTCAGGCACTGCGACGCCGGACCGGGATCACTCCGGGCGGGGCAGCGTGAACCATTCGGCGAGCTTGCCGAGAAGGCGCTCGTATTCGAGCGCCATCAGGGCGAAGTTCGCGTCCATTTCCGCAGCGGCCGATTCGGGGCTATCCGCCTGTTCGTCGAGCACGACGTCGGTGAACTTGATTTTACGCAGGATCAGGTCTTCGCCAAGTACGAACGATATGCGGTCGTCGAACACCAGACCCAACTGGAAGACCTGCTTGCCGGTTCGCAGATGCTCCCGAATCTCATCGGTGTCGAGATCCTGCCGCCGGCACCGCGCGATGGCGCCGGAGGCCGTCGCCGGGTCTCTCAGCTCGCACTCGTCGCCCAGCGCCAGCCCCGCGGGCAGCTCGCCGGAGGCGACCCAGTGGGTCATGAGGATCCGGGGCGACTCCTCCGGGGCCAGAGGCACCGCCGGGAAGCTGCCGAGGGCCTCGCGGAGCTGGCTCAGGGTGTTCTCGGCCGACTTGCGACTGGAGGTGTCCAGCACCAGCCAGCCGTTCTTCTTGTCGACGTAGGCCTTCATCCGCGAGCTACGCACGAAAGCGCGCGGCAGCAGCTCGTTCATGACGTCGTCCTTGATCTTCTTGCGCTCGCGGCCGCCGACCTTACGGCCTTCTTCCTCCGCGATCTTCTCCACGCGGTTGGCGAGTTCGTCGTTGACGACGGACGTCGGCAGGAGCTTATCCTCGCTGCCCACCGTGACCATCGTGTTGCGGCCGACGGAGTGCGTGAGGCTCTCTTCGTTGCGACCGAGCGGCGAGACGAAACCGCGCGTCGACAGCTCCATCGGCCCCACGGGGCGCAGACGGTGTTCGGGCAGCGCATCGTCGAGGCGATCGAGATCGGTGGCGACAGGGTCGGAAAAACGGAACAGCGTCAGGTTTCGAAAGAACATCGATCGGTTGTCTCATGCGAAGTGTGGCCAGGACGGACGCCAGGGCGCCCGCCGGCGAAGGGCGATGTCGGTCGGGTTACACCACGCGGGCGATGGCGTCGGCCACGCGCTCGATGTTGCCGCCGTTGAGCGCGGCCACGCAGATGCGGCCGGTGCCGACCGCATAGATGCCGAACTCGGCGCGAAGCCGCTCGACCTGCGCGGCCGAAAGGCCCGAGTACGAGAACATGCCGCGCTGGCGCTCGATGAAGGCGAAATCGCCCGCGGTCGACAGGCGCCGCGTGAGTTCGCGACGCATCGTGCGGATGCGGTCGCGCATCTCGCCGAGCTCGGTTTCCCACATCGCGCGCAGGTCGGTGTGGTTGAGCACGGCCGACACCACCGCGGCGCCATGGGTCGGCGGATTGGAATAATTGGTGCGGATCACGCGCTTCACTTGCGACTGCACGCGCAGCGCTTCGTCGTGCGAGGCGGTGACGATCGAGAGGGCGCCGACGCGCTCGCCATACAGCGAGAACGACTTCGAGAACGAACTGGCGACGAAGAAAGGCAGGTCGGTATCGGCGAACAGCCGCACCGCCACCGCGTCGGCTTCGATGCCGTCGCCGAACCCCTGGTAGGCGATGTCGAGGAACGGCACGAGGCCCTTGTCGCGTACCGTGGCGATGACGCGCTTCCAGTCGTCCGTACCGAGGTCGACGCCCGTCGGGTTGTGGCAGCAGGCATGCAGTACCACGATCGCACCCTTCGGCAGCTTCGCCAGGCCGTCGAGCATCGCATCGACGTCGACGCCATGCGTGGCGGCGTCGTAGTACGGGTATTCGACGACGTCGAATCCCGCGCTCTCGAACAGTGCGCGATGGTTTTCCCAGCTCGGATTGCTGATGGCGACCGGCACCGACGGATCGAGGCGCTTCAGGAAATCCGCACCGACCTTGAGCGCGCCCGTGCCACCGAGGGCCTGCGCGGTGACCACGCGGCGATCGGCGAGCAACGCGGAATCGGCGCCGAACAGCAGCTTCTGCACGGCGCTGTCGTAGAGCGCGATGCCGTCGATGGGCAGGTAGCCGCGCGGCAGCTGCGCCTCGATGCGCGCTTTCTCGGCCTCGCGCACGGCGCGCAGGAGCGGTACATGGCCGTTTTCGTCGTAGTACACGCCGACGCCGAGGTTGACCTTGTCGCTGCGCGGATCGGCGCCGAAGGCTTCGTTGAGGCCGAGGATCGGATCGCGCGGCGCGAGTTCGACGGAAGAGAACAGGGTCATGATCGATGGACCTGGAAGAGGTGATGGGAAAGGATCAGTCGGAATCGTCGTTGGCGTCGCCACCCGCGAGCCACGCGCGTGCGTCGGGTCGCGACGCGTCGTCGCGTGCGCCGAGCGAGGCGAAGTCGAAGAGGTGGCGATCGGTGAGCTGCGACGGTGCGATGTTGCCCATCGCACGGAAGATGGTTTCGCTGCGCCCGGGGTGCGCCTTTTCCCAGTCGGCCAGCATGCGCTTCACGACCTTGCGCTGCATGTTTTCCTGCGAACCGCATAGGTTGCACGGAATGATCGGGAACGCGCGCGATTCGGCATAGGCGGCGATGTCGTCCTCGCGGCAGTAGGCCAGCGGGCGGATCACCACGTGGCGGCCGTCGTCGGACAGCAGCTTGGGCGGCATCGCCTTCAGGCTGCCCTGGTAGAACATGTTGAGGAAGAAGGTACCCAGGATGTCGTCGCGGTGATGACCCAGCGCGATGCGCGTGATGCCGTTGTCCGCCGCCCACTGGTAGAGCGCGCCGCGACGCATGCGCGAGCAGAGGCTGCACATCGTCTTGCCCTGCGGAATCACGCGGGTGACGACGCTGTAGGTGTCCTGCTCGATCACGTGGTACGGCACGCCACGTTCCGCCAGGTACGCCGGCAGGACGTGGGCCGGGAAGTCGGGCTGCTTCTGGTCGAGGTTGACCGCGATGAGCTCGAACGACACCGGCGCTTTCGCCTGCAGCGAAAGCAGCATGTCGAGCATCGTGTAGGAGTCCTTGCCGCCGGAAAGGCAGACCATCACCTTGTCGCCGTCTTCGATCATCCCGTAGTCGGCGATGGCCTGACCGACCTGGCGGCGCAGGCGCTTGGCCAGCTTGCCGGCTTCGAAGGTCTGCTTGCGGGTGGCATCGGGGGAGGCGGACATGCTGCGGATAGTCTTGAGACGGGCGAGTCGCCTATTGTAGCCGCTGCGGGCACCCCCGCCGGGAGTTACAATCGGGCCTTTCCCACGACCGGCCGACTGCCATGCAGGTCCAGGACCCGATGCAGCTTTCCCAGCGTCTCGCCGAACTGAAGGTGGAGCATCGCGACCTCGACGCCGCGATCGACCATCTCGCGGCCGCGATCGGCCGGGACGAGCTCCAGCTGACACGCCTGAAGAAGCGCAAGTTGCTGCTGAAAGACACGATATCGCGGCTCGAAAGCCGCCTGATCCCCGATCTCGACGCCTGAGGCGGCCATGGCACCGGATCGGCTGGAAAGCGCCTGGGTCACGCTCGAGCCCCTCGCCCTCGGCCACATCGCCCCGCTGGAGCGCGCCGCGGCGGATGGCCAGCTGTGGGACCTCTGGTTCACCTCGGTGCCGGGGCCGGGCAGGATGGCCGATTACGTGGAGGCCGCGCTGCGCGGGCAGGAAGAAGGCCGCATGGCGCCCTGGGTCGTCCGCGAGAACGGCAGCGGCGAAATCGTGGGGTCGACGCGCTATTACGACATCGTCGCCGACCCGTCGCGTGTCGCGATCGGTTACACCTGGTATGCCCGGCGCTGGCAGCGGAGCCACGTCAACACGGCCTGCAAGCACCTGCTGCTATCCAACGCGTTCCAGAACGTGGGCGCCGTGGCCGTCGAGTTCCATACCGACGCCTACAACCTCGACTCCCAGCGCGCCATCGAGAAGCTCGGCGCGAAACGCGAGGGCGTGCTCCGCGCGCATAAACGGCGCAACGACGGCTCGCTGCGCGACACGGTCTGCTACAGCATCCTCGCCACCGAGTGGCCGGACGTCGACCGCTGGCTGCAGCTGAGGCTGCGGCGCCTCGCGCCGCACGAGGCCTGACCGCCCGTCACCGGAAGCGCTCAGCGCGCCGCCACCGCCTGCGCATGCGACGGCCGCACTACCAGCGTCGCCGTCATGCCGGCAGCCAGCACGGTGCCGGCCGGCAGATGCGCGGTGTCGATCTTCACCCGCACAGGTACGCGCTGCGCGAGACGCACCCAGTTGAACGTGGGATTGACGTCGGCGAGCAGGTCGTTGCCCGTGGGGTTGTCGGCATCCGTGATACCGCGCGCGATGCTCTCCACGCGCCCCTCCAGTCGCACGCCGCCGCTCATCAGGCGGATATCGACCGGATCGCCCACGCGCAGCCCGGGGAGCTTGGTTTCCTCGAAGTAGCCGTAGATCCAGTACGAACCGCTATCGATCAGCGCGAGACGCGCGGTGCCCGCGCTGGCGTAATCGCCGACGCGCACGTCGAGATTGGTCACGTAACCGTCGACCGGTGCGCGCACCTCCGTGCGGTCGAGGTTGAGCTGTGCGGACGCCAGTTCGACCTGCGCCTGCGCGACGGCGGCGAGCGACTGCTGCTGCGACGCGCTGGCCTGCTTCGTGCTCGCCTGCGCCTGCTGCCAGCCGGCGCGTGCCGCGTTGGCGGCGGCCACCGCGTTGGCCTTGTCCTCCGCGGAGATCACGTTGTTGACGAGCTTCTGCCGGCGTTCGGACTGCGCCTCGTACATCTCGTAGTTGGACCGGCTCTGCTGCGCGCCCGCGTAGGCGGCATTGATCGTCGCACCGGCGGCGCGCGCGGCCGCCTCGGCGGCGTTGAGGTTCGCCTTCGCCTGCGCCACGGCGTTCTCGTAACGGGCGCGATCCACCACGAAGAGCAGATCGCCCTTCTTTACCGTCTGGTTATCGATCACGCGGACGTCGGTGACGAGACCGGAAACGTCGGGAGCGATGCGCACGATTTCGGCGCGCACGCGACCGTCGCGCGTCCACGGGGAATACATGTAGTGCTTCCACAACGACATCCCGACGATGGCCGCGACGATGACGACGAGGGCGGTGATGGTGAAGCGGACGAGGCTGGCGAGTTTCATGACGGCATCACTCAGTTCAGGAACAGCGCGAACGCGCCGAAGACACAGACGAAGACGGCGACGCGGAACAGCGGCGGATGCCAAACGAACCGGTACAGGCCGAAGCGGCCGGCGAGCGAGTCGACGACCCAGATCGCCAGCAGCGCAAGGATGAAGACGACGAGCAGCCCCGGCACGAGGGCGTCGCCCAGAGCGATCTCACGAGGCATGGACGATCTCCTTGCTCAGGGGTGCGTCCGGCATGTACGCGGCGAGGATGGATTCGCCGTCGAGAAGCGCCATGCGGACGAGGTGGAGGTGCTCGACCAGGTGCCCGCTGTCGCCGTGCTCGCCGACACCCGCGATCGCGGTGGCGACGGCATCGCGCGCCAGGAGATACCCGGCCGCGTCGGGCCTTTCATAGAACCGCGCGAGGTCGCGCAGCGCGCCTTCGAGATACGGCCGCAGCGTCGACGGCACGCCGCTGCGCGCCATGTCGTGGCGCAGCTCGATCAGCGCGCGGCCGGTTTCGTGCACGGCCAGCGCCCAGGCGAACAGCGCGCGCGAGTCCGCGCTACCGGGCGTGGTCTGCGCGGCGACCTGACTGATGAGGTCATGGTTCACGCTCTCGAAGCGATGACGCAGTCCGGGCAGCGGCGCCTCCGCCGCGAGCGCCACCTGCGCGCGCAGGCGTGCCAGCTGGCGACGACGCAGCCACGGGCTGCCGATCGCAGGCGGAATGACGAGGAACGATACCGCGGCGGCGAGCAGACCGACGATCTGCGCGATCGCGTCGTTGATGAAGTGCGCCGGGTCGTACACCTGCACGTTCTTGAACGCGAGGATGTAGACCAGCCCGAGCGCCCAGCCGAGCCCCAGCCCCGCCCAGCGCGGGCTGGCCATGAGCGCCACGCCCGTGACGAGGAACGGAACCGTGCCGGCCACGAGCAGCCCGTAGCCTTCGAGTTGCGTAAGCACGAAGAAGTTGCAGAAAAAGCCGAGCACCATGCCGATGAAGTAACCCCACGTCAGATCCCACGTGGCACGCGCCGGATTCGGGATGGTGGCGAAGAGGCCCGCGAAGATCGTCGCGTTGAGCATGGCCCCCGACCCCTGCGGCCACGCGCTCTCGATCCAGTACGCGCCCAGCGCGAGCATGGTGAGAGTCGTTCGCAGCGTCGCGATGCCCGCGCCGAGGAAGTCGTTGCCACGATCGAAACGCACGCGTTCGACGGACCCTGCGATCACGCGCGGCGTCTGCAGCGAAGCGGCGGTCTCGATGTAGTCGTGCAGTTCGTCGACGAACCGACGCAACAGCGCCGCGCCCGTGTCGAAGTCGCGCAGATCCTGCACGTCGTCGAGCGCGGAGCGCAACATCGCGCGCGAGGCGTCCATCGCGTCCCTCGCCCGGGCCAGGCGCGGCAGCATCACGCGTGCCGCGGCCCCCGCGTCGATCGGCGTGTCGAGCGCCTCGCCCACCGGACGATAGAAGCGGACGAGCGTGTCGGCGGCGCGATCGCGACGCGCGCGCTTCAGGCGGTTGATGAGGTGATGCAGCGACTGGAACGTCGTCGACGCCGCCATGAAGCGCTGATTGAACAGGCGCAGGTGATTGCTGCGCGCCCTGGCGTCGGCATCGGCGAAGATGACGGAACTGCGCAGGTCTTCCAGCGTGACGGCGTCCCGAACGAACCGCAGGTGCGCGTTTTCCATCGCGTCGCGCGGCACGGCGCCCGCGAAGCTCGCACGGATGAAATCGGTGAAGTGCGCGAACTGGTCGCGTGCCGTCCGGCGCAGGACGTCGCGCATGCGCGTCGGAAATACCACGTCGCTGACCACGCCACTGACGAGCACGCCAAGCAGCACCTCGCTAAGGCGTGCGACGGCGGAGTCGAAGACACCCGGGGGGTTGTCGATCACCGGCAACGCCACGATCGCGGCCGTGTAGCCCGCGAGCACGAACGCGTACGCCTTGAAGTTGCGGTACAGCGTGGCGCCACCGGCACACAAGCCGATCCACAGCGATAGCGCGACGAGGAACAGGTCGCGCTGCTGGGGGAACGTGGCGACGATGGCGATCGCACCCGCCGCACCCGCGAACGTGCCGATGCCGCGATAGAAGCTCTTGGCGAGCACGAGCCCCGACTGCCGGTTGGCGACGATCAGCGTCGTGATCATCGCCGTGGACGGCGACGGCAGGTCGACGCGCATCGCGATCCAGCCCGCGACGAAGAGCGCGATCAGCGTCTTCGCCACGAAGAGCCAGATGGACGCCTCTTCGCGCATCGTATCGGCGAGCGCCTGACGCGTGATCGGCACCCTGGTGAAAAGGCCTGCGGTGGACATGGCGGCGCCGGTTACCCTCCGAATCCGCCGAGCATCTTCTTCAGCAGCCCCTCGAGCTGGCGCTGTTCGTCCAGGTCGAGGTACCGGGTCTGCCGGTGAAGAAGCGCGACGATGTCGGGCAGGAACGCCTCGATGGCGGCAAGCCCTGCCGGCGTGAGCGTGAGGGTCACCTTGCGGCGATCGGCCTCGCTGCCGGCGCGGGCGATGTAGCCCTTCTCGCAGAGCTGGCTGGTCAGACGCGTGACGTTGGCCGACTTCTCGCCAGCGGCGTCGGCGAGCTCGGAGGGATGGAGGCTGTTGTCGCGCGTGCCGTACAACATCATGAGGATGTTGTACTCAGGGTGATTGAGACCGTATGGGCGCATCACCCCGTTCGCCTCGTCGGAAATCTCCTTGAAGAGATGCTTCACGAGGCGCATCAGGATCGTCGCCTCGCGCGGCAGCGCCGGATATTTCTCACGGGTTATATCGACCCGGGATTCGGTAATGGCGAAATCGCGCATGACGAGGAGACCTGTCGTTGGTTACCTCATAAGTATATAGTTCATTTGTGTATATTCAATAGATGTAGGTCGCTCGTCGGCCAGCGTGACGTCACGGGGTCGGGCAAGCCGACCGGGGCGACCGAGGCTCCCGCGCGGCCATCGCGAAGGCCTGCCGCGCCAGCGGCGTCCAGGAACGCCAGGCGTGCACCCCGTCGCCGGCGACGACGTGGCTGGGCGGCACCGCCGGAAGCAGCAGCGGCATATTGGGTGCGAACTTGTCGTCGGCGCCCCAGGCCAGCCAGACGCGCGGATCGCCGCCCCCGGACGCCCACACCTTGGCACGGCGCCACAGTTGCCCCTGCCAGTTGCCGGCATCGGGCGTGGCAGCGGGCGGTGCCTGCCATCGCGCGAGACCCCCGGCGTCGCGAATCTGCCGAAGCGTCGCGTCTTCACCGAGGTACGGCGCGAGCAACACGATCCCGTCCACCTCGCAGGGATAGGCGGCGTCGTAGAGCAGCGCACCCATGCCGCCCAGCGACGCACCGACCAGCCATACCTCGGCGTGTCGACCGCTCTCCTCCGCCACCAGGGCGTGCAGATCGGGCATCGCTCGCCCGTCCTTGTAGTAACCGATGGTCAGTTCGACGAGAACGACGTCCGCGTCGGGCCACGCTGCCCGGATCGCGTCGCCGATGCCGCCCGCCTGCAGGGAGTCGAGGTTGTCTCCGATGCCCGGCAGCACGAGGACGGCTCGCCGCGGCGCCTGTTCCGCCGCAAGGCGGCGCAGCGCCGGGGCTTTCGAGGTGTCGCGTATCGGATAGCAGGCGCTGGCGGCCACGCACGCCAGCATGAGGAGGATCCAGCGACGAACGTGCATGAGGGACTCCGGCGTCGATACGTTGAAATGCATACGCATCGACGTCGCCCATGGATGCACCCAGACCGCCGCCGTGTGCGCGGGGGTCGTGCAGGCTGGTGCGCCTCAGCCCTCGTCCTGCCAGCGCCGCAGTTCGGTCTGATCGTGGTAAGGCATGCGATCCGGCGTGGTGATGAATTCCATCGTCGTGCCCCAGGGCATCTGGCCATAGCAGACCTTGTTGCCCGGCCCCTTTTCGGTCGCATAGGGGATGGCACGCGGCGCCGTCAGGGCCTTGCCGCCCGCTTTCTCGAAGCGCGCGACGGAGGCGTCGATGTCGTCGGTGTAGAGCGCGAAGTGCGTGATGCCGAAGTCGCTGGCACGGATGGGCTGTGCCTGCTCCGGTCCGTGCATCTCGAACAGTTCGATGTCGGGACCGGTGCCGATCTTCACCATCGCCTGCGCGCGCACCACGGTGCCGGGAAAGGCCCCTACGGCGCGCTCGAACTCGGGGCCCTGTCGCGGCGGATCCTGCGGGCCGAAGGATTGATACAGGAGCTGGCCCCCGAAGGCCTCGATGAGAAACGCTTTCGCTGCCTCGATGTCCGGGACAGTGATGCCGACATGATTGACGCCGCGGATTTCAGGTGCGGACATGGTGGTCTCCTTTTTCGGTTCTGATGTTCGGGATGAATGCGCGTGGCGCGAGCGTCATGCGGCTCGAAGAAAGCCGATCAGTGCCTCGGCGACCTCGTGCGGTCGCTCGTCCGCGACGTAGTGACCGCACCGGTCGATGGAGCCGCCGGAAACGTCGCTCGCGAACTCACGCAGCATCGGCACCATGCGCGGGCCGAAGCGCCGGTCTCCGCCCATGGCGAGGACCGGTATGGCGAGGGGTTTTTTCTTGTACGCCAGCGCCGCCGCGTGATCGTCGGCGAGCGTTCGGTACCACTCCATGCCACCGCGCGTGCGCCCGGGTAGCGACATGGCTCTGGCGAAGATCTCGACGTCCGCCGGATCGAAGGTGCTGTGATCGTAGAAGCGCTCCGCCATGAAGGCGGACACATAATCGTATTCGCGACCATGGATCATCCGTTCCGGCAGATCGCGATTCATGTGGAACGCGAAATGCCATAGCTTCGCGATGGTCGCCTCCCACTCGCTCCAGCCCGGAAGCGGCACGTCGAGTACCGCGAGATGACTGACCGCGTTCCGGAACAGTGCCGCTTGCGGCAGCGCGACCATGCCGCCGATATCGTGGCCACACACCGCGTAGCGATCATGGCCGAGCGAGCGCATGACCTCGTGTGCGTCGCGCGCCATGGTGGCCTTGTCGTAACCGTCGCGTGGACAGTCCGAAAAACCGGCACCTCGCAGATCGATGGCGACCACGCTGAAATGCGGTGCGAGGCGTGGCATGACGCGATGCCATTCCCACCAGGTTTCGGGCCAGCCATGGAGCAGGAGGAGGGGCGGACCTTTTCCGCCCGTCACGGCATGGATCCTGATGCCGTTCACTGGAATCAGTTGTTGGCTGAAGCCATCTAATGTTGAAGACATGTCGCACTCCATCGAGAGCATGGCGTCGGAAATGATCGGGAACCGCGCTTACGGCCGACCGAAATCGGTATCGATCGAAACGTCGCGCCATGTGTCGATGTCCTTGCGGAACGCGGCCAGTTTCCGCTCGGCGATCCCGTGCGCGACGGGACCAAGCGGAAGATGTAGCGGCGGCTCCTTGGCATCGACGGCGCGCAGGATCACCGCCACCGCCTTGTCGGGATCGCCGGCCTGATGACCGTTGTTCGTTTCGCGATAACGACGCCGCGAACTCGCGGCGTATACCGGCATTTCGTTCGCCGCGAGGGTGATCGAACGACCCAGGAACTCGGTCCGGAACGGTCCCGGCTCGGCCAGGATCACCCGGACACCGAAGGGTGCGAGCTCGCCGGACAGTGCTTCCGACAACCCTTCGACGGCGAACTTGGTGGCGTTGTAGTACCCGCCTCCGCCGCTACCCGCGATGCCGGCGCCGGAGGACATGTTCACGATCGTGCCGCCCCGACGCCTCAGGACCGGCAGCACGGCTCTCGTCGTTTCGATCAGGCCGAAGACGTTCACCTCGAACAGCGGACGGTATTCCTCGGGCGTGCCCTCTTCGATCGCGCCGAACAATCCGTAGCCAGCATTGTTGACGAGAACATCGATGTCGCCGAAAGCCTCCATGGCCGCTTCGACCGCCGCGCGAATCGACGCCGCGTCGGTCACCTCCAGTGGCAGCGCGAGCATGCGGCCGTCGAAAGGGCGGGCCATGTCCCGGAGGGCTTCGACCTTTCGGGCCGTGGCGACGACGCGATCGCCGCGCCGTGCCGCGGCGAGCGCGAGACGCTGGCCGAATCCGCTCGAACAGCCCGTGATGAGCCACGTCTTCATGCGTCACGCCCGGACAGCGACGGTACGTCGCCCATACGACCGTCGACATCGGCGATGATCGACCAATCCTTTTCGCCGAGTCCCGCCGACACGGCGTGGGTCAGTCGCTCCCTGACGACGTCGAGCATGGGCAGTGCACGGCCAGCTTCCTTGCTCAGCTCGCTCGCGAGCCGCATGTCCTTCAGTGCCAGCTTCGCTTTGAAGCCCGGCTCGAACGATCGCTGCGCGATCTGGGCGCTGTAGCTTTCATACGCGCGGCCAGCGAAGAGTGTGCCCAGGATGAGCTCGAAGAAGTCGGCGCGATCGAGACCCACGCTTTCGGTCAGCGCGACGCCTTCGACCATCGCTTCGATCGCCATGGCGATCATCATGTTGGCCGCGAGTTTCGCCGCGTTGGCCTGAGCCGGGGCGTCGCCCAGCTTCCACACTTTCTTGCCGAGCGCAGCGAGCACGGGCTCGATCGCGGCCACGGTGGCCGCCTTGCCTGCGACCAGAATGTTGAGTTGCCCGCTCGCCGCGACGTTCGGTCGTCCGAGCACCGGTGCCGACACGTAGCCGAGGCCCGCGTCCTCGTGCAGCCTTGCCAGTTCTCTCGCGAAGGCGACCGAGATCGTGGAGGTGACGACGTGGATCAGTCCCTGGCGTGCACCGCGCAGCAGGTCGGCGTCGAGCACGACCTCCCGGATCGCCGCGTCGTCCGACAACATGGTGAAGACGACTTCCGCATGAAACGCCTCCCGAGCACTGTCGAGGAGCGTCACTCCGGGCATCGTGTCGGGATCGACGTGGCTACGATTCCAGGCAAGCACCTCGTGTCCGACGGCCACCAGGTTGCGAGCCATGGCCGAACCCATGCTGCCAAGACCGATGAATCCGAGCTGCATATCTGTCTCCGTGGAATGTTTTCGAAGAAGGAACCGGCCGCAGCCGGAAGCGTCCGGTCGCTGGCTCGTCGGGCGGTTGGCGCTGCTTCATGGACATGCCCGAGCTCCGTGACGATGCTCAAGGCGCGGCGGAAGCCATCGTCAGAGCGGTGCCGCTCGAACGCGCACCGGGGACAGGTTCGTAAACAACGGCACGTCCGCCATGACGGCGGCGCATTCCGGCGAAGCGAATGCCGTGTCGAGCGCGGTCTCGTCACGAAAGACGCACTCGCATATGACGAGCGTTCCGCTGTGATCGATCGAAGGGAAGAACGCCGATGCGCTCAGCAGGCCGTATTTTTCCCATGCACGCATCACGAGCGGAAGATGGGTCGTCTCGTAATAGGACCGATCGAAGCGATCGCTCGCGTCGCCTTCGTAGGTCACGTAGATCGACACACGGGTATCGTTATCGGACATCGGTAGACCTCCATGCCATGCCGGTAAGAACGAGCGGCCATGACGGATATCGGATCGGGGACATGCCGTCATGATGTGCCTTCCCTTGCGACCTGAGGACTGCCATTCCTGAAAATTCGTCTTGCATTTATGTAAGCGCCAGCAGCGCGTCCGACGTGACGCGCGTACGAATCGGTACCGTCGTGCTTGCCGGCCGCGTTCGGCTGCTGCATATTTCCCGGACTTCCCGACCAAGGCACATTCATGGAATGGAGCGACGTCCGGATCTTCCTCTCGGTGCTGAGGAGTGGGTCCTACGGTGAAGCGGCGCGTCGCCTTGGCGTAAGCCACCCGACCATCGGTCGGCGTATCAAGGTGCTCGAAGAGGAAGCGGGTCAGGCGCTGTTTCGGCGAACGTCCGACGGACTCGTGCTGACCGATGCCGGCGATGGGATCGTGCGTGCCGCAGAGGCGATGGAGCAGTCCGCGCTGTCGATGGAGCGTCGGCTCCTGGGAAATCACGAGCGCCTGGAGGGCGTCCTGCGCATCGGATGCGCCGAGTGGTTCGCCAGCCACGTGCTCGCGCCGGTTTTCACGGAGCTGATGAGCCAGCATCCCGGTGTCGTGCCCGAGGTGATCGCGGGATACCGTCTGTCGGACCTCGCTCGTCGCGACGTGGACATCGCGTTCCGCATCGTGCCGTTTACCGAGCCGGATGTCGTCCAGCGCCGTCTGCTTACCATGCGCTACGGACTCTACGGCTCGCCCGCCACGGTGCAGCGAATGGCCGACGATCCCGCGTCCGTGGGTCTCATCTTCATGAACGAAGCACAGTCGCATTTTCCCGACGTCGCATGGCTGCAAGAGCGATTTCCCGAGGCTCGTCCGACGTTTTCCAGCACCAGCCGGACCGTGCAGTCGCAGATGTGCGTTCGGGGTGCGGGTCTGGCGGTGCTGCCGCGCCCGTTGGGCGACGCGACGGCGGGCCTGCTCCGTATCGAGGGCGACGAATCGCCACCCAGCCGGGACGTTTGGGTGGGATACCACCAGGACCTCAAGCGGATGGACCGGCTGCGCGCGTTGATCGAGCTCGCCGACGCCATGCTGTCGACCACCGACTGAGGCCCGCGGATCGCGCCTGATCCGTCTACGGTTCGTCGGGCACGTCCGGGTCGTAGACCAGGATGTCGCCGGGCTGGCAGTTCAGGTATTCGCAGATCGCCGCGAGCGTGGCGAAGCGGATGCCGCGCACCTTTCCGGACTTCAGCAGCGACAGGTTGCTCTCCGTGATCCCCACGTGCGCCGCGAGATCGCGTGATCGCACCTTGCGCAGGGCCAGCATCAGATCGAGGCGGACGACGATTCCCACGCGCGACCTCAGACGATGCCGCGGCTGTCTTCTTCAAGGCGCTGAGCCTCGTCGAACAGACGCGCGATGAAGAACAGAAGTGCCGCGACGGCCAGGGAAAGCACACGCGCATTGTCGACGCCGACCGAGACCAGGCCATGCCCGCCATTCGCGAACAGCAATCCCAGTTGCACCATCGGGGGAAGCAGCAGGTCCGCGAGGATGGACAGCAGGTACAGAAGCGCGAAGCGATGGAAGCTTCGCGTCATCGGCCTTGCGAACACATCGCCTGCGCCTATCGCGCGGAGCATCGCCGCCAGAGACACGAGGCTAAGGACGGCAAGCGTCACCACGATCGCACTGGTGACGATGTTCCAGACGTAGGGCAGCCCCTCCCCGGTCACCCGGATGACGCCGTTGCCCGGAAGGGCGATGCCGCCCAGCACCATCAGCGCGAGCAAGGCGCCGGCCGACAACGTCGCCCACCGTAACCGCCGGGCGTGCTGCTGCAAGAGATGAGTTTTCATTGTGGGATGGCTATTGTTTTCTGTAAAACAGAAAGTACTATCTGGTTCGCGAATAGTAGTCGATAGCTGGCTCACGAGGCAACCGGTGGCTCGCCGTGCCCGCCTTTGCGCGGACGCCATCGGCGATTGGCCGCCGTTCGTGCTGCCCTCCCCCACATCGCAGAAGGCCCCCACCTTGAAGACACTTTTTTTCCCGCACGCACTGGCGATGCTCGCCTATGCGACGATACCCGGGGCCATGGCAGGCCAGACCGATGCCGTCGCCCAGACCGTGGCGGCACTCGACGCCTGGCGCATGGATGAAGTGAGCGCGCTGTTGCCGACGCTGCCCGATACGGCCGAGAGCGACTATGTGCGAGGCCTCGTCGCCAACCGCCTGAACGACGTCGAGGGGTCGAAGCGCGCCCTTCGGCGAGCCCTGCCCGAACTGGAGCGCCGCCACTCGCCGCTCGCGGCCAATGCGCTGCTGACCCTTTCCGACGACTACCAGAAGACCTCGTCCTACGCGGATCAGGCACATGCCCTGCGCGAAGCCCTGGAGCACCACGCGAACGACATCGCTCCCGACGCCGCGCAAGGCGTCAAGGACGTGCTGTCCCTGGCGAGCGCGCTCAGCGGAGCGCCGGCCCAGACGGTGAGCTTTTCGGGCGCGTCGCGGTTGTCCATCACCCGCAACCCCCTCGGCACCCTGGACGTCGACGCCGTGGCGAACGGCATCGATGGATCGTGGATGCTGGACCTGGGTGCCAATTATTCGGTGGTCAGCGAAAGCTTCGCCCGGCGCCTCGGCCTCTTGGTCAAGGGGGCGGGCGGGGGCATCGCCTCGAGCACCGGCGTCACGGTGCAGAGCAAGGTGGCGATCGTGAAGGAAATCCGTCTGGGTAGCGCCACGCTCCACAATGTGGCCGTTCTGGTGGCTCGCGATGAACTCCTCCACATCAGACTGCCCGGCAAGGAGCACCAGATCTCAGCCGCCCTGGGCTACCCCGTGTTCCAGGCACTCGGCCAGGTTAGCTTCGACGGCGACAAGGCCATCTCGATCAGATCGGCATCCGGCCCCGTCGTGGATGGCGTGCCAATCTATATGGACGGCCTCACACCTGTCGTCATGGTCGAAACGGAAGGCGCCACGGTGCCCCTGACACTCGACACGGGCGCGAGCGCCACCGGCCTGTCTTCCGCCTACTGGACGACGGTCAAGGATCGCGCGGATGCGTGGCCACGTTCGCGACAGCCTTCGGCAGGCATCGGCGGTGCGCTGGATTTCGACACGGTGACCCAGCCCGAATGGACGTTCAGGCTCGGCAAGGATGAACTGACCCTCCGGAACGTTCGCATCCAGACGGAAAGCCGACCCGGGCCGGGAGGGCCGCCGATGTTCGGCATACTCGGACAGGACCTCTGGGCCAACGCGGCAGGCTTCACGCTGGATTTCCGATCGATGCGTTTTCGCATCGACCGGCACTGACCAGTCCGTGGCGGGGCGACCGGTGAGCACGCCTTCCGGTCGTCCCGTTCGTCTGCTTCGGCCGTTCCCTCAGAACGCGGTGAACAGACTGCGCAGGACCACGATCGCGTCGGTGAAGTTCTTCACGTCGTCCATCACCTGCTGCGTTTTCGGGCTCGCCAGTGCGTCATGCATTCCTTGCTCCGACGAGAACGTATAGACGCCCATCGATAGCCAACCGCCGCCCTCGGCATACGGGAAGAACGCTTCGGCCGATTGCAGCCCATGCGCCTCCCAGCACGCCCTGGCCAGCGCGAAATGCTCGTTTGCGTAGTAATCCCGATCGAATCGCACGCCGGGGCCGCCCGTGCAAACCACCAGCATCGTCGTCATGTCATGCGTCATGCGTTGATGCCGCCATCGACGAGCATGCCGGAACCCGTGACATACGCGGCGCCAGGCCCCGCGAGGAACGCGACGGCCTCGGCGACTTCACGCGTTTTTCCGTAGCGGGGAATCGAGAGACTCGGAAGGATGGACGCCGCGAGCGGACCATCCGCGGGGTTCATGTCCGTGTCGATGGGACCCGGCCGAACCAGGTTGACGGTAATGGCGCGCGGCCCCAGCTCCCGGGCGAGCCCGCGCGTGAAGCTCTCCATCGCCGATTTGGTAGCGGCATACACCGCAATGCCGGCGAACGGGACGGCGAGGCCTGCGTTGCTGCCGATGGTGACGATGCGCCCACCGTCCGGGATGTACTTCAGCGCCGCCTGGGTGGTCACGAAGACCCCACGCACATTGACGTTCAACTGCAGATCCATGTCTTCCAACGACAGTTCGCCGAAGGGCCCCGCGACGAGGACGCCCGCGTTGTTGACCAGGATGTCGAGCCCGCCCAGATCGGCGGCGGCAAGCTCGACTGCCGCGACCGAGGCGACTGGGCTTGCCGCATCGGCCTGGATGGCGATGGCGTTCCGCCCGAGCGCGCGGATGCGGGACGCGAGTGCCTCCGCCTGCACGGACGACTTCTCGTAGGTGATCGCGACATCGGCGCCGTCTTCGGCCAGTTTCAGCGCGATGGCGGCGCCGATGCCGCGAGCGGCGCCGGTAACGAGGGCGCGTTTACCGGCCAGAGGTGGGGACGGATGGTTCATAAAGGCTTCCCGGAGTGAATTATGTGTCGTTCGACACAGAAAGCCTACCGAGCCGATTTGATGGGCGCAAGCAATTTATGTAATGATCGACAAATAAATGGAGTCTCCCATGTCGCGCCCATCCACACCGCCCCCATCGAAGCGGGGCCGCCCTGTCGGTTTCGATCGAACCGAGGTGCTCGACCGGGCGATGCGCGTCTTCTGGGAAAAGGGCTTTGCCGCCACATCGATGCAGGACCTGATCGCCGCCATGGGCATCGCTTCGCCGAGCCTCTATGCGGCTTTCGGCTCCAAGGCCAACCTGTATCGGGCAGCGGTCGAGCACTACGTGGCCCTGCACGAGGACCTCGTGCTGCGTGCCATCGCGATGCCCACGGCACGGGAGAGCGTCGAAGCCCTGCTGCGCAATGCCGTCACCGTCTTCGCCCGCACCGACTTCCCGAGCGGGTGCATGGTCGAACAAACGGCGAGCGAGGCCGGCGACATGGCTCCCGACGTGATGACACGCCTCCACGACATGCGCGCGGCGAATCATGACAATTTTTCGATGCGACTGCGCAAGGGCCTGGAGGACGGCGACGTGCCCGAGGGCGCCGATATCGAGGCCGTCGCTTCGTTCTACGCCACCATCCACAAGGGCCTGAGTCTCAGTGCGCGGGGCGGGACCGGAACAGGCGAACTGAGTTCGGTGGTCACCTCGGCGATGGCAGCCTGGCCGGTGCTCACGCGTCCTCGTGAGCCTCGGCGCTGACCCGGTCCGGGTCGATCCCGTTCTTTCGACAGATCAGTTCTTGAGCGGCACGGTCTCGAAACCACCCTGCGCCGGCGGATTCGACGGCGCCGGTGTCGACGGTGCCGTGGTGCCGCGGGCGGCAGGCAGCGTACGGCTTCCGCACGTGTAGGCGGCCCAGTCCTGCGACCCTTCGCGCGGCTCGCTGACCGGCTTGATCGTATCGGCGCCCATCTTCGCGGCCTCGTTGCGCGCCAGCACTTCGAGTTCGTCGCGCACCTTCAGGTCGCTGCGATCGACCGGGCCGACGCGGTTCATGACCGACACCGTGACCTTGCCCTGCTCGCGGCAGCTGCCGACGTCGCCGTTCCACGCCGTGCGAACGTTGCGCGCGCTGTCGTCGAGCTTGATACCCCAATTGCAGGCCGAGAGGGCGAGCGGGAGGACGAGAAAAACGAGGGACTTGCGCATGGAAGCTCCGGGGGAAGAACGGTCGGTGGCAATGCTAGCGGGAAGAAGGTGATGGCGCGATGCTTCGCTCGCGCCATCACCGCGTGCTCACTTCTTAGCGGCGGGACTAGCGGCCGGTTTGGCCGCATGCTTGACCGCGTTGCCGTCGGCGTCGATGACCTGCACCTCGCCGAGGTTCAGCGCACGCACCGGCGCCTCGATCTTGCGCAGGTCGCCGACGATCACCCACGTCATCGCGCCCGGCTGGATCACGGCGGCCAGTGCGCTCTCCGCCGCCTTGCGATCCACCGCTTCGATGCGCGGCTTCAGGGTCTGCACGTAGTCGTCCGGACGGTCGTAGACGACGATGCCCGACATCGCACCGAGGACCGCGCTGATCGTCTCGTAACTACCCGGCAGTGCACGAACGCGCTGCGCACGGATCTTCTCGATCTCGTCGTCGGTCAGCGGCTTCGCGCCGATGACGTCCTTCGCTTCCTTGAGGATTTCCGCAGCGGACTCGGCGGTCTTGTCGGTCTGGACCGGGGCGTAGAAGAGCATCGGACGCTGACCCTTCGCATCCGAGAGCATGCTGCCCGCACCATAGGCCCAACGCTTCTCCTCGCGTAGATTCATGTTCAGGCGCGAGGTGAACGTACCGCCGAACGCACCATTGGCGATGCCGAGATCGAGCGCGTTCGGCGCCTTCGTCGACGGTGCCAGCAGGCCGGCAAGGATCAGCGACTGCGGCGCGTCGGTGCGATTGATCAGGAACACGCGCGGCTTCGCCTGGATCGCGACCTGCCCGATGTTCTTCTTGGGCACGGCGCTCGTCGGCGGGGTCCAGTCGCCGAACACCGCGTCCAGCTGCGGGAGGATCGCCGTCAGCGTCGTGTCACCGGCCACGAGGATGCGCACGTTGTCCGGTCGCAGGTAATCGCGCTGGAAGGCGACGAGATCGTCGGCTTTCAGCGAAGCGATCGCCGCTTCGGTACCGCTGCCGGTGAACGGAATGCCGTACGCATGACCCTTTCCGTAGAGCAGCGGCGGTAGCGTGCGCAGCGCGAGACCCGTCGGCTCGGTCTTTTCCTGCGCGATGCCTGCGAGCCATTGCCCACGGATGCGCTCGATGTCCTCCGCCTTGAAGGCGGGATGACGCACGATGTCCGCGAAGAGTTCGAGCGACGGCTTCAGCTCCGTATTGAGCGCGTTGAGGCCGACGCCGCAGGTGTCCAGCGAGCAGCTCGCATTGACGAACGCTCCGAGGCGTTCCTTGCGGCGAGCGACTTCGACCGAATCGAGCGTCTTCGTGCTCTCTTCGAGCAGCGCCGAGGTGAAGCTCGCCGTGCCGAGCTTGCGGCCCTGGTCGGCGGCGTAGCCCGCGTCGAACAGCAGCTGCACCTGAGTGATGGGCACGGTGTGACGCTCGGCGAGAACGACCTCGATGCCGTTCTTCAGGCGGCCACGCTGGAGCGCCGGGAAGACGAGGTCGGGGAAGCTGTCGACCGAGGGCACGCCCTTGCTGCGGTCCACGGCCGACGGCGCGACGGTGAAGTCCTGCGGCTTGGGCATGACGGCGGCCGGACGCTTGTCCGACGGCCCGAGACCCTTCACCGCCTTGTCTTCCGCGACCGGATCGAAGCCCGGGGCGGCGGGAAGGACGGTGAGCGTGTAATCACCCTTGCCTAGCCATGCCTTCGACGCGGACAGCACCGAAGCGACGGTGGCGCTTTGCGCGCGGGCGAGGTCCTTCTTGTAGGCGGCCGGATCGTTCCGGTAGACCTGTCCTTCCGCGAGGATCGACGCCTTGCCGGAGCCGCCGACCTTCTCGAGGCCGCGTACGAAGCCCGCGCGGTTGACGACCTTCGCGCGATCGAGTTCGTCGGCCGTCGGGCCCGTGGCGAGGTAGTCCTTCCAGACTTCGGCGATCGCGGCCTCCACCTTCGCGGGATCGACGCCGTTACGCACGTCGACGCTCAGCTGCACCTGGCTGGCGAGCGCGAACGGCGAGATGCCCATGCTGACGTCGTCGGCCAGCTTGTCCTTGTACACGAGGCGCTGGTAAAGGCGGGACGTCTTGCCACCACCGAGGACGGTGGTGGCGAGGTCGAGCTGGATGGAGGCATCGCTGCCCAACTCGGGCACGACCCACGTGCGCACGATGCGCGTCTGCGCGACCTGGTCGTGCTGCGTGCCGCGCGTTGACGTCTGCAACGGCGTGATCCACGGCTGCTGGCGCGGCACCGGCGGGCCGGCCGGAATGTCGCCGAAGTACTTCTCGGCCTTCGCCTTCGCCTGCGCGACGGTGATGTCGCCGGCGAGCACCAGCGTGGTGTTCGCCGCGCCGTAGTAATCGTTGAACCACTTCTTGACGTCGGCGAGCGACGCGGCGTCCAGGTCGGCCATCGAGCCGATGGTGTCGTGCTGGTACGGGTGGTTGCCCGGGTACGTGTTGAGCAGGATGTTCTCGTCCACGCGGCCGTAGGGACGGTTCTCGCCCTGGCGTTTCTCGTTCTGCACGACGCCGCGCTGGGTGTCGAGCTCTTTCTGGCCGATGGCGCCGAGAAGGTGGCCCATGCGGTCCGACTCCATCCACAGCGCCATGTCGAGCGCGGTGGTGGGCACGGTTTCGAAGTAGTTCGTACGGTCGAACCACGTGGTGCCGTTCATGTCGGTGGCGCCGGCGACTTCGAAGGGCTGAAAGTAGGTGCCCTTGCGGTTTTCCGAGCCCGAGAACATGAGGTGCTCGAACAGGTGGGCGAAGCCGGTCTTGCCGGCGGGCTCGTCCGCGGAGCCGACGTGGTACCAGATGCTGACCGCGACCACGGGGGCCTTGTGGTCTTCGTGGACGATCACCGTGAGCCCGTTGGGCAGCTGGAAACGCTGATAGGGAATGTCGGGAATGGCGTCGGCCGACGTGGGCGCGGCCGAGGCGTTACCGACCAGGGACATCAGCCCGGCGGCCAGCAGGGCATAGCGTTTCTTCATGGACGACTCCTCTAGGGCCTTCGTGGCCCGGACCCCGTCGAGGCTAGCCCGCCGCGTCCTCAGGAAGCAATGAGCGTCCGGCACGGGTGCGGACGGTGTCCGCCGATACGCGGTCAGTGTCCGCGGACAGCGATGCACGCGGAAGCCGCCTGACAAACCTCATGCGAATCAGTTGATTGCGAGCCCTTAAAGGCTGGCACGGCGTTTGCGTTACTAAGCCTGCCAAGCCGGTCGGCCTTCGCCCGGCATCCGATGAGGAGAACGCCATGAAGTACGAAATGCTGATGCTGCGCAGCCTGCTCGTCACCTCGATGCTGATCTGCGGACTCACCCTCGGCCAGATGTTCTGACCCTCGAAACCTCACGATCAAAGGAACCGACACCATGAAACACGAACTTCTCATGCTGCGCAGCCTGCTCGTCGCCTCGCTGCTGGTCTGCGGCCTGATCCTCGGCAACATGCTCACGTACACGGGCGAGCCGATCCAGCTGGCGGGCATCGTCCAGGCGGGCAACCTCACCGCGACGAACTGCGCCCTGCCGCCCGATGGCATCGTGTGCCCGCGCTCGGCCTCATAATGGGGGCATGCCCCACGTCATCCTCTTCCGTCCCGAAATACCGCCCAACACGGGCAACGTGATCCGCCTGTGCGCCAATACCGGCGCGGCTTTGCACCTGGTACGACCGCTTGGATTCGAGCTGGACGACACCCGCCTGCGCCGCGCCGGACTGGATTACCACGAGTTCGCCCGTGTCGCCGTGCACGACGACCTCGACGCCTGCCTCGACGCGATCGGCCATCCGCGCGTGTTCGCCTTCTCGACCCGAGGCCGACGCCTGCACACCGATCCGACATACGCCGACAACGACGCCTTCCTGTTCGGCTGCGAGACGGCGGGCTTGCCCGACGACGTGATCGACGCCCTGCCCCACGACCAGCGCATCCGCCTGCCGATGCGGCCCGACAACCGCAGCCTCAACCTCTCCAACGCGGTGGCGGTGGCGGTGTTCGAGGCCTGGCGCCAGGTGGGCTTCGAGGGTGCGGCACCGTAGGCGACGCCTCGCGCACGGGTCGCCAAGCTACAATCGCGGCCATGACCTCCGATCGCCCGAAGGCCGACAGCGGCCCCAAGTCCTTTCTGCCTCGCCCCTTGCGCGTCCTCGCCGGCCGCGCGATGGAGGCCGCGCTCAACCGGGCCGTGGATCTCGACCCCGATACGCGCGCCCGCCTGGACGCACTCGACGGGCGCAGCGTGCAGGTGTTCCTTAGCGGCCCCGAGCTCGCCATCCGCGTTTCCGTCGAAAAAGGCCGCCTGCGTGTCGGCCCTGCGGAAGAAGGCGGCAGCCTGCGGGTGACCGCGTCGCCCGGCAGCCTGCTCGCCATGGCCCTGCGCCGCGACGACGACAGCGTCGCGCCCGGCAAGGTGGACATCGCGGGCGACGCCGAACTCGCGCGACGACTCGAACGCCTGGCACGGCAGTACGCGCCGGACGTCGAAGAGGCTTTCGCGAAGACCTTTGGCGACGTGATCGGCGTTCCGCTCGCGAAAGCGTTCCGCGATGCGCTCGGCCATGCCCGCGAGACGGCGAGCCATCTCACCGGCGACGCCGCCGACTGGCTCCGCGACGAAGGCCGCGTGGCGGTGGCGCCCGGCGAAATGGACGTGTTCCTCGACGGCGTGGACGCGCTGCGCGAACGTACGGAACGCGCGGAGGCGCGCCTGGCCCGTCTCGAGCGCACGCTCAGGGGAGGCGGCGCATGACGCCGCTGCGCCTGGCGCCGCGCCTCCTGCGTGTCGCCGCCGTGCTGCTGAAGTACCAGCTCGACGAGCTCGTCGACGGAGCTCATCTGTTCCGGCCGCTGAAGCTCGTGCGTCCGCTGTTTCCGAAGTCCGACGTGCGCGGCCTGTCGCGAGGCGCGCGCCTGCGCCTCGCGCTGACCGAACTCGGCCCCATCTTCGTCAAGGCGGGACAGGTACTCTCCACCCGCCGCGACCTCGTGCCCGCCGATGTCGCCGACGAGCTCGCGTTGCTGCAGGACCAGGTGCCGCCGTTCCCCGGCACCGAGGCGCGCGCGATCGTCGAGCGCGAACTGCGGGCGCCGGTCACCACGCTCTATGCGGCCTTCGACGAGGTCGCCCTCGCGTCGGCCTCCATCGCGCAGGTGCATGCGGCCACGCTCCACGATGGCCGCGAGGTCGTCGTCAAGGTGCTGCGTCCGGGCATCGACACGCGCATCGCGCGCGACATCGACCTGCTGCACGCGCTGGGCACGCTCGCCCAGCGCTGGCACCCCAACGCCGACAAGATCCGCCCGCTCGAAGTCGTGGCGGAGGTCGAGAAGATGCTCTCGAACGAGCTCGATCTGCAGCGCGAGGGTGCGAGCGCCAGTCTGCTCCGTCGCAACTTCGCGAGCGGCATCGATCTCTACGTGCCCGAAGTCCACTGGGACTTCAGCACGGAGCGCGTGCTCACGCTAGAACGCGTGCGCGGCGTGAGCGCCGACGACATCGCCGCGATCGACGCGGCCGGTCTCGACCGCAAGCGCCTTGCCGAGAAGGGTGTGCGACTGTTCTACGAACAGGTGTTCCGCGACAATTTCTTCCACGCCGACGCGCATCCCGGCAACATCTGGGTCGATACCTCGCGCATCGACGAACCGCGCTTCATCGCCCTGGACTTCGGCATCATGGGCTCGCTGCCCGAGGCCGATCAGTACTGGCTCGCGGAAAACTTCATCGCCCTTTTCGAGCGCGACTACGCGCGCATCGCCCAGTTGCACGTCGCCGCAGGCTGGATGCCATCGACGATCCGCCTCGACGAACTCGAAGCCGCGGTGCGCACCGTATGCGAGCCGTATTTCACGCGTCCGCTGTCGCAGATTTCCATCGCCGAACTCGTGGTCAAGCTGTTCCAGACCGCGCGCCGGTTCGAACTGACGCTCCAGCCGCAGCTGATCCTGCTGCAGAAGACGCTGCTCAACATCGAAGGCGTCGGCCGGATGCTCGATCCGGACATCGACATCTGGGCGGTGGCGCATCCGGTGCTTCGCCGCATCCTGCGCGAGCGCTACAGCGTGCGCGCCACGCTGCGCGACGTGCGCCGACGCCTGCCGGAGTGGATCCAGTCCGCGCCTCGCATGCCGGAGCTCGTGCGCGACGCGCTGCGGCAGGTCGCTCGCGGCGAGCATCGGCAGATAGCCGATCCCGTCGCCATCACGCTCGCGCGCGACGACGCGCGCCGCATGCGACGGCTCGTCGCCTGCGGTCTGCTCGGCGCGTCGCTGCTGGTCTGCGCCGCACTGGTCGGCACGCTCGCGCCGCGCGGCATGTGGCCCGCCGTCGCCATGGCTGTCGCGGGCCTCGTCGCGTTCGTCGCCGGATGGCCCCGACGCGCGCCCTGACCGATGCTGGACATCCTCTACGAAGACGGCGACATCCTCGCCGTCAACAAGCCGGCGAATCTCGCCGTCCATCGTTCGAAGTTCGTCGGCCCCGACGACGCCTTCCTGATCGACCTGCTCCGCGAGCAGGTCGAGGGACCGCTGCATCTCGCGCATCGCCTCGACCGCGCGACGTCGGGCGTGCTGCTGGTGGCGCGCTCGCCGGAGATCGCCGGTCGCCTTGGCGAGCAGTTCATGGGCCGCAGCGTGCGGAAGCGGTACGCGGCCGTCGTGCGCGGCTGGCCGGACCCCACCGAAGGCACCATCGACTACGCCCTGCCCGGCTCGCGGGACACCGGACCGCGACGCGACGCGACGACGGACTACCGGCGCCTCGGCACCATCGAAGTCGACATTCCGCTCGGCCGGTACGAGAAGCAGCGCTACGCGCTGATGGCCGCCGAACCGCGCACGGGGCGATTCCGCCAGATCCGCAAGCATTTCGCGCACATCCATCACCCGATCGTCGGCGACAGCCAGCACGGGCGCGGCGACCACAACCGCCTGTTCAAGATCCACTTCGCATCGCACCGCCTGCTGCTGCACGCGGCGGCGCTCTCGTTCGAGCATCCCGTGTCGGGTGAGCCCATGCTCGTGCGCGCCGGCATCGACGACACCTGGACGCGCCTGCTCGACGGGTTCGGCTGGACCGCCGCCTATCGCGATTGGGCCGGAGCCGCTGCACGGGCCGGCTGCTAGAATCCGCGCCACATGCTCATCGTCACCGCCGCCATCGCCATTCCCGACAGCGAACTCGTCGAACGCTTCACGCGCGCCGATGGCCCTGGTGGCCAGCACGTGAACCGCACCGAGAGCGCCGTGGAACTGCGTTTCGATGTCGCGGGTTCGCCGTCGCTTCCCGACAAGGTCCGCGAGCGCCTGCTCGCGCGCAAGGATCGCCGGATGACCGATGCCGGCGTGCTGGTGATCCAGGCGCGTCGCTTCCGCGATCAGGCCCGCAATCGCGACGATGCTCGCGAACGACTCGCGGATGTTCTCCGCGAGGGGACGGTGGTAGCGAAGAAGCGCGTCGCCACGAAGCCGACGCGCGCCTCGAAGGAACGCCGCCTCGTCGGCAAGGCGCAGCGTAGCCAGACCAAGCGCACGCGCTCGCGCGACTGGAGCCGCGAATGACTCCGTGGCCCGAACGCCTCGGCCCCGCGATACCCTCCCTGCCCGATTCGCGATGGATGCGCTTCAGCCGATGGGCGATCCGCCGCAGTGGCTGGCGCCTGGTCGGCGAGTTGCCGAACCTGCCCAGGGTCGTGGTCATCGGCGCACCGCACTCGTCCTACTGGGATGGCGTGTGGGGCCTGCTGATGAAATCCGCCATGGGGCTCGACCTGGGCGTGATGATCAAACGCGAGGTCCTCGACGGCCCGCTAGGCCCGCTGGTTCGCCATCTCGGTCTGATTCCCATCGATCGTTCCGCCGCGATGAACGTCGTCGACCAGATGATCGAACGCTTCCGCACGCACGAGAAAATGTGGCTCGGCATCGCCCCCGAGGGCACGCGCAAGCCGGTGAAGCAATGGAAGTCCGGCTTTCTGCGCATCGCTCGCGCGGCAGGCGTCCCGATCGTACCCATCTTCATCGACTACCCGACGAAGACGTTTACCGTCGGCGCACTGATCGAACCGACGGGCGACACGGAAGCGGACATGGTCCGCATCCGTGCGATGTTCGCGGGCTATCAGGGAAAGCATCGCGGCGCCTGACCGAGGGACGAACCTCGTCGCCCGACACCTGGGACGGTCGATACCCGACAGACGCCCATCACCATCCAGCGAATCCTGACCGCCCCATCCCGGCAGGCATCGCCATGGTCATTCCATCCTGGCTAGGTCGATTCGATACGCAGCCCGACAAGGTCGACGCGCTCGGCAAGGTGGGACAACGACGCGACGCGCCCGCGCGTATCGCTCAGGAACTTTCGCCGGGCGTGAAAGCGCTCGTCGGCAGACTCGATCTGACTCGCGTGCTGCCTTCGCAGCTTATTCAGGTGGCGCAAGGACTATGCAGGGAGGGTTTCATGTCGCTCGACGTCTACTATCAGTTCCGCGATGCCACGAGAGACATGGACGGGAAGCCCCGGGCCGAGGTTCCGCTCGATCTATTGCGCGAAGTCCGCGAAGGAACGCGACAGGCGCAGGCGATATCGCGAAAGAGCGGCGACTATCGTGCCGAGAAATACCACGCAGAGTTCCGCCTGAGCGCGCATGGCCTTGCGTACCTCGCAGCGTCCATCAAGGGCCTCAGGCTCGTCGACGTACGCGTGTGACCGTCAGCGCTCCGAGTGGCCGGGCTCGTCGTAATCGCGATGCGTGAGCAGCCCCGGGCGGATCAGGTCGATGAACGCGCGGGCTTCCGGCGTCAGGAATTTTCCTTTCCGCATCACGACGCCGTAGCTGCGTTGCGGGAAGTGGCGGCGAAGATTTCGCACGGCGAGCGTCTCGCGGTCCGCGTCGGTGATGCAGATCCCCGTGACGATCGAGATGCCGAGACCCATCGCGACGTATTGCTTCACGACGTCCCACCCGCCGACTTCGATCGCGACGTTGTACGGCACGTGCCGTTGCTGGAAGACCATGTCGACCAGGCGGAAGGTGGTGCGTCGCTGCGGCGGCAGGATCAGGCCGTAGGGCGAAAGGTCCTCCAGGCGGAGGTCGTCCTTGGTCGCGAGCGGGTGGCCGGGGGGCGTGATCAGCATCGGGTCGTAGTGGTAGACCGGGGCCCATGCGATGTCGTGCGGCACGTCGAGCATCGAACCGATCGCGAGATCGGCCTCGTCGGCGCGTAGCAGGGCCAGACCGTCCTTGCTGGTCGCGTTGATGAGCTGCAGGTGCACGTCGGGGTAACGCTCGCGATACGCCTTGACGAGCTCGGGAAGCAGGTACTGGATGGTCGACGACCACGCGGCGACAGTGAGACGTCCGGCCTGCGCGTTTCGCGTCTTCGCCTGGAACTCGCGGTCGAGATTCTCGAAGCCCTCCACGAGCGGACGGGCCATTTCGTAGAGCGCTTCGCCGGCATCGGTCAGCGTGACGCGCCGGCGGGTGCGCTCGAGCAACATGGCGCCGAGCTCGCGCTCGAGCGCCTTGAGCTGGAGGCTGATCGACGGCTGCGACAGGAACAGGGCCTCCGCCGCGCGGCTCAGGGTGCCAAGGCGAACGGTATACACGAACGCCCGCAGCTGCTTCAGCCGGTTGCCCTTGTAGTAGAAGCGGCCGCCTTCGTCGGATCCCGCGCGGGCGGTTCGGGATGCGCTTGCGCGCCCGGCCGGCTTTTTCCTCGCCTTGTTCAGCTTTGCGATCACGAAAATTACCTATGCGGAACAAGGCTATATCTACTGTATTACTTACGCTAATACAAATCTTTGAAACATGTGCTTTGTCAAAAGGAAGGGTGCAGACGTAGTTTGGCCTCCAGACCCGATCCGGAGACACGTCCATGGCAGTTCCGCAAAGCGCGATCGATCCCCTGTCCGGTACCCGCTTCGACGACGTGACGAGCTGGCCGGATGTGCTGACGCCGGACGCGCTGGCCTTCGTGGCCGACCTTCATCGCCGCTTCGACCGTCGTCGCCTGGGCCTGCTGGCCGAGCGCGTCGCCCGGCAGCAGCGCTACGACGCGGGAGAGCTGCCCGACTTCCGCAGCGACACGACCGCGATCCGCGAGGGCGACTGGGCGGTGGGCCCGATCCCGGCCGCGCTGCGGGATCGCCGCGTCGAGATCACGGGCCCCGTCGAACGGAAGATGATCATCAACGCGCTGAACTCCGGCGCGAAGGTCTTCATGGCCGATTTCGAGGACTCCAGCGCCCCGACCTGGGCGAACCAGCTCGAAGGACAACGCAACCTGCGCGACGCCGTCGAGGGGACCATCGCGTTCACCGGCGCGGAGGGCAAGGCGTATCGCGTCAACGACAACCCGGCCGTGCTGGTGGTCCGCCCCCGTGGATGGCACCTCCCCGAACGCCATGCCCGAGTGGACGGCGAGGTGGTCGCCGGATCGCTGGTGGACTTCGGGCTGTTCGCTTTCCACAACGCGAAGACGCTGCACGCGCGCGATCGCGGCCCGTATTTCTACCTGCCGAAACTGCAGTCGATGGAAGAGGCCGCGTTGTGGAACGACGTCATGTCGCACGCCGAGGTCACCCTCGGTCTGCCGCATGGCGCGATGAAGGCGACAGTGCTCATCGAGACGCTGCCGGCCGTGTTCCAGATGGACGAAATCCTCTACGCGCTGCGTGACCGCGTCGTGGGACTGAATTGCGGACGCTGGGATTACATCTTCTCGTACCTGAAAACCTTCCGCGCCCACGCCGACCGCCTGCTGCCGGAACGCGGCCAGGTGGCGATGACGGTGCCTTTCCTCAAGGCGTATTCGGAATTGCTGATCCGCACGTGCCACCGTCGTGGCGCGTTCGCGATGGGCGGCATGGCCGCGCAGATTCCGATCAAGGGCGACGACGCCGCGAACGACGCCGCGCTCGCGAAGGTGCGCGCCGACAAGCTTCGCGAAGTCACGGCCGGCCACGACGGCACATGGGTCGCGCATCCCGCGTTGGTGCCCGTTGCCCAGGCCATCTTCGACGAACACATGCCCACGCCGAACCAGCTCCACGTGATGCGGGAGGACGTGGACGTGTCGCGCGATGCGTTGATCGCGCCTGCGATCGGCACGATCACGCGCCAGGGGTTCGACAACAACGTGGAAGTCTGTCTGCGCTACACGGCCGCGTGGCTCGACGGGCAAGGCTGCGTGCCGATCCATCACCTGATGGAGGACGCCGCGACGGCGGAGATCGCGCGTGCACAGCTCTGGCAATGGCTGCACCACGGTCCCGTCGAATTCAGCGACCACGCGCCCGTGAATTTCAGCCTGTTCGACCAGGCCCTCGCGCGCCATTGCCACCTGCTGCGAGCGAGCACACACCCTGGCGCGGCGCGCGCCGAGGAAGCGGCACGCCTCATCGCCGACCTCACGCACGCCGACGAGTTGCGCGACTTCCTCACCCTTCCCGCTTACGAACACCTCACCTGACCTTCCGATCACCAAGGAGCCCGACGATGAAGACGCATACGGCCGAACAGATCACGCTGGACTGGAAGAACAACGATCGCTGGCAGGGGGTGGAGCGCCCGTACTCCGCCGAGGATGTCGTGCGGCTGCGCGGTACCGTGCCGGTGGAGTACACGCTCGCCCGCCGCGGCGCCGAACGCCTGTGGCGATCGATTCACGACAAGCCGTACGTCAACGCGCTCGGCGCGCTCACCGGCAACCAGGCGATGCAGCAGGTGAAGGCCGGCCTGCAGGCCATCTACCTGTCCGGCTGGCAGGTGGCCGCCGATGCGAATACGGCGGGCACGATGTACCCCGACCAGTCGCTGTACCCGGTGGATTCCGTGCCGAACGTCGTGCGCAAGATCAACAAGACGCTGCTGCGCGCGGACCAGATTCATCACGCCGAAGGCAAGGACGGCATCGACTGGCTGGTGCCGATCGTCGCCGACGCGGAAGCGGGTTTCGGTGGCGTGCTCAACGCGTACGAGCTCATGTCGCACATGATCGAGGCGGGCGCCGCCGGCGTGCACTTCGAAGACCAGCTCGCCAGCGCGAAGAAGTGCGGGCACATGGGTGGCAAGGTGCTGGTGCCGACGCAGGAGGCCGTGCAGAAACTCGTCGCCGCGCGCCTCGCCGCGGACGTCGCTGGCGTGCCGACGCTGATCGTGGCGCGCACGGACGCGATGGGTGCGGGCCTCGTGACGTCCGACGTCGACGATCACGACAAGCCATTCCTTACCGGCAAGCGTACCGTCGAGGGCTTCTACGAAACGCGTCAGGGCATCGATCAGGCCATCAGCCGCGGCCTCGCGTACGCGCCGTACGCCGACCTCATCTGGTGCGAAACGTCGACGCCCGACATGGAGGAGGCTCGCCGCTTCGCCGAGGCGATCCATGCGAAGTTCCCCGGCAAGAAGCTGGCATACAACTGCTCGCCAAGCTTCAACTGGAAGAAGAACCTCGACGAAGGCACGATCGCCGACTTCCAGAAGCGACTGGGCGAGATGGGCTACGCGTTCCAGTTCATCACGCTCGCCGGCTTCCACGCGCTCAACTATTCGATGTTCCAGCTGGCCCGCGGCTACCGCGACCGCCAGATGGCCGCCTACGTCGAACTGCAGGAAGCCGAGTTCGCGGCGGAGAAGGACGGCTACACCGCGGCCAAGCACCAGCGCGAAGTCGGCACCGGCTACTTCGACACGGTGAACCAGGTGATCTCGGGGTCCCTGAGCTCGTTGTCGGCACTGACAGGCTCGACCGAGGAAGACCAGTTCCATCCGGCCTCGGCGGCGTAAAAGGAAAAATCGGCCGGCGCCAAGGATGGCGGGCCGATGTGCGGGCGAAGGGGGTGGCCGCCTGAAGAAGGCCGGGCCCCGGTGCTGGAGCGGGGGGAGGGAGGGGTATCCAGCACCGGAGCGGGGCGGGCAGCCCATTAGAGAACCGCCTGGTACAGAATTCTCCGCCCCGACCCCCTATTTGTCAACTACTCAGTACATGAAATAAGTATTAACTCTCCGGGGGGATGGCGCGCCCGCCCTGAGCCGAGCGTCCACGATCAGAACCGCCGGTAGTGCAACGCCTCGGCGAGATGCGTCTGTTCCAGGCAGCCGCTGCCGCCTTCGAGGTCGGCGATGGTGCGTGCGACGCGGAGGATGCGGTGATAAGCGCGTGCGGAGGCGCCGAGTTTGTCGAGGGCGGCTTCGAGCCATTCGCGCTCGTCGGACGGCAGCGCGCAGTCGCGTTCGAGGTTCACCACGCTGAGTTCCGCGTTCGGCTGGCCTGCCCTCGCGAGCGCTTTCTCGCGCGCGTTGATGACGCGCTGGCGCACGGTGGCGCTGTCGTCGTCGTGCGGGCCGCGGGCGGCGGAGAGTTCCGAGATCGGAACACGCGGCACCTGTACGCAGAGATCGATGCGATCGAGCAGGGGGCCGGAGATGCGCGAGCGGTAGCGCTGCACCTGATCGGGCGTGCACCGGCATTCGTGCTGTGGATCGCCCGCGTAGCCGCACGGGCAGGGATTCATCGCGCCGACGAGCTGGAATTCCGCAGGGAACGTCGACTGGCGCGCGGCGCGTGAGATGACGATCTGCCCGGACTCCAGCGGCTCGCGCAACACTTCCAGCACGTGCCGCGTGAACTCCGGCAGCTCGTCGAGGAAAAGCACGCCGTTGTGCGCCAGCGAGATCTCGCCGGGTCGCGGCGACGAGCCGCCGCCGACCAGCGCCGCGCCGGATGCCGTGTGGTGGGGCGCGCGGAACGGGCGGCGGCGCCAGCACCTGGGATCGATGTCCTCCCCCGAGAGAGACCGCACGGCGCAGCTGCCCAGCGCCTCGCTCTCCGTCATGGGCGGGAGGATACCGGGCAAGCGCTCGGCCAGCATGGTCTTGCCGGTGCCCGGTGGGCCGACGAGCAGGATGTGATGGCCACCGGCCGCGGCGATCTCGAGGGCGCGGCGGGCCTGATGCTGGCCGCGGATGTCACGCATGTCCGGGCCGCACGTGGGCATCTGATAGAAATCGGCGGCGGGCGGACTGACGAGCTCGGCCTGGCCGCGCAGCCACGCGCAGACCTCGGCCAGGCTGTCGGCGAGCAAGACGTCGCCCTCGCCGATCAATGCGGCTTCGGCGGCGTTGGCACGCGGTACGACCACGCGCCGTCCGCTACGCCGTGCGCGAATCAATGCGGGAAGGATGCCGGGGACGGCGCGCAATTCGCCCGAGAGCGCCAGCTCGCCGAGGAATTCGCAGTCGTCGAGGCGTTCGCGCGGCACCTGCGATCCGGCGGCCAGGATGCCGAGGGCGATGGCGAGGTCGAAGCGGCCGCCGTCCTTCGGGAGTTCGGCCGGCGCGAGATTCACGGTGACCCGGCGATTCGGGTACTCGAACGCCGTGCTCTGGATGGCGACACGGACACGGTCGCGCGCCTCGCGTACCGCCGCCTCGGGCAGCCCGACGATGGACGTGGACGGAAGGCCGCCGGACAGGTGAACCTCGACCACGACCTGCGGCGCCGAGATACCTTCCTGCGCGCGCGAAAGCGTAACGGCGAGGCTCATGACCCCGCGAATCGTAACCGGTTACGCATTCCGCTCCAACGCGGCATATCGTGACAGCTGGCGGACCGGCATCGCATACGCACTCCCTTGCGATCGCTGAAAATAACCGCCCCCGACCGCTCTCGGGGTGAGGGTGACGAATCGGGGGCGGTCCCGGGCTGTGCGGCCGTCCCTATTGGCCGCGGTGCGCCGCGCTGATTTCGAGGTCGGCGAGGCGCTTTTCCAACTGTTCGAGCCGGTCGCGCGTACGCGCCAGAACCTGACTCTGTACATCGAATTCTTCGCGGGTTACGAGATCGAGGCGGCGTAATCCTTGCGCCAGAACGTCTTTGAAGTTGGCTTGCAGATCCTGCCGCGCTTGCGCCAACCCTGGCGGAACCAACGATGCCAATCTCTGTGCGAGTTGATCGATACCCTGCACATCCATCTTGCGCACCTCGATGTCGTGGAATGAATGTTACGTGATGGGATTGTAGGCGCTATAGGTGCTCGCCTACAGCTTGTGTAGGGGATTTCCTACAGGCCACCGTATGGACACGATCGCGGAGCCGGATGGCACAATGGTCGTCCTCGCACCGCACCCGGTGTGGCCCAAGGAGTTTTACATGAAGCTGGTGGTCGCCATCATCAAGCCTTTCAAGCTGGACGACGTCCGGGAAGCCCTTGCCGACGTCGGCGTCCAGGGCGTGACGGTGACGGAAGTCAAAGGCTTCGGCCGGCAGAAGGGCCATACCGAGCTTTACCGGGGTGCCGAGTACGTCGTCGACTTCCTGCCGAAGATCAAGCTCGAGGTCGCGGTGGCGGACGATCAGATCGAGCGGGTGGTGGAAGCGATCCAGCAGGCCGCCCGTACGGGGAAGATCGGCGACGGCAAGATTTTCGTCAGTCCGCTCGAGCAGGTAGTACGCATCCGCACCGGCGAGCTGGACAACGACGCCCTCTGACGGGCGTCGCGCCGTCGCCGACCCGGATCACGCCGCCTGCAGCTGCTGCCGGCGGAAACGGCGATGGTGGATCAGGAGGCCCGTGTAATACGCGAGGTAGTAACCGAGCGTCAGGCCGACCACCGTCATCGTGAGCGGGCTGTTGCCTGCGGCGGGACCGTGGTTCGTGGCCATCGCGCCGCCCGCCATCGCCGGGGCGAGCACCATGAAGCGCCACGCCAGGCGGCCCAGCAGCAGCGCCGTAAGCGCGCCGCCCACCCACGGATTGGGGATGTAGAAGTCGTGGCCCTCGCCCGCTTCGAAGCGGGTCAGGCGCAGACCCAGGAACGTCGCCAGGCCGGCGCCCAGCACGGCACCGCCCAGAACGCCTTCGGCCAGGCGGATGTCCTGCAGGCCCGAGGTCATGGCGAGTGCGATGACGACGGCGAAGAGGCCGATACGGACCTTCATCTTGCGCGTGCGGATGGGCTGGCGACCGAAGCTGCCACGAACGCGGCGATAGACGGCGAACGCCATGAGCGGCGCGAAGAGAAGCGGAATGGCGTTCGGGGAGATCATGACGATGGCCTCGGGTGTCGGTGTGGGCACAGGTTACCGGGGCCGGGGATTCATTCGAGGGGCGGTTGTGACCCATCGGGGGTGACGGATGTCATGACCCGCCTCCCCCCGCCCCCGGGGCTTCTTATTTCGCCCTGCCCTGGTTGGCCACGGCGGCCATCTTCGCCTCGATCTCGGCCTGGTCGCCGAGGTAGTAGTGCCTGACCGGATTGAGATCGGCGTCGAACTCGTACACCAGCGGGATGCCGTTCGGAATGTTGAGGTCGGCGATGTCGTCGTCGGAGATGTTGTCGAAGAACTTCACGAGCGCACGCATCGAATTGCCGTGCGCGGCCATCACGACGCTCTTGCCGCTGCGGATCGCCGGTGCCAGTACCTCGTGCCAGTACGGCAGCACGCGGGCGACGGTGTCCTTCAGGCACTCCGTCAGCGGCACGTCGATGCCTTCGTAGCGGGCGTCGTCGGCGAACGATGTCGCCCCCGCCTCGAGGGACGGCGGCGGCGTGTCGTAGCTGCGACGCCAGATGTGTACCTGCTCGTTGCCGTACTTCGCGGCGGTCTCGGCCTTGTTGAGGCCGGTCAGCGCGCCGTAGTGGCGCTCGTTGAGCCGCCAGTCGGTGACCACCGGGATCCACATGAGGTCCATCTCGTCCTGCACGTGCCAGAGCGTGCGCACGGCGCGCTTGAGGTACGAGGTGTGCGCCAGGTCGAAGGTGAAGCCGGCTTCCTTCAGGAGGCGGCCTGCCTCGCGGGCCTCGGCGACGCCCTGCTCGCTGAGGTCGACGTCGGCCCAGCCGCTGAAGCGGTTTTCGAGGTTCCAGGCCGACTGGCCGTGGCGGATCATGACGAGCTTGTACATGGCGTCCAACGATGCGGGGGAAAAAGCCATGGTGGCTCCCGGGTCCGGTGGCGTCAATCGGCACCCCTGCCGTCAGTCACGCTAAACCTTGCGAATCGCGGGTGCATCCTAGGGGCTCAGTCCACCTGGAGTGCCACCCATGCGCCGCACGCTTCTTTCGCTTCTGATCGCCCTTTCCGTCTCCGGCGCCGCTCTGGCCGACGACGGCGACATCAGCAAGGTCAACGGCACGGCCCAGGTCGAAGCGGGCCAGCAGGCCGGCGACGTCAGCTCGGTGAACGGCTCGGTGCGCGTCGGCGACCGCGCCGTCGTCAAGGAAGCCAGCACCGTGAACGGCGCGGTGGAACTGGGTGAGTCGGCCTCCGCGACCAAGGCCGAAACGGTCAACGGCACGGTCACCCTGCATGAGAAGGCCAGGGTGTCGGGCACGGTGGAAACGGTCAATGGCCGCCTGAAGCTCGAACGCGGCGCCGACGTTCGGGGCCAGGTCTCCAACGTCAATGGCGACATCGCGATCGATGGCGCGCACGTCGCGGGCGGCATCGAGACCGTGAACGCGGACATCACCATCGGCGAGGGTTCGAGGATCGAGGGCGGCATTCTGGTGAAGAAGCCCACCATGAGCTGGTTCAACCACAACGACCGCACGCCGAAGATCGTCATCGGTCCGCATGCCGTCGTGCAGGGCACGCTGAAGTTCGAACGCGAGGTCGAGCTCTACGTCAGCGACACGGCGACCGTCGGCCGGATCGAAGGCGCCACCGCGAAGAAGTTCTCCGGCGCGGCACCCTGAGTCACACCCAGTCGCGCGGCTTGAGATACTCGGACAGTTTCGCCTCGGGGCTTTCGGGCTCCGGAGCGTACGCGTACTCGAAACGCACGCGCGGCGGCAGGCTCATCAGGATGGATTCGGTGCGGCCGCCGGACTGGAGACCGAAGAGCGTGCCGCGGTCGTAGACGAGGTTGAATTCCACGTAGCGGCCGCGGCGATAGAGCTGGAACTCGCGCTCGCGCTCGCCGTAATGCGTGTCGCGACGGCGTTCCACGATCGGCAGGTACGCGTCGAGGAACCCTTCGCCCACGTCGCGGGTGAACGCGAGGCAGCGATCGAAGCCGCCTTCGTTGACGTCGTCGTAGAACAGGCCGCCCACGCCGCGCGTCTCGCCACGATGCCTGAGATAGAAGTACTCGTCGCACCAGCGCTTGTATCGGGCGTACACGTCGTCGCCGTAGGGTTCGCACAGGTCCTTCGCCACCTGATGCCAGTGGCGCACGTCCTCGTCGAACGGGTAGTACGGCGTCAGGTCGAAGCCACCTCCGAACCACCAGACGGGCTCCGCGCCTTCCTTCGAGGCTTCGAAATAGCGCACGTTCGCGTGCGTCGTCGGGATGTACGGATTGCGCGGGTGCAGCACGAGCGACACGCCCGTGGCGATGAAACTGCCGCCGACCAGGTCCGGCCGGTGCGCCGTGGCGCTGGGCGGCAGCGGCGACCCCGCCACGCGCGAGAAGTTGACGCCCGCCTGCTCGAAGACGCCGCCCTCCCGAAGCACCCGCGTCCGCCCGCCGCCGCCCGCCGGGCGCGTCCAGGCGTCTTCCTCGAAGCGCGCCTTGCCGTCGATCGACTCGATCGCCGCACAGAGGCGGTCCTGCAACCCGCGCAGGAAGGATTCGGCGAGGTCGGCTTGTTCGGACATGGGACACGGCCTGTGGTCGGGGTCAGACGGATGAGCTTACCAAGCCGCGCGACCGCGTCCCTGCGGCATGCCGCCACGCGTCGTGGCGCTAGCGGATACGTGCCGACATGCGCCGGTTGCCGGTGATCGCGGCCCAGCGCATGCCGGTATCGATCCACATGAGGTAACCGGCCTCCATCGCCAGCCGCAGCACGTAGCGCGCCGTGACGGGCAGGCGGCGTTCGGCGGCCAGCGGCAGCGCATCGAAGCCGAGACGACGCGCGAGGTAGAGGCAGCGCGCCAGGTGGTAACGACTGGTGACCAGCCAGACGCGCGGCAGCGGCTCGTGCTCCGCGTCGCGCAGCAACTCGCGCGCATGGCGCAGGTTTTCCAGCGAATCGATGGACAGCTGTTCCAGCGTCAGGGGCACCTTGCCGGGCCAGCCGGCCTGCACGAGCCAGCGGCGACCCGCTTCCGCTTCGCTCACCGAGCCGCCGCTGTAGCCGCCGAGCAGGAGCACGCGGTCCGCAAGGCCCTCGCGAGCGTGTTCGCGCGCCCGTTCGAGACGATCGACGAAATCGGTCTCCGGCCGGTCGTCGACGAGCCGGCGGCCGAACACGAGCAGCGTGCGCGCGGCGGGCGCACGCGCGGGGCTGGCCGCCGCCAGCCAGACGACCCGGACGAGGTGCCCGACGTAGAGCAGCCCCAGCGTGGCCGTGAACGCCACGGCAGTCACCAGCGCCGCGATCAGGATGTCGCCGTCGCTGAGGTATCGCCATACGCCGCGGCGCAGGATTTTCGGAGCCTGGATACCGGCCATGGATGCGGTCCGTGGGAAGACGCGCAGTCTGCGCAGCGCCGGCCCACCGCGCAATCGATTCCGTCGCATTCGTCGTTCACGCGACGCTGCCGAGCAAAAAGGATAGGCTCGCCGCATGCCTCATCCCATGCCGCCTCTCGCCATCCGCGCGTACACCGCCACATCCGCCCTCGGCCGGGGGCTCCATGCCCACGCCGACGCCATCGCACACTCGCGTGGCGGCCTCTCGCCCAACGATTTCAGTGTCGCGCCTCTCGCCTGTTGGGTGGGCCGCGTGGCCGGCATCGAGGACGAACCGCTTCCCGCCGCCCTCGCCGACTGGGACTGCCGCAACAACCGCCTGGCGTGGATCGCGCTCCAGCAGGACGGCTTCGCCGACGCCGTGCGCGCGGCCCGCGAGCGCTACGGTGCGAGCCGGGTCGCCGTGCTGCTCGGCACGTCGACCGCGAGCATTGGCGCCACCGAGGATGGCTACCGACGGCTCGACCACGGGCAGATGCCCGCCGACCTGCATCGTCCGGTGCTGCACACGCCGCACTCCCTGGCGGGCTTCGTCGCCGCGGCGTTCGACCTCGAAGGCCCCTGCCTGACGGTTGCCACGGCATGTTCCTCCAGCGCGAAGGTGTTCGCGAACGCAGAGCGCATGATCCGCCTCGGCCTGATCGACGCGGCCGTCGTCGGCGGTACCGACACGCTCTGCGACAGCGTGCTCTTCGGCTTCAACGCGCTGGAGCTCGTATCGCCGGAGCCGTGCCGGCCGTTCGACGCGCGCCGCAACGGGATCTCCATCGGCGAAGCCGCCGGGTTCGCGATCCTCGAGCGCCCGGTGGACGGCGACGACGCGCCGCTGCTCATCGGCTACGGCGAGGCGAGCGACGCACACCACATGTCGACGCCGCATCCCGAAGGCCTCGGCGCGGAGCTCGCGCTGAGCGACGCGCTCGCACGCGCCGGGCTGCAGCCGCGCGACGTCGACTACATCAACCTGCACGGCACCGCGAGCCAGAAGAACGACGAGGTGGAAGCCGCGCTCGTCGCGCGTACGTTCCCGGCGTCCACGCGCGCCAGTTCGACCAAGGGCTTCACCGGCCACACGCTCGGCGCGGCCGGCATCCTGGAAGCCGTGATCTCGCTGCTCGCGATCCGCGACGGCACGGTTCCCGGCAACCTCGGCGCCGACGTGCCGGACCCGTTGTGCGGTCCGCAGATGGCGTGGCATGGCGAATCCGCGGACATCCGCATCGCGCTGAGCAATTCGTTCGGGTTCGGCGGCAATAACGCCTGCCTCGCGTTCGCCCGTGCCGGGGCCGTCGCATGAGCGCCGCGCTGACCGTATGGGTGCGCGGCATTGGCCTGTGGGCACCGGGAGCACCGGACTGGCACGCGTTCCGCGACATCGTGGCCGACGGCGCCGCTCCCGGCGAACCGGGCCGGCCGGTCGCCGACGTACTGCCCGCCAACGAGCGCCGTCGTGCCCCGGAAAGCGTGCTGCTCGCCGCCGCCGCGGCGGGACAGGCCGTCGCGATGAGTGGCCTTGCCGCCGCCGACCTCCCCTGCGTGTTCGCCTCGGCGCACGGCGATCAGGTCATCACCGATTACATGTGCCAGACGCTGGCGACCGCGCCGGCCGAGCTGTCGCCGACGAAATTCCACAACTCGGTGCACAACGCGCCCGCAGGCTACTGGACGATCGCCACGCACTGCCATGCGAGCTCCAGCGCCGTATCGGGGGGCGAGTACGCCTTCGGCGCCGGCCTGCTCGAAGCCGCCACGCTCGCCGTCGCCGACGAGCGCGACGTGCTGCTCGCCAGCTACGACATCGCCGGCACGGGCCCGCTCGGTGCAATGACGTCGACCACCGGCCCCTTCGCGATGGCGCTCGTGCTGTCGCCGAGCGCGGAGGGTGCGGCGGTAAGGCTCGACATCACGCCCGAGAGCGGCAACAGCGACACCGGCGCGCTGGGCGACGCGTGGCTCGACGCCATCGCGGCGAGCAATCCGTCGGCGCACGCGATCCCATTGATGCGCGCGCTCGCGCTGACCCGCTCTACCGCGCTGCGCGTCGCCGCGGCACGCGGCCTCGACCTGCACGTCGACATCGCGGTGGCCGGATGAGCACCGAAGCGCTACGCCCCTGCATCCTGATCCCCTGCCTCAACGAGGAAAAGGCGATTGGACGCGTGGTCGGCGACGCGCTCGCGCTCGGCCTGCCCGTGATCGTCGTGGACGACGGTTCCGACGACGCCACGCCCGACATCGTCGGTCGCCTGCCCGTGACGTTGCTGCGCCACGATCGTCGTCGTGGCAAGGGCGAGGCGTTGCGTACGGGCTTCCGCGAGGTGCTCCGGCTCGGGTACGACGCGGCCATCACCATGGACGGCGACGGCCAACACCTCGCTGCCGACATTCCGGCGATCCTCGCCGCGGCGGAGCGGCATCCGGGATGTATCGTCATCGGGGCCCGTCTGCTCGCACGCGAGCAGCAGCCGAATGGCCGGCGTCGCGCCAACGCGGTCGCCGACTGGGGCATTTCGTGGGCCTGCGGACGGCCGATCGCGGATACGCAGAGCGGCCAGCGATTCTATCCACGCAGCGTGCTCGATCTGGTCGACGTGCCCGCCGAGCACTTCGTGTTCGAGGCGGCGGTGCTGATCACGGCCTGTCGCGAGCAGGGCATCGGCGTGGTGTCCGTACCCATCGCATCGCGTTACCAGGGCGAGTTCCGACTCAGCCACTTCCGGCCCGTGCGCGACGTTTCGCGCATCACGCTCTACACGATCGGGCGGATCCTGCACTACGGCAGCGTCGTCGGCAGCTATCGCCGCGCGCAGGCCGCACCCACGATCGTCGACACGCGCAGCGGCGAAACGATCAACCACTGACCGCGCCCTACGGCGCAACGACCCGAGGCTCGCATCGATGGAACGCAAGACGCATGACGCAGTGATTCTCGGCGGCGGGCTCGCTGGACTGACGCTGGCGATGCAGCTCAAGGGCGCGTACCCGGACATGGACATCGTGGTGCTCGAGCGCCAGGCGCGACCGGTGCCCGAGGCCGCGCACAAGGTTGGCGAATCGACCGTCGAGATCGCGGCGCATTACTTCGCCGACGTGCTCGGCCTGCGCGATCATCTCGAAACACAGCACATCCGCAAGTTCGGTTTCCGCTTCTTCTTCTCGGAGGGACAGGACGAACTCGCCGACATCACGGAGCTCGGCGTCAGCGCCGTGCTGCCGACACCCAGCTATCAGATCGACCGCGGCATCCTCGAGAACTTCCTCGGCGATGAAGCCCGTCGTCGCGGCATCGCGTTCCGCGAAGGCGCCACCGTGCGCGGGTTCGACATCGCCCCCGGCGACGAACCCCATACCGTGCGCTTCGCCAGCGATGGCGTCGACGAGACCGTGCAGTGTCGCTGGCTGCTCGACGCGTCCGGTCGCGCGGGCCTGATCCGCCGCAAGCTCGATCTCACGCGCGACAACGGTCATCACGCCAACGCGGTCTGGTTCCGTATCGACGACCGCCTTGCCATCGACGACTGGTGCGACGATCCCGAATGGACGGGGCGCTGCCATCCGCCCGAACGGTGGCGGTCGACGAATCATCTCGTCGGACCGGGCTACTGGGTGTGGCTCATTCCCCTGAGCTCGGGCGCGCATTCGGTGGGCATCGTCGCCGACGCCGCGATGCATCCGCTGGACGGCATGAAGACGTTCGATCGGGCCCTCGACTGGTTGCGCGAACACCAGCCGCTGGTCGCGAAGCACGTCGAAAGCCGGCGCGACAAGCTGCTCGACTTCGCGTTCTTCCGGCACTTCTCGTACGGCTGCTCGCGCATGTTCTCGTCCGACCGCTGGGCCCTCACCGGCGAAGCAGGCGCGTTCCTCGATCCGTTCTATTCGCCGGGCAGCGACTTCATCGCCATCGCCAACACGTATATCACCCACCTGGTCGGACTCGATCGTCGCGGTGCCTCGCTGGCGACGAGCGCGCGGCACTTCGAGCGGCTGTTCTTCACCTTCTACGAAGGCACGCTGCGCATGTACCGCGGGCAGTACAACCTGTTCGGCGACCCCGAAGTGCTGCCGATCAAGGTGATCTGGGACTACACGTACTATTGGGGCGTGCTCTGCCAGCTCGTGTTCCAGGAGCGGCTGGGCGACACCGACTTCATGAGCCGGATGGCGTCCGAGTTCGCCGAAGCCACCGAACTGAACATCGCGATGCAGGCCTTCTTCCAGCAATGGCACGCCGCGTCCGACCGCCGCAACGGCAAGGCCATGCTCGATCAGCGGCAGCTCGCATGGTTCGCCGACATGAACGGCACCCTGCACGACCGGCTGGACGACGAGGGACTCGTGGCGCGCCTGCGCGCCAACGTCGCGATCATGCGTTCACTGGCGGCCACGATCGTCGACCGTGCCGCGGAGGATCACCCTTCCGTACGCGAGGGCTACGGTCACATGGCCGACGCCGAGAACGAACGCGTGGCGCTCTTCTGATCCGACCCGCCTAACGGGAATGCCCATGCGCCATCTGCGCCGACTGCGCCCGGAACTCGGCCAGCATCTGCGTCTGCTGCTGGTCGAACTGCGCCATCCGCTCGACGCTCTCTTCCGGCGCGGGCGACGGGCGGTTGAGGTCCACGCTGGCGGGCGACGTGAGCGGGCCGGTGCCGAAGAAATGCAGCGTCATCTTTTCCTCGTTGATGTGCACCAGCGACAGGTTGTCGGCGGTGATGCCGCTGCGGTGGCAAGCCGCCGTCGACTGGAGCAGGCGCTGGTCGGAGGCCTCCGGCAACTGCGTTTTCAGCGCTTCGTACAGACCGTTCTGGGGATGGTCGGCGTGACG
>NZ_FOBU01000010.1 GCF_900109915.1 Luteibacter sp. UNCMF331Sha3.1
GCGGCGGGCACGGAAGCGACGGATGCGGTGAACAAGGGCCAGCTCGACGCGGTATCGGACAGCGTCAGCGATGCATCGCACTACTTCAAGGCCAATGGCCTGAAGGACGGCAGCGACGATGCGCAGGCGCTGGGTGACAACGCGACGGCCTCGGGCTCGGGTGCGTTCGCCGGTGCGCAGGGCGCGAGCGCGTACGGCAGCGGCGCGACGGCGACGGGACAGCAGGCGACGGCGACCGGTTACGGCGCGGTGGCGTCGGGTCAGAACAGTGCCGCCTACGGTGCGGGTGCGCAGGCGGCCGGCCCGGGCAGCGTCGCGGTCGGCGGTGTCGCGGTCGACGAAGACGGCAATCCGCTGGTGACCAACTCGGGCGTGCCGGTCGATACCGGCGCGACGACGGCGGCGATCGGTGGCACCGCGGTCGGCGCGAGTTCGCAGGCGAATGGTTTCGCATCGTCGGCGATCGGCGTGGGTGCGTATGCGAGCGGTGCGCAAGGTACCGCGGTCGGTGCGGTGGCCAACGCCATCGGCGACTATTCGACCGCGGTGGGCACGCAGAGCGCGGCGACCGGCCTGAGTAGCGTCGCAGTGGGTGAAAGCGCGCAGGCGACGGGCGAAGAAAGCGCCGCCGTCGGTGGCACGGCATACGGTTTCATTCCCACGCTGGCGAGTGGCGTGGGTTCGTCCGCGTTCGGCAACGGCGCCTGGGGTTCGGCGGATTACACGACGTCGATTGGCTGGTCGAGCACGGCGGATCATCTCAACGCGACCGCCGTGGGTGCGGTCGCCGGGGCGCTCGACGTGGGTGCCGTCGCGGTGGGTTACCGCAGCGCGGCGATCGGCGGCTTGTCGACGACGGTCGGCACGTCGTCGTTCGTCTGGGGCGAGAACGCCTCGGCATACGGCGCGAACGCGTTCGTCTGGGGCGACAACACGACGGGCATCGGTAGCGCGACGAACATCGACGGCGACGAGAGCACCACGCTCGGTGCGAACACGATGATCGAAGGCGCCGGATCCACGGCGGTCGGGGCCGGCAGTTCGGTGTTCGGCGACGAATCGACGGCCGTCGGCCACGGTGCGATCTCGTCCGGCACCGGCGCGTCGAGCTTCGGTTCGACGAGCCAGGCCAGCGGCGACTACGCCACGGCGGTCGGACAGGGTTCGTATGCGGGTGCGCCGGGTGCGAGCGCCGTGGGTTCCGGTGCGGTCGCGACAGGCGGGCAATCCATCGCGTCGGGCTACGGCACGGTGGCGTCGGGCCAGAACAGCGCGGCGTACGGTTCGGGTGCGGAAGCGTCCGCCAACAGCGCGACGGCGATCGGCGGTCAGGCGCTGGATGCG
>NZ_FOBU01000006.1 GCF_900109915.1 Luteibacter sp. UNCMF331Sha3.1
TCGTCATCGGTGCCGCCGGGGCCCACGTCGGCGCGAGCGAGGTATCGGGTGCCGGCCGGGCCGGTTCGGCGGCCATCGTTGGCGAACGGTCGCGCAGCGTCGCGATGAACGCCTCGTTCTTCACCGCCTCGTGCGTGCTGGCATCCGCCTGTCCCGTGACGGCGAATCCGTGGTCCGACTGAAACCGCGCCACCGCCGAACGTGTCGCCATGTCGTAGGCGCCATGCGTCGCCAGCGGACGGCCATCGGCGTCCCCGATGCCGAGCGTGTTCAGACGCTCCTGGAGCAGACGGGTCGCGTCGGCCGTTGGCGCCTCGCTGCCGGGCGGGACGGCCACGGGCTCGCGGGCCACCGGCGCCTCGGCCGGCGCGAGTAGCGGCGCGGCCGATCGCGTGACCGGCTCCAGGCTCTCGTAGGCGGCGATGGTCTCGGGCGGCGTGCGCGCGTCCATGCGGGCCTCGACGGGCGGCGACCGGCCGACCGTCGCCGGCTCGATGCCGCGGTAGGCCGCCAACACCTCATCGTGCGGCCGGTGCGCCGAGGCGAACCGCGCGTCCCGATCGTCGACCGCCTGCCGCACGCTCGCCAGCGTCTGTCGTCCACTGAGTCCGTCCGCCACGAGATCGTGATCGCGCTGGAACGCGCGTACCGCGGCCTGCGTGCCCGGGCCGTAGTCGCCATCCGCATGCAACGGCCGCCCTTGGGCATCGGCGTAACCCAGGCGCATGAGCTGCTCCTGCAACTGGCGCACATCCTCGCCCTGCGCGCCCGGACGCAAGGCGCGACCGACCGCTTCGGTCGCGACGCGTACCGCCGGCTCGACGTGCAGCAGCGGCCGACCTTCACCCTCGACCACCCTCGCCAGATCGACCGACCCGTCCCGCGCACGCGTCAGGCCGAGCTCATCGCGGGAGATCGTCGCCCATTGCCCATCGACGAAGGTCACGCCCTTGCCGTCGGCGTTCCACTGCACCACCTGCGTGCCGTCGGTGTAGAAGCCCGTGCCGGTGATCTTGCCCTCGCTGTGTGCACGGCCCTGTTCAAGCGCATCGAGAAAGGTCATGGCCTTCTTTGGCGCATGAAACAGGTTCTTGATAAGCGTGTAATGCGCGGCGAGGTCAGGCCGGGCCGGGTCGGTACCTATTTCCGTCGGGCGGACGAGTGGGTCTGCGAGCACTTCGCGCCATGCGCGACCGATCGGACTGTTCTCGTCGGCGTTGTGCAGGCGAGTGAGGACTTTCGCGCCGATAAGGGCGTGCTCGCGGCCGGTGGCCAGGTAGTTCTTGTGATGCGTTTCGACGTAGGCGAGGACGTCGTCGACGTTGGCGAGCGGTCTGACGCTGGCCCGGTCACCCTTCATCGCCCGAAAGAGACTTTTCCCGGCTGCTTCCTGCTGATTGAAGGCCTTCGCGACAATGGTGGTAAGGGTGATCTGATCGTCCGTGTTGGCGTTCCGGTAGACCACCGAATCGACCATTTTCGCCAATGCGTCCTTGTGAATGTGTTCGACCTGCGCGACATCACGCTCGTGCACAAAATCACGCCCGCCCTTTGACGTGAGAAACGCATTCAACTGCTCGCGCAGCGACGGATCGATGTTTCGGCCGCCCTGATCTCTGATGGCCTTGCCGTTTCGGGCGAGGTCGGCGACGGACGCGGCAGCCTCGGCGTCACTAAGAACCGGCCAACCCGTCGACTGCTCCGCCCACGCCTGATACGCGTCGACCAATGCCTTGGCGGTAGCCTGTCTATCCTGCCCAAGATCCTTCTGCAACGTGCCGACGGAAAATCCACTCTGGGCTGCCGGCTCCATGAGGCCCTTCACGATACGTCCCGCAAAGGAAAGTTTCGCCGCGACGTCCTTCTCGTGGTCGGTGCCCTCCGACGCCACGCCGACCGCGAAATACGCGACGGCCTTGAGTTCTTTCTCGTTCAGTTCTTTACGATCAACCATGCTCTCGATCCTTCGTGTTGTCAGTCTGCATCAATCCAGATGCAATGCCTTGAGCACATCGTCGAATACATTCTCCACCTGCCGCGCTTTGGCGTCGTCAATGGCGCGCTGAACGTCGGCTTCGTCAAAGACGTGCAACGCCGGCGCTCTGCCGACCGGGCTGAAATCATCCATGCGCAGCCGAAAAACGTACTTTCCGCCGGAGACCAGCATGGTGCCGTCACGTAGATTGAGTGCCGTACTGAAGAAGGCCTCCCATTCACTATCCGGACATTCGACGCATCGATACATAGCTACCTTGCTCCAGATAACCTTCGCACCAACTTCAGCTTCTCGTCGGTAGGTTCTCAGGTCGATCGAGGACCTATTTCCTCGTGGAATCTCCAGGTAAGGGGCGGCGAAATCGATCTCTCCGAGACCACCACCCGGACGAGGATCCTTGAAATCAAAAACCTGATCGAGCGTTTCCTTGTGTTCGACACCCTTCGCATCGATGAACGACCCGACGTACGCGCTGTCAAAATCCCCCGTGACGTCCAGAACGTCGCCTGTGAAGAAGTTGATCGCCTTGCCCACCGTTTGACCGTTCGGCGGTCGCATGACGGCCCACGCGATCCATTCGTCGCCGACATGCTCGACAAAGAGATCCTCCAGCCAATCCGTACCGTCGCCTAACTCACGCTGGGCGATGCCGTTGTCTGGCCACACAGGTTCGGTGACGACCTTCTTCGGGGTAACCGCTTCGGCAGCTACCTGTTTCGTTTCCCCATGCATCGCTGCTGCAGGCAGCGCGACTCCTACCGCCAAGGCTGCGGCCATCGCCATATTCCGTCGTTTCATCGCATCGTCCTCGGCGGGCTGTTCAAGGGTTGGGGTGTATGCGTCTAGCCTCCACGACGATTTCGGCTTACATCGCAAGCCGGTCGTCGAGTCGTGGCCGGGCTCCGGCCAGTCCTGTTCATCGTGGCTACCTTGTTCGCGCAACTGTTCGGCCACGGCGCGGAGGTACAGCTCCTGCCCCGGATTGGCATACGCGCATTTGTGAATCCGACGCAGCTGCGACGGTCGGCAACCCTCCTCCGGATCGAAGTCGTCGTTCTCCGGATGACAGACGAAGCAGCGAACGTGGGGCACCGGCACCCGGTCCCAATAGGAGACGTTCGCGAACGAGACGCGCTGCATGCCCTCTGCTCCCGCTGCCGCCGGATCGCAACAGGGCCCCTTGCAAGGAAAACGATCGCCCCACTTGGGGCAGATGGCAGGTCGCGTCGCAACCGCATGCGTCCGACGCGCGAACAAGGCACGCCACATCACGCCGCCTCCTTTCCGATCGTGGGCCTTTCGCCCATGGCGGATACCATCATCGGGATTCTCCTTCGGGCACCGTGCCCATCCGTGGATCAGTCGAGCTTCAACGTTTCGATCAACAAGGCATCGCCATGCCGATGGCATGCGACCGTGCGGCGAACCGCGCGATGTCCCGGCTAGGCCGCGAGTGCGTGGCTCACTTTCGCCGTCGTCGTTGACGGCGCGCGTTTCGACCGTGCCCCAACGGCAACCGCTCGGACCTCCACCACCGTCGGCGGAAGCGCGGCCAGTGCCTTGAACTCCTTGTCCTTGAAGAACCAGTTCTTTCGCGCGCGGATCGGCTTGCAGCCCTCGTAGAAGATCAGCTCGTCGTCGGCCGGGAGTTCCTTGATTTCCTGCGGCAGCATCAGGGCGCGGCGTTCTTCCTGATAGCTGGTGGATACCTGCTGGCCGCTGCCGCCACGGCTCACGCTGCGCTGCTTCCTGCGGAGCGTGCGGTAGCCCAGCATCTCGCTGTACTCGTTTGCGTCGCTCTGCTCGCGGGGCGCGAAGACGACCTGCACGCCGTGGTTGGTGATGAAGTTCTGCGCGTCGTTATCGCCGTAAGCCGAGCGAAGCTGTGCGCGACTCTGCACGATGCACAGGTCGCGCACGCCGTAGCTGGCCGAAATGGAGATGCGCTTTGCCCACACGTCGACGCGACCCATCGCCGTGAACTCGTCCATCAGCATGAGCATCTGGTACTTGAGATCGGGTTCTTCGCCGAGTTGCTTGTTGAGGTTCCGGCCGATGACCGCGCTGAAGAAGATGTTGAGCAGTTTCGCGCTCTCGTCGAGCTTGTTCGTGGGAATGCTGACGTAGAGCGTCGTCGGCTCACGACGGAAGCGGTCGATGTCGAAGTCCGTGGCGTTCGTCGCGGCGGCGAGGATGGGGCTGAGGAATTGCTGGAGCGGTGCCTGCATGGTGGCGATGACCGACGAGAAGGTGTCTTCGGCGAGGCCGACGAGGTTGTTGAAGACCGTCGCCGTCTGCTTGCTCACCCACGCACGCGACGGGCCTCGAATGATCGATGTCAGGAGGTCCCGTGTTCCGAGGTCGTCCCGGCCGCTCGAGAATCCGAGGATGCGCTCGAAGCTCGGGAAGTCGGGCGACGTGTTCGGATCGGGCCTCGCCTCCGCCGCGACGCCGGCCTCGTCCATCTGCCGCATGCCGTGGTCCCATGCCTCGAACAGATACGACGCGAAGGCGGTGAACGCCGCGCGGCTCTGGGAGGTCCAGAACGGGTCCTTTCCGGGTTCGTCCGCGTAGAGGATCGCGGCGATCGTCTGCAGTTCGCCGATGCGTTTGCCCGGATCCATCGACGCCAGCTGCGTCATGGGATTGAAGCGATCCGTCCGCCCCGCCTCGTCGTACGGCGCCCAGACGAAGACCCGTTGCCCCATGGCCTCGCGGCAACCGCTCGTCAGTTTGTGCAGTTCGCCCTTGAGATCGAGGACGATCATCGAATGTGCGTAGGTCATCAGCACCGGCACCGCGAGGCTCGTCGTCTTGCCCGAGCGTGTCGGACTGATCGCGATGACGTGCTGTGCGCCGCCGAGCCACAGCCGGTGCTTGCCGGAACGACCGATGAGGATGCTTTCGGGGCGCCGGGTGAGCAGGCCGGCGCGCCTCAGTTCGCGGAGCGTGGCGAAGCGGGCCTCGCCATGGGTGGTTTCGGGCGCGCTCCGGAACATGCCCAGCACGATGGCACCCCAGCCCAGGATCGGCGCACCGAAGCCAACGACGACGGAACCTTTGACGTGCCGCGCCCAGGGCGCGAACGCCGGGTCATCCAGTGCCTTGATGCATCGCCACCACAGATCGATCGTGAGAGGTGTTTCCAGATCCACCACCTTGATCGCGACGATCCCCGACAGGTACGCGCCACCCACCAGCGCCGGCACCCCGAGCAGCAGCGCCGATGCCAACTTTGTCTTGCCTTCCATGCTTCTGCGCTCCGTTGCAGAAAAGCGCGGAGTGTGGCCACGAGACGATGAACGCACGTTGTATTCAGCACGTCATGCGTGCATTCGCGCTGGCGGACGCGTGCCGTTCGTCGGTGGCTGCCGCTCACCGCGCGCGATGGCGACTGAGAAACGTCGGAAGCTCGCCTTTCGTCAGCGAGACCTCGGGAGTCGCGAACCGTGAGACGTCACCCTCGCACACTGCTCTCCGTCGGCCCGGAGGGTGGCGGTCAGGCTCCTCATCAGTCACCTTCTCTGCAACCCCTCCGGGCCGGCGGTCACCCTTCGGGGTGAATCACCGCGGCGCGCCCCGACGCGATTTCCTCGCCGCGGTGCAGGATACGGAACGTGTATTGCGCACCGCCGTCGTCGGCCAGCAGGCATTCGGCATGGACGTCGAGCGCGCCATCGAGCGTGTCGACGCGCTGTACGGCCAGCCTGACGCCACGCAGGCTCACCAGCATGCCCGGGCGCGGTTCCGTCCTGCCTTCGTCGCGCGCACGCAGCGCGCCGTGGACCGCCATCGCCTGCGCGCCGTACTCGGCGAGGTGCACGGCGTGGAGTCCGTCGGGTCCGCGCAGCGGGTGCGTCGCCAGACCGTGGCGGGTGCTCACCGCGTGGATCGAGCCCGCATCCCACGCCACCACGCCGTCGAGCAGGCACATGTCGCCCGCGTGCGGCACGAGGTCAACGAAGTCGGTCTTGGTCAGCATGCGGTGCCATCAGGATCGAAAGACAGAAATGGAAGCCGACGCCCAGCGCCACCGTCAGGCCGATCGCGCGCAACACCGGGATCGACGACCACGCGAGCATGCCGAACACGAGCAACGCGGCGATCACGCAGACGACCGTCGCGTGCAGCGTGCGCCGCTGCTCGGCGGGATCGCCGGTGTCGCGCTCGAAGAACAGGGCGTAATGGAGGCCCAGCCCCGCGGCGAGGATCAGCGCGACGAGATGGAACAGCGAGATCGGGATACCCAGCGCACGCTCCACCGCGAGCACGAGGAACGTCGCCAGCGTCATCGGCGCCAGCACGTGCCACGCGCGACGGATGCTGCGCAACGCCAGGGTGATGGTGACGAAAAGCAGCGCCGTGGCGGCAAGCACCGCGTGCAGGATGCGCGTGCGGTACTCGGCCACCAGCGACTCGGAGGCCTCCTTGAGATCCAGCAGGCGCGCGTCCACGCCCGAACCGGCGACGGCCGCCGCGACGGCGCTCGCGTCGCGCACACCGCTCAGCGTCGACAGGCCGACCCAGTGATCGTCGCGCTGCGCGAGCATCGCCGCGAGGCGCTGACCGAGCGGCGAGCGCGAGAACACCTCCGGCGTGAGCGGTGGCGCCGTGCGCGCGGTTTCGACGTCGTCGACGAACGGTGCGAAGAGATCCTTGCGGAACGGCATGCCTTCGAGCGCGGTATCGAGCATCGCGTCGAGCGCCGCGCGGTCGGGCAACTTCGCCTGGCGGGCGCGCTGGGTGGCGAGGTCCGGCAGGTAGATCGAAGCCAGTTCGAAACCGTCGAGGTGTTTCTTCGCCACCTGCTCCCGCAGGCGCGGCTCGAGCGCCGCCGATGCCTTGAGCACGCCGTCCGCATCCGGCGCCTGCACGATCAGCAGGTAACGCACGTCGGGCGCACCGAGTTCGCCGCGCAGCTGCGCGTCCTTCATCAGGAGGTCCCGCGGAAGGGGCGTGAGCGCGGACAGATCGTTCTGCCAGAACGGGCCGGGCGCGAAGAACAGCATGGCCAGCACCGCCGCGACGATCGGCAGCGGCAGCCAGCGAGGGCGCGGCAGCGCATCCAGCCAGTTGCGGAACGCGGCGAGCCACGGCATGCCGGCCACGTCGCGCGCGGTTTCCGGCAGCACGTACGGCAGCACGTAACGCGTGCTGAAGCCCGCCGCCAGCAACCCGGCGATGGTGAACACGGCGAGCTGCTTCAGGCCACCGACACCCGACGCGTAGAAGGCGAGGTAGGCGATGCAGGCCGACGCGATGGCGGTCAGTAGCAACGGCCAGAGCCCACGCACCGCCGCGACGGCGGATTCGCCCGCGCGACGATGGCTGAGCAGGCGGATCGGGTACTCCTGCGCCACGCCGAGCAGCGTGAAGCCGAATGCCAGCGTGATGCCGTGCACTTCGGTGAAGCCAAGCGTGAGCGCCACGATACCCACCAGCGCGCCGGTGGCCACGGGGAGCGCGCCGAGCAGGAGACTCCCGATGCTGCGGTAGGCGACGAGCATCAGCACCACGAAGCCGATGGTCGAGATCCGGCCGATCCAGTCGGCCTGGTCGCGCGTCTGCGCATTCACCATGACGGTGAAGTAACCGGGGCCGCTGATCGTGAGGTGCGAGCCTTTGCTTTCGGGCAGCGCGGCGAACGCGGCGCGGAGGCGACCGATCGCGTCGTCCTGCGCACCGGGGTCGAACCCCGCGCCGCGCGTCTGCGCGAGCAGCAGCGCCTCACCCTGCGACGAGAACCACACGCCTTCGCGCACTTCCGGGGATCGCGCCGGGGTCCAGTGCTCGGCGAGCTTGAGCGTTTCCAGCGTGGGATCGCGCGGCAACAGGCCTTTCAGCAGCGTCGCGGCGGGCGAGCCGAGGTCGTCGAGGCGTTGCTGCAGTTCGTCGGCGAGATAGGTTTCATCGAGCGCCCCGGTGTCCAGCGTCGGCGACAGCAGGAAACGGTACGGCAACAGGCTCGTGTCGAGCATGCCGAGATCGAAGTCGCCGTTGACGACCTGGGTGAACGCGTCGTCCTTGCGCAGCGCGGTCGCGAGGCCGCGACTCAATGCCGCCTTCGTCGCATCGTCGCCACCGTCGATCGCGACGAGCAGCAGGCGCGATCCCGGACCTTCGCCGACCTGGTCCATCAGCAGCTTCTGGTCGGGCGTGGTGGGCGCGGGCATGAAGCTGCGCAAGTCGGTGCCGACCTTGAGGTGCGTGGCGACGATGGCGCCCAGCAGCGCGAGCGCGACCAGCCAGGCGACGAGGATACCGAGGCGGCGGCCCCTCACATCGCGCCGCCGCATTGGGCGATCAGACCCTCGCGGGTCGGCTCCGCCGGCATCTTCGTGGCGAGTTCGCCGAGGAGGTCGATCGACATGTCGCCGTCGGCTTCGTCCATGCGCATGCAACGCGCGAGCGTGCCGGTGCCATAGACCTGGATGCGCGCGATCTGCTTCGCGATGCGCGCGTCGCGCGGCGTCAGCGTGAGTGCCCAGCGGTCGGCATCGCGGCCGAGGGTCACGTCGAACGATTCGGACAGTCGCGACGGATCGCCGGCGAGCAGCGCGACGAAGCTGTCGAGCAGCACTTTCAGCTGCGGCGCCCGCGTGAGCGAGAACGTGCGCGGCTTCTTGCCCTCGCGCTGCTGCGTGACCTCGCCGTCGGCGATGGTCGAGACTTCTTTCGTCGGCGTGTCGACGCGGCGCTCGAGCCGGTCTTCGCCAAGCCAGCCGAGTTCGCCCGAGACGATCAGCGGCTTGTCGAGCACGCGCATGAAGCGCGCTTCGGCGAACGGCGTGCGGGCCGGTGCCGGCCGGTGCAGGCTGGCGATCAGCGCGTTCGCGTCGACGGCATCAGGCGCCGGAGTGGCGATGCACGCGAGCGGCAGCAGCAGGCTCGTCAGCAGGACCCATTTCTTGCCAGAAGTCATAGAAATTGAACCAGTTGAAAGGGTAGACGCGCGCGTAATGTTCCACCCGCGAAGCGTAACGGGACACGATGTCGTCGAGCGCGGCCTCGCGCGTCGCCCTGGGTACTTCGATGCCGTCGGAGAAGGCCTCGAAGATCAGGCGATAGCGATTGCCGCCGAGATAGATGCCCATGCACAGCACCACGGGAATCCGGAGCGCCGACGCGAGCAACCACGGCCCGACGGGAAAGGGCGCCGGCTTACCGAGAAACGGCACCTGGCGCGTCGCCTCGCTGCGGTGCCCGCGATCGGCGAGCAGCGCGACCATGCCTCCCGCCGCCGCGCCCTCGGCCATCGCGAGCGCGACCGACGTGCCGCCAAGCGACGCGTCGATGACGGCCGCGCCGACGTCCGGCGCGAGCGCTTCCAGCACCGCCGTGAGCGCGGGCGTCTTCTGCTTGTCGAGCACCACGCGCAATGGCACGTCCGGGCGGCGCGCGCCGAGGGCGCGCAGCGCCTCGAAACTGCCCTGGTGCGAACCGATCAGCAGCACGCCCTTGCCGGCATCGATGCACCGATCAAGTTCGGCCAGGCCTTCGACCTCGACCCGGAAATCGCGCTCGCCCCGCGCGAGGAAGAACAACCGGTCGAGCAGCGTCGCGGCGAACATGTGGATGTGCCGGAAGACGTCGCGGCCGGTGACGGCGCGACCGAGCACGCGCGACAGGAAGACGCGCGACGCGGCGCGCTCGTCGCGCCGGCGAAGGAAGAAGTAGAGGGCGATGGGATAGAGCAGTGCCCGCGCGACCGGGCGGCCGAGCCGGAGCGCGATCGTGCGGATCAGCCAGATGGCGAACCAGCCGCCGCCTTCGCGTTGCTGCCAGTGACTCATGCGCCTGCCTCGAGCGTGCCGCGCACGAGGGTGTCCCCGTCGCGTCGCACCGTGAAGCGGAAACGGTGGTTGTCCTGCGCGACGAGTTCGATCTCGGCGTCCTGGTCCGGAAGCAGCGGTGCGAGGAACTTCGCGTCGACGACCTGACGCAGGGTCATGCCACGCCAGTCGCGCAGCGCATCGGCGGCCGCCTCCAGCAACAGCACGCCGGCGACGATCGGGCGACCGGGAAAATGGCCGGCAAAACTGGGGTGTGCCGCGTCGAAGCGCAGCGGGCGGACGAAGGATGCGATATCGGCGGCTTCGGTCATCGGCATCTGCGAACCATGAGGCGGGCGGATGGGTCTCCGCCCGTCACGGCGCGGCGATCAGGCGGCCGCGCGGTGCTGTTCGATATGCTCGGACAGCGAGCTAAGGTTCGTGAAGATGGTGCGGTTGTCCGGGTTGTCGGACTTCAGCTGGAAGCCGTACTTCTTCGACACCGCCAGCGCGATCTCGAGGGCGTCGATCGAATCGAGGCCCAGATCGCCGCCGAAGAGCGGCGCGTTCGGGTCGATATCGGCCGGATTCACCGATTCCAGGTTGAGGCTGGTGACGATGAGTTCGGCGAGTTCGTGCTGTGCTGCGGTTTGCGTTGCCATGTGTTTCCAGGTCCTGGATGTTCCTGCCTCCCCCCGGATGGCAGCGGTCGCGGAGTTTACCACACGGTCTCCGCACCCCTTCGCCAGAGCGTTCAGCCAGCGGACGGCGACCGTTCACGCACCCGCCCGGCGACGGGACGATATGATGGCGCCGACGTGTTCTGACGGAAGGCCCGATGCTCCCAGGAAGTGAAATGCGCGACCCCGCGCCGTCGATCTCGCCGCTCGCGCCGCGCGTGGCCTATCGCCCCGAGCCGATCGCGCTGACGCCCACCACGCTCGCCGCCTTCGGCTTCGGCGCGCCCGCGACGGCCGTCGACGACCCGCGCTGGTTGCGTGTCGCGCTGGAGCTTTTCGGCGATCGCGTCGCGGAAGTCTGGGACGTGGGAGCCGACGTCGCGCACGGTCGCGAGGGCGACCTGCGCTGGTCGCGCGGTGGCGGCTGGCTCTTCGCCGCGGTGGAGTGCCACGAAGGCGATCACGGCGGCACCGAGCACGCCGCACGCCATGCGTATTCGCTGCTTTCGCGCTTCATCGCGGCCAACCCCGAACGGCACGTCCAGCGCATCTGGAACTACCTCGGCGACATCAACGACGGCAAGGGCGACGAGGAGCGTTACAAGCACTTCTGCACCGGCCGGATCGGCGGCATGGGCGACGTGTTCGCGCAAGGTTTTCCGGCCGCGACCGCCATCGGACACCACGCCGGGCCCTCGCTGCTGCAGGTGTACCTGCTCGCGACCGATCGCCCGGGCACGCGCGTGGAAAATCCCCGCCAGGTCAGCGCCTGGCAGTATCCGCGGCAGTACGGCCGCACACCGCCGAGCTTCGCGCGCGCCACGTTGCTGCCGGCCGATGACGTCCTCGCCATATCCGGCACGGCCGCGGTCGTGGGCCACGCCTCGGCGCACGCCGGCGACATCGATGCGCAGCTCGGCGAGACACTGCGCAACCTCGACGCCCTGCTCGCCGCCGGCGGCATGCCGGCCGGGTTCGACGCGCGCTCGCCACTGAAGGTGTACGTGCGCCACGCGGCGCATGCCGACGCCGTCAGGTCGTTCGCGACCCGCCATCTCCCCGACGCGCCGCTGCTCGTGCTCCACGGCGATATCTGCCGGCAGGAACTGCTCGTGGAAATCGACGGCTGGCGCTACCGTCGCTGAGGTTCAGGTCTTCTTCGTCGGGCGCTGCCAGCCGTCGATCGTGGCCTGGCGCGCACGCGACAGGGTCAGCCTGTCCGCCGGCGCATCTTTCGTCACCACCGAGCCGGCGCCGATGGTCGCGCCGTCGTGCAAGGTGACCGGTGCGACGAGCGAGCTGTTCGAGCCGACGAACACGCCGTCGCCGATCGTGGTGCGGCTCTTGTTCACGCCGTCGTAGTTGCACGTGATGGTGCCCGCACCGATGTTGACCTTCCGACCGATCACGGTGTCGCCCAGATAGGTCAGGTGATTGGCCTTGGATCCCTCGCCGATCACGGCGTTCTTGGTTTCCACGAAGTTGCCGATGTGCACGCCCGACGAAAGGTCGGTGCCGGGGCGCAGCCGCGCGAACGGGCCAATGGTGCAGGGCCCGTGCGTCACGACGCCATCGAGATCGCAATGCGCCAGCACCACGGTGCCGGCGGCCAGCGTGGCGTTGCGCACGCGTGTGAACGGACCGATGCGCACGTCGTCGCCGAGGACCACCTCGCCTTCGAAAACGACGTTCACGTCGACCTCGACATCGCGGCCGACGGTGACCGTGCCGCGCACGTCGAGCCGGGCCGGATCGGCGATGCGCATGCCGGCGAGGGCCAGCGCGCGGGCGCTGCGTTCGCGAAAGAGGGCCTCGAGCTCCGCCAGCTGCCACGGATCGTTGGCGCCGGACGCCTCGACCGGCTCGCAGTCGACGCATGCCGCCGGCGCGCCCTCGGTCGAAGCCATGTCGAAGACGTCGGTCAGGTAGTACTCGCCCTGCGCGTTCGCGTTGCCCAGCCGCTGTGTCCACGCCAGGAGGCGTTGCGCGTCGGCGGCGACGATGCCCGTGTTCACCAGATCGATGGCGCGCTGCGCCGCGCTGGCATCCTTTTCCTCCACGATGTGGCGGACGCGGCCCGAGGCGTCGAGCACCACCCGGCCGTAGCCCTTCGGGTCGGCGAGTCGCGTGGCGAGCATGGAAAGACCCTCGTCCGTGCCCACGAGCGCGGTCAGCGTGTCGGGCCGGATCAGCGGCACGTCGCCGTAGAGCACGAGCACGCGGCCTTCGAGCTTGCCGTCGTTCTGCAGCGCTTCCAGCGCGGTGCGTACCGCGTGGCCGGTGCCGAGGCGTTCACGCTGCTCGATCCAGCCGAGACCCGTGTCGGCGGCGAAGGCGTCGCGCACCTGCTGCCCGTTGTGTCCGTAGACCACATGGATGCCCGCCGGCGCGAGCGAGCGCGCCGCCGCGATCACGTGCGCCAGCAGGGGGCGGCCCGCCAGCGGCATCAGTACCTTGGCGGAGGCGGACTTCATCCGCTTGCCCTCACCGGCGGCGAGGATCAGGACATGGAGAGGCGTCGCGGTCATGGGAAGGGCTACCTGCCAGGAAAACAGGGCCGCACTGTCGCGCGTTTGGCGCCCCATGCCAAGTCGGCTATTCGTCCTTCGGGCGCGTGGTCAGATGTTCGAGGCTGGGCTTGTAGGCTTCGACGAACGCGTTGCGCAGCACACCGACGATCGCCTCGGCCGCGGACATGTTCCGGTCGTCGATGCTGCCGGATATCGGCACGCGCGTGGCGAACTGGTCCTTCGACTGGTTCTTGAAGATCTTCGACACGCCTTCGGCCACCGCCTCGTAGGCAAGCTTGATCGGGCCTTTCTTGTCCTGCTCGACGTCCTGCTTCCAGCTGAAGATCTTCAGCCCGCGGAACAGGGGTTTGGCATAGCCGCTCAGTCGACGGTCCTTCGCCTGAAGCTCCATGAAGAAGTCGCCCTCGCCGCCCGCGAAGTCGAGGCCGCTGTAGGCGCGCACCAGGTCGTTCGCCTTCACCAGCTTGATGTTGCGCACGGTCAGCTCGTAACGGAAATCGCCAAGGCGCTCCAGCGGGTCGAACTCGGCACGGGCTTCCAGCGGCGCGTCGCCAAGCACCTTCGCGGTGACGTGGAGGTGCGCCACGCGCGAGCCGCCCTCGCGCTGCACGTTGGTGAGGTTGCTGGCGGTGGCGTTCACGTCGGTCATCTTGAGGTCGACCTTCGGGCTCGAGACGAAGTTGTGGAACGTGACCGTGCCGTTCATCACGTTGACCTCTTCGAGCCGGAACGGCGCCAGCGACTTGAGCTGGGCACGCCAGTCCACGCCCTTGCCCGTCTGCGTGTCGCCTTCGCCGCGACCGTCGACGAAGTTCAGCGCCGGCTCGTAGAAGTCGATCTTGCCGCGGAGCCGCCCTTTCGCCAGGGCGCGCCAGCTGAGGGAGATGTCCGCGCGGGCGCTGTTGAACAGCGGGACAGGCACCTTGCCGTCCACCTTGGTGATGGTCAGGCTGTCGATCGAATACGCGCCACGCCACAGGTGGATGTCGATGTCGGCGATGTGGCCGGCGTACGCACCCATGCGGGCCAGGCGTCCGTTGAGGTAATCCAGCACGACGAACGGCAGGGCGATGCGGGCGGCGACGAGCACCGCGACAAGGACACCGACGATCCACAGGCTGCGGCGGTAGCGGGTTCGCATGGGGGGCACACCGGAAAAGCGTATGTGGGGAAGTGTGGAGCGACGGGAGTCATCGTTACATGAACACGGCCCGGCGCAAGCCAAGTCGCCGCCCCGTCCTTATACTTTCCGCATGAGCCCCACCTCCCGAAACACCGCCCCCAGGCGCAAGGCGGCCGTGCCTGCCGCGCGCCGGCCGGTGGCGCCGGCGCCCGTCGCCCGCCCCGCCGACGCCTCGACCACGGCCGAGCGCGTGCTCGCCTTCCTCGTACGGGGCCTGCCGCCGCGCTGGCGGGAAAAGGCCCATGCGTACCTCGTGCTGACACGCATGGACCGGCCCATCGGCGCCCTGCTCCTGCTGTGGCCCACCTGGTGGGCTCTATGGCTGGCGGCGAAGGATTTCCCGCCCGTGGGACCGCTCGTCATCTTCACTCTGGGCGTTTTCGCGATGCGCTCGGCGGGCTGCGCCATCAACGACTACGCTGACCGCAAGCTGGATCCGCAGGTGGCCCGCACGGCGGGCCGCCCGATCGCCAGCGGACGCGTCGCGCCACGCGAAGCGCTCTGGGTCTTCGCCGGCCTGCTCGCGTTCGCGTTCGTGCTCGTGCTGTTCACCAATCCGCTGACGATCGGCCTGTCGTTCGTCGGCGCGGCGCTGGCGGCGGCCTACCCGTTCTCCAAGCGTTACACCCACCTGGCCCAGGTGGTGCTGGGCGCGGCCTTCGGCTGGTCGATCCCGATGGCCTTCGCCGCCGTGACCAACGACGTGCCGCCGGTGGCATGGCTGCTCTTCATCGGCAACGTGCTGTGGTCGGTCATCTACGACACCGAGTACGCGATCATCGATCGCGACGAGGACATCAAGGCGGGCGCGAAGTCCACGGCCATCCTCTTCGGCGACGCGGACATACCGATCATCGGCATCCTGATGGGGACGTTCCTGCTGACGATGCTGCTCGTGGGCACGCGGGCGTCCCTCGCGTGGCCGTACTGGATCGCCTGGACCGTGACCGCCGGCCTCTTCGCGTACCAGCTGTGGCTGATCCGCGGCCACGACCGCGACGCATGCCTGAAAGCGTTCCGCCACAACAACTGGGTCGGACTCACGCTTTGGCTCGGCTTCGTGATCGCGCTCGCCCTGTGACCGTGATCACGTCGTGAGGGATCGGTGACCATTTATCTCGATTGAAATGCGGCCGTAACGCGAATTAAGCCGCGTCGTCATTTTACGCGCCTAAGTTCCTGCGGGTCGCGGACCCACGGAGAGGCCGCGGGCCGACGCAACGTACGGCCCGGGGGGAGGGTTCGCGCAGCCCCTTCCCCGGATGATCAAAAGATGCGTAATACCCAGCTCAGCCGCGCCGTGCGCGCGGCTCTCGTCGGCGCGTTGCTCGTTTCCGCCGCCGCCCATGGCCAGGCAACCGCCCCCGAGAAGAAAACCACCGATCTCGACAACGTGGTGGTCACCGCCCGCTCGGGCGTCGAGGCGCGCACCAAGGCCGAAACCAGTTACTCGATCACCACGATCGACGAGGACCGCCTGCGCATGCAGGCCCCCACGAGCGTCACCGAAGCGGTGAAGTCCGTGCCGGGCTTCTGGGTGGAGTCGTCGGGCGGCGAGGCGTCGGGCAACATCCGCGCGCGCGGCATTCCCGTCGACGGCTACGGTTCGGTGACGCTGCTCGAAGACGGCATCCCGGTACAGCACGACCCCGCACTCGGCTACCTCAACGCCGACCAGGCGTTCCGCCTCGACGAGACGATCGAGCGCGTCGAAGTGGTGCGCGGCGGCCCGTCGTCGGTGTTCTATTCGAACGCGCCCGCCGGTGCGATCAACTTCATCCCGCGCAAGGTCGGCGATACCGCCGAAGGCCTGGTCAAGTACACCGTCGGCAACTACTCGCTGAATCGCCTCGACTTCTGGTACGGCACGCCCATCGGCGGCGGCTGGAAACTCGCGTTCGGCGGCTTCTGGCGCGTCGACGACGGCGTGCGCCGCCCGCAGTTCCACGCCGACGACGGCGGCCAGCTGCGTGCCACGCTTTCCAAAGACCTCGAGCACGGCGACATCAGCTTCGACGTCAAGCACCTCGACGACAAGGTCGCGCTGTACCTCGGCATCCCCATGCGCACGAATGCGAATGGCGACATCCGTCCCGTCCACGGCTTCAACGGCAACTACGGCACGCTGGCCGGGCCGGAAACCGAGCACGCGCGGATGCCGCAGGGCGACGGTGGCGTCTACGACTTCGACAACGCCGAGGGTACGCACGTCAAGCGCACGCAGGTGACCTTCAAGTTCGACCACGACCTCGGCGACGACTGGAAGCTGGCGGAGTCGATGCGTTACAACACCACGGACACGCAGCGTAACGGCATGTTCCCGAACGCCCTGCAGAGCGCGACCTCGTTCCTCGCGCAGGATGCCAAGCGGTTGGCGCTGATCCCCGGCGCCACCGCGCTGCAATTCCGTTACGTCGACAATCCCTCGCAGATCTACGACACGGCGAACCAGAACGGTAACGGTCTCATCGTGACCGGCGGCCTTCGCGGCGTGACGCTGCCGGTCGACGAGTTCATCAACGATACGCGCGTGCTGCGCAAGTTCGACGTCGGCAGCCAGACGCACGACGTCACGCTGGGCTACTACCACGCGAACTTCGAGCAGGATTTCAGCCGCTATTCCTCCACCGTGCTGACCGACGCACGCGACAACGCGCGCCTCGTGGACCTCGTCGGCGTGGACGCGGCAGGCAACGTCCGGGGCTCGCTGACCGACCACGGCTTCTATCGCTACGGCTACGAGTGGGAAAACGCCAGCGGTAAGTCGAAGACCAACGCCTTCTACGTGTCCGACGAATGGCAGGTGACGCCCGAGCTGCGCATCGATGGCGGCGTGCGCTGGGAGAAGGTCAACGTCGAGGGCTATACCGAAGGCAAGAAGACGGTGAATCTCGGTGGCACGCCGGCCGCGGCACAGGTGCTGACGGGCAACGGCCAGCAGGTGCACTACGACCAGTCGTTCGACAAGACCGGCTGGACGCTCGGCGCGAACTGGCAGTTCTCGCCCCGCCAGGGCCTGTTCGGGCGCTGGACCTCGGCCTTCCGCCTGCCGAACCTCAGCACATACATCACCAATCCGACCGCGACGCCGCTGCTGCAGACGATGGATCTCGCCGAAGCGGGCTGGAAGTACAGCGACCGCTTCATGGACCTGTACGCGACCGCGTTCTACACGAAGTACGACAACGTGAGTTTCACCAACAACGTCTTCGACCGTAACGGCAACACGTCCTCGCCGCAGACCGGCTTCGCCAGCACGAAGACCTACGGCCTCGAGCTGGAAGGCACGCTGTACCCGAGCCACTGGTTCGACGTGCAGTTCAACGCCACGCTGCAGGATCCGAAGTACAAGGGCCTCAGCTATACCGACGTGGTCGCGAACGCGCCGGTGCTGCGTGACTACGACGGCAACCAGCTGATCCGCGTACCGAAGGTGAGCTACCGCATCGTGCCGGGCGTGAACCTGCTCGACGGTCGCCTCCGCCTGCAGATGTCGTATGAACACGAAGGCAAGCGTTTCGTCGATACGGCGAACTCGGTCGTGCTGCCGTCGTACCACGTCGTGGGCGCGAGCGCCCGCTACGATGCGACGCCGGCGTTGTCGCTATTCCTCTACGCCGACAACCTGACGAACTCGCTCGGCCTGACGGAAGGCAATCCGCGCGCCGGCGAAATCGCCAGCGCGGACGCGGGCGCCAACACGTTCATCGCCCGTCCCCTCCTTGGCCGCTCGTTCCGTGCGGCCGCGATGTACCGCTTCTGATGCGCGCGCTGATCGCCATCGTTCTGTCCTGCTTCGCCGTCGTGTCGCTGGCGGCGGAGCGCGCACCCGACCTCGTGCTTCGCGGCACGCTGTCGGGTGCGGACCAGCACACGTATCGCGAGGTGCCCTTCGAGGTGCCGAAGGGCACCTCGCGGATCACGATCGACGTCGACTACACCGGCCGCGACGAGAAGACGACCATCGACCTGGGGCTCCTCGGGCCCGGCGGTTTCGAAGCGCAGGACGGGTTCCGCGGCTGGAGCGGCGGGGGCAAGCACCGCTTCACCGTGTCCGCGACCGACGCGACGGCGTCGTACCTTCCGGGCGCCATCGGCCCGGGCACATGGAAGCTGCTCCTTGGCATCCCGAACATCCGGGCCGCGTCGAAAGCGTCGTTCACGGCGAAGGTCTGGCTCTCCGGCGACGACGAAGGTTTCGGTCCGGAGCACGGCCTGACCGGCCCGCTATCGACCGAGGATCGCTGGTACCGCGGCGACCTTCACATGCACTCGGCGCACAGCGACGGCAACTGCCTGAACGCGTCGGGCACGAAGAAAGTCGGTTGCCCGCTGTTCCTCACCGTGACCTCGGCCGCGAAACGAGGTCTCGACTTCATCGCGCTGTCCGAGCACAACACGATGTCGCAGGTATCCGAACTGCGGGAGATGCAGCCGTACTTCGATACCCTGCTGCTGATTCCGGCCCGCGAGGTCACCACGTTCGAGGGGCATGCCAACCTGTTCGGCGTGTCGCGCACCGTGGATTTCCGTGTCGGCAGCAAGGCGGTGCCCGACTGGAACGCCTTGCTCGCCGATGTCCCGCGCGCCCATGGCGTGATCTCGATCAACCACCCGCGCCGCCCGAACGACGAGACGTGCATGGGGTGCGGTTTCACGCCGCGCCGGCCCGTGGACATGCACGGGTTCCAGGCGATCGAAGTGGTGAACGGTCGCGACACCGAGCGCGCGGATACCGGTCTTCCGTTCTGGGAGTCGCAGCTGAATGCCGGTGTGCGTATCACCGCGATCGGCGGCAGCGACAGCCATATCGGCAGCGACGACGCGCGCGATGCGTTCGCGGGCGTCATCGGCACGCCCACCACGGCGGTGCACGCGAAGGCGTTGTCCATGGAAGGCATCCTCGACGGCATTCGCGCAGGTCACGTGTTCATCGACGTCGACGGCACCCGGGATCGCACGCTGGACGTCGATGCGAGCGTGGGTGCGGCGCATGCCGGCATGGGCGACGCGATCGCGGTCGCGGGCGGTGCGATCCTGCACGTCGACGTGCGCACGAAGGCGCCCCCGGGCGCGCGCGTGGTCGTCACCGTCGATGGTAAGGCGGATGCCGGAAAGCCGGTCTCCGGCGACGGCGCCGTGGCCTTCGACTGGACGAGCGACGGGAAGGCGCATTGGTTGCGCGTGGATGTCCGCTCGGCGGAGGGCAAGCTTCTGCTGCTGGGGAACCCCGTGTACATCAACCACTGACGCTCCCGCGTGGGAGCGGCCTTGGCCGCGATAGGCTTGCCGCGAGCAGCCTCCGCGGCCAAGCCCCCTCCTACGTGCCGTGTGGGAGCGGCCTTGGCCGCGATCGGGCCGGCCGCGAGCACCCATCGCGGCCAAGGCCGCCCCCACCGCTATCCTCCGGGCCGCGGCGTCCTTGCCAATGCCCACACGTCGACGCGCTTCACCCCCGCCGCCAGCAGCACGCGCGTGCACTCGGCGAGCGTCGACCCCGTGGTCATCACGTCGTCGACCACCGCCACGTGCGTCGCGGGCGGCATCCGCTGCACCGCGAAGGCACCCCTCACGTTCCGGCGCCGGAGCGTGGCGTCGAGATCCGTCTGCGCTTCCGTCGCGCGCACGCGGCGGAGCAGATCGTGGGCCAGTCGCACGCCGAAGCGCCGCGCCAGCGGCTTCGCCAATTCGAGCGCCTGGTTGTAGCCGCGTTCCCGCAGCCGGCGCGTGTGCAAGGGCACGGGAACCAACAGCTCCGGCACGGCGACGGGCTCGCCCGATTCGCCCCAGCACGTCGACAGCACGCGCCCGGCCGCGAGGCTACCGGCGAACTTGAAGCGCGCCTCGAGCCCATCCAGCGGCGAGGTGTAGACGAACGGCACCCAGAGGGCGCTCCACGGCGGCGGACGACGCTGGCAGGTGCCGCAGGCGGCCACGGGCGACGGCAGCGGAATCGCGCATCGCGCGCAACCGATGTCGTTCACCACGAGCGACGCACGGCAGCCGTGGCACAGCTCGCGACCGGCCGGCCCCGGATCGCCGCAGACGAGACAGCGCGCGGGCAGCGCGAAGCGCCCGGCGGCGGCGATCCACTGCTTCAGGGCGGTCGCATCCATGCGTGGTGGCGGTCGTCAGTCGCGCCGGTACATCGCGGCGTCGATGATCGACCACAGATGGATGATCCAGCCGAGCCAGACGATCCAGAGCACGGCGGCCAGCACGAACATGATCAGGGCCTTGAACACCCGGCCCTGCACCAGCTGCCCCAGACCGGGGATGAAGAGGCTACAGATCGCGGCAAGTACGTTGCCGGTACTGCCCTGTCCGCTGCTCATGCGCAGTTCTCCAGATGGGGGGACGTGAATCCATCGTACGGCAGGCGGCGCGGCGCGACCGTAAACCCATGATGTGCCGTTAAGGTTGACAGTGGCCCTTGCCGTTTCCACACTTCGCGCCTTCGCCACGAGAACGCCACCATGACCGCAGCCATTCGCCACGACTGGTCCCGCGAGGAGGTCGAGAACCTTTTCGCCCTGCCCTTCAACGACCTGCTGTTCCAGGCCCAGACCGTTCACCGGGCGAACCACGACCCGAACGCGGTGCAGGTGTCCACGCTGCTGTCGATCAAGACCGGCGGCTGCCCCGAGGACTGCGCGTACTGCCCGCAGGCGGCGCGCTACGCCACCGGCGTGAAAGCCGAGAAGCTGATGAGCGTCGAGGCCGTGCTTGCCAGGGCGCAGGCCGCGAAGGACGCCGGCGCGAGCCGCTTCTGCATGGGCGCCGCGTGGCGCTCGCCGAAGGATCGCGACGTGGCGAAGGTCGCCGAGATCGTCACCGCGGTGAAGTCGCTGGGCCTGCAGACCTGCGCGACCCTCGGCATGCTGACCCAGCCTCAGGCCGACACGCTGAAGTCCGCCGGTCTCGATTTCTACAACCACAACCTCGACACGTCGCCCGACTTCTATGGCGAGATCATCCATACGCGCGAGTTCCAGGATCGTCTCGACACGCTGGAGCACGTACGCGAAGCGGGCCTGAAGACCTGTTGCGGTGGCATCGTCGGCATGGGCGAATCGCGTGCGCAGCGCGCGGGCCTGCTCACGACGCTGGCGAACCTTCCCGAACACCCGGAGTCGGTGCCGATCAACCGGCTGGTTCAGGTCGCGGGCACGCCGCTCGCCGGCACCGAGGCACTCGACCCCTTCGAATTCGTTCGCAGCATCGCCGTCGCCCGCATCCTGATGCCGGCGTCCGTCGTACGCCTTTCCGCCGGACGCGAGACGATGGACGACGCACTGCAGGCCCTGTGCTTCGCGGCCGGTGCCAACTCGATCTTCTACGGCGAGAAGCTCCTGACGACCGGCAATCCCGACGTCGAGCACGACCGCCGCCTGTTCGAACGCCTGGGCCTCAAGCCGATGGACGTCGAGATCGAGCCCGGTACCGTGCACGCGGACATCGTCGAGCACGCCGAGGCGTGAACCGGCCCGACCTGCTCGCCCGCGTCGAAGAGGCGCGGGCCGCGCGGGAGCGCGCCGGCCTGCTCCGACGGGCGCGCATCTGCGACAGCCTTCCCGACGGGCGACGCCTCGTCGACGGCCACCCGCTCGACGATTTCTGCGGCAACGACTACCTCGGGCTCGCCTCCCATCCCGATCTCGTCGCCGCGCTCACCCGCGCCGCCGCCGATGGCGTCGGCACGGGTGCCGCGCACCTGGTGTCCGGTCACCGGCGCGAGCACGCCGCCCTGGAAGAGGACCTCGCGGACTGGACGGGTCGCGACCGCGCGCTCCTCTTCTCCACCGGCGTCATGGCCAACCTCGGGACGCTGCAAGCGCTGCTCGGTGCCGGCGCGATGCCCGGCGACAGGCACGGGACGGCGCTTTGCGTGCAGGACCGCCTGAACCACGCGAGCCTGATCGACGGCGCCCACCTCGCCGGCGCCGAACTCCGGCGCTACCCGCACGGGGACGCCGAGGGCGCCGCGCGACAACTGGATGCGCGCCCCGGCCTGCCCGCCCTGCTGGCGACGGACGGCGTCTTCAGCATGGATGGCGACGTGGCGCCCTTGGCCGCGCTCGCCGCCGTGTGCCGGACGCGCGGCGCCACGCTCTATGTCGACGACGCCCACGGCCTGGGCACGACGGGCCCGGCGGGCGCCGGATCGGTCGCGGCCGCGGGTCTGGGCCACGCCGATGTGCCGGTGCTGATGGGCACGCTGGGGAAGGCCCTCGGATGCGCCGGCGCCTTCGTCGCGGGCGACGCGCCGGTCATCGAGGCGATCGCGCAGTTCGCCCGGAGCTACGTCTACACGACGGCGATGCCGACCGCGCTTGCGGCCGCCACCCGCGCAGCCGTGCGGCTCGCGCGGCACGACGCCGAGGGCCGGCGCGGGATGCTCGCCGCCAACATCGCCCGGTTCCGCGCCGGCGCGGCGGCGCTCGGCGTGCCGCTGCTGCCGTCGACCACGGCCATCCAGCCGGTGCCGATGGGAACGGCCGCCGCGGCGACGGCGGCGGCGGAGGCGCTGGAGCGCGCCGGCTTTCTCGTGGTCGCCATCCGCCCACCGACCGTGCCGCAGGGTGGCGCGCGCCTGCGCATCACGCTGTCGGCGGCGCACCGGCCGGACCGTATCGACGCGCTTCTCGACGCCCTGGGGCGGGTGGCCGGCCCCGCCGGAAGCGCGGCCGTATAATGAGCGGTCGCACTCCCCCTGGCCACGCCATGCCGATCCTCAACATTTCCGCTTACAAGTTCGTCGGCCTCGACGACCTCGCGAGCCTGCGCGCGCGGATGGTCGAGCGCTGCGACGCGCTCGCGCTGAAGGGCACGATCCTGCTGGCGCCGGAAGGCATCAACCTGTTTCTCGCGGCGCCGCGCGAGGCCATCGACGCGTTCGTCGCCTGGCTGCGCGAAGACCCGCGATTCGCCGACATCGTGCCGAAGGAAAGCTGGTCGGAGAGCGCACCCTTCGGACGCATGCGGGTGCGACTCAAGAAGGAAATCATCACGATGCACGCACCGGCGATTCGCCCCGAGAACGGACGAGCGCCGCACGTGCTGCCGGTGGACCTGCGTCGCTGGCTCGATCAGGGCCACGACGACGACGGCCGCCCGGTGGTGCTGCTCGATACCCGGAACGATTACGAGGTGGCGGCCGGCACATTCCAGGAAACCGTCGAATACGGGCTGTCGAGCTTCACGCAGTTTCCCGCCGCCGTCGCCGCGGACCGCGATCGCTTCGACGGCAAGACCGTCGTCTCGTTCTGTACGGGTGGCATCCGCTGCGAGAAGGCGGCGATCCACATGCGCGAGATCGGCATCGACCACGTCTACCAGCTCGAAGGCGGCATCCTGAAGTACTTCGAGGAAGTCGGCGGCGCACACTGGCGCGGCGACTGCTTCGTCTTCGACGACCGCGGCAGCGTCGATCCCGCCCTCGCCCCGGCGCGCGCGGGATGAACGGCCTGCACGTCGAGACCCGGGGCGAAGGCGCCGAACATCTCGTGGTCATCCACGGATGGGCGATGCACGGCGGCATTCTCGAGCCGCTGGTCGACGCGCTCGCCGCGCGCTTCACGATGCACGTCGTCGATCTTCCGGGCCACGGCTATTCGTGCCAGTCCGACATCCCGCTCGATCCCCTCGCCTGCGCCCGCGCGATCGCGGCGGTCACGCCGTCGCAGGCCGTATGGCTCGGCTGGTCGCTTGGCGGACTCGTCGCGCTGGCCGCCGCGCTCGACGTACCGGATGCCGTTCGCCTGCTCGTCCCGATGTGTTCCACGCCCCGATTCGTCCGCGCCGACGACTGGCCGCAGGGCAACGACCCGGCCCTCGTGCGCCAGCTCGCCACGGATCTCGAACACGACTACCGCGCCACCGTGGAGCGTTTCATCGCGCTGGAAGCCATGGGCAGCCCCGATCCCGTGACCGAAACGCGGCGCCTCAAGGCCGACGCGTTCTCGCGCGGTGAGCCAGACGCGCGCGTGCTGCTCGAGGGTATCCGGCTGCTCGAATCCACCGATCTCCGCTCGCGCCTCGGTGCGATTCGCCAGCCGAGCCTCTGGATTGCGGGCCGTCGCGACCGCATTGTCCATCCCGAGGCCATGCGTTGGTCCGCCGAGGCCGCCCATGGGCGTTTCGAGGAAATCGCCCACGCCGGCCACGCCCCTTTCATCGGACATGCCGCGGCCGTCGCGGATGTCCTGACGCAGTTCACAGACGCACACGCATGAGCGACTTCCATTTCGACCGCCGCCAGGTCCGCCGCAATTTCGGGCGCGCCGCGGGCACCTACGAAAAACACGATGCCCTCCAGCGCGAGGTGCAAGCGACGCTCGTCGAGCGCCTGGCGCTCTACGAGCAGGCCCCCGACGTCGTGCTCGATGTGGGCGCCGGTACGGGCCGCGGCACCGCGGCGCTGAAGAAGCGCTATCCGAAGGCGCAGGTCATCGCCGTCGATCTCGCGCTGCCGATGCTGAAGCAGGCGAAGCAGCATGCGAGCTGGCTGAAGCCCTTCGGCCGCGTCGTCGCCGACGCGTACACCCTGCCGGTGCCGGATCGCAGCGTCGACGTGCTGTTCTCGAACCTGTGCTTCCAGTGGTGCGAAGACGTCTCGCGACTGTTCGCCGAATGCGCGCGCGTGCTCAAGCCCGGTGGACTGCTGCTGTTCTCGACGTTCGGTCCCGACACACTGAAGGAACTGCGCGCCGCCTGGGCCGATGCCGACCAGCGTGCGCATGTCGCGCGCTTCCTCGACATGCACGATGTCGGCGACGCGATGCTGGCGCAGGGACTGAAGGACCCCGTGCTCTTCGCCGAGCGCTACACGCTCACGTACCCCACGCCCCGGGCACTGCTCGACGAACTGAAGGGGCTCGGCGCGAACAACGCGGACGCCGAGCGTCCGCGCGGCCTCACGGGCAAGCAGCACTACAGGCGCATGATCGACGCGTACGAGGCCATGCGCGCCGACGGCACGATCCCGTCCACATGGGAGGTGGTGACGGGGCACGCCTGGGGCCCGCCGGCGGGGCAGTCGCGACGCGAAGGCGGCGGCGAAATCGCGAGTTTCCCGGTCGAGAACCTGCGCGGCTCACGACGCAAGACGCCCTTCTGACGCGAGTCAGCCATAGCGAAAGCACTCGACCGCGTGATCGTTGACCATCCCGGTCGATTGCATCATGGCGTGGCAAATCGCCGTACCGGCGAAGCGGAAGCCCTTTGCACGTAATGCGTCGCTCATCCGGTCCGAGGCCTCGCTGCGCCCCGGCAGCGGATCCGCGTTTGCCCGGCGACGCGTGAGATTCGGGTCGACGAACCCCCACAAAAAGGTAGAGAGCGAGCCGTGCTCGGCGACGATGCGCAGCGTCGCGCGGGCATTACTGCGGATGGCTTCGATTTTCAGGCGGTTCCGTACGACGCCACGGTCCGAAAGCACGACCGCGATATCGTCGTCGGTCATCGCCGCGATGCGTGCGATGTCGAACCCGTGGAACGCCGCGCGGAGGGAATCGCGTTTCGCGAGCACCGTGCGCAGCGCGAGGCCCGCCTGCACCGTGCAGAGCGCGAGCCGCTCGAAGATCTGGCGATCGTCGTGCACGGGCACGCCCCATTCCGTATCGTGAAACGCGCGCTCGATGTCGCTCCGCTCTGCCCAGGTGCAACGCATGGTTCCGCCCCTCGTCCCTTTTCGAGAGGCGAGCATATCGTCGGGGCAGCGCCGTCAATGTCCGCAGAGTCCTTGCGCTGCTGTCCGTGCGGGTGGCTGCGACGGCGCGCGTGTGGACGTCATCCCAATGGGCGACGCCCACACGATTTCACCACGGCAACGCGTCGAGATCGACGTTGCCACCCGTCAGCACGACACCGACGTGGCGCCCGGCGAACCGCTCCGGATAGCGCAACGCGGCGGCCAGCACGGTCGCGCTCGACACCTCCACGACGATGCGCAACTCGGTCCAGAGCAGACGCATCGCATCGATCGCCTCCTCGTCGCTCACGCGCCGCACGTCGACGCCGTGATCGCGCAGGACATGGAAGTTGGGCTCGCCCAGCAGCGTGCGCAGACCGTCGCAGACGGTGTGCGGCGTGAAAGACCCCACACGCTCGCCGGCGTCGAGCGAACGCGCCGTGTCGTCGGCCCCTTCGGGCTCCGCGGCGACGAGGTGGATGCCCGGATCGATGCCGTGCGCGGCGATGGCGCAGCCCGAGGCGAGCCCGCCGCCGCCGACCGGAAACAGCAACGTGTCGATGCCGGGAGCCTGGCGCAGGAGTTCGGGAACGAGCGTGCCCTGCCCCGCCATGACGAGCGGATCGGCATAGGGATGCACGAGTCGCGCGCCCGTCCGCGCCTGCACATCGGCCGCCATCGCCTCGCGCGCGGCCGTGGTAGGCGCGCAGCGGTGGACGATCGCGCCGGCGGCGACGATGGCGTCGACCTTCGCCTTCACCGCGCCGTCGGGTACGACCACGTGCGCGGGAATGCCACGCGTACGCGCCGCCATGGCGAGCGCGTTGCCATGGTTGCCCGACGAGTGCGTCACGACACCGTTGGCGGCCTCGTCGTCACCCAGCGACCACACGGCATTCGTGGCGCCACGAAACTTGAACGCACCACCCCGCTGCAGGTTTTCGCACTTGAAGACGAAACGCGCACCGACGAGTGCGTCGATACGATCGCTGCGCAGTACCGGCGTCACCAGCGCGTGGGGCGCGATGCGCGCCGCCGCATCGCGGACGTCGGCGAAGGCGGGAAGCGTCACGCGGCGAACTCCACCCCGCACAGGAACGTCTTCTTCTCGCCGGGCGGCAGACGGATCAGCGGCGCGCAGTCGTCGCGATTGAAAGCGTCGGGGATGCATTCCATCGGCTCCAGTGCCACGGATTTGCGCGCGTCGCGCTCCGCGGTGTCGGACGTGAATGCGAGCATGACACCCTTCGTCTGCCAGACGGCGATGGATTCGCCCGTCGCCGGATCGCGCAGTCGCGTGCGCGCACGCCCGTCGGCATCGAGCTGCAGGTCGGCGAAGGTGTGGTTCAGCTCGACGTCGCCGATGGTGCGCGGCGAACGGAAGTCGATGCGAGGGTCCGCCTTGTCGAGCGACGTCCACGCGCGTGTCCCCGCCAGCGGGATGAAGTCTTCGCGCGCGGCGATCACCGTGTCGGCTGGCACCTGGAGTTCCCAGGTTTCGATCGGGTTGTCGGAAAGCCGGAAGTACGGGTGCCATCCGAAGAACGTGGGCGCGTCGTGCTTGCCGACGTTATGTGTCTCTGCCTTGAGCGTGAGTCCGTCGTTGTCCAGCGTGAACGTGACCGAGACATCGAGCGCGAACGGATATCCCGGCTGATCGTCCGGCCGGATCTTCGCGCTCAGGGTGACGGCGGCGTGCGTGTCGTCCGCCTTTTCGCGATCGAGGTGGAACGTCGCACCCCGCAGGAAGCCGTGGCGACTGGCCCGATCCGCGCCCACGGCGCCCGGCTGCAAATCGTAAGCCGTTCCTTCAAACGTATAGCGTGCGTCGTCCACGCGGTTCGCGAACGGCGTCATGATCGCGAAGCGGGAGCCCGTGTGCTTGACGAGCTCCTTCTCGCTCCGGAAGCCGTCGGCGATATCGTGCATCTTCCCGCGCTTTTCGGTGGCGATCGACAGGACCGTGGCGCCGCGCAGCGCGATGCGGATCTCGCGCTCGGCGTCGCGGTCGACCAGCAGCACCAGCTCCTGCTCGCCTAGCCGGGAGCGCGCAATCGTGAAACGGGACATGGGGTGACTTCCTTTTGACGGGTTCGACCGCATGTTAGCCTGCCTGACATACCAGACAAACGTTGCCCCCGCCATGAGCGATCGTTCAGACGCCCCCACCGCCATCGTCCGCCTTGCCGACTATCGGGCGCCCGCCTGGTCCGTCCGGCACGTGGCCCTGGAGTTCGACCTCGGGATCGATCGCACGGAGGTTCTTGCGACGCTCGAACTGTCCCGGGAGGCCGACGAGCCGGTACGCCTGAACGGCGAAGGTCTGGAACTGCTCTCCCTCGATGTGGACGGCCGCCGCCTCGGCGACGGCGAGTACATCCTCGCCAACGGCGTGCTCGAGTTCGCGGTGGCGTCCGCCGAATGCACGGTGACGACGCGCGTCGCGCTGCGCCCGGCGGAAAACACGGCCTTCGAGGGGCTCTACCTCTCGGGTAGTCGCGAGAAGGGTTTCCTGCTCACGCAGTGCGAGGCCGAGGGTTTCCGTCACATCACCTTTTTCCCCGACCGGCCCGACGTGCTCTCGAAGTACACGGTGACGCTGCGCGCCGACAAGGCACGCTTCCCGGTGTTGCTCGCCGGCGGCAATCCGGACGGCGACGGCGACCTGCCCGAGGGACGGCACTGGGCGCGCTTCGTCGACCCGCACCCGAAGCCGAGCTACCTGTTCGCGCTGGTCGCGGGCCGGCTGGAGCGCATCAGCCACGACTACACGACCGCCGACGGTCGCGCCGTCGCGCTACACATCTGGGCCGAGGCGGACGTCATCGACCGCTGCGACTACGCGATGGATTCGCTGATCCGCTCCATGCGGTGGGACGAACGCGCGTACGGAAGAAATTACGATCTCGATGTCTTCCACGTCGTCGCCACGCATGATTTCAACATGGGCGCGATGGAGAACAAGGGTCTCAACATCTTCAACGCGAAGTACCTGCTCGCGGATCCCGATTCGAGCACCGACGACGAATACCGTCACGTCGAGGCCGTGGTGGCGCACGAGTATTTCCACAACTGGAGCGGCAACCGCGTCACGTGCCGCGACTGGTTCCAGCTGAGCCTGAAAGAAGGCCTGACCGTCTATCGAGAGCAGAGTTTCTCGGCGGACATGAATTCCGCGCCACTGAAGCGCATCGAAGACGTCGCGCTCCTGCGCCGCGCGCAATTCCCCGAGGACGCCGGCCCGCTGTCGCATCCCGTGCGTCCGTCGCAGTACAGCGAGATCAACAATTTCTATACGGCCACGGTCTACGAGAAGGGCTCCGAACTCGTCCGCATGCTCGCCGGGCACCTCGGTGCCGATGGATTCCGCCGGGGCATGGATCTGTATTTCGAACGTAACGATGGACGCGCCGCCACGATCGAGGATTTTCTCGGCGCGCTCGGCGACGCGAACGGCGTCGACCTGTCGGCATACCTCGGCTGGTACGGCCAGGCGGGGACGCCGCGCCTCACGGCGGAAGGACGCCACGATCCGGCACAGGGCCGCTTCCGCCTGACGCTGCGCCAGCGCACGCCGGCGACGGCGGGCCAGACGACGAAGAAGGCCTTGCCGATCCCGGTGCGTCTGTCGCTGTTCGACCGCGAGGGTCGCGCGCTGCCGCTGCGTCTCGAGGGTGAAGCGGTGGCGGGCGGAACAGAGCGCACGGTGGTGCTCGACGGGGCGGAACGCAGCATCGTGTTCGAAGACATCGCCCGGCCGCCCGTGCCGTCGCTGCTGCGTGGCTTTTCGGCGCCCGTCATCCTCGAATGCGACTACCAGCCCGACGAGCTCGCCGTGCTGCTGCGCCACGACCCCGACGGTTTCAATCGCTGGGAGGCCGGCCAGCAACTCGCGGGACTGGCCTACGACGATGCGCGCGACGGCCGGCTGACGGGTGCCGCGCTCACCGCCTGGAGCCAGGCGCTTGCCGACCTCTTCCGCGACGCGTCGGTGGAAGACGCCCTGCTGGCCGAACTCCTCACGCCGCCCGGCGAGATCGAGCTGGTCGAACGCCAGGCCGAGCGCGATCCCGACCGCATCCGTGCCTCGCGGCAGGCGATGCTGCGCGCGCTGGCGCAGCGCATCGGCGTGGACGCGCTGCGCCAGCGCTACGACCGGCTCCGCGAGGCGACCAGCGCATCGCTCGATGCCGCGAGCCAGGCACGCCGCCAGCTGAAGCGCCGGGTCCTCGATCTGCTGGCGCTGGTGGACGTCGAGGGCGCGACGCATCTCGCCGCGGCGCAGTACGAGCAGGCGCCCGGGATGACCGACCGTCTCGCCGCACAGGCGACCCTCGCGACCCATGCGCCCGAAGCGGCCCTGGCCTCGATCGCGCACTTCCGCCGTCGTTACGACGACAACGCACTGGCGCTCGACAAGTGGTTCGCCCTGCAGGCGGCGCTGCCCGGCGACGGCGCCTTCGCCCGCGTGCGGGCACTGGAGAACGATCCGGCCTTCACCCTGAAGAATCCGAACCGAGTGCAGTCGCTGATCGGCACGTTCGCGCGCGCCAACCCGACGGGCTTCCACCGTGCCGACGGGGCCGCCTATCGGTGGCTTGCGGATCGCCTCGTGGCCATCGACGCGCTCAATCCCCAGGTCGCGGCACGGGTGGCGACAGCGTTCAATGGCTGGAAGCGGCTGGAACCGGTGCGCCGCGAAGCCGCCCACGCCGCGGTGTCGGAGCTGGCGGCGCGGAAGGACCTGTCGCGCGACCTGACGGACATCCTGGCGCGTGTCGCACTGGGCTGAAACGTGCGCTCAATCACGCTCCCTTGTCATGGCATGTAAAAAACTGACGTACTGCGTCACTGTTTGCCGGAACAGAGCACTTTTTTGACGCAAAAGTCACACACGGTTCATTGGGACGGTGTATGTTTGCTCCCAACGAAGAAAGCCGCGACAAGTCGCGGCTCTTCGTGCCAGTCACTCGGTTTCTGGCGCCCGGCAGCACGGTCATCCTGGATTCCCCCTGTTCCTGAGACCGCCGGGCGCCAGATCTCATTCGTCGAACCGAATGGGGCATCCTTGCCCGCATCCCGCTTCCTTCCCCCAGCACGCAGCCAGACCCCTGTGTCCGGCCTCGGCGCGCGGATGATCGCGCAGCGTCTGCCCGTGGGAAGTGCCCCGTAGGTCAAGCATGAGTCGTGCCATCGTTCCCGATGTCGCCCGTGACGCCACCATGTCCTGTGGGAGCGGCCTTGGCCGCGATGGGTGCTCGCGGCAAGGACCCATCGCGGCCAAGGCCGCTCCCACACCAGCAGAACCCGCTGTCACGGCAGCGGCAGCCGGACCGGCGTAAAATGTTCCCTCCGGCATCACCGACCCCTCTCCCATGTTGCACAACGAAACCTACGACGTGATCGTGGTCGGCGGCGGCCACGCCGGCACCGAGGCCGCGCTGGCCTCCGCCAGGGCCGGCGCCCGCACGCTCCTGCTCAGCCACAACATCGAGACGATCGGCCAGATGAGCTGCAACCCCGCGATCGGCGGGATCGGCAAGGGCCACCTCGTCAAGGAGATCGATGCGCTCGGCGGGGCCATGGGCATCGCCGCCGATCGGGCAGGCATCCAGTGGCGGACGCTCAACGCTTCGAAGGGGCCGGCCGTGCGCGCGACGCGCTGCCAGGCGGATCGCGCACTCTACAAGGCTGCGATTCGCCACATCGTCGAGACGCAGCCGAATCTCTCGCTGTTCCAGCAGGCGGTCGACGACCTCATCCTGATCGACGGTCGCGTCGCCGGCGTGCGTACGCAGATGGGACTCGACTTCCATGCCCCCGCCGTCGTGCTGACGGCGGGCACGTTCCTCGCCGGCAAGATCCATATCGGCCCCGCGCAGTACGCCGGCGGACGCGCGGGCGACCCGCCGGCGTCGACGCTCGCCGCGAAGCTCCGCGAGCTGCCGGTCGCCGCCGATCGCCTGAAGACCGGCACGCCGCCGCGCATCGACAGCCGCACCATCGACTTCTCGCGGCTGGAGGAACAGCGGGGCGACGATCCGATGCCGCACTTTTCGTTCATGGGGTCGGCGGCCGATCATCCGCGCCAGGTGAGCTGCTGGATCACGCAGACCACGAACGAGACGCACGACCTCATCCGCGGCTCGCTCGACCGCTCGCCGCTGTACAGCGGACAGATCGAGGGCGTGGGTCCGCGCTACTGCCCGTCCATCGAAGACAAGGTCGTCCGCTTCGCCGACAAGACCTCGCATCAGATCTTCGTGGAACCGGAAGGCCTCGACACGTTCGAGATCTATCCCAACGGCATCTCCACGTCGCTGCCCTTCGACGTGCAGTACGCGCTGGTCCGCTCGATACCCGGGTTCGAACGCGCGCACATCACACGCCCCGGGTACGCCATCGAATACGACTATTTCGACCCGCGCGGCCTGCATCCGTCACTCGAGACGAAGGGCATCCCCGGCCTTTACTTCGCGGGCCAGATCAACGGCACCACGGGGTACGAGGAGGCCGGTGCCCAGGGGCTGGTCGCCGGTATGAACGCCGCGCTCGCCGTGCGCGGCGACGCGCCGTGGACCCCGCGCCGCGACGAAGCCTACATCGGCGTGCTGATCGACGACCTGACGACCAACGGCACCATCGAGCCGTACCGCATGTTCACCTCGCGCGCCGAGTTCCGGCTGCACCTGCGCGAAGACAACGCCGATCTGCGACTGACGCCGCAAGGCCATGCGCTCGGCGTGGTGCCCGACGCGCGATTCCGCCGTCTGGAAGCGAAGCGCGAGGCCAGCGAGAAGGAAACGGCGCGACTCCGCGGCCTGTGGGCCGCACCGACGAACGCACTGGGCGCGGCGGTCGAACGCACGCTGGGTATCGCCGTCAGTCGCGAGACGCATGCGCTCGATCTGCTCCGTCGCCCGGAGATGGATTACGCGATGCTGACCTCCGTACCGGAACTCGGCCCGGCCGTCGCGGACGCCGAAGTCGCCACGCAGGTCGAAGTGCAGGCGAAGTACTCGGGTTACCTCGAACGCCAGCGCGACGAGATCGAGCGCCAGCGCCGCCACGAGACCACCGCGATTCCCGAGGGCTTCGACTACGACCGCGTGCGCGGGCTTTCGGCCGAGGTGCTGCTCAAGCTGAAACGGTCGCTGCCGGCCACGATCGGCCAGGCGTCGCGCATCAGCGGCGTCACACCGGCGGCGATCTCGCTGCTGCTGGTGCACCTGAAACGACGGGCGGCCTGACTTCAAGCACCGGCGGCCGCGCCGACCATCTGGCATCATGCCCGGCATCGGGTCAGGTATCGGAAGGAACATCATGCAGGTCTGGATCGGACGAAACGGCGAGCGCTTCGGCCCCTATCGGGACGAGGAAATCCGGCAGTGGCTGCGCGACGGCACCTGCCGCCCGGACGAGCTCGGCTGGCACGAGGGCATGACCGACTGGCGCCCGCTTGGCGAACTCTTTCCGGACGACCGTCCTGCCGCCGGCAGCGTGCCGCCCGTACCGCCTCCACCGCCGCCCTTCATGGGCATCACCGACGTCGCCGAGCCCGAGTACGCGGGCTTCTGGCTGCGCTTCGGCGCCTGGGTGATCGACTACCTGATCCTCATGGTGCCCTTCACGATCATCAGCCTGAGCATGGGCCTCGGCGCGGTGATGAACACCCTTCTCAAGCAGATGGAAACGGATCGGACCGCCGCGATCACGGCATACGCCGACGCCGTCCAGCCGATCACGTTCGTGCTGCTGGTGCTCGGCTTCATCTACTACGCGTTCTTCGAGAGTTCGAAGTGGCAGGCGACGCCCGGCAAGATGGCGGTCGGGATCCGCGTCACCGATGTCGACGGTGCCCGCATCAGCGTGGGTCGCGCCGCGGGGCGCAATGCGATTCGCCTCATCAACGCGTTCACCTTCGTCATCCCGATGGTCTTCTACATCGTGGCCGCGTTTACCCAGCGCAAGCAGGGCGTGCACGACCTCCTGGCGAGCACCTATGTGCTGATGGGCCGCGCCGACACGGCGCCGGTCGCGACGCCGGCACCGCGCAGCGGCCCGGGCGGCTCGTTCGACGCCTGACGCGACTCGCCCCGGCCATCCGGCCGGGGCGATCCCTGTGCTTGCTATCATCGGCGGCCCCGGCCCTTCGTTCGGCCGGCGAGCAACGCACAGGAAAACCATGCAGAGCATCGAACAACGTATTGCCCAGGACATCGCCGCGAAGCCCGAACAGGTGCGCGCGGCGGTGGAGCTCCTCGACGGCGGCGCCACCGTGCCGTTCATCGCGCGCTACCGCAAGGAGGTCACCGGCGGTCTCGACGACATCCAGCTGCGCCTTCTCGAAGAGCGCCTGCGCTACCTGCGCGAGCTCGAAGACCGTCGCGTCGCCATCCTCGACAGCATCGCCGAGCAGGGCAAGATGACCGACGCGCTGCGCGCCGACATCGTTTCGGCGGACACCAAGGCGCGTCTCGAAGATCTCTACCTGCCGTACAAGCCGAAGCGCCGCACGAAGGCCCAGATCGCCCGCGAAGCCGGCCTCGAGCCTCTGGCGCTGGGCCTGCGCGACGACCCGACCCTCGACCCCGACACCTTCGCCGCCGGCTTCGTCGACGCGGAAAAAGGCGTCGCCGACACGCGCGCGGCGCTCGATGGCGCGCGCGCGATCCTCATGGAGACGATCGCCGAAGACGCGGCCCTGGTGGGCGAACTGCGCGACTGGCTCTGGGACAAGGGTCAGATCCGCGCGACCGTCGTCGCCGGCAAGGAAAACGAAGGCGCCAAGTTCCGCGACTACTTCGACCATGTCGAACCGGTCAGCAAGATTCCATCCCACCGCCTGCTCGCCCTGATGCGCGCGCGCAACGAAGGCGTGCTCGAGATCGACCTCAACCCCGGCGTCGACGCCGACCAGGGCCATGCGGAAGGCGAAGGCCGCGTCGCCGCGCGTGCCGGCATCGTCAACCGCAACCGGGCGGCGGACGCGTGGCTGCGCGAGACGGTGCGCCTCACGTGGCGCGTCAAGCTCCATCTGCACCTCACGCTCGATCTCTTCGGTCGCGTGCGCGAGGGCGCGGAAGACGAAGCGATCCGCGTGTTCGGCGAGAACCTGAAGGATCTGTTGCTCGCCGCCCCCGCGGGATCGAAGACGGTGATGGGACTCGATCCCGGCATCCGCACGGGCTGCAAGCTCGCCATCGTGGACGCCACCGGCAAGCTGCTCGCGTACGACACCATCTATCCGCACGAACCCCGCAACCAGTGGGACCAGTCCGTCGCCCGCCTCGCCCAGCTGTCGAAGCAGCACGGCGTGAACCTCGTCGCGATCGGCAACGGCACGGCCTCGCGTGAAACCGACAAGCTGGTCGGCGAGGTGATGCGCAAGCATGCCGACCTCAACCTGTCGAAAGTCGTCGTCAGCGAAGCGGGTGCATCCGTGTATTCCGCGTCCGAACTGGCATCGAAGGAGTTCCCCGAGCTCGACGTGTCGATCCGCGGCGCGGTGTCCATCGCGCGCCGCCTGCAGGATCCGCTCGCCGAACTCGTGAAGATCGAACCGAAGGCGATCGGCGTCGGCCAGTACCAGCACGACGTCAACCAGGTGAAGCTCGCGCGCGCACTCGACGCCCGTGTCGAGGACTGCGTGAACGCCGTCGGCGTCGACGTGAACACGGCCTCCGCGCCGCTGCTCGCCCGTGTCGCCGGCCTCTCGTCGAGCGTGGCGGAAAACGTGGTCAAGCACCGCGACGCCCACGGCCCCTTCCCGAGCCGCAAGGATCTCCTCAAGGTGCCGCGCCTCGGCGACAAGGCCTTCGAACAGTGCGCCGGCTTCCTGCGCATCAGCGACGGCAGCAATCCGCTGGACGCGAGCTCGGTGCATCCGGAGGCCTACCCGGTCGTGGAGCGCATCCTCAAGCAGTGCGGCCGCGAAGTGAAGCAGGTGATCGGCGACACGTCGTTCCTGCGCAGCCTGAAGGCCGAGGATTTCACCGACGAGACCTTCGGCGTTCCGACGGTCCGCGACATCCTCAAGGAGCTGGAAAAGCCCGGTCGCGATCCGCGTCCCGAATTCGTCGCACCGAGCTTCGCCGAAGGCGTCGAAGACCTGAAGGACCTGACGGTCGGCATGGTGCTGGAGGGCCGGGTGACCAACGTGGCCGCGTTCGGCGCGTTCGTCGACATCGGCGTCCATCAGGACGGCCTGGTCCACGTGTCCGCGCTGTCGCACACCTTCGTCAAGGATCCTCGCGACGCGGTGAAGGCCGGCGACATCGTCAAGGTGAAGGTCATGGAAGTGGACCTGCCGCGCAAGCGCATCGCCCTCAGCATGCGCCTCGACGACGTGCCGGGCGAAGCGCGCGGTGGACGCCCCGCGCAGCGCGAAGACGCGCCTGGCGGCAACCGCCGCGGTGGCGGGCAGCAGGGCCGTGGCCCGCAGATGCCGAAGCCGACAGCGGCACCGGCCAACAGCGCCTTCGCCGACGCGTTCTCACGCGCGCAGAAGAAGTAACCGCATCGCACGTTGGCCGGTTTCTTGTGTGGGAGCGCGCTTGCGCGCGAAGGGTGCTTGCCGCGAGCACCCCTTCGCGCGCAAGCGCGCTCCCACACGAGCCGTCGCGAATCCCAGAATTTCCTCAGGGCCGTGACGGCCGACAACGTTCGCGGACGCCACGCCTGACAGGCTTTGCACCGTCTGTAACGGACTGCCGCGCCGCAGCATGCGCTGCCGTATGGCTTCCATTACCGTAACGCTTCTCTAACGCCCCACACGGAGTGTCATTCATGCGTATTCGCCATCTTGCCGGTGCCATTGGCGCCGCCCTTCTCTTCAGTGCCGGGGCGCACGCCGACGGTTTCCAGCAGGTCGTTTCGTTCGGCGACAGCCTGAGCGATAACGGCAACGTCTCCATCCTCAGCCGCTCCCCGGTGGTCACCCGTTTCACGACCAACCCCGGCACGGTCGCGGTCGAGAACATCGCGAAGTACTTCAACCTGTCGCTCACGCCGTCCCTCGCCGGTGGCACCGACTACGCCTTCGGCGGCGCCCGCGCCGCGATCGCCAACCCGGTCCCCGCCACGTCGACGCAGGTCCAGCAGTACCTCGCCGCCAACGGTGGCAAGGCGAACCCGAATGCCCTCTACACGATGTGGATCGGCGCCAACGACCTGCTCGCCGCCGCCGGCAACCCGGCCACCGCGCAGGTGACGGTCGCGACCGCCGCCACGAACGAAGTCGCACAGATCAAGGCGCTGCAGGCCGCGGGCGCCAAGACCATCGTCGTCTTCAACCTGCCGGACGTCGGCAAGACCCCGGCAGCCCTGTCGCAAGGCGCCGCCGCGTCGGCCGGCATCTCGCAGCTCGCGCAGGTCTACAACGGCGTGCTGTCCGGCGGTCTCGCATCGGCGAATCGCGGCATCGTGCCGATCGACACCTACGCCCTGCTCAACGAAGTGATCGCGAGCCCGGGCACCTACGGCTTCACCAACGTCACCGTGCCGGCCTGCACCACGGCCAGCTCGATCACCTGCTCGCCCGCCACCCTGCGCGATCCGAACGCCGCCGCCACGTACCTCTTCGCCGACGGCATCCACCCGACCAACGCGGCGCACGCACTGCTTGGCCAGTACGCGATCTCGGTGATCACCGCTCCGCAGCAGATCTCGCTGCTCGGCGAAGCGGGCCTGGCGTCCAACGCCGCGCACGTGCGCACGCTGCGCAACCAGATGGTGGCCGACAACTTCGGCGCCGAATCGCGCGTCTTCGCGGCGGTCGATTACGGCCAGCAGAAGTTCAAGAACACCGATACCTCGCCCAAGACCGACAGCGACAACGTCAACCTGACGATCGGCGCCGATGCGCGCGTGAACGACAACGTGTCCGTGGGCGTGGCGATGGGCGTCGCGCAGTCGAAGGCCGACTTCCAGGGCGGCGGCGGTTACAAGATGCAGGACATCGCCGGCTCGGGCTACGCCTTCTATCACAACGGTGGCGGCTACGTCGGCACGTACGTGAGCTTCGGCCAGCTCAGCTTCACCGACATCGATCGCCGCATCGACCTCGGCAGCGCGCGTCGCACCGAGACCGGCAAGACGGACGGCTCGCACGTCGGCGCCGGCCTCACGGGCGGCTGGTGGTTCGGCAGCGAGTCGCTGAAGACCGGTCCGTACGTCTCGGTCGACTTCCAGCAGCTGCGCGTCTTCGGCTATACCGAGCGCAACGACACCAGCACGGCCATGCGCTTCGACAAGCAGACGCGCAACGCCCGCATCGAGACGGCAGGCTGGCGCCTGCAGGGCGCCTGGCAGTCGGGCAACACCATGCTTCGTCCGTTCGTCGAAGTGGCATACAACCATGACGGTCGCGCCGAGGATCGCTTCGTGACCGCGGGCCTGACCAACATGGCGGGCGAGTTCAGCATCCAGGGCTTCTCCCCGGACAAGACCTGGGTCACGGCCGACCTCGGCGTCACGGCCGACTTCAACCAGACCTGGAGCGGCTGGGTGAGCTACACCGGTCGCTTCGCCGACGACACCCAGCGCTACAACGGCCTGAACCTCGGGCTGAAGATGGCGTTCTGATCGTCATCGGACCGCGACACGAAAACGCCGGCCACGAGCCGGCGTTTTTTTGGCCGCTTATGTGTAGGTTTAGGCTGATATCTGCGTCAGCCAAGAGCGCGCCGGCTTTCCGCCTGATAAGCCGTGTAAGAGGAAGACTATGCTCGTTTCGCCTCATCCGAGGCGCGATGAAGGATACTCAACGATGCGCATTCGTTATGTGTTAGCCACGTTATTGCTTGTGTGCTTTGGAGCGATGCCGAGCATCTCCATGGCATTGCCAGCGTTTGCACGAGCGGTGATCTACTTCGACGCAAACGACAACATCATCGGGAACTCAAATCTCTACTGCAACAACGTGAGGGAGCACGCTGGGCAGGTCGACTACGGCAATGCGTATCGCGTGGAGTTTGAGTTTGGATGCGGTGATCCAATCGTCTCATGCGATGACATGGGACTTTGCCAGACTGTTGGCCATAACCTAGTTAATTCGGCCGTTTACTTTCGTACTGCGACGGGACGGACACTGCAAAATTATTGCCAGGACGTGCCATATCAAGGCGGTCCATTCTTCGGGAAAAAATCTTGCTCCCTTCCGGCCCCATCTCAACTGTCGGGTCTTGGGAATTACCTGCCGGGCACGGGCTACTAGTTAAGCGTGACTCTCAAACGCAGCATTCGCCAATTCAATTGATTCGAAATTGGCGCCGTCGCGCTTGCAGCGTCTGAGTTCGGCCTGCGGGGCCACGCAAAGAAACGCCGGCTGGAAGCCGGCGTTTCTTTGCGTGCAGGCATGACTGCCTAGTTATTTTTTGCCGCCGGCCTTCGCGTACATCGCGTCAGCCTGCTTGCGCAGGTTGTTCGCGTCGTCTTCCGACAGCGTGTCGACCTTGCCGCCCGCTTCGTTCTGCTTCAGCACGAGCTCGCCTGCGTCGTTCCAGCCGGCGCGCGCGATGGAGTTCGGCTTCGCGTCCTTGCTGGACTTCTTCTCCTGGACGATGACCCAGGCCTTGCCGTCCTTGTAGGCGTAGTTCGTCGAGGTGAAGCCCTTGTCGCCGTAGTCGACGAGCTCGATCACGAAGACGACGTCGTTGCCCTTCTTGAAGATCTGCCAGCCGCGGGACTCGCCTTCCTTCAGCGCCGTGCCCTGGGTGACCTTCATGCCACCGATGTTCTTCTTGACGCTGTTGAAGCCGGCCAGTTCCTTCTCGCCCGGGGTGGCTTCACCGACGAGCTGGATGTTGGCGACGTTCTTGGCGCCCTTCGTGAGGACCGGGGTCTTCAGCGGGGAGGCGTAGTGGCGCTCGCCGTCCTGCAGCGAGGCCTCGATGATGTACATGTCGTTCGGATTGAGGTCCGTCGCATTGAAGTCGAGCTGGAACTGCTGCGGCATGGTGACCGGCGCGAACGTCTTGCTGGCGAGCGGCTGCGAGCCTTCGGCCGAGACGTCGACGAGCTTGAGCTCGAGCTTGGCGTCCGGGCTGAGCTGTGCGCCGGCGTCACGCAGGGTGACGGTACCGGTGACGGCGTTGGCCGGCGTGGCCGGTGCGGTGTCGCCGCCGCTGGTGCTGGCGGACGCGGCCGCGGACTGGCCGTTGTTGTCGGAGCCACTGCAACCGGCGAGGGCCGCCAGTGCGGCCACGGATGCGAGCGACAAGATAATCCTGCGCATGGTCGAACCTCGTTACGGAACGGAATGGTTGTGGGTCACGGAAGATACGCACGCGCATGGCGGCGCAAGGACTTCCGAGGGGGATTTGGAAGCATACCGGCAAATGCGCCGCTGTAAAAGTCAAGTGAGGAACCTGACAGGTATCGGGTTTCGCGAGCCGGTTGGCAGCTTTGGGACCAGATTTGCCGAAAAGCGGTAACGCTTTGAATAAGAAAACGTTTTCTTCCGTTCGGCCAAAAAAAACGCCACCCGAAGGTGGCGTTTTCGTTCCCGGTCGAGCCGCTCGCTTACGCGAGCGGTCGATCACGACGCTCTGGATCAGAAGTCGTAGGTCGCACCGAAGCGGACCGAACGCGGGGTCTGGTACGTCAGCGCACGGCGGTACTCCGGATCCGGAGCCGACGACACGCCGTAGTACGGGTACGACTGGGTCTTCTGCTGCTCGTTGAGCAGGTTGAAGACTTCGATGCTGAAGGCCAGCTTGTGGTCCGCGAACGCCGGACGGTATTCCGTGCTGAGCGACACCGTGTGGGTGATCGGCAGACGGCTGCCCGAACCCGGAGGCGACGGCTGACCGTTGCACCAGTGGTAGGAATCGACGCCGTAACCCGCGTCTTCCTGGTTCGGACCGAAACCGCCGTAGCAGTTACGCGGCGCACCCGAGACGATGGCGATGTTGCCGGCGACCATCCACTCCGGGGTGATCTGGTAAGCACCGTACGCCTTCAGGGCGTGCTTGTGATCGTTCGCGAGCGTGCCGTTCGAATAGACCATCAGCGGCGCGTTATCCCACGCCTGCGTTACCGACGGCGAGCTGCGCGTACCGGCATCCGTATCGACCTGGCCTTCCGAGTTGCCGTACAGGCGCGAGTACGTGTAGCTGACGGTGCCCCACCAGTTGCCGTCGCCCTTCTGGCGATCGAGGTGGAACTCGGCCGAGTAGTACTTGCGCTTCAGGTGCGGGAAGCCAAGGTCCTTGTTCGACAGGTCGATGGAGTCGTAACCACCGGCCGCGTTGCCGACCTGGAAGGTGTTGGCGCGACCCGGGTTGAACAGGTAGCAACCGACCTGATCCCACTTCTGCGAATCGACGTCGTAGCCCTTGGCGGCGAATGCGTCCTGCACCACACCGGTGTCGCAGTAGTCGTCGATCGCGTTGCCGAGCTTGCGGAGCGTCAGCTTCGCACCGTAGGTCCAGTTCGTTCCCAGCGTCTTGTCGAAGCCGGCGATGAACTCGTCCTGGTACTCGGCCTTCACGCCGCGGGCGGTGACGACGTTCGGATCCGGCGTCTGACCGTATTCGTTGTTCGTCGAGATCGGAGCGCCCACGCCGCGAACGGTGTTCAGCGGGGTCAGGCCGGTCGGGTAACCGTTGCTCGGATCGATGCCCGTGTACGAGAAGTACGTGTTCGTGTAGTACGACGCCGAAGCACCGCGCAGCGCCGGCGCGGCCGGCAGGGCGAGGTAGTAACGGCCAGCGTTGGCGTACACCTTGAAGGTGCTGTCGCCGTACACGTCCCAGCTACCGCCGAGGCGCGGAGCCCACTGCGGCTTGGTCTGGGCGATGTAGGCCTGACCGGCGCTGTTGTAGTTCGTGAACTGGTCGTTGCGCAGACCGATCGACAGCAGGATGTTGTCGTTGAGCTGCCACTTGTCTTCGACGTACTGGGCGCGCTGCTTCACACGGACGCTGGCGGCCGTGGTCATGCGGTACTGCGCGACGTAGTACGGGGTACCGACCGGAGCCGTGACCTGGCCACCGGCGATGGTGCTCGCGCCCTGCTGCACGGTGCCGTACGACCACGAGTAGCCGTTGTTACCGTAGATGAAGGTGCCGTCGTTGTTGTCCTGCGTGTTCTGGTTGTCGATACCAGCCGTCAGGGTATGGTCGCCGAGCGTCCAGGCCAGGTCGAGGCGGTAGTTCGAACCCTTGCTCTCGTGACGCGGATCGTCGATGTCGCGCAGGTTCTGCGCGTTCGCGATACCGCCGGCGACGCCACCGTTGTATGCCGGGTTCTGGTTGCCCGCGCCGGTGATGTAGATGAGGTCCGGATCGGTCTGCGCCGGACGGGTGAAGAACGCCGTCTTCTGCTTGCCGTACTGCGCCGTCAACGTCAGCGTATCGGTGATGTAGCTGGTGTACTTCGCCAGCCACATGGTCTGCTTGGTGTTCTCGATGGTCGCCGCGTTACGGTAAGCGCCACGGGTGTTCGTGTCGTTGTCGTACGCGTAGATGCCGCCGGAGTACTCGTCCTTGTAGGACGCGCCGGTCAGTTCGAGTATGTTGCTGTCGTTGATGTTCCAGTCGATCTTGCCGTACAGCTTCGGATCGTCGTAGCGGTACTGCGTGGTACGCGTCGTGGACACCGAACCGACGTTCGTGCCTTCGCGACGCGCGCCTTCGACGGCGATGAACGCGAACAGCTTGTCCTTGATCAGCGGGCCGCCGGCGTAGGCCGAAGCGATCGCTTCCCAATCCTTGTTGTCAGCACGGTACTGGTAACGCTCGCCTTCGCTGGGCGAACCCTTCGCGAAGTTGATGTTCTTCGGGTCAGCCTTGCCCCACTTCGGGGTGAACAGCAGCTGGCCACCGAAGTGGAATTCGTTCGTGCCGCGACGACCCACGACGTTGATGACGCCACCGGCCGAACGGCCGTACTGGGCGCCATAACCACCGGTCAGGATTTCCTGCTGGTCGATCGCGCCGTACGGCAGGACGATACCGCCGTAACCGTTGATCGGATCGGTGGTGTTCATGCCGTTGACGTAGTAGGCATTCTCGTTGACCGACGAACCGGCGAACGAGACGAGGGCCTGGCCGGTCGGGCTGGCAACGCCGGTACCCGTGGCACCCGGCGACACGCCCGGCGCCAGCAGCGCGATCGCTTCGGCGCTACGGCCGAGCGGCAGCTGCTTCAGCTGGGTCTGCGTGATGACGGTGCGCGAGTCGACCGACGAGACGTCGATCGGCGGCAGCGCGGTGCCGACGACGGTGACGCCCTCGAGGTTCGAAGCGCTGGCAGCGGTGGCGGCGGCAGCGAACGAGACGTCCGTACCGGCGTTGACGCGCAGCTCGACGTTGTCGCGCGAGTCGACGACGGCGCCGCCCTTGAGCAGGCTGACCTTGTAGCTGCCCAGCGGCAGGTTGCCGAAGTTGTAACGGCCGTTTTCGCCGACCGTGGTGGTACGGGTCACACCAGTCTGGCTGGTGATCTGGACGGTTTCGCCCGGCTCGGCCGAACCGAACAGGCTACCGGTGGTGGCCTGGGCGTACACGGTACCCGTGAGGCCCATGCCCATCGCCAGCGCGAGCGCGAGCGAGGAACGACGCAGGACGGACGCCTGCCGGATGCTGCGAGAACTCATTGTAAATCTCCCCAGATCGGCCCGAACCGGGCCTCAAAGACAAGCAAAACCGACCGAGGCCGGAAAAAAGGTGGCTTCCTCGCCGGTCGCGTGTCTTAAGGGGATCACCAGCGTCCACTCCTCCCAGAGTGAGCACGCCGCCCGTAAGCACCGCTCCCGCAAAGCCTTGGACTGGCTGAACCCGGCCTTTCCGGCAGTGCAGGAAAGAGGGAACTCAGCATCGTCGACGCCGAACATAGGCGTACGCCGACCACCGTGTCAACAAATTATTTACACGGGATCGGCGTTTTTTCTAACGCCATGTTGACGAGCCTTGCAGGATCAATCCCCTGAATTGCAGGGATTTTTGCTTACGGTTGAAACAGTTCCGTCAAAAAAGCGCCCTCGTCCGCAGGGGCGAGGGCGATCTGGGGAGGCTTTTGGGCCTTCTGACGGTCGGGGGCCTCCAGGCCCCCGACCGACCTTCTCTTCTTGTAGCTGCTTACCTACGTTCTTTGGACGATCCGATCAGAAGTCGTACGTGATGCCGACGCGGGCATAGCGCGGGGTCGTCTGGTAAAGCGGGATGTCGTAGCGCGGGTTCGGCTTCGCAACGCTGCCGCGGATCGGGTAGACCTGCGTTTGCTTACGCTGATTGAAGATGTTGAACACCGTGAGGTTGAAACCGAGCTTGCTGTCGGCCCACGTCGGACGGTATTCGATCGAACCGGTCGCGATGTACGTCCACGGATTGTGGCCCTTCTCACCCGGAGGCGACGGCTGACCTTCGCACCAGTGGTAGTACGAGCCGTAGCCGAGGTTCGGATTCGTCTCGTTCGGACCGTAGAAGCCGAGGCAGCTCTTCGGTGCACCCGACGCGATAAGCACGTTCGCCGAAGCGAGCCATTCCGGCGCGATCTGGTACGAACCGTAGATCTTGAACTGGTGCTTGCGGCTGTTAGCGAGTTCGCCGTTGGCGTACTGCATGACTTCCGCGTAATCCCAGTCCACTGTCGCCGAGACCGTGTCCTGACGGATGTCCGAACGGACCTGGCCTTCCGAGTTGCCGTAGCTCTTCGAGAAGACGTAATCGAAGCGGACCTGGTACTTGCCGTCCCACGCGTGGTCGAGATACAGCTCGAGGCCGTAGTAATTACGCTTGCTGTGCGGGAAGCCGAAGTCCTCGTTGTTCATGTCGACGCTGTAAAAGCCGCCGTTGGTGTTCGGAACGAGGAAGGTGTTCGCACGACCCGGGTTGAACAGGTAGCTGCCCTGAATATCGCCGATGGTGTCCGGATCGATACCCTGGCGAATCATCTTGCGCTCGATGGCGCCAGCATCGCCGACGTCGTCGATCGCGTTGCGCAGTTTGCGCACCGTGGCCTTCGCGCCGTACGTCCACTTGTCGGTCAGCGACGCGTCGAAACCGAGGATGAACTCGTCCTGGTACTGCGACTTGATGTTCGTGGCGGCGGCAGTCTTCGGATCACGCGGGATGCCGTATTCGCGGTTGGCCGAGATCGGACCGCCCGTGCTGCTGAAGATCGGCGTCAAGCCCTGCGGGATACCGTTGGCATCGATACCCGTGTAGTTGAAATACTCACGCGTGTAGAGCGAGGCACCCGCGGAACGCAGTGCGACGGTCGCCGGCAGGGCGAGGAAATAGCGGCCCGCGTTGGCATAGATCTTAAGGCTGGAATCGCCATTGACGTCCCAGGTCGCACCGAGGCGCGGGGCCCACTGCGGCGTGGTGAGGCGCAGGTACGCTTCGCCGTTCTGGTTATAGTTGGTGAACTGGTCGTTACGCAGACCCACCTTGACCAGCCAGCGGTCGTTGACCTGCCACGAGTCTTCGATGTACTGGGCGCGCTGGGTCGTACGAACCGACGCCTGCGTGCTGTAAACGTAGCGCGCGACGTAGTAGCCATCGCCACCGGGCGGTGCCACGTAAGCGGCGTCGGCCGGCGTATCGCCGATGATCGGCGTATCCGCGTCGGTCTGCCAGTATTCCCAGCCGTACCCCGGACCCGACGTGGTGATGCCGTCGTTCTTGTCGAGCACCTTCTGGTTATCGATACCGGCGGTGATCGTGTGATCGCCCGCGCGATAGCTCAGATCGATGCGCAGGTTGGTGTTCGTCGACTTGTGCTTCGGATCGGCGATCTGTGCAGAAGGATTCGAGTTGGTGATGAAACCACCACCTGTCAACGCGGTGTTCTGCTGGTTCGCCTGCAGGATCGAGGGCAGCGTGGAGTCCGCGACCGCAGTGTAGTACGTACCCTTCATCTTGCCGTAAAGGGCCGTCAACGTCAGGTCGTCGGTGATGTAGCTGGTGAACTTGGCGCTGTAAACGTCCGCACCCGACTTGTTCTGCGGGGCGCCGGCGGTGTCCTTGCCGGTGTACGCGCCGCGAACGCCGGTGGCGTAATCGTAATCGTAGATCGATGCGTCGTAGTTCTGCTTGTTCGACGCGCCGGTCAACTCCAGGATGTTGCTGTCGTTGATGTTCCAGTCGATCTTCGCGTAGTACTTCGGATTGCGATAGTTCTGCTTGTACGTGAACGGCGCGTTGACGTTAAGCGTCTGGTCGCCCTGACGACGCTCCTGCTCGGCGGCGAGGAACACGTACAGGGTGTCCTTGATCAGCGGACCACCGGCATAGGCCGAGTACGTGGTGCGCCAGAACTTGTCGTCCTTATTGCGATCGAACACCTGCCCAGCGGCCGGCCCGATCTGGCTGTAATAATTGTTCGGGCTCGCCTTCGCGCCCTTCGGCTCCCACAGCACCTGGCCACCGAAGTGCCATTCGTTCGTGCCGCGCTTACCGACCTGGCTGATGACGCCGCCCGACGAACGGCCGTATGCCGCGCCGTAGCCGCCGGCCAGCACTTCCTGCTGGTCGATCGCGCCGTACGGCAGCGTGATACCACCGAAGCCGCTGAGCGGATCCGTCGTGTTGAAGCCGTTGATGTAGTACGCGTTCTCGGTGACCGCGCTACCCGCGATCGAGACGAGCGCGTTACCGGTCGGGCCGACGAAGAACGAGCTGCCGGCCACGGCGCCCGGCGCCAGCAGCGCGATGGCTTCCGCGGTGCGCGCCAGCGGCAGCTTGGCGAGCTGTTCGGAGGTGATCACGGTGCGCGAGTCGACGGTCGACACGTCGATCGACGGCAGCGCGTTGGCCGAAACGGTCACGCCTTCGAGGTTCGACGTATCGGCGGCAGTGGTGGCGCCGGTGAAATTCACGGTGGTACCGGCACCGACGACGATGCCGACGTTGTCGCGCGAGTCGACCACGGCGCCGCCGCGGCTGACCGACACCTTGTACTGGCCGGTCTGCAGGTTGTCGACGGTGTACTTGCCGGACGGATCGGCAGTGGTCGAACGGGTCACGCCCGTGTTGCTGGTGACGGTGACGGTGTCGCCCGACTGCGCCTGACCCGTGATGCGACCGACGGTCGACTGGGCATACGCGGCGCCGGATACGGTGGCGAGGCCGATGGCGATGGCGAGCGCGGACCGGCGTCCCAACGACGCGGCGCGATAATGACGCGAACTCATGATGCTTCTCCCCAATTCAAAATGCCGCAACGCGAAATCTTGCGATGGAAGGCAAGCCGACCCCGCCCCGGCCTGCGCCAGGTTTCTGTACGGATCGGTACTAAAAAAGGTCCCTCAAAACAACGGTATCCGTCAAAGGATCCCGCCCCCGAATTGCCACGGGTAACGTGGCCTGGGTCACATATACGAGACACGTCACATTCCCGCAATACGATTTTTTTACTTCAGTTTTACCTGCGTCAGCAGTTATTTGCGTGACAGCATCGCGATTCCCGCGGCGATTCCTGCACTCGCACAACCACTTGCATGCGAAACCATGTGACACCGGGCTTTCGCATAGGAATTCGTACTAGGAAACATTCCTAGAAAAAAAGCCCCCGACCGGGCGGCCGAGGGCGATCTGGGGAGAGCTTTGTTGTCGCCTGCGGAGGCCATCCGCCTCCGCAGGCTCTTCTTGTTTTTAAGAACTTTCTTGGTTTCTTGCCGATCAGAAGTCGTAGCGGGCCGTGAAACGGACCGTACGCGGATCGGTGAAGTTCAACTTGCGGTCGTACAGCGGGCTGACCGTGGAACGCGAGGAGGCGTAACGCGGATAGAACGCGGTCGGCGTCTGCTTGTTGAGTACGTTCAGCACATCGATCTGGAAGGTCAGGTTCTTGTCCAGCCAGCTCGGCGTGTAGGCCGCATTGAGGTTGACGATGTACGTCCACGGCGTGCTGCCATGCGAACCACGCGGCGAACGCTCGTAGCCCGGCGTGCCCGGCAGGCCGCACCAGTAATAGAACGCGCCGTTGTACAAGCCGGCATCCGGGGTCGGATAGAAGCTCGTGCAGTTCTTCGGACGGCCCGATGCGATGTTCAGGTTGGCGCCGAAACGCAGGTCGTCGGTCATCTGGTAGTAGCCAAACGCCTTGATCTGGTGCGTGCGGTTGTTCGGCAGCTTGCCATTCGCGCCCACCATCAGCTGCGGGAGATCCCAGTCCTGCGTGACCGAAACGTCCGCCTGGCCGCCGTTACCGGTGTCGAGATCCGACGCCAGCTGGCCTTCCGTGTTGCCGTAGCTACGCGACCAGGTGTAATCGATCCGGCCGTACCACTTGTCGGCGAACGGATGTTCGAGGTACAGGTCGACGGCGTAGTACTTGCGCTTGAGGTCCGGGAGCTGCAGCTCTTCCTTCGTGTAGTGGCGCGCGACGAACGAGCCGTCGTCCTGCTGCTGCAGGAACGTGTTGCCGGTGCCGGGGTTGAACAGGAAGCACGCGCCACCGAGGGCGGGGGTGCAGGTATCGTCGATCGCGCTGCGCAGCTGGCGCCACGTCAGCTTGGCACCCCAGTTCAGGCTCGGCGTGATCGCCTGGTCGAGACCGGCGATGTACTCGTCCTGGTAATGCGACTTGAGGCCCTTCGCCGCGACGGTGCGCGGATCCGGTGCGACGCCGCACTCGAGGTTCGCCGAAACGGCATTGGTGCCGCCGCAGGTGTAGCCCACCGACTGGTCCACCGCCACCGGAACGAGCCCGGTCGGCACGCCGGTGCGCGGATCGACGCCCGTATAGGTGAAGTATTCGGACGTACCGAGCGAACCCGACGCGGCGCGGACGGCGACGTTGTTGGGCATCGCCAGGTGATAGCGACCGGCGTTGGCGTAGAGCTTCAGCGTCGAATCGCCGTAGACGTCCCACGACACGCCGAGGCGCGGCGCGAGCTGGTGGCGCTGCTTGGCGTAGACCTGGTTGGCGCCGTTGTAATTCTTGAACTGCTCGTTACGCAAGCCGGCGTAGATCAGCCAACGATCGGTCAGCTGCCAGTGGTCTTCGAGGTACTGCGATTCCTGGACCGTCTTCACCTTGGCGACGGCGGTCTGGAAGTTGCGATTGACGTAGAAGCCCTGCGTGCCCAGGCCGCCAGCGGACGCCGGCGAGCCGACGCCATGGCCTTCGTCGATCGGATCGTTCGCATCGTTCTGGACGTTGTAGTTCCAGCTGAAGCCGCCGGGGAGCGCCGTACCGGTGTACGACTTCGCTTCCTGGTGATCGGCACCGAAGCGGATGTCGTGGTCGCCCAGGCGATACTCGAGGTCGAGGCGCCAGCCGTTGGTCTTGTCGTTCGAACCCGGGACGCGGACCAGCGTCGAGGTGCTCTGGCAGCTACCGTAGGCGATGCCCGGCGCGTTCGCGTTGTTGGCGACGGTGATCAGCGGGCAGTCCGGATTGTAGTTGTACGGCGTCTGGACGTGATTGACCTTCTGGGTACCGTACAGGGCCGACACCGTGAAGTTATCGGTGATGTAGCCGGTGTACTTACCGATGTACAGGTCGCCGCCGTCCTTCGTGTAAACGCCGCCGTTCTGCGTCGTGCCGTGCGTCTGCGTGGCGTAGTTGAACGCGTACGTTTCCGACGTGTACTCGGACTTGTCCGACACGCCGGTCAGTTCGATGTGGTGATCGTCGGTGATGTTCCAGTCGATCTTCGCCAGCCAGCGGGGGATCTTGTAACGGTATTCATTCCAGCCGTTCGTACGGCCGGCGACCGAGGTGATCGCGCCGGCGGTCGGGTTCGTGGCGATACCCGCACCTTCGCGACGGTTCATTTCGGCGTCGACGTAGAAGAACAGCTTGTCCTTGATCAACGGACCGCTGACATAGGCGCCGATCGTCGAGCGCCAGAACTCGTTACCGGCAAAGTACTGGTAGAGCGTCTTGTCGGTGGCCGGATAGAAGCCTGTGTCGGCGTAGTTCGCATTGCGCGGCTTGGCGCGCGTGCCGGTCGGCTCCCAGATCGTGTAGACGCCGCCATGCCACTCGTTGGTACCGCGCTTGGTCACGATGTTGATGACACCGCCGGTGGAACGGCCGAATTCCGCGCCGTAACCGCCGAGGAGCACCTGCTGCTGGTCGATCGCGTCGAACGGCAGCTGGGTCAGGCCGATCGAGGTCAGCGGATTGGTGACCGCGTAGCCGTTGATGAAATAGGCGTTCTCGGAGGACGCGGAGCCGCCGAAGCTGGGCACCGGATTACCCAGCGCGTCCTTGTAGCTGTTGTTGCCGATGACGCCCGGCGCCAGCAGCGCGGCCGCCAGGACGTCGCGCGTGATGGGCAGCTTGTTGAGCTGTTCCGCGGTGAGCACGGTGCGCGTATCGACGGACGACACGTCGATCGACGGCATGGCCGTGGCGCTGACCGACACGCCTTCGAGCGTGCTGGCCTCCGTCGCGGACGCCGCCGAGGCGAACGACACTTCCGAGCCCTGCGAAATCGTGACGGCCACGTTGTCGCGCGTGCTGACTACGGCGCCGTTGTTCTCCAGCGTCACCTTGTAGGTGCCCGGCTGCAGCGAGCTGAAGCGATAGCGGCCGTTCGGATCGACCGGAATCGAACGCGAGAAACCGGTTTCCGGGTTCGTCACGGTGACGGTCGTGCCCTGCTGCGGGTTGGCCTGGCCGAAGATCGAACCGGTCACGTTCGACTGGGCAAGTGCGCCGCCCGAGATGGCGCCCATGCCGATGGCGAGGGCCAGAGCGGTGCGACGACCCAGGGTCGTCGTCCGGTGGTTACGCGAATTCATCGAATACCTCTCCCCTAAAAAAAGTCGCTAATCGCAACAATTTGCGATGGCTTTAATGGCAAGCCGATCCCGTCCCGGTCGAACCGGGTTTTGCGTGAACGGTCTTTGCGTTTCCCCTTAAAACAGGCCGTCCCGGCAGGACGACCAACCCCTCTCACACCGCAGGTGGACGCGGATGGTGTTCACATATACGTAAGGTTTGATGCTTCGGCAATGGGTGTTTTCACTCGAACGTAACGGACATCATCACGTTCTTGCGACATCCTGAACGACATGCCGAAAAAACTTCACCGGGAACGAGGGGTTACGCGCGCCGCGACCATGACTTTCGGCACATATCCGAATATGACCTAGGAAACATTCTTAGTAAAATCATGCGCTCGCGTCGTCATATCGCGTGAATTTCGAGCGCCCCGGACCGAACTTGCGCCGCGACCTCAGAAACTTCTCAAGCGAAAGGCTTTCGAAGGCATGTTCCTGTACACCGGATCCCCGGGTCGCGCGTTGAGCGCGAAAGGCCGGGGGGCGGCTTCAGCTGATCACGAGGTTCCATTCGCATGAACGACAACTCACGGGGCTCCATCCAGGCCGACGCCGCCAGCGGCGGCATGGATGCCCGCGCCATCGATCCGACGGGGCCGCAGCCGTCCTCGTTCGCTACGCGCGTTCGCGCCGTCATCAAGATGTCCGGCAGCGTCAGCGAGATCGCGCGCCGCTGTGGCTTCTCCGAGGGCGTCGTGCGCAGCTGGCGCGACGGCAACACCGACCCGTCGCGCGGTCGCTGCGTGACCATGGCGAAGACGCTGGGGCTGTCGCTCGTCTGGCTCGCCGCCGGCGAGGGCCCGATGATGCTCGACCCGGCGGGCGAGGACGCCGCTCGGCGCAGCGAATCGTCCGAGGCGCGCGATCGCCAGCAGCATGCCGGGACGCTCGACCCGTCACGCCTGGCGGCCGCCATGAAGCTCCTGCAGTCGGACATCGAAATGGCGGGCAGCCGGTTCTCGCCCGTCCGCCATGCGGACCTGGTGGCGGAGATGTATTCGATCCTGGGGCGCTCCGGCGAGCAGGATTACGCCGATCGCGTGGTGGCGTTCCGCCGCACGGTGATCGCGCGGATCAACGACGAGGCGGGAGCCGCGGCGGCCTGATGGCCGCCGCGAGCACCCCTGGCGCGCCAGGGGTGCCGGGCGGGTTCAGAGTCGCGAGATATCCGCGATCGCCCCGAAGCTCGCCTTCAGCTGGGCGAGTAGCGCCAGACGGTTGCCGCGCACCGCGGGATCGTCGGCATTGACCAGCACATCGTCGAAGAAGCGGTCCACCGGCGCCTGTAGCGCCGCGAGGCGCGCCAGCGTGCCCGTGTAGTCGCCGTCGGCCAGCAGGCCCCGGCTGTCCGCGCGGGCGGCGTCGAGTGCCGCGTGAAGTTCGCGCTCGGCGTCGAGCTCGAAGTACGCCGGATCGACGGCCACGGGAATCGGCGCGGCCTGCGTGTCTTCCGCCTGCTTGCGCAGGATGTTGGCCACGCGCTTGTTCGCGGCGGCGAGGCTGGCGGCCTCGGCACGCCGGGCGAATTCGCCGACGGCACGCAGACGACGGTCGAAATCCGGCAGCGTGGCCGGCGCCACGGCGAGCACCGCCTCGAACTGATCGGCCGAGAAACCCTGATCGGCGTAGTAGCCGCGCAGGCGATCGAGCACGAAGCCGTGCACTTCGTCGCCGAGCTCGCGGCGGCGCGCACCGATGTCGATCGCGGGAGCCTTCCCGTCCTTGCCCGGCTTCACGCCGGCCACGAGTGCCGCTTCGGGCACGAGGTCGAACGCCTCGGTGAGCGCCGCGCGCAGGTCGATGTCGAGGCCGCCCTCGATCAGCGTGCGCGCGAGACCCAGCGCGGCGCGACGCAGCGCGAACGGATCCTTGTTGCCGCTCGGCTTCAGGCCCACGGCGAAGATGCCGGCGAGCGTGTCGAGGCGCTCGGCGACAGCGAGCACCTGGCCGACCTTGCCCGCGGCGATGGCGTCGCCGCCGAAGCGGGGCTGGTAGAAGCTGTCGAGCGCGTCGGCCACCTCGGCCACGATGCCCTGGCGCGTGGCGTAGTAACGCCCCATCACGCCCTGCAGTTCGGGGAATTCACCGACCATGCGCGTCAGCAGGTCGCACTTCGCCAGCGCGGCGGCATGCGTGGCCTGCCCCGCGTCGACACCGACGCGGTTGGCGATGACGCGGGCGAGCTCGGCAACACGCACCGTCTTATCCCACAGGCTTCCCAGCGACTGCTGATAGGTGACGGTCTTCAGGCCTTCCTGCAGATCGGCCAGCGGCGTCTTGAGGTCGGCGTCCCAGAAGAACTTCGCGTCGGCGAAGCGCGGGCGGATCACACGCTCGTAGCCCTTGCGGATTTCGGCCGGATCGCGGCTCTCGATGTTGGCGACGCCGATGAAGTGTTCCGTGAGGTTGCCACCGGCGTCGAAGACGGGCACGAACTTCTGGTTCGTTTCCATCGTGGTGACGAGCGCCTCGGGCGGCACGTCGAGGAAGTCCCGCTCGAACGTGCAGGCGATGCCGACGGGCCATTCCGTGAGGTTGGCGATCTCGTCGAGCAGGCCTTCCGACAGACGCGGCACGCCGCCCGTGGCGACCCGCGCGACTTCGTCGCGCACGCGCTGGCGACGTTCCGCCGGATCGGCGATGACATGCGCGCGGCGCAGCGCGTCGAGCCAGCTGTCGGCATCGGCGACGTGCACCGGCTGCGGATGGTGGAACCGGTGGCCATGGCTGATGCGGCCGCTCGTCAGGCCGAGGATCTCGCCCTCGACGATGTCGGCACCATGCAGCATCAGCAGCGTGTGCACGGGGCGGACGAAACTGTCGTCGCGGTCGCCCCATCGCATCGCCTTCGGAATCGGCAAGGCCTTCAGTGCCTCGGTCACGATCTCGGGCAGAAGCGCGGCCGTCGGCTGTCCCGGCTTCACGGCGCGGAAGACGAACCACGCGCCCTTGTCGGTCTCGAGTTTTTCGAGCGCGGCGACGTCGACGCCGCAGGACTGTGCGAAGCCGACGAGCGCCTTGCTGGGTTCACCGTCGGCGCCGATGCTGGCGGCGACGGCGGGACCGCGACGTTCGACCGACTGGTCGGGTTGCGACGTGGCGACGCCCGCGATGTGCACGGCGAGACGGCGCGGCGAGGCGTATGCCTTCGCGGAAGCGAAATCGGCGGATACACCGCGTTTTTCCAGGCCTTCGACGACACCGCGCGCGAACGCGCCGGCGAGGTCGTCGAGCGCCTTGGGGGGTAGTTCTTCGGTGCCGAGCTCGATGACGAGCGGCAGTCGCTTATCGGCCATGCGCGGCCTCCTTGGTCTTCTTGAGGCCCGGGAAACCGAGCTTTTCGCGCTGGGCCACGTAGGCCTCGGCGACGCTGCGTGCCAGCGTGCGAACGCGCAGGATGAAACGCTGGCGCTCGGTGACGCTGATGGCACGGCGCGCATCCAGCAGGTTGAACGCGTGGCTGGCCTTGCATACCTGCTCGTAGGCGGGCAGCGGCAGGCCGGCGGCGATCAGTTTGCCGGCCTCGCCCTCGCACACGTCGAACCAGTGGAATAGCTCGGGCACGTTGGCGTATTCGAAATTGTAGGTGCTCTGCTCCACCTCGTTCTGGTGGAACACGTCGCCGTAGGTGACCACGCCATGGGGCGCGTTCGTCCAGACGATGTCGTAGATGCTGTCGACGTTCTGCAGGTACATCACCAGGCGTTCGAGACCGTAGGTGATCTCGCCGGTGACGGGGCGGCATTCGAGCCCGCCGGCCTGCTGGAAATAGGTGAACTGCGTGACCTCCATGCCGTTCAGCCAGACTTCCCACCCGAGGCCCCAGGCGCCCAGGGTCGGCGACTCCCAGTTGTCCTCGACGAAACGCAGGTCGTGCACGAGCGGATCGATACCCAGCGCCTTCAGCGAACCGATGTAGAGCTCGAGGATGTTGTCGGGATTCGGCTTCAGCACCACCTGGTACTGGTAGTAATGCTGCAGGCGGTTGGGGTTCTCGCCGTAGCGGCCGTCGGTCGGTCGACGGCAGGGCTGCACGTAGGCGGCGGCCCAGGGTTCCGGTCCGAGCGATCGCAGGAAGGTGGCGGGGTGGAACGTGCCTGCGCCGACCTCGGTGTCGAGGGGCTGCACCAGCACGCAGCCCTGATCCGCCCAGTAGCGGTTGAGGGTCTGGATGACGTCTTGGAAAGTGGGCGCGGACATGGTTTCCGGGTCCTCTGGAAAGCGGGCTAGTATAGCGGCGTGGGATTCACACAGGGTCGTACGGCGATGGCAGTCAATCCGCAACACGGCGCGATTCTCGGGCGCCGCGGCCGGCTCGAACTGGACGAGGTGCTCGCCTCGCTCGTGGTCGACGGTTACCTGACCGGTGAGGACGCCAAGCGTGTCCGGATGGGCTCGCGCAGCGGCAGGACGGCCATCGAACTGCACCCGCTGGTGATCATCGCCAACAGCAAGGTGGACAACCGGCGCGACGAAGGGCGCCCGCTGAGCCTCGAGATCCTCGTCGAATGGCTCGCCGGCAAGGCCGACCTGCCCTATCTGAAGATCGACCCGATGAAGGTGAACGTGGCGCAGGTCACGCAGGCCGTCAGCAACGCGTACGCGCAGCGCCACCGCATCCTGCCCGTCGCCGCGTCGGCCTCGGAAGTGACGTTCGCCACCGCCGAACCGTTCGACACGGCCTGGGCCACCGACCTCGCGCACATGCTTCGCCGCGACGTGCGCCGCGTGGTGTCGAACCCGATCGACATCAACCGCTACCTGCTCGAGTTCTACGGCGTGCAGCGGTCGATCCAGCTCGCGCAGGACGCCAAGGGCAACGAGCCGTCGAAGATCATCAACTTCGAGCAGCTCGTGGAGCTCGGCAAGACCGGCGAAGTCGGCGCCGACGACCGCCACGTGGTGCACATCGTCGACTGGCTGCTCCAGTACGCGTTCGAGCAGCGCGCCTCCGACATCCACCTCGAGCCTCGCCGCGACGCGGGGCAGATGCGCTTCCGCATCGATGGCGTGATGCAGAAGGTGTTCGAACTGCCGCCGCCCGTGATGTCCGCGGTGACCGCACGCGTGAAGATCCTGGCGCGCATGGACGTCGCCGAGAAGCGACGGCCGCAGGATGGCCGCATCAAGACGCGTTCGGCCGGCGGTCGCGAAGTCGAACTGCGTATCTCCACCATGCCGACGGCGTTCGGCGAGAAGGTGGTGATGCGTATCTTCGATCCCGATCTCGTCATGAAGGATTTCGCGCAGCTCGGGTTTTCCGCCGAGGAAGACCGGCTCTGGCGGGGCATGGTCGAGCGCCCGCACGGCATCGTCCTGGTCACTGGGCCCACCGGATCGGGCAAGACCACGACGCTGTACTCGACGCTGAAACACCTCGCGCGGCCCGAACTCAACGTCTGCACGGTGGAGGACCCCATCGAAATGGTGTCGCCGGACCTCAACCAGATGCAGGTACAGGCGTCCATCGATCTCGATTTCGCGGCCGGCGTGCGCACGCTGCTGCGCCAGGATCCGGACATCATCATGATCGGCGAGATCCGCGATCTGGAAACCGCGCAGATGGCGGTCCAGGCGTCGCTGACTGGCCATCTCGTGCTCTCCACGCTGCACACCAACGATTCGCCGAGCGCGGTCACGCGCCTGCTCGATCTCGGCGTGCCGCATTACCTGATCCAGTCGACGCTCACGGGCGTCGTGGCACAGCGTCTGGTTCGCACGCTCTGCCCGCATTGCAAACGCCCCGCCGTGCAGGATCCCGACGCGTGGCATGCACTCACGCATGGCTGGGACGTGCCTCTGCCCGAGCGCGTGTTCGAAGCCGTCGGTTGCCTCGAGTGCCGCAAGACCGGTTTCCTGGGCCGGACGGGCGTCTACGAGATGATGCCGATGTCGGGGCGCCTGCGCGCGTTGATCGCCGCCGACCTCGACCTCGGCCGATTCGGCGGTGCCGCCCTGAAGGAAGGCATGAAGCCGCTACGCATCTCGGCAGCCATGCAGGTGGCCGCCGGCCTCACCACCGTGCGCGAAGTGCTCAACGTGCTTCCACCGACAGAGATCGAAGAAAGCAGTACCCCATGAAGCCCGTCCTCATCGTTCGCACCGGTCGCGCACCGGACGTCATCGCAGGTCGTCACGGCGACTTTCCACGCTGGTTTCGCCTTGGTCTCCGCCTGAAGGACATGCACTTGCGCATCGTCGACGTGCAACAGGGCGATCCGCTGCCCGATCCGGACGAGTGCGCGGGCGCGGTGATCACCGGCTCCGCGTCCATGGTGACCGAGAAGCTCGGCTGGAGCGAGCGCACGGCGGGATGGATCCGCCATGCGATGGATAGCGAGCTGCCTTTGTTCGGTGTCTGCTACGGCCACCAGCTGATGTCGCATGCGCTCGGGGGCCGGGTGGATTACCTCCCCGGTGGACGCGAGATGGGGACGGTCCGCCTGCGGACTCACGCGCAGGCCGCGTCGGATACGCTGGCCGCGGCCTTGCCCGCCGAGTTCCACGCGCATGCGACGCACGAACAGAGCGTGCTGGAGCTGCCCGCGCAGGCGACGACACTCGCGAGCTCCGACCGCGATCCGCATCACCTCGTGCGTTACGGCACCCATGCCATCAGCACGCAGTTCCATCCGGAATTTTCCGCCGAAGTGATGCGCGCCTACATTCGTCGCAAGCACGACGCGCTGCGCGACGAAGGGCAGTGTCCCGATGCGCTTCTCGCCGGCGTGGCGCCGACACCCGTGGCGACGCGCCTGCTTCGCGGCTTCCTCAACGAGCACGTGCTCGCGGCGCGCGAACCGTCAGCCGCGTAACCGGCGTGCGATCGCGCCCCGCGAGAACAGGGCGAAGACGATGCCGAACACGAAGCCGCCGATGTGCGTCCACCAGACGACGGCGCCGTAACTGGCGCCCGCGTAACTGAAAAGCAGCTGCACCAGCGCCCAGATGCCGATCAGCACGAACGCCGGCACGCGTACGAATTCCAGATACAGGCCCAGTGGAAGCACGAGGCCGAGCCTTGTCCGGGGAAACAGGGTCACGTAAGCGCCGACGACGGCGGAAACCGCGCCGCTGCAGCCGATGATGGCGACGCGCGCGCCGGTCAGCGACACGGCGCCGATGAGGTTGCCGACGACACCGCCAAGCAGGAACAGCAGCAGGAAGCGCGGCGAACCGAGGCTGCGTTCGGCGGGGAGGCTGAAGATCACGAGGAACAGCAGGTTGCTCAGCAGATGCAGCCAGCCGGCATGGATGAAGGTCGCGGTGAAGAGGCGCAACAGCGCGGGATCGCTGAGCTGCTCCCAGAGCGGCAGGCCGGTGCCGAAGAGGTGCGCGGGCACGGTGCCCCAGTGGAGCATGATGTCCGTCCGCTCCGTGCGGCTGCTCAACGCGAGCGCGACGAAGCTGACCACGCACACGATCACGACGAGCATCGTCGCCCAGCACAGGCGCGAACGCCGACGTGTATCGACGTGGACGAACATGCTCAGGGAACGCCGCGCGCCAGGTGCGGCCCCTCGTTGTCCAGCGACGACAGCGCGAACATCGTCTCCGGCCCGACCACGCCGTCCGCCGCGATGCCGAAGCGACGCTGCAGTGTGAGCACGCGGGTCTCGACGGAGCGATCGAAGGACGCCGGCGGTGTCGTGCCGGCGGCGGCCGGATCGGGAGGCAGGCGCTCGAGCGCCCAGGCCAGGCCGTCGCCGCTGTCGCCCCGGGCCAGTTTTGCCGGCATGGCGGGATCCACGCGAAAGACCGCGTAGAAGCGCCCGTTCCACACGTGCTCGAACGCCTCGCGGGTAAGCTCGACGTACTTGCCGCCGAGGAAGAGGCGCACGTCCTCGTCACCCGCGCCGACGAGGAGCACCTGCTGTTTCGCGTTCGCGTCGTCGAGTTCGAGAACGATCGGGCGGTCGAAGCGGCGAAGCTGGTCGAGCGATCCCCGACCGCTGACGCACGCGAAGCCGGGAAAGATCACCGCGTCGCAGTTGATGGCGTTGGCGACCGACGTTTCCTTCGAGGACACCTGCCAGCGGGCGAGCAGTTCACCCCACACCCGGACCTTGCCGACATCGGGCACGGGCAGTGCGTCGCGGAACTTAGCGAGCGCGACGTCCGGCGGCGTCGTCGCGAGGTTCTTGGGCCGTACGGCGGTATGACCGGTGAAGAACCAGGCAGCCACGCCCACCACGAAGGCGAGCGCGAGGACGCCACCGGCGGCCAGCAACGCCTTGCGATAACGGCGCACCCAGTAGAGCGCGTGCTCGGGGAGCGCTTCGCGCACGACGAAGCCGAGCGCGCGCTCGCCGATCGACTGCTCGCCCCGCTCCGCCGCGCGTTCGAGGGCGCGGTGCGCCAGGGTATTGAGGCGACGCGGGTTGCCTCTGCCGTCGTCGCGGAGGCTGCGCAGTCCGAGACGGCTGAACGGCATCTGCGTCGTGCCCGCGACATGGAGACGGTGACGCACGTAGCGCTCGCTCTCCTCGTCGGTCAAGGGCGGCATCGGTAACCGGCTGCGGATGTGTCCGGCCAGAGCCGGTGCGGAAGGGCCGGCAAGGCGCTCGCGCAGCACGGGTTCGCCGGCCAGCACGATGTGAAAGGGCACTTCGGCCTTCTCGCAGGCCACGAGGATCCGGTTGACCAGCGCGTACTCGTCGTCCGAAAGCTCCTCGGCGTCATCGAGGATCCAGAGGAAGCGATGGCTGGCGTGATGCGTGAGGCGGCCGAGCCCGGCGGCGAGGCCGTCGACGAGATGGTCGCGGGTATTGGCGTCCGCGCTGAGCGGCAGTGGCAGGCCGAAGCCCGCGTAAAGCGACCGGATCCAGGCCACGGGTTCGAGGGCGTAATTGTCCGCGCCATGACGAACCGCACGAATGCCGCGGGAGGCGGCATCGGCCTCGACCAGCATGCACAACAGCGTCTTGCCGATCCCGCAGTCGCCCGTGACGAGGGTGACACTCGACGCACCCGCACCGACTTCGTACTCGACATGCGCGAGGATCTCGCGCTCGCGTGCGAACAGGCACGCGAAGCGCGGATCCGGTGCGTCGCCGAATGGCGGCTCGCGAAGTCCAAATGTCTGTAGATACATGGGCCTACTTTAGCCGATCGGCCCGCGCGGGGGAGCCTTGCGCGGGTGCGGCTTTTTCGGCAGAGGGGGCTGCGAGGCGGGGCTCTGGTGGGAGCTCTGGTGGGAGCTCTGGTGGGAGCTCTGGTGGGAGCCAGCCTGCTGGCGAAGGGGGCTTGCCGCGAGCACCGTTCGCCAGCAGGCTGGCTCCCACCGGGGATTGGGATGCTTGGGGCGAGCACCTGATCGCGCGCGAGCGCGCTCCCACAGGCGCAAAGAAAAAACCCGGCCTCAATGAGACCGGGTTTTTGGGATAAAGCCCCTGGCGGTGACCTGTTGCGGGTCGCGCTGCGCGCAAAGAAAAA
>NZ_FOBU01000003.1 GCF_900109915.1 Luteibacter sp. UNCMF331Sha3.1
GAAGAACGAGGCGTTCATCGCGACGCTGCGCGACCGTTCGCCAACGATGGCCGCCGAACCGGCCCGGCCGGCACCCGATACCTCGCTCGCGCCGACGTGGGCCCCGGCGGCACCGATGACGACAGCGCCCGAACCTGCCATGGCCGTCTCGCCGCGTCTGGACCCGCGTCACGCCGACCATCCCCAGAACGGTCTGTACGAAGCGCTGAAAACGCAGTTGCCGGAGGCCTCCGACCAGCGCCTGCTCCAGTCGACGGCGGCATGCCATCGCAGCGGCATCACCGCCGACAACCTGTCGCTGGTGCACATCAACGAAGCAACGATGACGCTGCATTTCTTCGGCACCGGCCCGCTCACGTCGCCCGCCAGCGTGGACCTCAACCGCCCGTCGCCCTCGCCGGAAGAGAGCGTCGAGCGGATGGCGCAGTTCGACCAGCAGCAGACGCAGATGCTGGCCGAGTTCCGGGCGCAGTCGGCGCAGATGGCGCAGGGTCGCTCGCGCTAGGAACCTTCCCGCTCCGAGGGTCCTGGGAATGCTCTGCACGATCTCGTGCCTCGGCAGGACAGGCAAACCCGATGCACGGCGGAGGAAGCACAGGCGAGGTTCGCAGCGCGGGGCGTGAGGTTCTTCGCGGCAGTCGTCCATCCGCCACTTTACCTCGTGCTTGCTGCGTCACAACAAAACGTGGACATGCGTGGCTCTAGGCTAGGCACCCATGACTATCGCCGACTGGATGCCCGACATCGCGCATCCGTGGACGCGTTTCGCGCTGATCGTCGTCATCGCGCTCGTGGCCGCGGGTCTCTCCCGACGCCTGATGCAGTTCCTGCTGCGCCGATTCGCACTGCGCCATCCGATGGGCGCGAGCATCGTGGCACGCGCCAACGCACCGCTCGAAGCGATCCTTCCGCTCGCGCTCCTGCTCGTCGCATTCCGCGGGGCGCCGGATCAGCCCGCGAGGCTGATCGGATTCGCCGAACACCTCATCGGCCTGGGACTCGTGGCGGCTTGCACGTGGTTCATCGTGCGCTGCGTGGGCGCGCTCGAAGCGACGGTGTCGCGTTTCAATCCCATCGATCTCGAAGATAACCTCCATGCGCGCCGCCTGCAGACGCAGGTGCGCGTGCTGAGCCGCACGGCGATGGTGGTGACGGTCGTGCTCGGCATCGGCGTGGCACTGATGACGTTCCCGGGCGTGCGCCAGTTCGGCGCGAGCCTGCTCGCCTCGGCGGGGCTCGCCGGCCTCGCCGTCGGTCTCGCCGCGAAGCCGGTACTGGGCAACCTCATCGCGGGGATCCAGATCGCGCTGACGCAGCCGATCCGCATCGACGACGTCGTCATCGTCGAGGGCGAGTGGGGTAGGGTGGAGGAGATCACGAGCACGTACATCGTGGTGAAGGTCTGGGACGAGCGGCGCCTCATCGTGCCCCTGCAATACTTCATCGAGCAGCCCTTCCAGAACTGGACGCGTACCAGCTCTCAGATCCTCGGCACCGTCATGCTCTGGTTCGACTTCGGCATGCCCCTGGAACCCGTGCGCGCCGAACTGGAGCGGCTATGCAAGAGCGCCCCCGAATGGGACGGCCGCGTGTGCGTGTTGCAGGTCGTCGACAGCAACGACAAGGCGATGCAACTCCGCGCCCTGATGAGCTCGACGGACTCGGGCAAGTCGTTCGACCTGCGCTGCAAGGTGCGCGAGGGTCTCATCGCGTTCGTGCGGCGGGAGTTTCCGGCCTATCTGCCACGCTTCCGGGCCGGCGTGGAGGGTGAATCGCCGCCGGCCGAGCCGGCAGACCCGATGCAACCCAGGGGAAGCACCGGCAAGGCTCGCGGCAGCATGGCGTGATAGCTTTCGCGGCAGTAGCCACCGCTGGAAAACCACCATGTCCACCACGCCCGATCCCGCCGCCGAGCATGCCGCACGCCACTGGTTCTCGAAGGGCCTGCACGAGCTCGGTCATGCCGAGCAGCGCCTCCTTGATCGTCTGTCGCAGCGCAAGCTCGTGTCCGAGGATGTCAATGCCGTCTTCCGCTCCGACCTGACGTTCGGTGAGCGACTGGCGGACAACGTGTCGCGTTTCGGTGGCTCGTGGACGTTCATCATCGTGTTCGCCACCATCCTGGTGCTGTGGACAGGCGTGAACTCCTTCGTGCTGCACAAGCCGTTCGATCCCTACCCCTACATCTTCCTCAACCTGATGCTGTCGATGCTCGCGGCCGTGCAGGCGCCGGTGATCATGATGAGCCAGAACCGCCAGGCGGCCATGGACCGACTGGACGCGACGAACGACTACAAGGTCAACCTGAAGGCCGAGATCGAGATCATGGGCCTGCACGACAAGCTCGACCAGCTGCGCACCGACCAGCTGGGCAGCTTGCTCGCCCGCCAGCAGGAGCAGATCGATCTGCTGATGAAGCTGGTAGCCGAGAACAACCTTCGTGCCGATCGCGGCGGACCGGCCGAGTGAGACGTGGTTCACGTTTTCCACCTAGGCTGGCCTCGGCCCCGGTGCAGATTCGCCGGGCGACCGCCGATCCTCGCGGTCGTACCACGGACATCGGCTTCGCCGAGCCGGGGCAGTCGCTCGTCGTGAAGGTGGAGAGACGGCTCGGCTTGCGCCATCGCGTTTTGCCTCGCGTTAGCGCGAAGAGCCGTCGGCCGCTGCCCTCGGCGCTCCGGGCTTCGCCGTCGCTTGGGGAAGAATGCCGCTGCGCGGCCATGTTTGATGGCTCACGCACCCGCGCGGCGAGCGGGGTTTTTTAGACTCGGCTCCTGCCTCGACGAAAACGGCCGGCCGTCCGGGCCGGCCCCCTGCGGGCCTGATCCGCTCGCCGCGCTCGGTTCCGCAAGTCGCGCCGAGGGCGGCGGCCGATGGCTCCACCGACCCGCGAGGCAAGCGGGTGTGTAGGAGCCGCTATAGCGGCGAGCTCGTGTGGGAGCGGCCTCGGCCGCGATGGGTGCTCGCGGCAAGCACCCATCGCGGCCAAGGCCGCTCCCGCATAGAACAAAAAAAGGCCCGGATCGCTCCGGGCCTTTCTTCGTCGCCATGCAGCGTGGCTTACATGCCGCGCGACGCCTTCTTGCGATCGCCTTCCGTCAGATGCTTCTTGCGCATGCGGATTTCCTTCGGCGTGACTTCGACCAGCTCGTCGTCGTCGATGAAGTCCAGCGCCTGCTCCAGCGTGAACTTCGTTGCCGGGGTCAGCTGGATCGCATCGTCCTTACCGGAAGCGCGCATGTTGGTGAGCGGCTTCGGCTTGATGGCGTTGACGGTGAGGTCGTTGTCCTTGGCGTGGATGCCGATGAGCTGGCCTTCGTACACCGAGTCGCCTTCGGCGGCGAACAGCTTGCCGCGCTCCTGAAGGGGTCCGAGCGAGTAGGCCGGGGTGGTGCCGCCCGCGTTGGCGATCATCACGCCGTTCTGGCGCTTGGCGATCGGCGCCGGCGTGTACGGACCGTAATGCTTGAACACGTGGAACAGCAGGCCCGAGCCCTGGGTCAGGGTCTTGAACTGGTTCTGGAAGCCGATGAGGCCGCGCGCCGGGATCTCGTACTCGAGGCGGACGCGACCGTTACCGTCCGACACCATGTTCTTGAGGTCGCCCTTGCGGATGCCCAGGCGCTCCATGACGCCGCCCTGGTGGATCTCTTCCACGTCGATCACGAGTTCTTCGATCGGCTCCATCTTCTGGCCGTCGATCTCCTTGATGATGACCTCCGGACGCGAGACGGCCAGTTCGTAGCCTTCGCGACGCATGTTCTCGATCAGCACCGAGAGATGCAGTTCGCCGCGGCCCGAGACCAGGAACTTGTCGGCGTCGGAGCCGTCTTCCACGCGCAGGGCCACGTTGTGGACCTTTTCGCGATCGAGGCGCTCGCGCAGCTGGCGGCTGGTGAGGAACTTGCCGCCCGAGAGATCCTTGTTGCCGACGAACGGCGAATTGTTGACCTGGAAGGTCATGCTGATCATCGGCTCGTCGACGCTCAGCGGCGGTAGCGCTTCCGGCGTTTCGAGCGCGGTCACGGTGTCGGAAATGGTCAGCTCCGGAATACCGGCGATGGCGACGATGTCGCCCGCTTCGGCGGACTCCTGCTCGATGCGCTCGAGGCCGAGGAAGCCGAGCACCTGCACGACCTTGCCCTGGCGCTTCTTGCCTTCACGATCGATCACGGCGACCGGCATGCCCTTCTTCAGGGTGCCGCGCTGGATGCGGCCGATGCCGATGACGCCGACGAAGTTGTTGTAGTCGAGCTGGCTGATGCGCATCTGGAACGCGCCTTCCGGGTCGACGTCCGGCTTCGGGGCGTGCTGCATGATCGCTTCGTAGAGCGGGGTCATGTCGCCTTCGCGGACGTTCTCGTCGAGCGAGGCGTAGCCGTTCAGCGCCGAAGCGTAGACGATCGGGAAGTCCATCTGCTCGTCGGTGGCACCGAGCTTGGCGAAGAGGTCCCACACCTGCTCGACGACCCACTCCGGACGCGCGCCCGGGCGGTCGACCTTGTTGACGACGACGATCGGCTTGAAGCCCATCGCGAACGCCTTCTGGGTGACGAAGCGCGTCTGCGGCATCGGGCCGTCCATCGCGTCGACCAGGATCAGCACGGTATCGACCATCGACAGCACGCGCTCGACCTCGCCGCCGAAGTCGGCATGTCCCGGGGTGTCGACGATGTTGATGCGGTTCTTGACGCCCTTCTTCTTGTCTTCCCAGGTGATGGCCGTGTTCTTGGCCAGGATCGTGATGCCACGCTCCTTTTCCTGGTCATTCGAATCCATCACGCGGTCGGCAAGGACGGTGCGCTCGTTGAGCGTGCCGGACTGCTTCAGGAGCTGATCGACGAGGGTGGTCTTGCCGTGGTCGACGTGAGCCACGATGGCGATATTGCGCAGGTTTTCGATCGACATGCGTCATGCGCCGGCCTTCAGCCGGTGCACCTCTTTGGTGTGGGAAGCCGCCGATTATAAAGGAAAAGAAAGACTTTCGCATGACCGTCCGTCCCGGGGGCCGGCGGGCCGTTTTCCGCGGCCGGCGGGGCGAATTTCCCGGCCCGGGCCTGGACCGGCGGGCGCTGGAAGGGGGGGCAGGGGCCCCCCGACCGCTCAGAGCAGCCCGACCTGCTGGCTCGCCGTGTACCAGAGCAGGCCGTAATGGCCGTACGGGAAGGTGTAGCTGGCCGTCTCGCCCTGGATCTGGGAGGTGTGCACGCCGTACACGATGCAGACGCCGGTGGCGCAGTTGATTTCGTCCGAGTACGACTTGAACGAGTACATCCGCGCGCCGAAGCGGTGGCCCGCGAGACCGTTCAGCAGGGGGCTGCCGATCGACAGGCCCCAGCTTCCGCAGGTGCTGTTCGCCACGTTGTAGGGGTAGATGCCGCAGGTGTACAGGCCACGGAAGGCGCCGGCGATGCCGATGAAGGTGTTCACCGAGCCGGAGGCGCCGATGCGGTCGATCACGCGGGCGGCGAGGGTCGCGCCCATGGAGTGGCCGATGACGTCGATCTTCCCCGTGCACGACGACGCGAGGGCATCGACGATGGCGTTCTCGACCGGCACCTCTTCGCTGCCGTTGTGGTCGTTGCACGCGGCGCACAGGCCGTTGCCCCAGCCGGGCGCGAGGATCTGCGATTCGGCGTAGCCGCGCTGGCGCAGGAGGTCGTGGGTGGCCTGGAAGTCGGAGGGGCTCCCCGTGTTGCCGTGCACGAGCACGACCGAATCGACGCACGCGGCGCGGACGGGGCCGCAGAGGAACAACGACAGGGCGATGAGCGACAGCAGTGAACGCATGGCTTGCCTCCGTGGTGTGTGACGCGCCGGTCAGACCACCCCGAGCGCGTAGTAGGCGACGATCGCCACGAAGACCGCGAGGGTCTTGATGACGGTGATCGCGAAGATGTCGCGGTACGACTGGCGGTGCGTCAGCCCGGTGACCGCGAGCAGGGTGATCACCGCGCCGTTGTGGGGCAGGGTGTCCATGCCGCCCGAGGCCATCGCGGCGATGCGATGCAGCACCTCCATCGGAATGCCCGCGGCTTCCGCGTTGCGCACGAAGCTGTCGCCCATCGCCGCGAGCGCGATGCTGAGGCCGCCCGACGCCGACCCGGTGATACCGGCCAGCGCCGTGACCGAGACGGCCTCGTTGACCAGCGGGTTGGGGATCGCATGCAGGCCGTCGGCCACGACGCGGAAGCCGGGCAGCGCGGCGATGACCGCGCCGAACCCGTATTCCGAGGCGGTGTTCATCGAAGCCAGCAACGCGCCACCCACGGCCGCCTTGCTGCCCTCCGCGAAGCGCGCGAACACCACGCGCCAGGCGAAGGCGAACACGGTGAGGATGCCGAGCAGCAGGGCGCCTTCCACGGCCCAGATCGCAGCGACCTTCGCGACGTCCTGCACCACGGGCGGGGCGTTGCCGACCACGCTCGGTGCGAACGACTGCGTGGTGCCATACACGCGCGGAATGGCGAGCGTCAGCAGCTTGTTCGACACGCCGACCACGATCAGCGGCAGCAGCGCGACGAGCGGATGCGCGAGCCGGTCGCCGGGATAGGCGGCCGGCTCGTTGGCGAGGTCGTCGCCATAGCCCTCGCCCCGCAGCGCGGCGGCGCGGCGGCGACGTTCGAGATACAGCAGGCCCGCGCCGAGGATGAACGCCGAGCCCAGCGTGCCGAGCCACGGGGCGGCCCAGGTATCGGTGCCGAAGAACGCGGTGGGGATGATGTTCTGGATCTGGGGCGTGCCGGGCAGCGAGTCCATGGTGAAGGTGAACGCGCCGAGTGCGATCGTGCCGGGGATGAGCCGCTTGGGAATCCGCGCCTGGCGAAAGAGCTCCGCGGCGAACGGGTACACGGCGAACACCACGACGAACAGCGACACGCCGCCATAGGTGAGGAGGGCGCAGACCAGCACGATGGAAAGGATCGCGCGCTTCTCGCCGAGCAGACCGATCGTGCAGGCGACGATGGCGCGCGAGAACCCGGCCAGTTCGATGAGCTTGCCGAACACGGCGCCGAGCATGAAGACGGGGAAATACAGCTTGAGGAAGCCGACCATCTTGTCCATGAAGAGGCCGGTGAACATCGGCGCGACCAGCCCGGGATCGGTGAGCAGCACCGCACCCAGTGCCGCGACGGGGGCGAACAGGATCACGCTGTAGCCGCGGTACGCGACCAGCATCAGGAAGGCCAGCGCGGCCAGCACGATCAGCAATGCCATCGAAACGTTCATCCCCGTGGACGGCGCGGCGGCCGTCGTCGGGGCGAGTATCCGCACGCGCGACGGGGGCGGGCACTGTACCAAGGTACAAGTGCCGCCTTCGCGTCGCGTTCCTATCCTGCATGTCATTCGGCGCCGAGGGGGCGTCGCTCATTGGTTTATCGGGGGATGTCCATGAAGCACGCACCGCTGACGCTGGCGATCGGCCTTGCCTTGGGTTTCGCCGCGGCGCTTCCCGCCATGGCGCAGGATGCCGGCCAGGCGAACGCGCCGGCGACGGAGGCCGCGAAGAAACAGCAGGAGGCCACGCAACTGACCGAGGTCACGGTCAGCGCACGCCGGCGCGACGAGTCGCTGGAGAAGGTGCCCGTCGCCGTCAGCGCGTTCTCCGCGGAAGACATGAAGGACCTGCAGGCCACCAGCATCGACGGGCTGCAGGGCGCCGTGCCCAACATGAACATCGTGCAGGGCCGCGGGTCGTCGTCGTCGGTAAACATCTTCATCCGGGGCATCGGTCAGCCGGACGCGCTGCAGACCTTCGATCCGGGCGTCGGCATGTATGTCGACGATGTCTACTACTCGCGCATCCAGGGTGCGCTCGTCAGCCTCTTCGACGTCGACCACGTGGAAGTGCTGCGCGGCCCGCAGGGCACCTTGTACGGAAAGAATTCCACGGGCGGCGCGGTGAAGATCGTGACGCGCAACCCGGGCCCGACGCCCGAGGGCTCGGTCGAAGCCACCTTCGGCAACTACGGTCGCCGGGAGGGCCGGTTCTACGGATCGACCCCGCTCAGCGCCGACGGTGCCTGGTCCGCGTCTCTGGCGGGCGCGATCACGCGCAACGATGGTTACGTGCACGACTTCGCCGGCCGCGACTTCAACAACGACGATACGAAGTCGGTGCGCGCCAAGCTCCGCTTCCACCCGTCCGAAACGTTCGACGGCGTGCTGACGCTCGACTACACGAAGATGTCGACGGCCCTCACGCTGGGCCAGCCGGTCTCGCCGCTGACGCGCACCGACCTCGTGCGGGGCACCGTGACGCTGCTGCGCCCGGATCTGGACAAGAAATACGACTTCCACACCCGCACGTCGTTTCCGCCGGGCGACGGGCAGGAGCTCACGCACAAGGGCGTGGCGCTCAACATGAACTGGAAGCTGTCGGACCAGTGGAACCTCAAGAGCATCACGGCCTACCGCAAGCTCGACAGCTCGTCGTACATCGACATCGACGCCTCCCAGTTCGAACTGGGCGACGTGTTCGTGGGCTTCCGGCAAAAGCAGTTCAGCCAGGAACTCCAGCTGGCTTTCGATAACGGCAGCAACGTGCAGTCCGTGTTCGGCGCCTACTTCCTGCGCGAGAACGTGCCGTCGACGCAGTACGCCTATGCGGACGATCTGTTCGCGGTCGCGGGCCGCACGATCCCGTTCCTGCGCAGCATCGGCGACGACCTCACGACGAAGAGCTGGGCGGGCTTCGCCCATGTGAACTGGGAATTCGTGCCGACATGGACGCTCGCGGCCGGCATCCGCTACAGCAAGGAAAACAAGGATTACGATCGCTCCACCAGCACCTTCTGGGGCGCACCGCTCACCGCGCTGAACGAGACGGTCGCGTTCGCCCGCGAGAAGGACTGGACGGCCTGGACGCCCACGGTCAGCCTGCAGAAGCAGTTCGATCCGCAGACGATGTGGTACGTGTCGGCGAGTCGCGGATTCAAATCCGGTGGCTTCAACGGACGTGCGAATTCGGTGGCGGAAACGCGCACCGCGGAGTTCGATCCGGAGTACGTGTGGACGTTCGAGACGGGCCTGAAGCTGCGCAGCGTCGACAACCGCCTGCAGGCCAATCTCGCCGCGTTCCACAGCAACTACAAGGATTTCCAGGCGCGTGTCTCGGAGATCCAGAATCCGGGCTCGCTCACGCCGACCTTCGCCTTTCCGGTGATCAATGCCGCCAAGCTGAAGATGGACGGCTTCGAGGCCGAGGGCGTCGCGCTGCTTGGCGAGGGCACGCGTCTCAGCACGCAGATCGGCTACCTCAAGGCCAGTTACGACCGCTTCGACGACGCGCGCCTCGATCCGACGAATCCGCAGTACAACCCCCGCATCCACGCGCACGTGCCGTTCTCGCCGAAGTGGACGGCACGCCTCGCGGCGACGCAGACGTTCAACGTCGGTGGCGGCGCGCTGACCATCGGTGCCGACGCGTCGTACCGCACCGAAACCTGGCTCAGCGTCGACAACTACGATGCGCTGTCGCAGAAGGCGTACACGCTGGTCGGTGCGTTCGGCATCTTCGACTCCGGCGACGGTCACTGGCAGTTCCGCGCCGGTGTGCGCAACGCGACCAACAAGGTCTACAAGACCGATGGCCAGGAGTTCTCGAGCGTCGGTAACATCCGTACGGCGTACTACGGCATGCCGCGTAATTACTACGGCTCGGTGCGTTACAACTTCTGAGGGGGAATCCGATGAAACGTCTGCTCTTGCTCGCCGCGCTCGCCGCGGGTCCGGCCATCGCCGCGGACACGCCGGCGGCGCTGCCCGCCCTGAAGATCGACGCGTCGCGCGTGACCGTCGCGGGCCTCTCGTCGGGCGCGTACATGGCGACGCAGGCGCAGGTCGCCTATCCGGACGTGTTCCATGGCGCGGCGCTGGTGGCCGGCGGTCCTTACGGGTGTGCCGGCGGGAAGCTCGAAACGGCGCTGGGGGCGTGCATGAAGGGCACCCCGGTACCCGACGCGACCGCGCTCGCCATGCAGGCCAGGGCCAGGGCGGCAAAGGGCGAGATCGGTCCCCTCGCGAGGCTCGACGGCGTGACCATCTACGCGTTGCACGGCGCACAGGACGCGCTGGTCGCACCCGTGGTGGCCGATGCCTCGGCGGGTTTCTACGACGCGTTGAAGAAGGGCGATCCGGCGCTGTCCCGCCTGCGCGTGGAGAACGACGGCAAGCGCGCGTTCGCGCACAACCTGCCGATCGGCGCGAAGGGAGACGACTGCGACAAGTCGGTCTCGCCGTTCCTGGGCCATTGCGGATTCGACGCGGCCGGCGAGATCTTCGCGAAACTCTACGGCAAGCCGGCGACCGCGGCCGGGCAGGCGAAGGGCGAACTGCGCGCGTTCGACCAGGACGCCTATCGTCCGGACGGCAAGGATGCGTTCCTCGGCGCGAAGGGCTACGTCTACCTGCCGCCGGACTGCCTCGCCGGGAAGCCCTGCGGCGTGATGGTGGCGCTGCACGGCTGCAAGCAGAACGTCGACCTGATCGGCAAGGCGTTCGTCGAGGACGCCGGCTTCAACCGGTGGGCGGACGTCTACGACGTGGCCGTCCTGTATCCTCAGACGCGCGCGGTGTTCGCGCCATTGAATCCACAGGCATGCTGGGACTGGTGGGGTTACTCGGGGGAAAACTACGACACGCGTGCCGGGGTGCAGTTGCGCTGGCTGGTGGACGCCGTGCGCGGTCTGGGGCTGAAGTAACCGGGCTTTCGCCGATACGATCGGCGATTGGCGTTGAAGACTCATGAACCCCTGGCTCGTCACCCTCGCCGCCGCGCTCTGGCTGTGCATGCTCTTCGGCGTCGCGCTGGTCGGTGAGCGCCGCCCGGCGCTGTTCGAGCGGCGCTGGTCCATCGTCTACGCGCTCTCGCTGGCGATCCACTGCACGTCGTGGACGTTCTACGGCACGGTGACCCAGGCGTCGCGGTCGGGCTGGTGGCTGCCGCCGACGTTCGTCGGCGCGATCCTGATGTACGTGCTCGCCGTGGGCGTGCTGCGGCGTCTGGTGGTCATGGCGCGCGATTACAACGCCGGGTCGGTGGCGGACCTGATCGCCGCGCGCCTCGGGCGTCACCGCGGCCTCGCGGCGCTGGTCACCGTGGTGATGCTGATCGGCATCGTGCCGTACCTCGCGTTGCAGCTGAAGGCGGTCGCCATGAGTTACGGCCTCCTGGCGCAGGGCCGCGACGCCGAAGCGCCCGCTTGGCAGGACAGCGCGCTCTACGTGGCGCTGTTGATGGCGGCGTTCGCCATGCTGTTCGGCACGCGCCGGGCTTCGGCGATGGCGCACAACCGGGGACTCGTGCTGGCGATGGCGTTCGAGTCGCTGTTCAAGCTCGGCGCGATGCTCGCGCTCGGCAGCCTGCTCGTCGGCGCGGCGCCGGACCCGGCGGCGGTCGCGCGGGCCGCCGCCATGCCGCACGACGCGAGCGGTTTCCCGGCGCTGATCCTGCTCGGCGCGCTCGCGATGTTCACCCTGCCGCATCAGTTTCATGCCGGCATGGTGGAGTGTCGCGACGTCCGCCACGTCGCGACGGCGCGGTGGCTGTTCCCGCTGTACATGCTGCTCATCTCGCTGCCCATCCTTCCGCTGGCGCGGCTGGGGGATGCGACGCTGGCGCCGCTCGGCGTGCCGTCCGACCTGTACGTGCTGGCGCTGCCGCTGTCGCGCGATCAGGGCGGTCTGGCGCTGTTCGCGTTTCTCGGCGGGCTCTCGGCGGCGACGAGCATGGTCGTGGTGGCGACGCTCGCGCTCAGCCTGATGGTGGTGAATCATTTCGTCGCGCCCGTGCGCGTGCTCGGTGGCTGGGGCCGCGACGAGCGGGGCGACCTGCGCGGGCAGGTGATCACGCAGCGTCGCATCGTCATCCTCGGGGTGATCCTTCTCGCGTGGGCCTACAGCCGCATGCTCGCGGGCAACGACGCGCTCGCCGATATCGGCGCCATCTCGTTCTCCGCGCTGGCCGGCCTCGCGCCGACGCTGCTGATCGCGGTCTATCGACCGCGCACGGGGGCGCGTGCGGTCGGTGCGGGGCTCGCGGTCGGCACACTCGTGTGGCTGTACGTCGTGCTGCCGGCGCTGGTCGCGCCCGCGCCGGCATGGGTGGCGGAGGGGCCGTTCGGCGTGGCGTGGCTCGCGCCCGACCGGCTGTTCGGACTCGACGACTGGAGCCGGCTGGGGCGTGCGGTGGTGCTCGGCATCGGTGCGAACCTCGCGACGATCGCACTGGTGGCGCCGTCGCGCTACGGACGCGTGACGATGCCGCCCGCCGAGCTCGGCGGTGTCGACGTCGGCGACCTGCGTGCGCTGGCGGCGCGCTTTCTTCCCGCGGAGCGGGTGCACGCGCTCTTCGTCGACGCGGCATCCGGCGGTGCGGCCGGCGGCGCGCTCGCGGCACTGGTCGAGTACGAGCTCGCCGGGGTCATCGGCGCCGGCTCCGCGCGCCTGCTGCTCCAGGTGGTACATCGCCAGCGGCAGGACGAATTGGACACGGTGGCGGCCATCGTCGACGAAGCGGCGGAAGACCTCCGCTTCAACCAGCGCGTGCTCGGTGCCGCGCTGCAGACCATGAGCCAGGGCATCTGCGTGGTGGACGCCGAGCTGCGGCTGGTGGCGTGGAACCGGCCCTACGCCGAACTCTTCGGCTATCCCGCCGAGCTGCTTCGCGTGGGACGGCCGGCCGCGGATCTCGTCCGGCACAACATCGTCGCCGGTCTGATCGGACCCGGCGACGTGACGGCGCGCGTCGAGCGTCGCCTCGCACTGATGCGCTCCGGGTCGCCGCATCTGGCCGAACGGCGATTCCCGGACGGCACGGTCGTGGAGATTCGCGGCAATCCGATGCCCGGCGGCGGCTACGTCGCGACCTTCACCGACGTCACCTCGTTTCGCCAGGCCGAGGACGAACTGATCCGCGCGAACGAGACGCTGGAACTGCGCGTCGCGGAGCGGACGGCCGAACTCCGTCAGGCGAACGAGGCCAAGAGTCACTTCCTCACGGCGGTCAGTCACGACCTGCTGCAACCGCTGCATGCGGCGCAGCTGTTCGCGCATGCGCTGAGGTCGGGGCATGCCGATGCCGATACGGCACGGCACCTCGACGGCGCGCTGACTGCCACCGAGGACCTGCTCGCCGGCCTGCTCGACATCGCGCGACTCGAAGGGGGCCGCCTCACGCCGCGCGTGGTCGACGTGGCGCTGGCCGATGTGATCGGGCCGCTCGCGGCGGAGGGTCGCGCGCTCGCCGCCGAGCGGGGTATCCGTTTCCGTTGTGTTCCGACGCACGCGTGGGTGCGGACCGATCCGCAGCTGTTGCGACGTGTCGTGCAGAACTTCCTCGCCAACGCGTTGCGCTACGCCGAGGGCGGCCGCGTGCTGCTCGGCTGTCGTCGCGATGGCGACCACGTGCGCGTGGAAGTGTGGGACACGGGCCCGGGTATCGCCGACGACGATCGCGACACCATCTTCGAGGCGTTCCGTCGCGGCGTTTCCGCGGCGGGGGAGGGGCTCGGTCTCGGGCTCGCCATCGCCGAGCGCACGGCGGCGCTCATGGCACATCCGCTCGGGCTGCGCTCATGGGTCGGTCGCGGCAGCGTGTTCCACGTCATGGCTCCCATGGCGCCGCCCGGGCCGGCGCCCAACCCGGTGGCGCTGCCGGCGACGGTCGCCACGGGTCACGCCATCGTGGTCGACAACGATCCGGCGGCGCGCGCGGCGACGGCGGCGTTGCTGCGCGGGTTCGGCTGGACGGTCGATGCCTTGCACGCGCCCGAAGGCGCGGCGACCCGGCCGGATCTGCTGCTGCTGGACTACCACCTCGACGCGGGGCGTACCGGTCTCGACGCGTTGCGCATCCTGCGCGAGCGTTTCGGCGATGTCGCGACGGTGTTCGTCACGGCGGATCGCGACGCGGGGCTCCGGGCACGGCTGCAGGAAGCGGGCGGTACGGTGCTCTACAAGCCGCTCAAGCCGCTGGCGATGCGCCAGGCGATGCAGCGGCTGGTACCGGTGTCCGCGTAGTCCGGTCCTGGGACCGGCGGCGCGGGCGTCACGGCCCGGTATCGGCCAGGTCGAGCGAGCGCAGCAGCACGCCCGCCTGCGTGCGGTTCCGCACTTCGAGCTTCTCGAAGATCGCGGTGACGTGCGCCTTCACCGTGCGCTCCTGCACGCCGAGCCGGTCGGCGATCTGCTTGTTGAGCAGCCCCTCGGCCAGCATGGACAGCACGCGGAACTGTTGTTCGGTGAGGCGCGCGAGCCGCGAGGCGAGCGCGGCGTCGCCCGCGTCGACCGACTGGGCCGCGACCGCGCGGGCGAGGTCCGGCGGCAGCCAGTGACCGTCGACCAGCACGGCGCGCACCGCGTCGGCGATGACGGAGGGGTCGGCGCTCTTCGGCAGGAAACCCGCCGCGCCATGGGCGATCACGCGACGCACCACCGATGGCTCGTCGTGCGCCGACACGACCAGCACCGCGACACCGGGGAACTGCCCGCGCAACGCCGCGAGGCCGGAGAGGCCACGGCTTCCGGGCATGCGCAGGTCGAGCAGCACGAGATCGGTGTCGGGCTCCGCGCCCAGCGCGGCGAGCAAGGCGTCGAGGTCGGCGACGTCGCCGACGATCGCGTCGGGAACGGCGGCGACCGCCGCCTGCCTGAGCGCGGCGCGGAACAGGGGATGGTCGTCGGCGACGAGGATGCGATTCATCGTCGCCGACGGTAGCGGCGTAACGCGTCCGCGTCGAGTGCGCATGCCCTTTCGTACGATGGCGATGGCCGGTGTGCTTGCTATCGTGGCCCGATGTCACGCATCTTCCCCCTGGCCGTCATCGCCGCCGCTTCGCTCGGTGTCCTCTCCTGCGCGACGGCGCCCGCCACGAGGAAAGGCTCCATGCCCGTTACCGATCGCTTCGGCGAAGTCCGCGTCACCGAGCATCGCCACGGCGACGACCTGCTGAGCGCGGGGCTCGGCCTTCGCGGTCTCGCCGGCACCTCTTCCGCGTTCGCGAATCCGGCGGCGCCGACACCCGTCGAGCTGCGTCGCCGCGCGATCCAGGCGAGCTGGAAGGGCATCGCCGATCTCGGTCCGCTCGGCGGTTTCGGTACGGTCTATGGACGCGTCCCCGACGTGCCGGGGCGCGAATTCGCGGCGTTCGCGACGCTGCCCGGCGCCACATCGCCCCATCGCGTGATGGTGCAGGTGCCCGACGATTTCGACCGGCACACGCGCTGTCTCGTCGTCACCGCGTCGTCCGGTTCGCGAGGCGTCTACGGGGCCATCGCCCTCGCCGGTGGGTGGGGCCTGCCGCGGGGCTGCGCGGTCGCATATACCGACAAGGGGACGGGGGCGGGGTACTTCGATCCGTCCGATGGCAACGGCGTCGCGCTGGACGGTACGCGTGCCCCGGCGGGAACGGTGCCGCTCGACTTCGAACCGAAAGGCCTCTCGTCCGGCGACGGCATCGCCGTGAAACATGCGCACTCGGGCGACAACCCCGAGGCCGACTGGGGTCGCCATGTGCTGCAGGCGGCGCGCTTCGGCCTCGCGATGCTGGACCGGGCCTTTCCCGACGACGCCCCGTTCACCGCGAAGAACACGCGCATCGTCGCCACGGGACTGTCGAATGGCGGCGGTGCCGTGTTGCGCGCGGCGGGCGACGACGACGAAGGCATCCTCGCCGCCGTCGTGGCACTCGAGCCAAACGTCTACGCGCCGCGCGCGCGTCCCTTCTACGACTACGCGACCGAAGCGGCGCTGTTCCTTCCGTGCGCGCTGGCCGCCCCCGCCTTCGACGGGCTGCCGTTCGCGCGCGTGGCGAATGTCGCGCCACCCGCATGGGCGCTGCGCTGCGCGTCGCTTCGCGCGCACGGCCGGCTCTCGTCGAACACGCTGGCCGGTCAGGCGGACGAGGCGCTCGCGATGCTGCGCGCGTCGGGCTGGGAGGACGACGCACTGAAGGTCGGCGCGTCGTCGACCTCGCTCGACCTCTGGCGCGCCGTCACGGTCGCCTACGCCAGCGCGTATCTGAAGCGACCGGCGAACCACATGCCCTGCGGCTTCTCGTACCGGGCGCAGCATGCGAACGGGCTGGCGGGGCCAGCCGACGCCGCCGTGCGAGCCGCATGGTGGGCGGACGGCTCCGGGGTGCCTCCCGGCGCCGGTGTCGCACTTGCGGGCGGCACGGACCTCTCGCTCGACCCGACGCTGCCGGGCAACCTCTGCCTGCGCGATCTCTGGACGGGCACCGGCGACGAGGCGCGGGCGCTGCACGAAGGCGTCGACGCCACGATGGCCGCGCTGCCGCGTGCCGGCCTGCCCGTGTTCGTCGTGCACGGGGCGCAGGATGGCCTCATCCCCGTGGCCTTCAGTTCCGCCCCTTACGTTAGCTGGCTGCGCGCATCGGGCCGGTCGCCGGTGTTCTGGAAGGTGCCTTATGCGCAGCACTTCGACGCTTTCCTCGCGTTTCCGGATTTCGGCGACCGTCATGCGCCCTTGCTGCCATTCGGCTACGCGGCGCTGGACCGGACGTGGGCGCACCTGACCGAGGGCAGGGCGCTGCCGGAAGACGCCGCGGTGCGCGATGCCCGCCCGCGCGGCGCGGGGCCGGTCACGGCGACGGGCCTCGGGTTGCCCGGGAACTGAACTTCGTCACGACTTCTTGCTTGAACTCTTGGGGTCGGGGCGCCATCTTCGGTAGCCTTGCAACCCCCCGGATCCGGCCGCAGCCGGCGATCGGACCGGTTTTCAACGAGTTACAGGAATCGCGATGACCATCAACGTCACCATGAAGACGAACAAGGGCGACATTCACCTGCGCCTGCACGACGACAAGACCCCGATGACGGTGGCCAACTTCGTCAATCTGGCCAAGCATGGCTACTACAACGGCCTGTCGTTCCATCGCGTCATCGCCGACTTCATGGTCCAGGGCGGTTGCCCCGAGGGTTCGGGTCGCGGCGGCCCGGGCTACCGCTTCGGCGACGAGTTCGATGCGAGCCTGAAGCACGACAAGCCGGGCATCCTCTCCATGGCCAACGCCGGCCCGGGCACGAACGGCTCGCAGTTCTTCATCACCCACGGCCCGACGCCGTGGCTCGACGGCAAGCACAGCGTGTTCGGCGAGATCGTGAGCGCCGAGGACCAGAAGGTCGTCGACGCCATCCGCCAGGACGACACCATCGAGAAGGTGGAGGTCTCCGGCGACGTGGACGCCCTGCTCGAGAAACAGGCCGCGAAGGTCAAGGAATGGAACACGGTGCTGGCCGCTCGCTGAGCTTCCCCGCCATCGGTCCGATGAAAGCGCCGCCTTCATGGCGGCGTTTTCGTATCCGGGAATCGCCAGCAGGCTGGCTTCCACCGAACCGTCGGGTGGCGGGGATGGCCGATCGGTCGTCTTTTACCCGGCTGGCGGGCCCCGGGTGGGAGCCAGCCTGCTGGCGATCCGCGCGGCAGCGCGGCCAGACGTGCGACCGCGTGTTAAAATGGCGGCCTTTGCCCCGCCCGAAGTCGAGGAAACGATGCCGCAGCTCGCCAAGCGTATCGGTCGCGCCAAGCCCAGCGCGATCATGGTCATTGCCGAGAAGGCCAAACGCCTGAAGGCCGAGGGACGCGACATCGTCAGTTTCTCGATCGGCGTGCCCAATTTCCTCCCCGGCGAGCACGTGTACGCCGCCGCCCGCGAGGCGCTGGCGAAGGACTCCGGCCAGTACGGCAGCAATCGCGGCCCCGACGCGCTGGTCGACGCGTTCCTCGCGCACATCGGCGCGCTCGGCCTCATCGGTTACACCCGCGCGAACGTGAGCACCGGCGTGGGCGCCAAGCAGATTCTCTACAACCTCGCCGAAGCGCTGCTCGACGAAGGCGACGAAATCGCGTTTCCGGCGCCGTACTGGACCAGCTACCTCGACATCGCCGAGATCGTCGGCGCGACGATCAACATCCTGCCGTGCCCGCCCGAGCAGCATTACAAGCTCACGCCGGCGCAGCTGGACGAGGCCCTGCAGCGCAAGCCGCGCGTGTTCCTCTTCAACAACCCGTCCAACCCCACCGGCATGGTCTACACGCGCGACGAAATCGCCGCGCTCGCCGACGTGATCGCGAAGTACCCCGACACGTGGATCATCACCGACGACATCTACAACACGATGGTCTTCGACGGCGTCGGCTACCACAACTTCGTGCACGTGCGGCCGGAGCTGAAGGACCGCGTGATCTTCGTCGATTCGCTGTCCAAGACCTACGGCATGCCGGGCTGGCGCGTGGGCTTCATCGCCGCGCCCGAGGCCGTCGCGCTCGCGGTCACCACGCTCAACTCGAATCACATCACGAGCCTGCCGGAAGTCGTGACGGCCGCCGCGGTCGCCGCGCTCGCCGGCCCGCAGGACATCCCCGCGGCGAAGTGCGTCGAGTTCGCCGCCAAGCGCGACCGCGTGTACGACGCGCTCGTGTCGATCCCGGGCGTGGTGTGCCCGCGTCCGCAGGGTGCGTTCTACGCGTTCCCCGACATCTCCGTGGCCTTCGGCAAGAAGCACGGCGATGTCGCGATCGAAACCGATGTCGATTTCTGCGCCGCGCTGCTCGACGCCAAGGGCGTCGCCTGCGTGCCGGGCTCGGCCTTCGGCGAGCCGCGCGCGCTGCGCATTTCCTATTCCTGCCCCGACGAGGCGCTCGACAAGGGCATGGCCCGTATCGTCGAGTTCTTCGCCGAGCTCACCTGATCGTCAGTCCCCAAGCGATATTCCAAAGGAGTCGAAAGATGAAAGCACCCGTTCGCGTTGCCGTCACCGGCGCAGCCGGCCAGATCGGCTATGCCCTCCTGTTCCGTATCGCCGCCGGCGACATGCTTGGCCCGGACCAGCCCGTGATCCTGCACCTGCTCGAGATCACCCCGGCGCTGCCCGCGCTGCAGGGCGTGGTGATGGAGCTCAACGACTGCGCGTTCCCGACCCTCGCGGGCGTGGTCGCGACGGACGACGTGAACGTCGCCTTCAAGGACGTCGACTACGCGCTGCTCGTCGGTGCGCGTCCGCGCGGCCCGGGCATGGAGCGCAAGGACCTGCTCGAAGCCAACGGCGCGATCTTCGGTCCGCAGGGCAAGGCCCTCAACGACCACGCCAAGCGCGACGTCCGCGTCCTGGTCGTCGGTAACCCGGCCAACACCAACGCGCTCATCGCACAGCAGAACGCGCCGGACCTCGATCCGAAGTGCTTCACCGCGATGGTCCGCCTCGACCACAACCGCGCGCTGTCGCAGCTGGCCGAGAAGACCGGCTCGCACTCGACCGACATCCGGAAGCTCACGATCTGGGGCAACCACAGCTCCACGCAGTACCCGGATCTCCACGAGACCACCGTCAAGGGCAAGGCCGCGCTCGATCAGGTCGACCAGGCCTGGTACGAGAGCGACTTCATCCCGACCGTGCAGCAGCGCGGCGCCGCCATCATCAAGGCGCGCGGCGCATCGTCGGCCGCGTCGGCCGCGTCGGCCGCCATCGACCACATGCGCGACTGGACGCTGGGCACCGCGGAAGGCGACTGGGTGTCGATGGCCATCCCGTCCGACGGTTCGTACGGCATCGAGCCGGGCGTGATCTTCGGCTACCCGGTGACGGTGAAGGACGGCAAGTACGCGATCGTGCAGGGCCTGGCGATCAATGCGTTCTCGCAGGCGCGCATCGACGCGACCAACAAGGAGCTGCGCGAAGAGCGCGCCGGCGTCGAGCACCTGTTCGCGAAGTAATTCGCGACGCCGCGAGGCAAACAAAAAGGCCGCGCCGCAAGGCGCGGCCTTTTTGTTTGCCAGGTGGGAGCCAGCCTGCTGGCGATGGGGGCTTGCGGCGAGCACCCATCGCCAGCAGGCTGGCTCCCACCCGATTCTCATGCGATACGATGCCCTCATGGCCCATAGTTCGAAACTCGTCGTCTACGTGGCCCTCGCGGCCAATATCGGCATCGCGGTGGCGAAGTTCATCGCCGCCGCCATCAGCGGCAGTTCGAGCATGCTTTCGGAGGGCGTGCACTCGCTCGTCGACAGCGTCAACGAAGTGCTGTTGCTCTACGGCCTGCGGCGTTCGCAGCAGCGACCCACCCGGCAGCACCCGCTCGGCTTCGGGCGCGAGCTGTATTTCTGGAGTTTCATCGTGGCGCTGCTCGTGCTGGCGCTGGGTGCGGGCTTTTCGCTGTACGAGGGCGTCAACCACATCCTCGCGCCGGAGCCGTTGCGCGATCCCACGGTGAACTACATCGTGCTCGCGGTCGGCGCGCTGTTCGAAGGCTCGTCGTGGTGGCTGTCGCTGAAGAGCGTCCAGCGCAAGAAGGGCAAGCTCGGCTACTTCGAGGCGTTCCGCAACACGAAGGACCCGACGACGTTCTCCGTACTGTTCGAAGACAGCGCGGCTCTGCTGGGCCTGGCCATCGCGGGGCTCGGCGTTTACCTGTCGCACGCCCTGGACGATCCGCGCATCGATGGCTGGGCGTCGATCGGCATCGCGGTGGTGCTCGCGACGGCGTCCGCGCTGCTGGCGCGGGAGAGCAAGGCGTTGCTGATCGGCGAACCCGCCCAGCCCAACCTGCTGGCGAAGGTCTGCGGCATCGCGGGCCAGGTCGACGGCGTGGAGGCCGTCAATGGCGTGCTGACCGTACAGGTCGGGCCCGACCACGTGCTGGTCGCCCTGTCGGCGGCGTTCGAAGATCACCTGACGACGGTCGAGATCGAAGAGCGCGTCCGGATCATCGAGGCGCGCACGAAGGAGGCGAACCTGCCCATCGTCGCGCTGTTCATCAAGCCGCAGACGCCGGAAGGATGGCGCCAGCGTTTGCGGGAGCTGGACGAGCCGTCGACGTAAGCGTTGTGGTGGGAGCCAGCAGGCTGGCTCCCATCCTGAAAAGCCGGCTTACGAGTGCTCGCCTTCCTTCGGCGGCTTGCCACGACCCTCGATGTGACCACCGAAGCCCATGCGCATCGCGGAGAGCAGGCGCTCGGCGTAGGTGTGGTCCTGGCGGGAGCGGAAGCGGGCGAACAGGGCGGAGGTGAGGACCTCGGCCGGCACGGCCTGCTCGATCGCAGCGTTGACCGTCCAGCGGCCTTCGCCCGAGTCGTCGACGTAGCCGGAGTAGTTGTCCAGCTCCGGACCCTTCGCCAGCGCGCTCGCCGTGAGGTCGAGCAGCCACGAGGAGACCACGCTGCCGCGACGCCAGACTTCGGCGATGTCGGCCACGTCGAGGTCGTAACGTTCGCGCGCCGGGAGGTGCGCCGCGTTACGGTTCTTCAGGATGTCGAAGCCTTCGGCGAAGGCCTGCATCATCCCGTACTCGATGCCGTTGTGGATCATCTTCACGAAGTGACCCGCGCCGGCCGGGCCGGCGTGCATGTAACCGTTCTCGACGCGCGGGTCGCGGCCTTCGCGGTCCTCGGTGCGCGGAATGTCGCCGGCGCCGGGGGCGAGCGTCCTGAAGATCGGGTCGAGGTGATCGACCGTCGGCTTGTCGCCGCCGATCATCATGCAGTAGCCGCGGTCGAGGCCCCACACGCCGCCGGACGTGCCGACGTCGACGTAATGGATGCCCTTGGCCGCCAGCTCTTCGGCGCGGCGGGCATCGTCCTTATAGAACGTGTTACCGCCGTCGATGACGATGTCGTCCTTGCCGAGCATGCCCGACAGGGTCTGGATGGTGTTCTCGGTGATCTCGCCGGCGGGCAGCATCACCCACACGACCTTCGGCGACGGCAGCGCCTGGACCAGCGCCTGCAGGGAGTCGACGGCCTCGCCGCCGTCCTTCGCCAGATTGGCGCGCGCGTCGGCGTTGTTGTCGTAGACCACGGTCTGGTGGCCGTCCCTCATCAGGCGGCGGGCGATATTGCCGCCCATGCGGCCCAGTCCGATCAAACCGATTTTCATGCGTGGGATCCTCGATGTGTGCAACGTGGGGAATATGCGGATACCCGGTGCGGATGCAAGGTATACATAGGGATGGCTGCCCCGACGGCAGGCGTGGGATGAGGCCTGCCGGTCGTCGTTACCGGCGGGTTCTACCTGCTTAATAGTGCGTCCTGGGGCCGACGAAGTCGACCTCCCTCGTGCGGCCGCCCCATGTCGCCTGACTTCCGGCAGGCTGGAGCGGTGCCGCGCGGCGCGCGTATCCTCCGGGGTCGTCCATCGAGTACGCCCCATGACCAAGAACGTCGTCCGCCTGTCGCTCGCCGCCGTCGCCTTCGCCGGCACGCTCGCTGCCACGGCGGCCACTTACGATCCGCGCGAGACCTTCGCGCCCTTCGTGTATCCGCAGGCGGTCAACGCCTACCGATCGGGCAGTGGCATGCCCGGGCCACTGTTCTGGCAGAACCGCGCGGACTACGACCTCGCCGCGACGCTCGATCCGGTGAAGAACACGATGACCGGCAAGGCGACGATCCACTACACCAACAACAGCCCCGACGCGCTCGACGTGCTGTGGCTGCAGCTCGACGAGAACCGCTTCACGGCCGATGCGCGCGGCAACTTCACGAGCGGCAAGGCGGAGAAGCGGCACACGGACGGCTTCCGCATCGCGTCCGTCACGGTCGGGCAGGGCGGCAAGGCGGCCACGTTCGTGGTCGCCGACACGCGGATGCAGGTGCGCCTGCCCGAACCGGTCGCGGCACGCGGCGGCAAGGTCAGCGTCACGATCGCGTACGCCTACGATCTGCCTGGCGACTTCGGTGGCCGCACCGGCTTCGCTCCCTCGAAGAACGGCACCATCTACGAGATGGCGCAGTGGTATCCGCGCATGTGTGTCTACGACGACCAGCGCGGATGGGACACGGCGCCGTACCTCAACAGCGAGTTCTATCTCGAGTACGGCGATTTCGACTACGCCATCACGCTTCCCTCGGACATGATCGTGGCCGGGTCGGGTGAGCTCGTGAATCCGGACGACGTGCTCACCGCCACGCAGCGCGAGCGCCTCGCGAAGGCGCGCGAGAGCGACGCGACGGTGATGATCCGCACGCCGCAGGAAGTGACCGACCCGGCGAGCCGACCGAAGCAGGGCGGTACGCTCACGTGGAAGTTCCGCATGAAGAACACCCGCGACGTCGCCTTCGGCGCATCGAAGGCGTACGTGTGGGACGCGGCGCGCATCAACCTGCCGGAGGGCCGCAAGGCGCTGGCGATGTCGGTGTATCCGGTGGAAAGCGTCGGCGAGAAGAGCTGGGGCCGTTCGACGGAATACCTCAAGGCGTCGGTCGAGCACTTCTCGACCAAGTGGTACCCGTATCCGTACCCCGTCGCGATCAACGAGGCGGGTTCCGCCGCGAGCGGCATGGAGTATCCGGGCATCGTGTTCGATCCGATGAAGGCGCCTGCGAAGGCGCTGCACATGGTCACCGCCCACGAGATCGGCCACACGTGGTTCCCGATGATCGTGGGCAGCGACGAGCGCCGGAACGCGTGGATGGACGAAGGGTTCAACACCTTCATCGACGTGTACGAAGCGGACGCCTTCAACCATGGCGAGTTCGCGCCGAAGCGCGACGGCGAATACGCGCCGAAGGGCGGCAACCCGGTGGACGAGATCCTGCCGCTGCTCGCCGATCCCGATGCGCCGCCCCTGCTGATCGGCGCCGATATGGTCAAGGAGAAATACCGGCATCCCGCGACCTACTTCAAGGCCGCCCTCGGCCTGGTGCTGTTGCGCGAGGAGATTGTCGGGCCGGAGCGCTTCGATCCCGCGTTCCGCAAGTACATCGCCACGTGGGCATTCCGTCACCCGACGCCTTCGGACTTCTTCCGTCTGATGGAAAGCGAAGCGGGCGAGGACCTGTCGTGGTTCTGGCGCGGCTGGTTCGCCAACAACTGGCAGCTCGACATGGCCGTGACGGCAGTCGACGGCGACACCGTGACGGTGGAGAATCGGGACCGGCTGGTCATGCCGGCGACGCTGCGCGTGACCTTCGACGACGGGTCGACCCGCGACATCCGGGTACCCGTGGAGACGTGGCAGCAGCACACGAGCTTCGGCGTGACCGTGCCCGGCGGGCGCCGGATCGTCCGTGCCCGGATCGATCCCGATCACCGGATCCCGGACCGGGACCGTACGAACGACACCTGGCCCCACTGAGGACACCGCACCATGTCGCCACGCAGGGAAGCCATATCGAACCTCTTCGCCATCGTCGTCGCGGCGGTGGCGTGGCCGGCGCTCATGCTCCAGTACTGGCTCATGGTGTGGTCCGGGCCCCTGGGCGAGGTGACGCTCCGGTTCTTCAGCTTCTTCACCATCCTTTCCAACGTGATGGTGGGGCTGGTCGCCGCCGCCGCGGCGACCGGCGGTAATCTCGCGCCGCTGCGCTGGCTGCGCGGCCCGCGCATTCGGGGGCTCGCGGCGCTGTGCATCGGCGTGACGTGTTTCATCTATGCGACGATCCTCGCGTCGCAGTGGCATCCGCTCGGCCCGCAGCTGATCGCCGACCGGGCGCTGCACTACGTGGTGCCGGTCCTCTACCTCGTCTGGTGGGTGTCGCTGCTGCCGCACGGCGCGCTGGCGTGGCGCGATGCCTTGCGCTGGCTGGCTTTTCCGCTCGCGTTCATCGTCTGGACCTTCGCGCGCGGTGCCATCGTCGGCGAATACCCGTACCCGTTTCTGGACGTGGGGCGCCTCGGCTATCCCGCGGTGCTGGTGAATTCGTGCATGGTGGCGGGGCTGTTCGTCGTCTTCGGCACGATGCTGGTCGCGGCGGACCGCGCACTCGGGCCGCGCGGGTCTACAATGGGCGAATGATCTTTCGCTGGTTCGAATCCCTGATCGACATCTTTCGCGAGGCGCCGGACCGCGCGCCGCCGAAGGGCGTCGTACGTTTCTACGCCTACTACCTCCGGCAGGTGTGGAAGATCTTCGCCGTGGCCCTGATCGTGGGTCTCGCGGTCGCGTTGATCGAGGTCGCGCTGTTCGACTTCCTGGGACGCGTCGTCGACATGGCGCAGAAGACGCCCGCGGCCGAATTCTTCCAGGTGCACTGGCGCACGCTGCTCTGGATGGCGTTCGTGGTCGTGGTGCTGCGGCCGCTGTCGATCGGCCTGCACGACCTGCTGGTCAACCAGACGCTGAGCCCGGGCATGACCACGATGGTGCGCTGGCAGCATCATCGCTACGTGCTCAAACAGAGCCTGTCGTTCTTCCAGAACGATTTCGCCGGCCGCATCGCCAACCGCATCATGCAGACCGCACCCGCGCTCCGCCAGTCCGCGGTGCAGGTGGTCGACGCGATGTGGTACGTGTCCGTCTACGCGGGGACGTCGATCTACCTGTTCGCCAGGGCCGACCTGCGCCTCGCGCTGCCGCTCGTGCTGTGGATCGTCGGCTATGTCGGCATGCTGGTGTTCTTCGTGCCGCGCGTGAAGGCGCGTTCGTGGAAGTCGTCGGAGGCGCGCTCGAAGCTCATGGGCCGCATCGTGGACGGCTACAGCAACGTGATGACGCTGAAGCTCTTCGCGCATACGCATCGCGAAGAGGCCTATGCGAAGGAAGCGATGCAGGACCAGACCGACAAGGCGCGCGCGTCGAGCCGCATGATCACGGGCATGGACGTCTCGATCACGTCCCTCAACGGCCTGCTGATCGCGGGCACCAGCGCGCTCGCCCTCTGGCTCTGGGCGCACGGCAACGTATCCACCGGACAGGTCGCGCTCGCCGTCGGCCTCGTCATCCGCATCAACAACATGTCCGGCTGGATCATGTGGGTGGTCAACGGCATCTTCGAAGACGTCGGCACCGTGCAGGATGGCATCACCACGCTCTCGCAGGAGCGTACCGTGGTCGACCGCGACGATGCGCTGCCGCTGCGCGTCACGCGCGGCGAAGTGCGCTTCGAGAACATCCACTTCCACTACGGAAAGGCGGGTGGCGTCATCGGCGGGCTCGACCTCCTGGTGCGGCCAGGCGAAAAGATCGGACTGGTCGGCCCGTCGGGTGCGGGCAAGTCGACGCTGGTCAACGTGATGCTGCGTCTGTACGACCTCGAAGAAGGTCGCATCGCCATCGATGGACAGGACATCGCGAAGGTCACGCAGGAATCGCTGCGCTCCAGCATCGGCGTGGTGACCCAGGACACGTCGTTGCTGCACCGGTCCATTCGCGACAATCTCCTCTACGGGCGACCGGATGCGACGGAGGCCGAGATGCTCGCCGCGACGCGGCAGGCGCGCGCCGACGAATTCATTCCCGGACTCTCGGACGGCGAGGGCCGCACGGGTCTCGACGCGCACGCCGGCGAACGCGGCGTCAAGCTGTCCGGCGGCCAGCGGCAGCGCATCGCCATCGCGCGCGTCCTGCTGAAGGACGCGCCGATCCTTGTCCTCGACGAGGCGACCTCGGCGCTCGATTCGGAGGTCGAGGCCGCGATCCAGGAAAGCCTGGAGGTCCTGATGCGCGGCAAGACCGTGATCGCCATCGCGCACCGCCTGTCGACCATCGCGAAGATGGACCGGCTGGTGGTGATGGAGCATGGCGCGATCGTCGAAACCGGTACCCATTCGGAACTGATCGCCCACGGCGGGCTCTACGCGAGGCTCTGGGCCCATCAGACGGGTGGGTTTGTAGGCGTCGAGTAGCGTCGCGCCGGGCGACGGCCAGTGATGAACGCCGCGAGAGGCTGCCTTGCAAACGCCGCGCTTGTGCGCGGCGCGGTTCCGGCGACAATGGCGGCCTGACTTTCCCGAGGTTCGCATGACGTCCGCCGCAGAAACACCGCTCGATCCCGTCGCCGCTCCCGCCGCGCGCGACTGGCGGACCACACTGGAGTTGATCGCCCTTGGCGCCATCTGGGGCGGGTCGTTCCTCTTCATGCGCGTGGCGGCGAAGGATTTCGGCCCGTTCCCGATGGTGGCCACGCGCCTCGCGTTCGGATCGGTGATCCTGCTTCCGCTGTTATGGCGGGCCCGGTCGACCCTGCGCATCGGTCATCTGTGGAAGATGCTGGGCCTCGGCGCGCTCAGCGCGGCGATCCCGTTCACGCTGTTCGCCTGGGGTGCCGAGCGCGCGCCCGCCGGCATCGGCGCCATCGCCAATAGCATGACGGTGCTGTTCGCCGCGCTCGTGGCGTTCGCCGCGTTCGGCGAGAAGATCGGTGCGCGCAAGGCGATCGCGCTGGTGGCGGGCTTCATCGGCGTGGTCATCCTCGCCAGCGGCCGCACCGCGGGCGAGAACGTGGCGCCGGCGGCGCTGGCCGGCGCGGCCGCATCGTTCTGCTACGGGCTGGCGGGCAACCTGATCAAACGCTTCCTGTCGGACATCGCACCCACCGCCGTGGCCGCCGGGTGCCTCCTGGGTGCCACCCTCCTCACGGCGCCGCTGGCCGTTCTCACGTGGCCCGACGCGCCCATCCCCGGAAAGTCGTGGGTCGCCGTGATCGCGCTGGGCGTGCTCTCTACCGGCCTCGCGTATGCCTTCTACTTCCGCCTGATCCAGCGCATCGGTGCGCCGCGCGCGGCGACGGCCACCTATCTCGTGCCGCTGTTCGGCGTGGCCTGGGCGTGGATGTTCCTCGGCGAGGCGCTGACGCCGACCATGGCCGTGGCGGGCGTGATCATCCTCGGCAGCGTGATTTTCAGCCAGAAGCGGGCCTGACGGCCCTTCCAGACGGGGGCGCCGCGCTGGCATAGTCCTGAGCTTCCATCTGCCGCCGGGACTTTCCATGCCGCGTCTTCGCCACCTTCTCGCCTTCGGCGTCACTTCGTTCGTGGTCGCGCTCGGGGCGCAGGCCCAGGACGCGGCACCCGCCAGCGCCTCCTCGACCCGCGCGTCCGCACGACCCGCGGCACTCGCCGACTTCGACGCGTACGTCGACGCGACGCGCAAGCAGTTCGATGTGCCCGGTATCGCGGTGGCCATCGTGAAGGATGGCGGTACGGTGCTGGAGATGGGTTCCGGCGTGCGCAAGCTCGGCGAGGCCGCGAAGGTCGACGCGCACACGCAGTTCGCCATCGCATCGAACACCAAGGCGTTCACTGCCGCGTCGCTCGCGATCCTCGCCGACGAGAAGAAGCTCGACATGAACGATCGGGTGATCGATCGGCTGCCGTGGTTCCAGATGTCCGATCCCTACGTGACCCGCGAGATGCGCGTACGCGACCTGCTCGCGCACCGCAGCGGCCTGAGTCTCGGCGCTGGCGACCTGCTGTACTGGCCGGCCACCTCGTACACCACCAAGGAAGTGGTCGAGCGCCTGCGTTACGTGCCGCTGACGAGCAGCTTCCGCGCCGAGTACGCGTACGACAACATCCTGTTCGCCGTGGCCGGACTCGTAGTGGAGCAGGTGTCCGGCAAGCCGTGGGCGGACTTCGTGCGCGAGCGCATCTTCCAGCCGCTGGGCATGACGGAATCGCAGACCAGTGCGCCGACGAGCATTGGTACGGGCGACGACATCGCGACCGGGCACGCGAAGTTCGACTTCAAGGACCTGAAGCCGGTCGGACCGATGTCGTGGAGCAACAATCCGTCGGCAGGCGGCATCTACTCGAGCGTGCACGACCTCTCGAAGTGGATGAACATGCAGCTCGCCGGCGGCGCCTACACCGATGCGAGCGGCAAGTCGCAACGCCTCTTCAGCGAAAAGCGCCAGGCGGAGATGTGGTCGCTGATCACCCCGATCCGCATTCCCGAGCCGAGCGTGCCCGAACTCGCGTCGGCGAAGCCTAACTTCTCTGGCTACGGCGAAGGCTGGTTCGTGTCCGACTACCGCGGCCACAAGCTCGTCTGGCACACGGGTGGGTGGCCCGGCATGGTGTCGCGGCTGACGCTCGTCCCCGACCTCAAGCTCGGCGTGGTCGTGCTGACCAATCAGGAATCCGGGGCCGCCTTCCAGGCGGTGACGATGCGTGCCCTCGACGCGTACATGGATGCGCCGAAGAAGGACTGGAACGCCGCCTACGCCGCCAGCGTGAAGAAGATGGAGGGCAACGCGGACGACAGCATGAAGAAGCACGAGGCCGCCCGCGCGAAGGGCGCCAAGCCCTCGTTGCCGCTCGACGGCTATGTCGGCACGTATCGCGATCCGTGGTACGGCGACGTCAGGGTCGCGAAGCAGGGCGGCAGGCTCGTCATGACGTTCAGGAAGACGGCGCAGCTCACCGGCACGCTCGAGCCCTGGCAGCACGACACCTTCATCGCGCACTGGACCGACCGCTCGCTCAATGGGGATGCGTTCGTCAACTTCGCGCTCGACCCGGACGGCAAGGTACGCGAAGTCCGGATGGAGCCGGTGTCGCCGCTGACGGACTTCAGCTTCGATTTCCAGGATCTGCGTCTGACGCCCGTAGAAAAGTAAGGTAGCGCGGGTGGGAGCCAGCCTGCTGGCGAATGGGTGCTCGAGGCACGCACCCATTCGCCAGCAGGCTGGCTCCCACCGCTCAGTCGTCAGACAGCCGCATCAGGATCGGTCGACGCCTTCGGCGCGCCGGCGGCCGTCGGTCCCACGACGTCCGGCAGGCTTCCGCCGGAGCGCAACACCAGGTCCTGCGGCCGCAGGAGCGGAATCGCCGCGCCGCGCAAGCGGGCGATGATGTCGAACAGCAGGTCGCTCTTCACGTTGCCGACGTCGCGCGGGCTGCCCACGTAACATGTAGCGGCGAACGTCATCGCCGCGCGATCGATATTGTCGAGCGTGACCGACGGGATAGGGGACGGTTGTACCGACGTATGCGCGTTCATCGCATCGAGCATGTGCTGCCGCACGTCGACGGGATCGCTGTCGAGCGGCATCGGCAGCTTGATCAGCACGCGGCCCTGCGGGTTGGCCATCGTCATGTTCCGCACGGGCTTCGTGATGAACGCCGAGTTCGGCACGATGATCGTGGAGCGATCGGACACCTGGATCTCCGTCGCGCGAACGTTGATGCGGCGGATGTCGCCTTCGGCGTCGTCGAGCACGACCCAGTCGCCGACCTTCACGGGACGCTCGGCGAGCAGGATGAGGCCCGAGATGAAGTTCTGCACGATCGCCTGCAGACCGAAACCGATGCCGACCGAAAGTGCCGACGCGACCCACGCGACGTTCTGTACCGAAAGACCCATCGCCAGCAACGCGATGGCGACCACCACCACCACGCCGACGTAGCCGAGCAGGGTGGTGAGGGAGCTGCGCATCCCGGGATCGAGGTCGGTGCGGGGCAGGTACTGTTCGGACAGCCAGTTCTTGATGACACGGACGGCCAGCAGGCCGAGGAAGAACAGCGCGATCGAACTCAGGATCTGGCTCGGCTTCAGTTCGACGTCGTAGATCTTCAGGGACTGCAGCTTGCTGCCGAGCGCGAGGATGTCCGAGGCACCGGCGCCGAAGCCGGAGACGACCGCGGTCACGCCGAACAGGAAGAGACCGAGCCTGACGACGCCCGAAAGCAGCACGCCCGTCTGGTCGAGCAGCTTCGGATGCGTGCCGAAGACGGCCTGCGCCCGCGCGCTCATGGGGCCCTTTTCGGAGAGCAGGGTTTCGAAGAGATCGTCGACGAGCCGCATGGCGAGGTACATCGACGCGATGACGATGGCCGTCCAGACGACCTGCCCGGCGATGAACGCCGCGAACGCGATGAACCCGGTCAGCAGGCCGATCCACGACGCGGCGATGGCGATCCACGCGGCCGCGATGAAGACGCTCACCCAGATCGGGCGCGGCGGGGGAGGCGTACCGTCCGGTTCGTGATGATGCGTGCGACCGAGGCGGAGCAGGGCGAAGGCGGAGAGCGCGGTGAGGACGACCGCCTGCAGGCTCGTCGTCAGCACGGTGATCGACAGGCTCGTGCCGATCGTGCGATTAAGGTCGCGCAGGACGACGAACAGGACGACGGCGAGCGACAGCGCCATCGGGAAACGCTGCAGCGCGATCGCGGTTTCGTCGGGGATCGCAGGCAGGCGCCAGGACGGGCGGCGCGCCGAAAGCAGCGCGCGGCCGAGGCCGGCGACGAAGGCGCCGAAGAAGACCATGCGCACGATCGCGCGCACCACTTCGTCGGTGTCTTCGCTGAAGGTCTCGTTCCAGTTGAAGCCGAGGTAGAGCAACTGCATGCCCAGACCGGTGGTCAGCATGGACGTCAGCGCGATGCCGAGGATCAGGGCCGACCGGCGCAGCCGACCCGGCGGCATGCGATTGGCCGTGAGGTGACGGACACGGTGCTCGATGTACAGGCGCACCACCGTCATCAGCAGCAGGCCGAGCAGCACGCAGGTGACGAGCGCGGTGCGGTTGCCGTTCGTCCAGCTCGCGGCGAGGTCGGTTTCCACGTCGTCGACGAACGCGCGAAGGTTGGCGGAATCGCGCGGGAAGGCCGTTGCCGGGTCCGACCAGAAAGGGCGCGAGAGCGGCGAATGGGTCCGCTTCGAAATCGTTTCCTGGAACCGCGTGCGGCGCAGCTCCGCGAGCTGGTTCGCGGTCTGCTGGGCCTCGAGCGCGATGCCGTCGGCCTGCTTGACCTGCGCGTCGACGGCATCGAATCCCTTCTGTGCGTCCTTGCGTGCCGTGGCGAGTTCGGGCGCCTCCTTCGCGCCGGCCGCGGGCGCGGGGCCGAGCTGGTCGAGCCTGGCCCTGGCCGCGTCGCGGCTCGTCTGCAGCGAACCCGACACCTTCTGCGCCGCACTGGCCACATCGTTCGATTTTCCGCGCAGGTCGTCGATCGCGCTGTCGGCGATCTTGTCGTCCTTCATGGCCTTCTCGATCTGGTCGAGTTGTCCGCGGAGGTCGTCGATCTGCTGGCCGGGGCTCGCGTCGTCCGTCTGGGCGAGGACGCTGCCGGTACCGGCGAGGAGGAGGGCGATGAAGAATATTCTTAGGATGCGCATGGGCTGATGATCGAAGGCGGGTCCGATCCGGTCAATTGCACGGATGTATGCGGTACCCTCGGTGAACGGCGCGTGCGGAGGATCGTTGCGGCATTGCAGCTTTTTCCGCCCGTACGCCCCCGTTATCCTGCCGCCCCTCTCGTCACGCCTGGAAGCCCTCATGCGCAAGATGCTGGTCGCCGGTAACTGGAAGATGCATGGCTCCCGCGTCGTCGCCCACGCCCTGGTCCACGAGATCGCGCGCAGCGTGCGCGAGCGGACCGAAGCCGGTGCGCTGGCCTGCGAAGAGGTGGTGCTCTGCCCGCCCTTCACCCACCTGGCGGAACTCGCGGCGCAATTCTCGGGGTCCGGGCTCGCCTTCGGCGCGCAGGACGTCTCCGAACACGTGGCTTCCGGTGCGTATACGGGTGAAATCTCCGGCGCGATGCTCGGCGACGTGGGCGCGGCCTGGGTCATCGTGGGTCACTCGGAGCGCCGCCAGTACCACCATGAATCCGACGAGCTGGTGGCGCGCAAGTTCGCCGCGGCCCTGCAGGCCGGTCTCACGCCGATCGTCTGCGTGGGCGAAACGAAAGAAGAACACGAAGCGGGGCGCACGGAGAAAGTCATCGCGCGCCAGCTGGGCGCGGTGATCGAGCACAACGGCATCGAGGCGTTCCGCACGGCGGTGATCGCCTACGAGCCGGTCTGGGCCATTGGCACGGGCCTGACGGCCACGCCGGACAAGGCGCAGAAAATTCATGCGTTCATCCGTAGCCAACTGGGAAAAAAGGATGCTAATATCTCGCTCCTGACCCGGGTGCTTTACGGCGGAAGCGTCAAGCCGGCCAATGCGGCCGAACTTTTCGCCCAGCCGGATGTGGACGGGGGACTGATCGGCGGCGCGGCTTTACTGGCTACCGATTTTCTGGATATATGCGCCGCGGCGCGTCGATAATTCGCGACACGGCAAACAAGAAGATATGTTCATTCTCTTCAGCGTTTTCTATATCCTCGTCGCCGCAGCGATGATCGTGCTGATCCTGATGCAGCGCGGCGCGGGTGCGGAAGCGGGTTCCGGTTTCGGTGGCGGTGCATCCGCCACGGTGTTCGGCGCGCGTGGTTCGTCCAGCTTCATGACGCGTGCCACGGCGATCCTGGCCGGTCTGTTTTTCCTGCTCAGCCTCGGCATGGGCATCTACCTCGGTCGTACGGGCAACCCCCAGCCGGCCGCGGATCTTGGCGTGATGTCCGGTGCTACCACGCCGGTCGCTCCCGCCAGCAACGCTCCGGTGACCCCGGCCGCGTCGGACGTGCCCCGCGCACCCGCCGCCAACGGTGACACCCCGGCCGCTACGGCGCCGGCAGCGAACAACGACGTTCCGGCCCCGAAGCAGGATGCCACTCAGGCTCCCGCCGAACCGGCCAAGAAGTAATAGCGACACGCTTTAAAAGTTATGCCCAGGTGGCGGAATTGGTAGACGCACTACCTTGAGGTGGTAGCGGCTTAGGTCGTGGGGGTTCGAGTCCCCCCTTGGGCACCAACAGAGATCCGGACAACCTCAACCGGATCGCAAAGAAACCCGCGAAAGCGGGTTTTTTTGTGCCTGTGTGTTTCCCGTCAGCCCCGCTGGGCGGCCAGCAGGATCCGCTGCCAGTTGCGCGGCACCTTGCCCTGCGGGCCGGGCGTCGGCTGGTCGATCGGGTGGCTGTGGGGCGGAGCGAGTACGGGGCCGCGAACTTCCGCGTCGATCAGATAGCTGTAGAACCAGTCTTCGCCTGGCTCGAAACTCTGGATGATGGGATGGCCCGTGTCGTGCGCGTGCTTCGTGGCATGCTTGCTGAGCGAGTCGTCGCAGCAGCCGATGTGGCCGCATTGCGCGCAGCGGCGGAGGTGGAGCCACCAGCCGTGCTGTTCGGCCAGGCATTCGACGCAGCCGGTGCCGCTCGGCGGGACGTCCGGACGGATGCCGGGAATGGGTTTGTCTTGCATGCGTTTATCCTGCGAAGCAGCGGTCAGAGCAATCGACCGGCGCGCCGCAGGGCCGCTGCTTGCATGCGGTCGACCGAGGTTGCCAGTGAGCGTAAAGCAATCCGCAGTTCCAGGGAATTGGGGCATCCGCGCGCGAGCAGGGATTCGATGCGCTCGGCCGCGTCCGCCACGTGCAGGTGCGCGTGCAGCAGGGCGTGGCGAGCGACGTGATTGGCCCGGAACTGGGCCTCGGCGTAATCGTGATGCAGCAGCGCCTGGAGTAGCCCCAGGGCTTCCAGGGATATCTCCTCGGCTGCCATGACGTTTCGCATCCGCCGATTAAGGGCCGACCGGTGGCCTGCACGCAATCGGCCATTCGGCCTACTCAAGGGATGCGTGGCCCTGCCGAATGCGTACCCTTCTTCCGCTATGCTCCGCGCCTTGCCAGGACGAGGATCGCCAGTGAACGCCGCCGCCATCGTGTTGACCCTCGTGGTCGTGCTGATCCACCTGTACATCGTCGTCCTCGAGATGGCGTTGTGGATAACCCGCGGACCGAAGGTCTTCGGCATCACCCCGCAGTTCGCGCGCGAGAGTGCCGGGCTGGCATCGAACCAGGGTCTCTACAACGGCTTCCTCGTGATCGCTCTGGTCCTCGGGCTGGTGCTCCGCGAGCCGTTCGCCTCGGCGTTCGTGTTCTATGGGCTCGGCTGCGTCGTGGTGGCCGGACTCTGGGGCGCGCTCACCGCGAGCCGCCGGATCCTCTACGTGCAGGCGCTGCCTGCCGCCCTGGCCCTCGCCGCCCAGTGGCTCTCGCGCTGAAGCGTGGGGCGCGTCGACGTTTGCGGGTGAAACCTCGCCCATAATCCGGCCATCTGATCGAGATGGCGGGCACGCATGCCGGATACGGATCTTCCCCTCGGACATCCCGAGATCACGCCGCCGCCGCGCCCGCGCACGTTCGAGCTCGGGTTCGCGCTGGCGGGCGCGATTTCCGGCGGCGCTTACGCGGCCGGGGTACTCGATTTCATCTACGAAGCGCTGGACCGCTGGTACGCCGCCCGCCGCGCGGGTCTCGCCGTGCCGACGCACGAGGTGCTGCTGCGCGACATCTCGGGCGCGTCGGCGGGTAGCATCAATGGCGTCATCTCCGCCATCGCGCTGGCTTATCAGTTCCCGCCGGTGCACGCGTCGACCGATGCCGCGACGGCGGCCGCAAACCCGTTCTACGACACATGGGTCAACAGGGTCGACATCCGGGGCTTCCTCGGCACCGGCGATCTCGCCGACAAGCGGATCCCCATCGCCTCGCTGCTGGACACGCGTTGCCTCGACGACATCGCGGCACACGTGCTCGCGTTCCAGGCGGCGCCGGCGACGAGGCCATACATCGCCAATCCGTTGAAGCTCGTCTTCACCGTGACCAACCTGCGCGGCGTGCCTTATAACGTGCCGTTCGCCGGCACCGACGCGGATGCCGGGCACGGCATGATCGCGCACGAGGACTTTCTGCGGTTCGCCGTGGATACCGGGCAGGGCGCTTACGATCGTGCGTGGCAGTACCCCGACGATCTCTACGTGACCTATCCGAAGCGGCTGCCGGACGGCAGCTGGACCGCGCTGATGAATGCCGCGCTCGCGTCGTCGGCGTTCCCGGGCGGGTTGCGCTACAGAGAGATCGAGCGGCGCTGGAGCGACTACACGCAGCGCAGCGTCGTGGTGCCCGACGAGTACGGCAGGTCGCGCGTCGTGCCGATCGCGCCGCATTTCGACGGCGACGAGCGAGCGGCGACCACCTATCGTTTCGTCGGCGTGGACGGCGGCGCGATGGACAACGAGCCATTCGAGCTCGCGCGCACCGAGCTCGCGGGGACGCTTGGTCGTAACCCGCGGCGTGGCGACAAGGTGAACCGCATCGTGCTGATGGTGGACCCGTTTCCGGAGCCCGACGATCTCGGACCGGAATTCGCGTCGTCGATCAACGTGCTGAGCGCGCTCACGGCGCTGTTCTCGTCCTGGAAACAGCAGGCCCGGTTCAAGCCGAGGGAGATCGCGCTGGCGATGGACGATGCGGTCTACAGTCGCTTCCTGATCGCGCCGACGCGGTGTTCGGTCGACGGCAACGAGCGCTGGGTGGGTGGTCGTGCGATCGCGGCCGGCGCGCTCGGCGGGTTTTCCGGATTCCTCACGGAAGCCTACCGGCGGCACGATTTCCTGCTGGGGCGGCGCAACGCGCAGCGCTTTCTTTCGGAGCACTTCCTCGTGCCGGCGAGCAACCCGATCGTGGCCGCCTGGACCGGCGATCCGGCCCTCGCGCATTTCCTCCGCACTCGCGACGGGGAGACGCACGCGCCCGTGATTCCGCTCGTCGCCGGATGCGGATCGGACGACCGCGAGGAGTGCCTACCCGACTGGCCGAAGAACGCATTCGATCCGGCCACGCTGATGCCCCTCGTCCGGAAGCGGCTGGACGCGCTCTACCGCGTCGCAACGGCCGGCTGGAAGGACAAGATCCTGACCTGGCTCGCCTGGCACACGTATGCGCGCCGGAAAATCCTCGACGTCGCGAGCCGGCGACTGGTCGATGCGCTCCGACGCCACGATCTCTGGTGACACGGAGAAATGACGGATTCGGGATTGAATCGAGTGAAATCGGCAGATTTCGCTCGCGTCGGCACCGATATGTGAAGGGTTCCGCGTACTACGCCATCGACGTATGGTCGCGACATGGAAACGGGAGTACGTTAAACGCTCGCTCACCTCTCCGCGGTCTCCGTATGAGCCCACAAGCCGTCCCCCGCGCGATCGTTTTCGAAGACCATTCCGGCCTCGCGGCCGCGTTGACCGATATGCTCGAAGAGCGGCTCGGTTACGACGTCGCCGCGTGCGCGGGATGCATCGAGGATGCGATCCGCGTCGCCCACGTCGAGCGCTGCGACGTGGCCGTCGTGGATATCGATCTGCAGGGCGTCATGGCCTATCCCGCGCTGGACGAATTGATGCGGCGAGGCATTCCCTTCGTGCTCGCCACCGGCGCGATGCCGGTGGACATTCCTACGCGATACAGGGCGCCAATGGTGTGCAAGCCGTACAGCGCGCAGCAATTGCGCGACGCGCTGCGCGAAGCCAGTCGGCAGCGGGCCAGCTGACCGATCGCCACATCAGCCGATCGAGGGCTCGTCGAACAAGCCTCGCTCGCCGCCGCGCGCGCCGCCGTGCACGCGCAACGTGTTTTCGACATCGCGCACGCCCACGGCGTCTGCCACGGCGTCTTCGGCGAGGTGCTTCATGTAGCGCTTCGGCACTTCGCCAGTGAGCCGTACCACGCCACCGGACACCGCCACTTCGATGGCGGACGCGTCGATGGCGTCGTGTTCGACAAGACGTTCGCACACGTCGTCGCGGATCCGTTCGTCGCTGCGCTCGTAGCCTTTCGGCCCCACGCCCCGGTAGCCGCCGGGATAACCGGATCCGCTCCACTCGCGGCCTCGTCCGTCGTCGCCGCGGCCGAAATTGCGATGGCCCGGCTGACGCGCCCTGGTCTCATAGGCGTGGTGTCCGCCGAACTCACGATGGCCGGGATAGCGATCGCTGTCGCGTCCACCCGTCCATCCGCCGGCAGCGCCGTCGCCCGGACGCTCGTCGCGGCCGCCGACGCCGTCACGCTGTGCATCGTACGGACTGCCACTGCGTTCCCGTTGACCATAGGTGCCGCCGAACTCGTCGCCGGGGTAGCGTGCATCGTCGCGGCCGCCCGTCGGGCGGGACCAGGCGGAATCGTCGCCGGGGTGGCGAGCCTTGCCGTAGCGATCGTCGAAGCGGCTCATGGGAAAGCTCCAGCGTGAGAGTTGTCGCCAGTGTTGGCGGCCACGCATGCAGCAGGTGTTGCGCTCGCGTCAACGGCGCGAGGACGTTCCTGAAGGCCGCTGGGTCAGTGGGCAGCCGCGCCGCTGTCCGGGCCCGCCGCGACGCCGCGCAGCCAGAGGTTCACTTCGTCGAGATCGCTCGCCACGCTCGCGCACAGCCGGCGCAATTCGGCGGAGGGCTGCTGGAGGTCGGGGACCATGATGGTGGGCAAGCCGGCGGCCGTCGCGGACCGGACGCCTGCCAGCGAATCCTCGAGGGCCAGGCAGGACGAGGTCGGCTTGTTGAGGATACGGGCGGCGCGCAGGTAGGGATCGGGGAAGGGTTTGCAGCGTTCGCAGTCGCCCGATGCCACCAGCGCGTCGAAGCGATCGCGCAGTCCGAAGGCCTCGAGATGGTGGATGGCCGTGCGATGAGACGAGGAGGTCGCGATGGCGCGCGGCAGGCCCATCTCGTCGAGCGTGTCGAGCAGGGCCGTGACCCCGGGTTTCAGGCGAAGGTCGGTGTCGAACAGGGCGCGGTAGCGCGCCTTGGTGCCTTCCCATACGGCATCCAGATCCACCTCGTCGCCGACGTACTCCCGGAGCAGGAGGCGCGCGGCGTTGCCATGGAGGCCGACCATGCGCTGGCACAGGGAGAGTGGGATGTGGATGTCGAGTTCGGCGGCCGCGGCCAGCAAGGCGTCGCGGTACAGTGCCTCCGTGTCGAAGAGCACGCCGTCCAGGTCGAAGACGATCGCCTGGGGTCTTGCCGGAAAACGGACCATGCCAATCCCCGTGCCGCTGCGCCGGGCGTCGCGCCCCGCCTGGAAGGACCATATCGCGCTTTGATGCACCGCGCCATAGTCCGAATAGTTGGCTCCCACCAGGACGAGGATTGACCCCAGCCTTCCTGCCGGCCACCCTTTCCCCCAATGCACCTTCTTACTATCGCCGCACCGCGGGGCCGGCACCGATGAAGCCGCGCCGACTCTGGCTCATCGGCACGGCCGGCGCGTGCGCCGCGTTATTCCTCTTCGCCAGCGGCGCGTGGGGTGCTTTCGCGCTCGCGTATCGGGCGCCCGGTTCTCGGGGCCTGCGGTTCGCCGTCGCGGCGGCATGGGCCACGGGATGCATCGCGCTCTGGGTGGCGTGGATCGCGGGGCACACAAGCGCCGGGGCGTCGCTGGTTCTCGCGCACGTGGCGCTTCTGCTCTGGTGGGCGACGATGCGCGCCCGCAACGACCATCTCTGGGCCGACGACGTGGCCTGCCTGCTGACCGGCGACATCGACGGCGATCGCGTCGAGCTGCGCAACGTGCGCGATTTCGCCTGGCGCGCGGAGACGGACTACGACATCCGCTGGGACACCCGCACGTTCGACCTGCGTCGTCTCGAGCGCGTCGATGCGATCCTGTCGTACTGGTCGAGCGAAGCCATCGCGCACGCGATGCTTTCGTTCGGCTTCGACGACGCCCGGCATGTCGTGTTCTCGGTGGAAATCCGGCGCAAGCGCGGCGAGGCGTTCTCGGAGATCGGCGGTTTTTTCCGGCAGTTCGAGCTGATCCTGATCGCCGCCGACGAGCGCGACATCGTACGCGTGCGCACGAACGTACGCGGCGAGGACGACTATCTTTTCCCCCTGCGCATGTCGCGCGACGCGATGCGCTCGCTCTTCGTATCGTACGTGGAGGCCGCGAACGAACTCGCCCGCAAGCCGCGCTTCTACAACACGGTGACGTCGAACTGCACGACGATCGTCTATCGCATGGCGCGGCGCATCGACGGCGCGTTGCCCTTCGATCTGCGCCTGCTGCTCACGGGCTACCTGCCGGAGTATTTCCGGTCGACGGGAACGCTCGACCGGCGCCTGTCGGTGGACGAATGGCGGCGGTTGGGCCGCATCACGCAGCGTGCGCGGGCCACCCGGCCGGAAGACGACTTCTCCGCCGCCATCCGGGACGGCGTACCCGCCGCTCAGTCGCCGCCGTCGGGGGACTCCACGACATAGCCCCTCGCCTTGAGCGCGGCGAGGTAGCCGTCCTTGCCGAGCAGGTCGTCGATCGGCACGATCGCGACGCTCTGTGCGTTCGCCGCGGTGGCTTCGTCGACGACCGCCAGCCATCGCTCGCGCACGGCCTTCGGCACGTCGGCGAGCCCGATGCGCTGGGCCACGCCACCCTCGGTCACCGCGCTCATGCAGGTATCCCGCTGCGCGGCGCGGCGGTCGTCGCGTAGCGCGGCGAGGTCGCCGGTGGCCCATGCGTTGGCGCGCGCGGTCATGTCGGCGAGCTGCGTCTCGATGTTGTCCACGCTCTGCGTGAAGCACGACACGTCGTCGAGCGTGGAGCGCTTGAACGCCTTGACGGCCGCACGCGGATCGTCGACCAGCAGCGTGTATTCCACGGGCACCTGCTTTACCCCGTGCTTCTCGGCCAGCGCCGTGACCGCCCGGGTGATCTGGCCCGACTTGCCGAGGCCCTTCTTCTTCACCGCGCTCTTGTAGAGTTCGAGCACGGCGAAGATCGGCCGGTAACGCTCCACGCCGCGGTCGTCGCCGATGTAGCGGCCCTTGACGTCGAGCCAGCGCGCGTAGACGTCGGCCGGTACGGTGTCCTTCAACGTCGCACGGTCGGGCAGGTTGCGCACGCCGATCAGCGAGGGCAGCAGGGCGAGGCGCCCGAAGAAGCCCGCGTTGGGTTTGATCTCGACGTGCGGCGGCAAGATCAGCGCCCCCGACTGCGCAAGGGCCTCGTCGATCTCGTCGGTCTTCCACGTGATGCCGCGCGGCAGGGGCGAGAGGGTGCCGAGGATGAGGAGCGTGTGCCCTCCACGCGTCGCGCGCCATAGGCCGGGGCCGGGTTGCTCCCCGCTCACCGTGACGGCGTCGAGCGTGGGAATGAGCGCTGGCGGCGTGTCCTGAGCCAGGCACACCGCGTGCGGGGCTGCCAGGAGCGCGAAGGTAACCACAAGGCGGGCAAGACGATTCATGCGACGAGTCTAGGGCGCGGGGGGCGATTGCGGAATCGTTCCACCGCGGCTTGGTGGGTGACGTTTCCGTGAAGAATCGGCATACGGCGTCTTCCGTTGTGGGAGTGAAAGGGAACAGATAATCTTGCGCCTCCGCAGACGTCGGCGCCTTACCTGTCGAGCCGATGGAATCCGGCCTGTTCGCCTCGCGAGGTTACCCACCTTTTACATGGCTCTGGTGATCTACGACATCCCGTTCGCGCCCGATCTCGCCGGCCTCTGGCACGTGCAGATCAACGGCGTGCCGACGGAAAACTTCGACTCGCGCGTCGCCGCGATCGGCTACGCCGTGCAGCAGTGCAAGCTGCTGGGCGGTCAGGGCGGTGTCCAGGTGCTCGTGTCCGTCGAAGGAGCCGACGGCATGTGGCGCGAATTCGAGTCGAACGCCAAGCGCCCGGTGGACGAGCTGCAATAGCACTGCACGTCACGTTGATGCGGGATGCATAGGATGGGTGGAAGGAAGGAGGATCTACCCACCTATGGCGCATCGAAAGATTGGTTATTTCGACGTGGAAGGCACGTGCTACGTGGCCAAACCGGGTCGCTGGCGTGGCAAGTACGTCATCAGCGAAGACGGCGACGAAGTCGCCGAGAAGCTCTGCGTCACCCTGCATGAGAACGAAGAGGACGCCTGCGCGGAGGGGCTGACGCTGGGCGTCGCCGCCGCGCGGAAGCTGATGAAGGATCGCGAGGGCTTCGACCCCGGCGACGCGTAGAATCGGTGGGATGACCGACTTCGAAGACCGATTCCGCGACGACCTCGCCCGTCTCGCCACCGCGACCATGCCGTTCGGCAAGTTCAAGGGCAGGGCGATCGCCGATCTCCCGGGCAACTACCTCGCGTGGTTCGCCCGCGAAGGGTTCCCGCCCGGTGAGCTGGGACGGCTTCTCGCGCTGATGCTGGAGCTCGATCACAACGGCCTGCGCCGCCTCCTCGATCCGTTGCGCGAGCGCTCGCGTCCTGCATAGGGCGTGCCACCCAGGCGCGTTCTCGCCGGTCGAAAGATATTCCGAATGGCCGATGGTGCGCCCCGTTTACGCGGCGTAAGTTTTCCTTGCGTCCCTGTGAACGAAGTGTTCCGAACCTCGTTCGCCGCCTCGCGAAGTCCAAGCCCCACTCCCCTAAGGCTTCGGAGACACACAATGAAAACGATCTCCCAGAAGGCGCTTCGGCGTCACGGCCTCGCTTTGTCCATCGCCGCCGCGCTGGCGTGCGGCCACGCCGCCGCGCAGCAGGTGCCGCCGTCGGCTGCCGCTCCCGCTCCCGCGCCGCAGGACGCCGCCGATGCGCAGAAGACGACCGAGCTGACCGCCATCACCGTCACGGGTTCGGCGTTGCCGCGTATCGACGTGGAGACGCCGTCTCCCGTGCAGACAATCACGGCCGAACAGATCCAGAAGAGCGGCCTCAACACCGTATCCGACGTGGTGCGTTCGATCTCGGCCGATAACAGCGGCTCCATCCCCGCATCGTTCACCGCCGGCTTCGCAGCCGGCTCGTCGGGCGTGGCGCTGCGCGGCCTCACCGTCAATTCGACGCTCGTGCTGATCGACGGGCGCCGCGCGGCGAGCTATCCGCTCGCCGACGATGGCCAGCGCTCGTTCGTGGACCTGAACACCATTCCGTCGAACGCGATCGAACGCATCGAGGTACTGAAGGATGGCGCCTCGTCGCTCTACGGCGCCGACGCCATCGCGGGCGTCGTCAACATCATCCTCCGGCCCGGTTACCAGGGCACGGAGTTCACGGCCGACGTCGGGACGTCTCAGCACGGCGGCGGCACGACGAAACGCGCCACGGTGCTCTTCGGTGGCGGCGACCTCAAGAAGGATGGCTGGAACGCGTACATGAGCGCCGAATACCAGCGCGACGAACGGATCATGACCCGCGACCGCGGGTATCCGTACAACACCGCGGACATCCGGCGCAGTGGCGGCAACAACCTGATCGGCGGTCAGCCGTCGCAGAACTCGGGCTCGATCTACGGCACGGTGACGCCGGGCACACTGTCGCGTCCGGGCGACGTGACCTCCGGCGTGCCCGATCCCGACGGCGTCGCGCAACCGCTGGTTCCCTGCGGGCCAGCGGCGTCGCTCGTGACCGACGATCCTGCGAATCCGGGCAGCTATTGCGCGCAGAACTTCGCGCGCTACGCCGCGATCCAGCCGACCACGGATCGCCGGGGCCTCTATGGCCGCTTCACCATCCAGGTGTCCGACAAGACGAAGGCGTACATCGCGGCGAGCTACTACCAGGTGAAGACGACCTTCCCGGGTGCACCCGCGCAGATCCAGGCCGGCACGCCGCGCAACACGAACTCGATCGCGCTGCCCGCGACGTTGCCCGACGGTTCGCTCAATCCCAACAATCCGTTCGCGGCGAACGGGCAGGCGGCGCTCATCAACTACGGCTTCCCGAGCGCGCTGGCCAGCGGCGAGAACAACAACCGCAACTTCCGCCTCGTCGGCGGACTCACGGGCCAGTGGGGCGACTGGAGTTACGACACGGCACTGGTGCTGAACCACTCGTCGCTCGAAACGCGGCTCAACGGGTTCCTCAACTACGACCGCCTCATCGACGTGGCGAGCAACGGCACGTACAACTTCCTCGACCCATCGGCCAACTCGCCGCAGCTGCTCGCGTCGCTGTCGCCGCAACTGCGCAAGACCTCGACGAGCGACCTGCAGTCGATCGACTTCCACGTCACGCGTCCGCTGATGGACCTGGGCGGCGGTTCGCTCGGGCTGGCCACGGGCATCGACGTGCGGCACGAGGAGCAGGACGATCCGGACCTGAATCCGAACCTCGCCGCGCAGGGACTCGGCATCGCGCACGTCAAGGGCGACCGCACGGTGTCGGGCGTGTACGTCGAGCTGGATGCGCCGTTCCTCGAATCGCTCGAGGTCGACGTCTCCGGTCGCTACGACCACTACTCCGACTTCGGCAACAACTTCTCGCCGAAGATCGGCATCAAGTGGAAACCGATCGAGGAGCTCGCCCTGCGCGGCACGTTCTCGAAAGGCTTCCGTGCCCCGAGCTTCGCCGAGAACGGTTCGAGCGAAGCGGAAGGCTTCGCCACCTACACGCCGCCGGCCGAGTTCCAGGAACTGCACGGCAACAGCGGTTACGTGCAGCCGTACGGCCTCGGCTTCCTCACTCGTGCCAACAAGAACATCAAGCCCGAGCGCTCGAAGAGCTGGACGTTCGGCTTGCTCTACCAGCCGACGCCGGACCTGAGCGCATCGCTCGATTACTACCGGATCAAGAAGACCGGCGTGATCGCGCAGCAGAGCGCCAGCGCCGTGCTGGACGCGTACTACGCCGGACTGCCGCTGCCCGAGGCGTCGGCCATCGTGCAGGACGTGCCCGACCCCGCGGCGCCCGACGCGTTGCCGCGTCCGCTCGTGGTGGCCGCGCCGTACGTCAACCAGAACGCGCTGGAAACGAAGGGCCTGGACCTCAACCTCAAGGCGGGTTTCGACTTCAGCGAGAACGTGCGATTCACCAGCGAGCTCAACCTGACGAAGATCATCAGCTGGCAGCTGACGCTGGAGGACGGTACGAAACTGCAGTTCGTGGGCACGCACGGGCCGTATGGCCTCTCGTCGGGCGCGGGCACGCCGCGTTATCGCGGGTCGTGGGCCAACAGCATCCAGTTCGGTCGGGCGACGATCACCGGCACCGTGTACTACACCAGCGGCATCAAGCTGACGGCACCGGACATCACGTCGGGGTGCTTCTCGACCAACACGGATACCGGTGCGAACGTGCCTTCCAATTGCCGGATGGCGTCGTTCACCGACTTCGATCTCACCGGGCGTTACGACATCAACGACAAGGTGGCGATCACGGGTTCGGTGATGAACGTCTTCGACAAGAAGGCGCCGTTCGATCCGCTCAACTACGCCGCGCTGAACTACAACCCGACCTATGCGCAGAACGGCGTGGTCGGACGCTTCTTCACCCTCGGTGTCCGGGTGAAGCTGTAAGGGCCTCCGCCGGCCAGCGGCGGCGTCGGTCGACCCGGCGCCGCCATCGTGTTCGCACAGCGTGTCGGTGGCGGTGCGGGGAAAGCGGCCGGACCCCGGCATGCCCCGGGTCCCGCCGGCGGCCACCGCCGGTGCGCTGTGCGGCCGCATCGGCGGGGTAGGTTGACGCTAAGGTTAAAATGCCGTAGTTACGACGGTTGGGGGAATTCAGCAAGGGGGCCGGAAGGCCATGGCACGTCGATTCGCGCTACACCGTGTTATCGCTCCACGTCGCATCGCATCGCTCCCGTCGGGGGGCATCGCATGACCGGCCACCTCGACGACACCGACATCCCGGCGCTGCCGGACGGCCTCGTGCCGGGCAGCGTGGCGCCTTTCATCATGCGTTACGGCACCGGGTTCCTGCTCGCCATGCAGAAGGCGGCGGCCGACCACGACGCCGCGCACTCATCGACCGAATCCGAGCCGGCCTAGCGTTCCGCGGGGTGCGACGTTGGCGCCCGCGCGCCGTCGTCCGGCGTGTCGCCCGCCGGACCACCACGATGGATGGCACCGACGACGAAGATCGCCACCATGGCGACGATCAGGGCGATGAGTGCGTAGTAGCGCGATCGGTTCATGGAGGCCTCGTTAGCGGACGCGAGGAGTGTCCGCGCGCGATGGTCAAAGGAATGGAAGGCGGGCGTTAGGGCGCCGTGCTTCGGGCCGCCCATGCGGTGCATCGGCGCCCCGGCGAGGGGCGCGAGCAACCACGCAGTTTGCCCGTGCCTGCCTCCGGGTGGGAGGCGCGGTGCCGCTCGCAAGGCGCTCGCCGAGAACCGCATGCGATAGCGAACATTCTCAAAAACATAGAAGTTTTCTGAAAAATCCAACCGATTGCGCTTGGATGACAGACGTGGGCACTGCGCTTACGTACAGTCGCGCGCCTTGCTTACGGAATGGATGAATACATGCGAAGGAATGCGAAACGGCGGGCGCTGGCGCTCGCGCTGGCGCTCGCGCTGGCGCTAGCTATCCCGGTGACCGCAGTCGCGGTGGATATCGCGCCGGATATCGAGTTTTCCGTCCGACGAAAAGACCAGTCGACCCTTTACTTCCAAGATATGAAGGAGGCCGCGGGCGCTGCCATGTCGACCGCCTGCGAAGAAAATGGCTACGTCGAGTGCCAGTTCGACCATGCGAGCGCTTTCGGCTCAGGCTACGTCACGAAATATTTCTACAAGAAGCCACCGAACGACACCTTCTTTCCCGTCACTGTGTTCAATTACGCGTACTACGCGTGCGCGATTGAACCATCGCTCTACATTGTCAAGGATTCGCTCGTCTATGGGCCTTACCCCAATCGCGACCAGGCGGTGGGCGTCACCTGGGGCGATTACGTTTGCCGCTATGCGCTCGACCCGGATCCCGAGACCGAACCTGAGCATCAATCCGAGCTCGGCGCTGGCGATTGCGAAACACGCCCCAACGCGGGTAATCCCATCAACGTCGGGTTGAACAACAAGTATCAGGAAGTCGAAGACATCGCCGCGACGGCGGCCTCGCCGTTGCATTGGTCGCGCTATTACAACAGCGGTATCGCTGGCGATGCGAAGAACACGTGGCCTTCGATCGCTCACCTCGGTAGCCGTTGGCGCGGCACGTACGATCGGTCGCTGATGACGATCGCCGGCGTCGCCGCGCCGACGGTGCGGCTTGTTCGCCATACCGGCGAGCGCCTGGAATTCACTGAGGTCGACGGGCGCTACCGCAGCGTGGCCGATCCGCGTGGGCAGCTCACGCGCGCGGGTGAGGGCTGGAGCTACCGAAGCGCCGCCGGCGAGACGGAAGCGTACGATGCCAACGGTCGCCTCGTGTCGCTCGATGCCGGCACCGATCGCGCGGTCCGGTTCGTGTATGGCGACGCGCTGTCCGAAGCCATCGATGCGCAGGGGCGCCGATTGGTCTTCGGCTACGACGCGGCGGGGCGCATCGTCACGGTGAGCGACGGGGCCGGTGTGGCCGTGACCTATGGGTATGACGAGAAAGACGACGCCGGCCTGCGTGCCGATCTGGTAAGTGCGACCTACGCCGATGCGTCTTCGCACGTGTACGCGTACAACGAAGCGACCTATGTCAGCGGCGTATCGCGCCCCCATGCGCTCACCGGCATCCACGACGAAACCGGTGTACGCTTTGCCACCTTCCGCTACGATGCCGACGGCCGGGCCGTGGCCAGCGAGCACATCGAAGGCGCCGACGCGACGCAACTGGTGCGCGAGGCGGACGGCACCGTGGCGGTCACCGGTCCACTGAAATCGGTCCATCGGTATCGGTACGCGCAAATTCGTGGAGTGAAGCGCTTGGTTGGCGTCGATCAGCCCGGTGGCGCGGGATGCGCCGCCGCAAGCGCCGCGATCGATTACGACGATAGCGGGCTCATCGCGCGGCGGGTCGGCTTCGATGGGCGTGTCACCACGTACAAGCACGATGCGGAAGGGAACGAGACGGAGCGGACCGACGCCGCGGGCACACCGTCGGCGCGCACGATCACCACGGAATGGCACCCGGAACTGCGCAAGCCGCTGCGCATCGCGATGCCGGGGCGCGAAGAGCGCTTCACGTACGACGCCGCCGGCAACGTTACCCGCCGTGAGCTTTGGGGCTCGTTAGATCCCACCCAGGCCGACGCGCCGCTGACGCTATCCCGCGTCTGGCGAATGACCTACGACGGGCAGGGGCGGCTGATGCGGGACGAAGGGCCGCGAAGCGACACCGACACCATCGCGACGCTCGCGACCTATGCCTATCGTAACGCCGACGCGCCCGGATGTTCGGCTGCAACGCCCTGCGACTACCGTGCGGGCGATCTCTGGAAGATCACCGACGCGCTCGGCCACGTCGAGGAATTCCTGCGTTACGACCCGGCGGGCCGCATGCTGGCGCGTCGGGATGCGGTCGGAACGGTCTACAGTTATCTCTACACCGACCGTGGCTGGCTACGGGAGATCGATGAGCAGCGCCCGGATGGATCACACGCGATCACGGCCGTCACATACAACGCGCGCGGCGACATCGCCAGCCTCACCGATGCCGATGGAGTGCGGCTTGCCTTCGACTACGACAAGGCCGGGCGTCTTATCCAGATAGCGAACCCATCCGGCCACCGGCTCCGCTTCAGACTCGACGCGGCGGGTAACCGCATTCAGGAAGACAGCGATGACAGCATGTTCCTCGCCACGCAGCTCAAACGCAGCATCGACGCGCTCGGCCGCGTCGAGACCGAGACACGCGACGGCGGCGGGATCACCCGATACACCTATGATGCGCTCGGCCGACCCACCGGCGTGACCGACGCCGACGGTCGCCAGGACAGCAGCGCCTACGATGCGCTGGGCCGGCTGCGCGAGGCGGTGCAGGACGTCGGCGGTGTCAATGCCAGCACGCGGACGACCTACGACCCGCTCGACCAGCCTACGGGCGTGGAAGACGCCAAGGGCGTGCTCACCCGCTATCTCGCAACGGGCCTCGGCGATGTCGGCAGCGTCGACAGTCCCGATGGCGGCATCAGCACCGACGAGCACGACGCGGCGGGTTTGCTGCGCCGTCATGAGGGGCCGGGCGGCATCGGCAGCTTCGACGTCGCACGCGATGCGCTCGGTCGACCGCTCACGGTGACCTATGGCGACACTGCGCAGCTTACGCGGTACACCTACGACAGCCCCGACCCGGCTTGCGCGTCGACGGAGCGTCACGCCACGGGGCGTCTGTCTTCGGTGACGCAAGGCGCGACACGTACAGCGTTCTGCTACGACGCCCCCGGCCACGTCACGCGCAAGATCCAGCAGGCCGGCGGCACGACGCAGGCCGTGTCGTATCGCTACAGTCTCGCCGGCCGGCTGCAGGAGGTGGCCGTCGATGGCGGTGCACGTACGACCTACCGCTACGACAAGGACGGCTCCGTGGGTGGCATCGCCACGGCACCGGCCGGTGGCGCCGCGGTCGATGTCATCAGTAAGGTCGCCTGGCGCCCGTTCGATCTGTTCCAGTCGTGGACGTACGGCAATGGCCGGATTCTGAGCACCAGTCGTGACGGCAACGGCTGGATCACCTCGTGGGGTGGCATCGAGGCGGCGTCGTCGACCTATGCGCTGTCCCGCTCACCCGCGGGGCGGATCGACGCGCAGCTCGCACGGTCGTATGCGTTTCGTTTCGATTACGACGGACTGGGTCACGTCAGTAAGGTCACCGATTACGGGAACGGTACGCTGCTGCGTGGCTTCGATTACGACGCCACGGGCGATCGCCAGCGCATGACGGTCGGCAGCGCCACGCAGACATATCTCTACGATCCATCCAGTCACCACCTGACCACCGCGGATGGCAAGGCGCGTCGCTACGATGCGGCGGGCAACACGATCGGCATCGGCAGCGCAACGCTCGACTTCGACAGTGCCGGGCGCCTCGCCGCCGCAACCGAAAGCGGTCGGTTGCTGGTCAGCTACGGCTACGACGCGCTGGGTCAGCGCATCGTGCGCACCGAAGCGGCCAGCGGCGCGACCACGCGCATTCTCTACGACGAGCAAGGCCACTGGCTGGCCGACTACGATGGCACCGGCAAGCTCACCCGTCAGGCCATCTGGTTTGGCGATTATCTGGTCGGATTGATCGACGCGGGCAAGGTGTTCTATGTCGAGCCGGACCATCTGGGCGGCCCACGCGCCGTGGTCGATCCTTCCAACAACGTCGCGCAGTGGCGCTGGCGCCCGAGCGACGACCCCTTCGGAACGGCCGCACCGGATGAGGACCCGGACGGCGACGGGACGCGCTTCGTGTTCGATCTGCGTTTTCCGGGGCAGCGATACGACGCGCTGACCGGACTGCATTACAACTATTTCCGGGACTACGATCCGGGTACGGGGCGATACATCGAGGTCGATCCGCTCGGATTGGCGGGTGGGATCAATCCGTATTTGTATGCCGACGGAGCGCCTTTGTCGTTCTCGGACCCGTACGGTTTGTGGCCTCAAGGGCGTGCGCCGTCATCGCATAGCTGGAAGCAGGCACCAGGGATTGGTGGAGTGTACGGCAACGGCGTGAAGGTGTTGCCTAAGCGACCGAATGGCGTAGTGGAACAGACACCGGGTGCGTGGCCTTCGGCGGTAGAGTTGAGATACACGCTGGTATGTGCCGAAGCGAGGTGCGATGCAACAGAGTGCTCGCGGTATGCGCCTTCGTCCAGATTGATTAACTACAGGGAACGGCCGGAACTCCCCCCATCAACCGTCAGTTTTTCATCGCTCAACCCCGGCTGCACCTGTCTCAAGGTCGACTTTCTGGACCAGATGTTGCAGCGCCGGGCTGCCAGGCAGGTGTCGATGCCTGCCAGCAGTGCATGGGACGCCATGGAGGGATATACGCGCTTTCTGGAAGGCTTTTCACGACAGCTAGAACGGGCAAGGTTGCGTAAGTGACTCGCAGATCTTCCGCATTCGCCATAGGAACTGCTTTAGTCCTATTTTGTGGACTAGTTGTGATCGCCTTGACCAACCGTCCTCCGTCGAGTTCCATCTTTGCGATGGGCCACGCCTATCCAAGCAAGTCGGTTTCTTTCGCTTTCGAGTGTTCGGCTTTTGAAGAGTCACCTGAGCACCGCATGATCAACAGGAGAACTCGCCTATCGACGACCAAGGTCTGCATCGAGCGGGCCGGAGCAGTTCGGGACGTGCGTCCATCGGCAATTGTCATGGGCCGCTCTCGGTTTGATGGGTTGCCCAAGGTCAGCTTGTTTTTCGATGAGCACGATACCGCGAGAATTTCGCGTTTCTTCGAAACGCACCGCGGCTACGTTGTTCTCTACCGAGACGACACACTCCTGAGCTACTTCCTCGCCGACGGAACCGGTTTTGCTGGGGAAATTGCGACCTACCAAGACACCATCGAAGATGCCGAGTCCGCGATGGGGCAACTCGCTATGTCATCCCGGGAGTGGCCGAAACAAAGCTGGAATCGATAGATTGGGTGTGCAGGAGCGACTGATACAAGGAGACCAGCCGGCAAAATTGGGTATCTCCGCCCTTGGCGATGCGGCGACCGGTGCAGGACTTACCGTCAAGCCTGGAGGCTTCACGGGCGCGGTGGTGTTCGATGGCGAAGCCTGTGTGGGCGTCAGTAGTGATGAGGCGTCACTTTTCCGGCGATCGAAGGCGTGCAGTGAAGCCTGAGTGTCTGCGAAGAACTAGGCGGTCGAGTAAGCAACACGCGCCTTCAAGGACGATGCGGTGCTCGCGGCAAGCGCCCATCGCCAGCAGGCTGGCTCCCACCGGTCTGTCGCGACATCGTGGTTTACGGCGCCGTGCCTTCCAGGAGTTCGTCGATCGCGCCGATCAGGGCGCGCAGCGAGAATGGCTTGCTCAGCAGCGCGCATCGCTCGGGCAGGTGTGGCGAATCGGCGAAGGCGTCCCAGGCGTAGCCGGTGATGAAGAGGAACGGCATGGCCGGGTGCGTTTCGCGCACGGTCAGTGCGAGCTGCCTGCCGTCCATCCCCGGCAGGCCGATGTCCGTCACCACGATGTCCGGCACACGGCCGGCGTGCAGCACGCCGAGGGCCTCCGCGGCATCCGCGCACGCGTCGATGTCGTAACCGCTTTCTTCCAGCACCTCGGAGGCGATCGAACGGAGCATGGGTTCGTCTTCCACGAGCAGCACGCGCCGCCCGGCGCCGTCGCTGCGTTCGCGGGCGGCATGGCCGACCGTCGCGGCGACGTCGCCGATGTGCCGCGGCAGCCAGAGACTGACGGTGGTGCCGTTGCCCGGTTGAGACTCGATGATGGCGCGTCCGCCGGTCTGCCTTGCGAAGCCGTCGACCATCGACAGGCCGAGGCCGGTGCCCTGGCCGATCGCCTTGGTGGTGAAGAACGGATCGAATGCCTTCTCCACCGTGGCGCGCGACATGCCCATGCCGGTATCGGTCACGGCGATGACGACGTGGTCGGCCATGCCGTTGCCGATGTCGGTGGCGGGCGCGTTTCGCGTGACGATGCCCAGCTCGCCGCCGTGCGGCATCGCATCGCGCGCGTTGATCGCGAGATTGAGTACCGCGCTTTCGAGCTGGCTCGCGTCCGAGAGCGTTCTCCAGAGATCTGGCTGCATGCGCAGGGACAACGTCACCTGTTCGCCCAGCAGGGGGCGCAGCAGCAGGTCGAGACCGCGCACGATGGCGTTCGCGTCGACGTCGGAAAGCGACAACGCCTGCTGGCGCGAATACGCGAGCAGGCGATGCGTGAGACCGGCCGCACGTTTCACCGCCCCCGCCGCTGCATCGAGCAGGCGAGGGACGCTGTCGGTGCGCCCGCTCTCCAGCCGTTCGGTCACGACCTCGATGGCGCCGCCGATGCCGCCAAGGATGTTGTTGAAGTCGTGCGCGATGCCACCCGTAAGCCGCCCGAGTGCCTCGAGCTTCTGGGCGTGGCGCCACTTGTCCTCCATGTCCCTCCGCCGCCCGACGTCGCGACCCATGCCGTAGACGACCTCGCCATCCGGCACGCAGGTCCACGCGAACCAGCGGTACGTGCCGTCGGCGGCGCGGATGCGCACCTCGAGATCCTCGACGACCTCGCCATCCAGCAGTTGCGAGACGGCGTCGGTCGCCCGCTCGAGGTCGTCCGGATGCAGGAGGTCGTCGAACGCGGCGCCGACCAGGCTGGCGATGTCGTAGCCGAGTTCGTTCGCCCACGCGGGATTGAGGTTGCGGTAGCGGGCGTCGCGCCCCATGACCACGTAGAGATCGCGCGAGATGCCCCATATCTGGTCGCGCTCGCGCGTGCGTGCATCCACCTCGCGCTCGAGCGACGCGTTGAGCGCGCGCAGCGCGGCCGTCGAGCGCACGCCGCGCGTGGTCTCCATCGTGACGGCGATCATGCCGAAGATGTCGCCGTTCTCGTCGCGCAGCGGCGCATACGAGAACGTCCACCAGGTGTCCTCGGGGAATCCGTGGCGGGTCATCGTGAGCGGCAGGTCGCGGTGCATGCTGGCCTTGCCGGCGAGGGCGCCTTCGACATGCGGGGACACGTCGTCCCAGACGTCCGCCCATAGCGCGTCGAAGCGCTGGCCGATCGCGCCATGCAGCCGCTTGCCCAGCATGGGCCGGTACGGATCGTTGAAGAAGAAGAGCTGGCCCGGTTCCACCGACACGAACATCGGCTGGGGCGATGCGAGCATCGTGGCCAGGATGCTGCGCAGGGCGATCGGCCACGATGGCGCGGGTCCGATCGGCGTCGCGCTCCAGTCGAACGCACGGATCTCGTCGGCCGTCGGCGAATCGACCGGCAGGAACGCGAAGGGATCGGGCGTCGACGGACCGGCCATGGTCAGGGTCCGGTGCTTTCCAGCGGTCCGGCGACCTGCTGGCCGCGCTGCCACACCGCGCGGATCGTCGTCGTCGCTTCGATGTTCTTCGACGGATCGCCGTCGAGCACGATGAAGTCGGCCCGCTTGCCGTTGGCCAGCACGCCCCGGTCGGTCAGGTTGAGCAGGGCGGCCGCGCGCTGCGTGGCCACCTGGATGGCCTGCACCGGCGTCAGGCCCGCGTCGACCATGAGCGCCAGTTCGCGGTGTTCGGCCACGCCGGGAATGCGTAGTGGCGTCGCGCCGGCATCGGTGCCGAATCCGATGGCGACACCGGCGTCGTAGAGCGCCTTCAGGTTGGCCATGTTGGTGCGCAGCGCGTCTTCGTTGGTGCGCGTCGATCCGTCCTGCTGCACACGGTCGCGCCAGGCGGCATCGGCGAACTGCTTCGCGAGATCGGGCTGCACGGCGCGGGTGAAGAAGGGCCGGTCCATCCACGCCGGGTGCCGGGCATAGATGAACGCGGCCTCGTTGAGATCGAGCGTGGCGACGTACCACGTACCGTGCTTCTTCATCGCTTCGATGAACGCCGCGTCCACCGGGCGGTCGCGCACGCCGTGGGCGAGGATGTCGACGCCGGCGTCGACCAGCTGGCGCGCGTCGTCGAGATAGTAGACGTGCGCCGCGACGCGCACGTGTTTCGCGTGGGCTTCGTCGATCACGGCATGCCAGATCGCCGGCTTCATCTTCACCGGCAGCGAGCCGTTGAAATCGTCGATCCAGATCTTGATGAGGTCGGTACCGCGTTGGGCGGCGGCATCGACCGCGGCGCGCGCCTGCGCCGGCGTTTCCGGACGGTCGAGCTGGTCGGAGCCGACCGTCATCATCTTCGCTGGCGGCGCGCCGTTGGGCACGCCGATACCGCGGTCCGCCCCGAAGAGGTCGGCACCGTCGGCCTTGCCGGCGTGGAGCTCCGCGCGTAGCGGATAGAACACGGCGGGAAGGTTGAAGCCGAGAGACGTCACGGTGGTCACCCCGTACGTTCGCCATTGCTTCAGCTGGCGCAGGATGTTCGCGCGGTTGTACAGCACGGGGGTACCGCTCTTCGTCCCATCGACCGAGCCTACATGCGCATGGTCGGAGACGAGGCCGGGGATGATGGTCTTGCCCGTGTAATCGACGACCTTCGTGTCCGCCGGCATCTTCGCGCGGAGCCCCGGGCCCATGAGAGAGATATGGTCCCCGTCGATCACCATGGTGACGTCGGTCAGGGGCGCGGCGCCAGTCCCGTCGATCACCGTCGCGCCGCGAATGACCGTCGCCGCGGGGGTGCTCCCGGCGGCGGCCAGCGCGAGGACGAGCAGGGTGGGGCGGAGCTTCGGCATGGGAAATCCTCTGAGCGGCGAGACCTGCACATAATGCACGAGGTCGCATGACGACGTGGTCGCGAACGCGATCGTGGCGAAGCTGTCACGTGCGATCCACGTTGGCCCATGGACCCTTGTCCCGTCATCACCAATGGAGGGACAGCACATGAACGACGAGAAGATGCCGGCGACCGGCAAGCAGAAGGGTGGCATCGGCTACATCCTGCTCTGGATACTGGGCGTGCCGATCCCCGTGCTGCTGCTCATCTTCCTGGTTCGCGGCTGCACCTGATACGCAGGAGCCTCGTATGCCCCGAAGCGCCGCCCCATGGGCGGCGCTTCGCTTTATGCTTGCCGCGACCGAACGAAGGAAGCGACGCATGTCCGAGGCGACACTCCCGCGCAGCCCCGGCATCGATGCCTTGCGCGGCGCCAGCATCCTGCTCGTGGTCGTCCACCACCTCGGGCTACGCATTCCGTTGCACAAGACGGATGCGGGACGCTGGTTTCCCGCGCCGCTGCTGAAGGGGCTGATCTATAACGGCTACGAGGCCGTTTTCGTTTTCTTCGTCATATCGGGTTTCCTGATCGCACGGCATACGCTCGAACGCGATGGCGCGCTGGCCGGCATCGACTGGCGCGGCTTCTACGCGCGGCGTGTCGCGCGTATCGGGCCCTGTCTCGTCGCCCTCGTCGCGATCCTTTTCGGCTGCCATGCGCTGGCGGTGCCGGATTACACGATCGACGCGGCGCGGCAGTCGCCTCTCGGCGCGACGCTTTCAGCATTCACCTTCACCCTCAACGTCTACGAAGCGCGCACGGGGTGGCTGCCCGGTGGCTGGGACGTCCTATGGTCGCTGTCGGTCGAAGAGGTGTTCTACCTCGGGTTTCCGCTCGTATGCCTGACGCTCGGGCGCACGCGCTGGCTCGTGCCGGCGCTGATCGCGCTGGTGGTGTCCGTGCCTTTCACCCGCGCGGCGATCGTCGACAACGAGATCTGGCAGGAGAAAGCCTATCTGCCGGGGATGGGTGCCATAGCGGCAGGCGTGCTCGCGGCGCTCGCGGTGGATCGGCGACGCGGCAGAGCCTGGCTCGCCATGCCGCGATCCCGCGCCCTGCTTCGCGTCACCGGGATCGCCGGGCTGGCGCTGGTGATGTTCTCGGGCGGCTGGCTCTGGCATGCGATCCGCGAGGGTTACATGCTCGTCCTGATCGGTGCGTCCGTGTGTCTGGTGCTCGGCTCGCCGGAGAACGGCGCCGGGGCGCACGGCCTTGGCTGGCTGCGCGCGATGGGGCGCTCGAGCTACGAAATCTATCTCACGCACATGTTCGTGGTTTTTTCGCTCGTCGCGATCGCACGCGCGACGGGAACGGACACGGCCTGGGGATGGATCTGGTTCGCGCCCGCCGTGGCATTGACGTCCGCGCTGGGCTGGTGCGTGGCACGATGGTTTTCGGAACCGGCCAATCGCAGCACGCGTCGATGGTTCCGCTCCCGGCGCTGGGCCATCGCTGCGCAGGACAATGGCTGAAGCGACGGTGGGAGCCCTCGGCTCCCACCGTCAACGCGCTCCCTTAGTGGTTGCGGTTCGCGTCGCGCGCCTTATCGGCGGCCTTGCCGACCTCCTTCTGCACCTTGCCGGCATTCTTTTCGATGTTGCCCGCGGCTTCCTTCGCATGGTTACCGGTGACCTTGCCGGCGACTTCCTTCACGGCGCCCTTGACTTCGTGTTTCATGCCTTCCGTACGGTTCTTGTCCACGATGCGTCTCCTGGTTGATCTGCGTCGTTCGCAGGGTTCCGATGAAAGGCGGAAACGGCAGAAAACGGCGTGAAGCGCGCGTGGGGCGTCGTTCACCCACCTTTCAACGGCGCAGGATAATTCGATGCCTTGAGCACGCCGGCGAGGTGGGCGGCGTTCGACGCGAGGGTCTCGATCGACCTGGCGACGGGCTCTGGCGTTTCATCGAGATCGATGTAGTTCGTGGAACCCATCGCTTCGCCGACCCAGTACGCGGAGCTGCCAGCGGGAATCGTGAAGCCGAAGTCGGCCAGGCCCTGGTAAAGCTCCGCGGAGACATGGTGCGCGCCATCCTCGTTACCCACTACACCCACCATCGCGACCTTTCCGAACGTCGGGTAACGGCCGTCGTCGCCGATGTCGCCGAGGATCGCGTCCATCCGTTCCAGCACGCGCTTGGCGATGCTCGAAGGCTGCCCGACCCAGATGGGGGTGACGACGACGAGGATGTCCGCGTCCATGATCCGGCGACGCACGTCCGGCCAGTCATCGCCATCGCCCTCGTCGTGACTGACGCCAGCCTTGATGTCGAGGTCGACGAGCCGGACGCTGTCGGTGACCACGTCGCGTTTCCTGAGCGCGGCGAACAACTGGTCGAGCAGCTTTTGCGAAGACGAAGGTTTGGGCGAGGGCACCAGGGTGCAGTTCAGGCCGAGGGCTTTCAAAGTCATGGGGCGTCTCCGGCAGAAAAAAGCAATCTGAGCGCACGGGCGTGCAACTCGCGTCGCGGGAGGGTGCATACGACGTGCGTCGATCCCGCTACGATGCGCGCATGCTTTCGTTTCCCAAGACGGCCACCGCGCCGTTCTGTCCGTCCGAAGTCGCGGGGTCGATCGTCGTCCCCGCCGATCTGCCCTGGTGGAAGAAGGTCGCGCGTTTCGCGGGACCCGGCCTGCTGGTGTCCGTCGGATACATGGATCCCGGCAACTGGGCGACCGATATCGAGGCGGGTTCGCGGTTCGGGTATCGCCTGCTGTTCGTGGTGCTGCTGTCGAGTCTTGCGGCCATGATGCTGCAGTGCCTTGCGGCACGGTTGGGCATCGCCACGCGGAAGGATCTGGCGCGCCTCTCGAGCGAGCGGTATCCCAAGGCGATCGGACGAATCCAATGGGTGCTGGCCGAGATATCCATCATTTCGTGCGACCTCGCGGAGGTACTGGGCAGCGCGCTGGCGTTCAAACTGCTCTTCGGCGTGTCGCTGCCGGTCGGTGTCGCGCTGACGGCGCTCGACACGTTCATCGTGCTCGGCTTGCAGGGCAGGGGGTTCCGTCGCGTCGAGGCGATCATCCTCGGTCTGGTCGGCACCATCGGTCTGTGCTTCGTGGTGCAGTTGTTCCTCGTCGGACCCGACTGGGCCGCGGTGGCGAAGGGATTCATCCCGTCGCTGCACGCCGTGTCGGCGCAGGAGCCGCTCTACCTCGCCATCGGCATCCTTGGCGCCACGATCATGCCGCACAACCTGTACCTCCATTCCTCCGTGGTGCAGACGCGCGCGGTGAGCGGTACCGAGGGCAAGCGGGAGGCGATCCGGCTGACGCGCCTGGACACGATCGGTTCGCTGAGCCTCGCGCTGCTCATCAACGCCGCCATTCTCGTCGTCGCCGCGGCCGCGTTCCACGGCACGGGGCGGACGGATGTCGCCGACATCGGCGATGCCTACGAACTGCTGGCGCCGATCGCAGGCACGACCCTCGCCGCCATCGCGTTCGCCATCGGTCTGTTCGCGTCGGGACAGAGTTCGACGTTCACCGGCACCATCGCCGGCCAGGTGATCATGGATGGCTTCCTGCACTTCAAGCTTCCCTGCTGGCAGCGCCGCCTGATCACGCGGGGGCTGGCGGTCGTACCGGCGTTCATCGGCGTGACCGCCATGGGCGACCGGGCCATCGGCGAACTGCTCGTGGCCAGTCAGGTCGTACTGAGCATCCAGCTGCCGTTCGCGATGTATCCGCTCATCCGCTTCACCGACGACCGCGAGCTGATGGGCGGGTTCGCGAATACGCGGCTCGTGTCGTGCGTCGCCTGGCTGCTCTTCGCCACGATCTCGCTGGCGAACGTCTGGCTGGTGGCGCAGGTGTTCGGTCTGGCGTGACGCCCGGCAGACATCGACGTCACGTTGCACCGAGCAGTCTCTTTCGCCGACGACACCGAGGCGCCGGACGCGATGCAGACCCACCACGAGCCTGAAACGCCCGGCCGAGCGCCGGTCATTCCCGAAGAATCGCCGTCGCGCGCGCGACCGGAAATGCCCGCCGTCGATCCGTCGAAGAGCACGCCGCAGGAACGACCTGCGCACCCCGATACGCCCGAAGACGACGGCACGCCGCCAACGGACGCGCCGGAAGCGCTCGCGATCCGGATCCCCTGAATCCACAGTGCGAAGGAGACCCGAGCCATGCCCGAGAAAATGACCACTGCCAGGGCACGGAAGGACAAGCGCGAAGGGAAATCGGCATCCACGCAGGCCGGTGAGTACGTGCATGAGGAAATCGAGCACGTTCGCGAAGGGAAGCACGGCGCACGGTCGGCGAAGCAGGCCATCGCCATCGGCCTTTCGAAGGCCCGGCGCGCCGGCGTGAATGCGAAGCCGTCGAAGACGGCGAGCAAGGCGACGAAAAAAAAGGCGGCCAGGGATTCGACGGCGTCGCGCATGCGCTCGTCGGGAACCGCGGCGAAGAAGGCGGCGACGACGAAACGGGCGTCCGGCTCGTCGGCCCGCAAGACCACGGCGAGGAAGGCTACCGCGAAAAGGGCGACGGCGAAGACCTCCGCTGCCCGGTCACGCGCGAGCACGGCGGCGCTGAAGCGCGAAGGGCACGCGGCCGCATCGACGCGCTCGCTGTCGGCGCAGGGGCACAAAAGTGCATCGAAGCGTACGGCGGCCAGCCGATCCGCGGCCGCGAAGAAAGCGGTCCGTACCAAGGGCGCCGCAGGCAGGAAAACGGCCGCGAAGAAGGCGGCCCGCACCCGGGCGCGGAAAGCGTCCTGACAACAGAAGGCCCGCCGTGAGGCGGGCCTTCGTCGTGGGGAACGTGTTGTATCAGACGGCGTCGTTGCTCAGGCGCGTGGCGACTTCGCCGAGCCAGTCATAGCCGTCCATCTCGCCGCCGAACAGGTCGAAGCCGCTGTTGGCTTCCATGACACGGTTGCCCGTGGCGTATTCGAAGGTCGTGATGCCGAATTCGTTGCGCAGTTCGTTCATGGTCGTGTCTCCCAGTCGTTGATGACCGGATGTTTCGATTCTCTGGCGCCGACGCCGCCGGTCTATGGCGTGGCGTGGACATTACGCTTGCGGGACCTTCCCTAGAAGGTGTGCCGGGCGCTCGGTCCGTTTCGTTTGGTGAACAATCGGTTCGTTAGGCTTTCGTCACGCGGGTTAAGGCCCGAATTCCTGAACTAACGAGTTTCCTATGTCCCTTCAGTATGGGCGGCCCGGGGCTTTACAAGGGCTTCCAAGCATCGAGTTCTTGGACAGGCTTGTGAGGAAAAGGTTCAAAGGCATGTCCGATCGAGGTGATTCGTGCCCTCTATCGCACCCTTACCCCGAGCTTTCGTTCGCCGTCCGGCGGGTATCCGTTAACCCTAGTTTAACTCCATCCGGCGCGCAAAGGCAATGCGCGCCCGTATGGGCCCTACGCGCGACCGTCCGCGGTCGTTAGAATCGACGGTCTTCCTCCGGCCAACGACCGGTCCCCGACGCCTCTTTCAAAGGAAACACCATGAAGTCTCGTGCCGCCGTAGCGTGGGAAGCCGGCAAGCCGCTTTCGATCGAGGAGATCGACGTCCAGGGCCCGAAGGCCGGGGAAGTGCTGGTGCGCATCGTGGCGACCGGCGTGTGCCACACCGATCTGTTCACGCTCTCGGGCGCGGATCCGGAGGGCGCGTTCCCGGTGATCCTCGGTCACGAAGGCGGCGGCATCGTCGAAGAGGTGGGCGAGGGCGTCACGTCCCTGAAGCCGGGCGACCACGTCATTCCCCTCTACACGCCGGAATGCGGCGAGTGCTCGTTCTGCCGTTCCGGCAAGACGAACCTCTGCCAGAAGATTCGCGTGACCCAGGGCAAGGGGCTGATGCCGGACGGCACGTCCCGCTTCTCGATGGGCGGCAAGCCGCTGCTGCATTACATGGGCACCAGCACGTTCAGCGAGTACACGGTGCTGCCGGAGATCTCGCTGGCGAAGATCAACAAGGACGCGCCGCTGGACAAGGTCTGCCTGCTCGGCTGCGGCATCACCACGGGCATCGGCGCGGTGCTCAATACCGCCAAGGTCGAGCCGGGCGCCACCGTCGCCGTCTTCGGCATGGGCGGCATCGGCCTGTCGGTGGTGCAGGGGGCGGTCATGGCGAAGGCCAGCCGGATCATCGTGGTCGATACGAACCCGTCCAAGTTCGAGATGGCGAAGATGCTGGGCGCCACGGATTTCGTGAATCCGCGCGACTACCCCGATACGCCGATCCAGCAGGTGATCGTGGACCTGACGGACGGTGGCGTGGACTATTCGTTCGAGTGCATCGGCAATGTCGACGTGATGCGCGCGGCGCTCGAGTGCTGCCACAAGGGCTGGGGCGAGTCGATCATCATCGGCGTCGCCGGCGCGGGGCAGGAGATCCGCACGCGTCCGTTCCAGCTGGTGACCGGGCGTGTCTGGCGCGGCTCGGCCTTCGGCGGCGTGAAGGGCCGTAGCGAGCTGCCGGGCTACGTGGAGCGTTACATGGGTGGCGAGATCAAGATCGATCCCATGATCACGTATACGATGGGCCTCGAAGACATCAACCGCGCCTTCGACCTCATGCACGAAGGCAAGGCCATTCGCTCCGTCATCCTCTACTGAGTGCATCGATGAACGACACCGTCGACCTGATCCATCGCTACTACGACGCTTTCAACCGCGGGGACTGGGCCGGCATGCTCGCCCTGCTGGACGAGCACGTGGTCCACGACATCAACCAGGGAGGCAGGGAGGTCGGCCGCGAGCGCTTCGCGGCGTTCCTGGCGCGGATGAACGTGAGCTACGGCGAGCAGCTGAAGAACATCGTCGTGATGACGAACGCGGCGGGCACGCGCGCGGCGGCGGAATACGTCGTCCACGGCGAATACAAGGCCACCGACGAGGGCCTGCCGTTCGCCCAGGGACAGACGTACGTGCTACCCGGCGGCGCGTTCTTCGACGTGGTCGACGGGCGGATCACGCGCATCACCAACTACTACAACCTCGAGGACTGGCTGTCGCAGGTGCGGCGCGTCGAGGTCGACTGACGCCTTGAACGGCGCGACGACGGGCCGCAGGTCATCCTGCGACCCGTCTCCCGCGAAGGCATCGCATGGCCTGGACCAATCCTTACTACGATCCCGCGAGCGCGCATCACACGCCGCACGGATTCCGTAACCCCGAACCCGATACGCGCGGCGCAGGCGATCTCCAGCGCTGGCGTCGGGAACGCAAGGAAGCCGGGCTTCCGCGTCCGCCCCGCGACGGCTACGAAGCGTTCTCGCACCGCTGGTGGCAGCGGGCTGCCTTCGATGGCGTCGACGACGCGGCCTGGTGGCTGGGGCACGCCAGCATGCTCGTGCGACGCGGCGGTATCGCCGTACTCACCGATCCCGTGCTCGGACGTCGCGCCTCGCCGCTTTCGTTCGCCGGGCCACGGCGTCGTACCGCGGCGCCGGTCGACGTCGCAGGCCTGCCGCCCATCGATGTCGTGGCGATCTCCCACAACCACTACGATCATCTGGACACCGCGACGGTGAAGTCCATCGCGCGCCGGTTCCCCGAGGCGGTGTTCGTCGTGCCGCTCGGGCTGAAGCCATGGTTCGCGCGGCACGGCATCGACAACGTCCGCGAGCTCGACTGGTGGGGCGAGACGTCGATCGGGGGCGCCACCTTCACCTTCGTGCCCGCGAGACACTGGAGCGCCCGCACGCTCTGGAACCGCAACCGCTCGCTCTGGGGCGGCTGGGTGATGGAGAAGGACGGCTTCCGGTTCTGGTTCGCTGGCGACACGGGGTATTCGGAACGACTGGCCGAGATCGGCGAGCGCGTCGGCACCATCCATCTGGCGGCGTTGCCCATCGGTGCGTACTCGCCGCGCTGGTTCATGCGGGGTCAGCACGTGGATCCCGACGAAGCGGTGCGCCTGCATCGCGAGGTCGGCTGCGAACGATCGGTCGCGATCCACTGGGGCGCGTTCGAACTGGCGGACGACGCGCTGGACGAACCACCCCGGCTGCTGGGCGAAGCGCTCGCCGCGGCTGGCCTCACGGCGGACGACTTCATGTTGCTCAACATCGGGGGGCGAATTGCGCTCTAATGGCGCCCCATCCCCTGCGGTTCCTCTCGCCATGTCGTTCCATGAATTCCGCCTCGAGGGCGACTACGTCGAACTCAACCTGCTGCTCAAGCTCACCGGCATCGCGTCCAGCGGCGGCGAAGGCAAACATATGGTGGCCGACGGCCTCGTCACCGTCGACGGCGTGCAGGAGCTGCGCAAGACGTTCAAGGTCCGCGCCGGTCAGGTCGTCAGGATCGGCGACGAGGAAATCAGCGTGTTGCCCGAGGTCGACTGAGTTCCCGCGCACCTATTCGTGCAAGGCGGGTCGCTTCATGGCCGCTTCGTCGATCGCGACCGGTGTTACGGGCACGTCCTTGAACGAATCGCTGCTGTTCATCGACGCATCCGCGGGGTCCTGACTGGCGCCGTCCGCGCCGGTGCGCTTCAGCGAATCGCTGCCGATCTCCGACATCACGACGTTCCGTGACACGGGCGAGACGGCGAGCTTCTGCGGCGGGACTTCCTGGGCGGCCACGGCGGTGGTCGCGGCGGCGGTGAGCAGGGTGACGAAGACGGTTCGGCGAAGCATGACCTTGCCTCCGGCGCGAATGTCGCGCGGTTGTGCGAGACGGGTCCGTCGACCCGTGGCTTTCGCAGTGTCGGCCGATGTGGGCGGAAAGACTTGCAGGTTCTGGTGGCGCGCGTTCTGCGCCGGCTCGGCTTGCGCCATCGCGTTGGGTCTCGCGGTACCGCCGGTGTCGTCGCTCCGTCTGCATCGTCGACTTGGAAAGGATGCCGCTGCGCAGCGGTGTCTGATGGCTGGCGCCTCTGTGGGAGCGGCCTTGGCCGCGATGGGTGCTTGCCGCGAGCACCCATCGCGGCCAAGGCCGCTCCCACAGTGGGGCGAGCAAAAAAAACCGGCCGCTTTCGCGGCCGGCTCTTTCGTTCATGCGCGGGACGTTACATGCCCGATGTGGAGGACTTCGCCGGCTCCGACATCGAATCGCCCTTCTTCATGTGCTTCTTGTGGGTCGACTTCATCGAACCGTCGCCCGACTTCATCGAGTCGCTGCTGTTCATGCCCGAATGAGCCTTGTCCTGGCTGGCGCCGTCGGCACCGGTCTGCTTCATCGAGTCGGCGCCCTTCATGGAGTCGCTGGTCGAATGCGTCGGCGTCGCCGCGGTGGACGAGGACATGGGCTCCGTCTTCTGCTGGGCGAGGGCTGCACCGCTGACGGCCATACAACCGGCCAGCATCGCGACGATCAGTTTCGTGTTGCGCATGACGAATCTCCTGGAACTTGTGGCGCCTTGGGGAGTAACCCCGATGCTCGGCGCAATGGCATCGGTCACCGGTAAGCCGGTTGGTGGGCAGACGCTATCGCTTTTCGATGACGTGTGCTCTTGCAAAGCAGCAAATTCGGGGGCAATCGTTCAGGCGGAAATTAGTCGGGGTTCAGTGACGGGCCGGGGCGCGAAGCGTGATGGCAGGTATCACCTAGTGGAAATCGCGGGACACGGAACCGAGGGCGGGTAACAGGTCGCTGAAATCGTGCAGCCGGGTGGCCACGAGGTGGCGCACGCCGTCGATCGATTGCCACTGGCCATCGACCGCGAGCAGTACCGCGTCGAGCAGCGCATGGCGGCAGGCCTCGGCCACCTTCGGGCGCACGATGACGTTGATCTGACCGGTTTCGTCTTCGAGCGTGACGAAGGTGATGCCGCTGGCGGTCTGCGGGCGCTGCCGCACGGTGACGAGGCCCGCGTGACGAAGCCACGCGCCATGGCGTTCGTGCTCGAGATCGGCGGCTCGCCGTGCCCGCCGCGACCGCAGGTTCTTGCGGATCAGGCTCAGGGGATGCGCGGTCAGCGACAGTCCGTGTGTCGCGTAGTCGGCGAACACGTTCTCGGCCAGCGTGGGCGGCCGCAACGTGGGGCGCTCTTCGGCGACCGCGTCGAGCAGGGGCAGGCCTTTCTCGATGCCCGAGCTCTCCCAGCGTGCACGATGGCGGTGGCCGCTGAGCGCGCGCAGCGCGCCGGCATCGGCGAGGCGTTCGCGCTCGAACCGGTTCATGCCGGCCCGGCGCGAGAGGTCGGCGAGATCGCGTAGCGGGGACGCCTTGCGCGCGGCGACGATGCGCGCGCCGAGATCCGCCGAAAGTCCGCTCACGAGGCGAAGGCCCAGACGCAACGCCTGGCCGCCGTGGGTCCGGGGATCGGGTTCGAGCGTACAGTCCCAGTCGCTGGTGGTGACGTCGGGGGGGCGCACCGCCACGCCGTGCCGGCGCAGGTCGGCGACCAGTTGCGCGGGCGCGTAGAAACCCATCGGCTGGCTGTTGAGCAGCGCGCAGGTGAAGATGGCCGGGTGGTGGCATTTCATGAACGACGACGCATACGCGATCAGCGCGAAGCCCGCCGCGTGCGATTCGGGAAAACCGTAACTGCCGAAGCCCTTGATCTGGTCGATGATCTGCTGCGTGAACTCGGGGGAGTAACCGTTCTTCGCCATGTTCGCGCGGATGCGCGGTTCGAATTTCTCGAGGCCGCCGCGACGCTTCCACGCCGCCATGGAACGGCGGAGATCGTCCGATTCGCCGGCGGAAAAATTCGCCACCACCTGCAACAGGGCCATCACCTGTTCCTGGAAGATCGGCACGCCGAGCGTACGTTCCAGCACCGGTCGCACGTTGTGCTCGTAGACGACGTCTTCCGGCGGCATGCGTCGCCGTTCGAGATACGGATGCACCATGCCGCCCTGGATGGGGCCGGGGCGGACGATCGCGACCTGGATGACGAGGTCGTAATACCGCTTCGGCAACAGCCGCGGCAGCATCGACATCTGCGCGCGCGATTCGATCTGGAAGACGCCCGTGGTGTCCGCCCGCTGGATCATCGCGTAGGTGGCGGCGTCGTCGTGGGGAATGTCCGCGAGACGGCGGTAGTCCGGGCCGCCCTGCAGGCGCAGCATGTCGATGGCCTTGCGCATGCAGGTGAGCATGCCCAGCGCGAGGCAGTCGACCTTGAGCAGCTTCATCGTCTCGAGGTCGTCCTTGTCCCACTGGATGATCGTGCGATCCGCCATGGCGGCGTTCTCGACCGGTACCAGGTGATGCAGTGGCGTATCCGAAATGACGAAGCCACCCACGTGCTGCGACAGGTGGCGTGGCATGCCGGCGAGCTGCTCGACCAGCAGCATGAGCAGGCGAACGACGCGGCTCTCGGTATCGAAGCCGCGCTCGCGCAGCCGTTCCACGATGGAGACGTCGCCGTGCGCGTGCGAATACGCACGGCTGAGCTGATCGAGCTGGTCTTCCGACAATCCGAGCGCGCGGCCCACGTCGCGCGCCGCGCTCTTGTGCCGGTAGCTGATCACGGTGGCGGCGAGCGCGGCGCGGTCGCGACCGTATTTGTTGAACACGTACTGCAGCACTTCCTCGCGTCGCTCGTGTTCGAAGTCGACGTCGATGTCGGGTGGCTCGTCGCGTTCGATGGAAATGAAACGTTCGAACAGCGTGGTGATCTGGTCGGGATCGACCTCGGTGATGCCCAGGCAGAAGCAGACGACGGAATTGGCGGCCGAGCCGCGGCCCTGGCAGAGGATCGCCTTCGAGCGCGCGAAATGGACGATGTCCTGCACGGTGAGGAAGAAGGCTTCGTACTCTTTCAGCGCGATCAGCGCGAGTTCCTTCTCGATGCGATCCACGACCGCCAGCGGCGTACCGCCGGGCCAGCGCAGCGCGGCGCCTTCGTAGGTCAGGCGGCGCAGATGCGCGGCCGGATCGAGGCCGTCGGGCACGAGTTCGCGCGGGTAGACGTAGTCGATCCGGCGGATGTCGAATCCCGTGCAGCGCGCGGCGACGACCAGCGTTTCGTCGACGATGTCGCGTGGATGGATGCGCGCGATCGTTTCGCGCGGCCGCAGGTGCCGCTCGCCGTTGGGGAACAGGGCGTGCCCCGCCTCGGCGACCGGGGTGTTCAGGCGGATCGCCGTCAATACGTCCTGCAACGCGCGACGATGCCGCACGTGCATGTGGACATCGCCCGCCGCGACGCAGGGCAGGCCGTGGCGGGCGCCGAGGTCGCGCAGCATGGCGAGGTCGGCCTCGTCGTGCTGTCCGCGATGGAGTTCCACGGCCAGCCATGCGCGTCCGGCGAAGTGCGTGGCGATCCACGCCGCGCGGTCCTCGTGCGTGGCGGTTGTCGTGGCGGTGGGGGCGCCGGGGGCCCAGAGCACGCAAAGACCGGGCGCGAGCGTTTCCAGATCGCCGCGATGCAGTTCGTAGCGCCCCTTGGGCGCGCGCCGCCGGCCGAGCGTGATCAGGCGGCAGAGTTCGGTGTATCCCGCCTGATCTTCCACCAGCAGCACGACGACGGTGCCATCCGACAGGCGCAGCTCGCTGCCGACGATCATCGGGATGCCGGTATCGAGCGAGGCTTCGAGGCCGCGCACGATGCCGGAAAGCGAGCATTCGTCGGTGATGGCGAGCGCGCTGTAACCGGCCACCTTCGCGCGCTCGAACAGCTCGCGCGCACTGGAGGCACCGCGCTGGAAACTGAAGTCGCTGAGCACGTGCAGCTCGGCGTAGGCGGGAACATCGGCGTCCCCGTCGTTGGCCGGGACGAGTCGGGAGACATCGAGGCGCATCAGGCGAACCAGCCGTGCAGCATCCAGCCGTCGAGGGTGCCTGGAGGAAGATAGGCCCAGGCCTGCTGGCCCTGCGCGGTGCGCACGATGTAGTAGTCGCGACGCGCGTCCGCACCATCCCACCAGCCGCTTTCGATGCGTTCGGGGCCCGCCAGTACCGCCGCCGGCTCGGGGCGCATCGGTACCGGGCGCGGCAACAGCCACAACGGCCGGCGCCGGCGCGGCGGCGACACGACGTTACCCGGCGTGCCGTATCGCGACGCGCGTTCGGGGCGATGGTCGGCCACCAGCGCGATCTGGCGAAGTGCCGCGTCGCCGAGACGCGCCCGTAGTCGCTCGTCGAGCGTGGGCCAGTCGAGCCCGTCGCCGCGGATCGGTTCGAAGAGGTCGCGCAGCGGCGGCCGGAACGTCGGCAGCTCGGCGGCGTCGATCTCGATCGACCGCGCGGGAGCCGGCAGCGTGGTGCGCTCCAGGCGCGTGCGCGCGAGTTCGAACAATCGCTCGGCATCGCGTTGGGGTGCCGCCATGGCCACGACGACACGCGTGGTCTCGCCACGCGCATGTTCGAGGGTGAGGGTGAAGCGCTGCACGCCGCCATCGCGAGCGGCGAGCAGGTTCGCCAGCGAGCGCGTGAGGCGGCGCAGGGGAAAGAGCAAGGGCTGGCTGCCATCCAGTTCCGCGTCGAACTCGATCTTCTGCAGGAAATTCGCGGGCGGCTGCCACGCGGGTAACGCGTCGGCCGCGTCGCCGCGCAGGCGATCGAGCCAGTTCACGCCATCGCGGCCGATGCGCCGGGTGAGTTCGGGGCGGGGCAGGCGAAAGATCTCGCCGAGGCGGCGAAAGCCCATCGCCTGCAGCGCGGTGACCGTGGCCGAGGGCAGGCCGCTCTGCGCCAGGGGCAGATCGCCGAGCATGCGCCGCACGCCTTCGCGCTCGGGTATCACCATGCCATCGGCGCTGGCCGCGAAGACCCAGGCGGCCGCGGCGAACGGCGTCGCCGCCATCGTATGCGCATGGCCCTGTTCGCCGAGGCCTTCGCGCAGGCGCTCTGCCAGCACGGGCCAGCCGTCGAACAGGCGGAGGCTGGCGCCGACTTCCATGAGGATCGCGTTGGGCGGCACCAGCGTCACGTGCCCACTGAACTGGTAACACCACGCGGCCAGTTCGGTCAGCAGCCGGTTCTCGGCCGCGGGATCGCGGGGGCGTACCTCGAGCGCGGGACATAGCGCCCGCGCGGCCGCGAGGTTCTGTCCGCGGCGCACGCCGTGCGCGGCGGCATCGGCGTTGACTGCGGCGATCAGGCGTTGGCGCGCCTTGTGATCGAGCAGGGCGGAGGGGCCTGCCTCCGGTGTCGCGGCGAAGGCGGCGGAGAACGCCAGGCCGGGAAAACGGAGACAGGCCCAAAGCATGGCTGCGCAGGAATGGCGACGACGAAGCGTCCGTCATGACGGCGTGGGACACGCATCGTCACGACGGCCTCCATCAGGCCCGCATACGCAGCAGCGGAGCGGTGGTGGTCAGCAGGCCACGCGACTTGAGCACCTCGACATAGGTGGCTTCGTCGCTGTTGCTGACCTTCAGGCGGAGCGCCGCGGGGCTGTTCTGCGCGGCGTCTCCGGCGGGACGGAAGAGCATGGCGCAGGCGTCGCCGCTTTCGGCCGCGAGCTGCAACCGGCGCAGGCTGCGGTAATCGATGTCGGGCAACCAGCCCACCACGGCACCGCAGCAGCCGGAGCGCAGGCACTGTTCCATGCTCCATGCGGCTTCGGTGCTGCCGGCATGGATTTCGTGCAGGAAACGCAGGTCGACGCCGGCCGCGGCGAGCGCGGGCGCGTAGGGCAGGTAAGGCGGTGCGACGAAGATGACGCGGCGGTGTTCCTGCGTGAGCGCGGCCAGCGCGGGCATCACCAGGTCGAGCTCGCCCAGGCCGTCGTGCTCGAACAGGATTTCGCTCAGCGCACCCTGCGGCCAGCCTCCGCCGGGAAGCTTCGCATCCAGCGAGGTCCATCCCGTGGACAGCGCGCGCACGCGCGGCTGCCGGTCGGCGGAACGACGCCAGATACCGGGATGGTCGAGCACCTGGGCAAGGTTCGGGGAGGCGATGGCGTTCATGGTCAGGTCCTGCGGATGATGCCGACGTAGCGCCCTTCGATGGCGAACGCGTGGCGACGGGGGTCGACTTCGATCGGCGCGAAGTCGGGGTTCTCGGGCAGCAACAGAAGACGGTCGCGATCGTGCTTCAACCGTTTCACGGTGACTTCGTCGTCGAGGCGCGCGACGACGATCTGGCCGTCGTTCGCCGTGGCGGTCTTGTGCACGGCGAGAAGGTCGCCGTCGAGAATGCCGGCGTCGCGCATGCTCATGCCCACCACGCGCAGGAGGTAGTCGGCGCGCGGACGAAACAGCGCGGGATCGACTTCGAGCTGCGACTCGATGTTTTCCTCGGCCAGGATGGGCGAGCCGGCGGCGACGCGACCCACCAGGGGAAGGTCGTTCGCGGCGGCGCGCTGGAGACCGGGAGGCAGGCGCAGGCCGCGATGCTGGGGCGAACGCTCCAGCAGGCCCTTGCGCACCAGGGATTCGATACAGGCCTGCGCCGAGCTGTGGCTGGAGAAGCCCATGGCGTCGGCGATTTCGCGTAGCGTAGGCGGCAGGCCTTGCGATTGCAGGTATTCCTGCAGGAAAGCCAGGGTCTTCTGCTGACGCTCTGTAAGGGATGGTGTCGACATGTGTACATTTGTACAGGTGTCGGCGCGGCCGTGCAAGAGGTCGCGAGCATTGCACGTTGTTGCACGTTTACGTACATTGGTGCGCATTCTTTCGCATCTGGACGACGCATGCGGCCCGCCCGAGCCACCCGACTCATCTTCCTTCTTTCCGGCATCGGCATGGCCAGCTGGGCCCCGATGGTTCCCTACGCGAAGCAGCGGCTCGGCCTGGACGATGCGACGCTCGGCCTCGTGCTGCTGTGCATGGGGTGCGGCGCGGTGGCGGCGATGCCGCTGGCGGGTTTCTTCACCCATCGCTTCGGCAATCGCGACGTCATCGGCATCAGCGGACTGATGGTCTGTCTGGCACTGCCGCTGCTGACGATCGCCCCGGACGTGTACTGGCTCGCCGCCGCGCTGTTGTTCTTCGGCGCGTCCCTCGGTGTCGTCGACGTCGCCATGAACGCGCATGCCGTGGACGTCGAGAAGCATGCGGGCAAGCCCATGATGTCGGGCTTCCACGGCCTCTTCAGCGTGGGCGGCCTCGTCGGCTCCGCCGGCATGGCCGCGCTGCTGAAGGCCGGCGCGCCGCTCACGGGCAGCGCGCTCGCCGTGTCGGTCGCGCTGCTGGCGATCGTGCTGACGCAATGGAAGCATTTCATCGTGCGCCTCGACGAGGACGGGCACGTGCGCGGCGGTGGTTTCCGCATGCCGTCGGCGACGATCTTCCTGCTCGGTTTCCTCTGTCTCGTCGTCTTCCTCGCGGAAGGGGCGATGCTCGACTGGAGCGCGGTGTTCCTGCGTTTCTCGCGCGGCTTCGACGCGTCGTCCGCGGGCCTCGGCTATGCCGCGTTCTCCGTGGCCATGGCGTGCGGCCGCCTGCTGGGCGACCGCATCACGGCGCACGTGGGGCCCGTCACGATCGTCCGCGGCGGCGCGTTCGTCGCGGCGCTGGGTTTCTTCATCGCCACGCTCGTGCCGTGGGGGCCGGCGGCACTGTTCGGTTTCGTGCTCGTCGGCCTCGGTGCGTCCAACATCGTGCCCGTGCTGTTCAGCGCGGCCGGGCGGCAGTCGGGCACGTCGGCGGGTATCGGTATCGCCACGGTGACCTCGCTCGGTTACGCGGGCATGCTCGCCGGGCCGGCCGCGATCGGTTTCGCCGCGCACCTGAGCAGCCTGCCGACCGCGTTGTGCGGCGTGGCCGTGCTGCTCGTGATCGTCTCGTTCTGCGCCTCCATCGTCCGCCGCTGAGGAATTCCCATGCATACCAGACGCGATGTCGTGATCTTCGATTTCGGCGGTGTCCTGATCGACTGGAACCCGCGTTACCTCTACCGCAAGCTCTTCGGCGACGACGAGGCGGCCATGGAAGCCTTTCTCGCCGAGGTCACCACGCCGGAGTGGAACCTGCAGCAGGATGCGGGCCGCTCGTGGGACGAAGCCGTGCGCGTGCTCACGGCCGAACATCCGACGAAGGCGGACCTGATCGCCGCCTACCAGCATCGTTGGGAGGAGACGCTCGGCGGTCCGATCGACGACAGCCTGCACATCCTCCGGGACCTGAAAAAGGCGGGCCATCCGTTGTACGGCCTGACCAACTGGTCGCAGGAAACCTTTCCGTTCGCGCAGGAGCGCTTCGATTTCCTCGCACTGTTCGACGGCATCGTCGTATCGGGCGCGGAAGGCATGATCAAACCCGACCCCCGGCTCTACCAGACGTTGCTCGAACGCTACGACATCGACCCGGCGCGCGCGATCTTCATCGACGACAACAAGGTCAACGTCGAGGCCGCCAATGCGCTCGGCATCCACGGCATCCATTTCCACGACGCGGCGCAGTTGCGCGCCGAGCTCGTCCGGCTCGGTTTCCTGCCGTGAACGCCACGCCCGACACCACGCTGCCGCGCGAGCGTCAGCAGCTGATCCTCGACCGGCTGCACCGCGACGGCAAGGTCGTGGCGGCCGATCTCGCGCAGGAATTCCGCGTGTCGGAGGACTCCATCCGGCGCGATCTGCGCGATCTCGCCTCGCAGGGCCTGTGCCGCCGCGTCTACGGCGGCGCGCTGCTGACCCAGGCGATCGCACCGCTGGACCAGCGTCATCACGAGCGCGCGGAACTCAAGCGCACGCTCGCCCACGTCGCCGCGAGCCTCGTGGGGGAAGGGCAGATCCTGTTCGTGGACGCCGGTTCGAGCAACACGGCCCTGGCGCGGGCCTTGCCGGAGCATCGCGACCTCACCGTGGTGACGAACGCGCCCGACGTCGCGCTGGCGGTGATCGGCCGGCCGGGTTTCGAGGTGATCCTGCTCGGTGGCCGCGTCGACCCACGCATCGGCGGTGCGATCGGTTCGCGCACGGTGCGGCAGGCGCAGGACATCCGCGCCGATCTCTGTTTTCCGGGAGTGTGCGCGATCGACCCCGAGCGCGGGCTATGGACCTACGACGAAGAAGAAACGGTATTCAAGCAGGCCATCATCGAAGCCAGCGGCGAAACGGTGGCCATCGCCACGCCGGACAAGCTGGTGGCCTCGGCGACGCATCACACGGCACCGATCGGGGCGATTTCGCATCTGGTGGTAAGTGCGGGTACGGATCAGCTCGTCGTCGCGCGTTATCGCGCGTCGGGCGTGCTGGTGACCATGTAATCGCCAGCAGGCTGGCTCCCACCGGCCACGGTGGGGGCCAGCCTGCCGACGACAGGCCTCAGCCGGCCTTCTTCTTCGCCAGGCGCAGCCAGGTATCCACGACGGTATCCGGGTTCAGCGACATCGATTCGATGCCCTGGTCCATCAGCCACTCCGCGAGATCCGGATGGTCGGACGGGCCCTGGCCGCAGATGCCCACGTACTTGCCCTTCTCGCGCGCCGTGCGGATCGCCATCGACAGCAGCTTCTTGACCGCCGCGTCGCGTTCGTCGAACAGGTGGGCGACGATGCTCGAGTCGCGATCGAGGCCGAGCGTGAGCTGGGTGAGGTCGTTCGAACCGATCGAGAAGCCGTCGAAGATGTCGAGGAACTCGTCGGCCAGCAGCGCGTTCGACGGCACCTCGCACATCATGATGACCTTCAAGTCGTGCTCGCCCTGCACGAGCCCGTTCCCGCGCAGCACCTCGATCACCTTGCGGCCTTCGTCGAGCGTGCGCACGAACGGGATCATGACCCACACGTTGGTCAGGCCCATCGTCTCGCGCACGTACTTCACCGCCTTGCACTCGAGCGCGAAGGATTCGGCGAAGCCCGGATCGACGTAACGGCTGGCGCCGCGGTAGCCGATCATCGGATTCTCTTCGTGCGGCTCGTAGCGCGAGCCGCCCAGCAGCCCGGCGTATTCGTTCGACTTGAAGTCGGACAGGCGCACGATCACCGGCTTCGGATACACCGACGCGGCGATCGTGGCGATGCCTTCGGCGAGGCGGTCGACGTAGAACGAGACAGGGTCCTTGTAGCCGGCGATGCGGGCATCGATGCGCGCCTTCGTCTCGGGATCCTGCTTCGCGTATTCGAGCAGCGCCTTCGGATGCACGCCGATGTGGCTGGCGATGATCATCTCGAGACGGGCCAGGCCGATGCCTTCGTTCGGCAGCATGCCGAAATCGAACGCGCGCTCGGGGTTGGCGACGTTCATCATGATCTTCAGCGGCGCTTCGGGCATGGCGCCCAGATCGGCCGTGATGCGATCGAACTTCAGGGTGCCTTCGTAGATCGTGCCGGTGTCGCCTTCGGCGCACGACACGGTGACGTCCGTGCCGTCCGGGATCGTGTCGAGCGCGTTACCGCAACCGACCACGGCGGGCACGCCCAGCTCGCGCGCGATGATCGCCGCGTGGCAGGTGCGGCCGCCGCGATTGGTGACGATCGCGGCGGCGCGCTTCATCACCGGCTCCCAGTCCGGATCCGTCATGTCGGCCACGAGCACGTCGCCGGGCTGCACCTTGTTCATGTCGGCGAGCGAGCGGATCACGCGCGCCTTGCCGGCGCCGATCTTCTGGCCGATGGCGCGGCCTTCGGTGAGCACCTTGCCCTTTTCCGACAGCTGGAAACGCTCGAGGGTGGTGGCGTGCGCGCGCGATTTCACGGTTTCCGGGCGCGCCTGCACGATGTACAGCTTGCCGGTGTTGCCGTCCTTCGCCCATTCGACGTCCATCGGACGGCCGTAATGCTTCTCGATGACCAGCGCCTGGCGCGACAGTTCTTCGACGTCGGCATCTGTGACGCAGAAACGGTGACGATCCTGCTGCGGCGTTTCCTCGATGCGGACGCGCTCGCCGGGCTGGTCGGAATAGACCATGCGCTGCTGCTTCGCGCCGAGGCTGCGGCGGAGCACCGACGGCTTGCCGTCGCGCAGGGTGGGCTTGAACACGTAGAACTCGTCCGGGTTCACGGCGCCCTGCACGACCATCTCGCCGAGGCCGTACGACCCGGTGACGAACACGACGTCGCGGAAACCGGACTCGGTATCGAGCGTGAAGAGCACGCCCGAGGCGCCGACGTCCGACCGGACCATCAGCTGCACGCCGGCGGAAAGAAACACGTCCTCGTGCTTGAAACCCTGGTGGACGCGATAGGCGATGGCGCGATCGTTGTAGAGGGAGGCGAACACCTCCTTGACCTTGTGCAGCACGTCGTCGATGCCGACCACGTTGAGGAACGTTTCCTGCTGGCCCGCGAACGAGGCGTCGGGAAGATCTTCCGCGGTCGCGGACGAACGCACGGCCACGGCGATGTCGGTCGCGCCGGCGTCGGCGCACAGCTTGACGTAGGCGTCGCGGATGGCCTGCTCGAGATCGGCGGGCAGGGCGGTATCGACGATCCAGCCGCGAATTTCCTTGCCGCCGCGAACCAGCTCGTCGACATCGTCGACGTCGAGCGTGGAGAGACGCTCGGCGATGCGCGTCGCGAGGCCGCTCTTTTCGAGGTAGGTCTGGAAGGCGTCGGCCGTGGTGGCGAAGCCACCGGGGACGGAAACGCCCAGTTTCGCCAGGTTGCCGATCATCTCGCCGAGGGAGGCGTTCTTGCCGCCCACCTTGCCGAGATCGGTCATGCGTAGCGCGTCGAGCCAGAGAACCAGGTCGCTCAAAGGAAAATCCTCACATCGGTTGGGCGGCGGGCCGCGCTGGGAAAAACCGGCGCATTGTCGTAGTGGTATTGCCGGGAAACAAGCGGCGATGCACAAGAACGACGCGTCATTCTGGGAGGTGGATGGTTATGGCGGCGTATTGGTCTTAAGGTGTGGCCATGGACTCCATGCAGGGAAACCGTTTCATGCGGCGCACCGTCTTCTTCATTTCCGATTCCACCGGTATCACGGCCGAAACGATCGGCAACAGCATGCTCGCCCAGTTCGAAGGGGTGCAGTTCGACACCCACCGGCTGCCCTTCATCGACAACGAGGCCAAGGCCGAGGCCGCGTCGCTGCGGATCAAGACCAAGTACGCCCAGGACGGCCATCGCCCCATCGTGGTCAATACCATGACCTCGCGAACCCTGTGCGACATCGTCGCGGGCAGCGGGGCGCTGATGCTGGACGTGTTCGCTCCGTTCATCGAGCCGCTGGAGGCCGAGCTCGGGGCCAAGCAGTCGGGCGCCGTGAACCGATCGCACGGGCTGGTGGACTTCGAGCGCTACGAGGCCCGCATCGAGGCGACCAACTACGCGCTGGCCCACGACGACGGCCTGGACGTCGATTACAACCAGTCGGACGTCGTGCTGGTGGGCGTGTCGCGGTCGGGCAAGACCCCGACCTGCCTGTACATGGCCTTGCATTATGGTGTCTGCGCCGCCAATTACCCGCTCACGGACGACGACCTCGACAAGCTGGAACTGCCGATGCGCCTGCGCCCTTACCGCAGCCGGCTCTTCGGGCTCACCATCGACCCCAACCGTCTGGCGCAGATCCGCGAGCAGCGCCGCCCCGGCAGCCGCTACGCGACGCTCAAGCAGTGCCGCTGGGAACTCGAACAGGCCGACCGGTTGATGCGCCGGGAGAACATTCCGGTCCTGAACACGACACATACGTCGATCGAGGAAATATCGAGCAAGATCTTCGAATACCTCGGTATCGAACGCCATATGTACTGACCACCCGGAAGGAGCGACGCGCTACCCATGACCGCCGTGATCGAACGCCCCATCGCCCTCATCCCAGGACGCTTCGAGTTCCTGATGGGTCTGTATGCCGAGAACTACCATCGGCTGGCGCGTCTGTTCGCTCCCCAGCGGCTGGCGGCGGGGCGCTATGTTTCCGACGTGGACGACGGGCTGAAGGTGCGCCTAGACGTGCAGGAAAAACACCCCTACACGCTGGAGCTCGAGCTCACCTACGACTTCGTGGACGAAGCCACCGGCCAGCCCTCGCCATCGGCGCAGCTGCGCATGTACACCGATGCGCACGTGGCCGAGGCCATGCATTGCCATCCGGGCCGCAAGCTCTCGCAGGTGCTCGGCCCGTTCCCTCCGGCGCGCACCGTGCTCCAGCACCGGCTGCGGATGAACGGGTTCCTCAGCCGCTGGCTGGAATACCTGGCGGAGCAGGGGCACTCGATCGGGACGCTGGAGCGGGTGGGTGACATCGCGTAGCGGCCATCTGCCACGACCCTGTGGGAGCTGGCTTGCCGGCGAACCCGCGGCAGCGGGCACTGTGCCTCTGTCACACCCCTGCGAGCACCCTTCGCGCGCGAGCGCGCTCCCACCCGAAGGTCGAAGCATCGGCGAATTCCGGGCAAAAAAAATCCGCCAGCTGGCGGATTCTTCTTTGAAGTAATGGCGGAGCGGACGGGACTCGAACCCGCGACCTCCGGCGTGACAGGCCAGCATTCTAACCGACTGAACTACCGCTCCACACTACGTTCAACTTCCAACTACTACCAACTTCCTTTTTCTTCCTTGACACTCTCCGGCGAGCCGGAAAGTGGCGTCCCCACGGGGATTCGAACCCCGGTCGCCACCGTGAAAGGGTGATGTCCTAGGCCTCTAGACGATGGGGACGTACTAGAAGTTGGTGGAGCCAGCCGGGATCGAACCGGCGACCTCCTGCATGCCATGCAGGCGCTCTCCCAGCTGAGCTATGGCCCCCTGCTGGAAGCCGCAAAGATTACGTCCGACCCGCGATTCCGTCAAGCATTCATTACACTTTTTTTGAATTTATTTTTCTCGAATCGAGAATGACGAGTCGCAGCACGGACTTGCGCGTTCGACATCGCGCCTGTCTCTCGCCTGTCGCGTGTGCGCATCGTCTCCAGCGGGTTAACCTGTCCGTCCATACCTACAGGGACAGGCATGCACGGCATCGTTTTCATCCAGGATCTGGCGACGGTGATGCTCGTCGCCGGCCTCACCACGGTGCTGTTCCAGCGCCTCAGGCAACCGGTCGTGCTCGGTTACATCATCGCCGGCGTGCTGATCGGGCCGCATACGCTGCCGGTCATCTTCATCCACGACGAAGAAACGATCCGCACGCTGTCCGAGCTCGGCATGATCCTGCTGCTGTTCGCGCTCGGCCTCGAGTTCAGCCTGAAGAAGCTGCGCGCCGTCGGCGGGGCGGCGCTGGTCGCCGCGTTCGCGGAAATCGTGCTGATGGTGTGGATCGGTTACGAGATCGGCCGGTTCTTCGGATGGACGGCGATGGACTCGCTGTTCCTCGGCGCGATGCTCTCCATCTCGTCGACCACCATCATCATGAAGGCGCTCGAGGATCTGGGTCTCAAACGCGAGCGCTTCGCGCAACTGATGTTCGGCATCCTCATCGTCGAGGATCTGCTGGCGATCGTGCTTATGGCATTGCTGACCGGTATCGCGAGCACGGGCGGCCTCGAAGCCGGCGAGGCGTTCGCCGCCGTCGGCCGGCTGGGCCTCTTCATGGCGGTTTCGCTGGTGGTGGGCCTGCTGCTCGTGCCACGCGTGGTCGACTACATCGCGCGCGTCAGCCGCAACGACGTGCTGCTGGTCGCGGTGCTCGGCATCTGCTTCGGCTTTTGCCTGCTGGTGACCGAGCTGGGCTACAGCGTGGCGCTGGGCGCCTTCATGATCGGCGCGATCGTGGCCGAGTCGGAGAGCGTCGCCCGCATCGAACGCATCGTCATGCCCGTGCGCGACATGTTCAGCGCCGTGTTCTTCGTCGCCATCGGCATGCTGATCGACCCCGACCTGCTCGTGGAGTACGCGCTGCCGATCACCGTGGTGACCATCGCCGTGGTGCTGGGCAAGGTGATCACGTGCAGTTTCGGCAGTTTCGTCGCCGGCAACGACGGACGCACCTCGCTGCGCGTGGGCATGGGCCTCGCGCAGATCGGCGAATTCTCGTTCGTCATCGCGTCGCTGGGCCTAACGCTCAAGGTGACCAGCGGCTTCCTCTATCCCGTGGCGGTCGCCGTGTCGGCGATCACCACGTTCCTCACCCCTTACCTCATCCGTTCGTCGGATCCGCTCGCGAGCTTCCTGGGCAGGGCGCTGCCGGCCCGCGTCACCGGCGTGTTCGGCGCCTATACGGAATGGATGGGCAACCTGGGGCTGCAAGGGCAGGGCGCGATCGTCATGAAGATGATCCGCCGGCTGGTCTGGCACGTGGTGATCAACACGGCGCTGGTGGTGGCGGTGTTCATCGGCATGGCGTTCGCCTATCGCCGGGGCTTCCTGCACCTGGATGTCTTCAGCGACGACCCGATGATCCGCCGGACGCTCGCGTGGTCCCTGGCGGCCCTGCTTTCGCTGCCCATGGTGGTCGCGACCTATCGCAAGGCCGGCGCCCTCGGCATGCTGCTCGCCGAACTCTCGATCCCCGACCGCTTCGGCGAACGGACGTGGCGCATCCGGGCCGTGCTGGGACGCATCATTCCCGTCATGTCCATGCTGGTGCTGGGGCTGCTGGTGGCCGCCCTCGCCTCGACCATCCTGCCGCCGCGGGAGGTCGCCCTGGTGCTGGTCCTGATCGGCATCGGGCTGACCTGGCTGCTCTGGCGGGTGCTGGTGCAGGTTCACGCCCGCCTCCAGGCCGCCATCCGGGACACCCTCGAGAAGCCGGGTCAGGACCGTCACGAGTGACGGCGATCCCGGAATCCGGAAAGGTTGCTGAACTTTTCGTGTGAAACCCTGTCTCTCGCCACGTCATTGCAAGCAGGGCGGGAACCACCGCACAATGGCGTTTCTGCCTCCACAAGGAGGTGTACACGGCGGCGTCGCCGAATCTTTCCAAGAGAGGGAGTATCGAATGAAGCACTTTTTGCGTCCCACGATGACGGCCGTCGCCCTGGCGGTTGCGCTGGGTACGGCTGCGGGCGCATCCGCCCAGGCCGCCAAGCCGGCTGCCGCAGCGGCACCGGTCGACAAGCAGAAGGCCAGCTATGTCGTGGGTTGGGACCTCGCCAGCTCGCTTCCGCCGCTCGTGGCGAAGGAAGTCGACGCGGCCACGGTCGCCAAGGCTCTCCAGGCCGCCCTGTCGGGCCAGAAGCCGACCATGTCGGAAGCCGAAGCCAAGTCCGTCCGTGAGGCCTTCGTGGGCCAGCTGAAGGTCAAGGCCGAAGCCGAGTACAACAAGGTCGCGGCTCAGAACAAGTCGGAAGGCGACGCCTTCCTGGCGAAGAACAAGTCCGCCGCCGGCGTGAAGGTCACGGCGTCCGGCCTGCAGTACCAGGTCGTCCAGGCCGGTACCGGCCAGCGTCCGGGTCCGAACGACACCGTCACCATCAACTACACCGGCACGTTCGTGAACGGCGAGAAGTTCGACTCCTCGGCCGACCACCAGCCGGCCGGTCCGGCCCAGATCCCGCTCGCCGCGGTCATCCCGGGCTTCCGCGAAGGCCTGCAGCTGATGCAGACCGGTGGCAAGTACAAGCTCTTCATCCCGTCGAACATCGCTTACGGCGCCAAGCCGGAAAACGGCTTCCCGCCGAACGCGACGATCATCTTCGACGTCGAGCTGCTGAAGACCGGTCCGACGCCTGCTGGCCAGGGTCCGGGCGCAGGCGCTCCGCAGGGCGGCAAGTAAGCCCCAGCGGTTCGCATGACGAGAAAGGGCGCGGAGCGATCCGCGCCCTTTTTTCGTTCCGGGAGCGCGGCATCCCACAGCGTCTCGGGTGACTGGTGGAAGCCAGCCTGCTGGCGATGGGAGCTCGCCGCGGTCGAGCCGGTTCCTGTCGCCCGATCGCTTCCCCGATTACAATGGCCCGTTGTGCACGACAGCGGCCATGCGGGAGCGTCATGAAAGTCACGATCTTTGGAACCGGCTACGTCGGCCTCGTCACGGGAGCCTGTCTCGCGGAGATGGGTAACCACGTGGTCTGCGTGGACGTGGACGCCGGCAAGGTCGAGCGGCTGAAGAAGGGCGAGATTCCGATCTACGAGCCCGGCCTCGAACCGATGGTGATCCGCAACCACGGCGAAGGTCGCCTCGATTTCACGACCGACGCCGAGCCGGCGGTGGCGCACGGCGACGTCGTGTTCATCGCCGTCGGCACGCCGCCCGACGAAGACGGCAGCGCCGACCTCCAGTACGTGCTGGCCGTGGCGAAGACCATTGGCGACCACATCGACCGGTACACCGTGGTCGTGAACAAGTCGACGGTGCCGGTGGGCACGGCCGACCGCGTCCGTGCCGCCGTGGCGGCGCGCCTCGAAGCGCGTGGTGTCGACGTGCCGTTCGACGTCGTCTCCAATCCCGAATTCCTCAAGGAGGGCGACGCGGTCGAAGACTGCATGCGCCCGGACCGCATCATCGTGGGTGCGTCGAGTGCGAAGGCCGTTGGCGTGCTGCGCAAACTCTACGCGCCGTTCAACCGCAATCACGATCGCATGGTGCTGATGGATGTGCGCTCCGCGGAGCTGACGAAGTACGCGGCCAACGCGATGCTCGCGACGAAGATCAGCTTCATGAACGAGATCGCGAACATCGCCGAGCACGTGGGCGCGGATGTCGAGCTCGTCCGGCAGGGCATCGGCGCGGATCCTCGCATCGGTTATCACTTCATCTACCCCGGCGCCGGCTACGGCGGATCGTGCTTCCCCAAGGACGTGCAGGCGCTCGCGCGCACCGCGCATTCGGTGGGTTACGAAGCGCGCCTGCTCGATGCCGTGGAGGCCGTCAACGACGCGCAGAAGTCGCGCCTGTTCGAGCTGGTCTCGAAGCATTTCGGCGGCAAGCTGAAGGGTCGCACCATCGCCGTCTGGGGACTGGCCTTCAAGGCGAATACCGACGACATGCGCGAAGCGTCGAGCCGGCGTCTCATGGAGCAACTCTGGGAGGCCGGCGCCAGTGTGCGCGCGTTCGATCCCGAAGCCGCCCACGAAACCCATCGCATCTACGGCGATCGCGACGACCTCCGCCTCGTCGAACGTCCCTACGAGGCGCTGGAAGGGGCCGACGCGCTCGTCATCGTCACGGAGTGGAAGGCTTTCCGCAGCCCGGACTTCGCGCGCGTGAAGGCGTTGCTCGGCACGCCGGTGATCTTCGACGGTCGCAACATCTACGATCCGGCCCTCGTCGAGGAAGCCGGTATCGCGTATTACGGCATCGGTCGCGGCCGCAGCCTCGCGGGCAGCGACCATGGATGACATGGAAGAACGCATCACCGAACTCGAGGTGCGCCTCGCGTTCGTGGACGATACCGTCAACGGTCTTTCGTCGGCGGACGCGGAAATCGCGCGTCGGCTGGACCTGCTGGAACGAGCCCTGCGCGATCTGCGCTCGGACCTCGTGAACATGCGCGCGGGGATCGGCGGCGACGCCGCCAGCGAACCCCCGCCGCCGCACTACTGAAGCAATCGAACGAGTCTTACCGATCATGGCAGAGTCCCTGCGCGACCAGTTGTTGAAGAGCGGCCTCGTGAAAGACGTTCGCGAGGAGAAAAGGAATCCGTCGCCTCCGCGGCAGGGGCAGAACGGCTCCGCGAGCGGTCAGCCCTATGCGGGCAACCGGCCGAAGCAGGGCGGCAAGCCGCAGGGCGGTCGTCCCGGGCAAGGCGGCCGACCGGACCGGGGCGGCCGTCCTCCGCAGCACGGGAGCAAGCCGGGCAAGTCCGCACAGGGCTCGCAGCCGCGCAAGGACGGCGAGATCGACCTGGCCAAGGCCTATGCGATCCGGGCGCAGACCGACGCCTCCGAACGCCGCAAGGCCGAAGCCGAAGCGGCCGAGGCGGCGCGCCTGCGTAAGGAGCGCAAGCGAAAGGTCGAAGAGCTTCTGAAGGGCAAGGCCCTCAATCTCGCCGAAGCCGATCAGGTCAGGCACTTTCCATATGGCGACAAGATTCGCCGGGTGCATGTCGACACGGCACAGCTCGCCGCGCTCAACGCGGGCGAACTCGGGGTCGTGCAGCAGGGCGGACGCTATCTCGTCGTCGATAAGTCGGTGATCGACGCGCTGCGCGACATCGCGCCGGAGTTCATCGCGCTGATGGTCGACCCGAATGCGACGAGCGAATCGGACGATGGCGTGCCCGACGATCTGATGTGGTGAAAGCCGTCACGGCGTAACGACGCATGTGGGAGCGGCCTTGGCCGCGATGGGTGCTCGTGGCAAGGGCAAGCACCCATCGCGGCCGAGGCCGCTCCCACACGACCAGCCGAGCGGGTTACGCCGCTGGCGCGGAGAGTTCCGGGTTATCCCAGCCTTCCTTCTTCGCGAAGCGCGCGCCGTGCTTCTGCTCCAGCTTCGCCAGTCGCTCGCGCACGGCGGCGACGCCTTCGGTGCGGACGTACTGGATCGGGCCGCCGCGGAACGGCGCGAAGCCCGTGCCGAAGATCACGCCGGCGTCGAGCAGGTCGGCATCGTCCACCACGTTTTCGGCGAGGCAGGCGATCGCTTCATTCACCATGGGAAGGATCATGCGGTCCTGGATATCGGACGGCGCGACGTAATCAGGGTCGACTTCCGGCTTGTCCGGCTTGCCTTCCTTCCAGACGTAGAGGCCTTCGCCGTCCTTCTTGCCACGCTTGTTCGCGGCGATCTTCTCGTCGAGACCATGCGGTACTTCCAGACCGAGGAACGGCGCGAGTTCCTTGCCGACGGAGGCGCAGACATCGAGGCCGACGGTATCGGCGAGTTCGATCGGGCCCATCGGCATGCCGAACTTCTTCGCTTCGCGGTCGAGCACAGGCCCCGGCACGCCTTCGTTGTAGAGGCGCATCGCCTCCATCAGGTACGGCATGAGGATACGGTTGACGAGGAAGCCCGGCGTGCCCTTGACGGGAACGGGAAGCTTGCCGATCGCCTTGCAGAAGGCCAGCGCGCGCTTCTCGATCGCCGGATCGAGGGCGTCGTGACGCACCACCTCCACCAGCGGCATCTGCGCCACCGGATTGAAGAAGTGCAGGCCGAGGAACCGCTGCGGCGCCTTCAGCCCGTGACGCAGCTCGTCGAGCGGAATGGACGACGTGTTGCTGGCCAGGATCTCGTCGGCCTGGAACTGCGGCTCGATGGCGGCATACAGCGCGTGTTTCGCTTCCGGGTTCTCGTAGATGGCCTCGATGGCGAGGTCGGCATCGGCCACGCCCTTGCCCTCGACGTCGGCGCGCAGGCGCGCGACCGCCGCATCGACTTTCGCCGGCGCCTTGAGCTTCTTCTCGAACAGTGTGCGTGCCCGCTTGATCGCCGGCTCGACGAAGCGCGCCTCGCGATCCTGCAACGTGACCTGGAAGCCCTTCAGCGCGGACCATGCCGCGATGTCTCCACCCATGGTTCCCGCGCCGACGACGTGCACGTGCGAGATGCCGTGGTCCGTGCCGCCGCCGAGCCCCTTAAGGCGCTCCTGGAGGAAGAAGATGCGGATGAGGTTGCGTGCCGTCGGCGTCGTGGCGAGCTTCGCGACCGACTTCGCCTCGAGCCGGAGCCGCTGCTGGATCGACGGACCGCCGCGGGCCCAGGTATCGATGAGCGCGAAGGGCGCCGGGTAGTGTTCCCTGCGCACCTTCGCGGCGGTCTGCTTGCGCACCATGGGCGCGAGGATCGCGCGGGCGAGCAGCGTGTTCGTGGCCCAGCCCTTGGCGCGCTGCGCGAACGGGCGCGCGGACGGGCGGCGTGCGAGTGCCCGCGCCTCGGCGAGCAGTTCGTCCGGACGCGCGAGGCGGTCGACGAGGCCCACCGCCCTGGCGCGGCGCGCGTTGAACGGCTTGCCGGTGAGCATCGCGGGCAGCGCGTCCGGCGCGCCGATCAGGCGCGGCAGGCGGGCGCTGCCGCCCCAGCCCGGGTGGATGCCGAGCATGACTTCGGGGAGAGCGATCTTCGTCGCGTCGTCGTCCGCCGCGATGCGCAGGCGGCAGGCGAGGGCGAGTTCCGTGCCGCCGCCCATGCAGGCGCCGTGGATGGCGGCCACGGTGGGGAAGGGAAGCCGCGCCAGGTTCTCGAAGACGCGCTGGCCATTCTCGATGTTCTCGAGCACCGTGCCGGTCTGCGCGTATTCCACGAATTCCCGTATGTCGGCGCCGACCGCGAAACCCATCGGCTTGGCGGAATGGATGACGACGCCCTTGGGGCCTTCGATGGCGAGCCGTTCGACGAGCGTGTCCAGTTCGTCGAGCACCTCGCGGGACAGCGCGTTGGCGCTGGCGCCCTCGCGGTCCAGGGTCAGGACGACGATGCCGTCGTCGCCTTCGCTGGTCTTCCAGTGCTTGAATCGGAGTCCTTCGAACATGGCTGGTCGTACGGTGGCGAATGAGCGCATCACCATACCGTTCCGCAGGGACGATTGCGATACCCGCCCGTACGGCGTCCGCGATGGCTGGCGTACGCCCCCGTATTGGGCGGATACTGCGCGCCAGCCAAGTTGCCCGACAGCCGATGGACCACAGCGTAGGAAACGATGTCTTCGACCGCATCCTGTCGGCGTCCGGGCCGCTGGTGGCACTGAAGACCAATGAGCCGGCGTTGCTCATCGAGCAGTTCCGACTCGTCGCCCGTCGGACGGGGCAGGCGGCCTATCTCTGGCGGCACGCCGAGGGCCTCGTGAGCCTTCGCGATGCACAGATGAAAGTGCCGGGCTGCCAGCGCCTCGGCGACGCCCTCCGCTACATCCTGCAGAGCCTGCACTTCGGCGTATATCTCATCGACATGCCGCCCGGCGTGCCGAGTGCCACCGACGGTGCGCTTTTACGGCAACTTTCGCGGACGCAGACCGGCCACGTCCGGCGCGTCGTGCTGCTCGGAGCGGGCCCGACGCTGCTCGCGACGTTCGAGAGCGACGTCAGCGTGGTGGACGCCGACTGGCAGGCGCGCAGCACGGCGCCGCGCCTGCGCGACGGGCGCTGGATCGTCTGATGGGCGCCGTGAACGCTCCCGAAGGCGTGCTCATCTTCACCGGCCGTCGCGACGTGCGCCGGTCGATATTCGACGCCCTCGACATCGACGGCGACCTTGTGCTGCTCAGCGCACGCGACGCGAATCAGCTGGAGGTGCTGCTTGCCGACGCACCGCCGTTGCACGTCGCGGTGGTCGGTGCCGACGGCAGCGCCGACATGGCGCAAGGGCTGCGCATCCTGCGCGCCTCGCCTGCCTATGCGGGGCTGCCGATCGTGCACGTGGTGGCCGACGAGCCCGGCGTCGCGCCGGACGGCGCCGCGACATGGCTGCGCGAGGGCGCCATCGCCACCGAGCTCGCGCAGCGGGTCCGGGCCGCGATTCGCGCGCCCGCGGCATCGCCGGCCCCGAAGGGCCCGGACTGGCGTTTCGCCTTCGACGCCGGTGCGGCCTGGGTGGTCGCGTCCACGCCGGATGGCTGCATCGTCGAGAGCGGGCAGGCGATGGAGCGACTCTGCAAGGGCGACGGCCCCGTGCAGGGGCGACTCCTCTCCGAACTTTTCGTGCTCGCCGACGGCGCCGAATGGCCGGTGCCCGATGGCGAGGGGGTGCCGTGCACCTTACGCCTGCGCGATGGCACGGACATCGTCGGCGAGGTCGACGTGCGGCACCTGGTGGACGCGGGGAATCATCGTATCGCCGTCGGTTTTCGTGACTTACGAGCGATGGACACGGCGGCGCGCGCGCTCGCGCTGCTCGCCGTGCTCGACGCCTGCCCGAGCGACGACGAAGGCATGGCGGAGGCCGCGGCGATGCTTGCCGACGCCCTCGACCTCGATATCGTCGCCGTGTGGTCCGCTTTCCCGGAGAGCGAGACCGGGCCGGAAGTGCTCGCCCGCATCTGGAACGGGACGGGGACCGTGGCGTGGCCCGAGGCGGCGGACCTTCCGTTGCTGAAGATATGCCTCGGCGGCGAAGCGCTGTCCCACCTGGGCGACGAGAGCGGGCTGCCGATGGGCGATCCGCTCGTCGACGTGCTCGGGCTGACCTCGTACGCCTGGCTGCCGTTGCTCGACGAGCGTCGTTGCGTGCTCGGCGCGCTGTTCACGGGGCGCCGCCGCCGATCGGGCGACGCCGCGGTACTGGCTCCGGCATTGCGCGCCGCGGCGGCACGCTTCGCGTCGGCCCTCGAGTTGCGCCGCACGCGCGAGCAGGGGCGCGAGCGCGGGCTGATCGATCAGCTGACCGGCCTGCCCAACCGTCTTCTGTTCAACGACCGCCTGGACACCACGATCCGTGAGGCCGAGCGCACCGGCGAGTGTTTCGCCACGCTGCTCGTCGACCTCGATCGCTTCAAGAGCATCAACGATACGCTCGGCCATTCGGTGGGCGATCAGGTGTTGATGGCGGTCGCCCGGCGACTGCGGGCGAGCGTGCGCGCCTCCGACACCGTCGCGCGTTACGCGGGCGACGAGTTCACGATGACGCTGCGCCACATCATCAAGCGCGACGACGTGCTACGCATCGCCGAGAAGGTGGTACAGGCCATGGAGATCCCGCTGTCGCTCGACGACGGCTCCGAACTGCAGGTCACCGTGTCGGTCGGCATCTCGTTCTTCCCGGACGACGCCGTCGAAGGCGAACTGCTGTTGCGTCACGCCGACGAGGCCATGTACGGGGCCAAGAGCCTCGGCCGCAACAATTATCAGGTGTACGCGGCGAACGTCGACACGGCGCAACAGCAGCAGGCCGAACTCAAGGCGCGCCTGCGCCACGCGGTGCGCAACGACGAGCTGAGGGTGTATTACCAGCCGCAGGTCGAGGCGATGAGCGAAGACATCGTCGGCATGGAAGCGCTGGTGCGCTGGGAACACCCCGAACTGGGCATGATCAGTCCCGCGTTCTTCATACCGCTGGCCGAAGCCAGCGGGCTCATCGTGCCGATCGGCGAATGGGTGCTGCGCACCGCCTGCGCGCAGGCGAAGATCTGGCAGGACCGCTACGGCCTCGGCCTGCGGCTCGGCGTCAACCTGTCCGCCGTGCAGCTGATGCAGCCGAACCTCGCGGCCGTGGTCGCGAGCGCGTTGCGCGATACGGCGCTCGAGGCGTCGCAGCTGGAACTCGAGGTGACGGAAAGCATCAGCGTGAAGACCGTGCCGCACCTGGTCGAGACGCTGGACGCCCTGCACGCGATGGGCTGCCGGATAGCCATCGACGACTTCGGCACGGGCGCCGCCTCGCTCGACTACCTCCGCCGCCTTCCGGCCGACCGGATCAAGATCGACCAGAGCTTCGTCCGCAATATCGGTGTCGATCCCGACGACGAGGCGATCGTCCGCGCCACCATCGACATGGCCCATCGCCTGAAGCGCGGCGTCGTGGCCGAGGGCGTCGAGATCGAACAGCACCTGCACTTCCTGCGCGCCAACGGATGCGACGAGCTGCAGGGTTACCTGTTCTGCCGCCCGCTGCCCACCCCGGCCTTCGACAAGCTGCTCGCCGAGCGCGAACGTGTCGTCAGCGAAGGGCAGGCCGTGCCCGCCTGAGGGCGAGTCTCGCCCGCCCTTGAGGTCGGGCGGCGTGCCCCGCATAGTTTCAGGGCCGGGACATCGGCCGGCGCAATGAACTTGCGCCGTCAACGCTTGTCTCAGCTGCGCCCGCGACTGGCCCCGACAGAGTTAAGGAGACGGCCCGGATGGGCGAAAACGAACTGGATCAAGCACTTGTAGAGCGTGTGCAGCAAGGGGACCGCCGCGCGTTCGATCTGCTTGTCCGCAAGTACCAGCACAAGGTCATCGCGCTGATCTCCCGCTACGTCCACGACCGGACGGAGTGCGAGGACATCGCCCAGGAGGCCTTCGTGCGCGCCTGGCGCGCGCTGGCATCGTTCCGGGGCGAAAGCGCGTTCTACACCTGGCTCTACAAGATCGCCGTGAACACGGCCAAGAATCACCTCGTCGCGATGGGCCGACGCCCGCCCACGGGCGATATCGACGTGGAAGATGCCGTTTATGTGCCGGGCGCGACCCGAATGCACGAGAGCGCCACCCCCGAACGCGAAATGATGCGGGAACAGGTGGAACAAACCGTCTATTCCACTGTCCAAGCACTGCCTGAAGAACTTCGGGTCGCGATCACCCTGCGCGAGGTGGAAGGCAAGAGCTACGAGGATATTGCCGCCATCATGGACTGCCCCATCGGTACCGTCCGTTCGCGTATTTTCAGGGCTCGCGAAGCCATCGACCAGAAACTGCGGCCGCTGTTGTCCGACCGCGAGGACTACACCCCATGAGCGAAGCCAATCGGGAAATTCTCTCCGCCGGCATGGACGGCGAGCTGTCGCGGGAGGAAATCCGTTTCCTGCTGCGTCGTCTCGAGGCCGATCCGGTGCTCGCCGACACGTGGGCACGGTTCCACGTCGCGCGCGACGGGCTTCGTCACGAGCCCTCGTTGCTCGCATCCGACGACTTTGCCAGCCGCGTCATGGCCGCTATCGAGGCCGAACCCTCGGCGAGCGTCGCGCCCCGTCGTCGCTGGCTGCACTGGTCGGCGGGCGGTGCCATCGCCGCGAGTGTCGCGGTCGCGGCGCTCATGCTTTCGCAGCCTGCCGGCACCGGCTCCACGCCGGATGTCGCCAAGCAGACGGTGGTGGCGGGCGATACCGACCTGGCGTCCGCACCGGCGCAGGCCTCGGCTCCGGTCGCGCCGCAGTGGCTGATGGGCGGTAACGTCGCGTCGCAGTTCACGCAGAAGGCCGCGTTCGACAGCTCCGGCGATGCCGGCGCGGCGGCCTACCTGCCGCGTTCCACGCCTTACCAGATCCATCGTGCCCGGGCGGCTGCCGCCGCGCCGGAAGGCAATGGCTACATGCTGATGATCCGTCCCGACGGTAGTCGCTATGTGCAGCCGGTTGTCGCGCCGCAGGCGCGCTGAATCATCGCGCCGGCCGTCCGGCCGGCGCATTTCCGAATCATGAACCGCCGTGCGGTAGGCACCGCACGGGCAACTGTGTCCAGAAAGAAGTGTCCAGATAAGAAGGAGTGAATCGATGGGTCTCTGGCATGCACGCGCACTCGTTGGTGGTGCGCTCGTCGTCGCAACCGCAGTCGCGCAGGCGCAGGCGCTCCCGGACTTCACCGGCATCGTCGAGAAGAACGCGCCGGCCGTCGTCCACGTCGAAGCGAAGACGACGGGCGCCGCGAAGAAAGCGCGCGGCGGCCCCGGTGGCCAGCAGGACGACCAGGAAGAACTGCTGCGACGCTTCTTCGGCATGCCCGGTGCACCCATGCAGCCGCGCGAGTCGACCTCGCTCGGCTCGGGCTTCATCATCTCCCCCGACGGCTACGTCCTCACCAACGACCACGTCGTCGACGACGCCGACGAGGTGAAGATCCGTCTGCAGGACCGCCGTACGTTCACGGCGAAGGTCGTCGGCAAGGATCCCCAGTACGACATCGCGCTGCTGAAGATCGACGGTTCCGCGCTTCCCGCGGTGACCATCGGCGACTCGCGGACGGTCAAGCGCGGCCAGTGGGCGCTGGCCATCGGTTCGCCCTTCGGCCTCGACGCCACGGTGACGCATGGCATCGTCAGCGCGGTAGGGCGCAACCTCGGCAGCGGCGACCAGCCCTATACCTCCTTCATCCAGACGGACGTGCCGATCAACCGCGGCAACTCCGGCGGTCCGCTCTTCAACCTGCAGGGCCAGGTCATCGGCGTGAACTCGCAGATCTACTCGACCTCCGGTGGCTATCAGGGCCTGTCGTTCTCGATCCCGATCGACGTCGCCATGAACGTGGTGCAGCAGATCAAGGAAAAGGGCTTCGTGTCGCGCGGCATGCTGGGCGTCACCGTGCAGCCCGTCGACCAGTTCGTGAAGAATCTCGACCTGCCCGACGCGAACGGCGCGCTGGTCGCCCAGGTCACGCCCGGCAGCGGCGCCGACAAGGCGGGCCTGAAGCAGGGCGACGTGATCCTGGCATTCAACGGCACACCCATCACGCAGTCGGCGGATCTGCCTCCGCTGGTCGGCATCACCCGGCCGGGGTCGGTCGCGAAGGTCGACATCCTCCGCGACCATAAGAAGCAGACGGTCGACGTCAAGGTCGGCGAGTTGCCGCGCGACAAGAACGCACTCGCGACGGCGGCCGGCGCCGGCGACGACGCGGGCGGCGGTTCGGCGGCGGCGTTGGGCCTTGCCGTGCAGGACATCGACGCGCAGGCGCGCACCGAGCTCGGTCTGAAGGCCGGCGAGGGCGTCGTGGTCAGCCGGATCACCGGTGGCGGGGCGGCGAGCGCTGGCCTGCAGGCGGGCGACGTGATCCTCATGGTCAACCAGAAGCGCGTCGGCAGCGCCGGGGCATTCCGCGACGCGGTCAAGGGCATCAAACCGGGCGACACCGCGATGCTGCTGGTCCGGCGAGAGGACTCCACCCGATTCGTCGGCGTGACGGTGCCGGGCGACCGCTGATGGGAAGGGTCCCCCGCCGCTCGGCGGCGGTGGGCCTTCCATGCGATAATGCTGGATTCGCGCCGGCCGATATGGCCGGCGCGCGTCGTTCGCGCCGCGAGCGATGGTGAACGTGACCACGGCGCTCCATGGAACTCATCCGCAACTTCTCCATCATTGCCCACATCGACCACGGCAAGTCGACCCTGGCCGACCGCATCATCCAGCTGTGCGGCGGCCTGACCGAGCGCGAAATGGAAGCGCAGGTCCTCGACAACAACCCGATCGAGCGCGAACGCGGCATCACCATCAAGGCGCAGTCCGTCTCGCTGCCGTACACGGCGCGCGACGGCAAGACCTACCAGCTCAATTTCATCGACACCCCGGGCCACGTCGACTTCTCGTATGAAGTCAGCCGCTCGTTGTCCGCCTGCGAAGGCGCGCTGCTGGTGGTGGACGCCGCGCAGGGCGTCGAGGCGCAATCGGTGGCCAACTGCTACACGGCGATCGAGCAGGGTCTCGAGGTCATCCCGGTGCTCAACAAGATCGACCTGCCCACGGCCGATATCGAGAAGGCCAAGGCCGAGATCGAGGCCGTGATCGGCGTGGACGCCAGCGACGCGATCGCGGTCAGCGCGAAGACGGGCCAGAACGTGGTCGAGGTGCTGGAAGCGATCATCCACCGCATCCCGCCGCCGAAGCCCGGCAACACCGACAAGCTGCAGGCGCTGATCATCGATTCGTGGTTCGACAACTATCTCGGCGTGGTGTCGCTCGTGCGCGTCATGCAGGGCGAGATCCGTCCCGGCGACAAGATCATGGTCATGTCGACGGGGCGCAACCACCTGGTCGACGACGTCGGCGTGTTCACGCCCAAGCGCAAGAAGCTCGAAAAGCTCTCGGCGGGTGAGGTCGGCTGGATCAATGCGTCCATCAAGGACGTCCACGGCGCGCCGGTCGGTGACACGCTGACCCACGCCGGCAAGCCGGCGTCCGAGCCGCTGCCCGGTTTCCAGACGATGCAGCCGCGCGTGTTCGCGGGCCTGTTCCCGGTGTCGGCCGACGATTATCCGGCGCTGCGCGAGGCGCTCGACAAGCTGCGCCTCAACGACGCCGCGATGTTCTTCGAACCGGAAAGCTCCGAAGCCATGGGCTTCGGCTTCCGCTGCGGCTTCCTCGGCATGCTGCACATGGAAATCGTGCAGGAGCGCCTGGAGCGCGAATACGATCTCGACCTGATCACCACGGCACCGACGGTGGTTTACGAGGTGGTGAAGACCGACGGGTCCATCATCCAGATGGACAACCCGGCCAAGCTGCCGCCGCCGCAGCAGATCGCGGAGATCCGCGAGCCCGTCATCGTCGCGACGATCCTCACGCCGGCCGACTACGTCGGCAACGTGATCAAGCTGTGCGAAGAGAAGCGCGGCGTGCAGCGTTCGATCCAGTACCTCGCCACCCAGGTGCAGGTCACCTACGAACTGCCGCTCGCCGAAGTGGTCCTCGACTTCTTCGATCGACTGAAGTCGGTGTCGCGTGGCTATGCGTCGATGGATTACCACCTCGACCGCTTCGACGCGGGCCCGTTCGTGCGCGTCGACGTGCTGATCAACGGCGATCGCGTCGACGCATTGAGCCTCATCGTGCACCGTTCGCATGCGGACCGCCGCGGGCGCGAGCTGGTCGAACGCATGAAGGACCTGATCCCCCGCCAGCAGTTCGACGTGGCGATTCAGGCCGCGGTCGGCGCTGCGATCATCGCGCGCTCGACCGTCAAGGCGCTGCGCAAGAACGTGCTCGCCAAGTGCTATGGCGGCGACGTCTCGCGCAAGAAGAAGCTGCTCGAGAAACAGAAGGAAGGCAAGAAGCGCATGAAGCAGGTCGGCAGCGTGGAAATCCCGCAGGAGGCCTTCCTCGCCGTGCTGAAGGTCGACAAGTAAGGGCGCCACGTCCTGGCGGCATGACGTTTCACCCATGGATTCCCGGCGCCGGATGCGCCGGAATGGGCCTCAGGGCCTCTCACTACTGATGGAGTTGGTATGGCGGCATTCGATTTTTCGGCGATCCTTCTCGGCCTGACCGTCCTGTTCGGCGTGATCTGGCTGTTCGATCGCCTGTTCCTGGCCAGGGCCCGTCGCGCCCGGTCGGAAGCGGCCGGCGTGGAAGAAGCCGAGTCATGGCCCGTCGACTGGGCGCGTTCGCTCTTCCCGGTGATCCTGGTGGTGCTGATCCTGCGTTCGTTCGTCGCGGAGCCGTTCCGGATCCCCTCGGGCTCGATGATGCCGACCCTCGATGTCGGCGACTTCATCCTCGTGAACAAGTTCGCCTATGGCCTGCGCATGCCGGCCTTCAACAACAAGCTGCTCGCCAACGGCGAGCCGCGTCGCGGCGACGTCGTGGTGTTCCGCTTTCCCGGGTACCTCTGCAAGGACGATACCGGCACCCTCGGACGCAGCGGCGACATGACCTGCCAGGATCCGCGCGCGCCGGTGCCCAACGAGAACTGGATCAAGCGTGTGATCGGCCTGCCGGGCGACCGCATCGAAACCCGTGGCAGCGAGCTGTACATCAACGGCGAGCGCGTCCAGGCCGACGAGATCGGCCCGTTCAAGGGCAGCATGAGCCGTCCGGAAGACCGCCTGCTGATGACCTTCGGCTCCAGGCTCTACACGGAGCACCTGGGCAGCATCAACCACACGATCGCCCTGACGCCGGCCTACAACATGCCGCAGGACATCCCGAACGCCGTGGTCCCGTCGGAAGTCCCCAAGGGCTGCTACATCGTCATGGGCGACAACCGGATGAACAGCACTGACAGCCGCTGGTGGGGCTGCATGCCGGAGCAGAACCTGGTCGGCAAGGCGTTCTTCGTCTGGCTCGCCTGGCGCGGCCCGGGCAACGGCTGGCTCGACTTCTCGAAGATGGGCAAGGTCATCCATTGACCGATTGGAGGCGCCGGTCACGCCCCCGGGCGTTGCGGATGCCTCCGGACAAGGTAATCTCCGCTGCGGGGCGCACAGGGCGCCCCGCACGCATTCAACGTCTTGAACAGGGGAGCCGCCACGGCGGCGGGACACGATCATGAAATCCAGGCAATCGGGCATTACCCTCATCGGCTTCATCATCGTGCTGCTGGTGCTCGGCTTCTTCGCCTTCATGGGCATGAAGCTCGTGCCGTCCTACATCGAATACTTCGGCGTGAAGAAGGCCATGTCGCAGATCGCGACCGCCGGCGGCGCGCAGGACCTCGACAGCATCCGTCGCGACCTCATCTTCAAGATGGGCTTCCAGTACGTGGACGACGCCACGATCCAGCCGAAGGACATCACGATCGACCGCAAGAACAACGGCGGCATGCTCAACGTGGTCTACGACAAGCGGATCCACTTCCTCTACAACATCGACTTCCTCCTGCACTTCGAAAATGCCGTGCAGTTGAGGAATGCGCCCGTGTAACGAGTTACCGTGCAGTTTCCCCACTCATTCCGTAACCCGGACCTTGCCCACCTCGCGCTGACCCACCGCAGCGCCGGCAAGCCGAACAACGAACGCCTCGAATTCCTTGGCGACGCCCTGCTGGGCGTCCTCGTCGCGGAGTTGCTGTTCGAGGCGCATCCGAACGCCAGCGAAGGCGAGCTGTCCCGCCTGCGGGCGCAACTGGTCAACGGGCAGGCGCTGGCGGTCATCGCGCGCGAGCTCGAGCTGGGCGACAAGCTGAGGCTGGGTCCGGGCGAGCTGAAGAGCGGCGGGTTCCGCCGCGAGTCGATCCTCGCGGACGCCTTCGAAGCCTTGATCGCCGCGGTCTACCTCGACGACGGCTACGACGCCTGCCGCCAGGTCGTGCGCAGGCTGTTCACGCCCCGCGTGGCAGAAATCAAACGCTCCAGCAAGGACGCCAAGACGCGCCTGCAGGAGTGGTTGCAGGGCAGGGGGCTGGCCCTGCCCGTATACGAACTCATCGACAGCTACGGCGAAGACCATGCCAAAATCTTCGACGTGAGCTGCGCCATCGAGGAGCCGGAACCCATACGCGTCGATGGACGCGGTGGAAGCCGCCGCTCGGCCGAGCAGGACGCCGCGGAAGCGGTACTTCGCCGCCTGCTGGAAGACAAGAAATGAATGACATCGATACCCCAGAAAACGACACCCTCGTCGACGACGACTTCCGCTGCGGCTACGTGGCCCTGACCGGCCGTCCCAACGTCGGAAAGTCCACGCTGCTCAACGCCCTCATCGGTGTGCGGCTCAGCATCGTCAGCCATCGTCCGCAGACGACGCGCCACCGCATCCTGGGCATTTCCAGCAAGCCGGAAGGCCAGATCCTCTACGTCGACACGCCCGGCCTGCATCGCGGCGGCAAGCGCGCGATGAACCGCAGCCTCAACCGCGCCGCCCGCGCGGCGATCACCGAGGTGGACCTCGCGGTCCAGGTGATCGAGGCCGGCCGCTGGACCGAGGAAGACATGGCCATGTACACGGCCCTGGCCGAGCAGAAGGACATGCCGAAGCTGCTGGCGATCAACAAGGTCGACCTGCAGAAGGACAAGGCCGCCATGCTGCCGTTCGTCGCCGATCTGATGCAGAAGCATCCGTTCGACGACGTGTACTACGTCAGCGCGCTGAAGTCGAAGGGCCTCGCCGGCCTCGAGAAGGGCATCCTCAAGCGTCTGCCGGAACAGCCGGCCATCTACGGCGACGACGAGATCACCGATCGTAGCGAGCGTTTCCTCGCGGCCGAAATGGTGCGCGAACAGCTGATGCTGCGCCTCGACCAGGAGCTCCCGTACGCCACCACCGTCGAGATCGAGCGCTTCGAGGATCGCCCCGACGGCATCGCCGAAGTGCACGCGGTGATCTGGGTCGAGCGCGACGGGCAGAAGGCGATCGTCATCGGCAACGGCGGCGTGCAGCTCAAGGCGATCGGAACGTCGGCGCGCAAGCAGATGGAAAACCTCTTCGAACGCAAGGTCTTCCTCAAGCTTTGGGTCAAGGTGCGCGAGGGCTGGGCCGACGACGAGAACCTGCTCAAGCGCTTCGGCTACGAATAAGCGCACCCGGCGCCGGTCACCATGCGCGTCGAACAGCAGCCCGGCTTCGTCCTGCATGCGCGGCCCTATCGGGAAACCTCGCTGCTCGTGGAATGCCTCACGCGCGACCATGGCCGGATCGGCGTGGTCGCCCGTGGCGTGCGCAACGAACGCGCACGCCTGCAGCGGGCGCAGCTCGAACCGTTCCAGCGTCTCGAGCTCGACCTTCTGCTGAAGGGCGAGCTGGCGACGCTGCGTGGCGCCGAGCCGTCCGGCGCCGTAATGCGGCTGACCGGCGACGCCGGCCTCGCCGGTCTCTACCTCAACGAACTGGTCGTGCGCCTGACGGGCCGACAGGACCCGAATCCCGACCTGTTCGCGCATTACGAGCGCACGTTGCGGCGCATGGCGGGAGGCGAGCCGCTCGCGTGGACGTTGCGGCGTTTCGAACGCGACATGCTGGACGCGCTCGGTTACGCGTTGCAGCTCGACATCGACGCGAACTCCGGGGAACCGCTCGACCCCTCGATACGGTATGTCTACGATCCCGAATCGGGTGCCTCGCCGGGCCGTCCGGGCGATCCCCACGGCCTGCGCGGTGCCGATCTGCTCGCGCTCGCGGAGGACCGGTCGCCCGACGTCGCCGGCCTCTCCTCGTTGCGCCGGATGATGCGGCAGGTCATCGCGTTCCATCTGGGTGGCGGCGAACTGCGCGCCTGGCGCGTCCTGCGCTGAGCCCTCAGACGCCTGCGTCCAGCGCCGCGAGCGTGCTCAGCAGTTCGCCACGAAAACGGGCCAGCGCTTCCGGCGCGACCGTACGCACGCTCTCGACATGGGTCTGCAAGGCCCTCGCCTGCATGCCGAGGCGGGCGGCGCCGCAGAATCCGCAACCGGAACGGAGCCGATGCATCCTCTCGATGGTCTCGTCGGGGTCACTCGCCAGCGTATCCAGGTCGGCCAGCAGTTCGGCGAGTTCGGCACGAAGGAGACTGCGCAGCGCGCGCATGGTCGCGGTGTCGCCGGTGGCGGCGAGGGCCGCGTCGTCGTCCAGCACGTGGAGGCGCGGATCGACGCCGAGCATCGCCGCCAGCGTGTCGACCAGAGCCGCGATCCGGCAGGGTTTCTCCACGATGCCGGCGAAACCGGCGTCGATCAGCGACGCGCGAAGCCCCGTCGGCATCTCGGCGCTCGTCGCCAGCGCGGTCGCCGCCCGCGATGCGGCGGTATCGTCGTCGCGTAACGTCGTCAGCACGTCCACCGCGCCGCCGCGCGGCATGCGGCAATCGAGCAGTAACGCATCGAAGCGGATGGCCCGGGCGGACGCGAGCGCCTCGGCGCCGTCCTGCGCGACCGTGACGAGATAACCCTGGGTACCCAATGCGCCGGCGAGGAACTGCCGGGTCGACGCATCGTCGTCGGCCACGAGGATATGCGGGCGCGCGATGGCGCCGGACGGCGCTGTAACGTCGTGTGACATGTAACGTTCCGTGTCGTTCATCTGAGTTTGGCAGAATGGCGGAGCATGGTTCAGGTATCAACCCGCACGTTCACCCTCCTGTTCGCCGCCTGGGCCGCTCTGGTCTGGGCCGGCGTCGCGTCGGCCGGATTGTCCGTGGACGCCGACACGATGCAGCTGCCCGGGCTCGAACTGCGCGGCATGCAGGCCGGCATCGATCCGGCGCCGGGCGGCAAGGGCGTCGCCGTGAAGCTCTCCGCCGACCGCGCCGACATCCCCGCGCTGGGATGGCGCAAGGTGGGGCTGGCACTCGCGGGCGATCTCGATCGCGACGAACTCGGTCGTTACGTGTTCGCGGGCACCGTTCGCCTGCGCGGCGCACCCGGCGGCGCGATGGGCAACGCGAACGTGCGCATGGTCGCCGACGACGCCGCGAATACGCTCGAGGTCTCGATCACCCAGGACAAGTCGCTCGCGCAGGTGGCGCTGCCGATCGACCAGCCCACGCACGCGCAGATCACGCTCAAGGGACTGCCCGCCGGGTGGCTGCAGGGTCTGCTCTCGACGGTCTGGTCCGGCAGGACGACCACGGGGCGCATCGATGCCGACCTGGCGCTCGACGTGCTCGATGGCGGCGTGCAGGCCGCAGGACAGTTCTCCCTTGACGGGGTCGGCTTCGACGCGCCCGGTGGGCGCATGGCCGGACACGCGGTGTCGGGCTCGGGCCGGCTGGGCCTCGACAGCCGGACCGACGGAACGTCCATCGATCTCGACGCCTCGTTGCGTGGCGGCGACATGGTGCTGGGTCCGCTCGCGGTCGATCTGCCCTCGCACGCGGTGCAGCTGACGCTGGCCGCGCGCGCGCAGAAAGGGGACGTCGCGATCCGTCGCCTCCGCGTCACGGACCCCGACGCCCTGCAGCTGGAAGGCGAGCTGGCGTTCGCGGCGAACGGCGACCTGTCGAGCCTCAGGCTGGATCGCTTCAACGTGCGCCTGCCGGCGGCGTACGGTCGCTATGGCAAGGGACTGGGTCGACTCGCCGGCGTCGACACGCTCGCCGCCAGCGGCGAGGTGACGGGACAGCTCACCATGGACCGGGGCTCCCTGACGGCATTCAACGTCCAGACCAACGGGCTCGATCTCGCGTTCTCCGATGGTCGTCTGGGTATCGACGGCCTGCGCGGCTCGCTCGACTGGAGCGCGACCGGCGACCGGCCGGCGACGCGTCTCGGCTGGCGCGCGCTGCGCGTCTACACCATTCCCAACGGCGCCGCGGAAGGCACGTGGCGCAGCAGCGGCGGCGCGCTCCGGCTCGAAAAAGCGCTCGCCATCCCCGTGCTGGACGGTCAGCTACGCGTGCTCGGCCTGTCGCTGCGGCCCGCGGCGGGTACCGGCGAGCGCCTGCAGACGTCCCTCGCGCTGACGCAGATCGACATGGCCGCCTTCTGTCGCGCGATGGGCTGGCCCGCTTTCCAGGGCAAGCTAGGCGGCGCCGTGCCCTCGCTGCGCTACGTGGACGACCGCGTGGAGCTAGGTGGTGGGTTGTCCATCAACGCGTTCGACGGCTTCGTGGACGTGACGGGCATGACGCTCTCGCACCCGTTCGGTGATGCGCCGGTCCTCACGGGCGACATCGCCCTGCGCCAGCTCGATCTCGCCTTGCTGACCTCGGTGTTCGATTTCGGCAGCATCACCGGGCGACTCCACGGCGGCATCGACGACCTGAAGCTGGTGGGCTGGAAGCCCGCCGCGTTCCGCGCGAACCTCGTCGCCGACGAGGGAGGACGGATCAGCCAGAAGGCGGTGAACAACCTGACCTCGGTCGGTGGCGGGGGTATCGCCGGCGGCCTGCAGGGGGCCGTCATGAAGCTCTTCAAGACGTTCGGCTACAAGCGCATCGGCCTCTCGTGCACGCTCAAGGGCGACGTCTGCAGCATGGGCGGACTGGGGCCGGCGAAGGATGGCTACACTATCGTCGAAGGTAGCGGCCTGCCGCGTCTGACCGTGGTCGGTCACCAGCGCGAAGTCGACTGGCCGACGCTGGTGCGACGCCTCGAAGCCGCGACGCAGGGCGACGGGCCCGTCGTCCGCTGACACTCGAAACGGAGCAAGGAATGATGCGTAAACCATTGATCGTCTTCGGCCTGTTCGTGCTTGTTGCACTCGTCGGCTGCGTCACCATCAACGTCTATTTTCCCGAGGCCGCCGCGCAGAAGGCCGCCGATCAGTTCATCGGTACCGTGCTCGAAGACAGTGGCGCCGCGAAGCCAGCGTCGAAGGACGACAAGGTCCCGCCGCCGGCAGGCAAGCAGCCGTCCGCCTCGCTGCTCGATCTGGTCATCCCCGCGGCCCACGCGGCGGAGGCCCCCGATCTGCAGATCCGGACGCCCGAGACCGACGCGATCCGGCAGCGCATGACGTCGCGTTTCGGCGGCCAGCTGAAGACTCTGTTCAACGCCGGCGCCGTGGGCTTCACCGCCGATGGGCTGGTGGCCGTCCGGGACGCCGCCGCAGCACCGGGCGCGGATGGTGTGGTGTCCGAGGAAAACGCGGATCGCAACGCGCTCTACCAGGCCATCGCGAAGGCGAACGGCCACCCGGACTGGGAGCCCCAGATCCGCAAGACGTTCGCCGATGGCTGGATCCAGAAGGCGCCGCCGGGCTGGTATTATCGCGATGCCTCCGGCGCCTGGAAGCGCAAGTAGCATCCCGCCAGGAACGCATGCCGCCGGCGCGGCGCGTCCTCCCAGCCAGCCCGGGCCCTTGGCGGTCCGGGTTTTACGTTTTTGAGCGCATGACCGAATTCGAAGCCACCATCACCGACCTCAGCCACGATGGCCGGGGCGTCGCCCGTATCGACAACAAGGCCACGTTCGTTTCCGGCGCGCTGCCGGGCGAGCGCGTACTGCTGAAGTACCGCAAGCGGCACCGTAACTACGACGACGCGGAGATCGTCAGCGTCATCGAGGCCTCGCCCGACCGCGTCGAGCCGCGCTGCCGTCATTTCGGCCAGTGCAGCGGCTGCTCGCTGCAGCACATGGCACCCGCCGCGCAGATCGCGGCGAAGCAGCACGTGCTGGCCGAGAACTTCGAGCGCCTGGGCAAGGTGTCGCCGGAGAACTGGCTGCCGCCGCTGGTCGACCAGCCGTGGGCGTATCGTCGCAAAGGGCGGTTCTCGGTGCGCTACGTCGCGAAGAAGGAGCGTGTGCTGGTCGGCTTCCGCGAGGAATCCAATCCGCGCTTCGTCGCCGACATCGATACCTGCGAGGTGATCCATCCGGCCCTCGGGCCGAAGGTGGGCCTGCTCGCGACGCTCGTCGGCGGCATGGACGCGGCGCGCGACATCCCGCAGATCGAGTTCGCCGCGGGCGACGACACCGTGGCGCTGGTGTTCCGGCACCTGGCGCCGCTGTCGGAGCGCGATCGCGACGCGCTGGTCGCGTTCGGCAAGGCACATGGCTTCGCGATGTACCTGCAACCGGGCAACCACAGCAGCGTGCATCCCATCTGGCCGGAGTCGCCGCGTCTCGCGTTCGGCGTGCCGGCGGAGAATGTCGAGCTCGAGTTCCTGCCGCTCGATTTCGTGCAGGTCAACGCGGGCATGAACCAGCGGATGCTCGCCCGCACACTCGGGCTGCTCGATCCGAAACCGACCGACCGCGTGCTCGACCTGTTCTGCGGTCTTGGTAATTTCACGCTGCCGATCGCACGCCACGTCGCCGAGGTGGTGGGCGTTGAAGGCGAGCACGGCCTCGTCGAGCGCGCCGCGGCCAACGCGGCGCGCAACGGGCTGGGCAACGCGTCGTTCCGCGTCGCCAACCTGTTCGACGACCAGCGCAACGAGCCGTGGGCCACCCAGGCCTGGGACAAGATCCTGCTCGATCCGCCGCGCGCGGGTGCCGACAAGGTGCTGGAGTATCTTCCGCGCAAGGGCACCGACCGCATCGTCTACGTATCGTGCCACCCGGGCTCGCTCGCTCGCGACGCGGGCATCCTCGTCGAGAAGCATGGGTTCCGCCTCGTATCCGCGGGCGTGATGGACATGTTTCCGCACACCGCGCACGTCGAATCCATCGCGCTGTTCGAGCGCCGCTGACGGAGAGGCATCCATGGGCGTCGAAATCGAACGCAAGTTCCTCCTCGCCGGCGACGGCTGGCGCGCGCTCGTGGCACGCAGCGAGCCGATGGCCCAGGGGTACCTCGTCGGAGCCGCGGCCATCGCGGCCGGGCATGCGAAGTCCTCGGTGCGCGTGCGTATCTCGGGCGACCGGGCGTGGCTCAACATCAAGTCGGCCACGCTCGGCATCGAGCGCCACGAATTCGAGTACGCGATCCCCACCGACGACGCGCGCCACCTGCTGCACGAACTCGCCGACGGTCGCGTCGAGAAGGTTCGCCACCATGTCATGCTCGATGGCGCACACTTCGAGATCGACGAATTCGCCGGCGACAACGCCGGGCTGATCGTGGCGGAGATCGAGCTGCCGTCGGTCGGCGCGCCGTTCCCGCGACCGGAGTGGCTGGGCATCGAGGTCAGCGACCGCATCCGGTACTACAACGTCAACCTGATCGAGCGGCCCTATGCGCGCTGGTCGATCGCCGAACGCGAAGGCAGAGAGGCGCCCGCATGCTGATCATCGGACTCGCCGGTACGGAGCTGGCACCGCACGAACACGGCCAGCTTCTGGCACCGGGCGTCGTGGGCGCCATCCTCTTCGCGCGCAACTTCGCTTCGCGGGAACAGGTGACCGCGCTCATCGCGTCGATCCGCGACGTCGCGGGGGACGATTTCCTCGTGTGCGTCGACCAGGAAGGCGGACGCGTCCAGCGTTTCCGCGACGGCTTCACGGCGTTGCCGCCCCTCGCCGCCATCGGTGCTTACTACGACAGGGATCCGGTGGAAGCCGTGAACCGCGCCGAGGAGCACGCGTGGATCATGGCCAGCGAAATGCGCGCCATCGGTGTCGATTTCAGCTTCGCGCCCGTGGCCGACGTGGGCCACGGCAACCGCGCCATCGGCAACCGTGCGTTCCACGCCGATCCGGAGATCGCCGCGGAACTCGTCCAGGCCTACGTTCGCGGCATGCACCTCGGCGGCATGGCCGCCGTGCTCAAACACTTCCCCGGTCACGGGTTCGTCCGCGAGGACACCCACGAGGCGGCCGCGGTCGACTCGCGCAGCAAGGCCGAGATCTTCGACGGCGACCTCAAGCCCTTCATCGCGGGCATCGAGGCGCACGCCGAAGCCGTCATGGCCGCGCACGTCACGTACACCGCCATCGACGACCAGCCGGCCGGCTACTCGCACGTGTGGATCGAGGAGATCCTTCGCGGCGAACTCGGGTTCCGGGGCTGCGTCTTCGGTGACGACATCAGCATGGCCGCCGCGGGCAGCGCCGGCGGCATCGCGGCACGCGCCGCGGCCAACCTCGACGCAGGCTGCGATCTCGTGCTCGCCTGTTTTCCCGACGTGGTTCCAGAGGCGATCGCCGCGGTCAAGGGCCGCCGTCCGTCGCCGGTCGAACGCATCGCACCACTGCGCGGCGCGATCGGCTCGACCTGGGAAGGCCTCGTCGACAATCCCCAGCGCGAGCGATTCATCGCGCGCGTGACCGCACTGGAGTCCTGATCCTTCATGACCGCCGCTTCGCTCGACACCGCATTGCAGAACGCCGACCTCCTGTTCACCCGCGAACAGATCGACGCCGGGATCGCCCGCATGGGCCGCGACATCGACGCGGCGCTCGCCGGCGAACGTCCCGTGTTCCTCACCGTCATGCACGGTGCGCTGATCTTCGCGGGCCAGCTCGCGCTGCAGATCCGCACGGATCTTGAATTCGATTACGTGCACGCCACGCGTTATCGCGGCCAGACCAGCGGCAGCGACCTGCACTGGCTGCGCCGTCCCGAAGTGCCGCTGCACGACCGCACCGTGGTGCTGGTGGACGACATCCTCGACGAGGGTCACACGTTGAAGGCCGTGCGCGACGCCTGCCTCGACATGGGCGCGCGACGGGTGCTGCTCGCCGTGATGTGCACCAAGCTGCACGGTCGCCGCGCGCACGGCATCGAAGCCGATTTCAGCGGCGTCGACCTGCCGGACCGCTACGTCTTCGGCTACGGCATGGACTACCACGAGCAGGCCCGTAACCTGCCGGCCATCTACGCGCTCAAGGACTGATCTCATGAGCATCGACCTCGCCGTCATCGGCGGCAGCGGCCTCTACGCGTTCGAGGGCCTCGAGAACACCGAGCGTCGTACCGTCGACACGCCCTTCGGTCCGGCGTCGGGCGACATCGTCGCCGGCACCTTCCGCGGTAAGCGCCTGGCTTTCCTGGCGCGCCATGGCGAGAGCCACACGGTGCCGCCGCACCGGGTGAACTACCGGGCCAACCTCTGGGCACTTCACTCGCTGGGCGCGCGCCGCGTCGTGGCGGTCAACGCCGTGGGCGGTATCCGCGACGACATGGGTCCGCGCGCGCTGGTCGTGCCCGACCAGATCATCGACTACACCCACGGTCGCTACACGAGTTTCAACGACGTGGAAGGGGCCGAGGTCCGGCACATCGATTTCAGTGAGCCGTACACCGCGAGCCTGCGCCACGCCATCGTGGCCGCGGCCCGTGCGGAAGGCCTGCCGGTGATCGACGGCGGCGTCCACGGAGTGACCCAGGGTCCCCGCCTGGAGACACGTGCCGAAATCGCGCGCATGACGCGCGACGGATGCGATCTGGTCGGCATGACCGGCATGCCCGAGGCGGCGCTGGCCCGCGAGCTGGATCTGGAGTTCGCATGCCTCGCGCTCGTGGCGAACTTCGCCGCCGGCGCGGGCGACGACGAGGAAATCAGCATCGAAGAGATCTTCGCCCACCTCGCCGCGGCCACGGCGAACGTTCCGCCGATCCTCGGACGCCTCCTGTCGATGGGGTGACCCGGGAAAGAGTCGCAGTTGCGCTTTGGGCTCAAACATGTCGATACTTCCGTCGCGCCGCGGGGGCAGGCCAAGGGGATCCATGGGGAACGCCTCGCCATCCGGTGCGCTTCCAGTCCATGTCCAGAGGTTTCCGCAATGCGTTTCGGTACGGTCAAGTGGTTCAACGATGCCAAGGGTTTCGGTTTCATCGCGCCCGAGGACGGTGGGGAGGACGTGTTCGTCCACTTTTCTGCGATCAATTCGAAGGGGTTCCGTAGTCTTCAGGAAGGCCAGCGCGTGCAGTTCGAAGTGACCCAGGGCCCGAAGGGTGCCCAGGCGTCGGGCGTCGAAGTCGCCGCGTAATCGCCGCCGTCGAGGCGTCGGTAAAAGCCCCGCGCGCAAGCGCGGGGCTTTTTTTGTCGCCGAAGAGACGTCGACGATCACGGCCGGTCCCAAGGAACGGGTGACCGCCTGGCTGTGCGGCGGGTCATTCCTACACCGCGTCGCGCGTCGGTCCGGTGGCTGGCGCGTCCCGGGATGCGCACAGTTTCCGGATGCGCCGGACCCGCGGTTCTTCCCTCGTCGAATGCCTTGTCGCCATCGCGGTCTTCGCCGTGGGCTCGGCGGCGAACGCGACCTGGATGATGCAGTCCATGGCGACGCACGCGCGTGCGTCGCGGCTGGTGGCGGCGGTGTCGATCGCGGGGTCGCTGGAAGCGCGACTCCGGCTAAATCGCGACGCCGCGCTCGCCGGTCGGTACGGCGACGCGGCACGGGCGCGCTCCGTCGATTGCGCCGCCGGGTGCGACGCCGCCGCCATCGCGGCACTCGACCTGCACGCGTTCCAGCAGGCGCTCGCGACGTACATCGGTCCGGCGGCATCGGGTGCCGTGCGTTGCGGTGAACGGGCCTGCGCGATCAGGATCGCCTGGCGAGGACAGGCGATCGTCGACCGGCGATTTCGTCCGTGATGCGTCGGGCACACATCGGGGCCACGCTGATCGAATGCCTCGTCGGCCTCGGCGTCGCGGCCATCGTCGCGACCGTCGCGATGGTGTCGCTGTCGATGGCGGGCATCGCGTCGATGCGGCACGCGACGCGAATGCGGTCGGGCGACGCGGCGTGGCTCGCGCTCGCCGCCATCGCACGCGACCTGGCCGACGCGAGTCGCTGGGAAGGCTGCGATGGAACCATCGCCTGCACCGCGGCGACGTCGCATCGCGGTCCAGCCGCTCTCGTCGTCACCATCGGCGGCACGCAGGTGTCGTGGTTCTCGGAAGGCGGTTCCCTCGTTCGCTGCGACGCTACCTGCGAAACCTACCTTACCGGTGTCGCGCGCGCGTCGTTCCTCGCGGATGTCCCGCGGCGCGACGGCAACGTGCGACGCACGTGGCTCGCGGCGGCGCACGACAATCGGGCGCTGGCGATCGAGGTGCGGTTGACCATGACGAACGGTCGCTCGTTCGCGCGCGTCGTCGGGCGGCCCCGTGCGCGCTGAGCGCGGCGCGATCCTCGTGGTGGTGCTGGCGGTGCTGGCGATGCTGTCGATCCTCGGCGCGGCGATGTCGGTCGCGGCCCGTGCGCGGATGCTGGCGGCGAAGAGTTATCTGTGCGTTTCGATCGCGGGACGCGACGCGACGGGTGGCGAGCCGGCGGATGGGCATGCGACCATCGACGGTGGCGCGACAGGCGCGTCGTCGACTCAGGGTTTCCATGGATCGCAGACGGTTTCTCCAGGGGGCGACGATCGCTTCCGGCATGGCATTGACGACGCAGGGTTTCGCGAAGGCCGTTCCGGCTGCACCCGCCGCGGGCGGCATGGTGCCGCGCGTCGTGTCGACCTGGGACTTCGGCGTCGCCGCTAACCAGGCGGCGTGGAAAGTGCTCTCCGCCGGCGGCCGCTCGCTCGACGCGGTGGAGCAGGGCGTCCGGGTGCCCGAGGCGGACCTGCGCAACCACAGTGTCGGCAAGGGTGGCTATCCCGATCGCGACGGCAAGGTGACGCTCGACGCGAGCATCATGGACGAACATGGCAATTGCGGCGCCGTCGCGGCGATGGAGCACATCGCGCACCCGATCTCCGTGGCGCGCCGCGTCATGGAGCGCACGCCCCATGTACTGCTCGTGGGCGATGGCGCCCTGCAGTTCGCGCTCGAACAGGGCTTTCCGCGCGAGGAACTGCTGACGCCGGATGCAGACAAGGCGTGGCACGAGTGGCTGAAGACGGCGAAATACAAGCCGGTGGCCAATAGCGAGGTGAAAACCTACAACGCCGGTCCCGGCGGCACGCCCGGCGACGCGACCAACCACGACACGATCGGCATGCTGGCCATCGACGCGAAGGGCAACCTCTCCGGCGCCTGCACCACGAGCGGCATGGCGTGGAAGCTGCACGGGCGCGTGGGCGACAGTCCGATCATCGGCGCGGGGCTTTACGTCGACAACGAGGTGGGCGGCGCGACGTCGACCGGCGTGGGCGAGGAAGTGATCCGGAACGTGGGCAGCTTCCTCGTGGTCGAACTGATGCGTCAGGGCCGCTCGCCGGAGGACGCCTGCCGCGAAGCCGTCGAACGCATCATTCGTCGCAAGCCCGATGCCAGGGATCTACAGGTGGGATTCCTCGCGATGGACACGAAGGGCAACGTCGGCGCGTGGGCGATCCAGAAGGGGTTCTCGTACGCGGTCTGCGACGCGGCGAAGCAGGACACGCTGATTCCCGGCAAGAGCAGCTACTGACCATGGCGCTGCTCGAGGTCGCGGCCAATTCGGTGGCGTCCGCCTTCGCCGCGCAGGAAGGCGGGGCAGGGCGCGTGGAGCTCTGCGCGAGCCTCGACGAAGGCGGCGTCACGCCGTCGCACGGCACGATCGTGCTGGCGCGCGAAGGCCTGGATATTCCGCTCTACGTGCTGATCCGCCCGCGATCGGGCGACTTCGTCTACGAGAATGCCGAGATCGAGGCGATGCTGGACGACATCGCGCACTGCCGCGCACTCGGCTGCGACGGTGTCGTGGTCGGCGCGCTGACGCCGGAGGGCGACGTCGATGCCGACGCCTGCGCGGCCTTCGTCCGCGCCGCCGGCGACATGGGCGTCACGTTCCACCGCGCCTTCGATCTGGTGCCGGATCGCGGCGACGCGCTCGAAACCGTGATCGACCTCGGCTTCGAGCGCGTGCTCACGTCGGGCGGCATGGCGAGCGCGGTGGCGGGGGCTCCGGCGCTCGCGAAACTCGTGGCGCAGGCCGGCGGCCGCATCGTGGTGATGCCCGGCGCGGGCATCGATCCAGATAACGTGCGGGCCCTGCGCGAGGCGACGCGCGCCCGCGAGTTCCACGCCTCGGCGAAGCGCCGGCTACCGTCGGCCATGCGTCGCGTCCCGCGCGACACGCTCGGCATGGGCGCCGGCGAAACCCGCACCGACGTGGACACGGTGCGGGCGATCGTCGCCGCGCTGGCGTGACGGCGCGCCCGGAGACTCAGGTCCGGTCGATCGGCGTCGTGAGCGTCAGACCGCTGTTGACCAGGAACAGCTGACCGTCGGGGACGGCATCGGTGCCGCCACCCTGTTGCCGTCCCTCGTCCGCCCAAGGCACGTGTTCCTTCGGGCCCGGCACGTAGGCATGCCACTCGCCGTAGGTCTCGTACTGCGCACCGTTACGGTTGAGCGCGTAAACGACCGGTACGCGGACCACGTAGTACGGATCGTTCGCGTGGGGTCCCTTCGTCGGCGGATGGAACGTCCAGGTCTTCGCCGCCTGCACCGACGGTTTCGCCAGCACGTTGCGCCATACGCGGAGTTCGCTGTCGGAACCGACCACGCCCATGTTCACCTGTTCGGCGATGGCATCGACCACCTTGCCGTCGTGATCGATACGGAGCATCAGGTAGACCGTGCCTTCGACCCGGGCGGCCGCCGCGTTGGACGGATACGACGGTGGATGGCGATCCGCGTATGTGATCTCTTCGCCACCCTTGCCGTCGTCGCCGAAGCTCCCGCCGGCAATGTGCGCCGTGAAGTCCGCCTTCGACGGATCGTCGCGCCGGGCGACCACGCGCAGACTCATGCGTGCCTTCGCGCTGACCGGCTGCCCATCGCGGACGACAGGCTCGAAGCGCCAGCCGGAGGCGGCCCGCCGCACGAGTTCGACGATTTCGGGCGGCACCTTGTCCTGCCTGTCGAGCTCGTAACCACTGACGCTACCGTCCGGCGCGACGGTAACGGAGCCGGTCAACAGCATGCTCGCTTCCACGCGGCGTCGCACCGCACCGGGTCCTTCCGCCAGCGACGCCGTCGCCGCGACCAGGGCCATCACTCCAACGATCAGACGCTTCATGCATGTGCTCCATGTCGGGAGACTGGATTATGCGCGCGTATCAACGCAGGGGCACCAGACCGGCCGGCGTGGCGACCACGATCCGGCGGCCCGGCTCGGGCTTCACGTCGTGCAAGCCGGTAAGCGTGCCGAAGGCGGGAAGCGTGCCGACGTCGCGATCGAAGACGAACGCGGGAAGGCGGTGCTTTCGCCAGCCGTCACGGACCGTCGCGCCGGGATGGACGTGGCCCGCCAGCGTGTAGCCGGCGTCGTGGCGTTCCGGGTGGTGGGCCAGCACGAACGGCGCGACACGCAGGCGCTGCGGTCGCACCGCGATGCCGAGCGACGCGACGTCGAAGTGCCGATCGTGATTGCCGGCGATGAGCTGGATATCGATCGCCGGATGTCGTGCGCGCCACGCGCGAACGCGCGCGACCCAGGCGCTGCGCTCCGTCGCGTCGCCGTGCACGAGGTCGCCGAGCACCATGAGCGTATCGGGAGAGAACGTGGCGATGAGGCCGTCGAGCCGCTCGATGTCGTCCTCCGTGTCGCCGCTGGGTACCGCGATGCCGGCCCGGCGGAACACGGCGCCCTTGCCGAAGTGGACATCGGCGACCATGAGCATGCGTCGCGCGGGCCAGAACAGGGCCCGCTGCGCGTGCAGGGTCACGCGTTCGCCGGCGATCGCCATGTCGTGCGTCATCATTCGTCCGCCCCCGCTTCGAGCGAGGCGAGCATGCGCTCCACGCGGCTCTTCCAGTCGTCCATGGCGATGCCGCCGCGCAGGCGTTCGACCCATAGCGGGAACGCGAGGGGACTCAGGCGCTTCGTCTCGTGCCAGAGCACGCGGGAGCGCGCGACGCGAAGCAGGCAGGCGCGCAGGCGCGAATAGTCGAGCTGCTGGTCGAGGACTTCGCGTTCGGCCTGCCACAGCAAGGGGTGGTCCGGATCGTGTCGCCGCAGCACGTCGAAGAGCAGACCGCTGGAGGCCTGCAACTGCCGAAGCGTCTTGCCCTGCGCGGGATATCCGTTGAAGACGAGGCCGGCGACGCGCGCGATCTCGCGGAACTGTCGCCGGGCGAGTTCCGACAGGTTCACGCTGGCACGGATGTCCGCGCGCAGTCCCCAGGGATGCAACAGTCGTCGCATCGTCTCCGCGTCGAGCACGGGCATGCGGGCGGCCGTGATGGTAAGGCCGTAATCGTTCACCGCGTAGCCGTAGTCGCCGGGTTGCAGTCGTGCGAGACGGTAGGCGAGCACCGCCGCCAGACCCTCGTGCGCGAGCCGTCCGGCAAAGGGGAACACGAAGAGGTAATCCCCTTCGCGCGTTCGCGTGCGCTCGCAGAGCGTGTCGCCCGGCTCGGGGATCGACGAGTGATTTTCCTGCACGGCGAGCAGTGGACGCAACGCGCGCATCTCCGCCGAGCCCGTGCCGCCACCCGCGAGCGTATCGCGCAATTCGTCCGACAGTTCGCCGGACAGGGGCATGCGGCCTCCCATCCAGCGCGGGACCCCGCCGCGCCGGTTCGGTGCCGCGCGCACGTAGGCCGTCATGTCGCGAACGCGCACGAGTTCGAGGTGCCTGCCGGCGAAGAGGAAGCGGTCACCGGGTCTCAGTCGCGACACGAAGCTCTCTTCGACGGTGCCGAGGCGGGCGCCCTTCATGTAGCGCACGGCCAGCGTGCCGTCGGACGTGATGGTGCCGATCGACAGCCGGTGCATGCGCGCGATGCGTCCGCTATCGACATGGTAACGATCCCCGGTCCGCACCAGCTTCTGGTACTCCGGGTAACTGGCGAGCGCCGATCCGCCCGTCTGCAGATAGAAGAGCACCGCGTCGAATCGCTCGCGCGGCAGCTGGGCATAAGCGAGCGACGAGGTGATCTCGCGGTACGCGTCGTCGGCGTCGAACCCGCCGCCGAGCGCCATCGTGAGCAGGTGCTGCGCCAGGACGTCGAGGCAGCCGCGCATCGGGCGCCTGGGCTCGAGATGACCGGTCTCCAGCGCATGGCGCGCCGCCGCGATCTCCGCGAGTTCGAGCAGGTGCGTCGGCACGCAGAGAATACGCGACGGCATGCCCGGCTGATGACCGCTACGGCCCGCCCGCTGCAGCAGTCGCGCGACGCTCTTCGGGCTGCCGATCTGCACGACGCGCTCGACGCTGGAAAAATCGACGCCCAGGTCGAGGCTCGACGTCGCGACGACGCAGCGCAGCGCGCCGACGCGCAGACCTTCTTCGGTGGCGAAGCGGAGTTTGGGATCGATGGAGCCGTGGTGCAGGGCGAGCGTCGGTGGCGACTCGGGCCAGACGGACGACAGCGCCTCGTGCCATAACTCCGCCTGCGAGCGGGTGTTGGCGAAGACCAGACTGCTGCGCGCGCCGAGTACCGCGTCGAGCACGCGCGGCAGCTGTGAAAGACCGAGGTGCCCGGCCCAGGGAAAGCGTTCGCCCGCCTCCGGCAGCGCGGTTTCGATCAGCGTCTTCTTCGCGGCGCCGCCGCCGATCAGCACGCCGTCGCCGGCCAGCGCGTGCAGGGCTTCGTCGAGGTTGCCCAGCGTCGCGGAAAGTCCCCACGTGCGCAGCTCGGGCAGCCAGTGACGCAAGCGCGCGAGCCCGAGCTGGAGCAGCGTGCCGCGCTTGTTGCCGATGAGCTCGTGCCATTCGTCCACGACGATCCCGCGCAAGCGCGCGAAGCGCTCGCGGCCATCCGGGTAGCTGAGCAGCAGGGCAAGGCTCTCCGGTGTCGTGACCAGCAACTCGCACGCGCCGCGACGAAGTTTCGCGCGCTCGGCGCTGCCACTGTCGCCCGTCCGGCGCAGCACGCGCCACGGTAGCTCCATCGCGTCGACGGCGGCGGAGAGATGTTGCGCCGTGTCCGTGGCGAGCGAACGAAGCGGCGTGATCCAGAGCAGCTGGAGACCCGTCTGCGGGCGCAGCGCGGCATCGATGAGCGGACCGCCGACGGCGGCCAGCGTCTTGCCGGTGCCGGTGGGTGCGTGGATCAGACCGTTCTGGCCGTCGCGCCACGCGCGCCACGCGGCACGCTGGAACGGCGCCGGGCGGCGTCCCTGCGTCGCGAACCACGCCACGAGGCGTGCTTCAGCCCGTCGCCAGGCGGCGGAGGTCGTCGAGCTTGTCGGCATCGCGGATCGCGAGGTCGGTTCGCCAGCGCAGGATGCGCGGAAAGCGCACGGCGACGCCGGCCTTGTGTCGTCCCGAGGCCTGGATGGCTTCGAAGGCGAGTTCGAAAACGTGCGTGGCTTCGACCGACCTCACGGGGCCGAACCGGTCGATCGTATGCGCCCGGATCCAGCGGTCGAGGCGTCCGATCTCGGCATCGTCGAGGCCGGAGTACGCCTTCGCGACGGGTACGAGCGCGTCGCCGTCCCACACGCCGAACGTGTAGTCGGTGAACAGGCCCGAGCGCCGGCCATGACCGGGCTGCGCGTACAGAAGCACCGCGTCGATCGTGTACGGATCGACCTTCCACTTCCACCAGTCGCCGCGCTTGCGTCCCACCCGGTACGGCGAGTCGAGTCGCTTCAGCATCAGGCCTTCGGTGCGCCGTTCACGCGATTCGGTACGCACCGTCGTGAGCGCGGACCACTCGCTGGCATCGACGGCGGGCGACAGCATGAGCGTCGGGCCGCGGCCTTCGATCAGCGCGGCGAGGGACGCGCGTCGCTCGGACAACGGCCGCTCGCGCAGGTCGATGCCATCGAGTTCGAGCAGGTCGTAGGCCATCAGCCGCACGGGGGTGTCGGCGAGCAGCTTCGCTCCGGGCTTCAGCTTGCCGATGCGTTTCTGCAGCGCCGCGAAGGGCAACGGGTGCGCCTCGTCGGGCGTCCAGGCGAGAATTTCGCCATCGAGAACGCAACCGGGGGCGAGGTCGGCGCCGGCGAGCTCGATCTCGGGAAAGCGGCCGTCGAGCCGTTCCTCGCCACGCGACCAGATGAGCACATGGTCTTCGCGACGCATGACCTGCGCGCGTATGCCGTCCCACTTCCACTCGGCGAGCCAGTCGGCCGTCGGGCCGAGCGCCGTGACGTCCTGCTCGAGCGGCGAGGCGAGGAAGAACGGATAGGGCCGCTCCCCTGCATGCTCGTCCGGACGTTCGGGGCCCGCCAGCGCGGCGAACGCCTCGGCGCCGGGCTTCCAGGTGCCGCTGAGTCGATGCGCGATGAGGTCGGTCGGCAACTGCGCCCACTGCGCGAGCGCCTGCACCACGAGCCGGTGCGAGACGCCGACGCGCAGGGATCCGGTCAGCAGCTTGTTGACGAGGAAGACCTGCTCGCGCGGCAGGCCGCGCCACCATTCGCGCAGCACCTCGATCCGTTCGGCGGATTCCATCCGGCCAAGTGATGGGAGGCGGGCCTCCATCCACACGTGCAGCGCGGTGTCCTCGCGGCTTTCGTCGTCGCGCGGAAGCATCAGGGCGATGGTTTCCGCCAGATCGCCGACGTGCTGGTAACAGTCGTCGATGAGCCAGTCGGCATACCGGGTTTCGGCCGCCAGCGCGCTGCGCAGCTCGGTCGACGTCGCGGTGCGTTTCAGCTTGCCGCCGCCGAGTACATAAACGGCCCACGCCGCGTCCTGCGCCGGGGCGTCCGCGAAGTACGCGGCCATGGCGTCGCGTTTCGCCGACGTGGACGACGTGCGGTCGAGCGCTTCGAACAGCGTCGCGAAGCGGCGCATCAGTCGCCTTCCTCGCTGCTGCGAAGGTCGGGCATCGATCCGCCGAGGGAGCGCAACGGGAAGGCGTCGTGTCCGGTGTCGCGCAGGTGACGGATCAGCGCTTCGCCGTCGCCGTGCGTCACGTAGATGCGCTTCGCGCCGCAGTCTTCCACGCTGCGCAGCAGGCCCGGCCAGTCGGCGTGGTCCGAAACGACGAAACCGCGATCGTAGCCACGCCGGCGGCGCGCGCCACGCACCTGCATCCATCCCGAGGCGAAGCCGGTCGACGCCTTGCCGAAGCGCCGCATCCAGGTGGACCCCGCCGCCGAGGGTGGCGCCATGATCAGTTCGCCGGCGAAATCCTTTCCTCGCGCGGACTCGCTGACCGGCGCCGTCGGCAGCATGCGCACGCCCGCCTCGCGATAGGCTTCGACGAGCCGGAGCATCGCGCCGTGCAGGTGCACGGTGCGGTCGGTGCGTGTGGCGAGTTCGGCGAGCACGCGCTGGGCCTTGCCCAGGGCGTAACAGAACAACACCGCCGCCACACCGCGCTCGCGACATTCGTCGAGCCAGCCGAGCATGTCGTCGACGACCTCGCTCATGGGCGGCCAGCGATAGATCGGCAGTCCGAACGTCGACTCGGTAACGAAGACGTCGCAGGGCACGGGCTCGAACGGCTCGCAGGTCGGATCCGGGTCGCGCTTGTAGTCACCCGACACCACGGCGACCTTGCCACGTCCTTCGATGCGGACCTGCGCCGCACCGAGGATGTGGCCGGACGGGTGCAGCGAGATCACGGTGTCGCCGAGCGGAAAGCGTTCCGACCATGCGTGCTCGCGGATGTCCGAGCCGGCGCCGAGACGCTCGCGCATCAACGCGCCGCCCGCGCTGGCCACGTGATAGAGCGCGGAGCCCGAGCGCGCGTGGTCGCCGTGCGCATGCGTGACGACCGCGCGCGCCACCGGTTGCATCGGATCGATGAAGAAGTCGCCCGCCGGACAGTACAGGCCTTCGGGACGGGGTAGCAGCAGGTCGCTGTCCATGGCCTCGAAGGTAGGGGGCGGTTCGTCAACGGCGCGAAAACGCCGCGCGCATTCGTCAGGCGACGAACTGGAGGCGGGCCAGTTCCGCGTAGAGGCCGCCCTCGGCCAGCAGGCTCTCGTGCGTGCCTTGCGCGACGATGCGGCCGTGCTCCATCACCACGATGCGGTCGGCACGCTGGACGGTGGCGAGCCGATGCGCGATCACGAGGGTGGTGCGGCCCTTTTCGAGGCGCTCGAGCGCGTGCTGGATGGCGGCCTCGGACTGGGCGTCGAGGGCGGAGGTCGCTTCGTCCAGCAGGAGCAGCGGCGCGTCGCGCAGGATCGCCCTCGCGATGGCGATGCGCTGCTTCTGTCCGCCGGAGAGGCGGACGCCACGCTCGCCCAGGGCGGCCTCGTAGCCGTCGGGCAGCGCACCGATGAAGCCGTCGGCTTCCGCGAGGCGCGCGGCGTCGCGCACCTCGTCGTCGCTCGCGCCGGCACGTCCGAAACGGATGTTGTCGGCGGCGGAGCCACCGAAGATCACGGTTTCCTGCGGCACGAGCGCGATCGCGCCGCGGAGTTCGGGCAGGGCGAGGGCGCGCAGGTCGACGCCGTCGAAGCGGATCGCGCCCGCGAGCGGGTCGTGGAAACGGAGCAGCAGGCTGAACACCGTGCTCTTGCCGGCGCCCGACGGGCCCACAAGTGCGACGGTCTCGCCCGGCGCGATGTCGAGGTCGAAATCCGTCAGGGCCGCGACGTCCGGGCGCGACGGGTAACGGAACTCGACGTGGTCGAAGCGGAGTGCCCCCGTGACCGGACGCGGAAGCGGTTCCGGTGCGTCGGGCGTGCGGATGTCGGCTTTCTCGGCGAACAGCTCGCCGATGCGCTCCATGGCGCCCGCGGCACGCAGGACGTCGCCCCAGACTTCCGACAGGCCGGCGACCGAACCGGCGGCGAAGATGGCGTAGAGCACGAACTGGCTGAGCACGCCTGGGGCGAGGTCGCCCGCGATGACGTCGCGCGCGCCGGCCCAGAGCACCAGCGTGATCGCGCCGAAGATCAACACGATCACCGCGGCGGTGAGCAGCGAACGCATGCCGATGCGCCGGCGCGCGGTCGCCAGCGCGAGCGCGATGGCGCTGGCGTAGCGGCGGCTCTCGATCGGTTCGCGTGCATAGGCCTTCACCGCCTGTGCCGCGTTGAGCGTCTCGTTGGCGACGGCGGCGGCATCGGCGATGCGGTCCTGGCTGTGGCGCGAGAGCGCCTGCACGCGGCGGCCGAAGATCAGGATGGGTAGCATCACCGCGGGAATGACCAGGGCGGTCAGGCCCGCGAGGCGTGGGCTCGTCCAGGCCATGGCCGCGGCGGCGCCGATCAGCATCACGGCGCTGCGCAGCGCGACGGAGATACCCGACCCGACGAGCGTCTGTACCACTTCGGTATCGGTGCCGAGGCGCGAGGTGAGCTCGCCGACCCGCGTGCTCTCGTAGAAACCGACGTCCAGCTCGATCACGTGCCGGTACAACGACGTGCGCAGCGACGCGAGGGAGCGCTCGCCGAGCAGCGCGATGCAGTAGTAACGCGCGGCGGTGGCCAGCGCGAGCACCACGGCCACGCCGAACAACCCCAGGAACGTGCCGTTGATCGTCGCGATGTCGGACGCCAGGAACCCGTGATCGATGATGTGACGCACGGCGACCGGCAGCAGCAGCGAGGCGCCGGACGAGATGGCGAGGAAGACGAGCCAGCCGATGGCGAGGCCCTTGTGCGGTTTGAGGAACGGCCAGAGGTTCCGCAATGCCCCGATCTTGCGTGATGTCTCCCTGCGCTCTTCGGTCATGCGGGTCGTGCCTTCATACGGATTGCTGCACGGATGGGGCCGGGCAGGCCATTATTCAACGATCGAGCCGCCGCGGCTGCACGCGCCCTCGCGTCAGGTCCACGACCCGCGAGGCGATGGCATCGAGCCGGTCGACGGGCGCACGCACGACGAGCCCGACGCCATCGGACCCGAACGTTTCCTCTTCGATCGCCGCCTCCATCTCGCGCAGCCGCGCGGACACCAGCGCCAGCTCGCCGAAATCGCATCGCAGGGCGAGCCGTCCCATGGCGACGAGAGGGACGCGCGGGGCGAGCCGCAGGCACTCGGCGGCGGATCCGCCATAGGCGCGCGCGAGACCGCCGGCACCCAGCTTGATGCCGCCGTACCAGCGCGTGACCACCACGGCCACGCGATCGCAGCCCTGGCCGTCGATGGCCTGCAGGATGGGGCGTCCCGCGGTGCCGCCGGGTTCGCCGTCGTCGTTGAAGCGGTAGGCGTCGCCGACGCGGTAGGCCCAGCAGTTGTGCGTCGCCGCCGGATCGCCGACCGTGGCGAACCACGCGAGCGCGTCGGCGGGCGACGCCACCGGTGCGGCCTGCGCGAGGAAGCGGCTCTTCCTGATGTCTTCCTCGTGGCGCCAGGGTTCCGCGAGCGTGTCGAGCGTCGCGCTCAAGGCGTCAGGTCGCGCAGGTCTCGCGGCAGGTCGTAGCGCGGATAGCGCTCGCGCAGTTCGCGCAGGCGACGCAGGGCGAGTTCGCGCTGGCCGCTGCCGAGCAGGCGGCGGATCTCGCCGACGCGATCGTCCGGCGCGAGCTCCGGCATCGGAGCAAAGGCGGACGCCGCTGCGCCGGCCTGAGGCGACGGCGAGCTCTTCATTCGCATCACGGTGGATGGCGACGCGTTCCTCGCGGCCATTCTGCCTTCGGCGCGCATGGACGGTTTCGCCGTCTCCGCCGCGATCGCCGCTGGCGGCGCGGGGGGTGGTGGCGGTGCCGGTGCCGGTGTCGCCACCGGTGCGGCGTCCGGCGCCGGGGACGCCGGCGCAGCGTCGCGCTCGCGCAGCGCGTCGGCAGGCGCGACCCCGTGACTGGCGGCGGGTACCGGCGACCGCGCGTCGCGCAGCTGCCACGTCACGGCCAGGGCGAGCACGATCGCGGCGGCCGATCCGAAGGCGACGGGCCAGCGCGAGCGACGCCGAGCGTGCACACGTGGCGCGGCCATCGCACGGACGCGGGCGTCGAGCGCGGCGTCCGGCTCGTCCTTGGGCAGACGACCGTAGATCGCGGCGAGCTCGCGCTCGTCGGGCAGATCGTCGTCGCTGGGAGGAGGCGTGTTGGGATTCATGGGCTTGCCGTCAACTGGTCGCGGACGCGGGACATCGCGTAGCGCAGGCGCGATTTCGCGGTTTCCCTGCCCACGCCGGTCACGATCGCGATCTCGTCCACCGAAAGGTCGTTCTCCATGCGCAGCACGAAGGTCGCGCGTTGTTCATCGGGAAGGTTCTCGATCGCGCGTTGCATGCGCCGCCGCATTTCGAACTCCGAGAGCGCCTGCTCCGGCTGGTCGCGCTCCGGTGCCGCCTGCGCGGCGAACACGGCTTCGGTTTCCTCGGCCCCCGCCTGCGGACGCTGGCGGCGGAAGTGATCCACCGCCAGGTTATGCGCGATCTGCAGCAGCCATGTCGTGAATTTCGCGTCCGGCCGATAACGGTCTCGCGCCACCACGACGCGACTCCAGGTCTCCTGGAAGAGTTCGTCGGCGGTGGCGCGGTCGCTCACGCTGCGTAGCAGGAACCGATAGAGCGTGCCTTTGTGACGTGCGTAGAGCTCGTCGAAGGCGGTCGCGCTCCCGCCCGCCCACGCGAGCATCAATCCACCGTCGTCGGTCGCGCGTGCTTCCATGGCGGGCAAGGTTACGGCATCGCTCCCGCCATTTCGACCAGCCGCACCATGCCCGCGCGGTAGCCGCCATCGTCCGCGCCCCGCGCACCTCGGGCCAGCTCCGCGACCTTGTCGTAGCCGAACCCTTCGGCGTATTTCCCGCCCCGGAGGTTTTCGGCGAACGCGGCGACGGCGGCGGCGAAGCGGAGACGCTCGCTGGGGTTTGCCGCGACATCGGTCGTCATCGGTTGCTCGATCAGCCGGCTCGCGCCGCCTTCGGGCGACTTGTAACGCACCCGCAGGAAGCCGAGTTCGCCATCGGCACCTGAGGCGCTCGCGACGAGTCGGTGGGGAGGGCCGTAACGCAGGGGGTCGACCCGCGCGCCTTTCGTATTCTTCAGGGTGATCTCGTAGAGCGCGGTGACGTTGGCGCCGGCACCGATGTCGCCCGCGTCGACGGCATCGTTGTTGAAGTCTTCTCGTGCGAGCACGCGTTTCTCGTAGCCGATGAGGCGATATTCGGCGACGACGGCCGGGTTGAACTCCACCTGCACCTTCACGTCCTTCGCGATCGTCATCAGCGTCGCGGACATTTCGTCGACGAGCACGCGACGCCCTTCGTCCAGGCTGTCGATGTAGTGATGGCTGCCATTGCCCGCATCGGCCAGGGTCACGGCCATCTCGTCGTTGTAGTTGCCTTCGCCGAAACCCAGCGTGGTGAGGGCTACGCCGCCCCGGCGCTTCTGCACGATGCGATCCTTGAGCGCCTCGACGCCCGTCGTGCCGACGTTGAAATCGCCATCGGTCGCGAGGATCACGCGATTCACGCCGTGCGGAATGAACCCCTTCGCCGCCTGCGCGTACGCGAGATCGATACCCGCGGCGCCATTGGTCGAGCCTCCGGCACCGAGTCCGTCGATCGCGGCGAGGATCGTCGCCTGCCGGTCGCCAGGGGTGGAGCGCAGCGCGACGCACGTCGCGCCCGCGTACGTCACCAGGGAAATGCGGTCCTGGGCCCGCAGTTTCGGCACGATCTGTTTCAGCGACGCTTTCAGCAGCGGCAGCTTGTCGGGCGAGTTCATCGAGCCCGACACGTCGACGAGGAACACCAGGTTGGCCGCGGGAATCCGGGCCGCCGGCACGTCGTAGCCCTGCACGCCGACGAGCAGGAGCTGGCGGTCGGGGTTCCACGGTGCCGGTGCGAGTTCGGTGGTGATCGAGAACGGCCGGTCGGTCGACGTGGGCTTCGCGTAGCCGTAGTCGAAGTAATTGATGAATTCCTCGGTGCGCACCGCGTCGGCGGGGGGCAGTCGTCCCTCGGAAATCATATGGCGCACGTTGGTGTACGAGCCGGTATCCACGTCGAGTCCGAAGGTCGAGACGGGATCGCTGGCGGCCAGGTGCACGCCGTTCGGCTCGCGGTGCGCATAGTTGTCGCGGTCGGCTGCCGCGTATGGCATGGGCGGCGCGAAGCCCAGGACGGATGCCGCCATCGGCATCGGCGCCGACTTCGCCGCCACGGCGGCTTGCGCACTGGCCTGCACCTCGATCGTCGCGGGCGGCGCGGCAGGCGGAGGCGGCGCGGCCACCGCGACCGGCGCGCCGGCCATGCGCGACATCATCGGTCGCCCCTGCCATCCGCCGCCCGCGACGCAGTCGCCCGACGCATCGGGTTCGTCGGGCGTGACGGCATGCTGGGAGGCCGACGCCGGGTCCGGCGCGGCGGCACCGGCCAGGGCGACCAGGCCGGCGAAAAGAAGGGGGAGGGTGACGCGTTTCGGGTTCATCGTGCATGACCTCGTGGGGGGTACATGGACGTGAAACGGATCGGGGTCGGAAAAGGGGTTAACGCCGGAGAGGGCTGATGCGGTCGGAGGTGGCGCCGAGGCGCGGGCCTTCGGGCGCGCCCACGCGGTTGCGGCCGGATTGCTTCGCGCGGTAGAGCGCGCGGTCCGCCGCGTTGAGCAGGTCGAGGGGACCGCCGTCGGAGCTGGCGTGGGCCAGCGCGACGCCGATGCTGATGGTCAGGCGCCGCGATGGGCTCGATGGGTGCGCGATACCGAGCGCCTCGACGTGCGCGCGCATGGACTCCGCGAGGGCGATGGCGTCGGGCAGGCGCGTTCCGGGGGCGATCACGGCGAATTCCTCGCCACCGAACCGGGCGACGAAATCGCCGGGTCGCGTGCCATGCGCGATGAACGCGGTGGCCAGCGCGCGCAGGCACTCGTCGCCGGCGAGGTGGCCGAATCGGTCGTTGTATTCCTTGAAGTAGTCGACGTCGATCATCAGCAGCGCGATGGGATCCGACTGACCGGGTCGATGCCATTCGCGCAGCAGGCGCTCGTCGAGCGCGCGCCGGTTGGCGAGTCCGGTCAGGCTGTCGACGAAAACCAGCCCCTGCAGTTCGTCGCGGCTGCGCGACAGGCGGAATTCCTCTTCAACCAGATCCACCTGCGCCAGCGTGCCGCGCAGTCCGATGCCCACCACGGCAGCGATGGCACCGATGATGCCGAGCGTCGGATAGCCCGGAATCACCATGAGCCCGAAGCCGAGCACGCTCATGGCGAGAAAGGTCGGGCTCGCACCCTGCACGAAGCGGATCAGATAGACCGGCATGTGCCAGTAGCGCTGCGCATGCGGTGTGACGGCGGCGACGAACAGGGCGAGGAAGGGCAGGTCGAGCAATGCGTCGAAGGGGGAGCTGCCGAATTCGGGATGCCCGGCAAGCGCGACGTGGTGGTTGTAGAGATACCCGCAGACCGCGTAGGTGACGAAGAACGCGGTGACCCCGCGAAAGAAGAAGTGGTCTTCGTTCCGGTCGGTGGCGAGGTAGCGCATGAAGCTCGCCATCGCGAGGCAGGCGTTCTCGAAATCGAGCATGTACGCGACGTCGATCGCCTGCTGCGTGTGCATCGCGCCCTGCGCCGACACGATCGAGAACGTGCGAACGTAGAACAGCACGCCCAGCAGCGTCGCCAGCACCAGGTCGATGGCCACCGCCCACCGCTTGCGCGCGGCGACCGGTGCGGAGGACACCGCGACCAGCACCGGCAGCACGTACAGGATGTAGAAGAACATGCTGTCGCCGGGCGCCGGGTTGGAGTTGTCCAGCACGTAGTTCTGCCGGGCCGACAGCGCCATGCCGGTCATCCACAGCGCCAGGCTCGCGATCAGCAGCCACCAGCGGCGGTCGCGGGGCACGCCCGAGCGCCGCCATGCGACCACCGTGCTGCCGACGGCCAGGCCCGCGACGGAAAAGAAAAAGGCGTACGAGATCGTCATGCCGATCGACGGCATGGTCATGAGGGCGATCGCATGGGCCGCGACGACGGCCATCGCGACGAACAGGGCTTTCACGGCGAGCCTCCCGCCACCTTGCAACACGGTAGTCATATCGGCCGGCCGATCGCGATGTTTAGGCATCTGCCTCCCCGGGAGCATGCGAGGCCCATGGTACGGGCGCGACGGCGGCGCGTGTGAATGTCTTCGGCAAGCCTGGTCAATCGTGGACAGGCGCTACAAGATCGCCATTCTTGCCGATGGGTAACCTCACTTGTTCCGGGTAGTCGCCTTGGATTCGCCCCGTCCCGGTTGCAGGATGGGGACCCCCAGTCAGTCGAAGGAGCGCGCCATGTCCCCCCATGCCGGCAGGACCCCAGGTCCGGATCATCCCATCGCCATCGCGCCTGCGGGCGGCAGGGTGGTGGTCCGCTTCGGCGACGAGGTCATCGTCGATACGCGCGATGGCCTGTTGCTTCGCGAGTCCACCTATCCGGGTGTCTTCTACCTGCCTCGGGCCGACGCCCGGATGGAGCGGCTGCGCCGCAGCGACCGCCACACCTATTGCCCCTACAAGGGACAGGCGTCGTATTTCAGCCTGCCGGGCGATTCGGAGGCCGCGACCGACGCCATCTGGACCTATGAAGATCCCTACGACGCGGTGGCCCCCATCAAGGACCACCTGGCGTTCTACGCCGACCGCGTCCATATCGAGCACACGCCCGACTGAGGTCGGCGTCGCGTACACGGAGTTCCCATGCAAGCCCTTGTCGATACCACGGCGGCCCCCGGCGCCGCTTCCGCTCGCCCCCGCGATGTCCCTCCCACGCTCGCCGCGCGGTACGACGCCGTCCGTGCGCGTACCGTCGCGCTCGTCGCGTCGCTCGACGCCGAGGACATGGTGGTCCAGTCCATGCCCGACGCCAGTCCGGCGAAATGGCACCTCGCCCATACCACCTGGTTCTTCGAAACGTTCCTGCTCGGGCCGAACGTGGCCGGCTACGACGTGTTCGATCCGGTTTTCGCCTACCTCTTCAACTCGTATTACGAGGCCGTCGGGCCACGCCACCCCCGCCCCTTGCGCGGTCTGCTGACGCGGCCCACGACGTCCCACGTCATGGCCTATCGCGCGCACGTGGACGGGGCGATGCGCGCGCTGATCGCGACAGGGGTGCCCGCCGGTCTGGAGCCGCTGCTGCGCCTGGGCCTCGCGCACGAAGAGCAGCACCAGGAACTGCTCGTGATGGACGTGCAGCACCTCTTCGCCCAGTCCCCGCTCAAGCCGGCGTTCGATCCCGCGTGGCCGTCGCCCGAGGCCGAAGGCGCGGGCCGGTTCCGGCCCGTCGGTGGCGGCCCGGTGCGCATCGGCGCGGTGGACGAGGCGTTCATCTTCGACAACGAAGGGCCCGCGCACACGGCGTGGCTCGAACCGTTCGAGATCGCCGATCGCCTCGTGACCAACGGGCAGTGGCTCGCGTTCATGGCGCAGGGCGGCTACCGTCGCCCCGATCTCTGGCTCTCCGACGGCTGGGCGCAGTGCCAGCAGGAAGGCTGGACGGCGCCGCTTTACTGGGAGCACGACGGCACGGCGTGGTCGCACATGACGCCCGCCGGCTGGTGCCCCGTCGACCCGGACGCGGCCGTCGTCCACATCAGCTACTACGAGGCCGATGCGTTCGCGCGATGGGCCGGCGCGCGGCTGCCTACCGAATCCGAGTGGGAGCACGCGGTGCGCTCGCGCGCGGACCTCAAGCAGGTGGATGGCGTCGCGTGGCAGTGGACCGCGAGCGCTTACGCCGCTTACCCGGGCTTCCGCGCCGCGGACGACGCGGTCGGCGAGTACAACGGCAAGTTCATGAGCGGCCAGATGGTCCTGCGTGGCGGCGCCAGCGTGACGCCTGCGGGCCATTCGCGGCCGTCCTACCGGAATTTCTATCGCGCGGGACAGCGCTGGATGTTCGCCGGCCTGCGCCTCGCGCGGGACGTCGCCACCTCGCCCGATCGCGATCGCCTGGCGTTCCTGCGCGACACGCTCGCCGGTCTCTCGTCGACGCCGCGTACGTTCTCGCCCAAGTACTTCTACGATGCCGCCGGCTCGGAGCTGTTCGAAGCGATCTGCCGCACGCCCGAGTATTACCCCACGCGTACGGAGTCGGCGCTGCTCGCGGAGATCGCGCCCGAGCTGGCCGCGGCCATCCCGCCGGGAGCCGTGCTGCTGGAGCTCGGTAGCGGTGCGAGCGACAAGACGCGCGCGCTGCTGGACGCCGCGCCGTGGATCGATGCCTACGTGCCGGTCGACATCAGCCCCGACGCGCTGGACGGCGCGGCCGCGCGATTGCGGGCGGCGTACCCGTCCCTCGCGGTGCACCCGGTGGTCGCCGACTTCACGCGCGAGATCGGTCTGCCGAAGGCGCTGGCGGGACGGCCCGTCGTCGCGTTCTTCCCCGGTTCGACCATCGGCAACTTCACGCATGAGGAGGCCGCGAGCCTTCTGCGTTCGGTGCGAGCGCAGCTGGGCGCCGACGCGCGGTTCATCGTCGGCGCGGATCAGGTGAAGGACCTCGACGTGCTGCTCGCCGCTTACGACGACGCGGCCGGCGTCACGGCCACGTTCAACCGCAACGTGCTCGTCCGCATCGGGCGTGAACTGGGTGGCGACATCGCGCCCGAGGCGTTCGCGCACAAGGCGCTCTGGAACGCGGAGCGCGAACGCATCGAGATGCATCTGGTCAGCACCGCCGACCAGTCGGTGACGCTCGCGGGGCAGACGTTCGACTTCGCCGCCGGCGAGTCGATCCACACCGAGAATTCCCACAAGTTCACGCCCGCGTCGTTCGCGCGGCTCGCGGCCGCCGGCGGCTGGCGCATCGAACGCGAATGGATCTCGGACGACCCGGCGTTCGGGATCTACCTGATGACCGCGTACTGACGCGAGCCGCAATGGCTCAGCGCGCGTCGTCGAGCGTCAGGTAGCCCGCGTCCGACACGCTGATCACGGCGCGACGGTGGGAGAGAATCCTCGTCGCGTCTTCCGTGCTCGCGCCGATCGCGGCGGCGGTTTCCACCACACCGACCGGCTTATTGCCGCGCCGCTTCTGCTTGCCGGAGAAGCGCGCATGGTTGTAGCCCGACCAGCTCATGAACACGAGCGCGCAGAGCACCGCGACCATGAGGATGACGCTGATGTCGCCGCCATCGCCGATGGGCGAAAGCACGTGCAGCTGCAGCCAGGCGTTGCGCAAGCCGAAGGCCCAGGCGCCGAGGGTGACCAGCGGCAGCCAGAGAAACGCCCAGAACAGCCACGCGGCCACGGTGACCGCGGCGAACACGGCCTTCTGGGCGCGCGACTGGCGCTCCGGCCGCTGGATAAGGATGGCTTCGGCCTTCATCGCAGTCCCCGGTCCGGGCTCACCCACACCGCGCGGGTACCCTTGCGCTTCATCAACGCCTTGGGCATCGCGACGATCGAGGTCGCCGTGTTGAGGATCCAGTACACGAGCGGGTACCAGATCATCCAGTAGTAGTTGCGGCCGATGCGCGTCTCATAGCGACGGTCGACCAGCAGGCTGATGAGGAACTGCAGCAGGCAGATCGCGCCCAGTACCACGCCGTGCCACTGTGGCAACAGCGTGTCGATGTACAGCGACGGCGGCAGCGGGAGAAACAGGCCGAGTGCCCACAGCGTGACGATCCCGGCCATCGTGTACGACCAGAGCAGGCTCATCACGTACTCGAACGCGACCGGCCACATCCGACGCTGACGCCACTTGAACAACTTCGTCGTGTAGCGGAGCAGCACTTCGGAACCGCCCTGCGCCCAGCGCAGGCGCTGCTTCCAGAGGCCGCGCAGCGTTTCCGGCATCAGGATCCAGCAGAGCGCGTTCGGTTCGTAGCGGATCTCCCAGTGCCGCATCTGCAGCCGCCAGCTGACGTCGATGTCCTCGGTCACCATGTCGGTGCTCCAGTAGCCGACATCGTGCAGCGCGCTCTTGCGGAAGCAGGCGATGACACCCGATACCGTGAAGATGCGGCCGTACACGCGCTGCGCACGCTTGATCAGGCCGATGATCGACGAGAACTCGCCGACCTGCAGCTTGCCGAGCAGCGTGGAACGGTTGCGGATGCGCGGGTTGCCCGTGACCGCGGCGACACGCGGGCTCTCGAGCATGTGCGTCATCATCCAGTGCGTGGCGTAATCGTCGAGCAGCGCGTCGCCGTCGACGCACACGAGGAAATCCGCACGCGACGCGAGGGCAGCGGCGCGCAGCCCCATCGCCTTGCCCTGGTTGCTGGACATGTGGATCACGCGCAGCGCCGGGTACTGGTCCATCAGCTGATCGAGCTGGGCACCGGTATCGTCGGTCGAACCGTCGTTGATGGCGATGATCTCGAAGTTCGGATACTGCTGCGACGCGAGGTGCGCGATCGTCTCACGCACCTGTTCGCCTTCGTTATGGCACGGCACCACGAGGCTGACCATCGGATACTCGCTGAGCACGCGGGGGCGCACGCGAGAGGGTTCGCGGCGTTCCCAGCGAAGGAAATAGATCACGCCGCCGCTCATCCAGAACAGCGACATCACCAACGGGTAATAGAAGGCGAACTCGAGCAGGGCGTGGAGGATGCCGCCGTTCATCGCGCTGGCTCCGCGTAGGGATAGTCGGCCGCCGAGATGTACGGCCGGATGGCCTCGAGCGCCGGATGGTCGTTGACGAAGTCGTCGGGGTAGTAGCCGATGTGGCGCGCACCGCCGGCCTGGACGGCGCGCATGCGCGTGCCGATCGTGGGCGCAGGAATGGGCTGTTTCGTGCGCCAGTCCTGCGCCGCGAACTCGAAGAGCGTCTTTTCGAGCGCGCCCGGGGTCGCGCCCACGGTGGCGACGAGGCGACGGTACCAGCCCAGCGTGTCGGCCTGCTTGTCGAGCTGCGGCATGGCCATCACGGCGGTCATGTCGTACGCCTTGTTGAACGCGGGCAGGCTCTGCGCGAACCACGCTTCGGCCTTCGGCTCCATGATCGGGCGAGTGAAAATGTTGCGGGCCGTCAGAAGCTGGGGTCGCCAGCGCTTCATGCGCGTGGCCAGCTCCAGCGTGAAGTCGATCAGCGCCTGCGTGTTCTGCGCCGGAGTGTTCTTCGCCCACGGACCGAGGTTGTCGGTGTCGCGAAGATAGGCGTCGTCGGAGAACAGCACGCCCGCTTCGTCGGCATGCATCGCGAGGTCTTCGTAGACGTCGCCAATGCGCGCGCGCACGGCGCGATCGTAGGGTGCGAGACGGAAATGGTCGCCGCCCTTCTTCGGCTCGCCGGCGAGCGAGGGCAGGGTCTTGCCGTCCGGGAAGCGGAACGCCAGCACGGGCATCCAGGCGTACACGCGGACGCCGGCGCGCGTGCGCAGCTGCCACGACACGCGGGAGAACAGGTCGGCACGCACGGGCAGGTGCCGGTTCGGGAAGTAGACGGCATCGGCTACGCCGTCGCCGTCCGGATCCGAATACGCCTGCAACCACACTTCGCTGGGATGCAGTCGCTTGATGCGGTCCAGCAGCTTCGACAGGTTGCGGTCCTGCTGGGCCGGGTCGGCGTCGTACACGTAATCCAGATCGACCTGCACCGCACGAGCGGGATCGATGCGCGACGAATGCCGCATCAGCCAGCCGAGCCGGTTGGCGGTGATGTTGTCGCTGACGAGGATGCGCGGGATGGTCTTGCCGGGCACCAGCGTGGGCAGCTTGTCGCCGAGGCTGAAGGTCACCGTCATGCCGATGTCGCGCGCGACGTCGCGACCGACCTGCGTGTACGCGCCATACGGCCAGGCGACCGCACGCGGGCGCACGCCGATGTGCTTTTCGATCTCGTCGGCGCTGTGCGAGAGATCGGCGCGGATGCGTGCCTTGTAGTCGTCGACGGTTTCGTAGCGCTGCTTCGTGGTGTCGTAGGCGAGCGCGGCGGCCGTGGGCAGGAGGTTGCCCTGCGGGTTCGCGTTCATGCCCTGGTGCATCTGCCACGAGTGCGAGGCGAACTCCACGAGACCGGACCTGTGCATCTCCTCGACCTGGCTCCACGTGAGGAAGCACGAGCGATCGCATTCGGCACCGTTGTACGGCATGTGCTGGCCGTCCGGCATGTCCATCCACGAGCCGACCAGCGCCTGCACGGCGGGGTAGTCGTAAGCGCGCAGCAGCGGGTACACGCGCGTGTAGAAGCTCTCGAGGCCGTCGTCGAACGTGAGCAGCACGGCGTCGGGTGGCAGCGGCTTGCCGCGCTGCATGAACTGCACGACGTCTTCGAGGCTGACGACGTTGTAATGATTGGCCTTGAGCCAGTCGAAGTGCGCGATGAGGTGGTCGGTGCTCAACGCATCGGGGTCGCGATCGACGCCCGTGCGGACGTCGTCGCGCACGTCGTGGTAACCGAGCACGATGAGCGCCGGCCGCGCAGGTGCGACGGGCGGCTGCTGCGCGAACGCGGGAAGCGCGAGCCCCAGCAGGGCAAGCAGGATCAACAGCGGGCGCATCGTACTCATTCTCCCCAATGCATCGTCAGATCGAGGACGAAGCGGTGTTCGCGCCGGCCGTCGTAAGGTTGGTTGTGCCAGCCGAGGCCCCAGCCGAAGCGGAAGCCGGGCCCCGCGAGGATGGTCTGGCCGTAGCGAACGGTGGCCATCCAGTCGGTCGCGAAGCCCTTTTCGGCGTACTGACCCACGGCCACGTCGATGCGCTGCGTGACGCTGCGCTCGTAGAACTGGCCGAGAAGGTTTTCCAGACGGCCGGTGAGGGCGTAGCTGTAATCGCGACGCGGATTGAAGTACGGGCGTTCGGTCTCCGAGTTCATCGAACCGCCGAGCTCGATGCCTCCGTCCAGCGTCAGGTTCGGCGCGGTGTGCAGACGCTGGATCGCGTTGGCGAGCCAGCCCGTGCGTTCGTTGCCGTCGGAGAAGCGGTCGCGCGACAGGCCGACGCGCGCCTGGGTGAGTTCGCTGGCCCGCCACGTGACGGCCGTGTCGAGCGTCTTCGCCGAGATGCCGTAGTACTGGGCACGCAGCGGCGTGTCTTCGCCGGCGGTGCTGTAGTCGGCGGCCCAGGACCAGTGATCGGTGATCGCCCAGTCGAAGCCGGCTTCGAGCGCGGTCTTGCCGACGTATCTGTCCGTGGCCGGCAGTGCCTGCACATAGGCTTCGAGGCCGCGCGCGTAACCGCGGATGCCGACGCCGACGCGGCTGCGCCGCACCTCGCCTTCCGGCAGATCCGCGGTGGAATACCGGGCCAGCGCGAGCACGCGCCAGTGATCGTCGATCAGGGGACTGGCGACGGTGGCCTGCGTGGTGCCGTCGCGGTCGCCGAAGTCGGGGCTGGAACCCTTGCCCTGTTCGGTGCCGATGTCGAACTGCCAGCCACGTTCGCGATCCCACGCCTTGACGGCGCGATCGACGCGGCCGTTGCGGTCGGCCAGCGTCCGCGCCATGGCGAGGTTCTCGTCGACGCCTTCGTAGTCGTTCAGGACGCGCGCCGCGTCGGCCTCGCCGATGTACGCGCCCACGTCGCGGCGGTCCAGCGTGCCCGCGATGTTGAAGTCGTCCTGCGCACGTCGGGGCCAGCCACGGGCCAGCTCGACCATGCCGAGCTCGCGTCGGATCTGCGCGTTGTTCGGGGCCTCGCGACTCATCGGTTCCAGCCGGGCATACGCGTCCGCCGGCATGTCGACGTATTCGCGCAGCGTGGCCGCGTTGAGGTCCGCGTCGACCTTGCGCGCGTTCTGCAGGGGCAGACGCATCCCGGGGACGCGTCGCCACTGCGGCTCCTTCGCCGCGAGCTCGTCGATGGTCGCGAACGCCTTGCGGGTCTGGCCGGACTCCAGGTAGGCGTACATGAGACCGATGCGTGGCTCGCTCTCGTTCACGTCGTAGGGACCAGGATCCCTGGCGATCGCGTCCTCGTAGAGCGCGGCGGCTTCCTTCGGACGCCGCTTGACCAGCAGCGCATCCGCCACGGCACGCCCGGCGTAAGGAGGCAGCGTGACCCCGCGGGCCTTCAGGGCGTCGTACCGGGATACGGCTTCGTCGGCCCGGCCCGCACGATCCAGCGCGACGAGCAGATCGAACTCCGCGCGCTGGCGCAGCTCGGCGGGCAGCAGGGGATCGTCCACGAGCCGACGCGCGTCGGTCACCGCACGGTCGGCTTCGGCATAGGGGTGGGCGGGATCGGCCGGTTCGCCCTCGGCCCAGCGGATCTCCTGCGCGACATGATCGGCGCCGAGATGAAAACGCTCCGCGATGCCCGGGGCAGGGTCCAGCCGGGCCGCCAGTTCCCCGGCGCGCGTCGAAGCGCCCAATTCCGTCAATAAAGTGACGTTGAGCGCCTGTGCGTCACGGTCGGTCGGCCAGCGCGCGAGGATCGCCTGGCAATGCGCGAGCGCGTCGACCCGTTTGCCGGCGTCGTGCTCCTGCCGCGCCTGCGCGAGCAGCGCGTCGCGTTCGGGCGAGGTGTCGGCCGCCATGACCGCGGCGGCCTGGAGTGCCAGCAAAAGCGCGATGCAGAGCCGTTTCCGCGGCGCCAGGCCGGCGCGGGGCGGTAGTGTCGATTTCAGTCCCATCCTGCCAACATCATCCTTTGCTGCCGGTCCGGACGAGCGTTCCCGGCCACGGCTAAGAAAATAATCAGTCGAATCGCACACGAGTCTGCGACCGAGCCCGCCATTGTGGTCGCAAACACCGTGCCAGAGTGGATACCTGCGACATTCTTCCCTGTCGGCCATGATGCATAGGCCAAACGATATACCTGCGGATGCCGCGAAACTGTGGTCCGCACCGCGTTGACACGGCGTCGACGCCCGCCGCGAAAATCTCCCAAATTGGGTATTCTGGGTATAATGGTCCCGACCCCGAGAGGATTCGCCCATGGCCATGTCGCTCAAGCTCGATGCGCTCGAAGACCTTCCCCGGACACCGGCGTCGGACGTGAAGAAGCTCGGATGGCGCGGCGTGATGCGTGCCATCGCCCGCAAGGGCAAGGTCGTGGTGACGAACCACAGCGAGCTCGAGGCGGTGATCCTCTCCGCGGACGAATACAGCCGCATCCTCCACGCGCTCGACGATGCCGGTGCGCGGCATGCGTCGGCACTCGACACGCTCCGTCAGCGTTTCGACGAACGCCTGGCCTCGCTGCAGGCCGATGACGCGAGCGAACGCCTGCGCGCACTGATGGATCGCCCGACGACGCTGGGCGGCAAGGTGAAGGCGGGGGATAGTCATTGACCGGACGCCCCGTGCTCTGGGTCCTCGCAGGTGTCAATGGCGCGGGCAAGAGTTCGATCGGCGGCCATGGCCTGCGCCAGGCCGGTTTCGAGTGGTTCAATCCGGACACCTTCGCGCGAGAACTGGTCGCAGCAACCGGGTGCGATCAGGTGCAGGCGAACGCCGCGGCGTGGCAGGAAGGCATGCGCCGTCTCGACGACGCCATGGAACGCCGTCGCGCATACGCGTTCGAAACCACGCTCGGCGGCAACACGGTGCCGCGAAAGATCGCCGAGGCCTCACACACGCATGACGTGCTCATGTGGTTCTGCGGCCTCTCGTCGCCGGACCATCACATCGCCCGCGTCCGCGCGCGCGTGGCCGCCGGTGGCCACGACATTCCCGAAGCGAAGATCCGCGAACGCTATCGCTCCTCGCTCGAAAACCTCATCGCGCTGATGCCGTCGATCGAGATGCTGCGCGTGTACGACAACAGCGTCGACGTCCTGCCGGGCGAAGCGATCCCCGATCCCGTGCTGCTCGCCGACATCGCGCGGGGGCGCCTGCGCTGGCCGCTCGAACTCGACACGCTGCGGCAAACGCCGGACTGGGCGAAGCCGCTGCTGGAGGCGGCGTTGTCGTGATGCGGCGCGATTGACGACTTCGGCCAGGCCGCCGCAAACTCCCCCGCAACGTTGTCGGGGGACATCATGGAAACGATCTATCCAGCTGGGCCGGCCGATGTGCCGGCGGCATTCACACGACCGGGCGCCGCATACCGCCGCCATGCCTGGATCGCCGTCGGCAGCCTGTTGCTGTTCATCGCCGTGTATCTTGCGCTGACCGCGTGGTTCGTCTTCATCGGTTACAGCGAGCTGACGAAGATCGGCAACGGCGGCCTGCTTCGCGTCGCGATGGGCGGTTCGAGCCTGTTCCTCGCGGTCTTCATGATCAAGGGCCTGTTCTTCCTGCGGAAGGGCGCGGGCAACGACGGCATCGAGCTGACGCGCAGCGAACAGCCGCGACTCTTCGCGTTCCTCGACCGCATCGCGGACGACGCGGGAGCACCGCGACCGCATCGCGTCTTCGTCAGCGCCCGTGTGAACGCGGCGGTCTTCTACGATCTTTCGCTGATCAATCTCCTTGTGCCGTCGAGGAAGAATCTCGAGATCGGCCTGGCGCTGGTCAACATGCTCAACATGAGCGAGCTCAAGGCCGTGCTGGCGCATGAGTTCGGCCATTTCGCGCAGCGCTCGATGGCCGTCGGCCGCTGGGTGTACACGACGCAACAGATCGCCTCGCACATCGTCGGCCGGCGCGACGCGCTCGACACGTTCCTGCGCTCGCTGTCGCGTTTCGACTTCCGCATCGCATGGATCGGCTGGGTGCTCGGCACGATCGTCTGGGCGCTGCGCGCCGTGGTCGACATCGCGTTCCGTCTCGTCGTCGTGGCGCAGCGCGCACTCTCCCGCGAAATGGAAATGCAGGCCGATCTGGTCGCCGTGTCGCTCACCGGCAGCGATGCGCTGATCACCGCGTTGCATCGCCTGCAGATGGCCGACGACGCGTGGGATCGCGCGGTGCACTTCGCGCGTGGCGAAATGGGCGCGAAACTGCCGCCGTCCGATCTCTTCGCGTTGCACCAGGCGATCGCGGATCGCCTGGGCCGGATCTACAACGATCCCACCTATGGCGAGCGGCCCGTCGCGCCGGTGGAAGGAGCTGTCGCGTTCCGCGTTTTCGAGACCGAGCTGGCGCAGCCGCCACGCATGTGGTCGACGCACCCGATGAACCACGAGCGCGAACAGAACGCGAAACGCGTTTACCTGTTCGCGCCGGCCGACGAGCGCAGCGCGTGGTCGGTGTTCGACGACGCGGATGGCCTGCGTGCGCGCATGACCGCCGACGTGCTAGGACAGACGGAGGATCCGCCGGCGGAAGCGGACACGACCATCGGGCGCCTCGACGCGCTTTTCGACCGTGAGCACCTGAAAGCGCATTACCGCGGCGTCTACCTCGGATTTCCCGTGGCGCGTCAGGCGATGCGTGTCGACGAGCTCTACGAGGACGTGCCCGCCACGCGTGCCATCGACCACGAGGCGCTCTATCCGGAACGGATCGGCGACGAGCTAGAGCGGCTCCGGTCGATCGATCGCGAGCATGCGTTGCTCTGCTCGCTGCGGGATCGCATCTACGACGCGCCCGATGGGGTCATTCGTCATCGCGGCCGGATCATCCGCCGGAGCGATCTGCCGGCCGCGATCGCGCTGGTCGATCGCGAGCGCGACGCGTTGCGCGCCGGTCTGGAGGGCACGATCAAGGCCGTCCGTAGCCTGCACCTCTCGGCGGCGGCACGCGTGTCGCCGGCCTGGCGCGAGTACCTGATCGGCCTGCTCGGCGTCCTCCATTACGCGGAGCACGCCGAGGCCAACCTTCGGGACGCGCAGGCCGGACTCGGCCACGCGTGGCGACGCGCGACCACGCGCGCCACCATCGACGAGAAGGGCGCACGCCTCATCATGGCGGCCGCGAACGACGTCTGGCGTGCGCTGTACCACGTCTACGACGTCGCCGCGCAGGTGCAGCCGGGCGAGGCGATCCTGCGCGAACTCGAAAGCGAATCCTGGCCGGTGGCGCTCGGCGAGCTGGGCCTCAATTCGCCGAACCGCGAGAACATCAACCACTGGCTGCGCTACGTCGACGGCTGGGTGGGGCAGGTCGCCGGCACGCTGGGCGCGCTGCGCCGGGCGGCGCTGGACGAACTGCTCCGTGGCGAAAACGTCATTGCGGACGCGACGAGGGGCATCGCGCCCGCCGACGCGCCGGCCCCCGCGCCGTCGGTACCTGCGACGTATGACACGCTGCGCGTCGGCGCGGAGCGTGGCCAGCGGATCGACAAGCCCGGTTTTCGGGAACGCTTCCTCGAAGCGAGCGGCTTCCTCCCGGGCCTCGCGCGCACCGTCGTCGCGCTCGTCATCGTCGGCACCGTGCTCGCCTTCGGCTGGTCCGTGGATCGCGTGCACGTCATGGTCTACAACGGACTCTCCCGACCGGTGGTCGCGACCATCGAGGGCCAGCGCGTCGAACTGCAGCCGAAGGCGCACGCCGATGTCACGGTCGGTGGCGGCGGCGATGTGGCCGTCGTCACGGAGACCCTCGACGGCGAGGCAGTGGAATCGTTCAGGGCGCCGGTCGACCGCTCCGACACGCAGCTCGTCTACAACGTGGCGGCGGCGGTCCCGTTTCGTCGATGGACGGCGGCCTACGGCAACGTCGCCCCGGTCGCACCGGTGTTGCTCGCGCCGCAGCGGTGGTCCGCGGCCTCGGTGGATTTCCTCTTCGCGTCGCCGCCCGACCATATCGACTCGAAGTCCGGCGGCGGTACGCGCACGGTGCTCGACGCGGCGGACGACATGGCGCCCGAGTTCTATACCGACCAGATCGCCGACAAAGCCGCGCTCGCCATGGCCTCGCTCGCCCATGTGCGCTACGACGTGCCCGAGTCGCCGTACTTCATGAGCTGGCTCGCGCTCGGCAGCGACATGCCCGGTTTCGCCGACGCCTTCGCCGCACGTCGCGCGCGCTTTCCGATGGACATCGTCGCCATGCGGGCCGAACAGAACATCGCGACCGGCGAGGCGCACGACGCCGTGTGCGCGAAGCACCGGGCGCTGGCGGATGCCTCGCCGGACGCCAGCGACCTCGTCTACCTCGCGACCCGCTGTCAGCCCTCGGGCGACGCGCGCGACGAGGCGTTCGAGGCCGGCTTCCGTCGCTGGCCGTCGTCTCCATGGTTCGCCAACGCGGCCGCGTCGAGCTTCAGCCAGCATGCGCGTTATGCGGACGCACTGGCGGCTTATCGCGTCGCGATGGACAAGAGCCCGTCGCTGCGCCAATTGATCGCCGTGGAGGCGTATCGGATGGAGCGGCTCGTGGATCCCGCGGCCGCGAGACGCGACATGGAAAAGATCGCCGGCACGTCGCCGTGGGTCGGCACCATGCTTCGCCTCGAGGATACGGCGCACCCGGTCGACGGCGAGTTCCGCTCGCTGAGCCTTCTGTCGTCCGGAAGACTGGACGAGGCCGTCGCGGCGGCATCGGGTACGTCGATCGAGGCTCACGTGATACGGATGGCTGCCGCGTCGCGTGGCGCGTCGGCCGCGTTGCGCGCGCGAGCCGACCGGCTCGGACCGAACGACGGGATCGACGAGCAGACGGTATGGCTCGCGCTGGCCCACGGCGCCGATGCGACGCATCCGACCATCGCAGGCGTGCTCGACGGCATGGAGAAGGGTTTCGACATGCCGGGAACCGTTGCCAAGGTGCAGCATTTCCTCGCCGCCGTGCGCAAGGGCGACCCCGCGTCGGCCGAGCGAGAACTCGATGGCGTGCCGGCGGTGATGCGTGCGCAGGCGTACGTCGCCGGCGCGACCCTGCTGGGCGATCGCACGCCCGCCGCATGGCGCACCTTCGCCGCTCGCGTGCTCTTCGCGGCGGAGCGCCCATACTTGGGCTGAACGACCCACTGCAGAGGACACTCATGAATACATCGCAGAAAATTGCGCTCGTCACCGGTGCCACGCGCGGCATCGGTCGGGAGACTGTGCGCCAGCTCGCTGAGGCCGGTGCGCTCGTGCTCCTGGCGGGGCGCGACGAGGATCGCACGAAGGCGGCCGCGACGGCGTTGCAGGGCGAAGGCCTCGCCGTGGAGCCCATCGTGCTCGACGTGACCCGGACCGACAGCATCGCGAAGGCCGTGGCCGATGTCACGTCGCGATTCGGTCGCCTCGACATCCTCGTGAACAATGCGGGCATCCTGCTCGACGACATGGGCAAGGCGCCGTCGGAGCAGACGCTGAAGACGTGGCGCGAGACGTTCGATACCAACGTGTTCGCGGTGGTCGAGGTGACCCAGGCGTTCCTTCCGCTGCTGAAGGCGGCGCCGGCGGCGCGCATCGTCAACGTGTCGAGCCAGCTGGGTTCGGTCACCCTGCATACCGATCCGACCTCGTCGATCTACGCCTTCAAGGTACCGGCCTATAACGTGTCGAAGAGCGCGGTCAACGCGTGGACCGTGCACCTCGCCTACGAGCTGCGCGATACGCCGATCAAGGTCAACGCCATCCATCCGGGCTACGTGCAGACCGACATGAACGGTGGGCACGGCGAGATCGACGTGCCCACGGGCGCGAAGAGCAGTGTCGGCATGGCGCTGCTCGGCGACGACGGCCCGACCGGCACGTTCACCTACCTGGGCAAGACGCTGCCCTGGTGACATGCCGCGCGGGTGGGTTCAGACGCGACCGGGCAGGCGTTCGGTCACTTCCTGGATCACCCACTCGTTGCCGTCCGGGTCGCGGAACGACAGGAACGAGCCGTAACTCTTGCGCCCCTCGGCGGGACCGCTCACGCGGTTCTCGCCGGCGGGACGATGGAACACGCCATACGCGTCGTGGAAGACCTCGCTCACGTCGATGCCGCGCCGTGCGAGTTCATCGTGCGCACGCGCGATGTCGGACACGACCAGATGCAGGCCCTGCGCGGAGCCGGGCTCCGCGGTGGTCATCCTGCTGCCGAACATCACCGAGCAGCCCGAGCCGGGCGGCGTGTACTGGATGACGCGGAAGCCATGCTCGTCCTGGTAGTCGATGTCGAACCGCCATCCGAGGCGTGCATAGAAATCCTTCGCCCGGTCGACGTCGGCCACGGGGATCACGACGATTTCGAACGTGGCGGAAAAGGGCAGGGGACCGAACCGGTCGGCCTCCGTGCTCGGTGGCAGCAATGTACCCATGGGGATGCTCCGGGAAAGTGTGGCGACGGATCGGCGCGTCAGTCGACGCCTTCGACGAGGACGCAGCGGTAGGTCGCGCCCCTGAAGCGGTGCTGCGCGACGGCCTGATAGGCGGGGCTGTGGTACCAGTCGCGGGCCGCGGCCATCGTCGGGAACGACACGATCACCATGCCTTCGATGGGCGGACCTTCGAGCACTTCGAACTCGCCGTACAGTGCGTGGAACGTGATCGGGTGGCCCTCGAACGTCGGCTTCACCGTGGCGTTGTAGGTCGCCAGCTCGGCGGGATCCTGGGTGCTTTCGCGAGTGAACACGGCATAGGCGGTCATGGGATCTCCCGGACGGTCGGCGTCGTGGCGAGAGTCTCGCGCCGGTCATCGGACCGGTATTGAACGAACCGGGCGTGTGCTGGCGCCGCCGGAAAACGAAAAAAGCGCGCCACGAGGGCGCGCTTTTCGTCACGAATGATTGGTGGAGCGGAGGAGGATCGAACTCCCGACCTCTGCATTGCGAACGCAGCGCTCTCCCAGCTGAGCTACCGCCCCACGAGGCGGCAACTATATCAGCGGTTTTCGCGTCTGCCAACGCCCTACCAAGACGATCGGTCCAGGCTCAGTCCGGCAGCAGCGGCGACAGCCGGTCGTACAGCACGCCGCGTCGCCAGCCTTCGAGCGCCTCGGGCCAGGTCTTGGTCATGGCGAATTCCTCCATCGAGCGACGCGCGCAGAGCAGGCCTGGCGGCAGGTCGAGCTGGGTGGCCAGCGTGTCGACCGCGCTGCGCATGTCGTTTATCGCGCGCTTCGCCTCGCCCACCGGGTGACCGACGATCGGCGCGGTCGCTTCGATCTCCGCGTCGTCGAGCGGACGATGCAGCAGGTCGAAGAGCTCCTGGCGCTGGGCCGAGCGCAAGGCGCGCGTGCCGCGCGTCCGGTCATCGAGGCTCGCCAGCGTGGCCGGCAGGTTGCCCACGAGGTCGACGGCCTGGACGTCCTCGAGCAGCCACGATTTCGGCTTGTCGAGCGCCCGGGCCGTCAGTTCGCGCCAGCGCAATGCGCGGCGGAGCAGGGCCTGTTTTTCCATCGGCCAGTCGGCGGCGGGCTTCACGCCGCGCTGCGGCTGCGGATCGCCTTCGCGCTGGCTCGCACGGCGCTTCATGCGCGCGCAGTCCTCGGCGTGCCATGCGGAACGCCCGCGTTCTGCGAGACGCTCGGACAGGATCGCGTGCACCGGATGAAGGTGAACGACATCGAGCGTCGCGTAGAGCTTCTGCGATTCGGTGAGGGGCCGCTGCAGCCAGTCGCTACGCGTCTCGCCCTTGTCGAGCTCCGCGCCCACGAGTTCGGCGACCAGCGCACGGTAGCTGATGCCGAGCCCCATGCCGACGAAGGCGGATGCGATCTGCGTGTCGAACAGCGTATGCGGGCCGTCGGGGAGGTAGGGTGCCATCGCCTCGAGATCTTCGCCGGCGCTGTGCATCACGGTGACGACGTCCTGCGCCGCGAACGTCGGCGCGAGCGCGTCGCCCAGCGGTACCGCGAGCGGATCGATCAGCGCGTAGCGACCGCCGTGGGCGAGCTGCAGCAGGGCGAGCTGCGGATAGAACGTGTTCCTGCGCATGAACTCCGTGTCGAGACCGACGACGGTTCCCGGACCGATCGGTGCGAGCCACGCGTCGAGCGCGTCGCGTTGGTCGATCCAGGGAGCGTGGGGAGCGAGCTCGCTCGATGTCATGCGGGGTCCTCGAGAGTCGGTGGGCCGCGCCGACCTGCCGTGTTGCCCTGTCGCGCGCGATTCCCTAAGGTGGCAGCGCACGATAGCAGGCCCGTACGGAACCGCCCACCATGCCCAATGCCGAGACCGTCCGCCGACAGCGCGCCATTGGCGGTGCGCTCGGTGTCGCCGTGCTCGCTTTCGGGCTCTTCTATCACTTCTTTCCGCAGGCACTTCACGTCCAGCCGACGCAGAACGCCGCGCGCGTGCCCGCGCGCGGACAACCCGCGGTGATGGGCTTCGATCAGCGACCGCAGGCCGCGCCACAGGCGCAGGTGTCGGAAATCGACGCCGGGCCCCCGATCATGCTGGCCCCGGCCGCGGTGATCGCGTCGCGGCGACGCGAGAAGACCGAGGACATCGAGCTGCCGGCCCAGAAGACGCCCGACTCGGCCGAACTCACGGCCTTGCTGGACCGCGGCGACAAGGCCCTGGCCGGCGATCGCCTCGTGGGTGGCAAGGACAGCGCGGCGGCGCTCTTCATGGAGGCGCTCAAGGACAAGGCCGACAGCCAGCGCGCGCTGAACGGTATGAACGAGGTGCGGGCGCGACTCGCCGCCGAGATCGAACAGGACATCGCGCTGGGCGACGCGGACGCCGCGCGCGAGTCGCTCGTCGCCCTCAAGGCGTTGCCGTCGTCCGCGACGGATGCCGGTCCGTTGCAGCAGAAGCTCGCCGTGCTCGACAAGGTGCGGCCGATGCTCGGCAAGGCGGCCGCGCAGTTGCAGGAGGGCAGGGCGAGCCAGCCACGCGGCGACAGCGCGCTCGACACCTACCGCGACGTGCTCGAACTGGATCCGCAGAACGCCGTCGCGGAGCAGGGTATCGCCAACGTGCAGCGCACGGTGCTCGACAAGGCGCTGGCCGCCGTCGCGCAGAACGACTTCGCCGCCGCGGACGCGGCGCTCGCGGAGGCCGCGGCGATCGCGCCGGAATCGCAGGGGCTGCAGGACACGCGCGGCCGTATCGAAGGCATGCGCCGCCAGAATGCCGCCGCGATGCTCGCCCAGGCGCGGTCTGCACTCGACGCCGGCAACATCGAACTCGCGCAACAGCTCGCCGCCAATGCGCAGAAGATCAGTCCTGACCTCGCCGGCATCGACGATTTCAACGAGCGCGTGACCAACGCGCGACTTTACGCGAGCTACAAGCCCGGCCAGGTATTTGCAGATCGTTTCGTCGATTCCACGGGCCAGGGGCCGCCCATGGTGGTGATTCCCACGGGGCGCTTCCTCATGGGCTCGCCGGACGGCGAGAAGGGCCATGATCCGAACGAGGCGCCCGTGCACGAGGTCGTCGTCGACAAGGGTTTCGCGATGGCGCGAAGCGCGATCAGCATCGGGCAGTTCCGCGATTTCGTGCGCGCGTCGGGTTACGTGCCCGAGTCGCAGTCGAAGGGCGGCGGCAGCGTCTACGACGAACAGAGCGGCGGCCTCCGCGACGACGCCTCCGTGACTTGGCAGGACGACTACGCGGGCAAGCCGGGCCAGGACCGCCTGCCGGTGATCAACGTGTCGTGGAACGATGCGAAGGCGTACACCGACTGGCTTTCGAAGCGCACCGGCAAGACGTACCGTCTTCCGAGCGAGGCGGAGTTCGAATACGCCCTGCGTGCCGGCAGCACGTCGCGCTACTGGTGGGGCGACGACGCGCCGTCGTCGAAGCTGGAGAACCTCACCGGCGGCAACGACCGTTCGGGGTCGGGGCGTCGCTGGAGCAACGCGTTCAGCGGTTACAAGGACGGCTACTGGGGCCCCGCACCCACCATGAGTTTCTCGGCCAATCCGTTCGGCCTGTACGACATGGGTGGCAACGTCTCCGAGTGGGTCGCGGACTGCTGGCACGACAACTACATCCGCGCACCGCGTACGGCCGCGGCATGGGTCAACCCCGGCTGCACGCGCCGCGTCATCCGCGGCGGCTCGTGGGGCAGCGCACCCGAAATGGTCCGGTCGGCCTACCGGCAGGGTGCCCCCGCCGATCTGCGCAACGCCCGCGTGGGCTTCCGTGTGGTGCGGGAGCTCTGACGCCGGCAGACGGACTCCAGCGGTGGTACCCTTTGTGGACTCTTTGATCCAGAAACGGTGCAGCCATGGCACGTCCACGCGAGTTCGACCGGGATACCGCGCTCCAGCGGGCCATCGACACGTTCGCCATGCACGGCTTCGAAGGCACGTCGACGCCGATGCTGCTGGAGGCGATGAAGATCGGCAGGCAGAGTCTCTACGACACCTTTGGCGACAAGCGAAGCCTCTACCTCGAGGCGCTGCGGACGTATTCGACGGCCAGCGTCGGCGCGACGCTTTCCGCGATGTTCGCCACGGTGTCGGTGCGCGATGGGATCGAGCAGGCGTTGCTGGGCTTCGCGACCAACGCCACCGCTGCCACGACCGCGCGTGCCTGCCTCGGCGTCCACGCGGTGACGGAGTTCGGCACGCTCGCGAGCGACGTCAAGGCCGTGACCGACGAGATCGGCGCGCGAACCGTGCTCGCGTTCGAGAGTCGCATCCGTGAAGGCATGGCGCGCGGCGAGCTCGCCGCCGATCTCGATGCGGCAAGCGCCGCGCAGTTCCTCCTCGCCACGCTAACCGGACTGAAGGTCGCGGCGCGTGGCGGCGCGGATCTGGCGACCCTCCACGGCATCGTGGGTATCGCCATGCGCGCGGTGGTCGAAAAATAGTGGACTGACCAGTCAATTAATGATAAGGTGGATTTCTGGGCCGCTGTACGGGCCTCGCCGCACACCCCCGGGTGCGGCGTTATCTCATCCATCGAAGGGCCTTGCGGCCCTTTTCATTCGACCTTTAGTTGACTAATCAATCCATAACGGAGCACGGCATGATCACGAATTCCCTCGAAGGTAAGTCCGCTTTCGTCACGGGCGGCTCCCGCGGCATCGGCGCAGGCATCGTCCGCGCGCTCGTCGCGGCAGGGGCCAACGTCACCTTCACCTATGCCAGTTCGGCCGATGCCGCCCAAGCCGTCGTCGACGAACTCCGCGCCGCCGGCGGCCGCGCCCAGGCCGTTCGTGCCGACAGTGCCGACGCGGCGGCGCTCACGGCGGCGATCGACGACGCAGCCCGCGCGAGCGGCCGTCTCGATATCCTGGTGAACAGCGCCGGCGTGCTCCACTACGCGCCGCTTGGCGACACCTCGATCGACGACTTCGATACCTCCTTCGGCGTCAACGTACGTGCGGTGTTCGTCGCGGCCAAGGCGGCGGCGAAGCACATGGGCGAGGGCGGCAGCATCGTCAACATCGGCAGCATGTCGGCCGATCGCGCCGGCAGTGAAGGCGCCGCCGTTTATTCCGCGACCAAGGGCGCGGTGCAGGCGATGACCCGCGGCCTCGCGCGCGACCTGGGCCCCCGTGGCATCACCGTCAACAACGTGCAGCCGGGCCCGATCACGACGGATATGACGACGGGCTTCGCCGACATGCTGACGCCCATGATTCCGGTCGGTCGCCTCGGCAACCCCGACGAAGTCGGCGCGCTCGTCGCGTACCTCGCCGGCCCCAACGCCCGCTACATCAACGGCGCGAGCGTCACGATCGACGGCGGTTTCGTCAGCTGATCCCAGGGAGCACCGGTCCCTGACAGGCCCGGTGCTCCCCGGCGTGGCCTCAAGTTCTCGTCAGCGCCGCCGATGATTCCCCGATGGAAGAGGGGACGCCATGAAGCGCATCGCGATCGTGATCCTGTGTGGCCTTTCGCTGGCGCTCGCCGCGTGCGGCCACGAGACCTGGCACCTCGTCAGCGGGGAGAAGGGCAATCCGGCCGAAATCCGGCTCAAGGGCGGCAAGGGCGATGCGTTCTGGTCGTGGGGGCCTGCGACGCACAGCGTGGGCGTCACGGTCGAGAAGAACGACCTGACCGGCGGCCCGACGCCAGCCGGTGGCGTGCTGCGCCTGCGCATGGCCGATGGCACGCCGCTGGAATTCCGTGGCGAGCACGGTGCGCTGGTCTGCGCTCATGGCTGCGATGGCCTGCACATGCCGGTCGCGTGGCTCGTCCAGCGCGATTAGCGAGCGATTCATCGCGGCACGTGGTTGCGTGATCGCTGGCACATCGCGCCCGGCGTTCGGGCCGTACAGTGCCTCGAAGATGGCTTACTCGGAACGCTGAACGGGAGGTGCTCGTGCTCAGACACATACCTGCGGCGTTTGCCCTCTTCACCGTGTGCGCATCGGTACACGCCGCCGACCTCTACAAGGTCGACATGAGCGTGTTGCGCGGAGGGGTGGTGGTCGCCAGGCCGAGCGTCCGCGTCGCGGCCGATAAGATCGCAGACCTCACCATGACACCGCCTGGCGGGCCGGAGAAGGACGCCGTACGTGTCGCGCTGTCGGTCGCGCCCGGTACCCAGTCCGGTACCGTAGCAGTCCACCTCATGATCTTCGAACGACCGGCCCGCGAATGGACGCTCCGTGCGGAACCGGTTGTCGTGGCATGGCCCGGCAGAGAAGCCACACTCGAGGTCGGCGGCAACAAAGACGGCGCGCGTGACGCCACCATCGGCGTCACCCTCACGGTCACAGCCGAGATGTCGACGCCCGCAGCGGTTGCCGCCGCCGGCTCATGAAAGCCGGCGAGCGCCAACCGGTGCCGGCCAACGACAGACCCGCCCGCGAAAAGAGGAGGGTGTCGTTGTCGGCCCGATAATATCGCCGACGATCAGAAACGATACTCGACGGACGCGCCCCAGACATTGGTATCGACCTTGTCGGTGAACGAATAAAGGCGGTAGCGGGCGACGTAGTGGTCGTAGGTGAGGGCGAGGCTAACCTGCGGCGAAAAGTTGAAGCCGAATCCTGCACCTGCGTAGTAGTTCGTGTCGTAGAGCCGATATCGATGCGTATAGACATCGGCAGGCCCGTTATCCACGGCGAAAAAGTCCTTCGTCCGGATCCCTTGCCGATAGCGAGCCACCCCGCCATGGGCGGTCACGAAATACTGCTCGGCAAACTCCCAGCGTCCGTTCACGCCGAGCAACAGCGCCTTTTGTGTGGTCCTGAAGCGCGTCGTCGAATAGTAGACATGCGGCCCATTGAGGAGGGGGCGGTTATGGACTTCATGGTCCTGCCGACCCAGATCCATCAACCCGCCCTCGATCCCGAGCGAGAGCGACGACGTCGACGCCCAGCGATACCCGCCCAGCACCCCGTAGGCGTTGCCGTCGCCTCGCGAGCTGCTGTTCCCGTGACCGACGTTCGTAGAGAGAAATGCACCATCCACGGGATCGGCGGTAGCGACCGACGACACCATCATCGCGGCGGCCGCCGCGAAATACATCGACTTCATCATGAAGTTCCCTGTTCCATTACATGCGCGGCGAGTGTCCGGCATGGCACGTGGCGGAGCGATTGTAGCGACGACATCATTCCTCCGCACCTTACCCCGTGCCTTCACACCACAGGCCGTAGCCGGTCGACGGCGGCCATGCGTCGCGCCATCAGAAGAAGCCCATAAATGCCGTGCAGCCGGGCGGCCAACTCGGGATCCGCCTGAAGAGCGGCGGTCGCTCCGGCGCGCTCGAGCTCTTCGCGCAGGAGGACAACGGCACTTTCCGTCAGGCCGCTTTCGACGCGTGACGCGGTGCGGGCCCCGCTATCCGAGGACACCGTCTGAATATCAGGCACGCCCACCGGAGCGGACGAATGTGCGGCTACGATTCCGTTACCCATGGTCGCGATTTCCACCCCCCCCTTGTTCGTAGTGGGCGGACTGACACGTCAGCACGTCGTCTGGTCGCTTCCGGCACATGCGCCAGAATTCTTACGCCGCAGACCCCACCTGCGATTCGGATGCAATGACCTTGCCAATCGCAGGCAACGTGCCAGACATGAAAAACCCGCCTCGGGGGCGGGTTCTCGGAACGCCACGAATGACTTGCGCATTCGCGACGTTTACCACTGGTGCCGAAAGTGGGACTCGAACCCACACTGTATCTCTACAAACGGATTTTGAGTCCGCCGCGTCTACCGGTTCCGCCATTTCGGCATGGGGCCCGCGATTATGCGGGAATCAGTGGACCTGGTCGAGGCCCAGCTTGCGGTCGGTCTTTTCGTACCAGTCGTCGCCCTGTGGGTTGAAGACGGCGCACTGGGTCATGCGACCCGAGTAGATGTGCAGGCTGACGGCCACGGCGTCTTCGCTCGGATTGCGGATGGTGTGGTATTCGTGGGGCGGGATCAGGCTTCCGGCAGAGCCGGGGCCGGCCTGGATGGAGCCGACGGGGCGGAAGTGGTAGCGGTCGGCCTCGTGGTCGAGGAGCTCGTACTGGACGATCTCGAGCGCGCCGTTCCAGACGCCCTCGACGCACCACATGCCGCAGTGATCGTGGATCAGGGTGCCCTGGCCGGGCCCCCAGGTCATGGCGACCACGCTGTAGCCGTGCTCGTCGCTGCGATAGAGCTCGCGGCGCGCGTAGTGGTCGCCGGCGGTCTCCATGACGCAGTCGGGAAGTTTCACCTCCTGCGAGCGGATGAGGCGGCACAGCGCGTTGCGCAGCGAGTCCGTGACGGCGGGCGTCGTGGGTTGGGCCACCGCGGTGTTGATGGCTTCGATGAGCTTGTCGCTGCCCGTGAACTCGACCGTGATCATGGGATGGAACCTCGAGGGGAATGCGTGGGGGCCCGTTTCGCCCCCGATCATAGCAAACCCCGTGTCATACCGACTTGAGGAAGCCCCCGATGGCGCGGCTGTAGTTCTCGATGTCGACCAGGAAGGCGTCGTGGCCCTGCGGCGAGTCCAGCGCCACGAATTCGACGGCGGCGCCCGCCGCCTCCAGGCCCATCGCGATGGTTTCCTGCTGCTCCAGCGGGAACAGGATGTCGGTGCTGACGCCGATGACCAGGGCTTTCTCGACCCGGATGCGCGCCAGCCCGCGCATCACGTCGCCATCGCCGTACTCGGCCACGTCGAACCAGTCGCTGGCTCGCGAGAGGTAGAGGTAGCTGTTCGGGTCGAACTGTCGGTTGAAGCGCCTGGCGTGGGCTTCGAGGTACGACTCGACCTGGAATTCGAAGCCGAACGGTGACGATGCGTCGCGTTCGTCCGCGTCGAGGCGGATGCGGGCGAAACGGCCCTTCCATTCCATCGCGGAACGATAGGTGATGACGCCCAGCTTGCGCGCGATCCCCATGCCGTGTTCCGGCCACTCGTCGCCCTCGTACTGGCCTCCCTTCCAGTGGGGGTCGAGACGGATGGCTTCGCGCTGCAGGGAGCGGATGGCGATGGCGAACGGCTGGGCCTGCGGCGCCGTGTCGACGCTGATGTGCGTCCGGGCGGCACCGGGGTGCAGGAGCATGTAGGCGAGCGCACCCATGCCGCCCATCGAGCAGCCGACGAGGCAGGCGAGCTGGGCGATGCCCATGCCGGTGACGGCTTCCCAGGCGGCGTTGGCGACGTCCTCGAGCGACAGCTCGGGGAAGGTCAGGCGATACGGTGCGCCCGTCGCGGGATCGGGCGACGCGGGGCAGGTGGAGCCCTTGTCGCTGCCGAGCGAGTTGACGCAGATGACGAAGAAGCGGTCGGTGTCGAAGGCGCGACCGGGGCCGATCATGTCCTCCCACCAGCCCGGCGTCGGGTCTTCCGCATTCGATGCCGCGTGCGCGCTGGGCGAGAGGCCCGTGAGGATGAGGATCGCGTTGTCGCGCGCGGGCGTGAGCGTGCCCCAGGTTTCGTAGGCGACCCGTGCGCCGTGGAGCTCGCCGCCGCGCTTCATGCGGAACGGCGACGAAAGCGGGTGGTAACGGCGGGCGTCGCCCATGGAGCGCTCCTTCAACGGGTGCCGCCCATGTTACCCGTGGCGGCATTTCCGGGCCCGGCCGCGACGCGCGCCTGCGCGACCGCGATCTGCTTCGCGACGGCGTGGGCCACGTTGGAGTCCGGATCGAGCAGCGGCTGCAGGCGTTGCCAGGTGGCGATCGCATCCGGGTAGCGTTCTTTCTGGAATTGCGCGATCCCGAGCAGCCAGAGGGCGCGCTGGTTGGCCGGCTCGAGCGATGCGGCGCGCTCCAGCAAGTCGAGCGCGCGGCCGTCGATGCGATGGTCGTCGCGGGCGAGCGAGTCGGCTTCGGCCCAGCCGACCATGGCGGCGACGTTGTCCGGAAGCAGCGTCAGCACGTGGCCGTAGGCATCGCGCGCTTCGGCGGGCCGCTTGCCCATGGCGTAAGCCTGGCCGAGCAGCATCCAGCCTTCCGGATCGTCGGGCGATGCCTTGAGGTGGGCAAGCAAGGCTTCGATCCCCTGATCGAGCGACATCGGTTTCGGCGCTTCGACGCCGCCCAGCGTCGCCGGCGTGCCCACCAGCATGTAGAGCGCGGCGCTGCCGGTGGGCAGTGCGAGGGCCACCACGACGGCGAGCGCGAAGACGCCCCGCGACCGTCCGTCGCGACGCCCCTGGCGGACGAGCGGTACGAGCAGCAGGGCGAGCGCGAACGCGAGCATCGCGGACGCGGCGAGATAGAACACGGTGGTCACCAGTCGTCCCCGGTATCGTTGGCCGGCGGAGCGGCGGGAGCCTGTCGCGCACGGCGACGTACCTGCACCGCGACGACGACGCCGCCGACGACGAGCAGGACGGCCGGGCCGAACCACAGCAGCCACGTGGACGGTTCCACCGGCGGCTGGTAAAGCACGAACTGCGAATAGCGGGCTACGAGGTACGCCTTGATCTCGTCGTCGCTCTTGCCCGCCTGCATCATTTCGAACACCTGGCGGCGCAGGTCGTGCGCGATCGGTGCGTTGGAATCGGCGAGCGTTTCGTTCTGGCACATCGGGCAGCGCAACTCGGCGCTGAGCCTCTGGAAGCGGACTTCCTCCGCACGGTCGCGAAACGGCAGCGGCTGGATCGCCTGCGCGATTGCGGTCGCCGGAATCAGGCACAGCGCGAGCCAGAGCAGCGCATGGCGCATCATGGCGATTCCTTAGCCAGCGCGGCGATGGCCGGGCGGATTTCGTTGTCGAGCACGTCGGGCGTGATCGGGCCGATGCGCTTGTAGCGGATCACGCCTTTCGCATCGATCAGGAAGGTTTCCGGCGCGGCGTACACCCCGAAGTCGATGCCGGCACGACCATCGCGGTCGGCGACGATCGTGTCGAAGGGATTGCCGTGTTTTGCGAGCCATGCGGTGGCGTCGGCCGGCTCGTCCTTGTAGTTGAAGCCGACGAGCGGAACACCGAGCTCTTTCGCGCGGGTCATCAGTATCGGATGCTCGTGCACGCACTCGATGCACCAGCTGGCGAAGACGTTCAGGAGATACGGTCTGCCGAGCAGCGACGCCTTGTCGATCGTGCGCTCCGGCTCGCCGAGCACGGGGAGCGCGAACGCCGGCGCCGGCTGATCGATCAACGGCGACGCGATGTCGTGCGGATCGTGGCCGGTGTTCCACCAGATGCCGAAGCCGAAGAGCGCCACGAGCAGCAGGAAACCGAAGAGCGGAAGAAGCCGGCTCATGCGAGCGATCCCTTCGGCTCGGCGTCGACGGCGGCCGCAGCGGGCGTTTTCTTTGCCCGGAACCGCCGCTCGGCGGCGGCGAAGAGACCGCCGGCCATCATGAAGAGACCGCCCAGCCAGATCCACCGCACGAACGGCTTGTGATAGAGGCGCAGTGCCCAGGCGCCCTGGACGTCGTTCGCGTCCATCGGCTCGCCCAGCGCGACGTAGATGTCGCGGAACAGTCCGGCGTCGATGGCGGATTCGGTCTGCACCTGTCCGCGCGAGTAGGTGCGTTTTTGCGGATGCATCGTGCCGACCGTGGCGCCGTCGCGCAGGATCGTCACCGTGCCCTCGTCGGCGCGCCAGTTGGGGCCTTCGGTTTCCGCGACGCCGTCGAAGCGGAAGTCGTAGCCGCCGATGGTTGCGCTCGCGCCGGGCGCGAGGCGCACGTCGCGCTCGATGCTCAGCGATTCGGACAGCATCACGCCGATGAGGAAGATCGCGACGCCCGCGTGCGCGACCAGCATGCCGGCCATCTCGGCCGGATAGCGGCGGCCGCGCGGCATCTCGCGCCAGCGCTTGATCACATAGGCGAGCGTGCCCGCGCCGACCCACACCGCACCCGCCACGCCGGCGATGGCTCGCAGATGGCCCTGGACGAAGAACGCGGCGACGATCGCGCAGATGACGGCGGCGACGCCGGCCCGCAGCGCCATCGACGTCAGCTGGCGTCCTTCGGCGCGGCCCCAGCGCAGATAGGGACCGAACGGCAGCAGGAGCACCGCCGGTGCCATCAGCAGCACGAAGAGGAAGCCGAAGTAGGGCGGGCCCACGGACACGCGGCCGAGGTTCAGCGCATCGCCGATCAGCGGAAACAGCGTGCCCAGCAACACCATCGCGGCCGCCGTGGTGAACAGCAGGTTCGCGACCATGATGCCCGTCTCGCGCGACAGCGGCGCGAACGGCTTGCCCGTGGCGACCTTCGGCGCGCGGATCGCGTACAGCAGCAGCGAGCCGCCGATCACGATCACGAGGAAGCCGAGGATGTACAGACCGCGACGCGGATCGGACGCGAAGGCGTGCACCGACGTCAGCACGCCCGAGCGCACGAGGAACGTGCCGAGCAGCGACAGCGAAAAGGCGAACAGCGAAAGCAGCACGGTCCACGCGGGCAGCGAGCCTCGCTTCTCCGTCACCGCTTGGGCATGGATCAGCGCCACACCGACCAGCCAAGGCATGAACGACGCGTTCTCGACGGGATCCCAGAACCACCAGCCGCCCCAGCCCAGCTCGGCGTAGGCCCACCAGCTGCCGGCGACGATGCCGAGGGTGAGGAAGGCCCATGCCACGTTCGTCCATGGACGCGCCCAGCGCACCCACGCCTGCTCCATTTCGCCGCCGAGCAGCGCGGCGATCGAGAACGCGAAGGCGACGGAGAACCCGACGTAACCCATGTAGAGCACGGGCGGGTGGAACGTCATGCCCGGGTCCTGCAGCACGGGATTGAGATCGCCGCCGTCGACGGGCATGGGCAGTTCGCGCATGAACGGATTCGACGTGAACAGGATGAAGGCGATGAAGCCCACGCCGATCAGCCCGAGCACGCCGAGCACGCGTGCGACGAACGCCTGCGGCAGGTGTCGGCTGAGCGCGGCCAGCGCGACCGACCACACGTTGAGGATCGTCACCCAGAGCAGCATCGACCCCTCGTGCGCCCCCCACACGGCGGTGACGCGGTAGTACCAGGGCAGGGCGAGGTTGGAGTTGTCGGCGACGTACGCGACCGAGAAATCGAACGACAGGAACGCGTAGATCAGGACCGCCATGGCGGCGAACACGAACACGCCCTGGCCGGCGGCCGCGGGTCGTGCCACGGCCATCAGGGCGGCATTGCCGCGCCATGCGCCGACGATCGGAAGCACGCCCTGCGCGATCGCGAGCAGCAGGGCGAGGACGAGTGCGAACTGGCCGAGTTCGGGAATCACTTGCCGGCGTCCTGCGTGGCCGTGTCTTCGATCTTGCGGTTTTCGTGCGCCTTGGCCATCGCGTCCTTCAGTTCCTTCGGCATGTAGTTCTCGTCGTGCTTGGCGAGCACTTCGCTGGCGATGAAGCGCCCGCTGTCCATGCGGCCCGTCGCGATCACCGACTGGTTGTCGCGGAAGAGGTCCGGAAGGATGCCGGTGTATTCCACCGGCATGGCGCCGCCGTCGTCGACGACGATGAAGCTCACCTTAAGCGTGTCGGCGGCTCGCTGGATGGAACCGGACTTCACCATGCCGCCGAGGCGGAAGGTCGGGTACTGCGTGGCCTGGCCTTCCTGCACCTGGCTGGGGGTGAACAGGTAGCTCATGTTCCGCTGCAGGGCGAACACGATCAGGCCGACCGCCACGACGGCGGCGACCAGAACGGAAATGACGATGGCGAGACGGCGTTTACGGGTGGGATTCATGACTCGAAGGTGTTCCGGGCCGGCGGCGGTTTTCCTGGCGCGCGATCCGTGCGCGCAGTTCGCGCAGGTTCCGGCGGCGCCTGGCGAGCGGCGCCAGCGTGTCGATCAGGAGGACGATGAGAAAGACGGCGACGGCGGTCCACACGTAGAAACCGTACGCGCCCATGGCGAGGTTCATGCGGCGCCTTCCTCGCGGGTCAGCAGTTCGCGCACCCATGCCTTGCCGCCTTCGGAGGCGATGAGGTCGGCACGCACGCGGGCGAACAGGCTGGCGATGTAATAGAGCTTGGTGGCGGCCATCATGGTCAGCAGGGGCCAGAGCATGCTGGCCTCGATGTGCGAGGGCCCGACGAGACGGACGGTGGAGCCCTGGTGCAACGTGTTCCACCAGTTCACCGAGAAATGGACGATCGGCACGTTCACCGCGCCGACCAGCACGAGGAAGCATGCCGCGCGCGCGCCCTGCCGGCGATCCTCGAAAGAATGATAGAGGCCGACAATGCCGAGGTAGATGAAGAGCAGCACCAGCTCCGAGGTGAGGCGGGCGTCCCACGTCCACCACGTGCCCCACATCGGCTTGCCCCAGAGCGATCCGGTCGCCAGCGTGATGAAGGTGAACGCGGCGCCGACCGGCGCGGATTCCATGGCCACCACTTCCGCGATCTTGATCCGCCACACCAGTCCGACGAACGCGGCGAGCGTCATAGCGCCGTAAATGAAGAGGCTCATCCAGGCGCTGGGCACGTGGATGAAGATGATGCGGTACGCGTCGCCCTGCTGGTAATCGGCGGGTGCGACGAAGAGGCCGGCATAAAGCGCCACCGCGCCGAGCGCGAGCGCGAGTCCGAGCGCCCACGGGCGCACGGCGCCCGCGAAGCGGTAGAACACCGGCGGTGAGCCGAGGCGGTGAAGCCAGAGCGGAACCCAGTTAGCCATCGATCCTCATCACGGTACGGGTCAGGACTCCATCGCGATGCGCAGGGCGGCGGCGCTGGCGAGCGGCGCAAGGACGACGGCCATGACGAGCCCCGCGCCAAGCCAGGCGATCGGCGCGAGCCACGGCAGCCCTTCCTGCGCGGCAGCCACGGCCCCGGCGGCGAAGATCACGACCGGTACGCACAACGGCAGCAACATGAGCGCCAGAAGCATACCAGAGCGCCTCGACCCCGCCGTCAGCGCGACGAGCACGGCACCGAGCAGGCTGAGCAGCGGCGTGGCGATGGCCAGCGCCAGCAGCAGCGCGGGCATCGCGGCGGCGGGCAGTCTCAGCATGCTCGCGAGCAGCGGCGCGACCACGATCAGGGGCAGGGCCGACGTGATCCAGTGCGCCAGCACCTTCATGCCGACCAGCAGCGCGAGCGGCTGCGGCGCGAGCATCAGCTGTTCCATGGAGCCGTCCTCGATGTCCGCGCGGAACAGCTGATCGAGCGACAGCAGCACGGCCAGCAGCACGGTGACGAACACCACGCCCCCGGCAATGCGGGCGAGCAGGGCCGGCTCGGGGCCCACGGCGAAGGGGAACAGCGTGGTGACGATCAGCGCGTAGAGCACCGGCATGGCGATATCGCCGCGACGGCGCCACGCCAGGGTGAGATCGCGCTGAAGCACTGCCGCGCAGGCGGATGCCGTGCTGCCGGGAATCATGCGTGCAACCGGATGCGGCGAGGCTCGCCCCCGGCGAAGCTCACGGCGCCGTGGCTGGTCACCAGTGCCGCGCCGCCACGCGCCGCATGCCCGTCGAGCAACTGGTTCACGAGGGCGATGCCCTCGCGGTCGAGATTGGCGTATGGCTCGTCCAGCAGCCATACCCGTGCGGGCAGCAGCAGGAGCCGGGCGAGGGCCGCCCGTTTCTTCTGGCCGGCCGAGAGGCGGCGGACGGGTTCGTCCTCGAAGCCACCGAGGCCCACGACGCGCAGTGCCTCCATGGGGCTCGTGCCGTCGCGCACGCCGTACAGGCCCGCGCTCACGTCGAGGTTCTCGCGGGCGGTCAGGTCGGACTTCAGCCCCAGGTGATGCCCAAGGAACACGATGGCGCCGCCCATGGTCGTCAGCGAGAACGGCTGGCCGGCGAACAGCACGTCGCCTTCTCCGGCACGCAGCATGCCGGTCAGCACGCGCATGAGCGTCGTCTTGCCGCTGCCGTTGTCGCCCTCGACGAGCGCGATGTCGCCGGCCCGCAGGTCGAAATCGACCGGGCCGAACACCCGTTCGTCCTGGCGCGAAAAACCCAGCGCGCGGGCTTCGAGGAGGATCGACGGTGAAGGGAGCGAAGACATCCGCCGATTGTTGCGGGGTGCCGCGCGGTTGTCTATGACGCGCGGGACTTCGACCCGCCGCGGACGGTCGTCGTGGTGCGCGCAGCCCCGGACGATGACGCGAACGGGCTCTGGTGCCTCGTCCGCCCCTACAGGGGAAGTGGCGGCAGGGTGGCTTCCAGCGTGCGGACCGCCACGTCGAGGTCGACCGATGCCACCGAGTCGTGCCCCTTCAGCAGCTGTTCGAGCAGGGTGTCCTGCGCCTGGCCTCGCTGGAGGGCGTACGCATAGGGCAGGTGGGTGAACGTGACCATGCGATAGCGCGGCAGGTAATGCGTCGGCGAGCGCTCGGCGAGCAGCGCGCCCAGTTCGCGCTTGCGCAGGTAGTGCGGATCGGCGACGGAGTCGCGCATCTCCACGTAGTTCTCGAGCGCCATCTTCGCGATCGCATCCGCGTTGGGCTTGCGCGTCGCTTCGAACGCGGCGAAGACGGCGGCCGGATCGTCGGGCGTCGCGGCGAACAACCCGGCGAGTTCCGCCGCGTCTTCGAAACCGCAGTTCATGCCCTGCCCGTGGAACGGCACGATCGCGTGCGCCGCGTCGCCGATGAGCAGCGCGCGCCCGTCGATGTGCCAGCGATCGAGGTACAGGGTACCCAGCGTACCGACCGGATGCGCTGCCCAGTCCGCCGCGAAGTCGGGCATGAGTGCGAGCGCGTCGGGGAAATCGGCGCGGAAGAAGGCCTCGGCGGCACCGACGCCCGCGATGGTGCGGAAGCTGGGATGCGGGCCGTCGTTCGGCAGGAACAGCGTGACCGTGAAACTGCCCTCGCGATTGGGCAGCGCGATGGACATGTAGTGGCCGCGCGGCCAGATGTGCAGCGCGTTGCGCTCGATCGCGAACGGTGCCGCCGGATCGGTGCCCGGCGGAATTTCGAGCTCCTTGTAGCCGTGGCCCAGTTCCTCCACGCGTTCGCCGAGCGGAGCATGCGCATGCATCGCCGCGCGAAGGGCCGATCCGGCGCCGTCGGCACCGATCACCACCGGCGCGGCGACCGTGCGTCGCGTGCCATCGGGCGCGCCCAGCGTCAGGGTCCCGGCGTCGAAATCCGCGCCGACGAGGCCCTGATCGAAATGGATCGTCGCGCCCGCGGCTTCGGCGGCGTCGAGCATCAGGGTGTTGAGCCCGCCACGCGAGACGGACCAGATTACTTCGGAATCGTCGACACCGTAGCGTTGCAGTCCGCTGTGGCCGGCCGGGTCGTGGACCATCCGGCCGCGCATCATCACCGCCTGTTCGAGCACCTTTTCGGCCAGACCGGTGGCGCGCAGCGCGTGGAGACCGCGTTCGGCGAGCGCGAGGTTGATGGATCGCCCGCCTTCGAACCCGGCACGCCGGGGATCGGAACGCCGTTCGTAAACCGTCACGCGGAAGCCGCGCTGGGTGAGGAGGGTGGCGACGAGGGCGCCGACCAGTCCGGCGCCGACTACGGCGATGTCGTTACGGGGCATGGAGGCCTAAAGTCCGTGCGCGATATTGCGGGGCAGCGCATCGTGCGCCGCAGCGCCGCCGGGGGCAAGCCCGCGGCGGCCGGACGAGGTCAACTGGCCTTCTTGCCCGTGCGCGGCGCGGGTCGCACCGGCTCCGCTGGCTTGGCCGTGGCGGCATCGAGGAACCCGCGTTGCATGGATTTCCACACGTCGAGGTTGCGCTCGGTCATTTCGTTGAGCATCGACCAGGGGGTCTGGCCCATCAGACTGTTCAGCTGGTTGCGGAACTGCTGCTGCTGGTCGAGAAAGACCTGCAGACTGCGCTCCAGATACGGCCCCATGAAGCCCTGGAGCGAATCGCCATAGAAACGGATGATGTGCGAGAGCAACTGTGGCGAGAGCATCGGCTGCCCGTGTTCCTCGTGCTCGGCGATGATCTGCAGCAGCACGGAACGGGTCAGATCTTCACCGGACTTGGCGTCACGGACCTCGAAAGTTTCCCCGTCGAGGACCAGCTGGCGGACTTCCTCCAGCGTGATGTAGCTCGAGATTTCCGTGTCGTAGAGACGCCGGTTCGGATACTTCTTAATGATGCGTAGGGTTTGTGCCATGCGGCGAAAGCTACCACGAGGTATTGCGCCGCACCAGTTGTACGACGCCCGCGTAATCGTTTACGTGTAACACGCCCGCATTTGGATCGATTTAGCTAACTTTGGATTAATGCGCCGCCGCACCACCGGCGTTTCCGAACGGAGGCCTCGCCAGCCATAGGATCGGAATCAGGGCGAGAAAGAGGATGGCGCAACCCCAGAAAACGTCGTTGACCGCGAGGGTCGCCGCCTCGCGGGTCACGATCTGGTCCACGACCCCGAGAGCCGGTTTGCCGGATACGCCCAGCGTGCCGAGTTTCTGGGTGAAGGCGGTCGTAGCGGGGGCGGCATGCGTGACGTACTCGGTCAGCGACGCGTGATGGGAATCGGTGCGGTGCTGCCAGAGGGTTACCGTGATCGCGGTGGACACGCTGGAGGCGAGCGTGCGGCAGAAGTTCGCCAGACCCGAGGCGCCCGCGATCTGGTCCGGATTGAGGCCCGACAGGAAGATCTGGTTGAGCGGGATGAAGAAGCACGCGATGGCGATGCCCATGATGAAGCGTGGCAGCACGAGCGCGCCGTACGACGCGCCGCTGTTGAATCCCGCGAACCAGAACGACGTGAACGCGAAGACGATGAAGGCGAACGTGACGACGGCGCGCAGTTCGAGTCGCTGGATGTTCTTGCCGATGAAGGGCGACACGATGAAGGCGAGGATGCCCACCGGCGCGGTCGCGAGGCCTGCCCACGTAGCGGTGTAGCCCAGCGTCGTCTGCAGCCAGAGCGGGAACACGACGTTGATGCCGAAGAACGCGAGCATGCCCAGCGACAGCGCGGTCACGCCCACGGCGAAATTGCGTCGCGCGAACAGCGACAGGTCCACCACCGGATGCCTGGCCGTGAGTTCCCAGATGACCAGGAACACCAGGGCCACGAGGGCGATCAGACCCAGCGTCAGGATCATCGGCGACGCGAACCAGTCGTGGTCGTTGCCGTTGTCCAGCATGAACTGCAGGGAGCCCACGCCGATGACGAGCAGGGCGAGGCCCACCGTATCGATCGGCGCGCGCACGATCTTCGTTTCGCGATGGCGCAGGATCGACCAGGTCACGACGCCGGCGGCGGCGCCGACGGGCACGTTGATGTAGAAGATCCACGGCCACGAAAAATTGTCGGTAAGGTAACCGCCGAGAATGGGGCCGAAGATGGGCGCGACGACGACGGTCATCGCCCACATCGCCAGCGCGATGCCTTGCTTCGTCTTCGGATAGCTCGCCAGCAGCAACGACAGGGAGAGCGCGACCATCGGGCCGGACCCTGCGCCCTGCAGGAGGCGGAAGATCACCAGCATCGGCATGTTGGTGGCGAGACCGCAGAGCATCGAGAACGCGACGAACAGGGCCACGGACACGCAGAACGTGCGCACCTCGCCGAAGCGCTTCGCCAGCCATCCCGTCAGCGGCTGCATGATGGCGCTGGCGAGCGCGTAGGAACTGATCGCCCACGTGCCTTCGCTCGCGCTCACGCCGAGGCTGCCCGCGATGTGCGGCACCGCGACGTTCACGATCGTCATGTCGAGGATCTCCATGAACGTGGAGAACGCGACGGCGATCGTCAGCAGCACCAGGGTGCCGCCTTGCAGCGGTTTCAGGCCGCCGCTGGATGGGAGCTCGGCGGCGTCGCTCAAGGCGCGTTGCCCCCGAGGTTGTCGCGCACGATGGCGTCGGCGGCGGCATCGGCCTTCGCGGCGATGTCGTCGTACACCTTGGTCTGAGCGACGGCGACCGTGGAAGGCTGCCTGGCGAGCACGTCGCCCTTGTCGTCCGTGATGTTCACGGTAACGGCGGTGGACAGGCCGATGCGCAGCGGGTGGCGATCGAGGTCGGCGGGATCGAGCGCGATGCGCACGGGCACGCGCTGCACCACCTTGATCCAGTTGCCGGTGGCGTTCTGCGCGGGCAGCAGCGAGAACGCGCTGCCCGTTCCGGCGCCGAGGCCGATGACCTTGCCGTGGTACTCGATGCCGCCGCCGTAGATGTCGGCCTCGACCTTCGCGGGCTGTCCGATGCGGACGTGGCGCAGCTGGCTTTCCTTGAAATTCGCCTCGACCCAGAGGTCGTGCAGCGGGACCACGGTCATCAGCTGCTGCCCGGGCTGCACACTGTTGCCCACCTGCACGCTGCGCAGGGCGACGTAACCGTCGATGGGCGCCACGATGGCATTGCGCTGCGCGGCCACCCACGCCTGGCGAAAACTGGCGCGCGCCTGTTCGACGGCCGGATTGCCTTCGACGTCGGCACCGTCGACCAGCGCGCGGGCCGCGTCGGCCTGGCGCTGCGCGGCATCCAGTGCGGACTGGGCACTCGTCACCGCATCGCGCGCGTGCTGCACTTCTTCGGGTGCCACCGCCTTTTCGGCGAGGAGCGGCACGCGTCGCTTCAGATCGTCCTGCGCGCGCTTGAGGTCCTGTCGGCGCGCCACGAGCGTGGCGTCGGCGCCGGCGGCGGACTGCGTCTGCTGGCGCACCTGGCGAACGGCCTGCGCGAGCGCGCCGCTGGCCTTGCGCAGCGCGATATCGGCGTCGGTCTGGTCGAGCCGCACGAGTACCTGGCCCGCGGTCACGCGTTGCGTGTCGTCGGCATAGACGCCGATGACGATGCCGGGTACCTGTGCCGAGATGCCGACCTGATTGCCGCCGACGTAGGCATCGTCGGTGGTCTCGCGCGTGGAGAACACGAACAGCCAGAGCAGGAACCAGATCGCGGCGGCGAGCAGGAACACGATGACGGCGATGAGCAGCGCGCGGCCACGCTTGCGCTTGTCCTTGGGCGCGTTGCCGCTCTCGTCCTGCGTGCGCGGCGTGTCGTTGGTGGTGGCGCTCATGGGCTCGGGGCTCCGTTCGTGCGAGACGTGGAAGAGGATGCGATGGGTTCGGCGCGGTAGCCGCCGCCGAGGGCCTTGACGAGTGCGACGTCGGTGGACAGCGCCTGCCCGCGGAGTTCCGCGGCCATGTCCTGCTGCTGCACGAGCGCGGCCTCGGTCGCGAGGGATTCGCGGTCGTCGCGCACCCCTCGCGCGGCACGGGCACGTGCGCTGGCGAGCAGTGTCTCCGCGGCGCCGACCTGGGTGTCCTGCTGCACGCGGCGGTCGGCGATCTGCCGGGCGCCGAGGGCCTGCGTCGCGACTTCGCGGGCGGCGGTGACGACTGTCGCGTTGTATTGCGCCACGGCGGCGCCGAGCTGGGCGCGGCTGACGCCGTGATTGGCCTCGAGTGCGCCGCCCTCGAAGATCGGCAGGTGAATCGCCGGCGTGAGCGCGAAAACGCGGCTGTCGGCGGAGAAGACCTTGTCCATGTCGATGCTCGACAGACCGGCCATCGCGCTGAGACTGACGTCGGGAAAGAACTGCGCCCGTGCCGCGTCGGTCTGGCGAAGAGCGGCCTCGACCTGCCAGCGCGTGGCCGCGATATCCGGGCGACGCGCCATCAGGTCGGTGCCGACGCCCTCGGGCAGGCCGAGCGTCACGTCGGGCAACGCGCGCGGCGAGAGCGGGGGCAGGGCGGCCGGAGCGACACCGACCAGCGTGGCGAGCGACGCCCGGCGGATGTCGGCGGAGCCGCGAAGCGCGACCAGCTGCTGCCGCGCGCCTGCCAGCTCCGCCTGCGCCTGGGACTCGGTATCGGGAACGTCGACGCCCTGCTTCACGCGGAGCGCGGCGATGCGCAGGGCGCGCTCGCGCACCGCGACGAGGCGTGCGGCCAGTGCGATACGGGATTCGTCGGCAAGCCAGCCGAAGTACGTATCCGCCACCGTCGCCTGGATGGCGAGGGACGCGGCCGAGCGCTCCGCTTCCGCCGCACGGGCACTGTCGATCGCCGACTCGATGGCGTAGCGCTTCTTGCCCCACCAATCGAAATCGTAACGTACCTGCACGCCGAGGTCGGCCTGGTTGTACCAGGTGAAGCCGAGGAACTGCGCGGGGATCAGGCCGTGTTCGCTCATGCGCTGCCGCGCGACCTGCGCGCTTCCGTCGACGCGCAGCCCCGCCTGCGCCGCAGCGACCTGGATGTTCTGCTGCGCGGATTCGACGCGCGTGCGGGCCTGGGCGAGATCGGGCGCGTCGCGAAGGGCCAGTTCGATCAGCCGATCGAGTTGCGGATCGCCATACGCCTTCCACCATTCGGCGGACGGCCAGGTGTTTCGCCGACCCGCCTCGACGCCGGCGAGAGGTGCCTCGTCGCGCAGCGACGGACGGTCGATCTTCGCCGGCACATGACATGCGCCAAGCGATACGGCGACGGCGCAGGCGAGGAGGGTGGCGCGGAATCGGGGGCGTGTCATGGGCAGGCGTCCGTGTCGACGGAGTCGATGTGCAGGGCGAGCTTCTTGAGCAGGCGCTCGAAGGTCGTGCGCTCCGCCGGGCTGAAGCAGGCGAACGACGCGACCAGGGGCGGAAACATCGGCGGCAGCAGCTTGCTGACGAACCGGCGACCGGCCGCCGTGATGCGGAGCAACACCTGCCGCCGATCGTGCGTGGCGTGCGAGCGGGAAATGAAATCACGCTTAGCCAGCGCGTTCGCGATCCGCGTCATGTTGGTCGGTTTCTGTTCGGCCAGCAGGCACAGTTCGCCCGGTGTCGCGCTGCCGTCTTCGGCGCAGTAGAGCATCATCAGCGTGCGGAAATCGCTGTCGTTCATGCCGTGCGGCTTCAGCTTGCTTTCGAAGTCGCGCAGCAGCGCTCCCGCCGTCAGCATCAGCAGGCGAACGAGCAGTACTTCGGACCGCGGCATCTCGGGGATGCGGCCTGCGACGCTGTCGACGCCCTCGTAGAGCGCATCGACACATGGTTTGAGGCTGGACATTTCGCTGGCGGATAGTTCGCTGGTGAACTAATAGCGTACCGTTGGGCGCCACAGGGTGCAACGGCTGCGACAAGCCGCCGTTTTCGCATGCGGTCTTCCCTCGTATGAGATCACTGGCGGCTTTACCATGTCCGTGCCGGTGCGATGCCGGCTGGTTCCAGGGAGAGGAAGATGAATGATCGAAGCGATGGTCGTCACGGCCGACAGTCTGTTTCCGGCGGTGCACTTTCAGCGGAAGCCGCCACTTACTTCGTCGATGCGGATTTCATGCGTATCCGCCCTCCGACGTTGTTCCCGGCGGCCCAGGTGGTGGCAAGGCTGGCTGTCCCCGAAGCGAATCTGCACGGCGTTTCGGACGCCAATGGCCGCGCGCCTCATCTCATCGGCGTTGCCTTTGATGCGATGGGCTCACGCGTGAGTGGGGCGGTGATCCAATACCACGTGGAGAGTGATGGGGGAACCGGATCGGGCTTCTACGTCGAGGGCGTCGACCATCTGCTGATGGACTCGGTTGCCGTCACACAGGACGACGGCACGGCGATTCCGATGGATCGATGGGTAACGGGCCCCAATCCGGGTACGGCGGCTATCCGGGCGACGCCCGTCGACGGCACTCCGGATGCGTCCGTTCTGTACACACGCACGGTATCCGACAGGGTGCCGGCCACGCTCCGGATTCTGTCCGGCGGCGAAGTCATCCGGAACCGGCCTGGTGAGATCGCCACACGTGTCGCGACGGTCGAGCTCCGGGACGAACAGGGGGACCCCGTGACCTGGGGGCGCGTCGCCGCCGAACTCGTGGACGACGACAAGACGCGATCCGGTCTCGCCACGGCTATAAGAGACATGGATGCGAACGGAAGAGCGACGCTCGAAATCAGCGTCGCGTGCTGGTTCTGGCGGGGCGGTCCGACGAAACATTTTCATATCGAGATCTATCGACCCGGGTACCGGGAAACGACGACGCAGTCGATACCCTGCGAGCTGATTCTGGCGGGAGCCCCTTAGCGATGAAGCCGACGGCGGCGCGGACGGCATCTGGCGGTTGGCGACAGACATAGGCGTCAGTGCGCAGGTGCGCCCGAGCCGTCGTTTCTCCAGTCATCGATGGCGAGCCCGAAGGCCTTTTCCGCGTTGCGGGTCGTTGCGCAGGCGATCGCCGCAGGCGTCACCTCCCGGAGCGCCGCGATCGTCTCGAGCACGTCCGTCATGAAGGCAGGTTCGTTTCGCTCACCACGGTGGTGCACGCAGGGTTGGTCCGGTGCGTCGGTTTCCAGCAGCAGCCATTCGAGCGGCATGGCGGCGACGACGCGCCGGATGCGATTCGCGCGGTCGTAGGTGACGGGGCCACCGATGCCGATGTGAAAGCCGAGATCGAACAGTTGCCGTGCCTGTTCTTCGCTGCCGGCGAAGCTGTGCACCACGCCGCGAAGGCCGCCGATGCGGCGCAGGGTGTGGATGGTTTCCTCGAAGGCGCGACGGGCATGCACGATCACGGGCAGGTCGTGCTCTTTCGCGATGTGCAACTGGCGGACGAAGATCTCCCGCTGGCGTGCGGGGTCCAGCCCTTCCACGTAGAAATCGAGGCCAATCTCGCCCACGGCGACCGCGCCGTGGCAGGCCAGCCAGGCGGGCAGCTCGTCGAGGTGTTCATCCCGATGCGCATCGAGGAAGAGCGGGTGGAGCCCGTAGGCGGGGTAGATGCCGTCGCGCGACGTCGCCAGACCCTCGACTTTCTCCCAATTTCCGCGATCGATCGCCGGTACGATCCAGCGCCGCACGCCGGCGGCGGCCGAGCGGGCGAACATGTCGGCGCGGTCGCCGTCGAACGATACGTCGTCGAGGTGTGCGTGCGTGTCGATGAGATCGAGCATGTAGGGGTAATGCCGAAATGAACGTAGGCGTCAGTCTAAGGCTTCGTTCAGTTTAACGATTGTCAAATGGACCCGAGGCGACTTCCGGGTGATGGGCCTTCGCGCCATCGGGTCGCTGCATTTTTTCTGGAGAGCAGGGTTATGAGCAGGTTGAAGATTTCCGTCCTGAACGCGGGTTTGGGCGCGGCGCTGGTGTTGACGCTTTCCGCCTGTAACCGCGATGCGAATGCCGATGTCGCCAACGGCTCGGCGCCGGCCGGTGCCATGGCGCCGGCGCCCGAAGCGGCAGGCCCCAAGTACGCCCGGGTCGTCAGTGTCGACCCCGTGCGCCAGGCGGCCAGCTCGCCCCAGCGCGAGTGCCACGACGAGGTCGTGACCCGTCGCGCCCCGGTGAAGGACCAGCATCAGATCGCGGGTACCGCCATCGGTGCGGTGGCCGGTGGCCTGCTGGGCAACCAGATCGGCGGCGGCAAGGGCCGCACGCTGGCGACGGTGGCCGGCGCCGTGGGTGGCGGTTACGCGGGTCACGAGATCCAGGAACGCCGTCAGGAGACCAATACGGTCACCAGCACCGTCCGCAAGTGCAACACCGTGGCCGGGACAAGCGGCGACAAGATCGTGGCGTACGACGTGCGCTACGAATACAACGGCGTGACGCGCTCCGTTCGCATGGACCACGATCCGGGCGACCGCGTCGAGGTGCAGGAAGGCGTGAGCGTCGTCTCCGACGCGCGTTGATTTCCCTGATCGGTCTCACCACGAGGACGTACTCCATGCGCAATATCGTTCGTAGCACCGGCCTTGTCGCCGTCGCCATCGCCTCGCTGTCGTTGACCGCGTGTTACGAGCAGCCGCGTCGCGGCTATGGCGGCGATCGCGTGGTCTATTCGGGATCCTCGCGTACCTGCGAGCAGTGCGGTGTGGTGCAGGACATCGAGCAGGTGTACGTCGACAAGGAATCGTCGCCGCTCGGCGCCGTCATCGGCGCCGTCGCGGGTGGCTTGCTGGGCAACACCATCGGCAAGGGCGACGGGCGTTCGGCCGCCACGGTGGGCGGCGCGGTCGTCGGTGGTCTCGTGGGCAACCAGGTCGGCAAGCGAAACGGGACGGAAGACGTGGCGTTCCGCATCCGCATCCGTCTCGACGACGGGCGCTCCGCGATGGTCACGCAGCGCGAAGATCCACAGCTGCGTCGCGGCGACTACGTCGAGGTGCGTGGCGACCGGGTCTATCGTCGCTGACGATATGGCCGTATAGACGTCCAAAAGAAAAGGCCCGCTTTCGCGGGCCTTTTCTTTGGCGCAAAAAAAGACCCTCGTCCGAGGGCCCCTTTTCCCGGAGATCCCAAGCTGCCCGCCTGGATCCCTTTTCCCCCGCGCTTTTCGCCAGTCAGTTGACGGCGTAGAAAGCGTGGTCGCCGATCTTGCGAACGACGCGGCTGGCAGACCAGCTCGGCGATACCGCGACCGTGGCGAAATGATCCGCCTGCGGTACATAGACGAGGCGCTCGCTCTTGGGCAGGCTCCAGTTGTTGATGGAGTCGCCGGCGATTTTCCATGCCTTGGTCCATGCCACGAGATCGGTGATCTCGAAATCCTTCGGCATGAGGGTGATGGCGAACTGACGCGGTGCCTTTACGACTTCACAGACATTGTCGCCGCCCATGCCGCGATCGCGGCGCCTGAGCGCGACTTCCGCCACGGCGTACTGGCCGATGGTGGGTTCGCTGCGGGCTTCCAGGTACACCGTCGTGGCCAGACATGTCTGGTCGGCGAGGTGGCTCGGGAGGACGGACGCCATCCAGAGCAAAGCGGAAAGTTTCATGTGTATCTGCCTCCAACGAGCTTTTCCGTCACTTGCGGCTGGAAAAAAAGCCATGGGAGACGTATGAGCGGTAGACGGGCGGGCAGGCCGTTACTACCTGGACCAACCGACATTCATCCGAGGAATGAAAAAGAAATACGGATGAAGCGGGCGTCACACACTGTGACTGTACTGGTCGGCTGTCCGGAGCCGTCCTGTATGGGGGTTCGCCAAAAGGGAGCGGCTTCGCTGTGCGGCGGCTCCGTTGGCTGTACACGCGCTCTGCAAGGAGATGCGCGTTGCTTCAACTCCGGCTTTCGCCGGGTCGCGCCAGAACCGTCATCGTCGACGGATCGTCGCGGGTGTCACCATGGCGATACACCATGGCCACTACAAATCGATCGGCGGAGCCTAGTGGCGCAAATCGATTTACGCAAGTGCGCGGGCCGCTTGGTTCAGCTTCGACTCATGCATGAAAGAGAACGATTTTTTGCGACACGCATTGTCGTTATGCCGTGAACGTCGTAACTATTTGTAGTCGATTGCCCTCGATATCAAGAGTCTCCTCTTGCGTCGCGGCGTCGTCGAGTACGACGAGAGTCGTAGGCCGCGTTGACGATGCATCGATCATCAGCGCGATACCGACGTCGCGTCCGTTAATGCGCAATGCATCGCCTTCCTGAAGCATGTGTTCAGCGATCGCGACATGCAGATGCCGTTTGTGCCCGCCGAGGAAATGCAGGCGCGCCGCGATCTCCTGTCCGGGAAAACATCCCTTGTCGAATGCGACGGCGCCGATGCGCTCCATCGACAGCGCGGGCGGCAGTAACGTGGCGAGCGCGTTATCGGGAAGCCATGCGAAACCTTTCGCGACATGCCGCGCGCGCCATGCGTCGTCGCCCGTTGCAGCACCGATGCGCAACGATGCGTCGCCTTCGCCGAGCACGAGCGTTCCGTCGTGGTGTTCGACGGCTTCGCCTTCGCCGAGCGCGTCGCCGTCGACGACGTGCATCGCCTCCGATACAGCGATCTTCACCTTCGATCGGAACACGAAGCGACGCAGGTCGTCGGCGAGCCCGACGGAATCGCCGCCGCGAGGCACGAGTACGAAGCGGTCGTCGGCGACGCGGGCGACGTGGAAGAGGGCACGCACGCGACCCTTCGGATCGAGCCAGCCGCTCCAGTGCCAGCGGCCGGTCGGCAGGGTGAGCACGTTGTTGCTCAGCTGCGCGTTCGCGAACGTGGGGGCGTCGGGGCCGGAGAGTGTGATGAGGCGAGTGGTAGTACGGGGCATGGGGGCAGCGCGGGGAGGGGCGGAGGCGTAAGATATACGGTCGGGCCAAGGCCAAGCCAAGGTCCGTCACGTTCGTCAAGGTTGTGCTGCCGTGGCACAGGTATTACGCTTTTAGGGCTTTATAACCATGTCCGACAATCCCTCCGAACCCCAGGACGCGAACGATTCCGCTCCGGCGAAGCCGCTCGTACCGCCATCCGTCCCCACGAATGGCGCAGCGGGGGTCGAGAAAGCGCCATTGGACCCAACGCGTTACGGCGACTGGGAAAAGAACGGACGCTGCATCGACTTCTGAGCACCGGGAGGCGACGGGAGACTGTTGGGCATCAGCGATTCCAATCCAGGATAGCCGCCATGGCACAAACGGGACGACCGCTCTCACCGCATCTCCAGGTCTACAAGTGGCAAGTGCAGATGGTGACTTCCATCCTGCATCGCGCCACCGGCATCATCAATGCCGTCGGTAGCCTCATCATCGTCTGGGGCCTCGCATCCGTCGCCGCCGGCCCGGAAGCCTTCGCCACGTTCACCGGTGTCGCCGGCTCGCCCTTCGGCACCGTGGTGCTGGTCGGCTGGACGCTGAACTTCTTTTATCACCTGTGCAACGGCATCCGTCACCTGGTGCAGGACACCGGCGCCGGTTACGCCGTGCCGTCGTTCGTGCGCTCGAGCTGGCTCGGCATCGTCGCCGCGTTCGTGCTCACCGCCCTGGTCTGGGCCTACATCCTGACGGGAGCCCACGCATGAGCAAGGACCTGCGCAACCCGCTCGCCCGTGCGCGCGGTCTCGGTTCCGCGAAAGAGGGCGTCAGCCACTGGATGCTCCAGCGCGTGACCGCGCTCGGCCTCGTGTTCCTCACGCTGTGGTTCATCGGCACCGTCCTCAGCATCCTGCACGCGGATTACGCCACGGCCCGCGCCACGCTGGCGAAGCCGTGGAACGCGGTGATGCTGATCGCACTCATCCTCACCATGTACCGGCACCTCACCCTGGGGCTGCAGGTCGTGATCGAAGACTACGTCCACACACGCTGGCTCGAAGTAGCCTCGCTGGTGATCATCAAGTTCATCGCCGTACTCGCCGCGCTCACGGGCGTACTGGCCGTGCTGCGCGTCGCGCTCGGAAGCTGATCGATGGAAGCCTACAAGGTTCAACAACACAAGTACGACGTGATCGTGGTCGGTGCCGGCGGCGCCGGTCTGCGCGCCACCTTCGGCCTGGCCGAGAAGGGCCTCAAGGCCGCGTGCATCACGAAGGTCTTTCCCACGCGGTCCCACACCGTCGCGGCGCAGGGTGGCATCTCGGCCGCCCTCGGCAACATGGGTGAAGACGATTGGCGTTTCCATTTCTACGACACGATCAAGGGTTCCGACTGGCTCGGTGACCAGGACGCGATCGAGTACATGTGCCGCGAGGCGATTCCGGCCATCATCGAGCTGGAACATTACGGCGTGCCGTTCTCGCGTACCGAGGAAGGCAAGATCTACCAGCGTCCGTTCGGCGGCATGACCACGCACTACGGTCAGGGCACGGCGCAGCGCACCTGTGCCGCGGCCGACCGTACGGGCCACGCCATCCTGCACACGCTCTACCAGCAGGCACTGGCGCACGACGCGACGTTCTTCATCGAATACTTCGCCATCGACCTCGTGTTCGAGGACGGCAAGTGCGTGGGCGTGCTCGCCCTCGACATGAACGAAGGCACGCTGCACCTGTTCCGTGGCCATGCGGTGGTGATGGCGACCGGCGGCTATGGCCGGGCGTACTTCAGCGCGACGTCGGCCCACACGTGCACGGGCGACGGCGGCGGCATGGTGCTGCGCGCCGGCCTGCCGCTGCAGGACATGGAATTCGTGCAGTTCCACCCGACCGGCATCTACGGCGCGGGCTGCCTCATCACCGAGGGCGTGCGCGGCGAAGGCGGTTACCTCACCAACTCGGAAGGCGAGCGCTTCATGGAGCGCTACGCGCCGAACGCGAAGGACCTCGCCTCGCGCGACGTCGTCAGTCGCGCGATGACGATCGAAATCCGCGAAGGCCGTGGCGTGGGTCCGAACAAGGATCACATCCACCTGAACCTGATGCACCTCGGCCCCGAGGTCATCCACGAGCGCCTTCCGGGCATCGCCGAATCCGCGCGTATCTTCGCGGGCGTCGACGTCACGAAGGAGCCGATCCCGGTGCTGCCGACCGTGCATTACAACATGGGTGGCATCCCGACCAACTATCACGGCGAAGTCGTCACCAAGCGCGACGACGATCCGGATTCGATCGTGCCGGGCCTGTTCGCCATCGGCGAGGCCGCCTGCGTGTCGGTGCACGGCGCCAACCGTCTCGGCTCGAATTCGCTGCTCGACCTGGTGGTGTTCGGTCGCGCGGTGGCGAATCGCTGCGCCGAACTCATCACCTCGGGCGCGCCGCACAAGGATCTTCCGGCCAACGCGCTCGACAAGATCCTGGGCCGCTTCGACGCGCTGCGCTACGCCGACGGCGACAAGCCGACCGCGCAGATCCGCGCGGAAATGCAGAAGACGATGCAGTCCGACGCCGCGGTCTTCCGTACAGGCGACACGCTGAAGGAAGGCTCGCAGAAGATCTCCGAGGTGTTCTCGACGTTCAGGGACGTCAAGGTGTCGGACCGCTCGCTGGTCTGGAATTCCGACCTTATCGAAACGCTGGAACTGTCGAACCTGCTCGCGCAGGCGGTGGCCACCATGCATTCGGCCGAGCAGCGTCCGGAGAGCCGTGGCGCGCACGCCCGCGAGGATTTCCCCGATCGCGACGACCACGACTGGCAGAAGCACACGCTGGTGTGGATCGACGAGGCCGGCAAGTCGAGCTTCGATTTCCGCCCGGTGCACATGTACACCCTGACGGACGATGTCGAAGTCGTGCCGCCGAAAAAGCGCGTTTACTGATACCGGACCGGAGAGGCCATCGTGGCAGAGTTCACGCTACCCAAGAATTCCAAGATCCAGGCCGGCAAGCATTACCCGGCGAAGGGCGCGAAGAACGTGCGCACCTTCAAGGTCTACCGCTGGACGCCGGACGACGGACAGAACCCGCGCACCGACACGTACGAGGTCGACCTCGACACGTGCGGTCCGATGGTTCTGGACGCCCTGCTGAAGATCAAGAACGAAATCGACTCGACGCTTTCACTGCGCCGCTCGTGCCGTGAAGGCATCTGCGGTTCGTGCGCGATGAACATCGACGGCACCAACACGCTCGCCTGCACCAAGGCGATCGGCGATTGTGGCGGCGGCACGGTCAACATTTACCCGCTGCCGCACATGCCGGTGGTGAAGGACCTCGTGCCCGATCTCACGCACTTCTACGCGCAGTTCGCGTCGATCAAGCCGTGGATGCGCACGCAGAGCCCGGCGCCCGCCGACAAGGAGCGCCTGCAGTCGCCGGAAGACCGCAAGAAGCTCGACGGTCTCTACGAGTGCATCCTGTGCGCCTGCTGCTCGACGTCGTGCCCCAGCTACTGGTGGAACGGCGACCGTTACCTCGGCCCCGCGATCCTCCTCCAGGCGTATCGCTGGATCGTCGACAGCCGCGACGAAGACACCGGCTCGCGTCTGGACGACCTCGAGGATCCGTTCAAGCTCTATCGTTGCCACACGATCATGAACTGCGCGCGCACCTGCCCCAAGGGTCTGAACCCGGCGAAGGCGATCGCGGAGATCAAGAAACTGATCGTGCAGCGCCGCTCGGCCTGATCGGGTTCTGCCCCGCAGGAGCCGCTCTAGCGGCTCCTGCGGGGCAGGTCCGCCAGCGTATGGAAGAAGCCCGACTCAAGCGTCTCCGTTGGCGTACCCGCAGGGGAACGCGCGAACTCGATCGCCTGTTCGGCGGCTGGCTCGACGAGCGTTTCGCCGACGCCGACGAAGCCACGCGGCTGGCATTCGATGAACTCCTCGACGTCCAGGATCCCGATCTCTGGGATTGGGTGATGGGCCATGCCCGCGCTCCCCGCGACGACTGGCAGGGCATCATCGATGACATTCGCGCGAGGCATCGCCTTTGAGTACCGGGCCTCGCCCGGGCTGATACGTGTCGGCGCCGGGGTCGCGGCGCTGGCCGCCATGGCGCCCTGGTTCACAGGTCTGCCCCTCGTTCTCCGGTTTTTCTTGGCTGTCGCCATCGCGATGGTCGGCTACGCGCGCCTGCGCGCGTTCGGGCGACCGGCGCTTTCGGCGTTGTGCTGGGCATCCGACGACGTGTGGACCGTCACGCTGGCGGGCGGCGACGAGCGGGCGGCGGAGCCGCGCCACGCACGTATTTTCGGCAGGGCGGTGTTCCTCGACCTGCGCTGGGACGGCGGAGCGGAGCAGGTGGCGCTGTTGCCGGACAACTTGGCGGCGGACGAGCTTCGGCTGCTGCGCGGGAGGCTGATGTCCGGGAAGCGCTGAGGCGAGCACCCTTCGCGAGCGAGCTCGCTCCCACAGAATGGCCGGCTTTGCGGTGCCTTTGTGGGGAGCTGGCTTGCCGGCGAGCCCGCGGCAGCGGGCATGCTTGCTTCGGGCCGGGCCGACACGAGCACCCTTCGCACGTGAACGCGCTTCCCACGGGGCCAACCTGCAGGAGTGCTTCGGTCGGGCTGGAACCTGATCGCGGCGTCGCTGTCAGATCCGGGCAGGACATCCGGTCGGCTTGCCCGGAAGGGCCGCATCGGGCACTCTGCCGCGCGGTGCCGCCTTTCGTGGCGACTCCCTCATCAAAGGCTGTTCCTACAGATCATGTTCAGACCCCTGGAACTCTTCATCGGCTTGCGCTACACCCGCGCGAAGCGCCGCAACCAGTTCATTTCGTTCATCTCGACGGTGTCGATCATCTGCATCGCGATCAGCGTGACAGCGCTGATCACCGTGATGTCGGTGATGAACGGCTTCGACAGCGAGCTGCGCAATCGCATCCTCGGTGCGGTGTCGCACGTGACGGTGTCGGGTATCGACGAGACGGTGCAGAACTGGCAGGGCGCCATCACCACGGCCGAAGCGACGCCCCATGTGCGGGGTGCCGCGCCTTACGTGGAGATCCAGGCGTTCCTGCAGGCGCAGCGTCCGAGCGGCGCGCTCATCCGCGGCGTGCTGCCGTCGATGGAGCCGAAGGTGTCGGACATCGACCAGCACATGGTCGAGGGCAAGATGACCGACCTCACGGATCGCAGCTGGAAGATCGTGCTCGGTCGCGAGCTCGCCCTGCAGCTCGGCGTGTCGGTCGGCGACAAGGTCACGGTCGTCGTGCCGCAGTTCACGGCCACGCCGATGGGCGCCGTGCCCAAGCTGCGGAGCTTCACCGTCAGCGGCATCTTCGAGCTGGGCATGCAGGAATACGACGCCAACCTGGCACTCGTGTCGATGCAGGACGCCGCGCGCCTGAATGGCACCGACGGTCCGACCGGCATCCGGCTGAAACTCGACGACATGAACGAGGCGTACCCGGTCGCGGGCGTGCTGGCGAACGAACTGGGCCAGACCTACCGCGTGGCCACGTGGATGGACACGCACGCCAACTTCTTCCGCGCGATCGAGATGGAGAAGAAGGTGATGTTCATCATCCTCTCGCTCATCATCCTGGTCGCGGTGATCAACCTCATCTCGATGCTGATGATGCTGGTGACCGACAAACAGGCCGACATCGCCATCCTGCGCACGCTGGGTTCCACGCCGCGCAGCATCATGGGCATGTTCATGGTGCAGGGCGTGCTGGTGGGCATCGTGGGCATCGGCTTCGGCGTGTTGCTGGGTGCGGTGCTGTCGCTCAACCTTCCGGTCATCGTGAAGTGGATCGAACACGTGACGGGCCAGACGTTCCTCTCGCCCGACGTCTACTACATCAGCGAACTTCCGAGTCAGCTGCTCTGGTCCGACGTGGGCTGGGTGGTCCTGGTGACGTTCGCTTTCTCGCTGCTTGCGACGCTCTACCCGGCGTGGCGCGCTTCGCGCACGCAGCCCGCCCAGGCGCTCCGTTATGAATGAGTCGAACGACATCGTCCTGCGCGCCACCGGCGTCGCCAAGGTCTACGAAGAGGGCGACCTCCGCACCGGCGTGCTGTCCAACGTGAACTTCGCGCTGCGCCGCGGCGAGACGATGTCCATCGTCGGCGCGTCCGGTTCGGGCAAGTCCACGCTCCTGCACATCATCGGCGGTCTCGACACGCTCAGCGCCGGCAAGGTCGAGGTCAACGGTCGCGTGCTGTCCGAGCTGTCGGACGCCGAGCGCGGTCGCGAGCGCAACCGATCGCTCGGGTTCATCTACCAGTTCCACCACCTGCTGCCCGAGTTCACGGCGCTGGAAAACGTCTGCATGCCGCTCCTGATTCGCGGTGTCTCCATTGCGCAGGCGCAGAAGGAAGCGACGGCGCTGCTCGAACGCGTCGGGCTGGGCGCCCGGCTGCGTCATCGGCCCGCCGAGATGTCGGGCGGCGAGCGCCAGCGTTGCGCCGTCGCGCGCGCGCTCGTGACGCGCCCGGCCTGCGTGCTTGGCGACGAGCCGACGGGCAACCTCGACGAGGCCAACGCCGCGCACGTGTACGAACTGATGATCGAGCTCAACCGCGAGATCGGTACGAGCTTCGTGCTGGTGACGCACGATTCGCGACTGGCCGGGCGGATGGATCGCACGCTGGAACTGCACGCGGGCGAGTTGCACGAGCGCTGACGCACGCGCCTTATCCCGCGGCGGGTGCGCTCAGATCGAGCGCGCCACCACGCGTTCCGCGGCGCCGCGTCCCGCTTCCGTCGACGTCGAGACCACGGCGTAGTTGTGCCCTCCGTCCGACCAGTAGCTGGCCAGCAGGCCGCCTTCCTCGCGCGCGCCGCGCGGCAGCAGGTGCCGCGCGGGTCCTGGCGGACGGACGTAGAAACTGACCGTGTGACCGTTGCCGTCGTCGTAAAGCACCATGCCCGCGGGGCCCTGTTCGGTGGCGAAAAGGCGTCCGCCGATGGGACGGAACCCGGCGTCGGCGAGGTCGGGCAGGCGGATGTCCGAGCCGATTCGTCCGGCCAGCCAGGCGCGCAGGTCGGTTTCGTTGCCCGTCGTGATATCCATGCCCACGCCGTGGTCCATCGCCAGAAGCCGGTACGCCTGCATGGCATCCGCCATCGGAGCGTCGCCGGTGCCGACACCCCGGGCCGTCCAGCCGGCGATGCTGCCCACCGCGAGGCAGACGAACAACGCCGCGGCGACGGCGAGCCGCTGGGCGCGGCGGCGCCGCGACGTCTCGCGCACGAGGATCGGGTCGAGGCCCGGTGCCGGTGCGAGATCGCCGGCGAGCAGCGTACGGAGCTGCTGGGCATCCTGACGCCAGCCGTGGACTTCTTCCGCCTGTTCCGCGTGCCGGGCGAGGTAACGCTCCACCTCGCTGCGGTGCGCGCTGTCCAGGTGACCGTCCACGTACGCGTGGATGTCGTGTTCGCTGGGGGGCGTGGTCGTCGTCATTTCAGCAGTCGCAGTGACGGGGATTCGGGGTCGCCCTCGCCCAGCTGGCGGAGCGCGCGGCGGGCGCGGGATAGGCGGGACATCACCGTGCCGATCGGCACCTTGAGGATGTCGGCCACCTCGCGGTAGCTCATGCCCTCGACGGTGATCCACAGCAGCAGGCTGCGCTGCTCCACCGGCAGGGCAGCGAAGGCGGCGAGCGTGGAATGGGCGAGCGCCACGCGCTCGGCGGACGGCCACGTCGGTTCGTCGTTCGAGATCGAACCCAGCAGCAGGGCCTGCCGGGCGGCCCGGCGTTTGCCGTCGAGGAACAGCCTGTACAAGATCGCGAAGAGCCAACCGCGCAGGCTCTCTTCATCGCGACGCGTATGCCAGCGGGACAACGCGCGTTCGACGGCCGACTGCACGAGGTCGTCGGCGGCATGCGCGTCGCGGGTAAGCCAGAGCGCGAAGCGCCGCATGCGCGGCAGCATCGAGCGGAGGGCTTCATCGATTCGCGGGTCGGACATGCCGGGGGGGCTCTCGCCGGATCTGATATGGACGTTGGACGTCCGATGGGCGAAATTATTCCCACGCCGGGAATAAAAGTCCCTGACGTACGTCCCACCCTGGAATGCCAACGCCACCAGGAACGACACGATGACAGACGAAAGGCAGGAATCACGCCCACCGGTCCGCACGACGGGACGATGGGTCGCGATAGGGGTGATCGTAGCGGCCGTCGCTGCCGTTTTCGGGTATGTCGGGGGGTGGCTCGCGCCGGAACGCCTCACGCCGAAACGCATCGTCGACGAACTGCAATCGACGGGCGGAGAGCATCCGGGCTTCCGCCGTAACCACGCCAAGGGCATCTGCGTGACCGGCCGCTTCGAGTCGAACGGCGCGCTGGCGGCGTTTTCGACCGCCCGCCTGTTCGCTCCTGGCAACACGCCCTTCGTGGGGCGCCTCGCCATTCCCGGCGGCAACCCGTACGCGCCGGACGGATCCATCCCGATCCGTAGCTTCGCCCTGCGCTTCGACCTTGCCGACGGCGAGCAGTGGCGCACGGGCATGAACGCGATGCCCGTGTTTCCGGTGACCACGCCCAAGGCGTTCTACGACCTCACGGTCGCGACGCATCCCGACCCCGCCACCGGAAAGCCGGACCCCGAAAAGGCGAAAGCCTTCTTCGGGGCGCACCCCGAGACGGGCCCGTTCCTCGCATGGATCAAGTCGGCCAAGCCGTCGGCGAGCTACGCCACGGAGACCTACCGCAGCATCAACGCGTTCTACCTGCGCGACGCGGGCGGGCAGCGCCGTGCCGTCCGCTGGCAGGTGGTGCCGGAGCAGGGGCCCGAGGGCGACGGCGGTGCCGCCGCCGGCGATGCCGACTTCCTCGCCGCCGACCTCATGAAGCGTCTGGGGCAGGGGCCGTTGCGCTGGCACCTGCAGATGATCTTCGCCGACCCCGGCGACCCGGTGGACGACGCGACGAAGGTCTGGCCCGACGGGCGCAAGCTCGTCGACGCGGGTACCGTCGTGGTCGACGCCGCCGAGGCGCAGGCCGCTGGCCCGTGTCGCGACGTCAACTACGATCCGATGATCCTCCCTCGCGGTATCGAGCCATCGGACGACCCGCTGCTCCCCGCGCGTTCGTCGACCTACGCCGATTCGTTCCTGCGCCGCACCAGCGAGGAAGCGCACGTCCCGGGCACCGCCCATCCGAAGGAGGCCCGCCCATGAGCCGTCCCGAAACCTTCCACTGGTTCGCGCGCCTGCTGCACTGGCTGATGGCGGCGATGATCGTGTCGATGCTCTTCATCGGCGCCGGCATGGTCACCAGCGTCGAATCGAAGCACACGTGGCTGCTCGCCATCCACAAACCGCTCGGGATCAGCATCTTCGTGCTGGCGTTGATCCGCCTGGGTTTCCGCCTCACGCACCCGGCGCCCCCGCTGCCCGACGACATGCCGCTCTGGCAGAAGCTCGCCGCGCACGCCTCGCACTGGCTGTTCTACGTGCTGATGATCGGTCTTCCGCTCGTCGGCTGGGGCATGCTGTCGGCCGGCAATTTCCCGGTGACGCTCGGAGGCGGCCTTCGCCTGCCACCGATCCTGCCCTTCGATCCGCTCCTGTACGCATGGCTGCGGGAAGCCCATCGCTACCTCGCGTGGCTGTTCTTCCTCACCTATCTCGCGCACATGGGGGCGGCCTTGATGCACGGCCTGATCCGCCGCGATGGCGTGCTTCAGGCGATGACGGGGAGGCGTGCACAATAGGGCGCATGCGCCCAGTGTCCCTAGCCTTCGTCGCCACCCTGCTGTTGCTCGCCGGATGCCGTTCGCTCGGCTATTACGCCCATGTCGCCCACGGACAGGCGGCACTGCTGGGGGATCGGCGACCGATCGCGAAGGTGATCGCCGATCCGAAGACGCCCGTGTCGACCCGCGACCGCCTCGTCCTGGCCGGCGAGGCGCGTCGCTTTGCTTCGACGAACCTCGGCTTGCCGGAGAACCGCAGCTACACGTACTACGTCGCGCTCGACCGGCCCTGGGTGGCGTGGAACGTCTTCGCCACGCCCGAGCTTTCGACCGCGCCCGTGACGCATTGCTTTCCGGTCGCGGGATGCGTCGCGTATCGCGGCTACTTCCGTCGCGACCTCGCCGATCGCGAGGCCGCACGGCAGGCCGCGCTAGGCCACGACGTCGCGATCGGCGAGGTGCCTGCGTACTCCACGCTCGGCTGGTTCGCCGACCCCATCCTCAGTAGCATGATGCGCTGGGACGACGACGATCTGGCCGGCACGATCTTTCACGAACTCGCGCACCAGAAGCTCTACGTGAAGGACGACTCGTCGTTCAACGAATCGTTCGCCACCTTCGTCGAGCGCGAAGGCCTGCGCGAGTGGCGGCGCTCGCGTCGTCTGTCGCCGCCCGACGAGCGCGGCGACCGGCTGGAACGTTCGTTCACCACGCAGGTGCTCGCCCTGCGCGACCGCCTGCAGGCGATCTATGCGGAGGATCGCACCGACGAGGCGAAGCGCGTGGCCAAGGCGGAGGCGTTCGAGGACTTTCGCGGCCGCTACCTCGACTGGCGCGCCGCGGAAGCGGGCGGCGACCATCGCTACGATCGCTGGATGTCACGCCCCCTGAATAACGCGCGCCTGCTGCCGTTCGGGCTGTACGACACGTGGGTCGACGCGTTCGGCGCGGTGTTCGCCCAGTCGGACCGGCGCTGGGACGTGTTCTACGAGCGTGTGCGTCAGCTGTCGAAGTTGCCGCCCGCCAGACGCGAGCGTGAACTGGCGCGCCTGGGTGCGAGCCAGCCTGCTGGCGATGAGAGCTCGCGGCGAGACTGATTCGCCAGCAGGCTGGCTCCCACGGGGATCATTGCGCCTTCCGCCCCGACATGTGCTTCAGATACGCCAGCAGATCGTCGAGATCGGCATCCGTGAGCACCTTGCGATCGAACCCGGGCATCTTCGCCTGCGGCCAGTGGCGGAGATCCTGTGGGTTGCGGACGAGCGTGCGGAACAGGTCGTCGCGCAGGTACTCGGTGGGGCTGTGCGGGATGTTGAGGTCCGGACCGAGTTTCGCGTCGCCCTGGCCGTTGAGCGTGTGACACGTGATGCAGTTGCGCTGGAATACCGCGAAACCGCGGCGGGCCGGTGCATCCTTCGGCAGGCTGGCCGCGGGTTGCATGGCGGGGAAGCGGGATGCGGGGTCGGCGAGGACACGGATGGCCGTCACCTGGTACGGCCATTGCTCGGGACCCACCTGGCCCGCGGCAGGGTTCGTCCACACGAGATAGAAGGGCCCCGCGCTGGGCTTGCCCTCCGCGAGGGCGGGCCACGGCTTGCCCGGGGGCTCGACGGCGAGCCACGCCTCGGCGCCGTGCCCGTCGACGATCAGCGACGCCGGCATTTCCGCGGCGAAGCCGTCGAGGGCAACGAACTGCAGATGGGCATCGGCGGGCACGCCCGACAGCAGGGCCTTCAGCGGAACGGCGACATAGCGGGTCTCGCGATGGTAGGAGACATCGCCCGGCACGCGGATCTCGCGCGCGTCGGGCCGGGCGAGCAGCTGCTCGACGGTGAACGCCCGGGCGGTGGCGCCTGTCTGCAGGGTAAGGGTCGCGGCCGGCGCGATGCCGGCGCAGGTCAGCAGGAGGATGGCGATGAGTGCGCGCACGTGAGGCCTTGCGAATCGGACGGGGACCCTCGGATTATGGCCGCAACGCCCCCATGTGGACCGGACACGATCCACGGAATTCCCCATGGCCGACACCACCGTCCCCGATTTCTTCGAGCGTTTTCCGATGCAGCGCGTGACGACCGGCGAACTCGACGCCGAGCTCGCCGCCGACGACGACCGCATCGTCATCCTCTTCCTCTGGGGGCGCGACTGTCCGAACTGCGATATCGCCAAGCGGCAGATCCTGCTGACGGCGGAGCGGTTCGGCTGGCCCGAAGTCCGCTGGCTGCACGACAACGTCTACGACGATCCGAAGATGGCGACGCGTTTCGGCCTGCACGGCATCCCGGCATGGTTCCTGTTCCATCGCGGAAAGAAACTGGGCCGGATCACGTCGTGGCCCGGCACGGACGCCTTCGTCGACGCGGTGAACAGGCAGATCGTCTCGACGGGCGCCACGGCATGATCGTCGGCTCGCTGCTCGATACCGATCTGTACAAGTTCACGATGATGCAGGTCGTGCTGCATCAGTATCCGGCCGCCGAGGTCGAATACCGCTTCCGCTGCCGCACGCCCGGCATCGATCTGGTGCCGCTGATCGGCCGCATCCGCGAGGAGCTCGACGCGCTCTGCGCGCTGCGTTTCACGGACGACGAGCTCGATTACCTGCGCGGCCTGCGCTTCATCGACAGCGACTTCGTCGATTTCCTCGGCCTTTTCCAGCTCAACGCGAAGTACGTGCACATCGCGCCCGCGGCGCATGGCGGCGGCGAGATCGACATCGTGATCTCCGGCCCGTGGCTGCACACGATCATGTTCGAAGTGCCGCTGCTCGCCATCGTCAACGAGCTGTATTTCCGCAGCGCGTATCCGGACATCGGGCTCGACGAGGGCAGGGCGCGACTGAAGGCGAAGATCGAACGGCTGCGCGATACGCCGGGATACGACAAGGTGCGCATCGCCGATTACGGCACGCGCCGTCGTTTCTCCCGGGACTGGCACGAGGAAATGCTGGCGACGCTGAAGGCCGGGCTCGGTCCGCAGCTCGCGGGCACGAGCAACGTGTGGCTGGCGAAGCGGCTGGGTCTCGTACCCATCGGCAGCATGGCGCACGAATACCTGCAGGCATTCCAGTCGCTCGGGCCCCGGCTGCGCGATTCGCAGACGGCGGCGCTGGAGGCCTGGGCGCGCGAATACCGCGGCGACCTCGGCATCGCGCTCTCCGACGTCTACGGACTCGACGCGTTCCTGCGCGACTTCGACATGTACTTCTGCAAGCTCTTCGACGGGGCACGCCACGATTCGGGCGATCCGTTCAGCTGGGGCGACAGGGTGCTCGCGCACTACGACAGGAATCGCGTGGATCCTCGCACGAAGACCCTGGTCTTCAGTGACAGTCTCGACATCCCGAGGGTGATGGAGCTCTACCGGCATTTCGCCGGCCGTTGCCTGCTGTCGTTCGGCGTCGGCACGAACCTGACCAACGACATGGGGCCGACGCCGCTCAACATCGTGATCAAGATGACCCGTTGCAACGGCCAGCCGGTGGCGAAGCTTTCCGACTCGCCGGGGAAGGCGATGGGTTTCGAGGACCCGGATTACGTCGCCTACCTGCGCAAGGTGTTCGACCTGCCTCAGAACGCGGGAAGCACCGCGCCGCCGTAGGTCTTCTCGATGAAGGCCTTGACCTCGGGCGAGGTGAGGGCCTTCGCGAGCTTCTGCACGCGCGGATCGTCCTTGTTGTCGGGACGGGCGACGAGGAAGTTGACGTACGGCGAATCCTTGCCCTCGATCAGCAGGGCGTCCTTCAGCGGATTGAGCTTCGCCGCCAGCGCGTAGTTGGTGTTGATCAGCGCGAGGTCGACCTCGCCGACCACACGCGGAAGCATCGCGGCTTCGAGCTCGCGGAACTTCAGGTGCTTCGGATTCTCCACGACGTCCTTCAGCGTCGCGAGGCGATCGTTGGGGTTCTTCAGCGTGATCAGGCCGTGCTTCGCCAGCAGGAGCAGCGCGCGGCTGTTGTTGCTGGGATCGTTCGGGATCACCACGTCGGCACCATCGGGAAGCTGGTCGATCGACGTGTACTTGCGCGAATACGCACCGAACGGCTCGATGTGCACGCCGACCACCGTGACGAGACGGGTGCCGCGTTCCTTGTTGAACGCGTCGAGATAGGGCTCGGTCTGGAAGAAGTTGGCGTCCAGCTGCTTCTGCGCCACCTGCATGTTCGGCTGCACGTAATCCGTGAATACGCGGATCTCGAGGTCCACGCCTTCCTTCGCCAGCAGGGGCTTGATCTCCTTGAGGATCTCCGCGTGCGGCACCGGAGTGGCGGCGACGGTCAGCTTCGTCTCGCCGCCCTTGTCGCCGTCCTGGCCGCCCGAACAGCCCGCGAGAAGGATCGCGAGGGCGGTGCCGAGGGGGAGCAGGTACTTCTTCATGGGGGTGTCCGTCGCGTCATGTTGCGGTGCGACAGCATAGACGTCCATACCGCCGGATGCAAAACGCCCCCGGTGCCCGTTCAGCGACGGCTGTACCGGCCCACGAGGCGATCGCCGATCGACTGCAGGATCTGCACCAGCACCACGAGCAGAGCGACCGTGACCAGCATGTAATCGGGCTTGTAGCCGTTGTACCCATACTGATAGGCGAGGGCGCCGAGGCCGCCCGCCCCGACGATGCCGCCCATCGCCGTGTAGCCGACCAGCGCGACCGCCGTCACCGTCGTCGCGGCGATCAGGCCGGGGCGCGACTCGGGAAGGAGGACGCGGGTGACGATCTGTCCCGTCGTCGCTCCCATGGCCTGGCTGGCCTCGATCACGCCGCGGTCCACCTCGCGAAGCGCCGTTTCGACGAGGCGCGCGAAGAACGGCGCGGCACCGATCACCAGCGGCACGATGGCGCCGCGTATGCCGATGCTCACACCCGTGATGGCCTGCGTCACGGGAATGAGCAGGATCATGAGGATGATGAAGGGCACCGAACGAAGCACGTTCACCACGAGCGACAGCACGCCATAGAGTTTCGGCTTCGCGTGCAGTTGCCCGCGCGCGGTGAGGAACAGCCACACGCCCAGCGGCAGCCCGAGAACCAGGGTGAAGAGCAGCGAGCCGCCGAGCATCAGCAGGGTGTCCAGACACGCCTGTGCGATCTCGGGCCAGTCGATGTTCGGGAACAGGGTCTGCAGCGGGCTCATCGGGCCACCTCTTCGATATCGACGCCGGCGGCGCGGATCTGCGCGAGCGCGTCGTCCAGCCGCTCGCCGTGCATGGCGAGCGTCAGTTGTCCGTAGGGCACATCCTTGATGCGGTCGACGCGACCCGACAGCAGGTTGTATTCGACGCCGGTGTCGCGCACCACGCTGGAGAGCAACGGCGAGTAAGTGGCGTCGCCGCGGAACGAGAGCCGGAACAGCGGGCCGCTCACGCCGGGGAAGTCCGCGCCGCGACCTTCGCGGTGATCCGCTTCGGCGACGAAACGCCGCGTCGTCGCATGGCGCGGATGGAGGAAGACGTCGGCGACGGCGCCCTGCTCCACGACGTGGCCGGCGTCGAGCACCGCGACGCGATCGCACACGCGGCGAACGACGTCCATCTCGTGCGTGATCAGCACGATCGTGAGCCCCAGGCGACGATTTATGTCCGCGAGGAGTTCGAGCACGGATGCCGTGGTCTGCGGATCGAGCGCGCTGGTGGCCTCGTCGCAGAGCAGGATGGACGGGCGGCTCGCGAGCGCGCGAGCGATGCCGACGCGCTGCTTCTGTCCACCCGAAAGCTGGGCCGGATACTTGCGCGCATGCGCGGCGAGGCCGACGAGCTCGAGCAGCTCGTCCACCCGCGCGGCGATCGTCGCGTCGTCCTTGCCGCCATGCAGCCGCAGCGGAAACGCCACGTTGTCCGCGACGGTACGCGACGACAGCAGGTTGAAGTGCTGGAAGATCATGCCGATGCCGGCGCGCAGGCGTCGCAGGTCGGCGCCCTGCGCGTCGGTCACGTCGCGGCCATCGATGAACACCTTGCCGCTGGTCGGGCGTTCCAGCAGGTTGATCAGGCGCAGCAGCGTCGACTTGCCGGCGCCGGAGTGGCCGATGATGCCGAACACTTCACCGGCCTCGATCGTGAGGTCGACGGGGTGCAGGGCGGGGACGAGCGCTCCGTCCACGGCATAGGACTTGGAGGCGGCGGCGAAACGGATCACAGGCGTTGGCTCTTGGCCGTCAAAGACGTGCCATGGTAGCCGAAGCCCGGGCGCATGGGCCCGTGGAGAGGCGTAGACTCCGCCAGACCAACCACCAGGGAAGCCCGCATGGCCACCAGCATCTACGATTTCTCCGCCCGCGACATCGACGGCAACGAGCGCTCGCTCGCCGAGTTCCGTGGAAAGGCCCTGCTGGTGGTCAACGTGGCCTCGAAGTGCGGGTTCACGCCGCAGTACAAGGGTCTCGAAGCGCTGCAGAAGCAGTTCCACGACAGCGGGTTCGAGGTGCTGGGATTCCCTTGCGACCAGTTCGGCCACCAGGAGCCGGGCGACGAAGCGGAGATCCGCGATTTCTGCTCGCTGACCTACGACGTGTCGTTTCCGATGTTTTCCAAGATCGACGTGAACGGCGAGAACGCGCATCCGCTGTATCGCTGGCTGAAGAAGGAACAGAAGGGCCTGCTCGGCACCGAGGGCATCAAGTGGAACTTCACCAAGTTCCTGGTGGACCGCGACGGGCGGGTAGTGGAGCGTTACGCGCCGACGGACACGCCGGAGAAGATCGGGAAGGACCTGCCGAAGGTGCTTGGCTGACTCGCCCTGTTGCAGGGGCTAGAGCCGCTCGCCCGCCTCGGCCAGCATGATCGCGATGGCGTCGACCTCCGCCGATGGCGGCACGGTGGGCATGGCGCTGCGCGCCGGCGGCGCGTAGTTGTTGAGCAGGATGGCGAAGGCGAGCCGTTGGCCGCGCTTCGTCGTGACGTACCCCGCCAGCGCGTTGACGAATTGCATGCTGCCGGTCTTCGCCGTCACGTTGCCCTCCGCTGCGGAGCCACGCATACGGGCCGCCAGCGTGCCATCGACGCCCGCCACCGGCAGCATCCCGCGCCAGGTCGCCGCCAGCGGCGAGGCGTCCATGCCGACCAGCACCCGCGCGAGCGCGCCGGCCGTGGTGAGGTCGTGGCGCGACAGTCCCGTGCCTTCCTCGAGTGTGGCGGCGGAGGGGCCGATCCCGCGACCGGCGAGCCACCCGGCGAGCGCGTCGGACGCGCGATCCTCGGCGGAGCCCTTGCCGTCGGTTTCCATCCCGATCAGCTGGAAGACGCTCTGCAGGAACAGGTTCTGCGAGCGCTTGAGCCCGGGACGAAGGATGTCCGCCAGCGATGGCGACGCCCGGGATGCGACGACGCGCCCCGTCGGTGCGGCGACCGGCCAGCGCACGCTGCGTGCCTCGCCGTCGACACGCACGCCCTGGTGGACCAGCGCATCGCGGAGACGGCGGGCCGCCGTGAGGGCGGGGTCCGGGGTCGAGAGGCGGTAGCGGTGCGGCGCATCGCCGGCCGTGCCTTGGACGTGCAACGTCTCGCTGCCCGGCGCGCGGTAGAGCGAGAGCGGCCCGGCCGCCGTCGTCGAGGACAGTGCGACGGTCACCGCGGTGCCGTCGGGCGTCACGGCGACACCGTCGCGCGCGATCGTCGTCGTCATCGTGTTCTCGTCGACGATCAGCGCGCCGCTTTGCGCGCCATACGCCGCCTGCAGGTCCGATGCCTCCCAGCCGCTGCCGATCGGGGGTCCGTCGAACGCCGTGTCGTCACCGACGACGTCGCCGTCGACGCGGTGGATGCCCGCCGCGGCGACCTCCGCCGCCAGCGCCTCGGCCCATGCGCTCCCCGCCAGCGTCGGGTCGCCCCGGCCGCGAAGCACGAGCGCGCCGTGCAGACGTCCCTTGCGGACATCGCCGGCGGCGAGCACGTCCGTACGCGTACGGTAATCGCTTCCCAGGCGCTCGAGGGCGAACGCGGCCGTGTAGAGCTTGGCGGTCGAGGCGGGCAGCAAAAGCCGGCCGGCGTCGTGTTCGTAGACGGTGCGGCCATCGTCGAGCGAAACGACGGCGATTCCCCACGACGCGGATGCGAAGCGTGGCTCGGCGAGACGGGCGTCGATCCGCTGTGCGACGGTGTCGGCATGCGCCGCCACGGGAAGGAGCAGCGCGGCGAACAGAATGATGGCTCGAGCCGATCGGCCCGCTGCCCCCTCCGGCCAGCGTGCGCGCATGTCAGGCGAGCCAGGAGGGCTGGCGCTTTTCCAGGAAGGCACCGAGACCGTCCTGTCCCTCGGCCGAGACGCGCATTTTCGCGATCAGGGCCGCGTTCGTCGCATCGGTCGCCACCATCGCGCCCGCCTCCATGCCGCCCATGGCGAGCGCGAGGCGCTTGGCTTCCGCCTGGGCCACCGGCCCGCCCTTGGTGAGGAGATCGAGCACGCGCTCGACGGCCGTGTCGAGGTCGTCCGCCGGAACGGCCTCGTGAACGAGGCCCATCGCGAGAGCCGCCGGCGCATCGAACACCTCGCCCGTCACGAACAGCCGGCGCGCCTGCCGCAAGCCGATCGCGCCGACGACGTAAGGCGAGATCACGGCCGGCACGAGGCCTAGCTTGACCTCGGACAACGCGAATCGGACACCGTCGGCCGCGATGGCGATGTCGCAGCAGGCGACGAGGCCGACGCCACCGCCGAACGCGGCACCGTTGACCCGCGCCACGGTCGGCTTCGCAAGAAATTGCAGGCGACGCATCAGCGTCGCCAGGCGCAGCGAATCGGCGCGGTTATCCGCCTCGGACGCTGCCGCCATGCCGCGCATCCAACGCAGATCGGCACCGGCCGAGAAGCTGGCGCCCGCGCCGGTCAGCACCACCGCGCGCACGGCCGCGTCGCGTTCCACGTCGTCGATGGCCGCAGTGAGGTCGGCGATGAGACCATCGTCGAACGCGTTGTGCACCTCCGGACGGTTCATGACCAGATGGGCGACGGCGCCCTTGCGGACCAGTTCGACGGCAGACATGGCGAGCTCCAGGTTCGTAGCCCCCGATCATAAAGGGTGAAAGGTCGCGGACGGTTCGCCGGTCCAGTGTGGGCAGCCAAGGGTGTGGCATCGCGTTCGGATGCAGCCCCCTGGTGAAAGGCATATAATGCGAACAGTTCTTATTTGAGTAAGCCCAGTGCGCCTCTCAGACGCGCCGAAAGGTGCCAACGCCGTGGTCCAGTCCGTCAGCGATGCCCATCCCGCCGATCCGATCGCGCAACGTCTGCGCGATCTCGGCTTCGTCGCGGGCGAGCCGGTTCGGCTGGTGGCGCGCGGACCGCTCGGCGGCGATCCGTTGCTGATCCAGATCGGGTCCACGCGGTTCGCCCTGCGCAAGAGCGAGGCCGCGCGGGTCGACGTGCTCGTGGACGGTGCCGCGTGAGCGCCGCCGCGATGCGCATCGCCCTCGTCGGCAACCCGAACTGCGGCAAGACGGCGCTGTTCAACCAGCTGACGGGCGGCCGGCAGAAAGTCGCCAATTACGCGGGTGTCACCGTCGAACGCAAGGAGGGCCGCTTCGTCGCGCCGTCCGGTCGCACGCTGCACATCCTCGACCTGCCGGGTGCCTACAGTTTCGAGGCCACGAGCCCGGACGAAGCGATTACCCGCGACGTCTGTCACGGGCGATACCCGGGCGAGGCCGCTCCCGATCTCATCGTGTGCGTGGCGGACGCCACCAACCTGCGTCTGCACCTGCGTTTCGTGCTCGAAGTGCGCCGTCTCGGCCGGCCCGTGGTGCTCGCCCTCAACATGATGGACGCCGCGCGACGTCGCGGCATCGCCATCGACGTCGCGGAACTGTCGCGTCGCCTCGGCGTGCCCGTGGTGGAAACCGTGGCGGTGAAGCGCGGCGGCGCGAAAGCGTTGATCGCCCGCATCGACGAGAGCGTGCCCGACATCGTGCCGGCCGCCATCGACCAGGCCAGCGTCGAACAGCTCCACACCGAGGTACGCTCGATCCTCGCCGCCACGGTGACGACGTCGCGCGACACGGTCGCGATCGACGACGCCATCGATCGCTGGGCGCTGCACCCGGTATTCGGTCTCGCGATCCTCGCCACGCTGATGTTCTTCATCTTCCAGGCGGTGTTCTCCTGGGCCGAGCCGATCATGGATGCCATCGAGAGCGGCATCGCGGCGCTTGGCGTGTTCGTCACCGGTTTCCTGCCCGCCGACAGCGCGCTGCACAGCCTGCTCAACGACGGCCTCTTCGCCGGACTCGGCGCGGTGCTGGTGTTCCTGCCGCAGATCCTCATCCTTTTCCTCTTCATCCTCGTGCTCGAGGAGTCGGGGTACCTGCCGCGCGCGGCGTTCCTCCTCGACCGCATGATGTTCCGCGTGGGGCTGACGGGCAGGGCGTTCATTCCTCTGCTGTCGAGCTTCGCCTGCGCCATCCCCGGCATCATGGCCACGCGCAGCATCCAGGATCCGCGCGACCGACTGACGACCATCCTCGTCGCGCCGCTGATGACATGCTCCGCGCGGCTGCCGGTGTACACGCTGCTGATCGCCGCGTTCATCCCAAGCCGGTCCGTATGGGGCGTGTTCAACCTGCAGGGCATCGTGCTGTTCACGCTGTACTTCGCCGGCATCTTCAGCGCCCTCGGCGTCGCCTTCGTGATGAAGCGCCTGCGCAAGGACAAGAGCGAACACGCGCTGATCATGGAACTGCCGTCGTACCGGCTACCGAACGTGCGCGACATCGGCCTCGGCCTGTGGGAGCGCGCGATGATCTTCCTGAAGCGTGTCGGCGGCATCATCCTCGCGCTGACGGTGCTGCTGTGGTTCCTGTCGAGCTTTCCGGGGCCGCCGGACGGCGCCACGCAACCGGCGATCGACTACAGCATCGCCGGCCGGCTGGGCCGCATGCTGGAAGTGATCTTCGCCCCGATCGGTTTCAACTGGCAGATCTGCATCGCCTTGGTGCCGGGGCTCGCCGCACGCGAAGTGGCGGTCGCGGCGCTGGGCACCGTGTATGCGATGTCCGGCAGCGACGATAGCGTCGCGTCGCAGCTTGGTCCGCTCATCGCGAATCAATGGTCGCTCGCCACCGCGCTGTCGCTGCTGGCCTGGTACGTCTTCGCGCCGCAGTGCATGTCCACGCTCGCCGTGATCCGGCGCGAGACCAACTCCTGGCGCAACGTCGCCGTGGCCGCCGGTTACCTCTTCGGCCTGGCCTATCTGGCCTCGCTGGCCACCTATCAGATCGCGAGGGCGCTCTCATGAGCACGTTCGAACTGGTGCAGGGGGCGATCATCGCCCTTGTCGTAACCGTCAGCGCGTGGGTCGCGGTGCGCAAGCTGCTGCCGAAGACGTCGGCACGCTGGCTGGCACGGGCCTCCGCCAGCCTCAACCGCGAAGGGCGCGGCCGGGCGACGCGTTCGCTCGGCCGACGCCTGCAACCCGCCACCGCGACGGGCAGCTGCGGCGACGGCTGCGGCTCGTGCAACAGCTGCGGACCGGTGCAGCCGCGCGCCGACGCGCAACCGCTGCACTTCAAGCCACGCGCCTGAATCGCTCCCTGCAGGAGCCGGCATGGCGGCTCCTGCGAAGGACGCCGCCAGCGCTCGGGATCACCTGGCCGGTGACGTCGTATCGGCATCCTCGCGCGTCTCGCGCCGCCGTTTCCGTAACGTCCACCAGCTCACCGCCAGGTTCACCGTGAACCACGCGCCGATCAGCGCGAGCGGCCACGCGATCACCGCGGGCCAGAAGATCGCCACCAGCGTCAGCACCAGCGCCGCCAGCGCACCGGCGACGACCGGCCCCGATTCGGTATCCCCCAGCACGCGATGCTGCGTGATCGCGGCGCCGACCGTGTTCGCGATGCGCAGGGCGCCGGCCGCCGCACGGCTCGAACTGCCGCCTGCGCGGTGTGGCCGCGGTGGGCGGGGCGAACGGCTGCGCATACGGTCGTTGCCGCCGCGGCTGCGCCTGCCGCTGAGCAGGATCTCCGTGGCGTTCTCGAGGTCCGCCTCGTAGCACGCTTCGAGCTGGCGGGCGAAGCCGACGTCCTCGATCGCCACGTCGATCTCGCGGTTGCTCAGCCAGCTGGCGATGTTGAGGTTCGACGACCCGACGCGCGCCCAGCGCCCGTCGGCGACGGCCGTCTTGGCGTGCAGCATCGAGCCGTTCCACTCGAACACACGGATCCCGGCCTTGAGGAGCGGCCGGTAGCCGGAGCGCGACATGCTCGCCACCATGGGGATGTCGCTCGTGCCCGGCACGAGCAGCCGCACGTCGACGCCGTCGCGCGCGGCGGCCGAGAGCGCCTGCACGTACGGCGCCACACCCACGAAATAGGCGTCGGTGAGCCACAGCGTCCTGGTCGCCATCGCCGCCACCATCTGATCGAGGCGGTACATGCCCGCCGTGCTCGGCTGCGTGGCGATGAGGCGCAACGACACGCTGCCGGCGTCCTCGATGACCGCGGGCGGCGAGATCCGATCGTCCGCCGGTAGCGGCTCGCCGGTCTCGCGCCAGCTGTCGGCGAAGGCGTGCTCGATTTCCGCGACGGCCGGGCCGCGCAGCATCACGCCGGTGTCGCGCCACGGCGGCACGTCGCGCGAAGGATCGCCCAACCACTTTTCGCTGATGCAGACGCCCGAGAGAAAACCCTTCTCGCCGTCGACGACCAGCACCTTGCGGTGATCGCGGCTCACCCAGCCGAACGAGCTGCCGAGGCGCGGCGGGTTGTAGATGCGCACCTGGCCACCCGCGTCGCGCAGCGGCTGCCAGAAGGCGGCGCGCGACTGGCCGAGGCAGCCAGCCCAGTCCGCGATCACCGCCACGAACACGCCGGCCTTCGCGCGCTCGACGAGCGCATCGAGAAATGCCTTGCCGATGGCGTCGTCGCGGATGATGTAGTTCTCGAGGAAGACGTGTCGCCGCGCCCCGGCGATGGCAGCGAGCCACGCGTCGAAATGCGCGCGGGCGTCGATCAGCAGCTCGACCGCGTTGCCGCCGATGAGCGGCGCGCCGGCGCTGCGGCTCAGGGCCTGTTCGGCGAACAGGCGGCTGGAGAATCCAGTGGTGCGTTGACGGACGTTCATGACGGGGAGTTTAGCGGGATACCGGGGAGTGTCCCTGTATCATCGCGGCCATGGCATCGACTCCGCGTGACCCCGCCACCGACGCCGCCGTCGAAGCGATCCTGCAACGGACCGGCGGACACCCGCGGGTCGCCGCGCCGCTCGGGCTCGGAAAGCCGCACGGCCTGCTCAACGCCCTCTATCGCGCCGTCGAAGGCCGCGCCGACCGTTCGCTGACCCTGTTCACCGCGCTGTCGCTGACCCGCCCGTCGCCCGGCAAGGGCCTCGCGGCCCGATTCGCGGGTCCCTTCATCGAGCGGCACTTCGGCGCCGGGTACGAAGACCTCCTCCATGCCGTGGCCCAGGGGCGCGACGCGCTGCCGCCGAACATCCGCGTGCACGAGTTCTACATGCAGTCCGGCGCGCTGCTGCACTCGGCCGCCGCGCAGCGCGACTACATCAGCCAGAACTACACGCACGTCGCGCGCGACCTGGCGAGCCGCGACGTCGACGTGCTGGTGCAGCTGGTCGCTGTGCGCGACGGGCGCATCAGCCTCTCGTCCAATCCCGACCTCACCTTCGACTTCCTGGACAGGCAGGCCGAGGCAGGCAGGCCCAAACCGTTCTGCGTCGCGGTGGCGCATCCCGACATGCCCTATGTCAGCGGCCATGCCGAGGCCCCGGACGGCATGTTCGACCTTGTCGTCGAGCCCGCCACATCGCCGCCGCTGTTCGCGATGCCGCGCGGCCCGATCGCGCCGGCCGAGTTCGCGCTGGGCATGCATGCGAGCGCGCTCGTCGTCGATGGCGGCACGTTACAGATCGGCATCGGTGCGCTTTCCGACGCGCTGGTGCGTGCGCTGCTGCTGCGGCACGAGCAGAACGACGCCTGGGGCGAAGGGCTGGAGGCGCTGGATCGCGAGGGCGTCACGCGCGCGAGCGCCGCCGCATGGGGTGGCGTGTCGTCGTTCGACGCGGGCCTGTACGGTGCGAGCGAGATGGTCATGGACGGCTTCATGCACCTGCAGCGCGCGGGCGTGTTGCGTCGGCGGGCCTACGACGACCTCGCGCGCGAGCGCGCCGCCGCGGCGGGCAACGATCAGGGCACGGTCGGCGGACACTATCTGCGTGGCGCGTTCCTGCTCGGCTCGCGCGAGCTGTACGCATGGATGGACCGCTCGGAGCGCGACGACCCGGACGCCATCGACATGTGCCGGGTGTCCAACGTCAATCACCTCTATGGCGACCACCAGCCGCTGGCCGCGCTGCAACGGCGCGGCGCGCGCTTCTTCAACACATGCATGATGGCGACGCTCACGGGCGCGGCGGTGTCGGACGGCCTCGACGATGGACGCGTCGTCAGCGGCGTCGGCGGGCAGTTCAATTTCGTGGCGATGGCGCACGAGCTGCCGGGTGGCCGCTCGATCCTGCTGTTGCGCGCCACGCGCGGAAAGGGCCGCCACCTCGCCTCGAACATCCGGTTCGCTTATGGCCACACGACCATCCCGCGTCATCTGCGCGACGTCTTCGTCACTGAGTACGGGGTGGCCGACCTTCGCGGACTGTCCGACGAAGCCTGCATCGAAGCGATGCTCGGCATCGCCGATGCGCGGTTCGTCGACGCCCTGGCGGCCGAGGCGAAGCGGGCAGGCAAGCTCCGGCAGGGTTTCGTCGTGCCAGAGGCATGGCGCGCGCATACACCGGAAGGCCTGACGGCCTCGCTTGCGCCGATGCGCGCTCGGGGGCTGCTCGACCCGTTCCCGTTCGGCAGCGATTTCACGCCCGTGGAGCGCCGGTTGCTGCCGGCACTGGGGTGGCTGAAGGATGCCGGGAAGGGGGTGTTGCTGGCGGCGATGCTGGTGCCGGGGCGGGCGGTCGAAGGAGAGGACGCGGCGCTGAAACGCATGGGGCTGGCGCGTGTGGGGACGTTGAAGGCGTGGATGGAGCGCCGGGCGCTGCTGGCCGCGTTGCGGCGCGGCGTGGGGTAGGCCGGCCGGTGCCGCGGCGAGAACCGGTTAGGCCGGCTGTCATGCCGATGCGCTAAAATGATCCGCTATGACCGAAGACCTCACCAGCCGCCCGCGTCCCGCGGAAGCCGGCGCCCGCCGACCCAGCACGGGTGTCGCGATCGATCGCGTCACCGTGGGCGGCGGCGCACCGATCGTCGTCCAGTCGATGACGAACACCGATACCGAAGATCCGGTCTCGACCGCGAAGCAGGTGGCCGAGCTGGCCCGCGCGGGCTCCGAGATGGTTCGCATCACCGTCAACACGCCGGCTGCCGCGGCGGCGGTCCCGCGCATCCGCGAGCGGCTCGACATGATGGGCATCTCGGTACCGCTCATCGGCGATTTCCACTACAACGGCCACCAGCTGCTGGAAGGCGAGCCGGCGTGCGCCGAAGCCCTGGCCAAGTACCGCATCAATCCGGGTAACGTGGGGTTCGGCAAGAAGAAGGACGCCCAGTTCGCCTCGATCATCGAGATGGCGATCCGCTACGACAAACCGGTGCGCATCGGCGCCAACTGGGGGTCGCTCGACCAGTCGATGGTCGCGACGCTGATGGACGAGAACTCGCAGCGCGCCGATCCCTGGGACGCCGGCCACGTGGCACGCGAGGCGCTGATCCGTTCGGCGCTGGACTCGGCCGCGCGCGCGGAAGATCTGGGTCTAGCACGCAATCGCATCATCCTGTCGTGCAAGGTTTCCGGCGTGCAGGAACTGATCGCGGTCTATCGCGACCTCGCCCGTCGCGGCGACTACGCGCTGCACCTCGGCCTGACCGAAGCCGGCATGGGTTCCAAGGGCATCACCGCGTCGAGCGCCGCGCTCGGCGTGCTGCTGCAGGAAGGTATCGGCGACACCATCCGTATCTCGCTGACACCCGAACCCGGCCAGTCGCGCACGGCGGAGGTCATCGTGGCGCAGGAGCTCCTGCAGACGATGGGCCTGCGCGCGTTCACGCCGCTGGTCACGGCATGCCCTGGCTGCGGCCGCACCACGAGCGAGTTCTTCCAGGAGCTCGCGAAAACCGTCCAGATCCACGTGCGCGAGCAGATGCCTTTGTGGCGCGTGAAATACGACGGCGTGGAGAACCTCACGCTCGCCGTGATGGGTTGCATCGTCAACGGCCCCGGCGAGTCGCGCCACGCGAACATCGGCATCTCGCTGCCGGGCAACGGCGAAGCGCCCTCGGCACCGGTGTTCATCGACGGCCAGAAAGCCATGACCTTGCGTGGCGACAACATCGCCGACGAATTCGTCGCCATCCTCGACAACTACGTCGAGACGCACTACGCCATCCGGGGCGACTGAGGCAGGGCTCGCGCAGGGGCCGCTCCAGCGATCCGTGTAGGAGCGGCCTCGGCCGCGATGGGGGCTTGCCGCGAGCCCCATCGCGGCCAAGGCCGCTCCTACACGGGATCTGTCGCGCGTGTCAGCGTTCGATGCTCACGTCGATCTCGACGGGATAGGGCGCCGGGGAGCCGGGCGGCAGCGGTAGCACCCACGCCGCGAACTGGCCCGCGAAACACGAGGCAACGGGTGTCGTGGGCCGCACGGCCACCCGGCTCGTGTGGCCGGTGGCATCGACCACGGCCACGAGCGTGAAGGCGCGTCGATCCGCCGGTTCGTTGCTGGCGATGCAACCTTTCAGCGCATCCGTCGCGGGATTGCCGATGCGATCCCACAGGGCGGCCTGCCAGGCCTTGCCCGCCGTCCCGTCCTCGAGTGCCTTGGCCGCCTTCACGCGATCGTCGAATCCGTCGCCGGCGAGGGCGAAAACGAGGGCAAGCAGCATCGAGGCGTCTCCGTTCGGTGGTCGCCCGAGCCTAACAGGCACGCAAAGGCTTCACACGGACGCCGTTAGCTTCCGATCGCAAGCGCCGCCGTCGCGGCGCGCTCCGGAGTCGCCATGTTCCTGCGAATTTCCGCCGTCGCCCTCGCGGTCGCCTTTGCCAGCGGCGCCATGGCGCAGGTCGCGCCCAGTCGCCCCGCGGCCGCCGATCCAGCCAACAAGCCGCTACCCGTCCCCGCGTCGACGGTGCAGGCCAACCCGGCCGCGGCACCCATGCACCCGGCGTCGGACGCCGGCGCCACCGAGCGGGGTCTCGCGCCGGTCCGGCCGGGTAACCCGGGAGTCACCAACCGCGTGCAGGACGCGAACGTCCACGGCGTCGATACGCAGGGACACACCCTCGATCCACACGGCAGGCCCGTCGGGCAGACACCCGCCGTGCCCGTGGCCGCGGGGACCGTGCGCTGAGCGGAACCGCGTCTTCGCAGGTCGCATGGGCTTGCGCCTTCGCGCTAACATCCGGTGGATGCCGTTCCGTGAGGGGGTGAGGATGAAACGAGCGATCGCGCTGGCCGTCATCACGGTCGGGATCGCCGGATGTCAGGGCATGGCGGCGAAGGTCGCCAGGCTGCAGGTCGGAACGCAGCGCGACGAGGTGATCGAGCGCCTCGGCCCTCCCGACTCCGACCGCTCGATGATCGGCTTCGAAGTCCTCAGCTGGCTGGATCGCCGACCCGGGCGTTTTTCGCTTTCCCATCGCGACTACACGGTCGTGCTGAAGGATGGGCGCGTCGTGCAGTTCGGCCCGGGCCTGATCCGCCGCGACACGAAGACGACCCTGCAGATCGAAACCGGCGACCCCTGAACGTCGCGGGCGATCGCGGGAGCCGATCGCACCGCCGATCCCGCGGCGGCGGACGCGCTGGCGACTTCGTCAGTCAAAGCGCCGGAATCCCGTACAAGCGTCGCGATGGTGACAGGGCTTAGGTTTCCCCCATGCCTCTTCGGGAATCGCCGCCATGTCGCAGACGCAGCCATCTTTCGTGGAACTCGCCACCGAACTGCATCGCCTGCACGATGCCCGCGAGGCCGTGATTGGCCAGGCGCTCGACACCCTCGAAGCGAGCCATCCGCCGCTCGCCCAGCTCGTGCTGTCGTGCGTCGGCGACCGCCGACGTGCGGCGCACTGGCTGGTGATGCCGCAGCGCGCCTTCGCGGGTCGCAACGCCTGCGACATGCTGGCCGATGGCGACATCGATGGCGTCTGGGAGCAGGTCGTGCTCAAGCAGCTCGGTATCGCCGCGTCGTTCTAGGGACCAGCGTCGTCTCGCCGTTCCGGGATCCAGTGGCGTTGGCGGTAGACCCAAAGGGCTACGTACTCGCGGACGCAGCGCGCCGTCAGCGTCAGCGCATCGCGGCGCGGGAGCCATCCCGGGGCGTCGGCCATGGCGGCATAGGCCTCCGGTACGGGCACGGGTACGACCTCGACGCCCTGCTGGCGAAACGCCCCGGCGGCCCGGCGCATGTGGATCGACGAGGTGACGAGCAGGATCGATCGCACGCCGCGCGACCGCAGGATCGACGCCGAGTCGCTCGCGTTCTCTCGGGTGTTGTCGCTGGCGCCGTCGACGAGCAGCCTGTCCGCGGGAATGCCCGAGACCGCATAGCCTTCGGCGAGCGGCTTCGCCTGATCGCTTCCCGACACGAGCATCAACGGTGCGCGCCCCGCGCGCCATAAGGCGAGGCCTTTGCCGGCGCGCGTCCGGGAGCGGGCCCAGTCCCCGACAGGAAGGACGTCGCCGCCCAGCACGACGATGGCGTCGGCGCGCGAGTGGCCGTCGTCCGGAGGCACGGCGAGCGTGGCGCGCAGCGACATCGCCACCGCGGGCATCGCTGCGATCCACACCCAGCCCAGTGCGAGCACACCCACCGACAAGGCCGCCCGCGGACGTCGAGCGAGCACCAGCACGAGCGACAGCACGCCAAGCAGCAGACCCTGCAGGGCTGGGTGAAGCAGGCGCGTCGCGAGATCCGTCAGGTCGGTCAATTGCGGGTCCAGGCGCCGGAGAGGAGGCGCGTACGGCGCACGCAGAGCATGGCGTAAAGCCGGCGTCGACGCCGTCGGTCGAATGGCATAGGCGGGCTGTCGGAATGGACGGAACGGTCCATTGAAATGACGATACCCCTCGAGTGAAGTCACAGGGGTGGGTGCAAGTCATGAAGTGCTGGAACCGTTTCGCCACACTTTTCGCCGTCGTGTTGCTGACCGCCTGCGCGACGGGTGGAAGCACCACGCCGCCGCCCAAGCCGGATGTCGCCAGCCAGGCCGTCGATGCGTACCTCATCGGTGTCGACGACCAGTTGCAGGTCACCGTCTGGCACAACCCGGACCTGAGCGTCAGCGTGCCGGTTCGTCCCGACGGCAAGGTCACCGTGCCGCTCGTCGGCGACATCCCCGCGGGCGGACGCACCACCGATCAGGTGGCCGCGGAGATCCAGCAGAAGCTCGGGCAGTACATCCGCGACCCGCAGGTGGCGGTGATCCTGACGGCGCTGCGCAGCCACGAATACCTTTCACGCGTCCGGGTCACCGGCGCGGTACGCAGCCCGATTTCGATTCCTTATCGGCAGGGTATGACGGTGCTCGACGCCGTGCTCGCCGCCGGCGGCCCCACGGAATTCGCGGCACCCGATCGCACCGAGCTCTATCGCCGTAGCGAAGCGGGCGCCACGCAGTCCTACGCCGTACGTCTGGAGAAAATCCTCCAGCAGGGCGATCTGGCGAACAACTACCCCGTACAGCCCGGTGACGTGATCACCGTTCCGCAACGCGCTTTCTGACCGAGGCCGCCAAGGGGCGGCTTCAAGGGGTATTTCGATGAGCGGGGATCTCGTTCCACTCTCGGGCATGCTGCCCGCACTGGTCGGCGAAGCACGCCGACGCCGGCTGGCGATCGGCGTGATATTCGCCGCCATCGCGTTGACCGCGCTCGCCGTGGGCGCGGCCTGGCCGAAGAAGTACGAGGCGTCGACGACGATCCTCGCGCAGGAAGCCAGCATCATCACGCCGTTGATGGAAGGCGCGGCCGCCGCCACCGGCAACAAGAATCGCGCGGGCATCGCACGGGACGTGATCTTCAGCCGAAAGGTGCTGGACGAGGTCATGGCGACCGGCGGCTGGCTCGCCGGCAATCCGTCGCCGATCGAGCGCGACAAGATCATGGACGGGATCAAGGCGCGGACGAAGATCGTCAACAACCGCGAGAACCTGATCACGATCAGCTACTTCGACTCCGACCCGAAGCGCGCCTTCGAGGTCACGCGTGCCTTCGGCCAGTTGTTCATCAGCGAGAGCCTCGCTTCCAAGCAGCGCGAGAGCCGCGAGGCTTACGAGTTCATCAACAGCCAGGTCGAGGCGTATCGCACCAAGCTGACCGACGCCGAGGACAAGCTGAAGGCCTATCGCGACGCGAATGCCGATGCCCGGCCGGGCAGCGAGACCGACACCAACGCGCGCATCAGCCAGCTTCGCACGCAGATCGAAAACAACCGCATGGATTACATGCAGAAGCAGTCGCAGGCCGCCGCACTCTCGTCGCAGCTCAACGGCGAGTCCGAAGTGAATGCCGTGCAGACCGTCGGCGGTATCTACGCGACCCAGCTCGCGGACCTCCAGGGCCAACTCAGCAAGCTCCTGCTCAACTACACCGACGACTACCCGGACGTGGTGCGCCTGCGCCACCAGATCGAAGACCTGCGCAAGCAGGCCGCGGTCGCCGATGCCCAACGCGCCTCGGGTGGCGCCATACCGCTCGACCATGCGGTGACGATGAACCCGGTCTACCAGCAGATGCGCCTGCAGCTCTCGGCGGTGCGCAGCGACGCGGCGGCCAGTGCGGCTCGCGTGGGGGCCAGCGAAGCGATGCTGCAAGGCGAGCTGGAGCGCAGCAAGCGCATCGCGAATTCCGAAAACGTCGTGGCCGAGTTGACGCGCGATTACACCGTGAATCGCGACGTCTACCAGGACCTGCTGAAGCGTCGCGAGAACGCGCGCGTGTCGATGAACCTCGACGCGGAGCAGCGCGGCCTCACGTTCCTCGTGCAGAACCCCGCCATGATGCCGCTGGTGCCTTCCGGCCTGCGTTTCATGCACTTCGGCCTGGCCGGTCTCGCGCTGTCGCTGGCGATTCCGTTCGGCCTGCTTTTCGCGGTCGCACGGTTCGACCCACGCGTGCGGTCCGTCGCCCAGCTGGAACGTGCCACGGGTTTCCCCGTGCTCGCTTCGGTGCCGTTCTATCCGACCCCGCGCGATCGCCGCCGCACCCAGCTGCAGAACATGACCATCACCCTGATGGTGTTCGGCGTCGGTGCCGTGTACCTCCTGGTGTTCTGGTTGAGGATGAAAGGCTGACCCATGAACAAGATGGCTGCTGACAATATCGAGTTCGACGACATGGCTTCCGGCCGTCACGGCGATGCGCATACGGCGCCCGGCCACTCCATCGCGCGCATGCGCGAGGAAGGCGGTGCGCTCGCCCCGATCGACTGCGAGCGCAAGCGCCTCATCCACCGCGAAGACTCCGTGCGACAGCATTCCGACGCCTTCCGCGGTATCCGCACGCGGCTGCTCGAGATGGCGGGAGAGAACAACTTCGTGACGCTCGTGGTCGCCGTGAGCCCCCGGTCGGGGAGTAGCTTCGTGGCCCGCAACCTGGCGACGGCGTTCGCATTCGACGAGTCGAAGACGAGCCTGCTGGTCGACTGCAACCTGCGCTACCCGAACCAGCACAAGGCGTTCGGCATCGAGCCGCGTTCGGGCGGTCTCATCGATTTCCTCGAGCATCCGTCGCGAGGCATCGCATCCATCATGTACCCCACCGGGGTGCCGCGCCTTCGCCTGATCCCGTCGGGCAAGTCGCGCGAGAACAGCGGCGAATACTTTTCGTCGTTCCGCATGCGCGCGGTGCTCGATTCGCTCCGCTGCCGCTATCCCGACCGTTATCTCTTCCTCGACGGCCCGCCTATCAAGGGCTCGCCGGACGCGCGGATCCTTTCGGACCTCGCGGATTTCGTGGTGATCGTCGCCGGCTACGGGCGCGACACCCCCGCCGCGATCAACCAGGCCATCGCCAATTTCGACCCCGCCAAACTGGCGGGCGTGGTTTTCAACCAGTCACCGTGAGTTCGCGGCACCGGCGGTCCACGACCGGCAGGCGTGGCGTCGCGGGGGAAGAAGGAGGGACCATGCCGGCATCGTCCAGGCTCGCCCGCGCGATCGTGATCGCGCTTTCGGTGTCACCCGCCGTGACCGTGGCGGGCACGCTCGATTATTCGCTGTACGCGGGGCTGGAGCACAGCAACAACATCGCGCTCTCGTCGAATAACCCGATGAGCGACAACGTGTTGACGCCCGGCGGCACCTTCCGCTTCACGCAGATGGGCTCCACGTTCCAGGCCAACGTCGCGGGTACGTTCGAATACCGGAAGTACCTGAAGAACAACTTCGACTCGCAGGCGCAGACGCAGCTCGCGGGGCAGGGCAACTGGACCATCGCGCCGGATCGCCTCGACTTCTCGATCGAGGATTATGCCGGGGTGCAGCCGGTCGACCAGCTGGCCAGCGACTCGCCGGACAACCAGCAGCAGACCAACGTCCTCGTGCTGGGACCGACGCTGCGCATGCGCTTCGGCAACGCCGCGCGCGGGCAGTTCGAGCTGCGCTACATCAACAGCTACGCGTCGCGCGTGGACGATTTCGACTCCTCGCGCGGGATGGCCGCGTTTCGCGTCTACCGCGACCTCAATCCGACCGACCAGCTGTCCGCTAACGTCGAGTTCCAGCGCGTCGACTGGGACCACCAGCCGTCCGACGCGAACTACGACCGGAAGGAAGCCTTCCTTCGCTACACGAGCACGCTGGCGCACTTCGATGCCGACGTGATGGTGGGCGGCACCCGGCTCGAGTTCAACGGAGGCCGGAACACGTCCGCGCCGCTGGTCCGCATGCAGGTCGGCTGGCAGCCCACGCCGCGGAACGCGTTCACGGTGTCGGGCGTTTATCAGTACGCCGATGCCGCGCAGGACATCATCACGACGCCTGGCGCGTTCGCGACCGGGGATGTCGCCGACCGCACGCAGGTGATCGATCCGTTCGGTGGTGGAAACAGCTTCGGCAACGGCGGTTTCGGGACCGGCGGGAGCGGCATCAGCACGGGCAGCGCCGTCATCGGTTCCGAGGTGTACAAGGAGAGGCGCGTCGAGGCCACCTGGAACTGGCGGTCGGAACGCGTCACGCTCACGGTCTCGCCGTCGTTCAACAAGCTCCGCTACATCAACGACGGCACGTTCAACCAGACCGATCGGGGTGTCAGCGTGGGTATCGGCTATCGCCTGCGTCCCACGCTCACCCTCAGCGGATTCGCCACGGCGGACAAGGTCAGATACGACTCGTTCGACCGCAAGGACAGCACCGTGCGCCTCGGCCTCGACCTGCGCCAGCAGGTCGACCAGCACTGGAGCTGGCACGTGTCGGCGGCGCGCGATCGCCGCAACAGTACCGCCGTCGGCCAGGACTATCGCGAGACGCAGATCTTCGTCGGCGTGGTCTACAGGAGATGAACATGCGTTCCGATTCCGAGATGCCGTTCTTCTTCGGCGCCAACGGTGGCGTTTTCGGCATGTACCACGCGCCGGCCATGCCGGCACGCCGCGCCGTGCTGATGTGCCCGCCGCTGGGTCAGGACCTGATCCGGTGCCACCGTCTCTACCGGCAGCTGGCGCAGGCGCTGGCCTCGCAAGGTCTTGCCGTGCTCCGCTTCGACTACCACGGCACGGGCGACTCCGCCGGCGCCAGCGCGGATGTCGACTGGGTCCGCTGCGTGGAGGATGCCGTGCTCGCCGCGGACGAACTGCGGAAGAGGGCGGGCGTGGAGCGCGTCGTGGCGTTCGGCGCCCGGCTCGGAGGCAGCGTCGCGCTCGCCGCGGCGGGCCGCGCCCGTTTCAGCGAAGTCATCGCGTGGGACCCCGTGCTCGACGGCGCCGACTACGTCGACGCGCTGGACGCCATGCAGGCCGCGCTGCGCGAGGATGCCGAGCGCTTCAATAGTCCGCGTACCCACGCGGACGTCGCCGAGCAATGGCTCGGGTTCGACATCGGCGAGGGCCTGCGCCGCCAGCTTTCCTCGTTGATGGTCAGCGGCGTCGACGTCCCGACGCTGGTGCTCGACTCGACGTCCGCCACGCCGGGAGCGCAGTGGGAGCGCATCGTCACGTCGCGCGGTCGCGTCGCGCCGATCTCGCCGCCGACGCCATGGAACGACCTGCGGCGACTCGAGGCGGCCATTCTTTCCCAACCGCTCATCCAGGCCGTTACGGGCCGGCTGAAGGAGACCGCATGATGCGCGAGGAAGCCCATCGATTCGGCCGTGGGAGCCACCTCGTCGGCGTGGCCGGCGTGCCCACCGGCACGCGCGGGGAAACCGGCGTGATCGTGCTCAACGCGGGGCTCGTCCACCGCATCGGCCCCTTCCGCCTGCACGTCGAACTCACCCGCCAGTTGAACGAGGCCGGTTACCCGACGTTGCGGTTCGATCTCTCGACCCTCGGCGACAGCGCCGCGACGGGCGGCGGCATGACGCGCACGCAGCAGGTCTGCGCGGACGTGGACGACGCCATGAAGCTTTTGCAGGAGCGGGCCGGCTGCGAGCGCTTCGTGCTCGTCGGCCTCTGCTCCGGCGCGCAGAACGCGCACATCGTCGCGGCGACGGATCCCCGGGTCTCCGGCGCCGTGTTCCTCGACGGCTACGCGTACCGCACGCTTGGGTACAAGCTGCGTCATTACCTGCCGCGGATGATCGATCCCGGTCGCTGGGCGCGGCTCCTGCGCCGCGGCGCGGGCGGTCGCGGCAGCGAAGCGAACGCCGCGCCGGAGCCGGTGTTCGCCGTGGCACCGGCGCCACGCGACGAAGTCATCGCCGACTTCACCGGCATGGTGTCACGGGGCATGAAGCTCTACCTCGTGTACACGGGTGGCATCAGCACGCACTTCAACCACGCGCGGCAGTTCCGCGAATGCTTCGGCAACGTGATGTCGCATCCGTCGGTGACGACGCGTTACGTCGGGGAGACCGACCACACGTACATCCTCACCGGTGACCGGGCGCGATTGCTCGACGGCATCGGTGGATGGCTGACGCGCAATTTTCCTCTGGCGACCGCCGGGAGGCACGCATGAAATCCATCCTGGTCACGGGTGGCGCCGGCTACATCGGTAGCCATACCGTCCAGCAGCTCGTCGAGCGCGGCGAGCGCGTGGTGGTGATCGACAACCTCTCCACCGGTTTTCGCGAGGCCGTGCGCGGGGCGTCGTTCGTCGAAGGCAACGTGGGCGACGCGGATCTCGTCTCGCGCGTGCTCGAGGCGCACGACGTGGACGCGGTGCTGCACTTCGCCGCGCACACCGTCGTGCCGGAATCGGTCAGCGATCCGCTGAAGTACTACGGCAACAACACGGGCAATACCCGCAATCTGCTCGCGTGCTGTGCCCAGGCCAGGGTCGACAAGTTCATCTTCTCGTCCACGGCCGCGGTCTACGGCAGCACGGCCGCCGGCATCGCCGACGAGAACACGCCGACGCTGCCGATCAATCCCTACGGCATGTCGAAGCTGATGTCCGAGACGATGCTGCGCGACTGGTGCGCCACGGGCGCGATGCGACACGTGATTCTTCGCTATTTCAACGTCGCCGGGTGCGATCCGCTCGGGCGCATCGGGCATTCGACGCCCCAGGCCACCCTGCTGGTGAAGGTCGCCTGCGAGCACGCGGTGGGCAAACGGTCGCACATCTGCATCTATGGCACCGATTACGACACGCCCGACGGCACGGGCGTGCGCGACTTCATTCACGTCGAGGACCTGGCCGCGGCGCACCTGCGCGCGCTCGATCACCTGCGTGACGGCGGCGAGTGCCTCACGCTCAACGCGGGTTACGGTCACGGTTACAGCGTGCGCGAGGTGATCGAGGCGGTGGGCCGCGCAGCCGGAAGGCCGCTAGACGTACGCGAGCTGCCACGGCGCGCCGGCGACATTCCGCACCTGATCGCCTGCAGCGACCGGCTACGCGATCTGCTGGGCTGGCGTCCCCATTACGACGACCTCGACGTCATCGTGGGCACCGCGCTCTCGTGGGAACACCACCTCGCCGGCACCGCATATCCGACCGCGTCGGTGGCATGAACGTCCGTTCGCACGTGTTCGCCCGCAAGCGTCGGCTCGTCCTGCACGACGACGGCCCGTCGACGTCGCCCCTGGCCCGTCACGTCCTCGTCGTGCTGGCATGGCTGCTCGCGCTCGCGGTACTCACGTTTCCCGCGCGGTCCCACGCGGCGAACGACGGTCCGGCGAGCCAGACCATCGAGGTGCATCGCGTCGCCGGCAAGGGCGACGTGCTGCCCGTCACCGTCGGTATCCCGTTTCCGCCGGGCGTACTCCATGACGCAGGCGAGCTTCGCATCGTGGACGCGCAGGGCCGCGACGTCCCGGTATCGGCGACGTCGACACTCACCTGGCATTTCCGCGACGGGAGTGTCCGGGCGGTTCGCGCGCAGTTCCGCGCACCGCCCGGCACCTATCGCTTTACGGTCGGTGCGAAGCGCCCGTCCCCGATCGCCGGCTGGCCGTACCAGGATGGCCTCGTCGACGGCCGGCTGGCCGCGCTCGCCACGCTGACGCCGCAATGGCTCACCGCGTCGCTCATCGCCGGGCCGCAGTCGGTCGCCGCTCGCGACGAACCTTACGCCCGTTATGTCGACGGGCAGTTCCGCTGGGCGCGCGCGTTACCGAAGGCCGACACCACTGCCTGGCTGTTCGATCGCCCGACCACGCTGTTCAACGCCTACGTGCGCACGGGGCGGGCCGATTACCTCGAAGCCGCCGAAGACGGGTATCGCTGGTACATGGCGGGGATCAAGCGCGATGGCGTACCCGTGAGCCCGTCGTGTGCCGGCGGCTGGGTCCCGGACGGCAAGCCGTGCGACGTGAAGTACGTCTACATCGAGCCGGTGCTGCTCGCGGTGGCGCTGACCGGCGACGATTCGATGCACGACGCCGCCACGGTGGCGAAGATGGCCGACCTCTGGCACTCCGGCGGCTGGAACGCCGCGCCCGGTCCCTACCGGACACCGCACGATTACTTCACCGAGCGCCTCGCGGGTCTCGGGCTGCTGCAGACCGTCGCCGCGTATGAACTGACCGGCGAGGCGCGTTATCGCGAGCGCATCGTGGCGCGCGTCGGCTGGCTGTACGACCAGCAGCGCGCCAATCCGGATGGCCTCGGCGACGACGGTTCGTGGCGCAACAGCTGGAACGTGCACGAGAACGATCCGGATGGCGGCAACGACGTGCGCGGGGCATCGCCATGGATGAGCGAGAACATCGTCGATGGCCTCTGGCATGCGTGGCTGGTGACGGGCGATACGCGCATTCCGGGGATGATCGTCGACTTCGGCGGCTACCTCGAACGCTACGGGTGGATCGACCCGAAGTTCCTCGTCTCGCCGCACGACTGGCGCAACGGCTGCTCCGGGCCGGGTGGGCAGATCGCGTGGTACTGGTCGTCGTCGCATGCCGGCACCGACGCGCTCATGAAGATCCAGGAAAGCGAGGGCTGGTACAGCGACGGGCACACGGTGGAACTGGGCCTCCCCGTGGCGGCGGCATGGTATTTCGAAACGGATCCGGCACGTGCGGCGGCCCTGAAGAAACGCTTCGCGGCCATCGCCGCGTCGTACAGCCCGGAATGCGCCGCCATCTCGGACACGCTTCGCCGTTTCAACTGGAACAACCGCGGTGCCGGCGTCGCGCAGTGGATGATGGCGCAACCGGCAGGGGCGGGACGAAAAGCCGGTCCCGACGCGGCCGGCGCCGGGCATCCGTCGCGCGCGAGCGGGTCCGCCGCGGGAGCGTCGCCATGAACCGGCGCGTCGCGGTGTTGCGCAGTATCGGCATCGTCACGGTGTCGACCTATATCGAGTACGCCCTCGGGCTCCTGATGAGCGTGTGGATCGCGCGTTCGCTCGGCCCGTCCGACTTTGGCCGCTACGCGTTCACCGTGTGGCTGTGTGGCTGGCTGATCGTATGTTCCAACCACGCGTTGACGACGTCGTCCACGAAGTTCATCGCCGAAGCCGACGGCATGGGCGACCCGGGGCTGGCGTCCCACCTCGCGGCGCGGTTCTCCCGCATCCAGACGTGGAGCTCGCTGGTCGTGATCGTGCTCTTCGTCGCGGTGGGCTGGCTGTTCCGTCCGGCGGAATGGGACCAGTCGCTGCTGCCGATCATGGGGCTCGTCGTCGTGGCGGTCGTGGCCAAGGCGAACTACGCGATGCTCGTGGCGATCGGCAAGGGGCAGGAACGCTTCGAGCCCGAAGCCGTCGCGACGGTGGCGGGCGGTATCCTCGGCATGCTTCTCGTGCTCGCCGCGATGTTCATGCATGCCGGTCTCGTCACGTTCGTCGCGCTTTTCGCGGTGGCCTGCCTCGTGCTCAACCTCATCAACCGCTTCGCTTACCGCCGCTGCTGCCGGCCGTACGAGAGCGGTCCGATTCCCGAATCCGTCGCGCGGCGCGTCAACCGGCACCTGCGGCTGACCGCGGCCCTCGTGCTGATGGGATCGTTCCGTGTCGGCACGATCGAGGTCTTCCTGCTGAACACGTTCACGGGTTCGGTCGCGGTGGGTTATTTCGCGATCGCCGGCACGCTGACGCGCGGCGCGGTGCAGCTCTTCTCCGTCGGGCTCACCTCGACCCTGCTGCCCTACATGGCCAAGACCTATGGCGAGAGCGGCACGGCGCGCGCCGCACGGTTCCTGTCCGAGGCGACCCGCTTCTACTGGGCGGTCGGCATCGCCATCGCGGGGCTCGGACTCGTCACGACGCCCGAGATCGTTCGCCTCATGTACGGCACGCGTTACGTCGCCGCCATCCCGGCGATCGAAGCCACGCTGGTGCTCGGTGGCCTCCTGCTGATCGGCAATGGCATCGCCGCCTTCCAGACGGTGGTCGATCGCCAGGACGATCGCATCCGCATCGCCGTCGTCGCGCTCACGGCGAACGCGATCCTCGGTATCGCGCTCATCCCGCCGCTCGGGCTGGCCGGCGCGGTGCTCACGTATGCCGGCGCGCGCATCGTCGAGATGGCGCTGGCCGTGCATTACCTGCGGAAGGCGACCAGCGGCGGTCTCCCGGTCGCCGCCATGTCGCGCCTGTTCGTCGTGGGCCTCGTCGCCACGCTGGCGGCGTGGGCCGCGACGGAAGCCACGCCGTCGCGCATCGGGTTCCTCGTCGGGGTCGCCGTGTTCTGCGTGATCTACGTGCCCGGCAGCATGCTCGTGCGCTACTGGACGGACGACGACCTGACGCTCATGTCGGGCATCGGTCGTCGCCTGGGACCACCGGGGCGCTTCGTCGCCCGTCTCCTCGATGCCGTCCACCCACCGGTGGCGAAGGCGAATCCATGAACTACGTCTCGTCGACCCTCCATACGCTGGAAGCCCTGGCCGCGCTTCGCGACGAGCTCGCGCACGTGGCAGAGCAGCACGCCGCGTCCAGCGGCATCGTGCAGCATCCGGACTGGCTCGCCTACGAAGTGTCCAGCCGGCGCGACGGCACCCGCCCGCATGTCGTGGTCGTGCGCGACGGAACGGGCAGGGTGGCCGGCTACGTGCCGTTGTTGTCCATCGACCACACCGCGCGGCTCGATCTCGCCGGGCGTCGCGTGAGCGTGTATCGCGGCGCGGCGCTGCGCCTGCTGGGGGGCGGCGTGGTGGCGTCCGAGGCCGAACGCGCGACCGTCGAACTGGTGGCGGCACGCCAGCTCGCCGGCGATCCGGATGTCCGCGTGCTGCGCATCCAGGAGGCCGACCTGCCGAACCGTTTCGCGGCGATCCTCTCCGCGGGCGGCGCCATGCGTGTCGTGCCCGCGCACCTGCTCGACCAGGTGCACTGGTCGATCGATCCGCAGGCCTCGTCGGCGTCGTGGCTCGACGCCATGGACAAGAAGAAACGCACGGATCTCACGCAACGCGTGGGACGCGCCTATCGCAAGCTCGGTGGCGACGCCGCCCTGCATACGTTCGACCGCGCCGAGGACATGCCGCGCTACTGCAGCCTGATGAATGTGCTGTACGCCCGGACCTGGCATCACGACGATCTTCCCACCGACTGGGAGGCGCCGGAGCGCGTCGCGCTGTTCCAGCGCCTCGCGGCCGCCGGACAGCTGATCGGCCACCTCGTGCTTCGCGACGGTCGCCCGCTCGCCTATGTCCACGGCTACCGCGTGGCGGGGACGTATCTGGTCGACGATCTGGGTTACGACGATGAGGTCGCGAAGGTCGGTATCGGCTCCGTGGCCGTGTTTCAGGCCGTGCGCGCGTTGCTCGACCGCTACCCGGGCGAGCGGATCAGCTTCGGCTACGGGGACAACCAGTACAAGCGGCTGCTTTCGACCCGATCCGAGCCGTGCGGATCGCTTTACGTGGTGCGTCCGACCCGGTCGACCGCTGGCTTTCGCGTCTACGGGCCGGTGCGCTGGCTGTACCGCGGCCTCCATCGCGTGCGCGCCGACCTCCGTGCGCGACGGGCAGGCGACGTGACCAGCGCGTCGTCGTGAACACGCGCCTCGGCCGGACGGCCTAGGCCCACGTTGGATGGGAAATCGCGTGGCGAGGGCGCAATCTCGCCGGTATCCACCACCTTTCGGGGAACCCATGAACGCGCACGTCGACGCTCGTCCCTACCAGGAAGCGACGGCACGGATGCCACTGCTCCGCACCATCCTCGAGGCGCGGTACAAGCGCCGGTTCTTCGCTCACCGCGAACTCGCCTATCACCTGTACCGTGGCGCCTACCGCACGTACGACGAAGCCCAGGCGAGCATTCCCGCGGCGAGCACGAGCGGCTACGACAACGCGGAATCCGCCGATCTCTATCGCGAGCGGACGCGCCGCATCTTCATCAACGACTATCCGATGATCCACTGGCTCGGCCGTTTCTTCGCGGAAGGCGCGAAGGACGTCTTCGACGTCGGTGGGCACATCGGCATCGCGTATTACGCCTACCAGAAGTATCTCGCGTATCCCGCGGGCCTTCGCTGGTCGGTGATGGACGTGCCGGCGGTGAACGCCGCCGGCGAGCGCTGGGCGAAGGAACACGATCCGTCGGGCCGCCTGCGCTTCGCGGACGACATATCGGGCGCCTCGGGGGCGGACGTGCTCTTTGCCGCGGGTTCGTTGCAATACCTGAGCTATTCGCTCGCCGATGCGATCGCGGCCATGCCAACCCGGCCGAGGTTCCTGCTGCTCAACTCGGTGCCGGTGCACATGCGCGAGTCGTATTACACCGTGCAGAACATCGGCACGGCCTGCTGTCCCTACCACGTGACGGCGGAGCGCGAGTTTCTCGGCGGCCTTTCGTCACTGGGTTACGAGCTGCAGGACCGCTGGGAGAATCCGCAGCGCTACTGCATCGTGCCGTTCCATCCGGAGCTTTCGCTCGACCGGTACTTCGGGTTTGCGTTTCGGTTGAGGTGACGGCTCGGCTTCGCCATCGCGTTCGGTTTGCGCTGTCGCGAAGAGCCGTCGGCCGCCGCCCTCGGCGCTCCGGGCTTCACCGTCGCTTGGGGAAGGATGCCGCTGCGCGGCCATGTTCGATGGCTGACGCCCCTGCGCGCCCGCGCGGCGAGCGGGGGTTTTCGACTCGGCTCCTGCCTCGACGAAAACGGCCGGCCATCCGGGCCGGCCCCCTGCGGGCCTGATCCGCTCGCCGCGCTCGGTTGCGCAAGTCGCGCCGAGGGCGGCGGCCGACGGCTCTGCCAACCGGCGAGGCAAGCTGCCTGTGTAGGAGCCGCTATAGCGGCGAGCTCGTGTGGGAGCGGCCTTGGCCGCGATAGGTGCTTGCCGCAAGCACCCATCGCGGCCGAGGCCGCTCCCACAAAAGTGCGGCGGCGAGCACCCATCGCCAGCAGGCTGGCTCCCACCTGGCGGTAGTCGTCTTGTCGCCAGCCGGCGCCTCGGCGGTGGGCGAGGCAAGCAGTTTGGTAGGAGCCGCTATAGCGGCGAGCTCTTGGCTTTATGTGGGAGCGGCCGAGGCCGCTCCCACAGGAAAGCAGCCGAAGGCGTCGCGCGCTGCGGTCAGAGGACTTGCCACACGGCTGCTTTTCCCACCCGGCGCCTCAACGGTCGGCAGAGCCGTCGGCCCTCACCCTCGTCGCGACTTCTGGAGGCGAGGGATTCGCGCGGAAAAGGCCCGAAGGGGGCCGGCCTGGACGGCCGGCCGTTTTCGTCGAGGCAGGAGCCGAGTCGAAAACCCCCGCGCGAAGCCCGTGCGCGCCGGGGCGCAGCCATCAGACACGGCCGCGCAGCGGCCTCCTTACCCAAGCGACGCCGGAGCTCGGAGCGGCGAGGGTGAGGGCCGGCGGCTCTTCGCGGCACGCGCAAGCCAAACGCGACGGCGAAGCCGAGCCGTCAGCAAGCGACAACCGCATCCCCGACCACGACCTTCCGCGGCTTACCGAGCTCGAAGTCGCGATACAGGCCAGGATCCCCCGTCATGCCGGCTTCCGCCGCCTTCGCGATGTTGTACATCTCGCGGGCGGTCACGTAATGGAGCACGTAGCGCTTGCCGTCGTTGTAGGCCGATTCGAGATACGTGTGCATGTCGTCCACCGGCTTGCCGAGCAGCGTGTCCATGTCGCGCTCCTGCGTGCCGTGGGTATGTACCTTCACGAACACCCACTCCGGACGGCCTTCGACGTGGATGCCCGTGCGCACCCACTGGTCGACACGTGTCGTCGACGGCGGACAACCGCGCCGGACATCGGCGTTCTCGATGCGCGGAACGATGCCGAAGCGGCGATCCTTCCAGTTGAGACCCAGCGGTCCCTGGATGATGAGCAGGTCGCCGGTGGGCTTGCCGCCGACGCGCATGGGCACGCCGGTGTCGTGCGACTTCGGCTTGTGCGGATCGTCGGTCGCGTAGTAGATCGCGTTGGAAAGGCGCGTCTGCGTGTCGCTGGGCGCGGAGGGCAGGGTGAAGTCGGCGTAGCAGCCCAGTTCGCGCAGGAGGACGAGTTCGTTGTCGATGCCGCACCAGCGGCCGTCGGCGCGCGAGTTGTCGAGGCACCAGTTGCCGTGGATGAATGCGAAGCGCAGCTGGCCGGTGACGGGATCGCGCGGCAACGCGCCATGCTTCTCGTGCAGCAGGCGGTTGAAGCGGTCCATGGTGACGACGAAATTCTCGGGCGTATCGTTGTCGTGGTGCAGGTGGATCTCGATCTCGCCGAACCCGTCGGCGCAGAGCGCGGCGATCTTGTCGAGGTGTTCCTCGACGTATTCCTCTTCGGGATAGAAGAAGCTGTGCTGCGGCACGACGCCGTCCGCGTCGCGGTGGCGCGAGGCGAGCGCGCGGTATTCGACACACCAGCGGTCCACCCGCCGGCGCTGCGTGGCCATGTCCACACGACCCCAGTTGGGCTCGAAGTGGTCCACGAAACAGAAGAGCACGTGCACCGGACCTTCCGCTTTCGGCGGCGCCCGGCGCGTCAGGTAACCCCACAGCCAGTACTGCATGTTGCGCGCGCGGATGGCGACGGTGACCGCGACGGCGGCCAGCAGGACCAGGGTAAGCAGGGCGATGGCGATCACGCGGCAACTCCGTTCGGTACCAGCGTGAGCAACTGTTCGGCGTTGTTGCGCCATTGCCGCTCGCTGGCGATGTAGTGTCGCGCGGCGTCACCCACGCGCCTGCGTTCGTCGGCACGCTGGGCCAGTTCGAGCACGCGCTCGACGCAGGCCGCGGCGTCGCCCCGCGGGAACAGCCAGCCCGTGTGGCCATCGGCGATCACTTCGGCGACCGGCGCGTAATCCGGCGCGACCACGGCGACGCCCATGCCCATGAACTCGAACAGTTTCATGGGAGAGCCATAGTGGTTGGAATTCGGCAGGACGGCATAGTCCATGCAGGCGATCCAGCTCGCGACCTCGTCGTGCGGGACACGACCGGGCAGCAGCACGCGATCCGCCAGCCCTCGCGCCGCGATCAGCTCCCGCACGGCGGGCAGCGTCTTGCCGTCGCCGACGAGCACGAAGGCGAGGTCGGGCACCGCGTCGAGGCGGCTCGCGATGGCTTCCACGAAGCCGTCAACGCCGTGCCAGTGGGCGAACACCCCGATATGGCCGCACACGATGCGGCCGGTAAGGCCCCGCTCGGCACGCAGCGCGTCGCGGTCGAACTTCGCCGGATCGAAGCGCGGCAGGTCCACGGCGTTCGGCGAGACGACACTCGGCGCGATGTCGCCGTAGGCCTCGTTGGCCAGATCGCGGAAATACGTGGAGATGAAGACCAGTCCGGTGGCATGGCGCAGGCACCAGCCTTCGATTCGCCTTGCCAGCCGTTTCATCACCAGCGGCCTGACCCGTTCGACGAGCGCCGAGTCGTTGATCTCGAGCACCACGGGGATGCCGCGCCGGCGGGCCATCCAGATCGTGGCGAACAGGAAGAGCGAGTACCGCTCGTAGATCAGGCGGGGCGGTGCCGTGCGCCAGGCGCGTCGCATGCGCAGCATCGTCACGCCGTTGTAGAGCAGCTCCAGCAGTTCGAACACGACGCCGGGCAGGCGGCTGACGAGGCCTGCGAGGCGTCCGCGCGCGGGTGCGGTGGCGCTTTCGGTCTCGCGTTCCGGGTCGGCGCCGGGGAACGACATCACGTCGACGTCGTGACCGAGCTCGCGCAGCGCCCCGACGATGCCGCGAATGTGCACGCCTTCGACGTGGCGTCCGCGCGTGCGGTGATGGTAGAGGATCCTCACCGCGAGCTCCCCGGCAGCGCGGCGAAGCGCATCCCCTGCGACAGCCATTCGGGCAGCAGCACGTCGAGCGCGTCGGCCGCCTTGTCGCTGTCGTCGTGCATCAGCACGATGTCGCCCGGTGCGGGCGGATCGTTACGCAGGCGGTCGATGAGTGCTTCGACCGGCCGGTCCTGGTAGTCGAGGCTGTCGTACGACCAGTACACGAGGCTGCGCTTGCGACGGGCGAAGTGCGCGAGCAGCTGCGCGCCGACGTAACCGTGCGGCGGACGCATGCGATGGTGAGGCCGATCGTCGAAGAGCCGAAGCAGGGCATCGGTACGGTAGACCTCGTCCAGCTGCTTCGTCAGGTTCATGTTGTCGAACGACCAGTGGCTGTACGAATGATTGCCGATCATGTGGCCGTCGGCGACGATCCGCTGCACGATTTCGGGGTATTGCTCGATCTTCTCGCCCACGAGGAAGAAGCTCGCCTTCACCTCGTGCCGGGCCAGCGTATCGAGCAGTTTCGGCGTGTGCCCGGGCTCGGGGCCGTCGTCGAAGCTGAGGTAGCGCAACGCGGCGTCGCGCGTGCGCGTCATGACCAGCTTCTCGGGCAGCAACCCCAGAAGGTCCTGTTTTTTCGGTTTCCAGTTCATGCGTTCGCGCCAAGATGGGCCGGCGATCCGGCGGCGACACGGCCGAGCATGCGCTCCAACCGATCGATGTTCTCGTCCCAACGGAAGCTCGCGGCGTGCGCCGCGATCGCTTCCGCGTCGAAGTGGCGTTCGAAGGCCTCCACTAGCGCCACGCCCAGCTCGTGCGGCTGGTGCGCCGGCACGAGGATGCCCGCGTGCGGCGGGACCACCTCGGGAATGCCGCCCACGCTCGTGGCGACCACCGGCGTGCCGCACGCCATGGCTTCGAGCACCACGTTCGGCACGCCTTCGTTGTGGCTGGGCAGGCAGAGCACATCGGCGGCCACGAACCAGTCGGCCAGGGCGGCATGGTCGACCGCACCCGCGAAGCGCACGGCCGGCGCGCAGCAGAGCGAGGCGGCGCGGTCTTCGAGGTTCGCCCGGCACGGACCATCGCCGACGTAGATGAGGCGCGCGTCGTGGTGGCGCTTCACCAGCGTCGGGAAAGCCTCGATGAGGTCGTGGCATCCCTTGGTCGCCTTGAGGTTGCCTGCGTAGAGCACCAGGGGTACCTCGGGCGGTAGTCCCAGCCGCACCCGGGCCGCGCGACGGTCGCCGCGATGGAAGATACGGGTGTCGACGCCGTTGTAGATGGCTTCCATGCCGTCGGGTCGCGCACCGAGTGCGATCGCCTTCGCGGCGAGTGCCTTGCTCACCGCCAGCACGCCCCCCGCGCCGCGCAGCGCGGCGCGGATCTGCGGGCGGCGCAGGCGCGATTCCGCCTGCACGTTGAGGTCGCTGCCGTGCACCTTCACCACATAGGGAATGCCGAGCAGGCGGGCGACCCACGCGGCGCCGGCGGCATCCGGGTACGCCCAGCTCGCGAGCATCACGTCGTAGCGGGCGCGGCGGATCTCGCGGCCGCGCTGCCACATCATGCAGGCGAAGAAGCAGAACGCGTTGAGGAAGCGCGCGACCCCGGGCGGATGGTAGAACGTGAAGTAATCGGTGTGGACGCCTGGTACGCGCACGTCGTCGCGGCGTTCGCCCGCGCGCTCGCGGAAATCGACGGCGGTGAGCACGTCCACCTCGTGGCGTTCACCCAGGCGCTGGAACTGCTGGCGGTTGAAGGTGCCGCGCCGCGGATCCCATGGCGTGGGGAAGAGATTCGTCACGACGAGGACTTTCATGACGCGCGCTCCATGTCGCCGAAGTAGAGCTGCCCGTAACGCGCGGCCATGGCTTCCATCGACCCATGCGTCTCGACCCACGCGCGCGCGGCGCGCCCCATGGTGGAGGCACGATGCGACGCATGCAACAGGTCCAGGATCGCCGCGGCCAGTGCCGGCGGGTCGCACGGTGGCACCAGCCGCCCGGTCGTGTCGTCGCGGACGATCTCGGCGTTGCCGCCGACGTCGGTCGCCACGATGGGGAGGCCGGCGGCGCAGGCTTCCAGCAGCGCCATCGAATAGCCTTCGGTCACCGACGACAGCGCGAACAGGTCCAGCCCCTGCAGCAGGTCGCGAACGTCGTCGCGATCGCCGAGGAAATGGACGCAGCCGGCGACGCCTTCGTCGAACGCGCACGCGCGCAGGGTCTCGCGCAGTTCCCCGTCACCGATCAGTACCAGGGCGGTGTCCGGTCGCGCATGGCGCACGATGCGGAAGGCGCGGATCAGGCTGGCCTGGTCCTTGGCCCAGTTGAGCCGGCCCACGGTGCCGATGATCCGGGTGCCCGGGGGCACGCGGATCATCCGGGCGAGCCGCTCGTGCATGGTGTCGGACGCCGTGTCGAAACCGTCGAGCACGATGCCGTTGGGTACCACGCAGGTCTTGGCGGCCGGCGCGATGCCACGACGGACCGCGTCGGCGCGCGCGGCTTCGCAGACGGCGACCACGGCGTCGGTGGCCTTCAGCGCGCGGCGGAACAGCCACTCGCGACGCCCCGGCTTGCGCTGCGCGCCCATGCCGTGGCGCGTGTTGACGACCTGACGGATGCCCATGCCCGCGCTGGCGAGCACGGCCTGGTAGTGCGCCACCGCGTTATGGGTGTGCAGGATCTCGGTGTAGTGCGACGCCATGGCCTGGCGTGCACGACCCAGAGCGCGCAGGTCGAAACCCTTGCGCTTGTGGCAGGCGGTGACGGGCACGCCGAGACGATCGAGTTCGGTAGCGAGCGTGCCGCGCTCGAACAGGCAGACCACCTGCACCTTGTGGCCCTGCCGGTGCTGTTCCTTCACCAGGTCGAGCACCATGCGCTCGAGGCCGCCACGATTCAGGTTCTCGACGAAATGGGTGATGTTCACGAGGCCAGCTCCGAGACGGTGACGCGCAGCTTGCCGCTGCGGGTCAGCGGAATGTCGTCGACGAAATGGCAGTGCAGCTCGGCGCTGTCGCCCAGCACCTTGGCCACTTCGCGGCGGATGTAATCGAGCGATGCGTCTTCGAAGTCGCGTCCGCGCACGATCGAGAGGTCGAGCCGGTCGAGGCGGCGCTGCACGAGCTGGAAGCGCGCCAGTCCCGGTACGTCCTTCAGCATGTGCGGGAAGAATTCACCGGGGAGCACGTGCCCGGCGGGGGTGAGGATCGCATCGAGCTTGCGGCCGTCCACCGACGCGAGCAGCGGCAGGCCGCGACCGCAGGGACAATCGCCGGACGCATGCGTCGCCATGTCGCCGTTGACGTAACGGATGAACGGCATGCCGTAGTTGAAGAGATCCGTGATGGCGACTTCGCCGCTGCCGGTGGCCGTGGCCGCGCCGGTGGGGTCCAGCGTTTCCACGACCAGGTGATCCGCGTTCACGTGCAGGCCCTGGCGATGCTCGCACTCGGACGCGATCAGCATGAACTCGCGGCAGCCATAGGTGTTGAAGGTGGGGGCGCCGAACGCCTGCTCGATCAGTTCGCGCTGGAACGGGTGCAGCGCCTCGGCCGCGCCGATGATCGAGGCGGGGCGCGCGACCCGACGGCCATGGGCCAGCAGCCACTCGGCGAGACGGACCAGCGGTCCGACGTAGCCGACGATCACCTCCGGCCGGTACGCGTCGATCGCGTCGGCGTAATCGGCCATCGTGGATTCGCTCATGTGGAAGCTGTCGAGCAGCTTGCGCGCGAACACGGCGTTGTAGACGCGGTCCTTCATGCGATGCGCGGCGGTCTGCTCGCCGACGGGGCCGCCCCAGAGGAACACCGTGCGGCGGCCCATGCGCGACCCGGCCCAGCCGTAGCCGCGCCACATCACGGCGACGCGGCGGTCGTTGCTCTCGCGCGTGTAGCCGAACCTCAACGGCTCGCCCGTGGACCCGCCCGTGGCCTTGTAGCCGAGCGAACCGGCGAGCGATGTCGCCTTGAGATCGTCGGCATGGGCGCGGATGTCCGCCTTCGTCAGCACGGGGAGCTTCGCGTAATCGTCGAGGCTGCGGATGTCGCGCGGGGTGATGCCGAGCTGGCTCCAGCGGCGGCGGTAATACGGCACCTCGCGCCAGCACCAGTCGAGCAGGCGCTTCAGGCGCTCGAACTGCAGCGTGCGGATGTCGGCCGCGGCGAGCCACTGGTCCCGATCGTAACGCCGCATGTGGCGCGGCGTCTCGCGACGACGGAGCCCGCCCTCGTAGGCGGGCCAGATCACGTGGCGCAGAAGGGTTTCGTAGGTCTTCATGTGGTTCGCAGCAGGACGGCGACGAGGACGAACAGGCCGAAGACGCCGCACGCGCCCGCGGGCACCCAGCGCCAGCCGCCCTCGGAGAGGCGGAAGGTGGGAAGGTCGGGCCAGCGGCGCCGGGCACCGACGTAGTGCCCGGCGACCAGCGCGGCGATGAGATAGAGCACCACCATGTAGCTGCGGCTGAGGAAGAACGCCGCGGCGAACAGGCCGCAGAGCGACAAAAGGAGGGTGAGCGCCATCTGGCGCTCCGTGTTCCACGCCGCTTCGGTGGCGGCGTCGTCCGTGGCATCGCGATGGTGCCGCACGATGGACAGCATCATCCAGAAACCGTAGCCGACGAAGGCGATCCAGAGAACGAAGCCGATGAAGCCCGTTTCGGCGAGTACCAGCACGAACGAATTGTGGGCCGTGAGCTCGTTGTATTCCGTGAAGTTGCCGGCGCCCACGCCGAAGGCGGGGTTGTCGCGGAACATCTCGAGGCCGGCATACCAGGCGTCGACGCGTCCGGCGGCGGACTCCTCGCCCGCGTCCAGCTCGTCCATGCGGGAAGACAGCAGCTTCATGGCCGCGAGTCCGGCGATGCCCAGCGCGCCGGCCACCACGATGCCCTTGCGATACCAGAGATAACAACCGGCCACCACGAGCACCGCCAGCATCGCGCCACGCGAATTGGTCAGGTACGTGCCGTAGAGCAGCAGCGCCGCGGCGCCCAGCCACACCGCACGCATGGCACCCGCGCCGCGCCGGCCCAGGAAGATCGCCATGGGCAGCGTCGACGCGAAGAGCAGGCCGAGATCGTTGGGATCGTTGAAGATACCCACGTACTGGATGCGCCCCTCCTCGCCGAGCGGGATGCCGGTCCAGCCCATGCCCGTCTGCGCCTGCTCCACGCCGTGCAGCGCGAGCACCGCCGCGCAGAGGACGAAGACGGCCATCGCGATGCGCACGCGCTTCTGCGTGCTGCAGGCGGCGCCGAACACGAAGAAGGCGATCACCACCGGACCGAAGCGCGACAGCTCGTCGATGGCACCGCCGGTCCATCCGTTGGTCACCTGCGAGATCATGAGGATCAGCAGAAACGCGGGCAGGATGACGAACTGCGGCGCCTCGAAGGTCTTCTCCTTCGACACGAGCCATGCGCCGAAGGCCAACAGCAGCACCACGGGAAGGATGGGCACGGTATCGAGGCCCGGCACGTAGTCCTGCGGCCGGATGATCGTCAGCACCACGTAGAGGAGGATCAGGGCGAACATGTCTGCACCGTCGGGCCCGTGCTCTGGTGAGGAGCGGTGGGGTAGCTCATGAGCTGCGGCAGGGCGAGCATCGCGGCGAACCAGCCGGGCCCCATGTTGCTTTCCACCGGAAGACGATGCAGCGCATAGCGATTCTCGCTGGGCTCCGCGTTGGTGCCGCAGATGTAGCTGCAGGCGAGCTGGAAGCCGGCGTTGCGCGTCGCGGCGATCACGGCGTCGTTGTAGGCCCGGTCGCCGCCGACGGGATACGACATCAGCACCGCGGGGTTGCGCAGCTCGCGATCGAGCGTGGCTTTCGACTCGCGGACCTCGCGCTCCATGTCGTCGACCGGCAGGCGGGCGAGCATGCGGTGGTGCACGCCGTGAGAGCCGAATTCCAGGCCAGCCGCCTCCATCTCGCGGGCCTGTGCCCACGTCATGGGGCGGCAGTCGACGGGACGCGCGCTCGCGGAGGGCATGTTCCACTCGGCCTCGAGACGCTCGATCATCGCGGTCTGGCCGAAGGCGTCGAGCCACTTCATGCGCAGGAGCACGTTGCCGGCGATGCGTCGGCGCAGGGCGCGTTCGCGCGGAAGGGGCACGTCGATGCCGAGTTCCGGCAGCACGAGGCGCTGCGAGGCCGTCAGCAGGATCATGTGCACGAGCCAGTCGTACGCATACGGACGGCCGCTGTCGAGGTGGCCGGTGGACACGAAGAACGTGGCTGGCACGCCCAATTCGTCGAGGATCGGCGCGGCGATCCGGTAGTTGTCGTCGTAACCGTCGTCGAACGTCACGGCCACCGTGTCCGGCGGCAACGCCTCGCCCGCGTCGAGCGCCGCGACCACGTCGGTGAGCCGCATCGGGCGGAAGTACCTCTTGATCCGCATCATCTGCTCGCGGAATTCCGCGGGCGGCGTGCTGATGAGTTCCAGGTCGAACTCGTACGTCGACGGATCCGGCAGCGGCATCACGCGGTGGTAGGCGAGGATGCGCAGGTCGCGCTGCCACCAGGCACGCACGCGCTGCAGCGAGTGCAGGAGCCCGCTGGAATAACAGAGTTCGCCGAGACGGCCGCGGATACCGGGCGCGCCGCGCGTGGACATGGAGTTCACCATAAATGGAGCCTGCGGTTGCGCGCGAAGGCCACGAGGGCCTGGGCGGCGAAAAGGTTGAGGTAGAAGAACGCGACGGCGATGCGCAGCGGAAGCAGCCGGCCGAGCGGTGGTCGGAGACGCGCGACACCGACCAGCAGCAGGCCGCCCACGAGGGCGCCGAAGGTGAGGGCGTACATGGGGTGCCGGGTCGCCAGCAGGGCGCTGCTGACCGTGAGCGCGACCATCAGCCACGGCGCCAGCAGGCGAAGCAGCTTGTGGCTGACGAAACGGAACCAGAGCGGGTTCGACCACGGTGCGAGCAGCCAGGGTTCGAGCTGGACGAGCTGGAAGTTGCCGGCGAGCGTGCGGATCTTGCGGCGACGCTCGTCGTCGGGACCCTGCGACGGCTGGTCCCAGGCCATCGCGCGGGGTTCGAAGACCACCCGCTTGCCCTGCGCGGCAACGCGCATCGGCACGAGCACGTCGTCGAGCACCGTGCCGGCGGGCAACGGGCGGAACAGCGCGCGGCGCATCGCATAGAGCGCGCCGCTGACGCCGATCGTCGAGCCGGAAAGGCTTTCGGCGTGGCGGATGCCTTTTTCGTAGCGCCAGTAGAAGTCGACGCCCTGCGCGAAACCGCTGCGCACGTTCTCCATGTGCAGCTCGCCGCCGACGGCCCCCACCGTCGGATCGGCGAGGTTGGCCACCAGTTCTTTCAGCGCCACGGGCGAGAGACGCTGACGCACGTCGGTGAACAGCAGCACCTCGCCGCGCGCGGCCATCACGCCGTCGTTCACGCACTCGGCCTTGCCGCGGCGCGTGGCGTGCTCGATCACCGTGAGGCCGGGATCGGTGACGCGGCGCGCCAGTGCGACGGTGCCGTCGCCGCAGCCATCGCAGACCAGCACGATGTCGACGAGGTCGGACGGATAGTCGAGCTGGCGCAGGTTGGCGAGCTTGGCGCGGATGTAGCGTTCGCCGTCGTGGACCGCGATCACGATGCTTACCGTCGGCAGGATGGCCGCGCGGGCCACGAGCCGCGGACGCAGGCGCGCCTGCAGCCAGACCAGCAGCGGATAGCCGGCGAACACGTGGACGATCAGCGCGGCCGATGTCCAGCAGACGATCCATGCGATGAGCGTCATGGTGGCGTTCCCCCCGGGCGCCAGGATCAGCCGCGCCCGAGGAGGCGGCTGAAAAGACCACGTTTCGGCGCGGACGTCGGTGCCGGCGGCGCGATGGCCATTTCGGCGGCGAGCGTTCCAAGCGTGCCGTTCGCGATGTCGAGCAGGTTCAGCTGGACTCCCGAGAGTTTGTGGATGCGTGACGCCATGTCGACCGCGAGCAGCGAGTGACCGCCGACGTCGAAGAAGTTGTCGCTGGTGCGTACCTGCGTCATGCCCAGCAGTTCCGTCCACACCGACGCGAGCAGGCGTTCGCTTTCGGTGCGCGGCTCGGTGGTTTCCGGCACCGTGCCGACGCGGGTGTCGCTCGGCATCGGCAGCGCGGCGGCGTCGATCTCCCCCGTCGCCAGCAGCGGCAGCGCATCGAGCATCACGAGGTGGGCGGGCATCGACCAGGCAGGCAGCCACGCGGCCAGCGCGGCACGGAGACCTTCGGCGTCGGGCGGATTGCCGGGCGCGCCGACCGCGTAGGCGTCGATCCGCAGGAGCCCGTCCGCGTCGGTGCGCGGGAGGGCCAGCGCGCGGACCACGCCCACCTGCGCGAGCAGCAGGGCCTCGATCGCGGCGGGCTCGACGTCGAGCCCGTGACGGCGTACGCGCCGGTCCGCGCGATCGAGAACGTGCAGCTGACCATCCGCGAGCCAGCGGCCGCGATAGCCGGTGCGCTGGAGGCGGTCGTCGCCGGGCTGGCGTTCGCCGACGGCGCGGTTGCCGAAGGGTGCCGCCAGCGTGCGGCCCGCGACGGCGATCTCGCCGGTCGCGCCGATCGGGCACGGTTCGCCCGCATCGTCGAGTACCCACAGTTCGGTGCTCGCCACCGGGCGCCCTTCGTGCAACGCCCCCACGTCGCCCGTCATGCGTCCGCCGGTGGCGACCGGCGCGGACATCGCGTCGCCGAAGAGCGTCCACAGGCTCGCGGTCGACGCGGCGAGGCGCGAGGCGAGTTGCGCGGTGGGTGCGCCGCCTTTGGCCACGGCGACGAGATGAGCGTCGCCTGACCAACCGTGGGCGAGCAGGGCCTGCCAGGTTTCGGCCGTGCCGAGGAACAGTTCGAGCGCGGGTAGCGTGGTGGCGCCGCGGCGCGTGTCGTGGATGACCCAGGTGGCGCCTTGCGCGAAAGCGAGCAGCGGTTCGATCGCCGACATCGGATCGGCGGGCAGGGCGTCGCCCGAGATGCGCCACCCGGCCTGTACGCCGAGCATGTCGGCGAGACCTTCGACGGTGCGCGACAGGGCGCGGTGCGACAGCGCGGCACCGCGTGCCTTGCCGTCGGAGCCCGGGCTATGGAAGGCGATGAACGAGGCGTCCGGGTCGCGCGGTGCGCGAACGAAGGTGTCGACGTGGGCGGCATCGAGCTCGGCGTGATCGGCGTCGAGCCAGACGGCACAGGCGCGCGGCCAGTCGAGCGTCGCTTCGAGCGCCGCGTCGCCCATCAGCACCGTAACGCGTCCGTCGGCGAGAACGTCGCGCAGGCGCGCGGTGGGATCGGCACGGTCGAGCAGGAGTGCCGTGCCGCCAGTGAGCGCGACGGCCAGCAGGCCGGCGAGGCGGTCGCCGCCGCCGTCGACGCAGAGGCCCACGACGCTGCCGGGCAGCGCGCCCCGCTCGCGCAGCAGCGTCGCCATGCGGGTGGCGCGACGGAGCAGGGACGCATACGAGGTCTCGCGCGAACCGTCGACGACGGCGATCGCGTCGGGCGAAGCCTCGACCGAGGCCTGGAACAGCGCGACGACGTCCTCGGGCAGGCGGCCGGTGGACACCGTGGCGTTCCAGTCGCGCATCTGCTCGCGCTCGGCGCGCGTGGCGGCGGTCAGCGAGCCGACCGCGATCGAGGGATTGGCGACGACGGCGTGCATCATGCCGAGGTAGCGCTCGCGCATCATGCGGGCCGTATCGGCACGCAGCAGGTCGGCGTTGTACGTGACGCCGCCGACCATCCCGGCGTGACCCTCGAGGAACCACAGGCCGAGGTCCTCCGTGGCGCCGCTCTGGAAGAGCAGGATCTGCTCGTGCGCCAGGCCCGCCCAGTCCACCACGCGCTGACGCGCGTCCTGGAAGGAGAACAGCGCCTGGTACAGCGTCGCGCCGGCACCCTGGCCGACGCGCAGCTCGCGCTGCAGGTATTCGAGCGGCACGTCGGGGTGGCCGAACGCTTCGATGGCCGTGCGCTTCACGTGGCGAACGAATTCGAGGAAGGACAGCGCGGGATCGACGGTGACGTGCAGCGGCAGCAGATTGTTGAAGTAACCCATGACCGATTCGACCTCGGTCTGGTTGCGTCCGCGCACGGGCGTGCCGACGACGAGGTCGTGCTGGCCGGCGGAGCTCGAGAGCATCGCGTAGTACAGCGCGAGCAGCGTCATGTTGAGCGTGGCGTCGGCCTGGCGCGCCACCTCGTGCATGGCGTCGGTATCGTCGCGCGACACGCGGATCCACTCGGTGCGGCCGAGGCCGGACATGCCGGGGCGGCGCGGATGATCCGTCGGCAGCGCGCGGACTTCGCCCATGTGGGCCAGGCGCTCGCGCCAGAACGACAGCTGCCGCTGGAACGCGTCGGACTCGAGCCAATGGGCATGCCACTCGGCGAAGTCGCCGTAGGTGACCGGCAGCGGCGCGAGCGGCGACGGCTGGCCGGCGGCGAACGCGCGGTACAGCGCGGACAGTTCGTTGTAGAGGATGTCGAACGACCAGCCGTCCCAGATGATGTGGTGCGGCATGAAGAACAGGGCATGCTCGTCGTCGGCCAGCCGGAACATGCGCGCGCTGAACAGCGGCGCCCGGCCGAGGTCGAACGGCGTGTCCGTCAGTTCCTGAAGCCGCGCCATCAGATGCGCTTCGCGCTCGTCCGGCGGCAGGTGGCTCAGGTCTTCCGCCGGGAACAGCGGATACTCCAGCCGCGGCTGGACGGCCTGCACGATGTCCTTGCCCTGGTCGACGAAAGCGGTACGCATGATCGGCTGACGCTGGATCAGCGCCTGGAACGCCATGTCGAAGGCGTGCTCGTCCAGCCGGCCACGCAGGCGATGGGCAGACGGCGCGTTGTACGTGACACGGCCCGGATGCATGCGCTCCAGCGCCCACAGGCGCCGCTGCATCAGCGAGAGCGGCGCGTGGTCCTGCCGTGCGTCGTCGCGATGGTCGATCGGCGCGGTCGCCGGCGCGGTGCCCGTCGCCACCTGACCACGGATCGCGGCGGCGAGCTGCTCGATGGTCGGCGCGTCGAACAGCGTGCGGAACGACAGCGTGACCTCGAATTCGCGGTTGAGGCGCGCGGTGAGCTGCGCGGCGAGGAGCGAGTGTCCGCCGAGGGCGAAGAAATCGTCGCGGATGTCGAGCTCGGGCAGCGCGAGCACCGCTTCCATGGCCGCGGCCACGCGGCGCTCGTCGTCGTTGCGTGGGCCGACCCGTTCGCCGGGCGTCGCGATGGAATGGGCGATCGGCGGCGGCAGTGCCTTGCGGTCGATCTTGCCGTTGGGCAGCAGCGGAATCGCGTCGAGCACGAGGATGTGCTGCGGCACCATGTAGTCGGGCAGGCGCGCGCGCAACGCGGTGCGCAGCGAGTCCTCGTCGGGCATGGCGCCGTCCCGACCCACGACGTACGCGACGAGGCGCACGTCGCCGGGGCGGTCCTCCCGCGCCATCGCGACCGCGCGGGCCACGGTCGGCACGTCGGCGAGTACGCTCTCGATCTCGCCCGGCTCGATGCGGTAGCCGCGCACTTTCACCTGGAAGTCGAGACGACCCAGGTGCTCGAGCAGGCCGTTGCTCAGCCAGCGGCCGCGGTCGCCGGTGCGGTACATGCGGGAGTCGGGTGCTTCGGACCACGGATCGGCGACGAATTTCTCTGCCGTCAGCTCCGGGCGATCGAGGTAGCCGAGCGTGACGCCGGCACCGCCGATGTGGATCTCGCCGGGCACGCCGAGCGGGCAGTGGTTGCCGCGCTCGTCGAGGATGTGGACGGTGGTATTCGCGATCGGGCGGCCGATGTAGATCCCTTCGCGCGGATCGGACACGCGCCAGTACGTCGAGTACACCGTCGTCTCGGTCGGACCGTAACCATTCCACACCTCGCCGCAGCGATCGAGCAGTGCTTCGGCGAGATCGACCGGCAGCGGTTCGCCACCGGACACGGCGCGGAACGCGGGGCGCCCCGTCCAGCCCGCGTCGACCAGCAGGCGCCAGCCGGCCGGCGTCGCCTGCATCATCGTGGCGTCGCTTTCCTCGATCAGGCGGCGCAGCTGTCCGCCGTCGCGCACGTCGTCCCGACCGGCGACAACGATCTCCGCGCCACTGGTCAGCGGCAGCAGCAGTTCCATGAAGGCGATGTCGAACGACAGCGTCGTGACCGCCACCAGGCGGTCGTCGGGTGCGATGCCCGGCACGCGCTGCATGCTGGTGAGGAAGTTGGCGGCCGCACGGTGCGGCACGCGCACGCCCTTCGGACGGCCGGTGGATCCGGAGGTGAAGATCACGTACGCGACGGAATCGGGCGTGGCGGCACGACGATTGCGTTCCGGGCGTTCGAACGACGCGCGCGCGACTTCGTCGCTGTTCAGCGCGAGGACGCGGGCGGCATCGAAGGCGAACGACAGCGGCGTATCGTCGTCGACGACCAGTGCCGCGAGCGACGCGTCCTCGGCCATGAAGGCGAGGCGGTCGGCGGGAAACGCGGGATCCAGCGGCACGTAACCGGCGCCGGATTTCAGTACGCCGAGCACGGCAGCCACCATGTCGATGCCGCGTGCCAGCGAGAGACCGACGAGGTCGCCATGCCCGATACCGCGGCCGCGCAGCGCGTTGCCGATGCGATTGGCGCGCGATTCCAGCGCGGCGTAGGTCAGCGCACGGTCGGCATGACGCACGGCGGCGCGCTCGGGCGCGCGGTCGGTCTGCTGCTCGAAGAATTCGTGGGCGAGGCGCAGTTCGGGGAACGGCGTCGGCGCGGGCTGCAGCGCGGCCAGCTCGCGGTAGACGGCGTCCGAGACCAGCGGCAGCGACAGCGCCTGTACGGACGGATCGACCGCGGCCTGGCGAAGCAGCGTCACGAAGGCATCGAGCCAGCCCTGGATCGTGGTGCCTTCGTACAGGTCGGCGTTGTACTGGCATTCCAGACGAAGACCGCCGTCGACCTGCACCGCGTTGACGAACAGCTCGAAGTTTTCGTACTCGCGCGGCACGGCTTCGACGTCGAAGCGCAGGCCGGGGAAGGTGACGGTCGATTCGTCGAGCTGCGCGTCGAGGTTGAAGAGCACGGCGACCAGCGGCAGGCGCGACGGATCGCGCGCGACCGACAGGCGGGCGAGCAGGCTGCCCAGCGTGTAGCGCTGGTGTTCGAAAGCATCGAGAAGGCCGTTGCGGACGTCGCCGAGCACGTTCGCGAACGTCGCGGTCTCTTCCACACGCGCTCGCAGCGGCAGCACGTTGACGGCGTGGCCCACGACGTTGTCGAGGCCTTCCGCGGCCTGGCCCGCCGTGGGGATGCCGATCACCACGTCGTCCTGTCCCGCGATACGGCGGAGCAGCACGGCGAAACCGGTGAGCAGCGTGGCGTAGAAGCTCGCGCCGTGGGACGCGCCGAGTCGCTTGATCGCGGCGACGTCCACGGTGTCGAGCATGCGGTCTTCGCGCCGTGAGGTGAACGTCCGACGGCGGGGACGGGAGCGGTCCGTAGGGAGGTCGAGTACCGGGACCGGGCCGGCGAACCGGTCGAGCCAGTACGTTTCGTCCTCCCGGGCCGTCCCGCTGCCGGCGTGTGCAGCCTCGGCCAACGCGAAGTTCGAGAACGCGCCCGCGTCGCCCGGGCCGTCGCCCTTGCCGGTGCGCTGCGCGTAAAGCGCGGCGAGATCGCGGACGATCACGCCGAAGGACCATCCGTCGCACACGATATGGTGCGCGGCGATGGTCAGCAGATGGCGGTCGTGCGCGAGGCGGAAGAGCTCCGCGCGGACCAGGGGGCCGTTCTCGAGATCGAACGGCGTGGTGACGATGCGCGAGAATGCCGCCATCAGGCGGGCGTCGATCTCGAACGGCGCGAGGAGCGACACGTCGTGGAATGCGATCGGCATCGTCGTGTGCTCGGCCACGAACATGCCTTCGCCGTCGCCGGAGAAGGTGGCGCGCAAGGCCTCGTGTCGGTCCACGAGACCCTGCAGGGCCCATTCGAGGGCCGGGACGTCGAGCAAGCCCTTGAGGGTGAGTGAGATCGCCTCGTTGTACGCCAGCGAGGCTTCCGGCTCCAGCCGGGATGCCAGCCACACCTCGCGTTGCGCGGCCGTCGTCGGCACGAGGCGCGACAGCGGCGCGCCGGCGAACGGGTCGTAGTCGACCGCCGTGGCGGCGGCCAGCTCGTTGGGCGTCATGCGGTAACCCTCAGGTACTTGCCCGGCGCATCCGGGTTGGGAACGAACCACGCGGGCCTGCCTTCGGGATCCTTGCCGAGACGGGCGCCGGGAACCGGCGGCTGTTCGGCATCGAAGGTCGCGGCGCCGCGACGGCGCGGCAGGAATTCCGCTTCCTGCATTTCGAGAATGGATTCGCGGAACGCGTTGGCGATCGCCGCGAAATCGGCATCGCTGTGCGCGGTGGTGAAGAAGCACGGGAAGTTGTCGAGGATGTGGATGCCGCGGCTGCGCATCATGGCGAAGAGCAGGTCCTGCAGCGGATGGTCCTCGGTGAAACCCGTCTTCCACACGGAGGCGAAGTGCACGATGTGCACCGGCGCGCCGACGCTGTCGCAGAAGGCGTTGAGTTCGTCCGCCATCGCGGTGACCTTCGCGTTCAGCGACGCCTGCAGCGCCGGACCCTGCTCGGCCAGGTGGTTCAGCACCGCGTGCGCGGCGGCGAGGGCTAGCGGGTGACGGACGAACGTGCCGGCGAAGTAGGTGACGCCGACCGTCGGCGTGGAATCGTCGCCGAACTGCCAGTGGCCGCCGTCGAGCGCATCCATGAAGCGGCGCTTGCCGGCGATCACGCCGATCGGGAAGCCGCCGCCGACCACCTTGCCGTACGAGGCCATGTCGGCGTCGATGCCGAGCACTTCCTGCGCGCCGCGCGGATGCGCGCGGAAGCCGGTGACCACTTCGTCGAAGATGAGCAGCGAGCCCGCTTCTTCGGTGATGGCGCGCAGCTCGCGGAGGAACTCGACCGGCTGGAAGTCCGGGCGGCGGCTCTGCACCGGCTCGACCAGCACGGCCGCGATCGACGAGGCGCGCTCGCGGATGATGGCGAGCGATTCGGGTGTGCCGTAGTCCAGCACGAGCACGTGTTCGGAGGTGTTACGCAGGATGCCCGGGGCGGCCGGCACCGAGGTCAGCTTCTTCGTGCCGCGCACGATCACTTCGTCGAAGATGCCATGGTACGAGCCGGTGAAGATCACCAGCGTGTCGCGGCCCGTGACGGTCCGCGCCACGCGCACGCAGCCCATCACGGCTTCGGAGCCCGTGTTGCACAGCGCGGCACGGTCGAAGCCGGTCATGTCGCAGACCTGCTTCGCCACGATGCCGGCGAGCGGATGCTGCGGGCCGATCTCGTAGCCGGCCTCCAGCTGCGTGCGGACGGTGTCGAGCACGAAGTCGGGCTGCCAGCCGAAGAGATTCATGCCGAAGCCGTTGAGCGCGTCGACGTACTGATTGCCGTCGAGGTCCCACACCTTCGAGCCCTTGGAACGCTCGATCACGATCTGGTAGACGATTTCCTTCAGCAGCGGGCGGAAGCCGTTGACCACGCGGGGATCCGCGAGGTGGCCGCGGTGCGCTTCGGTGTACGCCTTCGAGGCCTTGGTCCGCTCGATGTAGCGGCGCATGAAGGCGTCGAGGCGCGCACGCTGCCGCGTCGAGAGGTCGGTGCTCGCGTTGTGGATGCGCGCGATGGCACCGAAGGCCTTCTTGACGTCGTAGGTGGTGTGGGCGAGCGCGGCCTCTTCGTCGTTGGCGGCGGCGGTCGTGCTTGCCGGGCCGTACGGCGCACTGGCCGGCAGCGACGCTGCCGGATCGCCAGCAGGGCTGGCTCCCACCGGAGCGGCGACCGTGAGGGGCTGAGGCGCGGGAGCGGCGGCTCCCGCCAGCAACGCCAACTGCTCCCGCATGATCTGCATCTGCTGCGCGATCACGTCCTGGACCAGTCCGCCACCGGCGGCGATCGCCGCCGGTGCCGCCGCCGCGACCGGAGCGGCGACCGCCGCCGTCGCGGGCGCTGCCGGCTGGGCTTCAGCCGGCAACAGGCGATCGATGTGTGCCGCGAGCCGTTCGAAGGACGAGCAGCCGTCCATCAGTTCGCGGAACGTGATTTTCAATGCATAGGTCTTCTGTAGCTGCAGCGCCACCTGGGTGAGCGACAGCGAATCCAGCCCCAGCTCGACGAAGTTCGCCCCCGGATCGACGCCGTCGAGTTCGGTGCCGGACACGTCTTCGAACAGGGCGACCAGCTCGCCGGCGAGACGGCGCGGGCGGTCGGAACTGGCAGGCACGGAAGGCATCGGCATGGGGGGCTCCGGAACGACGGCAAGGGCAATGGCGGGTGCCGCGACGGGCGCGGACACGCTGTTGATAGGGGTCAGCGAGGCAGGCAGGCGCGCGTCGATCCAGTGGCGCTTGCGCTCGAACGGATAGGTGGGCAGGCGGACGCGACGACGATTCGCGCGGTGATCGAACGCGTCGGTGGCGACGCTGGCGCCGGCGGCCCACAGCGCGCCGGCGGCCCCGAGCCACGCCGCGCGCTCGTCTGCGGGACCGTCGCCGAGCGAGGCGACGATCGTGCGGCCGCGGCTCTGCGCATGCTGGCGTGCAAGCAACGCCAGGCTCGGGCGCGGGCCGACCTCGAGGAAAGCATGACGGCTGTCTTCCAGCGCATGCAGCAGCGCGGGAGAGAAGCGGACGGTGTGACGGAGATGGCGCGCCCAGTAATCCGGCGAGGTCGCATCCGCGTCGGTCAGCGGCGCGCCCGTGAGCGTGGACACGATGCGGATCGTCGGCGGGGACAGCGCGATGGCCGCGACCTCGGCGCGAAACGCGTCGAGCACCGGATCCATCATCGTCGAGTGGAACGCGTGCGAGGTGTGCAGCAGGCGGCAGGCGACGCCTTCGGCTTCCATCGCGGCGCGAAACGCCTCGATATCGCCGGTGGCGCCGGACACGACGCTGGCGTTGGTCGCGTTCTCGGCCGCGAGAGAAAGAACGTCCGGGAGCCGCGCGCGCAGTTCGGCGGCGCCCAGACGAACGGAAAGCATGGCGCCGGCCGGCAGCGCCTGCATCAGGCGCCCGCGGCGTGCGACGAGCCGGGCGGCGTCGCCGAGCGGCATCACGCCGGCGAGCACCGCTGCCGCGAATTCGCCGATGCTGTGGCCGATCATCGCGACGGGGGTCACGCCGAGGCTTATCCAGAGGCGGGCGAGGGCATATTCCAGGGCGAACGTCGCGGGCTGGGTCAGTTCGGTCGCCTTGAGCGCCTCGGCGTCGTCGGCGAACATGCGATCGCGCAGGTCGAAGCCGAGTTCGTCGCGCAGCGCGCAAGCGACCTCGTCGAGCGCGGCGCGGAACACGGGCTCGGTGGCATGAAGTTCGCGACCCATGCCCGCGTACTGCGAGCCCTGGCCGGGAAACAGGAACACGATGCCGGGCGCCGGGTCGACGCAGGCGCGGCACATCGCGGCCGCGGCGATGTCGCGCAGCTTCGTCACGGCGTCCGATGCGGAAAGCGCCACGACGTGGCTGCGCTGCGTGAAGGCCTTGCGACCGCGCGCGAGCGTCCACGCCGTGTCGGCGAGGTTGCCGTCCGGATGGGCGGCCAGATGATCGGCCAGTCGCGCGGCGGCGTCGCCCAGCGCGGTCGGCGTGCGCGCGGAAAGCAGCAGCAGCTGCGCGCCGCTGGCGGCGTCCGACGGCACCCGTTCCGGCGCTTCTTCGAGCACCACGTGCGCGTTGGTGCCGCCGACGCCGAACGAGCTGACACCGGCGCGCAAAGGGCCACCGGACGTCTGCCACGGGCGCAGCGTGTCGTTCACCACGAAGGGCGACGCGGCGAGGTTCAGGCGCGGATTCGCGGCGGTGAAGTGCAGCGACGGGGGCAGGCGCCGTTCGCACAGCGCGAGCGCGGTCTTGATGACGCTGGCCGCGCCCGCGGCCATCACGAGGTGGCCCACGTTGCTCTTCAGCGAACCGAGCGCGCAGAAGCCCGTGTCGTCGGTACCCTGGCGGAACGCCGCCGTCAGGCCTTCCAGTTCGATCGGATCGCCGAGCGGCGTGGCGGTGCCATGCGCTTCGACGTAAGAGATGTCGCGCGGCGACACACCGGCATCCTGCAGCGCCATGGTGATCACCGCGGCCTGGCCGGCGGCGTTCGGCGCGGTGAAACTCGCCTTGATCGCGCCGTCGTTGTTCACGGCCGCGCCGCGGATCACGGCATAGACCGGGTCGCCGTCACGCAGCGCGTCGGACAGCCGCTTGAGCAGCACCACCGCCGCGCCGTCGCTGAAGACGGTGCCCTGCGCGTCCACGTCGAACGTGCGCGTGTGGCCGTCGGGCGAGAGCATGGAGCCTTCCTGCGCGACGTAACCGCTGTGCGGCGGGCAGGCGATGGAAGAGCCGCCGGCGAGCGCCATGTGGCAGCGGCCGGCGCGCAGCGCGTCGAACGCCTGCGCGATGGCGACGAGCGACGTGGAGCACGCGGTGTTGAGGCTGATCGCCGGACCGGTGAGGTTGAGCTTGTGCGCGACGCGCGTCGCCAGGTAGTCCTTCTCGTTGCCGAGCATCACCTGGAACGCGCCGAGCTTATCGATGAGGTCCGGGCGGCCGCTGATGTGCTTCTGGTAATACGTGGCGTTGTGCATGCCGCCGAACACGCCGACCGGGGTTTCCTGCCCGTCGGGCACGTAACCGCCGCGCTCGAGGCACTCCCAGCACAGCTCGAGAAAGAGACGCTGCTGCGGGTCGGTGAGTTCGGCTTCACGCGGCGACATGCCGAAGAAGCTGGCATCGAACTGTTCCACGTCGTCGAGCACGCCGCGCGCGGCGACGTAACCCGGGTCCTCGCGCTCGGCGGCGCCGATGGCCGGGTCGAGTTCCTCGGGACGGAAGAAGCGGATCGACTCGCGCCCGGCGCAGAGGTTGTCCCAGAACGTCTCGACGTCCGGCGCACCGGGGAAGCGGCCAGCCATCGCGATGATCGCCACCGGCTCGCCCGCCGCCGGCGCGCCGCCCGCCAGGCGCCCTGCCAGGACCTGACGGGTGGCGCGCCCCTCGATCGTGGCCGCCACGGCGGCCGGGGTCGGCTGCGCGAAGAAGCCGACGAGGGTCGGTACGGGCGACACGTCCGCGTGCACGCGCGCCATGGTGCGCGTGGCGAGCAGGGACGTGCCGCCGAGGTCGAAGAAGTTGTCGTCGCGACCGACGCGGTCGATGCCGAGGATCTCGCCGAAGAGGCGGCAGAGCGTGGCTTCGACGTCGTTGCGCGGGGCGACGAAGGGGGCGGCGAGCTCCGGTCGCGCGTTGTCCGGCGCGGGCAGGGCGCGGCGATCGAGCTTGCCGTTCTCGTTCACCGGCAGCGCGTCGAGGCGCATCCAGGCGACGGGCAGCATGTAGTCGGGGAGCGTGCGCGCGAGATCGTCTCGTAGGCCGCGCGCGGTGACGGAGGCGTCGGAGGCGACGTAGTAGGCGACGAGGCGCTTCTCGCCCGGGACGTCCTCGCGTGCGATCACGGCCGCGGCGACCACGCCGGGCAGCGCGCGCAGGGCCATATCGATCTCGCCGGTCTCGATGCGGTAACCGCGGATCTTCACCTGGCCATCGGCACGGCCGACGAAGGCGAGATTGCCGTCCGGCAGCCAGTGCACCAGATCGCCCGTGCGATAGCGCGTGCCGCCCGCGACGAAACGCTCCGCGGTGAGTTCCGGCCGGTTGAGGTAGCCGCGCGCGACACCGGTACCGCCGATGAAGAGCTCGCCGGTCTCCCCCACGGCGACCTCGTTGCCCTCGGCGTCGAGCACGTGCAGCGAGGTCTCGCCGATCGGACGGCCGATGGGGATAGGCTGGTCGTCGGCGAACGTGCGCGGGATCGGGTACGTCGTCGCGAACGTGGTGCATTCCGTCGGACCGTAACCGTTGATCAGCGTCGTGGCGGGCAGAGCGGCGTAGGCCTTGCGCACGTGCGGCACGGAGAGCGCTTCGCCGCCCGTGAGCACGGTGCGCAGGCCCGCGAGATTCGACGCGTCGTCGTCGACGATGGCGTTGAACAGCGCGGCCGTGAGCCAGGCGATCTCGGCGCCATGCGCCGCCACCGTGCGCGCGATGCCGCAACCCGTCGGCACGCGCTCGCCGTAGACGATGCAGGTGCCGCCGTTGAGCAGGGGCGCGAAGATCTCGAACGTCGACGCGTCGAAACCGAGCGGCGCGGCGTGAAGCACCTTCGGCGCGTCGAAGTCGATGTAATCCGAGCGGAGCACGAGGCGAAGGATCGCGCGATGGCGGATCTCGACACCCTTCGGCGTGCCGGTCGAGCCGGAGGTGTACATGCAGTAGGCGAGATCGTCGCCGCCGTGGGAAGCGCTCCCACAGGGGGGCTCTGCGAACGAACCGCCTTCGAGCTCAGCGACCGTGAACGTCGGCACCTCGTCGGCATCGAAGGCGAACCCGTCGTCGATCACCACCGCCGCCACGTCCGCGTCGCGCAGCGCGAAGGCGACGCGCTCCGCCGGCCAGCGCGTATCGATCGGAAGATAGGCGGCGCCGGCCTTGAGCACGCCGAGCAGTGCCACGACCGCTTCGACCGAACGCTCCATCAGCAGCGCCACGTAGCCGCCCGGCTCGACGCCCGCGGCGACCAGCGACGCGGCGATACGATCGCTGCGCGCGTCGAGCGTCGCATAGGTGAGCGACTGACCATCGGCCACGAGCGCCACACGGTGCGGCCACCGCGCGGCCACGGCGGCGAAGCGGCCATGGACCGTGGATGCGTCGTGGCGGAGCGGGGATGATGCGTCGTTCATGGCGTGGCCTCGTACCCGTGGGGAGAGCACGAGGGCATAGGCCGGATGGCCGAGGGCGGCATCACGCAGGCTGGCAGGGCGCTTGTCGCGTCCCGCGTCGCCGCGTCGTGGTCTCCGTTGCCCCTCGTCCCGCGTGCCGTGCCTTCGGCTTTCATGCGATCCCCCTTTATTGCGCGATGGCCGGATGGACCTTCACGCTCTGGGAATCTTTATATCGCCGGGGTCGGGGTCGGCATATACAACTGGCGCGCTAGCCGGGGTGGGCAAATGGCCGATAGTGGGCGAAAAAAAGGCCGGCGGAACGTCCGCCGGCCTGTCGGAAGCGATGCGGAGTTCGCGCGGGTTCAGCGCTTCATCACGGAGAAACCGAGCTGACGAGGTAATACACACGCGTGCCTGTTCCGTCGCTTGCGAAGATTTTGGCCTTTCCGGCGGCCATGGCCTGGATATCGCTCTTGGCCATATTCAGCACGCGGACGATGGCGGGCGCGTCCGACGAGTAGATGTATGGGAGGCTTCCTCCGCTCGCGTTGCGTGAAGCGAAGTCCCCGACGTGCAGTCTCATGGGGGTGATATCGATATAGAACGGATCCGGCGTATTGCCGGTGACGGTGACGAGATAACTTCCCTCGGCACCGGCGGTGTCGCTGGCGGTGATCGTGGCGGCGCCATCGGCTCTGGATTCGATGCCGC
>NZ_FOBU01000009.1 GCF_900109915.1 Luteibacter sp. UNCMF331Sha3.1
GCGGCATCGAATCCAGAGCCGATGGCGCCGCCACGATCACCGCCAGCGACACCGCCGGTGCCGAGGGAAGTTATCTCGTCACCGTCACCGGCAATGCGCTCGTGCTCGCGCGCCCCGAACCCGATTTCATGGATTCCCAGGGGAATATCGATATTGGGGACATCAGCGCCTCCACCGGCCTGCGCGTCGTCGTCAAGCAATACACCGGCATGGCTGTCGGGCAGGCGATCACGCTGACCTGTTACAGCGCGATCGGAAACCATGTCCCTGCGACGCAGACCGTCGCCGCCCTGGGCGACATCGCGTTCCACGTTCCGAAGTCCTACATCCAGGACATCGTCGCTGCACTGGAAACGCCGATGGCCGCCTTCGACTACACCGTCGCGGTAGTGGGTGGCGCGACGGCGAAATCGCCACGTACCAACGTCACCTTCATCGGCTAACGCAATGCGATGGACTAACTGGAGATCGGCAATCATGTGCAACCCTGTATGCCGTTACATGTCGCTCTTGGCGGCGCTTGCATTACCGGCGCTGGCCTCACCGCTCGCCTTCGCGCAAGCCGCACCAAACCTCGTAGAGCAACAGATAGCCATCAGCATCACCGGCAAGGTGCTCGTACCACACGGGCCCAAATCGGTGCTGAACATGTCGCTCGCCACACGCGGCGCGATCACTCGATGGTTCAGAACGCTATTGGGGAGGGACATGTCGAACGTCAGGATCAGCTGGGGATGGTCCACATCATCCGCCGACTACGGCCAGACAACCGTTCCGGCCGGTTACTTCGTCGGCCTTTTCATCTGGAACGAGGAGAAGAACCAATGGTCATCGTTCAAGGTGGGCTCCCAGCTTTCCGCGGCGACGACCTGGGCCGACGGCGTCCAACAAGTGCACAATCGCTGGCCGGATGGCGGCGTGGCTGAGGAGCCGTCGCGCGTATTCGAGAGCGGCTACTGGTGCGTGACGCTCGGCGCGGCCAGCCAGCGCGAAACCGGCGGCACCTTCGTACAGGCGCCAGGAGCGACGAAAAGCTGCGTCGCGGTGCCATGACGCCGTCGCTCATCGTAAATAATCCGCGACGTCACAGGAGTTCCATCATGAATCCTTCGACCTATGCGATCCGTGCATTATCGCAAGTTGCGATCACGGCGATGTTGATCGTATCGCCGTGCGCACCGGCGTCCACCAAGACCACGAAAGTCACTTATGGGGGTGGGGTAACTCAGATCACGATTCAGTGGACGGACGATGGAAAAGACGGCGGCACCCCGGCTGAGTTCCAATACAGATGCAATCAAGTTGGCGGCACGCCATGGACGATAAAGTTCTGGTTCGATGGAAAAGGTCAGGATGCGACGCCGGAACTCAACCTTTACCCCAACCTCGCGCCGTGGCCGTACACGTGCGATGGTCGAGGGACTTTTCAGGGTGTGGTTGAGCTCTACCAGAATCCCTTCACCATCATCATTCCAGGGGATGTCAGGGGTAAAACGCTCTGCTATGGAGCCAGGAACGGGCACAGCGGCAATTGGGGACAATTCACCAACCAGACTTGCACCACTGTCAGCCCACCCCTGCCCGAATTGCGCTGTACGATTTCCGTATCCGACGTTGCTTTCCCGTTCGGTAACGTGACCGTAGCCGCCGTTAACGGCAGAGTCGCTACGACGAGTCTCAGCGTGTCATGTAACCGTCCAGCTTTAGGCAAGGTGATGGCCGTTGCGAGTGCCGGGAACCCGACTTCGCTCATTCCCGTTCGTGCCGACGGGACCATCAAGTCGCAGCTGAAAGTTGACGGCTATCCCACCGAACACGACATATCCGTCGACGGGACGAACGCGCTTCCGGTGACTCTGACAGCGACATTGTCGGCCACCGCGCCTACGGCCGGTTCCTTGCAAGGAAACGCCGTATTTATCCTGAAGATGGTGCCGAGACCCTGACGACACGTTCTCACGATGCCGTCGACCTCGACAAAACGCATTCAGCGATGACCAGGCCCTTTACATACATGCACAAGGAATCCGTGTCATGGAAGACACCACCCGCAAGACCGCGCCTCATGCGATCGACGTCCCCTACATCGAGCGCGCCGCCGATGGCGGCCTGGGCTATCTCGACCTGAAGCAGAATCCCGACGTCGACATCGTCGCCCGTATCGCCTCGGACCGCTTCACCGGGGGGGACACCGCGCTCGTCGTCGGTCCCGATGACAAGATTCTGGGCAGCGCCGCTGTCCTGGCACCGGTCGAGAGCGTGGCCGTGCTGATCCCCGCGAAGACACTTTTGGAACTGGGCGACGGCACCCATCTCATCCGCTCCCGCGTGCGCGACGCCGACGGCTCCGAGTTCGATTCGGCGCCTAGCGAGCTGGTCATCAAGCTCACCGTACCCGGCGACCTCGACACCGTGGTGAGCACGCCCTATATCAACGAGAACCTCGTCGTGCCCACGATCGTGCCTCGCCCGATCGATCCGGCCACCCC
>NZ_FOBU01000002.1:0-48239 GCF_900109915.1 Luteibacter sp. UNCMF331Sha3.1
TTTTTCTTTGCGCGCAGCGCGACCCGCAACAGGTCACCGCCAGGGGCTTTATCCCAAAAACCCGGTCTCATTGAGGCCGGGTTTTTTCTTTGCGCCTGTGGGAGCGCGCTCGCGCGCGATCAGGTGCTCGCCCCAAGCATCCCAATCCCCGGTGGGAGCCAGCCTGCTGGCGAACGGTGCTCGCGGCAAGCCCCCTTCGCCAGCAGGCTGGCTCCCACCAGGCTGATGCTTATCGGATTAGTCGGGTCCACCACATTCGACGGACCCGCACCAGCGACATGACACCCACGCGACAAGGCGGCATCATGTCCCCCGCGCTATGCGTTAACGGGACGGACGATGGAGTCACGACTCAACAGACGACAGGAAGAACTCATCGCGATCGTGCAGCGCGAGGGCTTCGTTGGCGTGGAAGATCTCGCCAGTCATTTCGACGTGGCACCCCAGACCATCCGTCGCGATCTCAACTTCCTTGCCGACGGTGGCCTCATCCGTCGCTATCACGGGGGCGTCAGCGCGCCCTCGAGCGTCGAAAACGTCGCTTACGCGGCACGCCAGGCGCTCCAGACCGACGAGAAGAATCGCATCGCGGCATCGATCGCCGCGGCCATCCCCAACGGCTCGTCGCTCTTCATCAATCTGGGCACGACCAACGAAGGCGTCGGCCGCGCGCTGCTGGATCATCGCGATCTTCGCGTTATCACCAACAACCTCAACATCGCGATCCTGCTCAGCGACAACCCGACGTTCGAAGTGATCGTCGCCGGCGGCGTGGTGCGTGGACGGGACCATGGTGTCACCGGCGAGGCCACGATCGAGCTGATACGCCAGTTCAAGGTCGACATCGGCATCATCGGCATTTCGGGCATCGAGCTCGACGGCACGCTCCTGGACTTCGACTTCCACGAGGTCCGTGTCGCGCAGGCCATCATCGAGCACTCGCGCCAGGTCTTCCTCGGTGCGGATCACAGCAAGATCGGCCGTAACGCGATGGTTCGCCTCGGCGACTTCTCGCAGGTCGACGCGTGGTTCACCGACCGCGAGCCGCCCGACGCCCTGCGACCGGTCCTCGACGCATCAGGCACCCAGGTCCACATCGCCGGCTAGCCCGCGCCCCGAGCAACGAGCCGCCCGACCTGTGGGAGCGCGCTCGCGCGCGAGCGCGCTCCCACAGGGCACCCGTTACCGCACAGCACACCATACGAACCACTCTTCGCTGCACTGCAGCGTGCGATGTTCGTTTATGTTCGAATATGCTCGTTTACATGCAGGCGAAGCCTGACCGCGCGTATGAAATGTTCGAATGCGCAAGGATCGATGCGCATGGCACGGAAAACGAACGTACCCGAGCGTAGGGTTTTCTTACCGTCGGCGGCATCGCCTCCCACCTCTGGAGTGCGCGATGGTCGAGCAGGTCGATGTCTTGGTGGTCGGTGGTGGTGTCAACGGCGTCGGTATCGCCCGTGACGCCGCGGGACGTGGTCTCAGTGTGTGGCTCTGCGAGCGCGACGACCTCGCGTCGCACACGTCGAGTGCCAGCACGAAGCTGATTCACGGGGGGCTGCGTTACCTCGAGCAGTTCGAATTCGCCCTCGTGGGCAAGGCGCTCGCCGAGCGCGAAGTGCTGCTCCGCGCCGCGCCGCACATCATCTGGCCGCTGCGCTTCGTCCTCCCTCACCAGCCGCACCTGCGCCCCGCGTGGATGATCCGCATCGGCCTGTTCCTCTACGACCACCTCGGTCGCGGCCGGCGCACGCTCCCGGGGTCGCGTCGCGTGCGCTTCGCCAAGCACGTCACCGGCGAACCCCTGCGCGATGACTTCAGCGTCGGCTTCGTCTACTCCGACGCCTGGGTGCAGGATGCCCGACTCGTCGTGCTCAACGCGATGGACGCGGCACGGCGCGGCGTGAAGATCGAGACGCACACGCGCTGCGTCAGCGCGCGCCGCGACGGCGAAGGCTGGACCGCGGAGCTCGAAGCGCGCGACGGCAGCCGTCATTTCGTGAAGGCACGCGCGCTCGTGAACGCCGCCGGTCCCTGGGCGGCGTCGTTCCTCGACGACGTCGCGCACGTGAAACACGATCACTCGCTGCGCCTGATCAAGGGCAGCCACATCGTCGTGCCGCGCATCTTCGACCATCGCTACGCCTACATCTTCCAGCAGCCCGATCGCCGCATCGTGTTCGCCATCCCCTATGAGCGCGACTTCACGCTCGTCGGTACCACCGATATCGAATACAAGGACGACCCGTCGCATCCGGTCATCACGGACGACGAAACCCGCTACCTCTGCGATGCCGCGAATCGCTACTTCAAGAAGCAGCTCACGCCGGACGACGTGGTCTGGAGCTACAGCGGCGTGCGTCCGCTGCTGCAGGACGAGTCGGGCAACGCGTCGGAAGTCACGCGCGACTACCTGCTCGACATCGACACGAAGGGCCCGCCGCTGCTCAACGTCTTTGGCGGCAAGCTCACGACGTTCCGCAAGCTCTCCGAGGAGGCCGTGGACCGTCTCGCGCCGCTGCTCGGCAACGAGCGTCCGGCGTGGACCGCCGACGCGCCCCCGCTGCCGGGTGGCGGCGAGCGCGACATCGACGAGCTCCTCGCCGACGTACGTGCGACGCGCCCATGGCTGCCGGAAACGTTCGCGTGGCGTCTCGTGCACAGCTACGGCACCCGTGCACGCGACCTGCTCGGCGAAGCCGATGGTCTCCACGCCTTGGGCACGCACTTCGGCGCCGACCTCTACCAGGCCGAGGTCGACTACCTCGTCCGCCACGAGTGGGCGACGGAAGCCGAGGACATCCTCTGGCGTCGCAGCAAGCTCGGCCTGCGCGTCGGTCCCGACGACGTCCAGCGCCTTTCCGCTTACCTATCCACGAAGCGCTGAGCGCTCGCGGTCCCCAGCGCGCGCCGGACTGCTGACCGGCGCGTGTTTCCCAGAAAAAAAGGAGTACTCAGCATGTCGGTGTACCTGAGTGAGTTCCTCGGAACGATGGTGATGATCCTGCTCGGCGATGGTGTCGTCGCCGGCGTGCTGCTGAAGGACTCGAAAGCGAAGGATGCGGGCTGGAGCGTGATCACGTGGGCGTGGGGCCTCGCGGTGCTCATGGGTATCTTCGTCGCCGCGAAGAGCGGCGCGCACATGAATCCGGCGATCACGCTGGCGATGGCGTCCGTCGGCAAGCTGTCGTGGTCGCTCGTGCCGGGCTACATCGTCGCGCAGGTTGCCGGTGCGTTCACCGGTGCCGTGCTGGTCTACTTCACCTACCTCGCGCACTGGCGCGGCACGCAGGACCCGACGGCCAAGCTCGGCATCTTCTGCACCATCCCCGCCGTGCGTTCGCTGCCGGCGAACCTGCTGACCGAAGTCATCGGTACGTTCGTGCTCGTTTACTGCGTGCTCGCCATCGGCAGCAACGACCTGTCCAAGGGCCTCGCGCCGATCGCCGTGGCGCTGCTCGTCGTCGTCATCGGCATGGGCCTCGGCGGTCCCACCGGTTACGCGATCAATCCGGCGCGCGACTTCGGCCCGCGCCTCGCCCATGCCCTGCTGCCCATTCCGGGCAAGGGCGGTTCCGACTTCGCTTATGCGCCCGTGCCCATCGTCGGCTCGATCGTCGGCGCACTGCTTGCCGCCTTCGCCTATACCGCCCTCGCAGCGTGAACCTGAGGACCCCAGACGTGACCACGAAGAAGAAGTACATCCTCGCCATCGACCAGGGCACCACGAGCTCGCGCACGATCCTGTTCGATCACGATGGCAACATCGCCGGCACCGCGCAGCGCGAGTTCACGCAGATCTTTCCGCAGCCGGGCTGGGTCGAACACAATCCGCGCGAGATCATGACGAGCGTGCTGTCGACGATGACCGAGGTCATAAGCAACTCGCAGGTCGACGCGTCGTGCATCGAAGGCATCGGCATCACGAACCAGCGCGAGACCGCGGTGGTGTGGGATCGCCACACGGGACAGCCGATCTACAACGCCATCGTCTGGCAGTCGCGACAGACCGCCGAGATCTGCGACAAGCTGAAGGCCGACGGCTTCGACGACATGGTGCGCGAAAAGACCGGCCTGCTCATCGACGCCTACTTCGCGGGCACGAAGGTGCGCTGGATCCTCGACCACGTGGAAGGCGCGCAGGAAAAGGCGGAAGCTGGCGACCTGCTGTTCGGCACGATCGACACGTGGCTCATCTGGAACCTCACTGGCGGCAAGGTGCACGTCACCGATTACACCAACGCGTCGCGCACGCTGATGTACGACATCTTCGAGCGCCGGTGGGACGACGAGCTGCTGAAGATGCTCAACGTGCCGCGCGCCATGCTGCCCGAGGTGAAATCGTCCAGTGAGGTATACGGCACCACGCAGGCGAAGCAGTTCTTCGGTCGCGAAGTGCCGATCGCCGGTATCGCCGGCGACCAGCAGGCCGCGCTGTTCGGCCAGGCGTGTTTCGAAGAAGGCCTCGCGAAGAATACGTACGGCACCGGCTGCTTCATGCTCATGAACACGGGCGAGAAAGCGGTGCGCTCCAAGAACGGCCTGCTGACGACGATCGCGTGGGGTGTCGATGGCAAGGTCGAGTACGCCCTGGAGGGCAGCATCTTCGTCGCGGGTTCGGTCATCCAGTGGTTGCGCGATGGCCTGCGCATGCTCGGCAAGGCGTCGGATTCGCAGGCGTACGCCGAGCGCGCGAAGGACAACGATGGCGTTTACTTCGTGCCGGCGTTCGTTGGCCTCGGTGCGCCGTACTGGCGTAGCGACGTACGCGGTGCGGTGTTCGGCCTGTCGCGCGGTACCACCAAGGAGCAGTTCATTCGCGCGGCGCTCGAATCGATGGCGTATCAGACGCGCGACGTGCTCGAAGCGATGCAGACCGATTCGGGCATCGAACTGAAGGAATTGCGCGCGGACGGTGGCGCGATCGCCAACGACTTCATGGCGCAGTTCCAGGCCGACATTCTCGACGTCACGCTGCTGCGTCCGAAGGTGCAGGAAACCACCGCGCAGGGCGCCGCGTATCTCGCCGGACTGGCGGTCGGTTTCTGGAAGGACAAGAAGGACATCGCCACGCGCTGGGCGGTCGATCGCGAGTTCAAGCCGGCGATGACGAAGGAGCGCCGCGACGATCTGTATGACGGCTGGAAGCAGGCGGTGAACGCGACGATGGGTTTCAAACCGCGCAACTGAGGCAAGCGCGTTCGCCAGCAGGCTGGCTCCCACCGACGGGCACTGGCCATTAATGGGCTGAGCTCTTTCGCCAGCAGGCTGGCTCCCACCGACGGTGATTGCCTGGTGGGAGCCAGCCTGCTGGCGAAGGGTGCTCGCGAAAGCGATCAATAAAAGAAGGGGCGGCGCATCGCTACGCCGCCCCTTCGTTTCAGGCCTTTCGACCGATCAACCGATCGTGTAACCGAACTGCTCTTCGAATGCCGTGGCGAACTGCTCGTACGTGAAGAACTGATTCTGCGTACCCGGGTGCTCGACCTTCAGCGCGCCCATCAGCGACGCCATGTTGCCGATCGTCTTCCAGTCGTAGCCCTTCATGATGCCGAAGATCAGACCGGCACGATACGCGTCGCCGCAGCCCGTGGGATCGACGACCTGGCGCTCGCGCGCCGGTCCGATCTCGATCGTTTCGCCACCGGCGTGGATCAGCGACCCGCGCGGGCCGAGCGTCACGATGTATGCCTTCACCTTCGACGCGATCTCAGTCGCGCTCCAGCCGGTGCGCTGCTGCAGAAGCTGCGACTCGTAGTCGTTGACGATGACGTACGTGGCCTTCTCGATCATCGAGCGGAACTCGTCGCCGTTGAACAGCGGCATCGCCTGGCCCGGATCGAAGATGAAGGGCACGCCACGCGCGGCGAACTCCTCGACGTGCTGCAGCATCGCCTCGCGGCCGTCCGGCGCGACGATGCCGAACTCGTAGTCGGGAATGTCGCGCACGTGGTTGTCATGCGCGTTCGACATCGCACCCGGATGGAACGCGGTGATCTGGTTGTTGTCCAGGTCCGTCGTGATGAAACACTGCGGCGTGAACATGTCGTCGTACTGGCGCACGCCGTCGAGGCGGATGCCGTGCTTCTCCATGTGCGCGCGATACGGCGCGAAATCCTGGCCCACCGTGGCGACCGGCATCGGGTCGCCGCCGAGCAGCTTCAGGTTGTAGGCGATGTTGCCGGCGCAGCCGCCGAACTCGCGGCGCATGGCCGGCACCAGGAACGACACGTTCAGGATGTGGACCTGATCGGGAATGATGTGATTCTTGAACTGGTCCTGGAACACCATGATGGTGTCGTAGGCGAGCGATCCGCAGATAACGGCAGTCATGCGTTGAGTGGCCCTGGAAGGATAGGTGGGACGACCCGGTCGGGTCGCCGCAAACGCCGCCCGCGACGGGTCCGGCAAACCTGCGGATCGTACCCAAAAACGGGTCCGGAGGCGACCTCCGATGTGGTGCCGGACCACGCGAGACGGGGAGGGCGCTCACGCATCATCCGGACTTACAAGGCTTTCTTAACGTATTCGCCCTTGCACGGGAGGGGGCGCCAATCTAGACTCGCACGCTTACTTTTTGCCGCTACGGGCGCCCGCCGCACCATGTTTAAGAAGTTCCGCGGACTTTTCTCGAACGACATCTCCATCGATCTCGGTACGGCGAATACGCTCATCTACGTGCGCGGTCAGGGCATCGTCCTGAACGAACCGTCGGTGGTGGCGATCCGTCAGGACCGCGGTCCCGGTGGCCCCCGTGCCGTCGCCGCCGTCGGTGGCGACGCCAAGCGGATGCTCGGCCGTACGCCGGGCAACATCGCCACCGTGCGTCCGATGAAGGACGGCGTTATCGCCGACTTCACCATGACCGAGGCGATGCTGCAGCACTTCATCAAGCAGGTGCATCGTTCGCGCATGCTCCGCCCGAGCCCGCGCGTGCTGGTCTGCGTGCCGTGCGGCTCCACCCAGGTGGAGCGCCGCGCGATCAAGGAATCGGCGGAAGGCGCCGGCGCCCGCGACGTCTTCCTCATCGAAGAGCCCATGGCCGCCGCGATCGGCGCCGGGATTCCGGTGCACGAGGCCCGCGGCTCCATGGTGCTCGACATCGGCGGCGGCACCTCCGAGGTGGCTGTGATCTCGCTGAACGGCATCGTGTACTCGCAGTCGGTGCGCGTCGGCGGCGATCGCTTCGACGAAGCCATCATCAACTACGTGCGCCGTAACCACGGCACGCTGATCGGCGAATCCACCGCCGAGCGCATCAAGCTCGAAATCGGCTGCGCCTTCCCGCAGAGCGAAGTCCGCGAGATCGAGATCTCCGGCCGTAACCTCGCCGAGGGCGTGCCGCGCATGTTCACGATCAACTCCAACGAGGTGCTCGAAGCCCTCCACGAGCCGCTCTCCGGCATCGTGGCGGCCGTCAAGGCCGCGCTGGAACAGACCCCGCCGGAGCTCTGCTCCGACGTGGCCGAGCGCGGCATCGTGCTCACCGGCGGTGGCGCGCTGCTGCGCGACCTGGATCGCCTGATCTCCGAGGAAACCGGCCTGCACGTGGCCGTGGCCGACGACCCGCTCACCTGCGTGGCGCGTGGCGGCGGCAAGGCCCTGGAGATGATCGACCAGCACGGCAGCGACTTCTTCGCGTTCGAATGATGACGGCGCGCAGCGGCGCTATGGCCGGAGCGCGCTGAATGGCCCTGAATCGCGACGACAAGTCGCCCCTGTTCGCACCGGGCGTGGCGGGAACGCTGCGCCTGATCGTGTACCTCGCGCTCGCCTGCGTGCTCATGGTGCTCGATCATCGCGGTGGCTGGCTGGGTAACGTCCGTTACGGCCTTTCGCTCGTCGTCGAGCCCGTCTACCGCATCGCCGGCCTGCCGTCGCAGGGTTTCCAGGCGGCGACGGTCGCGTTCGCCGACCGGCAGCGCCTGACCGAACAGAACCAGCGCCTGCGCGAAGACCTGCTGCTGGCCAACGCCAAGCTCAACCGCATGGCGTCCGTGGCCGAGCAGAACACCCGCCTGAAAGAGCTGCTCGACACCCAGCACAGCCTGTCGCTCAACGTGCAGCTCGCGCGCCTCATCGGCGTGGACCTCGGCAGTTTCCGCCACCGCATCGTGCTCAACGTGGGCGCGCGCGACAAGGTGCAGCCCGGGCAGGTGGTGATCGACGCGCGCGGCGTCATGGGCCAGATCGTCGAAGTGATGCCCACGACGGCGGTGGCGATGCTGATCACCGACCCCAACCATGCGATCCCCGTGACCATCGAACGCACGGGGCTGCGTACCATCGCCTACGGCTCGCGCGCGGGCGACATGCTGACGCTGCCGAACATCCCCGTGTCCGCCGATGTGCAGGTGGGCGACAAACTCGTCACCTCGGGGCTCGGCGGGCGCTTTCCGCCCGGTTTCCCCGTGGGCGAGATCCGCGACGTGGCCCAGACGGCGTCGGGCACCTTCCTGTCCGCGCAGGCGAAGCCGGCCGCCGATCTGGACCGCAGCGAAGACGTCCTATTGCTGCACGACCTCGCGGAATCCGCGGGTCCGCCGCCGCCCGCGCCCAACGTCGGGCCGCCGTCCGACCTGAAACCGGATCCGGCCGTCGCCCCGACGCTGCCGTCCGTGACGTCGCCCACCGCCACGCCGCTGCCCGCGCGCGCGTCCACCGCCGCCACACCGACGGGGGCCACGCCATGAATCGTCTCCGCGTTCGCCAGCTCTGGTTCGCCGCCACGCTGCTGCTGTCGCTGTTCCTCATGCTGATCCCGCTGCCGGGTCCGCTCACGCCGTTCAAGCCCTACTGGCCGGCACTGATCCTGCTCTACTGGTGCCTGCAGTCGGGCGATCGCGTGACGCTGGGGCTCGCCTTCTGCGTCGGCGTGGCCGCCGATCTCTTCGACGGCGTGCTGCTGGGCGAACAGGCGCTGCGGCTCACCGCGATGGTGTTCATCGCACTGCGCTTCCGCTCGCGCCTGCGTTTCTTCCCGATGTGGCAACAGTCGCTCGCCGTGCTCGGCTTCCTCGTCAACGACCGCATCCTGCTCCTGCTGGTGCGCGTGTTCGGTGGCGATCCGCTTCCGCCGGTGGAGTACTGGATCTCGCCGCTGGTCGGCGCGGCCCTGTGGCCGTTCGTCTTCCTGATCCTCGACGACCTGCGCGCGCGGCTGCGCATTCACGACGCATGAAGCGCCGGCGCGCCTCGATCAAGGAAAGCCGCGGCGAAGTCGCGCTGTTCCGTCGCCGCGCGCTCGCCGGCTTCGCGCTGATCCTGCTCGGCCTGTGCGCGGTGTGCGTGCGCTACGTGTACCTGCAGGTGCTGCACCACGAGGAATTCGTGGCGCGCTCGGACCAGAACCGCGTGAAGCCCCGTGCGATCCCGCCCGCGCGCGGTCTGATCTACGACCGCAACGGCGTGCTGCTCGCCGACAACGTGCCGGCCTTCCGCCTGGAAGTCACGCCCGAGCAGGTCGGCGACATGGACGACATGCTCGGCAAGCTCGGCGCCGTGGTGCCGCTCAGCGACGACGACATCGCCACCTTCCGCAAACAGGTGAAGCAGGGCCGCCGCTTCGAAGGCATCCCGCTGCGGCTCAAGCTGACCGAAGACGAGATCGGCCGCTTCGCCGTGAATCGCTGGCGTTTTCCGGGTGTGGACGTGGTGCCGTACCTCACGCGGCGCTATCCGCTCGGGCCGTCGATGGCCCACGTCATCGGCTACGTCAGTCGCATCGACACCGACGACCTCGACCGCATGGACGACGACGAAGAGGCCGGCTACAAGGGCACCACGCACATCGGCCGCATCGGCATCGAACGTTATTACGAGAAGCTGCTGCACGGCGCGCCCGGGTACGAGCTGGTGGAGGTGAACGCCGACGGTCGCACGCAGGCCGTGCTGGACACCACGCCGCCCACGCCGGGCAAGAACATCTACCTGAGCATCGACGTGCGCCTGCAGAAGGCGGCCGAGCAAGCGATGGCGGGCAGGGCGGGCGCGGCCATCGCGATCGATCCGCGCAACGGCCAGGTGCTCGCGTTCGTCAGCGTGCCGGACTTCGACCCCAACCTTTTCGTGAACGGCATCAGCTCCGCCGACTACAAGGCGCTGACCACCGCGCCCGACAAACCGCTGTACAACCGCGCGCTGCGCGGTGTGTATCCGCCGGGTTCCACCGTCAAGCCCTTCCTCGCGCTGGGTGGCCTCACGCTGGGCATCCGCCGCCCGAGCGACACCGTGCTCTCGACGGGCGAGTTCTGCATCCCGGGTCAGTCGCGTTGCTATCGCGACGACAAGCGTGGCGGCGACGGCACGGTGAACATGATCCGCGCCATCGAGCTGTCGACGAACACGTATTTCTATCGCCTCGCGCTCGACATGGGCATCGACCGGCTGGCCTCGTGGATGGGCAGCCTCGGCTTCGGCAAGAAGACGGGCATCGATCTCGTCGGCGAAGTGGAGGGCATCCTGCCGTCGCGCGAGTGGAAGATGGGCCGCAGCAAGGCCGGCTGGTACCCGGGCGAGACGATCATCGCCGGCATCGGCCAGGGCTACTGGGCCGTCACGCCGCTGCAGCTGGCGCACGCCACCGCGACGTTCGCGGGGCACGGCATTCCGTACACGCCGCACCTGCTGCTCGACACGCAGGATGGCGTCGACAGCCCGCGCGTGCCGCAGGCGTTTCCGCCGTCGGGGCCGTCCGTGGTGCGCAAGCAGGCCGACTGGAACGCCGTGAACGAAGGCATGGAAGCGGTCATCAACTCCGGCAAGGGCACCGGCAAGAAGCTGGGCATCGGCTTCCCGTACCTCATCGCGGGCAAGAGCGGCACGGCCGAGCGTTTCTCGCGCAAGACCGACGCCTACGACAACAACAAGAACACCGCGTACCTCGCCACCCGCCACCGCGCGCTGTTCATCGCGTACACGCCCGCCGACGATCCGAAGATCGCCGTCGCCGTGGTGCTCGAGGCTGGCGCATGGGGTGCCGCGGACTCCGGCCCGATCGCGCGCAAGATCCTCGATCAGTGGGTGGTCGACGAGGGTGGTCCGCGTCCGGCGGAACCGCCGCCGGGGCCGGTCGCCACCGCGGACGCCGATCCGGCGGATAGCGCCGACGAACCCGCCGCGCCGTCGAGCGCGGGCGAGCCGCCGCAGGACGACGGGGAGGACCAGTAACCATGTTCCCGCAATTCACCGCGCGCATGAAGCGCTTCGGCCTGCGGCTGCTGACGAAGCCGCGCCTCGACCTGCCGCTGCTGCTGGCGCTTTTCGTGCTGGCCATCGTGGGCCTCTGCAATCTGTACAGCGCAGGGGGCGACAACGTCTCGCTCGTGACCGGGCAGGCCGCGCGCTTCGTGCTCGGCGGCGTGCTGCTGCTGGTCATTTCGCGCATTCCGCCGCCGGTGCTGCGCTCGTGGACGCCGTGGCTCTACCTCGGCAGCACGGCGTTGCTGGTCGTGGTGGCCATCCTGGGCGAAGGGCGCGGCGCATACCGCTGGCTCGATCTCGGCGTCATGCGCTTCCAGCCGTCCGAGCTGCTGAAGCTGACGATGCCGATGATGGTCGCGTGGTATCTGCACCCGCGACAGCTGCCGCCGGGCTGGAAGGACATCGCCGTCGTGGGCCTGCTGATCGCGGTGCCCGCGGGACTGATCGCCGAGCAGCCCGACCTGGGCACGGCGCTCCTCGTGGCGGGCGCGGGCGCGTTCGCGCTGTTCCTCTCGGGCATGGCGTGGTGGCGCATCGGGTTGCTGGGCGGCGCCGTGGGCGCGGTGATCCCCGTGGCCTGGCAGTTCCTCCACGAATACCAGCGCAACCGCGTGCGCACGCTGCTCGATCCCGAATCGGATCCGCTCGGCAAGGGCTGGCACATCATCCAGTCCAAGATCGCGGTGGGCTCGGGCGGCACGTTCGGCAAGGGCTGGCAGCACGGCTCGCAGTCGCGCCTGGAATTCCTGCCCGAGCACACCACGGACTTCGCCTTCGCGGTGTTCTCCGAAGAGTTCGGCCTGGTCGGCGTGATCCTGATCATGCTGCTCTACGCGTTCATCATCGGGCGCTGCCTGTGGATCGCGATGAACGCGCGCGACACCTATTCGCGACTTCTGGCCGGCGCCATCGGCATGAGTTTCTTCGTCTACGTGGCGGTCAACGGCGGCATGGTGGCGGGCATCCTCCCCGTCGTCGGCGTGCCCATGCCGCTGCTGAGCTACGGCGGCACCTCGGCGGTTTCGCTGCTCACCGGCTTCGGCGTGCTGATGTCGATCCACGCGAACCGCAAGCTGCACGACTGAGGCGCGAGACCGCGAAAGCCTGAACATTCCCCGAAGCCCGCCCCGGCCATGCCACGACAGCGTGATACGCTTCCTTGCATGGATGAAGTTCTCGCCGCGCGCCGCGCACGACCCGCACGACACCTCCCGCGCCTCGCCGGCGCGATGCTCGCCTTCCCCCTGCTGTTCGCCTCCGCTGCGCATGCGCAGACCCATCCGGGGCAGGAGCAGCTCGTGCGCGAAGTGGCGAAAGACACGGGCAAGAGCAAGGCCTCGCTGAACGCGCTGCTCGACGGCGCGAAGAAACAGCAGGCGATCCTCGACGCCATCAGCCGCCCCGCCGAGGGCAAGCCGTGGCGCGACTACCGCCCGATCTTCCTCACCGAGCAGCGCATCGAGGCCGGTGCGGATTTCTACCGCGAACACCGCAAGCTGCTCGACGGCATCGGCCGCAAGTACGGCGTGCCGCCGGAATACATCGTGGCCATCGTGGGCGTGGAAACCTTCTACGGCCGCAACACCGGCAAGTGGAAGGTGATCGACGCGCTCACCACGCTCGCCTTCTATTACCCGAAGCGCGCCCCGTTCTTCCGCGAACAGCTGAAAGCGCTGCTCGAACTGCCGCAGAACCATCTCGGCGGTCCGATCGACACGCTCACCGGTTCCTACGCCGGCGCGCAGGGCTGGGGGCAGTTCATGCCGTCGTCCATTCGCGACTGGGGTGTGGATTACGACGGTGACGGTCGTATCGACATGAAAGGCTCGATGGGCGACATCTTCGCCAGCGTCGCCAATTACTTCAAAGACCATGGCTGGGAGACCGGCGGCCCGATCGCCATGCGCGCGCAGCCCGATCGTCGCGCCGTCGCGCCCGCGGTGCCGAAGGACTGGCGCCCGGTCAAGCCGATCGAGGCCTTCGTCGCCGACGGCTTCGCGCCGCTGAAGCACGTCAACCCGGGGCGCGACGCGCAGCTCGTCCGCCTCGACGGACCCAACGGCGACGAATACTGGTTCACCTTCCAGAATTTCTACGTCATCACCACCTACAACCGCAGCCCGATGTACGCGATGGCCGTCGACCAGCTGGCGCAGGAGATCCGCGCCCGTGTGAACGGACCGGCCTCGCGATGAACCGGCTCGTCGGGGGGCGCGCCGTTCTGGATCAGACCCGTGGCACGCGCACTGGCGCGCTCCTGCGGTGGGTGGTCGTCGCGCTTCTGCTTTCCTTGCTCGCCGCCTGTGGCGGCGGCAAGAACGCGCGACCCGCGGGCGCGCGTGCTGGCGGCGGCAGCTCGTCCTCGCAGCGCGGTCACGACGACATCCGCAAATCGCAGGGCTCGCGCTACCGGTCGAGCTCGGACAGCGTGCCCACCGATATTCCCGACGTCAGCAAGCTGCCCGAGCCGGTGCCGAAGGTCGAGCCGCGCGCGCTCTACGGCAACAAGTCGCCGTACTCGGTGCTCGGCCAGAGCTACACCGTGCTGCCATCGCCGCGCGGCTACGTGGAACGCGGCATCGCATCGTTCTATGGCAACAAGTTCCACGGCTACAAGACCTCGAGCCTCGAGGAATACGACATGTACCAGTTCTCGGCCGCGCATAAGACCCTGCCGCTGCCGAGCTACGCCCGCGTCACCAATCTCGAGAACGGCAAGAGCGTGATCGTGCGCATCAACGATCGCGGCCCGTTCCACGAAAACCGCGTGATCGACCTTTCGTTCGCCGCCGCCGTGAAGATCGGCGTGTGGCCCAAGGGCACCGGCCTCGTGGAAGTGCGCGCCATCGATCCCACGGAACCCGGCAGCGATCGCGGCGCGCCCTACGTGAACACCGCGCCGAAGCCCGCACCGATCACCGCGCCGCCGCCGCCCGCCCGTGTGGTGGCGACCGCACCTGCCGGCGCCCGCCCGGCCACGACCCCCGAACGCGCCGTCACCCGCGCGCCGTCGGCCGCCATCGCCGCTCCGGTCGGCACGTCGGCCGCTCTGGTGGGAGCCAGCCCTGCGGCCGAAACGAGCTCGCCTCAGCCCACCACGAGCGACGACCACGTCCCCGGCATGACCAACATCTCGCCCACCGAAGCCCTGCCGCCGCTCGCGGGCGCGGGCGCGGGCGTCGCCGCCGCGAATCGACCCGCCACCCCCGCCACGGGCGCGATCACCGCGCCGGCAGCCGGCAAACCCAGCATCTACCTCCAGGTCGGCGCGTTTTCCGATGCCGTCAACGCCAACCGCGTGGCCGACCGACTGAGCCAGGCCGGCCTCGGGCCGGTCAGTGTGGTGGAGGCCACCATCGGCGGCCGTAGCGTGCGCCGCGTCCGCGTCGGGCCGCTCGCCGATGTGGACACCGCCGATCGCGTCACCGACCAGATCGCCGGCATGGGCCTGCCCCGGCCGTCGGTCGCGGTAGACTGACCTTCTTTTTTCCCGCTTTGACTGGACCGCTGAAACGATGAAGCTTTTGCCCCGCTCCCTGTTCGCTTTCGCCGCCGCCGCGCTCGTCGCCGGCGTGACCGTGGCGCAGCAGACGCCCCCGCGTCCCTCCGTGCCGCGTCCCGTGGTGCCCGAGGCGCCGGTGCCGCCGCCGCCGGACGTGGAGGGCAAGAGCTGGGTGCTGATGGACTACAACACCGGGCAGATCATCGCGTCGAAGGATCCCGACGTGCAGCTCGAGCCGGCCTCGATCACCAAGGTGATGACCGACTACGTCGTCTCGGCGGAAATCGGCAACGGCAAGATCCACATGACCGATCCGGTCACGATCAGCGAAAACGCGTGGCGCGGCGGCGGTGCGGGCACCGACGGCTCCACCAGCTTCCTGAAGCTCAACAGCCAGGTGCCGCTGAAGGACCTGCTGTACGGCATGATCATCCAGTCCGGTAACGACGCCGCCATCGCGCTCGCCGAGCACACCGCCGGCTCCGAGCCGGCCTTCGCGAACCTGATGAACGCGTACGCGAAGCAGCTGGGCATGACCCACTCGCAGTTCCAGAACGCGTCGGGCTACCCGGTCGCCAACCACTACACCACCGCGCGCGACATCGCGGTGCTGTCGCGCGCCCTGATCCACGACTTCCCCGAGGACTACGCGATCTCGGCCGTGAAGGAGTTCGAGTGGAACGGCATCAAGCAGCACAACCGTAACCTGCTGCTGTGGCGCGACAACACGGTCGACGGCATCAAGACCGGTCACACCGCCGCCGCCGGTTACTGCCTCGCCGCCTCGGCGAAGCAGGGCGACGCCCGCATGATCGCCATCATCATGGGCGCCAGCAGCGAGAAGGGCCGCGCCGATGCCGCGCTGGCGCTGCTCAACTACGGTTTCCGGTTCTACGAGTCGCACAAGCTCTACGAAGCCAACAAGCCGCTGGCCACGCCGAAGCTGTGGAAGGGCGCCGAAAACACCCTGCCGCTGGGTCTCGCCGAAGACGCGATGGTCTCGGTCAAGCGCGGCGATTACGACAAGCTCAAGGCCAACCTCGACATTCCGACCACGCTGATCGCTCCGTTCAAGAAGGGACAGCAGGTGGGCACGCTGCGCGTGATGCTCGACGACCAGCCGGTATTCACCGCGCCGCTCGTGGCGCTGGCCGATGCCCCGGAAGGCGGTTTCTTCTCGCGCCTGTGGGACACGATCATGCTGTGGTTCCACAGCGACGGCGACAAGAAGTAAGAGGACAGGGCCATGCGTGAGATCGATTTCAGCGAAGCGCAGAAGGACGGCAAGGGCTTCCAGTTCCCGGGCGAGTTCGAGATCACCGCGATCGGCAACGCCAACGCGGGCCTCGACAAGCACGTGCCGTTCCTGCTGCACGGCATCGGTCTCGAGGTGCTCCACGAGACCCTGACCACCAAGCTCACCCCGGCCGGCAACTACCAGTCGGTCACCGTGAGCTTCGTCGCGCCGACCCGTGAGAAATACCTCGAAGCGCACAGCACGCTGCGCGCGGACGCGAACATCCGTTTCACGATGTAGCGCGTCGCGGACCCGTATCGCCAGCAGGCTGGCTCCCACCCGAGGGTCCCAGGGCCCGGCGGGAGCCAGCCTGCCTGTCGCGGCCGACGCTCTGGTGGGAGCCAGCCTGCTGGCGATGGGTGCTTGCGATAGCCTTGCATCCCAGGCCCTGAGCCCACAGCTTCCCCCCATCTCCTACGACCGCACCCCCATGACCCACCCCCTCAACGTCCGCCGGCTGGGGCGCGTCCCCTACGAAGCCAGCTGGAAGGCCATGAGCGCCTTCACCGACAACCGCACCGACGACACCGTCGACGAGCTGTGGCTGCTGGAGCACGATCCCGTCTTCACCCTCGGCCAGGCCGGCCTCGACGAACACGTGCTGTTCGCCGGCGACATCCCGGTCGTGCGCGTCGACCGCGGCGGCCAGGTGACCTACCACGGCCCGGGCCAGATCGTGGCCTATCCCATGATCGACCTGCGCCGCGTCGGCGTGGGCGTGCGGGAGCTGGTCTGCCGGATCGAACAGGCCATCATCGACACCCTCGGCGAGTGGAACATCGGCGCGGAGCGGCGCGAAGGCGCCCCGGGCGTCTACGTCGCCGAGGCCAAGGTCGCGGCGCTCGGACTGCGCATCCGCCGGGGGTGCAGTTTCCACGGACTGGCCTTCAACGTGGACATGGACCTCGAGCCCTATCACCGCATCAATCCCTGCGGGTACAAGGGTTTGGAGGTCACCCAGGTGGTAGACTTGGGCGGTCCGTCGCGATTGGCAGACGTGGAAGACGTCCTGGTTCAGGAATTCTGCAAGCAGTTCGGCTTCCACGCCGTGCCCGCCGATCCCATTCTCCCCGAACTCCCCGCGCGCCTTGCGGTCTGAGGCTGACAGACTTATGAGCCAGACTTCCGCCAATCCCCTCCGTAGCATCCCTATCGCCGTGGTCGACAAGCCGGGCGAGAAGATGCTCGGCAACGACAAGATCGGGCTTAACCGCGCGAGCTTCGACGCGTCGCAGCCCGTGCTGCGCAAGCCCGGCTGGATCCGCGTGCGCCTGCCGCAGGGCAACGCCGTGCAGCAGCTGAAGGCGCGCCTGCGCGAGAACTCGCTCGTCACGGTGTGCGAAGAGGCGTCCTGCCCGAACATCCACGAGTGCTTCTCCAAGGGCACCGCCACCTTCATGATCCTCGGCGAGGTCTGCACCCGCCGCTGCTCGTTCTGCGACGTGGCCCACGGCCGCCCGCTGGCGCCGGATCCGCTCGAGCCGGCCCGTCTGGCCGAGACCATCCGCGACATGCGCCTGCGCTACGTGGTGATCACCTCGGTCGACCGCGACGACCTGCGCGACGGCGGCGCCGAGCACTTCGCGGCCTGCATTCGCGCCGTGCGCCACGCCAGCCCGGACATCCGCATCGAGATCCTCACGCCCGATTTCCGCGGCAAGGGTCGCATGGAGCGCGCGCTCGACGTCCTGAAGGATTTTCCGCCCGACGTCTTCAACCACAACCTCGAAACCGTGCCGCACCTCTATCGCGAGGTCCGTCCCGGCGCCGACTACCAGTGGTCGCTCGATCTCCTCAAGCGTTTCAAGGCCCAGCACCCGACCGTGCCGACCAAGTCCGGCATCATGCTCGGCCTCGGCGAGACCATGGACCAGGTGCTCGAGACCATGCGCGATCTACGCGCCCATGACGTCGACATGATCACCATCGGCCAGTACCTGCAGCCGACGGCGCATCACCACCCGGTGGTCCGCTACTGGACGCCGGACGAATTCGAGGAACTGCGTGTCGCAGGCGAGGCCATGGGTTTTTCCCATGTCGCTTCCGGCCCGTTGGTGCGATCCTCCTACCATGCCGACCTGATGGCCCACGCCGCCGGCGTCGTCGAATAAACGCACCATCGAACACCGAGGCCCCGACTACATGACTCTTCGCCCCGCGATCGCTCTCCTGCTGGCCCTTTCGGCCGCGGGCGTCCAGGCCCAGAACGCTGCGCCCGCGCAGATGCAGCAGCCGGGATCGACCGCGCCGGCGACGAAAGCCGCGCCGCAGCCGAAGGACGCCTCGGAGGCCGCGACGTCGCCGGAGCCGCAGCGCAAGGAGTCCAGCCTGCCGCTGAAGCCGACGCCGGCCGAAGCGCAGGCGTCGCAGTTGTCGGCGCGTTTCCTCACGCGGTTCCACTACCAGGCGCAGCCGCTCGACGACGCCATGTCGGCCAAGATCTACAAGGCCTACATCGAGTCGCTCGACAGCGAAAAGGTGTTCTTCACGCAGGAAGACCTCGCGAAGTTCGAACCGCTGAAGACGCAGTTCGACGATGCCATCTGGAACCAGGACCTCGGTGGCCCGTTCTCGGTGTTCAACCTGTACATCACGCGCGCGGTCGACCGCATGAACTACGCGCGCGGTCTGCTCGCGAAGGGCTTCGACTTCAGCGGCAACGACAGCTTCAACTTCGACCGCAAGAAGGCCGCCGCGCCGAAGAACCAGGCCGAGCTCGACGACGTGTGGCGCAAGCGCACGATGAACGACTGGCTGCGCCTGAAGCTCGCCGGCAAGAACGACGACGAAATCCGCAAGACGCTCGACAAGCGCTACGCCACGTACATCTCGCGCGTGCGCCAGCTCGACGACGAAGACGCGACGCAGGCCTTCATGACCGCGTACGCGAATTCCACCGATCCGCACACCGATTACCTCGGCCCCCGCGCCGCCGACACCTTCGACATCGCCATGCGCCTGTCGCTGGAAGGCATCGGCGCGGTGCTGCAGGCACGCGACGACTACACCACCATCCGCGAGCTCGTACCGGGCGGCCCGGCGATCAAGTCCGGCAAGATGAAACCCGGCGACCGCATCGTCGCCATCGGCCAGGGCGAGACCGGCCCGATGGTCGACGTCGTCGGCTGGCGCCAGGACGACGTGGTCAAGCTCATCCGCGGCAAGAAAGACACCACGGTCCGCATCGAGATCCTTCCGTCGGACGCCGGCGTGGACGGCAAGCACGAGATCGTGACGCTCGTCCGCAAGAAGGTCACGATGGAAGAGCAGGCCGCCAAGTCGAAGGTCATCGACGTCAAGGACGGCGACGTCACGCGCAAGATCGGCGTGATCGAACTGCCCACGTTCTACCAGGACTTCGGCGCGCGCCGTAACGGCGATGCCAACTTCAAGAGTGCCACGCGCGACGTGTCCAAGCTGCTCACCGAGCTGAAGGCGCAGAAGGTCGAAGGCGTCATCATGGATCTCCGCAACAACGGCGGCGGTTCGCTCAACGAAGCCACCGAACTCACCGGCCTCTTCATCGATACCGGCCCGGTCGTGCAGGTGCGCGACGCACGCGGCCAGATCGACGCGCAGGGCGACGACGCGCCGGGCATGGCGTGGGACGGCCCGATGGCCGTGCTGGTCAACCGTGGTTCGGCCTCGGCGTCGGAGATCTTCGCTGCCGCCATCCAGGATTACGGCCGCGGCGTGATCATCGGCGAGCCGACGTTCGGCAAGGGTACCGTGCAGAACCTGGTCGACCTCGATCGCTTCGGCAAGGCCACCACGGGCGAGGACGCCAAGTACGGCGAACTCAAGATGACGATCGCCGAGTTCATCCGCATCAACGGCGACAGCACGCAGCTGCGTGGCGTCACGCCCGACATCCAGTTCCCGCAGAACGGCGACGCGAAGGAATTCGGCGAGTCCACCTACGACAACGCGCTGCCGTGGCGTCACATCGATCCGGCCGACTACAAACCGGTCGCCGATCTGAAACCCATCTTTGGCCCCCTCAACCAGAAGCACCAGGCCCGCGTGGCGAACTCGCCGGCGTGGAAGCTGATGCTCGACGAACTCGCGCAGTACCAGAAGCTGCGCGACAAGACCGACATCTCGCTCAACTTCGCCGCGCGTCAGGCCGAGCGCAAGCAGTACGAAGCCATCCAGACCGACTTCCGCAATCGTCGCAAGGCGATCTTCGGCGGCGACGGCAGCCCGGGCGATACGGGCGACGACACCGCGTCGTCGGACGACGGCCTCAACGCGAACGAGCGCAGCATCAAGACCGAGATCAAGCAGGAAGCCGACGCCAAGAAGGCCAAGGACACCCCGCTCGACGAAGCCGCGCACATCGTTGGCGACGAGGTCGCGATGATCAAGGCCGACCCGAAGGTCGCCGCGGCGGTGCTCCCGTACGGCGGTCGCAAGATCGACGCCCCGCAAACGGCGCAGGTGCCGGCAAAACCGGCACCGGGTACCAACCCGTAACGAAAAGGCGCCGAAAGGCGCCTTTTTTTTGCACCCGTCCTGGCCATGGGTTGAGTGCTCAACCAGCGTGCTCCCACATCGAACTGCATGTTCACTTCCACCCTGCTAGCCTCGATGCGCTTTTCCCAACGCACAAAGGCAGGGCAATGACCGACTTCCTCGATCGCCTCGGCATCGATCATGCGATGCGCGTCCTGATCATCACCTACTCGATCCGCATCGGCCTCGCGCTGCTGCTGCTCCTCGTGGGCTTCTGGATCGCCGCGCGCCTCGCCAACTTCGGCCGCCGCGCCCTCGAACGCGCCCGCGTCGACGTCACGCTCGCCGGGTTCCTGCGCAACATCATCTACGGCATCCTCATCGCGCTGCTGATGATCCAGGTGCTCGGCATGGCCGGCGTGCCCACGGCATCGTTCATCGCCGCCATCGGTGCCGCCGGCCTCGCCATCGGCCTCGCGCTCAACAGCTCGCTGTCCAACCTCGCATGGGGCGTGCTGCTGATCCTCTTCCGTCCGTTCCGCGTGGGCGACTTCGTCACCGTCGGCGGGGTCGACGGCACGGTGGAAAGCGTCAACCTGATGCACACCTACCTGATCACGCCCGACAACCGCCAGGCCGTGGTGCCGAACGCGAAGGTGGGCGGCGACGCGATCATCAACTACAACGTCCGCGGCACGCGCCGGTTCGAACTGAAGGTCGGCATCGGCTACGGCGACGACATCGGCAAGGCGATGCAGGTGGTACGCGATCTGTTCGCCGCCGACCCGCGCATCCTGAAAGACCCCGCGCCGGGCGTCTGGACCGAGGCGCTGGGCGACTCCAGCGTCAACCTGGTCATCCGCGGCTGGACCGCCACCGGCGACATGTGGGAAACGCAGACCTCGTTGCTGCGCGGCATCAAGGAGCGCTTCGACGAAAACGGCATCACCATCCCGTACCCGCAGAGCGAAATCCGCGTGGTAGGCCCCACGGCGGAAGCGCAGCCAAACCCCCTCCAGCCCCGGGCATGAGCTCTGGTGGGAGCCAGCCTGCTGGCGAAGGGTTCTCGCCGCAGGCTCTCTTCGCCAGCAGTCCGGCTCCCACCATCCGCAGCTTGCCGCCGACGACCGACCCGAACGCCCGTTTGAATCGAGGCAAAACGGGACCCACTTGCCCCCAGTGGCATTACAATCGACCGGTTGCGCCGCAGCATGGCGCTCGTCCTTCCCCCGCCAGCGGGTTCGTCCGCCCGCAAGCGCCTGTTTTTCTGGAGGTTCCATGGCCGACGTCAAAGAAGCCCGCGTCCCCGATATCGGTGGAAAGCCGGTCCCCGTCATTGAAATCATGGTCAAGGTCGGCGATCGCGTCGAAAAGGACCAGAGCCTCATCACGCTCGAATCCGACAAGGCCACCATGGAAGTCCCCGCGCCGTTCGCCGGCGTGGTCAAGGAAGTGAAGGTCAAGGTCGGCGACGAAGTCGACGAAGGCGCGGTCATCGCGCTCGTCGAGGCCGAGGGCGATGCCCCGGCCGCCGCCGCGCCGCAGGCCGAGGCCCCGAAGACCGAAGCGCCCAAGGCCGCCGCGCCGGCACCGGCACCTGCGCCGGCCGCCGCGAAGGCGCCGTCCGCCTCGAAGGCCTCCGGCCCGGTCGACGTCAGGGTGCCCGACATCGGCGGCAAGCCGGTGCCCATCATCGAGATCATGGTCAAGGCCGGCGATCGCGTCGAGAAAGACCAGAGCCTCATGACGCTCGAGTCCGACAAGGCCACGATGGACATCCCGGCGCCCGCCGCCGGTGTCATCAAGGAACTGAAGGTCAAGGTCGGCGACGAGGTCAACGACAACGACGTCATCGCCATCCTCGAAGGCGAGGGCGGTAGCGAGGCACCGGCCGCCGCGCCGGCCCCGGCAGCGGAAGCACCGGCCGACGCGCCGAAGCCCGTCGCCGCCGCCGCGCCCGCGCCGGCGAAATCCGAGGCACCCGCAGGCGGCGCACCGCGCACGCCGCCGGTCGCGTTCGACGCAAGCGTCATCATGCCGGACAACGCGCCGTACGCCAGCCCGGCCGTGCGCGCCTTCGCGCGCGAGCTCGGCGTCGACGTGGCCCAGGTCAAGGGTTCGGGTCGCGGCGGTCGCATCCAGCGCGAAGACATCGCCGGCTACGTGAAGCAGGTGATGACCGCCGGCGCGTCGCCGTCGAAGGGCGGTGCCGTCGCCGGTGGCAACGGCCTCACGCTGCTGCCGTGGCCGAAGGTCGACTTCTCGAAATTCGGCGAGATCGAAGAAAAGCCGCTCGGCCGCATTCCGAAGATCTCGGCCGCGAACCTCGCCCGCAACTGGGCGATGATCCCGCACGTCACGCAGTTCGAAGACGCCGACATCACCGAGCTCGAAGCCTTCCGCAAGAAGCTCGGCGAAGAGAACAAGGATCTCAAGATCACCCCGCTGGTGTTCCAGATCAAGGCGGTGGTCGCGGCGCTGAAGAAGTTCCCGACGTTCAACGCGTCGATCGACGCCGCCGGCGAAACGATCACGCTGAAGAAGTACTTCCACATCGGCATCGCCGTCGACACGCCGGACGGCCTCGTCGTCCCGGTGATCCGCGACGCCGACAAGAAGGGCCTGCTCGAACTCGCCGCCGAACTCGGCGAGATCTCGAAGAAAGCGCGCGACAAGAAGCTCACCGCCGCCGACATGTCGGGTGGCTGCTTCTCGATCTCCTCGCTCGGCGGCATCGGTGGCACGGCGTTCACGCCGATCATCAACGCGCCGGAAGTCGCGATCCTCGGCGTGTCCAAGGCCGCGATGAAGCCGGTGTGGAACGGCAAGGAATTCGCGCCGCGCCTGATGCTGCCGCTGTCGCTGTCGTATGACCACCGCGTCATCGACGGCGCGCTCGCCGCGCGCTTCGCCGTGTACCTGGCCCAGCAGCTCGGCGACATCCGTCGCCTGTTGCTCTGACGGGAGGACCGCACGCATGGCTAACACGATCGAACTGAAGGTCCCCGATCTCGGCGGCTCGCACGACGTTCCCGTCATCGAGATCCTGGTGAAGGTCGGCGACACCGTCGCCAAGGACCAGAGCCTCATCACGCTGGAATCCGACAAGGCCACGATGGACGTCCCCGCCTCGCAGGGCGGCGTCATCAAGGAGCTGAAGGTCAAGGTCGGCGACGAACTCAACGACGGCAGCGTCATCGCCATCATCGAAACCGAAGGCGCCGCCGCACCGGCGAAGGCGGTCGGGCAGTCGACGACGAAGGAAGCCCCGGCTCCCGCCACGCCGTCGCCCGCGCCGGCACCGCCGAAGCCCGCCACGCCTGTCGCGGCGCCGCAGGCCGCAGGCGACAGCGGCCGCAAGGCCGACATCGAGTGCGAACTCGTCGTGCTGGGCTCCGGTCCGGGCGGCTACACCGCGGCGTTCCGCGGGGCGGACATCGGCCTGGACACCGTGCTGGTCGAACGCTACGCGTCGCTCGGCGGCGTGTGCCTCAACGTCGGCTGCATCCCATCGAAGGCCCTGCTGCACGCGGCCGCCGTCATCGACGAAGCCGCGCACATGGACCAGCACGGCATCACCTTCGGCAAGCCGACCATCGACCTCGACAAGCTGCGCTCGTTCAAGGACAAGGTCGTCGGCAAGCTCACCGGCGGTCTCGCGCAGATGGCGAAGGCCCGCAAAGTCCGCACCGTCACCGGCGTGGGCAGTTTCGTGTCGCCGAACGAGCTCGAAGTGCAGACGGCCGACGGCCCGAAGCTCATCCGTTTCCGTAATGCGGTGATCGCCGCCGGTTCGCAGTCGGTCAAGCTGCCGTCGTTCCCGTGGGACGACGAGCGCATCATCGACTCCACCGGTGCGCTCGAACTGCGCGACGTGCCGAAGACGCTGCTCGTCGTCGGCGGCGGCATCATCGGCCTGGAAATGGCCACGGTGTACGCCGGTCTCGGCTCGGAAGTCACGGTCGTCGAACTCGCCGACCAGCTGATCCCGGGCGCCGATGCCGACCTGATCAAGCCGCTGCAGCAGCGCATCGCCAAGCGTTACAAGGGCATCCACCTCAAGACGAAGGTCGTCGAGGCGAAGGCCACCAAGAAGGGCATCGAAGTCACCTTCGACGGCGAGAGCATTCCCGAGACCAAGCTCTACGATCGCGTGCTCGTCTCCGTCGGCCGCTCGCCGAACGGCGGCAAGGTCGGCGCGGAGAAGGCCGGCGTGGAAGTCACCGATCGCGGCTTCATTCCCGTCGATCGCCAGATGCGCACCAACGTGAAGCACATCTTCGCCATCGGCGACCTCGTGGGCCAGCCGATGCTGGCGCACAAGGCCACGCACGAAGCCAAGGTCGCGGCGGAAGCCGCGGCGGGTCAGAAGAGCTTCTTCGATGCGCGCGTGATCCCGTCGGTGGCGTACACCGATCCGGAAATCGCCTGGGTCGGCGTCACCGAGCGCGAAGCGAAAGAGAAGGGTCTGAAGGTCGGCGTCGGCAAGTTCCCGTGGGCCGCCTCCGGTCGCGCCATCGGTATCGATCGCACCGAAGGCTTCACCAAGCTCATCTTCGACGAAGAAACCCACCGCATCGTCGGCGCCGGCATCGTCGGCCCGCACGCGGGCGACCTCATCTCCGAACTGGCCCTCGCCATCGAGATGGGCGCGGAAGCCGGCGACATCGGCCGCACCGTGCACCCCCACCCCACGCTCGGCGAATCCGTCGGCATGGCGGCAGAGGTCTACGAAGGCACGATCACCGACCTGTACATTCCGAAGAAGAAGTAGCCCTACGTGCGCGCTGCTGGTTGCCCGGCAGCGCGCATCGTGCATGCGCGCCATGCTCCGTGCATGTTGTCTGCTTCGAACGTTCTGCGTCGCGGGCGGGTCTCGGAGACCGGTCGCGTATACCTGATCACGGCTGTCACGTGGAACAGGTCGCCTCTGTTTCGCGATCATCGGTGTGCACGCGCCGTCGCGCGAATCGCCCACGATCCGCGAACCTGGCGTGACTCCCGGTGTCTCGCATGGGTCGTCATGCCCGACCATTGGCATGGTCTCGTCGAACTCGGGGACGAGTCGCTCGATCGTGTCGTAGGTCGATTCAAGGCGGCGGTCACTCGCGCCATGAACCGTACGTCGTCCCGTTCGTACCCGGTGTGGCAGCGTACCTTTCACGATCGCGCCCTGCGCAGGGAAGACGACCTCAAGGCTGCCGCCCGGTACCTCGTGGCAAACCCCCTCCGGGCCGGCCTGGCGACCTCGGTCGGCGATTACCCCTACTGGAACGCCGTGTGGCTCTGACCGAACCGCCCGCCCCCCGTAGTAGCCGCTACAGCGGCGAGCTCTCCCGGCTACGAAGCGAAAAGCTCGCCGCTATAGCGGCTCCTACAACGCCCGCCCCCTGTAGGAGCCGCTACAGCGGCGAGCTCTTCCCGCTACGAAGCGAAAAGCTCGCCGCTATAGCGGCTCCTACAACGCCCGCCCCTGTAGGAGCCGCTACAGCGGCGAGCTCTCCCGGCTACGAAGCGAAAAGCTCGCCGCTATAGCGGCTCCTGCACTGCGGCGGCGCGGGAACCCCACCTCGCACCTTCGCCGCGCTTATGGCATCGTCCCCCGATGTCAGCACCTCAGCCAGCCCACTACCTCCGTCGCCTCGGCATCTGGGATGCCGCGATGATCGTCATCGGCGGTGTCATCGGTGCGGGTATCTTCCGTACACCGTCCACCGTCGCGCAGCTCACCAGTTCCGGCACGGAAGTGATCGTGCTCTGGACCCTCGGCGGTCTGCTCACACTCGCCGGCGTGCTCTGTTACGCCGAACTCGGTGCGCGACGCCCGCAGGCAGGCGGCACCTACGTCTACCTGCGCGAGGCCTTCGGCCAGTTGCCGGCGTTTCTGTTCGGCTGGACCATGGCGCTGATCAACTACCCGGGTAGCGTCGCCGCGGTCGCCACGACCTTCGCGGACTACGCCTGCCGCGCCATCGGTCTGCCGCATGAATGGGTGAAGCCGCTCGCGGTCGGGGCCATCGCCTTCATCGTCGCCGTGAACTTCTTCGGCATCCGCGCCGGCGCGTGGGTGCAGAACATCTTCACCGTGCTGAAACTCGGCGCCGTCGCGCTGCTGATCATCGTCGGCCTGTACCTCGCGCGCGGCCACCTCGGCGCGGCCTTCGTCGCGGATCCCACGCACGACGTGCCCGCCAGCACCGTCATCGGCGCGTTGCTGCCGGCGCTCTTCGCGTACGGCGGGTTCCACTACCTCAACGACCTCGCGGGCGAGGTCCGCGACCCGCAACGCACGCTGCCGCGCGCGCTCGGTCTCGGCATGGCCAGCGTCGTCGTCTGCTACGTGCTCGTGAACATCGCCTACATGGCCGGCCTCGGCCACGCAGGACTTGCGGCCAGCACCGCCCCCGCCGCCGATCTCATGCGCCGCGTGTTCGGCGAATCCGGCGCTACCATCATCGCCGTGGGCATCGCCTGTTCCACGTTCGGTTACTGCAGCATCGCCATCGCGGGCGGCGCTCGCGTGCTTCAGGTGATGAGCGCGGACGGCATGTTCTTCCGCCCGATCGCACGCATCGACGCACGCACGGGTGCGCCTCAGTTCGCACTGGCGGCACTGGGCGGATGGGCGATCGTGCTGATCCTCTCCGGCAGCTTCAACGCGTTGCTGAACTACACGACGGTCGGCGAATGGTTGTCGCACGCGTTCGGCATCGCGACGATCTTCTGGTATCGCAGGAAACTGACATCGGAGCCGTCGCCGTACCTCGTGCCGGGGTATCCGTGGCTGCCGATGATCTTCACCACCACGGTGCTCTGCGTCATCGCCGCCACGGCAATCGCGGCGCCGGCCGACGCCGGCATGAGCCTCGTCATCATCGCGATCGGCGTACCGGTGTACTACCTGTGGCGCCGCCGGTCGGCAGCATAGGTTTACGGAACCGGGAAAAAGGAACCTGATCCGGTGGGAGCCAGCCTGCTGGCGAAGGGTGCTCGCGGCAAGCACCCTTCGCCAGCAGGCTGGCTCCCACCAGAAGAAGCCGCTTGTGGCAAAGTGCCTCGCATGCGTGCCTACCTCGTCACCTGTCTAGTGTTGACGTCCGCAGCCTCCCAGGCCGCGACGCTCGATATATCGGTCGCCCCTTCTGGCCTCACGACACGCACCACCAACGCCACTCTCGACCCCACCATTCGCAAGACCGCCACCGGCGAACCGCTCGTCGCCGTCACGTTCGCGCCAGCCCCGAAGCCCTCGCTGGTCCTCGCCCCGGCCCAAGGCACATGGCACTGGCCGACCAACGGCACGATGCGCCTGCGCGTCCAGAACGGCATGCCCTGGCCCGTGACGCTCATCGTCGACGTCGCATCCAACGACAAGCACCTCACGACCACGGTGGGCGTTCCGCCGGGTCCACCGCAGACGCTTTCCGTGCCGCTGCAGGCGACATCCCCGCGCGCGTTCGGCATGCACGTCGCGCCACCGATGCCGTTCGACGATGGCACGACGAAACGTCTCGTCGCCACGCAGGTCGACGGTGCGATCGACGCGCAGGCGGTCACGTCCGTCACGCTGTCGATGCCGCAACCCGGCGCGGCGCAAACGCTGCTCTTCGGCACGCTCGACGACGTGACCCGATCCGACGATCTGCGTCATGCCTACACCGCCATCGTCGACCGCTATGGTCAGTACACCCGCGCCACGTGGCCCGAGAAGATCGCCGACGATGCCGCGCTCGAGGCGAAAGCGAACGCCGCGCCGTCCGTGCCGAAGGCGACGAACCTCGACCGTTACGGCGGACGCACCGATCTGCCTGCGCTGAAGGCCACGGGCTGGTTCCACACGCAGAAGCAGGGCGACCGCTGGTGGCTGGTGACGCCGGAAGGCCACGCCTTCTTCTCGCTGGGCGTCAACGCGGTGAACCTCACCGATGGCCGAACGTACGTGCAGGGTCGCGAGTTCATGTTCACGAATCCGCCCGCGGCCGGCGCGCCCTACACCGGCATCGCCGACAGCCGCAGCGATCAGGGCTCGCAACGCGACAACGGCATGAATCACGGACGCTGGTGGGATATCTACGCCAACAACGTCGCACGCACCCTGGGCGACAAGCCCGAAACCGCGTGGCGCCAGCGCACCGTCGATCGCCTCAAGCGCTGGCGCTTCAACACGCTCGGCAACTGGAGCGATCCGGCCTTCGCCGGCGACCACCGCATTGCCTACACGGTGCCCATCCTCATCACCGGTCGCTACAACACGGTGGGCACCGGCTTCGACTACTGGGGCCGCATGCCCGATCCGTTCGATCCGACGTTCACCGCAGCGACGGACGCCGCGGTGGCGAAGGCGACGAAGGGCGTGCGCGACGATCCGTGGTTGCTCGGCTACTTCGCGGACAACGAACTCGCGTGGGCGGGGCAGGGGCCACAAGGGCGCTGGGCGCTCGCCACCGGCAGCTTGGCGCAGGGGCCCGACAGCCCGGCGAAACAGGCCTTCCTCGCGTATCTGAAGAAAACGCACGGCGATGTCGCGACGTTCGCGAAGGCATGGGGCGTCACGGCCGCGACGTGGGACGACGTCGCGAGGCAAGGCTTCATGGCGCCTGACCCGAACGAAGCGCACCCGGCCATCGCCACCGACTACATCGCGTTCCTGACGCTTTACGCCAGCCGGTACTTCGAGACGGTCGCCACGGCGCTGAAGAAGGCGGACCCGCACCACCTGTTCCTCGGGGGGCGACTCGCCGTGCGCACGCCGGAAGTGGAAGCCGCGAGCGCGCGCTACGCCGACGTGACCAGCATCAACACCTATACCGACCTGCCCGAGCACGGCTTCGACGTCGCGGCGTTCCGCCAGCACGACACGCCCGTGATGATCACGGAGTTCCACTTCGGATCGGCGGATCGCGGCCCGTTCGGCAACGGTGTCGCCGCGGTGGCGAACGAAGACGAGCGCGGCAAGGCCTACGCGCGCTTCGTCGACGCGGCGGCATCATCGGGCGTCGTCGTGGGCACGCACTGGTTCCAGTATGTCGATCAGCCGGTGACGGGACGCGTGCTCGACGGCGAGAACGCCCACATCGGTCTCGTCGGCATCACCGACATCCCGTTCGACGGTTTCACGCGCGCCGTGACCGACACCAACGCCCGCACAGGCGGCGGGCAAGCCGCGTCAGGCGGCGGTCGATAGGGGGAGGCCGCGGTGGTCTCCACGGGCCAGGTCACGGCCCAGCGCGAACGCGATCGGTTCCGCGATGCCGACGATCGTGCTGATCGCGACATTCTGGTTCACGGCGTAACTCATCGAAAACGCGATGCTGAAGTGCGTCGCGGCATATTTGATCTTGCGGGCCATAGCGAGCCACTCCAATGGGAATGAATCTCATTATGGGGACGCCGGGCCGCAAGTCCAACGGATGCTCTCAATCGCGACGATAGGGACACACTATCCCGGAAGAAGCCAGCGCTTCATGGGGTCACTGGTGGGAGCCAGCCTGCTGGCGAAGGGTGCTCGCGCCAAGCCCCCATCGCAGCAGCCTGGCTCCCACCCATCAACGATGAATGGCCGTCCCCGTCACCATCGCCACCACCATCACCAGCGCCACGACCATGCAGGCGCTGGTCGGCTTCACCCGTCGGGCATCGATGCGCGGCACCAGGCGCCAGATCAGCCACACGCCCACCACCATGTCGAGGATGAGCGCGGCACGCATCCAGGGCAGGGCGAACAGCGACTGCCCCGCCGCCTGCCCATGCTGCGAGGCGATCACCAGCCCGCCGGTGAGCACCGCCACCAGCATCCACAGCAGGCTGGCGAGGTAGGCGCGGTTGAACACCACCGCCGTCTTCTCGAGCCAGCGCAGCGTGAGCCACGTGATGAGCGCCGGCACGACCGCCGCGGCGCTGGAATAGATCACCCACCAGATGGCGGCGGAGAGCAGGGTCAGGATCGATTGGGTCACGACAGGTCCGTCAGTACGGCACGCCGAAGCGCGCGAGCGCCTTGCTCATCAGCCACGCGGGGCCGATCAGCAGGTACTGGAGATCGGTGAGGAACGACGGGCGCCGGCCTTCGATCCGGTGGCCGATGAACTGGCCGATCCACGCCACCACGAACACGCCGACGGCGAGCCACAGAAGGCCCGTGCTGCCGATGGCGCGGTAGAGCATGTCGGTCAACAGCGCCAGCACGACGAACGCGCCGGCCATGGCGAAGCCGATCCGGCGCGACAGCCGGTAGTAGTAGAAGCAGAACGCCAGGAACATCGCCAGCACCGCCCAGAAGCCCGGCCGGCCGAGCCAGCCAGGGACGGGGATCAGCCAGACGAAGGCGACCACCGTCCAGGTGATCGCCGGCACGCAGATCCAGTGGATCAGGCGGTTGGTCGCGTTCTGATGGTCGTGGCTATAGTTGCCGAACCAGGTGGCTGCGTCGCGCATGGCTTCCCCTCCGTCGCTGGCGTGGCCGTCAGCTTAATCCAGGCGGATGCCGGCCAGCTTGTCGAGCGCCTCGGCGTACTTCGCCGCCGTGCCCGCGATGACGTCCGCCGGCACCTTCGGCGCGGGCGGCTGCTTGTTCCAGCCCACCTGCTCCAGGTAATCGCGCACGAACTGCTTGTCGTAACTGGGCGGGCTGATGCCCACCTGATATTTGTCGGCGGGCCAGAAGCGCGAGGAATCCGGGGTGAGCATCTCGTCCATGATGTGCAGCACGCCGTTCTCGTCGGTGCCGAATTCGAACTTGGTATCCGCCACGATGATGCCGCGCTCGGCGGCATGGGCGGCCGCGAACGCGTAGATCTTCAGCGTCGCGTCGCGCACGGCGTTGGCGAGCTCCTCGCCCACCTGCGACACGACGCTGTCGAAGCTGACGTTCTCGTCGTGGTCGCCCACGGCGGCCTTCGTCGACGGCGTGAAGATCGGCGCCGGCAGCTTCTGCGCCTGCTGCAGGCCGGCGGGCAGCGCGATGCCGCAGAGCGCGCCCGTGGCCTGGTAATCCTTCCAGCCCGAGCCAATGAGGTAACCGCGCGCGATCGCCTCGACCGGCACCGGCTTCAGGCGCTTGGTGATCACCGCGCGCTTGGCGTAGAGCGCCGGGTCGACGCCGGCCGGCAGCACGGAGCGCACGTCTTCGCCCGTGAGGTGGTTCGGCATCAGGTGCGCGGTCTTTTCGAACCAGAAATTCGAGATCTGGGTGAGCATCTCGCCCTTGCCGGGGATCGGATCGGGCAGCACCACGTCGAACGCCGACAGCCGGTCCGTCGCCACCATCAGCAGGCGATTGCCGGGCAGTGCGTAGACGTCGCGCACCTTGCCGCGATGGATGAGCTCCAGGCCCGGCAGGTCGGATTGCGAAAGGGTGGTGGGCACGGCAAGGCTCCGGTGAGGCGGGAATCCGCCCATTGTAGCGATGTCGCCGGAAAGCATAGCCAGCAGACTGGCTCCCACCACGTGTCGACAGCCCCGGTGGGGCCCAGCCTGCTGGCGATGGCTGCTTGCCGCACCCTGCTAGAATTCCCGGCCATCGCCCCCATAGCCTCGCCATGCGCATCCTCACGACCGCGGCAATCGCCCTGGCCCTGTCCGCCCCTGTCCTCGCCGCCCCGCCTGCGAAGCCGGCGCGCCTCGGGCTGTGCGCGGCGTGCCACGGCGAAGACGGCATGGCGAAAATCCCCGGCGCACCGAATCTCGCAGGCCAGAAACTCGATTACCTGCGCGAGGCCCTCCGCCAGTATCGCGACGGCCGCCGCGACATCCCCGTGATGCGCGCGGCGACCGGTCCCCTCACCGACGCGGAGCTCGACCAGCTCGCCCAGTGGTACTCCGCGCTGACGCCCAGAGCTCCTCAATGAATTTCACCGCGACCCTCATCGGCGCCGTCATCGGGATGTACTTCACGCACAACCTGATCGGCGCCCTCGTCGGCGGTGCGCTCGGCTTCATGTTCGACGCCAGCCGCCAGCAGCAGCGCCGCCGTACGCCGACGCAGGGCGGCTACGTCGCGCCGCTGTTCGCGCTGATCGGCGCGGTCGCCAAGGCCGACGGCCGGGTGTCCGAAGCCGAGATCGCCATCGCCGAGCGCCTGATGGCCCGCATGGGTCTCGACCAGGACGCACGCCGCGTCGCCATCGAAGCCTTCAACGAAGGCAAGCAGCCGGAATTCGATGCCACGGCCGTGATCGACGAGCTGCGCCAGTGGGTCGGCCATCGCCGCGACCACGCGTTCCCCGTCATCGACGTGGTGATCGAGACCGTGCTCGCCGAAGGCCAGCCGTCGCCCGAGAAAATGGCCATCCTGCGTCAGCTCGCCTTCGCGCTGCGCGTCAGCGACATGGAGCTCATGGCGCTGATGGCCATGAAGGGCTACGCCTGGAACGCCGGGCAGGGCGGTCGCTCCTACGGCGGCGGCCGCGCGAACGGCGGTGGTGGCTACGTGCCGCCGCAGCGGAACCCGCAGGGCCCCGACCCCTACGCGATCCTCGGCATCCAGCGCGACGCCGACGACCGCGCGATCAAGCGCGCGTACCGCAAGCTGATCTCCGAACACCATCCCGACCGCCTCGGCGACCTCCCCGAAGACATGCGCCGCCGCGCGGAATCGCGCGCCAGCGAAATCAACGCGGCCTACGAGCGCATCAAGGCGGAGCGAGGCTTCAAGTAACGAACGCCGCCTGGGTGGGAGCCAGCCTGCTGGCGAAGGGTGCTCGCGGCAAGCACCCTTCGCCAGCAGGCTGGCTCCCACCGATAACGGCACCAAGCCCGTCCGCGCGCTAACGGTTTACCCTTAAGCATCCCGCCGCCCGAACACGGTACCCCTCATGGCCAAGCAGTCCCCCGTCATCGCCCCGTCCATCCTCTCGGCCGACTTCGCCCGTCTGGGCGAGTCCACGCGCAAGGTGCTCGACGCCGGCGCGCAATGGGTGCACTTCGACGTGATGGACAACCATTACGTGCCGAATCTCACCATCGGCCCGATGGTGCTGAAGGCGTTGCGCGATTACGGCATCGTGGAGCACATCGACGTGCACCTGATGGTCAAGCCGGTGGATCGCATCGTGCCCGACTTCGCGAAGGCCGGTGCGCGCAGCATCAGCTTCCACCCGGAAGCCACCGAGCACGTGGACCGCACCATCCAGCTGATCAAGGACGAGGGCTGCGAGGCCGGGCTGGTCTTCAACCCCGCCACGCCGCTCTCGTGGCTGGACTACGTGATGGACAAGATCGACATGGTGCTGATCATGTCGGTGAACCCCGGCTTCGGCGGGCAGAAGTTCATCCCCACCGCCCTCGACAAGATCCGTCACGTGCGCGAGCGCATCGACGCCAGTGGCCGGGCCATCCGCCTGGAGGTGGACGGTGGCGTCAACGCCGACAACATCGGTCAGATCGCCGCCGCGGGCGCGGATACCTTTGTCGCCGGCTCGGCCATCTTCAATGCCCCGGATTACGCCGACGTCATCCGCCGCATGCACGCCGCGATCGAGAAGAACGCCTGAGGGGGCGGGAGCCAGCCTTCGGGCTCCCGGCCTAAAGAACATTTCACGACTCAAAAGCGAACTCTGTAGTACTGTAAATTGGCCCAGGGGGGCTGATGGAGGATGCGCTCATGAAGTCGTTATCCGTACTTGCCTTGACCCTCGCGATCGCCGCGCCGCTGGCCGCCCAGGCCGGCGAGCGACCGCAGCCGTTGCCCGACCAGAAAAGCGTCGTCGCCAGAACGTTGCAACCGTGTCCTGGCGGACTCGAACGCTTCCTCCCCGGCGACTACTACTTCTGCTCCGCTGCCCGTAACTACTGGAGCGGCAACGAAGGCCTGGCGCGCGAAGGCCTGAAGAACGCCGCCGCCTGGGCCAGCAAGCCCGCGCAGTACGCGCTGGGCGTCATGTACTTCAATGGCGACCACGCGCAGAAGAATCGCCCGCTGGGCCTGGCCTGGCTGGCGCTCGCGGCCGAACGCCACGACCCCGCGTACGAACCGACCTTCATCTCCGCCTACCAGCAGGTGACGCCGGAAGAGCGCGCGCAGGCCGACGCGTACTGGAAGGAGCTGAAAACGACGTATGCCGACGACATCGCCGCCCCCCGCGCGGAGCGTCGCTTCGATCGCGAATACCAGCAGATCGCCTGGGCCACCAACTTCGGCGGCAGCGTCTTCATCGACGGCGTGACCATCCCGTACGGTTTCGGCTTCCCGGACGACGGCCCGCTGCAGTCGGGTTTCTCGCTCGGACGCATCCTGCAGACGCAGAAGGCGATGTATTTCTACGGCTACAACAGCCACGTGTTCGTGGGCGAAGCGCAACTCGTGCCCATCGGCACCGTGGCGGCACGCACGACGCCGGCCGAGCAGAACTAAGCCAGGAACGGTGGGAGCCAGCCTGCTGGCGAAGAGTGCTCGCGACAAGCACCCTTCGCCAGCAGGCTGGCTCCCACCGGCCAGAACCGGAAAATCGCCTCCAAGGAGAAAGGCATGTCGGTGAAACGTATCGCGCTCTTCGTACTGTGCAGTGTCTTCGCCACCGGTGTGTTCGCCGGTGAAGCGCCACCCACCAACCCGAAGGACGTGATCCGCCAGACCGTGCGCTATTGCGCCACCGGTCTCGAGCGCCTCCTGCCGGGCGAATACTATTTCTGCGCGGCCATCCGCGATTTCGGCAAAGGGCACAACAACCTCGCCGCCGAGCGCCTGCGCGATGCCGCCTTCTGGGCCAGCAAGCCTGCGCAGTACGTGCTGGGCCTCATGTACTACAACGGCGACGAGGGCAGGGCGAATCGCCCGCTCGGCGTGGCGTGGCTCGCGATCGCCGCGGAGCGCCACGATCCGAAATACGAAGCGGCCTTCGCCCGCGCCTATCTCGAAAGCACGCCGGACGAACGCGCGCAGGCCAACGTCTACTGGCGCGACCTGCGCGGGGAGTTCGGCGATGCGACGGCCGGCCGTCGCGCGCATCGCCGCTACCTGTCCGAGATACGCATGATCGAAGCCGCGTCCTTCTTCGGCGGCTCGGTCTTCATCGCCGGTCTGACGCCGCCCAGCGGCGACGTGCCGGGCCAGTTCGGCGACGGCTCCGAGGCGTCGCGTGCCGGTGGCGTGTCGGGTTTCAGCGTGATGCGCGTCATCAAGAAGGACGCCGACGAATACTTCCGCGGCCTGAACGGCACGGTGACCGTCGGCGAGGTGCAGCCGACGAACCTCGTACCCATCGGTCAGGTCGCCACGCACGTCTCCGCGCCAGAGTAAGCGGACACGAAAAAGCTCCCCCAGCCAGGCGGCCGGGGGAGTGAAGGGAGGCTCCCGGGGAGGAGCGTCTCAGGGGAAAAGGGTCAGACCGGCTGCCAGTTGGGGTCGGGCTCCGCCGCCCCGGCGACCGGCACGCATCCGTGCGCACCGGCCGCGCCATGACCTTCCATGGCCGGTTCCACGAAGTCGTCGAAGAGATCCATGAGCGTGTCCTCTCGTCAGTGCATGCCGAACAGCAGACCCAGCGCCAGGGCGCCGAGCGCGAGTGCCACGCGCAGCGGCTCGAAGTCGCGGTCCAGTTCGGTGTTGTCGGCGTCGGGTTTGGTTTTCATGGGTTCTCCTCCGGCGCCGGATGGCTCGCCGTCGTGGACAGTTGAACGCCGCTGACGGCGGGCGGAGCGTCCTCGCTGGGGCAATCCGCAGATGGTTTATGGCAAAGCGCGGGCAAAGTTTTCGTGATGCGGCGGGCGCGGCCCCTTACCGGCGCGCCGGGAGGCGAAACGCGGGCAAAGCAGGCACGGCCCTTGCAGATGACGCGGCCACATAGCAACCTGCGCGCAGCCGATCCACTCACGGAATGCCCATGGCCCGCAGCATCGCCATCGTCGAAGACGAACCCCTGATCCGCGCGAACTACGTCGAGGCGCTCAATCGCTTCGGCTACGAGGCCCGCGGCTACGGATCGCGCGGGGAAGCGTCCACCGCGTTCGCCATGCGCCTGCCCGAACTCGTGATCATCGACATCGGTCTCGGCGACGAGCCCGAAGGCGGTTTCGATCTCTGCCGCGAACTGCGCGCGAAGTCCGCCACGTTGCCGATCATCTTCCTCACCGCGCGCGATTCCGATTTCGACGTGATCTCCGGCCTGCGCCTCGGTGCGGACGATTACCTGTCCAAGGACACCAGCCTGCATCAGCTCGCCGCGCGCATCGCGGCGCTGTTCCGCCGCATCGAGTCGCTGAAGACGCCGACGGCGAGCGAGACGGTGATCGAGCACGGCCCGCTGAAGCTGGAATCCGAGCGCATGCGCGTGCTGTGGAATGGCATCGAGATTCCGCTCACCGTCACCGAGTTCTGGATGGTGCACACGCTGGTGCGCTTCCCCGGCCACGTGAAGAACCGCGACCAGCTGATGCGCGAAGCGGAACTGGTGGTGGACGACGCCACCATCACCTCGCACATCAAGCGCATCCGCAAGAAGTTCGTCGCGCTGGCGCCGGACTTCGACGCGATCGAAACGGTGCACGGCGTCGGCTACCGCTGGACGCCGTGATGGGTGGGAGCCAGCCCGCTGGCGATGGATGCTCGCCGCGAGCACCCATCGCCAGCAGGCTGGCTCCCACCCGGCAACATCCATGACCCTCCGCCAGAAACTCCTCCTCGTCGCCCTCTGCACCCTGGCCCTCCCCGTGGCCGGGTGGCTCTACGTGCGCCAGATGGAAACGCTGCTGCGCGAAGGCCAGGCGCAGGCGCTCGTCGCATCGGCGCGCGGCATGGCCCGAAGCCTCGTGGTCGTCGACGCGCCGATTCCGCCGGCCGGGCCTGCGTGGTACGTGCAGCGCACCACCGTACCCATCGCGATCGACGGCTACGGCGACGACCTCGCCTCGCTCAGCCCGTGGGCCCAGTCGTTCGGCCGCAACGCGCGGGTGATCCTCGCGGAAGACGATCACTGGCTCTACTTCTACATCGACGTGCGCGCACCGCAGCGCCGTCGCGCCGACGCCACCGATCGACTTGCCCTCAGCGCCGACCACCTCGTGGTGTCCATCGCCAGCGGCGACGACACGCAGCGCTACCTCCTCGCCAGCGCCGCGCCCGGCGCGACCACCGCCATCGCGCTCGACGCCGAGGCCGGCGTGCTGCCCGATCGCATCAACGCGCAGTGGCAGGAAGACGGCAGCGGCTTCCGTGCGGAATTCCGGCTGCCGCGCGGACTCCGGCTCGACCGCTTCGGCCTTGGCGTGCACGTCATCGCCGAGGGCGATCACGAACCGCTGACCGCGGAGAGCCGCCCGCTGCTCGACTTCTCGCCGTCGCTCTCGCAGGAAATCGGCCGCCTGGCGCCCGACGGCGTGCGCGTGCGCGTGCTGTCCGATGGCGCGTGGTTGATGGCGCAGAGCGGCAAGCTCGACCTGCCCGATCTTCCGTACAGCGAACGCCCCGGCTGGTTCGCGTCGCTCGTCTACCGCTCGCTGCTGGCCACGCGCCTCGACCCCGACAGCGCCTGGGCGGAAGACGCGCCGCGCATCGAGCTGCCGGAAGTGCGCGAAGCGCTGCAAGGCCGGCCCGCCACCGCGTGGCGCGCCGGCGAAGCGCGCGGCAGCGTGGTGCTCGCCGCCGCGACGCCGATCGAGGTACGCGGCAAGGTGCACGGCGTGGTGCTGCTCGAACAGCCGAGCCGCGCGGTACCGCTGCTCGCCAACCGCGCGCTGTTCGGGCTGCTGCTGACGAGCTTCGCGGTGCTGCTCGTCGCCGGCGGCGTACTGCTGCTGTTCGCCACGCGCCTGACGATCCGCCTGCGTCGCCTGCGCAACGCCGCGGAGCGCGCGCAGGACAACGACGGCCGCCTCGACGGCCCGTTTCCGCTCACCGACGCCACCGACGAGCTGGGTGACCTCGCTCGCAGTTTCGCGCGGCTGTTCGACGTGGTGGGTGGCTACACCGACTACCTGCGCACGCTCGCGTCGAAGCTCTCGCACGAACTCAACACGCCGCTGGCGATCGTGAAGTCGTCGCTCGACAATCTCGACCACGCCGGCCTGCCGGCGGAAGCCGAGCCCTACCTCGCGCGTGCCCGCGACGGCGTGGCACGACTCGGTGCGCTGGTTCGCGCGATGAGCGAAGCCTCGCGCATGGAGCGCGCCATCGCCGCCGCCGAAGCCGAAGACGTCGATCTCGCCGACATCGTGCGCGGCTGCGCGGACGGCTACCGCCACCTCACCGGCGACCGCGAGCTCGCGGCGGAGCTGCCCACCACGCCGGTCTTCATGCACGTGTCGCCCGAACTCATCGCGCAGGCGCTCGACAAGCTCTTCGACAACGCGCTGTCGTTCACGCCGCCCGGCGGCTGGATGCGCATCGCGCTGCGACCTACGGCGGAGGGCGCGGACATCGAGCTCGCCAACGAAGGCCCGCCGCTGCCCGCCGCGATGCAGGGCCGCCTGTTCGACTCGCTGGTCAGCCTGCGCGACAAGGCCACCCCCGGCGACGCACCACACCTGGGCCTCGGCCTGTACGTCGTGCGCCTCGTCGCCGAGCGCCACCAGGGCATGGCCAGCGCCCGCAACATCGAAGGCGGCGTCGCGTTCACCCTGCACCTGAAGGGCATGCCCCGCCAACGCCTCGCCTGAGCGGCGCCGCTGGGCGCCAGCCCGCTGGCGAAGGGAGCTCGCCGCAAGCCCCCATCGCGGCCAAGGCCGCTCCCACACAGGCATCGAACCCCCGGTGGGAGCCAGCCCGCTGGCCTCAGGTGGGAGCCAGCCTGCTGGCGAAGGGTGCTCGCCGCAAGCCCCCCATCGCGGCCAAGGCCGCTCCCACACAGGCTGCGATCTCCCGGTGGGAGCCAGCCTGCTGGCGAACGGTGCTTGCCGCAAGCACCCATCGCGGCCAAGGCCGCTCCCACACAGGCTGGCTCCTACCTATTAACGGCTACAATCGACGGTCACCCCGAAGCCGATCTCCGCCCCATGATCTCCCGCGACCAATTCGACGCTTACGCCGCGCAGGGACACACCCGTATTCCGCTGGTGCGCGAGGTGTTTTCCGACCTCGATACCCCGCTGTCGGTGTACCTCAAGCTCGCCGATGGCCCGTACACCTTCCTGTTCGAATCCGTCGAGGGCGGCGCCACCTGGGGACGTCATTCCATCATCGGCCTGCCGGCGCGGCGCGTGTATCGCCTGCGCGGTCACGAGCTGGAAGTGGAAGAAAGCGGCGAAGTCGTCGAACGCCGCCACCTCGACGACCCGCTCGCCGAGATCGAAACGCTGCGCAAGCAGTACGACGTGCCGAAGCTCCCGGGCCTGCCGGACTTCACCGGCGGACTCGTCGGCTACTTCGGTTTCGAGACCATCGGTTACATCGAAAAGCGCCTCGCACAGTGGGACAAGCGCGACGAGCTCGGCACGCCCGACGTGCTGCTCATGCTCGCCGACGAAGTGGCGGTGTTCGACAACCTCAAGGGCCGCCTCTACCTCATCGTGCACGCCGACCCGTCGGGTCCGCAGGCCTATGCCGAAGCGTCGCGCCGTCTCGACGCGCTGACGTTCCGCCTGCGCCAGTCCGGCGTGTCGTACCCGCAGATGCTGCAGCCCGCCGCGCTCGACGAGTCCGATTTCAAATCCTCGTTCACGCGCGAGGAATACGAAGCCATGGTGCGCACCGCACAGGAATACATCCGTGCGGGCGACATCTTCCAGGTGGTGCCGTCGCAACGCCTCAGCATCGGTTTCAACGCGCGGCCGGTCGACGTCTATCGCGCGTTGCGCGCGACGAACCCGTCGCCGTACATGTACTTCATCGACATCGGCGAAACGCAGATCGTCGGCTCGTCGCCCGAGATCCTCGTGCGCCTGAAGAATGGCCGCGTGGTACTGCGTCCGATCGCCGGCACGCGCCGCCGCGGCAAGGACGACGCCGAAGACATCGCGCTCGAGACCGAACTGCTCGCCGATCCGAAGGAACGCGCCGAACACCTCATGCTGATCGACCTCGGTCGCAACGACGTGGGCCGCGTCAGCCAGACGGGCACGGTGGAGCTCGCGGAATCGTTCGTCGTCGAGCGCTACTCGCACGTGATGCACATCGTGTCGCAGGTCGAGGGCGACATCCGCGACGACCTCAGCTACATGGACGTCATCAAGGCCACGTTCCCCGCCGGCACCGTCAGCGGCGCGCCGAAGATCCGCGCGCTCGAGATCATCCAGGAACTCGAACCGTTCAAGCGCAACATCTACGCCGGCGCCATCGGCTGGCTCGGCTGGTGGGGCGACGCGGATACCGCCATCGCCATCCGCACCGCGGTGATCCAGGACGGCCGACTCCACGTGCAGGCCGGCGGCGGCGTGGTCTACGACTCCGACCCGGCCGCCGAGTGGGAAGAGACGATGAACAAGGGCCGCGCGCTATTCCGCGCGGTGGCACAGGCGGCCAAGGGCCTCTGATTCCAACCCTTGCAGCAGCGCGCCTCGCGCGCGACCGCTTGCGAGGCCAGACGCATCAGGCCCTGCGCGCGCCTGCCGGATCGACGATGCATCTGCCCCGAAGCCAGCACACGACATGCCCATGACCACCCGAACCCTCATCGCCGCTACCTCGCTCGCCGTGTTCGCCGCCACCGCGCAGGCGCGCGAGCCGTGGACCGATGACGTCGCCTCGCGCACGCAGGTGCTGGCGCTGCTGCAGTCGTTCAACGCCGACCTGCTCAGCCACCCCAGCGCCACGCTCACGCTGGAGCGCTGGTGCGGCGTGCATCAGCTCGCACCGGAGGCGAAGATCGTTGCGCACCGGATCAAGGGTCAGGACAAGCCCCTGCCCGACGACGCGCGCGAAACGCTCGGCATCGGCAAGGACGAGCCGGTGCGCTACCGCCGCGTGCAGCTCGCCTGCGGCGACCACGTGCTGTCCGAAGCCGATAACTGGTACGTGCCGGCCCGGCTCACGCCGGAGATGAACCAGATCCTCGACACCACCGACCAGCCCTTCGGCAAGGTGGTGCAGGCGCTGCACTTCCGCCGCCAGACGATCAGCGCCGAACTGCTCTGGTCCCCGCTGCCCGCCGGCTGGGAAATGGACGCGCCGCTGCCACCGTCCCGCGACGGCGCACTCGCCATTCCGCACGACGTGCTCCGCCACCGCGCGGTGCTGTTCAATCAGGCCAACCAGCCCTTCAGCCTCGTGGTGGAAACCTACACGGCAGAAGTCCTGGCCTTCGGCCACCGCTGATTCGGCAAGCCAGGCACCGAGCCCCCGGTGGGAGCCAGCCCGCTGGCGAAGGGAGCTCGCCGCAAGCCCCCATCGCGGCCAAGGCCGCTCCCACACACCCACAGGCATCGAACCGCCGGTGGGAGCCAGCCTGCTGGCGAAGGGTGCTCGCCGCGAACACCCATCGCAGCCAGCGGCTCCTACGCCAAGCCGCGTATCCCATCCGGCCGACTTGGCACCTGGGCCGCCGCACCGGAAGCTGTGTTCCAGCCCCGAAGGAGCGCCGCCGTGTCGTCCGTGCCGATCTCCGCACGCAAGCCGCCCAACGCCAGCCTTCCCGGCACGCACGGTTACGCTTCCCTGCTGAGCATCAGCAACACGCCCCGGCTCGGCCCGCAGCCCAATTCCCTCGACCACGCCGTGAGCTGCGCCACCCACTGGGTACGGATGTCGGACGGTCGCCGTCCCGACGCGATGTGGCTCGAAGCCGGCGCGATGATGCAGAAGATCGTGCCGCGCGCGGAATGGGTGCGTTACCTCCGCAAGATCCGCCTCGATCGCGGCGCACTCGTCGGCCGCGAGTGGTTCGAAGTCACCCGCGTCCGCGATCCGGCCGGGTTGCCCGCAGGCGACTACCTCAACGTCATCTTCGTCGCGCATTACGCTCGTGCGCTCATCTACGAAACCGTCTCGCTCGCACCAGGCAGCAGCGGATGGCTGCCCGTCGGCTACGTGATCCGCCCGATCCAACGCGAGATCAGCTTCGCGCCGTAGGCGAAGGCACGGCCCGTCACCCGAACCACTCCAACCGAAGAGGGTGGGAGCCAGCCTGCTGGCGAAGGTTGCTCGCCACAAGCCCCCATCGCGGCCAAGGCCGCTCCCACACAACCGGTGGGAGCCAGCCTGCTGGCGAAGGGTGCTCGCCGCAAACACCCATCGCGGCCAAGGCCGCTCCCATACACACAGGCATCGAACCTCCGGTGGGAGCCAGCCTGCTGGCGATCCGCGCAGCGGCCCATCACCCGAATCACCCCTTCGGCAGCACCACCTCTACCACCGGGTGATCGTCGATCGCTCGCTCAAAGCGCCCCATCCAGCGCCTCATAAAACCGCTCGGGCGCCTCGATCATCGGCGAATGCCCCAGCCCGTCCAGCAACACGAACCGCGCGCCAGGAATCCGCGCCGCCGCCTCCTTGCCGAGCGCCGGATAATCCCCCAGCTTCGCGGCGACATCCGCGGGCGCGGCATCCTTCCCGACCGCCGTGCGGTCCTTCGATCCCACGATCAGCACCGTCGGCACGCGGATGTCCGGAAACTCGTAGACCAACGGCTGCGTAAAGATCATGTCGTACGTCAGCGCCCCCGCCCACGATGACACCTCACGCCCGTCGCCTTCGTACATGCCCGCCTGCATCAGCGCCCAGCGGTCGTATGCCGGCTTCCATCGACCGTCGTAGTAGCTCTTCAGCTGATAGGCCTTGATGCTCGCGTACGACGTCTTCAGCTCGCTCGCGTACCACGCATCGACACTGCGCCACGGCACGCCCTTGGCCTTCCAGTCCTCCAGTCCCAGTGGATCCACCAGCACGAGCCTCTCGACGCCCTGCGGAAACATCAGCGCGTAGCGCGCGCCGATCATCCCACCCATCGAATGCGCGACCACGGTCACCTTGTCCACGCCGAGCCGCTTCAGCAGATCGTGCGTGTTCGTCGCGAGCTGCTGAAAGGTGTATTGATAACCGCGCGGCCTGGACGATTTGCAGAAGCCGATCTGATCCGGAACCACCACGCGATAGCCTTCCGCACGCAGGTGTTCCGCGGTCGCCGCCCAATAGGGCCCGCAGAAATTCTTCCCATGCAGCAACACCGCGGTGCGTCCGTTCGCGTGCTCCGGTGTCAGGTCCATGTAGGCCATCTCTAGCGACTGGCCCTGGCTCTTCACCGGGAACATCGTCACCGGGTACGGATAGTCGAGCCGTTCGAGGCGCGCGCCGAGGTCTTCGACCTTCGGGCCGTCGTCGGCCAGCGCGGGCAGGGCGACGAGCAACAGGGAGGCTGCAAGCGTACGGAACATGAAGGTCTCCGACTGTAGGAGCCGCTATAGCGGCGAGCTCTTGGCGACGCGCGAAAGAGCTCGCCGCTATAGCGGCTCCTACACGAGCACCAGCCTGAGCTTATAGCCATCCATCGGCCCGGTGGCATACTCGCCCTCACGCACCATGAAGGGATGTCGCCATGTCGGATTTCGAAACGCCGTCACATACGTACACGCGCCCGCCGATGACGCGCGGGGTCGATCCCCAGCGGATGAACTGGCTCTGGCAGCTGATCCTGCAGGCCACGGACCTCGACACGGCGGACGTGCGCGCCGCACTGGCGGCGGCCGGCGTCGGCGGCGCCGACAAGCGCATCGCCAGCTGGCAGGCCCAGGACGGCGACGACAACTATTTCCCGCTGACCATCGCGGAACTGGAGCGCAACCTGCGCTCGGTGGTGGCGTGGAAGGCGAAGCAGAGCGAGCAAGAGACCTGACGCCCTGGTGGGAGCCAGCCTGCTGGCGAAGGGTGCTCGCGACAAGAACCCATCGCCAGCCTGCTGGCTCCCGCCGAATTACGAATAGCGCTCCGACAGAAACCGGAAGAACGCCCGAAGCCCCTGCGCTTCGCCACCGCGCGGATGCGCCGGGCGGTCGCCGTCGTTCCACGAATACGTATCCAGGTGCATCCAGTTCTGCGTATCCGGCACGAAGCGCTCCAGATACAGCGCCGCCGTGATCGCGCCCGCATGCCGCGAAGGCCCGGCATTCGCGAAATCGGCAATACCCGATTCCAGCATCCGCCGGTACGGCCGCCACAGCGGCAACCGCCACATCGGATCGCTCACGGCTTCCGCCGCGCCGATGACACCGTCGGCCAGCTGGTCGCGATTGGTGAACAACGCCGGCAGCTCCGGCCCCAGCGCCACGCGCGCCGCACCCGTGAGCGTGGCGAAATCCACGATCAGATCCGGCGCCTGTTCCACCGCGTAAGCCAGCGCATCGCACAGCACAAGGCGACCCTCGGCATCGGTGTTGTCCACCTCCACCGTGTGGCCCGCGCGCGTGCGGATGACCTCGCCCGGACGCATCGCGTTACCGGCGATGGCGTTCTCCACGGCGGGCACCAGCAGCGTCAGGCGCACCGGCAGCTTCGCCTTCATCACCAGGCCGGCGAGCGCGATGGCGTGCGCGGCACCGCCCATGTCTTTCTTCATCCAGCGCATGCCATCGGCCGGCTTGATGTCGAGGCCGCCGGTGTCGAAGCACACGCCCTTGCCGACGATCACGAGCTTCGGATTCGAATTCTTGCCCCACGTCAGCTCGATCAGGCGAGGCGGACGATGGCTCGCGCGACCCACGGCGTGGATGGTGGGGAAATTACCGGTGAGCAGTTCGTCGCCGACCCACTCCTGCACCTTCGCCTTGTGCTCGTCGGCGTGCGCGTGGATGGCCTTGGAGAGATCCTCCGGGCCCATATCTTCGGTCGGCGTGTTGACGAGGTCGCGCACCTGCGCGGTCGCATCGATCAACGGGGCCAGCGCGCGCAGCGTGGCCGGGGCCACGGCGAGCTGCGACGACTTGCGCTCGAACGTGCGATAGCGCTCGAAGCGATACGCGCCCAGCGCCCAGCCGAGCGCCGCGAGCTCGGTGTCCTCGATGACGCCATCCTCGTCCAGCTCGTACGTGCCCAGCGGCAGACGGAACGGCAGGCCACCCAGCGCGGACAGCGGCTGGTGACGATCGACGCCGATCAGCACGCGCGAGATCTCGCCCTTCGCACCCGGCAGCACCGCGAGCGCGCCAGGCATCGGACGGAAGCCGGTGGACGTGAGCCATTTGCGCTGCGGCGTGTCGAGGCGACTTTCAGCCGCCGCCATGCTCGTCGGATCGACGGTCTCGATGGGGATAGCGGTGCGCTTGCCGGATTTGCGTTCGATCAGAGGTGACATCAGGCCTCCCGTGCCTCGCGGTTGCCAGACCGCGTCGATGAATTGTTACCGTCGGTGAACCACTATTCTAACGGCCAGCGGCGGACGCCGCGTCAATCCAATCGGCAAGAGCCGTCATGTCGGGGAATTCCAGATCCGGCGCCGGCCCGTGCGACCAGCGCTCGCCCGTGCGGTTGAGCCACACGGTGCGCATCCCCGCATCGCGCGCGCCGACCACATCGAGCAGGGGATCGTCGCCCACGTGAAGGATGTCCTGCGGCGCGATACCGAGGGCGTCGGCGGCCGCGAGGAAGATCTGGGGGTGTGGCTTGGCCACGCCCACGCCGCTGGCGTTGAGCCGCGTGTGGAAATACGTGTGCAGCCCGATCACTTCGAGATCGGCATTGCCGTTCGAGATGCTGACCAGCGGCATGCGCGAGGCGATGCGATCGAGCGCGGGCAGGGTGTCGGGGTAGAGCTCGACGTTGTTGCGCGCCGCGAAATAGATGCGCCACAGCTCGTCGACGGGGGCATCGTGGATACCGCAGGCCGCGAAGGCGTGACGGATGGTGAGGCGGCGTTGTTCGCTGAAATCGTGCGAGAGGTGGGTGTTTTCCCGCGCCACCTTCTCGCGGAGCTCGCGCATGGCCTCGATGGGCCACGCGCTAGCGACATCCGGATGGTGCTGCTTCAGCCAGCGATCCACGCAGTGCTCGGCCTCGATCAGGGCCGGCAGAACCGGCCACAGGGTGTCGTCGAGGTCGAGGGATACGGCGCGGATCGGCACGGCTTAGCGCGCGCCGACCTTCAGCACCTGGCCGAGACGGACGTTGTTGTCCTTCAGGCCATTCATGGCGCGGAGCTGGTTCACGTCCACCGCGTTCTTCTTCGCGATGGAATAGAGCGTGTCGCCCTGCGCCACCTTGTAGGTGCGCGCCGCGGCGGCCGGCTTCTTCGCCTCGGCCTTCGCGACCTTGGCCGGCTTGGCGACCGGCGCGGCGTCGGCGACCTTCGGCGTGGCGACGGCGCTGGACTTCTCCGTCGCATCGACCGGCGCGGCCGGCTTCGCGACCGGCTTGCCCTTCACCGTGACGGCATCGGCCAGCACCTTGGCGAACTTGCCGCCCACCTTGGCGTTGTCCGACGAGGTGAAGGCTTCGGCGTGCACGCCCTTGAAGCCCTGATGCGCCGACGTGGTGACGCTGGCGACGACCTTGGCGAACTGCGACGGCTCCGCCGTGGTGGCGACCGAGGCCTTGGTTTCCTTCGCGGCCTTCGCACCCTTGCCGGCGACCTGCGCCTTGGCGACGGCCGTTTCCTTCGCGACGGCCGCGGCGGCGAGCGCCGGTGCAGCGGCCGGGGCCGCGGTCGGCGTGGTCATCGGCTGGCCCACGTTGGCACGCGTGCCGACGGTGGAGGCGATGGACGCGCGACGGGCGGCATCCTTCGAGGCCAGCGAGGCGCCATCGGCGTACGGCACCAGGTTATGCGAGCGCAGCAGCGAGCTGCCGGCGCTGGAGGTGACGAACGCGATGAAGTCCTTCACCTCGGCGGCCTTCGGGCCGGTCTCGTTCGTGACCAGGTAGAGCTCGGTATACAGCGGGTAGGCGCCGCTACCGACCGTCGACATCGAGGGCGCGACGCCGTCGATGGAAAGGATCTTCACCTTCTTGTTCGAGGATGCGCCCGCGAGCGTGCTGGCGCCGAGGCCGCGCTTGTCGAGCGTGACGCCTTCTTCGAGCTTCGCCACGTTCACGTAAAGGCGCGGCGCAGCCACCGGCTGGTTGCCGCGGCCGAAGAGCAGGCGACGCAGGCTGTATTCCACGCCGTCCTGCGGGCTGGCCACGGCGTAGAGGTTGATCGGGGCGTCTTCGCCGCCGAGGTCCTTCCAGTTCGTGATGCGGCCCATGTAGATCTCATGGAGCTGCTTCAGCGTGATGTTGCTCACCGGGTTCGACGGGTAGGTGACCATCACCAGGGCGTCCCACGCCACCGGCGTGAAGGTGAGCGACTGCTCCGCGGCGCCGATGCCCGGGCGGGCCGAACCGGCGAGATCCGCCGAGCCCTTGGCGACGGCGTCGATGCCGGAGGCCGTATTGAAGGGCTGCAGTTCGATCTTGCCCTTGCCGGCTTTCTCCCATGCCTTCGCGACATCGGTGACCACGCCGCGCGCGGTGGTGATATCGCCACGCCAGACGAGCTGCGGGCCGGCGGCGAGAACGGTGGCGGAGGCGCTAAGGCCGATCAGCGTGGCGGTGAACAGTCGCGCGAGACGAAGAGACATGGACGGCAAGAACCTCGGTGGAGATAGGACGGGCGAGCAAGGCCGCAATTGTGGGCCATCGTGGGCCCGCGCGCACCATTGACGTCAGTGGAGCATCCTGCCGACATGAAACGGAACGTAACCTGTCGGGAGATTCAGGTTCGTCGCAAGCACCCATCGCCAGCAGGCTGGCTCCCACCAAAGCTCGGCAGTCGCTTTGTGCCGAAGGGTGGAAGCCAGCCCGCTGGCGATCCGGCGAAGCGGGCACTCTCGCGATGACATGCTTCCCGAAGGGTGGGAGCCAGCCTGCTGGCGATCCCGCGAAGCGGGCACTCTCGCGATGACATGCTTCCCGAAGGGTGGGAGCCAGCCTGCTGGCGATCCCGCGAA
>NZ_FOBU01000002.1:48442-403200 GCF_900109915.1 Luteibacter sp. UNCMF331Sha3.1
TCCCGCGAAGCGGGCACTCTCGCGATGACATGCATCCCGAAGGGTGGGAGCCAGCCTGCTGGCGAAACCAGCTCACAGCACCGCGTAATACACCGCCCCGTCCCGCACCACCGTCAACAACAACTGCCTCACCCCCAACGACCCCTTCGTCGGCAGGCTCTTCACCCCCGCCACCCGCTGCTGCGCCACCGCCACGACGATATCGCCGTCTTCGAGCCCGGCCGACGCCGCCCGCGAGCCGCGCTTCACCCCGCTCAGCGCCACGCCGTACAAGCCCTGCGCCTTCTGCTCCGGCGTCAGATCGCTCAGCGTCACCCCCGCGAGCCGCGCATCCACCTTCGCGCCATCCACCGTGGCGATGGCGACCGCGGCGATCGTGGCCTCGACATCCCGCGATGCCCCATCACGCTTCACCCCGAGCTTCACCTTCGCGCCCAACGGCAGCAGACCCTCCGCATTGCGGACATCCTGCGCCCCGCGCACCGGCTTGCCATCCACGGCCGTCAGCACATCGCCCGTCTGCAGCCCCGCGCCATCCGCCGGCGAGCCCTCGTTCACGCGCGTCACCACCGCGCCGACGCTGTCCTTCAACCCCAGTGCCTGCGCGATACGCGGCGTGATGTCCTGCACCTCCACGCCGAGATTCCCGCGCCGCACCTTTCCATACGCCAGCAACTGCTTCATCACGCCCGTGGCCAGATCGGTCGGAATGGCGAACCCGATACCCACGTTGCCGCCCGACGGCGTGAAGATCATCGAGTTGATACCCACCAGCTCGCCGCGCAGGTTCACCAGCGCGCCGCCGGAGTTACCGGGATTGATCGACGCATCCGTCTGGATGAAATTCTGGAAGCCCTTGCCGAGCCCCGAACGCCCCAGCGCCGACACCATGCCCGACGTGGCCGTCTGCCCCAGACCGAACGGATCGCCCACCGCCACCACGAAATCGCCCACGCGCAGCTGCGTGGAATCCGCCACCGGCAGCGCCTGCAGGCGCTCCGCCGGAATCTGCAGCAACGCCACGTCCGTATCCGGATCGCTGCCGATCAGCTTCGCTTTCAGATCGCGCCCATCCTGCAGCGTGACCGTGATATCGTCCGCGCCCCCCACGACATGGTGGTTGGTCAGCACGTAGCCCTTGGCCGCGTCGACGACCACGCCCGAACCCAGGCTCTGCTCCACGCGCTCGCGCGGCACGCCCTGGTTTCCGAAGAGCTGGCGGAACAACGGGTCGTCGAAATACGGATCGCGTGCCCGCACGCGCGTCTTCGTCGAGATGTTGACCACCGCCGGCGTCACCTTCGCCAGCATCGGTGCCAGCGAGGGCAGGGGCTGGCCGTCGACGGATGCGGGCAGCGACGCGAATGCCGGTGTCGCGAGGCACAGGGCAAGCGCGACGCCGAGCGCCGCGAAAGGGGTTCGCCGGTAAGTGCTGGCGGGCATGGAAAAGCTCCTTGAGTGGTGTGATCCGGACGCCATTCGACCACGCCACCGCCCCCCAGTTTCAACCCTTGAGACTTGCGTCTCAGACACTTTACATCGACCCCTCCCGGGCTTAAGGTACACACCGGCCGCAACCACAACATCTTGTGTTCCTTCGTTCGCTATTTACCAAGTGCTGGTGCTGCGGATACTCAGGTTCATGCTTCAACCCATCGTCGGCAAAGCGTTTTCCGGCAGGCGAAGGGAGATCAGGGATGGTCGACGTGGCTTCGTGGGGGAGGCCGTCGACGGGTTGCGCCGACGCATACCAATAAAAGGCCCGACAAGGGCCGATTTTCGAGGACGACACTTCAATGAGCACAGCACGTGCGCAAGCCATCGGGCTTGAGACCGCCGCGATTCCGCTTCAGCCCGCCTCGTACGACATCTGGGACAAGAAGTACCGCCTGAAGGCCAAGTCGGGCGAGCCCGTTGATGCCTCCGTCGACGGCACCTACGAGCGTGTCGCGCGTGCGCTGAGCGCGGTGGAAGCCACCGACGAGCTGCGCACCCACTGGTTCGAGCGTTTCCTCTGGGCCCTGCGCCGCGGTGCGATCCCCGCTGGCCGCATCACGTCCAACGCTGGCGCGCTGGCGCACAAGCCGGCCACCTCGACCATCAACTGCACCGTGTCGGGCACCATCCACGACTCGATGGACGACATCCTCGAGAAGGTGCACGAGGCGGGCCTCACGCTGAAGGCCGGTTGCGGCATCGGCTATGAATTCTCCACGCTGCGTCCGCGCGGCGCGTACGTGTCCGGCGCCGGTGCCCACACCTCGGGCCCGCTGTCGTTCATGGATATCTACGACAAGATGTGCTTCACCGTCTCGTCGGCCGGCGGCCGTCGCGGCGCGCAGATGGGCACGTTCGACATCAGCCACCCCGATGCCAAGGAATTCATCCGCGCCAAGCGCGAAGACGGTCGCCTGCGCCAGTTCAACCTGTCGCTGCTGATTACCGACGGCTTCATGGACGCCGTGGAAAACGACCAGGACTGGCCCACCGTCTTCCCCGTGCACGTGAAAGAGCAGGGCGAGATCGACCTCAACGACACCAGCAAGGTCGTGTGGCGCGAGTGGCCCACCCGCGAGAACTACGTCACCCGCGACGACGGCCTGGTGGCCTGCAAGATCTACGGCCACATCCGCGCCCGCCATCTGTGGGACATGATCATGGTCTCGACGTACGACTACGCCGAGCCGGGCTTCATCCTCATCGACCGCGTCAACGAGATGAACAACAACTGGTGGTGCGAGCACATCCGCGCCACCAACCCCTGCGGCGAGCAGCCGCTGCCGCCGTACGGCTCGTGCCTGCTGGGCTCGGTGAACCTCACCACCTTCGTGCGCGACCCGTTCGGCCCGAAGGCCCGTTTCGACTGGGAGGAATACCGCGAGGTCGTGCGCGTGTTCACCCGCATGCTCGATAACGTGGTCGAGATCAACGGCCTGCCGCTGCCGCAGCAGCGCGAAGAGATCCTCTCCAAGCGCCGCCACGGCATGGGCTTCCTCGGCCTGGGCTCCACGCTCACCATGCTGAAGATGCGCTACGGCTCGTCCGACGCCGTGGGCTTCACCGAAGAAGTCTCCCGCGAGATGGCGGTGGCCGGCTGGGAAGTGGCCCTCGAACTCGCGAAGGAAAAGGGCCCGGCGCCCGTCCTGGCACGCGACTACGAAGTGACCGGCGACATGCTGCGCAAGCGCCCGGAGATGGTGAAGGACGGCTGGAAGATCGGCCAGACCATCAAGGGCAGCATGCTGCACGCGAAGTACTCGCGTTACATGCAGCGCGTGGCCGAGGTCGCTCCCGAGCTGGTCGCGCAGCTGGCCGAAACCGGCGCGCGCTTCACGCACCACTCGTCGATCGCGCCCACCGGCACCATCTCCTTGAGCCTCGCCAACAATGCCTCCAACGGCATCGAGCCGAGCTTCGCGCACCACTACTCGCGCAACGTCATCCGCGAAGGCAAGAAGTCGAAGGAAAAGATCGAGGTCTACAGCTACGAGCTGCTGGCCTACCGCGCCCTGATCAACGGCGACGCCATGCCGTACTCCGATGACCCGAAGGCCCGCCTGCCGGATTACTTCGTGGCGGCCGACGACATCAGCCCCAAGGAGCACGTCGACATCCAGGCGGCATCGCAGAAGTGGATCGACAGCTCCATCTCCAAGACGGCCAACGTCCCCACCGACTACCCGTACGAAGACTTCAAGGACATCTATTTCTACGCGTACAAGCAGGGTCTGAAGGGATGCACCACGTTCCGTTTCAACCCCGCCGCGTTCCAGGGTGTGCTGGTCAAGGAAACGGATCTCGAGAACACCCTCTATCGCTTCGAATTGGAAGACGGTAGCGTTGTCGAACTGAAGGGTAACGAAGAAGTGGAATACGACGGTGAAATGCACACCGCCGCGAACCTTTTCGATGCCCTGAAGGAAGGCTACTACGGCAAGTTCTGACCCCGCGGAGAGGGAAAAAAGTATGTCGATCGAAAACCAGGTCGTCGAGGGTGAGCTGCCCTTGGACGACGCCAAAGACAGCGACACCACCCCGGTAGCGGAGACGGAAGTCGCCGCGGAAACGCCGGCGCCGGTCGTCGCGAAGAAGGTCGTCAAGCGTAAGCCGGTTGCCCGCAAGGTGATCGACACCACGCCGGCACCGACCAGCGATACGGCAGCGGACTACGACACCAACGACCTCGAGCCCGACTTCGTGTCCGGCCCGGAAGCCAAGGCCAAGCCCGCTCGCAAGGCTCCGGTGAAGAAGGCCGCGAAGAGCGCCGGCTCCGCCGAGTCCACCGAGACCACGGCCGTCGCCGCCCCGGCAGCGAAGAAGGCTGCCAAGCGCGCACCGGCGAAGAAGGCCGCCGTGGCCGAAGCCGCGCCGAAGAAGGCGGCTGGCAAGAAGGCTGCCGCGAAGAAGGCCGCGCCGAAGAAGGCCGCTGGCAAGAAGGCTGCCGCGAAGAAGGCTGCGCCGAAGAAGGCTGCCGCCAAGAAGGCGGCACCGAAGAAGACCGCTGCGAAGAAGGCCGTCAAGAAGGCTGCCGTGAAGAAGACGGCCGCCAAGAAGGCCGTGAAGAAGACGGCCGTCAAGAAGGCCGCCGTCAAGAAGGCACCGGCGAAGAAGTCGGCAGCCAAGAAGGGCGCGGTCAAGAAGTCGGCCGGCCGCAAGGCAGCCGTCAAGAAGGTAGCGCGCAAGGCCGCCGGTCGCGTCGCGAAGAAGGCCGCACCGGCCCGCAAGTCGACGAAGAAGGCCGCCGGCAAGGTCGCTCGCAAGAGCACCGGCCGCGCCGCGGTAAAGAAGGCGGTCCGCAAGGCCGCCGGCAAGACGACCGCCCGCAAGGCTGTCGGTAAGAAAGTCGCCAAGGCGACGAAGAGGTCCACTGCCAGCAAGACCGGCCGCACGTCCGCTCGCAAGAGCCCGGGTCGTGGCCGTCGTAAGTAAGTAGCACCCATCCGGCCCGGCGTACGCGCCGGGCCGGATATCCAAGAGAGAAGACCATGGCGATCAAGATCGAAAAGAAGATCAAGGGCTACAACGTCGTTAAGCCCGAGGACAAGGCCGCACCGGCTCCCGCACCCGTCGCGGTGAAGGAAGTCGCGCCCGTCGCCGAAGTCATCCAGATGCACGAGAGCCTCGAGCGTCCGGAAACCCTCGTCGGCAACACGTACAAGATCAAGTCGCCGCTCTTCGAGCACGCGCTGTACGTGACCATCAACGACATCGTCCTGAACGCCGGCACCCAGCACGAACAGCGCCGCCCCTTCGAGCTCTTCATCAACTCGAAGAACATGGACCACTTCCAGTGGATCGTGGCGCTCACCCGAATCCTGTCCGCCGTCTTCCGCAAGGGTGGCGACGTGACGTTCATCGTCGAAGAGCTCAAGGCCGTCTTCGACCCGCGCGGCGGCTACTTCAAGGCCGGCGGCGTGTACATGCCCAGCATCGTCGCGGAAATCGGCGGCGTGATCGAACAGCACATGAAGTCGATCGGCCTGATCCACGATCCGGAAATGAGCGACGCGACCCGTCAGCTCATCGCCGAAAAGCGCGCGGCCTACGAAAACCAGTCGAAGCCGGCAGCCCAGGCCGCCGCGCCGGCCGCTTCCCCGGTGGCAGCCAGCCCTGCTGGCGATAGCCCGTCCGCCGATAGCCACACCAACGCCTCAGGCTTCCCCGCCGGCGCCACCCTCTGCGCGAAGTGCAACACGCAGGCCCTGGTGCTGATGGATGGGTGCCAGACTTGTTTGAATTGTGGGTATTCGAAGTGCGGGTGAGCTCGCTTGCCGCGAACGATGCATAAAAAGCGGTGTGGGGATGTCCATAAGGTGCTATTCGCGGCCCCATAAGTGCTAGTGCCGCCCCCATAAAGCGCTCGGAGCAAGACGGTCTCCAGGGCAGACCCTGCATTCGACTACTCGCTCGATAAAACCCTGATGCAAAACTGCTACGGATGAACTCGCGCGCTCTGGGAGAGCGGCACCCGGAGATATGCGTGCAGATCGTGGAGGAGCTGTCCAAGGGCGAACCGCTAAGGGCTTAGGCGTTGCGCGGTGGTTCAGGTGCCCCAATCTGCGCAACCTGATCGAGCACTATGGGTGGGAGAGCCACTGCCCGCTCTAGTGCAGGCGGAAGTGCACGTATCTCTTCGAAATTCTTGACCACCGCGTCCGCATCGGACCTCGCGTCAGCCCGGATCATGGCAGGATGTCTGAGATAGGCCATCCACGCTCTATCGAAAGCGGCACGAGGACCTTCATCGAGATAGAGTGCGTTCCGCATCCACCACTCCCTGATGTCGTTTCCTGTTCGCCTGTGCTCTTCGTCGGAGCCGTAAAGGTTGCGAAACATCATGAATGCCATACGGTACGCGTCTTGGTGTACCTCAAGCCTCTTCTCAAGCGCGGCAGATCGCATGGAGTGGTGGGCGCGTAGCGATTCAGTAAGTTCGGCGAGTCCGCGCTGATTCGTGTCCCGGATATCCTCAACGATCTTGGTCAGATCACCGAGGTCTTCCTTAGACGCTCGGTTCTTACCTTTTTCCGTCGTGTATCCCCGAAGGAAGCCGCCGGCTAGGCCACCAAGGAAAGATAGGGCCGCGATCGCAAGCGCATATGCGAGGTTCATGACTGCTTCTATGCCCCCATCTTGAATAAGATCCGCATCTGCTTTCGAGCTTGGGTCGTTGCTTCGATCATTGAACGGAAGAGCAATGCGCACACTACCTTAGTTGCCTGAATTTATGTCTTCTTCTGCGTAGTTGCCCGCGACGAATGCTCGAGTCTTGGGCGTATTCGCGACTAGGCGAGTGTGCACGTATGCGAGCTTCTGCATCGCTTATCACCGAACTCCCTTAGATTATCCAAGCGCTCGGTGATCGTAGATGGCATAGCGGTGTGCTGGGGGAACTCTTCGACACCAAAAATAGCCATAGTGAGTCCGTCCTCAGGGGTGTCCATGATCTCCACCACGCCATCGCACACCGCTGTCACTCTTCGATCTGAAGTGGGTACCCAACGCGTTATTGCGTGCCCTCGCGGCGCGGTCGCTTGAGCGCATCCGATCATTTAACGAGCGCGCTGTAGCTCGTTCCCACACTCGTTGGCCTTGCTGCCGATTATTGCGCCAAAGCACACCCAGTTCTGTATATCGGCGGGGCTGCATGATCCATGAGGAGCTATCCCGTATTGCCTCATGACGATTACAGCGGGATAGCATTCTCGCGTCGCTACGGAAACTATGAAGGATGAGGGCACGATCGACAAACACCTTGACGATGCCCCTTAGTCGGTATCCTCTAGGGCATTGATCTAGGGCGAGAGGAACGATTGTTTCTCGTTCAAGCTCTCGCGGTCCCTGCGCTATCGGAGCTGGTGCTAAGCTTTCCGACTGAACTAACTTTAACGTGGACCTTCCGGACGATTGATCGACATATATGGACACTGTCTCGGCAAAGACGCGATCGAAGATGATGTCAGGCATCAAAGGCTCGAACACAAAGCCCGAGTTAAAGGTGCGTCGATACCTTCACGGGCTAGGATTTCGCTACAAGCTCCATGTCCGGAAATTGCCTGGTAGTCCCGACCTCGTCCTTCCGCGATGGAATGCAGTAGTTCAAGTCCACGGATGCTTCTGGCACGGTCATCATGAATGTCCCTTCGCGACCACGCCGGCCACAAGGGAGGATTTCTGGGTGAAGAAGATCAATGACAACGCCAGAAGGGATGCGCGGACAAACGCTGAGCTGAGGTCCCTTGGCTGGCGTGTTGGGGTGATCTGGGAGTGCGCGCTAAGAAAGACGGAAGCCGTATCGCTGCACGCACTGGCTAAGTTCATTGAATCCGATCAATCCGACATAGATATTGGTATGGGTGGCATTCGGACACATCCATTACACAGTACAAATCCAGATGGGGGTTGAGGTTTTCAAGCACTCATACTTCTCTAGTGCGCTCCAACGCCGGGTGATTGGCGAGGATTTCGATAAGTTACGTACAAATGCCAGCCTATCAGGATCGGCGATATGAAGCGCCCGTGTCATACGAATCCCTCTTCGAGGCCGCGTCGGAACGCTTCTTCTAGTTTCTTGAGGCGGAAGGCTTTCGGCGCGAACGTTCCCGTCAGTGCTGCCCACTCAACGACTTCCTTCTCCCCGTCAGTGAGCTGATCCTCCACGTCGTTCCAATCGCGGAGTCGCCGCCACGTACCATCGCTCCAAAGTTGTTGGGCGCGTTCTCGCCAAGAAATCCGACTTCCTGCCTGTCGATCTCCGTCCGATACTACGTTCGCAAGGAATGCGTCCGAAAGACGTATGCTGCTTTCCTTTATGCGAATCCAGCACGCCTCACGCTTCACCCATTCCGTCACAAGACGGTTGCGTACAAGTTCTTCGGGAATCTCCATCAACAGGGGGAGGACCTGCTGCGCGACGCGTGTGGCCTCAGCCATAAAGTATTTGGGCGCCCGCTGAAGCTTCCAGATTTCTCCATAGTTCGGTTGAACGTCAAGGTCACGCATCCGATCGCTCATGATTGCCAACGTATAGGTAGTCAATGGGCGGACAATTGAGCCCGGATACCACGTTTGCGCCGGGATGGCGGCGTCAACAGATCGGGTCAAAATTGCGCGACAAGCCAGCCGCTGGAAATAGTCGGTGTCAAATCGCGCAGGATCGTTTGCCCAGGCCTGAATCACGTATTTGCCGAACGCAGCAATGTTCTTCTGCGCGCCCGAACTAACCACGTTGGGCAGGCCGTCGAACGTCGATTCATACCGAGCGACGTCTGTCTTTGTCAGGACCTGCTTTTTAGGGTTTAGCACCTGCCAGAACTTTCCCGCGACACCCTTTTTTCTCTTGAGCTCAACCTTGTAACCTCCGGCTGTTCTCTCAAAATACCAATACGTGTTTCCTTCGCCTAGAGCTCCGGGTGGAGCCAATGTCTGACGGGAAATCGATTCAAGTCTTTTGAAATAGGGGTGCCCGGCGAAAAGATCAGATGCAGACACCGCATTTTGAGCATTCGCATAGCGCGCGATGTTGTGCACCGCATCTTCGAATCCGTCTTCCTGCAATCGCGAGAGCTTCATCTGAACCCTGACTTTCGATAGGTCAGCTCCCGCCTTACTCGCCCAGTATAGGGATGCCGTTGTCTGTCCCCCGTTGACGATCTGCAGTCCTTGGGCCTTCACGATCTCCGTGTATCCCGAGCTTGTAGTGCTTACCTCAAGATCCGAGACGGTGACGGTCAACCCATTGTTGAATGCAAAGAACATGCCCGGCTCGGTGCGAATGGTGTCTCGTATTCCCTTGTTTACCTTTCGATTATCGCCTAGAAACGCACGTACGTTCTGCTCAAGTATACGACCGCCAAAACTGTCGTAGAGCGAGGCAAGGATCTTTCCTGGCATAATGCATAGGTAGGACTCGTACTGTGACGCTTCATCGAGCCCCGCGGCCAAAGCGGGAATGCCCTCACCGTAGTCGCCAATGAAATCAATCGCGATCTCTTCCCGGCCTCGAGCGGACGCGTCCATTCGCGCCAAGCGCGCGATATCCCAAAGATGGGCCTCGACCGAAAGCGGCCCCAGCGCCATTTCCGGAATCTTTCCAATTGAACCGCCTAGCGGCCGATCTGATATGAGATAGATGCATGCCTTCGTCATTTCACCACTTGTGGCGAATGAAAAGATCTCTCTGCAGACTGCGTGAGCATCGTGGCTCTCGTCCCAGGAAGACGCGAGCGAATCGTGCACGCTACCGATAAGGAAACGGAATGCGGCTTGAACGGTACGCCTTGCTTCTTCCGTAAGGATGGGATCAGGGTCATCGGACCCGGAAAATATTGAAACGATGAGGTTGAGCACGCCGTCGCTGGGAGAAAACCCGTAAGCGTCGAGCTGAACAACCCAGCCTTGCGAAGTTCGCCCGATTAACCTGCAGATATTGTACTCAGTAAATTCTTCTCCTGCCTCGAGAGTCGCGCAAGCGCGATCCACAAATCGAGTTGCGGTATAGCCCAAGCCAGCAGCTTGCTCCGCGTCAATTTCGCTGAGTAGTGAGTGTCTGTAGAACGTTACTTCTTCGTCCATGGGCATAGGCCATCCCTCTGATTCAGATTTGAAAAATAAAGCTTGACGGTGCAGCGAAACCGCCAAGTTGGCACAGGTCGAGCGTGTAGCGTGCGCCGGTAATGGCGGGTGCGACGAGAGCTCGCGAGATTCTGGGGAACAGCTCGTTGACTTCATATGCCTGCTCACCAGTCACGACGTAGCTATACTCATCGTATGCCTTGTGCCGAACGTAGCCACGCTTCAGTAGTGCGGTCTCTAATACATCTTCCTGGTGCGCACTCGAATGCCTGGCTACGGCAAGAAGGCGATCGCAAATCTGATTGAGCGAAAAGCCGTCCCCTGCCGTCGCGTGGACAAGCTCGACTACCAGCAGGAAGAGGGGCAGGTGAGCGGAATCGAGCTGATGAAGCGATGAGATCTGAACCTCGTGCTTTGATCCTGCTGATCTTGTTTTGACCTCAACGATCTTGTCCGCAAGTGCAAAATCTTGAGGGTGTTCGTCCGGTGCCACCCACGCAGGCAGGGCGGTCTCAATGCCCAGAGAAGCAATCAGCCTCTCTAGAACGTGTAGCTCTCCCATCAGGCCCCTGATTTCGTGCCCTTCCATAATTGACGTCCTTGCCTTGCTCATCAAGGAATGCCAGTGATCCATCCGGCGGAACACTCGTCTCGTCGCAGCCGCGGCCGTCGGCTCTTGCGATGAATAGTGAATGACATCGCGGCAAAGTGTTAAGAATACCTCGCGGTCTTCTGCTGTCCGAAGAAAGATTCGTACCTCGGAGGTATCTGCGTCAGCCTCAGTCTCTAAGGCGATCCCTCGAAGGTTCGGGAGCCTCGCGGGAACTGACTCGGTGACGACGTCCCGCAGGAGAAGACCTGGAGCGCCATCACTCCTTCGCACCCAATAAAGATCGAGGGCGTGCTGTTCGTCTATGCGGCGTCCGACTAATCGTTCCCCGTTTCTACCGATCTCTGACCATGGGTCATCAATCGCCATACACTTCATCCTCGTCATCGGTCTCCTCGTCTAGTGCCCCATACAGTTCGCGATACGCGATCACGTTTGCCGTGTAGGAAACCAGCTTCTCCTTTGCACCCGCACTTAGTCCCGGAAAACTCAGACCATACGCCGCATGAACGCCCCTGTCCTCGTGCGGTTCACTCTGTGTGTGCGTTTGGAGGACGTGAAGCATCAGCAGTGGCCGTGTCCGATGACTCCGATATACGTGGTCGGGAATGTTCTTTGTGCTCCCGCCATGAGAGGCGATCGCCGCGGCCTGTTCTTGGTCACTTAGGCCAATGCGTTCAATGCCGCGTGATGCGACTCGCCTCTTGGTTCCAGAGACCAAGAGCGCGTTGTCAAAGCGCCCCGAACTGCTCGGCTTTACCGCGCGAGTCTGCTTTCCGATCTCAAGCCCGTGGATTTGAGTGGTTTTGGCGTCTGTGTCCGAGCTTGAGACCAGCACCACATCCCAGCCATCGAAGCTCCGTTCACGAATAAACGTAGACAAAGGGGCAGCCTGAACGTCCAGCTGGCCGGGGTGAGTTCCGAACGAGGAGACGAAATCCAGAATCAGATCGGAACTCACGCCGCTGAAAAGGTGGTTTGGTAGCCGTCCCTTTCCAACTTTTGTGTGCGATGCATCGGTAGAGAGCAGCATCTTTGCGACCAAGTCCTCGACCGCGGAAATGTTTCTCGTCCTCGCAGCCTCGGACGCGATCAGAACCGATGTCTCGACTAGTTTGCCGGACAGTGAAATCGCGCGGACTATTTGCTCCGCGTTGCGCATCTTGTCACGGGCGGTTACAAGGAGTGTCCCTGGATGGCTTCGTACTGCTAAGCCGAAATCCATTGGAGTGAGCCCATTGAGCTCCATCCTGCGAATCTCGTCACGTAGCTCCTCAGTGGCGTCAGCAATAAAGCCGTACCAATCGCTGGCCTCGGGACGAAGAAACAGTCTGCAAAGGTCCCGATACCCGTCCCTGTATCCGAACCAGCGACCCATCTGTAGCAGTGTGTCGTACATCTGCGTGTTGCGCAGGAAATAGCTAACGGTTAGCCCCTCTAGGGTGAATCCGCGCGACAATGAGTTTCCGCCAACTGCGATGACGTTCAGGCCAGTGTCGGCGTACTTACCGTAGTCAAGCTTTCCGGAGTTCCTTGACGCATTAACCTCTACCACGGACATTCCCGCCGCAGCGCGATGGAGCATCGCTTGGATCTCTTCCCAACTCTCCTTGCCGGCAGAATAGTGCTTAGTCCAAGTGGTGTGCAGTGCGCCAAGTATTGGATCGCGAAGTGCCATATCAACCGGTAAGGCATGCCGGTTTTCAATTGCCAACTGCATTGCCATTAGATGTTGCGATATGGCACGAGCGACATCCCCTTGAATCTTCGTGAATCGCGAGACGTTCACGAGCATCGAGTGGTGTCTGTTCCCTTGTCCCCGAAGAGTGCGAATCGCTTTCGACAAGACGAAGCAGTCAACTGCCTCGGCCAGACTGGGATGAAGCTTGTCGACAACCCAATCTATCTTGTGCGTCACCGGAAGCCACTCGTCGGTCTCCGTTAGATCAACGGTAAGACCATCTTCGTCAGACAGAAAGAACTCGCGCGCTCCGACATAATTGGAGGGAGGCTCCAACCCGACGATGAAGTCGCGGGGAAAAAGATCTTTCCCTTGCCCCTCATTTTCCACGTCGGGATCGATGAATATGTTTGCGAATGGCGTGGCTGTGTAGCCAATATATGCATTGCGGGTCGAGAGACTGAGCAGCTCTCTGATGAGTCGATTGATCGTTCGCGGCGCCTCTGGATCCTTTGATGTATCAACCGAAGCGTTGTCTGCTTCGTCATCGATGACGAGCATGGGTAAGGTGAGGCCGCCCTTTGACGCGCTAGTGCCACGTATCCAATCGATTAAATTGTTAAGAATCGATGGATTCTTCTTTATGACGAGGATGACGGGTTCGAGGTTGTTTTGTAGAGGATTTCCCAAGCTCTCGGCCCTTGCTCGGCTGAAGTCATGCGCCCGGCTCGTATATGCGGTTGCCGTAAAGCCAGGGTTTATTTCGCCGACGCCTACTCGATCGACGTTCGTCTGTCGACTGAGGATCTGATCACTGTCGCGCCCGACAAAGCCGTAATCGACTCGCTCCTGTGTTTGTGAGCGAAGATTACTATGCACACCCGCAATCAAGATGATTACGCGGTAACCGACGTCTGAAGCTTTATTGATCACGCCTAGGTAGTTGGCGGTCTTTCCGCTCTGAACATGGCCAACAGCTAAGCCACGCCGCGACCAACTGCCCTCTGTACTCGGATCACCCGCAAGGTCGACGATGGTATCCGTAACTGCCGCTACAGCATTTACCACGTGTTCGCTCATGCCGCCTGCTATCAGAAAGTCACGATAGCGGCGCCAATAGCGAAAGTTGATCTCATGCGCTCGAGCTTTGAGCCACGGCTTGTGCCCGCTTGCTTGAATGGTGTGTGCCGGGCCAAGCACAACCTCGAATTCGCGTTCGATCTGCTTGGCGGCCTCCACGATTTCTGAATCTGTGGGTTTGGTAGGCAGAAACGGAAGCGCCGCTAGATCACGAACCACCTTGATTATCTCGTCAGGCGTCTGCGCAGCCCTTTGAGCCATGGCCATTCGCGCGAGACCTAGCAACTGTTCGGTTGACATACGGGTTCCCTATTCCTCAATCTTGCGCATAGTTGCAAGGACGGCGCGTGCGGATGGCTGACTGGCAAACACCGGGGTTGCCAGGATGGTTTCTGCTATGGCGCTTGGGAGAGTTTGTTTGCCTGGCGCCATCGCCTCGACGAAAGCTGCCAGAAGCAGCCTAAGCTCGCCTTCTTCCACTTGCTGCTGATGAACCGACTTCGGTGTCGAGGCGATATCGGAGAACAGCGTCTCGAGGGGAAGTGTGGCTTCGATGGCGAGCAGAATCGATGCCACGTCTTTTCGGCTCCCCACGGCATCTTGGAGTGCGGCTATCATCGGATGATCCCGGCGAATCTCGTATCTAACCGAGCCGCGCTCTTCAACTCGTACCCATAGAGACAGCCCTGTGCCTGATCCATGTCGACTGCCTCGATACGTATAGGGCCTGCGGGCGGCCTCAGTCATTCGCTGGACGAGCGGCCGAAGCCTCGCTCGTATCGCAGTGGGAATGTTGATGCGCGATTTCCTGACATCGATGCTCCATTCCGAATCTAGCGATGTCGGTACATCAACGCGCACGCGCAATAGCTTCGTCAGTTCGGAGCGGCGAGAAAGTCCCAGCCAATTACCTCCGGACACCAAACGCCGGGCGCGGTAAATGTACAGACCCTGTGTTTCGACGAGGGTGGCACCGAGCTCAAGCGCGGCCATCTGGGCGGTAGAAAGATTCTGGTGATGCGGAAGCGTAAAGCCTTGTACTGCGATCTCGCCCTTGCCCATCCTAAGGAGCTCAACCTCATGAGCATCGGCAAACGGAGTACATGCTTGAGCAAAAGGGTCAGCCGCCTCGAGCTCCGCACCATTAATGCGCAAGGTTAGCTTTGCTTTTGGATCGTCGTGTTCAGGCGCCAAGAATCTGTGGAATGTCAGTGCCAGATGAGCCCGTGCTCTGCCGAACAGCTCATTGAACGCGGCGTACTTATGATCGGGTTCATCACCAAGGGCGTCTAGGCGATCTAGCTTTTGCCAGAGGACTAGTGTCCCCGAGGGGCCAATACTGTCGACGAGCGGGAGGTGTTGAATCTCCCCCTCGTCTAGAACCTCCAAGACCCATTCGTCCTCGCTTATTACGAGATCGAGGTCCCAGCAACGTGCCTCGAGGGCGCCGCCTGCCCGAGACACAACGGTCAGTCTCCTACATTGACTGAATGATGCCGTCTTCATACCTAGGCCGAATCGGCCTAGGTCGCCGGCATCCCTAATGTCCCGGGGACTGCGACTTCCGTGTTGCATCGCACGGGTAAGCTCGTCGGAATTCATGCCTCGACCGTTATCCAGCACCGCCAGATAAGGTCCATTGCCGGGCGAAATATCGTTGACGATGTCAATCGACGACGCGGAGGCTGAGATGGAGTTGTCCACGATATCGGCGAGTGCGCTCTCGAACGAGTAGCCGATATCTCGCATCGACTCTAGAAGTCGCGCGGCACTCGGCCGCAACGTCAGCTTTCCTTGGCTGTCTTTAAGCACGCTTGTAGTCCCTATCCCCATGTACCGCGTTGAGCAGCACGGTCCAAGGAATATGATCGGTCCGGACGGTGCTCTAATGGCCTTGCGAAATATACTTAAGTCTGGGGGCGCGATCAAAGATATGTCGATCGCTTCATAATCCCCAGTGCCCCGCCAAGCAAGCCTCGCGACGTCAAATAAATGGCGCTGATCACGTCCGGGCGCTTTGGTATCGCAATCGCGCCGCGGAAGGAAACGTGGGCATTGAACGTCCGTTCCCGTTGCGCACCGTGCAGCGCGAGAGCTGGGCCGTCGTTGACAATTTCTCGCCAGGTGAGATCCTGGGATTCTATAATTCGGCCGTTCAGAAGCTCAATTGACTATGCACATCCCTGTCGTCGACATTTTTGCCGGCCCTGGCGGCCTCGGTGAGGGCTTTTCTGCGTACGCTCCCGGCGCAGAGGCTGGCTCACGGCCATTTCGTATCGCCATTTCTGCTGAGATGGAGGTAAACGCCGCCAAAACGCTTCGACTTCGTGCTTTCTTCAGGCGTTTTGCTCCGGGGCACGCACCTAGGAGCTACTACGACTATGTGGCGGGGCGAAGGGAGCTCCCGTGGACGGAAGCGACGAAATCAGATTGGGAGGAGGCGGGGCGGGAAGCTCGACAGTTGACACTAGGCGTCCGCGACGACGATCTCTATCTGCATGGTCGTATTCGTGAGGTCGCAAAGCACGAGCGGCCTTGGGTCTTGATTGGTGGCCCACCATGCCAAGCCTATTCTCTGGTCGGTCGCGCACGCAACGCAGGCACAGCTGGATACAGGGCTGAAGACGATCACCGTCATTTCCTATACACGCATTACTTGAAGATCGTGCGCGAATTCCGTCCCGCTGCTTTCGTCATGGAGAACGTCAAAGGCATTCTTTCGTCGAAGGTAGGTGGTAGTCTGATGTTTCCACGCATTCTTGACGACCTTCATATGCCTGGAGGAGCGAAAGGTCCGAGGTATCGGATCGTTCCGATGGTGGTGCCGAGTTCCCGCGCTAAGGAACCAAGCTTCTTGCTAAGGGCAGAGGAGCTCGGTGTTCCGCAGGCCAGACATCGAGTTGTGCTCCTTGGAATTCGCGATGATTTAGACGCATCCGGACTTAGATACCTTCGAACCAGCGAGGCTCGTTTTGGTGTTCTAGACGCAATTGGTGGTCTGCCTCGCCTTCGCAGTGGGACGACCGATGTGGACATCAGCTCGTGGTCGGACTTCGCGTACGCCTTGCTTTCCGGGACGGGCGGGATGGTCAAGGATCACAAGGTTTCGGAGCGACTTTACAGTCTTGCTGCAAGGGTGAAGCGAGCCGATCCCGGAAGGGGGGGGCGGTGGATGCCGAAGTCCGCCGGCTGTGATGTAGTTCCTAGCCATCTCAGCAAGTGGATTGTCGACGGGAAGCTTGATGGAATCCTTAATCACGAAGTTCGCGATCACATGTCGGCGGACATGGCGCGGTACGCGTTCGCGGCCGCTTTTGGAGAGATTCATAAGCGATCTCCGCGCGGCGCGGAAGAGTTCCCAGGCGCACTCCACCCACTCCACGCAAACTGGAGTAGCGGAAAATTTGTTGATCGTTTCAAAGTTCAGATCGGAAGCAAGCCTAGCTCGACAGTAACCAGTCATTTATCAAAAGATGGCCATTACTTCATCCACCCTGATGCCAGCCAGATGCGTAGTCTGTCTGTGCGAGAGGCTGCGCGACTCCAAACGTTTCCGGATAACTACTTTTTTGAAGGATCAAGAGGCGCTCAGTATCGTCAAGTTGGGAACGCAGTTCCGCCGTGGATGGCTACGCAAATTGCAGATGTCGTCTACTCCGTCTTGAAGAATTAGGCTCGACCCGGTATCGAAGATCGCGCATATGGAGCCATGTTGGAGCCGGATTTCGACGGCTGCGAACATTCAATGCAGCAAGCTAAAGTTTTGTCGGTGGCCCCAAGCTCAAGGCGCAAGTTGCGTCGCGCTCGTCGTGCTCGTCGCGGCCGAACGCGCGAATTCAGTGCGGTCTATTGGCTGGGGACGGTGAGGCTGAGCTCATCATCAGGACTACAGACAAGGTGGCCGCATTTTGCTACGGTCCGATTGTTGTTCTCCACCTCATGCGTGGAGCGCAGCGGCCGCGCGTCGGCAAAAGCGCGAGCCAGGAGCGTTGCAGCGCCCCTGACCCGCTAACCACAACCAACTGTTCTGGAGTCGATAGTGGCTACCCACGATCATACGGCACCCGCTCGCCCGCCGAATCCCCCCGGCGACACCCCACCCGGTTACCGGGCTGTCTGCATCCGTCGCAGACGCGGTTGATCGACCGGGCGTCAGCGCTTTTTTCTGAGGTTTTTCTCGGCCGTGTGACCCGGCGCGTGCTCTCGCGGGCCGCTTCCACGAGCTGACGCCTCTCCACGTCGTCAATCAAGCTGTCCGGCGCCCGGTCACGGGCAGCCGGTGAACCGCGAGTCCTATGGTCCGCGGCACGTCGCTGTGTGGGCGTGCCGCGTCAGGACGGCGGTGATTTCTTCCAGGGAGGTTTCTTATGTCTTTACCCGGTCGTTCGTCGACGCTTCGTGCCGTCTATCCGCTTGATCCCGAGGCCACCACACACGATCTGTTGAACGGCGCGGTGGAGTGGCTCGGTTACGCGCGCACCCTTAGCGAATTCCTTGCCGACCTCATCCACGAGTCCGATGCCGTTGAGTGCGGGCGTGTGGCGTTGTCGCTTGAAGCGATCGCTTCGCTTGTGCAGATCGGTGCGCAGTGCACTGCGCAGGCGCATGCGCGGATGACGTGGGAGAGGGCAGAGAAGAACTGAGGCAATTTTTCAGAATTGTCCTATGTACCGCAACCTAATTTTGCGGTGAACTACACATCGAAGTTTCCATTACGGAAGCTTCGACGCGAGCTGTGGACGTCCGGACGCCGCCTTTTGATCGCGCCCGCTGTTCCGCCAACCAGAGAAGTTGCATCAACGCTGCGCTATCGAGTGCGGTGTCAGGAGAGTTTTGCTTATGGATTGGAAGATCAAGACGGCCCTTGCGCTCACGCTGCTCGCGGCAGCAGCTATCGGTGGGTGTTTCCTCGCTGGCTACCTCACGCTCACCTTGCTACGAGTTTCACTACCGCTGAGCTGGAACACCTGGCTGCTTTACTGGCAGGCGATAGAGCACCCGCAGGTAGCGCCGTACGCGTGGCGGATCAAGCTGGCCGGAGGCATCGGATTCGGTGCCGCTATCTTCGGCTGGCTCGCCTTCGTCGTGCCCATGCTGCGAAAGCCCGCGCGCTCTCTGCACGGCGAGGCTCGCTTCGCGACCGTGGCCGAGGTCGCTAAGGCGGGACTGTTCAACAATCGTTCTGACGGTATTGTCGTAGGCAAGCTGGCTGGGCGATTCATCCGTCTTGTCGGGCAGCAGTTCGCCTTACTTGCCGCGCCGACCCGTTCAGGCAAAGGCGTGTCGAATGTGACGCCTAACCTGATGCTTTACGGCGAGTCTGTGGTTGTCCTGGACATCAAGCAGGAAAACCATGCTCAGACCAGTGGGTGCAGGCTGGCGATGGGGCAGGATGTCTACATGTTCAACCCGTTCGCAGAAGACCGGCGGACCCACCGCTGGAACCCGTTGAGCTACGTTACAGATGACAAGGACTTCCGTATTTCGGATGTGATGTCGATCGGCGAGTCGCTCTATCCCGATACGACACCCGACAACAAGTTCTGGGTCAGCCAGGCACGCAACGCCTTCGTTGCCTTCGCGTTGTATCTGTTCGAGAAGCGCGACAAGGAACGAAATGACTTTGCGCCAATTATCAGTACTCCGACGCTCGGTCATGTGTTTCGCCTTTCGAGCGGCACGGGTGGCGACCTGAAAGGCACACTGCGCGACCTCTCGCGCCACGACCACCTAGGTTCCGACGCAAGGCAGGCTTTCGCGAATCTCACGTCGCAGGAAGGACCTACCTTCTCGTCGATCATGGGCATGTTCCGCGAGCCCCTGAACGCCTTCCTGAACCCGGTTCTCGACGCCGCGACCAGCGGCGACGACTTCCTGCTCACGGATGTACGCCGGAAGAAGATGACTGTTTACGTATGCGTTCTGCCTAACAAGCTGGCGGAGAGCCGGGTCATCCTCAACCTGTTCTTCAGTCAATTGATCAAGGTCAATACAAAGGAAATGCCATCCAAGGAAAACGGGCTCAAGCATCAGTGCCTTCTTCTCATGGACGAGTTCACGTCGATCGGAAAGATCGACATCCTCGCGGACTCAGTAGCCTATATCGCCGGCTATAACCTTCGCTTGCTAACGATCATCCAGAGCCTTTCACAGCTCGATGCGGTCTATGGTCAAGACGTGGCGCGCTCCTTCGTAACCAATCACGCACTGCAAATCATCTTCACGCCACGGGAGCAGCGCGACGCCAACGAGTACTCCGAGATGCTCGGGCATTCGACCGTTCGAACTGAATCGCTGTCGAGGGGGCGCGACGTCAGTAAGAGCTACAGCGACCAGCGTCGCGCCTTGATGCTTCCCCAAGAACTTAAGGCAATGAGCCCGGAGAAAGAAATCATCATGTTTGAAGGGATCGGGCGGCCCGTGATGTGCAAGAAAATCAGGTATTACAAGGACCGGAAGTTGAAGAAGCTGGTCAGGCCACCCGCAGAGGTTCCGCGGATGAAGCTTTGAAGATGTTCAGCGCTGAGCGGCTGAGCGGCTGAGCGGCTGAGCCGTTATCCATCTACCAGACAGCGTGTTGTGATCGGAGCTGGCGCCGAACGCAGAGCGACCCACCGAATTAAGGAGGCGTGCACATGAAGAGAAAGGCGCTGACAAGCCAATGTCCGGCGAACGGCTTTGTCGGATTCAAGACAGCCTCCGTAGCCATAGCGTTGGTCGTTGGCTTGGCCGTTGATGTCGCCGCCCCGCTGTACGGCCGCGATGTAGTGGCCGAGGGTCGACGCCTCGGGTTGCGCCCGACCTATAAGGGTTGCCTTGATGCATCAGGGGGCGTCATACCCGACATGCGGGACTGCATCAGCGAGGAGATGGGCTACCAGGATGAGCGACTTAATCGTGTTTACAAACAAGTGATGGCGAAGCTCGATCCAACAGCTAAGAGGGCATTGCGAGATGAAGAGCGTGCGTGGATTCTCCAGCGCGACATCGATTGTGATCCCGGTCCTGAGCCTGGGCAGGGCATGGAGCTGGATGCGTATGGATGCGCGGTCAGATCAACGGCATCACGGGCTCGTGAGCTAGAACAGATGCTGCAGAAGTAGAAAACGTCACCGAAGGAGATCGATTAGATGGAAGCTGGAAGGGGTTGGACTATCGGTCAGACATCGCGCCGATATGAAGCAGGCGGTCGAGGGGCGGGAACCATCTCGACCGGAAAGGGCGATAAGGGCGGTGTGTCGTATGGACAGTATCAGTTGTCCAGCAAGGCGAAGACAGTAGACGAGTATTTGAAGTGGTCAAAGTACCGCGACGAGTTCGCCGGGTTGGAAGTCAATAGCCCTGCGTTCAAGCAGAAGTGGAAGGAACTGGCCTCAGTTGACTCTGGTTTCGGTGTAGATCAGCACGAGTTCATCAAAGCCCATCATTACGCGCCACAGATGCGGGCGCTCGCGGGCCAAAGCATTGACCTCACTACACGTGGCCCAGCCGTGCAAGATGCGATCTGGAGTACCTCGGTTCAATACCGCGGTCTGACGCAATCGGTTTTCAAAAATGGACTTACAGAAAAATTCGGTCCTAATTTCAAGCTGTCGGACCTGAGCGATCAACAGATTGTCGAGGCAGTGCAAGATTACAAAGCCGCTCACGTGGAATCAAATTTCAGAGGCTCTCCCGAAAACTGGGAGGGGATACGAAACCGCATTCGCGACGAAAGGCGAGACCTCGTTGAATTTGCCAGAACTGGTGTGCACCCCTCCCTGACTGAGGACTCTCCTGAGATTGCACGGTCCTCGAACACTCTGAAGCTCGGAATGCGTGGGGATCGCGTCTCGAAGTTGCAGAGCTCGCTTCGGGACCTAGGGTACTTGGGATCTGACGGGAATCAACTCGTGTCCGATGGCCATTTCGGGCCGAACACGCGAGATGCTGTCCAAGCGTTCCAGCGATCGTCCGGGCTCACGGCAGATGGTCAGGTTGGGGCGAAGACGATGTCGGCTCTGGAGGACAAGATCGAGGCAGCGAAGAGTCTCGATGTTGACGGCATGGCTCACGAAACACCTTCACAGAATCACGAGCCATCGAGGGCTCCCATCGACTTGACCGATCCCCGTCACCCCGACCATACCCTTTCTAGCAGCATCCGGGCTGGCGTCGTCGAGCTGCATGAGAGGGAGCAAATTTTGCTGTCCAGCGACCAAGTGGACAGAGTAACGGCTGCGTTGACTGCTGAGGTAAAGGGGGCTGGCCTGACGCACGTGGACGAGATTCGGTTCGGCAGGCTGCCTACGGGCGAGCTACATCCCTCGATTCATGCTTATCAGGTGCTCGACGGACGGTTGGATCATCCATACACCATGCGGGCCTCGGTTTATGGTCCGGATGCGGTCAACGTTCCGGTCGAGACGTCCCAGGAAAAGCTGCAGCAGGTAAATCAGCAGATTGATAACCAGCAGCAGATGGACTTGCAGGTTCAACAGGGTATGCAGCAGCAACAGAGCTCGCCGGAGCCTTCGATCGGCGGCTCCTGATGTTGTGAGGCGCCAAGAGTCGCCGCTGTATCAGTTCGCTCAGCGGCGACCGCTTGGTCTCAGGCAACGGATTGCTCGGACTTTGCCCCGCCGCTCTCGATCAATCAACGCGGAGAAGTCCGGCCGGTCTATCGTTCGTAATGCACTCAAGTTGCCCGAGCGCAGACCTGCTCGGGTACCAGAGAGACGCGGTCGCGCCACGCCTCGCGTAGTTGACGTACACCTGTTGATAGAGCGTCGTGATGTCACCGAAGATGTTCTTGTATCGAATGCGAATCAAGACGCCTTTCTGGATGGTGTTGGCAGTCTTCACTGGCCATATGACGCGATCGCTGTGTTCTTGGACCGACGCCAGAAGATCTTGCAGTGACTCGTTTTCTCGGGCCTTCGTTTCGTCGGGCGACGTACCTAGGGTAACGTCCGCATCGTACGGACAGAAGTCGGCAGGAATGTCTGGGTGAACCGTCCCGACAAGATCGTCAAGCGACAGCACGGGATAAGTGAATGAGTTAGTGGCCTCAATCGTTATTCCGCGCGTACTGATCCTCTGAAAGATGTTGCTCTTCTTTACTCGAAAGGGCTTCAGGGCGTCGATGCGCGACGACGTGCCTGGCGCGATCGTATCTACCGTCAAGCCTATGGCCGGGAGATCTGAATCTGCTTTCAGCGCGACGGAGAGAAACGGCCTCGAGCTGTCTTCGAGCCAGCGTGTGAAGCGGGCCCCCGTAATAGCGACCTTCGTCGGATGCGTCGCCTTTAGATACGCATCCTGAACCGTCGATGCGTTGAAGTAGCAATGAATCTCGATTTTTGCGTTGCCGGCCTGATTGCCAGCAGTAGGGCTGCAATTGCCAGATGTTGACTGATCAGCGCTTACGATTGGGGAGGCAAGGATCAATGCTGCGAAGATCATGCGATTCATGGCTAACGTCCAATGTTTATGGTGCCGCCGTTCATCGTCTCGATAACGGGACTATTCCTGCCACTCGTCTTTTGGATCACCCGTGCCTGCGGTGGGAAAAAATAGGCAGAAAGTACGTCAAATACGTGCTTGCGACAGTCGTTTCCCTCCTTCGCAGCATCCAGGACCTGGTGTGCGAGGACGCCATCGTGCGCTTCTGATTCGTACCCAATCTTTCCGTCCACGCCTGCCTTGGCGAGTTTGCGGAAGAGCCTGCTGAGCGAAACCTCGACCTCGGCAGAGCCTTTGAAAGACGAGCTTGAGCCGCCGGTAGCTACTTTCGTGCAAATGTAGTCGGCCTCAGCGTTGATGTAGCCTAGTGCTTGCTCTGGCCTTTGTCTCTGGGCGCTGGCGTGGGCGGCCACGCCGGCCACTATGAGGGCGACAAAAGCTTTCACTGCGACGTGCATATGTTCATCCTTGTGTGGCGCGTGCACTCACCTGTTGCCCGCTCGATCGCCGATGGCGATACGACTAGAGATCGGCTACACGGAGAAGATCTTTAGCCCAACGCTGATGCGTCGGTCGAGTGGAAGGCCGTTGACGGGTGGCTCGGCCGACTCATTTGGCGCTCCGCCAATGCCTTGCCGGTGGTGATCGAGCGGGTAGGATTCATCGGTACCGTGGCGCGATGACGCCCCGCCTCCCAGCCTCCTCCCTGAGCTCAGTAAACGCCGCAGCAGCCCTCTCATAAGACCCAACATCCTGCAACGTCGGCACCGTCACGTCCTCACCGTTGTCGAGCCCAACCAGCGCCGCATCCACAAGCTGCTCCGCCGTAATGAACGACTCATCCGGAAACACCGAATCGTCGGCACCCGCTGCCGTCAGAAATTCCGTGCGCACCGGCCCCGGCAGCACGCACTGCACACGCAGGTTCGTCCCGGCCGCTTCCAGCTGCAACGACCGCGTGAAGTTGAGCACAAACGCCTTCGAAGCGCTGTAGGCCGCGCCATTCTTCAGCGCGCGGAACGCGCTGATGGAGGCGATGTTGACGATGGTGCCGCCGCCGCGTGCTTCGAACGCCTGCACGGCGGCGAGCGTCAGGCGCGCCAGTGCGAGCACGTTGACGTTGATGAGGTTCGAGAGCGCGTCCGCGGACGTCGTGGCGAGAGAACCGATCGTTCCGATACCGGCGTTGTTGACCAGGAAACCGATAGTGGTGTCGTTCGCGATGCTCGCCTCGACTGCGAGGCATCCTTCGGTGGTGGTGAGGTCCGCCGTCAGGGTGCCCACCTCGACGCCGTAGTCGCGTGTGAGCTGAGCGGCAAGCGTTTCGAGGCGGTCGGCGCGTCGGGCGACCAGCATCAGTGCGTGGCCCCGTTTCGCGAGGCGGTCGGCGTAGACGGCGCCGATGCCGGAGGAGGCGCCGGTGATCAGGGCGGTGGTGCGGGATGTCATGGACGGTTCCGGATGGGGGCGCGACGTTCAGTCTAGTGGCCGATGTCGGACGATACTTTTACGCCCATGTCGCATGTCGGCCGTTTCGGCGCACGGCTATGTCGCCCATCGACACTCATCACCCCTCAATAGGCAGGCGGCGCCGCCCCGACGATGCAGCAACTCGCTGCACGCCTCACCGTCGCCCCGGCGCACGCCGGGGCCCACCGCCCCGGTTACCGGCCGTGACGACAGCGCCGCATCGATGTGCGCGACGGTGCACCGCGAAGATCCGATGCCGCGCTCGGCGGAAACCGATTGCATCGCCGTGGATCCCGGTTTGCACCGGGATGACGGTGAGGGTGCCCCGGTATCGCTCGGTATGCGGCAACGCAAGTTGCTCTCGGGGTGCACAGGATGAAGAATGGCGCCGACGCACTTCGTACTCAGGCCGGAGACGTACGCCATGACCATCGTCATCACCGCTTTCGAACGCTCGCCCGACGGCGGCAAGGGACTGGCCCGCGACACGCGCGTGCGCTGGGCGCTGGAAGAGGCCGGCCTGCCTTACGAGGTGCGCCTCGTCTCGTTCACGGCGATGAAAGAGCCCGAGCATCTTTGCGTGCACCCGTTCGGACAGATCCCCACCTTCGAGGAAGACAACCTCGCGCTGTTCGAAACCGGCGCCATCGTGCTCCACATCGCACAGCACTACGGCGGCCTGCTGCCCGAGGAAGACACGGATCAGGCGCGAGCCATCATGTGGATGTTCGCCGCGCTCAACACCGTGGAGCCACCCATCCTCGACGTGTTCGTGGCCAAGGTGCTCGAGGGCGACAAGCCGTGGGCGGAAGAGCGCATGGTGCTCGTGAAGGATCGCGTGCGCGCACGTTTCCGCCAGCTGGCGGCATGTCTCGGCGACGACGAATGGCTCGATGGCGATTTCAGCGCAGGCGACCTGATGATGGTCTCGGTGTTGCTGCGCGCACGGCCGTCGGGCCTGCTGGATGAATTCCCGACGCTGGCGGCATACGTCGCCCGCGGCGAGGCAAGGCCGGCCTACCAGCGCGCGTTCGAAGCTCAGCTAAAGGTCAACACACGCGTGTAGTAGCACAAGCGTGCGCGACGGCTTCTCGCCGAACCTGCGAGCTGTCGCGCAAGGCCGCACACGGAGTCGAAAAGCCATCGCGCCCAGGTACGCTCCGCAAGCATGTGTCTCTCGTCATCTTCGTTGCGCATGGCACCCCGTGCTATATCCATCGAATGACCACGGAGACCGTGTAGTGAGCATCCATCCGACCCTGGCGACCCTCGCCGCACTTGCGCTCGGCGCGCTGCCACTCACCGCTCTCGCCACCGATGACCTCGATGGACGCTACGACGTCGGCGGCCGGTCCATCCACCTGAAGTGCGAAGGCACGGGGGCCCCGGTGGTCGTGATCGATGCGGGACTGGGCACGGCTCCCGCGGGCGATCCGGGTTGGCTCGGCATCGCCGGTAAGATCGCGCCCGTCACGCGGGTTTGCCTTTACGACCGTGCGGGCCTCGGCGGTAGCGATCCCGCGCCATCGCGACCGCGCACGAGCAAGGATGCGGCGACCGACCTGCACGCCGCGCTGAAAGCGGCGCACGTGGACGGGCCTTACCTTCTGGTGGGCCATTCCATCGGCGGTCTGCATGCGCAGGTCTTCGCCAGCCTCTATCCCGACGACACGGCCGGTCTGGTCCTCGTCTCGTCCACGCACCCGGATCAGTCGAAGGCGTGGCTCGCGGCACTTGGCCCGGCCAAGGCAGGCGAAGAGAAGGCCGCGACCGAAGCCCGCACCTTCATCGGCACCGTGCAGACCAATCCGGCGAAGAACGAAGAAGGGCTCGACATCGTGCAAAGCGCCGCGCAGGCGAGGCAGCTGCACACGCTGGGCGCGAAGCCCGTCATCGTCGCCACGCACAGCCCGCGCTTCCGCATGGTGCCGGGTCTGTCGGAGCCGATGTCGATCAAGCTCGAAGGCGAGACGCAACGCCTGCAGAAGCAGTTCCTCTCGCTGTCCACCAACGCGCATCAGAACATCGCGGCCACGGCAGGGCACGGGCTACCGCATGAGGATCCGGCGTTCGTCGTGGCGAATATCCTGCAGGGTGTCGCGGCGGTGCGGGGCATCGCGGCGCCGGCGGAACCGAAGGCGACGAGTGGCGCCAGCACCCCGCGCCCGTCCTACGACGCATGCCTCCAGCAAGCGAACACCACCGCTGACATGGTCGGCTGCGCCAACGACGAATACGCCTTCCAGGACAAGCGCCTCAACGACGTCTACAAGAAACTGATGTCCACGCTGCCCGAGGCGGAGAAGACCACGCTCCGTGCCGAAGAGCGCCAGTGGGTCGATGGCAAGACGCGCCGCTGCAAGCCCCCGCGCGACGGCGGCACCCTGGCGGTGGTCGAGGCCTCGGGCTGTGCCGTCGAGGAAACCGCGAAGCGCGCGGCGGTGCTGGAAAAGAGGCTGCCCAAGGCATCGCAGTAAACGAACCAGCGCATTTCCCGCAGTCCCGATCGCCCTCTCAGGGTGCAGGTCGCTTCGGTGGTTACAGCGCAAATCCGGCAATTCTCGCGTCCCGCCCCGCCCACGGCAGCCATCACCTGACGGAGGCATTTCGACGTGAGAATATGCCGACATGGCTCACACTCCAGCACCCCGGCTTTCGCCCACACGCGAATCCCGGCGCCTCCGGGCGCTGAGGGATTACGCCATCCTCGATACGCCGCAAGAGGCCGTGTTCGACGACATCGTCCAGCTGGCCAGCCTCTTTTGCGAGACACCGATCGCCCTCGTGAGCCTGGTCGACGCGGGGCGGCAGTGGTTCAAGGCGGAGGTCGGGCTGGGGACGCGGGAGACGCCGCTCGAAGCCTCCATCTGCGCGCACGCGATCCTGGAGCAGGATCTCCTGGTGGTGCCCGATACGCTGGGTGACCCGCGCTTTCGCGAGAACCCTCTGGTGGCGGGTGAGCCCGGGTTGCGCTTCTACGCCGGCGCGTTGCTGAAAAGCCCGGACGGCATGCCGGTGGGCACCGTCTGCGTGCTCGACACCCGGCCGCGCGAGCTCACGCCTGCCCAGCTCGACGGCCTGCGCCGGCTGGCTCGTCAGGTGATGAACCAGCTGGAACTACGCCGCATCGTGCGCGATGCCCAGCGCACCGAAGGTCGTCTCATCGGCCTGATCGCTGCCGCCGGTCACGACGTCAAGGCGCCGCTGCGTAGCGCGAATTACGCACTGGAGCGCATCGAGCGCGTGTTCCCCGACGCAGTCGACCTCTGCGCCAAGGGCACCCGCGCGCTCGCCACCGTCGATCGCCAGCTGACGCAGCTGCTGGCGGTGGCGTCCACGGGTGCGCAGATCGATCCCACGGTGACGACGGACCTGGGCGACGTGTTCCTCGTGCTGTCCAGCCAGTGGACGGCCGACGCGCGCCGGCGCGGCATCTCGCTGTCGTTGCCGCCGGTGCTTCTCAAGGTGCGCGGCCCGGACGCCCTCATCGAGACCCTGCTCGGCAACCTGCTGTCCAACGCCATGAAGAACACACCGGGCGGTGGCAGGGTGGACGTCACGGCGAAAGAGGACGCCGACCAGATCGCCATCACCGTCGCCGACAACGGCGTCGGCATCGCGGCCGATCGGCAGGGCGCGATCTTCGACGCGTTCCGGCAGGTGGATCCGGAAGCCGAAGGCCTGGGCCTCGGCCTCTGGATCGTCGGCCAGATCGCCGCCTCGCTGCAGGCCACCGTGCAGGTCGAGTCGGAGCAGGGGAAGGGCAGCCGGTTTACGGTTCGGCTGCCGAAGGCGGATCGCTCGCAACGCGTTGCGTGACGTGCCGGCGTCCCGGCGTCAGAAGGCCATCACCACCCGCGCCGACACGCTCTGTGCCTGATCGCGCTGACCCTTCTGGTAGTCGTAGCCGAAGGTCATCGACGTGCGCTCCGACAGCGTCGCGTCCACGCCCACGTTCAGCACGGCGCGGTAGCGCGACAGGCCGATGCCGGTCAACGGCTGCCACTGCTGCATGCCGACGAAGCTGGCATCGAACACGTCCCCGTGCGAGGCGAGGGTGCGCTGGAACTGCGCGCTGGCGTTGAGCGCGACGGCACGTCCCCCGTCGAGGTTCCACCGATGCGTCGCGCGGAGGCCCAAGCCGGCCTGCCAGCGATCCACGGTCTGTGCCTTGCTGCGCAGGCCGAAGCCACCCGCGCCACGCTCGGCGAAGCCGTTACGGTCGATGCTCGCGTATTCGGCGCTGAAGAAGGGCGTGACGCGGCTGCCCCCGAGATCGAGACGCAGGCCGGTCTCGCCATAGGCGACGTTGTAGTTGCCGCTGTAGCGGGTGGCTACGCCCTCCGCGCTGCGGCCCAGCAACAGCTGGCGATCCACGTCCTGTGTAAAGCGTCCGAAGCCAACACGGCCCTGCGTGTACCAAGGGCCATTGAGCCATCCGGCGTAGAACATGCCGTCCGTGCTGCGGCTGCGGTTGCGATCGGCGCTGCGATCGAGTTGCTGCCGCCCCTGGCTCTGCCCGAATGCGAAGCCCGCCACACCGTTGCCACCGATCTGCCGGTCGCTGCCGACCAGCCAGCCGTTCAACTGGAAGCCGACGCCGCCGTAGCCGCTGCGTCCCATGTCGCCGCCGACGTTCAGGCTCTGCGTCCACATGCCATACCCGGCGCTGTTGCCGAGCAGGCCGTCGAAATGGTCCGACAGCACGCGGTTGGAGGCGTCGATGGCTTCGAAGGTCATCGCCGCGCTCGCGGCATGTAGCTGTCCGGAGAGGCTCTGCAGCGACGCTTGTGCCGCTTCCAGCGTCGGCGCCTGCTGGAACTCGCCGGCCGCGCGGATGAAGTCGGCCGATGCGGCTGGCGATCCGCTCGCCGCGACGGAGGCGTCGTTCGTGGCGAACTGTCGGTTCAGCTGGTCGAAGGCGATCTGTACGCGCTGCGCGCTGCGCATCGTCAACGGCGTGTAGGTCACGCCCTGGCCCGCGGCCGCCGTCGTCACGTCGAGGCCGCGCGTATCGAGCCAGACGCTGTTCGGCGTGTAGTTGATGGTGCTCGACGTGAAGATCACGCCGGTGTCCTTGACCAGCTGTCCGAACGTACCGGAGACGCCGCCCGCGGCCGTCAGCACGTCGGTATGCGCATTAGCCACGTAACCTGCGTCGGCGCCGGTCACGCGTAGCGTGCCACCCGAGAGCGTCGCCGCTCCGCCGACATCGAGCGTGCTGCCGAGGCTAACGGCGAGCGTACCCGTGGAGGCCTGCGCATACGTGCCCGCGACGGTGGTGGGGCCGCCGCGCACCGCGACGATGCCGGCGTTGACGAGATTGCCGTTCACGCCGGGCACGCCGTCGAGCGTGCCTTCCGGGTTCACGGCGACGTTGCCCGCCAGTGCGCGCGTGGCCCGTAGCGAACCCGCGTCGATCGACGTTTCGACGACGTTCTGCAGCTGATCGTTATCGACGACCCAGAGACCGGCACCTGTCTTCACGACCGTGCCGGCGAACGTCGTCGCACCGGACACCGCGGTCGAATACGCCGCCGCCGTGCCGATGCCGCCGTCGAGCCTCAGTACCGATTGCGCGTTGCCGCCGATCTTCAACGCACCCTGGATGGTGCCGCCGGCGAACAGCGTGACGTTGTTGGCCACGCCCGCGTCCATCTGCACGTCGCCACCGATGTAGCCGGCGTTGAACAGGCTCAGCCTCCCGAGCAAGCCGACACTGCCGACACCGGTGTAAACCGGTACGAAGATGGCGCAGCTCAGCGTCACGGCACAGTCGCCCGACGACATCGCCGTTGTTTCGATGGTCGAACCGCTGCCGTTGACGATCACTCCGCCGTCGTTGAGGTAGATACCTGCACGTGTTCCCGTGATGGTGCTTCCACCGGTGTTCGCGATGAAATTCGTGTAACCCTGTGCGCCCGCCAGGTTGATGCCCGTGGCACCCGAGATGAGGCTGCCCCCATCGTTGGTCACCGTCGCGCCGTCATAGGCGCGGACGCCTTCGCGCGTACCTACGATGGCACTGCTGCCGAGGTTGTTGATCGTGACGCCGAATCCCGTCGTGAAAACGCCCGCACCGTCGGGGCCGAACGGCGGCGGGCTGGTGCCGGCGACGATCTGGCCACCCATCGTGTTGTTGATCAGGGTGGCCTTGCCACCGATGCCATCGCGCACGACACCGACGATCGTGCCGCCGGCATTGTTCACGACACCCCACGATTCGACGCCCGTGTAGCCGCGGATCATGCTGCCGACGCCGTTGGTGAGCGTGCTGCCGGTTCGCAACGACACGGCGGGCGTCGTGATGCCATCCGGCACCGGGCCGTCGATGATCCCGCCATCGTGATTGATCAGCGTCACCGTATTGCCGCTCACGACCGGGCCCTGAAGCGACGATCCCATGAAGCCGGCGTTGTCCACGGTGGCGCCGTCGTCGAGCACGGCTCCCGTGGCTTTGCCACCATGATCGACCGTCAGGAAAGCGCTGCCGCCGACGGAGACGATGTTATCGACCGAGGCACCATTCGCGATGCGCAACGTCCCATCCTCCACGGTTGTTCCCCGACCGAAGATGTTGTAACGGCCGAACGTGTTCAGGCCGCCGAGTGTCAGCGTACCGGCGCCCGCCTTCCGCAACGTGCCGTAATCGCCGCTGATGATGCCGTCGAACCGGATGTCGTCGCTTCGGTCGAAGGCGAGGGTCCCGTTCACGATGACGTTGCCGGCGAGCGATCCTGCCGCTCCGCCCGTGCCGACCTGCAACGTTCCGCGGTCGATGACGGTGCCGCCGGTATGCCGGAGGTCGCCGCTTATGATCAGTGTGCCGCTGCCGGACTGCCGTACGATGCCGGCGCCGGTTACCTCGCGGCTGAACGTGACATTGTCCTGTCGGGCGAATTCAACGGTGCCCTGATTGACGATGTCGCCTTCCACCCAGCCCGTGGACCACGACGAGCCGATACGCAGTGTCCCCTCGCTGACGAGCGTGCCGCCGGTGTAGGTGTTGTTGGCCTCGAGGATCGCCAGGCCGGGGCCGCGCTTGATCAGGTTGCCACTGCCCGTTATCGGCGCGCTCGCATACCAACCGCCAGGCGCGCTGTAGTCGAGTATCAGCGTTCCGTTGTTGAGAACGCTGCCCCCGGTATCGGCCACGATACCGGCATCCTTCATGAGCAGCGTTCCCTTCGCGATCACGATGCCGATAGGGGAATAGATCCGGTTGGTGAAGATCAGCGTCCCGGTGCCTGCATGAATCAGCGAACCGTTGCCGCTTACGACACCGGCGTAGGTGTAGGTATCGCTGCGGTTGAACACCAGCGAACCGTTGTTAAGCACGCTACCGCTGCTGATCGAGCCCGTCGTGCCGCCATTTCCGACCTGCAGCGTTCCGCTATTGATGGCGATGGACGGCGCGCTCGGGCTTGGACGGTCGTCGGTGGCGTTACCTGTGAGGGTCACCTTGCCCGCGCCATCCTTCAGCAGGGTACCGACGCCCGAGATGTTGCCGCCGAAGACCACGTCGTCGCTGCGATTGAACCTGAGGTAGCTGTTATTGACGATGTCGCCCGCGACCCAGCCCGCGGTGCCGCCGTCACCGATCTGCAGCACACCATCGCTGACGATCGTACCGCCGGTATGGGTGTTGTTTCCGGTGAGCACGAGGGTGCCTCGCCCGGCCTTCTTCAGTACACCGGAACCGCTGACGTCACCCGCGAAGCCGAAGGTGTCGCTGCGACTGAAAGTCAGCGTGCCGTTGTCGACCACATCGCCCATGATCGTGCCGGTGGTCCCGCCGTTGCCCACCTGCAACGTGCCGCCGACGATCGTGGTGCCGCCCGTATACGTGTTGTCGCCACCGAGTACGAGGGTGCCGGCGTCGGTCTTGACCAGGCCGGTGGATCCCGTGAGCACGCTGTTCACCGTCGCGGTATAGCTCGCGCCCTGCGCGCTACCGTCGCCCACGCGTATCGTCGATTGCGCGGGCTCGCGGACGCTGCCCGCGAGATGGATCGCATCGCCCTGCACGACGTACCCATCGGACGCGAACTGCATGCCGGCGACGTTGATATCGCCGTGCGCAGCATCGACGGTCACCGTGCCGGGTATGCCCTGGAAGACGGCGAAGCTGCCATCGCCGAATGCGGTGTTCGTTGCGCCGCGCGCGTCGGTCCAGTTCGTCTTCGACATGGCGCCGGCGTTCTGCCAGGTGCCGTTGCCGCCATGGATGATGCCGTCGTTTGCCGGGCCCGCGTCGCCGTCCCAGAAGCTGAAAGCCATGCCGCGTGTGTCGATCAGGTTGACCTGGTGTGCCACACCCGTCTGTATGCTCCAGCCAGAAGTGGCGGCGCCATCCAGCAGGAGGCCGTTATCGGAAAGTGTGCCGCCATAGCTCAGCAGCCGGTGTACGCCGGGACCCGCGTTGGTGCCCGACGCGATATCGAGGTCGAGAATGCCGTCGAGGGTGAGATTCCCTTTGACGTCGATCAGGTCGCTGCCGGTGGGGCCAGCGCTCATGGCGAGCCGGGATGCCGACGAAAGGAGCAGGTTGCCGTTGATGGTCAGCGTGCCGAGCGCGCCCTGGCTACCGGGCGCCAGCGTCGCGCCATCGGCCACCGTCAGGTTGCCGCCGACCACGCCCTTGCCGCCGAGCGTCGCGAGTGGCGCGACCGTGGTCGCCCCCGTCGCGGCCGACTGGTTGCCATCGATATAGAGGAATCCGGCGTTGACCTGCGTCGGGCCTGCATACGCATTGGCGCCGGTCAGCGTCAGTGTGCCTGCGCCGGTCTTCGTGACGCCGATCGCGCCCGAAAGGATATCGGGCACCACGATCGAGGTGTTCGCCGCGACATCGAAACGACCGGTGGGCTCCGTCGCGCCACCCGTTCCGCCCGTTCCTCCTGTCCCCGTGCCACCACTTCCACCTGTCGCAGGTGGAGGCGTGGGCCGGACATTGCCGCCGCCACCGCCACCGCCACCGCCGCCGCAGGCGGACAGGCTGAGCGCCATTGCCACGGCCAGCGCGATCGCGCACGGCTTGCCCCAGACGCTCACGGCCGTACGACCGGGTGCGGCGACACCTCGCAGTTCTTCCATGTTTTTCCCCCTGTGGAGCCGGCATCTTGCCGCAAGTTTTCACGGGGTGCCAGTCGGTGACGGCCCCCGGGTGGGAAGAGGGGTTACTCGCACGCGGCGCGGAAAGTGCGTGCGTTCGTCGACCTGGCGAGCCAGGCGGTGCGCGACGATCCCTTGCTTCAACCGGCACGCGGCGTGGATTGAACCGCGGCGCGAAACAGTTCATTGCGCTCCGCATCGTTTACCGGGCTCGCCGCCCCATGGACACTCGCTTCCACACCGATCCGTCGCCTTCCACGCCATCTGGACATCCCATGAAACTCTACTACCACAACCTTTCCGGCCACTCGCATCGTGCCCTGCTGTTTCTCGGCCTTCTCGGTGCTGACTACGAACAGGCGTTCGTCGACCTCAAGAAGGGTGAGCACAAGACGGAGGCGTTCCTCCAGATCAACCCGTTCGGCCAGGTGCCCGTGCTGGTCGACGGCGACGCGGCGGTCAGCGACTCGAATGCGATCCTCGTCTACCTCGCGAAGCGTTTCGATCGTAAGGACTGGCTGCCCGAATCCGCCGCGGAATCCGCGCGCGTGCAGCGCTGGCTTTCGGTCGCTGCCGGTGAATTGGCACACGGACCCGCCGCGGCACGCCTCGTGACGGTGTTCGGCGCGTCGCTGGATGCCCCGCTCGCCATCAAGAAGGCGCACGCGCTGCTCGGTGTGATGAACGCGGAGCTGGCCAACGCGCCGTGGCTTGCGGGAGATCAACCGACCATCGCCGACGTCGCGCTTTATAGCTATGTGTCCGCCGCGCCGGAAGGCAATGTCGATACCTCCGGTTACGCCAACGTGCTTGCATGGTTGCAGCGGATCGAGGCTCTGCCAGGCTTCGTCGCGTTCGACAAGACGCCCGTCGGCCTGGCGGCGTGAGGGGAGTGGCCATGGAGACGTTACTGAGTCCTGTTACCGCGTCTCCGTGGCACGAAGGCGAGCTGACGCTTCAGCGCAGCGTTGGCGTCGAGGAGCGCATGAAGGGTCCGGGCCAGCGTCAGCTGGCTCGGGACTACATGCCGGACCAGCATCGCGACTTCTACGCGCAGCTGCCCTTCGTGGTGCTGGGGGCGGTCGATACGCTTGGCCGTCCCTGGGCCACGTTACGTGCGCGAGAGCCAGGGTTCATGCGTTCGCCCCATCCCCGGAGCCTCCTTCTGGAGCTTCCTCGCGAGCCGGACGACCCGGCCGACGCCGGGATGGAGGACGGCAACGCGATCGGCATGCTGGGCATCGAACTCCATACACGCCGACGCAATCGGCTCAACGGCACGATTCGCCGCGAAGGGCAGGGTGGCTTCGAAATCGTTCCCACGCAGAGCTATGGCAACTGCCCGCAGTACATCCAGCTGCGCAACTATCGTATCGACACACATCCGCCTGGCGAGCCCCGATGGTCGACCGCGCTCGACGAACGAGCGAAGGAGATGATCGGGCAGGCCGATCATTTCTACGTGGCGTCGTACGTCGTGCGCGATGGCGTGACGCAGGTCGACGCATCGCACCGCGGCGGCAAGCCCGGCTTCGTCGACATCGACGAGAACGGCACCCTGACGATCCCCGACTTTTCCGGCAATCTCTTCTTCAACACGCTGGGTAATTTCCTGCTGAATCCCCGCGCGGGACTCGTCTTCGTCGACGCCGAGACCGGTGATCTCCTGCAAATGACCGGCCGGAGCGAGGTCTTCCTCGACGCACCGGAAATTCCGGCGTTCGTGGGTGCGGAACGGATGTGGCGCTTTACGCCGGAACACATCGTTCATCGGCCTGCGGGCCTTCCGCTGCGCTGGACGCGCGTCGAGGAGGGTGCCTCGCCGAACTCGCTGATCACCGGTAGCTGGAGCGACGCCGTGTCGCGCATGCGCGCGGCCGAACTCGCTCGCCAGTGGCGGCCTTATCGCGTCGAATCCATCGTCGACGAGAGCCGGTCCATCCGTTCGTTCCATCTGGCTCCGGCGGACGGTGTCGGCATGCCCGCGATCAAACCGGGGCAGCATCTGCCGATCCGGGTCGCGATTCCCGGGTTCGATGCGCCCGTCCTGCGGACGTATACGTTGTCAAGTGGGCCGGCCGATTCGCAACTTCGTATCAGCGTGAAGCGCGAAGGCATGGTTTCCGCCCATCTGCACGACCACCTGGCGGTGGGCGACATCATCGACGCCCGGGCGCCGGATGGCGCGTTCGTCATCGATGCGTCGACCCGTCGTCCGGCTGTCTTCATCGCCGCGGGCGTCGGCGTTACCCCCCCGTTGGCCATGGTCAGGCACGTCGTCCACGAGGGCCTGCGGACACGTTACCTGCGGCCCATGTGGGTATTCCAGTCGGCCCGTTCGCGCGAGGAGCGGGCGTTCTCGGACGAGTTCGCCTCGCTGGTGGCGGCGGCGAACGGCAAGCTTCACCTCGTCAGCATCCTCGGTCGCGCCGATGGTGCGGAAAGCGGCAAGGATTTCGATGTGGAAGGGCGCTTCAGTGCCGACCTGCTGAAGTCGTACCTGCCATTCGACGATTACGATTTCTATGTATGCGGTCCCGCCGGCTTCATGCAGGACGTGTATGACGGGCTGCGGAAACTGAATGTCGACGATGCGCGCATCCACGCGGAAACCTTCGGACCGTCGCGTCTGGCGCGCGTGCCGGATGCCGCTGCCACGACGAAACCGCTGGTTCCGGTTTCGGCAGACCCTGTGCCGGTCCTCTTCATGCGCTCGGCGAAGGAGGCGCGCTGGTTACCCGATTCGGGCAGCCTGCTCGACCTCGCCGAACAGCGCGGGCTGACCCCGGAATACAGTTGCCGCGGCGGAACCTGCGGCAGCTGCCGGACTAAGCTCGTCAGCGGTCGCGTCGCCTATCCGACGCCGACCGAACTGACGGTGCCCGACGACGAAGTGCTGATCTGTTGCGCGCGGCCGGCGGAGGGCAGCGGTCCCGTCCAGCTCGATATCTGACAGAGCGATCGATTCAACGGCGTCGACGTCGTTTAGTCGAGCGTACCGGGCCTACTCGCCCTGGTAGACCGCCTCGACGTTGATGCCGTCCGGATCGAGCACGAACGCGGCGTAATAGCGGGCGTGGTAGTGGTCACGGATACCGGGAGGGCCGTTGTCCTTGCCACCGGCTGCGAGCGCCGCTTCGTGGAATGCGCGCACCTCCGCGCGACTCGCCGCCGAGAAAGCCACGTGGTTGCCTTGGCTGGGCGGGGCGTGGTCGTGGATCCAGAAGCTCGGATAGCCGTCCCGACCGAAGCCGTGACGATTGCCGCGGTTGTTGGTGTCCTTCGGACCGAACGATTTGATGAGGGTGACCCCCAGCGGTGCGAGCGCCGCTTTATAGAAAGCATGCGATACCTTGGCATCGGTGACGGCAAACTCGATGTGGTCGATGAGCGACATGGCTGTTCCGGCATTCCGTCAGGCAGGTGACGGGTGACGATACAACACCGGCGCGGCGCCAGTCAGCCGCCGAATGAGCCGACCGGCATGCCGGCCACGTCCGTCGCGAGGGCCAACACGCTTCATCGTCGGGCAGCCAGCCAGAACGGCCCTTCGATGACGAGTGTCTGGCCCGGAATGCCGCAGCGTACTTCGTCCACCGGCGTTTGCGTGCTCTGGATCGACAAGGGTCATGCCTTAGGTCGTCCGTCGAAGGAGATGCGTGCGCTCAGGCGCCACGCCACCGCAATGCCTCGAGCACCAGTGTGAATGCGGGAGACGGCTGGCGCCTGCCGGGGTAATAGAGGTAATAGCCGGGAAAGGGCGGGCACCAGTCGTCAAGCACACGCATCAGCTTGCCGTCGGCGAGGTAGGGCATGCACTCGGCCTCGGGAAGGAACGCGATGCCGAGGCCCTCGACTGCGGCGAGCGCGATGTGCGGCGCGGTGTTGAACGTGAGCTGGCCTTCCACGTGCACGTTGATCGGGCGACCCTTGCGCTCGAACTCCCACGCGTACAGGCCGCCGTAAGTCGGTAACCGAAGGTTGATGCAGTTGTGCGCCAACAGATCGGCGGGCTTCTTCGGCGCCGCGCGGCGTGCGAAGTAATCGGGTGATCCCACCGCGGCCATGCGGATGTGTGGCCCGATGGGCACGGCGATCATGTCCTTGTCGATGCTCTCGCCGAGTCGTACGCCGGCATCGAAGCGATCGGCCACGATGTCGCGGAAGCCATAGCTCACGTCGAACTCCACGTGCACATCGGGGTATTCGCGAAGCAAGGGTCCCAGCTTCGGCAGTAGGATGTCCTGTAGCACGTGGTCGCCACAGGTAATGCGCACCGTGCCGCCGGGCTTGTCGCGCATCGCGGTCAGCGCGTCGAGCTCGGATTCGATTTCATCGAAGCGACGGCCGATCGCATGAAGCAGACGTTCGCCTGCTTCGGTCGGCGACACGCTTCGTGTCGTGCGGCTCAGCAGCCGGATATCCAGCCGTGCCTCCAGCGCTCGTACGGACTGACTCAGTGCGGACTGGGTAACGCCGAGTTGAGCTGCGGCGCGCGTGAAGCTGCGCTCCCGGGCAACGGTCACGAACGCCTGGAGTTCATGGAGATTGCGTTTGGCCATGGCCCAGTCTGACACGGCCATTCATTAGTCAATCTAATGGGCTCGTTAAGCATTCATCATCTAGTAGGCATGGTCCGCGTGGGACAGACTCAAGGGTCAGTCCTCCATGGAGATTCCCATGCCCATGCCCATGCGCATTTACCGCAATGGATCCCGCCCCTCGGCGAAAGGCCCGCGCGATTACTTCACCGGGGACGTTCGCATCGACCCGGTGTTCGACACCGCGGAACCCGGCCGCGTCTCGGCGGCACTGGTCACCTTCGAGCCCGGCGCGCGGACCGCGTGGCACACCCATCCGCTGGGTCAACACCTCGTGGTGCTTTCCGGCCGTGGCTGGACGCAGTGCGAAGGCGGCCCGAAGAAGGAGATCCGTGCCGGCGACGTCGTATTTTGCGATTGCGGGCAGAAGCACTGGCACGGCGCCACCGACACCACCGCGATGAGCCACATCGCGGTACAGGAATGGCTCAATGGCTCGCCCGTCGCGTGGATGGAACAGGTTTCCGATGCCGACTACGCCGCGGCCGTCGAGCCGGATTGAGGGCAAGCCATTCATGCCTTCGCATTCTGTAACGACACCGGCGGCCTGGGCCGGCGTGCTCGCGATGTCGCTTGGTGCTTTCGCGCTCGTCGCGTCGGAATTCATGCCGGTCAGCTTGCTGACTCCGATCGCCGCCGACCTGCATATCACCGAAGGGCGTGCGGGTCAGGCGATCGCGATCTCGGGCGCGTTCGCGTTGGTGACGAGTCTGTCGATCGCGACGCTGGCGCGCCGGCTGGACAGAAAACGCCTGCTGCTGGCGTTGACGTCCCTGATGATCGTGTCCGGTGGCATCGTCGGCTTCGCGCCGGACGGTTCGCTGTTCATGCTCGGCCGCGCCTTGATCGGCATCGCGATCGGTGGCTTCTGGTCGATGTCGGCGGCCGCGGCCATGCGCCTCGTTCCTGCCGATGCCGTGCCGCGTGCGATGGCGGTCATCAACGGCGGTAACGCGCTGGCAACGGTCGCCGCCGCACCGGTGGGCAGCTTTCTCGGTGCGACCGTCGGATGGCGATGGGCGTTGTTCTGCGTGGTGCCGATCGCGTTCGTCGCACTGATCTGGCAGTCCATTAGTCTGCCCGCGATGGCGGCATCGGGGCGTGCGCAGCACACCAACGTGCTGAAGCTCTTCCGCCGACCGCAGGTGGCGTGGGGCATGTTCGCGGTCGGCCTGTTTTTCATGGGGCAGTTCGCGATGTTCACTTATCTGCGGCCATTCCTGGAGAAGGTCACGCGCGTGGACGTCGCAACCCTGTCCTACCTGTTGCTGACGGTAGGAGCCGCCGGCTGCGTCGGCACGGTGGTCATCGGGCGATTCCTCGATCGGCGCCTGCACCACACCTTGATCGTCATTCCGCTGCTCATGGCGGTCGTTGTGGCAGCCCTCCTCGCAGGCGGGGCGCACGTCGGTATCACGGCTCTTCTTCTTGCCGCCTGGGGCCTGCTCGGTACATCTGCGCCGGTGGGCTGGTGGACCTGGCTCAGCCGAACGCTGCCCGATGACGCCGAAGCTGGCGGTGGTCTGATGGTCGCGGTGGTCCAGCTCGCAATCACGCTGGGTGCCACGGTGGGGGGTGTGTTGTTCGACACGCTGGGTCACCGCGCGACGTTCGCCGCCAGCGCGGGTCTGCTGGTGATTTCGGCGGTCGTCGCTGCAGGTGCGGCACGGATGCATGCGTGGCGGGCACCCGTGCCCGTCGGCTGATAGCCGGAGTGTCAACCCTCGCGCGACCACTCCACCGCATCCGCGCCTGCGGGGATACGCATCGGGCTCGCCGCGTCCGTCGCCGCGTACCAGATCGCCTCGGACACGTCCTGCGCTGTGGTCACCGGACCGTCGGCGCGCAGGTTCGCGAACGCGTTCTGCGTGAAGTCCGCATAGGCACCCGGTGCGCCTGCCTGCATGCGCGTCATCGCGTTCTCGCCGAAGCGCGTGTCGGGAGCGCGCCCCGGCAGCACCAGTCGCACGCGGATGTCGAAGGGCGCGAGTTCCAGCGCCAGCGATTCGGTGAACGCGTTCACCGCGGCCTTGCTCGCCGTGTAGACGGACAGCAACGGCAGCGAGCGGTAGGTGACGCTCGAGGTGACGTTGATCACCACGCCTGCCTTGCGCTCGCGGAACTGCGGAAGCACCGCCTGCGTCATCGCGATGGTGCCAAGCGTGTTGGCCTCGAAGATGTCGCGCACGGTATCCATCGGCGTGCCTTCCAGCGCGGCCAGCATGCCGATGCCGGCGTTGTTGACCAGCACGTCGACGGGGCCGGCGGCTTCGATCGCTGCGCGGATGCTCGCGGCGTCCGTGACATCGAGCGCGAGCACGCGGAGCCGGTCGGAGACGGGAAATAGGTCGGCGCGCGGCGTGCGCATCGTGGCGACGACGTTCCAGCCCTTGTCGAGGAAATAGCGGGCGGCGTCGAGGCCGAAGCCGGACGAACAGCCGGTGATCAGTACGGTTTGCACGGGGACTCCTTGAGAAGGGGTGGGGCGTGCCGACCAAGATAGGTGCCCTCGGCCGGACTTGCTACAATCCAGAGTCCGCGTTTCATTTGCGAGAGTCCGGCGATGATCGATCCGCTATCCGAGGTAGTCACGCTGCTGCAGCCCGGCTTGCGGCGCTCCAAGATCGTCGCCGCCGCCGGTCGCTGGGGTGTGCGGCACGCGGTGGTGGGCGAGTCGGTCTACTGCGTGATCCTCGAAGGGCAGTGCATGCTCGACGTGGAGGGCGAGGAACCGACCGTCCTGCAACCAGGCGATTTCGTGCTGCTGCCGGTGTGGCGCGAGACACTGCTGCGCGGCATGGAGCCGCCGCTCCCGGACGACATCGATCGCGAGCCGACGCGGATGGCCGACGGCACGTATCGGCAGGGTCGTCAGGACGGCCCGCACGAACTGCGCATGCTGGCGGGCCTCTGCTCGTTCGACTCGCCCGATGCGACGTTGCTGGTTTCACTGCTTCCGCGACGCGTGCTCGTGCGCGGCGATCCGCGGCTGTCGACGCTGGTGCAGCTGGTGAGCGACGAAGCGCGACAGGAACGCCCCGCACGCGACGTCGTGCTGGCGCGTTTGCTGGAAGTACTCTTCATCGAAGCGCTTCGTTCGACGGCGGGCACGGACGCCTCGCCCGGTCTGTTGCGCGGCCTTGCCGACGCACGCCTCGGCGTCGCCATCCGCCGGATGCACGAAGACCCGACACGCGCATGGACGGTTGTGCAACTCGCGAAGGAAGCCGCACTGTCGCGCTCGTCGTTCTTCGAGCGCTTCAGCCGCGCGGTGGGCGTCGCCCCCATGGAATACCTGCTCGCCTGGCGCATGGCGATCGCGAAGAACCTCCTGCGCCGGAACGAAGGCACGGTGGCCGAGGTGGCCGAGCGCGTGGGCTACAGCTCGGCCAGCACGTTCAGCGTCGCGTTTGCGCGACACGTCGGCATGCCGCCGATGCGCTTCGCTCGAGACGCCGGGGTGACCTGAAGATGAGGCGACGGGACGCGCCGGTGGAAGCCGACCGCCTTGGCGATTGTCGCCCGTAAGGCAACACGGAGCGCACCCGGAACCTCCTAGCCACCGCCTCTTACGACGCCTACATTGGTTTCCCAGCCAGCCATGCCCGGGAGACAGCCATGACCGACGTAGTCGCCGATCCCCTGACCATCGGGCCCGACCTTGCGCTGGGTGTCGAGGTTTCCAGAATCCCTGAAGGTGGCGTGTTCGCCGGGCACGTCGACGGCGAGGCGGTGATGCTGGCGCGTACCAGCGCCGGGCTGACCGCCATCGCGGCCGCATGCAGCCACTACAGCGGCCCGCTGCACGAGGGACTGCGTGTCGGCGACCACATCCACTGCCCGTGGCACCACGCGTGTTTCGACCTGCGGAATGGCCTTGCGACGAAGGCCCCTGCGCTGTCGCCGCTCGCGTGCTGGCGCGTCGAGGAAATCGACGGAAAGGTGTTCGTCCGCGAGAAACTCGATGCACCGGTCTCGCGCGAGCAGGAAGCCGACGCGCTCTTGTGGGAAGCGCGCTCGCGCGCGAATGGGAGCTCGCCGCAAGCACCCGTCGCGCGCCAGCACGCTTCCCACAACGACGCCTCGGATGCCGGCTCCCGTCAAATCGTCATCGTTGGCGGCGGTGCTTCCGGCTTCGCTGCCGCACAGCGTCTGCGCGCGCTCGGCTTCGATGGCACGCTGACCATGCTGAGCGCGGATACCGATGCGCCGTACGACCGGCCGAATGTGTCGAAGGATTACCTCGCGGGCACGGCGGAGCCGGAGTGGATGCCGCTGAAGGACGAGGCTTTCTATGCGGGCCTTGGCATCGACCTTCGCCTGAACGCCAACGTCACCGCGATCGACGCGAAGGCGCGTGCTGTGACGTTTTTATCGGGTGCAGGCTCGCCGCGAGCGCCCGATCGCCAGCAGGCTGGCTCCCACATGGCGAGCGAGACGCTCGAGTACGACAAACTGTTGCTCGCCACGGGTGCCGAGCCCATTCGGCCACAGGCACCGGGTTTCGATCACGCGCACGTGCACACGGTGCGCCGCATGAAGGACGCCGAAGCGATCATCGCCGATATCGATCCGTCGCAGACCGTCGCCGTGATCGGCAGCAGTTTCATCGGCATGGAGGTGGCGGGTTCGTTGCGGCAACGGAACGTTGCCGTGCACGTGATCGGCCCCGAGCCCGTGCCGCTCGCGAGCAAGCTCGGCCCTCGGATCGGTGCGCTGATCCAGCGCCTGCACGAGGAAAACGGCGTGACGTTCCACCTCGGGCGGCGTGCCGTGGCCTACGAGGATGGGCAGGTGACGCTCGACGACGGATCCACCGTCGCGGCGTCGCGCGTGGTGCTCGGCATCGGCGTCACACCACGCCTGGCGCTGGCGCAGATGGCAGGCCTCGACGTGGATCGCGGCGTCATCGTCGATCGCTCGATGCGCACGTCCGATCCCGACATCTTTGCCGCGGGCGACATCGCCAGGTATCCGGGGCCGATGGGCGAGTCTGTGCGCATCGAGCATTGGGTGGTCGCCGAACGCCTCGGCCAGATCGCCGCCGCCGCGATGCTCGGTCGGGGCGACGCCTACGACGAGGCGCCGTATTTCTGGAGCGTGCATTACGACGTCACGGTACGTTATGTCGGGCACGCGGATGCATGGGACGACATCCAGGTGTTCGGCTCGGTCGAGGCGAAAGACGCCGAAGTGCGCTACGTGAAGAATGGCCACGTGGTAGCGGTCGCCACCATCAATCGTGATCTGGACTGCCTGAGAGCCGGCCAACGCGTACCGTTCGACGCAGCTGGGCCATAGACGCTCCGGTGGGATCCCGTTGGCTCGCGGCAAGTCCCCTTCGCCAGCAGGCTGGCTCCCACCACAACAGGATCGGTCTGGCGTTGTGGCACGCTGTTACCAGAGCTCGCCGCTATAGCGGCTCCTACAAGAGCGCATCGCGGCGTGGTTATTCGTGTGGGAGCGGCCTTGGCCGCGATGGGTCTGCGACATGACCCCATTCGCCAGCAGGCTGGCTCCCACCACAACAGGATCGGTCTGGCGTTGTGGCACGCTGTTACCAGAGCTCGCCGCTATAGCGGCTCCTACAAGAGCGCATCGCGGCGTCGCTATTCGTGTGGGAGCGGCCTTGGCCGCGATGGGTCTGCGACATGACCCCATTCGCCAGCAGGCTGGGTCCCACCGTGATTTCTCCAGATCGTAGGCGGGTTACGGCACCGACGGCGTCGTCTTTTCCAGGATGCGCATCGACTCGGCGTTCTTCGCTTCCCAATCCGCGATCTCGGCCTTGGTCGTCGGCGTGTCGTGCACGATGACGGGGTGGCCGTTGAGCGTGGACGCCTCACGCTGCTGCGTGGCGCGGATGAACGGGGCGGATGGCCTTGCCGCGACCGCCGCGATCTGACGCGTGGCCTGCGACGTCGCCGCGCGCATGATGTCGAGCTCCGCTTTCTGGAACGACGCCATGTAATAGGTGTAGAGCACACCCAGTGCCAGCAGCATCGTCAGGAACGCGCCCGCGATGGCCAGTGCCGGCGTGCGCGTCGGGGCGCCGCGATGCCTCGCCCGGGAAACCCATGAGGGCATGGCGTCGAGGGTCAGGTGCGGCATGGCCGGCTCCTCGATGGGGCCGAGCATGGCGCGCACCACCTTGCCATCGATCAGACGGATGTGCCGGAACTTCGCGGCTGCCTCGATGGCGGCGTTGGTGAATTCACCCGAGGTGATCACGATCGCGCCGGTCGCCGCCGCGGTGTGCATCACGCCGATGAGCTGGTGCACATCGTTGTGCGGCACCTTCCAGCAGTTCCAGTGCTTGCACTGCACGACGATGGTCTCGAGCCCCTGGCGCAGGATCATGTCGATCCCGCCATCGGTGCGGCGGCCGCCGGCGCCCGTGCCCACATGGTCCACGTCGAACCCCTGGCCGCGGTAATACGCGGCGATCAGTCGCTCGAACTCGTCCCACGAGACGCGCGTCAGCGCGTCGTCGTGACGGAAATCCACGGGCTTGAAGCCCGTGCTCATCGGTCGTTCCTTACGCGGCGCACATGGGCGTGTCGACGGACTGCCATGGTTCTCCCCCTGTCTCCCTGCGACGCCGCCCCCTGCGGCCGGTCGCCCGGTAGCGCCGGACTATACCCAATTTTCGGGTGGCGTCCTGTAGGCGAAGGACTACAACGAATCCGGCGTCAGGCCTTGCCACGACGCAGCGCGTACCCCACGCCGAGGATCGCGAACCATACCGGGCTGGCGATCAGCGCCTTGCGCGTGTCGGCCTCCAGTGCGAGCAGTACCAGCACGAACGCGAAGAACACCAGGCACGCCCAGCACATCGCCACGCCACCGGGCATCTTGTACGCCGACACCGCGTGGAGCTCGGGACGCTTCTTCCGGTATGCCATGTAGGCCACGAGGATCAGCGACCACACGAACATGAAGAGGATCGCCGCCAGCGTGGTCACCAGCGTGAACGCGTTGACGAGGTCGGCGTCCAGATACACGAGCATCGCGCCGCCCAGCAGGCAGATGCACGAGAAGAGCAGGCCGCGCGACGGCACGGCCGCCTTCGACAGGCGCTTGAACGCCGACGGTGCATGGTCTTCTTCGGCCAGGCCGTAGAGCATGCGGCTGGTGGAGAAAATGCCGCTGTTGGCCGACGACGTCGCCGACGTCAGCACCACGAAGTTGATGAGGCTGGCGGCGGCGGGGATGCCGGCGAGCACGAAGAGTTCCACGAACGGGCTCTTGCCGGGCAGCACCTGGCGCCACGGCGTCACCGACATGATCACGACCAGCGACAGCACGTAGAACAGGATGATGCGTACCGGAATCGAGTTGATCGCCTTGGGCAGGTTGCGCTCCGGATCCGCGGTCTCGGCGGCGGTGGTGCCGACCAGTTCGATGCCGACGAAGGCGAACACGGCGATCTGGAACCCGGCGAAGAACCCGGTGATGCCCATCGGGAACATGCCGCCGTCGCTCCATAGGTTCGACAGCGCCGCCACGTGGCCATCGGGCGAGCGGAAGGCCCACGCCACCATGCCGAAGCCGGTGACGATCAACACGCAGATGGCGACGATCTTGATGAGCGCGAACCAGAATTCCAGCTCGCCGAAGAGGCGCACGGTGGTGAGGTTGAGGCCCAGCAGCAACAGCACGCAGAGCAAGGCGGGTATCCATGGCGCGAGGCCGGGGAACCAGAACTGCGCGTACGACGCGATGGCGATCACATCCGCGATGGCGGTGATGATCCAGCAGAACCAGTAGGTCCAGCCGCAGAAGAACCCGGCCCAGGGGCCGAGCAGATCCGTCGAGAAGTCGATGAACGACTTGTACTCGAGGTTGGAGAGCAACAGCTCGCCCATGGCGCGCATGACGAAGAACAGCATCACGCCGATGATGAGATACACCAGCAGGATCGACGGCCCGGCGAGGCTGATCGTCTTGCCCGAGCCCATGAAGAGTCCGGTTCCGATGGCGCCGCCGATGGCGATCAGCTGCAGGTGGCGGTTCGACAGGCTTCGCCTGAGGTGCTCGGAAGAGGAATCCTGCGGATGCGACATCGGGCGGCTCGGGGTTGGGACGGAACGGGCACCATACGGTCATGCGGCGGGCGGGGCAATCGGTCCAGGCCGCCGCCTAGGTTCCGGTGGAGACGAGGGTCGGCGAGGGCGGGGCCTCGCACCCCGCCTTCGCGAACACATGCTGTGTCTGCCAGCCGGACCAGTCCGCCACGGTGCCCACGCTGAAGCACGCGCCGTACGCATTCCGCGGCAGCTGCAGCAGTTCGCCGTCCACGATGTAGCGACGATAGACCGGCCCGATATCGCCACCGCCGACCGCGGTGACGGCCTGCATCAGGGCCGCGCCCGGATCGTCCGGGTCGTCGGGCATGCGCGCCAGCGCATCCTGCAGCGACGCGGTACCCGAGGTCGCCTCGCGGATCCGGGCATCGAGGAGCGATGCGAAAAGCTCGCCGCGCGCCGCCGCCATGCGGCGAAGGTCTGGCGAGGTGCCGAACTCGGCGGCGACGCGGGCATTCGGCACGCGCCGGAACGGCGAATCGCCGTAGCGCACCGTCGTTTCGTCGAGCATGCGCGCGAGATCTGCCGGTTCGATCAGTGGACGGATCATCGTCATCGCACGCCAGGCCGCGAAGCCCTGCGTGTACCACGCCGTGGCGGCGTCGATGTCCGGGTCGTCATCCTGCACGGCGGCGAGGACGAGTCGTGCGCGCTCGACACCCGGCGACATGCTGCGCGTGCGATACGACATGGCGCCCCGCGGCAGCGCGCTCGTCGACAGCGCGGCGAACGCGTCGTTCATGCCGACGAGGTTCACGGTGATGTCGTGTCGGCGTTTCGGCGGCACGATGCGCGTCACCGCGGCGGCGACCGCGTCGGCCGTCGCGGCGGTGTCGCCGCGCGACGTGTCGAGGGACGATACGCGAAGCGTCGCGCCGGTGAGTTCCCGGGTCTCGGTGACGACGCGCGTTCCGGCCATGAAACCGCTCAGCCGCACCTGTCGCATCGACTGCGTGCCCTGTATCAGCGTCGTGGATACCCGCCAGTCCGTCGGGACCGACCAACGTACCGTCGCTTTCCGTGCCTCGACATCCTCCGGCAGCGCGAATATCGACTGGCCGGCCGCGACGACCGCATCGGACCGCACCAGTACCGATTGCCACGTGTCGTATCCGATGGTGTCCGGATGGGTAGACCGGCGGGGTCGCCAGGTGAGTGTCACGACATCGCCGGGTGCCGCGTGCACCACCCAACGCCCCGGCGCGGAGGTGTCGACGCGGCCACGATCCACACGGATGTCGTCGGCACCGGGCCACGGGGCGGCCAGCGCGAGGGAGCCGGTGTCGTCGATGGTTGTGGATGCGCGGACGTCGACCACGCCGTCGGCGTGTACCGCGATGTCGTAGTGGATCGGCGGTGCGTCGCGCGCGGACGCCGGCGCGGCGATGGCGATGGCGATGGCGACGAGGATGGTGCGGATCGAGTGGCCTGCCATAGCGGAGCTCCTTGCGATGGTCCCGCCCGCTGCAATTCGCAGGCCAGCCCGTCACACCGTTCCGTGGGAGCGGCCTTGGCCGCGATGGGTCCGCGGCAAGCATCCATCGCCAGCAGGCTGGCTCCCACCGGGCCCGCCGCTGTGGGAGCGGCTTTGGCCGCGATGGGATTTGCGGCAAGCACCCATCGCCAGCAGGCTGGCTCCCACCGGGGGCGCCGCTGTGGGAGCGGCCTTGGCCGCGATGGGGTCCGCGGCAGGCTCCCATCGCCAGCAACCTGCAGGTTCGGGTGTCCACGGACGGTTCGCGGACATGTCGGACACGGGTAGTATCCGGAGCGACTACCCGACTGGACCATCCACATGATCGACGCCGCCCGTCAGGCCCTCATCGAGCAATATATCGAGGCGTATAACCGCCTCGACATCGAGGGCATGCTCGCCGTGCTCACGGACGACGTTCGCTTCGAGCACCACGCCGGCGGGGATCTGAGCGTGGCGACGGACGGCAAGGCCGAGTTCGAGAAGCTCGCCCGTGTTGGCGCCGCCTTGTTCGCGTCGCGCCGTCAGACGATCGAAGAGCTCCACGAGGAGGGCGACGAGGTCATGGCGATCGTCGCGTTCCACGGTGAAATCGCCGAGGACATCCCGGACGGCCCGGGTGCCGGCACCGTCATCGAAATGGATGGGACGTCGACGTTCCGTTTCGCCGAAAACCGGATCAGCCAGGTAGTCGACCGCGCCTGAAGTCCGTCAGGCGGCGAGCGCGGCGATGGCGTGCAGCAGCGATTTCCGGTCGTACGGCTTGGCCAGATAGCGCATGGGATCCTTCACCCAGTCGTGCTGCTCCTTCGCCTCGCCGGAGGTCACGAGCACCGGCATGTCGCTGTGGCGCGTCGCCAGCTCCTGGCCGGAGATCGTCCCGGGCATGCGGATATCGGTGAACAGCACGTCGGCCTTGCCGGTGGCGAGCCATTTCTCGGCTTCGTCGGCGTTGCGCGCGGTGTGCACGGTATAGCCTTCCATGTCGAGAATCATCTCGGACAGGTCGCGGATCGAATCGTCGTCTTCGACGAGGAGCACGACCTTGTTTTGTGCGGCGGACATGGGCGTGGCTCGGACCTGTGGAGGGTGATATCACGTGACGGATTAGCGGTTTCGGCGTGAACACGATGTCAACGCGTTCGACGACGTACGCACTATTCCATTGTGTGAAGGCAGCCTCCATCATAGCGTTTTCGAGGGGGTAACCATGTCCGCACTGTCGCAACGCACGATCGATGTGATCCGCAAGAACGAAGGACCGCTCCTCGCGAGCTGGCACGCCAACCTCGACGCGAGTGGCGCCGCGCGCGACTCCCGCATCAGCCAGGCCGAGTTCGAATCGCAGACGAAGGAATTCCTCCGCGTGCTCGCCGCAGGCGCCGCCATGGGCGACGTCAACGGCATGGCCGGCAACGAGTGGAGCGAGGCACGCACGTTCCTGGAGCGTCTTTCGCGCAGCCGCGCCCTGCAGGGCTTCGACTCCCAGCACACGGCGAACTTCATCTTTTCGCTGAAGCATCCGCTGTTCGAGCTGCTCCAGGCCGAGTACGGCAAGGATCCAGCGGACTTCGCCAGCCAGGTCTGGGCCGTTTCCGAGCTGCTCGACGGCCTCGGTCTGCACACGGTCCGCACCTTCCAGAAGTCCCGCGAGGAAGTCATCGCCCGCCAGCAGGAAGAACTGCTCGAGCTGTCGACCCCCGTCGTGAAGCTCTGGGATGGCGTGCTGGCGCTGCCGATGATCGGCACACTCGACTCGCAGCGCACCCAGGTGGTGATGGAATCGCTGCTCCAGCGCATCGTCGAGACCGGCGCCGAGATCGCCATCATCGACATCACCGGCGTGCCCACCGTGGATACGCTCGTGGCGCAGCACCTGCTGAAGACGGTCACGGCCATCCGCCTGATGGGCGCCGACGCGATCATCTCGGGCGTGCGTCCGCAGATCGCGCAGACCATCGTCCACCTCGGCCTCGACCTGCAGGGCATCGTCACGAAGGCGAACCTCGCCGACGCGCTCGCGGTGGCGCTGAAGCGTTCGGGTTTCGTCGTCACCAAGGGCGCCTGACGCCCATGGAGCGCATTCCCATTCTCCGGATGGGCGAGTTCCTGCTCGTCACCATCCAGGTCGACATGCACGACCAGCTCGCCATGACGCTGCAGGACGACCTCTCCGAGCGCATCAGCGGCACGGGCGCGCGCGGCGTGCTGATCGACATCTCGGCGCTCGACATCGTCGACTCCTTCATCGGCCGGATGATCGCCACGATCTCCGGGCTCTCCAAGATCATGGATGCCGAAACCGTCGTGGTCGGCATGCAGCCCGCCGTGGCCATCACGCTGGTGGAGCTGGGTCTGACCTTGCCCGGCGTGATCACGGCGCTCGACGTGGAGCGCGGCATGCGGTTGCTGCGCGACCGCCTGCAATCGCGATGAGTACGCTCCGGCAAGGCAGCCAGGCGGTGGCGATCGAGCAGGACGTCGTGCTCGCCCGCCAGACCGCGCGCAAGCTGTCGATCGAGTGCGGCCTGCGCCTCGTCGACCAGACCAAGCTGATCACCGCCGCGAGCGAACTCGCGCGCAACGCGGTCATCTACGGCGGCGGCGGGCACATGGACTGGGAGCTACTGGAAGACGGTGCGCGGCGTGGCCTGCGCCTGATTTTCCGTGACGACGGTCCGGGCATCCCCGATGTGAAACTCGCCATGACCGATGGCTGGACCTCCGGCGGTGGCCTCGGCCTCGGCCTGACGGGTGCGCGGCGCCTCGTGGACGAGTTCTCGCTGGAGAGCGCGCCAGGCGCCGGTACGCGCGTGACGATCTGCAAATGGACGTGACCTACCTCGGCGAACCGACCCGCATCGTCGCCATCGAAGACGCCACGCAGATCGGCCACGCACGTCGCCTCGCACAGCTCGCCGCCACCGGCGCCGGCTTCGATGTCACGGACGCGGGCCGCGTGGCACTGGTCGCGACGGAGCTCTCCACGAACGTGCTGAAACATGCGCGTAGCGGCGAGATCCACATCGCCGTGGTACAGGGCAAGGGTGCCTTCGGTGTCGAAGTCACCGCGGTCGATCGCGGCCCCGGCTTCAATCTCGCGGATTGCCTGCCCGACGGATTCTCCACCGGCGGCACCCGCGGCGAAGGCCTCGGCGCGGTGAAGCGACAGAGCGACGTGATGGACATCTATTCCGACCATCGCGGGTCGGTCGTGATGTCGCGCGTGTATCCGAAGGGTTCCGGCCGCGTCGACATCCGCTTCGGCGCGACGCAGCAGCGGATGCGCGACGAGACGGTCTGTGGCGATGGCTGGGGCCTCGGACTCAGCGGCGACAAGGCGTCGTTGCTGCTGATCGATGGCCTCGGTCACGGCGTTCCGGCCCATGAAGCCGCGGCCGCCGGCCTTGCCGTATTCCGCGATCATGCGTTCGAGGAACCGGTGACGCTCATGGCATCGCTCAACGCGGGGATGACGGGAACGCGGGGCGGCGCCGCCGCCGTGGCGCAGTACGACGGCGCCACGGGCGTCCTTCGTTATTCGGGCATCGGCAACATCGCCGGTGGCCTGATCACGCTCGAGGGCTCGCGTGGTCTCGCCTCGCATCCCGGCATCGTCGGTCTGCAGGCGCGTCGTGCGCAGTCGTTCGATTTCCCGGCGTCGCGCGACAAGCTGCTCGTGATGTACAGCGACGGCCTGCAATCGCGGTGGAACCTCAAGGAATACCCCGGCCTCGCCATTCGCCATCCGGCGGTCGTCACCGCGCTGCTGTTCCGCGATTTCAACCGCGAACGCGACGACATCACCCTTCTCGCCATGACCCTCGGAAGCGGCCTATGAGCGGCAACGACGACATCGCACGGATCGCCGCGGAGAACGAGGCGCTGCGGGCCGAGCTGGAAGAGACCAATCAGGGCGTGCTCGCCCTGTACGCCGAGCTCGACAAGCAGGCGGAGCAGCTGCGCCAGGCATCCGAGCTGAAGAGCCGTTTCCTCTCGTACATGAGCCACGAATTCCGCACGCCGCTCGGGTCCATCCTCAGCATCGCGCGGCTCATGAGCGACGGGATGGACGGCCCGCTGAACCCCGAGCAGCAGCGGCAGGTGTCGTTCGTGGCGACCGCCGCGCGCGAGCTGAGCGACATGGTGGACGACCTGCTCGATCTCGCGAAGATCGAGGCGGGACGCATCACCATCTCGCCCGCGTGGTTCGAGCTGATGGATCTCTTCACCGCGCTTCGCGGTACGTTCCGGCCGATCGTGGATGCCACGGAAGCCGACCTGATCTTCGAAGATCCGGAGAACATGCCGAAGCTGTATACCGACGACAAGAAGCTTTCGCAGATCCTGCGCAACTTCATTTCGAACGCGCTGAAGTTCACGCCGCGCGGCGAAGTGCGGGTGTCGGCCCACCTCGAAGGCGACGGACGCGTGCGCTTCGCCGTCAGCGATACGGGGATCGGCATCCCCGACGACATGCTGCCCTCGCTGTTCGAGGATTTCACGCAGGTAGATTCGCCGTTGCAGAAGCGGCTGCGTGGCACGGGCCTCGGCCTGTCGATCTGCCGCCAGTTCGCCCACCTCCTCGGGGGCGAGGTCGGCGTCACCAGCGTTCCCGGCAAGGGTTCCGTCTTCCACGTGGTGCTGCCCCTCACCTTGACGGCCGAGGTGCCCGATGCCACGCCATAACCGCCTGCTGATCGTCGACGACAACGCCGCGACGCGTTACGCGATGCGCCGTGTCGTGGAGCGTGCGGGTTACGACGCGCGCGAGGCGGGTACTGGTGCGGAAGGCGAAGCCTTGCTCGCCGACATCGATTTCGCGGCGGTGATCCTCGATGTGAACCTGCCCGACATGAGCGGCTTCGACATCGTGCGCAAGCTGCGCGCGGCGCCGGAGACGATGCTGCTCCCCGTGATCCACGTGTCCGCCGCGTCGATCGACACCGGCGATCTGATCACCGGCCTCGACAACGGCGCGGATGCCTACCTGATCCACCCGGTGGATCCGGACGTGCTGCTGGCGACGCTGCGCACGCTGATGCGCGTGCGCGATACGGAAGACGAACTCCGTGCGGCCGAGGCGCGCTTCCGCGAGATCTTCACCAACATCGCGGCACCGATCGCCGTGGTCGACGGTGGGCTCGACATCCTCGACTCCAACGAAGCATTCGATCGCATGCTGCGCGACGCGGGTTGCGAAGGCCAGCTGAAGGCATGCTTCGAGCCAGGGCAGGGCGAAGCGCTGGCGCAGATGCGCGCGCACCTGGAAGCCAACCAGCGCTGGCGCGGCGTGCTGTGCATGCGCTCGCGCTCCGGCGTGCGCGAAACGGAGTGGCGCGTATCGCCTTACCGCGCGGAAGGCGGGCTCGTGTTCGTGGAGGACGTCACCGAGCAGCGGCGCCGCGAGCGCGAGCAGCTGCAGCGCATCGACACCGCGCACAGCCGCCTCGCGATCGAGATCGCCGAGCGCGAACGCACGGAGTCGCAGCTCTTGCAGGCGCAGAAGATGGACGCGCTCGGCAAGCTCACGGGTGGCATCGCGCACGATTTCAACAACCTGCTCACCAGCATCATCACCGGCATCGACCTGATCAACCGCCAGGTGGAAGCCGGTCGGCTCGACAAGGTCCAGCGCTTCGGCGACGCCGTGCTCGGTTCGGCGCGCCGGGCCGCGGCGCTCACGCATCGCCTGCTCGCGTTCGCGCGGCAGCAGCCGCTCGATACGAAGGCGACCGACGTCAACGCCACGGTGCACTCGCTGGAAGACATGCTGCGTCGCACGCTGAGCGAGCGCATCCTGCTGGAACTCGAACTGTCGACATCGCCGGTCGTCGCGCAGGTGGACATGAACCAGCTCGAGAACGCGGTGATCAACCTCGTCATCAACGCGCGCGATGCGATGCCCGACGGCGGCACCATCCGCGTCACGACGGGCTTGCAGCGACTGGCCGGCGACGTGTCGCTGCCCGACGGCGATTACGTGCATGTCACGGTCACCGATTCCGGGTCGGGTATCGCGCCGGAGATCCTGGAGAAAGTGTTCGAGCCGTTCTTCACCACCAAGCCGCTCGGCCAGGGCACCGGCCTGGGGTTGTCGATGATCTACGGCTTCGCCCGACAGTCCGGTGGCGAAGCACGCATCCGCAGCACGGTCGGCCAGGGCACGTCGGTGTCGCTGGTGCTGCCGGCCAGCGAAGGCGAGATCGCGATGACGGCGGTGAAGGAGGGTCCGATCGCCGGTGGTCGCGGCGAACGTATCCTCGTCGTGGAAGACACCGAATCCCTGCGCCTGTTCGTCGTGGAGATGCTCCGCGGGTCGGGTTACGTCTGCGTCGATACGGGCGACACGGATCTCGCCCTGTCGATGCTGCGGGGCGACGATGAGTTCGACCTTCTGCTGACCGACATCGGCATGCCCGGGCTCGACGGCCGCGAGCTGGCCGAGGCGGCGCGTGCGTGGCGTCCGGCGCTGCCGGTGCTGTTCATGACAGGCTATGCGGAAAACGCGACCGAGCGGTCGCGTTTCCTGAGTCGTGACATGGATCTGATCGCTAAGCCATTCGAGGTCGACGATCTTCTCGCGCGCGTGCGCCAGATGCTCGATTAGAAGCCTTCGAGCACGATCTTGCCCTTCGCCTTGTGGCTCTCGATGAGCTGATGGGCGCGGCGCAGGTTGTCGGCCGTGATGCGGCCGAAGTGCTCGCCGAGGATGGTGCGCAGCGTGCCGTCGTCGATGAGCGCCGCGACGCGCTCGAGGATCTCGTGCTGGCGGACGATGTCCGGGGTCTCGTAGGTCGAGCGCGTGAACATCGATTCCCAGTGCAGCGAGACGGCCTTGCTCTTCAGCTTCGTCACGTCGATGGCCTTCGGATCGTCGATGAGGCCGAACCGGCCCTGCGGCTTCACGATGGCCGCGATCTGGTCGAAGTAGTCGTCGGTGTGGGTGAGGCTGGCGATGTGATCGACGTTCGCGATACCCAGCGCCTGCAGTTGCGGTTCCAGCGGCTTCGAGTGGTCGATGACGTGGTGCGCGCCGAGTTCGCGGACCCAGCTGGCCGTTTCGTCACGCGAGGCCGTGCCGATCACCTTGAGCTTCGTCAAGCGACGGGCGAGCTGCACGAGGATGGAGCCCACGCCACCGCCCGCGCCGATGACCAGCAGCGTCTCGCCGTCGTGGCCGCCTTCCTCGATGTTCATCCGGTCGAAGAGCATTTCCCAGGCGGTGAGTGCCGTCAGGGGCAGGGCGGCGGCGTGCGCGTCGTCGAGAGTGCGCGGCTTGTGGCCCACGATGCGCTCGTCGACCAGCTGGAATTCGGCGTTGCTGCCCGGGCGGACGATGGAGCCGGCGTAGTAGACCTCGTCGCCCGCCTTGAACAGCGTGACGTCGCTGCCCACCGCCGCGACGGTTCCGACGGCGTCGAATCCCAGCACGCGCGGCGCCGTGACCGCCATCTTGTTGCGGACCTTGGTGTCCACGGGATTCACGGACACGGCGCGCACGGCGACGAGCAGGTCGCGCGGGCCAGGGGACGGCTTCGGCAGGTCCATCTCGACCAGCGCGTTGGCGTCGTCGATGGGCAGGCCGGCATGGGTGTAGACGATGGCTTTCATGGGATGGCTCCGTTGAGGATGGCTCATGGTCCGCTTCCACGACGGGCCGAAAAAGACGCGCGCCGCGGGATCACTTTCACTGCTACGCGGAAAATCGCGCGGGGGTCGCGCCACGGCGACGGGCCGCGCACCGGACGTTCGTGACGCTGGGGCGTACCCCGCTCGCCGCACCACGGAACATCGGCACCCTCGGAAACCGAGGCCGTGGATACCGGCGTACGCCGGTATGACGGTGGGGCGAACGGGACACGACGCGGTGCCCTCACACGCCTCCACGCACGCCCCTCACCGCGTGCACCCCCCTCCTCGTCATGCGCCCCCTCACCGTCATGCACCCCCTCACCGTCATACCGGCGCACGCCGGTATCCACCGCGGAGCGATCGGTTGTCGCGACCACGTAACATCGGCTCTGGAACGTCCAGCACACCCCCGGAAGCCGAGACCGCGGAGACCGGCCTGTGGCGGCGTGACGGTGACGACGCACCACACCCGACAGCCGGGGAAAAAACCCCATATCTTTCAACCCGCTTCCCCACTATGATCCGCCCCGTCACGACGGACGTTTTCAGGGGAACGGGATGTCGGAGGGGAAATCGGGCGTACTCGTCGATCGGCGCTTCACGGCCGAGATGGACGCCTTGCAGCGATTCGGCCGTCTCGAGAAGGAGGCGCAGCTCGGCGACGCCGTGGCGCAGTATCGCGTGGGGCTCATGTACGCCGCGGGCGAGCATGTCACGCAGAACCACGCGCGCGCCGTGCAGTGGTTCCGTCGTGCGGCCGAGCAGGGCCATGTGGAAAGCCAATGCCGTCTGGCCACGCATTTCGCGGACGGCCTCGGCGTGTCGCGCGATCCGTTCGAAGCGGCCGGCTGGTACCGTCGCGCGGCGGAAACCGGCTCGCCGGAAGCGCAGTGCGCACTCGGCATGCTGCACGCGCGGGGGCACGGCGTGGTGGCCGATCGGCAGGAGGCGCTGCGCTGGTGGGGCCTGGCCGCCGACCAGGGGCACGTGCAGGCCTGTGTGAACCTCGGCGTGTCGCACTATTTCGGGCGTGGCGTGCCGCGCGACGCGGAGCTCGCGTTCGCGTTCTACACGAAGGCGGTGGAGCGCGGCGATCCGGAATCGCGTGGCTACGCGGACGCGCTGTGCAGCCTCGCGCACATGTACTGCGACGGCATCGGCGTGCCCCGCGACACGGCGATGGGCGCACACCATTACCGCCGCGCGGCGGAGATGGGTAACGGCACGGCGCAGTTCGCGCTGGGCAAGCTCTACGCCGAAGCCAGCGCGCAGCCCGAGGATCGCGAGCAGGCGCGCCACTGGTTCGGCCGCGCGGCCGCGCAGGGCGACAGCGAAGCGCGCCGCCTGCTGGACGAACTCGAGGCCGCGGCGGCGACGGCGGACGACGAGCCCGATCGCCTGGCGCAGATCGGTCCGCAGGATGCTTCCGCGCAGTTCCTTCTCGGCCAGCGCCTCGCCGCCGGCGACGGCGTGGCCCGCAACGATCGCGAGGCGGTCCGCTGGCTGGCACTCGCCGCCGAGCGCCACCATGTGCCCGCCCAGTACGCACTGGCGACGATGATCGACGCCGGCCGCGGCGTGCCCCGGCGGGTCGACGAGGTGGTGCGCCTGCTGCGCAGCGCGGCGGGCAGCGGTCACGCCGACGCCCAGTTCGACCTCGGCCTGCTCCACGAGCGCGGCGACGGCGTGCCACGCAATCCGTCCATCGCTCGGGCCTGGTATCGCAAGGCGGCCACGCGGGGGCACCTGAAGGCGCTGCGCAAGCTGGAAAAGCGGAGCTGGTGGCGGTTCTGGTAACCCATCCTGGGTGGGAGCCAGCCTGCTGGCGCTAGCACGTCCGCGGCAAGACCCGTTCGCCAGCAGGCTGGCTCCCACCAGAGCGACCTTGCTGGTGTCCCGGCGCAGGAACTTGCGTCCGTGACTTCCGGCGCTTCCCGGCGCCGTGCGCCAGCGAGGAACATCGGCGGAGCGACCGCCGCCGGATGTTCCGTCGGGGTCCGTACATAGGGCAAACCCGCATGCGTAATCCCCTCGTCAGCGCGATCGCTTTCGCGCTCGCCGGTCTCTCCTTCTCGGCCGTCGCCGCGCCCGTGGCCGATGCCGCGCAGCTCGCCACCACCCAGCTGCCGCGCACCGTGCGTCCCACGCACTACGACGTGGCCGTGGTGCCGCATGCCGACAAGCTCGCCTTCGACGGCAAGGTGTCGATCAGCATCGACGTGCTGCAGCCCACGCCGTCGATCGTGCTCAACGCGATGAACATGACGTTCGCGAACGTCGCGCTCGCCGCGGCGAAGGGCAAGGCGACGTTCGCGGCGCCGAAGGTCGCGGTGGACGAGGACGCGCAGACCGCGACCTTCACGTTCGATCACGCGATTCCCGCCGGCAGCTACGTGCTGACGATGGACTACACCGGCAAGATCGGCACGCAGGCCAACGGTCTGTTCGCGATCGACTACGACACCAAGGCCGACGGCAAGAAGCGTGCGCTGTACACGCAGTTCGAAAACTCCGACGCGCGCCGTTTCATCCCGTCGTGGGACGAGCCGAACTACAAGGCGACCTTCACGCTGACCGCCACGGTGCCGTCCAGCCAGATGGCCGTGAGCAACATGCCGGTCGCATCGAAGAAGGACATCGGCAACGGCCTGGCGAAGGTCACCTTCCAGCCGTCGCCGAAGATGTCGACGTACCTGCTGTTCTTCGGTCTCGGCGAGTTCGATCGCGCCACGACGAAGGGCGACGGCGTCGAGATCGGCGTCATCACGCAGAAGGGCCTCACGTCGCAGGCGCAGTTCACGCTCGACTCGGGCAAGGCCGTGCTGCAGGAATACAACGCGTACTTCGGCGTGCCGTACCCGCTGCCGAAGCTCGACAACATCGCCTCGCCCGGCCAGAGCCAGTTCTTCTCCGCGATGGAGAACTGGGGTGCGATCTACACGTTCGAGTACGCGCTGCTGCTCGACCCGAGCATCTCCACGCAGTCGGACAAGCAGGAAGTGTTCAACACCGCCGCGCATGAAATGGCGCACCAGTGGTTCGGCGACCTGGTGACCATGCGCTGGTGGGACGACCTCTGGCTCAACGAAGGCTTCGCCTCGTGGCTCGCCTCGCGCACCACCGAGCGCCTGCATCCGGAATGGCACACCAACCTCGAAGCCGTGTTCACGCGCGAAGGCGCGATGGCGCGCGACGCGGTAGCCACCACGCACCCGGTGGTGCAGCACGTGGCGACCGTGGAACAGGCCAGCCAGGCGTTCGACTCGATCACGTACGCGAAGGGCGAGTCGGTGATCCGCATGCTCGAGGCCTATGTCGGTGCCGACACGTGGCAGAAGGGCGTGCAGGCGTACATCAAGGCGCACGCGTATTCGAACACGGTATCCGACGACCTGTGGAAGGCGATCGACGCCGCGGCCGGCAAGCCGGTGAGCACCGTCGCCCACGACTTCACGCTGCAGCCGGGCATTCCGCTCGTGCGCGTCGAGTCGGTGTCGTGCGCCAGCGGGTCCACCACGATCAAGCTGTCGCAGGGCGAGTTCACGCGCGACCGTCCCGAGAAGAAGCCGCTGGCATGGCACGTGCCGGTGATCGCGAAGACCGTCGGCGGCGCGACGTCGTCCACGCTGCTCGAGAACGGCGCGGGTTCGCTGACCGTGGCCGGTTGCGCCCCGGTGCTCGTCAACGCCGGCCAGACCGGCTATTACCGCACGCTCTACGCCCCGGCGCAGATCAAGGCGCTGCAGGGCGCGTTCGCGAAGCTCGATCCGATCGACCAGCTCGGCCTCACCGCCGACGTCTGGGCGCTCGGCATGGGTGGCCTGCAGCCGGCATCGGACGTGCTCGACCTGATCGATGCCACGCCGCTCGACGCCACGCCGTTGCTGTGGGACGGCATCGCGGGCGATCTGTCGACGCTGGACGACTACTACGAGGGCGACGCGAAGCGTCAGGGCGCGCTGCGCAAGTACGCGATCGCGCGCCTGGCGCCGAAGTTCGCGCAGGTCGGCTGGGAAGCGAAGCCGGGCGAAGAGGCCCCGGTGGCGATCCTGCGCACGCACCTGATCGCGACGCTGTCGCACCTGGGCGACGCGAAGGTGATCGCCGAAGCGCGTCGTCGCTACACCACGGACACCATGCCGCCGGAACTGCGCAAGTCGATCCTCGCCGTGGTCGCGTCGCACGCCGACGCCGCCACGTGGGACAAGCTGCACGCCGCGGCGAAGGCCGAGAAGACCCCGCTGGTGAAGGATCGCCTGTACGCGTTGCTCGCGACGCCGCAGGACGAGGCGCTGGCGAAGCGTGCGCTGGAACTCGCGCTCACCGACGAACCGGGCGCCACGAACAGCGCGGCGATGATCTCGGCGGCGGCGCGCATGCATCCGGAAATGGCGTTCGACTTCGCCGTGGCGCATAAGGACAAGGTCGACCAGTTCGTCGACTCGACGTCGGCGGCGCGTTACTACCCGATGCTGGCGGGCGGTTCGCTCGACCTCGCGATGATCGACAGGATCAAGGCGTTCGCGGATAAGTACATCGCCGCCACGTCGCGTCGCGACGCGGAGACGAGCATCGCGAACATCCGTTACCGCGCGATGGTCCGCAAGGAGCGTCTGCCGGCCGTGGATGCGTGGTTGCAGAAGAACGGTTGATCGTCGCCTGAAAAAAAGCCGCCGGTCGCGGGACCGGCGGCTTTCGTTTGTCCGGCCGCGCTGCGCGCGGATCGCCAGCAGGCTGGCTCCCACCATTCGCACCGACGATGGCGGGAGCCAGCCTGCTGGCGATCCCGCGATAGCGGGGTCGCTCCACCATTGGCATCGACGATACCGGGAGCCAGGTGGGAGCCAGCCTGCTGGCGATCCCGCGATAGCGGGGTGGCTCCACCATTGGCACCGACGATGGCGGGAGCCAGGTGGGAGCCAGCCTGCTGGCGACCCCGCGACAGCGGGGTGGCTCCACCATTCGCACCGACGATAGCGGGAGCCAGGTGGGAGCCAGCCTGCTGGCGATCCCGCGATAGCGGGGTGGCTCCACCATTGGCACCGACGATAGCGGGAGCCAGGTGGGAGCCAGCCTGCTGGCGATCCCGCGATAGCGGGCCTGCTTGCCTCAACCCGCCGCGGCGCACGCCGCCGTCAGCGCGTCGCGGAAGCACGGCGCGTCCACCAGCCTCGCGGCCAGCGTTCCCTTGAACACGTCGCCCGATCCACACGTCGGCACGCGGTAGAGGTCCGACTCGTCGCCATGGCGGTCCGGCCCGTGCGACACGAGGCAGCTCTTGTCCAGCGATACCACGACCGTCCCCGCGCACAGGCGGCGGGCGAGGGCGTTGATGGTCGTGTCGTCCATGCTCGTCACCGCCTGCGCGGTGATGTCGATATTGAGAAAGCGCCCCGACGCACGCGCGAACTCGTAGACGTCGAGCAGCAGCACGTCGGTGCTGCTGAACTCGCGCACCGATAACCCGGGCGGCAACGGGCCGGGATCCAGCACGCGGAGGATGCGCCGCTCGCCAGCGCGTTCCAGCGTGGCGGCAACGGCGTCGATGTTCGCCTCGGTGGACACCAGCAGCACTTTCGCCCCATCGAAGAGGTCGGACTGCGCGCCGATGAAGGCGTCGTCGAGATGGTCGTTGGCACCCGACGAGAGCACCGAGATCGTCTGGCCCTTCGGATCTTCGATCAGCGCGGTACGTCCCGTGCGCACGCCCGACACCATCTGCCAGCGCGCCACGACGTTCGAGGGCAAGCCGGCAGGATCGATCGTGTCGTCGCCGATGGCGGCGATCAGGCCCGTGGCGACACCCGCGCGCGCCGCGGCCACGGCCTGGTGAAAGGCCTTTCCGCCGGGACGGCGCTCGAACTCGCTCGCGTGGACGGGTTCGCCAGCGCGAGGAAGGCGTGGCGTACGCCACCGCTCTTCCTCGCTGTAACCGCCGACGACAAGCAGGCGCGTGGCGGTCATCCGGTCAGAAGCGCTCGAGCACGCCGGCGATGGTCGCCGTCATGAACGTGGCGATGGAGCCACCGAGCACGGCCCGCAGGCCGAGGCGGGCCAGGTCGGCGCGACGGTTGGGCGCGAGGCCGCCGATGCCGCCGATCTGGATCGCAATGGACGAGAAGTTGGCGAAGCCGCACAGCGCGTACGTGGCGATGAGGCGGCTTTCCGGCAGAAGGTCGGGCAGGTGGCGGGCGAGGTCGGCGTACGCGACGAACTCGTTGATGACCACCTTCTGGCCGATGAAGCTGCCGACGAGGGTGGCGTCCTGCCAGGGCACGCCGATCAGCCAGGCGATGGGCGAGAGCACCCAGCCGAAGATCGTCTCGAGGCTGAGGGCCACCGGATGACCGGCGCTGGCGCTCAGCCAGGCGTTGAGGCTGTGCTCGCCGCCGATCGTGCCGGCCCACTGCACCGGGCCGTTGATCAGCGCGATCAGCGCGATGAAGGCCAGCAGCATGGCACCGACGTTCATGGCCAGCTTCAGGCCATCGCCCGCGCCCGTGGCGGCGGCGTCGATGACGTTGGCGGTCGTCTTCTCGACGTCGATCTTCACGGTGCCGCGCGTGAGCGGCTCCTGCGTTTCGGGGACGAGGATCTTGGCCAGCACCATCGTGGCCGGCGCGGCCATGACGCTCGCGGTGAGCAGGTGCTTGGCGTAGAACATGCGCTGCGCCGGATCGTCGCCGCCGAGCATGGCCACGTAGGCGGCCATGACGGAACCCGCGATGTGGGCCATGCCGCCGATCATGACGGTCATGAGTTCGGCCTGCGTCATGCGCTCGATGTACGGCTTGATGGTCAGCGGCGCTTCGGTCTGGCCGATGAACACGCTGGCGCAGACGCTGGTGGTTTCCGCACCCGACACGCGCATCACCTTGGTGATGACCCACGCCATGCCCTTGACGATCTGCTGCATCACGCCGAGGTGATAGAGCACGCCGGTGAGGGCGGCGAAGAAGACGATGGTCGGCAGCACCTTCACGGCGAAGATCACGCCGAACTTCGAGCTGTCGAGCAGGCTGCCGAAGATGAAGCGCGAACCGACGTCGACGTAGTCGAGCAGGCGCACGAAACCGGTGGCGATCGCGTCGAACACGTCGCGACCCAGCGGCACCTTGAGCACGATGGCCGCGAAGGCGATCTGCAGGGCGACACCGGTGGCGACGAGTTTCCAGTCGACCACGCGCTTGTTGTTGGAGAAGCAGAACGCGATGCCGATAAGCACCGCCAGACCGAACAGGCCAAACAGAACGTGGCCCAGCAAACCCAGCATCGTGACGTACCCCATGGGAGGTCGGGGGTAGCCCCGTGACCACTATAAAAAACGCGAGGTTACGGGAGGTGGCCTTGTTGGGCAAGTTCGGGTTTGTACCGGGGTGAAAGAGGCGGTCCGGGTTGTTCACCCCCTCACCGTCGCCCCGGCGTACGCCGGGGCCCACGTCGTCGGTTTCCGGATGTGCGACGCGTTGGATGCGTTGCTTCCGGGGAGGCGTGTCGTGCTCAGGTCCACCGAGGACGTAGACCCCGGCGTACGCCGGGGTGACGATAGGCGGGGTCTAGGCATGTCGGGTGACGGGCGGCGAGGTCCGTCATTCCGGGGGTGACGGTACGATAGGCCTCATGAACCTCTTTCTCACCATCGCCCTCGTGCAGATCGTCGCCCTCGTCACACCGGGGCCGGATTTCTTCTTCGTGTCGCAGCTGGCGGCCAGCCGCTCGCGTCGCGAGGCTATGGCGGGTGTCGTGGGCATTGCGCTGGGTGTGGCGGTCTGGGCGGCCCTCGCGCTGCTGGGCCTGCAACTGCTGTTGCACCGGCTGGCGTGGCTGGAGCGCGGGATCGCCATCGCCGGCGGCGCCTACCTGTGCTGGATGGGCTTTCAGATGCTGCGCGCGTCGTGGAAAGCGAAAGCCGATGCCGCCGCCCCGGTGGTGGACGTGCGCGGGTCCAGCCCCGGGCGGGCGCTGGTGCGGGGCCTGGCCACGAACCTGGCCAACCCGAAGGCCGCGATCTATTTCGCGTCGATCTTTTCCGCCTTCGTGGGCGAGGGCATGGGGCAGGGCGTGCGCTGGGGTCTCTGGGCCATGGTGACCGTCGAGACGTTCCTGTGGTTCGCCGTGGTGGCGGGCATCTTCGCCCTGCCGGCCATGCGTCGCGGCTACGTGCGCGCCAGCCGCTGGATCGACGGTGGCGCGGGGGCGATCTTCGTGCTCTTCGGCCTGCACCTCGTCTTCGGGCGCCGGGCCGTCTAACCCTTGTCGAGGTTCCGCGTGACCTGGGCCAGGCTGGCGGCGAGCACCGCCGGCTGATCCACACCTTCCAGTGCGGACCGGGCGAGGTCCGCCACCAGGGCGCGAACCCTTTCGGCCATGCGCTTGCCGGCGGCGGTCAGGGCGATGTCGACGAGCCGGCGGTCCGCCTCGTTGCGCTCCCGGCGCATCAGGCCGCGCTCGATGCCGGCGTCCACCGCATGCGTGACGGTGCTGGCGTTGACGCCGCAGGTGACGGCCAGCTCGGTCGAAATCATGCTTCCACGCAGGGCGAGCAGGAGCAGCATGTCGCTCTGCAGGGCCGTGAGCCCGAACTCGCGCTGGGCGCGCTTGCCCACGGTATCGCGCAGCCGGGAGCCGGCCAGCATCAGGTCGCGGCCCAGTCCCAGCGCCGCGGCGGCGTTCTCGTCGGATGCCATGTCAGTCGGCCGCTCGGCGCCATGCACCCGGCGGCATGCCGACGGTGCGGGTGAAAACACGGGTGAAGTGGCTCTGCTCGGCGAAGCCGCAGGCCAGGGCGATGTCCGCCAGCGACAGCGACGTGTCGCGCAACAGCTCGCGGGCCTTTTCGATGCGGCGATCGAGCAGCCAGCGGTGCGGCGGCTTGCCCATGCTGCGGCGGAACGCGCGCGAGAAATGGTTCACCGACAGGCCGCAGGCGTCGGCCACGTCGGACACCGGGAACGACTGGTCGAGCCGCTCGTCCATGAAGGCGGTGGCGCGACGCTCCTGCCAGCTGGCGAGGCCGCCCCTCGGGGCGCCGATGTCTTCGCGGGGGGCAGGACCATTCAGGATCGCCCGCAACGCCAGCGCCACATGGGCGAGCAGCGGCGCGTTGGGGGCATCGGCGCGCAGGCTGTCGAACAGCACCTGGGCGAGGGTCCGGACCGCCGGCGGGTGGTCGGCGTGCATGTGCCCCTCGCTCTGGCGCCGGAACAGGATGGCGCCGGTGCCTTCGTTATCGGAGCAGGCCGCGCGATAGACCAGCAGGAGATCGTCCGCGCTGGCATCCAGCGCGATTTCGGTGAGCTGGGCACGACCGCGCAGGTCGTCGATCAGCCGGGCGCCCCCCTGGCGGTCTCCGCGCTCGATCGCGGCCGAACGCAGCGCAAGGTCGACGATCACCGTGGGAAGGGCGGGCGGTGCGGCGGTGAGGCAGGCTGATTCGGCGCGGTACATGGCCGATCCTTAGGCTATCGGAGGGCGGGACAAGCATTGCGCATGCAAGTATCGGCACCTACACCCTTAAGAGGTAGGCCATCCTCTGACAACACGATGGTGCCTAAAACGCCCATCGGAGGATGGCCACCACCATGACGACGACCGCCACGCCGATGACGATGTGCCGCAGGTACGGGCCGCCCGACACGCCACCGTCGTAACTGGCGTCGTCGTAATCGTGGGATGCGTCGCGCGGGTGGCGGACGAAGGGCAGGCGAAGGCGGCGTTTCCTGGGCATACCGAATCGTCGCGCAAATGCACGGTGGGAGCCAGGCTGCTGGCGAATGGGTGCTCGTCGCGAGCACCCATTCGCCAGCAGGCTGGCTCCCACCAGGCATCATTCTCACGCCCGGCGCGAGGTGTTTTTCAGTTCCTCGAGAATCTCGGGTCCGCGCACGTCGATGTGGTCGAGGTTGTTGACGTAGAAACGCACGAACGGCTTTTCGGCGTCCTTCGGCATCCACGGCTTCGCCCACACGAACACCACGCAATAGCCGTCCGCTTCCGCGATGAGCTTGTCGAGCCGCGCGCGCAGCAGCCGTCGCACCGGGTAGGCGTCGATGTCCTTCGCGGTGAGCGTGATCGTGGGACGAAGCTCGATGTCGTCGTGCCGGAACGGCCGCGAGAAGCGCAGGTAATAGCCGCCTTCCTTCGTGGCGCGCAGCGATGCGGTGCCCCACCACACGGCGCGCGTGCCGAGATGATCCGCGGCCTTTTGTCTGAAGATATTGCGGAACAGCGCGTCGTACGTGACCGTCTCGCCGCCGATCTCCACGGTGGCGGTATCCAGATCCTTGTCGCGCCGATGTTCCAGGAATTTCTGCACGAGCGACGACAGGCGGTAGTAATGGCTGGCGCGCGGTTTCAGGCCGCTGGTGCCCGCGGAGGCGACGCGTCGGGCGGGTGCCGCGGCGGGATCGGTCGTGGCGGGTGTGGAAGGGGCGCGGAAATGATCGGCGGGGCGCTCGGCTTCGAACACGTCGGCGCGTTTGTCCGGCTTCGACTCGCCCCGGCCATGCGCGACTTCGCAGGATGCCGCGTGGTCTTCGAGGCGATACGAACGGAAATACGGACGGATGCGCAGGTTCTGTTCGGGCTTGTCGAGGCAGGCGCAGATCAGCGGCGCGCCGCATCCGGTGCCGACGCAGGTGAAGCGCGCGTCGGCGGGGAGCAGGTCGGCCCAGTGCAGCTCGTAGGCGCGCTCGGCCGTGAGGCGTTCGTCGTGGTGGGCGGTGAAGGCTTCTTCGATCGACACGCGTTGACCCGGCATCCGGCGATGGACGCCACTCTACCGCGATCAGAAGCTGCCGAAACCCCGTGCCGGTTCCAGGCCCATGTCGAGCTTCACGCCGCGCAGGAAAGCGAGCACCTCTTCGTAGCGACCCGAGGCGACCAGGGACTCGGCGGTGCGCATGTCGAGCGCGCAGATCGGGTCGTCGCGGTACCACGCGATTCGCGCGGCCTCGTTGGGTTCGACGCGCGCGGCCTCGCGCAGTACGTGCCAGGCGTGCGACTTGCGCGCGGTGTTTTCGTCGGAAGACCGGATATCGACAATCTGTGCGTATGACATGCAACTAACCTCGAGTGACGGCGATGGAGCGCCCACACGTGCTCTAGACGATAACGTGCCTAACCTTCCTGTCCCGACCCTTTCCGCAATGGAGTAAACGTTCCATGGCCAGAGTCCTCGTCCTCTATTACTCGTCGTACGGTCATATCGAAAAAATGGCCGAAGCCGTCGCCGCCGGTGCCCTTGACGCGGGTGCCACCGTCGACCTCAAACGTGTTCCCGAAACCGCGCCCGAAGACGTCGTGCGCAGCGCTCACTTCAAGACCGATCAGGCCGCGCCCATCGCACGTCCGGAAGAGCTCGAGAACTACGACGCCATCATCGTCGGCACCGGTACCCGCTATGGACGCATCACCTCGCAGATGGCGGCGTTTCTCGACCAGACCGGTCCGCTGTGGGCCCGTGGCGCCCTCAACGGCAAGATCGGCGGTGCGTTCTCGTCGACGGCGACGCAGCACGGCGGTCAGGAAACCACTCTGTTCTCCATCATCACGAACCTGATGCATCTGGGCATGATCCCGGTGGGCCTGCCTTACAGTTTCACGGGCCTCACCCGGCTCGACGAGGTGACCGGTGGCACGCCTTACGGCGCGACGACGCTTGCCGGGACGGACGGCTCCCGTCAGCCCAGCGAGAACGAGCTCGCCGGTGCCAGGTTTCAGGGCAAGTACACCGCCGAAATAGCGACGAAGCTCTTCGGCTGACCTATCAGGCTTCCTGCCAGCGCGACCGCCGCCAGTGGCTGGGGCTCTGCCCCACCAGGCGGCGGAACAGGTTGCACAGATGCGCCTGGTCGGAAAGGCCGCAGGCCAGCGCGATCTGGCTGAGCGGTTCGCGGGTCTGCAGCATGAGCGTCTGTGCGCGTTCCACCCGGCGACGCATGATGTACGCATGCGGGGGATCGCCGAACGAATCCTTGAACGCGCGGCAGAAGTAGCTGCTCGACAGGCCGGCGATCGCGGCCAGCTGGTCGATGGTGATCGAGAAGCCGAGGTTCTCGTCCACGTGGGCGGCGACACGACGTGCCTGCCACGGGGCGAGACCCGCACCGACGCGACGACGCGGGGCGGCGGGCGCCATGGTCGGGGACACCGGCTCGCGTTCCAGCAGCGCGGCCGCACGGGCGACGCAGGCACGGGTAGTGGCGAGGTCGGATTCGGCCGCGGTCAGGGCCTGTTCGAGCAGGCGCGTGACGCTGGACTCGTCGTCGACGGTGGGGAGGGGGAACGAGGCCAGGCCATGCATGGCGTCGGAGGCGCGAGCGCTCCCCGTTCCGGCGAAAGCATTGGTTTCGTATCGCATCGCGTCTGCTCCACGGCGGTGACTCATGGGCGGGAATGCCCATGTCGGCAGACTATTCGCGATAGGGGGGTGGGCTGAATTCTACATACGGTCAGGGGGCTGCATACCAAAGGGTTAGTCGACGCTACGACAATTTCTTGTATCGATCGTGCCGTAACGGTCAAAAACCATCACCGGCGTGCAAGACTGTCCAACGACAATCAGAAACACTTCGGGCCGCATCCTTACAAGACACTCGAGACCGGGCGAAACCACACGATGTCCCGATTCCGACCCCTACAGAGCCAGGCCTATGCACCCGCCGCGCGGCCGCGGCGGCTGGTAGCCGGCTTGCTGATGGGCATCGGCGGATTACTTGCCTTGGCGGTATTCCTCGTGGACACCTTCACGCCGTTGCAGAGCGCGGTGGCCGTGGTCTACGTGGTGGTGGTGCTGCTGGTGGCGGCGAGCGGCAGCCGCCGCGCGATCGTCGGCGCCACCGTGCTGTGCATGCTGCTGACCGCCGTGGCGTACGTCCGGGGCCATGGCATGCTGGCCGTCGACGCCTCGATGCTGCGCTGCGCCGTGAGCCTGGGCGCCATCGGCATCACGGGCGTGCTGTCCCTGCGCAACCGCGAACGCCTGATCACCATCGCCGGCCAGGCCCGCCTGATCGAGCTGACTCACGATTCGATCTTCGTCCGCGACATGGACGACGTCATCGTGTTGTGGAATGGCGGCGCAGAAGAACTCTACGGGTGGACGTCCGCCGAGGCCCTGGGCCGTCGCGCCAACGACCTGCTGGGCACCGCGTTTCCCGGCGACCGGGTGGTCGCCGACGCGGCGCTGTTCGGCGCCGGGCGCTGGGAGGGCGAAGTGTTCCAGCGCCACCGCGACGGCCGCATCGTCATCGTCGAGGCCCGTTGCGCCCTGCTGCGCGACGAGCGCGGCAAGCCGCGAGTGATCCTCGAAGCCGGTACGGACGTCACCGAGCGCCGGGCCGCCGCCGCCGCGCTTGCAGAAAGCGAGCGTCGCTACCGCGCGATGTTCGAAACGGCGCGGTTCTCGTTCTGGGAGGAAGATTATTCAAAGGTCATGGACCGCGTGGAGGAACTGCGCGCGCAGGGCGTCACCGACATGGCGCGCTATATCCAGAGCCACCCGGAGTTCGTGGCCGAGGCCTGTTCGCTCACCTACGTGACCGACGTGAACGCCACCACCGTGCGCATGCTCGGTGCGCGGAGCCGCGAAGACCTGATCGGCCCGCTGGACCGGATCCTGCCGGCCTCGGAGCGCACGTTCGCGGGCGTGCTGCTGAAGATCCTGGAAGGGGGTGGCATCGCCGAAGGCGAAACGCACATGATCAACCTGCGGGGCGAGCGGCTCACCGTGCTTTTCGCCCTGAACATGCCGCTGGGCCCCACGCGCTACGACCGCGTGCTGGTCAGCGTCGTCGACATCACCGATCGCAAGCGCACCGAGCGCGCGCTGATCGCCATGCAGGCCGAGCTGGCGCAGGCGGCGCGCGTGACGGCGCTCGGCGAAATGAGCGCGTCCATCGCGCACGAAGTGAACCAGCCGCTGTCCGCCATCGTCACGCACGGCGAGGCCAGCCTTCGCTGGCTGCGTCGCCCGGAGCCGGATCTCGACGAGGCCTGCGAGGCCATCGAACGTGTGGTGCGCGACGCGCGCCGGGCCAGCGAGGTAGTGCACCGCGTGCGCAGCCTGGCCAGCAAGGAGCCGCGCCAGCACGCGCGTTTCGACCTGCCGGCGCTGGTCGAAGAGTGCGCGCAGCTGCTCGACGGCGACATCGCCCTGCATCGCATCGTGCTGCGTGTGGACATCGCCCGCGACGCACCCTGGCCGCACGGCGACCGCGTGCAGCTGCAGCAGGTGGTGGTGAACCTGATGGCCAACGCGATCCGCGCCATGTCCGAGGTGTCGGGCAAGCGGCTGCTGTCGGTGCGGGCCCGGGCCGACGCGAGCGACGGCCTGCTCATCGAAGTGGAAGACAGCGGCACGGGTATCCCGGAGCACATCGCGCCACATCTGTTCGACGCCTTCGTCACCACGCGTGGCGACGGCATGGGGATGGGTCTTGCGATCTGTCGTTCCACGGTAGAATCCCACGGCGGTCGCCTCTGGGCGACCAATCGTCCGGGGGGTGGGGCCACGTTCCACTTCACATTGCCATCGATGCAGTCTGAGGAGGCCCGAGCATGACCCGCGCACCCGTAGTCAACGCCTCACGCGCACCGATCGTGTGCATCGTGGACGACGACGCTTCCGTGCGCGAAGCGCTGGCTTCGCTGTTCCGCTCGGTCGGCCTCACTGTCGCGTCGTTCGGCAGCACGGCGGATTTCCTTGCGCGCGACAACGCCGACGCGCCGGGTTGCCTGGTGCTGGACGTCCGACTGCCCGGCGTCAGTGGCCTCGACTTCCAGGCGCAGCTCGCCGCGATGGAAAACCGCCTGCCGGTGATCTTCATGACCGGCCATGGCGACATCCCGATGTCGGTGCGCGCGATGAAGGCCGGCGCGCTGGATTTCCTCGCCAAACCCTTCCGCGATCAGGACATGCTCGATGCGGTGGCGAACGCCATCGATCGCGATGCCGCCGATCGGCGCGGCGCCGACGCGCTGGCGACGCTGCGTGCCGCGCACGCCTCGCTGACCCCGCGCGAGCGCGAGGTCATGACCCACGTCACGGCCGGCCTCATGAACAAACAGGTAGGCGGCCTGCTGGGCCTGTCTGAGATTACGGTCAAAATCCATCGCGGCAACGTGATGCGGAAAATGGGCGCGAAATCCCTCGCCGAGCTGGTCAAGCAGGCCGAGGCGCTGGCCGCGAACCCTTGATACACGGGCCCTCCGGCCTACAGCAAACCTCCGTATGATTCCCATCCCCCGGTCGGGGGAGCACTGTATCGACGGCAGGTCGGGCACGAACCCGGCGAGGACTTCAGTTTGGCCGCTAACAGGATCGTGGCGATCGTGGACGATGACGAGGCCGTGCGCACCGCGACGGTCAGCCTCGTCCGGTCGCTGGGACACAAGGTTCGGAGTTTCGCGTCGGCCGAGGAGTTCCTCCGCCACGACGCCGACGAAGGGATCGACTGTCTCGTCACCGACGTTCATATGCCCGGCATGGACGGCATCGTGCTGTACGACCGGCTGATGGAACGCGGGCGCACCTTTCCCGTGGTCTTCGTCACCGGCTTCCTCGACGAGAGCACCCGCCAGAGCATCCTGGCCGCGGGTGCCTTCTGCTATCTGGGCAAACCCTATAGTGGCGACCAGCTGGTCGAGTGCCTGCAGCGGGCGCTCGGCGAGAAAAACTGACAGGCACGGGGTCGTCGCGGTTTGCTACGCTCCGCGACCATGACACTCACACTCTTCCTGATCCTCTTCCTCATCGGCCTCGTGTGCTTCGCGCGTCGGCGGATGAAGGGCGGCATGGTGTTCGCGATCCTCGCGCTGGCATGGTTGTTCTTCGCCGGATGCGGCCCGTTGACCGGCATGCTGCTCGGTCGACTGCAGTCGGGTTTCGCGCCGGACGTCACCCACTGGGGCCAGCGCAACGCGATCATCCTGCTCGGCGCCGGCACGGTGCGCAGCGGGGCGGGGGCGATCGAGCCGAGCCTGTATGCCAACGGACGAATCATCCGCGCCGCCGAACTCTATCGCGCGTGCAAGGCGACGGGTGCCGACTGCAAGGTGGAGGTGAGCGGCGGCGATGCGATGAAACTCAAGCAGGCCGAAGCCGATGTGTATGCCGTCACGCTCGACCGGCTGGGCCTGCCCCGAGAGGATCTGATCCTGGAAGCGAACAGCATGAACACCTTCCAGAACGCGCAGAACAGCAAGCCGTTGCTGATCTCGTACGGCGCGGACAAGGTGGTGATCGTGTCGTCCGCCGTGCACCTGAAACGCGCGGTGCTGTACTTCGCCCACTTCGGTATCCGCGGCGAACCGGTCCGCGGCGATTACGTCACGGCCCGTTACGACTGGCTGCCGACGTCGGAGAACCTGTCGTTCGCCGACTTCGCGATCCACGAATACGTGGGCGTCGCGCGCTACCACTTCTACAACGCCATGGGCTGGAACGCGCCAAAGCTTCCTGAAGAAACCCCAACGACGCAGACGCCTACGTAACAATTGGCGATCTAAGCTGTTCTACCGTCCGGCACGGACCCGTCAGAACCCAGGAGTTGCCCGTGAAGCATCGTTACATCCTCGCCGCCCTGCTGGCCGCCGCGTCCGTCGCGCCTGTCGCGTCCTTCGCGCAGGAGGCCGCTCCGGCGCCCGCCGCCAACCCGGCCGCGCAGATTCCGGCCGCCGATAAGCAGGCGATCCAGAACTACAACCTCAACGAAGACGTCTTCACCCGTCTGGTCGCCGTGTCGAAGGACGCCAAGGCGCAGGGCATCCGTCCGAAGGACGCCAAGACCGACTTCTCGAAGATCCATTCCCTCGACGATCTGGCCGCCCAGGTCACGACCGCCGACCCGCGCATCGCTCCCCTGATCAAGAAGCACGGCTTCACCCCGCGCGACTTCCTGCTCGCCAACCTCGCCGTCACCAATGCCGCCATCGCCTCGGAAGCCAAGAGCAACCCGCAGATGGCCGCCTACGTCGACCAGTCGAAGGTCAATCAGAAGAACGTCGCCTTCTACGAAGCGCACAAGGCGCAGATCAACGCCCTGATGAACGAAGACGCGCAAGCCGGCGCGCAGTAATTCGAAACCCCATGTGGGAGCGGCCAAGGCCGCTCCCACAAATGCTTCTGCCGCGCTGAAGCCAGCACCTCGCACCGGCATCCACCCTCCGGCACTGGGGCTACCGGGGTCGCAGTCGCTAAAGTGCGACGCATGACCACCGCCCGCACCCCCTGGCTCCCCGCACTCGCCGTCCTCGGCTCCGTCACGTCGCTCTGCATCGGCACGTCGTTCGCGAAGAAACTCTTCCCGCTCATCGGCGCGGAAGGTACGTCCGCCCTGCGCGTCGGATTCTCCGCACTCGTGCTGCTCGCCTTCTGGCGCCCCTGGCGCTGGCCGCTGACCCGTCGCGACGCAGGCGCCGTGATCCGCTACGGCCTGACGCTCGGCGCGATGAACCTGCTGTTCTACCTGGCGCTGCGCACCATCCCGTTCGGCATCGCCGTGGCCATCGAATTCAGCGGCCCGCTCGCCGTGGCGATGTGGTCGTCCCGACGACCCGTCGACTTCGTCTGGCTCGCCTCGGCCGTCACCGGCCTCGCGATGCTGCTGCCGCTAGGCCACGGCAGTACGCTCGACCCGACTGGCGTCGCCTTCGCGCTCGGCGCCGCCTTCTGTTGGGCGCTCTACATCCTCTTCGGCAAGCAGGCAGGCCACCTGCACGCGGGCCATTCCGTGTCGCTGGGCCTCGTCGCCGCCAGCCTCGTCGTGGTTCCCTACGGCGTGGCGCACGCCGGCGCAAGCCTGCTCGACCCCTACATCCTCGCCGCCGGCCTCGGTGTCGCCATCGTCTCGAGCGCCATCCCCATGTCGCTCGAAATGATGGCCCTCAAGCGCCTGCCCAGCGAAACCTTCGGCATCATGGTCAGCCTCGAACCCGCGGTGGCCTCGTTTCTCGCGATGCTCCTCCTCGGCGAACATCTCACCCCGTTCCAGTGGCTGGCGATCGGCTTCATCGTGCTGGCGTCGATCGGCAGCACGGTGACGGCGAGGCGAGCGGCGCCGGTGGCGCCGGAACTCGCGGGCTGACGCGTGTGAGAGCTCAGTCATCGGAGCGCCGAGAGTGGCGCTCCGATGACGGGCGGCTTACCAGTTGCGACGAATGCCTATCGTGCCTGCGACACGCCGGTAGTTGCGCGCACCAAAGCGCGTTTCGACATCGCCCCACAGGCGCCAGCCGCTTTGCCGGAGGAAGGTGACGCCAAGCTTCAGCGCGTACGCGTTGCGCGGTACGCCGCCGTCGATGGCGGTGTTGTCGAACTGCGTCGCGTCGAGGCGGCCGAGGCGGCGTAGCCAGTTGGTCGTGATGTAGGGCGATGCGATGTGGCCACCGGGGGTCTGCCAGCGTGCGGCGGCGCGCAGGCCGAGGCGTGCGGTCGCGCCGCTGGCGTGTATGGGCGCTACGCGGGTGCCGTTGGCCTCCGTGTGCGTGCCGCCCCTGAGTCGTGTCGCGATGATCTGCGCTTGCGGTTCGAGATAGGCATCGGTGTGCCTGGTGATGGCGGAACGCCAGCGATGACCGCCTTCGATGCTGCCGCTTACCGTATGGCTGCCGTAGCGCTCGGTTGGCAGGCCATTGCCTTCCACGCGCTCGTTGAAGCGGGCAAAGCGCGTCCAGCCGCGCAGATAGGTGCCGGCGTCGGAACGCATGCCGGCGTAGAGGCCGGCTGCGGCGCCGCGGACGCGGCCTTTCGCGGCATAGCGGGTCAACAGCGAGCGTCCGGCGGTGTCTGCCTGGCCGACAGCCGCCATGACGCCGACGTGGGTTTCGATGGCCGTGCCGCCGCGCCAGAGGTCGGAACCCAGTGTGAGTTCGTTCGCCGAGGTGGTGGTAGTGATCTGATCGCGGAAGTCGAACGTCGTGTGGTGGCGTTCGAAGCGTGCCCATCCCGCGCCTTGCGAGGCGTCGGGCTCGTCGTCTTCGCCTGCGCCCGGGCCGCCCTGAAACATCTCGAGCACCGCAGTCTGGTTCGCGCGGTACGTACCGGTTTCGGGGCGGAGCACGGGCGCCCTCGGGACGTCTGGCGGTGCGACGGGTTCGTCGATCGGATCATCGGCGGACTCGTCGCCTTGCTCGGGATCGAGCGTCGGCTCGGGAACCATGCTGCGCAGATACCAGTCACCATCGTCCGGCTGGCTAACGGAGCCCTGATGGAGGAAGTACTCGTTGGCGCCGGCGACCGCGCGGCCTGCCAGGACGAACTGCGCCTTCGATTCGCCATCGACCTGCACGAGACGAATGCCGTCGCGGTTGTAGTCGCCATGGCCCCCAAGCGATGCGACTTCAATGCGGCCGTCGCCTGACGTGTTGCCCATGACATGAAGGCCGTCGGTGGGGGAGGCGTCGTCGCCGAGATAGGTGCGCATCCGGATCAGGCCATTGCTCCCGATGTAGTCGCCGGTGATGGTCAGGGTGGCTGTCTTGCTGGCGTCCGACGGCGCAAAGGCGACGACACCCTTGTCGTTGCGCATCGCGCCGATGGTGCTGTCGCCGGTGATGCGCCATGTGCCGCCGTTCTGCAGGTCGACGTTCCGGACGATCGTTGTCGCGCCAGACCATGTCGCCCCGTGGCGCACGGAAACGAGCGTCTTCGTTGCATCCGGGGGCTGCGGCCCGGGTTCGTCCGAAAGCCGGATATCGCCAATGGCTTGCGCCGTGTCGTCGAGAACGATGGTGAATGGCCTGGTCGACGTGGGATCGACTTCGGCGAACGCGCCATTGCCGCTGAGGACCGCGTTGCCTCCAATACGGATGGTTCCGGGGTCGTGCAGACCGAGCGCCGCGGCTTGCGCACTGATGATGCCGCCGCCTTTCATGGACAACTTGCCGCCATCGCTGACGAGCGCGCCATACGCCACACTGCCGGAGGTTTCGATGCGAGTATCCGTCACGGAGATGTCGCCTGCCGAGTCGTAGAGGCCGTGTGCGTTGGGCCCGCTGGTCTCGATGCCGGATTTTGCGAGCGATACGCGCCCGCCGTCCGTTGCGGCGGCACCGTAAGCGAAACGTCCTTCCGTGGTGATGATCAGGTTGGTTCCTGAAAAACCCGCTTGATGATCGGTGTACGTACCTCCTTTCGCCACGATGCCGTAGGCCGATCGTCCTTTTGTCGAGATGTCGACGTCGCTGAGCTCGACGAAGGCGCCGCGGTTTTCGACGCCTATGGAGCCGCTTCCCTCGGTGACGATGTGCGATTTCGTCAGGTGTACGACCAGGCCGTCGAAGATGCTGACAGCCGATGCGGCGGCGCCCGTCGTGACCAGGGTGGTGTCGAAGAGGTTGGCCTGCCCCGCCTTGGTGTTGACGTTGACTGCATTCGCCCCGTCGCCTTCGGTGCGCACCTTCGAGGCGTTGAGCACGACGAATGCCTCTGCTTCGGTGAATACGCCGTGGCTCTGCTCGCCTGTCGTCTTCAGGTCGACGTTCTCGGCGGATATGCCCGCGCCATCGCCACTGGCCAGCAAGCCTGCTGCTGACTTGCCCGAGGTTTCGAGGCGAGTGTCCTTCACGTACGCGCCGGCGCCTCGAAGCGCCTCGATGGCGTTCGCCGCATAACCCGTCGTGACGATGCCGCCGGCGGTGAACGTCGCGCCGGTCTGGGCACCGGTGACGTGCATGCCGGCTGCACTGGCTTCCTTCGTGAGAATCGTCACGCCTTGCAGGACGGCGGAGGTGGTTCCCGTGTCGGCGATCGAAAGGCCATGGGCGCCGACGCCGGAGGTGGTGAGCGACGATGCCGTGAGGTCCAGCTGGCTACCGGTGCCGGAAACCTTGACGGCGTGGGCGTGCTTGCCACCGGTGGTGAAGTGCACGTCATCAGCGGTGGCCTTGCCGTTCTTCAGGACGCTCAGCACGGACTCGGAATCACCGAACGTCGCGTAATCGCCGGGGTCGACGGTCAGCTCGTCGCCATCCGCGACGAAGGGTGGGTCTGCCGCGACCGCGGCGGAGGAAAAGAGAGCGGCCACGAGGGCGGCCACCAAACGGCGGGGTGGGGGGAGAGGGGTGTTCACTGGGTGTCGCTCCTTGGCTGGCGGCAGGGGCGGGGATGCCCGACTGCAACTTCCGGCTGACAGCCTAGGGACTGGCTTCGGGTGGGGGAACGCGATTATTCTGAAAATGTCTGCGAACGCCGTCTGCGCTGCGCCGTCGGACATCCGGTTACACCAGCACGTCGCAGCCCGGGAGGGGTCCGTCCACGGAGGGGCTCTTGAAGGGGGTGCGTGTTCGATCTGCCCGAAAAAGCGGCGATTGCCGTGGAAGCTCCGCCGTTTCGGCGGTATGCTCCGCTGCGCTTGCCCAATACATAACGAATGAGGAGCTCACCATGAAGATTGTTTCGATTACTGCCCTGGCCTTTGTCGCTGCCGCCCTGCTGTCGGGCTGCAACAAGTCGGAAGACGCTGCTTCGGCTCCGTCGAGCGCCTCGACCGCCGCTTCGGCTCCGGCCGACACGGCTGCGCCGGCTTCGACCGCCGCCGCCGCCCCGATGGAAGCGCCGGCCGCCACGACGACCGCTCCGGCTGCTGCCGGCACGGCCGCTCCGGCTCCGGCTTCGACGGCCGCTTCGGGCCAGTAAGCCGTCGCCACGCCGGCCCTTCGCGGGCCGGCATGCGACACGGAAACACCGCTGCTCCGGCAGCGGTGTTTTTTTATGCCCGGCGAAGGGGTCCGACGGCCCATGGTCCTCGCCGCGAGGATGCGGCACGCTAGGGCGGTTCGTCCGTCCCACTGCCACAGGATCCTCCATGACGCATCGCCCGTTGTTGCCCATGCTCGCGCTCGCCCTGGCCGTCGCCTCCACCGTCGCGGCCGCGCAGACCGCGCCGATGACGCCCGACATTCCCGCGACCTTCGACGCTCCCCTCACCGCGAACGACTACGTCAAGCGCGTGGTCGAGATCCCGATGCGCGACGGGGTGAAGCTGCACACCGTCATCGTCGTGCCGAAGAACGCGAAGAAGGCGCCCATCCTGCTCACCCGCACGCCCTATAACGCCGACGGTCGCGCGGCGCGCGCCGATGCGTCCACGATGCGCGATCTGCTTCCGCAGGGCGACGAGGTCTTCGTCGATGCCGGCTACATCCGTGTGTTCCAGGACGTGCGCGGCAAGTACGGCTCCGAGGGCGACTACGTCATGACCCGGCCGTTGCGCGGCCCGCTCAACGATTCGAAGACGGATCACTCCACCGACGCCTGGGACACGATCGACTGGCTGGTGAAGAACGTGCCGGAGTCCAACGGCAAGGTCGGCATGATCGGGTCGTCGTACGAGGGCTTCACCGTCGTCATGGCGCTGATCGATCCGCACCCGGCCCTCAAGGTGGCCGCGCCGGAAAGTCCGATGGTGGACGGCTGGATGGGCGACGACTGGTTCCATTACGGCGCCTTCCGCCAGACCAACTTCGACTACATCGCCGGACAGAATGCGAAGCGCGGCAAGGGCGCCACGCTCGCGCGCGCCGGCTACGACGATTACACCAACTTCCTCGCGGCGGGTTCGGCGGGCGACTACGCCCGTGCCGCCGGCCTCGACCAGCTGCCTTACTGGCGCAAGCTCAGCGAGCACCCCGCTTACGACAAGTACTGGGAAGAGCAGGCCCTCGACAGGGAGATGGCCAAGCATCCCCTCAAGGTGCCCACCATGTGGCTGCAGGGCCTGTGGGACCAGGAAGACATGTGGGGCGCCATCCATAGCTACGAGGCCGTGGAGCCGAAGGACAAGGGCAACGACAAGAACTACCTCGTCATGGGCCCGTGGCGGCATAGCGGGGTGAACTACGGCGGCGCCTCGCTGGGCGCGCTCAACTTCGACGGGGACACCGCGTTGCAGTTCCGGCGCGACGTCCTGTTGCCGTTCTTCAACCAGTATCTGGTCGACGGCGCGCCGAGGGCGAACACCCCGCCCGTGCTGATCTACGACACCGGCGGCAACCATTGGGACCGCTACAAGGCGTGGCCCCAGGCCAAAGGGAGCCGTCCGCTGTACCTTAGTGCCAATGGCAAGTTGTCGTTTGAAGCCCCCGCCGAGGGTGCTGCGACGTTTGACGAGTACGTCTCGGACCCGGCGAAGCCGGTGCCGTACGTGCCCCGCCCGGTGCACTTCGGCGACCGCCAGTCGTGGACGACGTGGCTGGTGCAGGACCAGCGCTTCGTCGACGGGCGGCCGGACGTGCTGACCTATGTCACCGAGCCGCTCACCGCGCCCCTGAAGCTCGCCGGCGCTCCGCAGGTGAACCTCTACGCGTCCACGAGCGGCACGGACAGCGACTGGGTGGTGAAGCTGATCGACGTCTATCCGGCCATGAACGCGAGCAACCCGACCATGGGTGGCTACGAGCTCGCGGTGTCGATGGACATCTTCCGCGGCCGCTACCGCGAAAGCTTCTCCGACCCGAAGGCGCTGACCCCTGACACCCCGTTGCAGTACCGCTTCGGCCTGCCGACGGTGAATCACACGTTCGAGCCCGGGCATCGCGTGATGGTGCAGGTGCAGTCGTCGTGGTTCCCGTTGTACGACCGCAACCCGCAGACGTTCGTGCCGAACATCTTCTTCGCGAAGCCGTCGGATTACCGGAAGGCGACGCAGCAGGTGTGGCACGCGCCGGGCAAGGCCAGCAGCATCGAGCTGCCGGTGGTAGAGGGTAAGTAACGCCCATGTGGGAGTGGCCCTGGCCGCGATGGGTGCTTGCCGCGAGCACCCATCGCGGCCAAGGCCGCTCCCACGATCGGCGGGCTGAGGCGTAACGCGGGTTTTGCCAATCCCTCCACGCGGGCGTCCGTATCCTCGCGACACACCCCGCGTCGAGGACCACCCCATGGCCCGCCCCATCTGGACCGGAACGCTGTCGTTCGGTCTGCTCAACGTACCGATCCGCCTGATGTCCGGCGAGCGCCGTAACGACATCCACTTCCGCATGCTCGATCAGCGCAGCAACACGCCGGTGCGCTACGAGCGCGTCAACGCGGACACGGGTGAAGAAGTGCCCTGGAAGGACATCGTCAAGGCGTTCGAGTACCAGAAAGGCAGCTACGTGGTGCTCGAGGAAGAGGACATCCGCAACGCGGCCAGCGACGCGCACGAAACCGTGGAGATCGACGCCTTCGTCGATGGCGCCGACATCGCGCCGGCCTATTACGAGAAACCGTACGTGCTGCTGCCGGCGAAGAAGGCCGAAAAAGGCTACGTGCTGCTGCGCGAAACGTTGAAGAAGACCGGCAAGGTGGGCATCGCGCGCGTCGTGATCCGCACGAAGGAATACCTCGCCGCGGTGATGCCGCAGGGCAACGCGCTGATGATGAACATCCTGCGGTATCAGGCGGAAGTCGTCGATGCCGACGAATACGAGCTGCCTGAAAAGGCGGCCGGCGACTACCGCATCACCTCGCGCGAAATGGAGATGGCGAAGGAACTGATCGAGTCGATGTCCGGCAAGTGGAAGCCCGAGGCGTACCACGACGAGTTTCGCGCCAAACTGCGGGCGGCGATCGAGAAGCGCCTCAAGAGCAAGGGCGTCACGACCACGGTCGAGGAAGAAGAGCGGACACCGGAGAATGCGACGACCAACGTCGTGGATTTCATGGCGCTGCTGAAGAAGAGCATCGGCGCGAAGACGCGCACGCCCGCGATCAAGGAAGTCGCGACGAAGAAGTCCGCCGCGAAGAAAGCGCCTGCGAAGACCGCACCCGCGAAGAAGACCGCGGCAAAGAAGGCGCCCGGCAACAAAGCGGCGGCGCGCAAGGCGCCCGCCAGACGCCGGGCGAGCTGACCGATGTCGGCGACCGTCGTCGGTGGCGTCACCATCACGCATCCCGAGCGCGAGGTCTTCGGCGAGGGCGGCCCCACCAAGGGCGAGGTGGCCGCTTACTACGAGGCAGTGGCGCCGTGGATGCTTCCCGAGCTCCGCGACCGCCCGCTTTCCGTGGTGCGCTGCCCGCAGGGCGCCACAGGGCAGTGCTTCTTCCAGAAGCACCATGCCGACTCGCTGGGCCCGGACGTGAAAGCCGTGACGCTGGAAGAGAAGGACGGCGAGGCCGCCGAATACATCTACGTGGACGATGTGCGCGGCGTGCTGGAACTCGTGCAGATGAATACGCTGGAGTTCCATCCGTGGGGTTCCCGCATCGACGCGCCCGACCAGCCGGATCGCCTGATCTTCGATCTCGACCCTGCCAGCGGCGTGGCGTGGAAGGCGGTGGTGGCCGGCGCGAGGGAGATCCGCGAACGCCTCGCGGCGCACGGACTCGAGAGCTTCGTACGCAGCTCGGGCGGCAAGGGCCTGCACGTGGTCGCGCCGATCCGGCGCGGGCCGTCGTGGGTCCAGGTGAAGGCGTTCTGCGAAACGCTCGCCGACGAACTCGTCGCCGACAAGCCCAGGGCCTATATCGCGGAGGCGAGCAAGGCGAAACGCGAAGGCATGATCTTCATCGACTGGTTGCGCAACACACGCGGTGCCACGAGCGTCACCGGCTGGTCGTTGCGCGCGCGCCCGGGAGCACCCGTGGCCATGCCGTTGCACTGGGACGAGATCGCGCGGCTGAAGACCGGTGGGGCTTTCGATCTGAAGCGGGCGCTGAAGCGGGCCAAGGGGCTGGAAGCGGATCCGTGGGAAGGGGTTGCAACGCTTAAGCAGAAGCTGCCGTAGCTTACCGGTCTTACCTCACGTCACACCGGCGTACGCCGGTATCCACCGCGACGCGATCGGTCCATGCGTGAAGTTGGCATCGGCCTTATGCGCACGAGCTCGACGCACCCTCGGGGACCGACGCCGTGGATCCCGGCGTACGCCGGGATGACGGTGACGGGACGGGACAGGGTGACGCTGTCACCGGTTGGTCGCTGCGCGCGCTTCCGGGAGCACTTGGGGCCATGCCGTTGCACTGGGACGAGATTGCGCGGCCTAAGACGGGGGGACCTTCGATCTGAAGCGGGCGAAGACGCTGGGGGCCGATCCGTGGGAAGGGGTTGCAACGCTGAAGCAGAAGCTGCCGTAGCTTACCGGTCTTACCTCACGTCATACCGGCGTACGCCGGTATCCACCGCGATGCGATCGGTCCATGCGTGGAGTTGGCATCGGCTTTAGGCGCACGAAGTCGACGCACCCTCGGGGACCGACGCCTGGATCCCGGCGTACGCCGGGATGACGGTGACGGGGCGCGCTGTCACCGGCTGGTCGCTGCGCGCGCGGTGGCTATTCCGTTGCGCTGGGACGAGATCGCGCGGCTGGGGAGCGCGGGTTCGGTCGATCTGAGGAGGCACTGAAACGCGCGAACGGTCTCGAGGATGATCCATGGACTGGCATTGCCTCGTTGAAACAGGTGCTGCCGAGTCGCCTGGCGTCCGAAGTGAGTATCGCAAAGCGTTTTCGGCACGCCGCGATGCTGATGTTTGATTCAGGTGAGCCGCATCCATTTTTGGACTTGCGCAGGGTGGCCGCGCCGCGCACGATGGTTTCACAATCGGGATAACACAAGGAGCGTGTGATGAGTTCTGGACGATGGCACATCGTGCTCGCGGCGGCGACGCTTGCGTTTGCGGGCCTCACCATGGCGGCTACGCCGACCTTCAGGTGCCCCGATGCGGGCAAGATAAAGTCGGTGGTAGAGGATGACTGCGCTACGCGAGCGGACAGTCGAGGCGTTATCTACAGTGCGGACGACGGCGGCATCGACTGGGAGGGTGAAGACCCGTCGACCTGCGAAAATAAACTCCACTTCAAGATGACCTTTGCGGCCGCGAACATTCTGGCCAGCGGCCAGGTCACTTGCGACTACAAACCCACGACCGAGCAGGCGGCGGCAGAGGCTGACGGGAAGCCCAAGATCTTTCTGCGCATGAGTTCGAAAGGCGATACGCGATACGAGCCGGTAGCCGAAGGAAGCGACGGATGGTCTGCGCAGGAAAGCAACGGAACGTCGGCGCAGAGGTGCACGGGCGGCAGCTCGCCCGCGTGCTTGTTCCGGGAAGCCAGATGAGACGCACGACGTACTGCGCCCGGCGAGGCCCGGCGCAGTACGCACGGTGACTAGCCCTGCATGCGGCGCAGCGACGCCATCACTTCGTAGCAGGCGCCCATCGTGTGGTAGTCGGTCTTGCCGGCGGGGCTCTTTTCGTCGTCGTACTTTTCGTTGGTGCGCTTGAGGATGCGATACCACGCGCCGTACTTGTGATCGACGAAGTGCTCCCAGCTGTACGCCCAGATCTTCTCGTACCACTCGTCGTACTTCGCTTCGCCGGTGGTCTCGAACAGGAGCTGGGCCGCGCCGAGCGATTCGGCCTGCACCCAGAAATACTTGTCGTCGTCGCACACGTCGCCTTCCGGCGAGAAGCCATACGCGATGCCGCCGTATTCCTTGTCCCAGGCCTTGTCGAGCGCTTCGTCGAAGAGGTGCTTCGCCGTGGGAACGAGCCATGCCTTATGGCGCGACGTGCCCTTGGTGTAGCGCTCGAGCATCATCAGCAGCTTGGCCCATTCGGTCTGGTGCCCCGGCTGGAAGCCCCACGGACGGAACAGGTGCTTCGGATTGTCGAGGTTGTATTCCCAGTCGATCGTCCAGTTCTCGTGGTAGTGCTCCCACACGAGCTTCTGCGGCGTGAGGCCCGCCTGGCGCTGGGTCATGTTCTCGGCGAGCACGAGCGCGCGGTCGAGGTAGCGATCGTCCTTCGTGGCTTCCCACGCGGCGATCATGGCCTCGGTCATGTGCATGTTCGCGTTCTGGCCGCGGTAACCGGTGAAGTTCCAGTCCTTGTCCGCCTCGTCGCGGTACAGGCCGTACGCCGGTTCCCAGTAGCGCTTCTCGAGCAGGTCCCAGATCTCGCCCTGCCACGCGCGCGCTTCGTCGAAGCCCACTTTCACGCCGCAGGAGTACGCCAGCAGCATGAAGGCCAGGCCGTAGCAGTGGTTCATCTGGTCGTCGCGCTTGCCGTCGGCGATCGTCCAGGCGTAACCGCCCGTTTCCGGGTTCAGATGCACTTCGCGCAGGTACTTCAGGCCGTGCATCGTGAGTTCCTTGTCTTCGGGCTTGCCGAATTCGAGGAACGCCATCGCGTGGTTGAATACGAAGCGCGTGCTGGACACGAGGTGACGGTGGGTGCGGTCGTACACCGAACCATCGTCCTTGTAGTACTGGAAGAAGCCGCCGGCCTTGTCGACCTCGTTCGGTTGGTAAAACTTCATCGTCGTCGCGACGTGGTCGCGCAGGACGTCGACGTTGTGGAAATCGGGGAGGGGAACGGTCGTCATGCGTGCGTCTCCATGAAGGCCTTCACTTCGGCCTGGTCGGGGATAGCGGTGAACGAGCCCTTGCGCGTGGCCGTGATGGCACCACACGCGGCGGCGAAGCGGATCAGGTCGACGAGGCGCGCTTCGTCGTCGATCAGCGTGTCGAAACGGTCGGGGGTGATGCCCTCGGCGGACAGGCGCGCGAGCAGGCCGCCTACGAAGGCGTCGCCCGCGGCGGTGGTGTCCACGGCCTCGACGCGATAGCCGGCGAGCGTGCCGCGTGCGCTACGCGAGAACCAGCGCATCGGCTCCGCACCGTCGGTCACCAGCAGGAGACGGGCATTGCCCTTCCACAGGCGATCGAGCACCGCGTCGTCGGAACCCGCACCCGCGTGGATGAAAGCGAACTCTTCCGCGCTGAGCTTGATCACGTCCGCTTCGTGCAGGGTTTCCCACAGGCGCGGCAACGGTGCCTCGTCCTTCGGCCACAGGGCCGGGCGCAGGTTCATGTCGAAGCTGACCAGCGCACCCGCCTTGCGGGCGCGACGCATGCCCTCGACCGTGGTCTCGGCGATGGCGGCCTCGGTCAGCGAGTTGGAGCAGACGTGGAAGATCGCCAGGTCGTCGAACGCCTCGGCGCGGAAGTGTTCCGGGCGGAACAGCAGGTCGGCCGCGGGCGGACGGTAGAAGCTGAAGCTGCGGTCGCCCTTGTCGTCGTGCGCCACGAAGGCCAGCGCGGTACGCGCCTCGTCCGTGCGTGCGACGTCCTCGGTGCCGACCTTGAGGTCGGTGAGGCTCTTGAGCAGGAAGTCGCCGAACATGTCGCGTGCGAGCATGCCGGCGAATCGGGCGTTGCCACCCAGGCGGGCCGCGGCGACCGCGACGTTGGCCGGCGCACCGCCGGCAAAAGGGACGAAGGCGGGAGGCTGATCAGCGCCGCCCTGGGGCTGTGCGTGGAAATCGATCAGCGCCTCGCCGAAGCAGAGGATGGAAGACATGCGTACGGCCTGTCCTTGGGGGCGAGGTGGAAGGGAAACACGACGGCCGGCCATGCGATGGCCGGCCGTCGGGGGACGAAGGTCAGCGCGAGGCGACCGGGAGGTTGCGGATCTTCGAGCCGCTGAGGCCGTAGAACACGATGTACGCGTAGCAGATCAGCGGGATGAAGAACGCGTGCTGCAGGCCGATCTGGTCGGCGATGATGCCCTGGATCCAGGGGATCAGCGCGCCACCGACGATGGCCATGATCAGCAGCGAGGACGCCTTGCCGGTCAGCGGGCCCATGCGCTCGATGCCCAGCGAGAAGATCGTCGGGAACATGATCGAGTTGAACAGGCCGATGACGACGATGCTGTAGACGGCGACGGTGCCCGTGGTCAGCATGGTGGTGATGACCAGCAGCATGTTGATGACGGCGAACGCGGCGAGCAGCTTGCGCGGCGAGAACTTGGCGAGCAGTGCGGAGCCGATGAAGCGGCCGACCATCGCGCCGCCCCAGTAGAACGCCACGTGGCTGGCGGCCACTTCACCCGACATGTTGCCGATCTCCGGCAGCTGCAGGTAGTTGATCATGAAGCTGCCGATCGACACTTCGCCGCCGACGTAGAAGAAGATGCCCAGCACGCCGAACAACACGTGCGGCGTCTTCAGGGCGTCCATCAGCGAATGCTGGCTGTCGTCCGCCTTTTCCGTGGTTTCTTCCAGCGCCGGCAGGTTGAACAGGTAGACGCCGATCGCGAGCAGCACGAGCACGACGGCCAGGCCGATGTACGGGCCCTGCACCGACGCGGCTTCGTGCGCGCGGTAGGTCACCTGTTCGGCGGCCGACAGCTTGTCGATGTCCGCACCCGACTTCACGGCGTTGGACAGGATCAGCACGCCGCCGAAGAACGGGGCGAGGAAGGTGCCGAACGAGTTCAGGGCCTGGGCGAGCGTGAGGCGGCTGGAGGCCGTTTTCTCGGGGCCGAGCAGCGCGACGTACGGGTTGGCGGCCACCTGCAGCACCGTGATGCCCGTCGCGAGGACGAACAGCGCGCCGAGGAAGAAGCCGTAGACGCGCATGCCGGCGGCGGGCCAGAACAGCGCGGCGCCGATGCCGGTGATGATCAGGCCGGCCACGATGCCCTTCTTGTAGCCGAGGGCGGCAACGAGCTTGCCGGCGGGCAGCGACATGATGAAGTACGCGCCGAAGAACGTGAGCTGGATCAGCAGGGCCTGCGCATAGTTGAGTTCGAACACCGCCTTCAGGTGCGGGATCAGGATGTCGTTAAGACACGTGATGAAGCCCCACATGAAGAAGATGGTGGACATCACGCCAAGGGCGAGCGGGAAGAAGGTGTAACGGGTGTCACCCGAGTTCGTCGACGACGAGCCGGGCGCTGGCGTATATCCGGTGGCCATGTGGGCGCTCCTTTGTCAGTTCAGGGGGAGGACGGCGGGCAGCTGCTTTCGCGAACGACGAGCCGAACCGGCGCGATCGTATAAGCAGTGTCCGTCTCGGGATTGGAAAGTCTGTCGAGGATCAGTTCGGCGCTACGCCGTCCGAGTCCACGCGGGTCCACCGCGATGGTGGTGAGGGGCGGTACGCACACCGAGGCTTCGGCGACGTCATCGAAGCCGGTCAGGGCGAAATCCTCGCCCGGACGGCGGCCTCGTTTGGTCAGACCAAGCATAAGCCCGAGGGCCACGGCGTCGTTGTAGCAAACCGCCGCCGTCGGCGCAGGGTCGCGCGCGAACAGGGCGCCGGTCTGGCGTGCGGCCTCGAGGCGCGTGGGCGCGCTTTCGATGAGCCATGCGGGGTCGACGGGCAGGCCCGCGTCGCGCATCGCGCCGGCGTAGCCGCGGCGGCGCTGCTCCACGGAGCTGGAATCGCGATGGCCGCCGAAGAACGCGATGCGCTGGTGCCCGAGGGCGATGAGATGCTCCGTCGCCAGGCGGGCGCCGTGCTCGTTGTCCATCTCCAGCGTGTCCCAGCGATGGGTGCCGTCGTCGTCCGGGAGCTCGCGGTTGAACACCAGAAGCGGCGTGTGCATGCCCACCGCGGCGAGCACCTGCTCGCCCTCGCTGCCTTCCGCCGGCGAGAGGATGATGCCGGCCGGACCGTGCTCGATCAGGGAATTGAGCACCGCCTGCTGGCGATCGGGCGATTCGCCCGTGTTGCCGAGGAGGGTGACGTAGCCGGCGCGGGCCAGGGCCTCGTCGGCTCCGGCGGCGAATTCGGCGAAGAAGGGGTTGCCCAGGTCGTTGATGACGAGCCCGATGCTGGACGAGGTGCGCCGGCGCAGATTCGCGGCCGCCCGGTTATAAACATAGCCCTGGCGCTTCAGCTCGGCTTCGACGCGGGCCCGGGTGGCGGAGTTCACGAGCGGGCTGCCTCGCAGCACCAGCGAGACGGTCGCCCGCGATACGTCGCAACCCTGGGCGATATCGGCCAGGGTCACCTTGCGGCGTTGCGGGGTATTCCTCGTCATCTGAACTCCTTCAAACGATCTAAACCGGGCGATCATCGCGCGGTGGGCGGAGGGATGCATCACGCACTGCAACATGCGCTTGGCTGCTATCTTTGCTACGTTCGACGTGTTTGTCACGATCCAAATGATCGGGACCGCCCGAATCGCGAAAATCCGAGGGGAACCTGAGATGCCGAGAACCACCCGCCTGCGCCGCAGCCTGCTGGCCGCCGCCCTCACTCTCGCCCTGCCGGCGCTGGCCATCGCGGCCGCGAGCGGCAAGGCCGGCAGCGCCTACTCGGCCGTCGATCCGATGATCGGCACCGGCGGCGACGGCCATACCTTCCCGGGCGCCACGGTGCCCTTCGGCATGGTGCAGCTGTCGCCCGACACGGCGATGCCGGACTTCAAGCACGCCTACAAGTGGGCCGCCGGCTATCAGTACGGCGACTCGAGCATCCTCGGTTTTTCCCATACCCATTTCTCCGGCAGCGGCCATTCCGACCTGGGCGACGTGCTCGTCATGCCCATCGCCGGCGACGTGAAGCTGGACCCCGGTTCCCCCGAGCAGCCCGGTAGCGGCTATCGCTCGCGCTTCGATCACAAGACCGAGAAAGCCGAGGCAGGTTACTACGCCGTCACGCTGGCCGACTACGACGTGCGTGCCGAGCTGACGGCCGGCACCCGCGTGGGCTGGCACCGCTACACCTTCCCGAAGGGCAAGCCGGCCCACCTGCTGCTCGACCTGCGCCCCAGCATCTACGACTACGACGGCAAGGTGCTGTGGTCGACGCTGCGCGTGCGCGACGACGCCACCGTGACCGGCGGCCGCACCGTGCGCGGCTGGGCCCCGGGCCGCCAGCTGTACTTCGCCATGCGCTTCAACCAGCCGCTGGCCTCGCGCATCCTGAAGAACCGCGAGGAAAACGTGCCGTACAAGGGCTTCTCGGGCCCGGGCAACCGCGCCGAGGACGTCGACGCCATCAGTGGCCGCGCGCTCGAAGGCGTGTTCGACTTCGGTAACCTGGCCAAGCCGCTGGTGGTCAAGGTCGCCATCTCGACCGTGAGCGAAGACAACGCCATCGCCAACCTCGACAAGGACGGTGCCGGCTTCGACTTCGACGCCCGCCGCGGCGAAGCCCGTCAGGCGTGGGAGAAGAACCTCTCGGTCGTCGACGTGCAGGCCCCGGAAAAGACCCGCAAGACCTTCTACACCGCGCTGTACCACGCGATGCTCTCGCCGACGCTGTCGATGGACGTCAACGGCCAGTACCGCGGCCCGGACAACCAGGTGCACACCGCGAAGGGCTTCGACTTCTACTCCACGTGGTCGCTGTGGGACGTGTACCGCGCCCAGCAGCCGCTGATGACGTTGCTCGAACCGGAAAAGAGCAACGATTTCGTGAGCTCCCTGATCGCGGCGCAGCAGTCGAGCCCGTTCGGCATCCTGCCGATCTGGGCCTACGGCGGCATGGAAACCTGGTGCATGGTCGGCTATCACGCCGTCCCCGTCATCGCCGACGCCTATATGAAGGGCATCCGCGGCTACGACGCCGACGCCGCGCTCAACGCGATGGTGAAGAGCGCCACCTATGGTCCGTACGGCGGCATCGACGACTACATGAAGCTGGGCTACGTCGCGATCGACCGCACGCCCGAAGCCGCGTCCAAGACCGTGGAATACGCGTTCGACGACTGGTCGCTGGCGCAGATGGCCAAGGCCATGGGCAAGGACGATGTGGCCGCCACCTTCATGAAGCGCGCCGGCAACTGGAAGAACAGCTTCGACACGAAGACCGGCTTCCTGCGCGCGCGCAAGAGCGACGGCAACTACCGCGAGCCGTTCGATCCGTCGTCGGCTGGCTACGGCAGCGACTACACCGAAGGCAACGCGTGGCAGTACTCGTGGTATGTGCCGCAGGACGTGGCCGGCCTGATCGAGGCGCTGGGCGGCAAGGACGCGTTCGTCAAGAAGCTCGACTCGGTCTTCGACGCCAAGGTGGATCCGAAGTCGTTCGCGCACGTCGAGGACATCACGGGCCTGATCGGCTGGTATGCGCACGGCAACGAGCCGAGCCACCAGGTGGCTTATATGTATGACTACGCCGGTCAGCCCTGGAAGACCCAGGAGCGTCTGGCGAACATCATGGCGACCCAGTACACCCCGACGCCCACGGGTCTCGTCGGCAACGACGACCTCGGCCAGATGTCGGCCTGGTACATCTTCACCTCGCTGGGTTTCTATCCGGTGGCCCCGGGCAGCAACCAGTACGTGATCGGCCGCCCCTTCGTGGAGAAGGCCACCCTGAACCTCGCCGGCGGCAAGCGTTTCACGGTCTCGGCCGACCACCTCGATGCGAAGCATCCCTACGTCGGCTCGGTCACGCTCAACGGCAAGCCGCTGGATCGCGCCTTCATCCGCCACGAAGAGATCGTGGCGGGTGGCGAGCTGCACTTCGCTATGCAGGAAAAACCGTCGACCTGGGCCGCCGGTGCGAACGCGGCACCCTACTCGATGAGCGACAAGGCGAACTGACCACTCCACCGCCGTCACGGGTCCTTCACGGGGCGTTCGGCATTAAGCACGGCTCCTGAGCGGACGGGTACGTCGCTCTTCTCCCTGGAAACAGGCGGAAGAGGGGCGTGCCCGTCCTCGTATCCGAAGGCCGTGCCGTGTCCCGAAAGCGAAAAGTCGCCCGCGCGTTTACAATGAATGCCTTAAGCGGGCAGGGTCCGTCGCGGGGATGACGAAGGCATGATTGAACGGATCGGATTCCGCTGGCGACTCGTCGGCCTGCTGGCCGCCGTGCTCGTCATCGTCGCGCTGCCGTACCTGGCGACGCGCTCGAGTGCCGAGGACGCCCTCAACTCCCGCGACTGGGTCACCCACACGGCCGACGTGAAGGGGTCGGTCTACCGGATGGCCGCGTCGCTGCGCAGCAGCGAGGCGGCGGTCTATGCCCGCCTGGCCGGCGCGCCGAACAATGCCGACCTCGACGAACGCGCCGTCGCGCCGCGGAAGCTCGTGCCGGGGTTGCTGGCCTCGCTGCGCGAGATGACGCGTGACAACCCGGAGCAGGTCGCGCGCATCGGTGCGCTGGAATCCCTCGCCAACGGGCGCATGGCCCTTACGGACCAGGCCCTGCAGCGCCTTCGCGCCAACGACCGCGACGGTGCGTTCGCGTCGATGGAAGACGCCCGCAACCTGTTCCCGATCCGCGAGCAGATCAAGGAAGTGCTGGACGAGGAGACGCGCCTGCTCGACAACCGTCGCTCGCAGGCGCGCAATCTGGCGACGAACAATCGTGCGGTGCTGCTGGTGGCCGCGCTGGCGCAGATCACCCTGCTCGCGATCGTGGTCGTGGTGTCCGAGCGCCAGATCGCCAGCCGTCTGCGCGCGGAATCGCGCGTGGCGGACGCGGTGCAGCGCTCGCAGCTGATCGTGCAGGCCGTGCGCGAGCCCATCGCGATGCTGGACAGGAACCTGCAGACGCTGCTGGTCAATACCGCTTTCGCGGAGCTTTACGGATTCGATCCCGAGCGCGACCAGAAGATTCCGCTGGGGAAGATCGGCAATGGCGCCTGGACGGACACCGCGCTGCTGCAGCGCCTCACCGATGTCATCGTCCGCGATCGCGAACTGTGGGACTACGAGCTCACGCAGCGCACCGTCGATGGCATCGACCGCTTCGTGGTGATCAACGCGCGCCGCATCGAGCAGCCGGACAGCGTGGATCCCGCGCTGCTGCTGACCGTCAGCGACATCACCGCCCGTGCGCTGGTGGAGCAGAAGGTCAACGAACTGAACCGCCAGCTCGAGGGCAAGTTCGAGCAGCTTTCGGACGTGAACCGCGAGCTGGAAGCCTTCAGCTATTCGGTGTCGCACGACCTGCGCGCCCCGTTGCGTCACATCTCGGGTTTCGCTGGCAAGCTCGAGAGCCAGCTGGGCGACAAGGTCGACGACCGTTCGCGCCATTACATCGATGTGATTCGCAGCTCGTCGCGCCGCATGGCGCAGCTCATCGACGACCTGCTGGTGTTCTCGCGCCTTGGCCGTGGCGCCTTGCGCCTGCAGCCGGTCGACATGCAGTCGCTGGTGGACGAAGCGCGTGCCCTCGTTGAAACCGACGCCAGCGGCCGCCATATCGAGTGGCGGATCGCGCCGATGCCCATCGTGGTCGGCGACGAGAACATGCTGCGCACCGTCTGGCAGAACCTGCTGGGCAACGCGGTGAAGTACACGTCGAACCGCGACAGGGCGCTGATCGAAGTGCTGCTGGCGCGGTCGCCCGCCGGCGACTACGAGTTCACCGTGCGCGACAACGGCGCGGGTTTCGACATGCAGTACGCGGGCAAGCTGTTCGGCGTGTTTCAGCGACTGCATCGTGCTTCGGAGTTCCCCGGCAACGGCATCGGCCTTGCCAATGTACGACGCATCATCGCCCGTCATGGCGGGCGCACGTGGGCCGAAGGCGAGACCGACGTCGGCGCGACTTTCCACTTTTCTCTACCGGCGTCGGATCTCACCGCCGCCCGAACGGGTGACACATGAACAAGCGCGACCTGCGCACGATCCTTCTCGTCGAAGACTCGATGGCCGATGCGGAAATGGCCATCGACGCCCTGCGCGAAGCGAACCTCGCCAATCCCGTGGTGCACGTCGAAGACGGCGTGGACTGCCTCGACTGGCTGCACCGCCGCGGCGCCTATGCGTCGCGCGAGGAAGGCGATCCGGCGGTGATCCTTCTCGACATCAAGATGCCGCGCATGGACGGGCTCGAAGTGCTCAGGAACCTGCGCAGCGAGGAGAAGTGGCGCCGCGTGCCGGTGGTCATCCTTTCGTCGTCGCGCGAAGAGAGCGACCTCGCGCGCAGCTGGGATCTCGGCGTGAACGCCTACGTGCTCAAGCCGGTGGACGTGCAGCAGTTCTTCACGGCCGTGCAGACGCTCGGCCATTTCTGGGCGGTCCTGAACCAGCGTCCCGAAGGCGAATAAGCGGAGCGACGACGAGGCATGGCTGGAATGGGCGGGCAAGGCCACAAGGTCAGGATTCTCCAGGTCGAGGACAACCCCCTCGACGCCGAGCTCGTGCTCGGTGAGCTGGACGACGACGGTATCGAATACGAGGTTCGCCTCGTCGACGACGAAGACGCGTACACGGCCGCGCTCGACACGTTCGAGCCGGAGATCGTGCTGTCCGACCTGAGCCTGCCCGCGTTCAGTGGCGAGCGCGCGCTGCAGCTCCTGCGTGAGCGCCGCTCCGACATTCCCTTCATCTTCATCTCCGCCACGTTGGGCGAAGAGGCCGCGATCGAAGCGCTGCGCAACGGCGCCACCGATTACATCCTCAAGCAGAACACGGTGCGCCTCGCGAGCGCGGTACGCCGTGCGTTGCGCGAAGCCGATGAACAACGCGCCCGCCAGCGCGCCGAACTCGAACTGATCCGCGCGCAGCGGTTCGAAAGCCTTGCCTTGCTGGCCGGCGGTCTGAGCCACGACCTGCGCAATCTCCTGCAGCCGCTGCTTCTCGCCGGCGACACGCTGGAAGACTACGCCGACGACCCGCGCCTCGCGCGCCTCGGCACGCTCGTGCGCGACTGCGGTCGCCGCGGTCTTGAAATGGTGTCGTCCATGCTGTCGTTCGCCCGCGGCGCCCGTCGCGCGGAGCGCGTGAAGCTCGGCGCGCTGCTCGAGGCGCTCAACCTGCTGTTGCAAGGGAGCGTGCCGCGTGCCGTGAAAATGGAGGTCGACGTCTTCGATCCCGAGGTCGCGTTCGAAGGCAACCACACCGAACTGCAGCAGTGCCTGCTCAACCTCAGCCTCAATGCGATGCAGGCGATGCCGGAAGGCGGCGTGCTGCGCATCGAGACCGACGTGGTGAGCCTCCCCGACGATTTCTTCGCCGAGGACGAAGCGAGCCTGCCCGGTCGCTACCTGCGCCTGTCCGTGATCGACACGGGGCAGGGCATGCCGCCGGACGTGTTGCAGCGCCTGTTCGAGCCGTTCTTCACCACGAAGGAGGCCGGTACCGGCCTGGGCCTGCTGTCGTGCAAGCGCATCGTCGCCAGCCACGGCGGCCTGATGCGCGTGCGCAGCCAGGTCGGCGTCGGTACCGAGTTCCACCTTTACCTGCCGCTGAAGACGGAAGAAGGCGAGCACGTGGATCCGCAGGTGATGGACGCCAGCCTGCAGGGCGAAGCCGAGCGCGTGCTCGTGGTCGTCGAAGAAGCCGTGCAGCTGTCGCTGCTGGTCGACACGCTCGACGCCTACGGCTACCAGGCCGGTGCGAGCCAGAGCGGCACCGCCGCGCTGCAATGGATCGAAGCGCACGGCGTGCCCGATCTCGTCGTCATGGATGCCGACATGAATCTCTTCACCGGCGTGCGCACGCTCGCGGCACTGCTCGAACACGGCTACAGCGGCGCGGTGCTCCTGCTCGCGCGGCCGGACTCGCCGCCGAATCTCGACGAACTGCCGCAGCTGGATCACCTGTACGTGATCGACAAGCCGGTGCAGTCGCGTGCGCTCCTGCGCAAGGTGCGCGAAGCGCTCGACGCGAGCGATAGCCAGGGCGGCTGACGGTAACCGGACGAAAGTCCGGTTTTTCAGATTTCTTCCATAGCCTGACCTCCGGTGCCCATTTAGCGTTGCGGGTAACGCAATGGGAGATCGGCATGGACCTCGAAACCTACGAACGTCGTCACCGACGCTTCGTCTATGGCTGCCTCATCGGACTCGGCACCCTCCTGCACCTGATGGTCGCGCTGCTGACCCTTGGCGCGCGCACGTCGTGCGCGTGGCCGCCGTGTCATACGTCGATGTGGTTCCATGCGTGGGCGTGGTTCTGGAGTGCCCCGGTATTCGTCACGCCATGGGTGCGGTTGCCGATCGAGGAGATGGGCTTTGGGTGGACGCCCGAGCTGGTGGCTTTCATGGTTCTCAATTCGATCGCGGCCGTCGCGTTGTTGCTTGTGGGTCTACTCGTAACGTTGCGCTTTGTGCATCGTATCAGGCGTCGTCATACCGATTCATCTTCGGTTTGAAGCTTTGCCATGGGTCAGTTGTCACCGCTACCTTTTCGCGTCGGTGCGTCGCCAGGCGTGGCTGCGATGTAGTGACGACCATCCCACGAACATGGCGGCATCCATGCTCATCACAGAGCTCCAGGTGTTCGTCGCCGTCGCGAGATACCGAAACCACCGGACGTGCGCGGGTACCCTGCTCGAGCACTTTCGTTATCTTGTGCGCGCCGATCTCATAAACAACTACCCAGTATGATGATCCAGAGGTCCACACGGTGATGAAGCGAGGCCTTTCGTCGATCGACGTCATTACGTAGAGAGGCGAAAAGCCGGAGCTGGCGCGATAAGTAGGGGCGTTAGCTGGGCACTCATCGACATAATGGACCTCAATGCTTGCAGCGGATTGCTGGTCGCGTTTGATGTCCAACTGAAACGTACATATAGGCTGTGCCTGCCTAGGGTGGGGGGTCCGCCATATCGCTGTGCTTGGATCCGAGTTGCTTTGCGCTACGGTCGTAAGTCGCGTCTGGTTACCGTCGAGGACGCACTTGTCGGCGACGGGCGCTCTGCGACTTGCCCGAAGCAGCCGCGACGCGATATAGGAATTGTTCCCGATTGACTTCAGGATTTCACGTTCGCTAGATTTTGCGAATGCCGGCGTGCGCCGGTGCACAGGGGAAACATGGAATGAGTTTGGACGTGCATGGCGCGGCGTTTTGCTGCGCGCGTTTTCGCGGGCGGGTGCCTCGCTCGCTCCTGAGGGTCACTGCTTCCTTGCTTCTCGTGCACGCAGCCGCCGTCGTCGCGCAGACGCAGCCCAACTCGACGCCGGAAGACGAATACAAGCGGTTGATCAAGGTCAACGAGGACATCCAGCCCTTGGGCGACACGCCGTTTGGCGAGCGCATCAGCCTCTACGATGGCAGCCTGTCCTTCGAACAGACCGATATCTCCGTTCCGGGGGCGCGGGCCGACGATTACTATCGGGCGCGTCTACCGCCAGCGCAGTGCAGACGAGCGCATCGACTTTGAGAAGCGGGCATTCGGCGACTGGGATATCGATATCCCGATGATCACCACGATCACGCCGTTGAAGTCGGGTCTGAGGGTTGGCTGGCTGGTCAACTCGACCAACAAGAAAGCCATCTGCACCTCGTTCCGGGAGCCGCCCAGCGTTCTGGGCATCAACGGAAATGCGACGTGGGAGCCAGCGAACTGGTGGTCCGGCTACCAGATGCGAATCCCCGGACAGGGCTCGCAGGAGCTGCTGTCCCGAGCTTCTGGCAACCTCGCTCAACCTAGCGGCACGTTCCCTGTCGTGACCAAGCAGAACTGGACCCTAGGGTGCATCCAGGAGTCCCGCGACGCGACTACGCAAGGCTTCCTCGCGTATGCACCGGACGGCACGAAATATTTCCTCAACCGACTGACCTATCGGTCTATGCCGGGCGTGAGCCGACCCTCGGGATCGGGACCCGCAGCACGTAGCAACGGAATGATGAGCCCGATGGGCTTCGTCGAGGATCTTCTGAATCGCGAAGAAGGCCGGATGCTCGTGACCCGCACCGAGGATCGCTTCGGCAGCGCGATCAGTTACAGCTACGACGCGGCCGACCATCTCACCAACATCGATAGCGATGACGGCCGTCATGTCGTTCTGGCTTACGACGGTGATCGGGTTTCGACGATTACGGTGCAGGGCGGTGCAGCGGGTAACAGGGTCTGGCGCTACGGCTATGTGCCCAACGGAACGGTGACCCAGCTCGCATCGGTGACGCAGCCGGACCAGTCGTCTTGGTAGTTCAATCTCAAGCCGTTCAACGACAGCTACGTGAATATGGAGGATCAGCCCAGCTCTTGCGACATGCTTGGCACGCCGGTCAACGCTTTGCAGTCCTATACGGCGTCCATGACGCATCCGTCCGGCCTTGCCGCTAGTTTCACGGTCCACCCGACGAGGCGTGGACGCTCGGCAGTGTCGAGGGTTTGCCGAGCCGCGCCCGGCGCGCCGTCAAATCCGACTGCGGCTGGCACCTACGCGTATACGCCCAATGCCTACTACTCGATGGCGATCACCCAGAAACAGTTTTCGGGTGCGGGCATCGGGACACAGACCTGGCAATACAGCTATTCGCCGTCGAACGAAAGCTGGAGTGTCAACTGCGCCGGCGGATGCGTCAATACCGTCTGGACTAAGGTCGTCTATCCGGACGGGCACGCAGAGCGAAGCAGCTTCAGCAACAGGTACGACTACAGCGAGAGCCTGCTGCTTTCCGAGGAAGTCTTCGAGGGTGAGGTCGACGTCAGTCGTCGTCGGCAACTTACGGAGTATGGGTACGTTAGCCCGGTCGCAGGGGCCGATGCACGTAACTCGAAGTATCCGTCACCTTGGGGGACTACACCGGGATCGCGCATGAACGATGCGCAGATACAGAATCACATCCCCATGGGTTCACGTGTCGTCACCATCGATGACGATCCGAACCCGGCCGACCCACGTGGTGATGACCAATTCGTATGGAACGTGCTGGAATTCGACGGGTTTGCCAGGCCATACGATGTACAGCGCTATAACAACTTCGGGTATGGCGTACGCGAGCGGACGGACTTCCTGGATGACAATGCGCGGTGGGTGCTTGGGATGCCGCTGCAGAGTACGAACGTGACCACCGATGAAGTGGTGAGTCGGAACGTCTACGACGGCAACAGTATGCTCGCGGAGCGGTACCGTTTCGGCCGGAAAGTCATGGGGTACTCGTTCGATGCGGCAGGCCAGTTGGCCAGCTTTACGGACGGCAACGGCAAGACGACGTTTCTAGGCAATTACAAGCGTGGCATCCCTCAGTCGATCAATTACCCTGATTCGCGTACGCAGTCCATCGGCGTGGATGACCTGGGCCAGATCGCTTCGATTACGAATCAGGCAGGTGCCACCACATCGTACGGCTATGATCCCATTGGCAGGCTCGCGGGCATCGACTATCCGGGCGGCGATTCCGTGGCTTGGGCGCCCAGGATATTTCAGTACAGTTTCGTTGGTGCCGCCCGCGGTGTGAACGGCGCGCACTGGGTACGCACAGTCACCCAAGGCAACAAGTTCCAGCGCACCGATTTCGACGCCATGCTGCGCCCTGTCATGTCGGGTACGGCTCGGGCGAGTGACCAGGCTTTCTATGTCTCGGCTCGCACCGATTTCGACTGGAACGGTCGCAAGACCTTCGCATCCTATCCGGTCGATGGCTATGTCGATCTTCAGAACATTGGCGCCGGCGTTGGAACGACGTACGACGTACTGGGCCGCGTGGTCCGCACGGTTCAGGCGTCGGAGCTGGGCAACCTCACCACGACAACGGATTACCTCTCGGGTGGGGCGAAGCGCGTAACGGATCCAAAGGGCAATCCGACGACCAGCTGGTTCCAGACGTTTGACCAGGCCTCGTTCGACCACGTCGTCAAAGTCATCGCGCCCGAGGGAGTCGTGCAGACGATTTCCCGCGACATCTTCGGTAAACCTACGGAGATCACGCAGGGGGGCGGTGGTACTTCACTGACGAAGACGATGAAGTACGACGGCGAGCATCGCCTCTGCCGTACGTGGGAACCGGAGTCCGGCAGCGAGATCATGGCCTACGACGGTGCCGACAATCTCGCGTGGAGCGTATCTGGCGCCTCGTTCAATGGAGCGGGCTGCGGTCAGGACCAGGTGGCTGAAGCCGCGAAGACTTCGCGTGGTTATGACGCTATGAATCGCGTGACCTCGGTGGTGTATCCGACCGGTACGCAGCCGAGCACCTTCACGTATGATCCTCTCGGCAATCCGGCGACCGCGACCTCGGGACTGGTCAGCTGGACCTTCGGCCGCAACAAGCTCGGTTTGATGACGGCCGAAGTGCTTGCCGTCGACGGATGGAGTTGGGCCTTGGGCTACGGCTACGATCCGAACGGAGCGCTGAGTACCGTGCTGTATCCGGACGGAGAGATCGTTTCCTACAATCCCGATGCACTTGGGCGGCCGACGACCGCAGGTGCCTATGCCGGAGGCGTGGGCTACTTCCCCGACGGTGACGTCAAGTCGTTCGGGCTCGGTAATGGCACGCTTTACAGTGCGGAAAAGAACCCGCGCAATCTGCTGAAGAGCTTCACTTATGCACGGAACACCGTACGTGTCGTGAGCGAAGGCTTTGCTTACGACGCCAACGGGAACGTGAGCGGGATCTGCGACGATTTCGTCTACGACGCTAACGGGAATGTAGACAGCACGTGCGGACTTACCGGTCACGGTCAGCGATCGAAGACCATGACCTACGATGGCCTCAATCGCCTCCTCAGTGCGACAGCGATCAACCTGTGGGGCACGGAGTCATACACTTACGACACGCTGAACAATATTCGGTCCCTTACCAGTGGCGGCGTCACCAACAACTACGGGTACGACGGATCCAATCTCCTCAGGTCTATTAGCGTAGCGGCGAATCCGATTCACACGTTCGACTACGATGCGCGCGGGAATACGATCAACAAGGACGGCCAGCAGCTCAACTTCGACATGGCAAACCGCCTGACGTCGATCCCGACCAAGGGTGAATACACGTACGACGCCGCGGGTCGCCGTGTGAAGAAGGTTGCGGCCGGCGCGACGACGTACTACGCGTACAACAGCGCCGGTCAGTTGATGTGGGAATACGACGCTGCCACGACGAACGGAACGAATTACGTCTATCTAGGCAAGAAACTCGTCGCCAACGTCAAGGGGCCAACCTCGAAGATCATGGGTGTCTTCGATGGGGTGACGTTCGATGGCAATACAGCCTACCTTGGAGGTTGGGTCTGTTCGTCCGGCCTGGATCGATCGGTAGACGTGCATGTCTACGTAGGCGATGTGGGTGCCGCTGCGACATTCGTGCAGGCGGCGACGGCGAACCTGGCCAGCGAGCCCGCCCTCCGCACGCTGTGCCATGCGAACGGAAACGCCTATCGCTTCAGGATCCCGCTTTCCGAAGAAGTTCGCACTGCTCGTGTCGATCAGGCCATCTCGATCTACGGTATCTCGCCTGTCGGCAACAACAACAACGCACTCGATAACTCCGGGAACGTATTCTTGCCGGCGGCGACGGCGGCGCCGAGTTCACCAGCTTCCGTCAGCGCGACCGCTCCTGGCGACCAATCGACCATCAGCGTTACATGGGCGGCATCGACCAACGTAAGCAGCTACGCTGTCGAGCGTTCCTACAACGGCCAGCCGTGGGTAACGCTCTGGACCGGCGCGGCGACCTCCGCGGCGTTCGGCGGAGCAGTAGACGGTGCGTATGTCTTTCGCGTCAGAGCATGCAATGCGCAAGCTTGCGCTGCCCGCGTGAAATCGAACACGGTCACCGTCGCTCACATCCCCCCTGCACCCCCGGGCCTCACTGTTCCCGGGACCTCGTCAGGAAGCGTTGGAATCAGCTGGGGAGCGGCAAGCTGGGCCACGTCGTATCAGGTCGAGCATACCTACGACGGTAACTGGTCGCAGATCTACAACGGCACCTCTACGTCCTTCACCATGAATGAAGCGATCACCGCTGGCTGGTATTACCGGGTTCGCGGCTGCAACGTGAATGGCTGCGGTCCATATTCCACCAGTGCAGGCGTGTCGGTGACGATTCCCCCGCAGGTTGCTCCTCCCATTTTCGGCGGCGGCGCGAATCACTCGGGGTCGTACACGATCTCGTGGAATGGCGTAGCAGGGGCGACCGTTTACAACCTTGTCGAGTCGGCGAATGGTGGCGGTTGGCAGCAGGTTGCGTACGGATCAGGCGGTGCCTGGTCGACGGGCGGCAGGCCGAACGGTACTTACGCTTATATGGTTCAGGCTTGCAACGCGGGTGGATGCAGTAGCTGGAGCGCTCAAGCGGTGGTCGTGGTGACCTTGCCGCCGACGACTCCTGGCATGCCTTCGGTAACTCAGTCAGGCCCATCCAATAAGCCTGTTGTTAGAGTGGCCTGGACCGCTCAGACCTACGCAACCCGATATGAAGTAATGGAAACGCTGCCCTCGGGATACTCCGAGATCATCCAAGGCACGACGGGAACGTTCATTACGTTCGTTAGGTTCTTTACGGGATCGCTGTCGTACAAGGTGCGTGCGTGTAACGACGTGGGGTGCTCGCCGTGGGGTCCGAGCAGAAGCATCGGTCTGGTTTCGGGAGGGTGATATGAAGGCGAAGGCGAAAGTGAAACCTCGACAGCTCGTGCGACTTAGTGTTCATCGCAGAAATCGATTCTTGGCGCTGTGCACTCTCGGTGCTGCTTGCCTTTTCATTGGTCCGCAAGCGTTCGCAGAACGCCGAGTCACATACTATTACGTCGATGCTCAAGGCTCGCCTTTGGCAGAGGCGGACAGTGCCGGAGTTGTGACGGATGTACTTGACTATCATCCATACGGCGCATCTGCAATTGGCAACGAGACCGATTCGCCTCGATATACGGGCCATCTGTTCGATTCCGGTACGGGGCTTCTTTATATGCAGCAGCGCTACTACGACGCGATAGTAGGAAGATTTCTCAGCGTGGATCCCATACGACAGGGTTCACGGCGCATGAGGAGGTCCTCGAGATACGGATACGCTGACGGCAACCCCTTCAGTTTCACCGATCCGGACGGGAGAGATACATACGCGCTCGGCGTTGGCGGCGCCGCCTCTTGGCTAGGAGGTGTCTCGGCGCAAGGTCAGTTGACAGTCAGTATACCGAGCTCCAATCCTGTAACGTGGCGAATGGGGATTCTCGGTTCCATCGGAGGTACCGCAGGCACTCAGTTGGGCGTTGGGCTTAGCGCTGTGGCTAGTTGGTCGGAAGCAAATTCGGCAGAGGAGATGGCCGAGGATGGAGGTGATGCTTCGGCAGGAGGGTCCGTAAATATTGGTCCGGTGGCGTTCGGCTATGAGCAAAGTATGTGTAGCGAATGTTTGACAACTAGATCGGTCAGTCTCGGCGGGAGGCTTACCCCGCTTCCATTTGAAATTCACACCACGGTTGCAAAGTCGGCTGGCATTACCTTGATCGGGACCACGCCAGCCCCCCGACTGTCACAGTTGGACCACTTCAGGACGTTACTCCTAAATCCGTTCCACCCGATCCTGTAGAGCAACCAGTCGATTGAAACAACGACGTTTAAGGGGGGGCATAACTCGTGAGTGCAGGTGAATGGGGCTTCTTTATCGGACTGACGCCGGGGGCGATCTTGGCGATAAAGAACATGGTTTACTTTCAGAAAGTCATCAATCGCGCGGAGTCAATTGCTAGGGCTAGCGGGCAGCTCCTCGACTTCAACCTATCGAGTGAACTCAAAAGTGACTTTCTCTTGCGCCCCAGTCGCCTTATTAAGGCCAATGACAGCCCGGCGATTGTGGAGGCGAAAACGTGTCTCTTGGAGGCGAGACGCGGCGTCTTACGCAGGCATGCCCTCGCATTTGCTTACATCGCGATCGGAGCATTCGTCGGCATGGTGAGCGCCATTGCTCTGAGTGAGCACCTCTAGGTGCATCAGTTGCGATTGATCATGTCCCTATCTTAAGGACGATAAGTCCATCATGTGCCTTCTGCGCAAGGTGCGGGAAGCGCTCGACGCGAGCGACAGTCAGGGCGCCTGTGTAACGACCCACTGAAATCCTGCGCAGGTGTTACTTTCCCAAGAGAGCACACCCATGAGCATCGTGATGGAAGAAGAGATCAAACGCTGGACGGCCCGCCGAAAGTCGGCACTGGTGCTGGAAGTGATCCAGGGCAAGACGTCGATATCGGAAGCCAGTCGCCAGTTCGACCTGCCGCCCTCTGAGATCGAAGGCTGGGTCGAAGACGCCAAGCGCGGCATGGAGAACGCCCTGCGCGCCAAGCCGGAAGATGTTCGCGAGCAGTACGAGCGGCAGCTGAAAGACCTCCAGGAAGCCTACGGTGAGGCCATGCTGGAACTGCGCGCACGAAAAAAATTGAACTCCCTGCTGGGCAAGGACGAGACCTGATGGTTTCACTTCAGCAGGGACTGCGTGCCGATGGCTTCGATGTCTCGATGGCCCAGCTGCGCCGCTGGTTTGGCGTGGCGCGTCGGACGGTCTATTACCGTCCCACCAAGGCGCCCCCGAAGGTACAGGAGGCTCTCGCTGCGCCGGTCAAGACCTTGATCGAGGCCGAGCCCTCGTTCGGCTACCGGACGGTCGCCGGACTCCTGGGCATGAACAAGAACACGGTCCAACGCATCTTCCAGCTCAAGGGCTGGCAGGTGCGCAAACGTCCCGTCGGCCAACGGCCGCGTATCCAGGCATTGCCGTCGGTCGCTACTCAGCCGGACGAGCGTTGGTCGACGGACCTGTGTCGCGTGTGGGGCGGTAAGGATGGATGGCTGAGTCTGGCCTTGGTGATGGACTGCCACACTCGCGCACTATTGGGCTGGCACCTGTCACGCAGTGGCAAGGCAAGCACGGCGGCGGGTGCCTTGGAACAAGCCCTGATCCGTCGGTTCGGCACGCTGGGAAGGGTCGACAAGCCGTTCCTGCTTCGATCGGACAACGGCCTGGTCTTCACCAGCCGGAAGTACACAAGTCTGGTCCGCAGCTATGGCTTGCAACAAGAGTTCATCACGCCGCACTGCCCGCAGCAGAACGGCATGGTCGAGCGGGTCATGCGCACGCTGAAGGAGCAATGCGTACACCGCCATCGATTCGAAAGTCTGACTCACGCGATGCATACGATCGGTGACTGGATCCACTTCTACAACCACCGGCGACCGCATCAGGCGCTGAAAATGAAAACACCCGCCGAGGCTTATGCTTTAGCGGCCTGACCTGTGCAGGAAGTGCTGGGTCATTACAGACTTGCCATCAAAATAGCGAAGCGATTTTCTCTCTCGGCATTATTCTATGTCAGACGCCTGTGACGACCTGATTAGATTTGGACGAGTAGCCTATGCTACGGCTCCGGCTATTCGAAAAATGCTCGACGGCGGATTCAATCTGGTGGGCGAGGCTTTCGGCGGCGCGGATTTGCGCGTTGATGAACGGATGCCGTCGTGGCTCGAATTCATGAACGAGATCTCCGAATGGACTTTCGGATCCGCTTACGTCAGGAGTGGTGGCAGCTTGAAGGGATTCGGTCGGTCTAGAGCTAGGATCGATGAGCGTCTCGCTTCCGTCGGCGTGACCTATGACGATGTCATGTCGGGGGCACGAAGCGAGCGCGTTGAGGACGTGATCAACGGGACGCCGTGGCTTTGGGGGTTCAGCGAGGCGAGGCGCGCCAAAACCTCTTGGGGACGTGATGCCGAAGAAGAGCGTCACAGACAAGCTTCGATAATGGGTGTCGTCCGGGAATCGTTGATCCCCGATGTCAAAAGCGTCTACAAGCGCTTCGCTTCGTTTTGCAAGGCATGGGGGTTCGTGCCCAAAGGCGCGGTATTGAACATGCCGTTTGTGCTTCATCGGCCAGCGACGACTGGGATAGGCGTGTTCTTGGCGATCACGTTTCGGTCGAATCGTATGGTTCCGTTCCCGGCGTGGTTTGAGCTGCATGTCATGCCCGACATCGACTATATGCAGTTGGATCCTGCGTTCGCCGCTCCGTACAGGCTTGGTCTGCAGTTTCACTCGCTCACGCGTCTTGGTACGTGGGGCGCTTACGCAACCACCGAAAACTCTGCCGAGCTTGAGGTGTGCCTCCGGGCGCACGAGACATTCCTGGAGGGTGCTATGCCAACGATAATCGGGGTTTGCGATGGTCGAATCTAACCTCTTTCAACAATGAGGCCGAAGACATGTCGATGATTGGGCGCTTCCTGTGCGTCGACGCCGTCCGCGGTAGGAAGCTTGCATCCGACGAAGCCGAGCGAGCAGACTTGCTGGCCGAGATGGAGGGTAGTGGCGAGCATGCATTTGATGCCAATAAAGCCTGGCACGGTATGCATTACGCGCTTGTCGGTTCCGCAATGCCGAATGAGAACGTTCTGTCGCTCGTGATCTTCGGCGGCGACGAGTTTGGTGACGATCTCGGCTATGGGCCACCTCGATATATGGATCCCGAGACGGTGCGCGCGTTGTCGTCCGCGCTCGACGGAGTCGATGTGGCGCGCATCGTGGAAGAGCTCGACCTCGAGGCGATGGATGCCGCGGACGTCTATCCCGGGAAGTGGGCCGAGAACGCGGAGTGGAGCCGGGGCTACATCGGCGAATACTTGACCCCGCTCCGCGATTTCTACCGTGTCGCCGCGATACGTGGTGACGGAGTCGTACTCTGGCTGATCTGAGCCCATATAGCCAAGCGATTTCAAGGGCGACCACGAGGATGGTGCTTGGTGACCGCGTTAACGCCGGAAGAGAGGTCGCTGCTCGTTCACCTGATGCGGAAAGCGGAGCTTCCTTACTCGGACGATGCGTGGCTGGACGGCCTTCTCAAGGTTCCCGTCGGACCCGGACGTAGCAGCTTCATACTGGTGCGCATGGCGGACCGTGACTACGACCAGTTGGCCTCGGACGTCGACTTTATCGACGCGGACGGGGTGCACGTGCTGGCGTCGCTGTTCATCGATCGTGAGCGCGTGCAGTACGAGGTCGAGATATGGAAGGCGGACGATACGCCGTTGATTCGTTTGCCGATGTTCCCTGACGGCATCGAACTGTCATCAGGAAGCGTGGAAAGCGTATCGAGAGGCGATTACCGGCGTCTCTCCGTCCTCTTCCTCGCTCTTGGTCTCATCGCAGCGGGAGCGTTCGTTTGGGCAATGGGCTTCCTTGGATGAGCGAAGATGATGAAGGGGGTGGATGGTGAGTGCGGGTGAGTGGGGGTTCTTTCTAGGCGCTGCGCCGGGTGTGTACTTCACCGTCAGGAATATGATCCGTTTTCAGCGCGTCATCAGTGCGTCGGAGGCGCTTGCCTGGAAGCACGGGGAGCTGCTGGACTTCAATCTGTCCTTTTCGCTGAAGGCTGACTTTCTGCTCCGTCCTGCGCGTTTCATAAAGCCGGATGACAGTGCTGCGCTAAGGGAGGCGAAGCAAAACCTGCTTGCCGCGCGGCGTCGGGTTCTTGTGAGGCACGCTCTGGGGGCGGTCTTCATCGTGATCGGTGCGTTCATTGGTAGCTTTTCGGCTGTTGCTATCGCGCGGGACTACTGACGGGGCGTGAGGGGTGCGGGGCTTCGTCGGGCGCGCTGTCGCGAGCCCCTTCGCGCGCGAGCGCGCTCCCACACCATCGTTCTGGCTTTTGGCTGCGGGCTCGTCTTAGTCTGCTGGAGGCAGTCGTGTACGCGTTTCGACGGTCGATCTATGTGTGCCTGATCGGCTCGCTCTTCGCGGGAGGTCTTTACGCTCTCGACGAAGGAATGGCGGTGGGGCTCAAGATCTTTCTTGCGTACGCCCTGGTGTTCTTGCTGGCGACCATGTGGGAGTTTCGGCGCGCCTTGGCGAAGGCGTGGCGTCGGCGTGGCGGGAGGTTGTGAGGCCTCCGCGGGAGGCGCTTTCGCGAACACCCATCGCGCGCGAGCGCGCTCCCACAAAATCAGGCGATGGGCGCTCGTGTCGAGCGCCGTCGATCAGTCGATGCCCAGCTTCTTCAGCTTGTAGCGCAGGGCGCGGAAGGTGATGCCGAGTTTCTTGGCTGTCGCGGTCTTGTTGTAGCGGGACTCTTCCAGCGCCTTGATGATCGTGTCGCGTTCGATGTTGGAGATGTAGTCTTCCAGCGAATCGGTAGCGGCGACGCGTGCGGCCTGCGGTGCCTGCGCGGCGTCGGCGAGCACGGCCTGCACCGCCGGTGCGGTGGTTGCGGTCGGGGCGCGCTGCGGCAGCATCAGGTCGTCGGCTTCGATGGTGTCACCTTCGCACATCGCCATCGCGCGTTCGAGGATGTTTTCCAGTTCGCGGACGTTGCCGGGGAAGTGATACGCCTCGAGCGCGGCGAGCGCGTCGGGTTGCAGCTTGCCGACGGGGCCGCCCGATTCCGTGGCGAGCTGGCGCAGCACGAACTCGGCCAGACGCGGGACATCGCCGCGGCGCTCGCGCAGCGGCGGCACGCGGAGTTCGATGACATTGATGCGGTAGAAGAGATCCTGACGAAACAGGCCCTGCTCGACGAGCGCGGCGAGGTTCTTGTGCGTGGCCGAGAGGATGCGCACGTCGACGGGGATCTCGTCGCGGCCGCCGATGGGGCGCACGGCTTTTTCCTGGATCGCGCGCAGCAGTTTCACCTGCATGTGCAGCGGCAGTTCGGCGACCTCGTCGAGGAAGAGCGTGCCGCCCTGCGCGGCCTGGAACAGGCCTTCCTTGTCCGCGTGGGCGCCGGTGAAGCTGCCCTTGCGGTGGCCGAAGAACTCGCTTTCCATCAGCTCGGACGGAATGGCGCCGCAGTTCACCGGCACGAACGCGCCGGCGGAGCGCGGGCCCAGTTCGTGGATGAGGCGGGCGACCAGTTCCTTGCCCACGCCGGACTCGCCGCCGATGTAGACCGGCGCCTGGTTGCGGGCGAGCTTGGCGATCTTGCCGCGCACTTCGGTCATGGCGGCGGAATCGCCGATGAGGCGGTCCGCGCCTGGCACCGTCTTGCTGCCCGCATCGGCCTTGCGTTCCTCGGAGAGGCGCAGCGCGGTGCGGACGAGGCGGCGGAGCAGGTGGATGTCGACCGGCTTCGACACGAAGTCGAACGCGCCGGCCTTCAGGGCGTTCACGGCGGCGTCGACGTTGCCATAGGCGGTGATCATCGCGACCGGCATGTCCGGGAAGCTGCCGGCGATCAGTTCGATGATCTCCTGGCCGCTGCCGTCGGGCAGGCGCATGTCGGTGAAGCACAGGTCGTAACGACGTGCTGCCAGTGCGCTCCGCGCTTCGTTGACGCTCCCCACGGCGTCGACGTCGAGTTCCATTCGACCGAGAGTGATGGTCAGCAACTCGCGGATGTCCCGTTCGTCGTCGATGACCAGTACGGTCTGCTTGCTCATTGGGTCCGAATGCTTCGGTTAGTGGTGCAAATGTAACCGCCCTGCGGACGGACGCATAGGGCGCCCGTCACGCGGTGGCGGCCACGGGGGCCGTCGCGGCGGTGCGCGCGGGCGGGGTGAGGCTGATGCGGAAGCAGCTGCCGCCACCCGCCACGCGCACGTATTCGAGGGCCGCCTGGTTGGCCTCGGCCATCTGCCGCGCGAGGTAAAGGCCGAGGCCCGTGCCGTATTCGTGCGTGGTGAAGAAGGGTTCGAAGATCTGCGCGGCCACCTTCGGCGGGATGCCCGGGCCGCGATCGATCACTTCGAGGATGGGGATGCCGGCGTCGGAATGGCGCGCCACCAGCATCACGCGCGCCGGCTCGCCGGGCATGCGACCGTAGCGCAGCGCGTTCTGCACGAGGTTCCAGATCACCTGTTGAAGGTGCTGCGGGTCGGCGACCGCGGCGACGGGCTCGCTGCCGGACACGGCGCGGAGGATGTCGGAACCGAGATCGTTGCCCTGCCGGTATTCGGTCACGAAGTGGTGCACCCAGCGACCGAGGTCGAGCGTCTCGGGCCGCGAGCGCTCGCGGCGGGACAGCTGCAGGATGTTTTCGATGATCTCGTTGAGACGGGAGCAATGGTTGTTGATGATCTCGACCATGCGCAGGTCGGCGTCGTTGAGATCGGTGGATTCCGCGAGCAGCTGCGCCGAATAATGGATGGCGGCCAGCGGGTTGCGGATTTCATGGGCGATGGAGGCGGAGAGGCGGCCCAGCGAACTCAGCGTCAGTTCTTCCGCGCGGCGAGACACGAGCGAGGTGTCGTCGAGGAAGATCAGCACGTGCGAATCGTCGTTGGGGGCCAGTCGCGAGAAGCGCGGAATCACCTCGGGCGTGCCGTCGGCCAGCATCGTCGCGCTCTCGTCGAGCTTGCCCGAGGTGCGCCAGTGATACAGGCGGCGGGACAGCTCGGGCGCGAGCGAGCCGAGGTCGCGCTGGTCGGCCGAGGGGTTGCCCATCAGCATCCATGCCGATTCGTTGAGCTGGTGGATACGGTTGCCCTCGTCCACCAGCAGCACGCCGGTCTTCATGCGGCGGATGATCAGTTCGTTGACCTGCGACAGGTTCGCCAGGTCGATGCCGCGCTGTTCGGCCAGCGCTTCGGAGGCCCGGATATTGCGCCCCAGCACGTAGCACAGCGATGCGCACGCGAAATACGCCGCGCCGAACAACCCGTATTCGGCGTACTCGCGGTCGGTCGTGTCGAAGGTGGCGAAGTCGAAGACGGAATGGCCGAGCATCGCCAGCGTCGCTAGCGCGGCGAAGAACATCGATAGCCGGAAGGGCAGCAGCAGCGCCCCCGTGGCGATGTTCACCGCGAGCATCATCGCCACGCCCATCCGCACGTCGTGCATGAGGATCAGGGCGAGCAGCGCCGCGGCCACGTCCAGGGCCAGGCCCACCGATACCATCAGCACCGGGCGATGCAGGGTCTGCCGTGTACGGGCCACCATGACGAGGGCGGCCAGCAGGTAGGCCATGGCGAATACCCGGGCGATCACCGGCTCCGGCAGGGCCGGCCAGTTCATGTGCTCGGGGCGGAACGCCAGCGCCGTGTAGACCGCCGCCTGCCCCAGCCGGAAGTAATTGAAAAAGAAGAGTTCGTGGCGGGACGAGCCGTGGCTCGCGTTGGCGCGGGTGCCGATGGTCGACGCGGGCGTGGACACCTTGATGCTTCTCCGCCAGGGGCCCCCCGGGGCCGTGGATGACCGCCAGTATAGGGGGCCCGACCGCCCCGGCAACCCGTCCGGCGGAGATGTCCGGGGGCGCCGTGCGTGGGCGTATGCGGCACCGCCCCTTTCCATCCGGGGCGCCTTCCGGGAAAATACGCGGCCGTATTGCGTGATTTACGCGCATTCGACCGTTCCCCCTCCCCGTGCAGGCCTCACGGCCGGCACGCTTCCACACGTTTCTCCGTTCGCTCGAGGTATCGAATGAATTTCCACGAGTACCAGGCCAAAGAACTGTTCGCTAAGTACGGCATCGCCGTGCCGCCGGGCAAGGTTGCCAACTCTCCCGACGCCGCCGTCGATGCCGCCAAGCACCTGGGCGGTACGCAGTGGATGGTCAAGGCCCAGATCCATGCCGGTGGCCGCGGCAAGGCTGGCGGCGTCAAGTTCTGCCGCAGCCTCGACGACGTCCGCGCCGCCGCCAAGGGCATGCTCGGCACGAACATGGAAACCTACCAGTCGGCCGGCCGCGCGCTGCCCGTGAACCTGGTGCTGGTCACCGACGCGACCGATATCGCGAAGGAACTGTATCTTTCGATCCTCACCGATCGCGACACCAAGTCGATCTCGTTCATCGCCTCGAAGCACGGCGGCGTCGACATCGAGCAGGTGGCCGCCGAAACGCCGGAAGACATCCATACCTTCCAGGTGGATTTCGTCGAAGGCCTGCAGCCGTACCAGTGCCGTGACCTCGGGTTCAAGATGGACCTGAATCCGAAGCAGGTCGGCCAGCTCGTCAAGATCATGATGGGCCTCTACAAGCTGTTCAACGAGAAGGACCTCGCGCTGGTCGAGCTCAACCCGCTCGCCATCCTCGAAGACGGCAACCTCGCCGCCCTCGACGGCAAGGTCAACTCCGACGACAACGCCGAGTTCCGTCACGCTGACCTCGCCGCCATGCGCGACCTCACGCAGGAAGACGCCGCCGAAGCGGCCGCCGTCCAGCACAACCTCAACTACGTCACGATGGACGGCACGATCGGCTGCATGGTCAACGGCGCCGGTCTCGCGATGGCCACGATGGACGTCATCAAGCTGGCAGGCGGCGAGCCGGCCAACTTCCTCGACGTCGGCGGCGGCGCCACGAAGGAGCGCGTCACCGAGGCCTTCAAGCTCATCCTCTCGTCCGACAAGGTCAAGGCCATCCTGGTCAACATCTTCGGCGGCATCGTGCGTTGCGACCTGATCGCCGAGGGCATCATCGCCGCGGTGAAGGAAGTGGGCCTGAAGATTCCGGTGGTCGTGCGTCTGCAGGGCACCAATGTCGAGAAGGGTCGCGAACTGCTGGCCAACTCGGGCCTGGCGATCACGCCGGCCGACGATCTCAACGATGCGGCCCGCAAGGCCGTGGCCGCAGCGGCCTGAGGAGCGTATTTAAATGAGCGTCCTGATCAACAAGAACACCAAGGTCCTCGTCCAGGGTTTCACCGGACAGCAGGGCACTTTCCACGCCGAACAGGCGATCGACTACGGCACCAAGATCGTCGGTGGCGTGACCCCGGGCAAGGGCGGCACCGAGCACGTCGGCAAGCCGGTCTTCAACACGGTGCGTGACGCGGTCGACCAGACCGGCGCCGACGCCTCGGTCATCTTCGTGCCGCCGCCGTTCGCGGCCGACTCGATCCTCGAAGCCATCCACGGTGGCATCAAGGTCATCGTCGCGATCACGGAAGGCATCCCCGTGCTCGACATGATGCGCGTGAAGAACGTGCTCAAGTCGCACCCGGACGTCGTCCTTGTCGGCCCGAACTGCCCCGGCGTCATCACCCCGGGCGAGTGCAAGATCGGCATCATGCCGGGTCACATCCACAAGCCGGGCAAGGTCGGCATCGTTTCGCGCTCGGGCACGCTCACGTATGAAGCGGTGTTCCAGACCACGAACGAAGGCCTCGGCCAGTCCACCTGCATCGGCATTGGTGGCGATCCGATCAACGGCCTGAACTTCATCGACTGCCTGAAGCTCTTCCAGGACGATCCGCAGACCGAAGGCATCATCATGGTCGGCGAGATCGGCGGCAGCGCGGAAGAAGACGCGGCCGAGTTCATCTCGCAGTACGTCAAGAAGCCGGTCGTGTCGTTCATCGCCGGTGCGTCGGCCCCTCCGGGCAAGCGCATGGGCCATGCCGGCGCCATCATCTCGGGCGGCAAGGGCACGGCGGAAGCCAAGTTCGCCGCGCTGGAGAAGGCGGGCGTGACCACGGTCAAGTCCCCGGCCGACCTCGGCAAGACCCTCGCGGGTCTGATGAAGTAATTCGCCTTCCGCTTCGGCGGGTGGGTTGAAACGAAAAGCCGCGGCCTTCGGGTCGCGGCTTTTTTTTGTTTTGTTTGTGGTGGGAGCCAGCCTGCTGGCGAAGGGTGCTTGCCGCGAGCAACCTTCGCCAGCAGACTGGCTCTTGCCGCGCAGTCAGTTCATCTCGATACGCTGCTGTCGACGCGCATTGAGACCTCCAGCTTGTAGGCGTGAGATGAGATCGCTGGCACCGACTTCCGACGATTGGCGTGGGCGACGACGAATACTTCGCCGCTGAAATTCCCGCGAGCATGTGATTGCCAATTCGGCACAGCCACGAGCGGGAACATCTATGAAGCGAATTCGTACATCAGGCAATACGGTCTATCGGCGCGTGCTTTCTACGTTGGTCATGATCGGCCTCGGCGGCCCAGCATTCGGTGACACGGAGCGTCCTCTTCCGATGCCTCCGGTGGTGGTCGTAAAAGTCTCGGCCATGAGCATTACCCAGCGAGAGGCGCTGGAACGCCGTATTGACGAAATCGCCAACAGGGCGGCGAACGCAAAGCCCTTCATCTACGAGGACAGCCTTCCGATCCATATCAAGTCCTCCTTCGATCCCGTCAACGAGTCCCTGATCATGAACACCGACGAGCGACTCGGTCCTTCAGCAGGCTCTCCGGATGTCGAAGATATGCAGTCGGCAGTACGACAGGCCATCTCGCCATTTATCGAAGGCATTCCTTCGTTCTGGGGCGTCGACTGGCGATACGGGGGTAAGGATATTTACTTCTGGTTTCCACAGGATCGGGTTCGGGTGCCTGCCGCGAGCACCCCTCGCCAGCAGGCTGGCTCCCACTAGAGCGCGAGACCAAAGTCGCGCCTCACTGTGTAGGCAAAAGCCGAGATCGATGCTGCCGAATTCCACTTGCTTGCGTGGGCGACGGCGAATACCCCGATTCAATACCTCTCGCGAACATGTGGCCGCCAATCAGGCGAAATCACGGGCGGTGAACCCTCATGAAAAGACCACGTGCGATGGGAAGCTCAGCGATTCGAGGCGTCCTTGCCAGTTTCATTCTGATCGGTTGTGCTTCGGCGAATGGCGCGGAGCTGCGTGTTGCCACCGAGAAGGTGTCGGCCATGAGTGTTTCGCAAAGGGAAGCGCTCGAGCATCGCATCAATGTCATCGCCAACGATGTAGCGAATGCCAGACCGTTCCTCTACGAAGATCGCCTTCCGATTCACATCGAGGCGTCCTTCGATCCGGTGAGCGAGTCGTTGATCATGCACACGGACGGGCGGCTGGGTCCTTCGTCGGGCTCTCCGGACGTCGAGGACATGCGCCACGCCGTGGACCAAACCATCTGGCCATTGCTTGAAAGGATTCCGTCGTTCCGCGGCATTGAGTGGCGATACGGTGGCAAGGACATCTATTTCTGGTATCCACAGGACCGCGTTCATCAGAATCGGCAGAGCAGAAGGGCAAGTCGGCGCGTCTCGGGAACTCGGCAGCCTTCGGCTTGCGGCCTCGTGTCTCTCTGTGGGAGCCGCTATAGCGGCGAGCTCCTGGTCGCCACGTAGCGGGGAGAGCTCGCCGCTGTAGCGGCTCCTACAAAATGGTCGAGCCGACGTGTCGATTTCCGTCTGGCTCGTTCGTCGTCCAGAATGAGGGCTCCTCCTCGCTGAAGGAACATCGCCATGTCCGGTACCGTCCGCCTGCTTCGTGTCTTCACCGCGCCGGCTGAGCGCATCTACCGCGCCTTTCTCGATCCGGCCGCCAACGCCAAGTGGCTGCCGCCGGATGGGTTCACCTGCACGGTGCACGAGCTCGACGCGCGGGAAGGGGGCAAGTTCCGCATGACGTTCACCAACTTCTCCAGCGGCGGTAGTCACAGCTTTGGCGGTACCTACCTCGAGCTCGTGCCGAACGAGCGCATCGTCAACGACGATCGCTTCGACGATCCGAACCTGCCCGGTACGATGACGACCACCGTGACGCTGCGTGCGGTGTCGTGCGGCACCGAGGTGACTATCGTGCAGGAGGGGATTCCCGACATGATTCCGGTGGAGCAGTGCTATCTCGGCTGGCAGGAGTCGCTGACGCTGCTGGAGCGGTTGGTGGAGGTCACGATTCCCGAGTGATCGGGACGTGATCATTGCTAGCTCATCATGGGAAGCCCGCCGGCGCTGCCGTCGGCTTCCGGCTTCAATCGACATCGTCGGAGAGGCTGTATTTCTTGTGAATCATTCGTATCGCTACGAAGGAGTCCAGAAATCGCGAATTGTGCGGCAGAGTGTTCCCCGATAATCGATGTCCTGAATTAGGCAGTAGCGCCGCCAACTGCTGCCTTTACTGCGGCAGTTGATGCGTCTTCTGCGAGAAGTTTTCAGAATCTTCGTATTCTTATTCCCCCTCTTCACTCCTAACCTGCACTTCTTGCGGCAGATCCAGAATCGCATCGACTCTGGCGCACGTGATGGACTTGCAAACCAGGAGGTTAAATGGACATTCGCTACCCACATCCCAGCGCCTTTTACTCTGGGAAGCTTCGCAGCAAACGGAAGAGGTGTGCACTGGCACTCGGCATGACGCTAATGGGCGTCAGTCCAATCGTTGCGAACGCGGCGGGCCGCGTCGAAGTCCTTGTCGATACCAAGGCGGCAAGAGTGATGGAGGGGTGGATCGGTATTACGATAAGAAATGTAGGCGACGCCGCTGTCCCCATCATGACCTTGGACACTCCATTCAGTCGGACCGACGGCCGCCTCCCCGGGAATACTCTTCATGTCGTCGACGAGGCCGGGCATGAAGTGGCGTATCGAGGTGGTTGGGACTATTTTGGGCGCGTCACATTGGATTCGTTCACAAAGATCCATCCCGGCGAGCAATGGCGGGTGGAAATAAATGTCGCACGTGACTATAAGCTAGACGTCGGTAGAACCTATCGAGTCAAATACATTCTGAAGCTGGACCGCGAGCCGGATGCCGATATGGTATCTGCGGAAGAGCGGTCATCATTTACTCGGGCTGAGCAGAGCGCAGCTTTTTCGAACGAGGTGGTCATTAAGCCGACTCGGATCGACCTTGCAGAAAATCACCTTCGGGTCGAAGACGATAGTTGCAGCTTGCAGCAGGAGCTCACGATCGCAAGGGCGGGATATGAGGCTACCCGACGTCTCACGTCTGCTGAAAGTTTCTTGTGGAATAGGTATCAATACCGCCGTGGTGACGACGGTGCCTATCACATCGTGTTCATTCCGCACCCACGATACACGAGGTGGTTCGGTAAACACGACGATACAGGGCCCGAGTTCGACAGCCCGGAGTGGGGTCTGGATGACAACGCTCGTGCATACGAAACGATTTCGGCCTCGCAACTGCGAAGTACTGCACCGCTCGACACGCGCTGCGGTTGTCCCGGAGGCAACCCCGATGTAGCGGCAAGGGCAGAGACTGAGACTACCTACACCATGCGATTCTGTCCGAAGTTTTTCAAGCTTCCTGAGTTCGACGCGTATGCTTCGCGCGTCGGTACGATCATCCATGAGTACACGCACTACAACGCGCACTATCCTGGTACCGGCGATTACGAATATGGGCGAAACGACACGGAGAAGCTGGCGAGGGACGACAGGTCAAAGGCGGTCAGGAACGCGGACAATTTTGAGTTCTTCACTACGGACACTACGCCCTACGACGAGGATTGATTACTAGTCGTATCCCGGTGGGCGCTCTTGGATCAAGATCACAAGCGACTGACGCCGATCGTATAGGTAGGGCAGCTTTCCCTGTACGAGCGCTATGCAGCAGGAGTGCTCCCTCCGAGGTGTCGCCGTCGATGGGGATTCTCGGTGGCACCTTCCTCCCCGGCGCCGTGCGCCCTAACGCGGTGTGGAGCTACGACTTCGTCCACGGTCAAATGGTCGATGGGCGTAGCCTGACGCTGCTTTGCGTGATCGACGAATTCACACGGGAGTGTCTGGCCATCGAGGTTGGCGCCAGCCTTCGAGCGCCGGATGTGATCCTGACCTTGTCACGACTGATGCGCTTGAATGGCAAGCCGGCTTTCGTACGATCGGACAATGGCGCCGAGTTCACCGCGACCAAGGTGATGCGATGGATGCGCGATGCCGCCATCGGCCCGGCCTTCATCGCGCCCGGAAGCTCGTGGCAGAACGGTTTCGTCGAAAGATTCAATGGCAAGCTGCGCGACGAGCTGCTGAATCGTTCGACGTGGGTGGGTTGAACCCGATTACGTCACCATCGGACTCATCGTTTGATTGGCTGCATGTTTCGTAAGCAGGTCAGGACCTCATGCACAAGTTAGCGAGATCCCTCCCGCCAAGGCACCCTACCGTCCAGCCATTTCGCGGCGATGGTTTCATCTGTAAGACATCTAGACGTCCAAACGCTTGACACGGCCATATTGGATCGTGATACGGTGTCGCATCGCAGCAAAAACGAGGGGTCGTCGATGCGCCACCTTGAATGTGCCAGCTCCCTCCATGCATGGGCGTGTGTTTCCGCCGTGCGATGTTGTCGTCGCCGCTGAGCCAGCGGCTTTTCCGTCCGTGTCCGGGCGGGATTTCCTGACTATCTGACGATTCATTCGACGCCTCGCAGGCGTGACGGGCGGCTTTCGTCCATGTTCCGGCAAACGACTGCGGTCGGCCCATCGCTCTCATAAGGGGAGACGCGGTGCGGACGGTGTTTGCCTTCCATTCGAGATCAAGGGTTTCCATGCGCAAGTCGTCGTTGCAGCGGTCGCTGTTGGCCACCGCTTTGTTGTCCGTCCTTTCCGGCGCCGTGCTGGCGCAGTCGACCACCGGTTCCATCTACGGCCAGGTACAGGCGGGCGAGGGGGACGTGGTGCGTGTCGTCAACGATACGGGGCTGACGCGTGAGGTGGCCGTGGATGCGAAGGGGCATTACTCGGCCGCGCAGCTTCCGCTGGGTACCTATACCGTGTCCGTGATTCACGCGGGTACCGCCGTTCGGAGCCGCGAGAACGTCTCGCTGCGGGTCGGTTCGGGCGTGGAAGTGTCCTTCGGGCCGGAAGCGGCGCAGGAGCTTTCCGGCGTGAACGTCTCGGCCAATGCGCTGCCGACGATCGATGTCTCCACGGTGGATTCGCGCACGGTGGTAACGGCGCAGCAGCTGGCGAAGCTGCCGCTCGGCCGCAATTCGGAGGCCATCGCGCTGCTCGCGCCGGGCGCGGTCGACAACAGCGGTAGCTACAAGAGCGCCACGGGCAACTCGCTCGTCTCGTTCGGCGGCTCCGCGGCGAGCGAGAACGCGTACTACGTGAACGGCTTCAACACGACCGATCCGCTGCGCGGTTTCGGTGGCGTGTCGCTGCCCTACGGCGCCATCGAGCAGCAGGAGGTCTACACCGGCGGCTACAGCGCCCAGTACGGTCGCTCCGACGGCGGCGTGATCAACGTCGTCGGAAAACGCGGTACGAACGAGTGGCACGCCGGCGCGCAGGTGATCTGGGAGCCGAACGGGCTGCGTGCCCGCGAGAAGGACAGCCATTACACCAACGGGTTGCCGCCGCAGCCGAAGGCGGGCGACCTGTACGCGGCGAACCGTGGCAACACGGTGACGTCGACCACGGCGAGCCTCTATGCCGGCGGCCCGCTGATCAAGGACAAGCTCTTTCTTTTCGCCGCGGCCGAGGTCGAGCGGCAGACCGGCGACGTCATCAGCAACGTGACGCTGCCGCAGTCGCCGGATCGTTCGTATCGTTACCAGTTGCCGCGCTGGTACGGCAAGCTCGACTGGAACATTACCGACAGCCACATCCTCGAGGTGACCGGCGCGTCGGACAAGACCGAGCGCTCGGGCACCATCTACGATTACGACTACGCCAATCACCGGCGCGGGGCGCGGATTTCGGGCGCCAACGACGAGAAGTTCGGTGGTGATGTCTACACCGCGAAGTACACGGGCTACATCACAGACAACCTGACCATCAGCGCGCAATACGGCAAGATGAAGACGGTGAACTACGTGTCGCCGTCGGGTTACAACCCCGATGCCGTCTACATCGCGGGACAGGATTTCCAGAACCCGGCGTACACCGGCGGCGTGGCGCTGCAGAACGGACAGACCGTGTCGACGCTGGCGAATCCGAATCGCGGCAACGAAACCACGAACACCCGGTTCGACATCCATTACACGCTCGGCGATCACACGATCACCGCCGGTATTGACAACCAGCAGGCTCGTGCGCGCGACCAGGGTACGTCGAGCTCGGGCCCGGGGTACATCTGGACATACAACCAGGGCTCGCCGGACCTGCCGATCTCCACGGGCCTTGGCGTGGACGCGCCCGGCAATTATCCCGGCGGTGCCGAAGGCTATTACGTGGTGCGCGGCGTGTCGTCGAGCCTTGCCACCGTCCGCTCGAGCCAGCGGGCGCAGTACGTCGAAGACGCGTGGCAGGTCACGGACCGCTGGCTCGTGACGCTCGGCCTGCGCAACGACCAGTTCACCAACTACAACGCGGAGAGCCAAGCGTTCATCAAGCAGACCCGCCCGCAATGGGCGCCGCGACTCGGCTTCAGCTGGGACGTGCTCGGCGACGCGACGTTCAAGGTGTACGGCAACGCGGGCCGCTACTACCTGGGCCTGCCGCTGAATCCCGCGCTCAACGCGGCCGGCGGCGCGTTGGGCACCTCGCAGTACTTTACGTACACCGGCATCGTGCCCGACGGCCAGCCCACCGGCATCACGGCCATCGCACCGGGCGTGCCGGTGTCTGCCAACAACAACTTCGGGCAGCTGCCGGATCCGAAGACCGTCGCGGCGAAAGGCATGAAGCCGGAGAACCAGGACGAATACATCCTCGGCTTCACGAAGACACTCGGGACGGACTGGGTGTATGGCGCGAAGGTGACGGTGCGCAAGCTGCGGAACGCGATCGACGACTACTGCGACATCGACCGTATCGTCGCCAAGGGGCAGGAGCTCGGTCTCGACATCGACACGAATCAGGTGAACAGCTGCTACCTGTTCAATCCGGGGCAGGCGAACACGTTCACGTTGCTCGATACCGCGGGGAACCACGTCGAGGTGCCGGTCAGCAATAAGGAGCTGGGCTTCCAGGGTCTGAAGCGCAAGTACTACAGCCTGGAGCTGCTCATGGAGCATCCGTTCGACGGCACCTGGTACGCGCGCGCCACGTACGTGTTCTCGCGCAGCTACGGCAACACCGAAGGACAGCTGCGCTCCGACCTCAACCAGACGGCTGCGTCGACCAGCGAGGACTGGGACAACGCCGCGATCATGGAGCACACCAACGGACCGCAGAGCAACGACCACAAGCATCAGCTGAAGGTGTTCGGCTACTGGCAGATCGCGCCGGAATGGCTGGCGTCGGCCAACGTGAGCCTCGTATCCGGCACGCCGCGCCATTGCCTTGGTTATTACGGGCCCGATCGCGAGGATCCGGCGGGTTACGAGGGCGACTACCACTTCTGCAACGGCGTGCCGTCGCCGCCGGGTGAACAGGGCCGTCTGCCGTGGATCCGGCAGATCGATCTGGGCGTGACGTGGCGTCCGGGCTTCGGCGACGGCAAGCTCGCACTGAGCGCGAACGTCTTCAACGTGCTGAACGAGCGTCGCGCGTTGCAGAAGTATCCGTATTCCGAAGCGGGTCCGGGCGTGCCGGAGCCGGCGTTCGGGGTAATCACGGCGCGGCAGGAGCCGCGATACGGCCGGTTGAGCGTGTCGTACGATTTCTGACGATAGCGAGTCTGGAGATGCCGCCAGAGCGGCGAGCTCTCGCCACGGGGTGCGAAGAGCTCGCCGCTATAGCGGCTCCTACGGGAGGCGCTGCTTACAGGCGGCGGGGGCTCAGCATCGCTGATGTGATGCCCGCATCCTGCAGGTGCGTGGGAATGTCGCGCCCCAGCACCATCGCCGCGCAGGCTTCCGCCATCGCGGCGGAGGTCTGGATGCCGTAACCGCCCTGGGCGGCGAGCCAGAAGAAACCCGGGGCATCGGGTGCGAAGCCGCCCACGAGGTCGCCATCGGACACGAAGCTTCGGAGGCCGGCCCAGGCGCGGATCGGGCGGGCGATGGACAGCGTGGTGGCTTCCTCGATGCGGTGGATGCCCAGCGCGATGTCGAACGCTTCCGGCTGCACGTCGTGCGGATGCGTCGGATCGGCGTTGGCGGCCGAGCCGAGCATCACCCCGGCGTCGGGCTTGAAATAGAACGTCTCGTCGATGTCGACGACGAAGGGCCATGCATCGGCACCCTCCGGCGCGTCGAAGGTGAATGCGGAGCGGCGACGCGGCTCCAGTCCGATGGGCTTCACCTCCGCGAGCGCCGCGACGACGTCGGCCCATGCGCCCGCGGCGTTGACGACCACGGGCGCGCGCCACTGGCCGTTGACCAGCCATTCGTCGCCGTCGCGACGGATCGACTGCACGGCGGTGTCGACATGCAGGGCCACGCCGTTGCTCTTCGCGCCGCGAAGAAAGCCCTGGTGAAGCTCGTTGACATCGATATCCGCCGAATCGGGCTCGAGGAACGCGATGCTGGCCGCTTCGGGGCGAAGGATCGGCACGCGCGCCGCGATCGCGTCCGTGCGCAGGAGCGACAGCGACGGCGTGTGCCGACGCACCGCTTCGTACTCGGCGAGCACGCGCTCGGCCTGTTCGTGCGTGCCCACGATCATCGCGCCGCGCGGCTGCAGCAGACGGTGACGCACGAAACCCTCGGGCGGCCGTTCGAGGAACGGGCGGGTCGCACGGCTGAGCGCACGCACCTGCGGCGAGCCGTAGCTTTCGCTGAAATGCGCGGCGGAGCGGCCGGTGGTGTGGTACCCCGCGAACGGCTCGCGCTCGAGGATCGCGACGCGTGCATGCGGTGCGAGGAACCAGGCGATCGACGCACCGGCGATGCCGGCGCCGATCACGATCACGTCGAGCTGTTTCTGCTTCATGCGTCGTCCTTCCGCGAGCGTGCCGCGACGACGCTCGTCGCCGCGAGGTCCGCGGTGACGTTGCCGAGCGTGGCGAGCGTGTCAGGCAGCGTGTCGACCGCCAGCATGATGCCGAGCGGCGCGATCGGCAGGCCCATGGCCTGCGCCACGGGCACGTTGGTGGCGATGAACGTCACCTGCCCGGGCAGGCCGACCGAGCCGAGGCTGATGACGACGGCGAGCGCGGCGCCCGCCGAGAGCTGCGCCACGCCGAGATCGATGCCGAGTGCCCACGCGATGAAGCACGACGACACGATGTACTGGATGGGGCTGGTCAACCGGAACAGCGACACGGCCATCGGCAGGACGAGCGACGTGACGGCGGTGGGATAACCGAGCCGACGGTCGGCGCTCTCGAGCATGGCCGGCAGCGAGGCGAGCGAGGACTGCGTGCTTGCGGCCACGACCTGCGCCGGCGCGATGGCGGCGGCGAACCGTGCGAACGGCTCCCGGCCCCACACGCGCGCGACGACGAGCATCAGCGCGGTCACGCCGACGTACACGATGCATTCGACGAGCACGTAGACCCCGAGCGCGCCGAGCATGTGCAGCCCGGCGCGGGCGCACACGGCGAGAATCAGGCAGAAGACGCCCAGTGGTGCGACGAGAAGCACCCAGCGCACCACCACGATCATCGCGTCGGCGATCGCACGGAAGAACTCGACCACGAGGGCGCGGCGCTCGGCGGCGATGCGCGTGAGCGCGAACCCGAGGAACATCGCGAACACCACCAGCGGCAACATGGCGCTGTTCGCGGCCGCCATCACGGCGTTCGTGGGGACGATGCCCGCCAGCCAGTCCGACCAGCCGACGGGCGCGGTCTCCGGCATGTGGCCGGTGGCGCCGCTCAGCGCGGCGGCCAGGGAGGCGCTGCGCGGGAACAGCGCGAACAGCCCGGGCGAGACGATCGCCGCCACCGCCGCGCCCAGCGCGAGCAACAGCAGGAACGCCACGATGGCGCGCCGCGCGATACGACCCGACGCCGCCGCATCGGTCGCGGTGTTCGCGCCGACCACCACGAGCGAGAGCACCAGCGGCACGACGGTCATCTGCAGTGCGCTGAGCCAGAGCTTGCCCAGCGGTTGCACGGCGTCGGCCACGCGAACGGCGAGATCGGGGGTGGCGTGGGCAAGGGCGATGCCGCCGAGCGCGCCGAGCGCCAGACCGAGAAGGATGCGCTGGGTGGCGGTCATGGGGCAGGCAGGTTCCAGGCATCGCGCAGGCGTGCGTATTCGGCCTTCGGCAGCAGCACGAAGACGGGCTTCTTCGTCGGGTCGAGCCAGGCGAGCAGACGCTCCATCGCGTCGTCGGTCATCGCCGTGCAGCCGGCGGTCGGCGATGTCGGCGACTTCCACAGGTGCGCGAAGATGCAGCTGCCCTTGCCCCTGGCGCCTCCCGCGTTGTGCTCGATCACGAAGCCGATGCGATAGGCGTGGTCGCCGTTGAAGTGCAGGTCGCGGCGCATCGGTTCCGTCGCGCCGGCGATGGCCTTCTCGCCGACGGTCTTCTCGTCGACGAGCTGGTTGTAATAGGGCGAACTGTCGACGTCGACGCAGTAGTCCGACGCGCTCAGGCCGCGGTAGCTCATGGCCGTGGGGTTGGTCTCCGCGTAGCCGAAGGCCTCGCCGATGCGGAACACGCCCGCCGGGCTGCGTCCGTCGCCTTCCTTCTTTGCCGGGCCGTCGTGCTGCGGCGGGCTGAGGCCGATGCCCCAGGCGCTTCCGTGGCGGCCGACGGTGACGTCCGTGGCGGGTCCCGCGGGTTTCCACTGGGTGCCGTCGCGCACCCATGCGCGGAGCGTGCCGTGGTCCGCGTCCCAGCCATCGGTGGTGACGACGATCATCTGCCGCGACACCGACCAGGCGGCGGGTGCCTCGAAGGCTCCGGGCGACGAGACGACGAGGGCGGCGAGCAGGCCGAGGAGGCGGAGCGATCGTGGCATCGGAGCGGTCCTAGGGTTCGAGCATCTGCTGGATGCGGTCGAGGTTCTGCACGAGTCGCGCGTGGCGCGCCTCGTCGTTTTCGCAGAGGTAGACGAACACCGCGTCGAGCAGCTGCTGCACGGTGGCCTGGTAGATCAGCGATTGCACGTACGACGCGTCGTCGTACGCGGCGACCGCAAGGGCGACGTTGGCCAGCGCGCGCACCGGATTGGAGGTATGGCGCGTCACCGTGATCACGCGACCGCGCTGATCGCGAAAGTAGCGGGCGAGTTTCACCAGCGCCGGATGCTTGCCGTGCTCGGTGAACAGCACCAGCGCGTCGCCCGGCTGGCACAGGGCGATCTGCGCCGCCATGCGGCTGATGTCGGCGTGGCGGATGGCGACGATACCGAGGAGCGACAGCCGCATCGCGAAGCCGCGTGCGTGCAGATCGTCTTCCCCGAGGCCGATCAGGTAGACCTTGCCGGCGTTCGCGAGCGTCGCCGCGAGATCGAGCATGGTCTCGCGACCGTTGAGCAGGCGGGTCGCCTCCTCGGCCTGCGCCTTGCGCTCCCAGAGCATCGCACCGAGCAGGTCGTCGTCGGACCGCTCGCCGGCAGGCTGTGCCGCGGCGGCGTCGTCGGTGCGACCGATGGATTCGCCCACCGAGTACTTGAGGTCGGGGTAGCCGCGGAACCCGAGCTTCTGCGTGAATTTGACCACGCTCGACTGGCTGATGCCGAGCGCGTTGGCCAGTTGCTGCGAGGAATAGTCGCGCAGCAGCTGGGCGTTCTCGAGGATGAAGTCGGCGATACGCCGCTCCACGGCCGACATGCGGTCGCGCTCGGAGCGGATCTTCACCAGAGGCGACATGGCGTCTCCTTTCACAGGGCTTCGAGGCCGCGGATTTCGCGGATGCCAAGACCCGGTGCGTCGCCGATGGAAATTTCCGATTCGTTGAAGACCACGCCGCCGTCCACCGGATCGTACGCGCAAAGCGACGGACCATCGAGGTCGACCTTGGTGATGACGTCGGCCTTGGCGACGGCCACGTGCACCGCCGCGGCGACGCTGATGCTCGATTCCAGCATGCAGCCGATCATGCACTCGATGCCGTAGAGGCCCGCGATGTCGGCGATGCGGATGGCGTTGGAGATGCCGCCGGTCTTCATGAGCTTGATGTTGATGATGTCGGCCGCGCGCATGCGGATGAGGTCCATCACCTCGGCCGGGCCGAACACGCTCTCGTCGGCCATGATCGGCGTGTGGACGCGCTCGGTGACGTAACGCATGCCCTCGAGGTCGCGCGCCTTCACCGGCTGTTCCACCAGCTCGAGACGCACGCCGGCGTCTTCCAGCGCGTGCAGCGCGTAGACGGCTTCCTTCGCTGTCCAGCCCTGGTTCGCGTCGAGGCGCAGCAGCGCGCGATCTTCCACGGCGGCGTAGATCGCGCGAACGCGCTCGATGTCGACGCCGATGTCCTTGCCGACCTTGATCTTCAGCGACTCGAAGCCGCGCTCCACCGCCGCGACCGAATCGGCCACCATCTTGTCGATGTAATCGACGCTGATCGTGATGTCCGTGGTGATGACCGGATCGCCGCCACCCAGCAGCTTGTAGAGCGGCGCGCCGTACAGCTGGCCCCAGAGGTCGTACACGGCGATCTCGACGGCCGCCTTGGCGCTGGTGTTCTTTTCCATCGCGCCCTGGATCGACCGCGTGACCCGGTTGAGGTCGGCGATGTCCTGGCCGATGAGTCGCGGCGCGATGTAATGGCGGATGGCGTCGACGATGGACCCGTGCGTGTCGCCGGTGATCACGGCGGTGGCCGGCGCCTCGCCGTAGCCGACGTGGCCATCTTCGGTGTGCACCATGACGACGATGTCCTCCACCTTGTCGACGGTGCGCAGCGCGGTCTTGAACGGCGTCTTCAGCGGTACGCGCAGCATGCCGAAGCGGATGTCGGTGATTTTCATGGAGTCTCGCCTGGCGGGTTAGCGGATGCGCACGATGCTGGTCATGCGGTCGACGAACGTCTTGTCCGCGCTGTACATCATCGGCAGCAGCGGGGTCACGGACACTTCGTTGAGCTTGATGCGCCGCAGGGTGCCGTCGGGCTGTTTCCAGCTCATGCCGCCCACGTCGTGGATGACGTAGGGCTGCCCGTCGATCCTGCCGATCACCATCATCACGTGGCCGGGGATGTAGACGAGGTCGCCCACCTCCAGCGCCATCGCCGCCTTCACGCGCGCGTCGTGGTCGTCCTTGTCCGTGTAGAGCGTGTGCGTGAGTCCGGGGCTGATGCTCTGGTCGCGCGTGTTGCGCGGCATCTGCACGCCCATGCTGCGGTACACGTCGGATACGAAGCCGCTGCAGTCGCGACCGTTGAACGCATGCCCCCAGCCGTAGCGCTCGCCAAGGAACTTGAACGCCTGCCGCACGATGTTGGCGCGCGTCAGCGGCAGGTAATCGGGTGCCGAGTCCTGGTTGCGCTGGAGCAGGGCGGGGTGGAAGGCCAGCGCGCCCTGTGCGTCGCGCACGGGAAGGCTGAGCACCCACGACGTGTACGGGCTCTGGCCGTTCACCGGCTGATCCGCCGGGAGCGACGTGTCGAGCGGCACGCGCGTGCCCATGTCGAGCTGCAGCTCGGACACCTGCGGTGCCTCGGGCGTGTAGACCGTATCCGGTTTCGCCCCGGTGATCACGCGGTATGGCGTGGCGTCCGCGTGTGCGAACACCGTGGCGGCGTCGCCATAGGCCACCTCGTCGGCATGCACCCAGGCGGCATAGCGCGGGCTGACCACGAACACCCACTTCCCGTCCTTGCTGGTGTTCACCGCGACCAGCGGGTCGCCGGGAAACAGCGTGCTTTCCTGAAAGCGGTCGATGTCCGTGTCGTCATGACTGGTGAACACGCGCAGGTCGGTCGGATAGCCGCGCAGCGCGGCACGGCGCACCGCCATGCCGTAGCGCGGCGTGACCTGCGCGGGGATCGTGTCGGTAGCGGCATTGGCGAGGATCGCGTCGATGGTGGCGGTGGCGACCGGCTTGCCGTCGACGTCGAAGAGCGGCTTCGACGGGCGCGACGTGAGCTTGTCGATCCAGCCTTTCACCTGGGCGCGCGGCAGCGTTGCGGGAAGATGGCGGATGTCGTGCATCGACGGGTCACGGGTCGCGACGCGCTCGTTGAGTGCGGCGATCGCCGCGCGATCCAGCACCGGGCGGTCCGCATCGTCGAGGCGCGCGACCCAGAATTCGGGCGACAGCTGCGCGTCGGTGATGCCCGGGATGCCGGAGGGCGGCACGTCGGCCGCGACGACCGGCGAACCGAGGGCCAGTGCCAGCAGGGAGGCGAGCAGGGTGTGGCGAAGGCGGTTCATGGGAATTCCTGGTCAGGAGGCCAGCGACGACAGCACGGCGGCCACGACGAGACCGAAGCCGGTTCCGAGGATATAGCCGAGCAGGGCGAGCAGGATGCCGACGGGCACCAGCGAGCGCGAGTACGTGGCGGCGAGCACCGGGGTGGCGGCGACGCCGCCGATGTGGGCGAGCGACGAGATGCCGCAGAGGAAGAGATCGAAGTGGAAGATGCGCGCCGCGAGGGCGAGCAGCACGGCGTGGATCGCGATCACCGTGACCCCGGCCACGAGATAGAGCGGCGCGGCGGCGATGCCGGCGAAGCTGCTCTGCGAGGCGAGCACGGCCACGACGGAAATCAGCAGCGCGCTCGAGACGGCCTGCGCGCCCGGCAGCCGGGCGAGGGGGGAATGTGCCGCGACGAGTCCCGCGACGGTGGCGATGAGGATCGTCCAGGTCGTCGGGGAGACCATGTTGCCCACCGGCATGCGTGCGCCGAGCACGGCGGACAGTGCCGAGACGGCGATGGCGAGGCCGAGCCACAGCAGCACGCTGTCGCCGGTCGCGGGTGCCCGGGGCGCGGTTTCCGCCACCGTCATGTCGGCGCTGGAGGTCGCGCGCGTCCACCGGTTGAAGGCGGGCGCGAGCCGGGCCACGGCGAAGAGCACCACCACCCACATCGAGTAGCAGAGGGCGTCGGTGAGCAGGGTGGTGGCGAGCGACGTGTCCGACATGCCGATCGCCTGCTTCACCGCGATCATGTTCGCCGTGCCGCCCATCCAGCTGCCCGACAGCGAGGCGAGCGGCATCCATCCGGTGCCCGGCATCCATTGGCGGTAGAGCAGGAACGTGACGACGAACGCCGTGAACAGGCTGATCGACGTACAGACGAAGACGCCGAGCACACGCGGACCCAGCGCGAGGATGGCGCGCAGATCGCAGTTGATCATCAGCAGGAAGAGCAGCGCGGGCACCATGCGCGCGACCAGCGTGTCCTGCGCGAGGTGGATATCGGGCGAGGCCGTCCACAACCCGGCGACGGACAGCGCCGTCACGGTCAGGTAGGTGAGCACGATGGGCGGAAGGATCTCGAAGACCTTCCAGCCGAAGCGCCGTTCGATGGCCGGCCAGAAGCCGGCGGCAAGCAGCATCACGGCCAGATAAGGCCAAACCGACTGGATCACGCGTCCCTCCCCGGGTGGTGTCGCGACGGTCGTCAGGAATATCTATTCCTAACGAATTAGCCTGAAGCATAAATTATTGACCGCGCTTTGCAAGCATGTTACACAGCCCTGACGCACGTCCACCCACCACGGTTGCATCGGGGATACCGAACGGTGAAAGCGGCTTTACGATTTTCGATCCGGCGTGCCGCGTTGGCGGTGGGGGTACTGACGGCGACGTCCTTTGCGTCGCCCGCCGATGCCTCGCCGATGGCGGTGGGAGCCAGCCTGCTGGCGAAGGGTGCTTGCGGCGAGCACCCTTCGCCAGCGGGCTGGCTCCCACCTGTCGCGGCCATCGACGCCGGGCATTTCAAAGACGCGGAAGCCTGCATCGCTGAGGGGCTTTCGACACCCGGCCTGACACCCGCCCAACGCACCGCCCTCGCGTTCCAGCGCGAGCGCATGCGTCGGATCCTCATCGATTTCACGCTCGACGCCGACGCCGTCAAGGTCCGCCTGCGCAAGCAGATCCCCGACCTCACGGATGCCGAGTTCGCGCGTTGGGACGCGGCGGGACTGCTCGAGAAACAGGTGATCGACGGGCGCACGCTCTACTTCAAGCGCGCGCCGGGGAATCTTTTCCGCCTGAGCGCGGAGGCGCGTGCGCGTCGCAAGGAACAGCTGCCGTTCGACGACGGCCCAAACGAAGTGCTCAACGACCATCATCGCGCGGTGCGCGCCGCCGCGCTCGAACGGCACGCCAGCAGCGTGCTGCCGCGTCGGGAGGAGGTCACCCAGATCCTCACCGTCGACGCGGACGCGGTGCCTGCTGGCGAGACGGTTCGCGCCTGGATTCCGTACCCGCGTGCGATCGAGGGCCAGCAGGAAGACATCCGCCTGATCGGCAGCGAGCCCGCCAGGGCCGACATCGCGCCGGCGTCCACACTGCAGCGCACGGCCTATCTCGAGAAGAAGGCCGTGGCCGGCAAGCCGACCGAATTCTCCATTACGTACGAAGTGACGCTCTACGCGCGCTACGTCGACATCGACCCCGCGAAGGTCGTGCGCGCCCCCATCACACCGGCGCTGGCGCCGTTCGTCGCCGAGCGCGCGCCGCACGTGGTGTTCACCGATGCGATGCGCGCGTACTCGAAGAAGATCGTCGGCGACGAGACGAATCCGTATCGCATCGCGCAGAAACTGTTCGCCGCCGTGGACACGATCCCGTGGGCGGGGGCGCGCGAGTACTCCACGATCTCCAACATCGGCGACTACACGCTGCACGCCGGCCACGGCGATTGCGGCGAGCAGACGCTGTTGCTGATCACGCTGCTTCGCCTCAACGGCATACCGGCCCGCTGGCAGTCGGGCTGGATTTTTTCCGACGGCAGGTACAACAACATCCACGACTGGGGCCAGGTGTACCTGGCGCCGTACGGCTGGGTGCCGATGGATGTGACGTTCGGCCGCCTCGCGGCGGGCGCGAACGCGAAACCGGGCGACGATCGCCTCGAGTGGTTCTACCTCGGCGGGCTGGACGCCTATCGCATCGCCTTCAACGACGACTGGTCGCGGCCGCTCGTGCCAGCCAAATCGTCGTTCCGTTCCGAAACCGTCGACTCGCAACGTGGCGAGGTCGAGTGGAAGGGCGGGAACCTGTATTTCGATCAGTGGACCTACGACTTCCGGTGGCATCGCGTCGACACACCGCGAGGGGGCGGTGACGCGACCCGCTGACCGGCGACGCACGACAACCCGAAACATCATCTTATGGGAGTGGGGAGATGGGGTATACCAGGACGAACCGGCGCATGCTGCGCCACGGCGCCTTGTGCATGGCCATCGGTATCGGCCTTGCGATGTCCGGCGCGGCACCGGCCGCGAACACCGACGGCTCGATCATTGGCCGCACCAAAGCCGGTGCCACGGTGACGGTTCGCGATCCGGCGACCGGCCTCACCCGTACGGTGACGGCGGACAGCGACGGCGGCTACCGCTTTCCGTTCCTGCCCATCGGCCGTTACCAGCTCGAGAGCAGCAAGGACGGCAAGCCCGTCGCGTCGCCCACGACGGTCAACGTCAGCCTCGGCACCGCCACCACGGTGAACCTCGTGGACCGCGGGTCGGCCACCACCGAACTCGAGGGCGTGTCGGTGAGCGCACCCGTCGTCATCTCCGCGGTGGACGTGAGCTCGACCGAGACGGCGACCAACCTCAGTCGCGAAGAAATCCGGCGCCTGCCCGTCGACCAGAACGTCGCGTCCGTCGCGCTGCTGGCACCGGGCGTCAACAAGGGTAACGCGAGCTTCGGCGGCATCTCGTTCGGCGGTTCGTCGGTGGCCGAGAACTCGTTCTACGTGAACGGCCTCAACGTCACGGACTTCTACAACCGTAACGGCTTCTCGGAAGCGCCGTTCGCGTTCTACCAGGAATTCCAGGTCAAGACCGGCGGCTACTCCGTCGAGTTCGGGCGCACGACCGGCGGTGTCGTCAACGCGGTCACGCGCTCGGGTACCAACGAGTTCAAGGCCGGCGCGGAAATGACGTTCGAGCCCAGCGCGTGGCAGGCCACCACGAAGAACCGTTACTGGGATGGCGAGCGCTACATCACCGCGACCGAAGACCATTACTCGCGCACGAAGATGAACGTGTACGCGTCGGGTCCCATCGTGAAGGACAAGCTGTTCTTCTTCGCCATGTACGAAGCGCGTGGCTACACGCCGCAGAACACCGACAACCTCGGCACGGTGCTGACCCAGAACGATACGGACTCCGGTTTCTGGGGCGCCAAGATCGACTGGCACATCAACGACAGGAACCTCCTCGAGTTCATGGCCTTCTCGGACAAGAACAAGAACCTCGGTTCCGTCTACAACTACGATTACGACGCGCGGACCAAGAGCCCGCGCAAGGACGTGATCACCAGCGACACCGGCGGCCGCAACTGGAACGGCACCTTCACCAGTTACCTGATCGACGACCTGTCGATGAAGCTGATGTACGGCCGCAACGAGCGCGAGGACTTCACTCGCGCCCAGTCCGACATCGACTGCAACCCGGTGGCCCGGACCTCCGCGGCACCCACGCCCGGCGCGGGCATTCCGCTGGGGTGCAGCACGAGCACCGCGGTCGAGAAGCGCAACGACACCCGCAAGCAGGGTCGTGCCGATTTCGAGTGGACGCTCGGCGACCACGTGGTTCGCTTCGGCTACGACCACGAGGTGGACACGTCCATCTATTCGCGGCGCTATCCGGGTCCGGGGTCGTACTACTACAACATCTACGCGACCACGCCGGGCTCGACGATCGAGAACGGCGGCGTGGTGCCGGCGGGCTACAACGCCTACGTGCGTGCGCGCCGCTACGAGATCGAAGGAACCTTCGAGACGTCCAACAACGCGTACTACGTCGAGGACAACTGGAACATCACGCCGGACTTCCTGCTCAACGCGGGGCTCCGTCGCGACGCCTTCGACAACAAGACGGGCGAAGGGTCCACCTACATCAAGATGGACAATATGATCGCGCCACGCCTCGGGTTCTCGTGGGACCTGAAGGGCGACGGCTCGATGAAGGTGTTCGGCAACCTCGGTCGCTATTATCTGCCGGTAGCCAACGTCATCAACATCAAGCAGGCCGGCGGTCTGCTCGACCAGCGCACCTACTACGCGTTCAACGGCTACCAGATCCTCGACCGCAACGGACAGCCGTACGCCACGCCGATCCTCGGGCCGCAGATCGGACCCGTCGACGATTCGCAGGGCGACGGCACCGTCGGCGACCTGCGTGCCGAGGTCGACAGGAACATGGACTCGGTCTATCAGGACGAGGCGATCCTCGGTTTCCAGCAGGCCATCACCGACACGTGGTCCTGGGGCGTCAGCGGCACGTACCGCAAGCTGCACAACGCCATCGACGACATGGAGATCAGCGCCACGCCGCAGTGCGGTGGCGACGGCTACATCGGCTATGTGATGGGCAATCCGGGCCGCAAGCTCACCGTCTACGGCGACACCAACTGCGACGGCACCCCCGACGGCTACGTCGACATCGATACGTCGAAGGCGGGCTGGGCCTTGTACGACGCCCAGGGGAACTACCTGGGCCAGCGCGGATGGAAGAAGCCACGCCGTACGTTCGGCTCGCTGGAGTTCCAGGTCGACCGCGCCTGGGACGAGAAGTGGATGTTCAATGCTTCGTACGTGCTGTCGTGGAGTCGCGGCAACGCGGAAGGCCCTGTCAACTCGGATACCAACTTCGACGACACGGGGCGCACGGAGAACTTCGACGACCCGTGGGTGAACCTGTCGGGCGGTTACCTGCCGAACGACCACCGTCACCAGTTCAAGCTGCGCGGTACCTATGCGATCACGCCGCAGTGGCAGGTCGGTGCCGACCTGACCGCGCTCTCGGGTAGCCCGATCACCGGCTATGGCGTGGGTAATCCGTTCGACGGCACCGTGTACCACAGCTACTTCATCTGCGTGGACAACTGCGCCGATCCGGTCTCGGAGAATCGCGTGTACGAGCGGTCGCCGCGTGGCGACAAGCGCACGCCGTGGACCTTCAACCTCGGCGCCAGCATCACGTACCTGCTGCCGCTGGACGAGAAGAACAACCTTCGCGTGAAGTTCGCCGTGTACAACCTGCTCAACCAGCAGCGCACGCTGGGCGTCGACCAGGATCTGCAGACGTCGGTCGGCGGACTCAATTCCACGTACCTTCAACCGCAGCGGTTCCAGTCGCCGCGGTTCGGACAGCTGACGGTGTCGATCGACTTCTAAGACGGTGGGAGCCAGCCTGCTGGCGATGGGTGCTTGCCGCGAGCACCCATCGCCAGCAGGCTGGCTCCCACCAGAGCGCACCTGACATTCAGACGGGCACGACCTTGAGAAAACTTCTTCCGCTGCTTTTTCTGATTGCCCCGGCACTCCACGCCCAGGACCACCCGCTCACCCTCGACACGCATGTCGACATCCCCCTGTCTTACATGCACGACCCGAAGTTCGATGCCGGCAAGGACGGTCCGCTCAAGGTCGACCTGCCCAAGATGCGGAAAGGCGGCCTCGATGCCGCGTTCTTCGTGATCTACGTGGAGCAGGGGCCGCTCGATGCCGCCGGCTATGCGAAGGCGGTGGCGCAGGCGGCGCGCAAGTACGACGCGATCGACCTGATGCTGAAACGCTATCCCGACCAGATACGCCTCGCGCGCACGCCCGACGACGTACGGGCGAACAAGGCCGCGGGCCGCCTCTCGGCGATGATCGGTATCGAGAACGGCTACTCGCTCGGGCACGACATCACTCGGCTGGATGCGGCGTACGCGCGCGGGGCGCGGTACGTCGGCCTCGCGCATGTCGGCAACAACGACCTGTGCGGCAGCTCGCTGCCCAGGAAGAAACTCGGGGACAAACCCGATAGCAATACGGGCCTCACTGCCTTCGGCCGGCAGGTGGTGCGCCGCGCGAACGCGCTCGGCATGATGGTCGATATCTCGCATGCGTCGGACGCCTGCGTGCGTGACGTGCTGGCGCTGTCGACCGCGCCGGTGATCGGATCGCATTCGTCCGCGCGGGCGGTGACCGACCACCCGCGCAATCTTCCCGACGACCTGCTCCGCGCGATCGCGGCGAAGGGCGGTGTCGTGCAGGCGGTGGCCTATAAGGAATTCCTGAAGAAGGATCCGGCACGCGAGGCCGCCGAGAAGGCGTTGCAGGATCGCGTGGTGAAGGAAGCGGGTGATCGCGAATACGACAGCGAGAAGCACGATTACCTGCCGTCGTACATCGATGGCATGGCGGCGATCCAGCGCGAACATCCACTGGCGACGCTGGACGATTTCCTCGACCACGTCCAGCACATGGTGAAAGTGGCGGGCATCGACCATGTCGGTATCGCGTCCGACTTCGACGGCGGTGGCGAGGTGACGGGCTGGCGCGACGCGTCGGAGACGCGCAACGTCACGGCGGGGCTCGAGGCTCGCGGCTTCGGCAAGGCGGACATCGCGAAGCTCTGGGGCGGCAACCTCCTGCGCGTCTGGGCCGCCGACGAGGCGGCGTCGTCGGCGTCGTTCGATGCGCTGGTCGACGAGGCCATCGCGCGCTACGCGATTCCCGGTATCGCCGTCGGCGTGATCGACGACGGTCGGGTCGTCTATACGCGCACCGCCGGCGAGCTCGCGGCAGGGTCGGGCCGCAAGGTCGACGGCCAGACGTTGTTCAAGATCGCCTCGAACAGCAAGGCGATGACGACGGCGCTGCTGGCGCGGCTGGTCGCGGCCGGCAAGCTGCGCTGGGACGATCCGGTGACGACGTACCTGCCGGATTTCCGGATGAGCGATCCGTGGGTGACGCGACAGATCCAGGTGCGCGACCTCGTGATCCACAACAGCGGCCTGCGCGAAGGCGCGGGCGACCTCATGCTCTGGCCGGAACCGAATGGCTTCACCCGCGCGGACATCCTCGCCGGGCTGGCGCACCTGCGGTTCCAGCACAGTTTTCGCTCGCACTACGCGTACGACAACCTGCTGTACGTCGTCGCGGGCGAGGTCGCGGCGGCCGCGGGTGGTGCGTCGTACGAAGACCTGATGCGGCGCGAGGTGTTCGGGCCGCTGGGGCTGTCGCGCTGCCAGGTCGGGCGCTGGTCGCGTGACGGCGTCGGCAACGTGGCGCAGCCGCACGATCGCACCAGGGATCGCAACGTCGTGATCCATGCGGACCCGCCGGCGGTGCCGGCGATCACGTCGGCGGCCGCCGGTGGCGTGCGCTGCGACCTCGACGACATGCTGCGCTGGGCGGGCAACTGGCTGGCGCCGGACGCCGCCCAGCTGGCGTGGCTCGACGCCGCCCATCGCGAGCCGCTCTGGTCGATCCAGAATCCGATGCCGGTCGGCGCGCGACGCAAGGCGTGGAACGACACGCATCTCTACGGATACGGCTACGGCTGGCGCCTGGCCGACGTCGACGGTCAGTGGAGCGTCTCGCACACGGGCACGTTGTCCGGCATGTATTCGACAGTGAGCCTGTTGCCCGAGCGGCGCAGCGGCTTCGTGATCATGATGAACGGTGGCGGCGAAGACGCGCGCGACGCGCTCGCCGAAACGTTGCTGAAGCGATTTACCGCGCCGGGCGAAAGACACACGGTAGGCGAGTACGCCGATCGCATCGCGGCGGAGGCGTCCGCGCCGGGCACGTCGCGGGCACCCGATACCGCGTCGCGCGAAGCGGCGACGATGGCGAACGCGTCGCCGATGCTCGGCGTCTGGCGCGATCCGTGGTTCGGCGACGTGACGATATGCCCGGCGAAAGCCGGCATCCGCTTCGCGTCGGCGCGATCGCCGGCCATGACCGGCACGCTGCAGCGTGTGGGCGATCGATTCCTCGTACAGTGGCAGGACGCGCGGATGGACGCCGAGCCGTGGCTCGATCTAGCCGCACCGGACCACCTGACACTCACCAAGGTCGATCCCGATGCCGATTTCAGTAACGACTTCGAAGACCTGTCTTTCACTCGTGTTCGCGCTTGCCCTTAGCGCTCACGCCGCCGAGGCACCGAAGGTGTCGGCGGCGCGCACGCCGGCGGAGGCGGGGCTGACCGACATCCGCACCCTCGTGCCCGATATCGCGGAAGACCTTCGTTACGCGGGCCCGGACAACTTCACCGGAGCCGTCGTCGATGGCTATCGCGCGCCCCGATGCTTCCTGCGCACCGCGGCCGCCGACGCGCTGGCGCGTGTGGAGCGCGCCTTGCGCACGGATGGCTACGCGTTACGCATCTGGGACTGCTACCGGCCGGCACGTGCCGTCGCGGCGTTCGTGCGCTGGGCAGGCGACCTGTCGGATACGTCGACGAAAGCCGCCCACTATCCGAACCTCGGCAAGGACGCGCTGCTGGGCGAGTACATCGCGCCGGTGTCGGGCCACAGTCGCGGCGCGACGGTCGACCTGACCCTGATGCGCTGCAGGGCGGGCCGTTGCGTGCCGCTGGACATGGGCACCGATTTCGACTTCTTCGATCCCCGCGCGCATACCGACGACCCTGGCATCGATGCGGCGCAGCGCGCGAATCGCCAGCGGCTGGTCCGCGCCATGGCCGCGCAGGGTTTCGTCAACTACCCGCAGGAATGGTGGCATTACTCGCTGCCCGCCGCCGCGGCCGCCGACACCCTTTACGACGTTCCCGTGGAGTGAGCATGCGCGTCGCGATGATCCTGTGTTCCGTGGTCCTCGCCGCGTGCGCGACATCGTCGCGACGACCCGGTGGGAGCCAGCCTGCTGGCGAAGGGTGCTCGCGGCAAGCACCCATCGCCAGCAGGCTGGCTCCCACCGGGCTCCGCCGCCCGATGCCTTATCATGGCGCATCCCCATCGCGACCCATGGCCCCCGCATGTCCACGTTCCGCTTCGCCCTGGCCCAGTTCGATTTCCCCGTCGGCGCCACCGCGCAGAACGCGAAACGCGTCGAAGCGCTGGCCGCCGAGGCGCGCGACAGGCTCGTCGCCTCGCTCGTCGCCTTCCCCGAACTGACGCTCTCCGGCTACCCGCCCGAAGACCTGCTCCAGCGCCCGAGCTTCCTCGAGGCCTGTGGACGCGAACTCGCGGACCTGGCTCCGCGTATCGAGGGCATCGCGGCCGTCGTCGGGCATCCCGAATCGAAGGGGGTGGTGTACAACGCCGCGTCGCTGATCCGAGAGGGTCGGCTGGAATGGACCTACTACAAGCAGGCGCTGCCCAACTACACGGTGTTCGACGAGAAACGTTACTTCGAGCACGGCGAGGCCACGCGCGTGTTCACCATCGAAGGCGTGCGCGTGGGCATGCTGATCTGCGAGGACATCTGGGAAGCCGAGCCGGCCGCGCATGCCGCGGAAGCGGGCGCCGAACTGATCCTGGTCATCAACGCGTCGCCGTGGGATCGCCGCCAAGCGGCCACGCGCGAGGAACTGCTGCGCCGCCGTGCCACGGAGACCGGCGTGCCCATCGCGTACGTGAACCTCGTGGGCGGGCAGGACGACCTGCTCTTCGACGGCCACTCGCTGCTGGTGCAGGCCGATGGCGAGGTCGTCGCGCGGGCGCCCTCGTTCGAAGAGATGCTGCTCACCGTCGAGTACGACACCGCGTCGAAGCGCCTGACGGCGATCGACTGGCCCGCACCGGACACGCGGACGCCCGAAGCGATCATGTACGCCGGCATCGTGCGCGGCATTCGCGACTACATCGGCAAGAACCACTTCTCGGGCGTGCTTCTGGGCCTGTCCGGCGGCATCGACTCGGCGCTGACGCTCGCGATGGCGGTCGACGCGTTGGGCAAGGACAAGGTCACCGCGGTGATGATGCCCACCGAATACACGTCGGACCTCTCGTTGCGCGAGGCGAAGGCGCAGGCCGAGCATCTCGGCGTCGAATACCACGTGCTCCCCATCGAAGGCATCTATCAGGCTTTCACCGGCACGCTCGCGCCGGTGTTCCAGGGGCGCGATCCGGACATCACCGAGGAAAACCTGCAGTCGCGCACGCGTGGCGTGCTGCTGATGGCGATGTCCAACAAGACGGGCCGCCTGTTGCTGTCCACCGGCAACAAGAGCGAAATGGCGGTGGGCTACGCCACGCTCTACGGCGACATGTGCGGCGCGTACGCGCCCCTCAAGGATCTCTACAAGACCACGGTGTACGACCTGTCGCGCTGGCGCGCGGCCATCGACGGCGCGATTCCGCTCGCGGTGATCGACCGCCCGCCGTCCGCCGAGCTGCGCCACGAGCAGACCGACCAGGACTCGCTGCCGCCTTACGACGTGCTCGACGGCATCCTGGAGCATTTCATCGAGGGCGAGGCCTCGGCGGACGACATCGTGGCCGCCGGCTATGACGACGCGACCGTGCGCCGCGTGATCCGGATGGTGTTCGTCAACGAGTTCAAGCGCCGCCAGTCGGCCCCCGGCCCGCGGGTGACCACGAAGGCCTTCGGGCGCGAGCGGCGCTATCCGATCACGTCCGGGTGGCGGTAGGTTCGGTGGGAGCCAGCAGGCTGGCTCCCACCAGAAGCACAAAAAAGCCGGCTTTCGCCGGCTTTTTCTTAGTGGTGACCCGAGAACGGGATCGCCTTGCGCCAGATCGACGGGTGGTGAGGCCAGTTCGCGTCGGTCAGGTACGGGTGGCCCGGGTAGTTCAGGGCCAGCACCTGGCGGGTCTGCTCGGCGAGCGGCTGGCGATCCAGGGCGATGTAGCTGCGGGTCAGGATGGCCAGCGCGTCGGCCGTGGCCGGCGACTGCTGGTAGTGCTCGATCACGTACTGCGAGCGGTTGGCCGAGGCGATGTACGACTTTGTCCGCAGGTAGTACTCGGCCACGTTGATCTCGAACCGGGCCAGCTGGTTGCGCAGGTAGATCATGCGCTGGCGGGCATCGGTGGCGTACGCGCTGTTCGGGTAACGACGCGTGAGCTGGCTGAAATCGTCGAACGCGGTCAGGTTGAAACCCTGGTCGCGGCGGGTCTGGGCGCCGTCGCCACGCTGCAGGTAACGCTCGATCAGGCCGCCCGTACGGTCGAAATTGATCAGACCGCGCAGGTAATAGGCATAATCTGCATGCTTGTGGGTCGGAAACGTCTTGATGAAGCGGTTGATCGTGGAATAAGCGTCGTCCGGCTTGTTGTCTTTGTACTGCGCGTAAGCCAGTTCGATCTGGGACTGCTCGTTGATGTCGCCCGACGGGAAGCGCGCGATCAGACGCTCGTAGGCCTTTTCGGCCGCGGCGTAATCGGAGTGCTCCAGCGAGTTGTGAGCGTTGGCGTAGAGCCGGTCGACCGGCATCGTGTCGATCGTCTCCTTCTTGCTGCGGAACATCGAGCAGGCGCTCATCGACAGCGCGAGGACGAGCAGAATGGTGATCTTGGTTGCACGCATTGAGAGAGTTCGGATGCTTGAGCGAAACGGCATGATAGCCGAAACCGGCCGTGGGCCGGGCGAGGCGCTATGACAACGGTACGACATGAGGCCACGGTCCCCGTGGCGGCGGCAGGTCGGCGTTTCGACCAGTCGCTGGCCGAGATGTTCCCCGATTACTCCCGATCCCGCCTGACGGGCTGGATCAAGGAGGGCAAGGTGTTGCTGGACGGGGCTCCGGCGGCCCCGCGGCAGCTGCTGCGGGGCGGCGAGCGGGTGGAGCTGGAGGCCGAGCTGGCCACCGAGGTCCACGCCCAGCCGGAAGACATCGCCCTGGACATCCGCTTCGAGGACGACGACCTCATGGTGATCGACAAGCCCGTGGGGCTCGTCGTGCACCCCGGGGCCGGCAATCCGGCGGGCACGCTGCTGAACGCGCTGCTCCACCACAGCCCTAGCCTGGCCGAGCTGCCGCGCGGCGGCATCGTGCATCGTCTGGACAAGGACACGGCGGGCCTGATGGTCGTGGCCAAGAGCATCGCGGCCCATACGGCGCTGGTGGCCATGCTGTCCCGGCACGACGTGCACCGCCAGTACGAGGCCGTGGTGCTCGGCACCATGGTGGCGGGCGGCACGGTGGACCAGCCGATCGGCCGGCACCAGCATGACCGCCTGAAGCAGGGCGTGCGCGACGTGGAGGATGGCGGCAAGGAGGCGGTGACCCATTACCGCGTCCGCGAGCGCTTCCGCGCCCACAGCGTCATCCAGTGCAATCTGGAGACGGGCCGTACCCATCAGATCCGAGTGCACATGGCGCACCTGGGCCATCCGCTGGTGGGCGACCAGCTCTACGGCAACGGCCTGCGCCTGCCGCGTGGTGCCAGCCAGGAGCTCATCGACACGCTCCGCGGGTTCCGCCGCCAGGCGCTTCACGCCGAGAAGCTGGCGTTCGAGCACCCGATCACGGGCGAGTACCTGACCTTCGAGACCCCGCGTCCGGCGGATCAGGAAGCACTGATCGAGGCGCTGCGGGCCGACACCGCCCTGCATCCCATCGAGGACTGACGTGGGCGAGACGTGGATCGTCCCCGACTGGCAGGCTCCGGCATCCGTCGGGGCCGCCGTGTCCACCCGGCTGGGCCCCGGGGTTTCCGTCGCGCCGTACGACCGGCTGAACCTCGGGCTGCGCTCCGGCGACGATGTGGCCGCCGTCGTGGCGAACCGCGAGGCGCTGTCGCTGGCCCTGCACCTGCCCGAACGGCCGCTGTGGCTGCGCCAGGTGCACGGCACGGACGTCGCGGACGCCTCCGCCGCGTTTGCCGACGAGCCCGTCGCGGACGCGGCCGTGGCCCGCGGCCCCGGCAAGGCGCTGGCGATCCTCACCGCCGATTGTCTGCCGGTGCTGTTCGCGACGGACGACGGCGGCACCATCGGCGCGGCCCACGCGGGCTGGCGCGGGCTGGCCGGCGGGGTGCTCGAACATACCGTGGCGCGGATGGAGGCCGATCCGTCGACCCTCCATGCCTGGCTCGGGCCGGCGATCGGTGGGCCGTCGTACGAGGTGGGCGAGGAAGTGCGTGCCGCGTTCGTATCGGGCGACGCGGAGGCCGCGGGCGCGTTCACGCCCACGCGTCCCGGACACTGGCTCTGCGATCTCTACGTGCTGGCGCGACGGCGGCTGGCCGCCGTCGGCGTCGGGCAGGTCTCGGGCGGCGGGTTCGATACGTTCCGCGACGGGCGGCTCTATTCCTACCGCCGCGACGGCGCGGCGAGCGGGCGGTTCGCGTCGGTGATCTGGACGCGGTAATTCGAGACACCCGATCGCCAGCAGGCTGGCTCCCACCGGGCCGTCGCCATCCGGGGGTGGGAGCCAGCCTGCTGGCGATGCGGCGAAGCCGCTGTTCTCAGGGTGCCGTCATCGGCGTGGGCACGTAGATTTCCGGCTTCACTCGCGCCGGCTCGGTGAGGGCCTGCAGGAAGGCGTTGCGCCACGTGGTGATGTCGTTGCGTTCCAGCACGTCCATCATCGACTGCCAGCGCATCCGGCGCTCCTTCAACGGCATTTCCAGCGCGCGTTTCAGCGCGTCGGACACTTCGTCCAGGTCGGACGGGTTCACGAGCAGCGCGGCGTCGAGCTCCTGCGCGGCGCCCGCGAATCGCGAGAGCACCAGCACGCCCGGGTCCTGCGGGTCCTGGCAGGCCACGTATTCCTTCGCCACGAGGTTCATGCCGTCGCGCAGGGGCGTGACGAGGCCGACCTTGGCGACACGGAAGTAGCCGGCCAGCACCTTGTGCCCGAAGGACTTGTTGACATAGCGGATGGGCACCCAGTCCGGCTCGGCGTACTGGCCGTTGATGTGCCCCGCGCTGCGCTCCAGTTCGCGACGCAGCGAACGGTATTCGGGCACGTCGGAGCGCGACGGCGGCGCGATCTGCAACAGCGACACGCGCCCGCGCATGTCCTTGTGGTCGCGCAGCAGGCGGGCGAAGCCCTCGAACCGCTCCGGCAGGCCCTTCGAATAATCGAGCCGGTCCACGCCGATGATCAGCGAGCGGTCGTCGATGGAAGCCCGCAGCTTGGCGACCGCGCCGCTGTCTTCCGCACGGTGGGCGAGCTCCACGGCCTCGGCCGTGTCGATGCTGATTGGGAAGACGCCGGCGCGGAAGATACGGCCGTTCGCGGCGCGGATCCGGCCGCCCGTGCGCATCGCCGCGCCGAGTTCATGCAGGAAATAGTCTTCGAGCGCACGCAGGTCGCGCTGCGTGTGCACGCCCACCAGGTCGTAGGAGGCCAGCGGCTCCAGCAGCTCGCGGTGACGCGGCAGGGTGATCAGCAGGCCGGCCGCCGGCAGCGGCGTGTGGAGGAAGAATCCGATCCGGTTCTCGATCCCGAGTTCGCGCAGCATCGCGGCGAGCGGAATGAGGTGGTAATCGTGCACCCAGACGATGTCGTCCTTGCGGATCAGCTTGGCCACGCGCTTGGCGAACGCACGGTTGACGCGCAGGTAGCCTTCGAGGTGATCGCGGCGGTAATCCACCAGATCGCCGCGGTAGTGGAACAGGGGCCAGAGGGCGCGGTTGGCGAAGCCACTGTAGTACTCGTCGTGGTCCGCCTTGGACATGTCGATCGTGGCGTAGCTGATGTGGCCATCCTCGACCTCGTGCAGCTCCTTGCCCGTCTCGGCGGCGATGTTGCCGCTCCAGCCGAACCACAGCCCACCCATTTCCTGCAGCGCCGCGTTCATCGCGGACGCCAGGCCACCCGTCTGCGTCTGTTTCGGCAGCGCGACGCGGTTCGATATGACGACTAGACGGCTCATCTTTCCTTTGCGGCTCCTTGCGTCACGATGGCTTTCACGGAATCCAGCCAAGCATGGACATCGCCCGGGCTAGACAATGTGAACATGGCCTGTGACGGTTCTCTTGCACCGACGCGCACCGACGCGCCGCCGCGCTCGTTGACCGCCGCGAACCCGTGCTCGTCCGTGAGATCGTCGCCCAGGTACACCGGTTGGCGTCCCCGGAACGGCGGCGACGCGAGGAAGGCGGCGACCGCCGCGCCCTTGTCCACGCCGCGCGGTTTGAACTCGTAGACGAAGTTGCCCGGTTGCAGCTCGAACCCCGGAAACCGGCGGACGATCGCCGGCGCGATCCGGCCCAGTTCGTCGGCGCGCTCGGGGTGCTCGCGGCAGTGCAGCGCGACCGACCACGTCTTGTCCTCGACCCGCACGCCCAGCAGGGCGGCGAGGTCGTGCACGGCATGGCGCAGCCGTCGCAATTCGTCCTCGTCGACGTGCTCGGTCGTGCGGCGGCCGTCGCTGTCGCGCCGCTCGAGCCCGTGCTGGCCCGCGGCAGCCCACAGGCAGCGGCCGAAAATGCGGTCGAGGCCCGAGATGGCACGGCCGCTGACGAGGGCCATCGCCCCGCCGAGCGCGTCGTGCAGCGCATCGAGCGTGGCGAGGAGGCCGTCGGGGACGAAAACGGCGTCGGGGTCGTCGGCGAAGGCGAGCAGCGTGCCGTCCGCGTCGAGGAAAAGGGCGGTGTCGCGGGTGACCAGGTCCACGGGAGGGGCGGGCAGGGTGTCGCGGGCGGCGTTCACGATGGCTCCAGGGGGCGTCGATCCTGTCAGGATGCCTTCCGAACCGTGAAAAAAGCGCTGCGTCGAACCGCCAGGAACCGTTGAACGCGAACGGTCTCACCCGCATCTGTAAGGGCAGAGGCGGTCGCGGGGAGGGCCCGGGGCGCGCCATCACCTTCGGAGGATCCTTTCAATGCGAATGGACAAACTGACGTCGCGTTTCCAGCAGGCGCTGGCCGACGCCCAGTCGCTGGCCGTGGGCCGCGACAACAACATCCTCGAGCCGGCGCACCTGCTAGCCGCGCTGCTCGACCAGCAGGGCGGCTCGACCGGCCCCTTGCTCACCCAGGCACAGGTCAACGTGCCCGCGCTGCGCCAGCGCGTGGGCGAGATCCTGGAGCGCCTTCCGCGCGTCACGGGGCAGGAAGGCCACATCAACCTGGGCAACGACCTCAATCGCCTGCTCAACCTCACCGACAAGCTGGCGCAGCAGCGCGGCGACCAGTTCATCGCGAGCGAGCTGTTCGTGCTCGCGGCGCTCGAGGACCGCGGCGAGATCGGCGGTGCGCTGAAGGCGGCCGGCGCCACGAAGGAGCGGATCGAAGCCGCCATCGAGAAACTGCGCGGCGGCGAGAAGGTGCAGTCCGAGAACGCCGAGGAACAGCGCCAGGCGCTGGAGAAATACACGATCGACCTCACCGAGCGCGCGGAGAGCGGCAAGCTCGATCCCGTGATCGGACGCGACGAGGAAATCCGGCGCACGATCCAGGTGCTGCAGCGCCGGACGAAGAACAACCCCGTGCTCATCGGCGAACCGGGCGTGGGCAAGACCGCCATCGTCGAAGGACTCGCGCAGCGCATCGTCAACGGCGAGGTGCCCGAAGGCCTTCGCGACAAGCGCGTGCTCTCGCTCGACATGGGCGCACTGATCGCGGGCGCCAAGTTCCGCGGTGAGTTCGAGGAGCGCCTGAAGAGCGTGCTCAACGACCTGTCGAAGCAGGAGGGTCGCGTGATCCTCTTCATCGATGAGCTGCACACCATGGTGGGTGCGGGCAAGGCCGATGGCGCCATGGACGCCGGCAACATGCTCAAGCCCGCGCTCGCGCGCGGCGAGCTGCATTGCATCGGCGCGACCACGCTCGACGAGTACCGCAAGTACGTCGAGAAGGACGCCGCGCTCGAGCGCCGGTTCCAGAAGGTGTACGTGGGCGAGCCGAGCGTGGAAGACACGATCGCGATCCTGCGTGGCCTGAAGGAGCGCTATGCCGTGCACCACGGCGTGGAGATCACGGATCCCGCGATCGTCGCCGCGGCGACGTTGTCCGCGCGTTACATCCCCGATCGCCAGCTGCCCGACAAGGCCATCGACCTGATGGACGAAGCGGCGTCGCGCATCCGCATGGAAATCGATTCGAAGCCGGAAGAGCTCGACCGCCTCGAGCGGCGGCTCATCCAGCTGAAGATCCAGCGCGAGATGCTGAAGAAGGAACAGGACGACGAGTCGAAGCAGCGCCTCGCCACGCTGGAATCCGATATCGAAAAACTCGACCGCGAATTCTCCGACCTCAACGAAGTGTGGAAATCGGAGAAGGCGACGCTGCAGGGAGCCACGAAGATCAAGGAGCAGATCGAGCAGGCTCGCCTCGACCTCGAGGCGGCGCAGCGGCGGCAGGATTACGGCGCGATGAGCGAGATCCAGTACGGGCGCCTGCCTGCGCTGGAAGCGCAGCTCGCCGCCGCGCAGCAGGCCGAGAAGCAGGATTTCACGCTGCTGCAGGATCGCGTCACGGCCGAGGAAATCGCGGAAGTGGTCGCGCGCTGGACGGGCATTCCGGTCGCGAAGATGCTCGAAGGCGAGCGCGAGAAACTGCTGCAGATGGAGAGCGCGCTGCACCAGCGCGTCGTGGGCCAGGAAGAAGCGGTCCGTGCCGTGTCCGACGCCATCCGTCGCGCGCGCGCGGGGCTATCGGATCCGAATCGGCCGTACGGTTCGTTCCTTTTCCTCGGGCCCACCGGCGTCGGCAAGACGGAGCTGTGCAAGGCGCTGGCCGATTTCCTCTTCGATACGCAGGACGCGATGGTCCGCATCGACATGAGCGAGTTCATGGAGAAGCACTCCGTGAGCCGTCTGGTCGGCGCGCCTCCGGGGTACGTCGGCTACGAAGAAGGCGGTTATCTCACCGAAGCGGTGCGCCGTCGTCCCTACAGTGTGATTTTGCTCGACGAGGTCGAGAAGGCTCACCCGGATGTGTTCAATATCCTGCTGCAGGTGCTCGACGATGGTCGCCTCACCGACGGTCAGGGTCGCACGGTGGACTTCCGCAACACGGTCATCGTGATGACGTCGAACCTCGGCTCGAATCTGATCCAGGAGCAGGCGGGCGACAGCGAGGCCGACTACATGCAGATGAAGGCGTCGGTGCTCGGCGTCGTGCAGGCGCACTTCCGTCCGGAGTTCATCAACCGCCTGGACGACCTGGTGGTGTTCCGTCCGCTCGACAAGCGTCAGATCCGTTCGATCGCACGCATCCAGCTCGACTACCTCGCGCGTCGGCTCGCCGACCGCCAGCTGGGCCTTGAGGTCACCGACGCGGCACTCGACCAGCTGGGCAGCGCGGGATTCGATCCGGTGTACGGCGCCCGTCCGCTGAAGCGCGCGATCCAGCAGCAGCTGGAGAACCCACTGGCGCAGCGGATCCTGCAGGGCGCGTTCTCGCCCGGGCAGACGGTGAAGGTGGATTCCGATGGCAACCACCTGAGCTTCGTCGCGGCCTGATCGAATGGCCATCGTGCGTCCGCGCACGATGGCCATTCGCGCCTTGCACTCAGAACCGGAAGCCGACCTTCGCGTAGTAGTACCGGCCGTTGAAGCCGAACGGCGATAGCGACGAGTACTGCAGGCCGCTGAAATAATCCTCGCCGGTGTTGGTGGGACTGACGCGCGTCGGGTACTGGTTGGTGGCGTTGTCGACACCCAGCGTGACGCTCCACGCGTCGAGCGTGTAGCCCACGGAGGTGTTCAGCAGCCACCGTGCGGCGAACGTCTGATCGGTCGACGCATCGGTGGTCACGCGCGTCACGGTGCCGTACCGCGTGAGGTCCGCGTGCGCGCGGAAGCTGGCCAGGGACCAGTCGCCGCCCAGGACGAACTTAGTGCGTGGCGTGGCACGGGTCAGCAGGCCCTGGCTCGCCCGCCCGAACAGCTCGATGCCCTCCGACGCGTTCGCCTGCAGGATGGCCGGGGTAGCGGCCACGTCGAGCACCTTTACCTTGTTGTAGTTGCCGCTGGCCATCAGGTTGAATTCGCCGGCGTTCGTCGTGGGGATGCGGTAGTTGATCACGACGTCCGCGCCGCGCGTGCGCGTGGTCGCGGCGTTGGCGAAGTACTGCACGGCGGTGACCTGCTGGCCGGGCACGACGCTGTTGAAGTACGCGGCGAGCACGGGGTCGGTGAGGCTGATGGTGTCGGAGTAGAGGATCTGGTTCCAGATGCGTATCTGGTACACGTCCAGCGTGGCGCTCAGGTTTGCGATCGGCTCCCACACGGCGCCGATGCCGTAGTTGGCGGACTTCTCGGGCTTCAGCGCCTTCGCGCCGAGGGCGACCGCCGCGGGATCCGAGGTGCGGTAGGTGCCGGTCTGCGCGAGCTGGCCCGTGCTCGGATCGATGATGGTCACGACGGACTGGTAGTTCTGCTGCGCGAGCGAGGGAGCACGGAAGCCGTTGGAGATCGTGCCGCGCAGCGCGAACGCCGGCGTGAACTGGTAGCGCATGGACACCTTGCCCGAGCGCGTCGACCCGGCGTCGCTGTAATGCTCGTAGCGTCCGGCGACGCCGGCGGAGAAGCGGTCGGTGACATCGGTTTCGAGATCGACGTAAGCGGCCTCGCTGTGCCGGGTGAAGCTTCCCGCGGCGGACGGCGGAAGACCCGGGAAGACCTGCGCGCCGCCTGCGTACGGCGCGTCGGTGCCCGGAATCGTCGTCGCCGGGTTGAAGTAGTACGAATCCGGATCGCCTGCGTCGATCTGGTACTTCTCCCTGCGGTACTCGCCGCCGAACGCGAGCGTCAGCGGGTTGGGCAGCCAGCCCACGCTGAAATCCTTGCCGATGTCGACATTGGCGAGCGCTTGCGAGTTCTTGAAGGTGCCGGCGTTGAAGTACGTCGGCGAATGGCCCGTGGAGTAGAAGAGGTTGGTGTTGATGCTGTTGGCGACGTCGAACACGAGCGAGTTGATGCCGTAGTTGCCCGACGCATCCCAGCGCCAGCCGCCATCGGTCGTGCCCTTCACGCCGAGGATGGCGGTGCTGTCGTTCGTATGGTTGACGATCTGCGGAAGGAAGCCGTCCGGATAGACCTCCGGCACGTTGCGTGCGTTCGTGGCGCCGCGGTAGTAACCGTTCGAGGTCACATCGCGGCGGCTCAGGCTGAGCACGCCATAGAGGTCCACGTTGTGCGCCACGGCGTACTGGAAATTGGTGAGCGCCTGGTAGGTCTTGATCGCGGGGTCGCCGTAGCGCTGGTGCGCGATGTTCCCGTCGGCCGCCTCCTCGGGCGTGAACAGACCGACCGAGGCGGCGCGGTGGGTGTTCATCGCGTTCTGGTAATTCCACGCCACGCGCAGCCAGCCCTTCGCATCGGCGCCCTTGCCGCCGAGATCGATGCCCATGGACCCGTCGATGCCGTTGGTGGCGCCGTCACCCTTGTCCATGATGCCGCCGTTGGCGGTGATGAGGTTCGAGCCCGCGGCGGCGCCGTGTTTGAGCACGATATTGATCACGCCAGCGATGGCGTCGGAACCGTACTGCGCCGCGGCGCCATCGCGCAGGACCTCGATGTGGTCGATGGCCGAGATGGGAATGGAGTTCAGGTCGGCCGGTGCCGAACCGCGGCCGACGGACGGGTTGTAATTGACGAGCGCCGAGGTGTGATAGCGCTTGCCGTCGACGAGGACCAGGGTCGCATCGGGTGACAGGCCCCGCAGGCTCGCCGGACGTATCGCGTCGTTGCCGTCGTTGATCGCGGGGCGCGGGAAATCGAGCGAGGGGAGCAGGCGGGCCAGCGCCGTGGCCAGTTCCGTGCTGCCGGTGGCCGTCAGGTCGCGAGGCGTGAGTACGTCGATCGGGGAGAGCGAACTGGCTTCGGTACGCGTCGTCGAGCGGGTGCCGGTCACGACGACCTGGTCGAGCTGGCGTGCCTCGCTCGCCTGCGGCGGCGGGCTGGCGTCCTGCGCGTAGCCCGGTGTCACGATCATGAGGCCGAGGGTAGGTAGCCAGCGGCTGGCGGGTTTGCGTCGGAGGGTCGTGCCTTTCGTCATCGGTAGGTTCCCCAGGGCGAGCTCGTCGTCACGCGGGGCGCGGCACACCCCGCGACACGGCCGGCGGCCGTGCTGGAATCCAACTTAGGCAGGCCTGTTGCGATGCGTCAATAAGACGGTTTCGCTTTGCGCCAACGAGGGGAAAAGATGCGGAAGCAGACCATGAATCAAGGGCTTGGCATAAAAATCGCTTTTCTCTCCATTTTGGTGCAAGCAAAAAGATGGCTGCCGCCGGCGGCTATCGCGATGCCGCGGGCGCCGATCGTGCATTGAAAAGGGCCGGTGCCACCCGATAATGGCCGGCTGTGACATCCGAGGACCTCTTTCCATGCCCATCTACGAATTCCAGTGCCAGGCCTGCGGTCATCGTTTCGAGCGGCTGCAAAAGATCTCCGACGCCGATCCGGCCGTGTGCCCGAGCTGTGGCGAGCCACGTGTCGGCCGGATGCTGAGTGCGCCGCAATTCCGCCTTGCGGGTGGTGGCTGGTACGAAACCGACTTCAAGAAGGACGGCGACCGCAAGCGCAACCTCGTCGAAGGTTCGACCGGCGCGCCCGCGGCGAGCCCCGCGCCCGCGGCCGCGCCCGCTCCGGCACCGTCGCCAGCGCCCGCGAGCGGCAGCAAGGCCTCGTCCGACTGAGCTCGCCTGCCAACGCCGGATGACCGGCGCGGCGGCCGGCCCGCATGATCGGCAGATTCCTGCGATCCGTTCAAACATCGTTTCGTATTCCTCCGATAGTTTTGCGCCACACACATCGGAGGTAGGGGCATGAAACGCATACTGGGACTGGCCGCCACGATCGCGCTCGGCGCCGCCGCCTTCACGGCCGCGCCCGCGGCGCACGCGCAGCGGGGCGGCGACACCGTCAATTGCTACAGCGACAATGGGCGTCGGTCCTACTGCCGCGTGCCGTGGCGCGACGCGCGTCTCGTTCGGCAGGACTCGAAGACGGACTGCATCCGCGGCCGCACCTGGGACATGGATCGGGGCGGGTTGTGGGTCGACGACGGCTGCCGAGGCATCTTCCAGGAAGCCCGCGGCTGGGGCGGTGGACGTCCGGGCGGCGGCTGGGACGACGACGATCACCACCCCGGCTGGGGCGGCGGTCGGCCGGGTGGCGGCGGTGGGCAGATCGTCAGCTGCGACAGCAACGACAACAAGCGTGTGTACTGCCGCTGGCCGGTGGGCCGGGGCGCGCGGCTCGTCGAGCAGACCTCGAAGGCCCCGTGCCGCGAAGGCTACAGCTACGGCTTCGACCGCAACCTGATCTGGGCGGATCACGGCTGCCGCGGCAAGTTCGACATCGGCCGCTGAGGCCGCTCTCCGGCACGTGGGAGCCCCGGCTCGTGGTACGATCCGGGGTCTTTTCCAACGCATTGACCGCCTCGCGGTAGCCGGAGCTCCAAGCGCATGCGCACCCATTTTTGCGGCCTCATCGACGAGTCGCTGATCGGCCAGGACGTCACCCTCTGCGGGTGGGTCAATACCCTCCGCCTGCAGAGCCACGTCGCTTTCGTCGATCTTCGCGACCACGAGGGCCTGGCCCAGGTCGTGATCGAGCGCGACAACGCCGATGCTTTCGCCGTGGCCGGCGAGCTGGGTTACGAGTACGTGGTGAAGGTCACCGGCCAGATCCGCAAGCGCCTGTCGTCCAACGACAAGCTGAAGACCGGCACCGTCGAGCTGTTGGCCGACAGGGTCGAGATTCTCAACGCCGCGCGCGACCTCCCGTTCGCGCTGCACGAGACGCCGAACGAGGACATGCGGATGACCTACCGCTACCTCGACCTGCGCCGCCCGGAAATGCAGGCGATGATGCGCACCCGCGCCGCGCTGGTGCGCGAACTGCGCCGCTACCTGGATACCGCGGGTTTCCAGGACATCGAAACCCCGATCCTCACCAAGGCCACGCCGGAAGGCGCGCGCGACTACCTCGTGCCGAGCCGCGTGCATCCGGGCCAGTTCTACGCGCTGCCGCAGTCGCCGCAGCTCTTCAAGCAGATCCTGATGATGGCGGGCTTCGACCGCTACTACCAGATCGCCCGTTGTTTCCGCGACGAAGATCTCCGCGCCGATCGCCAGCCGGAATTCACCCAGCTCGACCTCGAGTTCGCCTTCGTGGAAGAGCGCGACGTGCAGGATTTCGTCGAGAACCTCATCCGCCATGTGTTCCGCGAAGTGCGCCATGTCGAACTCGACGCGACCTTCCCGCGCATGACTTACGCCGAGGCGATGCGTCGCTTCGGTTCCGACAAGCCGGATCTGCGCAACCCGCTGGAACTGGTCGACGTCGCCGACGCGGTCAGGCACATCGAGTTCAAGGTGTTCGCCGAGCCTGCCAACGATCCGGCCGGCCGCGTGGCCGCGCTGCGCGTGCCCGGCGGTGCCGAGCTCTCGCGCAAGGACATCGATGGCCTGACCGAGTTCGCCGGCCGTTACGGTGCGAAGGGGCTCGCCTGGCTGAAGGTCGACGACCTCGCGAAGGGCCGCGACGGCATCAACTCGCCGGTGGCGAAGTTCCTCGACGACGCGGCGCTGGCGCAGGTGCTGGCGCTTACCGGCGCCGCCAATGGCGACATCGTGTTCTTCGGCGCGGGTCGCTGGAAGACCGTCACCGACTTCATGGGCGCCGTGCGCCTGAAGGTCGGCCGCGACCGCGGCCTGGTCGAGAACAGCTGGAAGCCGCTGTGGGTCACCGATTTCCCGATGTTCGAGTACGACGACGAGGAGCAGCGTTTCGTCGCGCTCCACCATCCGTTCACCGCGCCGAACATCGACGACATCGCCGACCTCCGTGCGAACGCGGCAGTGGCGGTCAGTCGCGGCTACGACATGGTGCTCAACGGTAACGAGATCGGCGGCGGTTCGATCCGTATCCACCGTCCGGAAATGCAGAGCGCCGTGTTCGAGCTGCTCGGCATCGGTGCGGAGGAGGCGGAAGCGAAGTTCGGCTTCCTGCTCAAGGCGCTGCGCATGGGCGCGCCGCCCCACGGCGGCCTCGCGTTCGGCGTCGACCGTATCGCCGCGCTGATGGCCGGCACGGAATCCATCCGCGACGTCATCGCCTTCCCGAAGACGACCAGCGCGCAGGACCTCATGACTGACGCACCGTCGGCCGTGTCGGAGCCCCAGCTCAAGGAGCTGCACGTGCGTGTGGCCGCGGAGCCGGCGAAAGCCTGACGATGAATCTTCCACAGCCCGATGTTCTGCTGTTGCACGGGCTGTGGATGCGTGGCTTCGCCATGGCGATGCTTCACCGTCGCCTGCGCGACGAGGGCTTCCGCGTTCACCAGTTCGAATACATGAGCGTGGCGGCGCCGCCCGAACAGGCCATCGCGCGCCTGCGCAAACGCATCCGTGCGCTGGCACCGGGTCCGGTCCACGTGGTGGGCCACAGCCTCGGCGGCATCCTTGCCCTGCTCGCATGCCGCGACGACGATCTGCCCGATGGCCGCATCGTCTGCCTCGGCTCGCCGCTCGCCGGTAGCGGCGCCGCGCGCGGACTGACCCACCGCTGGGGCGGCGACGTGCTGCTGGGACGATCGAAGGAATTGCTGGAGCACGGCCTAGACCGCTGGGACGGCCGCCGCGAAGTCGGCGTCATCGCTGGTCGCCAGCCGATGGGACTGGGATCGCTGGTGGGCGACGTCGGCGCCGAGCACGACGGCTCCGTGGGCGTCGAAGAGACGCGTCTTCCCGGCCTCGCCGCCCACTGCGTGCTGGAAACCAGCCACACGGGGATGCTGGTTTCGGCCGACGTCGCTCGCCAGGCGGTGATGTTTCTCAGGGAAGGGCGGTTCGACACGGCGGCGTGATCCCACCGATAGCTCCTACAGGTCATGTCGCGATTCCGCTAGAATCCCGCCCCTAGTCCTTCCGGTACCGCCAGGAAACGAACATGGGTAGAGGCCCTTCCATCGAAGGTCGCAAGAACGCCGAAGACGCCAAGCGCGCCAAGGTGTTCACGAAGCTGATCCGCGAAATCACGATCGCCACCCGTGGCGGCGTGCCCGATCCGAACGGCAACCCGCGCCTGCGCGCCGCCGTCGACAAGGCGCTGGCGGCGAACATGACCAAGGACACCATCGAGCGCGCGATCAAGCGCGGCTCGGGTGCCGACGGCGGTGCCGACATGCACGAGATCCGCTACGAGGGCTACGGCCCGGCGGGTACCGCGCTGATCATCGACTGCGTCACCGACAACCAGACCCGCACCGTCGCCGACGTGCGCGCGGCCCTGAACAAGCTCGGCGGCAACATGGGCACCACCAATTCGGTGGCGTTCCAGTTCACCCGCGTGGGCCAGGTGGTCGTCCACACCGGTGGCGACGCCGACGTCGAGGGCCGGCTGGAAGAAGCCGCCATCGAGAACAACGCGGAAGACATCGTGATCGCCGACGGGGTGGGCACGGTGCTGCTCGCCGCCGACCCGATCGCGGTGGAAGCCATGCGCAAGGCGCTGGTGGCCGCCGGTTTCGAGGTCGACAGCTCCGACGTGGTGATGCACCCCAATGGCCCGCTGGTCACCCCGACCGGCGAAGCGCTGGAGCAGTTCCGGAAACTGCTCGACCGCCTGGACAGCCTGGACGACGTGGACGAGGTCTACCACAACGCCATCCTGCCGCAGGAAGCGGACGACGAGTGAGGCCCTAGGGCCTCCTTCGCCACGCGCGCCACGACCCCGACGTCATGATTCGTATCCTCGGCATCGACCCGGGTAGTCAGCGCACGGGCGTCGGCGTCATCGACGTGGCGCCCGGCGGCGCCATCGCCCATGTCTGGCACGGCGCGCTCGTGGTGGCGGGCGAGGCGACCTTTCCCCTGCGCCTGAAACGCATCTTTGACGAAGTCTGCGGCATCATCGGTACGCACGGTCCGGCGGAAGCCGCGATCGAGCGTGTCTTCATGGCGCGTAACGCGGATTCGGCCCTGAAACTGGGCCAGGCGCGCGGCGCGGCCATCTGTGCCGTGGTCAGCCAGGGAATCGTCGTGCACGAATATGCAGCGACCGAGGTCAAGCAGGCGGTGGTCGGTACCGGCCGCGCCGACAAGACCCAGGTCCAGCACATGATCGGGATGATCCTCGGCATCAAGGGTCCGCTACAGGCGGACGCGGCCGACGCATTGGCGATCGCCATCGCCCATGCGCATACCCGGTCCAGTATCGAACGCGTGGGTATCCCGCGCACGGCCTGGAGACGTCGCCGATGATCGGCCGACTGCGTGGCACCCTCATCAGCAAGCAACCGCCGTCGCTCCTCATCGAGGTGGGTGGCGTGGGCTACGACGTCGACGCACCGATGTCGACGATCTACGACCTCCCGGCGACGGGCAAGGAAGTCGTCCTCCTCACCCATTACGCGGTGAAGGAAGACGGTGTGTCGCTCTACGGTTTCCTTCGCGAAGCCGAGCGCGCCATGTTCCGTCATCTGCTGAAAGTGAGCGGTATCGGCGCGAAGATCGCGCTGGCCGTGCTTTCGGGCGTGGCGACCGACGAGCTGTCGCGACTCGTGCATGCGGGCGACGTCGTTGCGCTCACCAAGATCCCGGGCATCGGCAAGAAGACCGCCGAGCGCATGGTGGTGGAGCTGCGCGATCGCGTGGATGCCGTGGGCGTTCGCCTGCCGGCCAGCGTGGTCGGCGAGGCGGCACCCGCCGATCCGGTCAGCGAGGCGACCGTCGCCCTGCAGCAACTGGGGTACAAGCCCGTGGAAGCCTCGCGCCTGGTACAGAAGGCCGCCTCCGACGGCGACACCGCCGAGGCCATCATCCGCAAGGCGCTCCGCGCCGCGTTGGGAACCTGACAGATGGGCCAGCACAATCCCGCCGAAGAGCTGCAGAACGCGCACGGCAAGAAACTCGCCGCGCTCGCGCTCGGTGCCATCGGCATCGTGTTCGGCGACATCGGCACGAGCCCGCTCTACACGATGAAGGAAACGCTCGGCACGCACGGCATGACGCCGGAGCCGATGGCCGTGCTCGGCGTGCTCTCGCTGATCTTCTGGTCGCTGCTGATGGTGATCTCGCTCAAATACGTCACCTTCGTGATGCGGGCGGACAACAAGGGCGAGGGCGGCATCATGGCGCTCATGGCGCTGGCCCAGCGCAGCGTCAGCGGCTCGCCGCGCGCACGCTGGGTGCTCGCCGCCATCGGCATCTTCGGCGCATCGCTCTTTTATGGCGATGGCGTGATCACGCCGGCCATGTCGGTGCTCTCGGCCGTCGAGGGCCTCGAAGTCGCGGCCCCGCAACTCGACACCTACATCCTGCCCATCTGCCTCGTCATCCTGCTGGTGCTCTTCGCCATCCAGCGCCACGGCACCGAGATCGTCGGCAAGGCGTTCGCGCCGGTCATGACCGTCTGGTTCCTCGTGCTCGCGTGGCTCGGCCTGCGGCAGCTGATCGCGCACCCGGAGGTGCTCTGGGCGCTCAACCCCGCCTACGCCGTGCGCTTCTTCATGGAACACGGCAAGCAGGCCTTCATCGCACTGGGTGGCGTGGTGCTGGCGCTCACCGGCGGCGAGGCGCTTTATGCCGACATGGGGCACTTCGGCAAGAAGCCCATCCGCCTCGCATGGTTCTTCTTCGTGCTGCCGGCGCTCCTGATCAACTATTTCGGCCAGGGCGCGCTCCTGCTGCACAACCCGGCCGCGATCGAGAATCCGTTCTACAAGATGGTGCCGGAGGACCTGCTGTATCCGATGATCGCGCTTGCCACGGCGTCGGCGGTCATCGCCTCGCAGGCCGTGATCTCGGGCGCGTTCTCGATGACGCGCGAAGCGATGTCGCTGGGGTATTCGCCGCGGATGGCGGTGGTGCACACCTCGCACGAGATGTCCGGCCAGATCTTCGTGCCCTGGGTGAATCGTCTGCTGCTGGTGCTGGTGGTCCTCGCGGTCATCGGCTTCCGCTCGTCGAACAACCTCGGCGCCGCGTACGGCATCGCCGTGACGGGCACCATGACCATGACGACGCTGCTGGCGCTCGTCGTCGCCCGTCGCCGCTGGAACTGGCATTGGTCGGCGGTGATCACCGTCGGCATCATCTTCCTCATCACCGACCTCGCGTTCTTCGGCGCCAACGCGCTGAAGATCGCGCACGGCGGCTGGTTCCCGCTGGTGCTCGGCGTGGTGATCTTCACCGTCATGACCACGTGGCGGCGGGGCAGGGACCTCGTGGTGCGCGAGATCAAGCAGTCGGGCCTCGCACTCGAACCGTTCGTGGCGAATATCTCCGACCACCCGCCGGTGATCGTTCCCGGCACGGCCGTGTTCCTCACGGCGAACCAGAACTCGGTGCCGCACGCGATGCTGCACAACCTCAAGCACAACAAGGTGCTGCACGAGCGAAACGTGCTGCTCACCGTGGAAATGCTGGAGACGCCGGTCGCCGATTACGACGAGCGCATGGAAGTGATCGAATACGGCAGTGGCTTCTACGGCCTGCAGCTCCGCTACGGCTTCGCGGAAGACCCGAACATCCCGCTGTCGTTGCAGCGCGCGAGTTCGCAGGGCCTCGACTTCGACATGATGGACACGACGTTCTTCCTGTCCCGCGAAACCATCGTCGCCGACGTCCGGCGGCCGGGCATGGCGATGTGGCGCGACAAGCTCTTCGCGTTCCTCGCCCGCAACGCGCTGCCGGCGACCGCGTTCTTCCAGATCCCGGGCAATCGCCTGATCGAACTGGGTGCGCAGGTCGAGATCTGACCGGGGTTATCCACACGCGATGTGGATACACCTTGCATAACCGTGTGGACAAGTCCGTTGCGGGCTTGGCGGTCAACCACTTGCGTTGCGCTGGTCATTCGCTGACCAGCGCGCGACGTGGTCCGTGGGCCCGCGAAGACCTGCCATAATGTGCGCCATGTCCGAACACCGCATCATTTCCTCTGCCGCCGCCATGGACGACGAGGCGCTGGAGGCGAGCATCCGTCCCAAACGACTGGCCGAGTATCTCGGGCAGCAGACGGTGCGCGAGCAGATGGGCATCTACATCGAGGCGGCACGCCGTCGCGGCGGCGCGCTCGATCACGTGCTGATCTTCGGTCCGCCCGGCCTGGGCAAGACCACGCTCTCGCACGTGATCGCGAACGAGCTGGGCGTGAACGTGCGTTCCACGTCCGGCCCCGTGCTCGAGCGCGCCGGCGACCTCGCGGCGCTGCTGACCAACCTCGAGGCCAACGACGTCCTCTTCGTCGACGAGATCCACCGGCTGTCACCCGTGGTGGAAGAAGTGCTCTATCCCGCGATGGAGGACTTCCAGATCGACATCATGATCGGCGAGGGCCCTGCGGCGCGCTCGATCAAGCTGGATCTTCCGCCGTTCACGCTGATCGGCGCCACGACCCGCGCCGGCCTGCTGACAGGCCCGCTGCGCGATCGCTTCGGGATCATCCAGCGCCTGGAGTTCTACAGCGTCGACGAGCTGACGGCGATCGTCCGCCGCGCCGCGCGCATCTTCGGCATCGAGTGCGAACTCGAGGGCGCCGTGGAAATCGCGCGCCGTTCGCGCGGCACGCCGCGTATCGCCAACCGGCTGCTGCGCCGCGTGCGCGACTTCGCCGAGGTACGTGGCGACGGGCGCATTACCCACGAGCTGGCGCGCGCGGCGACCGACATGCTCAAGGTGGATGCCGAGGGGTTCGACGACCTCGATCGTCGCCTGCTGGGCACCATCATCAACAGCTTCGACGGCGGCCCGGTCGGCGTGGAATCTCTCGCCGCGGCGCTCAGCGAGGATCGCGGCACCCTCGAGGACGTGGTGGAGCCCTACCTGATCCAGCAGGGCTACCTGATCCGCACGGCGCGCGGTCGCATGGCCTCGGCCAAGGCCTGGCGCCACCTCGGGCTCAATCCCCCACCGCGCCAGGCCGCGACCCCCGACCTGTTCCAGGACGACGCATGAGCGTGTTCGGCTGGCCGGTGCGCATCTACTGGGAGGACACGGACGCCGGTGGCGTCGTGTACCACGCCAACTACGTCCGCTTCATGGAGCGGGCCCGGACGGAATGGCTCCGCGCCCAGGGCATCGACCAGCTGGCCCTGCGCGAGACGACCTCGCTGGGCTTCGTGGTGCGCGACATGCACCTCGATTTCCTGCGGCCGGCCCGTCTGGATGATGAATTGCGGGTGACCGTGGCCGTCAAAGAGCGCCGTTCAGCAAGTATGCTGTTCGATCAGGAGATCGTGCGGGGGGACGAGTCGCTCGTGCGCGCCAGGGTGCGCGCGGCGTGCGTCAACCTCGACACGATGCGTCCGGCCCAGATCCCCCCGGGTCTGTTCCCAACCGAATTCCCCTTTACCTAAAGCCCAGATACCCGGCGGAGAGCCTGCAAGCGATGAACGGTGGACTGAACATTTTCAAGCTGGTCGCGGAAGCGAGCCTGCCGGTGCAACTGGTGATGCTCCTCCTGCTCGTGTTCTCGTTCCTGTCGTGGGTGATCATCATCCGCAAGTACAGCCAGCTGAAGACGGCTCACGACAACGCCGAGACCTTCGAAGACCGCTTCTGGTCGGGTGGCGACCTCGCCGCGCTGTTCCGCGAAGTGGGCAACCGCGACGGTCAGCACGGCATCGAGAACGTGTTCGAGGCCGGTTTCCGCGAGTTCGCGCGCCAGCGCCAGCGTCGCGTGACCGACGCCAACCGCGTGATGGAGGGCTCGGAGCGCGCGATGCGCGTGGCCGGCACCCGCGAGATCGGCAAGCTCGAGCAGAACCTCGAGTTCCTCGCCAACGTCGGTTCGATCAGCCCGTACGTCGGCCTGTTCGGCACGGTGTGGGGCATCATGGGCGCCTTCCAGGGCCTGGGCGAGATGAAGGACGTGACGATCTCGGTCGTCGCCCCGCACATCTCCGAAGCCCTGATCGCCACGGCGATGGGCCTGTTCGCGGCCATTCCGGCCGTCTGGGCCTACAACCGCTACGCCAACAAGGTCGAGCGCATCGCATCGCGTTACGAGGTGTTCCAGGAAGAGTTCTCCTCGGTCCTGCAGCGCCAGATCCACTCCGACGAAGTGGCCTGAGCCCCACGATGGCCACGCGTAACGTCTACCGCCGACACAAGCGGAAGCTGAAATCCGAGATCAACGTCGTGCCGTACATCGACGTGATGCTCGTGCTGCTGATCATCTTCATGGTCACCACGCCCATGATGAACCTCGGCGTCGACATCCAGCTGCCGCAGACCAAGGCCAAGTCCCTGCAGGACAAGAAGGACCCCGTCGTCGTCTCCGTCGACGAGGCGGGCCAGATCTACCTCACCGCCAATGGCGCGAAGCGCGAGCCGGTGAGCGCGGACGAGTTCAGGACCAAGATCACGGCGTTCCACAACGCCAACCCCGAGCTGCAGGTGCTCGTGGCCGGCGACCAGCGCGTCGGCTACGGCAAGGTCTATTCGATCCTCCCGATCCTCCAGGAAGCGGGCGTCTCCAAGATCGGCCTGATGAGCCAGCCGGAGTCGGGCGCGCAGAATGGAAAACCGTAACGGTACGCCCCGCGCGGTCGTCCTCGCCGCGCTCCTGCACGTCGCGATCGTGGCCTTCCTGGGCCTCGCCATCATCCCGTGCTCGGATTACGAGAAATGGGCGGAGGCGCTCGGCCTGCCGGCCGAATGGAACCCGCTGAAGTGCCCGGCGCCGCTCGAGCTGCCCGGCCAGATCATCGAGGCGACACTCGTCGGCCCCACGGGCAGCCCGCCGCCGAAGGCCACCAAGGTCAAGCCGACGCCGGACACCACGCCGCCGCCCCCGGTGACACCGACCCCGCCGCCGCCTCAGCCCGAGAAGCCGAAGGTCGAGACGCTTCCGCCGCCGCCCAAGCAGCCGGATCTCAAGGACCAGGAAGAGGTCGTCGACGACGCGGTGCAGAAGGCCGAGGACGCGAAGCGGCTGCAGGAAGAGAAACAGCGGCAGCGCCAGGCCGAGCTCGACGCCGAGCAGGAACAGAAAAAGAAAGAAAAGCAGAAGCAGATCGACGACATCTTCAAGCAGCTCGACGCGGCGAAGGCCCAGACCAAGAAGGCCGACACCACGAAGAAGCAGGCGGAGCAGCAGCTGAAGGACCTGCAGAACGCCAAGGACGACGGCCTGCCGGACCTCCCGCCGGCCGACCAGAAGCAGTCGGGTACCAACGGTCGCGACACGGGCAAGCTGGGGCAGTACCTCGCGGCGATCCAGAACTCGGTCACGAGCAACTGGCTGCGCCCGGACAACATGCCCAACGCGTCGTGCCAGGTGCACATCGTGCAGGTGCCGGGCGGTCAGGTGCTGAGCGCCAAGGTCGACTCCAGCTGCCCGTACGACGCCACCGGGCGTGCTTCGATCGAAAATGCCGTGTTGCGCGCCCAGCCCTTGCCGTATCAGGGGTTCGAGGACGTGTTCCAGCGCAACCTCACCTTCACGTTCAGGCCGCAATGATGTGCGCGCCCCGTCCCGGCCGCGTGCCGGGGTGGGGTGGTTCATTTAACGGTCACGCAGGAAGCGACCGTCGCGCTAACATTTCGCCGCCGTCCCCCATCTCCAGGTCGCAATGAACCAGCCCATGCGCAGAATGTTTTCCCGCCTCGCCATCCTCCTGGTCACGCTGACCGGCTTCGCGGCCGGCCCGGTCGCCGCACAGTCCCTCAACGTCGATATCGTCGGCGGCCTGAAGACGGCGACGCCCATCGCGGTCGTCCCCTTCGCCCAGGCTGGCGGCGCGCCGCTGCCGACCGATGTGGCCGATGTCATCCGCAACGATTTCAACCGCTCGGGCAAGTTCCGCTCGCTCGACAAGGCCGACATCGTCGAGACCCCGTCGCAGGGCTCGGACATCAAGTTCGCCACGTGGCGCCTGCTCAAGCAGGACTACCTGACCATCGGCCGCATCAGCGACGCCGGCGGCGGCATGATCAAGGTCGATTACGAGCTGTGGGACGTCAACAAGCAGCAGAGCCTGCTGGCCCAGTCGTTCACGGCGCCGGCCGGCGACCTCCGCGGCGTGGCGCACCAGATCGCCGACCAGATCTATGAAAAGATCACCGGCGTCCGTGGCGCCTTCTGGACCCGCATCGCCTATATCACGGCAGTCGGCGTCGGCAACAACACCACCTATTCGCTGATCGTCGCCGATTCGGACGGCTTCAACCCCCAGGTCGTCGCCCGCTCGCGTGAGTCCCTGCTGGGTCCCGCCTGGTCGCCGGACGGCAGCAAGATCGCCTACGTGTCGTTCGAAAGCGGCAACTCGGCCGTCTACGTGCAGAACATCAACACCGGCTCGCGCAGCCTGATCGCCTCGCACCCGCGCGGCATCAACAGCGCCCCGGCCTGGTCGCCCGACGGCAGCAAGCTCGCCGTCAGCCTGTCGTACGTGGGCAACCCCGAGATCTTCGTGATCGACGTGGGCAGCCGCACCGAAACCCGCCTGACCAACAACTTCGCGATCGACACCGAGCCGACCTTCACCCCGGACGGCCAGAGCATCATTTTCACGTCCGATCGCTCGGGTAAACCGCAGCTCTACCAGATGTCCGCGGCGGGCGGCGCCGCCCAGCGTCTGACCTTCCAGGGCGGCTTCAACGCCAGCGCCTCGGTGAGCTTCGACGGCAAGCAGATTGCGATGGTGCAGGGCAACGGGAACGTGTATCGTATCGCCATCATGGACCGTAGTCTGGGTGGACAGGTGCGCTTCGTTTCCCCGGGTAACGTGGACGATTCGCCCAGCTTCGCGCCCAACGCCAGCATGTTGCTCTATGCGGCATCGCAGGGTACGCGCGGCGTCCTGTATGCGGTTTCGGCAGACGGTCTGGTACGCCAGCGGCTCGTCCTCTCGGACGGCGACGTGCGCGAACCGTCGTGGGGACCCTATCGACAGCGCTGATGGCGCGCCCTCGCGGGCGGCGACACCGGCAAAAGCAGGATTGGCGCGACGATGTCGCGCCTTTTCTGCGAACAGCGTTCTAGCGGCGGCGGCTTTAGGGCAGCCACCGGCAAGAAAGACGACGGGTGCGGGACAGCACCCGTCGGCATAGATGTAAGTAGAAAAACAGCCGGACAACCGGCGGTGCTGTCCCGAAACGAAAACCGACTGTCGGAACTCAACTGTTGAAGGAACGTCCCATGAATAAGACCGTTACCGTCACCCTGGCTGCCCTGCTCTGCGTTGGCGCGGCCGCGTGCTCGAAGAAGAACACCAAGCCGGCTCCGATGCCGGAACAGCAGCCGGTCGCCACGACCCAGGCTCCCACCAACGATGGCAAGTACCAGCCGTCGGATCTCGATACCGATGCCTGCCTCCGTCAGCGCGTCGTGTACTTCGATTTCGACAAGAACGACGTGAAGCCGGAATTCCAGCAGATCATCGCTTGCCACGCCAAGTACCTGCAGGACCGTCCGCAGTCGGCCATGACCCTCGAGGGCAACACCGACGAGCGCGGCACGCGTGAGTACAACCTGGGCCTCGGCGAGCGTCGTGGCAATGCCGTCTCCAGCGCCCTCCAGGCTGCTGGCGGTTCGGCTGGCCAGGTCAACGTGACCAGCTATGGCAAGGAAAAGCCGGTGTGCCGCGAGCACAACGAAGACTGCTGGGCCAAGAACCGTCGCGTTGAGATCGTCTACACCGCGAAGTAAGTAATGAAGAAGACTCTGGCTACCAGCATCATGGCCAGGCTTGGCGTGGCGGGCGCGATCGCGTCCGCCACGCTTTTTGCCCTGCCAGCCCTCGCCCAGGACACCCGTCTCAGCCTTGCCGACCGCGTGTCGCGGCTCGAGCAGCAGTCGCAGGCGCAGGCCGGCACCACGACCCTGGTGAACCAGGTCAACGATCTCCAGCAGCAGGTATCGCAGCTGCAGGGTCAGATCGAAGAGCTCCAGCACCAGAACCAGCAACTCCAGGATTCCCAGAAGGCGCAGTACGCGGACCTCGATTCGCGGCTGGGTCGTATCGAAAAGGGTGGGGCGCCTCAGGGCCAGCCCGCCGCTTCCAGCCCGCCGCCGTCGACGCCGAATCCGTCGGCCGCCGCCGTCGCTGGCGCTTCCGCCGCCGCACCCGCGGTCGCCGCGAGCGCGCCGTCCCAGCCCGCCAGCGGTGACCAGCAGGCCGCGTACGACGCCGCGTTCAAATCGCTGCGCGCCGGCGACTACGTCACCGCGTCGCGCGGCTTTCGCGACTTCCTCGTCAAGTACCCGGACAGCCCGCTCGCGCCCAATGCCTATTACTGGCTGGGCGAGTCGTACTACGTGACCATGAACTACCCGGTCGCCATCGAGGCCTTCCAGCGCCTCGTGAAGCAGTACCCGCAGAGCGACAAGGTCTCGGACGGCCTCCTCAAGGTCGGTTACTGCCAGATCGAACTGAAGCAGCAGGACGCCGCGATCGCGACCCTGAAGCAGGTGACGGCCAAGTATCCCGGCACGAAGGCCGCGGGTCTCGCACAGGAACGCCTGCGTCGTCTGCAGCGCCAGACGGCCAACTAAGCGATGAACGGCAACACCGCAACCCCGGCGGAAGTCTCGCCGGTCGCGCCCGTCGCGGAACGGCTGCGGATCACCGAGATCTTCCACTCCGTGCAGGGCGAGGCCGACGCGATCGGCTGGCCCACCGTGTTCGTTCGCCTGACCGGCTGCCCGCTGCGTTGCGTGTGGTGCGATACGGAGTACTCGTTCCACGGCGGCCAGTGGCACGACATCGACGCGATTCTCGCGGAGGTCGCCCGCCACGGTGCGCGACACGTCTGCGTCACCGGCGGCGAGCCGCTGTCGCAGAAGCGTTGCCTCATCCTCCTGCGCAAGCTGTGCGACGCGGGTTACGAGGTGTCGCTGGAGACCTCCGGCGCGCTCGACGTCTCGAAGGTCGACCCACGCGTGCGCAAGGTCATGGACCTCAAGCCGCCGGATTCCGGCGAAAGCGCGCGCAATCGCTGGGCCAACCTCCATCATCTGCTGCCGCACGACCAGGTGAAGTTCGTGATCGCGAGCCGCGCCGACTTCGAATGGTCGCGTGACGCCGTGCGTGAGCATGGCATCGACCGGAAGGCGATGGTGCTGTTCTCCCCGGTGTGGTCGAAAGTCGAACCGCGCGAACTGGCGGAGTGGATCATCGCCGAACGCCTGCCGGTGCGTTTCCAGTTACAGCTGCACAAGCTGCTGTGGAACGACGCCGCGGGCCACTGAAAGAACAGGTAACCGCATGAATGCTCCGAACGCACCCCGCAAGGCCGTCATCCTCGTCTCCGGCGGCATGGACTCGGCCGTGACGATCGCCATGGCCCGCGAGCAAGGGTTCGAGGTCTATGCGCTGAGCGTCGCCTATGGTCAGCGCCACAGCTCCGAGCTCGAGGCCTCCGAGCGCGTGTCCACCATGCTCGGCGCGGTCGTGCACAAGACGGTGCACGTCGACCTGCGCAGCATCGGCGGCTCGGCGCTCACCGCCGATATCGACGTGCCGGAAGAGGGCGGCGAAGGCATCCCCGTCACCTACGTGCCGGCGCGCAATACGATCATGCTGTCGATCGCACTCGGCTGGGCGGAAGTGCTCGGTTCGAACGACATCTTCTGCGGCGTCAACGCCGTGGATTACTCCGGTTACCCGGACTGCCGTCCGGCGTTCATCGAGGCGTTCCAGAGCCTCGCCAACGTCGCGACCAAGGCGGGCGTCGAAGGTGCAGGCATTCGCATCCATGCGCCGCTGATGCAGATGGGCAAGGGCGACATCGTGCGCGAAGGCGTGCGCCTGGGCATCGATTTCTCGCAGACCGTCAGCTGCTACAACGCCGATGCGCAAGGCCGCGCCTGCGGTCACTGCGACGCGTGTCGCCTGCGTGCCGAGGGTTTCGCCAAAGCCGGCGTGCCGGATCCGACGCACTACGTCTGAGCGATATCGAGGCTGACCTCAACTCGCAGCGCGAAGCAGCGGGGCGAGGTACTGCTGCGCGATCCACCAGAAGCAGCCTGCCATGGAGATCAGTGTCGCCACGACGCCGCTGAGGACCCACGTCTTGGTGGCCGTGTGCGAAACGCGTTCTTCGAGCACGCCGACGCGGCCGGACAAGGTCGCCACCGACGATTCGATGCCGGCCATCCGGACGTCGAGACCATCCATGCGTGTTTCGAGCCGGTCCATCCTCGCGTCGAGGCCATCCATCCTCGCGTCGAGGCTGTCGATTCGTACCTCGATGCCGTCGATGCGCGCGCCGAGGCGGTGCTCAACGGCGCGCAGCTCGCTTCGCGTCGCCATCTGGCGCATCCGCTCCGCGAGCACGCAGACGAATTCGCGTAGGGAACGAGGCTCGAAAGCCGTCCATTCGCCATGCTCGGAGGGATCGAAATCGTGTTCGATGGTGGTGGGTGGTCGGGCATTCATCGCGACGTCCGTGGTGCGGTTGCCGCAACCATACGCATGCCGCGCGGAAAAAAAATGAGAAAAATGCCCAATCGCACGTCGGGATGACGACGCAGCCTCGCGAATGGTGGGTCGTGCCGGATTCGAACCGGCGACCTACGGATTAAAAGTCCGCTGCTCTACCAACTGAGCTAACGACCCACACGCGGGAACCGGCAAGTTTACGAGGCGGGGCGCGGCGGCACAACCCGGACGGGTGCCTCAGGTGGCGACGACGATCGCTTCGACGTCGCGGCCGGCGTCGCGCCAGGCGCCGAGGCCGCCGGTGAGGGGGCGGACGTTGGCGAACCCGAGCTTGCTGAGCCGTTCCGCCACGCGTGCGGCGGAGACCTCGTTCGGGCACGAGCAGTAGATGACCACGGCGCTGTGCCGGGGCAGGGTGGCGAGCTCCGCATCGGCCGTGGCGAGGTCGAAAAGGCGCGAGCCGGGAATGACGAAGGGGTCGTCGCGACGGCTGCTCGTGGAGCGCACGTCCACGATCAGCGCGCCGGGCTCGTTGGCGAGCAGCATCGACAGTTCGTCGACCGAGATGCGTGTCTTGCGCAGACGCAGGATCAGCAGTGTGCGCCGCACGTAGCGGAACACGATCCACAACGCGAGGGCGATGATGCCCGCGGCGGCGAGGCCGATACCGAACTGGCGGAGCAGGGCGAGCACGGCGTCGATCTGGCGATAGAACAGCATGCCCGCGGACAGACCGACGGAAATCCACAGCGTCGCGCCGAGCAGGTCGTAGACGGTGAAGCGCGAGAAGCGCGTGTCGCTGGCCCCCGCGATCGGAATGGCCACGAGCGACAGGCCCGGTATGAACCGCGACACCAGCAGCAGCTTCACGCCGCGCTTTTCGAAGAAACCGCTGGCGCGCCGCACGCAGGTATCGGGCGACAGCGAGATGCGGCAGAGGCCGTCGAGCACCCGGTAGCCGAAGCGCCGTCCCGTGAGGAACCATGCCGCGTCGCCCAGGAACGCGCCCGCCAGTGCCGCCAGGAACGTGGCGATGATCAGCATCGGATCCCGCGCGGCCACCAGCGTGCTGCCGACGACGATGAGGGTGGGCATGGCCGGCACGGGAAGGCCGATGGCCCCGGCGAACACGCCGAGAAACGCCACGACGGGTGCCGTGTCCGACCAGTTGATGCTCGTCACGCCCGCGTCCTCGCCAAGGATCTCTCGATGCGAGCAAAGATACGCCGGTCGCCCGCCACCGGACAGGGGCAGGCATCGCGAAAACCTACAGCGCGGGATGCCTGCTGAGCGCGGACGCCACGCGTGCCGCCGCGCCAGCGGCGATGCCGTCGAACTCGGCCCAGAACAGGCTGCCGCGACCGGGGCTGGAGCGCACGCCGATGCGGCCGCCGAGCGTGTCGGTGATGCGTCGGGCGACGGCGAGCGCCAGGCCGTAGCCGGGGTGGCCGGGAAGCCGCATGAATTCCTCGAACACGCGCGTCTGCAGGCCGGGATCGAGGCCCATGCCGTTGTCGCGCACCTCCAGCCGGATCGCGTCGCCGCGCCGCCGTATCGCCACCAGGACCCTGCCATGCGGGGTGCTCAGCACCGCATTGGCGACGAGCCGCTGGAGCAGCTCGCCGAACAGCACGGGATCGGTGCGCAGCGGAAGGCGACCGCCGCGCCAGCGGACCTCGACGCCGAGGCGCGTCGCGTCGGCTTCGATCGCGGCACGTCCGCGCACGAAGAGGTCGGAGGCGATGAGATCGACGGACGCCGGTTCGACGGCGCCCGCGTCGAAGCGCGCCATTTCCAGCAGGCCGTCGAGCAGTTCGCCGAGGCGCGTCAGGCTGCTGCGCATCTGCCCGAGCACGGCGCGCTGGCGAAGATCGTCGCCCGGCTGCATGCCGGCGACGAACAGCGACAGCGCCTGCAGCGGCTGGCGAAAGTGGTCGCCCACCTGCTCCACGAAACGCGTGTTGCGCGCGATGTCCTGCAGTCGCTGACGAAGGGCGTCCGCGAGCGCGGCGTCGTGGCGTTTGCGCAGGTCGACCAGCTCGTCGAGCAGGCTGTCGATCTCGTGCAGCGTGTCCCCGCCCTGCGCCATCGCCGCGTGGCGCGGATGCAGGAAGCCGTCGATGCGTTCGCGCACGCGTTCCACCGGTGCGACCACGTTGCGTTCGAGCGCGCGGCGCGCGAACGAGAACGCGATCATCACGCCGGCGCACAACAACAACGTCATCAGCAGGCCCGCGATGCGCCGTTCGTGCGTGGCGGTACCGTCGGATATCGTTTCCAGATCGCCTTCGCTCGTATTCGTCCAGACGTGCAGCGCCCGTTCCGGCGCGAGTCGCCGGCCGCTGTCGACGACCAGATCCGCCGCGTCGTCGCGGTGCAGGATGGCGCGCTGGGTGGGCGCGTTGCGCGCGAGCGCGCTCGCCAGCGCGTTGCGCTTCGCGTCGTCGCTCGTCCATCCGTCGAGCTTTCCGGCGATGCGCATCGCCTGCACGTGGGCGATCGCCTGCGCCTCGGCATCGATGGCGCGCATGTGCTGGACACCGAGCATGATGGCCAGCGCGAGCGCGATCGCCGCCATCGGCAACAGTCCCTTGAGGACGAGTTGCCGTCGTAACGGTGCTGGCCTTCCTGGCATTGGCGGAGACGCGGTCATGATGCGCCCTTATCGGCACGTAGCTTCATGACGAATCTATGAAACGCGCGTTCGTCGCGCGATAGACAAGGGGAGCTAACCTTGCCGGCCTATGCCTTACGGCCTATCACTTGTCGCGAAGCCGGGCGACGAGGGTGTCGTGGTCGATGCGGATCTTGCGGAAACGCGCCTCGCGCGCGCTGTCGCTGACCCATTGCGCCGAGGAGGCGCGGCGCTGTTCCAGCGCGTATTCGATATCGGCGAAGGGAACGAGCTCACCGTTGCGTGCCGGTGCGAAGCCGCTGATGTCGTGGATGAGCTTGAGATTGGCGGTCTCGCGCGCGCCGTCCTTTCCCTTGCCGTAGCCGGTGATGAAGGCGGCGACCTGTTCGCGCAGGGCCGGCGGCAGATCGTTGCGGATGACGATCACGGCGTGGGGGATGAGCGTCGATTTCCACAACACGTTCAGGCGGGCGTACTGGTCGGGGAAGTGCTGGCGGAATCGTTCGAGGTCGGCCGTGTTGTTGGTGGCGACATCGGCTTCGCCGTTGGCCACCGCGAGCGCGTTGTTCTGGTGGTTGTCGATGTGCACGCTCTTGAAGTAGGTGTCGGAGTCGAGACCGCGCGCGGCGAAGAACTGCGTTTCGGGCACGAGGTAACCGGAGACCGACAGCGCCTCGCCACGCGCGAAGCGCCACTTGCCGGGCTGTCCGAGCAGCTGGCCGAGGGTTCGCAGGCGCGAATCCTTCGACGTCAGCAGCACGGCGTAATACCCGCGCGAGCCGTCGCCGCGGGTCAGGCGTCCGATCACCTGCATGTTCTGCTGCGACACCGCGTCGAGCGCGAGCCGCCCCGACAGGAACGCGATGTCCACGCGCTGCTCGCTGATGGCTTGCGCGATGCCTTCGTAGGTCGCGACCGAGACGGCGCGCACCGGCCGGCCCAGCGCCTTGTGCAGGTCGTCGAGCATCGGCCGCCAGGCCTCGAGCGATTCCGCGGGACCACCGATGGGCAGGATGCCGAACGTGAGCGGGGCGGTGGGATCGATGTCTCCGGCGGCCGCGTCGCCGGCCTCCGGCGACAGCAGGAGCGCGCACGCGACCATCGCGGCCATCGCGCCACGCAGCCACCCTCGTACCGCGCCCTTCACGCCTGCCCGCATCGCGCCTGCCCCGCGTCGTTTTCGCGTTCTTCGCGATCCGTGCGCCACCCGGCACCGTGGGCCGGATGGAAGCCGGTCAGGTGACCGGTGGTCAGTCGCCCAGGTGTTGGGCGGCGACCAGTGCCTCGAGACGATTGCGCACATGGAGCGCGCGGAAGATCGCCGCGAGATGAATCTTGACCGTGCCTTCGCTGATGCCGAGCTCGCGTGCGATGAGCTTGTTCGGCCGGCCCTTCGCCAGCAGCTTCAGCACGTCGATCTGGCGATCCGTCAGCACGGTCGCCAGGCGTTCCTTCGTGGTCAGGCCATCGCCGCCGTGCCCGTTCATGGCGAACGTCGGCGCCACGGTGGCGGCGGCCTTCATCGCCTCGGGCGGTACGTAGATGCCCCCGCCGACGACCAGGCGTACCGCGTTGAGGATCACGTCGGGAGGCGACGACTTGGGGATGTAGCCCTGCACGCCGAGATCGAGTACATGGCGGATCGCCGAGGAATCCTCGGTGCCGGACAGCACGATGACCGGGCGCAGGCGCGACGTGCCGTCGTCGTCCGGGCCCTTCAGCGCTTCGATCGTATCCTTGATGTGCTCGACGCCATCGGCGCCGGGCATGGCCATGTCGATCAGTGCGATGTCGGGAAGCGGCAGGATCGCCAGCTTCTCCGCGAGCTGTTTAACCGTTTCGGCTTCGATGAATTCGACGACATCGCCAAGCTCGCGAAGCTTGAGCTTCACGCCTTCGATGATGAGCCGATGATCGTCCGCGATCAGGACACGCATGCCTCTCCTCCGCCCGCATGAACCGCGAGCCACCCCGTTGTCCGGACCATAGCCCTACGGGCGGCCAACGGCAAGCAGGCCATCCGGCTCAGACGGCCGCATGATGGACAGTCCACGCGGAAACCATTACCTCATGCAGACGCTCCGGCGAGACGGGTTTGAAGAGCACCTGCATGCTCTCCCGGTCGATGTTCCGGAGGAAGTCCCCACGCGTCTCGCCGGTGATCAGTACGCGCGCGAACGGCGGCGGGTCGCCCGGCCGGCGACGGTAATAGCGGTCGAGCAGGGCGATGACGTCCAGGCCGGTGCCCTCGCGTAGCCGGAGGTCCGAGATCACGATGTCCGGCGGCTGGATCCACTGGTGCACGGCCTCCATGGCCTGCTGGGCGTCTTCCGCCGTCATCACGTCGCAGCCCCAGCTGCCGAGGAGGTAGCTGATGCCGGCAAGGATGCTGGGTTCGTCGTCGATCACCAGCACGCGCATGCCCACGATGTCCCGCGGGATGCCCGGCGCGACCGTCGGCGCGGCCGGCGCCTCGACCACGCCCGGCTGCGCTTCCGGCAGCGTGAGGGAGAAGAGCGTGCCGCGGCTGGGTCGCGACCGGACGATGGCCTTCGTGCCTAGCAGGCCGGCAAGCTTCTGCACCGTGGAAAGCCCGAGCCCGAGACCGCGACGCGTGCCCTCGGGCCGGCCGGCTTCGGGGCCGCTCTCCACGCGATAGAACTCGTCGAAGATGTGCTGGAGGTGCTCCTGCGCGATACCGAGGCCCGTGTCCCACACGTCCACGCGCACGCCACCGTCCTCGCGTCGGCGGGCACCCACCAGCACGCCGCCGCAGCGCGTGTAGCGCAGCGCGTTGCTCACGAGGTTGTTCAGGATGCGGGCGAGCATGGTGCGGTCCGCGCGCACCCACAGGTCGGTGGTGCGCACGACGAGGCGCAGGTCGTGCTGCTCGGCCACCATGCGGAAGTTGACGCTGACCTCTTCGAACACTTCGTCGAGCGGCACGTCGCGCACCACGGCCGGCATGGCGCCCGTCTCCAGGCGCGACAGGTCGAGCAGCTCGCCGAACAGGTGGTCGAGCGACTCGACGCATTCCTGGATGTGGGCGATCCGGTTCAGTCGCACGGGATCGTATTCGTCGACCGCGAGACCCGACGAGAAGAGCGTCAGGGCGTACAGCGGCTGGCGCAGATCGTGCGAGGCCGCGGCGAGGAAACGGGCCTTGGCGACGCTCGCCGCTTCGAGCGCCGCGTTCTTGCGCGCGAGTTCTTCCGTGGCCGCCACGATCTCGCGCTCCATGCCGATCTGCGCATGAAGCAGTTTCGACGCCGCGCCGTTGAAGCCGCGCTGGAGGTCGCCGATCTCCGTGTCGTCGGTGACGGGGACCACGACGGTGCGATCGCCGAGGCCGAGCTGGCGCACGGCGATCGCGAGATTGCGCAGCGGCGCGCTCAGCCAGCGCGCGGTCGACCAGCCGATGGTCACTGCGATCAGCAGGCTCAGCGCGAGCCAGATCAGGGCGTTGTGCAGGCTGGCGCGCTGGGCATCGATGGCGTCCTCGACGGTGACGTCGACGGTGACGGAACCCACGGCCCGGTGCGATGCCGGGTCCAGGATCTCGCGCGAGACGGTGAGCCCGTCCTCGTCGGACCCGACGGCACCGTTGACCCGATCGGCGACGATCTCGCCGTCGCGGTTGGTGATGCGTACCCGCGACACCTGCGGCAGCTGCACGATGGACTGCGCGATGCGTCCGAGTTCGCGGCGCTCGCCGGTGCGCAGGGCCTCGCCCGAGACGGTCGCCGCCTGCTGCGCAATGGCGTCCGCGGTGGAGCGGCCCATCTCGTGCAACGTTTCCATCTGATGGCGGGTGAGGAGGGTGACCAGAAGGATCGCGCTGATCGCGGTCGGCACGAGCGCGACACACGTCAGCCGCTGCACGAGCGACGTGCGACGCCAAACCTTTTCCAGCCATGGAGCGGTCACATCACGCATCGAAGTCCCCTGGCGCGGCGCCGTGGGGCGTTACGCGAGGCTTTAGCCTAGCGCAGATCGGCGTCGAGGAATGATCACGGGCGGCGGTCCCGGCGGGCGCGGAGGGTCTTCACCGCGAGGGGCAGGAGGGTCAGCACCGCGAAGGCGCAGAGGGGCCAGAGGATCCGGCCGTCGAGGAACCGGGCGGCCGATACCGGCTCGTCTCCGCCGAACGTGGCGCCGAGCCCGGCCCCCACGGAGCTCTCCACGAACAGCGACACGGTGCCCCCGAGCCACGTGGCGCCCAGGAACAGCCACACCGGGCAGCGGAGCCAGGCCAGCGCGACCGTCATGGCCCCCAATGGAACGACGGGCACGAAGCGAAGCGCGAGCGTGTAGCTCACCGGATGGGCGGCGAAGCCGTCGCGCAGCTTCCGGGCGAACGGCGGGGGCTCGCGGCCGCCGGGGCCGAAGGCGCGTCGGCTGGCCACGTAGAGAAGGAGCGAGCCGAGCACGAGCGCGACGGACGACAGCGCCGTGCCCTCGACCACGCCGAACAGCAGGCCGCCGGCCAGCACGATCACGATGGTGCCGGGGATCCCGGTGGCGATGGCGAGCGCGAGAACGCTGGCGTAGGCGGCGCGCGAGGCGACCGGGTGGGCGGCGATGCCGGAGCGGAGCATGCCTTCGTCGGCGAGCAACCGGTGGGGGTCGAAGCGGTCGAGCACGCCGCCGATCAGCAGGGCGGCGCCGCCGAGCAGCAGCACGCATAGCGGCAGCAGGGCGCGCCAGCGGTTCACCTGGCGCGCCCGGCGATCAATACGCGACGCCCGATTCGCCGTAGCGGCGAAGTACGTCGCACGCGGCGTCCCGCAGGATGTCGCGGCGCACGGCGATGCCGCGGCGCTCCAGCTCGCCGATCCAGTCGGCGGGCAGGGGGCCTTCGTCGAACGGCGTGAGTGCTTCCACGTCTTCCGATCGCGCGCCGATCAGCAGCTCGTCGATGCCGGCCCAGACCGTCGCGCCGTAGCACTGGCAGCACGGCTGCGAACTGGTGGCGAGCACGAAGCGGCTGCCGTCTTCGTTCAGACGGAATCGCTGCAGGCGCTGCTGCGCGGTCATGTAGGCCATCATTTCGGCGTGCGCCACGGAGCACGTGTGCGGCACCACGCGGTTGGTGCCCACGGCCACGATGCGATCGGCGCCATCGAACACCACGGCGCCGAACGGGCCACCCGTGGCGGCGTCGATGTTGCGCGCCGACAGGTCGATGGCGAGGCCGACCTTGGCTTCGTCGCCGGCATAGGTCGCCGAGGTGTCGACGGCGTCGTGTACCCAGGCGGGAAGCGTCAGGTGGATCTGTGCGTAGAGCATCAGGCTTGCTTCGTCCACGAGTCGCGCAGCGTCACCACGCGATTGAAGACCGGGGCGTCGTGCGTGTGGTCGTGCATGTCGGCCACGAAATAGCCCAGACGCTCGAACTGCATGCGGTCTTCGCGCGTGGCCGCCGCGGCCGCCGGTTCGACGAAGCCGTGCACGACGCGGCGCGATGCCGGATTGATGTGGTCCTTGTACGTCTTGCCGTCGCTGTCGTCGTCCGGGTCGGTCACGTCGAACAGGCGATCGTAGAGGCGCACGACGGCAGGCACGGCGTGGCGCGCGCTCACCCAGTGGATGGTGCCTTTCACCTTGCGATCGGCGCCCGGGAGACCGGTGCGCGTTTCGGGATCGAGCGTGCAGCGCACTTCGACGACATCGCCGGCGTCGTTCTTCACGACCTCGTCGCAACGGACGATGCCGACGCCGCGCAGGCGCACCTCGCCCTCGGGCTTGAGACGATGGAAGCCCTTCGGCGGCACTTCGGCGAAATCCTCGCGCTCGATCCAAAGCTCCGGCGAGAAGGGCACGCTGCGCGAGCCGAACGACTCGTCCTTCGGATGGTTGGCGAACGTCAGGGTCTCGTCGTGCGACGCGTCGAGGTTGGTGATCGTGAGCTTCAGCGGATCGAGCACGGCGAGGCGGCGCGGCGCGACGGCATCGAGGTCTTCGCGCACGGCGCCTTCGAGGACGCTCATGTCGATGGTGCTGTTCTGCTTGCTGACGCCGATGCGTTCCCAGAAAAGCCGGATGCCCGCGGGCGTGAAGCCGCGGCGGCGCACGCCGGCGATCGTCGGCATGCGCGGATCGTCCCAGCCGTCGACCAGGTTCTCGGACACGAGTGTGATCAGCTTGCGCTTGCTCATCACCGTGTAGTTGAGATTGCCGCGCGAGAACTCGATCTGGCGGGGCTTGCTCGGCGCCGTCGGCAGGCCGGCCTTCACCAGCGGCTCCCACAGTTCGGGATCGTTCGCGAGATCCACCTGGTCGACGCACCAGTCGTACAGCGGACGGTGGTCTTCGAATTCGAGCGTGCACAGCGAGTGCGTGATGCCTTCGAGCGCGTCCGACAGCGAATGCGCGAAGTCGTACATCGGGTAGATCGGCCACGCGTCGCCGGTGTTCTGATGATGGACCTTGCGGATGCGGTACAGCGCCGGATCGCGCAGGTTGATGTTGCCAGAGCTCATGTCGAGCTTCGCACGTACCGTCTTGCTGCCGTCGGCGAATTCGCCCGCGCGCATGCGCTGGAAGAGGTCGACGTTTTCCTCGATGGAGCGATCGCGGTACGGCGAATTGCGGCCCGGCTCCGTGAGCGTGCCGCGGTATTCGCGCACTTCGTCGGCGCTGAGGTCGTCGACATACGCGACCCCGAGGCGGATCAGCTTCATGGCCGACCGGTAGAACACCTCGAAGTAATCGGACGCGTGACGCAGTTCGGCCCAGTCGAAGCCGAGCCACTTCACGTCGCGCTGGATGGCTTCGACGTACTCCACGTCTTCCTTCGACGGATTGGTGTCGTCGAAGCGCAGGTTGCAGGTGCCGCCGAATTCCGCGCCGAGCCCGAAGTTGAGGCAGATCGACTTCGCGTGGCCCAGGTGCAGGTAACCGTTCGGCTCCGGCGGAAAGCGCGTGTGGACGACGGCGTGCTTGCCGGACGCCAGGTCGTCGCGGACGATCTGGCGGATGAAGTGCTGCTGCAGGACGGGCGTTTCGGTCGACATCGAAAGGACTCGGAAGAGTGGGGCGCGCAAACCGCCGAGTTTACCTCAAGGCTTGCCGAGCCGCCCTCGCGCGGGGTAGCGTGCAGCCATGCGTATCGCCTACCACGCCGAGTCCCTCATCGACGCCCACCTCGTGAAGGATGCGCTCGAGCGGGCGGAGATCCCGGCGTTCATCGCGGGCGAATTCCTCACCGGTGCGGTGGGGCAGCTGCCGGCCCGCGATTTCCTCGCCGTGATGGTGCCCGACGCCGCGGCCGAGGCCGCCGAGGGCATCGTTCGTATCGTCGATGCCCGGCTGGCCGAGGCGCGTGCCGCCGCGGCGGCGGACGACGACTTCGGCGCGGTGACCTTTCCGGCCTGATACGCCGCGAACCCCTTTCCAGGATCTACCCATGCAGGCCTTTCACGACCTCGTCCGCGACGTGCCGGACTTTCCGCGTCCCGGCATCATGTTCAAGGACATCACCCCGTTGCTGGCCGACGCCCGGGCCTTCGGCGCATGCATCGACGCGCTGTGCGAGCCGTGGCGCGGGCAGGGCATCGGCGCCGTCTGCGGCATCGAGTCCCGCGGCTTCATCTTCGGCGCGGCGATGGCGCGCGCACTCGACGCCGGCTTCGTGCCGCTGCGCAAGGCGGGCAAGCTGCCGCCGCCGGTCGTCGGCGTCGACTACGGTCTGGAGTACGGGCTGGACCGGCTGGAAATCGGCTCGAACGCGCTCTCGCCCGGCGAGCGCGTGCTGGTGGTCGACGACGTACTGGCCACCGGCGGCACGCTGGAGGCGGCGCGCCGCCTCGTCGAGCGGCTGGGCGCCGAGGTGATGGGCGCCAGCGTGGTCATCGAGCTGGCCGTGCTCAACGGGCGCGGCAAGTGGCCCGCGCAGACGCCGCTGCACACCCTGCTGACTTACTGATCGGAGGGCATGGTGCCGCTCGCGCCGGCGGCACCGATGGACTCCACCAGCACGATTTCGCAGCCGCCGGCGCCGGTGTCCTCGCGTGTCAGCGACGTATCCCAATGCCAGCCATCGTCGCGGCTGACGTCGACGAGAAACCCTTCCAGCCGCACGACCTCGCCCGGGCGGACCTCGCGAAGCGCCCTGGCCACCGTGTCGTTGGCCGGGATCATGTGCATGTTAGCGCTGGAGTCCTCGATCTCGTGGCGCGGAATCGGGTACTGGTCCGTGTACCAGTAATAGAACCGGTTCGACTGGGAGATACGGATGCGGTCGAGCACGCCCGTGTCGGACATGCGGCCCCAGCCCATGGCCAGGTCCGTCGGTGCGATCGGCGCGAGGTCGTCGAGCTGGTAGTCCTCGCGCGACAGCACGCGGCCCGTCATGGCGAACGCCGCGCGCGTGGTGAGGGAGAAATGCCCGCGGGTCAGCGTGGCCGCGTGATCCACGCTCTCCTGATCGGGCACGCTGCCGGCGAGCACGCCGGGTGCGTTATGTACGGGGCGATGCTGCCACCAGGACAGGGCACCCCAGCCGCAGAGGAGCAGCAGTACGACGAGCCAGACGCGCATGTCACCGAACCGTCTTCGAAGAAGGAAGGCCAACGGCCGACGCGCCCTCGCGTTGACCCGAGGCCCACTCGTGGGTATCGAAGAGGCCGGCCGGCACGTCGCGGATCACCGCGGCCAGGGCCTGGAAGAACGGCGTCATCGCCGAGCTCTTCCGCCACAGCATCGCGATGCGACGGCTGGGCGCGGGCGCCTCGAAGGCCACGAGGCTCACGTTCGGCGACTGCGCCACGGGCGGTTTCACCGCGAGCGCAGGCAACAGCGTGATCCCGACGTTCGCCGACACCATCTGGCGCAGGGTCTCGAGGCTCGTGGCACGGAAGCCGGTCTTTTCGCCGGCGCCGGCGAGCTGGCAGACCTCGAGCGCCTGGTCGCGCAGGCAGTGCCCGTCTTCGAGCAGCAGAAGGTTCTGCTGCGACAGGTCGTCCATCCGCAGCACGCGCTGGTTCGCGAGCTCGTGGCTGCTGGGCACGGCGAGCACGAACGGTTCCTCGAAGAGGAATTCGGTGTGCAGCGAATCGTCGTGGACGGGGAGCGCCAGAATGCCGCAATCCAGCGTGCCCTCGCGCAGCATGTGCAGCACCTGTTCCGTCTTTTCCTCGCGCAGCAGCAGCTCGAGTCGCGGGAAGCGCTCGCCGAGGCGCGGAATCACGTGGGGCAGGAGGTACGGGCCGAGCGTGGGAAAGATGCCGAGCCGGATCGTGCCGGACTCCGGATCGCGCGTGCGCTGGGCGATCGACTTGATCTCGTCGATCTGCGAAAGCACCCCGCGCGCGCGGCGGGCGATTTCACGCCCCGTTTCCGTCAGCAGGACCTTGCGCGGGGTACGTTCCACGAGCGCGACGCCCAGTTCGTCTTCCAGCTTACGGATCTGCGTGGAAAGCGTGGGCTGGCTCACGAAGCTCGCCTCGGCGGCCCGGCCAAAATGCCGGTGCTCCGCCAGGGCAACCAGATAGGACAAGTCACGCAGGTTCATGGCGACAGGCTCGGCGATGATGCAATAGCCACAGCCTATCACAATCATGTCCACAATCGATTTGGAATATATGGACCGGGCGGCTAAGCTTAACCATCAGTCGCGCCGAGAAGCGCGCCAACGCCTACCACCCAACCCTCAACGGAGAGTCGTAACATGCTGAGCATCGGCGATAAGTTCCCGCAGTTCAACCTCAAGGCCGTCGCTGGCGGCCCGCTGGCCAACAAGATCGAAGACGCCTTCACGGACATCACCGACAAGTCGTACGAGGGCAAGTGGAAGCTCGTCTTCTTCTACCCGAAGGACTTCACCTTCGTGTGCCCGACCGAGATCAAGGGCTTCAGCGACCTGAACGAACAGTTCGCCGACCGTGACTGCCAGATCCTGGCCGCCTCCACCGATTCCGAGTTCGTCCACCGCGCCTGGCGCATGGACCACGCCGACCTGAAGGACCTCAAGTTCCCGATGCTCGCGGACATCAAGAAGGACCTGACCACGGCGCTCGGCATCCTGACCGACGACGGCGTCGCCCAGCGCGCGACGTTCCTGGTCGACCCGAACGGCGACATCCAGTTCGCCTACGTGACCGCCGGTTCGGTCGGCCGCAACCCGGACGAAGTGCTGCGCGTCCTCGACGCCCTGCAGACCGACGAGCTGTGCGCCTGCAACTGGAAGGCCGGCGAAGAGACCCTCAAGGTCGCCTAAGCGCCAATTGGTCGTAAGTCCCTCGCCGCGACCCTCCCTCCCCCCGCGCGGCGCGGGCAGCCCGAGGGCGGTGAAGTCCGCTTCACCGCCCTTTTCTTGAACTCCCCCCGACACCTGCGCGTGTCCCGCGTGAACCGGTGCCCATGCGCCGAGACATTCCGCGCCTCATTCCCATCGAACAACAAGGTGCATCCATGAGCGTCGCCGATCTCCGCAGTCTGCTTCCCGAATACGCCAAGGACCTCAAGCTCAACCTCGACTCCGTGCTGAGCGAAGCGGGCGCGCCCGGCCTCAACAAGGCGCAGATCGCGATGATCGCGCTGGGCTCCGCGTTTTCCGCCCGCTACAAGCCGCTGACCGAAGCGATCGCCGCGTTCGCCGCCGAGCACGCCACGCCGGAGCAGCTGACCGCCGCGAAGGGTTCGGCCGCGATCATGGGCATGAACAACATCTACTACCGCTTCCAGCACCTGGTCAGCCATCCGGAATACGAGACCATGCCGGCGAAGCTGCGCATGAACGTGATCGGCGCCTACAAGGGTGACGCGAAGAACGATTTCGAGCTCGTCTCGCTCGCCGTGTCCGCCGTCAACGGTTGCGGCATGTGCATCGACTCGCACGACAAGGTCCTGCGCGATGGCGGCATCAGCGTGCAGGCGATCCAGAGCGCGGTGCGCATCGCCTCGGTGATCCACGCCGTGGCCGTGGTGCTCGAGCAGGCCGAAGCGGCCGGTTGAGGCAATCCTCAATCGCCCGGGTGGGAGCCAGCAGGCTGGCTCCCACCGAAACGGAAAGGCCGCGTTTAACGCGGCCTTTCTGCGTTCTGGGCCACCCTCGCACCCACCACACGAGGGAGGGTCGCACCATGAGTTACGTCGATGGTTTCGTCGCACCGGTTCCGCTCGATCGCCTGGGCGACTACAAGAAGATGGCACGCAAGGCGGGCAAGATCTGGATGGAACTCGGGGCGCTCGCCTATTCGGAATGCGTCGCCGACGACGTCAAACCCGGCAAGGTCACCTCTTTCCCGCAGTCGGTGAAACTGAAGGAGGGGGAGGTCGTGGTGTTCTCCTGGATCGTCTACCGGAACCGCCGCGACCGCGACCGGATCATGAAGAAAATCATGGCGGATCCACGACTTGCGGAGTACTCGGACCCCAAGAACCTTCCCTTCGACGGCAAGCGCATGTTCTTCGGCGGGTTCAAGCCGATCGTGGAGTTCTGACGCGGCGCAGCGTGGGCAGTGTGTCTTCTGGCACTGTGTCGGAAGTCACACTGTTCGCAGGATGCGGGTTCACCCACAGGGAGTCCCACCTGCCATGCGTCGTTTCGTCCGTCCCCTCATCCTCACCGCGCTCGCCACCTGCTGTGGCGCCGCGCTTGCCGCCGGCACGGACGCCGCGCCGCCGCTTGGCCATCTCCCGACCTGGGCCCAGCCCGAGTCGTACAAGCTCGCCTTCAAGGTCGACCCGAAGCAGGAGACCTTCTCCGGCTCGACCACGATCCGGATCAAGCTCTCGCAGCCGTCGGATTTCATCTGGCTGCACGGTAAGGAGCTGAAGGTTTCGAAGGTCACCGTGACCGACGCCGCGGGCAAGAAGCACGCCGGCAAGTACACCGTCGCCGCCGAGAAGGAAGGCGTCGCGAAGGTCGACCTCGGTGCGAAGCTCGAAGGCGACATCACGCTCGCCATCGACTTCACCGCGCCGCTGAACAAGCAGCTGCAGGGCCTGTACAAGGTCTCGCACGAAGGCGTGCCGTACGCCATGACGCAGATGGAGCCGGTGTCCGCGCGCTTCGCGTTCCCGGGCTTCGACGAGCCGTCGTTCAAGGTGCCGTTCGACATCCAGCTGACCATCCCGGCCGAAGACCAGGGCGTGGCCAACACCGCGCAGATCAAGGAAGAGAAGGCCGGCGCCGGCTGGAAGACGCTGACGTTCTCCACCACCAAGCCGCTGCCGACCTACCTGGTCGCGTTCGCGGTCGGTCCGTGGGACATCGAGAAGGGCCCGGACATCACGCCGACCGAGTTCCGCAAGACGGCCACCCCGCTGCGCGGCATCGCCGCCAAGGGCGAAGGTCATCGCATGAAGCACGTGCTGGGCGAGACGAACTCGATCATCCACACGCTCGAGGACTACTACGGTTTCGGTTACCCGTACGACAAGCTCGACCTCCTGGCCGCCCCGGACTTCAGCGCCGGCGCGATGGAGAACGCGGGCCTCGTGACGTTCCGCGACTGGCTGCTGCTGATCGATCCGGATTCGGCGGCGCAGTACGTGCGCGGCTCGTTCAACGTCAACGCGCACGAGCTCGCCCACCAGTGGACCGGCGACACCGTGACCATGGCCTGGTGGGACGACCTCTGGCTCAACGAGGCGTTCGCGACCTGGATGCAGCAGAAGGTCACCATCAAGGTGCACCCGGAATACCGCGCCGACCTTGACCGCGTGCGCGGCGCGCAGGGCGCGATGAACAACGACAGCCTCGTCAGCGCGCGCAAGATCCGCCAGCCGATCACCGGCAACGGCGACATCGAGACCGCGTTCGACGGCATCACCTACCAGAAGGGCGCCGCGGTCCTCGGCATGTTCGAGGGCTACGTCACCGATCCGGTCTTCCAGAAGGGCATGCGTGCCTACATCGAGAAGCACAAATTCGCCAACGCCACGGCGGACGACCTGATCGATGCGATCGCCGAGGCCGCCGGCCAGGGCGATGCGTTCAAGAAGGCGTTCCGCACCTTCCTCGACCAGTCGGGCGTGCCGTACGTCAGCACGGAAACGAAGACGGAAGGCGGCAAGACCGTGCTGCACCTGACGCAGAGCCGCTACCTGCCGCTGGGCAGCACCGGCGATGCGAGCCGCGTGTGGGGCGTGCCGATGTGCGTGCGCTATGGCGTCGAGGGCGGCGGTAACAAGGTCAAGTGCGAGTTGCTCGACAAGGCGACCGGCACGATGGTGCTCGACGGTGCCGCGAAGAACAGCTGGGTACTGCCGAACGCCGACGGTCGCGGTTACTACCGCTTCTCGCAGAGCAAGGCCGACCTCGCATCGCTGGCGAAGGTGGTCGGCACGCTGACCGACGCCGAACAGCTGGCCTATGCCGACGCCGTGCGCGCCGGCTTCCAGCACGGCGACCTCGACGCGGGCGACTACCTCGCCGCGACGAAGCCGCTGACCGCGTCGAAGACGCGCGAAGTGTTCACCGCGCCGATGGGCACGTTCAACTGGATCCTCGACAACGAGGCCACCACCGACGCGCAGCGCGCGCGCCTGCGTCAGTGGGCCACGGACGCCTACCTGCCGAAGCTCAAGGCACTGGGCTACCGCAAGAAGGCCGGCGAGCCGGACAACGACACGATCACGCGCACGACCCTCGCCGGCTTCCTCGCCGACAAGGACATCGGCGTGCCGGAAGTGCGTGCCGAGCTGCTGAAGCAGGGCGACGCCGCACTGAAGACGAAGGACGGCAGGCTCGATCTCGACGCCGCCGATTCCGACATGCTCGCATCCGCACTCGGCGTGGCGGTCGAGGAGCGCGGTGCACCGGCCGTCGACGCACTGATGGCCGAAGTGCCGAAGACCTCCGATCCGGCGAAGCGCAACGCGATGCTCATCGCGCTGGGCGACACCTCGGATCCGGCACTCGCCAACAAGGTGCGTGACTTCGCGCTCGGCAAGGACGTGAAGGTCGGCGAGATGGCGATGGTGCTGCGTGGCGGCCGTCAGTCGGAAGCGACGCGCTCGGATCTGTGGAAGTGGTTCACCGCGAACTACGACAAGATCGTGGCCCGCACAGGCAGCTTCGCCGGCGGCAAGCTGCCCGAGATGGCTGCCGGCGGCAGCTGCTCGAAGGTAGAAGCCGACCGCATGAGCGCGTTCTTCAAGCCCCGCCTCGGCCAGGTCAGCGGCGCCGACCGCGGCCTCGCCCAGACCAGCGAGCAGACCCTGCTGTGCACGGCGCTGAAGGACAAGCAGGACCCGAAGGCGATCCTGCGCTAAGCGATCGTCGGTAGGAAACGAAAAGCCGGGCGAGCGATCGCCCGGCTTTTTTTTGCATGGTTTCAGCTCGACGGTTCTACCGAGGCGAGCCAGCGATCAGGTGGGAGCGGCCTCGGCCGCGATGGGTGCGCGCGGCAAGCACCCATCGCGGCCGAGGCCGCTCCCACGCAAGGCCCGCCGCCATGTCGGCGGGCCGGCGAACGGCGAACGCGTCAGCCTTTCCCTGGAAGGTTGATCGAGTAGGCGATCGAACTGATTCGCCATCCCTGCTCGGTCTTCACCATCAGCCATGCTTCCTTGCCGACATTCTTCGGCTCGCCATCGCCGAGGAAGACAAAGTCGAACGACAGTGCCTGCTGGAGCTTCTCCAGAACGGCGCGGATGCCTGCTTCATCGGGTGAGACCGTCGCGGAAGAAGCAGCGAACGCGCCGGGTGCCGTCAAGGAAGCGACGAGCACACACGCTGCGAGGAGCGATGACTTCATTGGTAACTCCGTTGCCAGTGAAAGAACCGATTGATCCGTGGTGTCGCGAGGCGGCCCGCCGCGAGGAGGGGTGCCCCCGGACCATAGGACGTTCACTGTGCGGGCGTGCTTTTCTCGCGAACGAACGACACGACGTCGTCCAGCGCCGGGGCGCGGCCATGCAGCGGACCCAGCGCGAAGAGCAGACCCTCGTGTCCCAGCTTCGGATAGAGCTTCAGCTCGACCGACTCACCCTGCTGCCTGTAGCGACCTTCCATCGATATCGCTTCCGAGGGAAAGACGATGGAGTCGGCTTCGCCTTGCAGCAGCAGCGCGGGAGGCTCGTCGCCGTCGACGAAGTTGATGGGCTGCGAACGTGCTTGTTGCTCCGGCGTCTTGCCGAACATGTCGATGAAATCGGGATCGTCGAGCGGCAGGAAATCGTAGGCGCCCGCGACGCCGATCCAGCCCGACAGGTCACCTGGCTTCATGCCCACCCCGGCAAGCCATTGCTTATCCGTCGCCAGCATCGCCGCGATGTGGCCGCCGGCCGAGTGCCCCATCACGAACAGGTGTGCCGGATCGCCACCGAAGTGGGCCGCATGATCGCGCGCCCAGCGGACGGCTTCCGCGCCGTCGTGCAGGAACCCGTCCATGCGTACGGCGGGCCACAAGCGGTAGTCGGCGATCACGGCGACGATGCCTTGACTCGCCAGCGCCTGACCCACCCAGCGGTACCACTGCCGCTTGCCGTTCTTCCAGCTGCCGCCGTAGAAGAACACGACGACCGGCGCGTGGTTCGCCTGCGCCGGTGCGTACACATCCAGCGCGAGGCCATGGGTCGCGTCGTAGACGTTGTCACGATGCGCCACGACACCCTTCGATGGTTGCCTGGCGTTGACGGCGGCGAAGAAGGTCGACTGGCAGCCGCCGAGTAGGAAGATCGTCAGAAGGATCAGGGTCAGTCGCATCGGCCCATTGTAGGGAGGACGAACGGATAGAATCCGTGCATGACCGATATCCGCACGATCCTGCGCCAGGCCGCCGAGGCACTCGGCGATCGCCTCGAGGCCGAACTGCTGCTGGCCCATGCGCTCGGCGTGAACCGGGCGTGGTTCTTCGCTCACGCGGAAGACACTGCCGACGCCGACGGCGTTGCGCGATTCGATGCCTTGGTACGCCGGCGTGTGTCGGGTGAGCCTATCGCCTACATCACCGGTCGCCGGGATTTCTGGTCGTTATCCCTCGAGGTGACACCGGCAACGCTCATCCCGCGTCCGGAGACGGAACTGCTCGTCGAGCTGGCCATCGAGCGACTGCCCCAGGGCGGGCGCGTCGTAGACCTCGGTACCGGAAGCGGCGCGATCGCGCTCGCCATCGCGAAGGAACGTCCCGATGCCGAGGTCACGGCCGTCGACGCAAGCGAGGCGGCGCTCGCCGTCGCCTCGCGCAATGCCGTTGCTCTCGGTCTCCAGCGCGTGACCTTCAGGCACGGCGACTGGCTTGCGCCCCTCGCAGGGCAGCGATTCGATCTGATCGTAAGCAACCCGCCCTATATCGAGTCCGACGACCCGCACCTGGCAAAAGGCGATCTCCGCTTCGAACCGACGACGGCACTTGCCTCGGGCGCCGACGGTCTCGACGACATCCGCCGCATCGCGTCCGCCGCTGGCGCGCATCTGGAACCAGGCGGCTGGTTGCTTCTCGAACACGGCTGGCAGCAGGGCGAAGCGGTGCGCGACGTGCTCGTGGCGACGGGGTTCGTCGACGTGTTCACCGCCGCCGACCTCGAAGACCGCGACCGGGTCAGCGGCGGCCGGTTCGCACACTAGCTCGCGGCCCCGTCAGCCGTTCGCGCGGTAAAGGTCACGGCGTCGGGGAGTGCCAGTTCGCCGGTTTGCGATTTTCGACGCCGCGCAGGATGACTACGTTGGGTTCCAAGAATCTCCACCAGGAACCCTTGAACCGGTACTTCGCGAACGCTCGCATCGCGGCGAGATTGAAGGCGAAGCTCCCCGAAGATTCAGGCGTCCTGACGTTCCAGGGCGTCCCCGACGGGCTCAGCCTGAACGCTACGCGGATACATTCTGGCGTCCCCTCGTCGGTCGGAAACTCCCCCACGATCGGTTGGACCGGTTCGCTGTGGACCGTTCGCGACGCGGTTTCGGCAACCTGCTGCCGGAATGCATTCTCGCCGCAGGTGATGTCGGTAGCCGGCGCTGGACTGGCAACGGAGAAGGCCATGCCGACGAGGTAGATCCTTACCTTCATGTCGCGCCTCAGATGATCGGTTTGACATCATGCGCCATGTGGGAAGCTCCATTTCGAAGGGATTGCGCGGGGAGCTTTTCTGGGAATTGCGACTTCACGGGCGAGTCGAATCCACGAACTCGCTGAGCTGTTGGCCCCAAGCACTTTCCGCCGAACAGATCATCTTTTCACGCGAAGGCTTCAGGCAGGCGCGAAGTCCCGCAAGGACCTGGGCCACGTTGCTTCTTTGTGCGCTCGAGTACGGTGCGAAGAGGTGCAGCCGCATCCGTTTGTCGTCGCGAGGGGCGATGATCACATCCAGCCTGGTTTCGCCGTCACGTTGTGACGAGAAGACGTGCGCATCCGCCTCCTTTGATGTGAGCTCAAGTGCGGCTTTTGTATTCGGTAACCGGGGTGCGTTTCCCATGTACGCCGACATGATGATCGTTTCACCGCTCTTGAAGGTATAGATGCCGTAGTCGGCCGGGACTTCGTAAGTGACTGCCATGTTCTCAGGCAGCCGAAGGCATCCTGTGTTCATGTAAACGTCGCACGGGTACCTCCATCGGGTGGATTCGCCAAGAGCTGGATAAGTGGCCCCAAGGGATAGTGCGAAGACAAATACTTCAACGCTAGTCAATCGACTTTTCATTTTTCCAGACGCTGGACGTTGTCGTCGCTGTTGATGATCGTTTCCACGGTTGCCGAATCCACAACACCTGGGACCTTGTTCATGATGACGGCCGTCCCGATCGCTTCACCGTGCGTGGGCTTCCTCGAACGTCCAGGCGTCGTCGATCTCTCTCTCTTCGAGCAATGCATACACGGCATCTACCGCGGTGTCCGGCGGGACATCCAGGGAATAGAGGCGCCTGCCGTAGCTGCCACCTTCTTCGTAGGTGCATCCGAGGGCCTCGAGGCGGGGCCATCGCTCAACAAAAGCCGAAGCCTGGTTATCGCCAGTCACAAGTAGGGGCGGTACGTCGAATGGCCCCCTCGTCTGAGTACGCGGGTGAATGTCAGGACATCGGTGCCGAATTCGGCTTCGACTACGTCCCGGTAGCTGACCCCATAAACATAGAAGGGAGAGTTCTCGAGCTCGAATCCCCCGTCGACAGCTTGGCAGTGCATGGTTTCGACGACTTCATCGCGTGACATGCTTGCTGGGAAGAGAATCTTTATCACAACCTGAAGTCCTGCATCTGTTGCGCACGTGTCCACTCATCCGGATTCTTGCTCCCCTTCTGTCGATTGCAGGTGCGACAAGAATCTCTCTCGTACTCAGGAGCGTTTTTGCCATCCCTGGACTTAGGATCGATAGGGTCATGCTCGCTTGAGTTTGGTCGGATCGGACCATTCAGTGCATCGGCTGTCAATTGGTCCCGAGAGTTGATGAGCTCGTGGCCAATGTACAAAATCGGCAACTGCCGTAGACCTCAAATTTCGTATTGACGGCGACGCAATTTCTTTCGTAACGTCTTCGGGTCATCGGCCAGGGGGCGATACACAATAGCCGCCGCGTTGAATTGATGGCATGGAGCGCGGAGGCGCTTCCTTCCAGATCACGCCGGGCTGATTCGTGCTCTTGATCTGCTGATCGATCGCGACATCCAAGTGTTCGGTGTCGAGGGATTTCAGCTGGTAGGGGTAGGTTGATACCTGACATGGATTTGATCATTGGCACATCGTCTTCCGCGAGCACTGCGGAGGCTGCGAATCTGATCAGAGAAGTGGCTACGCCCAGAAACTTTCGGGCCGTGACGCTTCGCTGGCAAGGCCCGGAAACGCTGCACTATCCGAATCCGAACGGTCCTCGGCCATGACGCATCGATACATTCAGATACTGCATTCCCGACTTTCCGACGCAACGGCGGTTTACGCTCAGCCGGGAGTTGATCGTGAGGCCTATCTAAGCGGTTTGGCTGCCACGATTCGAGAGCATTCGTGCGAGCCGTTTCAGGTCAGTGCGGAGGTGATCGCGCCGGGTTTTCCCGATGCGGAAATCGGGGCATTCCAGTCCGGATGGTGCGTCGCCCATGACGCCGGCTACTGGCTCGTTTATCAGCCCGAAAGAGATCGCTACTGTTGTTTCTGGGGGACCGACATAGCGGCACTGGGCGCGCCAGGAATCTACGGGGAGCCGCTATATTGTTGGTCGGCGTAGGTCGTGGTACCTACGTCGACGCGGTTGGCAAGGGCAGTGACACTTCGAACGGTATCGCTCACTAGGGTGCCAACGGTATGCGCATCGTTCAAGCAAGGCCGAGCCATGAGCCCTGATAATCCGGCCTACGTCACACTTAGCGTATCGCGAGCTCTGTGGGGAGAGGTCTGGCCCTCCTATCGTGCCGTCATGTGCAGCGTTTGTAGTCATTCGGGCATACACATCGAGTACGTGGTCGACGGCGAAATACAAAACGGCATGCGTGAATCGGTTTCGTTGGTGGAAGCAAGCGTTCTTGCCGACTTCGATCTAAGGGTCGAAGTTGCTTCGACTCTGCTTCCCCTGGATGCCCCGACACCGGTGCAGGTGGGGAATGCCCTCATCGTTTATCCGCGTAAGGAGTTCTGAGCTAAGATCGCACATGTGGGGAATGACGTCCCGGCGCAATGCGTGGGCGTTTCTTTCGTGGTCGTGTCGGGGCTTCTGAGCATTGCGGCGGACGCACCCCGTCGTCTTTCTGCCCACGCTTGACGGCCCGGCGTGCGTTTACGTACCTTCCCGTGGAGCGTCGGCGGGGGCCGATGGTTCAGGGGAAAAGGAATGATCGGACGTACCGTGTCGCCGGACGCCTCGGTCCCGTGACGTTCGCGATGCTCTACTACGCTGGTCTGGCGTCGATCGTCGTGTTATCCGCGGTGCTGACGGCGGTCTACGTGCGCGCGACGGCAAGGTACAAGCGGCCTTACTGCGCGCCGGTGCCCGGAGGCATCGGCAGTCCTTACGCCGTGCTGCCTTTCATGCCGTGGATGCCTCCCACTCGCGCGCTCCGAAACCTGAAGGCGGCGATTCATTGGCTGACATTGATCTCGACGATCGCGGTGTGTGGAGCGATCTATGTGAGCATTGCCGACGGATCGCGACCCGGCGAGTGCGACCTCTGCCAGTTCGATCCGCGGGGGCGTTCTGCGGGCTTCTGGTTTCAGTGCTACCTCTGCGTCTCGCTTTTTATTTTGTCGACGCTGGGAGGCATCCTGCTGGAACGCCTCGGCATTCCCAGGGCGCGTGAGGCATTCGATTCGCGACGCGTGCGAGTGCTCTTCGATGCCGTGTTTCGCGAGCGACTCGAAGCATCGGATGCCGGGTCGCTCCGGCTGAGTACTTTGCTGCGATGGACGGTATTGCTGTTCATGCTCACCGGGATAGTGGGCGTGTTTGCGATCGTCTACGGGTGATGCGATGGTGCGATGGAGGGCTATCGCCATGGCGCTGGCGGACGATCGGGGACCCACCCGACGGTAGCGGGCGTCATCGCGAGCAACCATCGCCAGCAGGCTGGCTCCTACCCGAAGGTCGGCCGCCTTGTCGCGAGCACCCTTCGCCCGCCAGCGGGCTTCCCACATGCATGACGGAGCCCCCTCGCGGCGGCGCGGCCTGCGCGCGGGCGAAGCCGAGCCTTCCCTCAACTACACGACGAGCGAAACGACAATTGCTCCCACCCGAGGATAGGGTGGGAGCGGTTTGCCTGCGTGCTTAGCCCGCGCTCGCGACCGGCGAGGCGATGAACTGCGGGAAGCGTGCGCGGATCGCGCTACGGATCTGTGGCAGGTCGAGGCCGGCCATCGTGAGCACTTCTTCGCGGCTGCCGTGTTCCAGGTAGGCATCGGGCAGGCCGAGGTGCTGGATGGGCAGGGTGATGCCGTGCGCCGCGAGCAGTTCGGCGACGGCCGCACCGGCACCGCCGGCGATGGCGTTGTCTTCGATGGTGACGAAGGCCTTGTGCGTGCGCGCCATCTCGAGGATGAGTTCCTCGTCGAGCGGTTTCACGAAGCGCATGTTCACCAGCGTGGCGTCGACTTCCGCCGCGATGACGGCGGCCGGTGCGAGCATCGTGCCGAACGACAGGATCGCCAGGCCGTGGTGGCCGCGCCGGCGCACTTCCGCCTTGCCGATCGGATAGGTGTCGAGCGTCTCGGCGAGTTTCGTGCCCGGGCCGGTGCCACGCGGGTAACGCACGACGGCAGGCCCCTTGTACTGGAAGCCCGTGGTGAGCATGGTGCGGCATTCGTTCTCGTCGGCCGGCGCCATGATCACCATGTTCGGCAGGCAGCGCATGAACGAGAGATCGAAGCTGCCGGAGTGCGTGGCGCCGTCCGGACCGACCACGCCCGCGCGGTCCACCGCGAAGACGACATCGAGATTCTGCAGGGCCACGTCGTGGATGGCCTGGTCGTAGGCGCGCTGCAGGAACGTGGAATAGATCGCCACGACCGGCTTCGCGCCTTCGACCGCCATGCCAGCGGCGAGCGTCACCGCATGCTGTTCGGCGATGGCCACGTCGAAGTAGCGCTGGGGGTATTCCTTCGAAAAACGCACCAGTCCCGAGCCTTCGCGCATCGCGGGCGTGATCGCGAGCAGGCGCTCGTCGGCGGCGGCCATGTCGCAGAGCCAGTCGCTGAAGACGTCGGTATACGTCGGCTTGGCCGGCGCGCCCTTCTTGGCGACGCCCGCCACGGGATCGAACGGTCCGACAGCGTGGTATTCGATCTGCGCTTTTTCGGCAGGCTCGTATCCCTTGCCCTTCGTGGTCATGACGTGGAGCAGCTGCGGGCCGGGGAGGGCCTTCACCGTCTCGAGCGCGTTCACCAGCTGAGCCATGTTGTGGCCGTCTATGGGGCCGGTGTAATGAAAGCCCAGTTCTTCGAACAGCGTGGACGGCACGAACATGCCCTTGGCGTGTTCCTCCCAGCGCTTGAAGAAGCGGCCGAAGAAGGACTCGCGCGGCATCGCCTTCTTGGCGCGCTCGCGCCACGCGTTGAGCGTGCGGCTCGACATGGCGCGCGCCATCATCTTCGTCATCGCGCCGACGTTCTCGCTGATCGACATGCCGTTGTCGTTGAGGATCACCAGCATGTTGGGCTCGATGTCGCCGCCGTGGTTCAGGGCCTCGAACGCCATGCCGGCGGTCATCGCGCCGTCGCCGATCACCGCGACGACCTTGCGCGGATCACCGCGACGCTGCAGGGCCACGGCCATGCCGAGCGCCGCCGAGATCGACGTGGAGGAATGGCCGACGCCGAAGGTGTCGTACTCGCTTTCCTCGCGGCGCGGGAACGGCGCGAGGCCGTCCTTTTTCTTGATCGTGGTGATCCGGTCGCGGCGGCCGGTGAGAATCTTGTGCGGATAGCACTGGTGTCCCACGTCCCAGACCAGCCGGTCGCGCGGCGTCTCGAACACGTGGTGCAGGGCGACGGTCAGCTCGACCACGCCGAGGCCCGCGCCGAAATGCCCGCCCGACGAGGCCACGGCCTCGATCAGGTAGCGGCGCAGTTCGTCGGCGATGGCCGGCAATTCGTCCGTCGGAAAACGGCGGAGGTCCTCCGGCGACTCGATTTGCGCCAGATAGGGGTAGCGGGAGAGGTCGTTCATGCCCTTATTGTTCGCCTACAAAGGAGGCGGGGCAAGGGCGGAAGGGTGAACGGCGTCGGGAAACCCGTGGGAGCCGCTATGGCGGCGAAGAGCAACGCAGCGGCGAGGCGGCTGCCGTGACTAGCCGGCGGCCTCAGCCCGGACGACGATCCCGGGGCAGGTGGCTGACCAGGAATTCCATCTGATCGGCCAGGATGTTGCGGTTGGAGAGGATCAGGTGCTCGACCCAGCTCGGCCGGTAGGGCACCGCCAGCAGGGGCATGTTGGCCTGCTGCGGGGTCCGGTTGCTCTTGCGCAGGTTGCAGGCCAGACAGGCGCTGACCACGTTCTCCCATTCGTCCGCGCCCCGCTTGGAAAGCGGCATCACGTGGTCGCGGGTCAGTTCGTGGCGGGTGTACTGGTGGCCGCAGTAGAGGCAGATGTGCCGGTCGCGGGCGAAGAGGGCGGTGTTGGTCAGGGCCGGGGCCGGGTCGATGGCGTGCTCGCGGCAGTGTCCGGTGCTGGCGACGATCGGATGCAGGTCGAGGCTGCTGCGTAGCCCGTTGGCCCGGCTGATGCCGCCACGGACGGTGACGCAGGGATCCCCCAGGGTCCAGGCCACGACCCCGCGGACATACAGGCAGACGGCGTCCTGCCAGCTGATCCAGTCCAGGATCCGACCCGCCGCGTCCAGGGACAGCACCCGCGTCGCGTGGAGCGCGGTCACCCTGGGCAGGTCTTCGTGGAGCACTTCCATCGTCATCGGGTCTCGTCCTTCACAAAAGCGAAAGAGCGTTCCAGCAAGCCGAACTCCGTGCGGACCGGTGAGCCGGCCCGGGCCTTTACCGGCCCTTTGGCCCGAGCATAGCCCATCTATGCGACAGAAAAGAATCTTCCCGGTACGGTTCTTGCGGGGCTTTTCCTGTCATCGGCCACTGCTATAGTGGGGATTCGCATTCGAAGCCCGGCGGGTTTGGAAGGGGGGCCGGGGTGGCTTCCCAGGTCCGGCGGGTCCATGAGGGTTACACAGTGGCAGAAGTGCTTTTCTACGAGCGTCCGGTTCCCCTGAACCGCACCGCCCACCGCGACCTGCGTCTCAAGGCCGTGAACAACATCCGTTTCGCCGCCGCCGCGCACTCCGTGCCGCTCACGGGCGTCGAGTTCGCGCCCGCCGCGCGCGACTTCCCGATCCTGTTCGCCGGCAACTCGATCGAGGACGCCGGTCCGATGGCGCTGCTCGGTCTGCGCCAGGGCGAGAACCTGCTGATCGGCGACAACGGCTTCTGGGAGACGGGCGTCTACATCCCGGCTTTCGTCCGCCGTTACCCGTTCGTGCTGGCCGAGAAGCCGGCCGGCAGCGAGGGCGACGATTTCACCGTGTTCCTCGACGAGGCCTACGAAGGCTTCAGCAACGAGGAAGGCGAGCGCCTGTTCAACGAGGACGGCACCGATGCGCCGGCCCTGACCAACGCCGTGAACTTCCTCGGCGAGTTCCAGGACCACGTGGCCCGCACGCAGTGGTTCATGGGCAAGCTGCGCGAGCACGATCTCCTCGAGCCGCGCACGGTCACGCTGCAGAAGGAAGGCAAGGGCATCAACCTCAACGGTCTCTTCGTGATCAACGAAGAAAAGCTGCGCAGCCTCGACGAGAAGACCGCGCACGAGTTCCTGCGCGAAGGCGCGTTCGGCTGGATCTACGCGCACCTGGTCTCGCTGTCGAACATCGACCGCATGGCGTCGCGCCTCGACGAGCGCGAGCGCAAGGAAGACACGACCGTCAAGTCCTGAGGGACTGCGGTTCGTTGACGAAAAAGGCCGCGAGCGATCGCGGCCTTTTTCGTTCGACCCGCTTCCCCGTCGCGGCGAAGTGGGCGGCTTATGCGGGAGCCGCGACAGCGGCGGGCTCTTCACGCCGTGTGGGAGCGGCCTCGGCCGCGATGGGTGCTTGCTGCAAGCTCCCACACAAGAAGGGGCCCAGGGCGAACCAGCCCCAACCACGCATTCAACGCACCGGTTTCGCCATGCGCATGAGGTCGGTGTCGAAGCCGTGCTTGCGGTAGAGGTCTTGCGCGCGCGTGTTACCGGGGAGGACGGCCAGCGTGACGAACTGGCAGCGGTGTTCCTTGGCCCAGCGGTAGGCGTGGTCGAGGAGCGACCGACCGGCACCCGTACCTTCGTAGGCTTCGGCCACCGCGATATCCGAGATGTGGCAGTTGTCGCGGTGGGTGAAGAAGTCTTTCGTCTTCTGCAGGTGCACGAAGCCGACAGGGTCGCCGTCTTCGTTTTCCGCGACGAAGATGTAGCTGTTCGACGGTTGCTCGTCGAGGTGCTTCATGAGGTCGGCTTCGATGCCCTTCAGGCAGTCGGTGCGTGTTCGCCCGTTCGGCAGGGGGAAATCGATGAAGCGCGGGACGAGACCCAGGATGAAGTCGTCATCGTCGCTTTCGGCGAGACGGATCAGGAACGTCGAGTCGCTCATCGGGTAGGGCACCGTCTCGGTGGAAAGTCGGGGCGAAGCCTTTTTCTACACCCTCGGGGATGCCTGCGGAAGCCCCGAGGGTGATTTCTTTCCTTAGAGCACCTCGGGCAGCGTCGCCACGCCGGCCTCGATCGCCGCCTTGTGCACGTGGATGCGGGGCAGGATGCGGGTGAAATAGAACGTGGCGGTGTCGCGCTTGGCCTGGCGGCCGTCGGCGGACAGGCGGCTGCCTTCCGCGGCGAGCACGCTGCGGGCCCAGAAATAGGCCAGCGTGACGTAGCCGGAGAAGTACAGGTAATCCATCGCCGCGGCGCCCAGTTCCTCGGGGTTGCCCTGGGCGGTCTGGGCGATGGACTGGGTGAGGTCGCCCCAGGTCTTCGCGGCGACGGCGAGCGGGCCGATGAAGGCCTTGACGGTCTCGTTGGACTGGTTCGCCTGGCAGAACGCGGAAATCTCGCCGAGGAACTGTTTCAGTCCGACGCCCTGCAACTGCATGATCTTGCGGCCCAAGAGGTCGAGCGCCTGGATCTGCGTGGTGCCCTCGTAGAGCGTGATGATGCGGGCGTCGCGCGCGTACTGCTCCATGCCGTGCTCGGCGATGTAGCCATGGCCGCCGAAGATCTGCAGGGCTTCCTTCGTGCACTCCTGCGCGGCCTCGGTCAGCAGGCCCTTGGCGATGGGAATCAGGAACGAGAGCAGGTCGTCGGCCGCCTTGCGCGCGGCGGGATCCGGGTGGCGCGCGGCGATGTCGCTCTGCAGGCCGGCATACGTGGCGAGCACGCGGCCGCCTTCGACGAAGGCGCGCTGCGTCAGCAGCATGCGACGGACGTCGGGATGCACGGTGATCGGGTCGGCCGCCTTCTCGGGCATCTTCGCGCCGGAGAGGGCGCGCATCTGCAGACGCTCGCGCGCATACGCGAGGCTGCGCTGCAGCGCGCGCTCCGAGATGCCGAGGCCCTGCACGCCGACGCCGAGGCGCGCGGCGTTCATCATGGTGAACATCGCCATGAGCCCCTTGTGCGGCGGCCCGATCAGCCAGCCCTGCGCGTCGTCGAAGTTCATGACGCACGTGGCCGAACCCTTGATGCCCATCTTGTGCTCGATGGCGCCGGCCGCGAGGGAGTTGCGCTCGCCCGGGTTGCCGTCGCGGTCCACGCGGAACTTCGGCACCACCAGCATGGATATGCCGCGGCTGCCGGCAGGCGCATCCGGCAGGCGTGCGAGCACGAGGTGGACGATGTTGTCCGCGAAGTCGTGTTCTCCGGCGGAGATGAAGATCTTGGTGCCCGAGACGCGATAGCTGCCGTCGTCGTTCGGCTCGGCGCGCGTCTTCAGCAGGCCGAGGTCGGAACCCGCCTGCGGCTCGGTGAGGCACATCGTGCCCGTCCACTGGCCCTCGACGAGGCGCTTCAGGAAGACCTGTTTCTGCCAGTCGTCGCCATGGTGCTCGATGGCGTCGATGGCGCCATGGGACAGCAGGGGATAGATGCCCCACGCGAGGTTCGCCGAGTCGATCATTTCCTTGGCGAGCACGCCCACGGCCGCGGGCATGCCCTGGCCGCCCGACGCTTCGCTCGCGGTGAGTCCGGTCCAGCCGCCCTCGGCGTACTGGCGATAGGCTTCCTTGAAACCCTTCGGCGTGGTCACCGTGGCGGTGGCCTTGTCGAAGTGGCAGCCCTCGGCGTCGCCGGAGGCGTTGATCGGCGCGAGCACCTGCTCGGTGAAGCGTGCGGCTTCGTCGATCACGGCGTCGATCAGTTCGCGATTGTGCGCCTCGCCGCCGTCGAGGGCGGTCAGCACGGCTTCGGCGCCGAGTACGTCGTAGAGCGCGAAGCGCATGTCGTCGAGCGGGGCTTTGTACGTCATGGAATGTCCTGGGCTGGCGCGAATGGGGTCAGGGCGAGCGATAGGTGTCGGGGATGCCGGGTACCGGCGAAAGCCAGTTCTTGCCCTGCACGGGGAAGGTGCGCGCCTCGTCTTCCTTCTCCGGCGTGGCGGTGATCCGCCCCTCGATGGTGTAGGGCAGGGCGCCGGAGCTGCCCTTCGCGGCGAGCTCCGCCAGCGCCTTCGCCATCTCCGGGGTGGGCAGCAGGTCGATGGTGGCGACGTCCGCCGCGAACGACGGGATGTCCTGGTCGATCTTCGCGTCGAGCAGCACGCCGCCGAGGTCGCCGACGCGCAGCGTGCCCTGGAAGGTGCCGAACGACATCCCGCCGTAACTGTTGTTGCGGATGCGCAGCGTCATGTGCCACGGGCCGCCAGGCTTCGCGGTGACTTCCTGCAGCGTCACCGCCGGCGGAAACACGCTCTTCTTCGGCGGCCCGCACGCGGCGAGCAGGGCGACACCGGCGATCAGCGCGGCGCGGACGAGAGGATGGCGGATGATCGAAGTCATTCCCTGGGCTTCCGGCGTGGGTCGAACACTCGTTCGATGGTAGCGCCGTGCGGCCCGCCAGCGCGAGACGTGCGTTTGAAACACGGTTCCCAAGCGGCGGTCCAGCAGGCATCATCGGGTATTGCCCCCACGAACAAACGACGACCCATGTCACGACGCATCGCCGCACGACGTTCGCCCATCCACGGAAACGGCGTTTTCGCCACCGCCCCGATCAAGGCCGGCGACGAAGTCGTCGAGTACAAGGGCGACCGCATCACCCACGCGCAGGCCGACAAGCGCTACGGCGACGGCGGCGAAACGGGCCACACGTTCCTGTTCACGCTCAACGAGAAGTACATCGTCGACGGCAACAGCAACGGCAATACCGCACGCTGGATCAACCACGGTTGCGAGCCGAACTGCCAGGCCCTGATCGAGGAAGCCGTCGAGGGCAAGCCGTCGAAGCACGACCGCGTGATCATCGAAGCCATTCGCGACATCGCGCCGGGCGAAGAGCTCACCTACGACTACGGCATCACGCTCGACATGCCCCACACGGCGCGTCTGAAGAAGATCTGGGCCTGCCTGTGCGGCTCGCCGAACTGCATCGGCACCATGCTGAAGCCGAAGAAGAAGGGCGCCTGACGCGTCTTCACGTTTGCCCACGGGGTGCCGACGGCAACGCGACACCCCGATCATGGTCCGGCCCCGATGCTGTGCGGAACATTCCCCCCAAGGAGGTTCCCCATGGCGACGCAACGACTCGAAGGCCGCCGCATCGCGGTACTGGCCACCGATGGATTCGAGCAATCCGAACTGACCGAACCGAAGCGCCTGCTGGAAGAAGCCGGCGCCACGGTCGACGTGATCTCGCCCGGCGACGCCGCGCGGATAAAGGGGTGGGACAAGAAGGACTGGGGCCAGGAGGTTCTGGTCGACGTGCCGCTCGACAAGGCCTCCGAAGGCCCTTACGACGCCCTCGTGCTGCCGGGCGGCGTCATCAATCCCGATCACCTGCGTACCGACGAGAAAGCCGTGGGCCTGGTGAAGGCGTTCGCCAGCGCCGGTAAGCCCATCGCGGCCATCTGCCATGGACCGTGGACCCTGATCAATGCCGGCCTCGTCGAAGGCAAGAAGATGACCTCGTGGCCGTCGGTGAAGCAGGATCTCGTGAACGCAGGCGCCAAGTGGGAAGACAGCCAGGTGGTGAAGGACGGCAACCTCATCACGAGCCGCAAGCCCGATGACATTCCGGCGTTCACAGAGGCGCTGATCGCCTCGCTGGCGGCGTAGCGGCAACCGGTAGCAGCCAGCCTGGTGGGCCGTATCCGGTAGGAGCCAGCCTGCTGGCGATGGGAGCTTGCGGCGAGCACCCATCGCCAGCAGGCTGGCTCCCACCAGAGCCTTCAGCCGCTCAGTCGTCCTCAACCTTCGGCTTCCACGCCTCCGCGAGTTTTTTCTGCACGCCGGGTGGCACCGTGTCGTAATGGCTGAACGCCATCGCGTAGCGACCCTGTCCGCCCGTCATGGCTTTCAGCTGCGTGGGATAGTCGACCAGTTCGGCCAACGGTACGCGTGCCTTGATCAGGGTCTCGCCACCGCGCAGCGAATCGGTGCCCATGATCTGGGCGCGCTTCGACGCGAGGCCGCCGGTGACGTCGCCGACGTAGTGATCGGGGATCGACACGTCGAGATCCACCACCGGTTCCAGCACCTGCGGTCGCGCACGCGACATGGCGTCGAGAAATGCCTTCCTGCCGGCGCTGATGAACGCGACCTCCTTGGAATCCACGGGATGATGCTTGCCGTCGTAGACGACGACGCGCACGTCCTGGATCGGATAACCCGCGATCGCGCCCGCATCCAGGGCCTGACGCACGCCCTTTTCGATGGCCGGCATGAACTGCCCCGGGATCACGCCGCCCTTCGTTTCGTCGTCGAAGACGAACCCGGCACCGCGATCCAGCGGTTCGACACGCAGGAACACCTCGCCGAACTGCCCCGCGCCGCCGGTCTGCTTCTTGTGGCGGTGATGTCCTTCGGCACCGGCGCCGGCCGTCTCGCGGTAGGCGATGCGTGGGGGGTGCGTGACGACGTCGACGTCGTAGCGGGCCTTCATGCGTTCCAGCATCAGCTTCAGGTGCAGGTCCGACAGGCCGCGTACGACGGTTTCGTTGAGTTCCTTGTGGTGCTCCACGCGGAAGCAGGGATCCTCTTCCGCGAGCTTGCCCAGCGCCTGGGAGAGTTTCTGCTCCTGCCCCTTGTGGGCGGGCTCCACCGCGAGCCCGTACATCGGTGTCGGGTATGCGGCGGGTTCGAGGTGAATGCGCCCCTCGTCGGCGGCGTCGTGCAGCACCGCGTCGAAGTGGATGTCGTCGATCTTCGCCACGGCGGCGATGTCGCCGGGCAGCGCTTCGTCCACTTCGACGTGTTCGCGTCCTTTCAGCCGGAAGAGGTGCGCGACCTTGAACGGTTTCCTGCCATCGTCGACCAGCAGCTGCGAATCCTTGCGCACCGTGCCTTGCCACACGCGGAAGACACCGAGCTTGCCGACGAAGGGATCGTTGACGATCTTGAACACGTCGGCCACGACATGCCGCGCTTCGTCGGCGGCCACGGCGAACGGCGCGCCATCCGCGTCGCGAAACGGCGGCGGATTCGTCTCCGTGGGGCAGGGCAGGATGCGCTCGACGAGTTCCAGCAGTTCCGCCACGCCGATGCCGTCGCGCGCGCCGGTGAAGACGATGGGTACGAGGTGGCCGTCGCGGAGACAGTGCTCGAGCGCGTCACGTAACTCCGATGCGGACAGCGCGGATTCGCCCGCCTCGAGGTAGTGCTCCATCACCTCGTCGTCGATTTCCACCACCTGGTCGATGATCCGCCGATGCGCTTCGCCGGGCGACGAGAAATCCGTGTCGCCCGCGGTCTGGAAGAACGCGTCGCGAACGGAGTGGCCGCTGGCGGCCGGCAGATTCAGCGGCAGGCACTCGTTGCCGAACTCGTCGCGCAGCGCATCCACGAGCGCGGGAAGGTCCACGCCTTCGGCGTCGATGCGGTTGACGACGAGGATGCGCGCGAGGCCGCGTTCCTTCGCGTGCGCCATCATGCTTCGCGTGCCGTGCTCGATGCCGTTCGCGGCGTTGACCACGATGGCCACGGTGTCGGCGGCGGCGAGCGCGGCGAGTGCCGGTCCACGGAAGTCCGCGTAGCCCGGGGTGTCGAGCAGGTGGATGCGGTAGCCGTTGCGTTCGATGGAGGCGATGGAGGCGTCGATCGAATGACCGCGCGATTTCTCCATGGGATCGGTATCGGAGACGGTACTGCCGCGTTCGACGGTGCCGACGTTGGTGAGCGCGCCTCCCGCGTGGAGCATGGCTTCGAACAGGGTGGTCTTTCCGGCGCCGGCATGGCCGGCGAAGGCGAGGCTGCGGATACGTTCCGTGGATGGCGACACGATGCGACCCTCCTACAGTGAAGGGGACGCGTCGGGATGGCGGCGTCATGATCGGCGCCGCCCTCTCGCACGCCTCCCCGGCGTTGCGATGGCGGGCCGTCACGGTCGTCCGGTAGCCGGACGGTCATGGCGGTGGGTTCGGGCACGGGCCCGGCCTCAAGCCTTCTCCTTCCTGGCGCCGGAATCAAGTGGCCCGGGGCGCCGGAGGGCGCCAGGGAATCTTCCGGCACTCCGACTGTCCGAAGGACCGGGCTTACGCTCCGTTTAGCGGACCGCCGCTATTCTTTCCGATCCGCTCAAGAGCCCACGGGACCCCCGCACGCGTGCAATACCCCGGCAAGGCGCCACCGTCGTTCGTCGAATCGCACCGTCTGGACCCGGAGGCGCGCCCGCGCGTGCGCGGGCTGCAGCCCATCGACGCCGCGACGATCGCCAGCCTGCATGCCATCGGGCACCGCCCGCCGCCGCGCCATCACGTGCGCAACATCCTGGCGATGGTCGCGGCGATCATCCTCCACGTGTTCATCGTGCTTCTGGTCCGCTACGAGATGCAGCCACGCCTGCCGACGGCCTACGTGCCGCCGCGCGACCGCGACGATGTGCTCGAAGTGCGCTTCATCGAGCCGCCGAAGGCGGTCGCACCCGCGGTCGCCGCCCCGCCACCGCCCGTCGCCGAGCCTCCGCCGAAGGTGCGCTCGCCCGAGGCCACGCGCCCGGAACCGCCGCGCCCGAAGAAAAAGGAGGAAGACGACCAGGCGGTCCCGGCGCCGGCCGCACCGCAGGCCCCGGCGGCGCCGGCCATCTTCGGTGCCGACGGCAGCATCGCCATGCCGAAACAGGGCGGCGGCAACGCCACCCAAGCGGACTTCGTGGCGCGCAAGCCGACCGACGACAGCGGGATCATGTCGCACAAGACCACGGTGACCTACAAGGAAACCCGCTTCGAGCAGGACTGGGCGCCGCGCGACGAGAACGCGCTCAACAAGGGCCTGCGTCGTGCGATGGAATCCACGACGGTCAAGAAGACGATCGATCTCGGCCACGGCACGCGCATCAACTGCGCCACTGTGTTCTTCGTGCTGCCGGTGGGCTGCGGCGGCGAGGCTCCGTCGAAGGCGGCGAAGAAGGACGGCGACGTGCGACTCAACATGGCCCCGGCGAATCCGGCCGTGAAGGATCTTCCGGGCCAGCCGCCCCCGCCGTCCGAGGCCGAGTGCATCGCGGCGTTTCGCGCCGACGGCCCGTTGCCGCAGGGCTGCCCCTCCGACACGCCGCTCAAGGCGATGGATCAGGAAAACGCGGAGCGGGAACGGCGCGCGGGCAAGTAATCGCCGCGATCGCGATTGTGCGCGCGTGCCGCAGCGTGGACACTAGCGCCCGATGCCCACCCAGTTTCCCGAGAGCGATCGCCAGGTCGCCGCGAACTCGCTGCCCGTGTCGCCGCGCGAGGCGGCGATGCGTGCGCTCGTCTATCGGCGCCGCCTGCGCGAAAAGCCACGTGACCGCCTGCTCCGCGTCGCGGCCTGGGTCGGAACCATCCTCATCCATCTGGTGTTCCTGTTCGGGATGATCCTGGGGCCGGCGTACGACATGCTGCCCCCACCGCCTGACAACGACGACACCACGGCGCTGCAGGTGCGCCTGATCGACAAGCCGCCGCCGCCCTTGCCGCCCGTGCGCGGCACGCCGTCGAAGGCGCCCGTGGCGAAGACGCGCTGGAACACCTCGCGCTCGAAGGCCAGCCGTGCCTCCAGCGGTTCGCGCGCGGTCGCCGCCGCTTCGGCGGCGAAAGCGTTGCCGGCCATCGCGTTGCCCGCCGCGCCGCCGCCGCAGGTGAAGCCGGATGTGAAACTGAGCGCGCCGCCGCCCAGCGTCGTCGCCACCGTCGAGCGCCCGCTCACGCCGCCAAAGGCCCCGCCGCCGCAGCCGGCACTGGAGAAGGTGCCGCTGCCCGCGCAGGCTCCGCCCGATCTCGCGGTCGATACGCCGCGGCCGCAGGTCGTGCCGCCGCGCTACCAGCCGGAGCCCGTCCGCAAGGCGCAGGTAGAAGGCAGCGCGCCGATGCCGCCGCCCGCGTCGCTGGCGTTGCCCGAGATTCCGACGGCACAGATGGCCGTGACGCCGTCGCCGCCGACCATCACGTCCGAGCGGACGACCCCCGTGCCCACGACGGCGATGACACTCGCGACGGTGCCGAGGCCGGAGGTCGAGACGTCGTCGGCACCGCCGACGCCGCAGGAGACCCCGGTCCCCGACGTGGCGCCCGTGCCCACCGCGCCACCGCGGCCCGATCTCGCCGTCGACAACCGACCGGTCCCGCCAAGGATCGCCATCGAGCCGGTGCGGGCACCGGCGGTGGAGGCCAGCACCGAACTCGCGGCCGTGCCGCTGCCCGACGCGACGCCGCGCCCCACCGTGGCCGCGCCGGAAGCCAGCACCGACCGGCCGGTGATACAGGCACCCGCGATCACACCGGCGGACGTGCAGCGTCCGCTCGCGGGTGCCGACACCGCGCCGGGCGAACCGGGCCAGGCGCCCGGCGACATCGCCGCCGGGCAGTCCGCCGAGGCGCAGGCCCAGGCCGCCAGGGGCGACGCCAACACGTCGTCGTCGGCCAAAGCGGAGGGAGAGGCGGCCCAGGCCATGGTCCCCGGACAGACCACCGCCTCGGCCTCGGGATCGAACACGCCAGGCGCCGAGGCCGAGTCCGGCAAGCCCGGCGCGACGCGCGGCACCGACGAAGGCCAGCGGCTCACCGGGGCCAACGGTACGTCGCAGCGCGACGATGGCGTCGTGGGCGGGCAAGGCGACAAGAAGGGACAGGTCGGCGCGTACGTGGAACTCAAGCCCAAGGGCAATCTCGTGCCGCAGTCGGGCACGCGCGTGCACATCGATTACAAGGCCACGCGTTTCGACGACGCGTGGACACCGAAGGGCGAGTCGTCGGTCGACACCGCCATCCGTCGCGGCGCGGAGGCGGCGACCGCGCGCGGCACGATCAACCTTCCGCGTGGCATCCGGATCGACTGCGTCGCCGGCCCGGGCAACGCGGGCGGCGCGATGAAGCAGGCCGTGTCGCTGTTCACGCTCGGCTGTGGCGGCGATCCGCCGCCCAAACCGGTGAACCAGGACGAACTCGCGAAGAACCAGAGGATGGCACCCGCGAAACCGCTGGCGGACAACCTGCCGCCGGCGAACAGCGCGACGGTGGCCGCCGCACCGGTGGTGCTCGACAACACGGCACTGTGCACGACCGCGCGCGTCACGGGCGGCCCGCTGCCCGCGGGTTGCGAGCCATCCATCAAGATCAACGTGCCCGTGCCGTCGGCGGCATCGGGGTCGTGGGTTCCCGCGAGCGATCAGTTCAAGTAACGGTGCTGCGGATTTCCGTGCGGGCCATCATGTCGTGGATCGCGCGATGGCGACGATCCACGAACGACGGCAGCAGCCAGATCGCCCAGCCGACGACCGGCGCCCAGAGTGCGGCCCGCATCGACGTCAGCGGATAGATCGCCAGAAGCGCCAGCGGCAGCGCCGCGACGAGAAGCCGGATCAGACTCCGCCCCCATGTCACGGCGTCACCCTGCGCGTCGCTCACGCGGATGCGCCAGGGACGCATGCCGAGCGTCTGTCCGCCACGCGTCCACGACCAGAGGAAATAGGCGCCGACGACCACGCCCTGGAGCGGTCGGTACCACCACGCCGTCACTTGCCCGTGCGCATCGACCAGCCGGCCACCCGTCGCGAACTGGGCGACCATTCCGACCACCATCACGATCGCGACCACGAGAAGGGCGTCGTAGATGATGGCGGCGAGGCGCTTCCATGCTGGCGCGAGTGAGCTGTCGGTCATGCGGTTTCCCCATCCGTATTCCACCGCATTGTGGCAGCGACCACTCGGTGGGAGCCAGCCTGCTGGCGAAGGGTGCTTGCCGCGAGCACCCTTCGCCAGCAGGCTGGCTCCCACCGGAAAGGGAATCGAGCTATCCATCGTCCGGTATACCTGCTATCAAGTCCGCACGTTCTTTCGGTGCACGGTTCGGTTTTCATGGGGACTCGACAGACGTTGGCCGGTGAGGCGGGGGCCCGGGCCGACGATGCAATGCGGCCGCACGTGGTGGTGGTCGAAGACGACGATGTGCTGCGCGATACGCTGGTCGCGCCGGCGCTGCGCGATTTCGGTTTTCGCGTGACGGGCCTCGGCACCGTGCGCGAGCTCGATCGCGTGCTCGACGTGGACCAACCCGACATCGTGGTGCTCGATGTCGGGCTGCCCGACGGCGACGGCTTCTCGATCGCGGAGCGCCTCTACCGGCAGTCGCGTGTGGGCATCGTCATGCTTTCCGGGCGGCATACGCAGGCCGACCGCGTGCGTGGCCTGTCCAATGGCGCGGACGCCTATCTGGCCAAGCCCGTCGTGATGCACGAGCTGGCCGCGACGCTGCGCAACCTCATGCGCCGGCTGCGCCCGCCAGCACGGGACGTGCCGAACGAACCGGTGTGGCGGCTCGACAATCAAGGCTGGTGCCTTATCGCCCCGAACGCCGTATCGGTGGCGCTGAAGTCGCACGAGCGCGCGATGCTTCGCGTCCTGCTCGACGAACCCGGCGAACCCGTCGCGCGCGACGTGCTGATCGCCGCGGTAGGTGGCGACGAACAGTTCGATCCGCACCGCATCGAGGTGCTCGTCTACCGCCTGCGCAGCAAGGTGGCGAAGCACGCGGGCCTCGTGCTGCCGCTAAACGCGGTACGCGGCAGCGGTTACGTCTTCACCATGTGAGGCGGTGCGCTGTGCCGCGTCGAAGAGCCGCATCGCCTCGGACACCAGCATGTCGGGCGAGCAGGGCTTGTGCAGGATGGCGACGCCGCCGGTGCGATGGATCCCGGGCGGGAAGTGCGACGACACGACCAGCACCGGAATCTCCGGCAGCACGGCACGGAGCTCGTCGATCCACGAGACCGGATCGTTGTCGCCGAGGCGCAGGTCCGTGATCACGAGGTTCAGCGTGTGCGCGAGTTCCGCGGCCAGCCGTAGCGCCTGCGCACCGTCGCCGGCTTCCACCACGAGGAAGCCCTCGGCTTCGAGGCGCTTGCGCCACATCTCGCGCAGTACGTCCTCGTCTTCGATCAGCAGGGTGTGGATCAGCGGCGCCAGACGCGCCTCGTCGCGATCGGGCAACGACACCGCGGGCAGTTCGATGACGATCGTGGTGCCTTCGCCTTCGACGCTATGCACGTCGATGGCCCCGTCATGGTCGCGCACGAGATCGCGCACGACGGCGAGGCCCAGTCCGCTGCCGGCGTGCGGTGGCTTGGTGGTGAAGAACGGTTCGAAGACTTCGCGACGCACGTGTTCGGGCATGCCCTGGCCGTTGTCGCGGAAGGCCAGGCGCACGCGCCCGCCCGGGGCGGCGGACACCCGTATGTCGAAGCGGCCATCGGGCGGCATCGCGTCGCGGGCGTTGGCGGCGATGTTGAGGATCATCAGCTCGAGCTGCTCCGGATCGAAGCGGATGTGCCGCGCATCGGCGGCGACGTCCACCGTGAGCGTCACCGCGTGGCTGAAGAGCTGGCGCAGCACGTGCTTCACGTCGCGCAGCGCACGCCGCAGGTCGATCACTTCCAGCCGCGCGATGTCGCGTCGTCCGAAGCTGAGGAGTTTGCGACTGACCGCGCCGCCACGCCGCGCCGCCGCGGCGACGCCGTAGAGCGCGGAACGAAGCACCGCCGGATCGTCGCTTTCCTCGCGCGCCTCGGCGTACCCCTCGATGACGCTCAGGATGTTGTTGAAGTCGTGCGCGACGCCCCCGGCCAGGCGCCCGACGGCTTCCACCTTCTGGGCATGGATCAGCTGCTCCCGCGACTTGCGATGCGCGGCCACTTCGTCCTCCAGCACCCGATTGATCTCCGCCAGTCGACGGCCGCGCTGCTCCGCGGCGAGCACGCTGCCGCGCAGCGTCGAAACGCACTGGTCGATGACCAGCGTGATGGCGAGATAACTGAGTGCCAGGGGCAGCACGTTCACGGCGCCCATCAACGGATGGCTCGCGCCGCGAGCGGTCAGGCGCAGCACGTCGGTGGCGGCACCGGCCGCGAACAGCGCGATCAGCAGGCCGTAGAGTTGCCAGAGCGCGCGCCGGCCGAGGATGAGGCCGCCGAGCACGATGGGCAGCACGACATACGTCTGGTCGAGCATCGAACTCATCAACCCGCGCTCGACGTAGCCGATGCCGAGCGACAGAAGCATGCTCGCCACGAAGAGTCGCGTGGCGACCTGGATCGCTCCCTGGCGCACCTTGGTCACGCCGATCCATGCCGACAGCACGACGAGCGTATCCGTGCACAGGTCCGTCCAGTCCGCCGGGGTCAGGGGATTGGTCAGAGCGGCGATACGGTAGGGCCAGATCAGGGGCAGCGTCGTGCCGATCATGATCAGCAGCAGCTGCAGACCGACGCCGTTGCCGCGTGCGGTGTCGTCGCTGCCCGGGATGTCGCGAAGCCACGTCACCACGGGCCGGAGGATGTCTGTCGTCACGCGCACTCCCGCGCTTTCAAAGTCAGGGTGACATTTATAGGCCGCGCGGTCGGCCAACTCACGCACCAAAACTGTCAGTTCGCGCGAAAAACATGTCGTGCGTCATGAAACGGTGAACTTTTGACAGCTTACGACAGCGACGGTGCGTGATCATGCAACCGCTTTGTCATACGTTCGCCATTCGTCCGACGCGGAAGCCTCGGCGACGACGCGCTGACTGGCCGTCTGTACGGCCATTGGGGATACGGGCACGCAGGGAGCACACCGGCGCCTGCCAACTCAAGACCTCGGGGAGACCACCACACCATGCACCGCCAACGCATGCGCCTCATCGGCGCGTTTGTCCTTGCCCTGTCCATGCCCGCCATGGCCGCGCAGCCCGCGCCGCATACCCTGCGCCCGATCGGCGCCACGCCGCCGTCGCAGGCACGCTTCGACCGCTTCATCGTCACGTACCGAGACGGCAGCAGCGCGCGGACGGACGCTCGCGCCGCCACGCAGGTAGCGGGCGCCGCGCTCGGCCGGATGGCCTTCACGTCCGCGACCGGCGCGCGCGCCGCCGCACCCTCCGTCACGCATCTGCGCCGGCTGGCGATCGGATCGCGCGTCCTGAAGCTCTCGCGCCCGCTCGACGAGCGGGAGGCGGCGACGTTCCTCGCGACGCTGGCCGCCGACCCGTCGGTGCGGTCGGTGGTGCCCGACCGCATGAAGCACGCCGTGAAAGACCTGCGTGCCGACGCGCCGTTCGTGCCCGACGACACGTATTACCTGAAGGACCAGTGGCACATGCGCGCACCCGACGGTACCGCCGAGACGGACGCCGGCGTGCCGAACGACGGCGGATCCAACGTCGCCGGCGCCTGGACGCTCGCCGATGGCGACGGCATGACCGTGGCGGTGATCGACACCGGCATCACGGCGCATCCGGATCTCGACACCTCGCTGGCCGACGCCGGTTACGACTTCATCAGCGACGCGTTCGTGTCGGGACGCGACGCCGATGGACGCGCCGCGGGCGGCTGGGACACCGGCGACTGGACCACGGAGGCCCCGTGGTCGGACAGCTGCCCGAACGAACCGAGCTCGTGGCACGGCACGCATGTCGCGGGCACGGTCGCCGAGCTGACCAACAACGCGCTCGGCATGGCCGGCGTGGCGTACAAGGCGAAAGTGCTGCCGATCCGCGTGCTCGGCCACTGCGGCGGCTACGACAGCGACATCGCCGACGGCATCGTCTGGGCGGCCGGCGGCCACGTCGATGGCGTGCCCGACAACACGCATCCCGCGCAGGTGATCAACATGAGCCTCGGTGGCGAAGGGCAATGCACGCCCGACGATCCGATGGCGCAGGCCATCGCCGCGGCCAACGCGCGCGGCACGGTCGTGGTCGTCGCGGCGGGCAACTCGGGCGACGACGCGGCGTACTACTCGCCGGCGAGCTGCCCCGGTGCGGTCACCGTGGCCTCCGTTGGCATCACCAGCCGTCTTGCCTTCTATTCGAACTACGGCAAGCCCGTCGCACTGGCGGGTCCCGGCGGCGGCATCTACGCCAACGACGGCACGAGCGGCAGCCCGGTCACGGCGGGTTTCGTGTACCAGGCGATCAACGGCGGCGAGACCGTCGTCGGCGAACCGACCTATGGCGGCTATGCGGGTACCTCGCAGGCCACGCCGCACGTGGCGGGTACCGTGGCACTGATGCAGAGCGCGCGACTCGCCTCGGGCCAGGCCCTGATGAAGCCGGCCGCCGTGCTGGCCGCGCTCAAGCAGACGGCACACAAGCCGAAGGTGCCGTTTCCGCAGGCGACGCCGGCCGGCGCGGGCATCCTCGATGCCTCCGCCGCCGTGCAGCTCGCGGTTCTCGGCGACAGCTACACGCCCGAGCTCACCAACGGCTCGTTGCTCACCAGCGTCGTCAGCTACGCGGGCACGTCGTTGTATTACCGCATCGACGTTCCCGCCGGTGCGCGCAGCCTGGTCATGCGCACGTTCGGCGGTTCGGGTGACGTGACGCTGCAGGTGCGCGTGGGCGACCGTCCGGCCGACGGCACCTACGACTACCAGTCGGCGCATACCGGCAACGCCGAATCGGTCGTGCTGGCCCGTCCCGCGGCAGGCACCTATTTCCTGCGCGTGCTCGGCGTCAAGGACGCCCAGAACCTCAGCGTCCAGGCGAGCTTCGTCGCCCCGTGACCATCCCTTTTCCGGAGACATCGATGAACCGCGATTCCCTTACCACCATGCGCCGCGCGATCGCCGCGGCCGTGATCGCCGCGCTTGCCGCCGGCACCGCGCAGGCCGCCGCGCCGCTCACCACCGCACCGCGTCTCGACAGCGCGCACCGCGTGCTTCAGGCCGCCGACATCGCCCCGTCGGGCTACTTCGCCGCGAACGGCGCGTCGGACGGCAGCGACGACGCGTATGCCGATGGCTACCACAGCGTCGCGGTCGGCGCGGGCGCGCTCGCCGCCGGCGACGATGCCACCGCGATCGGGTCGGGCGCCGTCGCCCTCGACGCGGGCACCACCGCGATCGGCGCCAGCGCCATCGCGCAGGGGGCGGGCAGTCTCGCGCTCGGCCAGTCCGCCAACACCGCGGGCGATTACGCCACGGCGATCGGTTATGGCGCGTCCGCGTCCGGTGGCAACGCCATCGCGATGGGCACCGGCGCCACGGCGGGTAACGCCGGCACGATCGCGATCGGCGGTATCGCCGTCGACAGCGGCGGCACGCCGGTGTCGGATCAGGTGACGACCGCGACCGGCAGTCTGGCGATGGCCGTCGGTGCGAGCGCGCAGGCGCAGGGCGACGACGCGCTCGCCTTCGGCGCGCTGGCGGGCAGCTACGGCTTCGGCGCGCTGGCCATCGGCAGCGAGTCGGCCGCGATGGGCGACAACGCGACGTCGGTCGGCACGGCGGCGACGGCGAGCGGCGTCAGCGCGACGGCGATCGGTGGCCCGTCGCAGGTCTTCCCCGGCGTGTTCGACCTGACGCAGGCGACCGGTTTCGAATCGACCGCCATCGGGTCGGCCGCGATGGCGCTCACGGATGGCGCGACGGCGATCGGCGGCCACGCGCGGGCGGAGGGCGATGCGAGCGTCGCGATCGGCAAGTATTCCTATGCGCAGGAAGCGAACAACACCGCGATCGGTTACAACGCGGCGGCGACCGGCATCAACTCGATCGCGATCGGCGGCGACAACCGGTCGTCGACGTGGGCCTACGGCACCAACAGCGTCGCGATCGGCGACCTCGCGCTCGCCAAGGGCGACGAATCGGTGGCGCTCGGTCATTTCGCCACGGTGGGCGACGACGGCACCATGAGCGTCTCGCTCGGCATGAATTCGGCGACGAAGGATGCCGGCGTCGTGTCGATCGGCAGCGACGGCACGATGACGAATCGTTATGGCGAGAAGATCGCGGCGTTCACCCGTCGCATCACCAACGTCGGCGCCGGTACCTCGGCCACCGACGCGGTGAACGTCGGCCAGCTGCAGGCGGCGATCGGTCAGGTCACCGTCGGCGATTCCGCGGTCAACGCCGCGTTCGCGCAGGCGTTCGGCGGCGGCGCCACGATGGGGCTCGCCGGCTTCGTGCCGCCGGTCTACGACATCCAGGGCCGTAGCTACCAGAACGTCGGCGACGCGTTCGGCGCCGTCGACAGCGCATTGTCCAGCGCCTTGCAGGGTATCGCCGATATCCGCAACCAGATCGGCAACGGACCCGGTGGCGGTCAGCCAGGTACCGATCCGACGGTGCCGGCGGGATCGGGCGACGGTCTCGCCGTCGGCGGCGGCAGCGTCGCGACCGATCCACGCGACACCGCTATCGGCGACCACGCGACGGTCGCCGCCGATGGCAGCGTCGCCGTCGGTAGCAACGCGACCGTCTCGGCCGCTGCGACGAACGCGGTAGCGGTCGGCGCCGATACGTCGGTGACCGCCGCCTCGGCGACGGCCATCGGGCAGGGCGCGTCGGTGACCGCCGCCTCGGCGACGGCCATCGGGCAGGGCGCGTCGGCGACCGCGGCGAACAGCGTCGCGCTCGGTGCGGGTTCGGTGGCCGATCAGGCGAACACGGTGTCGGTGGGCACGGCCGCGAACCAGCGTCGTGTCGTGAACGTCGCCGCTGGCGTCGCCTCGACGGATGCCGCCAACGTGGGGCAGGTGGACCAGGCGCTCGCCACCGCGAAATCGTATGCGGACAACGGCGACCAGCAGACGCTGAAGCAGGCCAACGCGTACACCGACGCGAAGATCGGCAACGGCGTGAGCCGCAGCGACTTCGACGGGTTCCGCACGCGCGTCGACGACCAGTTCCACAAGGTGAACCAGCGGCTCGATCGCGTGGGTGCGATGGGCACGGCGCTGTCGCAGATGAGCATGAACACGTCGGGCCTGTCGGGCGCGAACCGTGTCGGGATGGGCGCCGGCAACTACGGCGGCCAGCAGGCCATCGCGGTGGGGTACCAGCGTGCGTTCAAGGAGAACCGCGCGAGTGTCTCGATCGGCGCATCGAGCTCGGGCTCGGAGAGCACGGTCGGCGTCGGCGGCGGCTTCAGCTGGTGATCCAGGGCTAACGCAAGGGTAGGAGCCAGCCTGCTGGCGAAGGGTGCTTGCGGCGAGCACCCTTCGCCAGCAGGCTGGCTCCCACCGTGCGAACATCGGCGGCATGTCCGATATCGAAACCGTCTCGTCCACCGCCGACGATCGCCTCATCGAACGCTTCATCGAGCGCATCTGGGCCGAGGATGGCCTCGCCGATCGCACGCTCGAAGCGTACCGGCGCGATCTGCGCCAGCTGTCGCGCTGGCTGGAATCACGCGGTCGCACGCTGGACACCGCCGGGCGCGACGACCTTTCCGCCTACCATGGCAGCCAGCCCGTCTCGGTGCGCAGCATGGCGCGGCGGCAGTCCGCGTTCCGGCGCTTCTACGCGCAGCGCGCGCGCGACGAGGGACGCAAGGAAGACCCGACCTTGCTGATGCAGCGGCCGCGCATGCCGCGCGGCCTGCCGAAGGCGCTCGCCGAGCGCGAGGTCGAGGCCCTGATCGTGTCTCCCGACGTCGCGACACCGCTGGGTCTGCGCGACCGTGCGATGCTCGAATTGATGTACTCCTCTGGCTTGCGGGTATCGGAACTCGTCGACCTTCCCCTCGCCGGGCTCAACACGCGACAAGGTGTCGTGCGCGTCACGGGCAAGGGCGGCAAGGACCGTCTCGTGCCCGTGGGCGAGGAAGCGCTGGCGCATGTCGAGGCCTATCTGCGCGAGGCGCGGCCAGGTCTCGCGAAGGGCCATGGGCAGCCGGTGGCGCTCTTCCTCTCGCGCCGGGGCGACGCGATGACGCGGCAGATGTTCTGGACGCTGGTGAAGCGTTACGCGGTGCAGGTCGGTATCCCGGCGAAACGCGTGAGCCCGCACGTGCTCCGGCATTCGTTCGCCACGCATCTGCTCAACCACGGCGCGGACCTTCGCGCGCTCCAGATGCTGCTTGGCCACAGTGCGCTCAGTACCACGCAGATCTACACGCTGGTCGCTAAAGAAGGCCTGAAGCGCCTTCACGCGCAGCACCATCCGCGCGGGTAGGCGGCTGGCGCCCTGTGCCACAATCGGGGAACCGAACGGACGAACGGCGATCCAAGTCGTTCCTCTTTCCCCCGGTATCCATGGAGTCGTACCGATGTTGAAGACATTCCTGCCTGCCCTCGTGGCTGGCGCGTTCGCCATGACGGCCTGCGCCGCCGATGACGACAAGGCCGCCCGCGCCGCGGTCGAAGGCCTCGGCCCCGGCATCAAAGTGGACAGCATCGCGCCGGCGCCCATGCCCGGCTTCTTCCAGGTCGTGGCGTCGGGTCGCATGGTCTACGTGACCACCGACGGCCGCTACATGCTCAACGGCAACCTGATCGACCTGAAGAACCGCACGGACCTCAGCGCCGCCAGCTGGGCGGCCACGCGCAAGACCGAACTCGCCAAGGTCCCGGCCTCGCAGCGCCTCATCTACGCGCCGGCCAACCCGAAGCACACGATCACGGTGTTCACCGACGTCGACTGCGGGTTCTGCCGCCAGCTGCACGCGCATATCGACGAATTCAACAAGCAGGGCATCGCGGTCGAATACGTGTTCTGGCCGCGCGAGGGCGTGAAGACCACGGCGGGCAACGACACCCCGTCGTACACCAAGGCCGTGTCGGTCTGGTGCAGCGCCGACCGCAAGAACGCCTTCAACGACGCCATGAAGGGCGGCTCGCCCAAGGCCGCCACCTGCGCCAACCCGGTGAAGGACGAATTCGAGCTGGGCGAGCGCCTGGGTGTGAACGGCACCCCGACCATCGTCACCGAGAACGGCGACGTGGTCGGGGGTTACGTGACCCCGGCCCAGCTGCTCCAGGCACTGAACGCCCCTCCCGGCACCGCGAACCGCCGCGGGGGCTGAGCTGCTCTGGTGGGAGCCAGCCTGCTGGCGATGGGAGCTTGCCACGAGCTCCCATCGCCAGCAGGCTGGCTCCCACCGGACTGCCGCGCCGGGGGGGCATCCCGGAACCCACCCCGATGCTGCCGCGCAACATCATGTAGAATGGGCGTTTTCCTTTAGCGCCTTTTCCCCCGCATGATCGCACTCGACGGGCAGAGCGCCCTCTCGCCTTTCCGACTCGAACGACTGAACGCCCACCTGGATGCCCTGCATCACGGGACGCGGGTGCAGGCCGCCTGGTTCACTTACTTCGTCGACGCCGCCGTGCCGCCGGAAGGCGACGCGCGTTCGCGCCTGCTCGCCGTGCTGGAAGCGAAGAGCGCCGCGCCGGAAGACGCCACGTTCTGGGTCGTGCCGCGCCTCGGCACGATCTCGCCGTGGTCGAGCAAGGCCACCGACATCCTCCACGGTGCCGGCTTCGATGTCCGCCGCGTGGAGCGTGGCACGGCCTGGCGCGTCACCGGCATGCCCGACGCCACCGATCCGTCGTACGCCGCGGTGATGGCTGCGTTCTGCGATCCGATGGTGCAGTCGCCGCTGGCCTCGCTCGATCAGGCCGCCGGCCTGTTCCTCGCCGGTGAACCCGGCCCGCTCGGCCACGTCGAACTCGGCAGCGATGCGCGCGCCGCGCTGGCCGCCGCCAACGCCGAGCTCGGGCTCGCGCTGGCCGACGACGAGATCGATTACCTCGCGGACCGCTACGCGGAAATGGGCCGCGCGCCCACCGACGCCGAGCTGATGATGTTCGCGCAGGCGAACTCGGAGCACTGCCGCCATAAGGTGTTCAACGCCACGTGGACGCTCGACGGCGCGACGCAGGAGTCGTCGCTGTTCGGCATGATCAAGAACACGCACCAGAAGTCGCCCGCGCACACGCTTTCGGCGTACCACGACAACGCCGCCGTTATCGAAGGCTACGAGGGCAAGCGCCTGTTCGTGAGCCCGGAAGACGGCGTGTTCCGTACCGTGTCCGAAGCCGCGCCGTACGCGATCAAGGTCGAGACGCACAACCATCCCACGGCCATCGCGCCGTGGCCCGGTGCCGCCACCGGCGCCGGCGGCGAGATCCGCGACGAGGGTGCGACCGGTCGCGGTGGCAAGCCGAAGGCCGGCCTCACCGGTTTCTCGGTGTCGCACCTGCGCATTCCCGGCCTGCCGCGTCCGTGGGAGAAGGACCGCCCGCTGCCGCCGCGCATGGCGTCCGCGTTCGAGATCATGCGCGACGGCCCGCTCGGCGCCGCGGCGTTCAACAACGAATTCGGCCGCCCCGCGCTGGGCGGCTATTTCCGCACCTTCGAGCAGGAAACCGGCGAGAAGGGCGTCCGGCGCGGCTACGACAAGCCGATCATGATCGCCGGCGGCCTCGCCGCGATCCGCCCGGACCACGTGCAGAAGCGCAAGGTACGCCCCGGCGACAAGGTGATCGTGCTCGGTGGCCCGGCGATGCTCATCGGCCTCGGCGGCGGCGCGGCCTCGTCGGTCGCGTCCGGCACGTCGAGCGCGGAGCTCGACTTCGCCTCCGTGCAGCGCGACAACGCGGAAATGGAACGTCGCTGCCAGCAGGTGATCGACGCGTGCTGGGCGCGCGGCGACCACAACCCGATCGTCAGCATCCACGATGTCGGCGCGGGCGGCGTGTCCAACGCCATCCCCGAGATCCTCAACGACGCCGACGTCGGCGGCATCATCGACCTGTCGAAGCTGCCGTGCGACGACCCGACGCTGTCGCCCATGCAGGTGTGGAGCAACGAGTCGCAGGAGCGCTACGTGCTCGCGATCGGTGCCGAAGACCTCGAGCTCTTCGAATCCTTCTGTGCACGCGAGCGCTGCCCGTTCGCGGTGGTCGGCGACGCCACGGAAGAGCCGCGCCTCATCGTGCGCGACACGCGTCGCGACATCACGGTGATCGACCTGCGCATGGACGTGCTGTTCGGCAAGCCTCCGCGCATGCATCGCGATGCGAAGCGCGTCAAGCCGCGCGTCGACCTCGTGGCGGACCTCACCGGCATCGGCATGGACGAGGCGCTGATGCGCGTCCTGCGCCTGCCGGCCGTGGGCAGCAAGAACTTCCTCATCACGATCGGCGATCGCACGGTCGGCGGCCTCAACGCCCGCGATCCGATGGTCGGTCCGTGGCAGGTGCCTGTCGCCGACGTCGCGGTCACCATGACCGACTTCGAGGGCTACACCGGCGAGGCGATGGCCATGGCCGAGCGTGCGCCGGTGGCGCTGCTCTCGAGCGCCGACGCCGCGCGCATGGCGGTGGGCGAGGCGATCACGAACCTCGCCGCGGCATCCATCAAGCTGGACGAAGTGCGCCTGTCCGCCAACTGGATGGCCGCCGTGAACCACCCGGGCGAAGACGCCGCGCTGTTCGACGCGGTCAAGGCCGTGGGTATCGAACTGTGCCCGTCGCTCGACATCGCCATCCCGGTCGGCAAGGACTCCCTGTCCATGCAGACGGTGTGGACCGACGACAACGGCAAGGCGCAGAAGACGGTGTCGCCGGTGTCGCTGGTGATCACCGGCTTCGCGCGCGTGGACGACGTGCGCCGCACGCTCACGCCCCAGCTGAAGCTTGATCGCGGCGACACCGACCTGTGGCTGATCGACCTCGGCGCGGGCCGCGACCGTCTCGGCGGTTCGGCGCTCACCCAGGTGTTCAACCGCGGCGGCGGCGTGCCGCCGGATCTCGACGACGCGAAGCGCCTGCGCGCGATGTTCGAACTGATCCAGGAAGCCAACCAGGGCGGTCTGCTGCTGGCGTACCACGATCGTTCGGACGGCGGTGCCATCGTCACGCTGCTTGAAATGGCCTTCGCGGGCCGTTGCGGCCTCGAGCTGCGTCTCGACGGCTGGGCGGAAGCCACGCTGCGCGCGCTCTTCAACGAAGAGCTGGGCGCCGTGGTGCAGGTCGCCGCCGCGAATCGCGAGGCGTTCGAAGCCCTGCTGGTCAAGCACAACCTCGCCGGCATGACGCACAACGTCGGCCGCCCGAAGGAAAAGCTCGGCATCAAGCTTCACCTCGGCGGCGAGACCGCGTTCAAGTGGAACTGGACCGAGCTCTTCCGCGCCTGGAACGAAACCAGCTACGCGATGCAGCGCCTGCGCGACAATCCGCTGAGCGCCGACCAGGAGAACGAGTGGCGCCTCGACGATGCCGATCCGGGCATCTCGCCGAAGCTCACGTTCGACCCGGCCGACGACATCGCCGCGCCGTACATCGCGACGGCGAAGCGTCCGCGCGTGGCGATCCTGCGCGAGCAGGGCGTCAACGGGCAGGTGGAGATGGCGGCGGCCTTCAGCCGCGCCGGGTTCGACGCGGTCGACATCCACATGACCGATCTCGCGACCGGCCGCCACCACCTGAAGGACTTCATCGGCCTCGCGGCCTGCGGCGGCTTCTCGTACGGCGACGTCCTGGGCGCGGGTCGCGGCTGGGCGACGTCGATCCTCTACAACGACGCGCTGCGCGAACAGTTCGCGCGGTTCTTCGAGGATGGCAGCAAGTTCGCGCTCGGCGTGTGCAACGGGTGCCAGATGATGTCCGGCCTCAAGGACATCATCCCCGACGCGAAGCACTGGCCGCAGTTCCTGCGCAACCAGTCGGAGCAGTACGAAGCGCGCCTCGCCACGCTCGAAATCCTCGATTCGGGCAGCATCTTCTTCCGCGGCATGACGGGTTCGCGTCTTCCGGTCGCGGTCGCGCATGGCGAAGGCCGCGTGCATTTCCCGAACGTCTGCAGCCCGTCGAAGAGCCACGGCGCCGCGCGCTTCGTGGACAACCGCGGCAAGCCGACCGAGAGCTACCCGCTGAACCCGAACGGTTCGCCGGGCGGTCTTGCGGCGTTCACGGCCGCGGACGGTCGCGTCACGATCATGATGCCGCACCCGGAGCGCGTGTTCCGTTCCACCCAGCTGAGCTGGCACCCGGAGCAGTGGGGCGAAGACTCCCCGTGGATGCGCATGTTCCGCAACGCCCGCGTGTGGGTCGGCTGATCGGGAGCCCGATGAACGCCGGCCCGCTCACGAGCATCGTCATCGTCCTCGCGGACAGCGGGCCGCTCACCCGCGAGTGCGTCGAACACGCGCTCGCGAGCGACGTGCCCGTCGAGGTGCTCATCGTCGACAACGGGTCGACCGACGGCATACCGGAATCGCTGGACCGCGCGTGGGCCGACGACGACCGCGTGCGGGTGATCTACAACCGCGCCAACCTCGGTTTCGGCGCCGCCGTGAACCGCGGCGTCGCGCAGTCGCACGGCATCCGCGTGCTGGTGCTCAATCCCGACTGCCTGATCGAGCCGGATACCATCCGTCGCATGGCGTCGCACATGGATGTCCATACGGCGATCGTGGGTGCGGTGGTCTGCGATGCCGACGGCCGGCCCGATCCCGCGTCGCGTCGACGCGATCCGCTGCTGAAGCGCTCGCTCGCGACGAAGCTCGGTCGCAAGGGCGATGCCGGTATCGACATCCGCGGCCCGATGCCCGACGGCGCGGAAGAGGTGGAAATCGTTTCCGGCGCCATCCTCCTGATGCCGCGCGACGCTTTCGATCGCCTGCACGGCTTCGACGAATCGTTCTTCCTGCATTGCGAAGACATGGACCTTTGCCGGCGTGCACGCGACGGCGGTTACAAGGTGATCCTCGCCGGCGACGTACGTGTGCTGCACGGCAAGGGCGGATCGAGTCGGCATCGGCCGGTCTTCGTCAGCCGGCACAAGCATCGCAGCATGTACCTGTGGTTCAGCCGGCACGATCCCGCGGCACGCAACGCGATGGTGCGCACGCTCGTGCGCCTCGGCATCTGGACGCACTTCGCGCTGAAGATACCGGGTCAGCTGCTGCGGAAGCGGCGATGAACGACACGACACGCGGGTCCGGCGTCGCGACGCTGGGCCTTCTTGCCGTCACGGCCATCTGGGGCTCCACGTTCGTCCTCATCAAGGACGTGGTGGGGCGGATGTCCGTGGCCGATTTCCTCGCGGTGCGTTTCGCGATAGCGGCGGTCGTCATGGTCGTGTTGTTCGCGCTGCCGCTGAAGCGCCTGAGTCGGAAGCAGCTGCTGCAGGGCCTCGCACTGGGCGTGCTGTACGGTGTGGCGCAGTGGCTGCAGACCGAAGGCCTCGCGCGAACGTCGCCGAGCGTCAGCGGCTTCGTCACGGGCATGTACGTGGTGATCACGCCGATCCTTTCGCTGTTTCTCTTCCGGCAGGCGATGCCGTGGACGACCTGGCTCGCGGTGGTGCTCGCGACCGTCGGCCTCGGCGTGCTCGCGCTGAACGGATTCGAGGTCGACGGCGGCGTGCTGCTCACGCTCGCCTCGGCGGCGCTCTACGCGCTGCACATCGTGGGCCTCGGTCACTGGTCGAAACCGGGCGACGCGTTCGGCATGTCCGCGATCCAGATGGTTGGCATCGCGGCCGTGTGCGTGGGCATCACGTTGCCACACGGCGGGCCGGCCCTGCCGCCCGACACGCACGCATGGATCGCCGTGCTCTACATGGCGCTGATCGCGGGCGCGCTGGCGATGCTCGTGCAGACGTGGGCGCAGGCGCACATGCCGGCCACGCGCGCGGCGATCGTGATGACGACCGAGCCGGTCTTCGCCGCCGGTTTCGCCGTGCTGCTGGGTGTGGATGCCCTGACCACGCGCATGGTGGGCGGCGGCGCGCTGGTGCTGGCCGCGATGTACATGGTGGAACTCGCACCGCGCTTCCGCCGGCGCAAACCGGCGGAAGCGTTGCATCACGAGGTGTAGGCATCCAGCAGGAGCCAGCCTGCTGGCTCCCACCAGGTCGACCTCACTTCGGCGCGGTCTTGTCCACCGTGAACTTGTAGACCATCGTGTTGCGATAGGTCTTGCCCGGATCGAGGCGTGCCGACCCGAAGTCGGGCTGGTTCGGCGTATCCGGGAACAGTTGCGGCTCCAGTGCGAACGCGTCGCCCTGACGGTAGATGCCGCCCGACTTGCCCGACGTGGTGCCGTCGAGGAAGTTGCCGGAATAGAACTGCAGGCCCGGCTGCGCCGACCACAGCGACAGCACGCGACCGCTCTTCGGATCCGTGACCCGCGCGACTTCGCGAGGCTGCGCGGCTTCTTTCCGCGAGATCACCCAGTTGTGGTCGAAGCCGCGGCCGAACACGATCTGCGGCTCCTTCGCGTCGCGCACGTCGCGACCGATCGGCTTTGCCTTGCGGAAATCGAAATCGGTGCCGGCGACCGGTCGTACCTCGCCCGTGGGAATCGCGGTGGCGTCGGTCGGCAGGTACGCATCGCCGGCGATCATGAGGCGCTGGTCCATCACGCTGCCCGAGCCCTCGCCGGACAGGTTCCAGTAGGCGTGGTTCGTGATGTTGACGATGGTCGGGGCGTCGGTCGTCGCCGTGTAGTCGATCGTCAGCTCGTTGCTGTCGTTGATCGCATAGGTGGCGCGGGTGGTCACCTTGCCCGGATAGCCCTGGTCGCCGTCGGGACTGACATAGCTCAGCGTCACGCTGGGTTTCGCGCCGGATTCGACCTTCTCGACCGTCCAGACGACCTTGTCGAAGCCGACCTTGCCGCCGTGGAGCGAGTTGGGTCCGTCGTTGACCGGCACGGTGTACTGCTTGCCGTCGAGCGTGAAGCGGCCCTTGGCAATGCGGTTGGCATAGCGGCCGACGGTGTCGCCGAAGTACTGAGGCTTCGCGAAGGTGCCTTTCAGGTCGGGATATCCGAGCACGATGTCGCCCGGCTTGCCGTTGCGATCGGGAACCTCCAGGGCGTACAGCGCGGCACCCAGCGAGAGGATTTTCACCGTCATGCCATGGCCGTTGCTCAGTGTGACGAGCGTCACGTCCTTGCCGTCGGGGGTCTGCCCGAACGACGTCTTCGACGCATCGCCAGCCATGGCGGCGCCGCTGCATGCCAGGGCGATCGCCGCCGCCAGGATCACAGCCTTCTTCATCGCGAATCCACTCCAGTCGTTGAGGGCTCCGCGAACAAAACATATTTGTACGACAAATGACAAGTTGCGCCGCGTCATCGTCCGGGGCAGCGCAGCGGATAGGATGGGCGCGACACGGGGAAGTGGAGGGCGTCATGGCACCCAGGGCGGCGACACGGAGCCTGCACGCGCAGGTCATCGAGGAGATCGGGGAGTCGATCGTCAGCGGGGCGCTCCAGCCCGGCGACGCGCTGCCCGGCGAGGCGCAACTGGCGACGCAGATGGCCGTCAGCCGGACGGTGCTTCGCGAAGCCCTTAAGGTGCTAGCGGCGAAGGGCCTGATCGAGACCCGCCAGAAGACCGGCATGCGGGTGCGCGATCCTCGGCACTGGAACCATCTGGACGCCGACGTGCTGGCCTGGCGTTGCGCGGCGATGCCGACGGACGATTTCGTCGACAAGCTCGTGGAGATGCGCGCCATCATCGAACCGGCCGCCGTCGCGGCGGCCGCGAGACGGCGTGAACCGGCGCAGCTGGAGGCGATCGGTGCGGCGCTGGAGGCGATGGAAGAGTCCACGACGCTCGACGAATGGGCCGTGGCCGACCTGCACTTCCACGAAGCGGTGCTCGCCGCGACGAACAACGAGTTGCTGAGTTCGCTGTTCGGCGTGATCGAAGCGGCGCTGGGCACGTTCTTCGTCATGTCGGCACGCACCGCGAAGAACTTCAAGTACGCGTTGCCGCACCATCGCGCCGTCTACGAGGCGATCCGTCGCCGCCGTCCGAACGAAGCGGCGGCGGCCATGCAGGCGATGATCGCGGACTCGCGGGCGAACATGCGTAAAGGCAAGAAGTCGGGCTGACGCTGCACCGCCATCCCGGCGCACGCCGGGATCCACGGCGACCACGCGCATGAAACCCTCGTCCTCGTTCTTATGAAGGCCGAGGACGTGGGTACCGGCGTACGCCGGTACGACGGAGGTCGGGTTACTTTCCTGCGGCGCGGATGCGCACGTCGCCGCTGAAAGACTCGATGTGGATGCGCGCGTCGCCGCCGCCGATCGTGGCCTTCAGATCCTTGCCCGGACCGTCGCCGCGCGACGCCTCACCCCAGTCGCTGCGCAGGTCGCCGCTGAACGTGGAGGCCTCGACGTGCGCCGAGGTGTCGGCGGGCAGCTGCACCTGCACGTCGCCGCTCATCGAATCGACGTCGAGCTTGCCCTGTCGCGTGGGACCGCCGGCGATCTGCGTGTCGCCGGACACCGTGCTGAAGTTCGCTTCCTTCCAGGGGCCGCCGCCGATGGTCATGCGACCGGACACGGTCTGGGCATCCACCTTGTCGGTGACGGACGGCGCGGTGATGTCGCCGGACACCGTCTGCAGGTCGGCGCGACCGGTGCGACCGGCGAGGTCGATGGTGCCGCTCACCGTCTGCATGCTGACTTCGGGCGAACGCACGTTGGCGCGGATGCGGCCGCTGACGGAGTCGACCTCGATCTTGCCGCCGTCGAGGCCGTCGATGCTGACCGGCGCGCTGACGACATTGATGTTCACCTCGACACCGCGTGGCACGCGGACGTTGAGGATGGTGGGCTGCATGCGGGAGTCGTTGCCCCAGCTGAACCAGTTGCCTTTCTTTTCGTCGCCGTCGACGCGGATGTCGACGTCGCGATCGTCGCCCTGGATCTCGAGGGGGCGAGCGCCGTCGCCGAGCGTGCCGGACACCTGGATCTGATTCTTGTCCCAGGCGGTGACGGTGACTTCGCCCTTGACGTTGTCGATGCTGACCTTCGCGTTGGGGCGGATCTCTTTCGACAGGTTGATCGGCGTCGAGGCAAGGGCCTCGCCGATCGACAGCGCCAGCAGCAGGGGGATGAGATAGAGCGTTTTCATGGTCGTGGTGTCCTGGCTGTTCGCGTTTAGCCGGCTTGCTTGTCGAAGTTGCGCAGACGGTCGCGCTGGCGCTCGGTACGCTGCAGCAGGCGCTGCAACGCGGCCGAATCGGGGGAATCCTGCATGGCCTGGGTCAGCTCCATTCGGGCGGCGTCGAGTTCGACCGCGGCGCCGGTCAGGCGCGGATCGGTCGGTTTCCAGGCGTGTCCGCTGGCGGCGATGCTCCCGTCGGGAACGGGCGCTACCAAGTGCAGGCCAAGGCCGCCGCCGAGGATCGCGACGCCGGCGATGGCCGCGGCCATCAGCCATGGACGGGCACGATGCCGGCGCACGGTGGCGGGCGCGGCGGCCTCGTCGAGACGGCTGTCGATGCCGGCCCAGAGATCGCGGTGCGGGACGACCGGGCGGTTGAGGGAGCGCATCTGGCGCAGGTAATCGAGTTCGTTCATGGCTTGTCTCCCAGCGCACGGCGGAGCAGGCCGCGCGCACGGTGCAACTGTGCTTTCGAAGAGCCGACCGCCATCGAAAGTTCGTTGGCGATTTCCTCGTGTTTCCAGCCTTCCACGTCATGCAGCACGAGGACGGCACGGGCCCGCGGCGGCAATGCCGCGATGGCCTTTTCCAGTTCGTCGCGCTCGAAGGCGCGCACGGGATTGTCGATGTCGGTGATGTCCGGCAGGTGTTCGTCGTCGAGGATCGTGACCGGGTCGGCGTTGCGGGCGCGTATGGACATGAGGGCGACGTTGACGGCGAGCCGGTAGACCCAGGTGCCGAAGGCGCTTTCGAAGCGGAATCCGTCCAGCTTCTGCCAGGCGCGGACGAAGGCTTCCTGGGTGAGATCCTCGGCGCGGGCGTGATCGTAGGCCGCCAGGCGCAGGACGGCACCGTAGACCCGATCGGCGTGTCGCCGGTAGAGCGCTTCGAACGCCTTGCGGTCGCCGGCCACCGCGGCACGCACGGTCTCGTCGTCCGACGAGGCGGCGGGCAGCTCAGGCTGCATGAAGGAGGTGGCGGCGAGGCATAGGGCGTTCATCTTGCCAGCTTGGATGCGGGCAAGGGCGAAACGGTTTAAGGGGGCGGGCGAACTGTAGGAGCCGCTATAGCGGCGAGCCCTTGCCGGGAAGACCGGGAGAGCTCGCCGCTATAGCGGCTCCTGCAAGATCGATCAGGCGACGCTGGCCTTGCGCGGCTCGATCGCCCTGTCCAGGGCCTCGCTGACGCGGAGGCGTTCGGTCTTCAGCCGTTCCGGCATGCGCGCCCCGAAACCGTCGAGGTACACGCCGATCGCACCGATCTCTTCCTGCCAGCCGGCGACATCGACGTGCAGCAGCGCCTCGAGGGTGGCCGGGGAGACGTCCAGCCCCTCGGCGTTGAGCTCGCCCTTCGCGGGGACCGTGCCGATGGGGGTTTCCTGACCGCGTGCCTTGCCGGCGACGCGCTGGATCATCCAGTCGAGCACGCGCAGGTTCTCGCCGTAACCCGGCCACATGAAGCGACCGTCGGCATCCTTGCGGAACCAGTTCACGTGGAAGATCTTCGGCAGCTTCGCGCCCGGCTTGTCGAACGAGAGCCAGTGCGCGAAGTAGTCGGCGAAGTTGTAGCCGCAGAAAGGCTTCATCGCCATCGAATCGCGGCGGAGCACGCCCACCGCACCGGTGGCGGCGGCGGTCGTCTCCGAACCCATGGCGGCGCCGACGAGTACTCCGTGCGCCCAGTCCTTCGCCTCGAACACGAGCGGCACCAGGGACGGACGGCGGCCGCCGAACACGATGGCCGAGATCGGCACGCCGGCGGCCTCCTCGGACTCCGGCGCCCAGCTCGGGCACTGCTTCGCGCTGACGGTGAAGCGGGAGTTGGGATGCGCGGCCGGACCGTTGGCGGCATCGAACGGGCGCCCCTGCCAGTCGGTGACCGGCTCGCCTTCGCCAAGGCCTTCCCACCACGGACGGGCGTCGGCGGTGAGGGCGACGTTGGTGAAGATCGCATCGTGGCCAAGGGTGGCCAGAGCCGTCGGATTGGTGTTCGCACCGGTGCCCGGCGCGACGCCGAAGTAGCCGGCCTCCGGGTTGATCGCCCACAGGCGGCCATCGTCGCCCGGCGTCATCCAGCAGATGTCGTCGCCCACCGTCCAGACCTTCCAGCCCGCCTTGCGATAACCCTCGGTCGGAATGAGCATGGCGAGATTGGTCTTGCCGCACGCGGACGGGAATGCCGCGGCGATGTAGTGCTTCTCGCCCTGCGGATTCTCGATGCCCACGATGAGCATGTGCTCCGCGAGCCAGCCTTCGCGACGGGCCTGATGGCTGGCGATGCGCAGGGCATGGCATTTCTTGCCGAGCAGCGCGTTGCCGCCGTAGCCGGAGCCGATCGACTTGATCGACAGCTCGTCGGGGAAATGCATGATGAAGCGACGATCCGGATCGAGGTCGCCGGTGGAATGCAGGCCCTTCACGAAGCGACCTTCGCGTTCGATGCGTGCGAGGGCGGCGTCGCCCATGCGCGTCATGATGCGCATGTTGGCGACGACGTACGGGCTATCGGTGATTTCCACGCCGCAACGCGACAGCGGCGAATCGATCGGGCCCATGCAGTACGGAATCACGTACATCGTTCGCCCGCGCATCGCGCCGGCGAACAGGGCGTCGATCTTTGCGTGAGCCTCGGCTGGCGCCATCCAGTGATTGTTCGGGCCGGCGTCGTCTTGCTCGGGCGTGCAGACGAAGGTCAGGTGCTCGACGCGTGCGACGTCCGAAGGGTGCGAGCGGTGCAGGTAGCTGCGGGGGTTCGTTTCCGCGTTGAGCGGAAGGAGATCGCCGCTGGCCAGCATCGTGGCGACGAGGTCGGCGTACTCCGCATCCGAGCCGTCGCACCAGCGGATGGAGGCGGGCTCCGTCAACCGGGCGACCTCGTCGACCCATCGATTCAATGCATCCAGGGAACTGCCGTGCGCTCGCATCCTATGTGGTCTCCAGTTAAACGCAAGCGGAGACAGTAGTTTGCGGTCGTTGGTATTCGCAAGGCACGGCGCAGCAAAATGCGCCGCGCCGTTCAGGATGCGTCGCGCGGGGCCGGGGTCAGCGTGGCGATCATGTGCTCGACGTAGGCGTCGAATTCTTCATGGCTGATGCGCGGCAGACCCAGCGTGAAGTTCAGCTGGAGGAACCCGACGTACGCGGCGTAGGTCAGGCGCGCACGGTTGAGCGCGACATCGGGCGCCAGTCCGGCCTCCTGGTAGAGGCGGGTGAGGAAATCCATGCGCCGCTGCGATACGCGCGACATCACCGGCACGACCTGCGGGTGATCCAGTGCCTTTAGCAGGGCGGCATAGACGCGGTGCGGCTGCATCTCGTGCGCCACCCGGCGGAACAGCTCGGGAAAGCGCTTCAGAGGATCGGGAATACGCTCGATCTCCGCCAGCACCTCGCGCTCGCCGTATTCCTCCCAGCGTTCCAGCGCCGCCTGAAGCAAGGCTTCACGCGTGCGGAAATGCCAGTAGAAACTGCCCTTGGTGACGCCGAGGCGTCGGGCCAGGGCCTCGACGGCAAGGGCGCCAACCCCTTGTTCGGCAATGAGTGCGAGCGCCCCATCTTCCCAGTCTTCGGCAGAGAGGCGGACCCGTTCGGTCTTGGAACTGTCGTTCATCGACGCATGGTAGCCGAGACGCCGCCGTTTGCAATCGGGCACCGCCCCCACGTGCTGCATAAGACCTTGACTTCGAAGACGTTACATGACCGTACGCGGGCGTATTGACGCAGCCCTTTCGCCACTACATACTCGGCCGTATGGTTGCCAGTCCCGCCCTGATCCCGTCATCCCACGACAGCATCGTCGCCGACGATGGCATCGTGCTGGCCACGCAGCGCTGGCATGGCGCGCGGGTGCCGGAGCTCGTCTTCGCCCACGGCTTCGGCCAGACGCGCCACGCCTGGCAGGGCGCGGCACGGACGCTGGCTGCCAATGGTTTCGCTGCTACCACGTTCGACGCACGCGGCCATGGCGAAAGCGAACACGTGCCCCGTGGCGATTACCACATGGAACAGTTCGTGGCCGACCTGGTGCGCGTGGCCGCCGGAGCCCGATCGTCCGACGGACGCGCCCCGGTGCTGGTCGGCGCCTCGATGGGCGGACTGCTCGGCCTGATCGCCGCTGGCGAAGCACCGGCGGGCGCGCAGCCGTTTTCGGCATTGATCCTCGTGGACATCACGCCCCGGTGGGAAACCGCCGGCGTCGAACGTATCCTCGGGTTCATGCGCTCCCATCCCGACGGATTCGCCGGCTACGACGAGGCCGCCTCGGCGATCGAGGCGTACCTGCCGCATCGTCGCGAACGCAAGACGGAGGCCCAGCTGAAGCCGTTGCTGCGCCAGTGCGCCGACGGACGGTTGCGCTGGCACTGGGACCCGGCGCTGCTCGATGGCCTGGTGGAGGAAAGCGAGCGCTACCAGCCGCGCCTCTTCGCCGCCGCGGCACGCGTCGAGGTGCCGGTGCTGCTGCTTTCCGGCGCCCGCAGCGACGTGGTGTCGGGCCATACCGTCGACGAATTTCTCCGCCTCGTGCCGCATGCGCGTCACGTGGCACTCGCCGAAGCCACGCACATGGTGGCCGGCGACGCGAACGACGCGTTCACGCGCGAGATCGCGGCGTTCATGCAAACACTCTGACCGAACCACAGTAACGAGGTGATACCCATGTCTGCGATCCTGGTTGTACTGGCGGCGCTCATCGCCTCCGGTGCCTGCGCCTACCACCGCACGTCGCTCAGGACGTGGGCCATCGCGACGGCCGCGACGATCCTCGTCGTGGGTCTCATCGCGCGGACGCCGGTCTTCATGATCTTCATGCTCATCGTGCTGGGCGTCATCGCCGCGCCGCTGCTGCTGGTCGATTTCCGCCGCAAGAAGATCAGCGCCCCGCTGCTGTCGATGTTCGCCAAGGTCACGCCGAAGCTCTCCGACACCGAGCAGACCGCGCTCGAAGCCGGCACGGTCGGTTTCGAGGGCGAGCTGTTCTCGGGCAAGCCGAACTGGTCGGTGCTTCTGCGCCAGCCGAAGCCGGAGCTGTCGATCGAAGAGCAGGCCTTCCTCGACGGTCCCGTCGAAGAACTCTGCGGCATGATCGACGACTGGCAGATCACCCACGAGCTCGCCGACCTGCCGCCGAACGTCTGGGAGTTCATCAAGAAGAACAAGTTCTTCGGCATGATCATTCCGAAGAGCTATGGCGGTCTCGGCTTCTCCGCGCTGGCGCACTCCGCCGTGCTGCAGAAGCTCTCGAGCATGTCGCAGACCCTCGCGTCGACCGTCGCCGTGCCGAACTCGCTCGGGCCGGGCGAACTGCTGATGCATTACGGCTCGGACGAGCAGAAGAATCACTTCCTGCCGCGCCTCGCCGATGGTCGCGAAATCCCGTGCTTCGCGCTCACCGGTCCGTACGCCGGCTCGGACGCCACGTCGATTCCCGACTTCGGTATCGTCACCAAGGGCATGTGGAACGGCGAGGAGACGGTCGGTATCCGCCTGACGTTCGACAAGCGCTACATCACGCTGGCACCGGTCGCCACGATCGTCGGTCTCGCGTTCCGCATGTACGACCCGGATAAGCTGCTGGGCGACAAGGAAGACCTCGGCATCACGCTCGCCCTGCTGCCGCGCGAAACGCCGGGGATGGAGATCGGTCGCCGCCACTTCCCGCTGAACACCCCGTTCCAGAACGGCCCGGTCCACGCGAAGGACATGTTCGTGCCGCTGTCCGTGCTGATCGGCGGTCCGCACATGGCGGGCCAGGGCTGGCGCATGCTGGTCGAATGCCTGTCGGTCGGCCGCGCGATCTCGCTACCGTCGAACGCGACGGGTGCGTCGCGCATGGCGGTCGCCGCCACCGGCGCGTATGCGCGCATGCGCAAGCAGTTCGGTCTCGCGATCGGTCGTTTCGAAGGCGTCGAAGAGGCCCTCGCGCGCATCGGCGGCCTGACCTACGCCACGCAGGCGCTGTCGCGCGCCACGGCTGCCGCCGTCGACCGCGGCGAGAAGCCCGCCGTGCCGTCGGCCATCGCCAAGTACCACGCAACGGAATGGTGCCGCCAGATCGCGTCCGACGCGATGGACGTACACGGCGGCAAGGGTGTGATCCTCGGTCCGAAGAACTACATGGGTCGCGGCTGGCAGAGCGTGCCGATCGCCATCACGGTGGAAGGCGCGAACATCATGACGCGCAGCCTGATGATCTTCGGTCAGGGCGCCATCCGCTGCCATCCCTACGTCCTGAAGGAAATGCAGGCGCTGAACATCGCCGACTACCGCGAGCGCCTGAACACGTTCGACAAGCTGCTCTTCAGCCACATCGGCTTCGGCGTCTCCAACGCGGTGCGCAGTTTCGTGCTCGGCATCACGGCGGCGAAGATCGGCGACACGGCCGGCGACGCGTACACGCGTCGTTACTACCGCAAGCTCAACCGCTACTCGGCGGCGCTCGCCCTCTGCGCCGACGTGTCGATGGGTGTGCTCGGCGGCAAGCTGAAGTTCAAGGAGAAGCTCTCGGCCCGTCTCGGCGACACGCTGTCGTACCTCTACATCGCCAGCGCCATGCTCAAGCGTTACGAAGACACCGGTCGTCCGGAAGCCGATCGCCCGCTGCTCGCATGGGCTTTCCACGAGTGCGTGTGGAAGATGCAGATGGCGCTCGACGGCGTGATCCGTAACTTCCCGGTGCGCCCCGTCGCCTGGCTTCTTCGCGCCCTCGTGTTCCCGTTCGGCCGTCGCGAAGTGCCGCCGTCGGATCGCCTCGGTCGTCGCGTCGCCGCGCTCATTACGGCCCCCAGCGAGGCCCGCGACCGTCTGACGACCTGGACGTACATGACGCCGACCGCGAACAACACCGTTGGCCGCATGAATGCGATCCTCCCCGACGTGATCGCGGCGGAGCCGGTGGAGCGCAAGTTCGTCAAGGCGTTCAAGGGCGGTCAGCTGCGGTCGCACACGTATAACGAGCAGCTCGCGGAAGCCGAGAAGCTGGGCGCCATCACCGCCGCCGAGCGCGAACTGCTCCAGCGCGTGCGCGATGGCGTCGCCGAGTTCATCTCGGTCGACGACTTCGACGGCGAGGAGCTGCGTGCGAACGTGGTGAGCAACGCGGAAAAGATGAAGGCCATCCGCGCGGCGTGATGTGCTCGACCGTGTGACGGAAGAGGCCGCGAGTGATCGCGGCCTTTTTCTTTGCATGCGTGCCGGCTCGGCTGCGCCATCGCGTTGTGCGTCATGCGTGGCGGAGCGGAGGCGTCGGCCGCCATTTCCCTCGCTAAGTCCTCGTCCGGCCTTCGCCTCCCTGCGGAAACGCTCGGTAAACGGCAGCCGACGCCTCCCTCGGACATGCCGACGGCTCATGCGAAAAGCAGGCACCCGAACCCCACAACGCGCGAAAACCCTTGTGGGAGCGCGCTCGCACACGAACGGGTGCTCGCGACAGCCTCGCATACAACAGTGAGGCCGTTTTTCTAATCGATCCCCATCTCGACAGAAAGGGTCGAGCTAGCGGCGTGTGCGCGGCGTCTTTGTCGCATGAATGTGGGCTCGGCCTCGGTGCCCGGCGACAAGGCGTACTAAGCAAAGGACGTCTCGCCTCTGTCGACCGAGTCGTGCGTAACCGAACATCGTGAGGCCCATTTTTGCGGCGCACGGAGATTCACTATGTATCGAGCCATCTCGTCTTTCGCGAGTCGGCGCGGGCGCCTGCCCACCTTACTGGCATTGGCCTTAGCCGCGGGTTTTGCCTCTCCGATAGCCCTTGCGACGGACGAGCCCCCGGACCCGCCGCCGCTGACAACCATGCAATGGCAGCTTCTCGAGAAGTTGATCAACGATCGCGCCAATGAAATTGCGAACAGCCGTCAGTTCTTCGAAGAGGATCGGCGCCCGACAGAAGTCGTGGCGACGCTGGACCCGACGACAAAGGTGCTACGCCTCGACCTTGATGTTTCCTTCGGTCGTCTAGTCGGCGACCTGGAGCTCGAGGATTTTCAGTCGCAGATTCGGGTAGGAATGGAAGATTTGACTGGCCAGATTCCCGGGTTCAACACGACCGATTGGCGAATTGGCGGGCGTGATATGGATTACTGGTTTGACCAGGACTTTCCGCTCCCAGAACGGATCGACGCGGAGTCGGTGGAGCGCAAATTCCTCAAGGCGTTCAATGGCGGTCAGCTGACGTCGCACCCGCACAACGATCAGCTGGCTGAAGCCGAGAGGCTCGACGCCATCCCTGCCGCCGAACGCGACCTGCTCCAGCGCGTCCGCGATGGCGTCGCCGAGTTCATCTCGGTCGACGACTTCGACGGCGAGGAGCTGCGTGCGAACGTGGTGAGCAACGCGGAGAAGATGAAGGCCATCCGCGCAGCGTGATGTGCTCGACCGTGTGACGGAAAAGGCTGCGAGTGATCGCGGCCTTTTTCTTTGCATGCGTGCCGGCTCGGCTGCGCCATCGCGTTGTGCGTCGCGCGTGGCGGAGCGGAGGCGTCGGCCGCCATTTCCCTCGCTAAGTCCTCGTCCGGCCTTCGCCTCCCTGCGGAGTCGCTCGGCAAACGGCAGCCGACGCCTCCTTCGGACATGCCGGCGGCTCATGCGAAAAGCAGGCACCCGAACCCCACAACGCGCGAAAACCCTTGTGGGAGCGCGCTCGCGCGCGAACGGGTGCTCGCGACAGCCTCGCATACAACAGTGAGGCCGTTTTTCTAATCGATCCCCATCTCGACAGAAAGGGTCGAGCTAGCGGCGCGTGCGCGGCGTCTTTGTCGCACGAATGTGGGCTCGGCCTCGGTGCCCTGCGGCAAGGCGTACTAAGCAACGGACGTCTCGCCTCTGTCGACCGAGTCGTGCGGAACCGAACATCGTGAGGCCCATTTTTGCGGCGCACGGAGATTCATTATGTATCGAGCCATCTCGTCTTTCGCGACTCGGCGCGGGCGCCTGCCCACTCTATTGGCAGTGGCTATAGCCGCGTGCCTTGTCTCCCCGGTAGCCCTCGCAATGGAAGAGCCCGTGCAACCGCCGCCGCTGACAACCATGCAATGGCGGCTTCTCGAGAAATTGATCCATGATCGCGCCAACGACATTGCGAACAGCCGTCAGTTCTTCGAAGAGGATCGGCGCCCGACAGAAGTCGTGGCGACGCTGGACCCGACGACAAAGGTGCTACGCCTCGACCTTGATGTTTCCTTCGGTGGTCTCGTCGGCGACCTGGAGCTCGAGGATTTTCAGTCGCAGATCAGTGTCGGGCTTGAGGAATTTACTGATCGGATCCCCGGGTTCGACATGACCGATTGGCGAATCGGCGGGCGCGACATGGATTTTTGGTTCGGCCAGGACTTTCCTCTCCCAGAAGGGGACGACGACCGTTGGCTGCGCAAATAAGGGCGAGCACGGCCACTGCGAGAAAGACAAGTGCCTTGGCGACTCGGACTATTTTGTTAGTAAGAGGGACCTCGATGCTTACCGGTTTTCCCGACTGTGCTGGCGGGGTGATGAGGCTGCGCCGCTTGTCTTCAGCGTGTCGGCAAAAGATTCCGACGGAGTCCGCGCCTCTCCGGCGACCTTTTCTGTTCGGTGCAACAAACCCGGCACATCCGAAACGCCATGAGGCACTACGGATCAAGGTCGTCGGTGTTGTGGGTATCCCCACGTCGGGAGCCGCAGTTTCGCAAACGCCCTTCGCCCGCCAGCGGGCTTCCCACATGAGCTAGTGTTCAAACGCCTCGCGCATCGAGTTGCTTCGGCGCGCGGTGGGAGCCGGGGTGCGTCGTCTGCTGAGCGTTTCCGCAGGGAGGCGAAGGCCGGACGAGGACTTAGCGAAGGAGACGACGCGCCCCGGCTCCTTGCCTCGACGCCAGCGAACGCGATGGCGAAGCCGAGCCCTCGGACCTACAAGCAGTCCGTCTGCTCGGCGACGACTTCGAGCAACCGGGCCTCGACTTCATCGCGCGTATGCGCACGGAACAACCGGGGCGCCGCGCGGCGCAGGGCGCCGCAGTCGAGCTTGGTGAGGCGGTCGCGTACCTGGAGCAGTTGCCCCGGGTGCATGCTGAACTCTTCCAGCCCCATGGCGAGGAGGAGGGCGGTGAACTGGGTGTCGCCGGCAATTTCCCCACAGAGGCTGATGGGCTTCTTCGCGCGGCGGGCGCTGGCGATGACGTGCGCGATGAGGCGCAGGAACGCAGGCTGCAGCGGGTCGTAGATGCCTTCCAGCGCGTCGTTGTTGCGGTCGGCGGCGAGCACGTACTGCGCGAGGTCGTTCGTGCCAATGGCGAGGAAGTCGGCCTTGCTGAGGATCGAGGTCACGCCGATCGCCGCCGCGGGGACTTCGATCATCGCGCCGATGTCGAGGCGTTCCGGTAGCTCGTGGCCCTGGCGTGCGAGGTCTTCGCGCGCCTTCTTGATGAGCGAACGCACCGCAATCAGTTCGCCGACGTGCGTCACCATCGGTACGAGGATGCGCACGGGGCCGTAGCACGCGGCACGCAGGATGGCGCGCAGCTGCACGGCGAAGATGTCGGGGTAGCGCAGCGACAGCCGCACGCCGCGCACACCGAGCGCCGGGTTGTCTTCGCCGCGGATCGCCAGGCCGGCCGCGTCCGCCTTGTCGGCGCCGAGGTCGAGCGTGCGGATCGTGACGGGCAGTCCACCCATGCCGAGCACGACGTCGCGATACGCCGCGAACTGTTCGTCTTCGGAGGGCAGGCCGCGCTGACGCAGGAAGAGGAACTCGGAGCGGTACAGGCCCACGCCGTCGGCGCCGCGCGCGCGGGCGAGGGTAATGTCGCCGGCGAGCTCGGCGTTGGCGAACAGGCGCACGTGCGCGCCGTCCCGGGTATGCGTGGGCGCCGTGGCGAGCGCCGCGAGGCGTCGGCCTTCGGCGGCGGCCTGGCGCTGCCATTGCCGGTAGCGCGCGAGGTCCTGTGCGGTGGGATGCACGATGACTTCGCCGTGCTCGGCATCGATGAGGACCAGGTCGTCGTCGTTGACGGTGGCGAGCGCGTCGCGCGTACCGACGAGCATCGGCAGGTTGAAGCTGCGCGCGAGGATGGCGCTATGGGAATAAACGCTGCCCGCGCTGGCGATGACGCCGAGCATGCCCTGGCCTGCCATGCCCGCCATGTCGGCCGGCGCGACGGTGTCGCTGACGACGATCTCGCCGACGCGCGCGGCGAGCTTGCGTTCTTCGCGGCTCGACTGCTGGTTGAGCGCGGACATCACGCGACCGATGACCTGGTCGATGTCTTCGCCGCGACTTTTCAGGTACGGGTCGTTCATCGCGTCGAATACGGCGGCCAGACGGTCGCGCTGCATCTTCAGCGCCGCGCTGGCGGTGTAGTGTCCGATGGAGACGAGCTCGTCGAGACCGCGGAGCAACTCTTCGTCGTCGAGCAACAGGCTGTGCGCATCGATGAAATCGCCGACCTCGCGCGCCAGTGCGCCGTGCAGCTTGCCGCGCAGCTCGTGCAGTTCGGTGCGCGCGGTGTCGATGGCCTTGTGCAGGCGCTCGATCTCGGGGCCGATCTCGTCGGCTTCGAGCATGCGCGTATCGACGGCGAGAAGGCTGGGCTGGACCAGACGCGCCCGCCCGAGGGCCATGCCCCGGGACGCCGGAGTGCCGTTCAGTACGAACCTCATGGATGCCTCGTACCGCGCGGATGCGTCATGGGTCAGCCGCCCTCGTCGAACTTGCGGTTGAAAAGGTCGACCACGGCGTCGATCGCCGCCTCCTCGTCGGAGCCCTCGGCACGGATGGTGAGGGCCGTGCCCATGCCCGCGGCGAGCATCATCACGCCCATGATGCTCTGGGCGTTCACTTCGCGCCCCTTGCTTAGCAGGTGCACGGTCGACTTGAAGGTGGAGACGAGCTGTACGAGCTTGGCCGACGCCCGGGCGTGCAGTCCGAGCCGGTTGGATACCGTGATTTCCCGTTCAAGCATGGTCGATGAAGATCCCTCCGCGTCCGCCGCTGGCCGCGATTTCGGCCAGTTCGGACAGCGATTTTTCCGAGTAGTTGAGGACGCGCAGGAGCATCGGCAGGTTCAGGCCGGACACGCAGCGCAGGTGCACGCCGAGCTCGCCCAGCGACAGGCCGATGTTGCAGGGAGTGGCGCCATAGAGGTCGGCGAGCACGAGCACGCCTTCGCCGTGGTCTAGCGCGCGGGCATGCTTTGCCGTGAGCATGCGCATGACGTCGGGATCGGCGCTGGGCGGGACTTCCACAGCGTCGACTTCCAGCGGAAGCTTCGGCATGACGTGGCGGGCGGCCGAGATCAGCGCCTTGCCGACCGCTTCGTGGGTCATGAGGAGGACGCCGACGCTCATCGACCGGTATCCCGTAGTGGCTTGGGGTCGATCATGGGTCACTCCAGCTCGCGGTGGAAGGTCAGCACGTTGCCGCGCTCGGCCCGGAAATGCTGGGCCAGCTTTTCCACAAGGTACACCGATCGGTGGCGGCCGCCGGTGCAACCGATCGAAACGGTGACGTAACTGCGGTCTTCGCCCTCGAAACGGGGCAGCCAGGTGTCGAGCCAGCGGGCGACATCGGCGTAGTACTCGGCCACCAGCGGATTCGCGTCGAGGAACTCGCGCACCGGGAGATCCTTGCCGGAGAACGGCCGCAGGCGGGGCTCCCAGTGCGGATTGGGCAGGCAGCGGGCGTCGAAGACGAAGTCGGCGTCGGACGGCAGGCCGCGACGGTAGGCGAACGACTCGAACAGCAGCGTCGTGCCGTCGGACGCGGCGGCGTAGCCGGTGGCGAACAGGCGACGCAGCTGGTGGACGTTGAGATCGCTCGAATCGATGACCTTTTCGGCGATCGACACCAGCGGCCGGAGCAGCTTGCGCTCCTGGGCGATGGAGTCCGCGAGCGACAGTTTTTCCGCCGCCAGGGGATGGCGGCGGCGCGTCTCCGAGTAACGCTTGATCAGGATGTCGTCGCGGCTGTCGAGGAAGATCAGGTGCACGTGCACGCCGGTGGCCGAAAGCTCTGACAACACGTGCGGCATGCGCGAAAGGTCGACACGGCGGTTGCGCACGTCGACGCCCACCGCGATGCGGCGACGCGGGCCGTGCTCGCCCTGGCTGACGGCGGCGACCAGCTGCGGGATGAGCTCCGCCGGCATGTTGTCGACGCAGTAGAACTCAAGGTCTTCGAGCGCGCGCAGGGCCACGGTCTTGCCGCCACCGGACATGCCGGTGAGCACCACGAGGTGAATGCCGTCGGGTTCGACGATGGGGCTGATGAGTTCGTCGGTCACGCGGTCACCACGGTGAGAAGCGGCGCATCTGGTGCGCCTGACGGTCGATGAAGGTCTGCGCGGGGTCGATCCCCTTGCTCTTGAGCACGTGGTTGCGCACGGCCGCCTCGACGAGCACCGCGAGGTTGCGGCCGGGCGCCACGGGGATGGTGATCTTGGGAACGTCGACGTCGAGCACGTTGCGCCGGCTCACGTCGCCGGTCAGGCGCGTCATGGCGTCGCTTTCCTCGCCTTCGCGCATCGGCTTCAGGTGGATCACGAGGCGAAGGTACTTGGACGGCTTGACCGCCGTGTGACCGAACATCTCGCGGATGTTGAGCACGCCGAGGCCGCGCACTTCGAGGAGGTCCTGCAGCAGCTCCGGGCAGGCGCCGTCGATGACGTCGGGCGCGATCAGCGTGAACTCGGTGGCGTCGTCGGCGACGAGGCGATGGCCGCGGCTGATGAGTTCCAGCGCGAGTTCGCTCTTGCCCGAGCCGGGGTCGCCCGTGATGAGGACGCCGATGGAGAACACCTCGAGGAAGACGCCGTGCAGGGTCGTGCGCGGCGCGAGCGTGCGCGCGAGGTGATACTGCAGGTAGGTCAGCAGCTCGTGGCCACGCTTGGTGCTCTGCCACAGCGGCGTGTTGGTTTCCTCGGCGACCTCGCGCAAGTCGGGCGGGATTGACTGGTCCTTCGTGACGATGAGCGCGGCGGGCTGGTAAGCGGCGATCTTGTGGATGGCTTCCCAGCGCTGGCGGGAATCGAGGCCGTCGAGGTAGTTCAGTTCCTCGGTGCCGATGATCTGCACCTTGTTGGGGTAGATCACGTTGAGGTAACCGACCAGGGACGGGCGGCGGCTCTGTTTCGCGTTCGGCTCGAGCACGCGCGATTCGCCGCGCATGCCCGCCGCCCAGCGGAGTGCCATGCGCTCGTGTACGCCGTCGAAGAGTTGTCTGGCGGTCAGCCGGTCCACGCGTTGGTCCCTTGAAGGAAAAAAGCCGGCACGCGGTGCGTGCCGGCTCATGCCTATTGTGCCATCAAGGGCGGGACGGGTCTCGCCGGGCCGTCAGATGGCCGTGCGGGCCTCGCGGACCTCGGCGTTGTGATGGTCCTTGAGCTTTTCCTTGTGCTTCCTCAGCTGGTCGGCGAGCTTGGCGATCATGGCGTCGATCGCGTTGTAGAGCGTGTCACCCTTTTTCTCGTCGTCGAGGCGGGCCACGCCGTCGGCGTGGAGACGGGTGCCGGCGCAGTGCAGGGTCCCGCTGGCCTTGTGCTCGTTCTTGTCGACCGACAGCACGACGTCGAGGGCCTTGATGTTGTCGAAAAGGCGTTCGAAGCGACCGATCTGCTGTTCCACGCGCTCGCGCAGGGCGGGGGTGATGTGGATGTGCTGGCCGCTGATCTGGATTTGCATTGACGCCTCCTGAGTACTGAGGGTGCCGCCGTTCGGCGACGAAATCGGAACGACGCCTGTGTCGTTCCTCTAGCCTTGAACTGGTGGGACCGTGGACCTCCGCAAGGGTTCCTTCGATGCCGTCAATGGGCGCGGACGCGTTCGCTGGAACTCGGGATCCGCATCGCTTCCCGGTACTTGGCTACCGTACGGCGGGCAACCTGAATACCGCGTCGATGGAGTTCCTCGGCCAGTGCCTGGTCGGAAAGCGGACGGCGTACGTCCTCGGCCGTGATGAGCTTGCGCAGCATCGCCTGGATCGCCGTGGCCGACGCGCTGCCGCCGTCTTCGGTGGCCACGCCGCTGGAGAAGAAATGCTTCAGTTCGAACGTGCCACGTGGCGTGTGCATGTACTTGCGCGTGGTCACGCGGGAGATGGTGGACTCGTGCATGCCGACTTCCTCGGCCACCTCGCGAAGCACCAGCGGGTGCATGGCCTCGGGGCCGTAGTCGAGGAAGGCGCTCTGCCGGCGCACGATCACGTCGGCCACCTTCTGCAGGGTCTCGGCGCGCGACTGCAGGCTCTTCAGGAGCCAGCGGGCCTCCTGGAGCTGGCCTTTCATCCAGCTCGCGTCGTCGCCCCGCGCACGCGCGATGAGGTTGCAGTAATGCTGATTGAGGCCCAGCCGCGGCTGGGCGTCGGGATTGAGGCTGACCTGCCAGCGACCGTTCTCGCGACGTGCGTAGACGTCCGGCGCGACGTATTCCACCGGCGTGGCGTCCAGCGCCGCGCCGGGACGCGGGTCGAGGCTACGGATCAGGCTGGCGGCCGCGGCGACATGGTCTTCGGCGGCCTTGAGCCGCCGCGCGATCTTCGCCGTGTCGTTGCGCGCGAGCAGTTCGAGTTCTTCGTTGACGATGCGGATGGCCAGTTCGCGATGCGGCGTCGAGAGCGCGAACTGCGCCAGCTGGCAGAACAGGCAGTCGCGCAGGTCGAGGCTGGCGATGCCGGTGGGATCGAAGCGCTGCACGCGCTGGCGCACGGCTTCGATGTCGTCGAGATCGGCGTTCAGCTCGGGGGGCAGGGCGGCCTGCACGGCCTCCACGCCATCGCGCAGATAGCCATCTTCGTCGAGCGCGTGGATGATGGCAGTGGCGATCGCGTGGTCGCGGGGCGAGAACTGCGACAGGTTGAGCTGCCACTCCAGGTGCTGCTGGAGGCTTTCGGGCGCCGCGTTCTGCGGCTCGAAGCCGTCGTCATCCGCGCCACCCGCCCGTGACGGGGCACCGGCATAGTCGCCGGCCTCGCCATGGAAACGGTCGTCGTCCCAGTCGGGAGCCAGCTCTTCGGAAGGGGTCGCGATGAATTCGTCGTCGTCCTTGGACGACTTCGCGGGCGCTTCGTCCCGGGGAGGCGGCGCGTAATCGCTGGTGTCGAAACCGGCCTCGTCGTCCGCGCCGTCGTCCTCGGATTCGGCATCTTCGGCGAACTCCAGCAACGGGTTGCTTTCCGCGATCTGGCGGAGTTCGGCCTCGAGCTCGAGCTGCGACAACTGCAGCAGGCGGATGGCCTGTTGCAGCTGCGGTGTCAGCGTGAGCTGCTGGTTGAGGCGAAACTGAAGTCCGGGTTTCATGCCTGCGACGCTTGGGGTTCCCGATCCATCCTAACCCCTGAGGGGGCCCGCAAACCAGCGTCGCGGCGGGCTATGCCCAACGGTGTCTCAAATACGGAATTCACGGCCCAGATACACCTCGCGAACCTTCTCGTCCGCCAGGATGTGCTGGGGCGTGCCGCGGGAGAGGACCTCGCCGTCGTTGAGGATGTAGGCGCGGTCGCAGATACCGAGCGTTTCGCGGACGTTGTGGTCCGTTATCAGCACGCCGATGCCGCGCTCCTTGAGGTGACGCACGATGCGCTGGATCTCGCCCACGGAGATCGGATCGACGCCGGCGAACGGTTCGTCGAGCAGCATGTACCTGGGGCGGGCGGCCAGGGCGCGCGCGATTTCCACGCGTCGGCGCTCGCCGCCGGAGAGGCTGATGCCCTTCTGCTCGGCGATGTGCGAGATCTTCAGCTCGTCGAGCAGGCTTTCCAGCTCCTCGTCGCGCTGCTTCTGGGTCATGCCGTCGCGGAGTTCGAGCACTGCGAGGATGTTGTCGGCGACGCTGAGGCGGCGGAACACCGAGGCCTCCTGCGGCAGGTAGCCGATGCCCAGCTTGGCGCGCGCGTGCATCGGCAGGCCGGTGATGTCCTGCTGGTCGAGCTTGATGGTCCCGGCGTCGGCCTGGATCAGGCCCACCACCATGTAGAAGCAGGTCGTCTTGCCGGCGCCGTTGGGACCGAGCAGGCCGACGACCTCGCCTTCGCGGATCGAGAACGCGAAATCGCGGACCACCTGGCGCGCACGGAAGCGCTTCTGCAGGCCTTGGGCTGAAAGCATGGGATCAGGGCTTCTTCTTGTCGGGCGCCGCCGGAGTCGCCGGAGCGGCCGCGGGCGTCTTGTTCTTGGGCTGGAACGTCATGTGCACGGGGGCGCCGCCGCTGCTCTCGCCGGTCATCGTGCTGTCCTTGGTGTTGTAGGTCAGCTTGTCGCCTTCGGCGCTGCCCTTGGCGGGCTGGTTGACCCACGCGTTGCCGGTGAGGACCGCGACGTCCTGATCGATCTTGTAGTCGATGTTGTTGGCCCGTCCGTCCATCGGCTGGTTCTGATCGTCGAGCTGGTGAATCGTCGCCGGGCTGCCATCGACCACGACGCGCTTGAGGTTGTTGTCGCCGTCGAGGTAGCCGGTCGCCTTGTCGCCCGTGACCTTGAGCGTGCCCTGCTTGAGGAGGACGTTGCCTATCCAGATCACCTTGCCGTTCGGTTGCTGGTTCGTGCCGTCGAACTTGGTCGACGTGATGTCCGTCGGCTGGTCGCGATCCGACTGTTTCGCGATCGCTGGCGCAGCCGCCGCGGCAGCTACGACGAGCAACGCGGACAGGACCTTAGCGCTTGCGCGGCTGGTACGTGCTGTGGACTGCATCGAGAAGCTCCAGGTGCTTGGTGTCGAGATTGGCGCGCATGCCAACGCCTTCCATTGTAGAGGTTCCCTGAACGATACGCGCCGCCTCGGCGGTTTCCAGCCGGTTGTCCTTGGGCCACGCCGTGACCTCGGAGGTGTCGATGCTCGCGGGCGGCGTGGTGCCGAACGCCACGCGATCCATGTGCACCTTGCCCTGCAGCTTGAGCAGGCTGCCGTCCTTGTTCACCCAGCCGTACTGCGAATGCCCCTTCCACGGCGGCACGTCGGCTTCTTTCGTCGACGGCAGGATGAAGTCCGGCGCGTTGATGTAGAGCGATTCGTCGCCCTCGCGGCGCTCGAGGTGCGGCGCGATCAGCGTGAAGGCCGGCTTGCCTTCCTCGTTGAACGAATCGAGGTCGAAGTTGGTGAGCACGTAGCCCGAGCGCGGCGGTCCGACGAAATCCTGGACCTTCTTCTCGGGCGCGGTCGCGTAATAGAGCAGCACGCTGGCGCCGAGCACCAGGGCCAGCATCCCCGCGACGCTCGTGGCGCTGCGGTCGGTGAAGAAGTTCGCGACGCTCACAGCCAGCGGTCCCGCTCGGCTTCCGCCTTGCCCTGTGCGGCCAGGATCATGTCGGACACTTCGCGCGCCGCGCCGTAGCCGCCGATCAGCCGTGTGCGCCAGTGCGCGCGCTCGGCGACCCATGGGTGGGCGTTGGCGGTGGCGATCGCCAGGCCGGCGATGCCCATGGCGGGCAGGTCGGGCAGGTCGTCACCTACGAAGGCCGCCTGGTCGGGGGTCATGCGCAGCGCGTCGAGCAGCCCGGTCAGGCAGGCGCGCTTGTCCTTCTGGCCCTGGTAGACATTGGCGATGCCGAGTTCCTCGGCGCGCAGGGAGACCGGATGGCTGATGCGCGCGGTGATGATGGCGACCCGGATGCCGTTGCGCTCCAGCGCTTTCAGGCCGAGGCCGTCGTGCACGTGGAACACCTTGGTCTCGCGGCCGTCTTCGCCGTACCAGAGGCGCCCGTCGGTCAGCGTGCCGTCGACGTCGAAGACGACCACGCGGATCCGTGCCGCGCGTTCGGCGACATCGGCGGGAATCTCGGTGTAATGGGTGTAGGCCATGGTTCGCTATGTGGGGGCGGTCGGGCGTGTGGGGAACGCCCTTGGGGCGACGTCGTCAGACGACGCGGGCACGGAGCAGGTCGTGGATGTTCAGGGCGCCAACCGCGCGGCCATCGGCATCGACGACGAGCAGGGCGTTGATCTCGTGCTTTTCCATCAGCTGCGCGGCTTCGACGGCGAGCTTGTCCGAGCCGATCGTCTTCGGACCGCGGGTCATCAACTGGGCGACCGAGGCGCTGCGGAGGTCCACGGCGTCGTCGTCGAGCGCGCGGCGAAGATCGCCGTCGGTGAACACGCCGAGGAGGCGGTCGTCGTCGTCGACCACCGCCGTCATGCCGAGGCGTTTGCGCGACATCTCGACCAGCGCCTCGCTCAGGGTGGCGCCCAGACGCACGCGGGGCACGTCGTCGCCGGAATGCATCACATCGGAGATGTGCAGGAGCAGGCGGCGCCCGAGGCTGCCGGCCGGATGCGAACGGGCGAAGTCGTCGGACGTGAAACCCCGGGCCTCGAGGAGCGCCACCGCCAGGGCGTCGCCCATCACCAGCGCCGCCGTGGTGCTGGCCGTGGGGGCCAGTCCGTGCGGGCAGGCTTCCGACGCCACGTTGGCGTCGAGGTTGAGGTCGGCCTGCGTGGCCAGCGACGACTTGGGATTGCCCGTGATCGAGATCAGCGCGATGCCCTGCCGCTTGATCGCCGGGAGAATGTAGAGGAGTTCGTCCGTCTCGCCGGAATACGAGATTCCCAGCAGGAGGTCGTCCGGCTGGATCATGCCGAGGTCGCCGTGGCTCGCCTCGCCCGGGTGCACGAAGAACGACGGGGTGCCCGTGGACGCCAGCGTGGCGGCGATCTTGCGCGCGATATGACCCGACTTGCCCATGCCGGAGACGACCACGCGTCCCTTGCAGGACAGGATCATCTGGCATGCCTGGACGAACGCGGCGTCGACCCGGGCCTCGAGCGCCCGTATGGCGGCGGCCTCGGTCTTTATGACGGTGCGCGCGCTGCGAATGATGGTGTCGGCATTCACGAGGCTGGCGTCGGCTGGCGGGGCGGTGCGTGCGTTCATGCGAGCTCGGTTCCGGGCGGGTTCTGTCCCTGGTCACCCGGGATGTCCATTTCTGCGACACCGGATTTCCATTACCATTACATATTCTCATTTTATCGTCGCTGGCATCGACGGGTGATTCAGGGTCCGTTTCGGAACCGGCACCCCCGCCGCGACCCCCTTACCGGAGACTCCATGGACGCTGCGCGCATCCAGGCATTGATCGAAGCCGGCCTGCCCGGCGCGCGAGCGGACGTTCGTGGCGACGACGGCGTTCATTTCGAAGCCGAGGTGATCTCGGATCAGTTCGCGGGCAAGCTGCCGCTCGCCCGTCACCGCCTCGTCTACGCGACGCTCGGCGACCTCATGGGCGGTGCCATCCACGCCCTGGGCCTCAAGACCCTCACCCCCGAAGAAGCCGCCGGTCGCCGCTGATCACGCGCGCCGGGCCTTCTCGCTCCGTCCTCCTTTCAAGGCACCCCCTTCCATGGCCAAGATCCTTATCAGCGGCGGTCAGCCGCTCCATGGCGAGGTGAGCATCTCCGGCGCCAAGAACGCCGTGCTGCCCATCCTCGCCTCCTGCCTGCTCGCCGACGAACCGGTCAGCATCGGCAACGTGCCGCACCTGCACGACGTCACCACCTTCATCGAACTGCTCGGCCGCATGGGCGTGCGCGTGGTGCTCGACGACCGCATGAAGATGCACATCGACCCGCGACCGGAAAATTCCTGCGTGGCGCCGTACGACCTCGTGCGCACGATGCGCGCGTCCATCCTCGTGCTCGGTCCTCTGGTGGCCCGTCACGGCAAGGCCGAAGTGTCGCTGCCGGGCGGTTGCGCCATCGGCTCGCGTCCCGTCGACCAGCATATCCGCGGTCTGCAGGCGCTGGGCGCCGACATCACCGTGGAGAACGGTTTCATCAAGGCGAAGGCCGGCCGCCTGAAGGGCGCGCGCATCGTCATGGACATGGTCACGGTCACCGGTACCGAAAACATCCTGATGGCGGCCACGCTGGCGCAGGGCACCACCATCATCGAGAACGCGGCGCAGGAGCCGGAGGTCGTCGACCTCGCGCACTGCCTGATCGCGATGGGTGCGAAGATCGACGGCATCGGCACGTCCACGCTGATCGTCGAGGGCGTCGAGCGCCTGCACGGCGCGCATTACGAAGTGCTGCCGGACCGCATCGAAACCGGCACGTTCCTCGTCGGCGCCGCGATGACCGGCGGCAAGGTCCGCGCTCGTGGCGCGCGTGCCAACACGATGGACGCCGTGCTGCAGAAGCTCGAGGAATCCGGCGCGCACATCAGCACGGGTCCGGACTGGATCGAGCTCGACATGCAGGGTCGCCGGCCGAAGGCCGTCAACCTCGTGACCGCGCCGTACCCCGCGTTCCCCACCGACATGCAGGCGCAGTTCACCGCGCTCAACTGCGTCGCGGAAGGCGTGGGCGTGATCACCGAAACGGTGTTCGAGAATCGCTTCATGCACGCGCTGGAACTGCAGCGTCTCGGTGCGGACATTCGTCTCGAAGGCAACACCGCCATCATCACGGGTGTCGCCAAGATGAGCGGCGCGCCGATCATGGCGACCGATCTGCGCGCCTCGGCGTGCCTCGTGCTCGCGGGCCTGGTCGCCGAAGGCGACACCACCGTGGATCGCGTGTATCACATCGATCGCGGCTACGAGAACATCGAGGAAAAGCTGGGCGTACTGGGCGCGCGTATCCGCCGCCTGCCGGGCTGATGCCTGATTGGGTGGGAGCCAGCAGGCTGGCTCCCACCGATTACTTCGTGCTGTAGCTGACCAGCTCGAGCGTGAGGTCGCCGCCGTCGGTCTGCGCGAGCTTCACCGGCACCGGGTATTTCGCCGGCACGTACCACGCGGTGAAGCCCTTCTTCTCGTCGACGCGGTCGACGCGCACGGCGTTGAACGTGCCGGCCGTGACCTTGACCTGCTCGTTGCCGGCGGCCTTGAACTGCTGGCTTTCCACCGCCTGCTTCACCGCGACGGGCATCGTGATGTCCTTCTTCCCGGCGCCGAGCGCGACGCCCAGGGCCAGCGGCAGCGTGTTGCGGTCGACCATGCCCGGCTGCACGGGATAGCTGTAGCTCTTCTTGTTGTCCTGCACCTGCACGGTCGCGCCCTGCACCGTGACGTCGCGGGTCTTCGGCTTGAAGCCTTCCATCGCGTACGTGTAGCTCACCAGCTGCGGCACGTTGCCCGCCCAGGTGAAGCGCGAGGTTTCGGAGGCGCTGACGCCGAGCATCGCCGCGAGTCCGGCCGTGCCCTTGCTCTGGTTCGTGTAGACGAACTGCCCGCCGCCGGCGGGCGCGAGGTGGATCGTCGCCGTGCCGAGCGGGCTGTCGCCCTGCAGCACGTTGTACGTGGCCGTGAAGGTCTGCGGCACGTTCGCGGCGAAGGCGGCGACGGGCAGGGCGAGGGCCAGCGCGAAGCCGGCGCGGAGCAGGGTGGTGGTCTTCATGCTGCCGAGTTTAGCCACCACGGCTGAATGCCGGGCGACGGCGAGGGCTCTGGTGGGAGCCAGCCTGCTGGCGATGGGTGCTCGCGGCAAGCACCCATCGCCAGCAGGCTGGCTCCCACCGATGCGCTGGTCACGCCGTCAGAGCGAGGCGAGATCCAGCGGTCGATCAAGCGCCACCCCATCGAACACCGGGCCGCCGGCCCAGCCGAGCCTGCCCGATGCGATCGCCCCGATCACGGCTGGCAGCAGCTTGTGTTCTTCGATCAGCAGACGTTCCGCCAGGTCGGCCTCGGTGTCGCCCGCGTGCACGGGGATGCGCGCCTGGGCGACGACCGGGCCGCCGTCCAGTTCGGCGGTGACGAAGTGCACGCTGGCGCCGTGTTCGGTATCGCCGGCGTCGAGGCAGCGGCGATGCGTATGCAGTCCACGGTACTTGGGCAGCAGGGAGGGGTGTACGTTGATCGCGCGGCCTTCCCACGCCGAGACGACGGCGGCGTCGACGATGCGCATGTAGCCCGCGAGCACCAGGAGGTCGGCGCCACTGTCGGCGACGCGGCCGAACAGCGCCGCGTCGAAGTCGGCGCGGGTGGCGTAATCCTTCGGGCTGAGCGAAACGGTGGGAATGCCCGCCGCCGCGGCGATGGCGAGTGCGCCCGCCTGTGCCTTGTCGCTACCGACCAGCGTGAACTCCACGGGCAGGCGCCCGCTGTCGCGGGCCGCGATGAGCGCGGCGAGGTTGCTGCCGCGCCCGGAGGCGAGCGCGGCGACGCGCAGGGGACGACCCATGACCGCGATCAGGCGATGTGGACGCGCTCGTCGCCCGAGGCGACGACGACGGAGCCGATGGTCCAGCTGGCGAGGCCATGCGCCGATAGCGCGGCCTTCGCGGCGTCGACCTGGTCCTTTGCGAGCAGCACCGTGAAGCCGATACCGCAGTTGAACGTGCGCCACATCTCTTCGCGGGCGACGTTGCCTTCACGCTGCAGCCACTGGAACACGGGCGGCAGTTCCCATGCCGACGCGTCGATCGACAGGCCAAGGCCCTCGGGCACGACGCGGATGATGTTCTCGGTGAGGCCGCCGCCCGTGATGTGCGCCATGCCGTGGACGTCGACCTTGCCGATCAGCTCGAGCATCGGTTTGACGTAGATGGTGGTCGGCGCCATCAGCGCGTCGATCAGCTTCACGCCGCCGACCTCGGCATCCAGCGGCGAGCCGGCGCGCTCGAGGATCCGGCGGATCAGCGAGTAGCCGTTCGAGTGCGGGCCCGAGGACGCGACGCCGAGGATCACGTCGCCGGCCACGATGGACGAGCCGTCGTTCATCGCCGACTTCTCGACCGCGCCCACGGTGAAGCCGGCCAGGTCGTATTCGCCCGGCGGGTACATGTCCGGCATCTCGGCGGTCTCGCCGCCGATCAACGCGCAGCCCGCCAGTTCGCAGCCGCGCGCGATGCCACCCACGACCGACGCGGCCGTGTCGACGTCGAGCTTGCCCGTGGCGAAATAGTCGAGGAAGAAGAGCGGCTCGGCGCCCTGGACCAGGACGTCGTTGACGCACATGCCGACGAGATCGATGCCGATCGTGTCGTGGCGGCCGAGCTGCTGGGCGAGCTTGAGCTTGGTGCCCACGCCATCCGTGCCGGAGACCAGCACCGGCTCCCTGTATTTACCGGAGAGGTCGAACAGACCGCCGAAGCCGCCGAGCCCGCCCATCACCTCCGGGCGGAACGTGCGCTTCACCAGCGGCTTGATGCGCTCGACGAGGGCATTGCCGGCATCGATGTCGACGCCAGCGTCGCGGTAGGTGAGGGAGCCCTGGTCGGAGGACATAAGCGGTACCGGCGCGTATTGGAAACCGCGCATGATAACAGCATGCGGCCCGCCGGCCCCGCCCTGCACGCCGTCTCGATGGACGGCATGGCAAGGTTTCGGCAGACTGCCCGTCTTCACGAAAGCGACCCCAGACCATGCGCCCAGCCCGCCTCATCGCCTCCCTGCTGTTCCTCGTGATGGCCAGCTTCGGCGTGGCCGTCGCGCAGACGTCGATCTACACGGTGACCGTGCCGGTGGCCGATACGAGCGCCGCGGTACGCGATCAGGCCTTCGCGACCGGTCTGACGCAGGTGCTCGCCCGGGCCTCCAATGGGGCCGATCCGCGCGGCAAGCCCGGCTTCGCCGACGCGATGAAACAGCCCGGCGGCCTGGTGCAGCAGTACCAGTACGCCCGCACGAACGGCGCCAACGGCGCACCGCTGAGCCTCGACATCGTGTTCGATCCGGGTGCCATCCGCCGTGTGCTTGCCGTCGGCGACGCCGCCGTCGCCGCACCGAAGGCCCCCGTACTGGTGGTGGCCCGCGACGCCTCCGGCAGGCTTCTCGGCCAGCAGGATCTCGCGCCGCTGGCGCAGATGGCCGACGCGCGCGGCTATGCCATCGTCGTCCCGAAGGACGGCTCGAACCCCGACGTGAACGCCCTCGCCACCGGCGATGCCGCAGCCGTCGCCACGGTGGCGCGCCAGTACAACACCGGCGTGGTGCTGGTGGGGCGGATCGGCGACGGCCAGACGGACTGGACGCTGGTGTCCGCGGGTCGTACGTCCAGCTGGCAGGACAGTGGAGAGGCGCGCGCCGCGTTGCTGACCAACGGCGCGAACGCCATGGCCGACAAGCTGGACCGCCAGTTCGCGGCCACGCAGGGCGGCAGTGCGAGCGGCAGGATCTGGGTGTCGGGCCTGCGTTCGGCGCACGACTACGCCGGCCTCCTCGCCACGTTCCAGAACGACCCCTCGGTGAAGACGGTCGCCCCGGTCGGCGCGACGGCGGATGGCGTGTTGCTCGCCGTGAGCGCCACCGCGCCGCTGGCGCGCCTCGTCGCCGGCTACGCCTCGGGCGGCCACATCCTCGCGGCCGATGGCCACGACGGGGCCGACCTGGCGGTTCGCTGGGTGCCCTGACCGCGCCGATTCGCCCAAACGGGGGCGATCCGCGACAATCGCATCACCCGCGCCCAGGGACCATGGCCGCGGGCCTCAACGACGAACCTGGACTCGCATGACTCACGACACCTCGCGCCGCTGGCAACTGCTCGCGATCAGCGCCGTCATCATCTTCGTCATCTGGCTGCTGGCCCCGGTCCTGATGCCCTTCGCCCTCGCGGCGATGCTGGCCTATCTGGGCGACCCGCTGGCCGACCGTCTGCAGCGACTGGGCATGGGCCGCACGTGGGCCGTCAGCATCGTTTTCACCGTGCTATCGCTGGTGGTGATCGGCGTGCTGCTCCTGCTGATCCCGCTCATCCAGCACCAGTTCGAAAACCTGTCGGAGAACCTGCCGCGCTACGTCGACTGGGTGCGCGGCACCGCGCTGCCGTGGATCCAGACCCGTCTGCGCCTCGACCCCAACGTCTTCGATACCGATCGCCTCCTCGCGACCGTGCGCGAACACATCGGATCGGTGGGCAGCATCGCGGCGAAGACCGTCGCCAAGGTCACGCAGTCCGGCATGGGCATCGTCACCTGGCTCACGAATGCCGTGCTCGTGCCGGTGGTGGCGTTCTACCTGCTGCGCGACTGGGACACGATGATCGCGCACATCCAGCGCATGCTGCCGCGCTCGATCGAGCCGACGGTCGTGCGCCTGTCGCGCGAGTCCGATCAGGTGCTCGGCGCCTTCGTGCGCGGCCAGCTGCTGGTCATGCTCGCGCTCGGGGTGTTTTACGGCCTGGGCCTGACGCTCGTCGGCATCTCGATCGGTCCGCTCATCGGCATGGTCGCGGGCCTGCTCAGCTTCGTGCCGTACCTTGGCTTCATGATCGGCTTCGTCGCCGCGCTGATCGCCGCGCTGGTCCAGTATGGCGACTGGCTGCACGTCATTCTCGTGGCGGTGGTGTTCACCGTTGGCCAGCTGCTCGAAGGTTACGTGCTGGTGCCGCGCCTCGTCGGCGGCAAGATCGGCCTGCATCCGGTGGCCGTGATCTTCGCGGTCCTGGCGGGTGGCCACCTCTTCGGTTTCCTCGGCGTGCTTCTCGCGTTGCCGGCGGCGTCGGTCGTCGTCGTGCTGATGCGCTACGTGTTCACGCGCTATCGCGAGAGCGAGCTCTACACCGGCGGGCCCGTGAGTTCCGACGCGGACGCGCCGGTAGAGATCGATGTCGAGGTCAGCGTGGAAGCACGCAGTCCGCGCCCCTTGCCCGGTGAAGGCGGTCCATGACGACCCAGCTTCCCCTCGCACTGCGCTGGCCGCGTCGCCAGCGCTTCGAGCATTTCCATCCCGGCGAGAACGCGCCGGCGGTCGAGGCCCTGCGAGCGGCGGCCGTCGATGCGTCGGCGCCCTGGGTGTTCGTGGCGGGGCCCGTCGGCAGTGGCCGGACGCATCTGCTGATCGCCGCATGTCAGGCGGCCATCGATGCCGGCCGCACGGCGCAATACCTGCCGCTGGCGGGGCTGCGCGGCTCGCGCGCCGACGCCATCCGCGCGATGGCCGGCAGCGACGTGCTGGCCATCGACGATATCGATTCGATCGCGGGCGAGGCCGATGCCGAACACGCGTTGTTCGACACGTTCAACCGCTACCGCGCCGAGGGGTGCACGCTGCTGTTTTCCGGCACGGCCGCGCCGGTCGCACTCGACATCGCGCTGCCCGACCTGCGTTCGCGTCTCGGATCGCTCACGCAGGCGGTGCTGAAACCGCTCGCCGACGCGGAGCGTCGCGACGTGCTGCGCGAACAGGCCGGCGCGCGTGGCATCGAACTCGACGACGTCGTGCTCGACTGGCTTTTCGCCCATCACGCGCGGGACCTGGGGACGTTGCTGGATCTGCTCGACACGCTGGATCGCGCATCGCTCGCCGCGCAGCGGCGCGTCACCGTGCCGTTCCTGCGCAACCTGCTTCGCGACGGCCACGGCTGACGTCGCAGCCGTGGCGTCGCGAGCCGACGCTTATGCCTGCAGGAGGCGAGCCGTCGCGTTCGCGCCGATGACGGTCGTCATGGCGGCGGCCACCTTGTGGTTGGCGGCGATGATGTTGCCGTTCTCCGGCAGGCCTTCGCGACCGGCGAAATCGCCGTAGACGCCGCCGGCTTCGCGCACGAGCAGGGCGCCCGCGGCGATGTCCCACACGTTGAGTCCCGGCTCGAAGAAACCGTCGACGCGGCCGGCGGCCACGTAGGCGAGGTCGAGCGCCGCCGAGCCCATCCGGCGGATGTCTTCGGCTTCCTTCAGAAGCTCGGCCGTCATCGCCAGCTGCGCTTCGAGGTGGTTGCGCGCGCGGTACGGGTAACCCGTGGCGATCAGCGCGCCGGACAGGCCTTCGCGCTTGCCGACGCGGATGCGTCGATCGTTGAGGTAGGCGCCGTCGCCCTTGCTGGCGGTGAAGAGCTCATCGCGCAGGGGATCGAACACCACGCCGTAGACCGGCTCGCCCTTTTCGACGAGGGCGATCGACACGCAGAAATGCGGGATGCCGCGGAGGTAGTTGTGGGTGCCGTCGAGCGGATCGATCACCCAGGTGAGCGGGCCCTTGCCGATCTGGCCCGACTCCTCGCCGAGGATGGCGTGGGTGGGGTAGGCGCGGCGGAGTTCCTTGACGATCTCGGCCTCCGCGAGGCGATCGACCTCGGTGGCGAAGTCCATCCGCTGCTTCTCGACGACCGTGAGGCCTTCGATGCGATTCATGTAGCGCAGGATGATGTTTCCTGCGGAGCGCGCGGCGCGCGCCGCGACGTTGACGGCGGGTCTTGGCATGGGGATCGGCTTGGCAAAAGAACAGGGGAAGCGGTCGGGCCGCGTCGGTCGCGAAGTTTAGCACCGCACCGGCCCTCGCCCAAGTCGTTGGCGTTGTAGACTTTCCGGTCCTTCCGTCAGCCGCCCGCCGCCCATGGCCCTTTCCGAGCTTCACGACCGCCTTCGTTTCGTCCTCGTCCGCACGTCGCACTCGGGCAATATCGGCTCGGCGGCGCGAGCGATCCGCACGATGGGCTTCGACCGGCTGACCCTCGTGGCGCCGCACCGCTTCCCCGATCCGGAGGCCACGGCCCTGGCCGCCGGCGCCGACGACGTGCTGGCCGCCGCCGCGATCCACGACGATCTCGTCGCGGGCCTCGCCGGGACCACCTTCGCGCTGGGCCTGTCGGCGCGGCGCCGCGGCGTGAACCTCCCGGAGCTCGATCCCCGCGAAGGCGCCGCCCAGGCGATCGCCGCGGCGCGACGCGGCGAGCAGGTGGCGCTGGTCTTCGGCAACGAGCGCACGGGGCTGGAAAACGACGAGCTGTCGCGCTGCCATGCCATGGTGCGCATCCCCAGCGTCGACGACTTCAGTTCGCTCAATCTGTCGCAGGCCGTGCAGGTGGTCGCCTACGAACTTCGCACGGCCCTGCTGGCCGACGAGCAGGTGACCGCGCCCGTCGAGGCGGATCCGGACGAGGTGCCCGCGGACGCGGAGCAGCTCGAACGCTTCTTCACCCATCTGGGCCAGATGCTCGACGACATCGAGTTCCACAAGGGCCGCTCGCCGACCACGATCATGCTCAAACTGCGCAAGCTCTTCCTGCGCGCCCGTCCGGAGCTGCGCGAGCTGCGCATCCTGCACGGCATCCTGGCCGACGCCCAGCGCATGGCGGAGATCGCCCACAAGGGCGACTGACCCCAGGCCGTCATACCGGCGCACGACGGTTCCCACGTCCCCGGTTCCCGGGGGCTCGATCTCACGCCCGGCGAAGCGAGCGCATCGCCGTGGGCCCGCCAAAGCGAGGCATTGCTGGCCGCGCTAGAAGAGATCGCGAAATAGCCCCGCCAGCGCGCGGCTGAAGGTGGCCGATGCGACCACCACGATCACGGTCGTCGTCCACACCGCGAGCAGCAGCGCGCCGTCGCGCTCGACCAGCGCGAATGCGAAAGCGATCAGCATCGCGCCGAACACGTAGTTGGTGAACGGTATCGGCAGGGCGAGCAGGATGCCGATGAGGATCATGATCGCGCCGGAGACGAAGGTGAAAGGGCGCCGCGTGAGCCGCTGCATGCGCGGCTTGCAGATGCGCTCGAGCCGCTGGGTCACGGGCGCGATCCGGTCGAGGAAGCGCAGCAGGCCCTCGCGCGACATCGTGCGCCGGCGCAGGAAGCCCGGTATCCAGGGATGTTCCAGCCCGATCAGCATCTCGAGCCCGAGCGCGACGACCAGCACGCCCATGACGCCGCCGATGCCGAGCGGCACGGGAATGAAATTCGGGATCGCCAGCAACAGCAGCAGGAAACCGAACGCGCGACGCCGCAGCGGCTCGAGCAGCTGCTCCACGGTGATGCGTTCGCCGGGCGCCGACATGAGCGCGGCCCTGAGCAGGGCGGCGGTCTTGTCCTCGCGGGGTTCCTTGGGTGTCATGGTCCGACTGTCGCCGGACGGGCTTGAACCGGCATTGAATCGCGCCGGTTTACTCCGCGGCGGCGATCTCGTCGGTGCCGACGCTGCCGACCAGCACCTTGTCGATGCGCGCGCCATCCATGTCGACGACCTCGAAGCGGTTTCCCTGCCAGACGAACGACTCGCCGGCACGCGGGATGTGGCCGAACTGCGTGGTGACCATGCCGGCCACGGTGCGGAAATCGTGCTCTTCCTCGTTGGGCAGGCGGTCCAGCTGGAGCAGCTCGCGAAGATCGTCGGCGGGCAGCGAGCCGTCGATCAGCCAGCTGCCGTCCTCGCGACGGAGGATCGGGCCCTCGTGGGCCACGTCGTCCGCGGCCGGCGCGGTGGCGCCGACCACCGCCGTGAGCAGGTCGTTGAGCGTGACCAGTCCTTCGATGTCGCCGTATTCGTCGACCGCCAGCGCGAGCTGGGTGTCGGCGTCGCGGAAGGCTTCGAGCAGGTCGAGGGCGCGGGCGGCGGCGGGTACGAAGAGCGGCCGGCTCACGTGGCCGAAGAGATCCACCGGGCCGCGCTCCAGCGAGCCGATCAGCGACTTGACCTCGACGGTGCCCACCACCTCGCTCTCGTCCCGCCGGTAGACGGGATAGCGCGAGAACTGGGAGTGCCGCAGCGTTTCGAGGTTGTCCTCGCGGGACGCGTCGACGTCCAGCCAGGCGATCTTCATGCGCGGCGTCATCACCGAACCCACCGTGCGGTCGCCCAGCCTGAGCACGCGGTTGACCATGTTGCGCTCGTCGCTGTCCAGGATGCCCTGTTCGGCGCTTTCGGCCACGAGCAGCCGGATCTCCTCTTCCGTCGCCGCGCCGGCCGCGGTCCGGTGCAGGTTCATGACCCGCAGGATGCCCGTCGAGAGGTGGTTGAGCAGCCAGACCATCGGGAGCGTGATCCGGGAAATCACCAGCATCGGCATGGCGATCTGGCAGGCGATGCGCTCCGGCGCCGAGAGCGCGGCGCGCTTCGGCACCAGCTCGCCGATCACGATCTGCACCAGTGACATGAGCAGGAACCCGATGAGCCACCCCAGGGCGCGCGACCAGGGCTCGAACCAGGTGGGGGCGTCGCCATGCACGATCTCGGCGAAATGCTCGCCCAGGCGGTCGCCGGCCACGGCACCCGTGACCAGGATGATAAGGGTCATCCCGACCTGCACGGTCGAAAGGAAACGTTCCGGCGCCTCGGCGAGCTGCAGGGCGACGCGGGCGCGGCGGCTGTCGCGGGCCATCTGCTTCAGGCGGCTCTTGCGCGAGGCCACCACGGACATTTCGGACAGCGCGAAGAACGCGTTGCCGAGGGACAGGACGAGTAGGAGGAGGAGTTCGCTGAGCATGCCGGGCTTATATAGCAGATGCACCGTCCGGGTCGTGGAAGATCGCGGACGACCGGTGAGCCCATGCCGGCGGCCAGTCCGGTAACATTAGCGTCACAATTCCCCCAGGTTCCCCCAGGCGACCCCATGTTTTCACTCCAGACGATCTTCGGTAAGGGCGACAAGTTCTACGGGCTGCTCGAAGCGAGCGCCGAGGCTGCCCGCGAAAGCGCCCGGGCCATGCACGAACTCGTGACCCAGACCGACCGCACCCCGGTGATGGCCGCCTTCAGCACCGCGCGTGCCCGGGAGAAGGCGCTGCACGGGCAGATCGGCGAGGAACTGGTGAACACGTTCGTCACCGCGCTCGACCGCGAGGACATCGAGGCGCTGAATTCCGCGCTATACAAGATCCCGAAGACGATCGAAAAGTTCGCGGAACGCTACGTCATCGTGGGTGACCGTCTGCACGGTATCGATTTCGGCCAGCGCGCCGCGCTGCTCGAGCGCTCGGCCGACGTCGTGGTGGCCATGATCGGCCAGCTGCGCCATGGGCTGAAGATCGATCCGGTGAAGAAACTGCGCGATCAGCTGCAGGCGCTCGAGTCCGAGGCCGATCGCCTGCTGCTCGATCCGTACCGCACGCTCTACGCCGAAGGCTCGGATCCGCTCAAGGCGATCCTCGCGAAGGATCTCTTCGAGCTGGTCGAAAAGGCCGTCGACAAGTGCCGCGACGTGGGCAACGTGGTCTATTCCATCGTGCTCAAGAACTCCTGACGGCGGGCGTCCCATGAGCATGGTCATTGCGGTCGTCCTGATCGCACTCGCGTTCACCTACATCAATGGCTTCCACGACACGGCGAACTCGATCGCCACCGTGGTCGCCACGAAGGTACTCACCCCGGGCCAGGCGGTGCTGCTCGCGGCGGTGACCAACCTCGCCGGTGCCCTGTGGGGCACGGCGGTCGCCGCCACCATCGCGTCGGGCCTGATCGACACCGGTGTCGTGGAGGTCGGCTCGCACCTGCTGATCAGCGCGCTGCTCGGCGCCACGATCTGGAACCTCATCACCTGGTGGCTCGGCCTGCCGTCGAGCTCCAGTCACGCACTGGTCGGTGGCCTGTGCGGCGCCGCGCTCGCCGCGGCCGGCGACAACCTGCACTCCATCATCTGGTGGCAGGGCGGGGCGCACTGGTGGCTGGGCAAGGGCGTCGTGCCCAAGGTCATCGTGCCGATGATCGTCTCGCCCTTTCTCGGCTTCGTGATCGGCTTCGCGATCATGGGCGGCCTGTACGCGCTGCTCGGGTTCTTCTCCAGTCGCAAGGGGCCGCTGCGTCGTTTTGGCCGCACGCCCTTCGTCAACAGCTTCTTCGGCAAGGCGCAGATCCTGTCGGCGAGCGCCATGGGTCTCTCCCACGGCATGAACGACGCGCAGAAGAGCATGGGCATCATCGCGCTGGCGCTTGCCGGCGCCACGGCCGCGGGTCAGTTCGACCACCTGCCGACCATGCTGCATTTCCTGCGGATTCCACACGATCCCGCGGCCGCGGGTGGCTTCCCGATTCCGGTCTGGGTCAAGGTGGTCTGCGCGCTCACGATGGCCGGCGGCACCGCCGGCGGCGGCTGGCGCATCATCAAGACCCTCGGCCACAAGATGGTGAAGCTGCATCCGATCAACGGCTTCGCCGCGGAAGGCAGCTCGGCCGCGGTCATCCTCACGGCGTCGATGCTCGGCGTGCCCGTCTCGACCACGCACAACGTCTCGGCCTCGATCATGGGCGTCGGCGCGGCGAAGCGCTTCAACGCCATCCGTTGGTCGGTCGTCGAACGCATGGTGTGGGCGTGGATTCTCACGCTGCCGATCACGGCGGGGCTCGGCTATGGCCTGGTGAAGCTGGGGCATTGGTTCTTTTGATGGGGTGTTGTTGACGGCTCGGCTTGCGCCATCGCGTTTTGCCTCGCGCTATCGCGAAGAGCCGTCGGCCACCGCCCTCGGCGCTCCGGGCTTCACCGTCGCTTGGGAAAGGATGCCGCTGCGCGGCCGTGTCTTATGGCTGACGCCCCTGCGCGCCCGCGCGGCGAGCGGGGGTTTTCGACTCGGCTCCTGCCTCGACGAAAACGGCCGGCCGTCCGGGCCGGCCCCCTGCGGGCCTGATCCGCTCGCCGCGCTCGGTTCCGCAAGTCGCGCCGAGGGCGGCGGCCGACGGCTCTGCCAATCCGCGAGGCAAGCGGCTGTGTAGGAGCCGCTATAGCGGCGAGCTCGTGTGGGAGCGGCCTTGGCCGCGATGGGCCTGCCGCGAGCTCCCATCGCGGCCGAGGCCGCTCCCACGGAGAAAGCCCGACTCTCGTAGCAGCGGTTATCGTGAGCGCGCGCCGATTCAGAGCGCGTCGGCCTCGCCGTTGACCACCTGCTCGAGCTGATCGCCGGTCGCGCCCAGTTCTTCGATCAGGCGGGCGAGCTCGTGCTCGTCGAGGTAGTCGTAGGGGCGGTTCTCGCACAGATGCAGGAACGGTGAGCCGTCGAGGTCGGCTTCGGCGAGGTAGCCGGTGCGCTGTTCCCAGTTGAAGCGGAGGCAGCGGCGGGCGTCGACGCCTGCCAGCGGGCCGATCGGCGTCGACAGGCGCAGGAAGCGGCGGCCTTCGCCGTCTTCCAGCTCCGCGAGGTAGATCCCCTGATGCCGGCCGTCCGGCAGCTCCAGGTCGAAGCTGATGAGATAGGGTTCGTTCTGTCGCAGCCGGTGGATGGCGCCGACATGGGAGCGAATCGCCTCGAAGTGTCGCATGGCCGTCCATAGGTCCGTCGTGGGGAAGCCCGATGGTACGCTCAACGGTTCCGGCGGACATGCACGAAACCACCATGAGCGACGATTCCGACGACGTTGACGATGACCGCGCCCTGCGGGCGCGACGGATCATCGAGGCCGTGGCCGCCATACCGCGCGGACGCGTGGCGAGCTACGGCGCGATCGCGGCGCGGGCGGGCTATCCCGGCCGCGCGCGCCTCATCGGACGCGTGCTGGGCGACGCTCCGAATCGCCTCGATCTGCCGTGGCACCGGGTGCTCCGGGCGGACGGGAGGATCGGTATTCCCGCCGGAACCGCCGGGTTCCGCGAACAGTGCAGACGCCTCAGGGCCGAGGGCGTGGTGGTGAAGGATGGCAAGGTGCCGATGAGCGCCTTCGGCCTGGACCACGACCTCGATCGAGCGATCTGGGGATTCGCGGACTAGCGATACGTGACTTCGATCAGCCGCCACGAGCGCTCGGGCTCGCGGGTCACCGCGTAGGCGAAGAGCGGGGCGCGCAGGTGCCGGCGGGCGGCGTCGGCGTCGAATCGCTCCAGCCGGGCGTCGATCGGGTGACCCGGCGGGCACGCCAGCCTTTGATCCCGTACCGCACAGCCCTCTTCGACGATCGCGCCGCGAAACGCGACGACACCGGCGGGCGCAGCAGGCGCGAGCATGAAAAGGATGGCCGCGAGGGCCGTCGTCGAGAGCGCTCTGTTCATGGGATCCCCCCCTCTAGAAGGATGTGGAACGCATTGTCGGTGGGCGAGGTGCCCGGCTTCATTAGCTGCCGATGCGGTCCAGAAGAAAACAACCTTCGTCGCAAATCGGTGTAGGCCTTCACCTCGTTCAGCGACCGTCTCACTGCCGGGGCCGGGTACCGGTTTGTTAGCATGGGCGGATGCAGTCTCAGGCTCTCGACCTTCTTCACTCCGTATTCGGCTATCCGGGCTTCCGTGGCCAGCAGCAGGCCATCGTCGAGGAAGTCGCCGGTGGCGGCGACGCCCTCGTGCTGATGCCCACCGGCGGCGGTAAATCCCTCTGCTTCCAGATTCCGGCGCTGATGCGCCACGGCACGGGCATCGTGATTTCGCCGTTGATCGCCCTGATGCAGGACCAGGTCGATGCCCTGACCGAGGCCGGCGTACGGGCCCGTTATCTCAACTCGAGCCTGGATGCCGCGACCCAGCGCGAGGTCGAAGATCTCCTCCTCGCCGGCGACCTCGACATGCTCTACGTCGCGCCCGAGCGTCTGCTGACCGGCCGATTCCTCGCATTGCTCGACCGGATCCCCATCGCGCTCTTCGCCATCGACGAGGCGCATTGCGTCTCGCAGTGGGGTCACGACTTCCGGCCCGAATACCGCGGCCTCGCGCTGTTGCACGAACGGTTTCCCGAAGTACCGCGCATCGCGCTCACTGCCACCGCCGACGACCGCACGCGAGAGGAGATCGTCGAGCGGCTGGGCCTGCACGAGGCCCGGCGTTTCGTCTCCAGTTTCGACCGCCCCAACATCCGCTATCGCGTCGCACCCCGGCAGAACGCGCGCCGCCAGCTCGTCGACTTCCTCGACGCGCATCGGGGCGAGGCCGGCATCGTGTATTGCCTCAGCCGCCGCAAGGTGGACGAGACGGCCGCCTGGCTCGCGGAGGCCGGCGTCGAAGCCCTGCCGTACCACGCGGGCCTCGATGCCGAGACGCGCACGCGCCACCAGCAGCGATTCCTGCGCGAGGACGGCGTGGTGATGGTGGCGACGGTCGCGTTCGGCATGGGCATCGACAAGCCCGACGTGCGGTTCGTCGCGCACCTCGACCTGCCGCGCAGCATGGAAGGCTACTACCAGGAAACCGGGCGTGCGGGCCGCGATGGCCTGCCGGCCGAGGCATGGATGGTCTACGGGCTCGGCGACGTCGTCACCATGAGCCAGATGATCTCCCAGTCCGAAGCGGGCGACGATCGCAAGCGGATCGAGCGGCTCAAGCTCGACTCCCTTCTCGGCTATGCCGAGGCGACGCGCTGCCGGCGCCAGCTGCTGCTCGAGGCGTTCGCGGAGATCTACCCCGAGCCCTGCGGCAACTGCGACAACTGCCTCGTGCCGCCGAAGACGTGGGACGCCACCGTCGCCGCGCAGAAAGCGATGTCGTGCATCTACCGCAGCGGCCAGCGCTTTGGCGCGGGTCACCTGATCGACATCCTGCGCGGCGAGGCGAGCGAACGCGTGCGCGAACTCGGCCACGACAAGCTCAGCGTGTTCGCGAAGGGCGCCGATGCCGATGCCACGCAGTGGCGGTCGGTGTTCCGCCAGCTGCTCGCCGCCGGCCTCATCGAAGCCGATCCCGAGGGCTACGGCACGCTGCGCCTGTCGGCCACCAGCGGACCGGTGCTCAAGGGCGAGCGCAAGGTATGGCTACGCGAGGATGCGCGTCCCGCGAAGGGGCGGCGCACGTCGTCGCGCGGCACGCCCGCGGCGGCCGGCGCATCGCTGGGCATCGAGGAGATCGAGCAGCCGCTGTGGAACGAACTGCGCCGCGTGCGTGCGGAGCTGGCCCGCCAGCACGGCGTGCCGGCTTACGTCATCTTCCACGACGCGACCTTGCTGGCGATGCTGCGTGCGCTGCCCGGAGACGAAGAGGAGCTCGCGTCGATCAGCGGCGTGGGCGAGAACAAGCTCAAGCGCTACGGCAAGGATTTCCTCGCGGTGCTGACCGCCGCCGGCTGACGCGACTGGCGGCGGCCCTCGTTATGAGGTAATTCTGAAAACGCACGATTTCATGGGATTTTCGTGCGGGTGCCGCTTGCATGCCCCCCGGTTCGTCCCCAATGCTTTTGGGACGACCCATTCGATACGTTCGCGATTCACGACGTGACGAGACAAGGGTGCATGCCGTGGTTGTGACCGCGGCCAACGACGACTCGGGGAGCCGCCCATGCACGACGCCACGCCACTCATCGCCACCATCGTCGGTGGTCTCGTTCTCGCTTTCTTCTTCGGTGCCATCGCGCATCGATTGCGGCTGCCGGTGCTGGCGGGCTATCTCGTCGCGGGCGTGGTCGCCGGTCCGTTCACGCCGGGCTACGTCGCCGACGCGGGTATCGCGCAAGAGCTCGCCGATCTTGGCGTGATCCTGCTGATGTTCGGCGTGGGCCTGCACTTCTCGCTGAAGGACCTGCTCGCGGTCAAGGCGATCTCCATTCCCGGCGCCGCCGTGCAGATGGCCGTGGCGACCGGTCTCGGCATGTTGCTCGCGTGGGGCCTCGGCTGGCCCGTGGCGGAAGGATTCGTCTTCGGTCTCGCGCTGTCGGTCGCCAGCACCGTCGTGTTGTTGCGTGCGATGGAGGAGCGTCGCCTGCTCGACAGCGATCGCGGTCGCATCGCGGTGGGCTGGCTCATCGTGGAGGATCTCGCGATGGTCCTCGCGCTGGTCCTGTTGCCCGCGATCGGCGGCTTCCTCGGCGCGGAGCAGGGTGGCACCACACCGAGCGTCGGTGCGCTGGTCGAGACCGTGGCGTGGACGATCGGCAAGGTCGTCGTCTTCGTCGCCCTCATGCTCATCGTCGGCAAGCGCCTTATCCCCTGGATGCTGCAGGCGGTGGCGGCAAGCGGCTCGCGCGAGCTGTTCCGCCTCGCGGTGCTGGCCATCGCGCTGGGCGTCGCCTTCGGCGCGGCGCACCTCTTCGACGTCTCGTTCGAGCTCGGCGCGTTCTTCGCCGGCATGATGATGGGAGAGTCGAAACTGTCGCAGCGCGCGGCCGAAGAAACGCTGCCGTTGCGCGATGCCTTCGCCGTGCTGTTCTTCGTGTCGATCGGCATGCTCTTCAATCCGCACATCCTCGTGGAGCGACCGTGGGTGGTGCTCGCCGCCTGCCTGATCATCGTCATCGGCAAATCCGTGGCGGCGTTCGCCATCGTGCGCCTGTTCGGACGCCCGACGAAAACCGCCCTCACCATCGCGACCAGCCTCGCGCAGATCGGCGAGTTCTCCTTCATCCTCGCGGGCCTCGGCGTGTCGCTCGGCCTGCTCAGCGCGCAGGGGCGCGACATCCTCCTCGCCGCGGCCATCGTGTCCATCCTCGTCAATCCGCTCCTCTTCGCCGCCCTCGATCGCTGGATCGCGAAGCACGACGCCGATGCGCCCGACGATCATCCCGACGCCATCGCGGGGCACACCGTGCTGGTCGGCCACGGCCGCGTCGGTCGCCGCGTGCTCGCCGAACTGCAAGCCACGGGTGCGCGCACCCTGGTGATCGAGTCAGACGAAGACGCGGTGCGCGACCTGCGGGAACGCGGCGACGTGGAACTCGTGATCGGCAACGCGGCGTCGGCGCCCGTGCTCGCGGAGGCGAACATCGCCGGTGCGCGCGCCCTGATCGTCGCCGTCCCGGATCCGTTCGAAGGCGGGCAGGTGGTGCGTGCCGCGCGCGCGTTGCGTCCGGACCTGCCCATCGTCGCGCGAGCGCATTCGCCGGACTGCGTCGGTCACCTGTCGGGCCTTGGCGCGAGCGAAGTGATCTATGGCGAGCAGGAACTGGCGCGCAGCATGTTCGAAGCGGCGCAGCCGAAGCGGGAGTCGCACGGGCATTGAGGACGGGCGGCAGTTGCGAGGATCATCGTCGTGGGAGCGGCGATGGCCGCTACCGCAATGCTTTCAGGCGGTTTCTCGCGGGATTCTCCGCACGGCCCTGCAAGGCGCGGCAAGATCCGCCACCGATCGATACGCCGGCCTAACACCGTCGTCGCTACCGTTTAAGGGATGGCTCACAACCTGGCGAGGACAGCATGGCATCCCGGATCGAAGACTACGCGATGCTCGGCAACTGCCGTAGCGCGGCACTGGTGGCCCGGAACGGGTCGATCGACTGGGCATGCCTTCCGCGATTCGATTCGGCGTCGAGCTTCGCGGCACTGATCGGCGACGAGGACAACGGTCGCTGGCGCGTCGCGCCCGCGGATCCCGATGCGACGTGCACCCGTCGTTACATCGACGGCAGCCTCGTGCTGGAGACCGAGTGGCAAACCGCCACCGGTCGCGCGCGCGTGACCGACTTCATGCCGATGGCCGGCGACGAGGTCGGCATCGCGCGCATCGTCGAGGGCATCGAGGGGCGCGTGGATTTCGAAACCGTGCTGACCATCCGCTTCGATTACGGCAACGCGGTGCCCTGGGTGAGTCGCGTCGACGACGAAACCACCACGGCGGTCGCCGGACCGGATCTGCTGGCGATCCGCAGCCCGGTGTCGTTCGAAGGCGAGGGCATGCACAGCACGTCGCGCTTCGCGGTGGGGCAGGGCGAGTCCGTGCCCTTCATGCTGACATGGGGTCCGTCGCACCTGCCGCCGCCGGCGCCACGCGACGCGTCCGCCGCGCTCGACGAGACGCTCGCCTTCTGGAAGGACTGGTCGGCCCGCTGCAACGATTCCGGCGAATGGAGCGACATCGTGCGCCGTTCGCTCGTGGTGCTGAAGGGCCTCAGTTACCTGCCGACCGGGGGCATCGTCGCCGCGCCGACGACGTCGCTGCCGGAGCAGCTCGGCGGCCAGCGCAACTGGGACTACCGGTTCTGCTGGGCGCGCGATGCCACGTTCGTCCTCTCCGCGCTCGTCAACGCCGGTTACCACGACGAGGCCAGCGCATGGCGCGACTGGGTGCGTCGCGCGGTGGCCGGCTCGCCGGGTCAGCTGCAGGTGCTCTACGGCCTGGCCGGCGAACGTCGCCTCGAGGAATTCGAGGTGCCGTGGCTGGCGGGGTACGAGGGGTCGAAGCCGGTACGCATCGGCAACGCCGCCTCGGTGCAGTTCCAGCTCGACATCTTCGGCGAACTGGTCGGGGCGTTCGCCCACGCCATCCGCCACGGCGTCACGCTGCAACCGGAAGCCGACGAGGTGCAGGCCGTGTTCCTCGAGCACCTGGAGCAGATCTGGCGCTCGCCGGACGAAGGCATCTGGGAGATCCGCGGCGAGCCGCGTCATTTCGTGCACTCGAAGGTGATGGCCTGGCTCGCGTTCCAGCGCGCCGCGGAGCAGGACAGGCAAGGCCGCGATCCCGCTTTCACCCGCCGCTGGCAGGCGGTGGCCGACGAGATCCGTGCCGACATCCTCGCCAAGGGTGTCGACCCCGAACGCGGGTGTTTCACCCAGTCGTACGGTTCGAAAGAACTCGATGCCAGCCTGCTGCTCGTCACGCTCACCGATTTCCTGCCACCCGACGATCCACGCATCGCCGCGACGGTCCGGGCGATCGAAGAGGATCTGCTGGTGGAGGGCTTCGTCCGTCGCTACGACACGCGCAGCGGTGTGGACGGACTGCCGCCGGGCGAGGGCGAGTTCCTGCCGTGCAGCTTCTGGCTGGTGGAGAACTACGTGCTCCTCGGTCGCCTGGACGAAGCGCGCGCGCTGTTCGTGCGCCTCGCCGGGCTGACGAACGACCTCGGCCTGCTCGCGGAGGAGTACGATCCCCGTTCGAAGCGGCTGCTGGGCAATTTCCCACAAGCCTTTTCGCACGTGGCGTTGATTAATGCCGCTTTCTCCCTCGCGCACGGTTACAGCGCGACGGCGGATGTCCACGCCACCCCCGAATCCCTCGATCCCCAAGGAGTACGTGCATGAGCCAAGCCCAACCGAAGCGCGCCACGTCCCGCGCTCATCCGGCCGACCCGTGTACCGTCGTCATTTTCGGCGCCGCCGGCGACCTCACGAGCCGCCTCGTCGTGCCTGCGCTCTACAACATGCGCCGCACCGGTCTGTTGTCCGACAACTTCAACGTGATCGGCTTCAACCACGGCAAGATGACCGACAACGCGTGGCGGGGCAGCCTGCGCACGTCGCTGGAGCGCTTCGTCTCGAACTCGGGCGGCAAGCTCGACGAGGAAGCCTGGGGCTGGCTGAGCGGCCAGATGAGCTACCACGCCGGCGACTTCGACGACCTCTCGGCGTTCCAGAGCCTTGGCGTGAAGCTGCGCGACGCCGAGCGCCGGCGCGGTACGAAGGGCAACGTGCTGTTCTACCTCGCCACGCCGGAGCGCTTCTTCGGCGACGTCATCGAGAAGCTGCGCGACGCGGGCCTGGTCGACGACGGCGGCCACGACGGTCCGTTCTGGCGCCGCGTGATCATCGAAAAGCCGTTCGGTCACGACCTCGCCTCGGCCCATTCGCTCAACGAGCGCATCCTGAAGGTGCTGCGCGAGGACCAGATCTATCGCATCGACCATTTCCTCGGCAAGGAAACGGTGCAGAACATCATGGCGTTCCGCTTCGCCAACGGCCTGTTCGAGCCGATCTGGAACCGCGACCGCATCGACCACGTGCAGATCACCGTCGCCGAAACCGTCGGTGTCGAGCGCCGTGGTTCGTTCTACGAGCAGACCGGCGCACTGCGCGACATGGTGCCCAACCACCTGTTCCAGCTGCTCGCGATGGTCGCGATGGAGCCGCCGACCTCCTTCGACGCCGAAGCCGTGCGCACGCGCAAGGCCGAGACGATCGAGGCCATCCGGCCGATCCAGCCCGAAGACGCCGTGCGCGGTCAGTACGGGCCCGGCGCCGTGAACGGCCAGCTGGCGATTTCCTACCGCGACGAGCCGAACGTCGCGCCGGATTCGGTCACGGAGACGTTCGTGGCGATGAAGCTGTCGATCGACACCTGGCGCTGGTCGGGCGTGCCGTTCTACCTGCGCACCGGCAAGCACATGGGCCGGCGTACCACCGAGATCGCGATCCGCTTCAAGTCCGCGCCGTTCGCGCCGTTCCGCGGCACCGGGATGGACGCCTTCGGTCCGGACTGGCTCGTGCTGCAGATCCAGCCCGACGAGGGCATCTCGCTGCAGTTCGACGTCAAGCGGCCCGGCCCGCGCGTCGAGCTCGCGCCCGTCCGCATGGATTTCAAGTACGCCGACTGGTTCCGCGCCGAGCCGAACGTGGGCTACGAAACGCTGCTCTACGACTGCATGACCGGCGACGCGACGCTCTTCCAGCGTGCCGACATGGTCGAAGCCTGCTGGCGCGCGGTGCAGCCGATCCTCGACGACTGGGCGCAGCGCTCCCCGGCCGACTTCCCGAACTATGCGTCCGGCAGCGCGGGTCCGGCGTCGGCGGACACGTTGCTGGCGCTCGGGGGCCGTTCGTGGCGCCCGCTGAACACGTCGACGGAGCCGACATCGCGTCGTGCGGCGAAGCCGAAGGTCGACACGGCGCCTGCGGAGAACGCGCCGGTGCGTCGGGCCGCGAAGAAGGGCGCGGCGGTCAGGAAGGCCCTGCGCAGCACATCGGTCAAGAAGGCCGTGCCGGCGAAGAAGGCGACCGCCAAGAAAGTGGCGACCAAGAAGGCGGCACCGAAGAAGGCGGCGGCGAAGAAGCTGGTCGCCAGCAAGACGGCCACGGCACGGCGGCGCGGGAAGTAACGGCTTCCGGTCCTCCCCTTGCAGGAGTCGCCATGGCGGCTCCTGCAAGGGGCGGCGGCCCGCGGCAGATACAAAAAAACTCGCCGCTTCCGGCGCGTGAATCTTCGCTGCATCGCAGCAATCCCGGCGACGCCGACGCGCGACCCGGCAATATCCCCTGAAAAGTGCTTTCCGTCCGGTGCTTTAGGACGATCCATCGTGCCTCTGGGGAGGGCATGGATCGATCCAAACCGGTAAGCGGCTATGGCGCACCGCAGTATTTTCGATATTTCCTAAACCACTTAATATTCAATGCTTTGCATGGTGGTCGTCAGCTTTAGATCGAGTTAAATTATCAGTTGACAACGTTGTCAGCGGGCTCTGAGAATCCTTCGGTCACACCGCTGAAACACCCATGCGCGACGCGTTTCACGCCCCGGCCCTCTCGGACCGGCGGCTCGCGGCAGGGGCGACGGCGGTGACGCATCCAACGGGACGAACGGCACTGACGCGGACGGGATATCCGCGCGGGGGGCGTACGTCCCGGCGATCAGATCCCCGCAGGGACGGGTACGGCCGCGAAAGCGGGCGTGTTTCGTCCTGTATTCCTTCCCCAGGAGACTTACGTGAATCACCGCATCAGCGCGCTTTCCATGGCCATCATGGCCGGCCTGTTCGCCACGGGCAGCGCCGTCGCCCAGGACGCGGGCACCACGCCCCCGGCCACCCAGACGCCCGCCGCCGCCCAGACCGACGCCGCCAATCTCGAAGGCGTGACCGTCACCGGCATCCGCGCGAGCCTGCAGAAGTCGCTCGACCTCAAGCGCAACTCCGATTCGATCGTCGACGCGATCTCCGCGGAAGACGTGGGCAAGTTCCCGGACACGAACGTCGCCGAGTCGCTCTCCCACCTGCCGGGCCTCAGCGTCGACCGCAACTTCGGCGAAGGCGACAAGGTCAGCATCCTGGGCACCGATCCGGCGCTGAACCGCCTGCTGCTCAACGGCCAGACCGTCGCGTCGACCAACTGGACGTCGGATCCGAACAACCCAGACAGCCGTTCGTTCAACTACAGCCTGCTCGCGTCGGAAATCATCGGTAACGCCCAGGTCTACAAGACCCCGCAGGCGAACATCGACGAAGGCAGCATCGGCGGTACCGTCATCGTCAACACGCGTCGTCCGCTCGACCTGCCGGCGAACACGCTGACGGGCAGCGTCAGCTACGGGTACAACGATCGCGCTGACAAGGGCAAGCCGAACGCGTCGCTGCTGTACAGCTGGAAGAACAAGGAAAGCACCTTCGGCGTCATCGGTTCGCTGATGCACTCCGATCGCATCATCGATCGCCAGGGCACCGAGATCTTCGGCTACCAGCGCGTCAACGATCCGACCGACACGAACCCGGACCACCAGTTCAACCCGGCCGTCGTGCCGCCGAACGCGCAGGGCGTGTACCCGACCGCGATCAACACGGCGTGGTTCCAGCAGCGCCGCACGCGCGACGGCGTGTCGACCGGCCTGCAGTGGAAGCCGAACGACGCGTTCGAACTGAACTTCACCGGCCTGTACGTCACCGAGAAGTTCAACAACTTCAACCAGAGCCACTACGGCGAATGGTCCGGCTCGGCCGCCAACGCCACGGCGCTGGGCTTCAACAACGGCGTCGCGACGAGCGGCAGCTACAACGCCAACACGTCGACCTACCTCGACGGTTACGAGCGCGATTCGACCGTGAACACGGGCGTCGCCAACCTGCGCGCCGACTGGTTCGGCGACGGCTGGACCGCGTCGAGCCAGATCGGCTACACCGGCTCCACGGGCGGTTCGGATGGCATCTGGAACACGCAGTTCCAGGGCTTCGGCGGTTTCGACTGGAACCTCAAGGGCCAGCATCCGCAGATCAACTACAACAACGCCGACAACCCGACGGCGATGCTCCTGCACGGTGCCGGCTACAGCTACGCGCCGAGCTACGATCGCGAGCGTTACTTCCAGGCCGACTTCTCGCACGACGTGAGCTGGGGCCCGCTGAACCAGATCGAGGTCGGCATCAAGGCGACCAACCACATCGACGGCCAGGACGCTTACGCGGCCCGCCTGCCGTCGCAGGACGGCAGCGGCCTGTCGCTCAACGACTTCGCGCACGGCGGCACGCCTGGCGGTTACCTCGACGGCCTCAGCTCGGCCGGCAACATGGGTGACTGGACGACGATCGATCCGGGCCTGATGAAGGCGTACATCCAGCAGCTCAAGAACGGCACCGTCTCGCTCGATCCGAAGGCCACGTACAGCGTGGTCGAGCAGAACCGCGCGTTCTACATCCAGGGCGATTTCGCCGGCGACGACTACCGCGGCAACCTCGGCGTACGCTACTTCCGCACCCGCGATACCGTGGACGGCTACAACGCCATCGGTGGCGACACCTACGGTCCGGTCAACAAGCGCAGCGCGTATCACGACTGGCTGCCGTCGTTCAACATCGCCTACGACGCGACCGACAGCCTGACGCTGCGTTTCGCCGCCGCCAAGGCCGTGGCCCGTCCGCGCTACCAGCAGATGACGCCGTACGTCGCGCTCGACGACCGCACGCTGACCGGTTCGCGTGGCAACACCGATCTCGGCCCGTACAAGTCGACCAACTACGACGCCTCGGCCGAGTGGTACTTCTCGGAGAACAGCGTGCTCGCCGCCGAGCTGTTCTTCCGTCGCATCTCGGGCTACATCCTCAACACCAACGTCGCCGAGACGCATTACAACCTGACCAACCTGCGTGACGACGTGTACCAGATGCAGGTGCCGATCAACGCCGGTGTCGCCAAGGTCAAGGGCGCGTCGATCAGCTACCAGCAGAACTTCCGCTACGGCTTCGGCATGCTGGCGAACTACACGTACTCCGACGCGGACACCAGCAACGACTTCCCGCTGCCGTACAACTCGAAGAACTCGTTCAACCTGTCGCCGTTCTACGAGAAGGGTCCGTGGAGCGCGCGCCTGACCTACAGCTGGCGTTCGTCGTACTTCACCTCGATCGCGCAGCTGCAGTCGCAGCAGATCACGGGCATCTTCCGTCAGCTCGATGCCTCGGTCGGCTACCAGATCAACGACCACATCCGTGTGTCGCTGGACGCCACCAACCTGCTCGACGAGACCTACTTCGTCTACAACAACACCCCGGCGCAGCCGCTCAACGCCTATAAGAACGGTCGCACCTACACCGTCACGATGGGCTTCAAGCTGTGATGCGCCGCGCGTCGCTGGTGCTGGTGGCCTGGCTCGTCGCTGGCGTCGCCAGCGCGGCCACGCCGGTGGAGAAAGATCTCTCCGCCGGCTGGCGCTTCCGGCTGGCCTCCGAAGGAAAGGCGGACGCGTTCCGCGGTACTTCGGGTGGCCTCACCGTGGCAAAGGCCTGCGACGCGCACTGCAAGTCGTTCACGGATTGGCAGCCGGCACACGTGCCGGGTGCCGTCCAGACGGACCTGCTCGCACTGGGACGGGTCGAGGACCCGTTCTGGCGCGACAACGAGGCGGCCCTGCAATGGGTCGGCCTCTCCGACTGGGATTACACGCTGGACTTCGACGTCGACGCGGCCACGCTCAAGCGGGGCCACGTCGATCTCGTTTTCGACGGCCTCGACACGTTCGCCGAGGTCACGCTCAACGGGAAGAAAGTGCTCGCCGCGGACAACATGTTCCGCCAGTGGCGCCTCCCGGTGAAGAACACGCTCCGCGCGGGGAGCAACACGCTCACCGTGCACCTGCAATCCCCGATCGCCCGGCTGCAGCCGTGGCTGATGAAGCAGCCGTATTCGCTGCCGGGTGAATTCGATACCGTCTTCGGCGACGAGCCGAAGGGCAAGCAGACATCCAACTACGTTCGCAAGGCGAACTATCAGTACGGCTGGGACTGGGGTCCGCGCATCGTCACGCTCGGCATCTGGCGCCCGGTGCGCCTCGAAAGCTGGGACGCCGTCCGCGTGGCGGACTTTCACATCGCCCAGCAGTCCGTCGACGCCGACGCGGCGAAGCTCGCGGCGCAGTTCGACGTGCGCGCCGACAAGGCCGGCACCCTGACGCTCGCCGTCGCGTGGACGGGGCCGGACGGCAGGCAGGGCGTCGAAAAGCGCGACGTGCCCGTCAAGGCCGGCGAGAACCACGTCGAGGTGCCCGTCGCCATCGACCGGCCGCAGCGCTGGTGGCCCGTCGGTTACGGCGAGCCGAACCTCTACCGTTTCCACGGCAGCGTGTCCGCCGGTGGCGAGACGCTGGCCGAAGCCGATCGCGAGACCGGCCTGCGCAAGGTCCAGCTGCGTCGCGACAAGGACCAGTGGGGCAGGAGCTTCGCGTTCGTGGTCAATGGCGTGCCCATCTTCGCCAAGGGCGCCAACCTCATCCCGTACGACGCCTTTCCCTCGCGCGTCACGACCGCGCGCCTCGAGGCCATCCTTCGCTCCGCGAAGGACGCCAACATGAACATGCTGCGCATGTGGGGCGGCGGCACGTACCAGGACGACGCGTTCTACGCGGCGGCCGATCGCATGGGCCTGATGATCTGGCAGGACTTCATGTTCGGCGGTGCGATCACGCCCTATGACGACGCTTTCCGCGAGAACACCCGCATCGAGGCGATCGAACAGGTGACGCGCCTGCGCGACCATCCGTCGATCGTGCTGTGGGCCGGCAACAACGAAGTGCAGACCGGCTGGGAGTCGTGGCCGAACCGCGACGACTTCCGCCAGTACATCAACGCCGACGAGGTGCGTCGCGTGGAAGACGGCATGCGCGAGCTGTTCGGCACGACGCTGCGCAAGGTCGTCACCACGCTGTCGCCCGACGTACCTTATTGGGCGAGCTCGCCCAGCACGGATTACGAACGCGAAGCGAACGTGCTCGACGACGGCGACTACCACTACTGGAAGGTCTGGTCCGGCTCCGAGCCGATCGCGAACTACCTCGACGTCACGCCACGCTTCCAGTCCGAGTACGGCCTGCAGTCGTTCCCGGTGATGGCCACGATCAAGGCCTTCGCGACGGCGGAAGACATGCAGCCCGAGTCGAAGGTGATGCGGGCCCACCAGAAGTTCGCCAACGGCGACGGCAATCAGCGCCTTCTGCTGTACATCCGCGCGGAATACGGCGAGCCGAAGGACTTTCCGTCGTTCGTTTACCTGAGCCAGGTGATGCAGGCCGAAGGGATCGAGCTCGCCGCCGAACACCTGCGCAGCGCGCGTCCGCAGAGCATGGGCTCGCTGTATTGGCAGTTGAACGACGTGTGGCCCGGCGCGTCCTGGGCGAGCGTCGACTACTTCAACCGCTGGAAGGCGCTGCAGTTCCATGCGAAGCGCTTCTACGCGCCGGTCGACGTCGTGCCGTTGCGTCGCGGCACGCGCACCGAGGTGTTCGCCGTTTCGGACCGCACGAGCGACTTCGACGCCACGCTGCGCACCCGCGTCTACGACATGGGCGGCAAGCTCCTGCGCGAGACGAGCCAGCCCGCGCGCACGGCCGCGCTCGCCAGCACGAAGGTGGCGACGCTCGACGACGCCGCGCTGCTGAAGGGCGCCGACCCGCGCAAGACGGTCGTGGCGTTCGACCTGCTCGAACAGGGCAAGCCGGCGGCGCACCATCTGCTCTACTTCGGCGCGGCGCGCACGCTCGCACTGCCGACGCCGGAGCTTTCCACGAAACTTCGTAACGATGGCGATCGCATCGTGCTCACCGTGACCGCGAAACGCCTCGCGCGCGCGGTGTGGGTCGACACCGGCGATCTCGACGTCCGCCTGTCCGACAACGCGTTCGACCTGTTGCCCGGCGAAAGTGTCGACATCGTCATGGAAGGCAACGTTGATATCGATACGCTTCGCCGCACATTGAATGTACGCTCCCTGGTCGATGCCCTGAAGGAAGCCACGCCGTGAACCCAAGTCGTCGCAATCTCGTCAAATGGCTCTCGCTCGTTCCCGGCGTCGCGATGGCGGCGGGCGTGAGCATCCGCGCCGATGCCGCGCCCCGTTTCGCGACGAAGCGTCCGCCGCTGGCGAAGCGCAAGTTCACGAGCGAATCGGTCGAGGCACTCATCGCGTCGACGAAGAAGAAGATCGCCGACCCCGAGCTGGCGTGGCTCTTCGAGAACTGCTTCCCGAACACGCTCGATACGACCGTGGAGCTCGGCAAACTCGACGGCTACGACGACACCTTCGTGGTGACCGGCGACATCGACGCCATGTGGCTGCGCGATTCCTCCGCGCAGGTGTGGCCGTACCTGCCGCTGACCGCGAAGGACGATAAGCTCCGCAAGCTGTTCCGCGGCCTGATCCGTCGCCAGGCACGCTGCATCGCCATCGATCCGTACGCCAACGCCTTCCTGCCCGATCCGCGCGGCAAGAGCGAGCTCGACTGGGCGCAGGCCGACATCACGGACATGCGTCCCGGCGTGGCCGAGCGCAAGTGGGAAATCGATTCGCTCTGCTACCCGGTGCGCCTCGCGCACGGTTACTGGCAGACCACGGGCGACCGCGAGCCGTTCGACGACGCGTGGCGCGCATCGACGCAGCTGATCGTCAAGACGTTCCGCGAGCAGCAGCGCAAGGACGGCCACGGGCCGTATCACTTCCAGCGCCAGTCGCCGAAGCCCACCGAGAGCCAGTTCCTCGACGGCTACGGTCAGCCGACGCGTCCGGTGGGCCTGATCCACGCGATGTTCCGTCCGTCGGACGACGCGACGGTGTATCCGTTCAACATCCCCGGCAACCTGTTCGCGGTGGTGACGCTCCGTCGCCTCGCGCAGATGCACGGCACGCTCTTCGGCGACCAGGCGTTCGCCAACGAGTGCAACGCGATGGCCGACGAGATCGCCGCCGCGCTCGATCAGCACGGCACGATCAAGGGCGAGAAGGGCGAGCACTGGGCCTATGAAGTCGACGGCTACGGCAACACGCTCTTCATGGACGACGCGAACGTGCCGAGCCTTCTCGCGCTGCCGTACCTCGAGTGCACGCCGCGCGACGCGCGTTACGCGCGCACCCGCGACGCCGTCTGGAGCACGGAGAACCCGTACTTCTTCAAGGGCACGGCGGGTGAAGGCATCGGCGGCCCGCACGAAGGCCTGCGCATGATCTGGCCGATGTCGATCATGATGAAGGCCTTCACGACCGACGACACCGCCGAGATCCGCCAGTGCCTGCACTGGCTGAAGACGACCCACGCCGGCACGGGCTTCATGCACGAAGCCTTCGACCAGGACGACCCGAAGAACTTCACGCGTTCGTGGTTCGCCTGGGCCAACACCCTCTTCGGCGAGCTGATCGTCCACCTCGCCGACAAACATCCCGAGACCCTGCGACGCGTCTGACGCGTCGCGACAGAAGGAGCGATTCATGGTTACCCGTCGACGTTTTCTGCAGGGAATGGCCGCCGTCACGGCCGTCGGTCCGCTCGGTTCCCTCACCGCGCTGGCTCATGGCGTGCAGGATGGTCTGAAAGCGCCCTCGACCGGCGGCGGCACCGCCGGCGAGGGCGTCCTGCGTCACGTCGACGTCTTCGTCGGCACGGGCGGTCACGGTCACACCTTCCCCGGTGCGACGCGACCGTTCGGCATGGTGCAGCTGAGCCCCGATACCTATAACGCGCAGTGGGACGGCTCGTCCGGCTACCACCAGGGCGACGGTTCGATCATGGGCTTCTCGCACACGCACCTTTCCGGCACCGGGGCGAGCGACATGCTCGACTTCCTCGTGATGCCGTCGATGGGTCCGGTCCTGCTGCAGCCGGGCGATCGCGATTTCGACGGCGTGAACTACGTGTCGCGCTTCGATGCGAAGAAGCAGGGCGGCGGCAAGGCCGAGAAGGGCTACAAGACCGGTGTGAAGGGCTACCGCTCGCACTACACGGGCGAACAGGCGCACCCGGGGTATTACCGCGCCAAGCTGACGCGTTTCGACATCCTCGCCGAAATGACGGCGACCCTGCGCGCCGGCATGCACCGCTACACCTTCGGCAAGGACGGCGAGGCGCACCTGCTGATCGACATGACGCACGGCTTCGCCGATGCGATGGACAAGCCGGCCAACGTCACGGATGCCGAGCTCACGCTCGTCAACGGCGACACCCTGGTCGGCGGCCGTCGCGTCTGGCAGTGGGCGGCCGGTCGCGTGATCTACTTCGCGATGAAGCTGTCGCGCCCGGTGAGCAGCGTCACGCTCTACAGCGAAGACAAGGCGCTGCCGAAGGGTACGACGACGGCAAAGGGCGATCACCTCAAGGCCGCGCTGCATTTCGACAACGCGTCGAAGGAGCCGCTGCTGGTCAAGGTCGGCATCTCCGGTGTCGACATCGACGGCGCGATGCGCAACGTCGACGGGGAAATGCACGGCTGGGACTTCGACGGCATCCGCGCATCGGCCGAAGCCGAGTGGGAAACCGAACTCTCGAAGATCCGCATCCAGTCGTCGTCCGACAAGGTGATGCGCACGTTCTACAGCTCGATGTACCACACGATGCTCGCACCGACCGTCTTCAGCGACATCGACGGCCGGTACCGCGGCATGGACAAGGCGATCCACACGCTGCCGGAAGGACGCCACAACTACAGCACGTATTCGCTGTGGGATACCTACCGCGCGGAGCACCCGCTGTTCACGCTCTACCAGTCGGAGCGCGTGCCCGATCTCGTCGACGGTCTCGTGCGCCTCGCGGTCGAGAGCCCGAGTGGCGCGCCCGTGTGGCCGCTGCAGGGTATCGAGACGGTCTGCATGATCGGCTACCACTCCGCGGTGGTGGTGGCCGAGGCTCAGGCGAAGGGCTTCACCGGCATCGATTACGCGAAGGGCTGGCCCGTGTTCCGCCGCCGTGCGATGCAGGACGACTACTTCGGCCTGCCGTACTACCGGAAGATGGGCTTCATCCCCAGCGACAAGGAAGGCGAGGCCGTCAGCAAGACCCTCGAGTACGCATACGACGACTGGGCGGTCGCGCACATGGCCGAAGCGCTCGGTCACGCCGACGAGGCCGAGACGCTGCGCAAGCGTTCGCAGAATTACCGCAACGTGTTCGACAAGGCGTCGCAGTTCGTGCGCCCGCGCGCCGAAGACGGCACGTGGATCGAGCCGTTCAATCCGGTGTCCATCGGCCACTCGAAGCGCTGGCGCGACTTCACCGAGTCGAACGCATGGCAGGCCACGTTCCTGAACCAGCACGACGTCTACAACTACATGGATCTGTTCGGCGGCGCGGCAGGCTTCGAGAAGAAGCTCGACGAGCTCTTCAATACCGATCCCGTGCTGCCGGAGAACGCTCCGCCGGACATCGCCGGCATGGTGGGGCAGTACGCGTTCGGTAATGAGCCGGGCCACCACATGCCCTATCTCTACGCCTACACCGGCGCGCACCACAAGACGCAGGCGCGTGTGCGCATGCTCCTGGACACGATGTACCTGCCCGAGCCCGACGGCCTGCCCGGTAACGAAGACTGCGGTCAGATGAGCGCGTGGTACATCATGAGCGCCATGGGTCTGTATGCCGTGGATCCGGTCAGCACCAACTACGTGTTCGGCAGCCCGCTGCTCGATCGCGCCGAGGTGCAGGTGGGTGCCGGCCGCACGCTGACGATCGAGGCGAAGGACAACGGTCCGGACCGCCCTTACATCCAGTCGGTCAGCTGGAACGGCAAGCCGTGGACGAAGAGCTGGATCCCGCACAAGGACCTGGCGGCCGGCGGCACGCTGACGTTCGTCATGGGCGACAAGCCCAACGAGGCGTTCGGCAAGGCCCCGGAAGACCGCCCGCCGTCGTTCGGGGTGCAGGCGAAGGCCTGACGCGCCACGGTGGGAGCCAGGCTGCTGGCTCCCGCCCTCGTCCCCGTTCACAATCGGTAGACCGCCCAGCAGACAATCTCACTCCGCCGGGAGGACCCGGAGGGATAGGGGATCGTCATGTCGTATGCGGGCCGCATGGTCTTTCGGATGTACCTGCCGGGCGTCGTCGTGCTCGCGGCAGGCGCGATCGCGGCCGCGGGCCTCAAGGCGATCCAGCAGCTGCCCGGGGACCTGGGCACGCTTTCCCTTTATTCGAACCTGCCGGCGTGGACCCTCGGGGTGTCGCTCGTCGTGTCCCTGTCCGTCGCGGCCGTGCAGACGGTGCGTCTGCGGCTGTGGGATCGCGGTGCGATCGCGGGCTGTTACGTCTGTGGATGCCTGCTCGGCGCGCCGCGCGCCGCGCGTCGCGGCCTCGGGCTGACCCGGCACTGCCTGGGCTGCGGCAAGGTGCACGGTGTGAACCACCATCGGCTATCGCCGACGGTCATTCCCCTGGCGGTGGCCGTGAAGGACACCGCGAACGCTCCCGTCAGGAGCGTACGTTAGTCACGGTGATGCGGTGACCCACGCGCTCGAGCAGCGAGCGCAGCGCTTCGGCGTCTTCGACCGAGGTGCCTTCCTCCAGCGACAGCCACAGGGTGTCGCCCGAAAGGCCATGGACCTTCTCGTGAAATTCGATCTCGACGGCGACCTTGCCACCGGGTTGAACGACCGATACGCCGAAATTACGTGACTGCACGCCGTGTGTTCCTTTGCTCTGGCTGGAAAGGGATTTTACCGGGGTGGCGGGGAAAAAGGCGGCCCCACGGGTCGAGGCGTGAACCACGCCACGTTCACCGTGGCGCCACGTCGCTTTCCGGCTAATCGAGGCACCGAGGAGGAACACTCATGCTGCAACTGAATCCGCCGCTTCCGCTCAATACGCCCAAGGGCGAGGGTTTCGCCCATTTCCTGATCGACTATGGTCCGGAGTCCGATCTCTACTGGACCGTCTTCATCACGGCGACCGGCGAGATCTGGACTTTCGCGAACCGCGAGGTCCGTGCCTCGAAGAACATCACCCTCGGCCGTACCGCGCCGTCGTCGCCCCGTCCCGCGGCCCAGGCACCGCGCCGCGCCGCCGTGGACACGACCGGCGTGCTGCCGTTCGCGGTGGCCGAGCCGCAGACCTGACGTCGGGCGTCAGCGCGGCACGCGATACCCGCCAGCGACGCCGCCTGGCGATAGCGTGAGCTGCCAGAGCTGGTCGCGCCGGCTGCGGAACACGCCCGCCGAGCAGCCGAGGTAGAAGTCCCACATGCGCCGGAAGCGCTCGTCGTAGCGCGCCGCAAGACGCGGCCACGCCGCATCGACGTTGGCTTTCCACGCCATGAGGGTGCGGTCGTAGTCGGTACCGAAGTTGTGCCAGTCCTCGACCACGAAGAGCCCCTCGAGCGCAGTGGCCACCTGGCTCATCGCCGGGATCACGGAGTTCGGGAAGATGTACTTCTCGATCCACGGATCCGGACGGCCGGGCGTGCCGTTGCTGCCGATGCAGTGGAGCAGGGCAAGACCCTCCGGGTGCAGGCAGCGCCGCGCCACCTCGAACCACGAACGATAATTCCTGGCGCCGACATGCTCGAACATGCCGACGGAGAGGATCGCGTCGAACCGCTCGTCGAGTTCGTGGTAATCCTGCAGCCGGATCTCGATCGGCAGCCCCTTGCACAGTTCGCGCGCGAACTCGGCCTGTTCCTTCGAGATCGTGACGCCGACGCCGCTGACGCCGTAGCGTTCGGCGGCGAACTTCAGGGCCTCGCCCCAGCCGCAGCCGATGTCGAGAACGTGCTGTCCGCGACGCAGCTGCAGCTTCCGGCAGATCAGGTCGAGTTTCGCTTCCTGCGCGTCGTCGAGGTTCTCGGCCTGTGCCCAGTAGCCGCACGAGTAGACGAGCCGCTTCCCGAGCATCGCCTGGAAGAGGTCGTTGCCCAGGTCGTAGTGCTGTCGCCCCACCTCCCACGCGTGCTCGCCGCGTTGCATGTTGAGGAAGCGCGCCTTCAGATGAACGATGAGGGCATCGAGTGTGCGAAGCGATTCATCCACGTGCGACGAGAGAACGCGGCTGAAGAAGCCGGCGAGGTCGGAGACGTCCCACCAGCCGTCCATGTAGGCCTCGCCAAGCCCGAGCGACCCGTGGGCGAACACGCGGGCGTAGGTCCGCTCGTCGTGGACGACGAGATCGGTGGGACGGTTGCCGCCGAGAGTGATCCCGGCGTGCTGGAGCAGGTCGTGTGCGCGTGCCTTCAGCGACGAATGATCGTGATTCATCGAAAGCTCTCTGTTGACCCGTGTGCGCCGCTCCGCGCGGCGTTCCGCTTGCTCAGAACTGCTTCAGTACCCCGCGCGTGACGACGAGCCCGATCACGGTGAGCGTGATCGACCCTGCGAGATTCATGGCGACATGGGCCGCGAACCAGCCGTACTGCGCCCGCAGGAGCAGCATCGAGGCTTCGGCCGAGAAGGTCGAAAAGGTGGTGAGGCCGCCCAGGAAGCCGGTGGCGACCAGCAGGCGCATCTCGACGGGCAGGGCCTGGAAGTGGTCGAAGACCCCGAGCACGATACCCATCAGCAGGCCGCCGACGAGGTTCGCGGTGAGCGTCCCGAGCGGCACCGTCGGGAACAGGGGATTGAGCAGGATCGCAAGCCACCATCGCAGCCAACAGCCCAGTGCGCCGCCGACCCCGACGGCAAGGAATCCGGTGTAGTTCACGCCACCCCCAGTCAAAGCTCTCCTGCCCGATTATGGGCCGGCGACGGCCCGGCGGCGAGCAGGCGCGCACGGTTATACTGCACCGACTTCCCCCGTACGGCCTTGCAGGACCATGTCCTCCGCGACCCGCGACCCGCGTCGCTACCTCCCGCTGTTGCTCGCGGCCCTGACGATGATCGGGCCGTTCTCGATCGACGCGATCTTTCCGGGATTCCCGGACATCGGGCGCGACTTCGGCGTCGGCGTGGTGGGGCTGCAGCAGCTCCTCAGCGTCTACCTCCTCGCCTACGCGGTGATGAGCCTCTTCCACGGCGCGCTGTCCGACGCCTACGGGCGCAAGCCCGTCATCGTGATCGCCATGGCCATTTATACCTTGGCCTCCGTCGGTGCCGCGCTCGCTCCCAGCTTCACCTTCCTGCTGGGCTGCCGCGTGCTGCAGGGCCTCTCCGGCGGCGCGGGCATCGTGGTGGGCCGCGCGGTGGTGCGCGACACGCTGCAGGGCGAGGATGCCCAGCGCATGATGTCCAAGATCATGATGATCTTCGGCATCGCGCCGGCCATCGCTCCCATCGTGGGTGCGTGGCTGCTCGGCATCGACGGCTGGCGCGGCATCTTCTGGGCGCTCTCCGGCTTCACGACGTTGCTGACGCTCGCCATCGCGTACCGGCTCGACGAATCGCACCCCGTCGAGCGGCGTACCGTGTTCCGGCCGCGCCCGCTGCTCGCGAGCTACGGGCGCATCGTGCGCGACGTGCCTTTCTGGCCGCTGGCCATCGCCGGTTCGATCAACTTCGCCGGCCTGTTCCTGTACGTCGCGTCGGCGCCGCGCCTCATCCGCGACCTGCTGCATCTCGGCGCGAACGGCTTTCCGTGGCTGTTCGTGCCCGTGGTGACCGGCATGGTGACCGGCGCCTTCATTTCCGGCCGGGTCGCGGGGCGGGTGAGCGCGCTGCGCACCGTGTCGTGGGGTTACATGGCGATGCTCGGCTCCTGCGCGCTCAACCTGCTGCTGGCCGTGCTGCTCGATGCGCCGCGCGTGCCGTGGTCGACGCTGCCCCTGGCGCTTTACGGCTGTGGCGTGCAGCTGGCATTCCCGACCCTGACGCTCCTGCTGCTGGACCGGTTCCCGGATCAGCGCGGCGGGGTGTCGTCGGTGCAGGCCTTCGGCAGCCTGACATTCACGGCGCTGGTGGCGGGCGTGCTTTCGCCCGCCTTGTCGGGAAACATGCTGACTCTCGCCCTGGGTTCGTCGGCGATGTGTCTCATCGGCCTCGCGGCATGGACCTGGTACACGCGGATCGAGCGCCGTCGCGTGGCCCACGCCACGGCGGCGGCCGCGACGAGCGTTCCGTCGCAGGTGGAGCGCAACGAGCCGGGCTGACCCGGCTGGCTCCCACCGACACGCTCAGGCGCCGAGCAACCCGCGAGCCCGCAGGAACGCCTGTGCTTCCGGCGCGTCGTGTTCGAACCATGCCTGGGTCGAGCCAAGCCGGTACGTGTAACCCCAGCGATCCATGTCGACCATGAGCCGCGGTGAGCCCACCGACGGCAGCTGGCCGGCGAGGACGATCTGCAGGTAGCAGGTGGCGTCTTCTTCTTCGATGGAATCCGTGGCGTCGGTATGCACGAGCGCGCGCTTTTCCTCCGGCAGCACGATGAGATGGCACGCCTCGTGGAGCAGCGAATGCACCGGCGTATCCCTGCGCGCGTAAACCGTGGTGCCGATGATGCCGGCCTCGGTGTCGCCCCAGAAACTGCCCGGGATCGGCGCGCCGTCGGCGACCTCGACAAGGGCGAGGCCGTACCGGGCGAGAAGGGCGCGCGGTTCGTCGAAGCCGATGTCGCCGACGCGCATGACGAAGTCGGCGGGATCGGCGCCGGGGGCCGTGGCGGCCCCGGCGGTGGTGTCGTTCATGACGGGAAAACCGGCTTAGATGACCGGCTTGCCGTCGGGCAGTGCCACGGAGAGTTCGAGCACTTCGTGGCCGCTGTCGCGTTCGAGGTTGATGTTCACGGCCTCGACGTCGACATTGACGTACTTGCGGATGACTTCGAGCAGCTCGTTGCGCAGCAGCGGCAGGTAGTCGGGGCCGCCGCGCGTCGAGCGCTCCTGGGCGACGATGATGCGCAGGCGTTCCTTCGCGACGCCAGCGCTCGGCTCGGGCTTACGCTTCAGGAAATCGAGGATACCCATGCTCAACCTCCGAAGACGCGCTTGAGGAAGCCCTTCTTGACCGGCTCGAGGAAGCGAAGCGGACGCTCTTCGCCAAGAATGCGTGCGACGGTGTCCTTATACGCCGCACCGGCGTTCGAGTTGTCGTCGAGGATCACGGGCACGCCGGCGTTGGACGCCGCGAGCACGTTCTCGGATTCCGGGATCACGCCCACGACCGAGATGCCGAGGATCTCCTCGACGTCCTTCACGCTGAGCATTTCACCGGCTTCGACGCGATTCGGGTTGTAGCGCGTGAGCAGCAGGTGCTGCTGGATCGGCGATTCACCCTTCTCGGCGCGACGCGTCTTGCTGGCGAGCAGGCCCAGGATGCGATCGGAATCGCGCACCGAGGAAACCTCTGGGTTGACGACGACGACGGCGTGATCGGCAAAGTACATCGCGAGGTGCGCGCCCTTCTCGATACCGGCCGGCGAGTCGCAGACCACGTAATCGAAGTTTTCCTTGGCCATCTCGTCGAGGACCTTCTCCACGCCTTCCTGGGTGAGGGCGTCCTTGTCGCGCGTCTGCGACGCGGCGAGCACGAACAGGTTCTCGTGGCGCTTGTCCTTGATGAGCGCCTGCTTGAGCGTGGCTTCGCCGTGCACGACGTTGACGAAGTCGTAAACCACGCGACGCTCGCAACCCATGATCAGATCGAGGTTGCGCAGGCCGACGTCGAAGTCGATGACGGCGACCTTCTTGCCGGCCATGGCGAGGCCGGTGGCGAGGGAGGCGCTGGTGGTGGTCTTGCCGACTCCGCCTTTGCCGGAGGTGACGACGATGATTTCAGTCAAGGGATGTCTCCGAATAGTGCAGGGCGGCTGCGTTCACAGCCGCGCGATCATGAGTTTTCCATTCTCGAGCCAGCATTGCACGGCCTGGCCTTCGAGGTCCTTCGGCATGTCTTCGAACACGCGGTAATGCCCGGCGATCGCGACGAGCTCGGCGCGGAAGTCGGAACAGAAGATGCGTGCCGATTCGTCACCCTGCGCGCCTGCCATGGCGCGACCACGCAGGGTGCCGTAGATGTGGATCGATCCGTCCGCGATCACTTCCGCGCCATTGGCGACGGTGGCGCTGACCACGAGGTCGCGCTCGCGCGCGTAGACCTGCTGGCCGGAACGCACCGTGCCATCGCCGTGGCGCTGCGCCGTGATCGTGCCGCCGAGGTCGTCGCCGGCGTCGCTGACGACGGCCGCGGCGCGAGCGGCGGGTTCGCGGGCGATCGCGGGTGCGGCCGGGGCGGCGTCGCCCTGGCCGGGTTCGTATTGCGCGCGGAACTTGGCGATCAGCGGCAGACCCATGCGCTCGGCGAGCGCCTCGGTCTCGCTGGTGCCGTAGGCGAGGCCGACGGGCAGCATGCCCGCGCTGCGGATGGCTTCGAGCAAGGCGTCGACCATGCCGTCGTCCGGCAGTTTCGGCAGGTGCGAGAGGTCGAGCACCACGGCGGCGCGCGCGAACATCTGCGGCGCGGAGCGCACGCGGCGCTCGAGTTCTTCGACCAGCGCGGCGGCGTCGACGCGACGCAGGCGCACGCAGGCGATGCCCACCTGGCCGAAGCGCAGGTCGCAGGCGGCTTCGAGGGATTCGGCGCGGGCGTTCATGCGGCCACTCCGTCGGCGGGACGGGCGCGTTCCGCGAGCCATTCGACCGCCGGCAGGCCATCGTGGTCGAGATAGCGCTCGCGAACGAACGGGAAACTCGGCAGTTCGCGGGCGAGGAGGCTCACCTTCGGGCCGTCGTGACCCATCTTCTGCTGGCCGACTTCCTGGAAGCCCATGGTGCCGTGGAAGAGGACGGTCTGGTCGTCGCGGGGTTCGAGGAACACCTCGCAGGTCAAAAGGGGCACACGTACCTCTGCATAGCTCTGTACATCGCAATAGAAGATCCGGCCGAGACCGTGGCCGCGCGATTCCGACGCGATCACGATGCGGTCGATATACACGAAGCTTTCGTAATGGGCCTGGAACCAGCGGAAGTTCGGGCTGTCGTAGTCGGCGTCCTGGCGCATGGCGATGAGGAAACCGAGGATGCGGCCGTCCTGCTCGGCCACGCGGAAGTAGTGCGCGATCTGGTACAGGTGACGCAGGCGGTCGGTGTCCGTGGCGAGGATGCCTGTGCCTGCCTCGTTGTTGAGGCTCAGCACCGCAGCCAGGTCGTGCTCGCGCACGTCGCGGATGGCAAGGGCCATTCGTTGCTCCGCTGGAGTGATCTTGGAAAAGCGACCCCCGGGCCGCCGAATGCGCGGCATTATGGCACGCCGCGGTCTCGCCGGGGAGCGCGCCGCGCTTGTAAAAGCGTTGTAAAGCCGACGCTTGCCGTGCCCCGGCACGTGACTTCAGTCAGGTGGTGCCGGCCGCGCGAAGCCCTATGATGCGGGCATGTCCAAGGTCCAGTTCAATCACGTCCGCCTGCTGCGCTACGCGACGTATTTCGTCTTCCTGTGCGCGGGGCTGCCGCTGTCGATGCAGCGCGCCGGCTCCGGCCCGGGGGCGATCGGCGACATGGCCCTGCTGGCCTGGACCGCGTGCTACCTCGTGTTCGGTCTCGTCCACTGGCTGCTCACGAACCAGCTCGGTGCGCGCCTGAACGGTGCGACCCGTGTCGCGGTGCTGGTGATCCTGACGGGCACGGCGCTGGCCATCGGCGCGCTCAGCAAGAGCGGCGTCGGCGCGCTGCTGCTGATCATCGTGGCCACGGTGGTGCCGTGGCTGGTGAGCCTGCCGCTGGGCATCGCATGGATGGTCGTGGCGCACGTGGCGCTGGTGCCGGTGTTCGCCGAGGTGCCCGGATGGGGTGTCGTGAGCGCGCTGATGCAGGCCTGCCTCTATTTCGGGTTCTCCGCGCTCGTGTTCATCGCGTCCATGGTCGCCAGCCAGCAGGCGGAAGAACGCGAGGAACTGCGTCGCCTGAACTCCGAACTGCGCGCCACTCGCGCGCTGCTCGCGGAATCCACGCGCATCGCCGAGCGCATGCGCATCGCGCGCGACCTGCACGACCTCGTCGGCCATCACCTCACCGCGCTCAGCCTGAACCTGGAGGTGGCCAGCCACCTCACCAACGACGTGGCGCGGGAGCACGTGCTGAAGGCCCAGAGCACCGCGAAGCAGCTCCTGGCCGACGTGCGCGAGGTGGTCAGCGAACTGCGCCAGGACGACGCCATCGATCTCACGCAGGCCCTGCGCAGTCTCACCGAGGGTGTTCCGGGGCTCGACGTGCGCCTGTCGGTGCCGCCGCGCTTCGGGGTGGAGGATCCGCGCCGCGCGCAGATGTTGCTGCGCTGCGTGCAGGAGATCCTGACCAATACGGTGCGCCACGCGAGCGCCCGCCACCTGTGGCTCACGTTCCGCCACACCGGGCCCGACGAGCTCTGCCTCGACGCACGCGACGACGGGCGCGGGAGCGGCGAATTCCAGCCCGGCAACGGGCTCAACGGCATGCGCGAACGGCTCGCCGAATTCGGCGGCACCCTTGCGTTCCGTACCGACCCGGCGGGTGGTTTCGCGCTCACGGCGCGACTGCCTCTCGGTGAAGAACCCACACTGGCCCACACGCCCGCGCGCAAGGTCCTCGACGCGGGCACAAGCGACGAGCCCGAGGGCCTGCCGCGTGCCAAACTCTCCGTTCCTTCCGAGGATCTTCCATGATCTCCGTTTGCCTCGTTGACGATCAGAACCTGGTTCGCCAGGGCATCCGCTCCTTGCTGGACCTCGCCGGCGACATCCGGGTCGTGGCCGAATGCGCCGACGGCGCCCAGGCCGTGCAGTCGATTCCCGTGGTGCGACCGGACGTCGTGCTGCTCGACCTGCGCATGCCGAACATGAGCGGGCTCGAAGTGCTGCAGGCGCTCGGCGGCCGCAACGAACTTCCGCCGACGATCATCCTGACCACCTTCGATGACGACCAGCTCGTGCTGGCCGGGCTCAAGGCCGGCGCGCGGGGCTACCTGCTGAAGGACGTCTCGCTCGACCAGCTCGTGGAAGCCGTCCGCACGGTGGCGGCGGGCGGCTCGCTGGTGGCACCGATGGTGACCCAGCGCCTGCTCGCCGGGGTCGGTCGCATCCAGAACCAGTTCTCGAGCCTGGAACAGCCGGATCCTCTCACCGAGCGTGAGACCGAAATCCTGCGGCTGCTCTCCGGTGGCTACAGCAACAAGGAGATCGCCAATTCCCTCCGCGTGGCCGAGGGAACGGTGAAGAACCACGTCTCCAACATCCTTTCCAAGCTCGGCGTGCGCGACCGCACCCGCGCCGTGCTCAAGGCCCTCGAGCTCGGGATCGTCTGACCCGGGCCGGCACCGCCGGCCGGAGCCGGCTCCAGCCTTGCCGAAAAGCCGCTTGAAGCAGGTTGCGAAAAAGGGCAGGGGACCCAATGGCGTTCGCCGTCGCGAGCAAGTACCATCGGTCCTTTCGGCGCGGGCGAACCCCTGCCACGGGCCGATTCTTCAGGGGTGACCGCTGGCCTCGCTGGCCTTGCGTGGAGCCCGTTCGTGAGACGTTCGGAGAACCGTGGAATGACGCGTCTGTTAGAATTTATTGTCGCCCTCGTCATCGTCGCCATACTCGGTGTCGTGGCCGGCATAGCGATGCCCTCGACTGGACATGTCGAGCGCGAAATGCTGATCAGCAAGGACTTGCGCCAGGTTTACGACGTTTTCAGCAACTTCCGTCGCTTCCCCGACTACACCGTCCTGCGCTCCTTCGATCCGAAGGTGCAGTTCGAGCTGTCGGGCAAGGCGTATGGCGTTGGCTCGAAGATCGCCTGGAAGGCCGCCGACGAGAAGGTCGGTGACGGCTCCCTCGAAATCGCCTCGATCGATCCCGGCTTCGCTCAGGTGTCGGACGCCGGCAAGGGCACCATTGTCTGGAACCTGGACAACGGCTGGCGCGGCAGCGACAAGAAGTTCACCATCAAGCTCGAGCGCAGCGGTCGCAGCCAGAAGCTCGTGAAGGTGAACTGGGCCTACGACGTCTCGTACGGCTTCAACCTGATCAACCGCTTCTCGAATCTCTACATCCATGGCGATCCGGATTCGCTGATCCAGTTCAGCCTGTCGAACCTGCAGAACCTGATGGCGTCGATCCCCAACATCGACTACAGCAAGATGGTTCCGTCGATCGTCGAAACGCCTGCCAAGCCGGTGCTGCTGGTCTCGACCACCGCTCCGCGCACGCTCGACGACGTCGACACCGCGTCCGACAAGGCCATGGCCGAGATCCAGGCCGCCGCCAAGAAGCTCGGCGTGAACATCGTCGGCCCGCGCATCACCTTCACCACGAACTGGGGCGACCAGAACTACACGTTCGACGTGGCCGCCGAGATCGACGCCACCACCCTGAAGATCAACGGTCAGGACGTCGAGCTCACCGCCGCACAGCGTCCGGCGCTCGACGCCGCCGCGCCGGCCGAAGCGTCGACGGCCGCCGCGCCGGCCGATGCCGCTGCCGCTGCCCCGGGCACCAAGGACAAGTTCGGTCGCGTGATCGTCGATGGCAACGTCAAGGGCGTGCTGGCGTTCGGTGGCAAGGCCCTCAAGGCCGACTGGAACGGCACGGGCGCCGGTCTCCCGCAGACCCGCCAGATGCTCGCTGCCTACTCGCAGACGCATGGCTACAAGTACGACGACGTGACCTACCGCGCCTACGACATCCAGGTGAAGGCGCCGGTGAACAACAAGGGCACGATCGAGGGTTACGACGAGCAGAAGTTCGAGATCTATCTCCCGCTGCAGGGCGACAACATCCCGGACCAGACGCCCGAGCAGGAAGCCGGCATGAAGCAGCCGGGTCTCGAAGAGTCGGCCCCGGCCGGTTCCTCGACCGCTCCGGCCGCTGCGGGCACGGCCCCGGCTCCCGCGGGCACCGCCCCGGCGCCGGCCAGCACCGCCGCCGCTCAGTAAGTCGTTCGCCTCGCGCGACGTGAAAAACCCCGCCGGAGACGGTGGGGTTTTTTTTGCTTGTTGGTTGGACGGCTCGGCTTCGCCATCGCGTTTCGCCTCGCGTTACCGCGAAGAGCCGTCGGCCGCCGCCCTCGGCGCTCCGGGCTTCACCGTCGCTTGGGAAAGGATGCCGCTGCGCGGCCGTGTCCAATGGCTGACGCCCCTGCGCGCCCGCGCGGCGAGCGGGGGTTTTCGACTCGGCTCCTGCCTCGACGAAAACGGCCGGCCGTCCGGGCCGGCCCCCTGCGGGCCTGATCCGCCCGCCGCGCACGGTTCCGCAAGTCGCGCCGAGGGCGGCGGCCGACGGCTCCACCGACCGGCGAGGCAAGCTGCTTGTGTAGGAGCCGCTATAGCGGCGAGCTCATGTGGGAGCGGCCTCGGCCGCGATGGGTGCTCGCGACAAGCACCCATCGCGGCCGAGACGCCTGAGGGCCGACGGCTCTTCGCGGCCACGCGCAAGCCAACACGATGGCGAAGCCGGGCCATCCACCCGTTACACTGCCCGACGATGATCGAAGCCGACCGACTGACCCGCTGCTATGGCCCGCTCACCGCGGTCGATTCGCTGACCTTGCGCGCCGAGCCGGGGCAGGTGCTGGGGCTGCTCGGGCCCAATGGTGCGGGCAAGTCGACGGCCATGCGCATGATCGCGGGGTTCCTCACGCCGACCTCTGGCACCGCGCGCGTCTGCGGACACGACGTCCGCAAGGCGCCGCTCTCGGCCAAGCGCGCGCTCGGGTACCTGCCGGAGGGCGCACCCAGTTACGGCGAGATGACGATCCGCGAGTTCCTCGTGTTCATGATCCGCGTGCGGGGGCTGGAGCGCGATGTCGCGTTCCGCCGCTTCGACGAGGTCGTCTCGCGGCTGGAGCTGGAAGACGTGCTCGACCAGACGATCGGCACGCTGTCGAAAGGCCTGCGCCGCCGCGTGGGCCTGGCCCAGGCGATCCTTCACGACCCCCCGGTGCTCATGCTCGACGAACCCACCGATGGCCTCGATCCCAACCAGAAACATTCCGTCCGCATGCTGATCGACGCCATGGCGCGCGAGCGCACGATCCTCATTTCCACGCACCTGCTCGAAGAGGTGCACGCGTTGTGCAACCGCGTCGCGATCATCGCGAACGGCAGGCTGCTTGCCGACGCGACGCCGGCGGAACTGGAAGCGCGCTCGCGTTACCACGGCGCCGTGTCGTTCAGCGCGCAGGGCAGCGGCGTGTCGCGCGAGATGCTCGCGCGCATTCCGAACGTGTCGATGGTGGAAGTGGATCCGCTGGACGGTCGCGTCACCGTGTTCCCCCGCGCGGGTCTGCCCATTCTCGAAGACGTGCAGGCGCTGCTGCGCACGCAGAATCTCGAAGTGTCGGAGATCCAGCTCGAACGGGGACGCCTCGACGAGGTGTTCCGCCAGATCACCACGGCACCGCGGGAGGCGCAGGCATGACGGCGGTATCGGCGATCGCGCGACGCGAGTTGTGGAGCTACTTCGTCACACCCGTGGCGTACGTCTTCATGGTGATCTTCCTCGTGCTGGCGGGCCTGCTGACGTTCTACGCGGGCGATTTCTACGATCGCGGCCTGGCGGACCTGCAGCCCTTCTTCGACATGCATCCGTGGCTCTACCTCGTGCTGGTGCCCGCGGTGACGATGTCGATGTGGGCGGAAGAACGCGCGTCGGGCACGCTGGAACTGCTGTTCTCGCTTCCGGCGTCCATCGCGCAGGCGGTGCTCGGCAAGTTCCTCGCCGCGTGGGGCTTCATCGGCATCTGCCTGGTGCTGACGTTCCCCATCTGGATCACGGTGAATTATCTCGGCGACCCCGACAACGGCGTGATCCTCGCCGGCTACGTGGGCAGCTGGCTCATGGCGGGTGCGTTCATCGCGATCGGAGCGTGCATGTCCGCGTGCACGCGTAGCCAGATCGTGGCGTTCATCCTGACCGCCGCCCTGTGCTTCGTGCTGCTGCTGATCGGCCAGCCGCAGGTCGTCGATTTCTTCCAGGATTCGCTGCCGCCGCGCCTGCTCGGCGCCATGGGCCAGCTGAGCATCGCGCGGCACGCCAACGCCATCGCGCGCGGCGTGCTCGACCTGCGCGACCTCGTGTACTTCTTCGCCACCATCGTCGCCTGGCTCGCGGCGAGCGTGGCGATGCTCGACCTGAAGCGGACGCGCTGACGATGCGGCACCTGCACCTGACACGCGCCTTCCGGCTGCGCCTCGCCCTGGTGGCGATCGCGGTGCTCTTCCTCGTGACGATCGCCTTCAGCTCGATGTCGCTGCGCACGGCGCGCGTCGACCTGACGGAAGACCGCATCTACACGCTGACGCCCGGCACCCAGCAGATCGTGGACAGCCTGCGCAAACCGCTGACCCTGACGCTGTACTTCTCCGATCACGCCACCCGCGACCTGCCGCAGATCCGCAGCTACGAGCAGCGCGTGCACGAGATGCTCCGCGAGATCGCCGTGCGCGCGCACGGACGCATCCGCTTCAAGGTCATCGACCCCGTTCCGTACTCCGACGACGAGGACGCGGCCGAGAGTTACGGCCTCTCGCCGGCGAGCGGCGGCAGCAACGGCGAGCGCGTGTTCTTCGGGCTGGTCGGCATGGGTGGCCCGGGCGACGTACCGCCACAGGCGATCCCCTTCTTCGATCCGGCACGCGAACCGTTCGTCGAATACGACATCGCCAAATTACTCTACGAAGTCGGCATGCCGACGAAGCCGCGCATCGGCCTGATCAGCAGCCTGCCGGCGGAAGGCAACCTCGTGATCGGCGAACCGGCGTGGGCGGTGGTGAGGCAGATCGACCAGCTCGCCGACGTGACCACGCTCGATCCGGACGGCCTGAAGCACATCGACGACGGCATCAAGGTGCTGCTGCTGATCCATCCGAAACACCTGCCGGAGGACGCGCAGTACGCGATCGACCAGTACGTGTTGCGCGGTGGCCACCTCGTGGTGTTCGTGGATCCCGACGCGGAAATGGACAACGCGCCGCTGATCGATTCGCGCGGCATCGTGGACGACCACGATTCCGACCTGCGTCGCCTGTTCGAAGCCTGGGGCGTCGTCTACGACCCGACGAAGGTCGTTCTCGATCGCGCGCAGGCGCTGACGATCGAACTCAACGGCAACACCGTCGTGCATCCCGCCATGCTTGGACTCGGCGCGCAGGATCTGAACCACGACGACGTGGTCACGGCGAGCCTGCAGCGCGTGAATTTCTCGACGGCGGGTTTCTTCGAGCTGGCGCAGGACACGAAGGCTCGGTTCACGCCGCTGGTGCAGACTTCCGACGAGGCCGCCGTGGTGCCTTCGCAGCGTGTCCGCGATGCGACGTCGGATCCGTCGGCGTTGCTGGAGAACTACGAGCCCACCCACGAGCGCTACGTGATCGCCGGGCGTCTTCGCGACACGTTCCGCACGGCGTTCCCCGAGCGCAACGAGAAGGGGCATCTCGCGCATGCCGCCGCACCGGGCGAGGTCGTGCTCGTGGCCGATACCGATGTGCTGACCGATCGCCTGTGGCTCGACGTGCAGCCGCTGCTGGGCCAGCAGCAGATGACGCCGTTCGCGAACAACGGCGACTTCGTGGCGAACATCGTCGATAACCTCGGTGGCTCCACGGCATTGCTTTCGATCCGCGGCCGTGTGAACTCGCAGCGCCCGTTCACGCGCGTCCGCGCGCTGCAGGCGGCGGCGGATCGCAAGTTTCTGGTCAAGAAGCGCGAGCTGGAGACCGAGCTCTACGACACGCAGCGCCGCCTGAGCGAACTGCAGCCGACGAAGAACGGCACGGGTCCGTCGACGGCGACGGTGGAGCAGCGTCGCGAGGTCGAGCAGTACCTGCAGCGCAAGCTGGCCATCGGCAAGGAGCTGCGCGACGTGCAGCACCAGCTCAACGCCGAGATCGACGCGCTGGGTCTGCGCCTGAAGTTCATCAACATCGTGCTGGTGCCGGGCATCGTCGCACTGATCGGCCTGATCTACGGCTGGCGGCGTACCCGTCGCAGCCGCCGCGTGGTCTGAGTCATGCTGGCCGCCATGACGAAGTGGATCGTGCCCTGGGAGTTTTCCTGGGTGTTTCTCGTCGTGTTCGCAGGCGCCGCATGGCTCTACGTTCGAGGCACGCGCCGCCTGCACGTTCCCGCGACGCGCCAGGCCGCCTTCTGGACCGGCATGGCGATCGTCTACGTCGCCCTGCACACGTACTTCGATTACTACGCGGAACATGAGTTCTTCATGCACCGCATCCAGCAGGTGTTCCTGCATCATCTCGCGCCGCTGCTGATCGTCGCGGCCTATCCGGGCACCGTGCTGCGCGCCGGGCTGCCGCTGCCATGGCGGGCGCGCCTGCGCCGGATCGCGCGTTCGACCGCCTGGCGCGCCGTCAGCGCCGTCGCGCTGAATCCCGCGTTCGTCACCGCGTCGTTCGTCGCGCTGATCCTCGTCTGGCTGATTCCCGACATGCAGACGCTGGCGATGCTGGACTGGCGTCTGTACCGCGCGATGAACTGGTCGATGATGATTTCGGGCCTCGCCTACTGGTGGATCGTGCTCGACCACCGGCCGAAGCCGCCCGGCCGCATGGCGCCCGGCTGGCGCGTCCTGTCGCCGGCGATCACCATGACGCCGCAGATCGTCGCCGGAGCGATCGTCACCTTCTCGCGTGTCGACCTGTATCCCATCTTCGAGATCTGCGGTCGTGCGTTCACGATGAACGTCCTCACCGGCCAGTTGATCGGCGGCGTGATCATGTGGGTGCCCGCGGCGATGATCGAATCGGCCGGCGGCCTGCTGGCGTTGCGCCAGTGGTTGCGCCTGTCACGCAACGGGCGCCTGCCGCGCCGCCCCGTGCGCCCGCGCCGTCCTACGGCCGTGCGTTCGTAGCCCGGCACCTCTCCGACCACCGAGGTGGCGCGTTGGGTGAGCAAGGGGCAGGCGCCGCGGGCATGAGTAATGCCGAAAGGGCATGGGGGGGATGGCGTGCGACCGAGTCCTTGCTCTCGTACGGTGGATCGCTTGCTACCGAGCACTCGCTGGCACTGGTGAAGATTCTGGACATCGCGGGCGATCGTGCCGATCAGTAAACCTTCGGCACGCGCTCGCCCTTCGCCGTGACCTTGTCTTTTTTCGGCTTGCCGGCCAGGGGCGGCAGGTCGAAGGGCTTGTCCGGCGTCAGTTTGTCGGGGATACGGTCGAGCAGGTGACGGATGAGGTTCAGGCGGCCCGTCTTCTGGTCGTTGAAGTCGGCGACGAACCAGGGTGCATCGTCGGTATCCGTATGCTGGATCATGGCATCGCGGAGATCGCCGATCTCGGCGTACTTGTCGCGCGCCTTGATGTCCACGGGCGACAGCTTCCAGCGCTTGAGCGGATCCGCCGCACGGTCGGCGAAGCGTTCTTCCTGCTCCTTCTGGTCGACCGAGAGCCAGTACTTGATCAGGATGATGCCGTCGTCGACGAGCATCTTCTCGAAGACGGGGCAGACCTTCATGAACCGGTCGTATTCCTCTTCGGTGCAGAAGCCCATCGCGGGCTCGACCACGGCGCGGTTGTACCAGCTGCGATCGAACAGCACGAGCTCGCCGGCGGCAGGCAGTTCGGCCACGTAGCGCTGGAAATACCATTGCGTGTCTTCGGTCGCCGTGGGCTTCGACAGCGCGACCACCCGCGCGGCACGCGTGTCGAGCTTGTCCGTGATGGCCTTGATCGTGCCGCCCTTGCCGGCCGCGTCGCGGCCTTCGAAGACCACGACCATCCGCTTGCGCGTGTGGCGCAGCCACCGCGTCAGGCCGACGAGTTCGACCTGGAGTTCCTCGAGCGCCTTCTCGTACTTCTTTTTCTTGCCCATGCGTGGAAGCCCTTGGGTTGGGGCCATCACTATGCCGCATCGAACGTCGTCGCGACGTGGGAGCCAGCCTGACGGCGATGGGGCGTGTGGCAAGCACGCATCGTCAGCAGGCTGGCTCCCACCACGGGGGTTATCGCCAGTGGCCTGCTTCTCAGCCGGTATTCCGGATCAGCCGCCGGCCGTCAGCGTCTGCAGCTCGTCCGCCTGGTTCTCGCGGGTGAGGGTGTCGATGAGTTCGTCGAGGTCGCCCTGCATCGTCTCGGTCAGCCGGTACAGGGTCAGGTTGATGCGATGGTCGGTGATGCGGCCCTGCGGGAAGTTGTAGGTGCGGATGCGCTGACTGCGATCGCCGGAGCCCACCTGCAGGCGACGCGATTCGGCCTGCGCGGCGCTCTGCTTGCTGCGTTCCGCGTCGAGCAGGCGGGCCTTCAGCAGGCTCATCGCGCGGGCGCGGTTCTTGTGCTGGCTACGCTCGTCCTGGCACTCCACCACGGTGCCCGTGGGCAGATGGGTGATGCGGATGGCGGAGTCGGTCTTGTTGACGTGCTGACCGCCGGCGCCGGACGCGCGGAACGTGTCGACCTTGAGGTCGGCGTCGCGCAGTTCGATGTCGTCGACTTCGTCCTGTTCGGGCAGGATCGCCACGGTGGCGGCGGACGTGTGGATGCGGCCCTGCGATTCCGTCTCCGGCACGCGTTGCACGCGATGCGTGCCCGATTCGAATTTCAGCTTCGAGTACGCGCCGCGCCCTTCGATGCGGGCCACGACTTCCTTGTAGCCGCCGTGCTCGCCTTCGTTGGCGTTGAGGATCTCCACGTGCCACCGCTGCCGCTCGGCATATCGCGCGTACATGCGGAACAGGTCGCCCGCGAAGATCGCGGCCTCGTCGCCGCCCGTGCCCGCGCGGACTTCGAGGAACAGGTTGCCTTCGTCGCGCGGGTCCTTCGGCAGGAGCAGCACCTGCAACTCGGCGTCGAGACGGGCGAGCTGCGCCTCGACGCGTTCGATGTCGTCGGCCGCCATCTCGCGCATCTCGGGATCGTCGAGCATCGCGCGCGATTCGGCCAGTTCGCGCTCGGCGTCGTCGTGGTGCTTCAGCGAGGCGGCCACGGGTTCGAGCTGCGCGTATTCGCGGGAGAGGTCGCGAAAACGCTGGCCATCGGCGAGCACGTCCGGCTGCGCGAGGAGCAGCCCGATCTCTTCGTGGCGTTCGGCGAGTGCTTCGAGTTTGCGGCGGATCGAGGGGGTCATGCGGTGCGTGAAGTCCGGCTGGGTGGAAGTCCCAAGCCGCACATCATGCGGAAACGTCGTCGTCCGGGTCCAGTCCATACAGCCGGCCGGCAGCGTGGAGGAGGTCGAGGTCGCCCGACATGGCCGCGTCGCGAAGGCGCGCGCTGGGCGTGTGCAGGAGCTTGTTGGTGAGGGTGTTGGCCAGGAAGGCGAGGGCTTCCTCGGCCGTGCGACCCCGGCTGAGCATGGCCTGGGCCTTGGCCAGCACCTCGTCGCGCTGAGCCTCCGCGGCGACGCGCATGTCGACGGCGGGATTGCGCAGGCCGAGGGCGCGGCGCCACGACATGTAACGCTCGACCTGGAGGTCGATGATCGCATCGGCCTCGCGGGCGGCCAGCTCGCGCGACCGGCGGTTCTCGTCGATGACCTGGCGCAGGTCGTCGATGCCGTAGAGATAGACGTCGTCGAGCGCGGCCACCTCGGGCTCGATGTCGCGGGGCACGGCGATATCGACCATGAACATCGGGCGCCTGCGCCGGGCGGCGATCGCGTCGGCCACCATCGGGCGCGTGACCACCGGGACGCGCGAGGCCGTCGACGTGATGACGATGTCCGCCTCGGCGAGATGTCGCGGCAGGTCGGCCAGCGAGATGGCGTAACCGGCATAACGGCTCGCCAGCTCCTGGGCGTTCTCGAGCGTGCGGTTGGCGACGATCAGCCGGCGGACGTTCTTGTCGGCAAGGTGTCGCGCGGCGAGTTCGATCGTTTCGCCCGCACCGATCAGCAGGACGCAGGCCTGGCGCAGATCGGTGAAGACCTGTTCCGCCAGACGCACGGCGGTGTAGGCCACCGAGACGGTATGCGCGCCGATGCGGGTATCGGTGCGCACGCGCTTGGCCACGGCGAACGTATGCTGCAGCAGGCGCTCCATCGGTGCCCGCAGGGTCTGTGCCGAGCGCGCGTGCTGGTAGGCGTCCTTCACCTGACCAAGGATCTGCGGTTCGCCGAGCACCATCGAATCGAGGCCGGTCGCGACGCGGAACATGTGCCTCACGGCGTCCTGTTCGTCGTGCCGGTAGAGGAACTCGTCGAGCCGTTGCGGGGTCAATCGGTGCTGGCGCGACAGCCACTGGCCCGGCACGCCCTCGAAGCCCTCGGCCACGCTGCAGTAGAGCTCGGTGCGATTGCAGGTCGACAGGATCATCGCCTCCTCGATCCCGGGCTGCCGGGTGAGGTCGTCGAGCGCCTCCGGCGTCACCGCGGCGTCGAATGCCACCTGCTCGCGCAGGCTGACCGGCGCGCTGAGGTGATTGAGCCCGAGGGCGATGAGTGGCATGACGGGCTTGGGTCGGCTTGGGTCGGCTTGGGTGGCGTCGGCTAAGCTAAGGGCGCATTGTGCGCTGAGATGGAACCGGGTGCTTGTTGGCACCTGTCCTGAAACGACGGAGAGTAGTGTGCTGACGGGTCGGTCCAAGTTCAAGCAACTGCGGCAATTCGTGGCCCTCGCGGCCCTCGCCGCCGCCCTGGCCGGCTGTGCCGCCGGGCCTGCGAAGGTTCCCGCCGAGGCGCCCCGGGCCGTTCGCACCGGCGTGCAGCCGCTGGACCGGCTCCAGGTGGCTATCGTGCCTCCCGAGCGCGATCTCCAGGCCCTGCTGATGGCCGGCGACTTCGCGTTGGCCGCCAACGATCTCAAGGCCGCCTCGGACGCCTACGTGAAGGCGGCGGCAATCAGCGACGACCCCAAGGTGGCTTCCCGGGCCGTCGAGCTGGCCCTCGCGGTGCACGACCAGGCCGGCACGGAAAGCGCGGTGAACCGCTGGGCGGCGCTCGGTGCGAGCCCGGCCGACCTCGCCAGTGCCCGTGCCCGCGTGGCGCTCGATACCGGCAATACGGCGGAGGCCCAGCGCCAGCTCGATCTGCTCGTCTCCAGCGGCGCGCCGGACGCCTGGCGTGAGTTCGGTCGCATCGTGGTCACGGCACGCGACGCGGCGCAGGCCGGCGTGCTGCTCGAGCGCATCGCCACCCCGCAGCGCCTGCCGAACGACGCTACGGCGTGGCTGGCCATGAGCGAGCTGGGCGAGAACCTCGGCCGCCACGATTACGCGAAGCGCATCGGCGACGCCGCCCTCGCCCGATTCCACGACGGCACGACCTACGCATGGGCCGGCCAGCAGGCGTTCCGCGCCGGCGACAAGGCGGGGGCGAAGAAGCTGTTCGCGAAGGCCGTGGCGAAGGATCCGAAAAACGCGCGCCTGCGCCTGGCCTACGCCACGCTGATGATCCAGGACGGCGACACGCGCGGCGCGGCGTCCCTGCTGTCCGTGGGCACGCAGAACGCCGACACCTATGCGATGCGCATGAGCCTCGCGGCACGCGCGGGCGACAAGCCCGCCCTCGCGCGCCTCTATCAGGAAATCCGTCGCCGGCCCGACGCGGTGCAGACCGAGAACGCGTTCGTCCTCGGCCAGCTGGCCGAGCTGCTGGGGCACGACGAGGACGCGCTGGACTGGTATGCCGCCGTGGGCGACGACGATCCGCGTATCTTCGACGCGTCCGTGCGCAGCGCGGTCGTGTTGCACCAGCAAGGCAAGGACGACGACGCGCAGGAAATCGTCGCCGGGCTGCAGACGTCCTACGCGGATCACCCCGATCGGTTGCGCCAGGCCTACGCGCTCGAAGGCGAGCTGAACATGGACGGGCGCCAATTCGACGCCGCCGCGACGGCTTACGACAAGGCCCTTCGCGTCAAGCCCGACGACACCGACATGCTGTACGGCCGCGGTCTCGCCTATGCGGAGGCGGGACGCATCGATCAGGCCGTCACCGATTTCCGCCGGGTGCTGGAGCTGAAGCCGGGCGACATCGAGGCGAGCAACGCGCTCGGTTACACGCTGGCCGACAACGGCCGCGATCTCGGCGAGGCGCAGGCCCTCATCGAGGCCGCGCGCACGGCACGCCCGGACGATCCGTCGGTGGCCGATTCGTGGGGCTGGCTGAAATTCCGCCAGGGCCAGCTCGATCAGGCCGAGGTCACGCTGCGCGGTGCATGGGCGAAGCGCAAGGACGCCGACATCGGCGTCCATCTTGCCGAGGTGCTGTGGAGCCGCGGCCGCCACGACGAGGCGCGCAAGCTGCTCAACGAGGTGCGTCGCATCGACCCGAACAACGCATCGCTCGAGAAGACCGAGCGGAAACTGAACCCCTGATGGCGTCCATCGTCCGCATGATTGCCCCCAAACGTGTCCTCGCCACGCTGCCGATCCTCCTTCTCGCGGCGTGTGCGACCACGCGTCCCCCCGTGCGTAACGCCGGCGACGCCGTCACCCTTGGCCTGCAGGAGCAACGCGAGCGCGCGCTGGGCGACACCGATCACTGGACGCTGGAGGGCAGGCTGTCCGTCGCCAGCGACAAGGACTCCGGCTCCGGCAGCCTCACCTGGCGCCAGGAAGGCGACCATTACGACTTCACCGTGCGTGGTCCCGTGACCGGGCGCACGTTCCGCCTGAGCGGCGGCCCCGACGGCGCCGAGCTCGAAGGGCTCGAGGGCGGCACCCGCCGCGGGCCGGACGCCGAAACGCTCATGGCCGAGACGGTGGGTTGGCAGATCCCCATGGCCGAACTGAAGCGCTGGGTACTCGGGCTACGCGCCGACCGTGGCCCGGCCGACATCGCGTTCGGCGCCGACCGCCTGCCTTCCCGGCTGGTGCAGGACGGCTGGACGGTCGACTACCGGCAATGGGATGCCACGAAGCAGCCCGCGATGCCCTCGCGCGTGTTCGCGGAGAAGCCGCCGTACAAGGTCCGCCTGTCGATCGACACCTGGTCGCTCGGCCGATAATCGCCTTCGGTGGGAGCCAGCCTGCTGGCGAAGGGTGCTTGTCGCGAGCGCCCAGCGCCAGCAGGCTGGCTCCCGCCAAGGCGGGCTCTCGAAGTGCGCGGCTATACTTCCCGGCTTCCGTCAGCCGGCCCCGCCATGCACTTCACCATCTCCCGCGCCCACGACGACGACGCCGCGCACCTGTGCGCCATCGAGCGCGCCGCGGTGGAGCTGTTCCGCGGGCACGAGGCATGGCCGTCCTATTCGGGCATGTCGCTGCCGGTCGACGTGGTGCGCGACCTCATCGCGCGCGGGCTCGTCTGGCTCGCCTCGGTGGATCGCGAGGTGGTGGGCTTCGTCTGTCTCGATCCGGACGGCGCGCACGATGCGATCGGCATCGCCGAGATCGACGTGCTGCCGGCCTTCGGTCGCCGGGGTATCGGAGCGGCCCTGCTGGAGCATGCCTGCACCTGGGCGCGCGAGGCGGGCTACCGGCGCGTCGATCTGGGAACGCTGTCGGACGTCCCCTGGAACGCGCCGTTCTACGCGAAACACGGCTTCGTGGCCGTCGACAAGCACGCGCCGTCGTTCGCGCGGGCGCTGGCCCGCGACCGCGAAAACGGCTTTCCGGATCACCTGCGCGTCTTCATGAGCCGGACGCTGGCGCCGCTGGCCCCCTGCGACTGGACGGTCTGGCCCGCGCCCGCGAAGCTGAACCTGTTCCTGCGGATCGTGGGCCGTCGCGACGACGGCTACCACGAGTTGCAGACGGTCTTTCGCTTGCTCGACTGGGGCGACGAAGTGCGCCTGCGCGTCCGGGGCGACGGTGTGGTGACCCGTCCCAGGGCCATCGCGGGCGTGCCCGAAGACGAGGACCTCACCGTCCGCGCGGCACGGCTGCTGGCGTCGGCGACGGGTACGTCTCACGGCGCCGAGATCGAGGTCGCCAAGCGCATTCCCATGGGTGGCGGCCTGGGCGGCGGAAGCTCCGACGCGGCCTCCGTGCTGGTGGGACTGAACGAGCTCTGGGGTACCGGACTCGGGGAAGACGCCCTGGCCGAGCTCGGCCTGCAGCTGGGCGCCGACGTTCCCGTTTTCATCCGGGGCCGGTCGGCCTGGGCGGAAGGCATCGGCGAGGAGCTCACGCCCATGCGTCTGCCGCGCCGCTGGTACGTGGTGGTGGACCCCCACGAGCATGTCCCCACGGCAGCCCTTTTTGCGGCGCCCGAATTGACACGCCAGGCCCCGCGGGCGACAATTTCGTCCTTTGTTTCCGGGGCTTCGGCGGAAAACGCCTTCGAGCCGGTCGTTCGCGCGCGCCACCCCCGGGTGGCCGCGGCGCTGGACTGGCTGGGTGGCTTCGGCCATGCCCGATTGTCGGGTAGCGGTGGTTGCGTCTTCCTGGAAACCAGAACCCACGAGGCGGCGCTCGGCGTCGCCTCGCGTTGTCCCGGGGGCTTCACGGCCCACGTGGCGGCGGGCATCGATCCGTCACCGCTGCTGATCGCGCGGAGCCGGATCGGGGCGAAGGGAATCGTGTCGTAAGCAAGGGTAGGGCCGCGGGCTGCGGCAAAGCCGGGGCAGGCCGAAAGGTCCGCCGGAATGCATTGTTGGGGCGTCGCCAAGCTGGTTAAGGCACGGGATTTTGATTCCCGCATGCGCAGGTTCGAATCCTGCCGCCCCAGCCACCGTTCGCGGTGGCAGAACGAACCACCCCCTCTCTCACGCCAGGAGCTCCTTCGTGGATACGTCCACCCCGATGCTTTTCAGCGGCAATGCGCACCGCGCGCTTGCCGACGATGTCGCCTCCCGCCTCGGCATTCCGCTTGGCAAGGCCCTCGTCGGCCGGTTCAGCGATGGCGAAGCGCAGATCGAGATCGAAGAAAACGTCCGCAAGCAGGAAGTGTTCGTCATCCAGCCGACGGGCGCCCCGAGCGCGGAGAACCTGTTCGACCTCCTGGTCCTGGTGGACGCGCTCAAGCGCGCCTCGGCCGGTACCGTCACCGCGGTGATGCCGTATTTCGGCTATGCCCGCCAGGATCGCCGCCCGCGCTCGGCGCGCGTGCCGATCACGGCGAAGCTGGCCGCGAAGATGATCGCCACGGCCGGCGCCGACCGCGTGCTCACGATCGACCTGCACGCCGACCAGATCCAGGGCTTCTTCGACATTCCGGTCGACAACGTGTACGCCTCGCCGGTGCTGCTGGCCGACATCTGGCGCCACCACAGCATGGACGACCTGATCGTGGTCAGCCCGGACGTCGGTGGCGTGGTGCGCGCCCGCGCGCTGGCCAAGCGCCTCGACGACGCCGACCTGGCGATCATCGACAAGCGCCGCCCGAAGGCGAACGTGGCCACGGTCATGAACATCATCGGCGACGTGGAAGGCAAGACCTGCGTGCTGGTGGACGACATCGTCGACACCGCCGGCACGCTGTGCGCGGCCGCGGCGGCGCTGAAGGAAAAGGGCGCCCGCAAGGTCGTCGCCTATTGCGTCCATCCGGTGCTCTCGGGCGCCGCGATCGACAACCTGGAAGGCTCCCAGCTCGACCAGCTGGTGGTCACCAATACGCTGCCGTTGCGCGACAACGCCCGTAACTGTGCGAAAATCCGTCAGTTGTCGGTCGCGGAACTGCTCGCGGAGACGATCCGTCGCATCGCCTATGGCGAATCGGTGAGCTCGCTCTACATCGACTGATACCGTTTTTTTCGGGCTCCCCTGGTCGCGGGGGAGTCCTTTACCCACCGCCGCGAGGCGGTTTAACTGAGGCAACACCCATGGCTACCAATCATCAGCTCACGGCCACGAGCCGCAAGATCGAAGGGAAGGGTGCGAGCCGCCGCCTTCGCATTGCGGGCTACGTGCCGGCTATCGTGTACGGCGCGGGCGAAGCTCCGCAGGCGATCCAGATCCTCCACAACGACATCCTGCTCGGTTCGCGTTTCGAGTCGTTCTACTCGTCGGTCATCGAACTGACGGTCGACGGCAAGAAGCAGAGCGTCCTGATCAAGGACTGGCAGAAGCACCCGTTCAAGCAGCTCATGCTGCACATGGACTTCCAGCGCGTTAACGAGAACGAGACCGTTCGCGTCGCCGTGCCGGTGCACTTCCTGAACCAGGAAAAGTCCCCGGCCGGCAAGACCGCGGGTCTGGTGATCTCGCACAACCTGACGGAAGTCACGGTCTCGTGCCTGCCGAAGAACCTGCCGGAGTTCATCGAACTCGACCTGGCCGACCTGAAGGCCGGCGACATCGTCCACCTGTCGGACCTCAAGCTCCCGGCCGGCGTGGAAATCCCGGAACTCGGCCTCGGCAAGGAGCACGACGTCGCCGTCGTCACCGTGGCTGCGATCCAGGAAGAAGTCGACCCGACGACCGCCGAAGGCGGCGACGCCCCGGCCGAAGAGAAGAAGTAATCGGCTCCGGCCCGTACGCGCGTCGCGTGCGGGCCGGTTCCCCTTCTCTGGCACATGGCGACACTTCGTCTCATCGTCGGCCTCGGTAACCCCGGGGCCGAATACGTCAGGACCCGGCACAATGCCGGGTTCTGGTGTGTCGACGCCCTGGCGATGGATCAGGGAGAGCGTTGGACCTTCGACGGCAAGCTGCATGGCGAAACCTGCAAGCTGCGCATCGGTGGCGAAACGGTCTGGCTGCTCAAGCCCGCGACCTTCATGAACAAGAGCGGCATCGCCGTCGCCTCGGCGCTGCGCTACTACAAGATTCCGCCGGAAGAGTGCCTCGTCGCCCACGACGAGCTCGACCTCTCGCCCGGCACCGTGCGCATGAAGTTCGACGGCGGCCACGGCGGCCAGAATGGATTGCGCGACATCGTGGCTCACCTGGGTCACGGCAAGTTTCATCGCCTGCGGGTCGGCATCGGCCATCCGGGGCACAAGGACAAGGTCACCCCCTGGGTGCTCGGACGTCCCAGCGCGGCCGACGAGGACGCCATCATGCACGGCATCGGGCGCGCGTTCGACGTGCTGCCGCTGGCGCTCGATGGCAAGTTCGAAGAAGCCATGAAGCGCCTGCATACGGTCGCCTGACCCCACTTACTCCTACCGGACACAGATTCGCCATGGGCATCAAATGCGGCATCGTCGGCTTGCCTAACGTCGGCAAGTCCACCCTGTTCAACGCGCTGACCAAGGCCGGCATCGCCGCCGCCAACTTCCCGTTCTGCACGATCGAGCCGAACACCGGCATCGTCCCCGTGCCGGACCCGCGCCTGGGCGAGCTCGCCGCTATCGTGAAGCCGCAGCGCATCATCCCCACCACCATGGAATTCGTCGACATCGCGGGCCTCGTCGCCGGCGCGTCGAAGGGTGAGGGTCTGGGCAACAAGTTCCTCGCGCACATCCGCGAGACGGACGCCATCGCGCACGTCGTGCGCTGCTTCGAGGATGGCAACGTCATCCACGTGGCGAACAAGGTCGATCCCATCGCGGACATCGAGACGATCGACACCGAGCTGGCGCTCGCCGATCTCGAGGCCGTGCTGAAGGCACTGGACCGCGCCACGCGCGCCGCCAAGGCCAACGACAAGGAGGCGCTCGCCCGCAAGCCGGTGCTCGAGAAGCTCGCCAAGGTGCTCGATCAGGGCAAGTCGGCGCGTACCGCCGGCCTCGACGCCGAAGAGAGGGCGCTCGTGCGCGACATGTTCCTGATCACGCTGAAGCCGATCATGTACATCGCCAACGTGGCGGAAGACGGTTTCGAGAACAACCCGCACCTCGACGCCGTGCGCGCCCGCGCGCTGGAAGAAGGCGCCGAGGTCGTGCCGGTGTGCGCCGCGATCGAGGAAGAACTCGCCCAGCTCGACGACGCCGATCGCGACGAGTTCCTCAAGGACCTCGGCCTCGAGGAGCCGGGCCTCAATCGCGTGATCCGCGCCGGCTACCGCCTGCTTGGCCTGCAGACGTACTTCACGGCGGGCGTGCAGGAAGTGCGCGCCTGGCAGCTCCGCGCCGGTTCGACCGCGCCGCAGGCGGCGGGCGTGATCCATACCGATTTCGAGCGCGGCTTCATTCGCGCGGAAACGGTGGGGTACGACGACTACATCAAGTTCAATGGCGAGCAGGGCGCCAAGGAAGCCGGTCGCCTCCGCCTCGAAGGCAAGGAATACATCGTCAAGGAAGGCGATATCCTGCACTTCCGCTTCAACGTCTGACGAAAGACCCCGGCCACGCCGGGGTTTTTTTTGCCCCCGCACGCGGCATCGCTGTTGGCGCAATTCAATCGCTTGCAATTCAATACCGACGTCCCTACCTTGGCTTCATGAGCAACGATACGAAGCCCGCCGGCACCGTCGAACCGCCGCGCACCCTCGACGGGCAGCTGTGCTTCGCGCTGTATTCGGCCAACCTCGCGATGGGCAAGCTCTACCGCCAGCTCCTGGCGAAACTGGACCTGACCTATCCGCAGTATCTGGTGATGCTCGTGCTCTGGGAGCGCGACGGCATCACCGTGTCCGACCTGGGCGAGCGGCTGTTCCTCGATTCCGCCACGCTGACGCCGTTGCTGAAGCGCCTGCAGGGGGCGGGCCTGGTGCAGCGCACGCGCGGCACCGCCGACGAACGCCAGGTGATCGTGACGCTCACGGACGAGGGCAGGGCGCTGCGCGAGAAGGCGGCCGACGTGCCCGTGGACGTCTTCTGCGCCACGGGTTGCGAGGTCGACCAGCTGGTCGATCTGAAGGGCGGCCTCGAAACGCTTCGCGCCGGCCTGATCGACTACAACCGGCGCTGAGTCAACCCGAACCGGTCATCTGCCGCTGCATGTGGTCGAGGTACTGGTCGAGTTCGTCGATGGTGGCGAACACTTCGGCGACCGGCACCGCCTTGACGATGTCGAAGACCTTCTTCACCTGCGGCTGCGGGTTGACCAGCAGCGTCCGTCCGCCGCGGTCGTGCAGGCCCTTGCGCAGCTGCGCGAGACTGCGCAGCCCGGCGCTGCTGATGTAGTCGAGCGCCGAAAGATCGATGACGAGCGTGCCGCCGTTGTCGACGAGCGGCGTGATGTCGCGCATCGCCTCGTCGAACGCGGTGAACGTCGCGGCATCCAGCCGACCCTCCAGCCAGACGACGCTACGATCGGTGGTGGGGGCTTCGCTGCGAACGATGAGAGTCATGTGGCGGGCTCGTCTGAAGGGGCGAATCGGATGACGACGCAATTGCCGCTCGCGTCGCGTGCATAGTGGAAATCGCTGGCGATGCTTCGCGCGAGGTGCAGGCCCAGCCCGCCGATCTCGCGCCGTGCGATGTCGCCGGGCAAGTCGGGCGTTTCGTACTGGAGCGGATCGAAGGGCACGGCGTCGTCGCGCAGTTCGAGGTGCACGATGTCGCTCTCTACTCTGAGCGTGATCTCGATGCTGCCGTCGCGACCATCGGGATACCCGTGGCGAACGGTGTTCACGAGCAGCTCCTCCAGCACCAGTCGCACGTCCGCGCGACACGACGCGTCGATGTCCGCGCGATCGAGCGTTCCCTCGGCCCGGTTCAGGGCGAGGAACACGTCTTCCAGCCGGTTAGGAATTCGCAACCGCATCGAGTGGCACCTCCGTGACCCCGTGCTCGTGCCAGGTCAGCGCAAGCAGCGCGATGTCGTCGTAGGCGGGAGCGCCGGCGGTATACGCGTCCACGTCGCCCAGCACCTGGTCGATGTAGGCCTCTGTGGAGGCACCGTCCTGCACGCGCGCGACGCTATCGAGGATCGCGTGGGTGCCGTAGAGCTTCTGATTGTCCGCATGCGCCTCGCTGACGCCGTCGGTGTACATGAGCACCGTGTCGCCCCCAAGCAACGTGAGTACGCGTACAGGGTAGCGCGCTTCGCGGTCGATACCGAGAGCCGGGCCGGTTTCGACGTCGACCAGCAGCGCGCTGCCGCCGGCGTGAAGCACGGGCTGCTCGTGGCCGGCGCTCGCCAGCGAGAGCAGGCCCGTCTCGGTTTCGAGCACGCCGCACAGCAGCGTGACGAACATGCAGGTGTCGTTGCCCTTGCACAGTTCGCGGTTGAGCGATCCGAGGATGTCGCTCGGCGAACGCGCATGCGTCGCGAGCGTGCGCGCCAGCGTGATCGTGCGCGCCATGAAGAGTGCGGCGGGGATCCCCTTGTCCGACACGTCGCCGACCATCACGCAGATATGTCGCGCACCGAGCGCGAAATACGTGTACAGATCGCCGCCGACGGCGCTGGCGGGTCGCAGCGCCGCGTGCACTTCCACATGCCCGTCCGCGGCGAGCCAGTGCGGTTCGGGAATCAGGGCGAGCTGGATCTGTCGCGCGATGTCGAGTTCGCTCGCCATGCGCTCCTGCTCGCGCGCGATCTGCTTGGCGCTGTCGATGTGGCCCGCGAGCTGGCGGCGCATCTGGTCGAACGCGCGGGTCAGCCGACCGACCTCGTCCCGCCGCCGGACGTTGGGCAGCGCGAAGTCGAGCTCGCCCCGTGCGACGTCTTCCGCGCGATCGGAAAGCACGGCCAGTGGCGCCATCAGGCGACGCGTGATGACGAGCGCGATCAGCGATACGCCGGCCAGCGCGACGAGGCCGAGCAGGATGTCGACGTAGTAGGTGCGACGCAGGTCGGCGAGCACCTCGCGCTCCGGCATCGTCAGGCCGGCCGTCCAGGTCGTGCCGGCGATCGGCACGAAATAGACCCACACCGGCTCGCTGACGCGACCGCCCATCTCCGGCGTGATCCGCACCGGGTTGCGATGCGCCGCGAGGGCGGCGACGAACGGCTTGCTGCCGCGCGTACCGACGTACGAGGACCAGTCGTGCGCGAGGAACATGCCGTTCGCGTCGACGACGAACGCGGAAGCGTGGTCGGGTTTGTTCAGCTCGCCGAGCAGCTGCTGGAGCCAGCCGACGCTGATCGTGACGTCCGCGACACCGGCGACCGAGTCGCCATTGCCCGGAATGGCCACGGAGTAGCCCACGAGCGTGTCGCTTCGGCCCGGCATGCGGAAGGGCGCCTGCCAGCAACCGCGCTCGCAGTTAAGGCCGCGCACGAACCACGGCGCCATCCAGTAGGTCTCCGCATCGGCGAGACGGCTGGAAAGGGTCAGGCTGCCATCGTTCCCGCGCCGTGCGAGCGGGGCGTCCGCGTCGCGCGGGGCCGAGGTGTTCCGGGGGATGAAGGCCGCGGTGATGTCGACGACCTCGGGATTGACGGCGAGCGTATCGCGGATGATCGCGGGCGCCTCGTCGCGCCGGCTGCCCAGAATGCCCGCCATGACGCGGGCCACGCGGGCGACGGCGTCGAGGCGGCCTTCGATGCGTGTCGCAGCCCATCCTGAGACGGCCGAGGCTTCCTGCTCGGTCTGCGCGAGCATCTGCTCGCGCGTGTGGGAAAGCATCAGGCCGCCCGTCACGACGAGGACGATCGCCGAGCCCACGAGCACGCCCAGGGCAAGCCGCGTTGCGACACTGCGAAGGACCATGGGCGGCTCCAGGGGGATATGGAGCGAATCTATGCCCGCGGGGCCGGGCCGGCAAGCCACCGGAAGGTCATAATGCGACTTTCCCCCAGCATAGGTAAGGGCATGCCCGGCACCCAGCGTGAAGTCGAGTTTCGTTTCCTGGCCCAGCCGACCGACGTGAATTTCGGCGGCAAGGTCCACGGCGGTATGGCCATGAAGTGGCTCGACCAGGCGGGATATGCCTGCGCGGTGGGCTGGAGCGGCGCCTATTGCGTCACGGCGTCGGTCAGCGGCATCCAGTTCCTGGCGCCGATCCTCATCGGCGATCTGGTGACGGTGAGAGCCCGGCTGATCCATACCGGCACGTCCAGCATGCACCTGGCCGTCGACGTGCTGGCCCGCGATCTGCGCAGCGGCGAACAGCGTCTCGCCACCAGCTGCGTCATGGTGTTCGTCGCCCTCGACAAGCCGGACGGCGGCAAGCCCACGCCCGTGCCGCCATGGAAGCCGGTGGAAGAGCGCGACCTGAAACTGCAGGAATACGCGTTGAAGCTGATGGAGATGTCGCGCGCCATGGAGCCGCTGGTGGTCGCCACCCGCGAGATGTAGGTCGTCCGCTCGCATGGGTCTTTCTTTCCCCTCGCGGCATCGCTAAACTGCGCGGCCGCCCACGCCGCAGCCGCGCCGTGTGGGTCGTAAGACACCGTTGTGAAACGGGGCCCGGGCGTGATTTCCACGTGCGGAAGTTGTTGACAGTTTCCAGGACGCTCGCGACAATAGGCGTTCTTTGTTGGAGGAATACCCAAGCGGCCAACGGGGGCAGACTGTAAATCTGCTGGCTTACGCCTTCGGTGGTTCGAATCCACCTTCCTCCACCATACGAGTTCCGCGCAGTGCGGGAGTAGTTCAATGGTAGAACTTCAGCCTTCCAAGCTGATTGTGCGGGTTCGATTCCCGTCTCCCGCTCCATTGAATTTACGCGCGTTGCGTCACGTGCTCATGTAGCTCAGTCGGTAGAGCACTTCCTTGGTAAGGAAGAGGTCGCTGGTTCGATTCCAGTCATGAGCACCATCTTCGTCGTCCGCGGCGGTTCCTTTTTTACTATCTCATTGGCTCCAGCGGAGTTTAGCGCTCATGGCAAAGGGTAAGTTCGAACGTAAGAAGCCGCACGTCAACGTCGGCACCATCGGTCACGTCGATCACGGCAAGACCACGCTCACGGCTGCCCTGACGAAGATCGGCGCCGAGCGTTTCGGTGGCGAATTCAAGGATTACGGTTCGATCGACGCCGCGCCGGAAGAGAAGGCACGCGGCATCACGATCTCGACGGCTCACGTCGAATACGAATCGCCGACGCGTCACTACGGTCACGTCGATTGCCCGGGACATGCTGACTACGTCAAGAACATGATCACGGGTGCGGCGCAGATGGACGGCGCGATCCTGGTGTGCTCGGCCGCTGACGGCCCGATGCCGCAGACGCGCGAGCACATCCTGCTGTCGCGTCAGGTCGGCGTGCCGTACATCGTTGTCTTCCTGAACAAGGCGGACATGGTGGACGACGCCGAGCTGCTCGAGCTGGTCGAGATGGAGGTGCGCGAACTGCTGTCGAAGTACGAGTTCCCGGGCGACGACACCCCGATCATCGCGGGTTCGGCGCGTCTGGCGCTGGACGGCGACCAGTCGGACATCGGCGTGCCGGCGATCATCAAGCTGGTCGACGCGCTCGACAGCTGGATCCCGGAGCCGGAGCGCGACATCGACAAGCCGTTCCTGCTGCCGGTGGAAGACGTGTTCTCGATCTCGGGTCGCGGCACGGTGCTGACCGGTCGCGTCGAGCGCGGCATCATCAAGGTGGGCGACCCGGCGGAAGTCGTGGGCCTGAAGGACACCCAGACCACGACGGTCACGGGCGTGGAGATGTTCCGCAAGCTGCTGGATCAGGGTCAGGCCGGTGACAACGTCGGCGTGCTGGTCCGCGGTCTGAAGCGCGAAGACGTCGAGCGCGGTCAGGTGCTGTCGAAGCCGGGTACGGTGACGCCGCACACGGAGTTCGAGGGTGAGGTGTACATCCTGTCGAAGGACGAGGGTGGCCGTCACACGCCGTTCTTCAGCAACTACCGTCCGCAGTTCTACTTCCGCACGACGGACGTCACGGGCTCGATCAAGCTGCCGGAAGGCACCGAGATGGTGATGCCGGGCGACAACGTGAAGATCGCGGTGACCCTGGGCTTCCCGATCGCCATGGACGAAGGCCTGCGTTTCGCGATCCGCGAAGGCGGCCGCACCGTCGGCGCCGGCGTGGTCTCGAAGATCACCAAGTAAGACGGATCGCAGGGCAGGGTGACCTGGCCCGCATCGAAAAACGGAGGCGAAAGCCTCCGTTTTTTTATGTCCGTCGTTTAAGGGCTTCCCATGCCCCGAAGGATAGGGTATAGTCGTCGGGCTATATCTCCCGCACGCCTCACGCAGGCGGACGGACCACGCGAAATGAGGTGCACGGAATGTGCTTCGAGTTCGCAGGCATGGACGCCGAATAGAGTGCCAACCTGGCCACGGGGCGCGAGCTCTGTTGACCCATGTCGTTGCGTATTCTATACTTTTCTGTCTGGGCGGGCCGTTTATGCGGCCTGCCCGACTTTTTCGGGTCGTTCGGGTGGCTTTTTGGCCACTGCGGAGCGGCCCGTTGCGGTACCCGTAGTTTGTAGTTTTGGGTTGTGCGGGGTGGCGAGAAGCCCCTCCGAATCACAAGAACGTTCTTTCGATAACAGGACACGGTTTTATGGCGAACCAAAAGATTCGCATCCGGCTCAAGGCGTTCGATCATCGTCTGATCGACCGTTCGGCCAGCGAAATCGTCGAGACGGCCAAGCGCACCGGCGCTACGGTCCTCGGCCCCATCCCGCTGCCGACCAAGATTGAGCGCTACACCATTCTGGTGTCGCCGCACGTCGACAAAGATGCCCGCGACCAGTACGAGACTCGTACTCACAAGCGCGTTCTGGACATCATCGACCCCAACGACAAAACCGTGGACGCGCTCATGAAGCTCGATCTCGCGGCTGGCGTTGACGTCCAGATCAAGCTCGGCTGAGCGGAACAAAGGATACGAAGATGAGTATCGGACTGGTTGGCCGCAAGTGCGGCATGAGCCGGCTCTTCACCGAAGACGGCCGCTCGATTCCGGTGACGCTGATTGAAGCGACCCCGAATCGTGTGACGCAGGTGAAGACCGAAGAAAACGACGGCTACAGCGCCGTGCAGGTCACGACGGGCGCGAAGCGCGCCTCGCTCCTGACGGCTCCGCTGAAGGGCCATTACGCCAACGCCAAGGTTGAGCCGGGTCGTGGCCTGTGGGAATTCCGCGTGTCCGCGGAAGACGCGGGCAAGTACGCGATCGGCACCGAGATCAAGGCGGACGACGTGTTCACCGTCGGTCAGACGGTCGACGTCGCCGGCGTGTCGAAGGGTAAGGGTTTCCAGGGCACCATCAAGCGTCACCACTTCAAGATGGGCGACGCCACGCACGGTAACTCGCTGTCGCATCGCGCCCCGGGCTCGATCGGTCAGCGCCAGACGCCGGGCCGCGTGTTCCCTGGTAAGAAGATGTCGGGCCACATGGGTGCGGTCAACCGCACGCAGCAGGGCCTCGAAGTTGTCAAGGTCGACGCCGAGCGCCACCTGATCGCGGTCAAGGGCGCAGTCCCGGGCGCGCCGGGCGGTGACGTCGTGATTCGTCCGACGACCAAGGGCTGAGGAGAGACGCCATGGAACTCAACGTTATTGGCGCCAAGGCGCTCACCGTGTCGGACGAAGTGTTCGGCGGCGAGTACAAGAAGGCCCTCGTCCACCAGGTCGTCACCGCCTATCAGGCGGCTGGCCGTGCCGGTACGAAGGCTCAGCTGTCTCGCGGTCAGATGTCCGGTACGACCAAGAAGTTCAAGAAGCAGAAGGGCGGCGGCGCTCGTCACGGCGATTACCGCGCTCCGATCTTCGTCGGTGGTGGTGTGACGTTCGCAGCGAAGCCGCGCAGCTTCGAGCAGAAGGTCAACCGTAAGGCTTACCGCGTCGCGATCCGTTCGATCGTCGCCGAGCTGAACCGTCAGGATCGCCTGAAGATCGTCTCCGAGCTGTCGATGGAAGCCCCGAGCACCAAGGGCATGATCGCCAAGCTCGCCGAGCTCGAAGTCAAGGGTCGCGTGCTGCTGGTGTCGGAAGACGCCACCGAAGCGCTGTACCTGTCCGCTCGCAACATTCCGTACATCCACGTCGTCGACGTGCTGGCCCTGAATCCGGTCAGCCTGGTCGGCAGCGACTACGTCGTCATGACGGTGGACGCGGTCAAGAAGGTCGAGGAGTGGCTCGCATGAGCACCGAACGCACGCTCAACACGCTTCGCGCGCCGCACATCTCCGAGAAGTCGGCTCGCCTTGCTGAGAACAACCAGTACGTTTTCGTCGTGGCGCCTGAGGCGACCAAGGCCGATGTCCGCGCAGCGGTCGAGCACCTCTTCGACGTCAAGGTCGAGGAAGTGAACGTCGTGAATACGAAGGGCAAGGTCAAGTCGTTCCGCAATCGTGCTGGCAACCGCCAGGGCAAGCGTAAGGCCTACGTGCGCCTCGCCGACGGTCACACGATCGACGTGTCGGCCAAGGCCTGAGCCAGGAGTTGAATTGAGATGGCACTGATCACTCACAAGCCGACCTCCCCGGGACGCCGCGACGCAGTCAGCGTGCGGACCGAAGGTCTGCACAAGGGCGCACCTTACGCGCCCCTGACCGAATCGCAGTCGAAGACCGGCGGTCGTAACCACTATGGTCGCATCACGACGCGTCATCGCGGCGGCGGTCACAAGCAGGCTTACCGCATCATCGATTTCAAGCGTGACAAGGAAGGCATCGCCGCCGTTGTCGAGCGTCTTGAGTACGATCCGAACCGCACCGCGCACATCGCGCTGCTGTGCTACGCCGACGGCGAGCGCCGCTACATCATCGCGCCGAAGGGCGTGGCGGTGGGCGACCGTCTCGTGTCGGGTTCCGACTCCCCGATCAAGCCGGGCAACTGCCTGCCGCTTCGTTCGATCCCGGTCGGTTCCACGATCCACTGCATCGAAATGAAGCCGGGCAAGGGTGCGCAGATCGCGCGTTCCGCCGGTGCGTCGGTCCAGCTGGTCGCTCGCGAGCAGGGCTATGCCACGCTGCGTCTCCGCTCCGGCGAAATGCGTCGCGTGCCGGTCGAGTGCCGCGCCACCATCGGCGAAGTCGGTAACTCGGAACACAGCCTGCGCAAGCTCGGCAAGGCCGGTAAGAAGCGTTGGGCGGGTATCCGTCCGACCGTCCGCGGCGTGGTGATGAACCCGGTCGACCATCCGCATGGCGGTGGTGAAGGCAAGACCTCTGGCGGCCGTCACCCGGTCAGCCCGTGGGGTACGCCGACCAAGGGTTACAAGACGCGCAACAACAAGCGCACCCAGCAGTTCATCGTGCGTCGTCGCAAGTAATAGGAAACGATCATGCCGCGCTCTCTAAAGAAAGGTCCGTTCGTTGACCTGCACCTCGTAAAGAAGGTGGAAGCCGCCGTTTCCGCCAATAACAAGCGTCCGATCAAGACCTGGTCGCGTCGTTCGATGATTCTGCCGGAGATGGTCGGTCTGACCATCGCCATCCACAACGGCCGCCAGCACGTGCCGGTGTTGATCAACGAGAACATGGTCGGGCACAAGCTCGGCGAGTTCGCGGTGACCCGCACCTACAAGGGCCACGCCGGCGACAAGAAGGGCAAGTGATGAGCACTGAAGCCAAAGCGATCCTGCGCAGCGCCCGCATCTCGGCGCAGAAGGCACGCCTGGTGGCTGACCTGGTCCGCGGTATGCCCGTGGGCCGAGCCAGCGACGTGCTCGCCTTTACCAACAAGAAGGCCGCTCACCTTGTCCGCAAGGTGCTGCTCTCCGCCGTCGCCAATGCCGAGAACAATCTCGGTGCCGACGTCGACGAGCTGAAGGTCGCTCGCATCTTCGTCGACGAAGGTCCGGCGATGAAGCGTATGTATGCCCGCGCCAAAGGCCGCGGTTCGCGCATCCTGAAGCGCACCAGCCACATCACTGTGGTTGTGGGCAACTGACTGGGGTAAGAGACGATGGGTCACAAAGTTCATCCCACCGGTATCCGCCTCGGCATTGCCAAGGACTGGAACTCGAAGTGGTACGCAAACAAGGGTGAGTATGCCCAGTACCTCGCTGCCGACCTCAAGGTCCGCGAGATGCTGCGCAAGAAGCTCGCCGCTGCCGGCATCTCGAAGATCCAGATCGAGCGTCCGGCCAAGACCGCCCGCGTGACGATCCACACCGCCCGTCCGGGCGTGGTGATCGGCAAGAAGGGCGAGGACATCGAGAAGCTGCGTAAGGAAGTCACCGACATGATGGGCGTTCCGACGCACATCAACGTCAGCGAAGTCCGTAAGCCGGAGCTCGATGCCCAGCTCGTCGCGGAGTCCATCGCTCAGCAGCTCGAGCGCCGCATCATGTTCCGCCGCGCGATGAAGCGCTCGGTCGGCAACGCGATGCGTCTCGGTGCCCTCGGCATCAAGATCAACGTCTCCGGCCGTCTCAACGGCGCCGAAATCGCACGCTCCGAGTGGGCTCGCGAAGGTCGCGTTCCGCTGCACACCCTGCGTGCGGACATCGACTACGGCACCGCCGAGGCCAAGACCCAGTACGGCATCATCGGTGTCAAGGTTTGGGTCTACAAGGGCGAGATCTTCGATCTGGCGGCCGCTACGGCCGAGTCGAAGGAAGAACAGCAGCCTCAGCAGTCGTCGCGCCGCGAGGGTGGTGAAAACCGCCGCGAGCGTGAGCGCGCTGCCAAGTAAGGAGCGTTGCCATGTTGCAACCTAAGCGTACCAAGTACCGCAAGATGCATAAGGGTCGTAACGACGGCCTGGCATTCAATTCCAACCTCGTGAGCTTTGGCGAGTACGGCCTCAAGGCGACGACGCACGGTCAGCTGACCGCTCGTCAGATCGAAGCGGCCCGTCGTTGCATCACGCGCTTCGTCAAGCGTGGCGGCAAGCTCTGGATCCGCGTGTTCCCGGACAAGCCGATCACCCGTAAGCCCATCGAAGTCCGAATGGGTGCAGGTAAGGGTGGCGTCGAGTTCTGGGTCGCACTGATCCAGCCCGGTCGCATGCTTTATGAAATCGAAGGTGTCGACGAGACGACGGCACGCGAAGCGTTCCGTCTGGCGGCTGCCAAGCTCTCCGTCCAGACCCAGTTCGTCTCCAGGGCGGTGATGTAATGGCCAGCAAAGAAATCAAAGAGAAGTCGGCGGAAGAGCTGAAGCAGCATCTGCTGGACCTTCGCAAGGAGCAGTTCAATCTGCGCATGCAGAAGGGCTCCGGGCAGCTCACTCAGCCGCACCAGCTGCGCCGCGTTCGGCGTGACATCGCCCGCACGAAGTTCGTGCTCGGCGTTAAGAAGTAAGGACGGCGGACATGAGCGATAACACGAAGACGGCACGCACCCTCACGGGTCGTGTCATCAGCAACAAGATGGCTAACACGGTAACGGTGTTGATCGAGCGCCAGGTGCAGCATCCGCTGCTCGGCAAGATCATCCGCCGTTCCACGAAGCTCCATGCGCACGACGAAACCGGCGCGAACGAGGGTGACCTGGTTCGCATCGCGGAATGCCGTCCGCTGTCGAAGACCAAACATCACCGCGTGGTCGAAATCGTCACGCGCGCTGAAGTCTAAGGAGAGCTGCGATGATTCAGGTACAGAGCATGCTTTCCGCGGCTGACAACAGCGGCGCGAAGGAAATGATGTGCATCAAGGTGCTGGGCGGCTCCAAGCGTCGCTACGCCAGCGTCGGCGATGTCATCAAGGTGACGATCAAGGACGCGATCCCCCGCGGTAAGGTCAAGAAGGGTGAGGTGTACAACGCCGTGGTGGTTCGCACCGCCAAGGGTGTGCGCCGTCCCGACGGTTCCGTGATCCGTTTCGACGGCAATGCGGCCGTCATCCTCAACAACAAGCTCGAGCCGATCGGTACCCGTATTTTCGGGCCGGTTACCCGCGAGCTGCGCAGCGAGAAGTTCATGAAGATCGTCTCGCTCGCGCCCGAAGTGCTCTGAGCGGAGGCCAGATCATGAACCGTATCCGCAAGGGTGATAACGTCGTCGTCATCACCGGCAAGAACAAGGGTCAGCGCGGCGACGTGCTGCGCGTCGATGGCGACCGCGTGGTCGTCTCGAACGTGAACCTGGTCAAGCGCCACACCAAGCCGAATCCCCAGGCCAACCAGCCGGGTGGAATCGTCGAGCGTGAGGCCTCGATCCATATCTCCAATGTCCAGCTCTTCAACTCCGCCACGAACAAAGGCGAGCGCGCTGGCACCAAGACGCTCGAGGACGGGCGCAAGGTGCGCGTGTTCCGTTCGGGCGAAGTGGTCGACGCGTAAGGAATCGAAGTCATGACCCGCCTTGAAACGTTTTACAAAGAGTCGGTAATGAAGAAGCTCACTGAGCGCTTCGGTTACCAGAACGTCATGGAAGTGCCGCGCATCACGAAGGTCACGCTCAACATGGGCGTCGGCGAAGCCGCCGGTAACAAGAAGATCCTCGAGAACGCGGTCGCCGACATGACCAAGATCGCCGGTCAGAAGCCGATCACGACGAAGGCCCGCGTGTCGGTCGCCTCGTTCAAGATCCGCGACGGTTGGCCGATCGGTTGCAAGGTCACGCTTCGTCGTGCCCAGATGTGGGAATTCCTGGACCGCCTGATCAACATCTCGCTGCCGCGTACGCGCGACTTCCGTGGTGTCTCGGGCCGTGCCTTCGATGGCCGTGGTAATTACAACTTCGGTATCAAGGAACAGATCATCTTCCCGGAAATCGACTTCGATCAGGTCGACGCGCTGCGCGGTATGGATATCTCCATCACCACCACCGCCAAGACCGACGAAGAAGCCAAGGCGCTGCTGGAAGCCTTCAGCTTCCCGTTCCGCAACTGATTACAGGTAGAACATGGCTAAGACCTCGATGATCGAGCGCGATGTTAAGCGCTCCAAGCTCGTCAAGAAGTTCGCCGCCAAGCGCGCCGAACTGAAGGCGATCGTCCTGAGCGCCACCGCCTCGTATGACGAGAAGATGGAAGCCCAGACGAAGCTGCAGAAGCTTCCCCGTGATGCGAGCCCGTCGCGCCAGCGTAACCGCTGCGCCCTGACCGGTCGTCCGCGCGGCGTCTACAGCAAGTTCGGCCTGGGCCGCAACAAGCTCCGCGAAGCCACCATGCGTGGCGACGTTCCGGGCCTGCGCAAGGCTAGCTGGTAAAAACTCGCCATTGGCGGGACAAGCTGTTATAGTCGTCGGTCTGCGCAACGCAGACCGACGGTTGTCGGCTATACAATTTAAGATTTCCGGTAATTCGGATATCGGTGCACTCTCAAGGGTTTTCTTATGAGCATGACTGATCCCATCGCCGATCTGTTTACGCGCATCCGCAATGGCCAGGCCTCTGGCAAGTCGGTTGTCCGTATGCCGTCGTCGAAAATGAAGCAGGCGCTTGCCACGCTTCTGCAGAACGAAGGCTACATCCTCGACGCCCGTACCGCTGACGAAGCGGGCAAGCCGGTCCTCGAGATCAAGCTGAAGTACTTTGAAGGCCGTCCGGCCATCGAAACCATTTCCCGTGTCAGCCGTTCCGGTCTCCGCGTCTATCGCGGCAAGGACGAGCTGCCGAAGGTCCTCGGCGGCCTGGGTATCTCGATCATCTCGACTTCCGCCGGTCTCCTGACCGACGCGCAGGCCCGTGCGAAGGGTCTGGGCGGCGAAGTCATCGGCCAGGTGGCGTAAGGAGTCCCGACATGTCACGTGTAGCCAAGAAGCCCATCACCCTCGCGAAGGGCGTCGAAGTCTCGGTCGCCAACGGCACCGTCACCGTCAAGGGCCCGAAGGGCACCCTGACCACCCATGAACTGCCGGGCGTTTCGCTCCAGCAGGAAAATGGCGTGCTGAACATCGTCCTCGCCGATGGCGCCGACGACAAGTTCGGTGGCACCGCCCGCGCGATCATCGCCAACATGGTCCAGGGCGTTGCCAGCGGCTTCGAGAAGAAGCTCGAGCTCGTCGGCGTCGGTTACCGCGCCCAGCTCACCGGCAAGTCGGTGAACCTGTCGCTCGGTTTCTCGCACCCGGTCGTGTTCGACGCGCCGGAAGGCATCACCATCGAAGTCCCGACGCAGACGGAAATCCTCATCAAGGGTTCCGACAAGCAGCTCGTGGGCCAGGTGGCAGCGAAGATCCGCGCGTTCCGTTCCCCCGAGCCCTACAAGGGCAAGGGTGTCCGTTACGCCGGCGAGACGATCATCCTGAAGGAAGCCAAGAAGGCCTAATCGGCCTATCCGCTTTCTGGAGACGAGACGATGAACAAGAACGAATCCCGCCTGCGCCGCGCCAAGTCGACCCGTGCCCACATCCGTGAGCTCGCCGTCGCCCGCCTGAGCGTGCACCGCACCGGTCAGCACATCTACGCCCAGGTCTTCGCACCGAACGGCACCGTCGTGGCAGCCGCCTCGACCGTGCAGAAGTCGGTGGCCGAAGGCCTCAAGAGCAAGAAGAACGTCGAGGCCGCCACCACGGTGGGTCGCATCGTCGCCGAGCGCGCCAAGGCCGCCGGCATCGAAGCCGTCGCGTTCGACCGCTCGGGTTTCCGTTATCACGGTCGCATCAAGGCGCTTGCCGATGCGGCGCGTGAGGCCGGCCTCAAGTTCTAAGAGGCGTCAGGCCACGGCATCGGCCCCTCGGGGCCGGTGTCGCCTGAGGTAACTACAACTCCAAGCGGCGACCGAGCCGTAAACAGAAGTCCCGGCATGGTCCGGGCAGACAGGAATAGAGATGTCCTCGACAGATCGCGAAAATTCGGACGGCATGCTTGAAAAGCTGATCGCCGTCAACCGCGTGGCCAAGACCGTCAAGGGTGGCCGCCAGATGAGCTTCACCGCGCTGACGGTTGTCGGTGATGGCGAAGGTCGCGTCGGTTTCGGTTATGGCAAGGCGCGCGAAGTGCCGGTCGCCATTTCCAAGGCCATGGAACGCGCCCGCCGCAACATGGTGTCCATCGAACTCAACAACGGCACGCTCTGGTACGCCATCAAGGCTAACCACGGCGCGGCCCGCGTCTACATGCAGCCTGCCTCGCAGGGTACCGGCGTCATCGCCGGCGGCGCCATGCGCGCTGTCCTCGAAGTGGTTGGCGTGAAGGACGTTCTGGCCAAGGCCGTCGGCTCCCGCAACCCGATCAATCTCGTCCGCGCGACGATCAAGGGTCTGCAGGCTGTCGCCTCGCCGAAGCGCATCGCCGCCAAGCGTGGCAAGACGATCGAAGAGGTGCTGGGTAATGGCTAAGAACACCGAAACCACCGGCACCGTCCGCGTGCGCCTGGTCAAGGGCCTGCGCGGTGTGCAGGGTCGTCATCGTCTGAGCGTCAAGGCCCTCGGCCTCGGCAAGCTCAACGATGTCCGTGAACTTAAGGATTCCCCGCAGGTTCGTGGCCTTATCAACAAGGTCTACTACCTGGTCCGGGTCGAGGAGTAATCATCATGCGTCTTAACGACCTCAGGCCCGGTAAGGGCGCTCGCAAGTCCCGTACCCGCGTCGCCCGCGGTATCGGTTCCGGCCTCGGCAAGACCGCCGGCCGCGGCCACAAGGGTCAGCACGCACGTGCGGGTAACACGCACCGCGTCGGTTTCGAAGGTGGTCAGATGCCGCTGCAGCGTCGTCTTCCGAAGGTGGGCTTCCGCTCGCTGAAGAAGGCCGACACCGAGCAGGTCATGCTGTACCAGCTGGCTTCGGTCAAGGCCGACACGATCGACCTGATCGCTCTGCACGCCGCCGGTCTCGTGACCAGCCGCGCCAAGAAGGTCAAGGTGGTGCTGAAGGGCGAGATCGACCGCGCCATCAAGCTCCAGGGCGTGCTTGCGACGGCCGGCGCCAAGGCGGCTATCGAAGCCGCCGGCGGCAGCGTGGAGTAATCAGGTGGCTGCAGCGCAGGGCACAACGCTCGGCTCGCTGGGCAAACTGACGGAACTGCGTCAGCGCATCTTTTTCCTCATCGGTGCGCTGATCGTCTTCCGCCTCGGTTCGTTCATTCCCGTTCCGGGCGTGAACCCCGAAGCGATGACGAGCCTGGTCGAAGGCGGTGGCGGTCTGCTGAACATGGTCAACATGTTCTCGGGCGGCTCGCTCTCCCGCTTCTCGGTCTTCGCCCTCGGTGTCGTGCCGTATATCTCGGCATCCATCGTGGTGCAGATGATGGGCTCGGTCATTCCGTCGCTCCAGGCACTGCGCAAGGAAGGCGAGTCGGGTCGTCGCAAGATGACCATGTACACGCGTTTCGGCACGGTGGGTCTCGCGGCATTCCAGGCGTTCGGTATCGCCGTGGCGCTCCAGAAGCAGGTCGCTTCGGGTGGCGCACCGGTGGTCTACATGCCGGGTGCGGGCTTCGTCCTGGCATCGGTCGTCGGCCTCACCGCCGGCACGATGTTCCTGATGTGGCTCGGCGAGCAGATCACCGAGCGGGGTATCGGTAACGGTATCTCGATGCTGATCTTCGCCGGCATCGTCGCGGGTCTTCCCGCAGCGATCGTGCACACGCTGAGCATGGCGAACAACGGTGAGCTGTCGGTACTGAAGCTGCTGATGGTCGTGGTGGTGATTCTGGCGGTAACGGCTTTCGTGGTGTTCATGGAGCGCGCCCAGCGGCGCATCACCGTGAACTACGCGAAGCAGGGCAGTCAGCGTCAGTTCCAGCGTCAGACCTCGCATCTGCCGCTGAAGATCAACATGGCGGGTGTCATTCCGCCGATCTTCGCGACGAGCCTGCTGCTGTTCCCTGCCACCGCTGCGACCTGGTTCGGCACGGCCCACCAGTCCCGTTGGCTGCAGTGGTTGACCACGGCGCTGAGCCCGGGCGAGCCCGTGCACGACATCGTGTTCGCGGTGCTGGTCATCGGGTTCGCCTTCTTCTATACGGCGATCGTGTTCAACTCGCAGGAAACGGCCGATAACCTCAAGCGTTCGGGCGCATTGATTCCAGGCATCCGCCCGGGTCGTGCGACGGCAGACTACATCGATGGCGTCATGACCCGGCTCACCGGTGTTGGCGCGCTCTACATCGTGCTGGTCTGCCTGGTGCCCACGTTCATGCAGAACGCCTGGCACGTCCCGTTCTATTTCGGCGGCACTTCGCTGCTGATCGTGGTGGTGGTGGTGATGGACTTCACGGCTCAGGTCCAGGCCCATCTCGTCAGCCACCAGTACGAGAGTCTGCTCAAGAAGTCGAATCTCCGTCGCAGCTGAGACGCGACGGTTAAAGCCCCCAAGTAGGGGAGGCCGCGGCGCCCGGCGCCGCAGGACTTCCCGTTTAGGTTAATTCAGGTTAGAATTGCGCGTTTACCGCGCACGAAACGCATCGGAGACAGTACATCATGGCGCGCATCGCGGGTGTCAATTTGCCGGTCCAGAAGCATGTCTGGGTTGGTCTGCAGAGCATTTACGGAATCGGCCGTTCGCGGGCCAAGCAGGTCTGCGTGGACGCGGGCGTGGTTGCGACCACTCCCATCAAGTCGCTGAGCGAAGGCGAGGTCGAGAAGATCCGCGCCGAAATCGCGAAGTATACGGTCGAAGGCGACCTGCGCCGCGAAATCGGCATGGCAGTCAAGCGCCTGATGGACCTTGGTTGCTACCGTGGCCTGCGCCACCGTCGCGGCCTGCCGGTGCGCGGCCAGCGCACGCGTACCAACGCCCGTACCCGCAAGGGTCCGCGTCGTCCGATCAAGAAGTAACGGATACCGAACATGGCTAAGCCTGTTAAGCAAAAGAAGAAGATCAAGCGCGTTGTCACGGATGCCGTGGCCCACGTGCAGGCTTCTTTCAACAACACCATCGTCACGATCACCGATCGCCAGGGCAACGCCCTGTCGTGGGCGACGGCGGGCGGCGCGGGTTTCCGCGGTTCCCGTAAGTCGACCCCGTTCGCAGCGCAGGTTGCCGCCGAGAAGGCTGGCCGCGCCGCGGGCGACTACGGTGTGAAGACCGTGGAAGTGCGCATCAAGGGCCCCGGCCCGGGCCGCGAGTCGGCCGTGCGCTCTCTGAACGCGTTGGGCTACAAGGTGCTCAACATTATTGACGTCACGCCGATTCCGCATAACGGCTGCCGTCCCCCCAAGAAGCGTCGCGTCTAAGGAGCATACCCATGGCCCGTTATCGTGGAGCTACCTGCAAACTTGCGCGTCGTGAAGGTGCCGACCTCGGTCTGAAGAGCCCGGCTCGCGCGCTTGATTCCAAGTGCAAGCTCGAAAACAAACCCGGTCAGCATGGCGCCAACAAGCGCGCCCGTCTGTCCGACTACGCTGTTCAGCTTCGTGAGAAGCAGAAGGTCAAGCGCATCTACGGTGTGCTCGAGCGTCAGTTCAGCAACTACTACACCAAGGCTTCGACCCAGAAGGGCAACACGGGTGAAAACCTGCTTCGCCTTCTGGAAAGCCGTCTCGACAACGTCGTCTACCGCATGGGTTTCGCGGTCACCCGCGCCCAGGCTCGCCAGCTCGTTGCCCATAAGTCCGTCACGGTCAATGGCAAGAAGGTCAACGTGCCTTCCTACCACGTCCGTCCGGGCGATGAGGTTTCGCTGACCGAGAAGGCCCGTACGCAGCTGCGCGTGCAGGAAGCGGCGACGATCTACGACACGATGGATCTTCGTCCGTCGTGGGTCGAGGTCGACAGCAAGAAGTTCGCAGGCACGTTCAAAGCCGTTCCGGATCGTGGCGATCTGCCGGCCGATATCAACGAAGCCCTGATCGTCGAGCTTTACTCGAAGTAATCCACCGGAGCCTTGCATGGCAGTTTCGTCAACTAGTGTGCTGCGGCCTCGTGGCCTCAGCGTCGAGCAGCTTGGAGCGAACCGCGCGAAGGTGGTGGTCGAGCCGCTCGAGCGTGGCTTCGGTCACACCCTGGGCAACGCGCTGCGTCGCGTGCTGCTCTCTTCGATTCCGGGCAGCGCCATCGTCGAGGTCGAAATCGACGGCGTGCTGCACGAGTACACCACTCTGGAAGGCCTGCAGGAGGACGTGATCGAAGTCCTGCTGAACCTCAAGGACGTCGCCATCCGTCAGCATACCGGTGACGAAGTCACCCTCACGCTGGCCAAGAAGGGCAAGGGCGTGGTCACTGCAGGCGACATCGCGGTCGACCACTCCGTTGAGATCGTCAACCCGGAGCACGTGATCTGCCACCTCACCAAGGATGTGGCACTGAACATGCGCCTGAAGGTGCGTCGCGGCGTCGGCTACCAGCCGGCCAGCGCGCGCCAGCACCCGGACGACGAGACGCGGCCGATCGGCCGTCTGCAGCTCGACGCGTCGTTCGCGCCGGTCCTGCGCGTGGCTTACGAAGTGGACGCGGCTCGTGTCGAGCAGCGCACCAACCTCGACAAGCTCGTGCTCGATATCGAGACGAACGGCACGATCGGCGCTGAAGACGCTGTCCGCAAGGCGGCTGAAATCATCAACGACCAGCTGTCGGTTTTCGGCGATTTCTCGCGCCGCGAGAGCGATTCGACCAAGGCGGAGAAGGGCGGTTTCGATCCGCTGCTGCTTCGTCCGATCGACGATCTCGAACTGACGGTCCGTTCGGCGAACTGCCTCAAGGCGGAGAGCATCTACTACATCGGCGACCTGGTCCAGAAGACCGAGGTCGAGTTGCTGAAGACGCCGAACCTTGGCAAGAAGTCGCTGACGGAAATCAAGGACGTGCTCGGTGGGCGTGGTCTTGCCCTCGGCATGAAGCTCGAGAACTGGCCGCCGCCGGGTTTGTCCCACGGCATGCAGCTCGGCTGATGTTTTCGGGGCGATCGGTATCGATCGCCCCGATGCTTTGCACCATCCGGCGGATGCCACGCGCATTTCCTCCGGCAAGACTCAGCGGTCCACAGAGGCCGTGCTCTTATAACGAGGCGTTTTGACAGCCTCGAATAGCGGGTAACCGCGGGAAGTCGGCGCATCCTGTCCGGCTTTTCATAACAACAGACATAGAGAGTAATCGCCATGCGCCACCAGAAATCCGGTCGCAAGCTCAACCGCACGAGCAGCCACCGCGAAGCGATGTTCAAGAACATGGCTTCGTCGCTGATCAAGCACGAGCTTATCCGCACCACCCTTCCGAAGGCGAAGGAACTTCGTCGCGTCGCCGAGCCGCTCATCACGCTCGCCAAGACCGACGGCGTCGCCAACCGCCGCCTCGCTTTCGCGCGTCTCCGCGACAAGCAGGCTGTCGGCAAGCTCTTCGTCGAGCTGGGTCCCCGTTACCGCGAGCGTCCCGGCGGCTACCTGCGCATCCTGAAGTGCGGCTTCCGCCCGGGCGATAACGCGCCGATGGCTTATGTCGAACTCGTGGATCGCCCGGCCAAGTCCGAGGCTGTCGACGCCGAGTAAGCCTCACGGCACTCGGTGTGAAGAAACCCGGCCGGGGAACTGGCCGGGTTTTTTTGCTTGTGGTTTGGACGGCTCGGCTTGCGCCATCGCGTTCGGTTTGCGTTGTCGCGAAGAGCCGTCGGCCGCCGCCCTCGGCGCTCCGGGCTTCACCGTCGCTTGGGGAAGGATGCCGCTGCGCGGCCATGTTCGATGGCTTACGCCCCTGCGCGCCCGCGCGGCGAGCGGGGGTTTTCGACTCGGCTCCTGCCTCGACGAAAACGGCCGGCCATCCGGGCCGGCCCCCTGCGGGCCTGATCCGCTCGCCGCGCTCGGTTCCGCAAGTCGCACCGAGGGCGGCGGCCGACGGCTCTACCGACCCGCGGGGCAAGCTGCATGTGCAGGAGCCGCGATAGCGGCGAGCTCGTGTGGGAGCGGCCTTGGCCGCGATGGGTGCTCGCGGCAACCACCCATCGCGGCCGAGGCCGCTCCGACAGACAAGCTGCGAGGGCATCGCGCGTGATGGCGAGCACCCATCGCCAGCAGGCCGGCTCCCACCGGGCAGTAGCGTTGCCACTTGGCTGCTTTTTCCGCCCGGCGCCTCGACGGTCGGCAGGGCCGACGGCTCTTCGCGACTACGCGAAACACAACGCGATGGCGCAGCCGAGCCGTCGCAACGACAACCACCCACCGCAAGTCATTGACATGGTTGCAAACGAAACTTCGCGGGACTACTGACAAGACCCTCCACAAACGGTTAACGTGGGTGTCCCGCATCGCACCATCCCCTGAATGAACCCTCGCACCTGGTCGTTTCGCACCCGTTATCTTGCTGGCTTCGCGGTCTGCGTCGGATTGATGGCGTTCGCGCTCTACTCGCAGTACGTCATGCATCTCGACCCGTGTCCGCTGTGCATCTTTCAGCGTATCGCGGTGTGCTTCATGGGCCTGTTTTTCCTGATCGGCGCACTGCATGCGCAACGCGCGAGCCGCGCGCGACCGCTCTACGCGACGCTGATCACGCTCGGCGGGCTATGGGGCGTCGCCACTGCCGGCCGGCACCTCTGGCTGCAGTCATTGCCAGCGGACCAGGTACCGGCCTGCGGTCCGGGGTTGGGCTATCTCTTCGACGCGTTTCCCTTCATGAAGATGCTGAAGCTCGCGTTCACCGGTTCGGGCGAATGCGCGAAGATCGAGCCGGTGCTCGGCCTGCCCATGCCCGGCTGGACTCTCATCTGGTTCGTTCTCCTCATCGTCTGGGCTCTCCTGGCCCTTCGTCGCACCGTTCGTTGACCCCCGCGCCTTTCCCCGCGCCACCGAAGCAGAGCACTGTCATGTCCCACTCCCTCCAAGCCGTCGCACCGCCGTCCATCGACTGGACGCCGGCTTCCTGGCGCTCGAGGACCGCCCTTCAGCAGCCGACGTACGAAGACGCCGATGAGTTGAATCGCGCCCTCGCGCAGCTCGGCGAACTGCCGCCGCTGGTCACCTCGTGGGAGATCCTCGCGCTCAAGCAGCGGATCGCCGAGGCGCAGGCTGGCGAGCGCTTCCTGCTGCAGGGTGGCGATTGCGCGGAGAGCTTCGCGGATTGCACGAGCCCCATCATCTCGAATCGTCTGAAAGTGCTTCTGCAGATGAGCCTCGTGCTCGTCCACGGCCTGAAGAAGCCCGTGCTCCGCGTCGGACGTTTCGCGGGCCAGTACGCGAAGCCGCGCTCGGCCGATACCGAAACGCGCGACGGCGTCACGCTGCCCGCGTTCCGCGGCGATCTCGTCAACAGCCCGGCATTCACGCCCGAGGCGCGTCGCGCGGATCCGAACCGCCTGATCAAGGCGCACGCCCGTTCGGCGATGACGATGAACTTCGTCCGTGCGCTGATCGACGGCGGTTTCGCCGATCTGCATCACCCGGAATACTGGGACCTCGCGTGGGTCGAGCACTCGCCCCTCGCCGCCGAGTACAAGCGCATGGTGGCCAGCATCGGCGACTCGTTGCGCTTCATGGAGACGCTCGCCGGTCAGTCGATCTCGAGCTACTCGCGTGTCGATTTCTACACGTCGCACGAAGCCCTGCTGCTGCATTACGAAGAGGCGCTCACGCGCCGCGTGCCGCGTCAGGACGGCTGGTTCAACCTGTCCACGCATTACCCGTGGATCGGCATGCGCACCGCCGCGCTCGATGGTGCGCACACGGAGTACTTCCGCGGCATCCGCAATCCGATCGCCGTGAAGGTGGGTCCGACCGTGCAGGCCGACGATCTGCTGCGCCTCATCGACGTGCTCAACCCGAACGACGAGCCGGGTCGCCTGACGCTGATCCACCGCATGGGCAACGACAAGATCGGTACGCAGTTGCAGCCGCTGCTCGAGGCGGTGAAACGCGAAGGCCGCCGCGTCCTCTGGGTCGCCGACCCGATGCACGGCAACACCGAGAGCACCAGCAACGGCTACAAGACCCGTCGCTTCGCCAACATCGCCGGCGAGCTCGATCAGGCGTTCGACATCCACGCCGCGGCGGGAACGCGTCTGGGTGGCGTGCATCTCGAACTCACGGGCGAAGACGTCACCGAGTGCCTGGGCGGCGCGCGCGATCTCGTGGAGCGCGATCTCGATCGTGCGTACCGCTCGATGGTCGATCCCCGCCTCAATTACGAGCAGTCGCTCGAAATGGCGATGCTGATCGTGCGTAAGTCGGGGGGCATGGCCTGAGTTACGGCGTGGCGTGCCGGCCCAGCGCCCACGCCACGTGCTCGCGCACGACCTCCGATGGATCGTCGGCGCGCGCTCGTAACGCGTCGACGATGTCCGGGCTGGTGCGTGCGTTGCCCAGTCCGACGGCGAGATTCCGCAGCCAGCCTTCGTAGCCGGTGCGCCGGATGGCCATGCCTTCGGTTCGCGTGAGGAACTCCTGCTCGCTCCACGCGAAAAGCTCCACGAGCCGCGGGCCGTCCAGGCTGTGGCGCGGTGCGAAATCCGGTTCCGTGGCGTCCTGCGCGAACTTGTTCCATGGGCAGATCAGCTGGCAGTCGTCGCAGCCGAAGATGCGGTTGCCCATCGGCTCGCGTAGCTCGACGGGGATGCTGCCTTTCAGCTCGATCGTGAGATACGAAATGCAGCGACGCGCGTCGAGCCGATAGGGTCCTACGATCGCCTGCGTGGGGCAGATGTCGATGCAGCGGCGGCAGCTGCCGCAATGCGCGCTGGCGGGGGCGTCGACCGGCAGCGGCAGGTCGGTGTAAAGCTCGCCGAGAAAGAAGTACGAGCCGGCCCGTTTGTTGATCAGCACCGTGTGCTTGCCGATCCAGCCGAGCCCCGCGTTGCGGGCGATGGCCTTTTCGAGCACGGGTGCCGAGTCGACGTAGGCGCGGTAGCTGAAATTGCCCACGCGCTCCTGGATGCGCGACGCCAGCTTCTGCAGCCGGTTGCGCATCACCTTGTGATAGTCGCGGCCCAGCGCATACCGCGCGACGTACGCCTTGTCGTCGTCGTGGATGACGTCCCACGCGTTGTTCGTCCCCGGCGGCACGTAATCCATGCGCACCGACACCACCCGGAGCGTGCCCGGTTCGAGCTCGGCGGGGCGGCTCCGCCGCGTGCCGTGCCGGGCCATGTAGTCCATTTCGCCGTGGTGGCCATCGGCCAGCCAGCGTTCGAGGTAGCTTTCGTCGTCGCCGAGGTCCGTGCCGGCGATGCCGACGTCGGCGAACCCGAGTTCGCGCGCCCAGCGCTTGATGTCGTCGGCAAGCGTCGCGTAGTCGATGGCGGTGGAAAGGGGCATGCGCCGAGGGCCTGATCGAACCATGTGAACAGGCCCATTGTAGCGGGGCCTATAATCGGCCGATGAGCGCCTTCGAAACGGACACCGCCCTCTTCACATCCGAGCAGACCCGCGCCATCGACCGGCGCGCCATCGACGAGCTGGGCATGCCCGGGTTCGAACTGATGACGCGTGCGTCGGCCGCGGCCTTCGCCATGCTGCGTCGACGGTGGCCTTCGGCGTGCCGCGTGCGCGTGGTGTGCGGTGTCGGCAACAACGGTGGCGACGGCTACCTGGTCGCGCGCGATGCGCTGGCGAGCGGCATCGCCGTCGACCTGATCGCGCTCGATGTCCCGCGTGGCGACGACGCCGTGCGCGCCCGGGAGGCTTTCGTCTCGCTCGGCGGCCGTGCCCAGACGCTCGACGCGTGGAGCACGCTGCCGCCGGCGGACGTGATCGTCGACGCGATCTACGGCACGGGCCTGAATCGCCCGCCGGAAGGCGCCGCCCGCGACGCCATCGATGCGATCAACGCGGCCGGCTTGCCGGTCCTCGCGCTCGACGTGCCGTCGGGTCTGGCGGCCGACTCGGGCGACTGCCCCGGCGTGGCCGTGCGGGCGAGCGCCACCGCCACGTTCATCGTTCGCAAGCGTGGCATGTATACGCACCGCGCCGCGGTGGCCGGGGCCATCGAAGTCTTCGATCTCGCCGTGCCCGTGCGCGCGACCGACGTCCCCGACGCGCGGCTCCTCGTCGCGCGCGGCCTGCCGCCCCGGCCGGCCGACTCGCACAAGGGCAGCAACGGCCACGTGCTGGCCATCGGCGGCGATCACGGCACCGGCGGCGCCATCCGGATGGCGGCCGAGGCCGCCTTGCGCACAGGCGCCGGACTGGTGAGTGTCGCGACCCGCGACGAGAACGTCCTCGCGATGAACGCGGCGCGCCCCGAGCTCATGGCCCATGGAGTCAACGGCCCGCAGGCGCTCGAGCCGATGCTGGGCAAGGCGTCGGTGCTCGCGCTGGGTCCCGGCCTCGGGCAGGCCGCCTGGGGGCATGCGCTGTGGACGACGGCGCTCGACGCCGGGTTGCCGACCGTGCTCGACGCCGACGGGCTGAACCTGTTGCATGCCGAGCCCCGGCCATTGCCGGGCAAGGTCGTGCTGACCCCGCATCCGGGCGAGGCCGGCCGTCTGCTCGGCATCGACACGGCCGCGGTGCAGGCCGATCGTTTCGCCGCGGTGCGCGAGCTCGCGCGCCGTTACGCCGCGGTCGTGGTGCTGAAAGGCAACGGCAGCCTCATCGCGTCGCCGGAAGGCGAGGTCTCCGTCTGTCCCTGGGGTAATCCGGGCATGGCCAGTGGTGGCATGGGCGATACGCTCACGGGCATCGTTGCTGGCCTCCTGGCCCAGGGGTGCGAACCCTACGAAGCCGCCTGCCTCGGCGTCGGGCTGCACGCGCGCGCCGCCGATATCGCGGCGCGGGCAGGGCAGCGCGGCCTGCTCGCGGGCGATCTGCTCGAGCCGCTGCGCCGGCTCGTCAACGGAGTCGACGCATGAGCACACTCGAACTACGGCTGGCCGACGAAGACGCGACCACGGCGCTCGGTCAGCGTGTCGCGGCCGTGCTTCCGGAGGGGCTGGTGGCGTTTCTCCACGGCGACCTCGGCGCCGGCAAGACCACGTTCGCGCGGGCGTTCCTGCGTGCGCTCGGCGTCGGCGAGCGGGTCAAGAGCCCCACCTATAGCCTCGTCGAGGGCTACGATCTCGCCGACCGGCGCGCCTTTCATCTCGACCTCTACCGCATCGCCGATCCGGGCGAGCTCGAATGGCTGGGCCTCGACAGCCTTGCCGAGCCGGGCGCCATCGTGTTGGTGGAGTGGCCCGAGCGCGGGGCCGGCGCCTTGCCTCCCGTCGATCTCGAACTCCACTTCCGTCACGAGGGTGCCGGGCGCGCCGTCCGGTTCGAGCCGCGCTCCGACATCGGGCGCCGGGTAACGGAAGCGCTCGAGGGCTGAAGCTCACTCTTCTGTCAGTTTGCGGTCCTTTCCTGTACGTTAGTTGACGAAGTCTTCGCAGGTCATGGATTAGCAAGGAAAAACGTCTTGCATTCAGTCTTCGCTTGCAGTTCAATCCCGGTCGTATGAGGGGAATCACTACCAAACTTGGCCTGATTGCATGCGTGACCGCCGTCGCGACGCTCGCGCCTGCCGCTTCGTCGGCGGCGGACGTCAAGGCCGCCCGCGTCTGGGCGGGCCCGGAATACACCCGTGTCGTGTTCGATCTCTCGGGTCCGGCCACTTACAAGATGTCCCAGGGCGACACCCCGGGCAGCGTCGTGCTCGACATCGCGGGCAGCGCCGTCGCGGGTGATTTCGCGGCGCCGGGCGGCCAGGGCTTGTTCAAGTCCATGACCACGGCGAAGCAGGGTGGCAGCGCGCGAATGGTCGCCACCGTCGACGCGCAGGCCAAGCCGAAGAGCTTCCTGCTCAAGCCCGCCGGCGACTATGGCTATCGCCTGGTCCTCGATCTCTATCCGGGCGGGCAGAGCGACCCGGGCGACAACCCGGTGACGGACGACGCGCCGTCGATCGCCGACGCCCCGGCCGACGCACCCGTCGCGACGCCCTCGCGCGGCAGTCGCGCGAAACAGGTGCCGCCGGGTAAGCCGCCGCTGCTCGCGGCCGAGCGCAAGGTCGTGGTCGCCATCGACGCCGGCCACGGCGGCGAAGATCCGGGCGCCCGTGGCGCCACGGGCCTGCGCGAGAAGGACGTCACGCTCCAGGTGGCGCGCGAACTCGCCGACCAGATCAACCGCCAGCCGGGCATGCAGGCCGTGCTCACGCGCAACGGCGACTACTTCATCCCGCTCAAGCGCCGCTATCAGATCGCGCGCGAGCACAACGCCGACATGTTCGTGTCCATCCACGCGGACGCGTTCAAGAACAGCGACGCCAAGGGCTCGTCCGTCTGGGTGCTCTCGCCCCGCGGCAAGACCTCCGAGGCCGCGCGCTGGCTGGCCGACCGCGAAAACCGGGCCGACCTCGTGGGCGGCGTGTCTCTGGACGACAAGGACGACACGCTGGCGGCCGTGCTGCTCGACCTGCAGCAGGGTTACGCCATGCAGGCCAGCGAGTCCATCGCCGGCAACGTGCTGAAGGCGCTGGGCCGGCTGGGCCCGACGCATCGCGGCTACGTCGAGCGCGCCAACTTCGTGGTGCTGCGCTCGCCGGACGTCCCCTCGATCCTGGTCGAGACCGCGTTCATCACGAATCCCTCCGAGGAAAAGCGCCTACGCGACGACGGTCATCGCCGCACGCTCGCCACGGCCGTCCTCGGCGGTGTCCGCAATTATTTCGAATCCATGCCGCCGCCGGGCACGTGGTTTGCCGCGCAGGCCGCGCGGCGCAACGGCGGTTCGGTGGCCTCGGTGCCGCCGCCGGCACCGGTGGCGACACCGGACGACGACGCGCCAGCGAAGACGCCTCCACGCAGCGCACCGCCCCGGAAGGCCGCCGACAAGGTCGTCGCCCGGGCGGAGACGCCCGCGCCCGCGAGGAAGGACGGCCGGGCCGACGACAACGTCCGCGACGTGCACCGCGTCAACCGCGGCGAGACGCTGACGGGCATCGCCCAGCAGTACGGCGTCTCGGTCGGCGCGCTGAAGCTCGCCAACAAGATGACCGACAACAACGTGCGCATCGGCGCGGTCATGGTCATTCCATCCAGCTGATCCACCCGTTGGAGCGCGTCCCGTGCGGGACCGCTCCTCGCCCTGGCTTCGATCATCGCGCCCCAGCGCCGGCCCGGGGACGCCGACCGATCGCGCGCGGACGCGCCCCTGCCAGCCGCTTCGGCTATCCTTCGCGGCTTGCAAGCCCGTCAGGTCATGCCGTCATGCCCATCCGTCCGCTCCCGCCCGAGTTGATCAACCAGATCGCGGCGGGTGAAGTCATCGAACGCCCCGCCTCCGTGGTGAAGGAGCTCGTCGAGAACAGCATCGACGCCGGCGCGCGTCGCATCGAAGTCGACATCGAGCAGGGCGGCGTGCGGTTGATCCGCGTTCGCGACGATGGCGGCGGCATTCCGCGCGACGAGTTGCCCCTCGCCGTCGCCTCGCACGCCACCAGCAAGATCGGCAGCTTCGACGATCTGGAACGCGTCGCCAGCATGGGCTTTCGCGGCGAGGCTCTCGCCTCGGTCTCGTCCGTGGCGCGTTTTTCGCTCACCTCCCGCCAGGCCGGCGACGACTCGGCGTGGCGCATCGACGTGGATGGCGGTCGCCTGCAGGAGGCGCGTCCCGCGCAACACCCGCAGGGCACCACGATCGAGGTGCGCGACCTGTTCTACAACGTGCCCGCGCGCCGCAAGTTCCTGCGCGCCGAGCGCACGGAATTCGCGCACATCGACGATCTGCTGAAATCGCTGGCGCTCGCGCGCGAAGGCGTCGACATCCGGCTCAGCCACAACGGCAAGCCGGTGCGCCTGCTCAAGCCGGCACGCGACGAGAACGCGGCGCTCGCGCGCGTGGCCGAGGTGCTCGGTCCGGAGTTTCCCGGGCAGGCGCTGCGTGTCGAGCACGAAGCGGCGGGCATGCGGCTGTCGGGCTGGGTCGGACTGCCGACCGCCTCGCGTTCGCAGGCCGACCAGCAGTACTTTTACGTCAACGGTCGTCTCGTGCGCGATCGCGTCGTCGCGCACGCCGTTCGCCAGGCTTACGCCGACGTGTTGTTCCACGGACGTCACGCCGTGTTCGTGCTCTTCCTCGAACTCGATCCCGCCGGTGTCGACGTCAACGTCCATCCGGCGAAGAGCGAAGTCCGGTTTCGCGAGCAGCGTCTGATCCACGATTTCCTCTTCCGCACGTTGCACGAAGCGCTCGCGCATACCCGCGCCGGCCTTTCGGGTGCCGCCATCGAGTCGTCGCCGTCGCCGGTCGGCGCCATGCCGACGACGGGCAGCTTCGCGCCGTCCACCTCGCCGGCGCACGCATGGCCGCAGGCGAGCAGCCAGTCACGGCTGAGTCTTGGCGTGCGCGACGAGCCGCTGGCCGGCTACGCGACCCTGTTCGGCACGCCGACGCCCGCGGCGCTGCCGACGGGCGCATGGACGCCACCTGCGACGAGCGAGGACGACGAAGCCGCCGGCGTGCCGCCGCTGGGCTATGCCATCGCGCAGCTGAAGAACATCTACGTGCTCGCCGAGAACGCGCACGGCATGGTGCTCGTCGACATGCACGCGGCGCACGAACGCATCACGTACGAGAAGCTCAAGAACGGTCGCGTGGCCGCGAATCTGCGGTCGCAGATGTTGCTCGTGCCGCTGTCGATCGCCGTGAGCGCGAAAGAGGCGGCCGCGGCCGAGGAACATGCCGACGCGTTGGGCGAATGGGGTCTCGAGCTGTCGCGCAGTGGTCCGGGCGGTGTCGTCGTTCGCCGCATTCCTTCGCTGCTGGAAGGTGCCGACGTCAGCCAGCTCACGCGCGACGTGCTCGCGGAACTCGCGCAGCATGGCAGCTCGCGTCGACTGGAAGAGCTCGAGAACGAGCTGCTGTCGACGATGGCGTGCCACGGTTCGGTGCGTGCGGGGCGTCGCCTCGGCATTCCCGAAATGAACGCGCTGCTGCGGGAGATGGAAGCCACCGAACGTTCGGGCCAATGCAACCACGGTCGACCGACGTGGGTACAGCTGTCGCTCGGCGAACTCGATCGTCTGTTTCTCCGCGGGCGGTGACGTAGACTCGCGGCCACGAACACGACATGCCTTGCAGGCAGAACCGAGGACACATAGTGACGGACGATCTCGACACCGCTCGCGCCACCCGTATCGCACGCCTGACCGCACCCGATGGGTGGCTGACGCTCGTTGGCTTCGAACGGCTGAGCGAAGGCGCCAGTCGCGTCGGCGCGGCGGCGGACAACGACATCGTGCTCAACGCAGGCCCGGCGCATCTCGGCACGATCTCGCTCGGTGCCGATGGGACGACCACCATCGACTTCGCACCGGGCGTCGACGCACGTGTCGACGGCGCGCCCGCGGTCAGCGCGGCGTTGCATGACGATGCCGGCGGTCGCTCGCCGACGGAAGTCGCCGTGGGTTCGGTCCGGCTCATCGTGATCGTCCGCGACGGTCGCAAGGCGCTGCGCGTGCGGGACGAGGCGGCCCCGACGCGTACCGGTTTCAAAGGTCTCGCGTATTTTCCGGTCGACGCGTCATGGCGCGTCGTGGCGGACTGGGTACCGTTCGATCCGCCGTACGAACTCGAACTGGGCACGGTGATCGGCACGATCGAGAAAGAGTTCGTCCCGGGCAAGGCCGTATTTACCCGCGACGGAAAAACACACGAGCTGTATCCGTACCACGAGACGCCCGACGCGCTGTTCTTCGTCTTCGGCGATCTGACGAGCGGCAAGGAAACCTACGGCGCCGGCCGTTTCCTCGACACCGGCCTGCCGGAGAACGGCAAGCTGGTGCTCGACTTCAACGAGGCGCGCAATCCGCCGTGCGTGTTCACTCCGTACGCGACCTGCCAGCTGGCGCCGCCGGAGAACCGGCTCGATGTACGTGTCGAGGCAGGCGAAGTGAAGTACGCGGCCGCATCGCACGGATGACCGGCGAGGGGGGCGCGTGTCGCCGATCGCGCCGGCGACACCGGCGGAGCGAGTGGCTCAGGTTCCCTTGAACGCAGGCTTGCGGCGCTCGAGGAACGCGCCCGTGCCCTCGCGCATGTCGTCGGTGGAGAACGCGATCGCGAAGCCCTGCGTTTCGAACGCGAGCCCCTGGTCGATCGCGCATTCGCCGCCTTCGATCACGGCCTCGAGGATGCCCTTCAGCGCGAGTGGCGCGGCCGCGGCGAGCTGGTCGGCCATGGCGTCGACGCTGGCATCGAGTTCGTCGGCGGCCACGACGCGCGTGACCAGTCCCAGACGCTCCGCACGCGCCGCGTCGATCTGCTGACCGAGCAGGCACAGCTCGAGCGCCGCGCCACGGCCCGTCAGTCGGGTAAGGCGCTGCGTGCCGCCGAAGCCCGGAATCAGGCCGAGGCCGATCTCGGGCTGGCCGAAGCGTGCCTTGTCGCTGGCCACGCGCAGATGGCACGCCATCGCCAGTTCCATGCCGCCGCCCAGCGCGTAACCCTGGATCTTCGCGACCACCGGCTTGCCCAGACGCTCGACGGTGAGCATCAGCTCCTGACCGGCGCGAGAGGCGGCCTGCGCCTTCACCGGCGACCACGCGGTCATCTCGGAGATGTCGGCACCCGCGACGAAGGCCTTCTCGCCGGCACCCGTCAGCACGACCACGCGTACCGCGTCGTCGGAGGCGGCCTGGCGAAACGCCAGCGTCAGCTCGCCGATGGTTTCCCGGTTCAGCGCGTTGAGCTTGTCGGGACGATTCACGGTGATGGTGCGGACGGCGCCGCGGTCGGCGGTGGTCAGGGTGCGATAGGCCATGGAGGTTCCCGGGAGGTCAGGGCGAGGAGCCGGATGGTATCAGGCGGGGAACCTTTACCCCTCCCCAGGCGTCTCAGGACGGATGGGCGGGTCGCGTGCCGATGGTCTATCCTCATGCACGCCCAGAGTTCCGGGTTCACGGAGAGCGGGATGTCACCTTTGCGTTTCCTGGTCATGCTCGCCGCGCTGTCGCCTCTCGCAGGTGTCGTGTCGGCGCAGAACGCGCCCGCGGCGCCGGTCTCCGGCGCGCCGGCGATCGACAAGACCAGGCTTTCGTACGCCATCGGCTACCAGATCGGCACCCAGTTCGCGAACAGCGCGCAACCGGATGTCGACATCGCCGTACTCGTCAAGGCGCTGCAGGACGGCTACGCGAAGCGCCCGCCGGGCGTGCCGGTCGACGCGATGCAGCAGCAGCTCGTCAATTTCGACGCGAAGGTGCAGCGCGATTCCGTGGTCGAGTTCCGCCGCGTCGCAGCGGCGAACGCGAAACGCAGCGCCGATTTCCTCGCCCGCAATCGCACGCGGTCCGGGGTGGTCACGCTACCGTCGGGCATCCAGTACGCCGTGCTCGCCAAGGGCAACGGTCCCCAGGCGCAGGTCACCAGCACCGTCGTGGTCAACTATCGCGGCGCGCTGATCGACGGCACGGAGTTCGACAGCTCGTACGCGCACGGCAAGCCCGTCACGTTCACGGTCAATCGCGTCATTCCCGGCTGGCAGGACGTCATCCCCCGCATGCGCGTGGGCGACCGGTGGAAGGTCGTGATCCCGCCGGCGCTGGCGTACGGCGAGCGTGGCGAGCTGCCGCGCATCGGCCCGAACGAAGCCCTCGTGTTCGAGATCGAGCTGGTCGACGTCCGGCCGTAGCCGTCGCATGGGCCTCGCCCCGACGCGCTAGAATGGCCGACGGTATGGCCATCCCTTCCTCCACCTCCCTTCCGCTCTCGCCCTGCACGGGCGTCTGCCGCCTCGACGCGCGCGGCCTGTGCATGGGGTGCCTGCGCACGGGCGACGAGATCGCGCGATGGTCCACGATGCCGACCGCGCAGAAGCTCTGGTTGATGGACGAGGTGCTGCCTGCGCGCGAGGCGCTGTCCGAATGATCGACGACACGCTCGCGCGGTTGCGTGGCGCGCTGCTTCCGCTGGAAGCGCCGCCGGGGCCGCGTGGCTGGAACCACGACGACATGGCGCAGCTGATCGGCGACACGCCGAGGCGTCACGCCGCGGTGCTGATCGGTATCCGCGACGATCGCGAACAGAATGTGCTGCTGACGCTGCGCACCGACACGCTCCAGCAACACGCCGGACAGGTCGCGTTTCCTGGCGGCCGTGTGGAGCCCGACGACGTCGACGTCGTGGCGACCGCGCTGCGTGAAAGCCACGAAGAGATCGGTCTCGACGCGTCGATGGTCACGCCGCTCGGATTCCTCGAAGCGTTCGAGACGATCAGCGGCTATTCGGTCACCCCCGTCGTCGCGCGGGTCTCCGCCGACGCGGTGCTCAAGCCCGATCCCGGCGAAGTCGCCGAGGTGTTCGAAGTGCCGTTGGCCTTCTTCCTCGAACCGGCGAACCTGCGCCGTTACACGATGGATTTCCGCGGCCACCGCCGCGACATGGTCGAGTTCCTCCACGCGGGCTACCGTATCTGGGGTGTCACGGCGGCCATCCTGTTCAACCTGCTGAAGCGGATGGGACACCCATGCTGATCTCGCGCACGCTGATCGATGTCGCCCTGGCGGCCGACCTGCCGCAGGACGACGTCCTGTTCGTCGACGCACGCTTCGACCTCGCCCAGGCGGACAAGGGCGATCGCGACTATGCGCACTCCCACGTCCCGGGCGCGGTGCGTGCCGATCTCGATCGCGACCTCGCCGACATGGCGACGCCGTCTAACGGTCGTGGCAGACATCCGCTGCCGTCGGCGAGCGACTTTTCCGCGTGGTTGTCGAAAGCCGGCTGGCGGCCCGACCTGCAGGTCGTCGTCTACGACGCCGCGGGCGGCGCGCTCGCGGCGGCGAGATTCTGGTGGCTCGCGCGCCTCGCCGGCCTCGACAACGTCGCCGTGCTCGATGGCGGATGGCCGGCGTGGGTCGCGGCCGGTCTTCCTGTCGACGCCGCGCTTCCGGTGCGCGCGCCGACCGCCGTGCACGTCGTCTTCGACGACGCCGGCACCGTGCATGCCGACGAACTCGCGGAGGGCGTCGCGTCCGGCCGGATGTTACTCATCGACGCGCGTGCCGCGCCTCGTTACAACGGCGAGGTCGAGCCACTGGATCCGGTGGCGGGGCATGTTCCCGGCGCACGGAACCGCCCGTTCGGCGACAACCTCGATGCCGGGGGACTGTTCCGCACGAAGGAAGAGCTATGCCTCGGCTTCCGCGGCATCATCGGACCGCACGATCCGGAAGACGTCGTGCACATGTGCGGTTCCGGCGTCACCGCGTGCCACAACCTGCTCGCGATGGAGCACGCGGGTCTGTGTGGCTCGCGTCTCTACGCACCGTCGTGGAGCGGCTGGATCAGCGACCCGTCGCGCGGCGTGGCCACCGGCGATCACTGATCCGGTGGGAGCCAGCCTGCTGGCGATGGGTGCTCGCCGCGAGCACCCATCGCCAGCAGGCTGGCTCCCACCCGATCAGAGAACTACGGTACGGCGGTCACGCGCGCTCACCTGCGCCGCCTCGATCACCCGGATCACATCGCGAGCCTCGCGTGGGTCGACCGGTAGCGGCGCACCGTCGCGAATCGCCGCGGCCACGCCGTCGTAGAACGCGGTGTAGCGGCCCGGCAACGTGTCGATGGTCGCCACCGTCCCGTCGACGTCGGTGAAGCGCCCGAACAGGGCCGGCGCATCCTCGCCCCAGCCGGCACCACCCGGACGGCCGCCTTCGCGCAGCGCGGCTTCCTGGCCGTCGATGCCGTATTTCACGAAACTGCCGCCGTCGCCGTGCACCAGGTAACGCGGGCCAGGGTCGCGCACGAGCACCGACGCATGTAGCACGGCGCGTCGCGTGCCGTAGTCGAGCACGAGGTGGAAATAATCGTCCGCTTTCGCGGCGGCGCGCTGGCGCGTCACGTCCGCCGTCACCGCGCGGGGCATGCCGAACAGGACGATCGCCTGATCGATCAGATGCGCGCCCAGGTCGTAGAGCAGGCCGGATCCGGGCGTCTCCGTCTCGCGCCAGCCTTGCTTGATCTCCGGGCGGAACCGGTCGAAGTGCGCCTCGTAGTAAGCCACCTCGCCAAGCCGGCCGTCCTCGACCATGCGCCGCACGGTGAGGAAGTCGTTGTCCCAGCGACGGTTCTGGAACACCGTGATCCTGCGACCGACGCGATCGGCCAGCGCGATCAGCGCCTCGGCCTCCGCAGCCTCCAGCGTGAACGGCTTGTCGACCACCACGTGCTTGCCCGCCTGCAATGCCTCGCGCGCGAGGGCGGCGTGACTGTCGTTCGGCGTGGCGATCACCACGAGCTCGATCGCGGGGTCGGCGAGCAGGGATTGAGGATTTTCGTAAGCCTTCGCTTCGGGAAAGTCGCGCTCGATGGCCTCGGCGCGCCGGCTGCCGATGGCTGTCAGGCGCAGTCCGGTGGCCGCGGCGATCAGGGGCGCATGGAAGACGGCGCCCGCCGTGCCATAGCCGATGAGGCCGGTGGGGATCGGTTGCATGGTCGTTCCGACAGGGGACATGACACGAAGCGTAGCGCGGCGGGCCTGATCGTTTCGTTTAGGATCGTGCGGTTCCGACGCCTCCGCCCTCCGGTACCGCATGACCGCCATCGACATCGACGCTTCCCGACCCGCGCGGCTACCCCGCCAGATCCCCTACATCGTGGGCAACGAGGGCTGCGAACGCTTCAGCTTCTACGGCATGCGCAACATCCTCACGCCGTTCCTCGTCACGTCGCTGCTGATGTACCTGCCCGAGGCCGACCGGCCGGGCGCCGCGAAGGACGTCTTCCATACCTTCGTCATCGGGGTCTATTTCTTCCCGTTGCTGGGCGGCTGGCTGGCGGATCGCTGGTTCGGCAAGTACAACACCGTGCTCTGGCTGAGCCTGCTCTACTGCGTGGGCCACGCCTGCCTCGCGATCTTCGAGCACAGCGTGGCGGGCTTCTACACCGGGCTGGCGCTGATCGCGCTCGGGGCGGGCGGCATCAAACCCTGTGTATCGGCGTTCGTCGGCGACCAGTTCGACGAAAGCAATCGCAAGCTCGCGAAGATCGTGTTCGACGCGTTCTACTGGATGATCAACGTCGGCTCGTTCTTCGCCTCGCTGCTCATGCCGTATTTCCTGCGGCACTACGGCGCGGCCGTCGCCTTCGGCATTCCCGGCGCGCTCATGTTCGTCGCGACGCTCGTGTTCTGGAGCGGTCGCAAGCACTACGTCATGGTGCCTCCGACGCTTGCCGATCCACACGGTTTTCTCAAGGTCGTCCGCACCGCGCTGCTCGCGCACGCGCCGGGGCAGGGCCGTCCGGGCCTCGTCGTGGCCGCGCTGTCGGTCGTGCTGGCGGCAGGCGCGCTGGCGTTGACGCCGTCGCTGGGCGTCGTCGCCGCGTTCTGCCTCGCTTTCGTGTGCGTGCTCGGCGGCGTGGGTATCGGCGCGCGCATGCAGCTCGATCGCGCGCGGGGCGCGCACCCGCACGAAGCGATCGATGCCGTCGCGGTCGTGCTTCGCGTGCTGGTCGTTTTCGCGCTGGTCACGCCGTTCTGGTCGCTCTTCGACCAGAAAGCCTCGACGTGGGTGCTGCAGGCGAACGCGATGGTCGTACCCGACTGGTTGCACCCGGCGCAGATGCAGGCAGTCAATCCCGCGCTCGTGCTCATCCTCATCCCGTTCAACAACCTCGTCGTGTATCCGTTGCTGCGACGCTTCGGTATCGAGCCGACCGCGCTGCGGCGGATGACGACGGGTATCGCGCTCGCGGCCGTCGCGTGGGTGATCGTGGGCGCGATCCAGCTCGCCATCGATGGCGGCGACGCGGTGTCGGTCTTCTGGCAGCTATTGCCCTACGTGTTCCTCACTATGGGCGAGGTGCTGGTGTCGGCCACCGGGCTCGAGTTCGCGTACAGCCAGGCGCCGCCGTCCATGAAAGGCACGTTGATGAGCTTCTGGACCCTGAGCGTGACCGTGGGCAATCTCTGGGTGCTGCTCGCCAACGCCGGCGTCCGCAACGACGCCGTGCTCGCCGGCATCGCGGGTACCGGGCTAGGGACCACGGCGTTCCAGATGTTCTTCTTCGCGGCGTTCGCGGGACTGGCGGCGCTCGCGTTCGGCCTCTATGCGCGGCGTTACCGCGAAGTGGCCTATTACCGACCCGCGTGACGTTTCCTCCACGGCGTCGTGCGGACCATCCTCGTGTCGCCCACCGGAGTCACACCATGGTCTCGCCCAGACACGCATCGCCCATTCCAGCCGCTGCCATCGGCGAGTGGCCGGGCAAGGTCGTCCTCGTCACCGGCGGTGCGCAGGGTATCGGCAAGGGCATTGCCGAGGCCGTGCTGGCGGCGGGTGGTAGCGTGCTGATCGGCGACCTCGACGCGGAGGCCGGCAAGGCCTGCCTCGACGAGTGGAACGTGCCGGAACGCGCCGCGTTCCTGGTGCTCGATGTGTCGAAAGAGGCGAGCGTGAAGCGCTTCGTCGACGGCGCGCTGCGTCGCTTCGGTCGCATCGACGGACTGGTGAACAACGCGGGCATCGCGGATCCTGTCACCGGGCCGCTCGAAACGCTCGACTGGAGCGAGTGGAAACGTCGCATCGACACCAATCTCGGCGGTGTCTTCCTCTGCTGCAAGCACGCGCTGCCGGCGCTGAAGAGGGCGAACGGCGCGATCGTCAACATCGCCTCGTCGCGCGCGCACCAGTCCGAACCCGACACGGAAGCCTACGCGGCGAGCAAGGGTGGCATCGTGGCCTTTACCCATGCGCTGGCCATCAGCGCCGGCCCGGTGCGCGTCAACGCGATCAATCCCGGATGGATCGCGGTCGACGACTGGAAGAAACCTTCCGCAAGGCGCAAGCCGAAGCTGACCGCCGCCGACCATGCGCAACACCCCGTCGGCCGTGTCGGCGTGCCCCCGGACATCGGCGCGCTGGCGGTGTTCCTGCTGTCGTCGCAGGCGGGTTTCATCACGGGTGAGAACATCACGTTGGATGGTGGTGTCACACGGAAGATGCACTACGTCTGATGCCGGCATGCGATCAGGCGCCTGCGGGAGCGCGCTCGCGCGCGATGGGTGCTCGCGACAAGCACCCATCGCGCGCGAGCGCGCTCCCACAGGAAAGCTGACCCGTTACCGGGATGTATATCGTTCCAGCGGCACCGAGGTTCTCGCACCTGCCACGAAGCGCTTCGCCGCCTCGTCGTAATCCCATTGCTCGACGACGCAGACCGACCGATCTTGCGCCGGATCGTGATGCAGCACATGGAACGAATTGCTGATGCCTTCGCGGATGCGCGTCGACAGCGCGGTGCCTGCCTGTACGGACCATAGCTCGCTCGCGAGACGGCGCGTCTCGTTGTTCAGCGGACGGACGTAGGGCAGGTGGATGTGCCCACCGAGCACGAGGTCGGCGCCGGAGGCGGCCCATGCGGCGATGGCGGCCTCTCGGTTGATCAGCAGGTTTTCGATGTCCTTGTCGCGGATGACGTGCACCGGTTGATGCGTCACGACGATGCGTAGCTGCGCATCGTCGGCATCGCGCAGTCGACGCGCCACGCGTTCGATCTGCGCATCGGAGACTTCGCCGTTCTTGTGGCGGGCGGGGCGCACCGTGTTGACGCCGATGGCGAGGACATCGGCGCTGGCGAACTCGGGTTCGAGGTCGTCGCCAAACACGCGGCGGTATTCGGCGAAAGGCGAGAACGCGCGCGCGAAGAGATTGAGCAGCGGGACGTCGTGATTCCCGGGAATCACGAGGGTAGGGCGCGCGTAAGCGTCGATGAAGCACCGCGCCGCCTCGAACTGCGAGCGTCGCGCGCGCTGCGTCACGTCGCCCGACAGGATCACGAGTTCGGGCTGCATCGCGACGATCGCGTCGCGCAGCGCCTCCACGACGTCGGGGCGTTCCGTGCCGAAGTGCGGGTCGGATATCTGGACGATCACGCTCAACCCGGGTCCTCCCCGGGCTGCCGCACGCCGTCGGTCAGCAGCCGAAGCGGTCGCGGGGCGGCGCGGAACACGATCGGCGGCTTCAGCCAGACGATCTCGCCATCCACGGCGACCTTGATCGCGTGACGATGGCGCTTCGGCGTGACCTTGATCTCGCGGAACGCAAAACTCACGGCGTTCTCGGCCTCGCCGAGCTTGCCGAGCGCGCCGCGCAGGATCAGGCCGAGCATGGTCAGGCGGCCGATCGGTTTCAGTACCAACCCGGCGAGGACACCGTCGTTGCGGCGTACATCGTCGGCCTCCGGCAATCCGATCTTTTCGAGCTGCAACGCGTTGTTGCCCACGAAAAGCGTCGGCGTGCGCAGGTCGCGGGTCCGCTCGCCGTCGCTGACTTCGATGCGCAGGGGCCGGTAGCCACGCATCATCGTCGCGAGCCCCGACCACAGCGCCACGATGCGGTGGCGACCGAACCGCTGTTTCCATGTCTCGCGATCTTCGAGCACCTGCGGGTAGAGGCCGAGGCTCGCGTTCACGAGGAAGACGCGGTCGTTGACCATGCCGATCTGCGCGTCGCAGAGGCTGGCCCGGAGCAGCGCCTCGGTCGCTTCGCGCGTTTCCGTGGGAATGCCGTGCGTGCGGCCGAAGAAGTTGAAGGTGCCCTGCGGCAGGACGCCCATCGGGAGGTCTTCTTCCCATGCCGTACCGGCGACGCAGTTGATGGTGCCGTCGCCACCCGCGGCGACGATGGCGCCACCTTCGGCCTTCGCGTGTGCGGCGGCGTCGCGCACGACGTCCTTGATATCGCGGCTGCCGTCGATGAGGAAGAAGCGATGCCGACGACCGGCGGCATCGAGGATCGACGCGATCTCGTCGCGGGCCGCTTCGGCCTCGCGGCTGCCGGAGCCGGCGTTCATGACGATGGCGAAAGATGAGGGGGTCATCGCGACAAGGAACCATTCGCGCCGTCACGATCGCATGAAATTACTGGCCGGCGCGGCGTCCTTCCCGCAGGCGCAGGTACTCCGCGCTGCCCACGCAGAGCGTCACCCAGGCCAGGCCCGTGGCGTAGCCCGCCATCACGTCGCTGAAGTAATGCACCTGGAGCAGGATGCGGCTGACGCCGACGATGGAAATCATCGCCACGGCGGCGATCACGATCGTGCGATGCCAGCGTGGCGGGCAGAGCACGAGGAGCACGTACCCGAGCATGCCGTAGAAGACCATCGAGCCGGACGCGTGGCCACTCGGAAAGCTGTAGCTGTGTTCCACGACGTACCCGTGATCGTGCAGCGGGCGCTCACGCTGAAACCAGGACTTCAAAGCGGTGTTGATCGACGCCGTGCCCACCAGCGTCACGATCCATGTGATGGCGAGCCGCAGGTGCCGGCGCACGAGCAGGACGACGAACACCACGAGCGTCGCGATACCGAGCACCAACGCATCGCCGGCGTGCGTGAGCCACGCGATGGCACGCAGCACGGGGAGCGGCGTGTTCGCGCGCAGGTCGCTCGCGAGGTTGGCATCGAAGACCGTCAGGCCGGCGGCGTCGCGAACCTCCACGGCGATGGCGGCGGCGATGGCGAGCATCGCCACCACGACCGCCATCGCCGTCACGGGGCGCAGGAAGGTCCGCGCGGCCGCATCCAGGCCCTCGCGACGTCGCACGGCCCGACGCCATGCGACATCGGCACCCGCGAGTGCGGCGGCGAGCAGCACCGCCCACAGGGTCACGGCGTGCCGGCTGATCCAGTCCGCGTCCATTTCGCTCGCTCCTCGACTCGTGGCAGGATCGACCATGTTGCCACGCCGCGACCGCGGCCCGAAAAGGGGATCCACCCGATGAAGCACCTGCCCGTCCGCTCGGTTCTCGCGCTCGCGCTCCTCACCACGGTGGGCTTCGCCGCCCAGGCCGACGAGGCGCCGCTGGCGCACCGTATCGTCCGCGTGTCCCTCGACGGCGCGACGGACAAGGGCACGTCCGGCCGGCTGCTCCTGTTCGCCGCGCCCGCGTCCGCCGCGAAGGACGGCAAGATGGAGTCGGTCGACACCAACCCGTTCCAGCCGAAGGCGGTTTCCGTCGCCGGGCGGGAGGTGGACTGGATGGCGCCCGGGCAATCCGTCGACATCGATGCCGACGGCGAAGCGTTCCCGGCCGGCTTCTCGTCTCTGCCGCCCGGCGACTACCTGGTGCAGGCCGTGCTCGACGTCGGCCACGATTACAACTACTCGGGGCGTCACGCCGGCGATCTGGTCAGCGAGGTGACGCCGGTGAAACTCACGCCAGGCGGCAGCCTGCCGGTGTTGAAACTGACGAAGACCGTGCCGGCGAAGGACCCCTGGGACCTGCCGTCGCAGGCGCCGAAGGAGGTGCGCGACGCCGTGCCCGAAGCGCGCAAGCATGCGCACGCGGAGGTCTTCCAGAGCCCGTCGCTGACCGCGTTCACCGGTCGTCCGCAGTCGATCCGTGCGTGGGTCCTGACGCCGCCCGGTTACGATCCGAACGGCAGCACGCGGTACCCGGTCGCGTACGTCACCCACGGCTTCGGTGGCGGGTTTGATCGCTTCACCGGCAACGTCGCGTTCCTGTGGTCCGCGATGGCGAAGAAGGACATGCCTCCGATGATCTGGGTGCTGCTGGACGAATCGGGGCCCACCGGCACGCACGAATTCGCCGACTCGGTGAACAACGGGCCGTGGGGACACGCGCTGATCGCCGAATACATCCCGTGGCTCGAAAGCCGCTATCGCATGGATGGCAAGGCCAGCGGCCGGTTCCTCAATGGCCACTCGTCCGGCGGCTGGGCCACGTTGTGGCTGCAGACGGCGTATCCGAAGACCTTCGGCGGCACGTGGTCCACATCGCCCGATCCGAGCGACTTCCACGACTTCACGGGCATCGACCTGTACGCGACCGGTGCCAACGCCTATCGCAAGCCGGACGGCAGCGCGAATCCGCTCGTGCGTGACAAGGGCCAGGTGATCGCCACCTTCGAAACGTTCGCGAAGCTCGAGCGCGTGCTCGGTTCCTACGGTGGCCAGCTGGCCTCGTTCGAATGGGTATTCTCGCCGCGCGGGAAGGACGGCCGTCCGCAGCCGATGTTCAATCGCGATACCGGCGCGGTCGATGCCGACGTGGCGGCGTACTGGCGCGAGCACTACGACATTTCTCAGCGCGTGCGCACGAACTGGCCGGCGCTCAAGCCTGACCTCGACGGCAAGATCCACCTCATCGTGGGAACCGCCGACACCTTCTACCTTGACGGTTCGGCGAAGCTGTTCAAGGCGACGCTCGACGAATTGCACGCGAAGAGCGACTTCCGCTTCCTGCCCGGCAAGACGCATTTCGACCTGTACACGGAGGGCGAGGATCGGCAGGCGCTGCTGAAGAAGATCGCGTGGGAGATGTACGGCGTGGCGCGGCCGGGGCAGAAGCGGTAAGACCGCTTCCACCACGCCGTCTCATCGCACGACCAGGGAGACCGCACCCATGCCCTACGAAGACATCTGGCGCCGCTCGGTCGACGACCCGGAGGGGTTCTGGGGCGAACAGGCGGGACTCATCCACTGGGATACGCCGCCCGCGCGCATCCTCGATGCGTCGTCGCCGCCGTTCCGGCGCTGGTTCGTCGGCGGCACGACCAACCTCTGCCACAACGCGATCGACCGGCACCTCGACGCACGCGGCGATCAGCTCGCGATCGTCGCGGTATCGACGGAAACGAACCAGACGCGCGAGATCACGTACCGCGAGTTGTACCGGGAAGTGAACGCGTTCGCGGCCATCATGGTGTCGCTCGGCGTCGGCCGCGGCGACCGCGTCGTGATCTACATGCCCAACGTCGCGGAGGCCGTGTTCGCGATGCTCGCCTGCGCACGCATCGGCGCGATCCATTCCGTGGTGTTCGGTGGTTTCGCGGCGCACAACCTGGCGCTGCGCATCGACGACGCGGAGCCGGCGCTGCTCGTGTGCGCCGACGCGGGCATGCGCGCCGGCAAGACGATTCCCTATAAACCGCTCGTCGACGCCGCGCTGCGCGAGAGCCAGTCGCCGCCGGCGCACGTGCTCGTCGTGAACCGCGGGCTCGACCCCGCGATGCACGTGCAGCCGGGGCGCGACGTGGATTACGCGTCGTTACGCGCGCAGCACCTCGATGCCTCGGTGCCGGTGGCATGGCTCGAATCCAACGAGCCCAGCTACCTGCTCTACACGTCGGGAACCACCGGCAAGCCGAAGGGTGTGCAGCGCGACGTCGGTGGTCACGCCGTCGCGCTCGCGCTGTCGATGACCGCCATCTTCGACCTGCGACCCGGGCAGACGATCCTGTGCACGTCCGACGTGGGCTGGGCGGTCGGGCACTCGTACAACGTCTACGGACCGCTCATCGGCGGATGCACGGCGATCCTCTACGAAGGCGTGCCCACCGGTCCCGATCCCGGCATCTGGTGGCGGCTGTGCGAGACATACGGCGTGCGCACGATGTTCTCCTCGCCGACGGCGATCCGCCTGCTGAAGAAACAGGACGCGGCGTGGCTGTCGCGCTACGACCTTTCCGCGCTGAAATGGATCTTCCTCGCCGGCGAACCGCTGGACCGGCCGACGTACGACTGGCTCTCCACGGGCACGGGCAAGACCGTCATCGACAATTACTGGCAGACCGAGACCGGCTGGCCGGCGTTGTCGCTGATGCCGGGGCTGGACCTGAAACCGGTGAGGCCGGGTTCGCCGGGTTTCCCCACGTTCGGCTACCGGATGCGAGTCATCGACGAGACGACGGGCGTGGAGAAACCGCCGGGCGAGAAGGGCGTGCTCGTGATCGAGCCGCCGTTGCCGCCGGGCTGCCTCACGACGATCTGGCGCGACGACGAACGCTACCGGCGCAGCTACTTCGGGCATTTCAGGGAGTGCCTGTACAGCTCGCTCGACTGGGCCGTGCGGGACGCCGAAGGCTATTTCTTCATCCTCGGCCGCACCGACGACGTCATCAACGTGGCCGGGCATCGACTCGGCACGCGCGAGATCGAAGAATCCGTCGCCAGCCTCGGCGCCGTCGCCGAGGTGGCCGTCGTCGGCATCGTCGACGACCTGAAGGGCCAGGTGCCCGCGGTGTTCGCCACGCTGAAGCAGGGCGTCACCGACGACCCGCGCGACGTCGCGCAGGCCATGGAGCGGCGGGTGGTGGAACTGCTGGGCGCCCTCGCGCGGCCAGCCTGCGTCTATGTCGTCGCCGCGTTGCCGAAGACGCGCTCCGGCAAGTTGCTGCGACGGTCGTTGCAGGCACTCATGCAGGGCACCGATCCGGGCGACCTGTCGACGCTCGACGATCCCGGCGCGCTCGACGCCGTGCGCGAGGCGATCGAGCGCGGGCCCGATTGCGGTTCTCCGCGAGCGTGAATCGCCGGCAGGCTGGTTCCCAGCCTCCGGTATGCAGCCTCCTGCCAATCGCTGCCGCCTACCAAAGGGCGGGAGCCAGCCTGCTGGCGAAAGCCCACGGAGCGGCTTAGCCGCACCGCAACAACCGGTAAACACCGCCCCGCGCTAAAATGGCGCTCTTTATGCGGAGAGTTCCATGGCACAGCAACCCTCGGCCGGCGCGCGTTTCCGCGCCGCCCTCGCGGCCGAACGGCCGCTGCAGGTCATCGGTGCGATCAACGCCAACCACGCGCTGCTGGCGAAGCGGGCTGGCTTCCGTGCCATCTACCTGTCGGGCGGTGGCGTGGCCGCTGGATCGCTCGGCCTGCCGGACCTCGGCATCAACACGCTCGACGACGTGCTGACGGATGTACGGCGCATCACCGACGTGTGCGACCTGCCGTTGCTGGTCGACATCGATACGGGCTTCGGACCGAGCGCGTTCAACATCGCACGCACGGTGAAGAGCCTCATCAAGTTCGGCGCTGGCGCATGCCACATCGAAGACCAGGTCGGCGCCAAGCGTTGCGGCCATCGTCCCGGCAAGGAAATCGTCGGCGTCGGCGAGATGGCCGACCGCGTCAAGGCGGCGGCCGACGCGAAGACCGATCCCGATTTCTTCCTCATCGCGCGCACCGACGCGATCGCCGTGGACGGCGTGGACGCCGCGATCGAGCGCGCCATCGCCTGCGTCGAAGCGGGCGCCGATGCGATCTTCGCGGAGGCCGCGTACGACCTGCCGACGTACAAGCGCTTCGTCGATGCGGTGAAAGTGCCCATCCTCGCCAACATCACCGAATTCGGCCAGACGCCGCTGTTCAGCACCGAAGAGCTCGGCAGCGTCGGCGTCGGCATCGTCCTGTATCCGCTGTCCGCGTTCCGAGCCATGAACAAGGCCGCGGAGAACGTCTACACCGCCATCCGTCGCGACGGTCACCAGCGTAACGTCATCGACACGATGCAGACCCGCGAGGAGCTCTACGACCGCATCGGTTACCACGCTTACGAAAGCCACCTCGACGAACTGTTCTCCAAGAAGGGTTAAGGAGCTTAAGCAATGAGCGACACCACCACCGCACCGAAGGCGAAGAAATCCGTCGCCCTGTCCGGCGTCGCCGCAGGCAACACCGCGCTCTGCACGGTCGGCCGCAGCGGCAACGACCTGCACTACCGCGGCTACGACATCCACGATCTCGCCGCCAAGGGCTCGTTCGAGGAAGTCGCCTACCTGCTCGTCCATGGCGTGCTCCCGAACTGGGTGGAGCTGAACGCCTACCGCGCGAAGCTGAAGCGCCTGCGAGGTCTGCCCGCGCCGGTGAAGGGCGCGCTCGAGCTGCTGCCGGCCGCCACGCACCCGATGGACGTGATGCGCACGGGCGCTTCGATGCTCGGCACCGTGCTGCCGGAAAAGGAAGACCACAACGTCACCGGTGCGCGGGACATCGCCGACCGCCTGATGGCCAGCTTCGGGTCGATGCTGCTGTACTGGTACCACTTCAGCCACAACGGCAAGCGCATCGAAACGGAAACCGACGACGACACCATCGCCGGCCACTTCCTGCACCTGCTGCACGGCCGCAAGCCGAGCGAACTGCACTCGCACGCGCTCGACCGCTCGTTGGTGCTCTACGCCGAGCACGAGTTCAACGCCAGCACCTTCACCGCGCGCGTCATCGCGGGTACCGGCTCGGACATGTATTCCGCGATCACGGGCGCCATCGGTGCGCTGCGCGGTCCGAAGCATGGCGGGGCGAACGAAGTGGCGATGGAGATCATCGCGCGCTATCGCGACGCGGCCGAGGCGGAAGCCGACATCCGTGCACGCGTCGAGCGCAAGGAGATCATCATCGGCTTCGGCCACCCGGTGTATACGGTGTCCGATCCGCGCAACGAGATCATCAAGGAAATCGCTCGCAAGCTGTGCGTCGACGGCGGCAACCCGCGCCTCTTCGAGGTCTCCGAGAAGATCGAGAAGCTGATGTGGGAGCTCAAGAAGATGTTCCCGAACCTCGACTGGTACTCGGCATCGGCGTACCACATGATGGGCGTGCCGACCGCGATGTTCACGCCGCTGTTCGTCATCGCGCGCACCTCGGGCTGGAGCGCGCACGTCATCGAGCAGCGCCAGGACGGCAAGATCATCCGTCCGAGCGCGAACTACACGGGTCCGGAAGACCAGACGTACGTGCCCATCGAGAAGCGCTGAGGCACTTTCCGGTGGGAGCCAGCAGGCTGGCTCCCACCGATGGCTCAGATCGTCGCAGCCAGCCGCGTCGCCTTGTCGATCGCGCGCTTCGCATCCAGTTCCGCCGCGACGTCCGCGCCACCCACCAGGCGTACGTCGACACCCTTCGCGACCAGCGCCTCGTGCAACGTGCGATTGGGCTCCTGGCCCGCGCAGACGATCACGTGGTCGACGTCGAGCACCTGTGCCGTGCCGTCGATCGTCACGTGGAGGCCGGCATCGTCGATCCGGTCGTACGTCACGCCGCCGAGCATCTGCACGCGCTTGTTCTTCAGCGTGGCGCGATGCACCCATCCCGACGTCTTGTTCAGACGGCCGCCCGGCCGTCCGGGGCTGCGCTGGAGCAACCACACCTGTCGCTCGGGTTTTTCCGGCGTCGCGGGCATCAATCCGCCCGGCGTGGCCATCGTCATGTCCACACCCCATTCCTTCGTCCAGCGCGCGACGTCGGTCGTGGGGGAGGGGGTCGCCTCGGTGAGGAACTCGGCCACGTCGAAGCCGATGCCACCCGCGCCGATCACCGCCACCCTCGCGCCGACAGCAGCGTTGCCGTGCAGGACGTCGAGATAGCTCAGCACCTTGGGGTGGTCCGCACCGGGCAGGTCGAGCAGGCGGGGCAGCACGCCGGTGGCGAGGATGACGGTGTCGAACCCGTCGCCGGCGAGCGATTCCGCGCTGGCCTCGGTGCCGAGGCGGCGTCGCACGCCGGTGGCGTCGAGGCGATGGTCGAAGTAGCGCAGGGTCTCGTGGAACTCTTCCTTGCCCGGGATGCGCTTGGCCATGTTGAACTGGCCGCCGATGACCGCGGCACGATCGAAGAGCGTCACCTCGTGCCCGCGTTCGGCCAGCGTGGTGGACGCGGCCAGTCCGGCGGGTCCGGCGCCGACGACGGCCACGCGCTTCTTCGCGGTGGCCGGCGCGATCACCAGTTCGGTCTCGTGACAGGCCCGTGGGTTGACGAGGCACGAGGCGCGACGGTTCGCGAACACGTGATCGAGGCATGCCTGGTTGCAGGCGATGCAGGTGTTGATCGCCTCGGGCCGCGCGGCGCGCGCCTTGTTCACCCATTCGGGATCGGCGAGGAGGGGACGCGCCATCGACACCATGTCCGCGTCGCCCTGCGCGAGGATGCGCTCCGCCACATCCGGCATGTTGATGCGGTTGGTGGTGACGAGCGGAATCGACACCTCGCCCTTCATCCGCCGCGTGACCCAGGTGAACGCGCCGCGAGGCACGCTGGTGACGATGGTGGGGATGCGTGCCTCGTGCCAGCCGATGCCGGTGTTGATGATCGTCGCGCCGGCGGCTTCGATCGCCTTCGCCAGCGTCACGATGTCGGTCCACGACTGCGCTTCGTCCACGAGGTCGAGCATCGAGAGACGGTAGACGATGATGAAATCGGGCCCGACGGCCTCGCGCATGCGCCGCACGATCTCCACCGGGAACCGCATGCGATGCTCGGCCGTGCCACCCCAGCGATCCGTGCGCCGGTTGGTGCGGGCGGTGAGGAACTGGTTGATCAGGTAGCCCTCGGAGCCCATCACCTCGACGCCGTCGTAGCCGGCATCGCGCGCGAGCTTCGCGCTGCGCACGAAATCGTCGATCGTACGCTCCACGCCGCGCGAGGAAAGGGCCTTCGGCGTGAACGGCGTGATCGGTGACTTGATGCGCGACGGCGCGACCGAAAGCGGCTGATACGCGTAGCGCCCCGCATGCAAGATCTGCATGCAGATCTTGCCGCCCTCCGCGTGCACGGCGCGCGTGACCTTACGGTGCCTGCCCACGTGCCAGGGCATCGACAGGGTGCCCGACATCGGCTTCAGCCAGCCGCGAATGCTCGGTGCGATGCCGCCGGTGACGATCAGACCGACGCCGCCACGCGAGCGCTCGGCGAAGAACGCGGCGAGTTTGTCGTAGTCCGCCGCCTTGTCCTCGAGGCCTGTGTGCATGGAGCCCATGAGCACGCGATTGTTCAGGGTGGTGAAGCCCAGGTCGAGCGGGGCGAGCAGGTGCGGGTAGGCCACGGACGGCTCCGGTTCAAACGATCGTTCGAATGATCGTCGCAACCGGGCGCGGGAGCAAGGGCGGACGCAGCACGGGTCCGGCCATTACCCGCCAAGGCAACCATCACAGCGCCGCCGCAAGGTCGTTACGGCGTGTATCGCACCCGTTACACGGCGGCGATCCCGTTGAACCCGATGCCGCCCGCAAACCCGCGCCGCGACGCGACTCTGCGCAAAAGCGGACAAAGGCACGCAATTTGCTCCGCTCTTTAACCCGGCGCGTTGGCAGGACGTGGCGGTCGGCAAGAGAAACAGGGGTTCGCGAAGCTCATGTTCATGCATATGCAAACCAGGAGACTCTCCCATGCGTAAGACTCTTATCGCCACGGCGATCTGCCTCGCTACCGGACTTTCGCTGCCGGCAATGGCCGACGACACACAGACCGGCGCCGCCGGTGCCACCGCACAGCGCCACTCGATGGCCGTGCAGTATTCCGATAGCTCGACGTACACCGATAGCTCGACCCGTTCGTGGGCCGACAGCTCCACACACTCGAAGACGACGACCGGCTCGTTCAACACCACGAACGTGGCGGCGAACACGACATTGAGCGGCACCGTCAGCGACGTCAGCTCGACGATGGGAAACACGGCCTGGAACCGTGGCGACGCCAATGGAGCACGCGGCGGAGCGGGCGGTGACGGATATGGCGCCAAGGGCTACGGCGGCCATGGCGGCTCCGGCGGCGACGGCGGAAACGCACACGCGCGTGGCGCGGTGGGCGGCGACGCCTCGGCCTCGTCGGGCGACGGCAGCGGCTGGAGTGGTGCGCGCGGCGGTAGCGCCTACGGCGACGGTGGCGATGCTTCCGGCGACGGTGGCGACGGTCGGGCACGTGGCGCGGGCGCCGATACGGCGACGGGCGGCGCGACGGCCAGCACGGGCGGGGCGAGCACCAGCACGGGTGGCGCCGGTTCGGCCGGTGCGGGCACCGGCACGTCGGGTACAGCGACGAGCACGGGCGGCGCGGGCGGCACGGCCATGGCGGCTGGCGGCGCGGGCGGCGCGGGCGGCGCGGGTGCGTCCGGCACCGGCGGTTCGGGTTCCGGTGCGGCCGGTGGCGCCGGCGGTTCGGGTGGCACGGCGTCGGCGAACGCGGGTTCGTTGATGGTGGCCAACACCTTGAGCGGCGGCGCGGGTGCGGCCGGTATCACGACCTCGATCGCGAACGTCGGATCCGCCCTGAACCAGGTCGGCATCACCGTCCAGGCGAACATCAACCCGTAAATCCGGGTGCTCGGCAACAGGAGCCACGGGGCGCCATCGCGCCCCGTGGTGACCGCAGGGAATCGTCAGGACCACGAGGACACCCAGATGCCGCAGTTTTCCAGACAACGGGTACGCCAGGCAGCGATCGTCGCGATCGCCGCTTTCTGTGGAGGAGCCGCGTTCGCCGCGACCCCGCCGCAACCATCGCAGCCGACGACGTTCGGCCAGCCGGCATCGGTCGAGACGCTCGGTGTCATGACGGGTGGAAGCGACACCACCCACAACAACAACACGCTGAACGCCACGATGAGCGAGGCGGATGCCAAGCGGAACGTCACGGGCACGAACATCATTTCGAGCGATGCGCTGAGCAACGCGTCCGGCATTCCCACCGTCATCCAGAACAGTGGCAACAACGTGATCATCCAGAACGCCACGATCGTGAACCTCCGGATGAACCCATGAAGGTCGCCTGCGCCCTGGCCCTCGCGTTGCTCGTCGCGGCACCCGCCGCGCCGGCGATGAAGGTCGAGGTGCAGACGAGCCCGGGCACGTCGTATCCCGTGAGGATGACGAGCCTCAAGGAGGCGCGTTTCCGCAACACGGTGCGGCAGAAGTACGACTTCAGCTGCGGCTCCGCCGCGGTCGCCACGTTGCTGACGTACCAGTACGGCGACCCCATCGACGAGCAGTCCGCGTTCGACATCATGTACAGGAACGGCGACCAGGCGAAGATCGGCAAGGAAGGTTTCTCGCTGCTCGACATCAAGCGTTTCCTCGCGTCGCGCGGTTTCGAGGCGGACGGTTTCGAGGTGCCGCTGGAGCGACTGGACGCCGAAGGCGTGCCGGCCATCGTGCTCATCAACGAGCGTGGCTACCACCATTTCGTCGTCGTCAAAGGCTACAAGAAGGGCCGCGTGCTGATCGGCGATCCCGCCCGCGGCACACGTGCGATGTCCAGGCGCCGGTTCGACGCGCTATGGACCAATCGCCTCGTCTTCGTCATCCACAACGAACGCGACCGCGCGATCTTCAACAGCCCGCGCGACTGGGCCGTCGCTCCCGCGGCGCCCATTTCCGAGGGCATCGAGCGTAATGGACTGGGCCCGATCGTCATGCCCAAACGCGGTCCGGGGGACATATGAGTACCCGAATACTATTGACCGTCGCGTTGCTTGCGGGAGGCGCGTGCGCCTCGGTGCAGGCGGCCGATTTTCCCGTCAACCGGAGCGTCACCGACGCGCAACTCGACCGCATCCGCGGCGGTTTCGATTTCGGCGACAACCTCAAGGCGTCTTTCGCGTTGCAGCGCACGGTGCTGATCAACGGCATGGAGGCGATGCGCACCACGATCAGCGTGCCCGACATCGCCAGCATGACGGCGGATCAGGCGACCGCGTTGCAGAACGCGATGCGCACGACGTTCATCGCCAACGGCATGGTGAGCGGGCCGACGGTCACGACGCCGCCCACGGCGAACGAAGCCGCGGTCGCGTCGGCGGCGAACGGCGTGGTCGGTAACGCCGCCACGGCGACGGCACCGGTCGGTGCCGCGGCGGCGACCGCGCCGGTCGTCACGTCCATCCCGTCGGCGGGGTTGCCCGGCCTGGTCGTGCAGAACGCGCTCGACAACCAGGTGATCACGGCCACCACGACGATCGACGCGTCGGTCAACACGGCCACCATGTTGCAGAACCTGAGGGTCTCGGAGTCGATCCGGGACGCGGTGATCCAGTTCCGGGGGAACTAACGCATGTATCGCAATGGCAGGGTGATGCAGGCTAAATCGTGCGTGGGCGCCCTGGCGCTCGCGGTGCTTCCGCTGTGGATCGGCGCGTGCCTGGCGCAGGAATCCAGCGTCGATCCGGCCCTGCGCGAAAAGATCGACGCGCAGGGCAGGCGCATCGACGCGATGCGAACGCGCATGGCGGAGCAGCTCGCCGAACTCGAGCAGATGAAGCGCGAGCTGGCGTCGCAGGAACTCCAGTACAACGACCTTCGTCGTGCCGTCGGACTGAACGCGCTGGAGGAGGCACGAGGCGCGGCCGGCGAGCTCGCCGATCCGCGCGCGCAGGCGCCGGCGACGCAGGACACGGCAGGCGCACCGCCGCCGACCAGCCCGCAGGCACCCGTGGCGCAGCCCGTGGTCGCCACGCAGCCGGTGGGGCGTCGACCGGAAACGGACGAACGGCCGCCCGAGGTCGCACCCATCTTCGACCAGCCGGGCGTGCTCACACCGCGCGGCAAGCTCATCGTGGAGCCGTCGTATCAGTACGGCTACTCGTCGAGCGACCGCGTGGCGCTGGTCGGTTACACGGTGGTGCCCGCGATCCTGATCGGCCTGGTGGACGTGCGTCAGGTGAAGCAGACGACGCAGACCGGTGCGGTGGCGTTCCGCTACGGGCTCACCAATCGCATGGAGCTGGAAGTCAGGATTCCTTACGTCGACAACCACACGGACACGATCAGCCGCGAGATCTTCACCGGCACCGCCACCGACCGCCTGTTCACCACCAGCGGAAAGGGCATCGGCGATGTCGAGGCCACGTTGCGTTACCAGATCAACGACGGCGGCCCGGACAAGCCGTATTACATCGGCTGGTTCCGCGCCAAGTCGCGCACCGGTCGCGATCCGTTCGAGGTGACGACCGACTGCGTGACGCGTTGCATCGAGAGCTTCACCGGCACCGGCCTGCCGCTGCGCAGTCCGACCGGTTCCGGTTTCTACTCGGCGCAGCTTGGCGTGACGTGGCTCTATCCGTCCGACCCGGTGGTCTTCTTCGGCAACCTGAGTTATCTGCGTAACTTCGAGCGCAAGAACGTCAGCCGCACGATCCTCGGCGGTGGCAAGCAGTTCCTCGGCGACGTGAAAGCCGGCGACATCGCCGACATCAGCATCGGCATGGGCCTGTCGCTCAACGAGAAGGCGTCGATCAGCATCGGCTACGACCAGGCCTTCGTCAGCCGCACCACGCAGGACGGTCACCCGTTGCCCGGATCCGCGCGATCGACGCTGGGGTCGCTGCTCATCGGCGGTTCGTACCGATTCAACGACAAGGAAACGCTGAACATCACGCTCGGTGTCGGCGTGACGCGCGACACACCGGACACCACGATCACGGTACGTGTCCCGATCACACTCTAGGCCGAGCGATGTGCCGGAGCCCCCCGTGGGAGCGCGCTCGCGCGCGAACGCGTGCTCGCGGCAAGCCCCCATTAGCGCGCAAGCGCGCTCCCACACGGATATCGAGACTACGCGATCTTCACCAACGTGAACCAGTCCGCGTTTCAAACACGCGGAAGTTCCCCTGCACACATCGAACACACACTTGATCGTTAAGATTTCAGGTGGGGGTTTCGACCAAACTTTGCAGGGAACATCACATGCGCTCACGTTCACACCGCCACACCCGACTCGCCGCGAGCGTCGCGATCGCCTCGCTCGCCGCGTTCGGCGCCACTGCGCACGCGCAGGACAGCAGCAACAAGAAGTCGCAGTCGCCCGCGCTGGACAACATCAGCGTCTGGGTCGGCGGTTATTACACCAACAACGACACCACGATCGGCGCCACGACCGGCATTCTCAACACCAGCGGCGACGTGAACCTCGAGGACGACCTCGACTTCAAGAAGCACAAGACGGTGCCGCGCGTCCGTCTCGACTTCCTGATTGGCGAGCACCAGGGCTTCGCCTTCGACTACTACAAGGTCGACCGGTCGAACTCGCGCACGCTCAACGAGCAGATCAACTTTCTCGGCAACCCGATCCAGGCCAGCGCCTACGTCAAGGGCGACCTGAAGTTCACCTTCGGCAGCGCCGCGTACAAGTGGTGGTTCGGTACGGGTAACGACGTGTTCGGCGTCGGCCTCGGTGCCGCGTATTACAAGGTCGAAGCCAGCATCTACGGCTCGGTGTCGGCCCTCGGCCAGACGCAGTCGTCGGGCTCCTCCAGCGACACGAACGCCTGGGCGCCCAATCTCCAGCTCGGCTGGCGCCACGCGTTCAACGACCAGTGGCGCATGTACGTCAACGCGTCGGGCGTGAAGAAGAACGGTGGCTCGCTCAACGGCCACATCTGGGACGGTGCGGTCGGCGTCGAGTGGTTCCCGTGGGAGAACGTCGGTTTCGGCGCGGAATACGCGTACACGAAGATCGACCTGCACCAGGACAAGAGCCGCTACGACCTCGACCTGGACATGAAGCTCAACGGCCCCGCGGCCTACGTGCGCTTCCGCTTCTGATCCGAATGGTCGACGACCGGCGCATGCCGGTCGTCAGCCAGGGGGGATCCACGGGCCGCCGAAAGGCGGCCTTTCTTATGCGATCGCCTTGCGCCGGCTCCGGCGGGCCCACAGCCAGCCGCCGCCACAGATGCCCGCCACCAGCACCACGTCAAGGACCCACGGCGCCCACGGGCGCGCGTCGAACCAGGGCGCGACGAGGTGGTCGTGCGCGATCATGCGGGCGGCCGTCCACGCGATGGCACCCGCGCCGATGTAGACGATGATGGGGAAGCGCTCGATCAGCCGCAGGATCAGAGTGGAACCCCAGACCACCAGCGGCACGCTGATGGCGAGGCCGAGCACGACGAGACCCATGTGGCCCTTCGCCGCCCCGGCAATCGCCAGGACGTTGTCGAGGCCCATCAGGGCGTCGGCCACCACGATGGTGCGGATCGCCGACCAGAAGCCCGACGCGGCGCTGATGTCAGGATCGTGTTCCTCGTGCTTGAGCAACTTCCACGCGATGGGGAGCAGCAGCAGGCCGCCGGCCAGCATCAGGCCCGGAAGCTTCAGCAGCCAGATCACCGCGAACGTCAGCAGAATGCGGATCGCGATCGCGCCGAAGGTGCCCCAGAACACGGCCTTCTTCTGCAGGTGGCGGGGCAGGTTGCGCGCGGCCAGCGCGATCACGATCGCGTTGTCGCCCGCCAGGACGAGGTCCAGGAGGATGATGGCCGCGAGGCCAGAGAGGAACTCGGTGGTGAGGAAATCCATGGTGTCGGGGTCCTTCGCGCGCTGTGGTCGGACCAATGCGGCGGCGACGGGTACGCGCCCCCGTCGTCACCGCAAAAGTCTCGTTCCTGGCGCGAAGCCACCGCGACGACCGGACCGCGTGAGGCGGCCGTACTGACGATCGACACGCGCGGCACCGAAAGCGGCCGCCGCGGAACTACTCCCCTTCGGGTGTGTAGTGGGGCGCATTGTCCCTGTTGGGATGCACCGCGGCAAGACATCCCCCGGGGGTCACCGGCTAAAATGCCCGGCTTTCCCAACCCCTCGCGAGTGAAGTCCATGAGCGCACACGACATCCGTTCCGCCACGCGTCCCGATCCGGACCAGCCGCTGGTGGACATCGCCAACTACGTGGCCGATTACCAGATCGACTCGCAGGAGGCCTACGACACCGCGCGCTACATGCTCCTCGACTCGCTCGCCTGCTCGGCGCTGGCGATGAAGTTCCCGGATTGCGTGAAGCACCTCGGTCCCGTCGTTCCGGGCGCCGTCATGCAGGACGGCGTGCGTGTGCCGTTCACCTCGCACGAGCTCGATCCGGTGCAGGCCGCGTTCGCCATCGGCACGCAGATCCGTTACCTCGACTTCAACGACACCTGGCTCGCCGCCGAGTGGGGCCACCCGTCCGACAACCTCGGCGCCATCCTTTCCGTGGCCGATTACCTGTCCCGCAAGGCAGTCAAGGAGGGTGGCAAGGCCCTGACCGTCCGCGACGTGCTCGGTTATGCGATCAAGGCGCACGAGATCCAGGGCTGCTACGCGCTGAAGAACAGCTTCAACCGCGTCGGCCAGGACCACGTGATCCTCGTTCGCCTCGCGTCCACGGCCGTCACCACGGCGATGCTGGGCGGTGGCAAGGAGCAGATCACCACGGCCGTTTCGCACAGCTGGATCGACAACGGCGCCCTGCGTACGTACCGCCATGCCCCGAACACCGGTCCGCGCAAGAGCTGGGCCGCCGGCGACGCCTGCCGCCGCGCCGTGACGCACGCCATCAACGCCGTCTACCGCAACGTGGTCGGCTACCCTTCGGCACTGTCGGCCAAGACCTGGGGCTATTACGACGTGGCCTTCAAGGGCAACGCGTTCGAGTTCGAGCGTCCGTTCGGCAGCTACGTGATGGAAAACGTGCTGTTCAAGATCAGCTTCCCGGCCGAGTTCCACGCCCAGACGGCGGTGGAGTGCGCCATGCAGCTGCATGCCCAGGTCGGTCCGCGCATCGACGAGATCGAGAAGATCGTCATCGAGACCCAGGAAGCCGGCGTCCGCATCATCGACAAGACGGGCCCCCTGGCCAACTACGCCGACCGCGACCACTGCATCCAGTACATGGTGGCCGTCCCCCTCATTTTCGGTCGCCTGACGGCCGACGATTACAACGACTCGGTGGCTGCCGACCCGCGTATCGACGCGCTGCGCGACAAAATGACGGTGGTCGAGAACAAGCAATTCACGAAGGATTATTTCGACCCGGAAAAGCGCTACATCGGAAACTCGGTGCAGGTGTTCTTCAAGGACGGCTCCTCGACCGAAAAGGTCTCGATCGATTTCCCGATCGGTCACCGCAATCGCCGTGCCGAGGGCATTCCCGTGCTGCTGAAGAAATTCGAGGCTGCCCTGCGCGCCGAGTGGCCCGCAGAGCGGGTCGAGAAGGTCCTGGCGGTCACTTCGTCGCCCGAAAAGCTCGACGCCATGCCCATTCACGAGTTCATGACGCTCTTCACGGCTTGATAATGGCCGTGACTCAAGTATGAACGGCGGTTTTTAGCAGGTGCTCAATTGTTTGATTTTTGCTAAACTGCCGCCGCCCGTTGAAGGGGTATCAAAGCGAGGGACGGCTGAAGTCCCCGGATTCGATAAGAGTTCTACGCGCGATTTCCGTCTGGGGTGGAGCGCGGACGCGAATACCAATAATGAGGAGACACCGATGAAACGTAAGGGCTTGTTTTTGCTGATTGGCTTGGCCCTGGGCGGCGTGGGTGCCGTTCACGCGCAGGAATCCGACACGTCGGGTAACGGCTACGACGGCCGCTGGTACATCGCCCCGACGGTTGGCGGTTACTACAACGATACGGACCGCCACACGAACAGCCGCCAGGTTTACTACGGCCTGGGCGTTGGCAAGTTCATCTCCAACAACGCTTCGATCGACATCTTCGCCGATCGCACCAAGCGTGATAACGATGGCACCGGCCACTGGTCGAACAACAGCTACGGCGTTGCCGCCCGCTTCTACGCTGGTGCGTGGGACAGCTGGCGTCCGTACCTGCTCGCTGGCGTGATGGGCTCGTACCACCACAACCCGGCCGACAACGGCTGGTCCCCGGCCGCCGAGCTCGGCGTCGGCGTGTCGAAGACCATCACCGACAGCTCCGACTTCCGCGTCGAAGCCGGCTATCGCTACGATTGGGACGACAAGACCAACGACAGCGAGAACGGCTACGGCGACTGGTTCCTCGGCTTCTCGATCGTCTCGCGCTTCGGCGAGCCGCCGGCAGCTCCGGCTCCGGCCGCTGCTCCGGCTCCGGCCGCTCCGGACTGCTCGACGCTCGACAGCGACGGCGACGGCGTGAACGATTGCGACGACAAGTGCCCGGCCACGCCGGCTGGCACGATTGTCGGCCCGGATGGTTGCCCGCAGAAGGTCGTCATCGACCTGCGCGGCGTCAACTTCAAGTTCGACCGTCCGAAGAAGGGCGAGACGAACATCGGACCGACCCTGCAGGAGCCGACCAGCGAATCGCTGGGCGTCCTCGACCAGGCTGTCGACACCCTGCAGCGTTACCCGCAGGTCAAGGTCACGGTTGCCGGTTACACGGATAGCGTGGGTAAGGACGCGTACAACCAGTCGCTGTCCGAGCGTCGCGCCAAGATCGTGTACGACTACCTGACCTCGCACGGCATCGGTGCCGATCGCCTGGAAGGCCCGATCGGCCACGGCGAGAACAACCCGATCGACACGAACGACACGGCCGAAGGCCGCGCTCGTAACCGTCGCACGGAACTGCAGGTCGAGCAGTAATCCGCGAAGTATCGGTAGCAAGATAAAAGAGCCCGGCGAAAGCCGGGCTCTTTTTTTGTGCGTGCGTGAAAGCGTCTGTACGTGCATGTAGGCGTACCTGCGCGCGTATGGGCCGGCTCGGCTTGCGCCATCGCGTTCGGTTTGCGCTGTCGCGAAGAGCCGTCGACCACCGCCCTCGGCGCTCCGGGCTTCACCGTCGCTTGGGAAAGGCTGCCGCTGCGCGGCCGTGTCTTATGGCTGACGCCCCTGCGCGCCCGCGCGGCGAGCGGGGGTTTTCGACTCGGCTCCTGCCTCGACGAAAACGGCCGGCCGTCCGGGCCGGCCCCCTGCGGGCCTGATCCGCTCGCCGCGCTCGGTTCCGCAAGTCGCGCCGAGGGCGGCGGCCGACGGCTCTGCCAATCCGCGAGGCAAGCGGCTGTGTAGGAGCCGCTATAGCGGCGAGCTCGTGTGGGAGCGGCCT
>NZ_FOBU01000002.1:403600-450954 GCF_900109915.1 Luteibacter sp. UNCMF331Sha3.1
CACCCATCGCGGCCGAGGCCGCTCCCACAGACAGGCGGCCGAAGGCATCGCGCCTCGTGGCGAGCGCCCATCGCCAGCAGGCTGGCTCCCACCCGAAGGTCGAGGCCTTATCGCGAGCACCTTCGCCCGTTAGCGGGCGTTCCTCACGGGCAGGCTTGCTGTCCGGCGACGCTCAAAACACGGTGCCGCGGAAGTCGGCAGAGCCGACGGCCCTTCGCGGCACGCGCAAGCAAACGCGATGGCGAAGCCGAGCCGGAGGAGAACCGCGCGCCCCGCAAGACAATTGCCACCACGCAGCCAGGCCCGAAAGATTTGCTACCCTCGAATCCGTATAGCCGTACGGACGTCCACAGGGGAATCATGAAGGCCGGATCTGCGAACACCACCGCGCCGCGTCGCTTCGGCGGCGGGGACCTCAACGGCGTGCTCGGCCTCGTCGTCGACAATCTCTCCCTGCTCGCCTTCATGGCGACCGCGCTGATCGGCATCTTCGGCATGCCGGCTGACCTCGTGTTCCGCCGTATGTTCCCGGGCACCGCGCTCGGCGTGCTGCTGGGTAACCTCGCGTATACGTGGATGGCGCGCCGGCTCGCCGCGCGCAGCGGCCGCACGGACGTCACCGCGATGCCGCTCGGCATCGATGCGCCCACCAGCATCGGCATGGCGCTGCTCGTCCTCGGTCCCGCGTTCGCCGGCTATCGCCAGGCCGGCCTCGACGACATCGCGGCGGGGGAGGCCACGTGGCGCCTCGGCATGGCTTCGCTCGTGGTCATGGGCCTGCTCAAGTTCGTGCTGTCGTTCTTCGGCGCGTGGGTGCAACGTTCGGTGCCGCGCGCGGGTCTTCTTGGGTCGATCGCCGGTATCGCCCTGGTGCTGATGGGGTTCCTGCCGCTGGTCGAGATCATGCGCGTGCCGGTGGTCGGTTTCGCGGGGCTGGGTATCGTCCTCTACGGCCTGATCGCGAAGCGGCGGCTGCCTTTCGGGATCCCCGGGGTGCTCGCTGCCTTCATCGTGGGCGTGGCGCTCTACTACGGCCTGGGGCCGATGGGGCTGCTGGGTACCGGCTACCACGCGCCCGGCACCTGGCAATGGCGTCTCGGCTTCCCGTGGCCGAACCTCGGCTTCGTCGACGGTCTGCCCGCGACCGTGCCGTATCTCCCGCTGATCCTGCCGTTCGGGCTGCTCATGGTCGTCGGCGGCATCAACGTAACGGAGAGCGCACGGGCGGCGGGCGACGACTACGCCACACGCGACATCCTGCTCGTGGAAGCGCTCGCGACGCTCGTCGCGGGCGTCTGTGGCGGCGTGGCGCAGACCACGCCATACATCGGGCAGCCGGCGTACAAGGCGATGGGCGCGCGCACCGGTTACACGCTCGCGACGGGGTTGATCATCGGTCTCGGTGGCGTGTTCGGTTATCTGTCGAACCTGGTCGAGCTGCTGCCCGTCGCCGTGCTGGCACCCATCCTCGTGTTCGTTTCGATCGGCATCACGACGCAGGCCTTCGAAGCGACGCCGCTGCGCTATGCGGGCGCGGTGGTGTTCAGCTTCTTTCCCGCGATCGCCCGCATGCTGGCGATCAAGCTCGGCGATCCGGGTATCGTGGACCCGGCGCATTTCGCGGCGCTCTACGGCGACACCAGCCACGGCCTGTCCGCCATGGCGGTGATCGTGATCCTCGGCAACGGCTTCATCATCACGTCGATGGTCTGGGCGAGCTTCGTCGTGGCCATGATCGACGGCCATGTGCGCAAGGCGGCGGGCATCGTGGCCCTCGGCGGCGTCCTGACCGCCTTCGGGCTCATTCATTCGGTGCAGCCCATCGGCTCGGTGTACCTGCCATGGCTGCTCGACGCCCCGGCGCAGTCGCTGGTGTGGTCCTTCGTGTCGGCCTATGGCGCGCTCGCGGCCGTATTGCTGGCGCTGTCGTTTTCCCCGTCGCGCCCCGCGGCTTGAATTGGGAGCGGGGCGCAGCCACCCTTGGAGACTGACCCCAGGAATCGCCCCCATGCCCCTTTCCGACCTGACGTCGTTGCCCGGCGTCACCGCGACGCCCGACGCAGCGACCCATGGCTTCGTCTTCAACCACACGATGATCCGCGTGCGCGATCTCGACGTGTCGCTCGACTTCTACACGCGCGTGCTGGGCTTCACCCCGGTGTACCGCCACGTGTTCGCGGAGGCCGCGTTCACCATCGTCTACCTCGTGCTGCTGACGGATCGCAGCGCGATCCCCGATGACGACGAGGCGCGCAAGGCTTGGGTGCTGCGTCAGCCGGGCGTGCTCGAGCTGACGCACAACCACGGCACCGAAAAAGAGGCCGCCACGCCGTATCACAACGGCAACAGCGAGCCGCGCGGGTTCGGCCACCTCTGCGTCAGCGTTCCGGATGTGGTCGCCGCGTGCGAGCGCTTCGAGGCGCTTGGCGTCAAGTTTCAGAAAAAACTGAGTGACGGACGGATGCGCCACATCGCCTTCATCCGCGATCCGGACGACTACTGGATCGAAATCCTGCAGCCGACGTCGCTGTTCACCTGACCCATGCCGACGAACCTGCCGCCGGTCACCCGGAACCTGCTGATCGCGAACGTGCTCGTGTTCGCGTTGCAGTACCTCCTGCATGACGAAACGACGCTGGCGCTCACGCGCTGGTTCGCCCTCTGGCCGTTCGGCCACGATCTCGCCGTGGACCTGGGGGGCGGCGACATCGCCGGCATCGGTTTCCGTCCGTGGCAGCTCGTGACTTACGGCTTCATGCATGGCGGCATCATGCACATCCTGCTGAACATGTACGCGCTGTACATGTTCGGCGGTCTGATCGAGCGCGTGATGGGCACGCGCCGCTTCGTCATCTACTACTTCGTCTGCCTGATCGCCGCGGCCGTGGCGCAGCTGGCAGTGCAGCACTTCTTCGAGCCGGATCGCATGTATCCGACGGTGGGCGCATCGGGCGCGGTCTTCGGGCTGCTCGGCGCGTTCGCGATGCTGTTCCCCCGCGAGAAGCTGATGATGATCCCGATTCCCGTCGGGATCCCCGCGTGGCTGTTCGTCACGCTGTACGGTGCCGCCGAGCTCTTCTTCGGCGTCACCGGCACACTGTCCGGCGTGGCGCATTTCGCCCACCTGGGTGGGCTCGCGGCAGGGCTGGCGTTGCTCTGGGCGTGGGGCGTCAGGCTGCCGCCACGCCACGGGTTCTGATCAGCGCAGCGCGAGGAAATCCGGGCTGACGACGAAGCGCACGGCGTCGAGGCGCAGGCGCGCCTCGGGAATCGCCGCAAGCAGGGCGTCGCGCTCGGCGGCGATGGCGTCCACTTCGTCGTCGGAGATCGACGGATTGACGGCGTGCAGCGCCACCAGTCGAGCGTGCTCGGCGTCGAGTTCGCGGCGCGCGGCGTCGAGTGCCTCCAGCTTCAGCACCTCGGCACGGGCTTCGATGAGGTCCTGCGCGCGCTCGAGCATCGGGGGCACGAGCTTGGACAGGAACTTGCGATAGCGCGGCACTTCGATGTTGCGATCGGCGGCCCGACGCAGGGCCACGTCGCTCGGGCGGAACGCGGCCCGCTCGGTCAGCTTCGTGTCCACGGTGAGCGTGAGCGGCGTGGCGGGCAGGAAGCGACCGGCGTCGAGCTTGCGATCCGCGACGACCTCCAGCACGAACACCGTCTGCAGCAGCGCGGTGCGCACCGGTAGCGCATCGTCGACGAGGAAGGCGGCATTGCCGTCTTCACCCGACACGAGCAGGTCGACCGCGGCACCGACCATGGGATGGTCGAGGCGCAGCAGCGGGAGATCTTCTCGGGCGAGGGCGATGTCGCGCGAGAACGTGACCGACGTCGGGCCATCGGCGAAACCGGGCAGCCCATCCGTCGAGAGGTATTGCGGATCCAGCAGCACGATGCCGCGCGCCAGTTCCTCGGCGTGCACGCCGTAGGTCTCGAACAGGCGCTGGATGAAGAGGTCGCGTGCCGGGTCGTCGTCTTCGGCGGCGAAGCTTCCGGCGAGATCGTCGGCGTGCGGGTCGCGGCTCGCCGCCAGCTCCAGCAGGTGGTCGCGACCGGCGTGGATCAGTGCGGAGAGTTCTTCGTGCGCGCCGCGCGTTTCGGCGATGAGCGCGTCGAGCTCCTGATCGCGGTCGTCGTCCTCGCGGGCGTGCTCGTCGGCGAGCGTCGAGAGCAGCGTGCCGAAGCGACGGAGCAGCTCGCGGCCGTCGGCCGGGCTGCTGCGGAACGCGTCGAGACCCTCGTCGTACCAGCGGGCGAGCACGTGTTGCGCGCTCTGTCCGACGACGGGCACGTGGATGACGATGTCCTTCTTCTGGCCGATGCGGTCGAGGCGGCCGATGCGCTGTTCCAGCAGGTCCGGATCCAGCGGCAGGTCCCACATCACCAGGCGGTGTGCGAACTGGAAGTTACGGCCTTCCGAGCCGATCTCGGAGCACAGCAGCAGGCGCGCACCGTCGGGCTGCGCGAAGAACGCCGCGTTACGGTCGCGCTGCACGATGCCGAGGCCTTCGTGGAAACGCGCGACGCCGACGCCGCTCTTCGTGCGCAGCGCATCTTCGATCGCCATGACCTTCGCCTGGCTGCGGCACAGCAGCAGGAACTTGTCGTCCGGGTGCGCGTCGAGCAGGGCGATCAGCGCGGCGAGGCGCGGATCGTTGGCATAGTCGAATTCGAGGGCGGCGGGCGGCTGCTGGATGTCGGAGCGGAACTCCGCCAGCAAGGCATCGCGCCGGCCCGGCTCGAGCGTATCGGCATCGATGGCGATCACGTCGGGCACGCGGTGAGGGAAGCCGCCGATACCGGCACGGCGATTGCGGAACATGGCACGCCCGGTGCCGTGGCGGTCGATCAGCGCGGCGAGCAGCTCGGCACTGGTGTCGTCGCGGGCGAGCAGGGCGGCCAGTTCGCGATCGCCCTTGAACCGTCCGGCGAGCGTGGCCTTCTGCGTGGCGTCCAGCGGCGTGCCGGCGGCCAGCGTGTTGGCGATGTCGGATAGTTCGGCATAGCCGGACGATTCCGCGAGATAGGCGTCGAGGCTGGCGTAGCGCTGCGGATCGAGCAGGCGCAGTCGCGCGAAGTGGCCCGCGCGGCCGAGCTGCTCCGGCGTGGCCGTGAGCAGGATCACGCCCGGCGTCGCCGCGGCGAGTTCCTCGACCAGACGATAGCGCGGGCTGGCGCCCTCGGGCGTCCACTCGAGATGGTGCGCTTCGTCGACGACGATCAGGTCCCAGCCGGCCTCGGCCAGCTGCGCGGCGCGTTTGGGCGAGGATTCGAGAAACGCGAAATCCGCGATGACGAGTTGTTCGTCTTCGAACGGATTACGGCCATCGCTGGCCTGCTCGATGGCCTCGCAGCGTTCCTCGTCGAAAATGGAGAACGAGAGGTTGAAGCGGCGCAGCAGTTCCACGAACCACTGGTAGACGAGCGTCTCCGGCAGCAGCACGAGCACGCGTCCCGCACGGCCGGTGGCCAGCTGGCGGGCCAGGATCATGCCGGCCTCGATGGTCTTGCCCAGGCCGACCTCGTCGGCGAGCAGCACGCGTGGCGGACGGCGGGCGGCGGCGATACCGGCGACACGCAGCTGGTGCGGGACCAGGCCGATGCGGGCCGATTCCAGGCCCCACGCCGCGGAACGGCGCGCGTCGGCGCGGCGGCGCAGGGCGTCCACGCGCAGGTCGAAGCGGTCGTTCGAATCGGTGCGGCCGCCGATCAGGCGATCGTCGGCCTGCGAGAGCGCCTGCTCGTCGTCGAGCTGGCCTTCTTCCAGTTCACGGCCCTCGCCACGGTAGACGAACAGGCCTTCGCGTTCTTCGATGCGCTCGACGAGGAACGCGATGCCCTTGCCGGAGACGCGCTGCCCAGCGCGGAACTCCGCGCGGATCAGGGGCGCGCTGTCGCTGGCATAGGGGCGCAGGACGCCCGCCTTCGCGAACAGGACCTGCACGCTGCGCCCTTCGACGCGGAGAATGGTGCCGAGACCGAGCTCGGGCTCGGCGGTGGAGATCCAGCGTTGACCGGGTTGGAACATGCTTGGGGAAGCCAGACATCAGGGGGCGCCAATTATCCGCTCACAAGGGCGCCCGTGCCTACCTCGGGATGGGGCCGCGTGCCTCAGGTCTCCGCCCAGCGCCTCAGCAGGTTGTGGTAAACGCCCGTCAGCTGGAGGATCGAACCCTGATCGGCGCCGCTGGCGGAAAGGTTGCGGATGGCCGTGTCCATCTCGAGCAGCAGGCGCCGCTCGCCGTCGTCGCGGACGAGGCTCTGGATCCAGAAGAACGAGGCGACCCGCGCGCCGCGGGTGACCGGCGTCACCCGGTGCAGGCTGGAGGACGGGTAGACGATGGCGTCGCCGGCCGGCAGCTTCACCTCGTGCTCGCCGTAGGTGTCGCTGACGATCAGTTCGCCGCCGTCGTATTCGTCGGGCTCGCTGAGGAAGAGGGTGCACGACACGTCGCTGCGGACGTGCGTATCGCCGGTGCCCGAATGCATCACCGCACCGTCGATGTGGAACCCGTACTCGCCGCCGCCTTCGTAGCGGTTGAACCGCGGCGACAGCGTGCGCAGGGGCAGCACGGCCGAATGAAACAGCGGATGCCGCTGCAACGCTGCCACCACCCTGTCGCCCAACTCCTTGCGCAGGGGTGAGGCGTCGGGCAGCTGCAGGTTGCGCTTTACCTTCGCACCTTGCGGACCGACGGTCTCGCGACCGTCGGTCCAGTCGGCGCCATCCAGCGCCGCGCGCATCCCGATCACCTGATCTTTGCTCAGGACGTCTGGGATGTGCATCAGCATGGCGGCGGTTCCTCGATGGATCAGAAGCGGATGTTGGCCTGGAGCATCGCCGATCGCGGTGTGGCCGGGGTGTAACGGTAACCGCTCTTGTTGATGGCCGCGACGTATTCCTTGTCGAACAGGTTGTATACGTTGAGCTGGATGTCGACGTGACGGTTGACCGGGTAGCTGGCGATCGCGTCGAAGACCCAGTAGCTCTGCGTGTACGCCGGCGTGCCGACCGCGCCGTCGGTGCCGCGCTGCAGGCCGCCCTGGTAGCGGGCACCGCCGCCGACCGTGAGGTTGAACGGCAGGTGGTAGGTGGTCCAGGCGGTGAAGGAGCGCTTCGGCGTATAGGCGAGGTCGCCGGACCCGTTGGCCGTCACACCCGCACCCTTTTCGACCGTCGCGTCCTGCGTGGAGAAGCCGGCGGTGATGGCCCAGTTCTCCGTGATCTTGCCGATCGCGGTCAGCTCGAAGCCCTGCACGCGCTTCTTGCCGATCTGGTAGTAGAGCAGGTCGGTCGGATCCTGCACGAGTTCGTTGGTCACGGTGGTGCGATAGACCGCCGCGGTCACCAGCAGCTTCGACTCCATCAGGTCCCACTTCGTGCCGACTTCCGCCGTGCGGGCCTTCTGGGCGTCGAAGTTCGGGTTGTCGGCGCTGTTCGCCGACGACGACAGGGTCAGCGTGTTGCCGCCCGGGGGCTGCTGCGACTGCGCGAAGTTGACGTAGATGCTGCCGTTGGCCGCCGGCTTGTAGAGCACGCCGACCTTGTAGTTGAAGAGGTTGTCGCTCTTCTTCGCGTCCACGCCCGGCACGATGCTGCCGGCGCGCAACGGGCCACACACCGGGCCGCCACGCGCTCCGCAGACCACGAGGCTGCTGAAGTCGGTCTTGTAGTGGTCGATGCGCACGCCGCCGTTGACCTGCCAGCTGTCGCCGAACTTCAGCGTGTCGAAGAAGTACGCCGCGGCGGTGTTCGTCTTGCCGTCGCTGTGCGCACCGGTTTCGCCGTAACGCAGGCCGCCGACGTGCGAGTACGGCTTGTAGAGGTTGGCCGCCGGCCAGGTGCTGCCGGTGAGCGGTGCGATGCCGATCGTGCGCGCCTTTTCCTGCGTCAGCTCGATGCCCGCGCTGATGTCCTGCGTCACCGCGCCGGATTCGATCGTGGCCGTGAGGTTGGTCTGGTTGGTGGCGATGCGGTTCGACTGGTGCTTGAACGTGGGCGAACTGCGCGCGATGGTCCAGGTCGACGGATCGGCCGGCTTCGGCGTGAGCAGGTTCGCGGTCGAACCCATGAACGAGGTCAGCAGGTAATCCTGCGTCGTGCGGCCGATACGCGAGAGGTTGTGCAGCGCGACGTTCTCGTCGAAGTCGTGTTCGACGATGACCGTGAACAGGTCCTGCGTGACGTGGTCCTTGTCCTGGGTCGTGCCGTAATAGTTGTCCTGATCGACCTTCGGCGCATCGTTGAGGAACGCGCGGCCGTCCGGGCTGCTGTACCCGGGCAAGCCGATGGTGGGGATGCCGCCGTCGGGCACGTTGTTCTGCTTCACGTGCAGGTAGTCGAGGTACACGCGCGTCGGCGTGCCGAGGCCGAAGGCCAGCGACGGGGCGATACCCCACCGGTTGTTCTCGATCTGGTCGCGGCCGTAGACACCGCTCTCCTGGCCGAGCACGTTGAGGCGGAACGCGCCGGTCTCGCCCATCTGGCGGTTGAGGTCGGCGGTCGCGCGGCGGCGCTGGCCACTGCCGACCTGCACCGTGCCCGATATGCCGTTGCCGAGCACCGGCTGTTTGGTCACGAGGTTGATCGCGCCGGTCGGCGCGGTACGGCCATACTCGGTGCCGTCCGGCCCCTTGGTGACTTCGACCTGCTCGATGTTGAACATGTCGCGCGAGACGGTGCCGAGGTCGCGCGCGCCGTCGACGAAGATGCTGCCCGACGTGTCGAAGCCGCGCATGTAGATCGCGTCGCCGGTGTTCGTCTGGCCGTTCTCGCCCACGTAAAACGTGCCCACGCCGGGGCTGTTGCGCAGCGCCTCGGTCAGCGTGGTGGCGCCCTGCTGCTGGATCAGTTCCTTGTTGATGACCTGGATCGACTGCGTCGTGTCGAGCAGCGACTGCGTGAACTTCGGCGACGAGACCTTCTCGACGCGGTAATCGCTGGAGCGATCCGCTTCCACCTGCATGCCCGGCAGCGCCTGCGCGTCGTTGACCTTCGCCTGCTGCGGCGGCGCGACGACATCGCCGGCGACGGCGCCGTGGGCGAGAGAGAGCAGGACGGCGGCACCGACGGTGCGCACGGCCGGAGCGGCATGCTTGCGGCTCTTGATGAAGGCCATTGGTGGATTCCCTTTTTGCGGCTGGACGAAAGATGAAACGGCCTTCGTGCGCACGCGCATCCGTCGCGGGTCGCCTTCCGACGAGCCGCGGGGCAGGGGTGGATGGGTCCCTGAAATGCACGTACGGGCCACGGGACCCGTCTGACGCTTATCGTAATCTTAATGAGAACGAGTTGCAATTAGGTCGGGGCATGCTTGACGGAAGGATGCGGGCCCCTCAAGTCCGCAAAGCGAACGAGTGCTTCACCCATCGGGCATCGCGTCAAAGTTCCCGTTGCAAATGCTCCGCACGGCGGTTGGACGAGCACGTCGTCCTATCATTCCGCAGCACTAAGGCAAACAGGCCATGCCCTTGCCGAGTGCGCCTGAGGATCTACACATAGGCGGGAAAGCGCTGGAGCGGTGCATGGCCAGTGCTGCGAAATTACCGGGATTCTAAAGTTCACTATTACTTTGCCGACCTACTTAGGCTGCTCGCCAAAAATTGCCTAGGAGAGGCGCTGTGCCGTACGCCATCGAAGATCTGCTTCTTGCTTATCGCAAAGCCAAGGTCGACATATATTACTCATCTAATGCACCGCTGTTGGACATCGCAGCTTACGAAGAAAGTCTAGAAAACCGGCTTGAGAATCTCGCAGCTAAGTTAGCTGACGCAGACGAGAGCTGGTGTGCAACATCCGAGTTCCTTGGCGACTGGACACTAGCGCCGAAGTCCCTTGACATGACAAGTACCGACGATCCGGCCACCACAGTATTTGCGGCACCTGCGGATCGCTGGAAGCAACTCACGAAACTGCGCGAATCGCACCAAGAAGCACACGCAATTCCGTATGCGTCGCGTCCGAAGGCTGAGTTGCGACTGATGGCGGACTGCTCGATGGACTTCCATGTGGTGTCCACGCTTTGGATGATGAAGGTTGGAAGCAAGTATGACGAACGCTTATCTGACAGCTCGTACGGCAACAGGCTTCGACGCGACAAAAATGGGGAAATCAATCCACTGTCTGTCGGTACGTTCAAACAGTACTTAAGGCCATTCAGAGCTTGGCGAGACGGGGGTATTCGCGCGATGCGCGGTGCCCTTTCGGAGGGGAAGAAGGTCGCGGCGCTCACTGCCGACGTGAGTAGCTTCTATCATGAACTCCAGCCAGACTTCTTGCTCGATAAGTCGTTCAATGAACTACTTGGTGTGTCGCTCGATGCCGCCGAGTCAAAACTGCATCGTATATTCGTAAGTGCGTTGCGGCAGTGGGGAGCCAAGACGCCGTTGAAGCGAGGACTTCCAGTCGGTTTGCCCGCATCCGCCCTGGTAGCAAACACAGCGTTGATTGAATTCGATCGCATCATCGAGAAAGAGGTTGTGCCTCTATATTATGGCCGATACGTCGACGACATCATCTTGGTCTTGGAGAACGGCGGGAGTTTAACCAGCACGTCAAGTCTGTGGTCCTGGCTGTTCGAGCGATTCAATGGGCGACTGGGGTGGGTGGGCGACGCAACCCGAGCGGTGCAATTTACGCCCGCCTACTTGCAAAGTAGTCGAATAGTCTTCGAGAGCAACAAGAATAAAGCATTCATTCTCCAGGGTGCTACCGGGGAGACATTTCTCGATTCATTAGTGCATCACATCAACAAACGAGCAAGCGAGTGGCGGGCGCTGCCAAACCTTCCAACGTCGGCGAAGCATGTAGGAACCGATCTGATAGCTGCTACGCAGCGCGACGGGGAAGTTGCAGACAATCTTCGAAAGACAGATTCGGTTGCAATGAGGCGAGCCGGATTCGCAATAAAACTCCGTGACTTCGAGGCGTATGAGCGTGACCTCGAGCCGAGCGCTTGGGTGGCGCATCGCCACGCATTTTTTGATGCGTTCATCAGTCACGTCCTGGTGCTGCCAGAGTTCTTCGATTTGGCCATATACATGCCTCGCGTGGTTCGCCTTGCGACGGCGTGCGCCGACTTTTCTCATCTGAAGCGGATAATCAATGGTGTTCTGAAGGTATGTAATGAGGTTGAAGTTCATTGTGAAACGGTGATCAAGTCGTGTTCTCCGGACTCGCATCCGCCGAAATACGAGATGGACTTCTTTCTTAAACGGTATCTGCTGAGACAGGTATCTGACGCGGTCATCGCATCATTTCCGACAGTTACGAGCGAGCAAAGAGCCGCATGGGTCGCTGATGTTGACGCGCTTTGGCGCGAGCTGCGCGAACTCATAGGAGATGACGCCGGGAGCTACGACACCATAGCCTCTATACGAATGGGGCACCGAACGCTCTTTGTGCATGATCTAGCGCACATGCCATTTCGCTTTGTTGGCTTGTCTAAACAGCTTATTTCCCAGCGAGGCTTGCGTCGTGGAGCGCTCGAAGGGCTTGACGAGGACCGGATCGCGTTGTCGCTGCCGGCACCTTTACTTGTGGGTGCCAAAACGCTCGCTAAGTGGATCGGTAAGGGCTCTAAGCTGCCATCTGCTTTCGTTTTTCCAACGCGTCCGTTTCAGATTCCTGAACTTTACCTCTTGGTATCGGACCCATTTGATCCAGCTAGGCAAGCGCAACTGCGGAACATCGTATTGGCAATCCGTGGCTTCTCGCTCGGGGATGATCTTCCTAGGTTCCAAGGTCGAGCCCTGCACGTCTCGGATGCTGGTGAGCGAAGTAAGCCTGTCGTATCCGTTTCGAGCTGGCGCACAGATATTGCGAGCTGGACCGCGTCAGTTATGCAGATGATGGATCCGGATATTGGTCGGTATGGACGTCTGACGCACCTAATAAACAGTGTGATGTCGTCGTTCGCGGATACCAGATATTTAGTGCTTCCCGAACTTGCAATGCCTGCTCACTGGTTCTTGCGCTTCTCGCAGAAGTTGCAGGCTCGGGGGATTTCGCTGATCACGGGCATTCAGTACCTTCACACGGGGCACCGCGTTGTCCATAACCAAGTTTGGGCCGGGCTGACAAACAACTCGCTGGGATTTCCCTCCCTTCTTGTTTACCGCCAAGACAAGCAGCGGCCAGCGCTCCGCGAAGAACAGGAGCTGTTTGCACATGCAGGCCTTCGCGTCGAGCCCAGTAGGCCTTGGAAGCTTCCCCCCATTATTGATCATGCCGGCTTCCGCTTTTCACTTCTTGTGTGTAGCGAGCTAACAAATATCAAGTACCGGGCGTCGCTCAGAGGAAGGGTCGACGCAGTATTCGTTCCGGAATGGAATCAGGACACGGAGACGTTCCATTCGCTCGTCGAGTCAGCAGCCCAAGATGTTCACGCATTTGTTGTCCAATGCAATGATCGCGAGTACGGAGATAGCCGAATCAGGTCGCCGTACAAAGATTCATGGCGTAGAGACGTCCTAAGGGTGAAAGGGGGGCTTGATGACTACTTTGTATCAGGTGTAATTGATGTGGCCGGCCTTCGTGCGTTTCAGTCAACTCATCGCTCCGGCAGTAAACCGTTCAAGCCAGTTCCCGATGGATTTGTATTAGACCCTGCACGGCGAGTTCTGCCAGGGTCGAGCTAATTTCACGCTCTCAGCCCCCGCGAGGAGCGGAGCGGCATCGGCTGAGCAAGCCGACAGGATAGGCGTCGGATACGTTGCGAGCTACTTGGAGATGGGCGTGTACTAGCATTCGGAAGCGTGGCCAAGTCGCGGTACCGGCTACGTTTTTCCTGCGCGCGGTGACGTCATGCTTGGGCGACGAGGACGACAGAAAAAAGGCGCCGCACTCGCGTGCGGCGCCTCGTCGTCATCGACGATGACGTACAGCGATTACCAGATCTTCACCTGCTTGTCGCCGGCGCGGACCATCTTCGCGTCGGGCTTGCACTGGAACGCCGTGGCGAACGATTCCATGTTCGACGGGGCGCCGATCGCGCGGAGCGAGGCCGGTGCGTGCGGGTCGGTGTTGAGGTACAGCATCGCCTGCTTCTCGCGCACGCTGCCACGCCACACGCGGGCCCAGTTGAGGAAGAAGCGCTGGTCCTGGGTGTAGCCGTCGATCTTCTCGGCGGCTTCTTTCGGGTTCTTCTTCAGGGCTTCCTGCAGGGCGTCGTAGGCGACGTTCAGGCCGCCGAGATCGGCGATGTTCTCGCCGAGGGTCAGCTTGCCGTTGACGTGCAGGTCCGGCTTGTCCTTGATCGGCGTGTAGTCGTTGAACTGCGAGACCAGGCGGCCGGCGCGTTCGTCGAACTTGGCGCGGTCTTCCTTGGTCCACCAGTTCTTGTTGTTGCCGTCGCCGTCGAACTGGCTGCCTTCGTCGTCGAAGCCATGGCTGGCTTCGTGACCGATCACGGCACCGATGCCGCCGTAGTTGATCGCGTCGTCGCCGTTGGCGTCGAAGAACGGGGGCTGCAGGATCGCGGCCGGGAAGTTGATCGTGTTGTCGGTCGGGTTGTAGTAAGCGTTGACCGTCTGCGGCGTCATGCCCCACTCGAGGCGGTCGGTCGGCTTGCCGATCTTGGCGATGTCGTAGTGGTAGTTGAACTTGCTCGCGGCTTCCACGTTGCCGAAGTAGTTCTCACCGTTGACGTCGAGGCCCGACCAGTCGCGCCACTTGTCCGGATAGCCGATCTTCGGCAGGAAGGTGTTCCACTTCTGGATCGCCTTTTCCTTGGTCTCGGCGCTCATCCAGTCGAGGTTCTCGATGCGCGTCTTGAGCGCGTTGCGCACGTTGTCGACGAGCTCGTTGGCGCGCTGCTTCGCTTCCGGCTTGAACACCTTCGCGACGTAGAGCTGGCCGAGGGCTTCGCCCATCGAGCTGTTGACCGTGGCAAGCACGCGCTTCCAGCGCGGCTTCTGCTGCGGCTGGCCGGCGAGGGTCTTGCCGTAGAAATCGAACTTGTTGTCCTGGAAGGTCTTCGACAGGTACGGCGACGCGCTGTCGATGGCGTGGAAGCGCAGGTAGGCCTGCCACGTCGACACCGGCGTGGACGCCAGCATCTTGTCGAACTCCTTGAAGAACTTCGGCTGCGACAGCGAGAAGCCCTTGTCGACCGTCACGCCCTGGGCGGCGAAGAACTTCTCCCAATTGAAGTGCGGCGTGATCTTGTCGGCTTCGGCGACCGACACGAAGTGGTACTGGTTCTCCGGTGCGCGCAGCTCGACCGGAGCGAGCGACGCGGCGGCCAGCTGCGTCTCGAACTTCATGACGTCGTCGGCCTGCTTCTTCGCGTCGGCGTCGGACACGCCGGCGAGGGTCAGCGTCTTCACGATGTAGTCGACGTACGCTTTGCGGTTCTCGGCCTGCTTCGGATCGGTGTAGTAATCCTTGGTCGGCAGACCGAGGCCATCCTGCTGGGCGTAGCCGATCTGCGTCTTCGCATTCTGGAAGTCGGCGCCCGCGCCGAAGCCGAACACGTAGCTGTTGCCGTCGTTGAAGCTGGCGTCGAGGAAGTCGACGATGTCCTGCGGGGTCTTCAGCGCGTCGATCTTCGCCAGTTCCGGCTTGAGCGGTTCGACGCCGGCCTTTTCGATGGCGGCTTCGTCCATGCCCGAGCGATAGAGCAGGCCGATCTTCTGTTCGATCGTGCCGGCCTTGGCGTTGGCGGCGCCCTTGTCCATCGCGTCGACGATGTCGTGCTGCGTGTTCAGGCTGTTTTCGGCGAGCTGGTCGAACGCGCCCCAGCGGGTGCGGTCTTCGGGAATCGGGTTGGCGGCCACCCACTTCGCATTGACGAAGCCGTTGAAGTCGCCGCACGCGTCGATGGTGCTGTCCAGCTCGGCGACGTTGAACGACGGGCCGGCCGGGGCCGCGGCGGTGGTGCCGGCGGCGGCGGGTGCCGTGGTCGACGGGGCCGGCGTGGCCGCGGGCGCGCTGTCGGCATCCTCGTGCTTGCTGCAGGCGGTGCCGGCGAGTGCGACGCCGAGCGCCAGCGCGAGCGGCTTCAGGTACTGCTTGGTCATGGGTGTCCCTCGTGACTTGGTGGAAACGGTGCCCCCGGCACCGGTGGGGTCCGAGCATAGCCCCTGGGGCCACCGTCGCGGGCCAACTGTGACGAAAGTCATGGTTGCCGCAACTCCGCAAGAACTCGCGACGAATGTCCCCGAAGCGTCATATGGGCTTCCTACGCTGACCCGACCGCATGACAGGGGATGCGGGCTTCCCGACAGCCAGCCAGCCACTCCAAGGAGCTTTCGTCATGCGCAAACTACTGGCCGCAGGCATCGCCTGCGTGCTCACCCTTTCCGCCGTGTCCATCGCGGCACAGCAGGCGTCCGGCGACGCGCCGGCCGGCACGACTCGCCTGCTCGGGTTCGGTCACGGCGGCCACGGCGCGGGTCCGCGCACGGCGACGCCGATCCGCCACCTCGTGGTGATCTTCCAGGAAAACGTCTCCTTCGATCATTACTTCGGTACCTACCCGTACGCCGCCAATCCGCATGGCGAACCGGCCTTCTACGCACGTCCGTTCACGCCGCCGGTCAACGGTCTCGACCATCGCCTGCTGACGAAGAACCCCAACGCGAAGAACGCGGCCAACGGCGACGGTGCGATCAATCCGTTCCGCCTCGCCCGTGCGCAGGCGGCCACGGCCGACCAGGACCACGGCTACACCTCGGAACAGCGCGCCTTCAACGGCGGCCGCATGGATCTCTTTCCGCTCTACACCGGTCGCGGCGAGACCTTGCCCGGCGGCGACGCGTCGGAAGAAGGCCAGGGGCAGGTGATGGGTTACTACGACGGCAACACCGTCACGGCGCTGTGGAACTACGCGCAGCACTATGCGATGAGCGACGCGAGCTACGGCACCACGTTCGGCCCGTCGACGCCGGGTGCGGTCAACATGATCGCCGGACAGACCGCGGGCGTCATCGACACGCTCAACGGCACCGGCGGCACCACGGACGACGGCAACGGCGGCCTGACGATGATCGGCGATCCCGATCCCATCGGTGACGTGTGCTCGTCGCCCACGGCCACGCAGGTGACGATGGGTGGGCGCAACATCGGCGACCTGCTCAACGATCGCGGCGTGACCTGGGGCTGGTTCCAGGGCGGTTTCGACCTCGGCCGCACCAACGCGGACGGTAGCAGCGGCTGCTCGCGCCGCACGCTGTCGAAGGTGACCAACGCCACGTCGAACGATTACAGCCCGCACCACCAGCCGTTCCAGTACTACCCGTCGACGGCCAATCCCACGCACGCGCGCCCGGCCTCGGTCGCGGCCATCGGGCACAGCGGCGACGCCGCGAACCACCAGTACGACATCGAGGACTTCTACGACGCGCTCGACGCGGGCAACCTGCCGGCGGTGAGCTTCGTGAAGGCGCCTTCGTACCAGGACGGCCACGCGGGCTATTCCGATCCGCTCGACGAGCAGGCGTTCGTGGTGCACGTGATGAACGCGTTGCAGCAGAGCGACGAATGGCGCGACACGGCAGTGATCGTCGCCTACGACGATTCCGATGGCTGGTACGACCACCAGGAACCGCCGCGCATGAACGCGTCGGTGGGCAGCACGGATGCGCTCGACGGTCCGGGCAGCTGCAAGGGCCACGGCACGTTGCCGGGCCTCGACGGTCGCACACCGGCGCAGGGACGTTGCGGCTTCGGTCCGCGCCTGCCGTTGCTCGTCGTCTCACCGTGGGCCCGCGAGAACATGGTCGACCACGCCGTGACGGACCAGAGCTCGATCACGCGCTTCATCGAAGACAACTGGCTCGATGGCAAGCGCATCGGTGGCGGCTCCAGCGACGCGCATGCGGGCAGCATCGACAACATGTTCGACTTCTTCCTGCCGCGCCTCTTCGATCGCCGTCTGATCCTCGACGAATCGACCGGGCAGCCGAAGCGCACGGGTGGCTGGCCGGGCTGGCCGCTCGGGAACGGTGGGCATGGTTGATCGCCGTCGTTTCCTGAAGACGGCAGGGTGGGCGGCCGCGGCGGGATGGATCCCGTCGCGGCTGTTCGCGCACGACATGCACGCGATGCAGGCCGCCGCGGGGGGCAAGGTCGGCAACCACCTGTGCATGCATGCGATGGGCGACGTCACGCGCCTGCCGGGGCTGCTCGATCCGGCACACCTGACGCCGTTCGTCGATCGCCTGCCGATACCCACCGTCCTCACGCCGGATACCGGCAAGCCGTTGCACATCCGCATGGCGCAGACCACGCAGAAACTGCATCGCGACGTGCCGGAAACCACGCTCTGGACGTACGGCGGCGCCTGGCCGGGACCGACGATCGAGGCGCGGCAGGGCCACGCCGTCGACGTGGTCTGGGAAAACGCGCTGCCGAAGAAGCACTTCCTGCCGGTCGATCATGCGATCTGCGGCGCGGAGGCCGACAAGCCGGAAGTGCGTGCCATCGTGCACCTCCACGGTGCGCGCGTGCCGCGCGCGGACGACGGCTACCCGGAAGACTGGTACGTGCCCGGCACTTCGCGGCGTCACCGCTACCCCAATACGCAGGATGCCGCGACGCTCTGGTATCACGACCACGCGATGGGCATCAACCGGCTGAACATGTATGCCGGGCTGATGGGCCTGTATCTGTTGCGCGACGAGCACGAGTCGTCGCTCGGCCTCCCGTCGGGCGAGCACGAAGTGCCCCTGGTGATCGCCGATCGCCTGCTGCGCACGGATGGCAGCCTCTATTACCCGGATTCGGGCGACGCGGCGGCACCGTGGGTGCCGGAGGTGTTCGGCAACCTCACGCTGGTGAACGGTGCGATCCTGCCGCGCGCGGACGTGGAGCCGCGCCGTTATCGGCTGCGCGTGCTCAATGCGTCGAACGGTCGTTTCTATCATCTTCGATTCCGCGATGGCCGGCCGTTCCAGGCGATCGGTTCGGACCAGGGGCTGCTCGCCGCACCCGTCACCCTGCGGTCGATCTTTCTCGCTCCCGGCGAACGTGCCGACCTCGTCGTCGATTTCGCCGCGTCGCGCGGCGGTGCGATCGAGCTGATGAACGACGCGCTGCCGCTGATGCGGTTCGCGGTGGGGCAGGGCAGCGTGCGCGACGACAGCCGCGTGCCCGACGTGCTGCGCGACATCCCGCGATTCACCGACGCCAGCGTGTCGCGCACCCGCGAACTGACGCTCGACGAGTACAGCGACTGCGTCGCGACACCGATGCTCATGCTGCTCGGCGGCAAGCGCTGGCACGATCCGGTGACGGAAACGGTGAAGCTGGGCAGCACCGAGGCGTGGAGCCTGGTGAACCTCACCGAGGACACGCATCCGATCCACCTGCACCTCGTGCGGTTCCAGATCCTCGACCGGCGGCCTTACGACGTGGACGAGTACACGTCGTCGAAGACGCTGCGCTTCACCGGGCCGGCACAGGAGCCGCCGCCGCACGAACGGGGCTGGAAGGACGTGGTGCAGGCGTACCCGGGCATGGTGACGCGCATCGCCGCCACGTTCGACGGTTACAAGGGGCGATATGCCTGGCACTGCCACCTCGCCGAACACGAGGCGAACGAGATGATGCGGCCGTTCGAAGTGGTATGACCGGTGGGAGCCAGCAGGCTGGCTCCCACCGGTGGCGACCTCACCGCGTGCTCACGGATCGCAGGGCCGCCGCATCCAGCCGCAGCACCGGATACGCGCCGACCTCCTGCGCCGTGTACCAGGGGCTGCGCTCGAAGAAGAACGACAGTCGGGCGCGGGCGTTCGACGCGAACGCGGGATCGCTGCGGAGCTTCTCGTCGAACGCGGTCTTCAGCGCGGGATCCTTCGCGATCATGTCGCGTGCGAGCGCTTCCTGCACGCGGGGCTCGCCGTATTCCTTCGGCTCGAAGATCGCGTCGAGGTAGCCCCAGCGCAGCAGCGAATCGGGGGCGCGCGGGTCGAGCAGGTTCAGCGCGAGCACCGCGTCGGTGGTGTCCGCGCGCACGATCACCGTGCCCGCCGGCAGCTCGACGGTCTCGGGTGTCGGGGCGATCGTCACGTCGCGCAGCAGGTGATGGCCTTCGAAGGGTTTTTCCGCCCACTTCGGCTGAGTCAGACGATCGCGCGACGCCGGCACGCGGACGCTGGTCGTCGTGCGCGTGTACGGGATGCCATGCGCATCGAGCCGATCGATCAGCACCGTCCACTGTGCCGGGATGGTCCAGGCGGCCGGCAGCGGCGCGGACACGTCGGGGAGCAGGCCGTTCCAGCTCTGGATGGCGTATGTCTTCTTCTTCGTCGGATCGTAACGAACCCACGTGTCGCCGGAAATGTCGCTTGGCGTCTGCGAGAACGCGAAGCCCTTCAGCGTGAACGGCTTCGGTATCGGATCCTGCTTGAACGTGACCGGCACGGTCGCATCGGGCGCGGCGGCGAGCGACGCGGCCCAGGCATCGGCCTGCTTCGATGCCGCGACGAGCGCGGCGGGGTTCGCGTCGATCGTTTCGAAGACGCTGCGCACCACGTCGTACGTCGCGCGCACGCGAACCTCGTACGACTTCAGCATGTGGGTTTCGATCAGCAGGCCGGCACGGTTGCGGATGGCCGCGTAGCCCGTCGAAAAACGCGGTCCGGAGCCGAAGTTTTCGATGCCCTTCGTGATGTCGCGCCCGTCGCGGAACTCCAGGTAGGGCGAAGCGAGGTGGCCGCGCTTTTCGTAACGGGGCATCACCTGGCCGGCGTAGGTCGTGTCCTGCCACGCCGCGATCGAGGGTGGCAGCTTGTGCGCGTCTTCGGCATACCACGTGAGGTCGTACTGGTAGTCCGCGCCATCGGTGGTATGGATGTCGATGAGCAGATCCGGACGCCACGTGTTCCACAATGCCAGCCACGCGCGTGTTTCGGGCGCCTCGGCCTTCACGTAATCCCGGTTGAGGTTCAGGTATTGCGACTGTCCACGGAATCCCATTTCCTCCGGGCCGTTCTGGTTGATCCGGAAGTACGGGCCGGAGTGTTCATGGCCGTCCACGCTGTAGACGGGGATGAACACGAGCACGGCGTGGTCGAGCAGGTGCGGCAGGCGACCGGTCACCGCGATGTCGCGGAGGAGCATCAGCCCCGCGTCCTTGCCTTCGATCTCGCCGGGATGGATACCGGCCTGCACCAGCACGATGGGCTTGCCGGCGGCACGGGCGCGCTCCGGAGTGAGGTCGCCGTCCTTCGCGGCGACGACGACCGTCATCGGTCGTCCTTCGGGCGAGGTGCCGAACGTGGCGAGGCGGAGGGTGCCGGGCGCGGCGTCGGCAAGGCGACGCAGATAGTCGAGGGTCTGCGCGTACGACGGCGTCGTGCGGAAGGCCGATGCCTCGGCAGGCGTGATCCACGGGTCCTTCGCGAGCGCGGCAAGCGGCGCGGCGGCGATCAGGGCGAGGAAGAGGCGTGCGGTGAGCGTCGCAGGCATGGAACCATCCGTCCGGAGAATCCTCCATTGTGCCGGAGGCCGCGGCGACGCGGCATGCCGTGCGACGATGGGTGGAAATCGGGGGTGCCGGGCGCTCATGATGTCGTCGTAAGCGGGAGCTAAGCGACGTGCTCCGATAATCCGCCCTATCCCCGACACCAGGACGCCTCGGTGCACATCATCCTCATCGAAGACGACTTGCAGCTCGGCGACGCGATCCGCCGGGCGCTGGAGCGGCTGACGTATACGATCAGCTGGTTCCGCGATGGCCGGGAGGCACTGATCGCGCTGCGCGAGCACGATGCCGATCTCGTCCTGCTGGACCTCGGCCTGCCGGGCAAGGACGGGCTCGACGTGCTGACCGAAGCCCGCCGCGTGAGCGTCACCACCCCGGTGATCGTCATGTCGGCGCGCGACGCCATCGATTCGCGTATCCGGGTGCTGGATGCCGGCGCCGACGATTACCTCGTCAAGCCGTTCCACCTCGACGAGCTGGCGGCGCGCATCCGCTCGCTGACCCGGCGCGTCCGCGGCGCGGCGGTGAACCGCCTGGAAGCCGGCGCGCTCAGCCTCGACCTCGGCACGTACGACTGCCTCTGGCACGGCCAGCGCGTGGAGCTGACGCGACGCGAGTTCTCGCTGCTGCAGGTGCTGATGGAGCGCGCGGGCCGCATCGTGCGTCGCGAGTCGCTCGAGACGTCGCTCTACGGCCCCGACAGCGCCATGAGCACGAGCGCCCTGGAGGTGCTCGTGCATTCGCTGCGTCGCAAGCTCAGCCACGGCGCCATCCAGACGGTGCGCGGTTTCGGTTACATGGTGCCGCGGGAACCCCAGTGAACCTGCCGAGCCTTCGCGCACGCCTGCTCGTCTTGATCGTCATCGTCCTGGCCGCGGTGCTTCTGCCGCTGGGATTCCTCAGCGCGAAGCACACGCTCGAGGAAGTACAGGAATTGTCCGACGGCCGGCTCGCGCAGGCGGCGCGCACGCTGGAGGTGCTGGTGGGCCGCATCGGCGTGGACCAGCTGCGCGGGCAGCGGTCTGCACGGTTGCTGGTGCCGAGCGTCTCCAACCATCCGCAGGAACTGACGGTGCAGGGCCGCACGTTCGAGTCGGAGGTCGGGTTCCAGGTCTTCGACCGCGATGGCACGTTGCTCCTCGCCACCGAGAACCTCGCCGCCGTGCCGGATGTGCCATCGGCGGACGGCGCGTTCCGCGACATCCAGAACGGCCGGTATCAGTGGCGGGTGTTCACGCTGATCATGGAGGACGAGGGCATCGTCATCCGCGCCGGCGAGCGTTACGACAGCCGCAACGAGATCACCCGCGCACTGTGGATCGAACACGGCACGCCCATGCTGCTCGGCCTGCCGCTCATGGCGTTCCTCGTCGGGTGGGCCATCCGGCGCGGCCTCGCGCCGCTCGATACGCTGGCGCGCGCGCTCAGCCTGCGCGAGCCGGGCAGCCGCGCGCCCGTTCACCTCGACGATGCCCCGGCGGAACTGCGGCCGGTGCTCAACGCGTTGAACGACCAGATCGACCGCCTGGAAGGCGCCCTCGATCGCGAGCGTCGCTTCAGTGCCGACGTCGCGCACGAACTGCGCACGCCACTGGCGTCGACCATGATCAACCTCGAAGACGCGATGGCGTCCGCGCAGCCCGACGAGGCCGAGGCGGCGCTCGCGGCCGCCCGCGAGTGCCTCGTATCGCTGGCCCGCCGTACCGAGCAACTGCTGGCGCTGGCGCGGCTGGAATCCGGCGCCGCCTCCGGGCCGCGCAGCCGGGTGGACCTCGGCGAGCTGGCGCTGGAAGTGATCGACGAGATGTCGCCGCTGATCGGCACGGGCGACATCGAACTCGCGGTCGACGTGCCCGCCGACCTCGTCGTCGAAGGCTACCCGGCCGCGCTGGGCGCCCTGATGCGGAACCTGCTGGAGAACGCGTTCCGGCATGCGCCGTCCGGCGGCCACGTCGAGCTGTCGATTCAGCGCCGCGAGGGCCTCGCCGTGATCGACGTGGCGGACGATGGCCCCGGCATTCCGGCGTCGCAGCGCAGCGCGATGTTCACCCGCTTCCAGCGCGGGTCCGACAGCCATCAGGGAGGCTACGGACTGGGGCTCTCCATCGTCCAGCGCGCCGTGGAGTTGCACGGGGCGTCGATCCGGCTGTCCGACGCGGGAGAGGGCGGTGGCCTCAGGGTGGTCGTGGAGCTGCCGCTGGCCTGAGCGTGAGCGATTCATTCAAGCATCCCCGCGTCCGTGGGCGCATCCTCGTGGCCCCGATCCCATGGAGCGCTTCACGATGAAAAACCCCGCAGCGACCAAGACTCTGCGCAAGGCCGACCTGAAGACCCCGAGCGGTCTCGGTGCCGATGCGACCCGCGACATCTCGGCCGGGTTGACCGCGCTGCTCGCCGACACGTTCGCGCTCTACCTGAAGACCAAGAATTTCCACTGGCACATGTCCGGTCCGCGCTTCCGCGACCTGCACCTGCTGCTGGACGACCAGTCCGAACAGATCTTCAAGATCACCGACGACATCGCCGAGCGCGCGCGCAAGATCGGCGGCACGACGATCCGTTCGGTCGGCGACGTCGCCCGCAAGAAGCGCCTCTCGGACAACGACGCCGATTTCGTCACCCCGCAGGACATGATCGCCGAGCTGCGCGACGACAACGAGCGCTTCGTCGGTTTCATGCGCGAGCTGCACGGCGTGTGCGACGAATACGGCGACGTCGCCACGGCGAGCTTCCTCGAGAACTGGATCGACGAAGGCGAACGCCGCGTGTGGTTCCTGTTCGAGATCGCCCGCGAGCATTAAGGCCGGAGCGGCTCGCTGTTCGGGTGGGAGCCAGCAGGCTGGCTCCCACCGTCCATTCACTTCTTTGGCATCGCGATCGCGCCGATCAGATCCTTGCCCTCGCCACGCACGAGGTGCGGGTACTTCAGCCCGCCGTGGTAGTCGACCTTCATGGTCTGGTAGTCGTCGATGTTCTTCACGAGGAACTCGATCGGCGTCGTGGTCGACTTCGCGGCCGTGACCGCATCCTTCAGCACCTGCGCCGAATAGTCCTTGCCGTTGACGGCGACGATCGTGACGCCCGGCACCAGTCCCGCCTTCGCGGCGATGCCTTCCCACTGCGAATCGGTGACCACGCCCTTGTCGTCGACCTGGATACCGAGGGAATAGGCGAAGTTGACGGTCTTCCGGATCTTCTCCGCCGTCTTCGCGAACGGCGTCGGCGTTTCGTCGTACACCAGCTTCCAGCCGCCACCCTCGATACCGTGCTCCGGCAGCGTGTCGCCCGTGTACTCGAGGCGCGTGCGGAGGAAGGTCGCCCAGTCGTAGGGCTGCACCGCGTTCAGCGTGGCGATGACGTCGTCGAACGTATAGGTCTTCGGCACGTAGCTGCCGTTGTCCGTGCCGAAGAACGCACGGGCGAATTCATCCAGCGAGTGCTTGCCGCCGGAGAGGTCGCGGATCTTCGTATCCACGTCCAGCCACAGCAGCTGGCCTTCGGGGTAGTAGTCGGCGCCGCGGCGCAGGTTCGCCCAGCCCGTCGATCCGCGCGACGAGAGTGGAATGCCGTCGGCGGTGTCCTGCAACGAACGCCACTCGCGTCCCGTGCGCGCCGACATGTCCGCCGCGATGGCGGCCAGCGAATCGCGCCACTGGGCGGTGGTCCAGATGCCCGACCGCGCGGTCAGCACGCCGGCCCAGTAATCGGTCATGCCCTCGTAGACCCAGAGCAGGTCGTCCTGCATCGGTTCGGCGAAGCTCGGCGTCCACAGGTCGGCCGGCCGGCGGAACTTGCCGTTCCACGAGTGGATGTACTCGTGCGGCAACAGGGTGCCCGCCGCGGCGTTGGCGTCCGGGTCGGTGAGGAAGTTCGCGAAGAGACGGTCGTCGCTCGACTGGTGATGCTCGAGGCCGAAGTGCCCGGTATGGTCGGAGGTGACGAGCAGGAAGTCGTAATGGTCGTAATGATGCGCGCCGAACAGTTTGTTCGCCTGTACGACGAGCGCGCGCTGCTTCGCGATCTGCTCCTCGGTGGCCTTGACGCCCGCGGCGGTGTCGCCGGTGATGTTGAGGTGCACCTGCGTGGATTGGCCCGGCGCGAGATCGATGCGCGTGAAATGCTTGCCGGTCATCACGGGTGAATCGACGAGGTTCTCGAAGCTCACCGGCCTGAAGCTGACTTCGTCGCCTGACTGCGACGCGGTTTCGAGTGCGGACGCGAATTTCCATCCGGTGGGCAGCTTGAGCGTGGGTTCGATCGTGATGCGGCTGGTGTAGTGGCCCGCCGGATAGAACGCCACCTCGTTGAACGAGAGCGGGATGTAGTCCGGCGTGGCGGGGGCGAGGTAGTCGAACGACAGATCGAGCTTGTCGACGCCCTCGGGCACGTCCACGTGGAATGCGTACATTTCCTTGAGGTCGCGGCGCCACGGGATGCGTTTGCCGTTGCCCGTCACGATGAATCCGGCGACGTTGGACAACGGACCGGAAGGCGCGTGCACGCCGGGGATCCACTTCGGGTAGTACAGGATCGCGTGCCCGGCCTTGACCGGAATCGATTCGCGCACGTGGTACAGGTGTCGCGACGCGTCGGAGAGGTCGACGTGCAGCGTGAGGTTGCCGGGGTAGGGCTGGTCGACCGCGACCGGGAGGTCGGCGGCGCGGGCCTGTGGCGCGGAGAAGGCCATCGCGGATGCGACGGCGGCGGCGAGGGTGGCGCGGCGGAGCGGATGACGCATGGCTCGTATCCCCTGGCGATTGGTCCGACCTTCGATGGTCGGCGCGGGTGCCAGGGGTGGCGTGTGCCATTGGTCATGGTGAATCAGGCCCTCATGACACCCGCGCCGCTCCGTCGCATCGGCATGCGGCGTCCATAGGTCAGTGATCGCCAGACCCATTCCAGTGGCCCCATGAGGAACGCGCGCATCCACAGGTTAGCGGCGATAAGCAGACATCCACAGACGCCGAGTGCGATGAGGCTGAGTGCGGCCCAACCGTAGCGGCCCCAGAGATCCAGCCCGATGTTCGAGAAAAGCAGCCAGTTGCCAATGATCGCTTCGGCGAAGTAGAGGGAGAAGGCCATGCGGCCGGCTGCCTCGAACACGCGCATGACGCGTTGCGCTCGCGCGAAGCGCCAGATCAGGTTGAGCAATGCGATGTGGCCCAACGTGATGGCGAGGCGCGCGATGTCGCCGAGTACCCAGGCCATGCGCGGGATGGGCGATGCGCCCGTGACGAGTTCGCCGTCGAGCAGCCTCGTGGTCAGGCCGAATGCATAGCCGGCGATCAGCATCGCCACATAGAAGCGCCGACTGCGGCCGCCCTGCAGAACAGCCCAGCGGAACAGCGCCATGCCGATGAGGACGAGCGCGAGCGTTTCCTTGATGTAATCGAGGGAGAAACCGGTCGCCTGGAGCTGGAACCACGCGTTGCGGTACCAGTGCCATGTCGCGATCGCTCCGGCGGCATGGGCGTCGCGCTCGGCGGTGAGCAGCTCCGGCGGAAGCATGGCGGCGGATTCGAGCTCGCTCCATTGCGCCATCGCGATCTTCTCCGGCGTCGTCGGCGCGAGCGAGACGCGGGCCTCGGCCACGATGGACTGGAGCCTCGCGCGCTCGTCATATCTCGCCAGGCCCAGTAACGCGCCCGCGGCAAGCAGCGCCGTGCCCAGCAGAAGGAGCCAGCGGGGTGACACCGAGCGCAACGGGTACACCGCCATCGCGACCAGGGCGTAGGGATGCAGGATGTCGCCGTCCCAGCCGACGACAAATACGTCGATCAATCCGGAGGCGAAGAGCAGGACGTATCGACGGTGGTAAAGCCACTCCGGTGCGCGCTGTCCCTTCGAGGTCAACAGCACGATCGATGCGCCGAGCAGGAGCTGGAACATGCCGCGCTGGGTGCCGTCGACGAAGAGGGCAAGCCACCCGAAAACCCGAAGATCGGCGCCGGCGTCACCGAGTAGCTCCGGGTGATCCGGCCACCAGAAGATGCTGTTCCCCATGAAAGGTATGTTCATGAAGAAGATGCCGAGAATGGCGACGCCACGCAGCACATCGATCAGCGCAATACGGGCGCTGAGCGGATCGGGTCGGTTGGTCATGGTTTTCCGGAACGCGGGCGGGGGTGCCGGTGGCTCGCGGGCGGCCATGGCAGCGATAATGATTCTGGAATCATTGGTCAAGAACGTGGCGAGGTCTTGACCATTCCTGCCGCCGGTCCGTGGAACGACGCTGCGTTTGAAACGGGGGCCTTCGCGACCGTCATGGGGGTCGCTAGCATGGGCCGCATGAAAGCACGCACGCTCCGGCGCGTCCTCAACGCATGGCCGCCTTTCCTGTTCGCGGGTATCCGCGTCGTCGAGTTCGATACGTACCGCTACGCGAAGGTGCGGCTGAAGCTGGCTTGGTACAACCGGAACTACGTCCGTACCCAGTTCGGCGGCAACCTGTTCTCCATGACCGATCCGTTCTGGATGATCATGACGCTGAAGAGCCTCGGCAACGACTACATCGTGTGGGACCAGGCGGGCGAGATCCGCTTCGTCGCACCGGGACGGGAAGACGTGTTCGCGGAGTTCCGGGTGGACGACGCGATGCTCGATGAAGTGCGCGCGGCGACCGCCCATGGGGAGAAGTACCTGCGCTGGTTCGAAACCGACATCCGCACGGCCTCGGGCGAACTGGTGGCGACGGTGCGGAAGCAGCTGTACGTCCGGCGTAAGCGGGACCGCGGTGCTTCCGGGGGCCCGGCTGAAGAGCGCAGCGGCAGGCAGGAGTCGCTGTAGCGGCGAGCTTTGGTGGGAGCCAGCCCGCTGGTGATGGGGCTTGCGGCAAGCACCCATCGCGGCCTGCTGGCGAAGGGGTTGCGGCAGGCACCCATCGCGGCCGAGGCCGCTCCCACACGAGCGGGTGTCGCGAGCTTCGGTGGGAGCCAGCCTGCTGGCGAAGGGGTTGCGGCAGGCACCCATCGCGGCCAAGGCCGCTCCCACATGAGCGGGTGTCGCGAGCTTTGGTGGGAGCCAGCCTGCTGGCGAAGGGGTTGCGGCAGGCACCCATCGCGGCCGAGGCCGCTCCCACACGAGCGGGTGTCGCGAGCTTTGGGAGCCAGCCTACTGGCGAAGGGGTTGCGGCAGGCACCCATCGCGGCCAAGGCCACTCCCACACGAGCGGGTGTCGCGAGCTTCGGTGGGAGCCAGCCTGCTGGCGATGGGGTTGCGGCAGGCACCCATCGCGGCCAAGGCCACTCCCACACGAGCTCTTCTATGTAGGAGCCGCTATAGCGGCGAGCTCTTCGCCCGGCGACGCGGCTCCCGGGGGGTCAGAAAACCAGCGAAGCCATCTTCCGGCGGTACGTTCCGACCAGCTGCGCATCGTCGAGCGTGGCGAACGCGGCGAGCAGGCGCTTCTTCGCCTGGCCGTCCTGCCAGTCGCGCTGACGCTTCAGGATGTCGAGGAACTGGTCGAGGCCGGCAGCGACGTCGCCTTCGATCAGCAGACGGACGCCGAGCAGGTCACGCGCCTCCCAGTCGCTGTCGTTCGTCTCGACGCGCTGGCGCAGCACGTCGATGGACGGGGCGCCAGCGAGGGCGCGCGCGAGGTCGAGCTGGCTGCGCAGGCGCACGGCGCGCGCGTCGGTCGCGAGGTTCGCGGGGAGGGCGTCGAGCTCGGCCTGTGCCGATTCGACATTGCCCGCGCGCATGAGCGCCAGCGCGAGGTCGAGTTTCAGTTCGGGCCGGTCCGGCTCGGCGGCGATCGCCTGCTGGATGCGGTTGATCGCTTCCTCGGCGGTTTCCGGCGTCGCGGTCTCGGCAACCGGCGCGTCGCCGGCCTCGAGGGGAACCACGCCATTGCGGGCGAGGAATTCGCGGATCTGGCCCTCGGGCTGGGCACCCGCGAAGCCGTCGGCCATCTGACCCTCCTTGATCAGGATCACGGTCGGGATGCTGCGGACGCCGAACATCGCGGCGAGCTGCTGCTCGGCATCCACGTCGATCTTGGCCAGCCGGAAACCGCCATTGAACTCGCCGGCGAGCTTTTCGAGGATCGGGCCGAGCGACTTGCAGGGGCCGCACCATTCGGCCCAGAGATCGACCAGGATCGGCGTTTCCATCGACGCCTGGATGACATCGGTCTCGAAACCGGCCGTGGTCGCGTCGAAGACATGGTCGCTGCGGGTCTGGGCGCTGCTCACGGGGAAGCTCCTGGGGGCGAAAGACGATGCCCGGTAAGTCGGGGAAGAGCCCGAGGATATCAAGGGAGCACAGGCTTTTAGGAGCAGTCCTACGTCTCCCGTCATGCGCCGTTTACGGGGATTTGCGATCATAGGGTGCGGGCCATGGCGGCCGCGTCGCGCTTGGAAGGCATGCAAACGGCCCAGGACCTGATCATCTGCGAGCATTGCGACTCCGTTTACCGGAGGCGCACGCTCGCCCGTGGCGATGTCGCCGACTGCGTCGTGTGCGGGGCCGTGCTCGAACGCCACCAGTGGATCGGTGTCGAAGGCCAGTTCGCGCTGGTGGTCACCTCGGCCATTGTGTTCCTCATCGCCAATCTCTCGCCGATCGTCACGCTGGGTCTTTCGGGCATGTCCTCGGCGACCACGCTGTGGGGCGCGGTGATCGCGATGTGGAGGGACGGCGCGCAGCTCGTCGCCTTCCTGACCGCGATGACACTCTTCTTTTTCCCGCTGAGCCAGATCGCGATCTTCGGCTGGGTCTTGTGGTTCGCCCGATCGGGTCGCCGCGCGCCGGGATTCGCCCGGGCGATGTGGGCGCTGGTCAGCATCAAGCCGTGGAGCATGATCGAGGTGTTCATGCTCGGCACGCTCGTCGCCGTGGTGAAGGCCCACACGTACTTCGACGTGGTGCCGGGCGCGGGTATCTGGGCGTTCGGCGTCCTGACCCTGCTGATCACCGTGTTTTCCAGCCTCGACTCCCGCGAGCTGTGGACGGTGACCCGTGAGGACCCCGCATGAACGCGCCGCCGCGGGGTCGCGACCTGGGGTTGATGTCCTGTCACGTCTGCCGCCTGGTCACCGCATGGACGGAAGAGCCGCACGCCGTCTGCCCGCGCTGCGGCAGCCCGCTGCATGCCCGCAAGACGGGCAGCATCACCCGCGCCTGGGCGCTGCTGCTGGCCGCGGCGTTGTTCTACATCCCGGCCAACGTGTTTCCCATCATGCGCACTCAGAGCCTCTCGTCGAAGGACGACAACACGATCCTCAGCGGCATCGTGGAACTCTGGCGCGCCGGCTCGCCGGGTCTCGCCGTCATCGTCTTCACGGCCAGCATCATCGTGCCCATGCTGAAGTTCATCATCCTGGGCTACCTGCTGGTCTCGGTGCAGCGGTCCAGCGGCTTCGTCTCGCGGCAGCGGACGAAGCTCTACCGTTTCGTGGAGCTGGTGGGCTACTGGTCGATGCTCGACGTCTTCGTCGTGGCGATCCTGTCGGCCCTGGTGCACTTCAAGATCCTGAGCCGCGTCGAGCCGTTGCCCGGTGTGGTGTATTTCGGCGTCGTCGTGGTGCTGACGATGCTTTCGGCCATGAGTTTCGATCCCCGCCTCATCTGGGATAACAGGAAGACCTCGCAATGAGCGACACCAACGTAGGAAACACGCCCCCTCAGGACGACCTGCCGCAGCCCGTGGTGCGGAAGTCCAAGCTGGGTTTTTCCCTCATCTGGCTGGTGCCCATCATCGCGGCGCTCGTCGGCATATCGCTTCTGGTCAGCCATTTCATGTCGGCGGGGCCGCAGATCTCGGTCACGTTCCTGACGGCGGAAGGCATCGAGGCCAACAAAACGCAGGTGAAGTACAAGAACGTGGTGATCGGCAAGGTCACCACCATGCGCCTGTCGCGCGACCGCAGCCACATCACCGTCGCGATCGATCTCGACAAGAGCGCCAGCGCCTTCGCGACCAAGGGCACCCGATACTGGGTGGTGCGTCCGCGCATCGGCGCCGGCGGCGTGTCGGGCATCGATACCCTTCTGTCGGGTGCCTTCATCGGCGCCGATGCCGGCGATTCCGATGAGGACCAGTCGGATTTCACCGGCCTGGAAACCCCGCCCGCGGTGACGCATGGCGCCCCGGGCCGCCGCTTCGTGCTGCACGCGAGCGACCTGGGTTCGCTCGATATCGGGTCGCCGGTCTATTACCGGCGCATCCAGGTGGGCCGCATCGTGTCCTATCAGCTCGACAAGGATGGCAAGGGCGTATCGCTGCAGCTTTTCATCGATGGCCCCAACGACCGCTTCGTGACCAGCGACACCCGCTTCTGGAACGCCAGCGGTGTGGACGTCTCGCTCGGGGCGGACGGCCTGAAGCTCAATACGCAGTCGCTGGCGACCGTGGTGGCCGGCGGCGTCGCGTTCCAGGACCCGCCCGGACCGCACAACGAGGCGCCCGCCGCCGAGATGGCGGAGTACACGCTGTTCGACGATCAGGCCACGGCCATCGCGCCGCCGGACGGCAAGCCGCGCTACATCCGCATGCGCTTCGCGCACTCGCTGCGTGGCCTCACCGTCGACGCGCCGGTGGAACTGCTCGGCATGAAGGTAGGCCGCGTGGTTTCCGTGAATCTCGACTACGACCCGACGACGAAGACGTTCCCGGTGATCGTCGGTGCGCTCGTCTATCCGCAGCGTCTCGGCCAGGCGCACGAGAAACTGGCGAAGGCCGTGGGCGGTCCGGACGACGATACGATGTTTCCCCGCATCATGAGCGGGCTGGTGGGTCACGGGCTGCGGGCGCAGGCGCGGTCGGGCAATCTGCTGACCGGCCAGCTCTACATCGCGCTCGACTTCGACCCGAAGGCGCCGAAGGTGGCGTTCGACGCCAGCGCGAAGCCGGTGGAGATCCCGACCACGCCGGGCGACTTCGACCATCTGCAGGAACAGATCTCCAGCATCGTCGACAAGGTCGAGAAGATCCCGTTCGATTCCATTGGCAGAAACCTCGACGGCTCGCTGAAGGAACTGCACGGCACGTTGAAGCAGGTGAACACCGATCTGTTGCCGGAGGCGAAGAAGACGCTGCAGGGCGTGAACCAGACCGTCGGCACGGCCAACGACGCGCTGTCGGAGGACTCGCCGCTGCAACGGAACATCGCCGGCACGCTGGAGGAACTGCAGCGCACGGTCCGCTCCGTCCGCGCGTTCACCGACTACCTCGGTCGCCACCCGGAAGCGCTGCTGCGCGGCCGGGGCAGCGACGCGCCGCCGAAGATCAGCACCCCGTCCCCGAAGCAGGGCAAGGAAGAACAGCCATGATCCGTACCCTTCGCCTCGCCGGCGCCGCCTTCCTGCTTTCGGGCCTCGCCGCCTGCGCCTCGGCGCCGATGCACTTCCACACGCTGATCCCGCCGTCGGCTCCGCTGGCGGCACAGGACGCGCCCTTCGTGATCGACGTGCTCCCGGTGAACGTGCCGCCGCAGGTCGACCAGCCGTCGCTCGTGCTGCGCCAGGGTGTGAGCGGCATCGACGTGGTCGACGGCGAGCGCTGGGCCTCGCCGCTCGGCGACGAAATCCGCGGCGCGCTCTCGACCGACCTCGCCACGCGCCTCGGCACGCACGACGTGCATGGGCTCCCGCGCGGCAAGGATGCGAAGGTCGTTCGCGTCCAGCTCGATGTCCGTCGCTTCGATTCCGAGGTGGGCGGCAACGCGACGCTCGAGGCTTCGTGGTCGGTCCGTGGCGCCGATCAGGCGGGCACCTGCGCTTCGCGGGTGTCGGAGCCGGCCGGTTCCGGTTATGCCGGCCTCGTGGACGCCCACCAGCGCGCACTGGGCAAGGTGGCCGATCAGGTCGCCGCGGCCGTGCGGTCGGTGGCGGCCGGGCAGGCGGTGAGCTGCCGGTAACCTTCTTTGGTAGGAGCCAGTCTGCTGGCGATGGGTGCTCGCCGCAAGCACCCATCGCCAGCAGGCTGGCTCCCACCAGGTCGCCACAAGGCTTGGCCCGAAGCCCCCCGTGGGATAGTCTCCCGCGATTGAGCGCCGCGTTTTCCCGCGCGGCCACCCAGGCATTCCACCGGTACCGAACACCATGCAGGACACCCACGATCAGGGCACGCGCGAGCAGGGCGGTTACGCCCCGGACGTCGTCGAGACGGCCGCCCAGCGCTTCTGGAACGAAACCCGCGCCTTCGAGGTGACGGAAGACGCCAGCAAGCCGAAGTTCTACTGCCTCTCGATGCTGCCTTACCCGTCGGGTGCACTGCACATGGGTCACGTGCGCAACTACACGATCGGCGACGTGATCAGCCGCTTCCAGCGCCAGCAGGGAAAGAACGTGTTGCAGCCGATGGGCTGGGACGCCTTCGGCCTGCCCGCCGAGAACGCCGCGATCAAGAATCGCACCGCGCCGGCGAAGTGGACCTACAAGAACATCGAGCACATGCGCGACCAGCTGAAGCGCATGGGTTTCGCGTACGACTGGACCCGCGAGGTCACCACCTGCAAGCCCGACTACTACCGTTGGGAACAGCAGATGTTCACCCGCCTGATGAAGAAAGGCCTGGTCTACCGCAAGAACAGCGTCGTCAACTGGGATCCGGTCGACCAGACCGTGCTGGCCAACGAGCAGGTGATCGACGGCAAGGGCTGGCGCTCCGGCGCGGACGTCGAGAAGCGCGAGATCCCGCAGTGGTTCCTCAAGATCACCGCCTACGCGCAGGAGCTGCTGGACGGCCTCGACGCGCTGCCGGGCTGGCCCGACGCGGTCAAGACGATGCAGCGCAACTGGCTCGGCCGGTCGGAAGGCCTCGAGATCACGTTCGACGTCGAGGGGGGCCACGAACCCGTCACCGTGTTCACCACGCGGCCCGACACGCTCATGGGTGTGTCGTATGTCGCCGTGGCGGCCGAACATCCGATCGCGACGCGTGCCGCGCAGGATAACCCCGGCCTCGCCGACTTCATCGAGAGTTGCCGGGCGGGCGGCGTGTCCGAGGCCGAGCTCGAAACCCAGGAAAAGCGCGGGTACTACACCGGCGTGGATGCCACGCACCCGATCACCGGCGAGAAGGTGCCCGTGTGGGTCGCCAACTTCGTGCTGATGGGCTACGGCACCGGTGCCGTCATGGCCGTGCCGGGCCACGACGAGCGCGACTGGGAGTTCGCCCAGAAGTACTCGCTGCCGATCCGCATGGTCGTGGTCGATCAGGGCGTCGTCGACGCCGTGGCCGAACTGCGCCGCGATCTTGCCGCCGAGGGCACGGATACGGTGCAGAACGCGCTGGATGGCGGTTCGTCCGACGCGTACCAGTCGTCCGCCGCCGTGGAAACGATCAAGTCGTTCGAAAGCGGCATCCAGACGGTGGGCGCGTATACCGATTACGGCACGCTGACCAACTCCGGCGAGTTCGACGGGCTGGATTTCCGCAGCGCCTTCGACGCCATCGCGGCGAAGCTCGAAGCCATGGGTCGCGGCGAGCGTCGCGTGAACTGGCGCATCCGCGACTGGGGCGTGAGCCGCCAGCGTTACTGGGGCTGTCCCATTCCGGTGATCTACTGCCCGCAGTGCGACGCCGTGCCGGTGCCCGAAGACCAGTTGCCGGTGGTGCTCCCCGAAGACGTGGAATTCTCGGGCGTGCAGTCGCCGATCAAGGCCGACCCCGAATGGCGCAAGACCACCTGCCCGAACTGCGGCGGCGCGGCCGAGCGCGAAACGGACACCTTCGACACGTTCATGGAGTCGAGCTGGTACTACGCGCGCTACACGAGCCCGGGTGCGATGGGGCAGGTCGACGATCGCGCGAAGTACTGGACGCCGGTCGACCAGTACATCGGTGGCATCGAGCACGCGATCCTGCATCTGCTGTATTTCCGCTTCTATCACAAGCTCATGCGCGACGAAGGGCTGGTGGACAGCGACGAGCCGGCGACGAACCTGCTGTGCCAGGGCATGGTGATCGCCGAGACGTATTTCCGTAAGGAAGCCGACGGTTCGACGACGTGGTTCAACCCGGCGGACGTCGATGTGCAGCGCGACGAGCGCGCTCGCATCGTCGGCGCGGTGCTGCGCGCGGACGGCAAGCCGGTGGAGATCGGCGGCGTCGAGAAGATGGCCAAGTCGAAGAACAACGGGGTCGATCCGCAGTCGATGGTGTCGAAGTACGGCGCCGACACCGTGCGCCTCTTCTCGATGTTCGCCGCGCCCCCCGACCAGTCGCTGGAATGGAACGAGGCGGGCGTCGAAGGCATGGCCCGTTTCCTCCGCCGTCTTTGGCGCGACGTGGTCGCGCACGCCGAATCGACGGCCGGTGCCGCGAACCCGGCCGGCGACGCGGCGCGCAAGACGATGCGCCGCCAGCTGCACGAAACCATCCAGAAGGTGGGCGACGACATCGGTCGCCGCCAGTCCTTCAACACGGCCATCGCCGCCCTGATGGAGCTGCTCAACGCGCTGGGTCGCTTCGACGACGCCAGCACCGAGGGCGTGGCGCTCCGCCAGGAAGCCTTCACGGCCATGGTGCAGCTCATCAACCCGTTCACCCCGCACGTGGCGCACGCGCTGTGGCAGGTGCTCGGCCACGGCGAGACGCTGGTCGAAGATGCCGGCTGGCCTCAGGTCGACCCGGCCGCGCTGGTTCGCGACTCCCTGACCTACGCCGTGCAGGTCAACGGCAAACTTCGCGCTACCATCGAGGTGCCGGCGACGGCCTCGAAGGACGAGGCGGAAGCGATGGCGCGGGCCGAGCCGAACGTGGCCCGTCTGCTGGAAGGCCAGACCGTGCGCAAGGTGATCGTCGTGCCCGGCAAGATCGTCAACATCGTCGCAGGATAACCATGAGCCCGACTCTCCTTCGTTCGCTTCGCGTCGCCGCCGTCGTCTCGGTCGTGGCGCTGGTCAGTGCCTGCGGCTTCCATCTCCGCCAGAGCGCGGCGCTGCCCCCGGGCATGAAGAAGATCCACCTCACCGTGTCCGGCGGCGGCAGGCTCGAGCGCGAACTCACGCGCGCGCTCGAGAACTCCGAGGCCACCGTGGTCGACAGGCCCGAGCCCGACGCGGCCGAGCTCGCGATCACCACCAACACGTTCCGCACCGACTCGCTCACCGTGAGCGGCACCGCCCGCGTCACGGAATACGCGGTCCGCTACCACGTCGACTTCAACGTGAAGGCGGCCGACGGCACGGTCATCGTTCCCTCGCAGGCGGTCGACATGTCGCGCGAGTTCAGCTACGACGCGACGAACACGATCGGCACGGCCAGCCAGACCGAAGAGCTGCAGCGCAGCCTCATCGGCGACATGGTCCAGTCGATCCTGTTCCGCCTGCAGGCCGCCGGAAAGCACCCGGTTCCTGCGGCGTCGAACTGAGGCGCCGGCCGCGTGCCCTTCAATCCGGTCCAGTGGCAGAAGCACCTCGCGGGCGACCGCATGGCGCCCGTCTACCTGCTGGTCGGCGAGGAACTGCTGGTGCTGGAAGCGGCGGACGCCGTGCGCGCGATGGCGCGCCGCCTCGGCTACAGCGAGCGTGTCGTCCTGGAGGCCGACAGCCGGTTCGACTGGGACGACCTCGCGCGGGCATCCGCCGGCCTTTCCCTGTTCGCGACGCAGCGGTTGCTCGACCTCCGTCTGGCCGGCGGCCGCGCCGGCAAGGACGGCGGCGCGGCGATCACCGCGTTCGTCGCCGATCCGCCGCCGGACACCACGCTGCTGATCACCGCCACGGAGTGGAGCAGCAAGCACGAAGCCACCTGGACGAAACACGTCGATCAGGGCGGCATCCAGGTCGTGTTCAACGCGCCGCGTCCGCACGAATGGAGTCAGTGGGTCGGCGCCAGGCTCGCCTCGCGCGGCCTGAAGGCCACGCCCGACGCCGTCGCCATGCTGGCGGAGCGGGTGGAAGGCAACCTGCTCGCCGCCGCGCAGGAAATCGACAAGCTCGTCGTGCTGGCGGGCGATCAGCGCCTCGACGCGGCGACGCTTGAGGAGCTCGTGGCCGACAGCGCCCGCTACGACGCCTTCAAGCTGACCGACGCGGCGTTCGCGGGTGAGGGCGGCCGTGCGCTGCGCATCCTCGCCGGCCTGCGCGCGGAGGGCGACGAACTCATTGCGCTGATGGGCTGGCTGGTCAATCAGCTTCAACTGGCCCTCCGCCTCGCCAATGCACGCGATTTTGGCGCGCAGGCGAAGGCGGAACGGCTCTGGCCCGCCCGCGAGCAGCTCTTCCGCAAGGCGTTGCGCCGCGCGCCGCGCGAACACTGGATGGCCTGCCTCGCCCGCGCCGCGCGGATCGATCGCATGGCCAAGGGTCGCGAGCAGGGCGATGCCTGGCTCGAAGCCGAGCGGCTGGTCGCCGCCATCGCCGAGCCCCGCGCCGCGGCGGCCTTCGCATGAGCGGGGCGCGCCCGCTCGCGATCCTCGGCGGCACCTTCGATCCGATTCATCACGGTCACCTGCGCGCCGCGTGGGAAGCCGCGGAAACCCTCGATGCCGAGGTCCGGCTCGTGCCGGCCCGCACGCCGCCCCACCGTCCGCCCCCCGTGGCGGACGCCGCGGGCCGGGTCGCCCTCCTGCGCGCCGCGCTGTCGGGCCAGGACCGGCTGGGCATCGATACGCGCGAGCTCGATCGCGACGGCCCGTCCTACACGGTGGATACCCTGGCCTCGCTGCGCGCCGACATCGGCCCCGACCGCCCGCTGGTGCTGCTGGTCGGCTCGGACGCCTTCGCGGGCCTGGCCTCGTGGCACCTGTGGCAGGAACTCTTCACGTTCGCCCATATCGGCGTGCTGACGCGTCCGGGCGCGGCGTACGAGCCCTCGGGCGCGCTGGCCGGTTTCGTGGCAGACCGCTGGGCGGAGCGTGTCCACGGGCCGGCCGGCAGCGTGATCGACATCGCGATCACTCCGTTGGACATCGCGGCGACGGCGATCCGCGAAAGCTTCGCAGCAGGCAACGAGCCGCGATTCCTCCTGCCGACGGCCTGTTTCGACGACGAGGCCCTGCTGGCGCCCTACCGCGCCCTCGGACGCTGATCGCCAGCAGGCTGGCTCCCACCGGTCATCGAGCCCGGTGGGAGCCAGCCTGCCGGCGATGCTCTTACCTGCCGCGGCATTTGACGCGGTCGGGTCGGCCGGGCGCTATACTGCCTCCCACGCCGGCATCCCGCCGTACGAGGTTTTCGTATCTTGAGTTCGACCGCATCCCGCAAGGCCAAATCCGACGTCAGCAACGAGCACCTTCGCAAGCGCGTCGTGGCAGCCCTTGAAGATCTCAAGGCCAAGGACGTCCGCGAAATCGACGTTCGCGGCAAAACCTCCATCGCCGATATCCTGTTCATCGCGTCGGGCACGTCCGCCCGCCACGTGAAGTCCATCGCGGACGAAGTGATCAAGTTCGCCAAGGAAGCGGGCGTGATGCCGCTGGGTGTCGAAGGCCAGACCGAAGCCGAATGGGTGCTGGTCGACCTCGGCGACATCATCGTCCACGTGATGATGCCGCGCATCCGCGAGTTCTACGGCCTCGAGCGCCTGTGGACCGTGGGCGACGACGGCGTCGAAGCCGCCAACGACTGAGCCCGCCGTGCGGGCTCGCCTCATTGCCGTCGGCGAGCGCATGCCGGCCTGGGTGGCCGAGGGTTTTGCGGAATATCGCAAACGGCTCTCGCATGAACTGCCGCTCGATCTGATCGAAATCAAACCCGGCGTTCGCGGCAAAGGCCGCGACGACGCTCGGGCGATCGTGGACGAGGGCGTCGCCATCCTCGCGGCGCTGCCGCGCGACATCCATGTGATCGCCCTCGACGGCCGCGGCAAGACCTGGTCCAGCGAAGATCTCGGCCGGCAGCTCGAGCAGTGGCGCATGGGCGGCCGCGATCTCGCGTTCCTCATCGGCGGTCCGGATGGCCACGCGCCGGATGTCCTCGCGCGGGCAGACCAGCGCTGGTCGCTGGGGCCGCTGACGTTGCCGCACATGCTGGTGCGCCTCGTGCTCGCCGAGCAGCTCTATCGCGCCACGACGCTCGTCGCCGGCCATCCCTATCATCGCGCCTGAAGGAATCGCCGTGCTTTATCTGGCTTCGCAGTCCCCGCGCCGTCGCGAGCTCCTCGATCAGCTGGGCGAGCCCCACACGGTCCTCCGCGTCGACGTCGCCGAAGTCCGCGAACACGGCGAGGCGCCCGACGACTACGTCGCGCGCGTGGCGCTGGACAAGGCCCGCGCGGGATACGGCAGCGTGATCGGCGAGCAGGGCGCGCGCGTGCTCGGTGCCGATACCGAGGTGATCCTCGGCAACGAGGTCTTCGGCAAACCCCGCGATGCGGACGACGCCGTCGCGATGCTGGAACGCCTCTCGGGCCGCGAGCACCGCGTGGTGTCGTCCGTGTGGCTCGTGGACGCCGACGGCCCGCGGGGCGCCACCTCCGTGTCCGTCGTCCGGTTCGCGCCCCTCGACCGGGCCTGGATCGACGCCTACGTCGCTTCCGGCGAGTGTTTCGGCAAGGCCGGCGCGTATGCGATCCAGGGTCGCGCCGGTGCCGTCGTCGAGCACCTTTCCGGCAGCTACACGGGTGTCATGGGCCTGCCGCTCTATGAAACGTCCCGGCTGCTCCGCGGTCAGTGACAGGTCGTCGGCACACCGCTATAAAGCATGATGACCGAAGGAAAAGGGGCTGCAGTGAGCGAGGAAATCCTGATCAATGTCACGCCGCGTGAGACACGCGTCGCGATCGTCGAGAACGGCATGCTCCAGGAAGTCCACGTCGAGCGCGCCCAGAAGCGCGGCTATGTGGGCAACGTCTACAAGGGTCGCGTGCAGCGGGTGATGCCCGGCATGCAGGCCGTCTTCGTCGAAATCGGGCTCGAGCGCGCGGCGTTCCTGCACGCGTCCGACATCGTGCGCCCGTCGCTGCCGCCGACCGACGCGACCGGCGAGGGCAAGTCGAACGGCCACGGTCCCGTGCCGCCGATTTCCGAGCTGGTGCACGAGGGACAGGAAATCGTGGTGCAGGTGGTGAAGGATCCGATCGGCAGCAAGGGCGCCCGGCTTTCCACGCACCTGTCGATCCCGTCGCGTTATCTCGTGCTGCTGCCGCACTCGCGCACGCTCGGCGTCTCCGTGCGCATCGAGGAGGAAGCCGAACGTCAGCGCCTGAAGGACATCATCAATCCCCTGATCGGCGAGAACCACCTCGGGTACATCGTTCGTACGAACGCCGAGGGGCAGTCCGAGGAATCCCTCGCGTTCGACGTGACGTACCTGAGCAAGGTGTGGCGCGTCGTGCAGGAGAACATCCAGAAGGCGAAGCTCGGCGAGCGCGTGTACGAAGAACTCTCGCTGCCGTTGCGCTCGCTGCGCGATTCGCTCAACGACGGTATCGAAAAGGTCCGCGTGGATTCGCGCGAGACTTACGAGAAAACCGTCAAGTTCGTGCAGAAGTTCATGCCGGTGCTCTCCGACCGCATCGAGCACTACGCCGGCGAACGTCCGATCTTCGATCTCTACGGCGTGGAAGACGAGATCCAGCGCGCGTTGCGCAAGGAGGTACCGCTGAAGTCCGGCGGTTACCTGATCGTCGACCAGACCGAAGCGATGACCACCGTCGACGTCAATACGGGTGGCTATCTCGGCAGCCGCAATCTCGAGGAAACCGTCTACCGCACGAACCTCGAAGCCGCCCAGGCGGCGGCGCGCCAGCTGCGGCTGCGCAACCTCGGCGGCATCATCATCATCGACTTCATCGACATGACCGACGACGAGCACAAGCGGCAGGTGCTGCGCATGCTCGAGAAAGGCCTGACGAAGGACCACGCGAAGACCACGGTGTACCCGATGTCCGCGCTCGGTCTCGTCGAGATGACACGCAAGCGCACCACCGAGAGCCTCGAGCGCCAGCTCTGCGAGCCGTGCCCCGCGTGCAGCGGTCGCGGCACGCTGAAGACCGCGGAGACCGTGATCTACGAGATCTTCCGCGAGATCACGCGCGCCGTCCGGCAGTTCAACGCGCAGAAATTGCTGGTGATGGCGAGTCCGAAGGTCGTCGGCAGGATCCTCGAGGAAGAGTCCGCCGCCGTGGCGGAGCTGGAAGAATTCATCGCCAAGAGCATCCGCTTCCAGGCGGAAGAGCATTATTCGCAGGAACAGTTCGATGTCGTTCTCCTCTGAATCCGGCGCGCGACGCGGAATCCCGGGCCGGTGAGTCCGGACTGGCGCCATCGCGCGAGACGCCTGCGATTCCTTGCCCTCGGCCTGGTCGCGAGCATCCTGGTGATGCTCGCGCTCGTGATGGCCGTCGGCCAGCTGCTGTTGCCGCTCGCGGCGCGCTACCCGGAGCGCGTCGCCGCGATGCTCAGCGAGCGGCTCCATCGCCCCGTGCACTTCGCGTCCATGGAAGGGTTCTGGCGGCCGTCGGGCCCCTTGTTCGTGATGCGCGACGTCACCATCGGCGCCACCGAAGGCGGTGGCGAGGCGCTGCGCCTGCCGCAGGCCGCGGTGAAGCTCGATTTCGGCGCCTTCGTGTTGCCGTCGCGCCATCTGATCAACCTGCGCCTGTCGGACCTGCGCCTCGGCCTGCGCCGTGCCGCCGACGGTCGCTGGAGCATCGATGGCTTCGGCGCCGGGTCGAGCACGCAGAAGTTTTCGCTGGGTAACGTGTCGGCCGACCTGTGGCTCGGCAATCTGCACCTCGACATCGTCGACGACACCACGCAACGGCACTACGGGCTGATCGCCGACCAGCTGCGCCTCAGCCTGCAGGGCCACGCGATCCGTTTCGGCGCGATGCTCCGCCGCGAAAACGTCGGGGGCCTGCTCACCGCCGCCGGTCGGTTCGCTGAAGACGGGTCCAGCGGGCGTATCTATGTCGACGGCACGGACGTCGACTTCAAGGCGCTGACCGGCGACTTCGACGTCGGTGGGTACGCGCTCGCCGGTGGCAAGGGCAGTTTCGAGTCGTGGCTCGACTGGCGCGATGCGAAGGTAGTGCGCGCGACGTGGCGGCTGAATCTCGACAACCTCATCGTTCGCGGTCCCGCGCGCACGGTGAAAACGGCGGGCCTGCACGGCATCGTCGACCTGCACCGCACGGCCGAAGGCCAGCGGATCGACTGGGCCGGCACCGACGGCAGCGACCTCGCGCTCGTGCTGGGGCAGTCCGGCGGACGCAGCAGCGGCACGCTCGTCGCGCGGAACCTCGATCTCTCGCCCCTGCTTCCGTGGGCGGGCGTCGCGCCGTCGGTGTCGCCGTCGCTGGCGCGCTGGCTCGGCGAAGGCCGTCCCCGCGGGCGCATCGACCAGGTACGCGCCGACTGGACGGGCGATGAAGGCGTCACCTTCGCGCACGCGGCGTTCTCGGGCCTCGGCATCGATGCGAGCGGCACCTTGCCGGGCATCTCGTCGCTCCGGGGCGAGGTCTTCGGCGATGCCGGCGCGCTGGCGCTGAGCCTGCCGACGCAGGCCACGACCATCGACGCGACGGGTATCTTCCGCAAGCCGTTCGCTATGTCGGCGCTGGGCGGCAACATCGCCGTGCACAAGGAAGACGGCGACTGGCACATCGGCGTGGATGCGCTCGACTTCCAGGGCGAAGGTTACGGCGGTCAGGCGCGCGGCGAGTTCGTGGTGCCCGCGGCGGATACGGGCCCCTTCATGGACATGTACGTCGCACTCGGCCCGGGCGACGTGCAGGCGGCGAAGCTGTTCTGGCCGATCCATTCGATGTCGGAAGGCGCGCAGAACTGGCTCAATCGCGGTCTCGTCGCGGGCCGCATCGAAAGCGGCGCGGCGGTGCTCCGCGGCAACCTGCGCGAATTCCCGTTCCGCAACCAGGAAGGCCGCTTCGAAGCGCGCGCGGTGATCGACGACCTCACGCTCGATTACGGCGCCGGATGGCCGCGCGCGGAAGGCGTGTCCGCCATCGCCAACTTCATCGGCAACGGCATGTACGTCGAAGCCAGCGAAGGCCATTCGTTGGGCAACGCCGTGAGCGCCACCACGGCAGCCATCCCCGATTTCGCCGACGGCGTGCTCGACCTCAAGGTCAGCGGCGCGGGCACGGGCGGCAGCTTCCTCGAGTTCATCAAGAACAGTCCCGTCGCCAGCCGCAGTCGCGAGGCGCTCGACAAGATGAAGCTCGGCGGCACCGGCGAATTCGGCTTCAACCTGCTCCTGCCGCTGAAGGACGCGAAGGCGTTCACCCTGCAGGGGCGCGCCTCGATCAAGGATGCCGACCTCGTCGCGGACGAATGGAAGCTGCGCCTCGACCGCATCACGGGCCCGATGGCGTTCGATGGCGCGGGCTTCACCGCGAAAGGCCTGAAGACGTCGTTTCACGGACAGCCGGCCGAGCTCGACCTGCTGATCGCGGCCGCAAACCCCGACCCGATGACCGTGCTCAGCGCGGGCGTCTCGGGCGCGTTCACCGTCGGCGAGATGACGAGCGATTTCGACACCCTGAAGTGGCTCGGCGACGTCGCGAAGGGGCGCGGCACGTTCCGCGTCGGCTTCGACCTGCGCAAGACGGGCAAGGGCGACGAAACCGCCCAGACGCTACGCGTGGACTCCGACCTTCGCGGCGTGGAGCTCACCATGCCGACGCCGGTGAAGAAACCGGCGAACGTCGCCACGCCGTTGTCGGTCTCGGTCGGCATTCCCGTGGACGGCGCGCGCCTCGACCTCGCACTCGGCGACGTCGTGCGCGGCCGGCTGCGTCTGCCCACCGAGAAGGCGCCGATCGCCGCCGCGTTCAATCTCGGCAGCACCGCGCCGGCGACGTTGCCCGCGCAGGGTTACCTGATCGGCGGGCACGCCGCGAAGCTCGACGTGTCGGGCTGGGTCCAGTACGTCGTGGGTCTCTCCACCGGCGGCACGGGTCCGGGCCTTTCCGCGCTCGACGTCGCGGCGGACGACGGCGAGGTGTTCGGCCAGCACTTCGCGAACATGCACATCGTCGCGCGCCCGGGTCCGCAGGACCTGTCGCTGCGCGTCGACAGCGACGGCATGGCGGGGCAGCTGACGGTTCCCAACGACGAGCTTCGCCGGCGCGGCATCACGGCGCGCATGGACCGCCTGTGGTGGCCCGCCGCCGACGATCCCGTCGAGGCCGCGAAGAAGGGCAAGGCCGCCGCGGGTGCCGCCACCGGCACCGCCGCCGCCGTCGCGAAAGCCGACGACGCGAAGGACGATCCGAACGCGCCGAAGAAACCCGTCGACACCAACGAGGCGGGCGTCGCGCCGTCCAGCCTGCCGCCGATGCACCTTCAGGTGACCGACATGCGTCTCGGCAAGGCGCGCCTGGGCGAGGCGCGTCTCGAAACGTGGCCGACCGACGAAGGCATGCACATCGACCAGCTGCGCACGCAGTCGAAGAACGTGCAGATCACCGCGACGGGCGACTGGAACGGCGATGCGAAGCGCAGCAGCACGCACCTGGCCATCGGGTTCGTCTCGGAAGACGTCGCGCGCATGATGGACGCCCTCGGCTTCGCGGGCATCCTGCAGGGCGGACGTACGGAAGCGCACCTCGACGCCACGTGGCCCGGTGGACCGTCGGCGCTCGCGCTGGCGAACATGGACGGCACGCTGAAGGTCGACGTCGCCAACGGGCGCATCCTCGAAGTCCAGCCCGGCGTGGGCCGCCTGTTCGGACTGATCTCGGTCACCGAACTCCCGCGCCGCCTGTCGCTCGACTTCGGCGACGTGCTCGGCAAGGGGTTCGGCTTCGACGCCATCACCGGCGATTTCCGCTTCGCGAACGGCAACGCCACGACGCAGAACCTCAAGATCCGCGCGCCGGCCGCCGAAATCACGATCACGGGTCGCGCGGGTCTGAAGGCACGCGATTACGACCAGCAGGTGCTCATCGTGCCGCACGTGGGCAACAGCCTCCCGGTGGTCGGTGCGCTGGCCGGCGGCCCGGTGGGCGCGGCGGCGGGTCTGGCGGTGCAGGGCATACTCGGTCGCGGCCTCAACCAGGCCGCGCGCAAGCGCTACTCGGTGACGGGCACGTGGGACAAGCCGATCTTCACGCCGATCGACAAGGGAGAGCCGTCGGCGACGCCGCCTCTCCGGTGATCGTCAGGGCTTCTGCCGGCGGAACGGGAACAGCTGCTGGCGGATGAACCCGTCGGGCATGTAATCGCCGACCACGCCGTATTTTTCCGGAAAGCGCTTCGTCGACGTCACGGCGGTGCCGAACAGGTAATCGATGAAGGCGTAGTGCGCCGCGTAGTTCCTGTCGATCGCTTCGTCGTCGGACGCGTGGTGCCAGTGGTGGAAGTCGGGCGTGACGATCACGTACTTCAGCGGGCCCCAGGGCAGGTGCACGTTGGCGTGATTGAACACGGCCTGGAAGCCGACGACGATGATGTAGGCGTTCATCACCGCCTCGCTGAAGCCCAGCACATATAGCGGTGCGAGCACGCACACGCGGGTGAAGATCAGTTCGAGCATGTGCTGGCGCGATCCCGCCAGCCAGTCCATCGTCTTCACGCTGTGGTGCACGGCGTGGAAGCGCCAGAGGAACGGCACCTCGTGATACGCGCGATGCGTCCAGTACTGCGCGAGGTCGGCCACCAGGATGCACAGCAGCAGCTGCGGCACGAAGTGGATGCCGGCGACCATGCGCTGGAAGTCGCCGTTCACCATCCAGCCGAACGCGTGGTGGATCAGGAAATTCACGATCAGCAGCGAAAGACCCACGATGAAGTGGTTCACGGCGAAGTGCTTCATGTCGGTCTGCCACTCGAAGCGGAAGACGCTCTGCCCGCGATAGAGCGGGAACAGTTTCTCGATGACCACGAACAGCATCGTGGAGCCGAGCAGATCGAGGATGAACCAGTCGAGGCCGATGTACGGCACATGGTCGGGGAATTCGCCGACCGGCACGCGCGACCCACCCAGCGCCACGGCGGCGATCACCATGACGAACGCCGCGATGTTGAGGTTGCGCCTGCGGCCGAGGATCACGTTCGCCAGCGACAGACCGCCCGCGACGAGCAATCCGCCGAGCAGCACCTGGCGCAGCACGTCGACGGAGTACTTGTGCCGGAGGTCGGGCGTGGTCAGGTACTGGGGAAAATGGAAGGCGACGACGGCGAGCAGGCAGAGGAAGCCCAGCGAGAACGCGATCGCCGTGCTCACCATGGCCTTGCGCGGCGACAGCTCGCCACTGCGATGGAGCAGGTCGACGGTCTCGTCCACGACCGCTCCGGCGCGCCGCACCGGCGCCGTCGCGACACGCCGCGCGAACGCCCGCTTCGTTCCCTTGCTCATATCCTGTTCCTTCCTCGTGGCTGCCGACCGCATCGTACGACAGCCGCGGGGGCCGGTGGCCGGGCCGGCGCCCGTTTGGGGCCTGCGAGGGTTTAAGCTGACGCCTTTCGGCCCCACATCCGGGGTTCTTACCAATCTTTGCCGGCAGACCTGATGGATTCCCTGATCTCCCTCGCCGAACGTCGCCTCCTCACCCCCGGCGGTCTTGCCGCCACGGACCTGGACCGCGTGTTCTCCCAGCTGATGGGCCCCTCGATCGACGCCGCCGACCTTTACTTCCAGCATTCGCGCAGCGAGTCCTGGGTGCTCGAGGAAGGCATCGTCAAGGACGGCAGCCATTCCATCGAACAGGGCGTGGGCGTGCGGGCGATCTCCGGCGAGAAGACCGGTTTTTCGTATTCCGACGAGATCGTGCTGCCCCAGCTGCTCGAGGCCTCGCGCGCTGCGCGGGCCATCGCGCAGGGCGGCGCCGGTGCCGGCAAGCCGCTCGCGATCGCCACGGGCCGCGGGCTCTATCCCGCCATCGACCCCGTCGAGAGCCTGCCGAACGAGGAGAAGATCGCGCTCCTGCGCGAAGTCGACGCCTATGCCCGGTCGCGGGACCCGCGGGTGAAGCAGGTCGTCGTGAGCCTCGCGGCCACGATGGACACGATACTCGTCGCCGGTTCCGACGGCACGCTGGCCGCCGATGTGCGTCCGCTCGTCCGGCTGAACGTGCAGGTCATCGCCGAGCAGAACGGGCGCCGCGAGCAGGGTCATTCGGGCGGCGGCGGCCGTTACGGTTATCGCGAGCTCATCGCCAACGGCCGCGCGCACGCCTTCGCCGAGGAGGCCGTGCGCCAGGCGCTGGTCAACCTCGACGCCGTGGACGCTCCGGCGGGCAGCATGACCGTGGTCCTCGGTCCGGGCTGGCCCGGCGTGCTGCTGCACGAGGCGATCGGGCATGGCCTCGAGGGCGACTTCAACCGTAAGGGCAGCTCGGCCTTCGCCGGGCGGATCGGTCAGCGCGTGGCCGCCGAAGGCGTCACGGTCGTCGACGACGGCACGCTGCCGGGGCGTCGCGGTTCGCTCAGCATCGACGACGAAGGCACGCCGACGGAGTGCACCACGCTCATCGAGAACGGCATCCTCAAGGGCTACATGCAGGACAAGCTCAACGCCCGCCTGATGGGCGTGAAGTCCACGGGCAACGGTCGCCGCGAATCCTTCGCGCAACTGCCGATGCCCCGCATGACCAACACCTACATGCTCGCGGGCGACCGCGAGCCGGAAGAGATCATCCGCTCGGTGAAGCGGGGCTTGTACGCCGTGAATTTCGGTGGCGGCCAGGTCGACATCACGAACGGCAAGTTCGTGTTCTCGGCGAGCGAGGCCTACCTGATCGAGGACGGCAAGGTCACGCGTCCGGTCAAGGGCGCGACGCTCGTGGGCTCGGGCCCCGAGGTGCTGACGCGCGTGTCGATGATCGGCAATGACCTCGCGCTGGACGAGGGCGTCGGTGTCTGCGGCAAGGACGGGCAGAGCGTCCCCGTCGGTGTCGGCCAGCCCACGCTGCGGGTCGACGGCATGACGGTCGGCGGCACCGCCGCCTGAGGTCCCGTGCGGGAGCCCCATCGCCAGCAGCCTGGCTCCTCGCTCGTGTGGGAGCGGCCTCGGCCGCGATGGGTGCTCGCCGCAAGCCCCATCGCCAGCAGGCTGGCTCCCACCAAA
>NZ_FOBU01000002.1:451169-1609106 GCF_900109915.1 Luteibacter sp. UNCMF331Sha3.1
CGTGTGGGAGCGGCCTTGGCCGCGATGGGTGCTTGCCGCAAGCCCCATCGCCAGCAGGCTGGCTCCCACCAAAACTCCTGCGATACCCGCTCGTGTGGGAGCGGCCTCGGCCGCGATGGGTGCTCGCCACGAGACCCCACACAGGCAGGCCCATCCGTTCGCCGCATTTTTGACGGATGACACTTATTTCTTGTCAATTCCTGCGCGTGAACGGCAAAGCGGACCCACGTCACGGAACGTGAAAGTTCGCTCCGAAAAATCGTCCGACTCACCCTATTTAGTATTGTGAGTGTCATTCGCTAGGCGGATGATCCGCCGCGACAGCGTCTGGACGGCTAAACCCTGGGCAGCGGGTTCGAACAGTCCACTCATCGCAAAACGACCGCAGGAAAGCCGGCGACCCATCGCCGGCTATCGGCGTCGTGCGCGCTGCGAACCGCGCTGTTTCCCAACGTGGCTCAAACAGGGGCTTAACCCAATGAAGCGACATCCCGCATCACCCCCGCGTCCGCGGCGAGCAGGACTTTCCGTCCTCGTCGCCATGGCCGTCCTGGGCGTGACCGCGACGGCCCAGGCCGTCACGCTCGCGCCTTCGGATCGCCAGGACATCAACCTCGGCGCGCAGCCGTGGAAGTACACCAAGCAATCCATCGTCAATCCGAACGATCCGACGGTGTACGCACCGCTGCCGAACGGCGACGAAGGCGCGGCGATCGGCTACGACGACAGCAAGTGGCTGACCGTCGGCCTGCCGCACGCCGCCAACGATTTCACGACCTTCATCAACCAGGAGTCCGGCGGTGGCCAGGGCAGCCTGGACGGCGAGACCAGCTGGTATCGCACGAAGCTCGCCGACTCCGCGTCGTATCGCGGCAAGAAGGTGATGGTGGAGTTCGAAGGCGCGCACACGGGCGACCGCGTGTACGTCAACGGCCGCTTCATCCCAGGCACCGGCGTGCTGAACCAGCCGGGCCAGGTCGATGCGCAGGCGACTCACGTGATCGGCTTCCTGCCGCACATCGTCGACCTGACGCCGTTCCTCAAGTTCGACGGCACCGACGTACTGGCGGTGAAGGTCGCGCGTGGAGGCGGCTTCTTCGAAGACCCGGGCTTCTCGGGCTCGTTCCGTTTCGGCCAGGCCGAGGCGGGCATCTTCCGTCCGGTAAAGCTGCACGTCACGAACCTCGTGCACATCCCCGAGAACGTGTACGCGGGCCAGAACACGTGGGGCACCTACGTGGGCACGCAGGCGCTGAGCGCCGACCACAAGCAGGCGACCGTCCGTGTCCAGACCAACGTGGTCAACGAAACGGCGGCCGCCCAGGAAGTCACGCTGACGACGCAGATCGTCGACGCGAACGGCAACGTCGTCGCGACCGATCAGAAGCAGGCGACGCTCGCGCCGCACGTGATCCCGGGTGACGAAAAGCCGGTGTTCGACGAGACGCTGACGGTCAACAACCCGACGCTCTGGTATCCGAACAACAGCCTCGACGGCAAGCCGTACCTCTACAAGGTCTACCACACCGTCAGCATCGACGGGACCGTGGTCGATGCGAAGCAGAGCACGCTCGGCATCCGCACCATCACGTGGGACAAGGATTTCCCGTACGTCAACGGCAAGAAGCAGTACACCTGGGGCGGTTCCGGCCGCTACGACTACCCGGGCCTTGGTTCGTCCGTGCCGGAAGAGCAGCAGTGGCGTGACCTGAAGGATCTCGCCGCCGCCGGCGGTAACCTGTGGCGTCCGGGCCATTCGCCGTCGAGCCCGGAGTTCGTGGAAGCGGCCGACGCGCTCGGCGTGTTCATCGTGCAGCCCAGCGGCGACGGCGAGAACGGCTTCGCGGACCCCTGCAAGGCCGGCGACACGCAGTGCGCCAACATGTGGACGATCAAGCGCGAGGTCCATCGCGACATCGTGATCCGCGATCGCAGCCACCCGTCGATCCTGGCGTGGGAGCACAACAATGGCGTGATGTACACGCCGTTCGCGCAGGAACTGCGCACGCTCGCCCGCACCTGGGACGCGATCGCGCCGCGCGCCGCGGCCGACCGCACGCCCAATGCGGCGAACGGCGACATCCTCAGCTGCTCGAAGGCGGGTTGCGAAACCAACCTGCACCAGACCACCCCGAACAAGCCCGCATGGGGCGCGGAATACTGGGGCGACGGCGTACTGCGTCATTCGTACGACCTCGAACTGGCATTCGCGCTGAACTACCTCGTGCCGTATTCGGAGGCGCGCAAGGCCGGTACGTTCGGCATGGCGCAGTGGTACTTCGCGGATACCCCGGGTGAAACCGTCGAACTGGCCGATGGGCTGGAAGACGATACCCACTGGGTATACGGGTACAAGAACGGTGCCATCGATCACAACGCGGATGGCACGCCGGTCAAGCAGTTCCGGCATAACGCCCGTGGAAACAACGCGTCGATGACGGACGCGAACCGTTTCCCGCGCATGCTCTACTACATCTACCAGTCCGTCTGGGTGCCTTACGACCTGCGTCCGGTGGTGAAGCTCGCCAACCACTGGAATCGTTCGGGCGACATCACGGTCAGCGCGTTCAGCAACTGCCCGAAGGTGCGTCTGCTGATCAATGGCGTGCCGCAGGGCAACGATCAGACCCCCAACCCCTGGGATACGATCGACAAGGTGTCGCAGGTCGCGGAAAACGGACCCCGCGACACGCGCACGGGCCGAATCGTCGGTGCCGACGTCGCGCAGAAGACGACGAAGCTGCCGGGTCAGGTCCACTGGGACGTGAAGTGGCAGGCGGGCACCGCGGTGGCGCAGTGCATCGACACCGTGGGCAACGTCCGGAAGGACGCCAACGGCCTCGACGTCGCCGATACGCTGACGACGGCGGGCACCGCCGACCACATCGAACTCGAGGTGGTGAACACGAAGGATCCGATCGTTCGTCCGGACGGCTCGACCTTCCAGATCACGGCCAACGGCTCCGACGCGGCGTTCATCGTCGCGCGCGTGGTGGACAAGGACGGCAACTGGGTGCCGACGGCATCGCAGAAGGTCACGTTCGACGTCGACAGCGGCGCGTCGCTGGTCACCTATAACGGTGGTACCCAGCAGGCGGTGGATTACAGCGCGGGTGAAGTGCCGGATCAGAACGGCGGCATCGCCGAGCCGATCCATTCGTACCACTCGCCGGGCTCGCACGAGCTGCAGTTCGAAGGCGGTCTGCAGAAGATCGCACTGCGCACGAAGTTCACCACCGGCACGGTCTCGGTCAGCGCTTCGGCGCCGGGTCTGCTTGCTGGCCACACGTCGTTCACGATCAAGGCAGTGCCGCAGGCACCGACGCCGTCGGGTCCGCCGTCGGTCATCGCCAACCCGGTCGACGACAACGTGACCGTCGGCGACACGGGGCACTTTGCCGTGACGGCCTCGGGCGCTCCGCCGCTCAGCTTCACGTGGAAGAAGAACGGCGTCGAGATCGCGGGTGCCACCTCGGCCAGCTACACCACCCCGGCGACGACGCTCGCCGATAACGGCGCGGTCTACACCGTCGTGGTGCACGGCAAGGGTGCCGACCAGGAGTCGAGCCCGGCACGCCTGGGCGTGTTCGCGTTCTCGCCGGTCGTCATCTCGACGCAGCCGGTGGCACAGAACGTCGATGCGGGCCAGACGGCTCACTTCGCGGTGGTCGCGTCCGGTTCGCCGAAGGTGAAGTACCAGTGGTACGCGAACGGTGTCGCGATTCCCAATGCGACCTCGCCGACGTACGACACGGGCCTGCTGACCACGGCCGACAACGCGAAGAAGTTCGAGGTTCTGGTCAACAACTCCAACAGCCAGCAGAAGTCGGACGTCGCGACGCTCACCGTGAACGCGGCCCGTCCGCCGGTGCTCACCGGCGACATGTCGGATGTGCGCGCCAACCCGGGCCAGCCGGCGACCTTCGATGCGTCGAAGATCGTGGCCGGTACCACGCCGTTCCACTACAAGTGGTCGCATGACGGCCAGCCGGTCGGCGACGACCTGCCGACCTTCACGATCGGCGCGGTCCAGCTTTCCGATATCGGTTCGTACAGCGTGACCGTCACCAACTACGTCGATGGCGCCACCGTCACCGCGACGGCGAAGCTCACCCTGGCGCCGCCGGGTGCGAACCTCGCCCGTCAGAAGCAGACGTTGTCGACGGAAGTGGAGAACGTGCAGGGCACGCCCGCATGGGCCGCCGTCGATGGCGACGCGACGACGCGTTGGGCCTCGAAGCAGAAGGTCGACGATGCCTACCTGACCGTGGACCTCGGCAGCTCGCGCACGTTCAACCGCGTGGTGCTGAAGTGGGAGAACGCGCACGCGACCGAGTACAGGATCCAGTATTCGGACAACCCGGATTCGGGCTTCAAGGACGCGTACCACAACAGTGCGAGCGTCGGCGGTACCGAAGACGTCACGTTCGACGCGCCGGTTACCGGTCGCTACGTTCGCATGCAGGGCGTCAAGCGTTCCACCGACTACGGCTACTCGCTGTACGAGTTCGAGGTGTACAACTCGGCCGGTTGCTGCGGCGCGAACGAGCGTTACACCACCACGTCCGGTTCGAAGTTCGTGACCGACACGCTGAGTGGGCTGACCTGGGATCGCGTGCAGCGCGGCTACCAGGACCAGGGCGCGCAGTTCACGCAGTCCATCGCCATCGCCGAGTGCGCGAAGGACGGCATGCGCCTTCCGACCGTGGCGGAAGCGCTGGCCATCAGCGGCCAGAGCTACTCCACCGCCGCCTTCCCGGGTGCGTGGACGACGTGGACCGAAGGTAAGGATCCGACCGATGCGACCTACGCGTTCGTCGTCAGCTCGCTCGGCGTGAAGAGCCGTGCGGTCGCGGAGAACAATCCGGGTCATGCGCTCTGCGTCAAGGGCACGAAGGTCGTTCCCCCGACGATCACGGCGCAGCCGGCGAACCAGAAGGCCGGTGCGGGTCGTTCCGCGCACTTCGCCGTCACGGCGGCGGGCGTGGGTCCGATGTCGTACGACTGGTACAACGTGAGTAAGGACGCCGATGGCGTCGACGTCGAAACGCTGCTTTCGAGCACCGCCGACGGCACCTATGCGACGCCGGCCCTCGTGGCGGCCAACAACGGTGCGCGCGTGCGTGTGAAGGTGGTCAGCGCGCAGGGTCTGTCGACGACCAGCAACGACGTGTTCCTGACGGTCGACAATTCCGGCGATGGCTTCGATCCCGTCTTCGGCGCGCCGGGCAACCAGCAGCCGCAGCAGCCGGGCGATGGCGACAACGGTGGCGGCAACCCGCCGAGCCCCGGTACGCCGGGTGACGGCAAGGGTGGCGTGAACATCGCCATCGGTGCCACGGCGTCGTCGCACGTCGACCCGGAACGCGGCGACCTGGACGTGTCCAAGGCCATCGACGGCAAGTTCGACACGCGCTGGAGCTCCGCTCCGAAGATCGATCCGACCGACTTCGTGCTCGACTTCGGCACGGCGAAGACGTTCGACCACATCATCATGCGGTGGGAAAACGCGGCGTCGGCGAAGTACACGATCGACACGTCGGACGACGGCAACGTGTGGCACACCGTCGTGGGCCCGGTCACGGGCAAGGGCGGCGTCGACACGCAGACGTTCGCCGCGCAGACGGCACGCTTCGTGCGCATGAACAGCACGGCCCGCACCACGGGCTACGGCAACTCGCTGTTCGAGTTCGAGGTGTACCAGGCCGCCGGCCAGCAGCCGGTCGGCGAGCAGCCGCAGACGCAGCCGCAGCAACCGCAGCAGCCGGAGAAGGATCCGGGCGTTCCGGCCGATGGCAACCTTGCGTTCAAGCGCACGGTGCTGGCGTCGGATAGCGAAAACCCGGTGGCGTTCAAGCCGGAGAACGTGAACGACGGCGACGCCGGCACGCGCTGGTCCTCGGAGTTCACCAACGACCAGTGGATCCAGGTCGACCTGGGTTCCGTGAAGACGATCGGCAAGGTGGTGCTCTCGTGGGAGAACGCGCATGCGCTCGCCTACCGCATCGAAACGTCGCTCGACGGCAAGCAGTGGAACGTCGCGTACGACGAAGAGAACAGCCAGGGCGGCGTCGAAACCGTCACGTTCCCGGCCGTCTCGGCACAGTACGTGCGCATGCAGGGCCTGAAGCGCTCCAGCCCCTACGGCTACTCGCTGTGGGAGATGGGCGTGTATGCCGCCAGCGACACCGGCACCCAGCCGGGTAACCCGGGTTCCAACGACCCGTCGCAGGGCTTCGACTACGAGACGTACCCCGGCTTCATCGGTACGCAGCTGCGCAACACGACGAACGGCAAGTGGCGCGACGACCAGATCTTCGTCGCCGTCATCGGTCGCGATCCGAAGTCGCAGGTGTTCTCGTGGGTGAAGCCGGATGGCACGCTGGTCGCCGCGTCCGAACAGGACAACGACGGCCAGGGCCACCTGACCAAGAACGGCCAGAACTACCCGAACTACTTCTTCACGCTCGCGCAGGCCAAGCTGCTCAAGCTGCCGAAGATGGACTCGGGCCGGATCTTCGTCTCGGTCGGTGAACCGATGTACATCAAGATCCTGAAGGCTGCCGACGGCACGATCGGTTTCGCGGGCCCCAACCCGCTCAACGCCACCGATCCGAACATCGGCGTGTACTACGACTGGTACGAGTTCACCTGGAACGACAACGCCATCTTCATCAACACGACGCAGGTCGACCAGTTCTCGATCCCGCTGTCGCTCGATGTATTCGGCGGCAACAAGACCAGGCACGAGTCCTCGGGCATCACGCAGACGCGTGCGCAGATCTTCGCCCAGTACAACCAGGAGGTTCCGGCCGAGTTCCAGCTGGCCGAAGCCGATCCGGTCCGGATCCTGGCACCGGGCAAGGCGGCGTTCGACGCCGGCAAGCCGCAGGAGCACTACTTCGACGATTACATCGACCAGTCGTGGACGTACTACCAGTCCCACGTGCTCGAGATGACGATCGGCGCGAAGAAGTTCGAGGGAACCGTCGTGGACGGCGTGCTGACCTTCGTCCACACCAACTGGAACGAGACCCGCGAACCGAACGAGCCGGAAGGCATGCTGTTCAAGGTGGAGAAGCCGACGACGCAGGCCGTGCTGGAAGGCAAGGACCAGCTCGCCCGTTCGCATGACGCGTGGGGCGTGGAAGGCCAGCTCGAAGCGCAGATCTGCGCCGCGTTCAACCGTCACGTGATGGAAGACACGACGACCTGGAAGGATCCGTCCTCGTACTACCAGCAGTCGCCCGCGAACTACTATTCGCGCTTCTGGCACCTGCATGGCGTGAACGGCAAGGCGTACGGTTTCGCGTACGACGACGTTTCGGACCAGAGCTCGACGCTGATCGAGACCCAGCCGGAGCATCTCGAACTCGGGATCGGTTGGTAAGCCGCCGACGCGGTGAAAAAAGAAAGGGCGGTGGAGAAATCCACCGCCCTTTTCTTTTGTCGTTCCTGTTCCTGGTGATCAGTCGCCCGACGAGGCTTCCAGCTCCTTCAGGATCCGATAGATCTCCCGGAACGCATGCAGCGGCTTGTTCGCCTCGCGCTCGGCCTTCGCCTGGCGCACCAGCGAACGCAGGTGCTGGCGATCGAGATCCGGGTGCTGGTCGAACAGCTCGCCCAGCGCCACGTCGCCGCCTTCGAGCAGACGCTCGCGCTTCGCTTCCAGGCGGTGCATGTGCGCGGCTTCCTGGCGCTGGCGATCGCGGTCTTCGCCCAGCGCGGCGCGCGCGTCCACGAAAGCCTCGTCGCCGTGGCGACGCATCTGCTTGGCGAGGAACGCGAGCTGGCGCTTGCGCGCGATGTGCGCCGTGACCTTACGCGTGCGACCGATCTCCTCGACGATGTCGTCGGGCAGGTTGAGCTTGGGGATGCGGCTGGGCGGCAGTTCCATCAGCTGGCCCGCCAGCTTCAGGATGTCGAGCGCGTTGCGGCGCTTTTCGCTGCGGCTGGGGCCGAGGTCTTCTTCGTCGTCATCGCGCGGACGGTCGTCGAATGGCTTCATGGGAGGAGATCCGTGATGGACTGGAAGTCGTCCGCCTCGCGCTCGAAGGCGAAGCGGGGAAACGTCTTGCCGTCGCGTTCGACGGTTTCGGCGAACATGGCGGCGGGGCGCACCCAGAGCCGGCGCTGATCGTAGAGGTCCTGGTAGATCACCATTTCCTCCATGGTTTCACTGTGCAGGGACGTGCCCAGCACGCGGTAGGGCATGCCCTTGAAGTGGCGGTAATAGCCGACACGGACGCTCATTCGGGAATTCCATGGCACCATGGGTGGTGCGTTGCTTTTGATCGGGCGACGCGACCCCATCTGTCTGGGGATGGCCGCGTACGGCCCGTCATTCTAACTCTCTGCCCCCGGGAAGCCCACGTGAGCCAAGTTGCCGCCCTCGACACCAGCCACCAGGACCTCGACCGCCTCGCCAGCCTGGCCGAGGACACGATCCGCCGCGCGCGGGCCGCGGGGGCCACGCAGGCCGAGGTGTCGGCGAGCATCGACGTCGGGCTGAACGTGAACGTGCGCCTCGGCGAGGTCGAGACGGTCGAGCACACGCGCGATCGCGGCTTCGCGCTCACGGTGTATTTCGGCCAGCGCAAGGGCTCGGCCAGCACGGCGGACCTCAATCCGGATTCCATCCAGGCCACCATCGAACAGGCCTGCGCCATCGCCCGTTTCACCGAGGAAGACCCGGCCGCCGGCCTCGCGGATGCCGATCGCATGGCGACCGCCTTCCCCGATCTCGACCTCTGGCACCCCTGGGACGTCGACGTGGACGGCGCCATCGCGCTGGGCCAGGAAATCGAAGACGCCGGCCGCGCCATCGCGGGCATCACGAATTCCGACGGTTCGAGCGTCAACGCCGGCCAGAGCCTTTCCGTCTACGCGAACTCCCACGGCTTCCGCGGCCGCGAGCGCGGCACCCGGCACTCGTTGTCGGTGGCGCTGATCGCCGGCGACGACGACGGCATGCAACGCGACTACTGGTACGACAGCCAGCGTCGCGCATCGGATTTCATGGACGCGGGCGAGCTCGGCCGCAAGGCCGCCGAGCGTACGCTGTCGCGCCTGGGCGCGCGTCGCCTCGGCACGCGACAGGCGCCGGTGCTGTTCGCGCCGGAGGTATCCCGCTCGCTCCTCGGCCACCTGCTCGGGGCGATCAGCGGCGGCTCGCTGTATCGCCGCTCGAGCTTCCTGCTCGATCACGCCGGCAAGCAGATCCTGCCGTCGTGGTTCCGTCTCGACGAGAAACCGCTCGTGCCTCGGGGCATGGGGTCGTCCGTGTTCGATGCCGAGGGTGTCGCGACCGTCGACTCGCCGCTGGTCGTCGATGGCGTGCTCCAGCGTTACGTGCTGGGCAGCTATTCGGCACGCAAGCTGGGTCTTGCGAGCACCGGCAATGCCGGTGGCGTGCACAACCTCTTCGTGAAGACGGGCGACGACGATTTCGCGGGCATGCTGCGCAAACTCGGCACGGGCCTTCTCGTCACCGAGGTGATGGGGCAGGGCGTGTCGATTGTCACGGGCGACTATTCGCGCGGCGCCTCCGGTTTCTGGGTCGAGAACGGCCAGATCGCGTTCCCGGTCGAAGAGATCACCATCGCGGCCAACCTTCGCGACATGTACGCGAATCTGGTGGCCGTCGGCGCCGATGTCGATCGCCGCTCGCACCTCCTGACCGGATCGTGGCTGATCGAGACCATGACCATCGCGGGCGAGTGAAGACCATGTGCCGTCCGTCGTCTTGACAGGCGACTGGGCGGAACGGACAGTGGGCGCGACATCGCCCACGGAGTTCCGCCATGAGTACGCCGTCCGATCAGATCCCGCCGTCGCCGCCGCCGACCCCTCCGCCCTACGAGCCCCCGGGTTCCGCCGTCGTCAACGCGGACGACCGGAACATCGCGATGCTCACGCATCTGTCCGGTCTCATCTTCAGCATCATCGTCCCGCTGATCGTCTGGCTGATCCACAAGGATCGCGCCGACAAGGCGTACCTCGTGACCGAAGCGAAGGAAGCCCTCAACTTCCAGATCACCGTGCTCATCGGCTACGTGATCTGCTGGGTGCTCACCGTGATCGTCATCGGCGCGTTCCTCACGCCGCTGCTGTGGCTGTTCAACCTGGTGTTCTGCATCGTCGCGGCCATCCGCGTCAGCCAGACCGGCAGCTACCGCTACCCGTTCACGCTGCGCCTGATCGCCTGATCAGCGGGTGACGCGCTCCCCCGTGGGAGCGCGCTCGCGCGCGATGGGTGCTTGCGACAAGCACCCATCGCGGCCAAGGCCGCTCCCACACGACGAGCCGACCTGCGGCAGAGTGCCGTCCTAATGCCCGCGCGTGGCCGAATAGCGCGCCAGCGCGGCGAGCCATGCGCCGCGTTCGCCCAAGGGGGCAATGGCTTCCAGCGCATCGTCGACCAGGGCCGCGAGTCGCTCGCGCGACGCCTCCAGTCCGATAATGGATGGAAAGGTCGGCTTGTCGGCGGCCGCGTCCTTGCCGGCGGTCTTGCCGATCACGGCGGACTCGCCCTCGACATCGAGGATGTCGTCGCGCACCTGGAACGCGAGGCCGACCGCGTGGCCGTAGCGATCGAGACGGGCGAACATCGCCTCGTCGTCGCAGCCGGCGGCCAGCGCGCCGAGACGGATGGAGGCGCGGATGAGCGCGCCGGTCTTGTAGGCATGCATGCGCTCGAGCTCATCGAGCGTCAGCGTGTGTCCGACGCCCGCGAGGTCGAACGCCTGGCCGCCGGCCATGCCTTCCGCACCGCAGGCCAGGCCGAGCGTGCGGAGCATCGCGATGCGCCGCCGTGCGTCGTCGTCGCCATCGGATCCGGTCGCCAGCAGCTCGAACGCGAGCGCCTGCAGCGCGTCGCCCGCGAGGATCGCCATGGCCTCGCCGAAGACGATGTGGCAGGTGGGGCGACCGCGGCGCAGCGCGTCGTCGTCCATCGCCGGCAGGTCGTCGTGGACGAGCGAGTACGCGTGGATGATCTCCACCGCGCAGGCCGGCGCGTCGAGGATCGCGCCGTCGCAGCCAAGCGCCTGCCCGGCGGCGTAGACGAAGAGAGGGCGCAGGCGCTTTCCGCCGCCCAGTACCGCGTATCGCATGGCGCGGTGGAGATCGGTGGGCGGGAGGTCTTCGGCGGGGAGCGCGCGCGCGAGCGCGTCGTCGGCGCGTCCGACCAGCGCCTTGAGCGGCGCCGGCAGGTCAGTCGATGCGGGAGTCAAAGGGTTCGGCGGTGTCGGGGGCTTGGGGGTCGAGCAGCAGGCGGACGCGCAGTTCGGCCTGCTCCAGCGCCGTCTGGCAGTGCCGGTAGAGGCCGATGCCGCGTTCGAACGACTTCAGCGATTCGTCGAGGCTGAGCTCGCCGCCTTCCATGCGCGTGACCAATTGTTCGAGTTCGTCGAGCGAGTGCTCGAACTCGGCGATGGACGACGCGGGTACGGGGGCGGCAGGAGACTTCGGCATGCGCGCAAAGCTAGCTCACATGGCCGTTGCGATCAATCGCCGCGATGACGCGCGGTGCGCGCGCAGGGCGCGCATATGATTGAATGCGCAAGGATTATCGCGCGGTTATGTCGACTTCGTCATGCCCGCCCGAGGGTGCGATCGCTATGCTCTCCCGATGGCTTGCATCGCAGGACGATCGATCATGGTTCCGAAGTTCATGGGCATCGCGCTGGCACTGGCGTCGATGGCCGGCATCGCGCATGCCGAAAAGACGGCCTCCGCGAAGGCCGACGTGCTCGTCAGGACGGATGCCTCGTGGAACGGGGTGGCGTACACGGCCTACACGACGGGCCGACCCGAGCTGACGGTACTGAAGATGACGATTCCCGCGCACACCGCGCTGCCGTGGCATACCCACCCCATTCCGAACGCGGCATACGTCCTGTCGGGCTCGATCACGGTCGAGGACAAGGCCTCGGGCCGGAAGCAGGCGTTCCACGCCGGGGAGGCGCTGGCGGAAGAGGTGGGTCAGGTCCATCGCGGCGTCACGGGCGACGAGCCCGCGGTGCTCGTCGTCACCTATGCGGGCACCCCGGGCACGCCGACCTTCGTTCCCGAGCAGGGGCAGAAGCCCGAGTATTGAGAGGCTGGCTCACACTTCGACGGCGGGGCGTTTCAGACCTCGGCGCCGCGCAGCCAGCGTGGCCGGGCGCCGATGCCGTCGAAGAGCACCGCCGCGTCGTCGCTGACCCAGCGATCGCCCACCGCCATCAGGCGGCCCTCGTCGTCGACGATGAGCGGCATGCACGGGCGATCCCACGGCGGCACGCCACCGCGCTGGAAGAGGTCGCGCAGTTCGCGCGTGTGCCTGTCGCCGACGGGGCGCAACGTTTCGCCGCCGCGCCGGTAGCGGACCGTGAACGCCTGTGGCAGGCGCGCGTCGCCGAGTGTCAGGACACCGCCGCCTGGCAGGTCGAGTGCCTCGCCATGCCAGGATGATTCCCACTGCGCGTCGAACGGCCCTGAGCGCGCGAGCGCCCAGAGGCGGCCGCGCCAGACGCGCACCTCGGTATCCAGCCAGCCCATCCGGGGCAGGCGATCGGCGGCGGCGTCGCGTATCTGGCGCTCCAGCGCTTCCCGTTGTCCGCTCGTCGGCGCCTGCCGTCCCGCATCGTGCAACCACTGGTCGAGCACCGGCCAGCGCAGCGCCGGGGGCAGGGCGAGCCAGCCCGGTGCGTCGAGACTGCCGTCGCGCGCGCGCAGCGCGTCGAGCGCCGGAGCCCAGGCGTCGCGGAGCGCGTCGGCGGCCTCGCGGCACAGCCGCGCGCTGTGCACGATGCTGCGCGACGCCTGCGGCCAGAGTTCGCCGAGCGCGGGCATCACGGTCGAGCGGAGGAAGGCCCGCGCGACGCGCGGATCGTCGTTGGACGGGTCGTGCACGGTGTCGAGGCCATGCAGCGCCACGTGGGCGAGCAGCGTCTCGCGCGGGAGGTCGAGCAGCGGTCGCCATTGCTCGCCCGCGCCGAGCGGTCGCCGCTCGCGCATGCCGCCGAGGCCTTCGGGGCCGGCGCCGCGCAGCAGTTTGAGCAACACGGTTTCGACCTGGTCGTCGCGATGGTGGGCGAGCACGAGTCGCTCGCCTTCCCGGAGCCGGGCCATGAAGGCTCCGCGCCGCGCGCGCCGTGCCGCGGCTTCGACGCCTTCGCCCCGGCTCAGGTCCACCGTGACGCGGAGGGATTCGAACGGCACGTCGAGCGATTCGCAGAACCGCCGGCAATGCATCGCCCAGATACCGCTTTCCGCGTGCAGGCCGTGGTCCACGTGCAGCGCGCGCATGGCCGGTCGCGGCGAGCGCGTGGCGAGGGCGTGCAGCAACGCGGTCGAATCGGGGCCGCCGCTGTACGCCACGACGAGCGCGAGCGGGCCCTGATCGTCGAGGGCCGCGTCGAGGTGTTCGCCGAGCGTGGAAGTCATTTGCCCTTGGCTTTGACGCGTACGAACAGATGCTTCGCATTGCCGATCTGGCGGTCTTCCATGTCGAACAGGCCGACCGCGTTGATCAGTCCGCTGAATTTCGAGTACCCGTAATCGCGTGGATCGAATTCGGGCGACCGCTTGTTGACGATGCTGCCGACGGCACCGAGCGATGCCCAGCCGTTCTCGTCCGACGAGGCGTCGATGGCATTGCGCAACATGTTCATGAGCTTCGTGTCGCCGCGTAGTTCGTTCGGCGTCTTCTTCGCCTTCGGTTCTTCGGGCTCGCTTTCCACCGTACCCACGAGGCGATCGGTGTAGATGAACTTGTCGCACGCCGAGACGAACGGCTGCGGCGTCTTGCGTTCACCGAACCCGTACACGGTAAGGCCCGCTTCGCGGATGCGCGAGGCGAGACGCGTGAAGTCGCTGTCGCTGGACACGATGCAGAAGCCGTCGAAGCGCGACGAATAGAGCAGGTCCATGGCGTCGATGATCATCGCCGAGTCCGTCGCGTTCTTGCCCGACGTGTAGGCGAACTGCTGGATCGGCTGGATGGAATGGTCGAGCAGCACCGACTTCCAGCCACCGAGGTTCGGGGCCGTCCAGTCGCCGTAGATGCGCTTGACGTGCGCGGTGCCGAATTTCGCGACCTCCGCGAGCAGTCCGTCCACGATGGCCGGTCGCGCGTTGTCCGCGTCGATCAGGACCGCAAGCTTGTCGGTGACGTCGTTGGCCATGGTCGGGACCGGTGTGGAGAGTGGCCTGATCGTACAACCTTCGCCCGGACCGGATCGCAGAGTGGGAGCCAGCTAGCTGGCGATGGGAGCTCGCGGCAAGCTCCCATCGCCAGCAGGCTGGCTCCCACCAAGAGCAGAGCGATCAGCCTTCGCTGAACGCGCCGTACCCACGCAGGCGCTGGTAGCGCTTCTCGAGCAGCGTTTCGAGCGGCAGCGCTTCCAGGGCGTCGAGCTCGTTGAGGAGCACGGCCTTCAGGCGCACGGCCATCGACTGCGGATTGCGATGGGCGCCGCCGAGCGGCTCGCGGACGATCTTGTCGATCAGGCCGTTCTCGAGAAGACGCGGCGCCGTGAGGCCCATGACCTCGGCGGCGTCCTTCGCCTTGTCCGCGCTCTTCCAGAGGATGGAGGCGCAGCCTTCCGGCGTGATGACCGAATAGGTGGAGTACTGGAGCATCAGCGTGCGGTCGCCGACGCCGATGGCCAGCGCGCCGCCCGAGCCGCCTTCGCCCGTGACGGTGCAGATGACCGGGACGCGCAGTTCCGCCATTTCCAGCAGGTTGCGGGCGATGGCTTCAGACTGGCCGCGTTCTTCCGCGTTGATGCCCGGCCACGCGCCGGCGGTGTCGATGAACGTGAAGACCGGGATGTGGAACTGCTCGGCCATCTTGAACAGGCGCAGTGCCTTGCGATAGCCCTCGGGGCGCGGCATGCCGAAGTTACGCTTCACCTTGGTCTTGGTGTCGCGACCCTTCTGGTGGCCGACGATCATGATCGAGCGGCCGTTGATGCGGGCGAGGCCGCCCACGATGGCCTGGTCGTCCGCGAACATGCGGTCGCCCTTCAGCTCGTGGAATTCCTCGCACATGCCCTGGATGTAGTCGAGCGTGTACGGCCGCGCGGGATGGCGCGATACCTGGCTGACCTGCCACGGCGTGAGGTTGCGGAAGATCTCGGCGGTCTTCACCTTGAGCTTCTCGCGGAGCCGGCCGACTTCTTCGTCGATGTTGAACGCCTGCCCGCTGCTGGCATGGCGGAGCTCTTCGATCTTCGCCTCCAGTTCGGCGATGGGTTGTTCGAAATCGAGGAAGTTGGGATTCATGGAGTCGGCGCTTCGGACAAGACCGCTGATTATACCCATCTGCGAAACATCGCCGTGTGCGCCAGGGTACGGAACCTGGCGCAGCGGCTAAGTCGCTGACTGAGAAAGCCTTCCGTCGGAGGCGGGCCGTGTTGGCCCGCCCGGGACATCAGCCTTCGATGTCCGTATCGGCGGACTGGACGAGGAAGACGTCGTCCACCTGCACGACCGAACTCGCGCCTTCGTTATCGATCTCGATCATGACGTGGGCGGGGGCGGGATAGGCCTTGCCGTCGACCAGCAGTTCGACCTCGGTCCACTCGTGGTGTCGCGCAGTGGTGGTGATCGCACCGAGCTTCGCGCCCCGCACGCCCGCGGCGTTGCTCATGGACAGCGTGGCGCGCACCGGCGCGTCGTGGCTTTCCGACAGCAGCCGGAAGCGCAGCACGTAGCTGGCATCCTTGCTGAGCGTGCCGAAGTCGGCGTACACCGCCTGCTTCAGGCGGGAGCCGCCGCGAATGGCGGCGTACTGGTTGCCGGTCGCGTCGCCGCCGCGCGAGACGTCGCCCTCGGCGGCCCAGCCGTCGAGCGTGTCGAAGGTCGGCTGCTTTACCGGGAGGCGGCACGCGTCGAAGACTTCGGACGAGTTGCAGGACGGGAGACCGGCCGGCGACGGGCCGATGTGCGTGAAGCCGGTCGACGAAAGGCTGCCGGCGAACGCGGTACCGGCGAGGGTGGCGGCGCAGAGGCCAGCGGCGATGAAGGCCAGGGAGGTATGACGGGTCATGGTGTTGTCCGTGTCTTGGGGAAGGGAGCGCCTGAGCGCTTGCGGAATCCGATTCCGCCCCCGGATTAAAGCTTAGTTGTCATCTGCCATGGGCGCCGCTTACGTGACACGAGCGGCACGCCTACGCTGCGGATCGGCTCACGCGAAACTGCTCGCCCCGCCCGGCATCAATCGGCCGGGCGCACCATGCGCAGCTCCGCACCGAGCACGCCGGGCAGCGTGCGCAACGTGCGCACGAGATCGGGCACGGCGCGTACGCGCCATGCGTCGCCGAGTTCGAGGCTGGCCTGTCCGACCGCGTTGCGGTAGCCGGCGAGCAGCAGCGGCGTACGGCCGCCGCGATACGCCATCAGCGCCTGGCGCAGGTGCAGCGGGAAGTCCGGACCGACGCCGTTGAGTTTCAGCGTGAGCAGCCGGCCGAAGTGCTCCATCGCATCGGACAGCGCGTATGCCTTGCGCGCGCGCAATTGGTAGCCACCCGCGAAATCGTCGATACGCAGGCCGCCCTCGACGACGATCATCGTGCCGCGGGTGAGCAGATGCGCCGACTCGCTCAACACCTCGCGGAAGAAACTGGTTTCCAGCAGCCCGGTCGCGTCTTCGACCTGCACGAACGCGTCGCTCTCGCCGCGTTTGCGCACGCCGACCACCATGCCGGCCACGGTCCACGGCGTTTCCGGCCCGCGCCGGAAACGGCTGGCGTTCTCGTCGTCGTCGTTCCGGCGCGGCTTCGGCGGCTGGTAACGCTGCGGAATCTCGCCGATGGGGCAGCTCGAGAGCTGGCCGAGCTCGGCCTTCCACGGATCCGTCGGATGGCCGGAAAGGTAGTGACCGAGCGTATCGAGTTCGCCCTGCAGCAGCTGCTCGAGCGGCCACTCGGGTACGGAGCCGGTCAGCTCGATGATGCTGGGTGCCTCGGCCTGGCCGAAGGCGTTGCCGAAGATGTCGACCTGGCCCGACGCGCGATTCTTCGCCTCCTGATCGGCGGCGCGCATCGCTTCCGGGATGTGCATGATCAGCGTGGCGCGGTTCTCGCCCAGGGCGTCGAGCGCGCCCGACTGCACCAGTGCTTCCATCGTGCGCTTGTTGAGCTTGTTCGAGCCGACACGCTGGCAGAAATCGACCAGGCCGCGATACGGGCCGCGCGCGCTGCGCTCGGCGACGATCTCTTCGCAGATGCCCTGGCCGACGCCCTTGATGGCGCCGAGGCCGTAGCGGACGACTTTCGGTTCCACCGCTTCGAACATGTACGTCGACGCGTTGACGTCCGGCGGCAGCACGGTGATGCCGATGGCGCGCGTCTCGTCGAGGAAGGTCACCGCCTTCTCGGTGTTGTCCATGTCCGACGAGATCGTCGCGGCCATGAATTCGGCGGGGTAGTGGGCCTTCAGCCACGCGGTCTGGTACGACACCAGCGCGTAAGCGGCCGCGTGCGACTTGTTGAAGCCGTAACCGGCGAACTTCTCCATGAGGTCGAAGATCGCGTCGGCCTTGTCGCCCTCGATCCCGTCCTTCGCCGCACCCTCGCGGAACGTCGCGCGGTGCTTGACCATCTCCTCGGCTTTCTTCTTGCCCATCGCGCGGCGCAGCAGGTCGGCGCCGCCGAGCGTGTAGCCGCCGACGATCTGCGCCATCTGCATCACCTGCTCCTGGTAGACCATGATGCCGTAGGTCTCTTTCAGGATCGGTTCGACGCGGGGATCGGGGTACTCCACGGCTTCCTTGCCGTGCTTGCGCGCGCAGAAGCTGGGGATCAGGTCCATCGGGCCGGGGCGGTACAGCGCCACCAGCGCCACGATGTCCTCGAAGCGGTCGGCCTGCGCGTCCTTGAGCATGCCCTGCATGCCGCGCGATTCGAGCTGGAAGACCGCGACCGTCTGCGCTTTCTTGAGCAGGTCGTAGACCTTGGGATCGTCGAGCGGCAACGACTCGATGACGAGCGGCTCGGTGCCTTCCTTCGCGCGGCGGCGATTGATCGCCTTCACCGCCCAGTCGATGATCGTGAGCGTGCGCAGGCCGAGGAAGTCGAACTTCACGAGGCCGACAGCCTCGACGTCGTCCTTGTCGTACTGCGTGACCACGCCTTCGCCGCTCGGTTCGCAGTACAGCGGCGCGAAGTCGGTCAGCGGCGTGGGCGCGATGACGACGCCGCCCGCGTGCTTGCCGGCATTTCGCGTCAGGCCTTCGAGGCTGAGCGCGAGGTCGATCAGCGTGCGCGATTCTTCTTCGGTGTCGTAGACGTCGCAGAACTCGCGCACGACGCGGTCGGGTTCTTTCTTCGCTTTCTCCGTGCGGCCGAGCGCGTCGCCGAGCGTGAGGTCGAGCGGCCGGTTGGGGATCAGCTTCGCGAGCCGGTCGACCTGGCCGTAGCCCATGCCCAGCACGCGGCCGGAGTCGCGCAGCACGGCCTTCGCGGCCATCGAGCCGTAGGTGATGATCTGGCTGACGTGGTCGCGCCCGTACTTGCGCGCGACGTAGTCGATCACCTCGTCGCGGCGGTCCATGCAGAAGTCGATGTCGAAGTCGGGCATCGACACGCGTTCGGGATTGAGGAAGCGCTCGAACAGCAGCTCGAACTGGAGGGGATCCAGATCGGTGATCTTCAGCACCCACGCCACGAGCGAGCCCGCACCCGAACCGCGGCCGGGGCCGACGGGAATGCCGTTCTGCTTACCCCAGTTGATGAAGTCCGCCACGATGAGGAAGTAGCCCGGAAAGCCCATCCGGATGATGACGTCGACTTCGCGGTCGAGGCGCGCCTGATAATCCTCGCGCGTCTTGCCGGGCGCGATGGGATGCGTCGCGAGACGCTCCTCGAGGCCCTGCTGGGCCTGTTCGCGGATGAACGTATCGAGCGTGTGGCCCTCGGGCACCGGGAAGTTCGGCAGGTAGTACGTGCCGAACTCCAGTTCGAGGTTGCAGCGCTTGACCAGTTCGACCGTGTTCTCGAGCGCCTCGGGAATGTCGGCGAACAAGGCCTCCATCTCGCCGGACGACTTGAAGTACTGCTCTTCGCTGTAATCGCGCGGACGCTTGGGATCGGCCAGCACGCGACCCTGGTTGATGCACGTGCGCGCCTCGTGCGACTCGAAGCCGTCGCGCGCCAGGAAGCGCACGTCGTTGCTGGCGATGACGGGCAGCGCGTAGTCGCCGGCGAGCGCCATCGCGGCTCGCACCCAGTGTTCTTCGTTCTCGCGGCCCGTGCGGGTCAGTTCCAGGTACAGGCGGTCGGGGAAGATGCGGACGAGCGCGTCGAGGCGCGCGCCCGCGGCCGCGAGGCCCGTGCCGAGCGCGACGCGCGCCACGTCGCTTTCGCGGCCGGCGATGGCGATCAGGCCGCGCACGGTGTCCGGTGTCATCCATGCGGCGTCGACGAGCGCGCGGCCGGTGCCCTGGCCTTCGCGCCACGCGCGGGAGACCAGCCGCGACAGGTTCAGGTAGCCGTCGCGATCCTGGCAGAGCAGCGTGAGACGCGACGGGCGCGGATCGGCCGGATGCGAGACCCAGATGTCGCAACCCGCGATCGGCTTGATGCCGGCCGCGGCGCACTGCTTGTAGAACTTCACCAGACCGAAGAGGTTGTTCTCGTCGGTCAGTGCGACGGCAGGCATGCCTTCGCGCACGCAGGCCGCGACCAGCTGCTTGATGCGGATGGTCGAGTCGACCAGCGAATACTCGCTGTGCAGGTGGAGGTGGGCGAAACGGACGGACATGGATGGTGCCTGGTAGGCCACCGGTGAGGCTAACCGGGAGGGGGTGCCGGAGCAAGAATTGACATGCCGGAAAAGCGCCCCCATGCGCGGGAACCGTCAGCGCATGTGGGCATCCGGATGTTCGATGAACCAGAGTCCCGCGAAGAGCTTGGCGTCGATCGAGTAGCCCTCCTGAGCGCGCTGGAACAGCCAGCGGCCGGCCTCCGACCGCGGCACCTCATGCACCGTGATGTTCTCGGTCTCGTCGCCGCCGCCGGCGCCAACCTTCTCCAGGTCCCACGCCCGCGCGAACGCGATCATTTCCGTGCTCATGCCGGACGACGAGGGGCCCTCGTGCACGAATTCGATCCGGCCACACGCGTAGCCGGTTTCTTCTTCCAGTTCGCGGCGCGCGGCAAGCAGGACGTCCTCTTCCTCGGAGCCGGCGATGTCGCCCACCAGGCCGGCGGGCATCTCGATCGTGTTCTGCAGGATCGAGACCCGGTATTGCTCGACGAAGATCACCTTGTCGTCCGGCGTCACGGCGAGAATGATGACCGCGCCGCCCGGGTTGTTCCGCGCCGCGTACTCCCAGCGACCGCGTTTCTTCAGCGTCAGCCACTTACCCGTGAACAGCGTTTCCTCGGGTGCGCTGGCGTCGTCGGGAACGTGGGACGCGTGGGGCAGCGTGCTGTTCTGCATGGGCGGGCTCCTTGGGGTGACGGCGAAGTATCCGCCAGAAGGTATCGCACGGATGTGACGTTGCGGGAGGGGATCCCACCCGACCGGTCAGATCAGTGCCTTCAGGCGGGTGCGGGTCAGCGGCCCGAAGCGGATGCGCTCGCAGAGATCGTCCATGGCCGCGGCGTCGCCCGACCGGCGACTGAGCGCGTCGGCGGTTTCCGCCACGGCGATGTCGAGCGCGATGCGCGTGAGGCGGCGGCACATCAGGGCCTGTTCCGCATGCTCGCGCAGGCGCGCCGCGCACGAGGCGGCCCCGCGGATGCGCAGGAAGGCCACCTCGTCGATCCGGTCGAGGAGGGCGTCGAGGCTGCCGAAGTGCGCGAGCAGCGCGGCGGCCGTCTTCGCACCGATGCCCGGCACGCCCGGGATGTTGTCCACGGCATCGCCGCAGAGCGCGAGGTAGTCGGCGACCTGATGCGGATGCACGCCCATGCGCTCGAACACGCCCGAGGCGCCCCAGCGAACGTTCTTCGCGAAATCCCACTGCTCGTCGAACTCGCCGAGCAGCTGGCCGAAGTCTTTGTCCGCCGAGACGATCACGCCACGGAAGCCATGCGAGCGAAGGCCCCACAACGCGCTGCCGATGAGATCGTCGGCCTCGTACTGGTGGTCGTTCAGAACGGTGAGCCCGAGAGCCGCCGCGATCTCCCGGCACAGCGCGAACTGGCGTACCAGCTGCGGCGGCGGAAGCTCGCGGTTCGCCTTGTAGGCGGGGTAGATGGCGTTGCGGAACGACGTGGTGAGCGACGCGTCGAATGCCACCGCGATGTGTTCGGCACGGCTGCGTTCCAGCAATTCGCAAAGGAAACGGGTGAAGCCGTGCACGGCGTTGACGGGTTCGCCGTCGTGGTCGTGGAACTCGTCGGGCATCGAGTGCCAGGCGCGGAACACGTAGAGGCTGCCGTCCACGAGATGGACGAGGGAGTCCGTGCTCACGGCGTCCACGTGCTCACGATGTCGTCGTAGGACGGACGTTCGCGTTCGGGCGCGTCCATCGTCGGGGTGCCGACGTGGATGAACCCGACGATGTGTTCGGACTTCTTCATCCCGAGCAGCTTCGCGACGCCGCGATCGTAGGCGGCCCAGCCGGTGAGCCACTGCGCGCCGAAGCCGAGCGCCTGCGCGCCCAGGAGGATGTTGTAGGCCACGCAGCCGGCGGTGAGGTTCTGCTCGAGCTCGGGCACCTTGCTGTCGGTGTCGAGTTTCGCCGACACGACGAGCACCAGCGGCGCGTGTTCGTAGCGACGCTGCTCCTTGTCGCGCTTGGCGTCGGACATGTCGGGGTTCGCTTCCACCGCGAGCCTGGCGAGGGTGCGGCCGAAGGCGAGCTTGGCCTCGCCGCGGAGCACGCGGATACGGAATGGCGTGAGCTTGCCGTGGTCGGGTACCCGCAGGGCGGATTCGAGCAGCCGACGCAGCGTGGCGTCGTCGGGGGCGGGTTCGCCGAGCTGGCGCGAAGGCACCGAGCGGCGGGCGTCGAGGAAAGCCAGGTCGGTCAGGGTCATCCGACCATTTTACCGGAGCGGGGGCGTCGCCGGACATGCGTCGACGCGGACGCCCGTGCTCAGGGCCTCGGAGGGTGGTCCCCGGGCGGGGGCGGCAGCGCGTCGTTGGGGCCGAGGTGATCGACCGCGTCCCGGCGCTGTTCCGGCGTGAGGTCCCGCCACTTGTCCACCAGCGCGTCGCGCTGCTGGGGCGTGAGCGTGCGGAAGCGCTCGAACGCGTCGTGCAGGCGGGCCCGCTGCTCGGGCGTGAGGTCCTGGAATTTCTGCCGGTTGCGGCGTGCCTCGTCGCGCTCCTGCGGCGTCATCTGCTGCCAGCGCGCGATCCGGTCGCGGATCTCGGCACGGCGCTCGGGCGGCAGGCCACGCCAGCGCTGAGCCTTGTCCAGCATTCTCGACTGTCGCTGCGGCGGGAACGTGTCCCAGTCGCGCGCGAGGGGCGAGAGGATGTCCTTCTCGTCCGCCGTGAGCGCGCTCCACGGCCGCGGGGCCGGCATGGGGGCATCGGCGCCGGGCGGCGGCCGATCCTGCGCCACCGCGCCGAGGGGCGCGCCGGCGGCGAGCAGCATGGCGAGAACGAACGGAACGCGGCGCATGGGCATCACTTGCGGGACGGGGACGGGGTGTCGTTGTAGGCCAGCCAGCTGTAGAACTGGAGGTCCTTGTAGAGCGCCGGATCCGCGCTATCGGCATCCGGCGGCAGGTCGTTCGGATCGCTGTCGACCGACGCGCCCAGCGCGGTCGGGGAGGGCGGCGCGCCGCCCGGCTGCCAGATCATCAGGCTCGCCAGCGCCAGCACCGCGAAGGCGCCCGCCGGAAGGAGCAGGCGCCGCGCCGTCGACGCGTGCGACCGGGGCGCCAGCGCGGTGCGCCGCGCGGCGCGCAGGCGGCCCGCCATCGCCGGATCCACGTCCTGGCTGGCGCGCAGGAAGAGCTTCCTGGCGCGACGTTCGAGTTCCTGATCGTGCTGGCTCATCGCCATGCCTCCAGTTGCTCGCGCAGCGCATGCATCGCGCGCGAAAGATGGGTCTTCACACTGCCATCCGAGCAGCCCATGGCCTTTGCGGTCTCGGCCACGTCCAGTCCTTCCATGATACGAAGCGTGAACGCCTCGCGCTGCCGACGCGGCAGGTTGCGCAGGGCCGCCACGATGTCGCCGTAGGCCTGCGAGTCCTGCAACCTTGCCGACGGGTCCGGACTGTCGTCCGCCGGCTCCCACGCGGGCAGGTCGTCGCCATCGTCGTCCTTGCCGCCACCAAGCCAGCCCACGACGATCGAGCGCACCTTGCGACGGCGCTGCAGGTCGACGATGCGCCGACGCAGGATGCCCCAGAACAGCGGCGTCCATTCTTCGGCGGGCTTGCCCGCGTAGTGGTGAACCAGCCGCATCATGGCGTCCTGTACCGCGTCGAGGGCGTCCTCGCGATGGCCGAGATGGATTTCGGCCATGCGCCAGGCGCGCCGTTCGATGGAGGCGAGAAACGCGTCCATGCTGGCCGGCACCTCGCGAACGTCGTCGAGTGACGCGTCGCCGAGCGCGAGCGAAGCGTTCACGCCTTTCTCCGCATCGTCGGTGTCCGCATCCTCGTGCTCCATCGGCTCGGTTCGACTCCGGTAACGCGGTCGGCGACCGCCGGTTGACTTGGCGGGAGGGATTCCCGCGGCGGCACATCTTCCGTGCCGGCGTGTTTACGGCTTATGAAGTGCCCCGCCGCGGCGCACGTCGAGCGGCCAGGCGACCAGCGCCGCCAGCAGGGCGCCGGCGCCGGCGAGGAGATAGTCGCCAGGCCCCTGGGCCAGACGCGCCAGGGCGATGAGCATCCCCGGGCCGGCGTCGGCCAGGGTGTCGGCCAGGCCCATGCCCATCATCCCCGCGATGGTCGCGGCGGCGACGAGACAGGCCGTGTAGGCGGCGGCCAGCAGGGTCGCGCCAGCCGCGAGCAGGCCGCCAGCCAGGCCCTGGAATCTCAGCCAGCGGCGCACCACCACGCCGAGCACCCATCCGGCCGGCAGCACCAGCGCGGGGAGCGCGCGCCCGAACATCATCTGGGGAACCATCCACACGGCGCCGACGGCGAAGCCGAAGGTCGCGGCGCAGAGGACGCCGAAGACGAGGGCGGGGAGGCCGGGACGCTCAGCCGGCATGGGAATCGGTCAGGTCGCGCATGGGATCGGGTGGCCGGGCAAAGCGGTCATCATAGCGGGCGAACCCCTGGCGCGCTCTTGAGGGACCGGGGTCGGGCCCCACATTGAGCCGTGGATGCTTACCCGCGCGGTCGGACGGGAGCATAATCGACGACTTTGCGGCCGCGGCGCGGCCTTCACAGGACAAGCATGAGCGGTTTCAGCCTCAGCAGCGAACCCTTCACCCTCGAGCGCGACTGCCAGGCGGTCATGGTGCCCCAGGGTGAAACGGTCACGCTTCCCGCCGGGCAGATCGGTTACATCACCCAGGCGCTGGGCGGCAGTTTCACGGTTTACGTGGAGGGCAACCTGTTCCGCATCGCGGGCAACGATGCCGACGCCCTCGGCAAGGAACCGCCGAAAGCCATCGAGCTTCCGGACGACGCGTCCGACGACGACGTCGAAAAGCTGGTGTGGTCGCAACTGCGCACGTGTTTCGATCCCGAGATCCCCATCAACGTGGTGGAACTGGGTCTGGTCTATGACGTGTCGCTGGAAACCAGCGACGACAGCGTGCGCAAGGTGTACGTCAAGATGACGCTGACCGCGCCGGGCTGCGGCATGGGCGACATCCTCGTCGACGACGTGCGCACCAAGCTCGAGCTCATCCCCACCGTCGCCGAAGCCGACGTGGACCTCGTGTTCGATCCGCCCTGGAACCATTCGATGATGTCCGACGCGGCCAAGCTCGAAACCGGGATGCTCTGACGCGGGCGGTCGTTCAGGCCGATTCCGGCGCGGTCGGCATCACGGCCGTGTCGAGCGATGCGCCGTATCCCGCGATCGCCTTGACGTTCGCGGGGGAAAGGTAGGCCGCCGGCACGCGATCGGCGTACATGCGGGTTTCCAGCGCGAAATGCGCATCGAGATCGTGAGCGCGCGTGGCGGCGACGATCTCGTCGCGATACGGCGTGAGCGCGCGGAGCAACTCCGACAGCGCATCGTCCAGCATGTACGTCCGTTGCCACGGCAATTCGAAACACCAGCCGTTCGTGCGTCGCTGCAGGTCCGATGCCGCGATGCTCTCGCCTTTCTGCCACGTGGTGGCGCCTTCCAGGCCGATGTCGCCGAGCAGGTGATCGAGCGTCTGTCGTTCCGACGTGAGGCGGAACGCCGCGCGCACGGAGGGCGTGAGCTGGCGCAGTTCGAATTCGATGTCGGAGTTCGCGCTCATCCCGGTGTCCTTCGCGGTGACGTGGTGGATTCGTGCGTAGCATCGCGTTTTTGCGACGCCTAGGGAAATCCCTAGGTAGTCGACCGTGACATCTTGCGCTAGGTTGACCGTGACCCCTCAACCGGGGCCATCAGCACACCACGGGCATCGCGCCGAGGCGCGAATTCATATCGTTCGGAATGTGGTCCTCACGGCCGCAATGGCTTCGTGCGGCCCATTCCTGGAGGAGGAACGTAATGGCAAGTCATGTTCGCTTGAAACTCCTGGTCGCGTCGCTGGCCATCGCCGCGACATCGGTCGCCATGGCAGGCGCCGAGCAGTCCCTGCAGGCACGGAGCCTCGGCGCCGTCCCGGCCAGCCAGCTCGCCGTCAAGCTCGGGCTCTCGTCCGACAACGCGTTCGTCGCGAAGAACGCGCTGCCGACCGTCAAGGGGACGCAGACCGTACGCATGCAGCAGACCTTCAAGGGCGTTCCGGTCTACGGGCGCAGCATCGCGGTGGAGCAGGATGCGCAGGGGAATTCGCTGGTCGCCTCGGGCATCGTGACCTCGGACCTCCAGGTGGATATCGCCTCCGTCACGCCGCGCCTCGACCAGGCGGCTGCCGTCGCGGCGCTGTCGAGGCAGTCGCGCACGCTCGGCGCCGCGGCGAAGCCGGAGAACGTCAAGGCCGACCTGTACGTCTACCCCGTCGACGGCGCACCCGCGCGGCTCGTCTATCTCACGTCGTACTTCGTCGGTGGCGACCACCCGTCGCGTCCGACCGCGATCGTCGATGCGAACACCGGGCAGATCGTCGAGCAATGGGAGGGCCTGACCAACGCGGAAGTGGATGCCACCGGTCCCGGCGGCAACCAGAAGACCGGACAGTACACGTGGGGCGCGGGTGGCAAGCCGGCGCTGCGCGTCACCCAGTCGGGCAGCACGTGCACGGCGCAGAACCAGTTCGTGAAGTCGTACAACATGAAGAAGGCGACCTCCGGCAGCGGCACGCTGTGGAGCTTCACCTGCTTCACGTCGTCGGGCGACGCGGTGAACGGCGCCTACGGCCCGATCAACGACGCGCATCACTTCGGCGGCGTGGTGCACGACATGTACACCGCCTACACCGGCGCGGCACCGCTGAACCAGGTGCTGATCATGAAGGTGCATTACGGCAACAGCTACGAGAACGCCTTCTGGGATGGCAGCTCGATGACCTTCGGCGACGGTGCCAGCACGTTCTACCCGCTGGTGGCGCTCGACGTGACGTCGCATGAAATCAGCCACGGTTACACGGAGCAGCATTCCAACCTCGCGTACAGCGGCCAGTCGGGCGGCATGAACGAAGCGTATTCCGACATCGCGGGCGAGGCGGCCGAATACTACGACCGCGGCAGCAACGACTTCCTCGTCGGCTCCGACATCGTCAAGGCGAGCGCGGGTATCGGCAACGCGCTGCGCTACATGTGCACGCCGTCGCAGGATGGCGCGTCGATCGACAACGCGTCGCAGTACTACAACGGGCTCGACGTGCATTATTCGTCGGGTGTGTACAACAAGGCGTTCTGCACGCTGGCCAAGAAGACCGGTTGGGATACCGTCAAGGCCTTCAAGGTGTTCGCCCGCGCCAACGCGCTCTACTGGACGGCGAACTCGACGTTCAACACCGGTTCGTGCGGCGTCGCCAGCGCGGCCACGGACCTCGGGTTCTCCGCGACGGATGTCGCGTCGGCGTTCTCGGCCGTGGGCGTCACCTGCTCCACGGGTGGCGGTGGCGGTACGCAGCTGCAGAACGGCGTCGCCGCGACCGGGCTCGCCGGTAGCTCGGGCACCGAGCTCAGCTACACCGTGGTCGTGTCCGCCGGCGCGTCGAACCTGACGATCGCCACCAGCGGCGGTTCCGGCGATGCGGACCTCTACGTGAAGTTCGGCTCCGCGCCGACCACGTCGAGCTACAACTGCCGTCCGTACAAGACCGGCAACGCCGAGTCGTGCACGTTCGCGGTGCCGCAGGCCGGCACGTACTACGTGAAGGTGCGTGGTTACAGCGCGTTCTCCGGTGTGTCGCTGAAGGCGACCTGGACGCCGTAACGCGCCGATTCGCCACGAGTACGTCGGAGGCTCCGGGCGTTGCCGCCCGGAGCCTTTTTCGTTGGATTCCACCCGGAATCGATAGCGAGAGGCTCACGAAGACACGCGGGCGGCAACGCCTGTGATCGAGGAAGGGGTTTACCTAGCGTGGTCGGACCGCGGTTCCCCGCTCACCCAAGGTGTTCCCCGTGCGCTTCGCTCCTCTCGCATTCATCGCCGCTCTCTTTTCGACTACCGCTCACGCCGAGGCCGCCCGCTACATCGTGCACTTCGCCGATACCGCATCGGCCAGGGCCGCGCGGCTTCCGTCGCGCGACGTGCATGCGCGCGGCGACCGCGGTCCACGTCACGTGCGCTCGCTGGCGACCGGCGGGGAAGTCTTCGACCTGCCCGACGGCAATCCCGCGCACCTCGCCGCGCTTTCCGGCGTGGTATCCGTCGAGGAGGACGTCTGGATCCAGCCGACGGCGGTCGTCGATCCGCTGTGGCGTCGGCAGTGGAACCTCCACGACGCGAGAACCGGCGTCGACGCCGAGGTGGCGTGGCGACGCACGCGTGGCGCCGGCGCCGTCGTCGCCGTGCTGGATACCGGCATCACGCCGCATCCGGAATTCGACGGCCAGCTGCTGCCGGGCTTCGATTTCGTCAGCGACCCGGACAATGCGCGCGATGGCGACGGCCGGGATCCCGATCCCGTCGACGCGGGCGACTGGAAGGACGTCGGCGACTGCGGCGCGAAGACGCCCCGGCGCTCCACGTGGCATGGCACGCACGTGGCCGGCATCGTCGCGGCGCGCGCCGGCAACCACCCGGGCATGGTGGGGCTCGCGCCCGAGGCGAAGCTGCTGCCGGTGCGCGTCATGGGTCGTTGCGGCGGCAGGCTGTCCGACATCGCCGATGCGGTCGTCTGGGCCAGCGGCGGCGCCGTGCCGGGGGTGCCGCCCGTCACGCGACGCGCGGACGTGATCAACCTGAGCCTCGGCGTCGGCGGCGCGTGTGGCATGTCGTTCGCACGCGCCATCGACGATGCGCGATCGCGCGGCACCGTGGTCGTCGCGGCCGCGGGCAACGACGCGGTATCGGCCAACGCCGAAATGCCGGCGAACTGCCCCGGCGTGGTTACCGTGGCCGCCGTGGCGCGCGATGGCGGCGCGGCCTGGTATTCGAACTTCGGCGAACGGATCACGCTCGCGGCGCCGGGCGGCAGCCTCGGCGATCGGGGTGCCGACGACATCGTGTCGTCGGTGGATGGCGGCGAGCGCGGGCGGGAACGGCCGGCCTATCGATGGCTGGCGGGTACGTCGATGGCCGCCCCCCACGTGTCCGCCCTGGTGGCGCTGATGCGTTCGGTCGACCCGGCGATCGACGTCGATGCCGTGACGCGACAGCTGGTGGACAACGCGCGGCCGATGGCCGGTCCTTGCCCACGGGGATGCGGGGCCGGCCTCATGGATGCGGGCGCGACGGTGGACGCGGTCTACGAAGACCGCGCCCGATCCTGACCGATCAGATCGCTTCGAAGCGGTTCGCGTCGCGGTTCTTGCGCACCGCGGCGGGATCCCACACGCGTCCGTTCATGGCGATGTAGACGCCGTCGGCCAGCGTCTGCACGGCACCGACGGCGCAGCCGATGTTGAACACGGCGTCGGAGCCCTGGAAACGCGCCGGATTGAGTGCGCCGGTCAGCACGATCACCTTGCCGGGAATGTCGGCCAGCACGCGGGCCGTCTCCACCATGGTGTCGGTGCCGTGGGTGACCAGCACGTGGCGGTGCGGCTGGGCCTCGATGGTGCTGCGGATCAACGCGCGGTCTTCCTGCGTCACGTGCAGGCTGTCCTTGCGCAGGATGGGGATCACGTCGAAGCGGAAGGCGACGCCCAGCTGCTGAAGGATGTCACCGATCTGCGGCGAGCCGATCTGGTAGTCCGACTTGTCGTCGAAATAGACCTTGTCGATCGTGCCACCGGTGGTGACGATGGTGAGTTGCTGCATGACGTGACCTGGGAAGCGGGCGGAGCGGGTCGCTCATTCTACAGGGTTGTCACTGGCGAGCAGGGCGTCCTCGTCGTTGGCCGGCAGGGCCAGGCGGTCGAGCCCGCGGGCGATGAAACGGCGGCACGCGGCGGCAGGACGCGGATCGCCGGCCGTCTCGCCCCAGCCGGCGGCGCGCACCAGCAGGGCCGCCGCCACCGTGCGCGCCAGCGTGAACGCGATGCCTCGGGCCGATGCCTCCAGGGAGGCCCGATCGGCCACGACATCGCCCAGCAAGGCTTCGGTGGCGTCCAGCGTGGCGACGATCGCCGCGCGTTCCGGGGAGTCGCCCGCCGGCAGCAGCGCGTCGACCGACCGGCGCAGGGGTGCCATGCCGGCCGACAGCGTGCGCAGCATGTCGAGCGAAAGCACGTTCGTCGTTCCTTCCCAGATCGCGTAGACCTGCGCGTCGCGCAACAGCTGGGGCAGGCCGGTGTCCTCGATGTAGCCCGCGCCGCCGAAGCATTCCAGCGCTTCGGAAATCACGCGTATCGACACCTTCGCCGTCCAGAGCTTGGCCAGCGGCGTGAGCAGGCGGAGCAGGGCGTCGTCGTCCGGCCCGCCCGCGCCGTGCTCCACGTGCCCCAGCAGTCCGGCGACATGGAAAGCGAGCGCGAACGCCGCCTCGTACTCCGCCTGCATGTCGGCGAGCGTTCGCGCGTGCAGCGGGTGGTCGATCAGGCGGGTGCCGAACGCGTCGCGCCGCGTGGCGTAATCGCGTGCGAGCGCGATCGCACGCGCCATGCTCGCCACCGCGCAGACGGCGTTCCATGTGCGCGTGACGTTGAGCATGGGCGCGATCTGTCGCACCCCGTGGTCCAGCGGACCGACCGGCGTCGCCAGCAGGCCGTCGAGATGGATCTCGGCGGTGGGCAGTTCGTGCGTGCCCAGTTTTTTCTTCAGCCGATCGATGGTGATGCCCTGCCACGCGCCGTCCGCGTCCTTCGTCTCGACGTAGAAAAGTGCGAGCGGCGCGGCGCCCGGCCCGGCGCCCTCCGGCCGTGCGAGCGCGAGCGCCGCTTCGCCGACCACGGCGGAACTGAACCACTTGCGGCCGTAGAGCCGCCACTGCCCGCCGGCGTCCTGACGGGCGACCGTTTCGGTCCGGCCGACGTCGGAGCCGCCCGGCGTTTCAGTCATCCACTGCCCGGAGAGCCAGAAGGTATCGGGGTGCCGGCTCAGGAACCGCGGCAAGGCTCGTTCGATGAGTGTCCGGTTGCCCGATGCGTGGATCGCGGTCGCCGCGCCGTCGGTCATGGCCAGCGGACAGCACCAGAATTCGCTGGCGACGTGATAGAGGTAGACGCGTGCGAATTCCTCCACGCGTGCCCACGGCGAACCGGCATGTCCCGCGGCGAGCACGGCGTGATGCGTCGTGATCGCAGGGCCTTCCTCCCACGCCGGCGTCAGGGCGATACGATCGACGCGCTTGCCCCAGGCGTCCCATTGCGTGAGGACGGGCTCGGTGCGTGGCGTGCGCCCGCGACGTTCCCACGCCATGACGGCGTAATCGCCGAGCCCGACGAGGTCGGGGCGCATGGCCGCCACGCGTTCCGCCGGCACCGTGTTCGCAAGCCATGCATGGAGCACCCGGTCGTTGTGGAACGGATGCGCCAGTCGCGGCGCCTCCTGCACGAAACCCATCGTGGCGTCCTCGCTCGTCGTCGATGGGGACTAGCCTGCACCGCCTCCGCGCCAGCGTCGATACGCTGCGCAACATGGGCGCGCAGCGCGGCGTCGTCGAGGCCTTACGTCACAGGCGCCGCCGCTTCTCAGCGCCTGCGTCGCACACCCGCCCCGAGCGTGCCGATCAGCAGCAGGGTGAGCAGGATCTCGACCCAAGCCAGCCAGCGATCGCCGGTGGAACTCCAGGCCTCCGCCACCCCGTGGCAAAAGAAGAACAGGGCCAGGATGCCGACCCAGAGCAGGGCGCGCGTGACGTTCGGCAGCGACAGCAGCGGCAGCAGCAGGGGCGGGACGGTGATCGCGAGCGCCACCCACGTGGGGATCGATACCGGCGGATAGCCGAGGTACCAGACGACCTGCACGACGAGCAGACCGGCCCAGGCCGCCAACCCCGTCTTCTGCAGCGTGGTCGCCGGCGAGGTCACGCCGGCGCGCCGAGGCGGCGGGCCACGTCGGCGAGGCGTCGGCCGAGGTTCCGGGCGAGTTCGCGTTCGTGGTCGCTGATGGCGTTGTCGCCACGCGTGCCCGACACGTGGCTGGCGCCGTAGGGCGTGCCGCCGGTCACCGTGTTGTTGAGGGCAGGCTCGGTGTAGGGGATACCGACGATCAGCATGCCGTGATGAAGCAGCGGCAGGGCCATCGACAGCAAGGTGGCCTCCTGGCCGCCGTGCATGGTGCTCGTGGAGGTGAAGACGGCGGCCGGCTTGCCGGCGAGCGCGCCGGACGCCCACTCGGCCCCCGTCGTGTCGAGGAAGTACTTGAGCGGTGCCGCCATGTTGCCGAAACGCGTCGGGCTGCCCAGGGCGAGGCCCGCGCATTCCGTCAGGTCGGCACGCGACACGTAGGGCGCGCCGTCTTCCGGTTCGGGCGGCATGGCGATTTCCGTCACCGGCGCCACCGGCGGCACCTGCCTGAGGCGGGCGCGCATGCCGGGGACTTCCTCCACGCCGCGGGCGATGAAGCGGGCCAGCTGGGCCGTGTGCCCGCTACGGCTGTAGTAGAGTACGAGGATGTCGTGGGACATGGAGGTCGGCCTTTGCGAAGGCGGCTAGTCTCGCAGAACTGACACGTGTTCCCAATCGTTCGGGATGAGGATGGACATGCCGCTTCGCATCGATCGCGACCGCGCGCTCAGCTTTTCGCGCTTCACCTGGCTGCGCTTCGTCGACGACAAGTGCTTCGAGACGGCGGGCGCCCTGTCGTACACCACCCTGGTCTCGCTGGTGCCGCTCACCGTGGCCGTGTTCGCGATTCTTTCGGCGTTTCCGGTGTTCGCCGAATGGCGCGGTTCGCTGGCGAACTACGCTTTCCAGAACTTCGTGCCCGCCACCGGCATGAAGATCCAGGAATACATGCTCGCGTTCGCCGACAAGGCCAGCCAGCTCACCGGCATCTCGATCCTGGTGATGCTGTTCAGCGCCGTGTCGATGATGATCAGCATCGAGGATCGCCTCAACCGTATCTGGCGCGTGCGCAAGCCCCGCGGCTGGACGTCGCGCCTGCTGCTGTACTGGGCGGCCCTCACGCTCGGGCCGATCCTCGTCGTCGGCGGCCTCGCGCTGTCGTCGTACATCGCGGCGTTTCCGCTGCTGCACGAAGCCGCCGGTCAGCTGGCCACGCAGAGTCGCCTCCTCAACCTGCTGCCGTTCGTGATCACGTTCGTCACGCTCGTGCTCATGTACACGATGGTGCCCAACCGGCGCGTGTCGTGGCGCCACGCCGCCATCGGCGCGATGCTCGGCGCCATCCTGTTCGAAGCCGCGCGCTGGGGGTTCGCCGAATTCATCCGCAACTCGCCTAACTACGAAGAGATCTACGGCGCGCTCGCGGCGATCCCTATCTTCCTGCTGTGGATCTACCTTTCGTGGATCATCGTGATCCTCGGGGCCTCGATCGCCGCGTCGATCTCGGCCTTCGAATACACCGTGCCGCACGAAGCGCTGCCGGAAGGCGCCGAATTCATCGGTCTGCTGGTGGTGCTTCAGCATTTCGTGCGCGCGCAGCGCACGGGCGAGAACGTCGATCCGGCCACGGTCCGCGTGCGCGAGCCCTACCTGCCTTCCAGTGCGATCGCCTGCTATTTCGACGACCTGTTGCGCGCGGACATGATCCAGCGCGGCGAGGCCGGTGGCTGGCTGCTCAGTCGCAGCCTCGACGCCACCGAACTGCTGCGCGTGTACCGTTGCACGCAGTACCGTCTGCCGCTGCATCCGCGCGAGCAGGTGCAGCGACTGGGCATCGACCTGCCGCCGGAACTCCTCGGCTTGCTCGATCATCTGGCCGCCGCACTCGACGCTACGCTCGGCGCGCGCCTCGACGCCATCTTCCCGCCGCCGGCGGTTCCCGTTCCCACCGAGGATTCCCCCGCATGATCCGCCGTTTTCTCGCTGTCGCCGCGCTCGCCCTGGCGTCGCCCGCGTTCGCCGCCGACGGCACGCCGCCGCGGCTCACGATCAAGACCATCGATGGCAAGTCCTTCGATCTCGCCGCGCAGCGCGGCAAGTGGGTCGTGGTGAACTACTGGGCCACGTGGTGCGTGCCCTGCATCAAGGAGATGCCCGACATTTCCGCGTTCGTGAAGGATCGCAAGGACGTCGTGGCCATCGGCCTCGCGTTCGAGGACACCGACCCGAAAGACATCGAGGCGTTCCTCAGGAAGCACCCGGTCTCGTACGCGATCGCGCAGGTCGATGTCATGGAGCCCCCGAAGGATTTCGGCACGCCCAAGGGTCTGCCCACCACCTGGATCATCGCGCCCGATGGGCGCATCGCGAAGCAGTTCGTCGGACCCGTGACTGCGGAAAAACTCAAGGATGCCACGTCGAAGACGCCCGATCCGAAGAGGTGACGTCATGCAGGCCGCGCGATTCATGCTGAAGGGTCGGGTGCAGGGCGTGTTCTTCCGCGCCTCGGCCCAGAAAGAGGCCGTGAAGCTCGGCCTCACGGGCTATGCGAAGAACCTGCCCGACGGCGGCGTGGAGGTGGTCGCCTATGGCGATGCGGGCGCCATCGAACAGCTCGAAGCATGGCTGCGCCATGGACCGCCCGGGGCGCGAGTGGAGGAGTTCTATCGCGAGCCGCTGGGCGCGCACGAGGCGCCGCCGGATTTCGATATCCGCTGAGCGGCTGGCTCCCACCGGAGCGATCAGTCCTTCGGACCGTTGGCGTTCGCCGGGCGTGCCACGAACGTCACCGGCAGTTTCTTTCCGTCCGACAGCGTGAAGATCACCTGCACCGGTTCTCCCGGCGTCACGGGATGCGTCGGGTGCTCGAGCATCACGTGGTACCCGCCGGGCGAGAACGCCACCGTCCCCTTGGGCGGAATCGCCACGCGATCGACCATCTCCATCCGCCCCATGCCCGTCTCGGTGCTGCTGCGATGGATCATCGCCATGCCGTAGGCCGGGCTTTCGGCATCCACGATGGCCACTTCGCGGTCGCCGGTGTTCTGGAACACCACGTAGCCGCCCGCCGGGAGACTCCCCGGCAACACGCGTATCCATCCTGCCGACGCGGTGACGGTGTCTGCCGCGTTGGCGGTTCCCGCGGCGACGAGGAGGGCGGCGGCGATCGTGCGAACCATCATGGTGTCGTCTCCATGGAAGTGAGCAGGTGCAGGTCGTGCACGATGTCGTCCTGCGAGGCGGACGGCGTGGCGAGCAGACGGGCCTTGCCCGATCCGTCGAAGATGTAGATCGCCGAGCTGTGGCTGACCTCGTAGTTGCCGTCGCCCCGATCGGGTTCGCGCGTGAACGCCGAACGGTACCGCTTGGCCAGGGCCTCGACATCGCGATCGGAGCCGACGAGCCCGACCGCGCGCTTGTCGAAGGCGTTCACGTAGGCGTGCATGATCGCCGGCGTGTCGCGCGCCGGATCAACGCTGACGAACAGGATGCGCACACGGTCGGCTGGGGCGCCGAGGCGATCGAGCACCACGTGCAGCTGCGTGAGCGTCAGCGGGCAGACGTCGGGGCAGTGCGTGTAGCCGAAGTACATCACCGTCACCTTGCCCCTGAAGTCGGCACCGGTCACGGCCTTGCCGTTGTCGTCGGTGAGCCGGAAATCGAGGTCGGGCAGGTGTCCGGAGACGTCGTTGAGCTTCCACTCGGGCTGCGGCTCGCGCTGGCACCCGACGAGCGCCACGAGCGCGAGCAAGGCGAGCAGGGCCAGGCGGACCCGGCGGCGTGTGATGTGCTTCATGCGTGGCTCCGCGGGATATCCTGCGCAGGATACGCCACGACGAGGATGCCCCCACCCATGCGACAACATGTCCCTGCGACCGATGCGGTGCTGGCCGGCGCGGCCGGCGCGACGGCGGTCGTGCTTGGCGCCTTCGGCGCGCACGCCTTGCGCGGCACGATCGGCGACGCCGCGCTCGCGATCTGGCATACCGGCGTGGAGTACCACTTCTGGCACGCACTGGCGTTGTTCGTCGCGGTCGCGGTGTTGCCGGCGGGAAGAGCGCGCGGCGTCGCGGTCTGGTCGTTCGTCGCGGGCATCGTGCTTTTCTCCGGCAGCCTCTATGCGCTGGCGCTCGGCGCACCCCGGCTGACGGGCGCGATCACGCCGTTCGGCGGTGTGGCATTCATCGTCGGGTGGCTGGCGGCGGCGTGGTCGCTTCGCTCGTCGCGCCGTTAAGAGCGCACCCGGATGCGACGGCGCGCTCGCCGTGAAGGCGCGCACGGTCGGGAAGGGGGCTCCTACCGCGGGTTCGCATCGTCGATCGGCTCGGCCGATGGCTTCAGCCTCCCCGCGCGCCGAAGCGCATCGCGGAGCACGTATTCGATCTGCGCATTGAGCGAGCGCAGCTCGTCTTCGGACCATGCCTGCATGGCGTCGAGGACGGCCGCGCTCACCCGCAGCGGATAGGCTTTTTTCTCGCTCGCCACCGGACGCTCAGTGGTAGAGCGAGCCGGCGTTGACCACCGGCTGGGTGGCCCGGTCGCCGCAGAGGACGACGAGCAGGTTGGACACCATGGCGGCCTTGCGCTCTTCGTCCAGTTCGACGACGCCCTGCGCCCGCAACTGATCGAGTGCCAGCGCCACCATGCCCACGGCGCCTTCGACGATGCGCTCGCGCGCGGCGACGATCGCCCCCGCCTGCTGGCGCTGGAGCATCGCCTGTGCGATCTCCTGCGCATACGCGAGGTGGCTGATGCGCGACTCGATCACCTGCACGCCGGCCTTGATGAGGCGCGCCTCGATCTCCTGGCGCAGATGGTTATTCACCTCTTCGCCATGGCTGCGCAGCGATGCCTTGCTGTCGTCGTGCGCGTCGTAGGCGTAGCTCTGCGCCATCTGTCGCAGCGCCGATTCGCTCTGGATCTGCACGAAGTTCTCGTAGTCGTCCACGCAGAACACGGCCTCGGCGGTATCGATGACCTGCCACACCACGATCGCCGCGATCTCGATCGGATTGCCGTCGTTGTCGTTCACCTTGAGCCGGCTGCTTTCGAAATTGCGCACGCGCAGGCTCACCGGCCGGCGCGAGTAGAACGGATTGGTCCAGCGCAGGCCTTCGCGCCGCTCCGTGCCGGCGTACTTGCCGAACAGCTGCATCACCTGGCCCTGATTGGGCTGCACCTGGAAGAAGCCCTTCGCGAGAAACGCGACGAGCGGCACCAGCACGACGGCACCGCCGGCGAGCGGGTTGCCGCCCGGCCCGATCTGGGCGAACACCCAGCCGGCGACGAGCACCAGGACGATGAGCATCGCGATGATGGTGGGAATCCCCGGAAGCGAGGCGGCGGCGCGTTCGTTCATGACGGCATGACCCCTGTTGATGTCGGGTCATTTGATATCACTGCGATATCACTTTCAAGTGCCGTCAGGGCGCGCCCCGTCCCGGAGCGGACATACCCGCGCTGCTGGGCGCCGGTACGTCGATCAGGTTCGATCCCGGCATCGCGCGGTCGATCCGGATCTTGCCCAGCGCGGACATGGATGCGAAGAAGCGCCACGGTTCGCCGTTGCCGGTGCCCATGGCGATGTGGGTGGAGTCGAAGCGGCGCTGCGCGGAGTCGAAACTGATCCAGCGATCCTTGATCCACGCCTGCGCCCAGGCGTGGGGGATGAACACGCGGTTCGCGCCACCCATGCGCTCGGCGTAGACGATGCCGGTGACGACGCGCGCGGGGATGCCCATCGACCGCGCCATCGCCGTGAGCAGCACGGCGTGTTCGGTGCAGTCGCCGCGTCGCGTGTTGGCCGTTTCCAGCGCCGAGGCGTAACCCACGTCGAGACCCTTGGCCACGATGTACTCGGAGAGGAACGTGCGCAGCCGGCGCATGCGCTGCAGGTCCGTCGCCGCGTCGCCCGCCGCCTGCTTCGCCAGCGCGACGATCGCGGGGGAATCCGACTGTACCCACGCGTTCGCGGCGGTGTCTTCCGGCAGCGGCCCCGGTTCTTCGCCATGACGCATGCCGAAACCCACATCGACGATGTACACACCGTCGCCCAGCTCGTAGACGCGCTGTTCGTCCGTCTGGATGAAGGGATTGGCGCCATGATCGCGCACCGCGATCGTGTAGCGGACGGGGGCGACGCGCAACGCCGCCACCATCGGGCGGGGCGAGACGACCATCGCGGCACGCAGCAGGTCGATGTCCTGGTCGGGCGCCTGCGCGCAGGCGGCATCGCACGCGGCCATTTCGAGGCGGAAGCCGAGCAGCGGCGCGAGGCTGCGGCGGATATAGCCGTCGTCGTCGACCCAGATGTCCACCGCATGATCGGATGCACCGACGATCGACTGCCGGAGGTGGTGCAGCGTCTCCTTGGTTTCGTCCGGCATGGTCACCACTTCCTCGCCGACGACCTTCACGTCGACGTTGGCGACCTGCTGCTTCGTGGAGTCGAAGTTGCGTACACGATAGCTGGTACCCGGCCGGAAGCCCTGGCGTACCACCGCGAGACGCTGGCCCTCGGCGAGCGTGGCGCCGGCCGGCCAGATGAGGAGATCGATCTTCGACTGGCCGCCCACGGTGTTGGAGATCTGGAACAGGCCATCGCCGCGCACTTCGCCCGTAGCGAGGTTCTCCTGCGTCGACATCCGCGTGCTGGCATAGAACGCGAGCGGATCGCCGGCCTTCGATTCGGTCGACCGCAGTTCGGTGCGCAGGGCCAGCGGCGTCTTCGCGCGCGTCATGCGGAAATCGAGCACCTGGCGGGTAAGGACCCGGTCGCCGTCGACCTCACGGTCGATGCGCAGGCTGCCCACCTTGCGGCCGTCCAGCAGGACGGTCATCCAGCGTTCGTCGGCCAGGGCGGCCGACGAGAACGCGCACAGTACGGCGAGGACGGCAAGAAAGCGTCTCATGAGCGTACGTCCGGATTGTGGGGGACGTGCTCATCACACCACTTTCGCGGCGTCAGTCAAGTCCCCCATTGGTCGTGGCGGGCAACGGTCAGTGCTTGCCGCCCGACGGCGGCGGTGGCGGCGGCATGCGGAACGGTTCGGGTGGCGGCACGCGCTGGATCGGTGGGGGCGGCATGTTCATGCCGGCCTGCAGCGCGACGACCCGGTCGATGCGGATCCGGCCCAGCGACGCCATGGCCGAGAAGAAGCGCCACGGATCGCCGTTGCCCACGCCGAGCGCGATGTGGGTCGTGTCGAAACGACGGTTCGCGGAGTCGAAACTCACCCAGCGCCCCTCCACCCACGACTGCACCCACGTGTGCGGCACGTACACGCGGGACGCGTTGGCGAAACGATCGGTGTACACGAGGCCGGTGACGATGCGCGTGGGAATGCCCAGCGACCGGCCGAGCGCGGCGAGCAGCACGGCATGTTCGGTGCAGTCGCCCTGGCGCGTGCGCAGCGTTTCGAGCGCCGACCCGTAGCCGACGTCCAGCACCGTCGGTTCGATGTATCCGGTGACGAAGCTGCGCAGGCGCACCATGCGTCGCATGTCGGTGTCCGCGTTACCGACGGCTTTCGTCGCGAGCGCGACGATGTCCGGCGCGTCGGACTGCACCCATGGATTCGAGCGCAGGTCCTCCTTCGTGGGACCGCCTTCGCCGGCGTGCTCCGACGCGGCGCCGATGGTGACGTCGTAGACCCCATCGCGAACCTGTTTGACCTGCTGCTCGTCGGTGGTCGCGAAAGGATTCGCGACCCCGCCGGTGACGGTCATGGTGTAGCGCACGGCGAAGCTGCGCAGGGCGGGCGTCATCGTGCGAGGCGCGAGGATCATCGCCGTGCGCAGCACGTCGACGTCCTGTCCCGGCGCCATCGCGCACGCCTCGCTGCACGCGAGCATCTCCATCCGGCGTCCCATCGCCGGCGACGATCCCTTGCGCATGGTGCCGGCGTCGTCGACCCACAGGTCCATGCGTTGCCCGTCCGGCGAATCCGCGAGGGACTGCCGCAGGTGGTGCAGTGTTTCGTCGCCGTCCGGTAGCTCGACGATTTCGTCGCCGACCACTTCCACGTCGAGCGTCGCCACCTGCTGCTTGGTCGCATCGAAATTACGCGTGCGGTAGCGGTGGCCCGGTGCGAATCCCTCGCGCACGATGAGGAGTCGCTGACCCTCGCTCATGCGCGCGTTGTCCGGCCAGGCGAGGAGGCCGACGGACGTCTGCTCGCCGATGCGCGTGGTGACCTGGAACTGGCCGTCGTCGCGGCGGCTGCCGTCGATCTCGGTGTCCTGCGTCGACGAGCCGTTACGCGACGCGAAGGCTACCGCGTCGCCGTCGATCGTCTCGGTGGCCGTCATCGTGCTGCCGATGGCGAGGGGCGACTTGCCGCGCATGATGCGCAGGTCGATCGCCTGCGTGGTCACGACGTTACCGTCGGCGACGCCGCGCTCCACCCGCATGCTGCCGACCTTTCGCCCGTCGAGGGTGACCGACATCCAGGTCCGTGTCGTCGGCGTGGCATGCGCGGCGCCGAGGACGGCGAAAAGCAGTGCGGCGGCGGTCCATCGTCCCATCGGCGAGCATCCCTTGACGCGAGTCGAGGCCCATCTAAGCACGTCGGGGGTCGGCGTCCAACCGTCCGTTGCAATCGCCCGTCGCCCGTGGCCGCTAGAATACCGGCCCGACCCACGCTGGAAACGCGCGCATGCACACCTTCGGAACCCCTCATTCGCATAACGCCATCAAGGTGCTCCTGCTGGGATCGGGCGAGCTGGGCAAGGAGGTCGCCATCGAGCTTCAGCGGTTCGCGGTGGAAGTGGTGGCCGTCGATCGCTATGCGAACGCGCCGGCGATGCAGGTCGCGCATCGCAGCCACGTCATCGACATGCTCGACGGCGCCGCGCTGCGAGCGGTGATCGACGAGGAGAAGCCGAACCTCGTGGTGCCGGAGATCGAGGCCATCCACACGCCGACGCTCATCGCGCTCGAGAAAGAGGGCCTGAAGGTGATCCCGACCGCGCGCGCCGCGTGGCTGACGATGGACCGCGAAGGCATCCGCCGCCTCGCCGCCGACGAGCTCGGCCTGCCGACGTCGCCCTTCCGATTCTGCGACACCCGCGACGCGTTCCTCGCCGCGATCGGGGCGCTCGGCACGCCGTGCGTCGTAAAGCCGGTGATGAGTTCGTCGGGCAAGGGCCAGAGCGTCGTGCGCACGGCGGCCGATGCCGATGCGGCGTGGGACTACGCGCAATCCGGCGGACGTGCGGGCAAGGGCCGCGTCATCGTCGAAGGGTTCGTCGATTTCGATTACGAGATCACGCTGCTGACCGTGCGCCATCGCGACGGCGTTTCGTTCTGCGCCCCCATCGGTCATCGCCAGGAAGACGGCGATTACCGCGAATCGTGGCAGCCGCAGCCGATGAGCGACGCGGCGCGGGCCGAAGCCGAGCGCCAGGCCGATGCCATCACGGCCGCGCTGGGCGGCTGGGGCGTGTTCGGTGTCGAGTTCTTCGTGCGCGGCGACGAGGTCATCTTCTCCGAGGTGAGTCCGCGGCCGCACGATACCGGGCTGGTCACGCTGATCTCGCAGGATCTTTCGGAGTTCGCGCTCCACGCCCGGGCGATCCTCGGCCTGCCCGTGCCGGAGATCCACGCCTTCTCGCCGGCCGCGTCGTGCGCGGTGCTGGTCGAAGGCGACGGCCACGCACCGACCTATCACGGCGTGGCGGAGGCGCTGGCCGAAACGGGCACGATGCTGCGTATCTTCGGCAAGCCGGAAGTACGCGGCCGCCGCCGGATGGCGGTGACGCTGGCGCGCGCGACGACGGTGGAGGAGGCGCTGGAGAAGGCCAAGCGCGCCGCCAGCCGCATCCGCGTGGAGCTCTGATCCCGGCGCGGTCGCATGAGCCGTTACGTGCTTGTCGCAGTAATCCAGACCCTTGCTTTGCGTCGTTTCAGGAGCCCGGCCGCCCTCAACGTCCGTTCACGGCCGGATGTTAAGCTTTCACGCTCCTATGGATGATTCGGCCCATGAGCGGACGCAGAGACAGCCACGATCGCGATACACGCGGTCGCACCGAACCCACGCTGGGACGCCTCGACGATCTCGACAGGCCGGCGACCCCGCCGGACGACGGCCTGCCGCACATCGTGGTCGATGGGCCGCGCCGCAGTGGCGGTGCCGCGCCGCCGCCGCGTAGCGGTCGCACTCCGCCGCGCAAGCGGGGCTGGCTCATCCCCGTCCTTGTGCTCGTGCTGATTGGTGCCGGCACGGCGCTGTGGCTGCAGCAGGACCGCCTCCGCAACATGGTCCCGGCCACGGAACTCAACGACACGCTCGCCCAGGCGAACCACGCGCTGGACGAAGGGCGCCTCGATGGAACCAACGGCGACAGCGCGCGCGAACTGTTCGAGAAAGCACGCGACCAGCAGCCGGACAGCGATCAGGCGCGCGACGGTCTGCGCCGGGTCGGTCAGGCCGAGGTCGCGCGTGCGGATGCGGCATTGAATGCCGGGCGGCTCGACGAAGCCGAAGCCGCGCTCAATGTCGCCCGCGAACTCCTCGGCGGCGGCAGCGACGTCGAGCAGCTCTCGCAACGGTTGTCGCAGGCACGCAATCCGCAGGATCGCACCGCTTCGCTGATCGATCAGGCGCAGGCGGCGTTCGCGGCCGGCAAGCTGGACGGCGACGATGGCGCGGGCGCGCTGTACCGGCGCGTGCTCGACGCCGACAAGTCCAATGCGGTCGCCGCGCGTGGCCTCGACAAGGTCGGCGGCGGCCTTGCCGCGCAGGCGCGTCAGGCGCTCGCCGACGGCGACAAGGCGAAGGCGAACGCGCTCGTCGATCGCATCGCGATCCTCGTGCCGGGGTACGGCGATCTGCCGTCGCTTCGCGCCATGCTGTCGGAAACGAAGAAGCAGGACGACCAGGCGGTGAAGACGCTCGTCCAGCAGGGCAACGACGCGATGCGCGCGGGTCGTTTCACGGGCAGCGGCGACGACAACGCGCTCGCACGCTTCCGCGCGGCGCTCGCCGCCGATCCGGACAACGCCGACGCGAAGGCTGGCCTCGGCCAGGTCGCGCAGGCGCTCATCGTGCAGGCCAACGCGTCGCTCGACAGCGAAGACGACGATCAGGCGAGTCGTCTGCTCGATCAGGCGGAGAAGCTGGCACCGAAATCCGCCGAACTCGCGGCGGCGCGCGCGCGTATCGGCGGCGATGCGAAAGTGCGCACGCCGGTGGACACCGTTCGTGGCGCCGACGCGCAGGACGGCCTGGCCGAAGCCTCGATGGCCGTGAGCCCGGAGCAGAAAGCGAAGGTGGCCGACCTCGTCCGCCGTGCGCAGAACGCGGCGACGCGCGGCGACATCATGGATCCGCCGGGCGACAGCGCGTACGACCTGTACCGCAACGCGCTCGCCATCGACGGCAACGACCCCGCCGCGCGCGCCGGACTGCAAGGCCTGCCGACGCAGGTCGAAAAGCAGATGCAGCAGGCCGTGGCCAGCGGCAACGTGCAGCGCGCGGAAAACCTCTACGCCACGTTGTCCGACCTCGCGCCGGGCGACACGTCGCAAGGCGAGCTCCGCCACCGGCTCGGCAGCGCATGGATCGACAACGCGTTGCAGCGGGCCGGGCAGGGCGACCGTCAGGGCGCCTTCCAGGCCCTCGAGCGCGCGCGCCGTTACGCGCCGGACGATCCGCGCCTGCAGAGTGCGTACGAACGCATCGCGACGGGCCGGTGAGGCACGGCATGACGGTACTCGTGCTCGGGGCGTCCGGACAGATCGGGCAGTTTCTCCTTCCGAGGCTCGACGCCGCGGGCCTCGACTGGATCGCAGTGAGCCGGCAGGCACGCGCCGACGCCCGCTGGCGTCTCGGCAGCCTGCCCACCGACATGCCCGACCTGCCGCCGCTGCGCGCGGTGGTCAGCCTCGGCCCGATCACCGAATTCGCGGCGTGGCTCTCGGCGAACCGGCTTCCCGGCACGCCGCACATCCTCGCCACCTCGTCGATGAGCGCGGAGTCGAAGCGCGAGTCGATGATCGTCGAGGAGCGCGAAGTGTCGCGCCGCCTGCGGGAAGGGGAAACCGCGATCGCCACGATCTGCGCCTCGCGCGGCATGCCGTGGACGCTGTTCCGCCCCACGCTCATCTATGGCGCGGGCGTGGACAAGAGCCTCACGCCGATCGTCCATGCCTCGCTCCGCCGCCGGGTGTTCCCCATCCCGTCGGGCCGGGGCCAGCGCCAGCCGGTGCACGCCGACGACATCGCCGCCGCGGTGGTGGCCGCCATCGCGTCCCCCTTCGCGCGGGGGCAGACCTTCCCGATCGGCGGCGGCGAACGCCTCCCCGCCGCCGAAATGTTCCGGCGGGCCCGGCGCAGCGCCGGCGGGACCACGTTGCCCGTGCCCATCCCCCGGCTGGTGCTGGACCTCGCAGCGATGATGTCGCCGGCGATGCGTGGGCCGGTGAACCGGCTCGATAGCGACCTGATCGCCGACAATGCGGAGCTGGAGCGGGTGCTCGACATCCATCCCCGCGGCTTCCAGCCATCGCCGGAGACGTGGCGGCGCAGGGTCTGAGGCCCGCCGCCACCGCTTCGCCACCTTCCGTTCAGATGGCCGCCGGGGAACTGCCCCTATCATCCGGGGATACCTTCTTCCCCAGGATCTACCCGCGTTGGCTTTCCTGAACCGTCTCGGCTCCGCCCTGCGTACCAGCTGGCCCTGGTTGCGTATCCCCTTCTGGCTGACGATGGGTCTCGTTTTCGGCTTCCTGTTGCCCTACACGCTGATCCTCAACGCGCGCCTGCAGAATCGTTTCAACGACCTCGTGTTCGCGGTGCCGACGCGCGTCTACGCGCGCCCGTTGCCGCTGGCGCAGGGGCTGCCGATGACGCCGGCCGCGCTCGAGCTCGAGCTGACCTTCGCGGGCTACACGCCCGAGGGCGGCGGCAGGGTGCAGGGCAGCTACTCGAAGAACGGCTCGCGCTTCGTCATCGCGTCGCACGGTTACGCCGGACCGGACGGCGGCGAGTTGCCGCATCGCATCCGGGTCTCGCTGTCCGACGGCCAGGTGGCGTCCGTGGTCGACGACGCGAACGGCAAGCCGATCAAGTCGATCCATCTCGACCCCGCGCGCATCGCCACGCTCTACGGCGCGCAGCAGGAAGAGCGCCGCATCGTGCGCATCGACAACGTGCCGCCGTTGCTCGTGTCGGGCCTCCAGGCGGTCGAGGACCGCGACTTCAAGAGCCACATCGGCCTCGATTTCTCGGCCATCGCGCGCGCGTCGTTCGCCAACATCCGCGCGGGCCACACGGTACAGGGCGGCTCGACGCTCACGCAGCAGCTCGTGCGCAACCTGTTCCTCGACCGTAGCCAGAACATGCTGCGCAAGGTCAACGAGGCCATCCTGTCGCTGCTGATGGAAGCGCACTACTCGAAGGGCCGTATCCTCGAGGCGTACGTCAACGAGGTATTCCTCGGCCAGCAGGGCAGCCAGGCCGTGCACGGCTTCGCCGCCGGCGGCGAGTTCTTCTTCGGTCGTCGCCTCGAAGACCTGCGCCCGCAGGAGATCGCGCTGCTCGTCGGCCTGGTGAAGGGGCCGAGCTATTACGACCCCCGCCGCTATCCCGACCGCGCGCTCGCGCGCCGCAACCTGGTGCTCCAGCAGTTCCACGACACGGGCCTGCTAGACGACGCGCAGACGAAGGCGGCGCAGGCCTCTCCGCTCGGCATCGCCGCGAACGCGCAGCTGCCGCACAACCGCTTCCCGGCGTTCATGCAGCTCGTCCGCTCGCAGATCACGGCCGACTTCGACGAAGCCGCGCTACGCGATGGCAGCCTGTCGATCTTCACCACGCTGGACCCGTCGGCCCAGCTGTACACCGAGCAGGCGATCGTCTCCACCATGAAGGGCCTCGGCAAACGCGGCGCCGCCGCGCAGGCCGCCGCCGTGGTCACCGACACCACCAACGGTAGCGTGCTCGCCGTCGTCGGCTCCCGCGACCCGGGCGATCAGGGTTTCAACCGCGCGCTCGACGCGCGCCGCCCGATCGGCTCGCTGGTCAAGCCGCTCGTCTACCTCGTGGCGCTTGCGCAGCCGTCGAAGTGGTCGCTGGCATCCATCGTCGACGATTCGCCGATCAACATCCGGCAACCCGACGGCAAGCCCTGGACACCTCAGAACGACGATCGCGAGATCCATGGGCAGGTGCCCATGCTCGACGCGCTCGTGCATTCGTGGAATCTCGCCACGGTGAACCTCGGTCTGCAGGTGGGGGTGCCCCGCATCAAGGGCTTCCTCGAATCGTTCGGTCTGGAGGACGTCAACCCGAGCCCGTCGCTCCTGCTCGGCGCCGTGGATCTCTCGCCGCTGCAGGTCGCCCAACTCTACGAATACATCGCCGCCGATGGCCACGCGTTGCCGCTCGTCGCCGTGCGCGGCGTGATGGACGACAAGGGTCAGGCCATCAAGCGTTACGAAGTGAAGGGCGGCGAAGGCGAATACCAGACCGCCGCGCGGCTCACCACGTGGGCGATGCAGCAGGTCGTCAACGGCGGTACCGCCGCGGCCATCGGCAATTCGGGCCTGTCGTGGCTGCACGCGGCCGGCAAGACGGGCACCAGCGACAGTCAGCGCGACAGCTGGTTCGCGGGCTTCACGGGCGACCGCCTCGCGATCGTATGGATGGGTCGCGACGACAACAAGCCGACGGGTCTCTACGGTGCCACCGGCAGCATGCGCGTGTGGCAGGATCTGTTCCGCAAACTGCCGACGCGCCCACTGGCCGCCACGCCGGGCGAAGGCCTCGAAATGGCCTATGTGAATCCGCAGACCGGCAAGCGCACGGACCCGTCGTGCGAGGGGGCCCGCTCGTTCCCGTTCGTGGCCGGTTACGTGCCGGAAGCGGAGGAGGGCTGTTTCTGGCAGCGATTCAAGGGTATGTTCGGCGGCGACGCCGAGCCCTCCGCACCGGCCGCACCCAGTAATCCCGTGGATTGACCCATGCATCGCCTTCGTTTCTGCGCCATCGCCACCGTTACGCTCGTCGCCGCCTGCAGCCAGCCCGCGCCGCCGCAGGCCACGCGACCCACCAAGCCCACCTACGACATCGTCGCGCAGGTACGCGCGGCGGGTGAGCGCGAAAAATCCGCCATCGAGGTCGCGCCGCTGCGCGATCCGGGCGTGCAGGGCCTCGCGCAGTCGGCGCAGGCCGACGATCGCGCCGGCAAGTACGACGACGCCGACGCCAAGCTGGTGCAGGCGCTGAAGCTGGCGCCCGAAGCGCCGGAGCTCATCCAGGACCGCGCCGAGAACGCGATCCGTCGCCAGGACTACACGGCGGCGGAGAAGCTGGCGAAGCAGTCGTTCGATATGGGTCCTAAGTCGGGCAGCCTGTGCGCCCGCAACTGGCAGACCGTCGTGGAAATGCGCCTGCAGGCCGACGACAACGCCGGCGCCAACGCGGCACGCGGCGAGCTCGCCAAGTGCCACATCGCCGGCCCGAACCGCTTCTGATATCCGTCATCGCCAGCAGGCTGGCTCCCGTCCGAGACCGGGTGGGAGCCAACCTGCTGGCGATGCGCGATAGCGGGCCCATGAACCGGTGACGGCAAGCACTGGTGGGAGCCAGCCTGCTGGCGATCCCGCGATAGCGGCCTATGTACCGATGACGCGGAACCGTCAACGGCCGCGAATCACCCGTCCGTGCTCATGCACGGTATCCACCAGCACCTTCACGTTCTCCGGGTCCACTTCCGGCGTGATGCCGTGCCCGAGATTGAACACGTGCCCCGGATGGTTGCCGAAGGCGTCCAGCACGGCACGCGCCTCGCGCGCCACGATTTCCGGCGTGGCACGCAGCACGCTCGGATCGAGGTTGCCCTGAAGCGCCACGCGATCGCCTACGCGGCGGCGTGCTTCGCCGATGTCGAGCGTCCAGTCGACGCCGAGGCCGGCGCAGCCCGTATCGGCCATGGCTTCCAGCTGTCCACCCGCGCCCTTCGAGAACAGGATGGCCGGCAGCTCGCGGCTGACGGGATCGGCTTTCAGCGCGTCGACCACCTGCGCCATGTAGCGCAGCGAGAGCTCGCGGAACGGGCCGGGGCCGAGCAGGCCGCCCCAGGTGTCGAACACCATCAATGCCTGCGCACCGGCATGCGCCTGCGCGACGAGGTAGGCGGCGACGGCGCGCGCGATGGTATCGAGGAGACGGTGCGCGAGCATCGGCTCGTTCCACGCCAGCGCCTTCACGCGCGCGAAATCGCGCGACCCTTCACCCTCGACCATGTAGCAGGCAAGCGTCCAGGGGCTGCCGGAGAACCCGATCAGCGGCACGCGGCCGTCGAGTTCATTGCGAATGAGCCGGACGGCGTCCATCACGTAGCGCAGTTCGCCGTCCATGTCGGGCACGACGAGGGCATCGATCGCGGCGGCGTCGCGCAGCGGTCGCGCGAAACGCGGACCCTCGCCCTGTTCGAACGACAGGCCGAGACCCATCGCGTCGGGGATGGTGAGGATGTCCGAGAACAGGATGGCGGCGTCGAGGTCGAAGCGATCCAGCGGCTGCAGCGTCACCTCGCAGGCGAATTCCGGATTCGTCGCCAGCCCCATGAAGCTGCCGGCCCGGCCACGCGTCGCGCGGTACTCCGGCAGGTAGCGGCCGGCCTGGCGCATGACCCAGATCGGCGTCGTGTCGGTGGGCTCGCGACGAAGCGCGCGGAGAAAGCGATCGTTACGGAGCTCAGCGGCCATGCGCCGACTCCTGTCCCTGACTGAACATGACCTTGAAACCTTTCTTGATCTGCGCGTCGCGCGCCTTGGTGAAGGCGACCATCGCCGCGTCGCGGTCGACGTAGACCTCGCGCTTGAGCATCGCCTTGCCGCCCTGCACGCCGCTTTCGCGATACAGCGTCCAGCCGCCCAGGAGATCCTGTTCGAGCGTTATCTGGACGTAGCGGGGCGCTTCCGCTCCCGCTTCGGGCATGGTTTGCAGGTAGATCCGCATCGAGCGATCCGGGGCAGACGCAGGGCCGGCCATTGTAGGCGCTTTGCGCCTCAGGCGGGCAGGAGCACGCCCAGTACGTCGTCTTCGGCCACACCCGACACGATCTCGGCCCGGCCGATGCCGCGCCAGAGGATCAGGCGCAACGTGCCGGCGGTGTTCTTCTTGTCGAGCCGCATGAGGTCGAGGATCCGGCTGGCCGCGTGCACGCGCGACGGCTCGGTGGGAAGGCCGAGGCGCTGCAGCAGGGCGATCAGGCGCTCGGTGTCGGCGGCCGACGCCATGCCCAGCCGCTCGGAGAGCCGCGCGGCCAGCACCATGCCGATCGCGACGCCTTCGCCATGCAGGATCTCGCTGTAGTTGCCCGCGGTTTCCAGCGCGTGCCCGAAGGTGTGACCTAGGTTGAGCAGCGCACGCTCGCCCTGTTCGGTTTCGTCGCGGGCGACGACACCAGCCTTGTAGCGACACTTGCGGGCGATGGCTTCGATCAGGATGGCGGAGTCGCGTGCGGCGAGGGCATCGGCGTGCGCTTCGAGCCAGGCGAAGAAGGCGGTGTCGCCGATCGCGGCGCCCTTGACGATCTCGGCCAGCCCGGCGCGGTACTCGCGCTGCGGCAACGTGCGCAGGGTGTCGATGTCGGCGACCACGGCCCGCGGCTGGTGGAACGCGCCCGCGAGGTTCTTGCCCGCCGGGAGGTTCACGCCCGTCTTGCCGCCGACGGAGGAATCGACCATCGAGAGCAGCGTGGTGGGCACCTGGATGAAGTCGATGCCGCGCATCCAGCAGGCGGCCGCGAAGCCGGCGAGATCGCCCACGACGCCGCCGCCCAGGGCGATCACGCAGGCGTCGCGCGTGGCGCCCAGCTGGCCCAGCGCTTCGAGCACGCGTCCGACGTTCGCGAACGTCTTGTGCGTTTCGCCATCGTCGAGCAGGTAGGACGTCCAGCGCAAGCCGTCGAGGCCCTTCGCCAGCGCGTCGAGCCAGAGCGGCGCGACGGTGGTGTTGCTCACCACGAGCACGTGCCGCCCGCGGATCGCCGCGCGCCAGCGCGCGCTATCGGCGATGAGGCCGGGGCCGATCCAGACGTGGTAGCTACGTCCGGCGAGGTCGACGTCGACGGTTTCCATCAGCTGCGTTTCCAGTGGCGTTCGAGAAGCGCGATCGCGCGCGGCGCGGCGTCGTCCACGGACTCGTGGCGTCCGCGGAAGATCAGGTCGGCGATGGCTTCGTAAAGATGGTTGCGGTGTTCGGCCAGCGACTCGAGCCGGCCGCGGCGGTCGTCGCCGGCGATCATCGGGCGTGCGGTGTCGTGACGCAGGCGGTCGAGCTGCTCGTCGACGTCCACGCCGAGCATCATGACCGTGCCGCGGGCGGCGAGCGTCTCGCGGTTGGCGGGATCCATCACCGCGCCGGCGCCCGTGGCGAGCACGATGCCCTCGCGGCGACTAAACTCGGCGAGGCACGCGCTCTCGCGCGTGCGAAAACCCGCTTCGCCTTCGCGTTCGAACATGTCGGCGATCTTCATGCCGCAACGCGCCTCGATCTCGACGTCGAGATCGATGAAAGGCAGGCCATAGTGCGCCGCGAGGCGCTGTCCGATCGTGGTCTTGCCGGCGCCCGTGGGGCCGACCAGGAACAGGTTGGGCGAAGGATTCATCGCTCCGATGCTAACAACAAGCCATCCGCAGGGATATGCAACGGTCCTCGTCGCGGGGGCTGGCGACGTCGGCACCCGCGTGGCGCGCCGCCTTGTCGCGCAGGGTCGGCAGGTGTTCGCGTTGCGCCGGAGCGACGCCGATCGTGACCACGGCATCCACTGGCTGCGCGGCGACCTGACGCGACCGGCGTCGCTCGAAGGCCTGCCGGCGGTCGACGCCGTGGTATTCGCGCCGGCTCCCGATGCGCGTGACGAGGCGACGTACCGATCCCTCTTCGTCGACGGGCTGCGCCACCTCCTGCATGCCCTGCCGGAGGCGCCGAAACGCACGCTGTTCGTGTCGTCGTCCGCGGTGTATGGCGAACACGGCGGGGCCTGGGTCGACGAGGCGACGCCGGTCGCCCCACCGGGCTTCAACGGTCGCGTGCTGGTCGAGGCCGAGCGATGGCTGGCCGGGAACGCCGTGGGCGGGATCGCGGTGCGCCTTGCCGGACTCTACGGGCCCGGCCGGACGCAGCTGTTCGACCGGTTGCGCGAAGGGAAGGCGTCGGCGCCGCACGGCGGCCGGGTGTACGCCAACCGCATCCATGTCGACGACGCGGCGGCGGCGCTCGCGTTGCTGCTCGACGTCGACCGGCCGGAGCCCGTGTACGTCGGCGTCGACGACACGCCGCTGCCCATCGACGTGCTCTACGGCCATCTGGCGACGCTGCTCGGCGCGCCTGCGCCTGCCGACGGTACGCCGCCGGCCGGCATCGGCAACAAGCGGCTCTCGAACGCGCGGCTGCGCGCCGCTGGTTTCCGCTGCGCATGGCCCGATGCCCGCGATGGCTACGCGGCGTTGATCGGCTCGGGTCACTCTCCGACGTAGCGCTTCGATCCTTCGCCAGCAGGCTGGCTTTCCCACCCGATCATCGGCCCCTGGTAGGAGCCAGCCTGCTGGCGATGGCCGGAGCGGCAGGTCGACGCGTGCGTGCGACGCGACGATGTCTGTCGAGGGGGACGAGCAGGTCGGCCGTTGCGCCCAACGACGCCAACGCCCAGCGACTGATCCGCTCGTAATGCTGCAGAAACCGCGCAAGCTCAACGGCATCCATCGCGCGCGCGTCGCCACGCTCGCGCAGCGGCCGCTCGGCTTCGTCGCGCCATGTCGCAACGACATCCCACGACGGGGCCTGCAGCACGACGAGCGCGTCGAGGCGCGCCCATATCGGCGCGTAACTCGCGAGTTGCGCGTTCACCCAGCGTCGCCAGCGCCCATCGGGATCCTCGTCGCGTTCGAGCGCGTTGACCGGCAGGTCGAGCGCGGCATCGTCCTCGGGCGTCACGCCGAGGCACCAGCCTTCGAGCAGCACGAGCGCCGGCACGTCGGCCACCGTGGGCCATTGCGCCGCCGGATACCGGTCGTCACGGCCTTTGTCGAAGCGAGGAACGGCGACCGGCCTGCCGGGCGTGGCCTGCGCCAGCGCGTCGAGTGTCGAGGCGAGCAGGGCGAGGTCGTGCGTGCCCGGTACGCCGCGTGTGCGCAGCAGCGGATGCACATCCGCGGCCAGCGCCGCACGCTCGGCCCGTGTCAGGTAGACATCGTCGAGCGAGAGCGCGACGGCGCCCCAGCCTCGCTCCGCGGCCGCATCGACCAGCGCGGCGGCGAGGAAGCTCTTGCCGGCACCCTGCAAGGCGGAAATGCCCAGCACGAAGGGGCGCCCGGCGTGCCCGATGTCCGCGGCGAAGCGCCCGAGGACGGTGGCGGCCAGCGTGCTAGCATCGGGCGATTCCATGGCCGACAGCATAGTCCATCGTCATGCTTACCCCCGATATCCTCCATACGTTCCGCGGCCTGCTCGACGAAGCGAAGGCCAGCGGCGATCGCGAACCGAGCGCGATGAATCTTTCCACCTGCGACAAGGACGGCCGGGTTCATTCGCGCATCGTGCTGCTCAAGGCGATCGACGAACGCGGCCTTCGGTTCTTCACCAACTACGAGAGCGCCAAGGCCGCTCAGATCGCCGAGCATGCGCAGGTCGCGCTGTGCTTCCACTGGAAGCAGATCCGCGAGGGTATTCAAGTGCGCTTCGAGGGCCGCGCCACGAAGGCGAGCGAGGCCGAATCGGATGCCTATTTCGCCAGCCGCCCTCGCGGTAGCCAGATCGGTGCCTGGGCTTCGTTGCAGAGCCAGGAGCTGCCGGATCGCGAGACGTTCGACGCACGCGTCGACCATTACGAGAAGGAGTTCGCCGACCGCGACGTGCCGCGTCCTCCGCACTGGGGCGGCTACGTCGTGGAGCCCGACCGCGTGGAGTTCTGGTACGGCGCCACGTTCAGGCTGCACGAACGCGTGGTGCATACGGAAGCCGGCACCCACTGGACGAGCCACCTGCTGTATCCCTGACCGGAGTTCCGCATGAGCCGCGCCCAACCCGTCCAGCACATCGCGCAGTCCACCTTCACGGTGCACACGCGCGGCCGTTCGCTCAGCGAGATCAGCGATCGCATCGCCGACGCGGTATCGGCGAGCGGCGTCGGCACGGGCATCGCGCACGTGTTCGTCCAGCACACCAGCGCGTCGCTGCTGATCGGCGAGAACGCGGACCCGACCGTCGTGGCCGATCTCGAGCGTTTCTTCGCGCGATTGGTCCCCGACGGCGATCCGTTGTTCCGCCATCGCGACGAAGGCCCCGACGACATGCCGGCCCACGTGCGATCGGTGCTGACCGGCGTGTCGCTTTCGATCCCCGTGCACGGTGGAAAGCCGTTGCTGGGCACGTGGCAGGGCGTGTTCCTCTACGAACACCGGCACGAAGCGCACCAGCGCAAAATCACCGTCACGGTATCGGGGCACTGATGCCGGACGCGTATCCGCAGCGTATCGTCTGCCTGACCGAAGAGCCGACCGAAGTCCTCTACGCGATCGGCGAGGAGCATCGCATCGTCGGCATTTCGGGCTTCACCGTGCGGCCGCCGAGAGCGCGCAAGGAAAAACCGAAGGTCTCCGCGTTCACCAGCGCGAAGATCGAACAGATCCTCGATCTGAAACCCGACCTCGCCATCGGGTTTTCCGACATCCAGGCCGACATCGCACGCGAACTGATCCGCGCAGGCGTCGAGGTCTGGATCAGCAACCATCGCAGTGTCGAGGGCATCGTCGCGTACATCCGCCGCCTCGGCGCGATGGTCGGCGCTGCTGCGAAGGCCGACGCACTGGCCGATCGCGCACAGGCCAACCTCGATCGCATCGCGACGCTCGCCGCAGCCCTGCCGCGCCGTCCGCGTGTGTACTTCGAAGAATGGGACGACCCGCTCATCACCGGCATTCGCTGGGTCGGCGAACTGGTGCGCATCGCCGGTGGCGACGACGTGTTCCCCGAACTGCTCGAAGAGCCGCTCGCGAAGCAGCGCATTCTGGCGGATCCACTGGAGGTCGTGCGCCGCTCGCCGGACATCGTGCTGGGGTCGTGGTGCGGCAAGCGCTTCCGCCCCGAACGCGTCGCCGCGCGACCCGGCTGGCAGGACATGCCCGCCGTACGCGACGGCGAGCTGCACGAGATCAAGTCGCCGATCATCCTGCAGCCCGGCCCGGCGGCGCTGTTCGATGGCGTCGAGGCGATGCACGACATCATCGCGCGCTGGGCGCGCAAGGCCTGAAACATCCCCTGTGGGAGCGCGCTCGCGCGCGAATGGGTGCTCGCGGCAAGCACCCATTCGCGCGCGAGCGCGCTCCCACAGGGGTTCCGGCGGTTCGTCAGGTGGACCTACGGCATCGCGATCCAGCGCCCCAGCTTGCGGATCTCCAGCGGTTTGAACCGGCGCTTGTAATCCATCTTCGGATGCCCGGCGATCCAGAAACCCAGATAAACGTACGGGATGCCGCGGCGCTTCGCGAGCGCGACCTGCTGCAGGATGCCGAAAGTCCCCAGGCTTCGCGACCCCTCGTCCGGGTCGAAGAACGTATAGACGGCCGAAACGCCGGCGAGCGTGACGTCGGTGACGGCGATGCCCAGCAGGCGATCGCGCTGGCGGAACTCGACGAAGAGGGTCGGGCTCCACGGCGCGGAGAGAAAGCGCTGGAAATCGTCGGCATCGGCCGCGTCCATGCCACCGCCGCTGTGCCGGGCGTGCAGGTAACGCCGATACAACGCATGGCGCTCGTGCGTGAAGCCCGCCTGGGCTTCGATCACGGTGAGATCGGCGTTGCGTGTGAGACAGCGGCGCTGCGTGCGGTCCGGCGCGAACGCTGCCACATCGATGCGGCAGGGCACGCAGGCCTGGCATGCCGTGCATTGCGGCAGGTAGAGATGGCCACCGGCGCGGCGAAAGCCTTTGGCGAGCGCGGGAGCGTAGAGGCGGTCGAGATGCGGCGCGCCCGGATCGACCACCAGATTCTGCGCCGTTCGCTCGGCGTAATAGCCGCAACTGTGCGGCAGGGTCTGGAACAGGCGGACGCGGTCGGTCATGGACCCATGTTATAGCCCCATGGCGCGCCCGGCGTCACCGCGGATTCTGGTGATGTTTCCGTTCCATGACTTCGATCAGCACGCGCAGGCTGCGGGCGGACTCGAGGTGCTGTCGCGACCACGGCCGCGAGCGACCGCGCACGGTCTGCTGCCACGCATCGAAACTCTGCCGTGGCGAGAGGCGCGCCCCGGGAATGTTCTCCAGCTTGGCGAGCGACGGATTGCCGCCCCAGCGAACCTGCCGCACCTGTTCGGTGCGCGTCCAGAGCACGGCATTGTGCGACTCGGCCCGCAGCGGCATGAAGATGACGCCGGCGGCGAGCTCGGTCACGGCCGGATCGGCGAGCGCCACGTGCCACTCCGCGACCGAGTCGGTGTGCAGCACGCCCGCGATGCGATCCGGCGAGTCGCCCGCCTTGTGCATGGCCACGACATCGCGCATCCGCAGCAGCGTCGCTTCGTCGGGGAGATGGCCGTGGCGCACCACGCGATCGCCCGAATAGATGGCGACGCCGTCCGCGTCGACGACCTCGAGCAGCTCGGGCGCGAGTGTCGCGAGCAGGTCCGGATCGATACTGTCGGTCTCGCTGAACGCCGTGATCAGCTTTTCGCGCACCGTCAGCAGCGTGCTCTCCACCTCGATCTTCGCGAGCTCCTCGATGGCCGCCACGCGCGCGGCGAAGGAGCGAGCGATGGCATCCGCGACCTCGCGCATCTGGTGATCGGCGAAGAACGGCGCGTAGTGATGGCAGGAAATGAGGCCCCACAAGCGGCCGTTCGTCACGATCGACGCTACGAGCGTGCCGGTCACGCCCATGTTGCCGAGGTACTCGAGGTGCACCGGCGACACGCTGCGTAGCGACACGTCGCTCAGGTCGGTGGGTTGCGAGGTTTCCGGATCCAGCGGCGGGCGGATGACCGCGGGCACGTAGCCACAGTCGCTGATCTGCCGCACGCGGTTGCGCAGGTAGAGCGCCCGCGCCTGCGCGGGGATGTCGGTCGCGGGGTAGTGGAGGCCGAGATAGGCTTCCAGCTCGTCGCGACGGGCCTCGGCGATCACCTCGCCATGCCAGTCGTGGTCGAAGCGATAGACCATGACGCGGTCGTAGCCAAGCAGTGTGCGGATCGCACGCGCGACGCGCGCCGCACCGCGTTCGACCGTGGCATCGTTTTCGAGCCGATGCGCGAGATCGTAGGCCACGCGGATCGGATCGTCTTCGAAATAGCTCTCGCGCGGTTCGATCTCGATCATCCAGCGCGTGTCGTACGCGTGCACCGCGGCATGCCACGTGACGGCCTTGCGCGCCTTCGGAAAGGTGACGGGTACCCACGGACTGTGCGCGGGACGCTCGTCGTCCTCGAAGAGATCGGCGGGCAGCGTCAGCAGGTCGCCAAGCGGCGCGCCGAGCGCCGCGGTCAGGTCCACGCCGACGATATCGCCGATGTTCTCGCTCGCCTGCAGCACCACGCCCGTCGCGGCATCGACCACCAGCAGCACGCCGTGGGGCTGGATCGAACCGGGAATATGGATCGGTTCGCGGTCGCAGGCGGTGAGGTCGGGAAGATCAGTCATGCGGAGAATCGTCCTGTAACGTCCGTTGAAAGCGCGCGAACATGGCGACCGCGGCGTCCGTCGCGGCCGTCTGCGCGGCGCTGTCGTTCAGGACGCGGTCAAGAAGACCCTGGAAGCGGCGCCAGGGTGGCGTGCCCTCGCCCAGCGCGTAGAAATGGTGCGGCAAGTGCGGAAACCGCTGGCGCAGGCCGGCGACGATCATGCGCCCGCCAAGCGCGGAACCCTCGATCACATAGAGCTCGCCCCATGCACAGGGGTGGTCCGAATACGCCCGGGGCTCCGGTAGTAGCGCGCCCGGGCGCGAAACATCTTGCCTCGGTCTCGAGAAACGGCGTGACGCGTCAGGGCAAGCCGGTGCCGGTGCGCTGCTGCGGGCGGCGGTTTTCGGCACCATGGCGCTCAGATCGGCTTCCAGTGCCGCGGCCCGCGACACGTAGCGCCAGCCGGATGTGGTCGCGATATCCAGCAGCCATGCGCCCCGCTCGCGTTCCCACGTGTCGAAGAGAACACGCTGCGCGTCGAGCATCCGCCGGTAGCCCGCCTCGTCGAGTTCGCCCGCGAGCAGGCGGCGCATGAGCGGCGAGGCTTCCGCGGCGGCATGGGCCTCGCGGGTCGCTTCGCGCAGGTGGAGATGCGTCGGTGTCAGCTCCCGCGCGCCGTCCACTCAGAGAACCGCGGTGGCCTTCAGGACGACGATCAGCATCACGCCCGCGACGATCGCCAGCACCATCAGGCGCACGCGGGACGCGGTGCGTTGCGCCACCGGCCGACGGTCGGGCTGGCGATGCATGGCCAGTTCTTCCTGGTAGCGGACGACCGGTTCGATGCCGATGTCCTTGAGCAGGGCGCGGGCCTTCGGAAAATCGTCGGCGCTCTTGACCCAGACCTGCGGCCAGCTGTTGCGGTCGTCGTTGCGCTGCGAGTAGCTGAAGCGCTGGTACGTCGGGCGGTTCCAGCTCGAGCGGTTGGTCACCGACGTTTCGATCGCATGCTCGGTGAGCAGGGCGACGATACGGTCGACGTTGTCCTGGCGGGGCGATGTATAGATCTGGCGCATGGCCCGATTCTACGGGAATTGGCCCTGGGCCGCCGCCGCGGGCGCGAGGGCGCCCTTCACCCGGTTGAGGTCGCCGTCGTTCGGCAGGGGCGCGATCCGCAGGAGATGGGCCAGCAGCGGGTAGACGTCGACGTTCGGGAATGGCGCGATCGTCACCCCGCGGGCGAAGTCCGGTCCCCGGGCCACGAACAGGGCGCGCATCGCCGGATCGAGGTTGTCGTAACCATGCTCGCCGCGTGACATCGGGGCCGTGCGCGCCGCCAGCGTGGCACGGCTGGTGATCGCCCAGCCCGTATCGGCGAGGCAGAGGATGTCGGGCACTCGCGGGTTGCGGCCGTAGTCCAGCCGGGCGGGCAGGGTGTCCTTGCGGTAGCAGCGCATGTGCTCGTGAGGGCCGAGCAGACGGGCCACGGCCTTCGCGCCGTCGACGCCCGGCTTCGGCGCGAAGGTGGCCATCACGCCCCACGACACGGGGTCGATCGCGTCGAGATCGGTTTCGTCGTCCGCGAATACGATGTTGCCGCGAGGCACGTCGGCCATGCCGTGGTCGGACACCACGACGATGTCCGTGGCGTCGAGGAGCCCGCGGTCGCGCAGCCCGGCCACGAGGTAACCCAGGGCGTCGTCGACCTCGCGCAGCGCGGTGTCCACCTGCGGCGAATCCGGGCCGAATTCGTGTCCGGCGTGATCCACGGCGTCGAAATAAAGCGTATCGAAGGCGGGCTTCGCGCCCGGTTCGTCGATCCACAACAGCAGCTTGTCGACGCGTTGGCGGGAGGTCAGGGTGTCGTCGAACGGGATCCAGTGGTCCGGCCGTACGCCGTGGATCGCCGCTTCCGTACCCGGCCAGTACATCGTGGCCGTGCGCAGGCCGTGCTTCTGCGCCGTAACCCAGATCGGCTCGGCCTGCGCCCACCAGCGTCCGTCGCTCGTCGCGGCGTGGTTGGAGAGGCTGAAGCGTCCCAGCGCCGGATCGCGCATCGTGTTGTTGACGATGCCGTTGCGATCGGGCACGCGACCCGTGACCAGCGTGTAGTGGTTGGGGAACGTCAGCGACGGGAACGACGGCAGCATGTAGGGGGTCGTGGCGCCATCGCGCGCGAGGGCGGCGAGATTCGGCGTCAGGCCCCGCTCGACGTAGTTCGCGCGAAACGCGTCGATGGAGACGAGGAGCACCGCATGGCGGGGAAGGGCGGCCGTGGCCCGGTGCGTGGCGCACCCGGCGAGAGCCACGAGACACAGCGTGAGCGCTGCGACGCGGCGGAACAACGTGGCATTCATGGGTGGGGACGTAGGCTCTTGTGCAATCCCTCTCATGATGGACGAGTCCCATGACCAATTCATCACGCAACTTCTTGCCGGCGGTGCTTGCCACGCTCGTCGCCGGCGCGGCGATGGCTCAGGTGCCGCCGCCGAAACCCGCCAGTCCGCCGCCGCCCCGGCCGGTGTACGTCAGCCCGCCGCCGTCGGCGATCGGTGCCCAGCAATGGCAGCGTCAGGTCGACCGGCAGCAGGTGCAGAACCAGCAGAACCAGAACGCGGTACGCGAGCAGCTGCGGCAGGGAAATCTCGACCGGCAGCGTACCAACACGACCGATCCGGCGCTCCTGAACCAGCTCGACAACGCCGACCGGAGCCAGCAGCAGCTCTATCGCGCTCGCCAGGATGACACCACCCGCCGTATCCAGACGCCGCCGCGTCCGGACCCGGAAACCGGGCGCGTCCAACCCGCGAAGCCGTCGTCGGCCGGCCGCTGAGGCGCATTGCTGCGACGCGTCTGGCGACGCGTCCGCGCGCAGGACCATAATCGGCGGATTCCCTGCATCGACGGAGCCCGACCGATGGCCGCAGCCACGCGCATCGACACTACCCGCATCGTCCGCGCACCGCGCGGCAGCGAGCTGACCTGCCGTAGCTGGCTCACCGAAGCACCGTTCCGCATGCTGCAGAACAATCTCGACCCCGAAGTGGCCGAGAACCCCGCCGAGCTCGTGGTCTACGGCGGCATCGGACGCGCCGCGCGCAACTGGGAATGCTTCGACGCGATCCTGGCCAGCCTGCGCGATCTGCGCGACGACCAGACGCTGCTGGTGCAGTCGGGCAAGCCGGTCGGCGTGTTCCCGTCACACCCCGACGCCCCGCGCGTGCTGATCGCCAATTCGAACCTCGTACCCGCGTGGGCCACCTGGGAGCATTTCAACGAGCTCGATCGCAAGGGCCTCATGATGTACGGCCAGATGACGGCCGGCTCGTGGATCTACATCGGCTCGCAGGGCATCGTGCAGGGCACGTACGAAACCTTCGTCGAGCTCGGTCGTCAGCACTACGGCGGCCAGCTTGCCGGGCGCTGGTTCCTCACGGCCGGCCTCGGCGGCATGGGCGGCGCGCAGCCACTCGCCGCGAGCCTGGCCGGTGCCTCGTCGCTCACGATCGAGTGCCAGCAGAGCCGCATCGATTTCCGCCTGAAGACGCGTTACGTCGACGAGCAGGCCAGCGACCTCGACGACGCGCTGGCGCGCATGGCGCGCTACGCGAAGGAAGGCCGGGCCGTCTCCGTGGCGCTGCTCGGCAACGCCGCCGACGTGCTGCCCGAGCTGGTCAGGCGCGGAGTTCGTCCGGACGCCGTCACCGACCAGACCAGCGCGCACGACCCGGTGAACGGATACCTGCCGTCGGGCTGGACGGTCGAGGAGTGGTTCGAACGCCGCAAGAGCGACCCGGTCGGCACCGCGCGCGCCGCGAAGGCGTCCATGCGCCGCCACGTGGAAGCGATGCTCGCGTTTCACGCCATGGGCGTCCCGACGTTCGACTACGGCAACAACATCCGTCAGATGGCCAAGGACGAAGGCCTCGACGAGGCGTTCGCGTTCCCGGGCTTCGTACCCGCGTTCGTCCGTCCGCTGTTCTGCCGCGGCGTCGGCCCGTTCCGCTGGGTGGCGCTGTCCGGGGATCCGGAAGACATCTACCGCACCGACGCGAAGGTGAAGGAGATGATCCCGGACGACCCGCACCTGCACCGCTGGCTCGACATGGCCCGCGAACGCATCAGCTTCCAGGGGCTGCCGGCGCGCATCTGCTGGGTCGGCCTCGGCCAGCGTCACCGCCTGGGCCTCGCCTTCAACGAGATGGTCCGCAACGGCGAACTCAAGGCGCCGGTGGTGATCGGTCGCGATCACCTGGACTCTGGCTCGGTCGCCAGCCCGAATCGCGAAACCGAAGCCATGCGGGACGGCAGCGACGCGGTCAGCGACTGGCCGTTGCTCAACGCGATGCTGAACGTGGCCGGCGGCGCCACCTGGGTCAGCCTGCACCACGGCGGCGGCGTCGGCATGGGTTACAGCCAGCACAGCGGCGTGGTGATCGTCTGCGACGGCAGCGAGGAGGCCGACCGTCGCCTGGCGCGAGTGCTCTGGAACGATCCGGGCACGGGCGTCATGCGCCATGCCGATGCCGGCTACGAGGATGCGATCGCCTGCGCGAAAGAGCAGGGCCTGGACCTGCCGATGCTTCGCTAATCCGGTGGGAGCCAGCAGGCTGGCTCCCACCGCGAGGCTATTGCCCGTTGGCCCAGCTCGCCACGTACAGCTCCGGATAAATGCGCTGCAGGCCCAGTACCTTGGGCAGGTCGTTGATCACGATGTAGCGGTCGTCCGGATTCTCGCGCATGTAATCCTGGTGATAGCCCTCGGCCGGGTAGAACGCCTTGAGCGGTGTCACCTGGGTGACGATCGGCGCGGGGAACGACTTCGCCGCCGTCAGCTGGGCCACGTACGCGTCGGCCACCTTCTTCTGCTCCGGCGTGGCGTAGAAGATCGCCGAGCGGTACTGCGTGCCGGAGTCCGGACCCTGCCGGTTCAGCTGTGTGGGATCCTGCACGACGGAGAAGAACACCTGCAGCAACTGCCCATACGTCACCTTCGACGGGTCGTAGACCACGCGGATCGACTCGGCGTGGCCGGTGTCGCCCTCGCTGACGTCCTCGTAGTTGGCATGGCTGGCATCGCCGCCGGCATAGCCCGCGCGCACGCTCTTCACGCCCCGCACGTGCTCGAACACGCCCTCCACGCCCCAGAAACAGCCGCCCGCGAATACCGCGGTGGCTTCGGACGTGGCTGGCGCGGCATCGACGACGGGGGCGGGCAGCTTCAGGCCTTCGTCCCGCGCGGCGGCGGACGAGCAGGCGGCGAGGGCGACGAGCAGGGTGGAGAGGAGGCGGCGCATGGGAAGCTCCTGGGAGGGGGTGCTCACAAGAAGACCGGGGCCGGGGTCGATTCCTTACGGAGGCGCGGGTCCCCGCCCTTCAGTTATCGCGTAACCTGCCGAATAAGGACAGATGTCCTTGGGACGGGGGAGGCGTAGAGCGTGGCGTACGACCTGGTGGAGAGACGCGTATTCGTGACCGACCTCGAAGTCGGCATGTACGTCAGTCGCCTCGATTGCGAATGGTCGGAGACCCCGTTCCCGCTCCAGGGCGTGCCGATCTCGTCGCGCGACGACATCGACCGCCTGAGCAAGTTCTGCAAGTACGTGTTCGTGGACCTTCATCGACGGGTCGCTCCGGCGGCGGCGTCCACCGTGGTCGGCCTGCCGCCTCGCGTCGCGGGCGTCGCGCCGAAGGCCCCGGCCCCCGCGCCGGCGAACCCGCGCCTGATTCCGGCGCATAGCTACAGGGATACGGCCTCGTTCGACGAGGAAGTGCCGCGCGCCCGCGAGGCCTTCGAAGGCGTGACGCGCTTCGCCGAACGCCTCGTCGACGACATCCAGCACGGCCGCGCGATCGACCCGGGTGCGGTCGACGACGCGGTGCGACCCGTCGTCGCGAGCGTGCTCCGCAGCGGCGACGCGTTCTCGTGGATCGAAAGCCTCCGCCGTCGCGACACCTACACCTACCAGCACGCCGTGGGTTGCAGCACGCTGGCCGCCGCGTTCGGGCGGCACATGGGATTCGCGCCCGAAGCCATCGTGAGCCTGGCGGCCGGCGGCCTGCTGATGGACGTGGGCAAGGCCCAGCTGCCCGAAGAACTCCTCAACCGCGCGGGCCCGCTCAACGATGGCGAATGGGAGCTCGCACGCCAGCACGTGGTGGAGGGGGCCGCGATCCTCGACCATTCCGGTGTCGTCGACCCCGAAGTGCGCGACATGCTGATGACGCACCACGAGCGCTACGACGGCAGCGGTTACCCGGACGGCCTGGCCGGCGCCGAGATCCCGCTCGCCGGGCGCATGGCGGCGATCATCGACACCTACCATGCCATGTCGTCGCAGCGTCCCTACCGCCCGGCCGTTTCGCAACACCTTGCCCTGCGCGAGCTCTATGCTGGCCGCGATACGCAGTTCCAGGCGGAACTCGTCGAACAATTCCAGGCGTGCCTCGGGGTTTACCCGACCGGGACGCTCGTCGAACTCAACACGGGTGAAGTCGCGGTCGTGATGATGCAGAATCACGCCCGCCGCCTGCAGCCGCGGGTCGCGATCCTGACGCGAACGGACAAGGGGCCGCGCGAGGAATTCATCGTCGTCGACCTGATGAACCAGGCGGACGTGGTTCGCCGCGAAATCCTGCGTACGCTACCGGCGGGCAGTCACGGGATCGATCCCAGGGAGTATTTCCTTCAATGAGCGAACGCGCCGACATTCTGCCTGCCGTGCAGGTCATCCTCGATCGGGTCGTGCCCGAGACCGGGTGGCGCGCCGTGCTGGTCGTGCGCCTGCAAGGCATGCGCGAGGCGCAGCTGCGCTTCGGTTACGACTTCGGCAGCGAGATCATGCTCGCTGCGCGCGGACGCCTGGTGGAGGCGATCCGCCACGTGGACACCGTCTTCGTCGCTGGCGACGACTCGTTCGTGGTGGTGCTGCCGTCCGTGCGCAACCGCACGCACGCGCTGCTCGCCGCCACCCGCATCGTCGGCGCGTTCGACACGCCACTGCTGCGCGGTGAGCGCCCATGGCACGGCCGGCCCGTGGTGGGCGTCGCGGTGCATCCCGAGCACGGCACGTCCGCCGAGCTGCTCTACCGTCGCGCCGAGCTGGCGCACGACGAAGCACTGCGCATCGGCGAACCATTCGCCCTCTATCAGCCCGACGCGACGCCCGTGGAGATCCTCTACGGCGAGTTGCGCGAAGACATCGAAGCCAACCGGCTGCACGTCGCCTTCCAGCCGCTGCGCGACCTGCGTTCCGGCGAGATGGTGCGCGTGGAGTCGTTGTCGCGCTGGACCACTACCGCGCAGGTGCACGTGGCGCCGGCCGACTTCATCCAGTTCGCCGAGCGCAGCGACCTGATCGTGCCGCTGACGCGCTGGAGCCTCAACGCGTCGCTGCGGCACGCCGCGGCGCTGCATCGGGGCGGTTGCCCGCTGGATGTCGCCATCAACCTGTCGCCACGCGTCTTCGCGGAGCAGGGCTTCGCGGAGCAGATGATCGGGGCGATGGAGATCTGGGGCGTGCCGCCGACGGCGGTGATCGTCGAGATCACCGAGACCGCGCTGCTCACCGACCTCGACATGAGCGTGCGCGTGCTGCGCAACCTGCGCGACCGCGGCGTGCGCGTGGCCATCGACGACTTCGGTACGGGCTACGCCTCGTTCGCGTACCTGCGTCATTTCCCCGCGACCGAACTCAAGATCGACCGCACGTTCGTCGACGCCATGATCACCGACAGCCGTACCGAGCTGCTCGTGCAGGCGATGGTGGACGTGGCCCACCGGATGGGGATGGAGGCGGTCGCCGAAGGCGTGGAGAACGAAGCGACGCTGCTGCGGCTGGTCGAGATGGACTGCGACCTCGTGCAGGGCTACCACATCGGCCAGCCGATGCCGGCCGAAGACTTCGTCAGCGAACGCCTGGCGGCTGCCTCCTGCGTCTGACAGTATGGGTGGGAGCCAGCCTGCTGGCGAAGGGTGCTTGCCGCAAGCACCCTTCGCCAGCAGGCTGGCTCCCACCCGAGGGACTGTCTATTGGGAAGCCTTCCCCATACCCATGCGGCGATAGCGCGCGTCGAGCGCGGCAACCGCTCCATCCAGCGACGCCTCGTCCGCATCGTTGACGATCACATCGTCCGCGATCGCCAGCCGCTGTTCGCGCGTGGCCTGCGCGGCGATCATCTTTGCGGCGAGCGCGGCATCGATACCGTCGCGCCGCGTCAGCCGCTCGATCCGCATGGCCTCGGGCGCGTCGACCACCAGCACCCGATCCACCCATGCGTAATGGGCGCGGTTCTCCACGAGCAAGGGAATCGACAAGATGCAGTAGGGCCCGGTATCGGACGCCACCGCGTCGCGCAGCCACGTGCGGATGCGCGGGTGGAGGATGCCCTCGAGCGTGACGCGGGCCGAGGGATCGGCGAAGACCCGCTGGCGCATGGCCGGGCGATCGAGCCGACCCGCCGCGTCGAGCGCGTCCGGGCCGAAGACACGGGCCACCTCGGCCAGTGCGTCCGATCCGGGCTCCACGACCGCACGCGCCGCCACATCGGCGTCGTAGGCATGGATGCCCAGCGCCTCGAAGCGGCGCTCCACGGCGCTCTTGCCCGAGGCGATGCCACCGGTGAGCGCGACGACGAAGCCGGTCATCGCAGGCCCGTGGCGCTCATGTAGGCCGCGAGCAGCCGGTCGCCCGCAAGGAACCAGACCCAGCCGGCGGCCGCGATGTAGGGCCCGAAGGGAATCGGCACGTCGCGCTGGTGGTGACGGAACAGCATCAGGCCGCCGCCGACGATCGCGCCGATCAGCGACGACAGCATCACCACGGGCAGGATCGCGACGGGGCCCATCCATGCACCGAGCGCCGCGAGCAGCTTGAAGTCGCCGTGGCCCATGCCCTCCTTGCCCGTCAGCAGCTTGAACAGCCAGTAGACGCTCCACAGGCTGAGGTAGCCGACGAGCGCGCCCAGGATCGCGGACGAGGGCAGCACCGGCAGTGGATTCCACGAGGGGATCAGCGTGAGCCCGAGGCCGATCCACAACAGCGGGTAATTCAGTTCGTCGGGCAGCAGCTGCGTGCGCACGTCGATGCCGGACAGCGCGATGAGGAAGAAGGTGAACACGAGCGCGGCCAGCGCCGCCATCGTGGGGCCGAAGTGCCAGACGATCAGCGCGCTGGCGATGCCGGTGAAGAGTTCGACCGCGGGGTACTGCGCGGAGATCTTCGTGCCGCAGTAGCGACACCGGCCGCGCAGGAACAGCCAGCCGAACAGCGGGATGTTGTCGTGCGCGGCGAGCTTGTGCTTGCACGTCGGGCAGTGCGACGACTCCAGCGCCACACCCGGTGGCTTCGGCTCGTCCACCGGCTCGAGCTCGAGCACCTCGCGCGCCTGCTGGCGCCACTCCCACTGCATGCGCGCCGGCGTGCGCAGGATGACCACGTTGAGAAAGCTGCCGACGAGCAGGCCGAAGACGGCGGCGAAGACGATCCAGAGGGAGAGCGGAAGATCCGGCATGACGTGTCCGTGGTCAAAGAAAAGCCCTCCGCCCGCGAGGGGGAGGGCTCGTATTGTGGCATCGGCGATGCGATCAGGTCGTACCGGCGATCTTGAAGATGGGCAGGTACAGCGAGATCACCATGCCGCCGACGAGGCCGCCGAGGATCACCATGATGAAGGGTTCGAGCAGGCTGGCCAGCGTATCGACCGCGTTGTTGACCTCTTCCTCGTAGAACTCCGCGACCTTGAACAGCATGTGGTCGAGCGAACCGGATTCCTCGCCGATGGCCGTCATCTGCACGACCATGTTGGGGAACAGGTTCGTCTGGCGCATCGACAGCTGCAGCTGGTGGCCGACCGACACGTCGTCGCGCATCTGGAGCACGGCTTCGCCATACACGATGCTTCCCGTGGCGCCGGACACGGCCTCCAGCGCCTCGACCAGCGGCACGCCGGCCTGGAACGTCACGCCGAGCGTGCGGGCGAAACGGGCCAGCGCGGACTGCCGCAGGATGTTGCCGATCACGGGGATCCGCAACGAGAGCCGGTCGAGAAAATGCGCGAACTTCGTCGAGCGTTTCTTCGCCATGACGAATAGGACACCCGCGCCGATGCACACGCCGATCACGAGCCACCAGTAGCTCTGCATGAACTCCGATGCCTTGACCACGATCATCGTCGGCACCGGCAGTTCGGCACCGGCATCGCGGAATGTCTGCTGGAATACCGGGACCACGAAGAGCAGCAGGATCATCGTCACGAGGAACGCGACCACGAGCACCATGGCCGGATAGAACAAGGCCTTCTTGATCTTGGCCTTGATCCCCTCGACGCGCTCCTTGTAGGTCGCCACCGTGTCCAGGATGGTGTCGAGCACGCCGGCCGATTCGCCCGCGTGGACGAGGTTGCGGTACAGCTCGTCGAACTCGACCGGGTACTGGCCCAGGGCCTCGTGGAGCGCGGAGCCACCCTCGATGTTGGCCTTGACGTCCAGCAGCATGTTCTTGAAGCGGACGTTCTTCTGGCCGTTCGCGATGATGTCGAAGGCCTGCACCATCGGCACGCCCGAGGCCATCATCGTCGCGATCTGGCGACTGAAGATCGCCACGTCACGCGGCTTCACCGTGCTTCCCGACGATCCGAACAGGGGTTTGGCGCGCTCGCGGACCGTCTGGGGGTTCATGCCCTGGCGGCGCAGTTCCGCCTTGACGAGGGTCGCGGTCTTCGCCTGCATCTCGCCGGTCATGCGCTTGCCGCGCTTGTCCAGCGCGGTCCAGTCGTACATGGTCAGCTTGTTGACCTCGGCCCTCGCGGCGCCGATGGCGCGCGAGTTCTTGTTGGCTGTAGCTACGGCCATGGCGCGATGTTCCCCCCGGATTTCTGCTTTCTTGCGGACGTGCCCTGGGCACCCCCGCGCCGGCGGATAGTCTGAACGACTTTCCGCTTATTTTTCTGCCATATGGCGCACATCCTGACGGTGCAGCCTCCGAACATCAATCCTTCGTGACGCGATTGATCTCCGCCAGGCTCGTGATCCCGTTGCGCGCCTTCAGCAGGGCCGACGCCCGCAGGTCGTTGATGCCGGCCCGACGGGCGACTTCGGCGATCTGGATGGCGTTGCCCCCTTCGAGCACGATCTTCTGGATTTCCTCGACCATCGGCATGACCTGGTAGATGCCGACGCGCCCCTTGTAGCCCTCGTTGCAGCTGTCGCAGCCCACGGCCTCGTAGATCGTGATGCCGGCGTCGACTTCCTCCTGGGTGAAACCCTCGGCCAGCAGGGCGGCCGGGGGGATCTCGATCGCCCGCTTGCAGTCGTGCAGCCGTCGCGCGAGGCGCTGGGCGATGATCAGGGTGACCGACGAGGTGATGTTGTAGGGCGCGATGCCCATGTTCATCAGGCGCGAGATGGTCTGCGGGGCGTCGTTCGTATGCAGCGTCGAGAGGACCATGTGACCGGTCTGCGCGGCCTTGACCGCGATCTCGGCGGTTTCCAGGTCACGGATTTCGCCGACCATGATCACGTCCGGATCCTGGCGGAGGAACGAGCGGAGCGCGGCGGCGAAGGTCATGCCGCGCTTCACGTTCTGCTGGACCTGGTTGATGCCTTCGACGCGGATTTCGACGGGGTCCTCGACCGTGGAGATGTTGCGGCCTTCGGTGTTGAGGATGTTCAGCGCCGTGTAGAGCGACACCGTCTTGCCCGAGCCGGTGGGGCCGGTGACCAGCACCATGCCGTAGGGCTTCTCGATCGCGTCGAGGTAGAGATTCTTCTGCACCTCCTCGTAACCCAGCTTGTCGATGCCGAGCTTGGCCGAGGAGCCGTCGAGGATACGCAGCACGATCTTCTCGCCGAACAGCGTGGGCAGGGTGCTCACGCGGAAGTCGATCGCGCGGGTCTTGGTGAGGTTGAGCTTGATGCGGCCATCCTGCGGCACGCGGCGTTCCGCGATGTCGAGGCCGCTCATCACCTTGATGCGGGAGGCGATGCGCGCGCCGAGCTTGATCGGCGCGGTGGCGACGATGCGCAGGATGCCGTCCATGCGCAGGCGGACGCGGTACACCGCTTCGAACGGCTCGAAGTGGATGTCTGATGCGCCGCGCTTGATCGCGTCGACCAGGATCTTGTTGACGAACTTGACGACCGGCGCGTCGTCGTTGGCGTTGGCGTCGATGCCGGTCGAGCCGTCACCGTCGTCGTCGCCGGATTCGAGGGCGAGCTCGTCCAGGCCGCCGTCGTCGAAGCCCGGCACGCTGGCGCTCATGGCCGAGAGGGCAACGTCGATCACCCGGCGCAGCTGGCCCCGCTCGACCAGCACCGGCTCCACCATGTGGTTGGAGTGGAACTTGATCTCGTCCAGCGCGTGCGACTGCATGGGATCGGCGATGCCGACGAACAGCCGCTTGCCGCGCTTGAAGAGGGGCAGGGCCTGGTGCTTGGTGATCAGGGCTTCCGTGACGAGGTCGAGCGGCATCACGGCCGGGGTCATCGCACCGATGTCCATGAGCGGCATGCCGAATTCCGACGACGCCACCTGGGACAGCTTGATGCTGTCGACGAGGTTGTGATCGACCAGCCATGACGACAGCGAGACACGCTTTTCGGCGGCGTCCTGGACGGCTTTGCGAACGTCGGCCTCGGCGAGAACGCCCTCGCTGACCAGACGCCGAGCCATACCCGTCAGACCGGCCAGCATGGGCTGTTGCATTTGTGAAGCCATCGGTTGTCCCGTTTCCCCGAGATTTGGAGAGGAATCTACTCCAGGATGTGCGCGGGGTCACGTGAAAGGCCTCGTCGCGCGGGGTGCATCCGGTATCATCGCGCTGGCCGGTGACGGGCATGCCGGGGTATCGCCGGTTCCGGTCCGCCTGATGTGCTCCAAGGGGGAGCCTGGTGCTTTTCAACTCACTGACTTTTCTTGTCTTTTTTGCGGTCGTGTTTCCCGTGTACCTGCTTCTGCGGGGATGGGGTGCCCGGAAGACGTTTCTCCTGCTGGCGAGCTACGTCTTCTATGCCGCATGGAACCCCGCCTACGTCTTCATCCTCGCGTTCTCGACCGGCCTCGACTGGTGGCTGGCGCGCCGGCTGGGGCGCGAGGAGGCGCCCGGCAGGAGGAAGTTACTGCTCGTCGTGAGCCTCGTCGCCAACCTCGGCCTACTCGGCTTCTTCAAGTACGGCGACTTTGCGCTGCACAACATGCAGGCGCTGCTTGGGCTCGTGGGGGTCGCCTATGCCCCGCCGGCGTGGGACATCGTGCTGCCGGTAGGCATCTCGTTCTACACGTTCGCCTCGCTGTCCTACACGATCGACGTCTACCGCCGGGAGATCCGCGGCGACGCGTCGCTGCGCGACTACGCGCTGTTCGTGGCGTTTTTCCCCCACCTCGTGGCGGGCCCGATCGTGCGTGCGCGGGCGCTGTTGCCGCAGCTGGCGACGCCGAGGCTCATCACGCCGGACCAGGTCGCGTATGGCCTCGTGCTCGTGCTGATCGGGCTATTCTGCAAGGACGTGTTCGCGGATCGGCTGTTCGCGCCGGTGGTCGACGCGGTGTATGCGGCACCGGGCTCAGCAGGGACGGTTGCGGCGCTTGCCGCCTTCTTCGGGTTCGCCGGTCAGATCTACTTCGACTTCGGCGGCTACTCCCTGTGCGCGATCGGTCTGGCGATGGTCTTCGGCTTCGCCTTCCCGGACAACTTCCATTTCCCGTACGGTGCCAGAGGGCTGTCCGACTTCTGGCGCCGCTGGCACATGTCGTTGTCGACATGGCTGCGCGATTACCTCTACATCCCGCTTGGCGGCAATCGCGGCGGCGAGTGGCGCACGTGCCGGAATCTCATGCTCACGATGCTCCTCGGCGGTCTCTGGCATGGCGCCTCCTGGACGTTCGTCGTGTGGGGCGGGCTGCATGGCCTCTATCTGATCGCCGAGCGGGTGCTCAGGCGTCACGCGCCACCGATCGGCGGCATCCTCGGCGACGTGCTGGTCACCACCACCACATTCATCCTCGTCTGCGTCGCATGGGTGGCGTTCCGCGCCCCGTCGTTCGGTTCGGCGCTCGAAATGTTTGGCGCGATGGGCCGGTGGGAGGTTGGCACGCCTGTCCAGTGGCTCGCGCTCATGGCCGCCCTCGGGATGTTCGGCTGGCACTGGCGCATGCGCGACCGAACGCTCGACGATCTGCTCGCCGCATCGTCCGAAGGTGCCCGCGCCGCCGTGGCCGCCGTCTGCATCATCGGCATCTTCCTCGCCGCGGGAGGGGACCAGCGTGCGTTCATCTACTTCCAATTCTGATATTCATCTGACGCATCGTGCGATTCCTGGCGGCCGCTGGCTGGCGCCGCTGGTTGCCGCCGGGTTTCTCGGCGTGCTGGCGATCGCGGGGCAGGAATTCTGGCTGGCAAGCCGGGGTTTCGTTCCCACGGTCGTCGATTCGGCATCCAGCTGGGCCCATGAGCGAGAACGGGCGTCGACGCTGGGTAGCGATGCCCTGATCCTCGTCGGATCCTCGCGCATGCAGCTCGATGTCGATCTGGGCACGCTCGGCGACCTGACCGGGCGCCCCACCGTGCAGCTGGCGATCGACGGCAGTTCGTTCGTTCCGGTGCTTGCCGATCTGGCCGCGGACGACAGGGTCAGGGGTGCCGTCGTCGTGGACTACCAGGATCACGTCGTCGGTGATGTTCATCGCCACGATAGTGCGGAGACCTATCTCGCCGAATGGAATCGCGTGAGGGATCGCCCGTTCATGCCCGACTTCGCCACGACCGAGAAAGTGCTGAGCGGATTCGTGCACGACCATCTGCGGAGCTTCGCCGATGGCGCAAGCCCCTTCGACTCGCTCACCCTCCGCCTCCTCGATCCGCAGGCGACGCCGCAATACCTCATTACCTTGCCCGGGCGCGAACGGCGTGCGAATTATGCGCGGGTGCAGATGCCGCAGTTCTACTTTGCGCGTGTCATGCGGAACGCGGGAATCACGCAGACCCCGCAAGCGACCAGTTGGCGGGAGTTCAACGACGCCCTGGCGAGACAGATCGACACCTTGTCCGTGTCCAGCATGCCGGCGTTCGCGACGAACGCGGCCACCGTGGCTGGCTATGTCCGGCAGATCGAACGCCGGGGCGGTCACGTCGTTTTCGTGATGTTCCCCCGGAGCGGTCTGGTCCGCGCGGCAGATGAGAGATTGTTCCCGCGGGGCCGTTACTGGTCCGCCTTTGCAAAGGCCGTGGAAACGACGACGCTCGATTATCGGGACGTACCCGCCATGGCGACGCTCGTCTGCCCGGATGGCTCGCATCTGGACGAAAGCGACCAGGTCACCTTCACGCGCGCGCTCGTAAACGCGGTTCCGGCGCTCCGCGAAGGTAATATGGCGGGGGCCGCGCGCGTGGCCTCCCGTAATGCCTCAGAGGAATAGTTCGTTGACCCGTATTAGCGTCGTGATCCCTGCCAAAAACGAAAGTGCCGCGCTGGTGGCACTCATCCCGCGCGTGCTCGCCGCGGTGCCTGGCGCGGAAGTGATCGTCGTCGACGACGGGTCCACCGACGATACGCGGGCGGTGTGCGCCGCGGCCGGTGCAACGTGCCTGTCGTCGCCATACTCCATGGGCAATGGCGCAGCCATCAAGCGCGGTGCGCGCGCCGCTACCGGAGACATCCTCGTCTTCATGGACGGCGACGGTCAGCATGACCCCGGCGACATCGCCCGTCTTCTGGCACGCCTCGACGAGGGCTACGACATGGTCGTTGGCGCGCGGGACTGGGAAAGTCAGGCTGGCGTTGGCCGTGGCGTGGCGAACACCGTGTACAACTGGCTGGCCAGTCGGATGACCGGGCAAGCCGTCGCGGATCTCACCTCCGGGTTTCGTGTGGTCCGGGCGGCGCGTTTCCGCGAATTCCTGCACCTCTTGCCGAACGGCTTCTCGTATCCGACCACCAGTACCATGGCCTTCTTTCGCAGCGCCTACGGCGTCGCTTACGAACCCATCAAGGCCGCGCAGCGCGTCGGTAAGAGCCACATCAAGCCGATCAAAGATGGCGTCCGTTTCCTGCTGATCATCTTCAAGATCGCGACGCTGTACTCGCCGCTGAAGCTCTTCGCACCCGTCAGCGTGGTTTTCATGCTCCTTGGCCTGGCCAACTATGCCCGCACCTTCATCCAGGACGGCCGCCTTACCAACATGAGCACGCTGATGTGGAGCGCGGCGGTCATCGTGTTTCTCATCGGGCTGGTTTCCGAGCAGATCACGGCGCTGACGTACCGGCGTGACCAGTGAGTCGCCGATGACGAAACAGCGGTTGCTCGTCCTTGCTTCGACGTATCCCAGATGGAAGGGCGATCACGAGCCCGGTTTCGTTCACGCGTTGGCGAAGCAACTCGTCGATCGCTTCGATGTGGTGGCGGTCGTTCCGCACGCGCCGGGCAGCCTGCGCAGGGAAGTGCTCGACGGTGTGACCGTGGTGCGCTATCGCTACGCGCCGGCCGCGCTGGAAACGCTCGTCAGCGACGGAGGCATCGCGAGCAATCTGAGTCGCCATCGGTGGAAGTGGCTGCTGCTTCCGTCGTTCGTCGTCATGCAATGGTGGGAGGCGCGTCGCTGGCTCACCCACGATACGATCGTCCATGCCCATTGGCTCATACCTCAGGGCATGGTCGCCCGTGCGCTGCGCAGGCCATATGTGCTGACCTCGCACGGCGCGGATGTGTTTTCGTTGCGCGGCCGCCTTCCATCCGTTGCGAAACGTTTCGCACTACGTCGCGCGTCGGCAGCGACAGTGGTCAGTCACGCGATGGTGGAACCCCTGACGGATCTCGGGTCGCCATGCGCGCCATCGGTCCACCCGATGGGTGTCGATCTTTCCGTCGCGTTCACGCCTGATGAAAACATCGTTCGCGAGTCGAATCATCTTCTGTTCGTCGGACGCCTCGTCGGGAAGAAAGGCGTCGACGTACTGCTGCGTGCGATGAGCGAGGTGCTCACCTCGCACCCGGGCGCCCGGCTGTCCATTGTCGGACATGGCCCTCTCGCCGCTTCCCTCGAGAGGCTGGCCGGACAGCTTGGCCTCGGTGATCGGGTAACCTTCACCGGCCCGCTCGACCAAGCGGCCCTCGTTCCGCTTTACCGGGCGGCCACGGTCTTCGTCGCACCGTTCCGCCAGACGGCGTCCGGCGATCAGGAAGGTCTCGGGCTCGTGACGATCGAGGCGCTCGGATGCGGCTGTCCCGTTATCGCGTCGGATCTTCCGGCGACGCGCGATGTCCTCTCGGGAACGGCGGGCTGCGTCGCCGTGGCCCCGGACGACCCCTCCGCGCTTGCGGCGGCGATCGTATCCGTGCTCGACGCACCAGGCGTGGCAGCCGCGCGCGCGCGTTCATCCTTACCGGCACTCGCCCAACGTTTCGACTGGCGAGCGGTCGGTGCGGCGTATGCGAAGGTCTTCAGCGATCTCGGAAGGCGGTCATTGTGACGTCCCCACGTGGCGGAACTTACCGCCGCTGTCGCATGGTGCCCTGAAGGAAATGGATGGCGACCGCCATGCGGACCATCGTCTTCCGCGCCGCGAACGGCAGAAATCCCCAGTTGATCCATCCATCGTAGCGGACAGCAAGACGTACCGCCGGCCACGTGGCCCTGGCGATCAGGCCTCTCCAGGGATGCTTCGTGGCGTCGATCGCCTCGTAACCCAGCGCGCGGTATTCGGCCGGATGCAGCCTGGCGAATCGCGCCGCGGTGGTCTCGCCCGCCTCCCGCATTTTCGCGCACACCTTTTCCAGCACGAGTGAGTCGCGGTGAACGACCCGCGCGCCGTCGGCCTGTCCGAACCTCGCCCCGGCGGCCATCATGCGCATGGCCAGGTCGCGATCTTCGAAACCGTATCCTCGATACGCTTCGTCGAAGCCGCCGACTCGCCTGAAGAGCCGCGCATCGATCATGACGTTCTGCGTCGTGAACGCCGCCGCCGCGCTGTGGCGAGACAGCCGTTCGCGTCGCGCCGTCGCGGCACCCTGATACGCGTGCCAGAAGCCGTCGTTCAGGCCCTCGATGCTACCGATCGACACGTCGGCGTTCGCCATCGCGTCGATGTGATGGAGGAGGAACGTCTCGTTATCGGGCACGCAATCCGCATCGATGAAGAGAAGCAGATCGGCATCCGATCCCGCGACACCCGCGTTTCGCGCAGCGGACCGGCCTACGTTCCGAGGGAGGCGCACGATGTCTATCCGGCCGCCAAATAGGCTCTCGAGCGCCTCGGCAGTTCCGTCCAGCGAACCATCGTCGACGATGCGCAGGCGGACGGTGAGCATGTCCGGCGCCGTGCACGCCAGTAGCGCCTCGATCGCGTCGGAGGCCCGAACGGCATCCCGATACACGGGCATCACGACATCGAGCTTTCTGCGTGCGTCGTTCAAAACGGCAGTTTGAGCGCGCGGGCGATCGGATATCGCCACATCTTGTTTGCCCAGGTCATCCATGCACGTATCGATCCGAAACGGGGGCATGTGGACAGGGCGCGACGTTGTTCGCGAAGCCTCATGAGCGTCTGCGCCCGGCTAATGCCCCCGGTTTCCACGTCGACCGTGATGCGATCGACATGCAACGCTCGCGTACTGGCGGGCAGTCGCAGAAGAAAGTCCAGGTCGCCCGTGATCCGATAGCTCGTATCGAACGCGCCGTGGCGGTCGAACAGCGCACGCGCGTGCCAGAGCCCCGGATGACATAACGGCATCTTCGGGCCGATCCGGGCGAAGTCCCAGCCGCCACCGCCTTCGCCGAGACGCTTTCCGCTCGCGTCGACCCATCGGCACCGTGACGAAACCAGGTCGTAGGACTGGCCGCCGATCGCTTCCAGAATGGAAGCGACGGCATGCTCCTCGGCGAATGCGTCGTCCGCGCCGAGGAAGCAGACATAGCGTCCGCGCGCCCGCAGAAGCGCCTTGTTCCACGCATCGTAGATGCCCGTGTCGGGCTCGGAGACGACGTGGGTGATATGATCCGAGAAGCGGTCGACGACGTCCATTGTCGTATCGCGCGACGCGCCGTCGATCACGATGAGTTCCCAGGCGCGGGACGACTGCGCCACGACTGACGCGAGGCAACGCTCGATCGTCCGCCTGGCGTTGAACGTGGCGATGACGATAGACAAAGCTGGTTCGGCCGTGGACGAATGAATAGGCATCACACCATTATGACGGCGTCTCGATGGCTGAGGAAGCGCCGCAGGGAGGACGGGAATGACTGCTGAACTGCGAGCGGGCCCAGCCAGTGGCACGATTCGATCCCCGGTCCCGGAAGTCACGTTCGATCATGGCATTTTCGTCACGCAGCGGTTCGGGGGGGTCTCCCGGTATTTCGTAGAGCTCGCGCGAGCCCTGGCCAGGGCCGGGGTACCCGTGACCGTGAGGAGTCCGATCTTCGTCACGGACGCCGTGGAAACATTGCGCCGCGAGGGCGTCGCTGTACGTGGTCGGCTCGTACCGGCGTTCAAGGGGGCAACCTGGCTCGGGAACCAACTCGGCCGGCTTGCTTCCTCGCGGTCTGCTCCGGGCCTTGTGCATGAGACTTGGTACATGGATTCCGTCGGCAAGCGATGTCCAGGCCGTATAGCCGTTACGCTGCACGACATGATAAGCGAGCTGTTCCCTGACGAAGTGACGGGTGGTCTCGAGCAGTCGCGGCGCAAACGTGCCGCCGTCAAGCGAGCAGATCTCATTTTCTGCGTGTCCGAGACCACAAGACGCGACGCCGCCGAGTTACTTGGTATCCCGGCCGACCGGATGGTCGTGACGCCTTTGGCATCGTCGCTGTCCGTGCTGCCACGCTCGCAAAGCGCGCGGCCATTCCTTCTATACGTCGGGCACCGTGGTGGATACAAGAACTTTCGGCTTCTTCTCTCGGCTTACGGATCTCGACCTCGTCTGCATGGCGAATTCGATCTCGTCTGTTTCGGTGGCCCACCACTCGATGCCTCGGAGCGGGAGCTTGTGCCTCGGGCCGGAAAAGTGGTCCACCTGGTGGGTGGAGACGATGTGCTGGAGCAGCTTTATGCGCAAGCCAGTGTCCTCGTTTGCACGTCGCGCTACGAGGGCTTTGGTCTCCCCTTACTGGAAGCGATGTCGGCCGGATGTCCTGTCGTGGCGGTTGGTGGTGGTTCGACGCCTGAGGTCGGGGGAAGTGCGGCGCGGTACGTGCAGGCAGACGATATTGACGAACTAGCCGACACCCTCGAATCTTTGCTTAGCGACGAGGCTGAGCTCGAAGCGATGTCAGCGCGTGGTGTTTTGCGCAGCGCAAACTTTTCCTGGTCCCGGACGGCGAGTCGTACGCTCGAGGCTTATGCGGAGCGACAATCGTGAGAGCTTCTTGGTGGTCGTCCCGGATTGCCGCAGGTTCCGCCATCGACCCGGAGCGTACTTCGCTGGCGGGGCGAATGCGTCGCAAGGCGGCGCTTGCCATACGGGGCCTTGCGCTTGCCATGAACCGGGACGCGCCATGCATGGTACGCGTCGAGGGGATATCGCAGCCTTTCCTTTTGCCCCTATCTCATCAGTTGCCCGCGTACCGGGCCCGCCATCGCCTTTACGATCGGATGCTTCGCGATCTCGCCGATTACATACGGGGGGAGGGCGGGCTGCGTATGGTTGACGTTGGCGCGAATGTCGGCGACTCGATACTGTCGACGGCGCCTGTCCCAAGCGACACCTTTCTCGCGTTCGAGCCGCACCCGTCATTCATTCCCTATTTGCAAGCGAATACGGCGCAGATCGCCGGTGTGACGTTGTCGGATGCCGCCTGCGGACCGGGCGAGGGTTCCGTGCAGATCCGGACAGCAGCTCGTGGTACAGCGGGGACTACCGTTGGTGAGGCGATGGAGCGCGTAGCGAGCCTTACGTCGCTGGATAGTGCACTTGAGCGTTTATGGCCCGGCGTTGCGCCCAATTTCGTTAAGATCGACACTGATGGCTTCGATGTAGATGTACTTGTCGGCGGTCGGCGCCTGTGGCGCGAGATGCATCCATGGCTCCTCTATGAGATGGATCCCAGCCTAACGAGAGGGCACATCAATCGGCATCTAGATGGTCTGGCGTTTCTGCGAGAAGCGGGATACGAGAGCGCAGCCGCCTTCACGAACACGGGGCAGTTCGACACGAGGGTCGATCTTGCGGATCGCGAATCCTGGGAGGCGTTGATGGGCGGACATAGCAAGGTAGGACCCGTCCACTATCACGATGTGCTTCTCGCGCCCTCCGAAAACGATCTCACAAGTTTCCTCGAGCTTCTGACGCAACGGCGTGACCCTGGCGCAGTAACGCCGGCAAGCGCATGAGCGTGGGTATGACGCTGGCCAGCACGTAAGCGGTGGCAGTACACCATGGCACGACGGATATGCCCCAGAACGAAAGACCGAGTACCTTCAGTGTCAAGGCCAGGATAGACAAAGCGACAGCCACCGCTACCTGGAAGGTCAGTATGCCGGCGGCGTTCAGGAACGTCGCGAAGGCCTGGCCTAACGCATCGAGCGCAGACCACACGACGAATCCGACGAGCAGAGCGGCCGGCGCAGTAAATTCGCGGTGTAGCCAGAACGTCGCTATCCAAGGGAAAAAGCCTGCGAAGGCCGTCGCTATCAATAGGGCGAATGCGCCAGCCCCGCCTAACGTCCATACGAGCGTCCTGCTGACCCAGGCGTTCTCGGACGCTGCCATTGCGTGCCGGTAAACCGGCCATAGTGGCACCCAAATCAAAGATAACGATAACGAGATCAAAGAAAAGAGCCTCTGCACGACGGCGTATTCGCCAGCTTCAGCCGGGCCACGGATCGCGGCGATGAGAGGCAGGTCGATGGTGAATGCCAAGGCGCCGCCCAGCTGCAGAGCGAAAAACAGCGCACCATCCCGTCGGATACGCGCACGAATATCGGGTCGAGCCGCACATGCCACCGGTCGGCGGTTGCCATGCAGGGGATGGCGCCAGAGCGAGACGCCGTTGAGAACGGCAGGCACAACGGTCGACGTGAGCGAGGCCGCAACAAGCCAGGCGAGCCCGGCGTCGATGAGCGCGGCGAAAATGGTCGCGATCAGAGCAACACCTTGACCGACGGCCTGCCAGCGGAAAGCAACGTGACCCATTCCGAGACCAAGCTGCGCACGCGTTGCCAGACTGAGGGGTACGCTGACGGTGGCCACGGTAAGAACAACGAGCGCTGCCACGCGCGCCTGCGCCGCCTCGGCGGCCGGGAGCCGGAGGATGCGCCACCACGGAAGAAAGGCCGCGAACACGACGCCGATTAGCATGATGGCGGCGATCGTCATCAACGTGCGCGCCGCCTCTCGGAGGATCGCCGCGATCTCGTCGTCTCGTTTACGGCCACGCGCATCGGCGATCATGTTCATCGCGCCGTTCCCGATCCCAAAATCGAGGAAACCGACAAAAGTGATCACTGAAACAAGTGTCGCCCAGACGCCGAACTCAGCCGCGCCGAGTGATCGCATCACGAATGGGAACGTCACGAACAGATTTACCGCAGCGATGGCCTTCGCGGTTAGCGACCAGCCACCCGCACGGAGGATAATGAGACCTCTTGGGCCGACCCGCCCAAGCCAGGATCGTTTCGGCGTCGTCGTCATGCGACGTGGTGGCGGTACCAGGCGACCGTCGAATCGATACCTTCATGCAACGGTATCGACGGCTTCCAGCCGAGCGATAGCAGCCTTGACGAATCGAGTCGCTTGCGCGGCGTGCCGTCCGGCTTCGTGGTGTCCCAGACCAGCCCTCCGCCAAATCCCGCCGCGCTCGCCACCGTCTGTGCCAACGTGGCAATGCTCACTTCGTCGTTGCTACCGATATTGACGGGCGCGACGTCGGAGTAGCGGTCCATCAGAAAAACGGCCGCGTCCGCCATGTCGTCCACGTGCATGAACTCACGTAACGGTGTGCCGCTGCCCCAGACGCTCACGTGATCGGTCTGGCTATTAGCCGCTTCGACGAACCGGCGGATGAGCGCCGGGAGCACGTGCGAGTTCTCCGGATGGAAGTTGTCGCCAGGTCCGTAAAGATTGGTGGGCATGGCACTGATCGCGTCGAATCCGTACTGCCTGCGATACGCCTGACACATCGCGAGCCCGGCGATCTTCGCGATCGCGTACGCCTCGTTGGTCGGTTCGAGTGGCCCCGTCAGGAGATAGTCTTCCTTGATGGGTTGAGGGCAGTCGCGAGGGTAGATGCACGACGACCCAAGAAACAGCAGCTTCCGGGTGCCGTGCTTCCAGGCCGAATGAATCACGTTGGTCTGGATAGCGAGGTTCTCGCCGATGAAGTCCGCGGGATAGGTCGCGTTCGCATGAATGCCGCCTACCTTCGCGGCGGCCAGGAAGACATACGCCGGCCGTTCAGTGGCAAAGAAGGCTTCGGTCGCAGCCTGATCGCGCAGATCGAGTTCGGCTCTCGTGCGGGTGAGGATGTTCGACGCGCCCGCGTGTTCGAGGCGGCGGACGATGGCTGAGCCTGCCAGCCCACGGTGGCCCGCGACATAAATGGGAGCGTCGAGATCGAAAGGATTCATTCGTGGCGCTCCGAGGTGGAAAAGCCGGCATGCTTCACGAGGGCGTCCCTGCGCGCCTCGCGCAGATCGTGAGAGACCATTTCCTGCACCAGCTGCGCGAACGACGTTGCCGGTTGCCATCCGAGGTTCCTGCGCGCCTTGCTGGCGTCGCCGAGGAGCGTTTCCACCTCGGCGGGACGAAAGTATCGCGCGTCGACTTCGACGACGACGTTGCCGGGCTCGAGGGCCGAGCCATCGGGAACGCTCGCGGCCCGGGCACGTTCGGTCTCACCGCTACCCTCCCATGCAAGTTCGATTCCGAGCTCGGCCGCTGCCATCGACACGAAGTCGCGCACGGAATGCTGCTCGCCCGTCGCGATCACGTAGTCCTCGGGCACGTCCTGCTGGAGCATGAGCCACTGCGCCTCGACGAAGTCCCTTGCGTGGCCCCAGTCACGTCGGGCATCCAGATTGCCGAGGAAGAGTTTCTCCTGCAGGCCGGTATGAATGCGCGTCAGCCCGCGCGTGATCTTCCTCGTGACGAAGGTTTCGCCGCGACGCGGCGATTCGTGGTTGAACAGGATGCCGTTGCACGCGTACAGGCCATATGCTTCGCGATAATTGACAGCGATCCAGTACGCGTACAGTTTCGCCACCGCGTAGGGCGAGCGCGGATAGAAGGGCGTTTCCTCGGTCTGCGGGGTCTGCCGGACTTTTCCATAGAGCTCGGACGTCGACGCCTGGTAGAAGCGCGTCGTCTTCTCCATGCCGAGAATGCGGATCGCCTCCAGAAACCGTAGCGTTCCCAGGGCATCTGCATCGGCGGTGTATTCCGGTGTCTCGAACGAGACCTGCACGTGGCTCTGCGCGCCGAGATTGTAGATCTCATCCGGCTGCACTTGCTGGACGATCCGGATCAGGTTCGTCGCGTCGGTCAGATCCCCGTAATGCAGGATGAAGCGTCGGTCGCTTTCATGGGGGTCGCGATAAAGATGATCCACGCGTTCGGTGTTGAACGACGACGCACGCCGCTTGATCCCGTGCACCTCATAACCCTTGCCTAAAAGGAACTCGGCCAGATAGGCGCCGTCTTGGCCGGTAATTCCCGAAATGAGTGCTCGCTTCACGACATCGTCCGCTGTGTATGGGTTTCCCGTAGCCGATGCGTCGACAACGGTGCTGCATTGTAATACGACGGCGGTCAGGGCTCGTTCGCTGCGGAGGGTGTCTCCGGGCGTGCCTCGATGCGGCGCTTCAGATCGTTCCCAAGGGTGCCGATATCGGCCGTGAGTCGTCCCCCGAAGTTCATCGTCTCGAGCGTCGCGAGTTGCCGGCCGGCTTCGTCGAGGTCGTCGCGCCGGATAAGCGCCCGGATATAGTGGATCCGGTAGGCGGGTTCATTCGGGGCGGCCGCGACGGCCGCCGCGGCCATCCGGAATGCGACGCCGTCGTCCCGCAGGATCGATCCGGCGAACATGCCATAGGCGGCGCTCAGGCGGGCACTCGGGCTGGGTTTCGACAGCGCGACCTTGAACGTCTTGTCGAGGTCGTCGGTGTCGAAGTGGCAAAGGGCCTGTTCCACGCAAGAGGCGAGCGAAATGAGCGCGCTGTCGTCCTGCACGGAAACAGGTTGTCGCGAAAGCTTTCCCTGCATGCTGGCCCACCACGAGGGCTGCACCGGGAGATTCATCCGTCCGTACATGTAGATCAGCGCCTGCTCCGCGAGAACGGACGAACCCGGCAGGGCCGCGGCGCCTTCGAGCGCAATGCGTGCCTTCGGAACGAAGGGCGACTGCACGTCGTAGCGGGATGCGATGATGTAGGCGCGGCCGAGTTCATACTGCGCGCGAGGCGACTCGGGCCCCCGGATGGCGAGCTCTTCGGCGAGCGATAGGGGGCTTCCCCATGCAAGTGCGGTCCTTGCGGTAAGCACTGCCGACCAGCCCAGCAAGCAGAGTCCGATCACGGCGGGCGCCATGCATAACGCGCGATGATCACGCGCTTTCGCTGCGAGCAGCGACGACGCGTAACGCAAGCCGTCGAGCACGGCGAGCACGATGCCAAGGCTTGCGAAGTAGTTCCGGTGCTCGTAAATCAGTTCGAGCGGCAACACGGTGCCGGTCAACGTGTGACAGGCGAAGAACCAGCTGCCACCCAGGGTCACGAGGGGTGCCTTTCTCCGGACGATCCAGAGCAACCAGCCGATGCCGAGCAGTGCGACGAAGCTGGCCAGCGTCGAGTAGGGCGAGAGCCAGCCGGTGCTCTGGATGAAGGCATCGTGGTAGAAGCTGAGCGAATCCCGCATCGGCACGATGGTCCACGCGATGTAGTCGAGCACGACCCGGGATTCACTGAGCAGTCTCGTCCGCAACGTGAAGTCGCGCGTTGCCCACGTGCCGTCATCGAGCACGCTGGGCACGATCCATACGGCGCCTGCCAGCATGGGTATGACGAGGATGACGATGTAAAGCGCGTACAGGGACTTGCGTGCCTGCGGCCGGTCGGTCGCGAAGCGGAAAACGATCGCCTCGACGCAGAGCGCATAAAGCGGCAGCAGGACCGCGGTTTCCTTCGCCAGCAGGCCGCCGCCCGTGCAGATCAGGAGCCACAGCGCACAAAGGGCCGCATCGCGCGGTCCGAAAAGTGAGCGAGTACGAAGCCTCACGTACCCGATCAGCCCTGCGAGCACGAACAGGTTGGCCAGGCTTTCCATGCGCTGCACGACGTACAGAACGGCCGTCAGATTGATCGGAGCGACCAGCCAGGCGAGCGCGGCCGCGAAGGCCAGAACATCGCGAAGCATCGAACTGTCGCCCGAATGGACACGGCGCATCAGCAGGCGGCAGAGGAAGAACACTAGCCACCCGTTGAGGAGGTGCAGCAAGATGTTCGTGGCTTTCATGGCCGAGGCGTCGAGACCTGAGGCGAGAACGTTCGTCGCGAAACTCAGGGACGCCAGGGGACGCTTCAGTTCGCTGGATGGCGACGACAGGGCGGCGGCGGTGAGCTCGGAGAACGATGCATGCTTCGGTTGCACGAGCGCGTTGTCGACGATGTTCGGATAATCGTCGAAAATGAAGCCGCCACCCAGGCCAGGCGCGAAGAGAATCCATACGACAAGCGTCGTCAGGACCAGAGCGGCGAAGGCGGGGATGGGGCGGCGGTGGAAAAAGTGTCCCTGCGCGCGGCTATCCGAAGTGTTCGCCTGCCCCGGAAAGGACGGCGGTGTGTCGCTGGAATTCAAGAGGGCCTCGGGCGCGGGTTGCCGGCCCGAATGCTAGCATCAATGCCTTAGGGCAACGGATTCCGCCCATTCCGGGTCCGCTCTGGCGAGCGCGCAGCACAGAATGCCGCGCGAAGGCCGGTTTCTTGCGTCACTTCCTGCACACTGCCGGAACGTACGCCGGGTTGATGCCACCTGTGCCGATCGAGCAATCCCACTGGAAGACCTGCACATCGGAGCGGGTCGTCGGGATCAGTTTCAGGGTCTTGCCGTTCACTCCAGCTGCGATATTCCGGTACGTGATCGAAATGACACCCGTGCCCGTCGCATCGATGGCGACTTGGGTGACGTAGGTGCTGGAGGCCGTCACGTAGCCGGCCTCGGGATTTCCCTTTGGATAGACGCCCTTGGCCTGGAGCGATTCGGTCACGGCGAGCTTCGCGGCGTCAGCCATCACGATCCCCTCCGACACCTTGGCCCGGATGATGAAGTTCTGATATTGGGGGATGGCAATGGCCGCGAGGATCGCGATGATCGCAACGACGATCATCAATTCAATAAGCGTGAAGCCCTGCTGGCGGTCGTTCATAGGTGCCTTGAAGGGTGGTGGGCCGGCGGGCCAGGATGGGGATGGACGTCCGGATGAAATGCAGTTTGCATGCCACGGCTTTGTGACCTGTGTCACCCTTCCGATGATCATTTCGACGGGGCAGGCCGGCCAATGCTTCCGTCCGCCAGTGCCTTTGTGAACAACGCGATGGCCTGCGTCAGATCGGCATTGCCGGGATCCTGTCGCCGCCTCAGCATCGCCAGTATCTCTTGGCATGCATCGCGCCGCCCCAGCGTCGCGTTGAGCTGGAAGAGAACCACGGCGACACCGTTGCTGTAGTCGCTGTCGATCCATGCCTTACGTGCATCGCGTTCCGCCTGTTCGAGATTTCCCGATGCGGCCTCCATGCGCGCGAGGTTATACCGCGAGCGCCAGACGACCTGCGAACCGGCATGCATGCCGTCATGATCGATCCAGCGGCGGCCCGCATTGGCCAGGCGCCGCGTGTCGACGCCGCCGTCTTCCGCCAGCTCCGTCAGGCGCTCCCAATAGCGCATCGCGTTGAGCGTGATCGGATAACCTGTGCGGTGCTCGAACTCAGTGTAGAGATCGGGAGGTATGGCGAGATTCGCGCTGCGATAGGCGATCAGCCGCCAGAGCGTAGCGGTCATCTTTTCGTTTTCCGGCCCGTGAGTTTCGGAAAGCGCGATATGTTCGAGGGCCGACTGCGTATTTCCAAGACCGATGTCGCGCGCCGCCAGTGTGGACTGCAGACGAGGCGAGTCGGGGTTGTACGATTCCTGCATCGCGAATAATGTGTCCGCATTCCCCCACGCGCCTGCCTGTATCCAGGTTGCCACGGCGTAGATAACAAGGAGAGAGGGTGCGCCGAGCATGACGGCCTGCCTGAACCCGGCCGTGGGGGTTCGATGTCGCGCCCACAGTTCACGGGCTGCTCCCGTGATCGCAATGAGTATCCCGAGATCGGGCAGGTAATTCCGATGCTCGAAATAGATCTCGAGGGGTACGACGGTCGATTCCAGCAGATGGCCGATCAAAAAGAAGCCGATGCCCAGGGCGATCAGTGGAGACCGTTTGCGCAAGGCGATCGCCAGCCCGATCGCCGCGAGCCAGCCTGCAATGGCTGCGGCGGTGGTCCATGGCGAAAACAGCCCGGTCGAGAGGCGATACGTGTCATGAAACAATCCCATGTCGTCGCCGACAGGCAGCAGCATGGTCTTGACGTATGACCACAGCACGCGGGGCTCCGTCAGGATCCGCTCGGTCAGCGTGAAGGGGCGGATCTGGTAGCCGGACGTCAGGATAGCTGGATGCGTCGCCAACCAGGCCGTGGCAAGGATGCCCGGCATGGCAACCGTAAGGAAGAAGAACCAAGTGACCGGCCGCGGGCGCGGGCTAGCCGGCGTACTCGGAAAGCAAAGCAACTCGGTGAGCAGTGCGAGTGGAATTGCCAGCACGGCGTTTTCCTTCGCGAAGGCGCCGACACCCACAATCAGGGGGAAAACGGTCCAGAGTATCAGCACGAATCTGCCACTCGCGCCGCGCTCCAGTCGCTGCCGGATCGCGACATAAACTGTCAAAGCCAGGATCGTGAAGAGCGCGCCGAGCTGCGCCATGCGCTGCACGATGTATAGGACCGTGCTGACGTGGAGCGGAATGAAGAGCCACCATGCAACGACGAAGAGGGCGCATGCCGAAGCGACCTCTCGTGTCGCCTCCATCCGCCGGAAGATCTGCCGGCAGAAAACGTAGCTTAGCGCACCGCAGATGATGTGGATGAGCAGGTTGGTGGTCTTGAATGTGGCAGGGTCCATTGCACCGCTGCGGGCCGCGTCTGCGAGGAACGACAGCATGGATACCGAACGGCCCAGTGGGCCCGAACGATTGTCGATAGCGGAGCGCCAGTTGAGACGGCCCTCGACCCAGCGCTGGATCGTATCCAGATTGGGAATGTCATCGATGAGAAACGGCCCATGCAAGCCGCCCCTGTAAATGACGACAGTCAGCGCGGCCGCGGCAAGGAATGCGACGACGCGTGCGCTGCGATTCCGCTCGAGCAATTCGATCATTCGACCGGCCTATGATTGGAAAAAGAAAGAGCCCCGCAATGCGGGGCTCTTCATGTCACGACAACGACGCGATTAGCGGCAGTTGGAGGGCAGGAACTGCGGCGAGACCGAGCCCGTGCACTTCCAAGTGATGACGCCGGTGGTGGTGGTCGGGGTGAGGACGACGTTCTTGGTGTCGACGCCCGAGCCGATATTGCGGTACTTCACAGTGACGATACCGTTGCTCGTACCCAGCGTGATGGACTCAACATAGGTCGTCGCGGTGGCGGTATAACCGGCAGCAGTGGCATCTGCCGGCATCTTGCCGGAAGACTGGAACGTCTCAGCAACAGCGAGCTTGGCGCCATCGGCGAGCACGAAGCCTTCCGACACCTTGGCGCGCTTCACGTAGTTCTGGTACTGCGGGATGGCGATGGCGGCCAGGATGGCGATGATCGCGACGACGATCATCAGTTCGATGAGCGTAAAGCCCTTCTGCATGGTCTTCATGGAACAGTTCCTCGAATGGTTAGCTAACCGTTGGTGTATGACGCCCCCTGAGCCCTGGCACCGGGCCTCCTAGGCTGGCCCGGCTCCCCCCTCGTCATTGCCGAGGAAACGATCAGGAAGCTCACTACGGATCGAAGCACGTTATGTGCCATGCGCCGTGGTGGCTCGCCCTGTTAAGCAGGCGGGGCTGATTTTGCATACCTGTGGCGGATAGACAATACATGTCGTCCCCGTATTGCAGATCGCGTCACGATAGGGATGCCGCGTGTGACCTTCAGCGTCACTATGTGACGAGAATGGGCATGCCTTTTCGTGTCAATTCAAGGCGATGCGCGGCACGAGCGCGCGCTGTCGGTCGGCCGCCCGGCTTGCACACCCGCCCCACGCCCCGTACCGTGCCCGCCAGATCACCCAAGGGAGCTCCACCGATGAAACCCCTCTTCGCCGCGTTGGCCCTCGCGCTCGCGTCCGGCCCCGCGCTGGCCGCCGATGCCGACAGCGCCTCGTCGCATCCGTTCTCCATCCGCGATCTGGTCATGATGGACCGCGTGGGCGATCCGCAGCTGTCGCCCGATGGCCGTTACGCGCTGTTCTCGGTGCGTGCCACGGATTACACGGCGAACAAGGGCGTCACGTCGCTCTACGTGCTGGATCTCAACAAGCCGCCTCAGCCGGTCAAGGTGGTCGACAAGGGTTCGTCCGCGCGCTGGGCGCCGGATGGTAAGTCCATCTACTACACGGCACCGAAGGACGGCACCGCGCAGGTCTGGCATCGCGCGTTCGATGCCGATGCGAGCGGCAAGGGCCTTTCCCTCACGGTGCGCACGGGCGAGGCGGTGACCGACGGCCCGCTCGACGTCAATGCGTTCAAGCTGTCGCCGGATGGTTCGAAGCTGTTGCTGAGCTACGACGTCTTCACCGACTGCGCCGACCTGGCGTGCACCAAGGAGCGTCTCGACGGGCGCGAAAAGGACAAGGCGTCTGGCGTCGTGTACGACAAGCTCTTCGTGCGCCACTGGGACACGTGGTCCGACGGCCGTCGCTCGCAGCTCTACATCGCCGATGCCGGCAGCGCGTCGCAGCCCGTGCTGCTGAGCCGTGGTATCGACGGCGACGTGCCGAGCAAGCCGTTCGGCGGCGACGACGAGTTCTCGTTCTCGCCCGATGGCCAGACCGTGTTCTTCGATGCCCGCATCGCCGGCAAGACGGAGCCCTGGTCGACCAACTTCGACATCTTCAGCGTGCCGGCCGACGGCTCGGCCACGCCGAAGAACCTCACCGCCGCCAATCCCGCATGGGATGCGAACCCGCTCGTGTCGCCCGACGGCAAGACGCTGTTCTACACCGCCATGAAGGAGCCGGGTTCGGAAGCCGATCGTTTCGGCATCATGGCGATGGATCTCGCCAGCGGTGCCACCCGCGAGATCGATCCGTCGTGGGATCGCTCGGCGGGCGCGCTGCAGGTGTCGGCCGATGGCAAGACGCTCTACACGACCACCGACGACAACGGCCAGCATCCGCTCTTCGCCATCGATGTGGCCACGGGCAAGGCGACGATGCTGGTGACCGACGGTTCCGTTGGCGCCTTCTCGGCAGGCGCGTCGAAGTTCCTGCTCACGCGCGACGACCTGAAGCGCCCGGCCGATCTCTACACGGCGGACCTCAAGGGCAAGGGCCTGAAGCAGATCACGCACTACAACGCGAAGCGCCTCAAGGGCGCGCAGATGGGCGACTTCGAGTTCTTCACCTTCAAGGGCTGGAACAACGAGACGGTGCAGGGCTACGTCGTGAAGCCGGTCGGGTTCAAGCGCGGCAAGACCTATCCGGTCGCCTTCATCATCCACGGCGGCCCGCAGGGCGCGATGACGAACAGCTGGAGCTACCGCTGGAACGCGCAGACCTACGCGGGCCAGGGCTTCGCGGTCGTCACGGTCAACTTCCACGGTTCCACCGGCTACGGCCAGGCGTTCACCGATTCCATCTCGGGCGACTGGGGCGGCAAACCGCTCGACGACCTGAAGGCGGGCTGGAGCAGCGCGCTGTCGAAGTACGCGTTCCTCGACGGTGACCGCGCCTGCGCGCTCGGCGCGAGCTACGGTGGCTTCATGGTGTACTGGATGGCGGGCAACTGGAACCAGCCGTGGAAGTGCTTCGTCGACCACGACGGTGTCTTCGACGCGCGCGCCATGTACTACGAAACCGAAGAGCTCTGGTTCGAAGAGAAGGAAAACGGCGGCACGCAGTACGACCACCCGGAAAATTACGAGCGGTTCAATCCGGTCAACCACGTCAAGGACTGGCGCGTGCCGATGCTCGTCATCCATGGTGGCAAGGACTTCCGCATCCCGGATACGCAGGGCCTCGGTGCGTTCACGGCGCTGCAGCGTCGCGACATCCCGAGCCAGTTCCTGCACTTCCCGGACGAAAACCACTGGGTGCTGAAGCCGCAGAACAGCGTGCAATGGCACGAAACGGTAAACGCCTGGCTGAAGGAATGGACGGCGCCGAAGGCTAAGTAACAGTGAAGCGAAATGGCCGCCACGTGCGGCCATTTCCTTGCCTGGCGATGATGCAGGTATGTCTGCACGAGGCCGGTACCGGTAACGCATCGCCATCGTCGGAACAGGCCGACGTCATCGGCGGCGTACCGACGCGGCCAGCGCCGCCAGCGGTGGCGGAAACGGCGTGACCTCGCCCTGCACATCCGCCATGGGATGGGGTGCGTGGTTTCGGGGTCGGGCGATGCGGCAGCGTATCGGTCTGGGTAGCGTCGGGCCGATCAGCATCTGCTCTCCGGCACGGAGGGCGACGAGATCGCGGGTGGCGAGCTCCGCCTCGGGGTTGCCATGCGCTTTCGCGCACTGCGCTATCGCACCGGCGTCGCGACTGGCCTGCCGGGTGCTGTCCGGGGCGTGCAGGGCCACGAGGTCGAAGCGTCGTGCGAGGTCGTGTGCCTTGCGGTCGTAAGCGAGCAGCAGGTTCTCGAGGTTGCGCACGGTCGCGATGCAACGGATCCCCGACGCCGCCGTGAGGCTGGGCAGCGCGGGAAACAGGTCCAGCGCATGGACGGCCAGCGTCGCTCCGGCATGATCGCGGGCGGAGGCCACCCATTGCATGACGACGGCTTCGATCAGCGGCGTCGCCTGTTTTCGCCGCGCGTAAGGCACGTGCAGATAGGTGCTGCCGGTACCCGTCGCGAACGCGCGGAGGCCGCGCGTTCCGGTGTCGCATGCCTCGTGTTCGAGGAGCTCGAGCGGCTCCTTCAGACGGCGAAGCACGCGCGTCAGGGAGACATCGTCGAGCCTCGTGCAGGCAGCTAGCACGTTGGCGTACACGGAGCGCACGCCGTCCGCGGCGGCCACCGTGCACAGGCGCTCGCGGAACGTGCGCGTGTCGTCCGAATCGATGGCGAGACGCCACAGGTCGCCGGGCGCGGGTGGCGCGACGGTATTCGTGTGGCGCAGCACGTCGTCCACGGCACCGGTCAGTGCGATGAAGAGGTTTCGCACGTGCGTGGCGATGGCGCGTTCCGTCTCGCCGCGTCCGGGATACCAGAGCGCCGCGAGTTCGGTGATGCGGTCCCGCCGGAGACGCTCGGGGGTCCACGCGTAGGCGAGGGGATTCCATGGATGGTCGCCGCCGAAGGGCGACAGCCGTCGTACGGGTTCTGTGCGCCACCCCGCGGTGGACGCGTGCATCGCGCCGTCCATGTCGATGACGAGCAAGGGTCCACGGGCATCGCGCAGCAGGCCTCGCAGGACCTCGTGCGCAGCGGGGTAGTCGCCCGATGCGATGAGCAGCGAATGGTCCCTGGGTAACGCCAGGCGCCGTAGCCCGCGCCGCGAGAGCATCGGCTGGCTGGTGTCGCGCCATGCACGGTCGCGCAGATCGCGCGGTGTGCCGATACGCGAGCGAGGGGTGACGGACGGAGCGATCGCGCATGCGCCCAGGCCTCCGAGGCCTGCTCCGGGGCGCCACTTGCAGGGCTTCATGCCTGTTCCTGTGGATGTCCAAGGGGCGGATGATGCCACTATGGGTTGGCGATGTCGTTCTGTGTCCGCTCAATCAACGAGTTGCATCGATTGCGACGCACAACATGTGATTGGCAACGATGAGGAATTTCGCGGTCTGGATGCTTGTGTGGGAGCGCGCTCGCGCGCGAATGGGTGCTCGCGGCAAGCACCCATTCGCGCGCGAGCGCGCTCCCACACAAGATCGGGCAGCCGGCCAGCCCGGACGATGGGCAGGGGGTTGATCGGTTCAGGCGGTGATGCGGTTCAGAACCATCGATTGCGCTTCAGCGCGATGAAGATGCCGCCGACGATGCAGGCGACCAGACATGTGATGGCAGGGTAGGCCCACGGTTTGTCGAGCTCCGGCATGTGCGCGAAGTTCATGCCATACCAGCTCGTGATGAGCGTCGGCGCGGCGAGCATCGCGGCCCAGCCGGCGAGCTTCTTCATCACTTCGTTCTGGCCGAAGGTCACCAGCGCAAGGTTCACGCTGATCGCCGCGCCGAGCATTTCGCGCATGGCGGAAATGGATTCGTTGACGCGGAACACGTGGTCGTAGATGTCGCGGAAATACGCGCGCAGTTCTTCGTGGATGAGGTGCGGATGCAGGCGGGTGAGCTGCGCGACGATGTCCTGCAGCGGGGCGACGGCGAGCCGCAGCGTCATCAGCTCGCGCTGCATGTCGTACAGCCGCTTGATGGTCTGTCGGTTGTACGTCTCGGCGAAGATGTCGTTTTCCAGTTCGTGCAGTTCCTGCCGGAAGTCGCGCACGATCGGCAGGAAGTTGTCCACGACGAAGTCGAGCACCGCATAGAGCGCGTAACTCGGGCCCATGGCCAGCAGCTCGGGGGTCTGCTCGCAGCTGCGCCGGGCCGGCGCGTAGGACAGCGAGGCGCCGTGACGCACCGTCACGAAATAGCGCTGTCCGAGGAAGATCTGGGTTTCGCCGAAGGCGATGTTGCCGCCGACGAGCTGCGCGGTCTGCGCCACGATGAACAGGGAATCGCCATAGGCTTCGATCTTGGTGCGCTGATGCGCGTGCTGCGCGTCCTCGATCGCGAGATCGTGCAGGTTGAATTCCTCCTGCAGTTTGAGCAGCAGCGCCTCGTCCGGCTCATGGAGTCCGACCCAGACGAAGGTATCGGGCTCTTTCAGCACGTCGCTGATGGCGTCGATGCTGACGTCGCCGATGCGGCAGCCATCGGTCCGGTAGGCCACGCAGTTGACGACCATGCCGCCGGAGGCGACCGGCGCGGGAGCGGAATCGGGGAGGATCGAAACGGATGTCATGGCGGGCATGATGCCGTCGCCCATGTGACGCGGCAATCGCTTGGGTGGGAGCCAGCCTGCTGGCGATGGGCCTTTCCGCGAGCACCCTTCGCCAGCAGGCTGGCTCCCACCCATGGCCTCCATGCGTCGCGCGTACCGGCTCTGCGCTTCGAAAGTTGCAGCGGAAGCCATCACATCTCCTTATGCCTCCTATATCCACGAACGATTTCAGGTATCGGGACCACTGGTCGAGAATGGCCGCTCGATTGATGGTGTGAAATAAAACTATCAAAGTGATTCATTGCGTCTATTGATGCCACAGGAATAGCGATGGCCAAGTCGAGCAGCCAGAAGTTCATCGCCCGCAATCGCGCGCCGCGGGTCCAGATCGAGTACGACGTCGAGCTATACGGCGCCCAGAAGAAGGTGAGCATTCCCTTCGTGATGGGTGTGATGGCCGATCTTTCGGGCGCGAGCGCCGTGGATCTGCCCCCGGTGGAAGAGCGCAAGGCGCTCGAGATCGACGCGGACAATTTCAACGACCGGCTCGAATCGACGAAGCCGTCCGTCGCCATAAGCGTGCCGAATACGTTGACGGGCGAGGGCAGCCTCAACGTCGCCCTGAGCTTCAGCCACATGGACGATTTCTCGCCGTCGGCCATCGCGCGCCATGTCGAGCCCCTGGCGAAGCTGCTCGAGGCCCGCACGCAGCTGGCGAACCTCGGTACCTATCTCGATGGCAAGGCCGGCGCGGAGAAGCTCATCGCGCAGGCGTTGCAGGACCCGGCGCTGCTGGCGGCGCTGGCCGCGACGCGCGCTCCCACCGATACGCAGGAGGGCTGACCATGGCCACGACACAGACCCAGTCCCCGGACGCGGCCGTCGCCACCGTCGAGGGCAACGATTTCGCGGCCCTGCTGACCAAGGAATTCCGTCCCAAGAGCGAGCGTGCCCGTGAAGAGGTCGAATCGGCCGTGCGCACGCTGGCCGAGCAGGTGCTCGATCGCGCCGACGTGGTGTCCGACGACGTCGCGCAGACGATCAACGCCTACATCGCCGAGATCGACCGCAAGCTCAGCGAGCAGATCAACCTCATCCTGCACCATCCGGAGTTCCAGAAGCTGGAAGGCGCGTGGCGCGGTCTGCACCACCTGGTGACCAACACCGAGTCGGACACGCAGCTGAAGATCCGCGTGATGAACCTGTCGAAGAACGAACTCGGCCGCACGCTGAAGCGCTACAAGGGCACGGCGTGGGACCAGAGCCCGATCTTCAAGAAGGTCTACGAGGAAGAATACGGCCAGCTCGGCGGCGAGCCGTACGGCTGTCTGATCGGCGACTACTTCTTCGATCACAGCCCGCAGGACGTCGAGCTGTTGCGCGGCATGGCGCAGGTCGCCGCCGCCTCGCACGCGCCGTTCATCGCGGCGGCCGCGCCGGGCCTGCTCGGCATGGACGGCTGGGGCGAACTCGCCAACCCGCGCGACCTGGCCAAGATCTTCACCACGCCGGATTACGCCGGCTGGCGATCGCTGCGCGACAGCGAGGACGCGAAGTACGTCGCGCTCACGATGCCGCGCACGCTGGCCCGCCTGCCGTATGGTGCGAAGACCGACCCGGTCGAGGATTTCGACTTCGAGGAAGACACCGCCGGCGCCGATTCGTCGAAATACACCTGGCAGAACGCGGCGTACGCGATGGGCGTGAACATCAACCGCTCGTTCAAGCAGTACGGCTGGTGCACGCGCATCCGTGGCGTGGAGTCCGGCGGCATCGTCGACAACCTGCCGGCGCATGTCTTCCCGAGCGACGATGGCGGCGTGGACATGAAGTGCCCGACCGAGATCGCGATCACGGATCGTCGTTCGGCCGAGCTCGACAAGATGGGCCTCATGCCCGTCGTGCATCGCAAGAATTCCGACATGGCGGCATTCATCGGTGCCCAGTCGCTCGCGCGCCCGGAGGAATACGACGACGCGGACGCCACGGCGAACGCGGCGCTCAGCGCCCGCCTGCCGTACATGTTCGCCTGCTCGCGCTTCGCCCACTACCTGAAGTGCATCGTGCGGGACAAGATCGGCTCGTTCAGCACGCGGGAGCAGATGGAGAACTGGCTCACGGGCTGGGTGCTCAACTACGTCGATGGCGACCCGGTCAACTCCAGCGAGGAAACCAAGGCGCGCAAGCCGCTGGCTGCCGCGCAGGTCGTGGTGGAAGAGGTCGAGGGCAACCCCGGTTACTACACCTCCAAGTTCTACCTGAAACCGCATTACCAGCTCGAAGGCCTCACGGTGTCGCTGCGCCTGGTCGCACGCCTGCCCTCGGGCAAGGCCGCCTGATTCCCTTCTGAATGACACCCCGCGCGTCCGGCTGCCACCGGACGCGACGGGCATCCTTTGCCACCCGTTCAACGAGGAAAGCGTTCATGGCTTACGACATGCATATCAAGTTCGGCTCCGGTCAGGTCGCGATCGAAGGGGCCTCCAATCATGCCAAGCACAAGGGTCAGGTGCCGATCCTCGCCTGGGCGTGGGGCGCCAGTAACTCGGGCAACCTGCACACCGGTGCCGGCTACGCCTCCGGCGGCAAGGCCAACGTCCAGGACATCACGATCACGAAGTACGTCGACTCGTGCTCCAACGCGTTGCTCAATGCCTGCTGCACCGGCGCCCGCGTGAACGACGCCACCCTGTACGTCACCAACGCCACCGGCGAGCAGACGGACTTCCTCACGATCGAGCTCAGCGAGGGCGTGATGGTGACGTCGGTCTCCACCGGCGGCAGTGGCGGCGACGAGCGTCTGACGGAAAACATCACGCTCCACTTCGGCAAGTTCAAGTACGCGTTCCAGCCCCAGGACGACAAGGGCAAGCCGAACGGCGGCACCAAGGACTTCACGTACGACATGCAGCAGGTGAAGGGCCAGGCCTGAGTCGCCCATGGCCGGCCTCGCCACCCAGGAACGCCTGCAGCCGTCGCTGCTCGACCGCCTCCGCGACGACGAACCCCACGTCGCGGAGGAGGGACGCGACAAACGCACCATGACGGCCGCGCGCCTGCGCGACTACGTGGTACGCGACCTGGGCTGGCTGTTCAACACCACGCGCCCCACGATGCGTGACGACCCACCGGGGATGCTGCACGTCGCGAGTTCGACGCTCGGCTATGGCATCCCCGACCTCACGGGCGCGGTGATCGCGGGCATGGATATCGACGTGCTCGCGCAGCGCATCCGCGCGGCGATCGTCGCGTTCGAGCCGCGACTGGACCCGGCCACGTTGCAGGTCGACGTCACGACGGACACCTCGCGCATGGACCGCCTCACCCTGTCGTTCCGCATCGTCTCCACGATGTGGGCGCAGCCGATGCCCCTGAACCTGTACCTGAAGACCGACGTCGACCTGGAAACCGCGCGTTTCAGCGTCTTCGAAGGCCTCGGCTAGAGCCATGGATCCCAGACTGCTTCGCTATTACAACCAGGAACTCCAGCACGTCCGCGAGTCGGGCGCGGAGTTCGCTCGCGCGTATCCGAAGATCGCGGGCCGCCTGGGGATGGAAGGCATCGAGTGCGCGGACCCCTACGTCGAGCGCCTGCTCGAAGGCTTCGCGTTCCTGACCGCGCGCGTGCAGATGAAGCTGGACGCCCAGCATCCGGTGTTCACGCAACACCTGCTGCGCATGGTCTATCCGCACTACCTCGCGCCGGTGCCGTCGATGACGGTCGTGGAGCTGACGCCCGACGAAGCGTCCAGCCTTCCCGTCGACGGGCACCTCGTGCCGCGTGGCACCGCATTGCGTAGCCAGATCGGTTTCGGCGAACGGACGCCGTGCGAATACCGGACGGCGCACGCGGTGACGCTGCTGCCGTTGGCGCTACGCGAAGCACGCTATCTGCCCGGCCCCGCCGCCATCGCCGCGGCGGGACTCGCCGTGCCCGCCGGACTCGCGCCGCGCGCCGCGCTCCGCCTGCGCTTCGCGCTGGAGGCCGGCACGCGGCTGGACGCGCTGACGTTCGACGAATTGCCACTGTTCTTCGCGGGCACCGGCGACCTGCCGGGCCTCCTGCACGAGCAGGTACTCGGGAATGGCCTCGGGTTCTCCGTGGTCGTCGACGGCGAGGCGCGTTTCGTCGAGCAGGCGCGTATCGAACCGCGTGGATTCGGCGACGACGAGGCATTGCTGCCGCCCTCGGATCGCTCGTTCAGCGGCTATCGTCTTCTGCAGGAATACTTCGCGTGCCCGCAGCGTTTCCAGTTCGCGGCCTTCACGGGCCTGCGGCGCGTGCTCGCGCAGTCGTCCGCGGCGTCGTTCGACATCGTGGTCTGGCTGGACCGCAGCGTCGCGCGTCTCGACGGCGCGGTGGATGCCTCGTTCCTGCGCCTGTTCTGCACCCCGGCGATCAACCTCTTTCCGCGTCGCGCCGACCGCATCCACCTCCGCGACGGTGCCACCGAATACCACGTGCTGGCCGACCGCTCCCGACCACTGGATTTCGAGGTCTACGACATCGCGGACGTGCAGGGCTTCGGCGACAGCCAGGAGCCCGAGCAGACATTTCATCCGTTCTATGGCGGTACGTCACGGACGTGGCGCGACCCGGCCGGTGCGTTCTATGCGATCCGCCGCGAGCCGCGCATCCTCTCGACGCGGCAGCGTCGCGACGGGCCGCGCTCCAGCTATGGCGGTAGCGAAGTCTTCCTCTCGCTGGTCGACGGGCGCGAAGCACCGTACGCGGGCAGCCTGCGCCAGGTGGGCATGCGGCTGCTCTGCAGCAACCGCGACCTGCCGTTGCACATGCCCGTCGGCAAGGGGCGCACGGACTTCGAGATCGACACCGATGCGCCCGTGCGCGCCATCCGTTGCCTTGCCGGACCGACGCGGCCGCGCGCCGCCATGGCCGAAGGGCAGGCGGCGTGGAAGCTGATCAGTCACCTGCAGCTGAACTATCTCTCGCTGCTGGAGCACGAGGACGGCGCGGTCGCGCTGCGCGACATGCTGCTGCTCTACGTCGACGAACACGACGCCGCGTCGCGACGGCTCGTCGAAGGCGTGCGCGACGTGCGCTCGGCGCCCATCGTGCGCCGGCTGCCGATCCCCGGGCCCGCGACGTACGGGCGCGGACTCGAGATCCGCGTCACCTGCGAAGACCGCGCCTTCGAAGGCTCGGGCGCGTTCGTCTTCGGTTCGGTGATGCAGCACTTCTTCGCACGGTACGTCTCGCTGAATTCGTTCACCGAGACGGTCCTGCATACCCTGGAACGCAACGAGGTGGCACGGTGGACGGCTCGCTCCGGCACGCGCCCGATCCTGTAGCGCTGTTCGACGCGCTGCGTGCCGACCCGGGTTCGTTCGACTGGTTCGGCGCGTTGCGGCGCATCGAATGCGTGCACGTGACGCATCCGCGTCTCGGGCGGTCCTTGCGACCGGCCGACGATCCGGTGCGCTTGGCGCACACGCCGTCGCTCGACTTCGCGCCGCGCGCCATCGACCGCGTGGACCTGGAGACGGGGCCGGCACCGCGCCTCCACAGCCTGATGCTCGGACTCTGGGGCCCTAACGGCGCACTACCGTCGCACCTCACCGAGTACACGCTCGAGCGCGAGCGCGTCGCACGCGATCGCACGTTCACCGCGTTCGCGGACGTGTTCCACCACCGCGCGCTCAGCCTTTTCTACCGCGCATGGGCGGAGGCGCAGCCCACGGCCCAGGGGGACCGGCCCGACGACGACGCGTTCGCGCGGTACACCGGCGCGCTCGCGGGCATCGACGGCGAGGCGCTGGCTGGACGCGACGCGCTGCCGGACCGGTTCCGTCGCTACATGGCAGGGCGGCTCGTCGCGCAGGTACGCAGCGCCGAAGGGCTTACCGCGTTCCTCGCCGCGTTCTTCGACGTGCGCGTCGCGGTCGATGAATTCGCGGTGGGCTGGATGGCACTGCCGGACGATGGCCGCCTCCGTCTCGGTCGATCGATGGCCGGCCTCGGCGACACGGCGGTGCTCGGCGCCGCGGTGCGCGATGCGCAGCACCGCTTCCGGATCCGGCTGGGCCCCATGGCCATGGCCGACTACCGGCGTTTCCTTCCCGGTGGCGACGCGCTCGCCGAGCTCGACGCCGCCGTCCGCTTCTACGTCGGCGACCCGCTGGCGTGGGACGTCCAGCCCGTGCTGGCGCGCGACGACGTTCCCCTGCCTCTCCTGGGGCGAGGGGCGCGGATGGGCCTTTCGACGTGGATCGGCCACTTCCGCCGGCCGTCCGACGCGGACGATCTCGTCCTTGGACCAGACACCTTCCATGCGGCGCCCTCGCGGCCTGCCGCTCCAACGCATCGTTCGAGGATCGCATCGTGACCGACATCAGCCGAACCGCGCTTTTCGGAAAACTCAACGCCATCGCCTACAAGGCGATCGAAAGCGCCACGGTCGCTTGCCGCCTGCGCGGCCACCGCGACGTGGAACTCGCGCATTGGCTGCACCAGGTCCTGCAGCTGCCGGACTCGGACCTCCACCGGATCGTGCGCCACGCCGGCATCGATCCGTCCCGCCTCGCCCGCGACATGACGGACGCGCTCGAGCGGCTTCCCGGTGGCGCGACGCAGGTCAGCGACCTGTCCGCCGATATCGAGGAAGCGGTGGAACGTGCGTGGGTCCACGCCACACTCACCTTCGGCGAGGCGCAGGTGCGTACGGGCTACCTCGTTGCCGGCATCCTGCAGACGCGGCGACTGCGCCACGTGCTGACGACGATCTCCGCCGAGTTCGGACGTCTGCGGGCGGAGGGTTTCGCGGAGGCGCTGCCCGGGATCATCGCGGGTTCGCCGGAAGACCGGCTTGCCGCCAACGACGGGTTCCGCATGGCGACGGCCGCGCGTGGCGCGGACGGCGACACCGCGCCCGCGGCGCTAGGCGGACGCGAGGGCCTGCAACGCTACACGGTCGACCTGACGGCGCAGGCCCGTGCGGGTGCCATGGATCCGGTGGTCGGCCGCGACGACGAGATCCGCCAGGTGGTCGACGTGCTCATGCGCCGTCGCCAGAACAATCCGATGCTCGTCGGCGAGGCGGGCGTCGGCAAGACGGCCGTGGTCGAAGGTTTCGCGCAGCGCATCGTGGCCGGCGACGTGCCGCCCGCGTTACGCGACGTGGAGTTGCGCGTGCTCGACGTGGGGCTGTTGCAGGCCGGTGCGAGCATGAAGGGCGAATTCGAGAACCGGCTGCGGCAGGTCGTCGACGAGGTCCAGGCATCCGAGCGTCCGATCGTCCTGTTCATCGACGAGGCCCATACGCTCGTCGGCGCGGGCGGCGCGGCGGGGACCGGCGACGCGGCCAACCTGCTGAAGCCTGCGTTAGCCCGCGGTACGTTGCGCACGATCGGCGCGACGACCTGGGCCGAGTACAAGAAACACATCGAGAAGGATCCTGCCCTCACGCGTCGTTTTCAGACGGTGCAGGTCGACGAGCCGGACGAGGCGCGCGGCGTGCTGATGCTTCGCACGGTCGCCGGCGTGATGGAGACGCATCACGGCGTGCAGGTGCTCGACGAGGCGATCCACGCGGCGGTGAAGCTGTCGCATCGTTACATACCGGCCCGGCAGCTGCCCGACAAGGCGGTGAGCCTGCTGGATACGGCATGCGCGCGGGTCGCGATCAGCCAGCACGCGGTCCCGCCCGCCGTCGACGATTCGCGCAAGCGCATCCAGGCGCTGGAGACCGAAGAGGGCATCGTCGCGCGCGAGAAAGCCGTGGGCATCGATGTCGCCGAACGCGAAGCCGAGCTCGGCACGCGCCTCGCCGCCGAGCGCGCGCGCCTGTCCGATCTCGAAGCCGGCTGGGTCGAAGAAAAGTCGCTCGTCGACGCGGTCCTCGCCCTCAGGGCCCGGCTGCGCGACGAGGCGACGGGCGACGCCGCCGATCGCGACCTGCTTCTGTCCGAACTGCGTGTGCGGCAGGCGGAACTCGCCGAACGCCAGGGCGAGTCGCCGCTCATCCTCCCGACCGTCGATCACCAGGCCGTGGCGGCCGTGCTCGCCGACTGGACGGGCATTCCCGTTGGCCGGATGCTGCGCAGCGAGCTCGACACGGTGATGAATCTCGCGGCTCTCATGGGCCAGCGCGTCATCGGCCAGGACCACGCGATGGACGCCATCGCGCGGCGCATCCAGACCTCGCGCGCCGGCCTCGACAATCCGGACAAGCCCATCGGCGTCTTCCTGCTCGCGGGCACGTCGGGCGTCGGCAAGACCGAAACGGCGCTGGCGCTCGCCGAGGCGCTGTACGGTGGGGAGCAGAACCTCATCACGATCAACATGAGCGAGTTCCAGGAGGCGCACACGGTGTCGACGCTCAAGGGCGCGCCGCCGGGGTACGTCGGCTACGGCGAGGGTGGCGTGCTGACCGAGGCGGTGCGCCGCAAGCCGTATTCGGTGGTGCTGCTCGACGAGGTCGAGAAGGCGCACCCCGACGTGCACGAGATCTTCTTCCAGGTCTTCGACAAGGGTGTGATGGAGGACGGCGAAGGGCGGAGCATCGACTTCCGTAACACGCTCATCATCCTCACCAGCAATGCCGGTACCGACGCCATCGCGCGCCTCTGCGCGGACAGGACCCGCATGCCGGACACGGACACGATGCAGAAGGCGCTGCGCACGCCGCTGCTCGACGTGTTCCCTCCCGCACTGCTGGGCAGGCTCGTGGCCATCCCGTACTACCCGTTGAGCGACGACATGCTCGCGCGCATCGTCCGCCTCCAGCTGGGCCGGATCAAGCGCCGCGTCGAGTCGCGCTACCGCGTGCCGTTCGATGTCGACGATGCCGTCGTCGACCTGATCGTGTCGCGCTGCACGGAGAGCGAGTCGGGTGGGCGGATGATCGACGCGATCCTGACGAATACCTTGCTGCCCGACATCAGTCGCGAACTGCTCGGTCACACCATCGCCGGTGCCGTGGTCAGCCATATCGGCGTCGACGTGGCCGACGGGCAGTTCGCCTACCGCATTTCCGCCGGAGCCTGAGGAGTCGCCATGGCCACCGAACTCACGTTGCAGCTAGCCACTCGCGCCTACGCCGCGTTCCTCGTCGCGTTCCGGAACGTCGACACGACCGAGGTCCGCGATCACGATGTGACCGTCGCCTACCAGGACGAGAGCGGCGCGACACACCGCTATTTCTACAAGGTTCCCAACTTCCGGCTCGTGGGTTACAGCGTGCGCGGCGGCGCGCGCGTGAACCTCACGGGATACAACTATGGCGATGGCGAGCTGAAGGAGGCCGCCGCGACCCGGGCCGACTTCGAGGGAGCCCTGCAGTCGGGCGGCGGTGGTGGCACGACCATGACGCCGTCACTGGCGCGGGTCATCGCCCTCACCTCGGAAGCGGCGCGTTCTCGCGTCGTCGAGAAACAGATGATCGCGATGCTCGGCGGCGGCACCGTCGACCTCACACGGCTGCGCCGCCTCTTCAACGACTACGGGCACGTCGCGGTGTTCTGCCGATACCGGCTGGGCGAGGACTCGTACTCGCCGACGTGGCGTGCCATCGACAAGAGCGACTACCAGCGCTTCTACACGCGCATGGAATACACCGGCGATCGCGCCGCGTCCCTCGCCAACGTCACCACACTCTGACCGGACCGACCATGGCCAAGGGCAATCACGTATTCAACGACTTCGACGGCTGTCTCCTGTCCGCCTTCGCGGACTTCCTGGAACAGGCCGGTGGTGGCGAGCACCTCCGCGCCCTCGGCGGCAGCGGTGGATCCGAGGCGGCGGCGAGGGACTTCATGAGCTCGCGCTACACCACGTCGTGGCCGCTGCTGGTGGAGATCCGCAGCCGCCCGCAGGTCAAGGACATCCATTGGATCCAGGACGACGCGGTGGTGGGCGCGAGCGACGAGAACTCGCAGGCGTTCGGTGCGGCGTCGCGTGCCTTCCGGGATGCCGTGGTCGCATGGGCGTGGGACGCGCCCGGCACCAATCCGATGGAAGCCTGGCGGCATCTCGTCAACGCGGGCGTCGACAAGACCGCATGGGATCGCTTCGTCGCAGGCAGTTCGATCGCCCAGGCGCCGAAATCCAGCGAGGGACGGGCGGCGCGGTGCATCGAACTGGAGAAGTTCATCCGGGGCGAGCTGACGAAGCTCGCCGCGCGCTGGCTCATGGCCCTGCGCGCCGACCTCAAGGCCAGCGTCGATTACAAGAAGGATGCGCAGAGCTGGCAGAAGACGCTCAGCAACGGTATCGGGCGGGACTGGTTTCCCCCGGCGAGCGGGGCGAAGTAACCGGTGGCGCATGCGATCACATTGACGTCGAACGCCGGCGAGGCACTCCTCTTCGCCAACATGACGGCGACGGAGGCGCTCGGTCGTCTGTTCGAATGTCGCGTCGAGGCGATCAGCCGGAACGCGCAGGTCGACCTGCGCGCGCTGCTCGGCACGCCGATGACGGTGACGATGACGACGCCGCAGGGGTACGTGCGGTACTTCAACGGCATCGCCACGGAGGCGGAGCAGGGCGGATTCGTGTCGATCCAGGACGTGCGCTACGCCGTCTACGCGTTCGTCGTCCGGCCCAAGGCGTGGCTGCTTTCGCAGACGTCGGACTGTCGCATCTTCAAGGGGCGGAGCGTGCCCGAGATCGTGCGCGACCTGCTCGCCGAACACGGGTTCAGCGACGTGCGCCTCGCACTCACGGGCGCCTACGATGCGCGCGAGTACTGCGTGCAGTACCGGGAAAGCGCCTTCGACTTCATCAGCCGGCTGATGGAGCAGGAGGGCATCTACTATTACTTCGTCCATGCGAAGGGCCGCCACACGATGGTGCTCGCCGATGGACTCGGGGCGCACGCACCCGAGCCCGGCTTCGAGACGATCCCCTACGCGCCGCCGACCGAGCGCGGCCATCGGGTCAAGGCGTCGATCCACGAATGGCACACCGCGCGTTCGGTCAACCCGACGCGCGTCCGTCTGGACGATTACGACTATCAGCGCCCGAAGGCCTCGTTGCTCGCGAACGAGCCGGTCAGCGACACCGCGGACAGTCATGGCGTTTCCGGGCTGGACATCTACGACTATCCGTATGGCTCCGTCGGCTATGCGCAGCGCCAGGCGACGGGACAACGCTTCGCGCAGGTACGCGCCGACGCGCTCAACGTCGCCGCGGCGACCGCATCGGCATCGACGGACGCGACGGGGCTCATGACCGGCGCGCTGTTCACCTTGCGCGACTTCCCGCTCGCCGACGCCAATCAGCAATATCTCGTCATCGGTGCGACGACGCGGCTGGTCGAGGTCGACTACCAGGCGGGCGGGATCGAACCCGATGCCGGCGAAGCACCGTTCGCATGCCGCTTCCAGGTCATCCGCAGCCGTCACCCCTTCCGAACCGCGCAGACCACGCCGCGGCCCCGCATCGCCGGCGTGCAGACGGCACGCGTGTACGGGCAGGTCGACGAGGATATCGAAGTGGACAGCCTGGGCCGCGTGCAGGTCACGTTCTTCTGGAATCCGCCGGGCAAGCCTCATGCCGACCAGTCGTGCCCCGTGCGCGTCGGCTCGTCGTGGGCCGGGAAGCGCTGGGGCATGCAGTTCATTCCGCGCGTGGGGCAGGAAGTGATCGTCGGGTTTCTCGAAGGCGACCCCGACCGGCCGCTGATTCTCGGTTCGGTCTACAACCAGGATCACGCCACGCCCTACGCGCTGCCGGAAGAAAAGACACGCAGTGGCGTCGTCAGTCGCAGCCTGCGTGGCGCGCAGGGGGAGGCGAACGAGATCCGCTTCGAAGATCGGAAAGGCGACGAAGAGCTACTGCTGCATGCGCAGCGCGACCTCCGGCACGAGGCCGAGAACGATCACTTCAGCACGATCGACCGCGACGAGTCGACGAAGGTCGGTCGCGACCGCAGCCACGACGTCGCGCGTGACGACACGCTGCACGTGGGCCGCCGTCTGCGTATCGAGGCGGGCGAGGAGATCGAGATCGTGACGGGGCTCGCGCGCATCGTCATGAAACGCACGGGCGAGGTGCAGATCGTCGGCACGACCCTTCGCCTCACCGGCACGGGCGCCATCAACCTCGCCGCCGGAGGCGCCACGTCGATCACGTCGGGCGCCGCCGTGTCGCTGACCGCCGGCGCCACGGTGGCGGTGACCGCGACGGCGGCCGTCACGGTCACCGCCGGCGCCGCTCTCATGCTCTCTTCGACCGCGGGACCGGCGGTGCTGAAGGGCCTCCCGCCGCTGCTCCTGTGACCGCCATGACGCAAACACCTTCCGTTCCCGACGTCGCCCGCGAGATCGGGCTCGACGATACCGCGCTGCGTCGCCTGCATGCCGGCATCGCGCAGCGCGACGCCATCCGCTCGCTCATCGACGATGGCATGCCGGGCGCGGCCGTAAGGCTGCTGGTCCGTCTCCTGCCGCGAAGCTATGTGGTGCCGTGGTTGTGCCAGTGCGCGACGACGGCACCGCTCGCCGAGGACGAGCGCGAAGGTGTCCGGCTCGCGGAGGCATGGTCGCGCGATCGCAGCGAAACCCATCGCCGCGCGGCCCTCGCTCACGCGGCCGCCCGGCATTACGTGGGCGTCGGCGCCCTCGTCGCCGCCACCGCCGGCTGGTCCGAGGGTTTTCTTCTCGACGCCGACGGCAAGGAGGTCGCACCCGTCGCGACCCACCTGATGGCGGTCGTCGCCGGCGCCGCCCTGCTGACCCTCGCCGCCGCCGGCGACGACTTCGAGGCGGGCTGCCGCGCGCTCGTCGATGCCGGCGTGCCGCTGCTCCGATCGGAGGAATCCTGATGACCCGTTTTACCGGACCGACGCTGGTCCTGTCCGTGCTGGGCACGCATGCGAACGACATCGCCGAGCGCACGTCCACGCGCGTGGAAGGCCGCGATCTGACCATCGGGCGTGCGGAGCCCTGCGACTGGGTACTGCATGCGCAGGGCGTGTCGCGGCAGCATGCGATCGTCCGCTTCCTCAACGGCCTGTATTTCCTCGAGGACCGCAGCACGAACGGCATGCTCCTCAACGGCGAGCCGTTGCGCGGCGGCGAGCCGGTGGCCCTTCGCGATGGCGACCTGATCCAGATCGACACGTTCGAGGTGCTGGCCACCGTCGAGTCGCCCGCGGACGTCGCGCAGACGACGGCGCGTCGCGGCGGCTCGGACACCGTGCGCGGTGCCGTGGCGATGCCGACACCGGCGGACACGTTCGTGCCAGGCGGGATCGATCCGCTCGACGTCGTCTCGACGACGCCGGGTTCACTCGATCCGCTCGCGTGGTTCCACACCGTCTTGCCGGTGGAGGCCGCGACGCCGCCACGACAGGAGCGTTCATGGGCGCACTCGTCCGCGCTGGAGGACCACGTCGCGACGCCGCGCGTCGAGCCGGCACCGGCGCCGCCCGCCACCGGCGTCCTGCCCGAACACTGGGACAGCACGCGCAGCCTGTTCGCGATGCCCGCGCCGCGCGCCGACGACACGCCGGTGACGGAGGTTCCCGTCGCGGTAGCCGCGGAGGCGGCACCCGCCTTGCCGGAGCGGCCCACGCCGACAGGCGCACCCGCTCGTCTGGAAACGCTCTTCCTGCACATGCTCGACGGCGTGATGGACGTGTTGCGCGCGCGTGCGGAGCTGAAGAACGGCTTTCGCATGCCGGCGACGCTGATCCGTCGTTCCGAAAACAACCCACTGAAATTCGCGCCCACGGCGGAAGAGGCGATGAGCCGTCTGCTGTCCGGACCCAACGACGCGTTTCTTTCCGGCGACGCTGCGATCGTCGACGCGATGGACGACATCCGCCTCCACCAGGTGGCGCTGCTCGCCGGCGTGCGCGCCGCGTTCGACGACCTCGTCGCGCAGTTCGACCCGTCGCGGTTCGAGGAGGAGGGCGCGCGGCGCGGCCGCTTTGGTTTCGCGGCGTCGAAAGGCCCATGGGAGCGCTATCGCGCGTTTCATGCCGGGCTCGCGGGTGACCCCGACGAGCGGTTCCGGCGTCTGTTCGGCGACGAGTTCGCCCGGGCGTATGAAGACCAACTCGCGCGATTCAAGCGCGACGGAGCGACACGATGACCGCATTCAACAAGGTGGTGTGGAGCGAAGGCCTGTTCCTGCGCCCGCAGCACATGCAGCAGCAGGACCGCTATACCGAGCGCTACATCGAGCTGCGGGCCGCGACCCTGCGACCGCACCCCTGGGGCTTCGACGAGCTGGAACTCGAACGCGACCTGCTCGCGATCGGCAAGCTCGGCATCCGGCGGGCGCGCGGCGTGTTTCCGGACGGTACGCCGTTCTCCATGCCCGACCGTGACCCGCTGCCGCCGCCGCTGGACATCGATGCGAACTGGCGCGATCAGACGATCCATCTGACGCTGCCGTTGCGCGCGCCGACGCAGCCGGAGAGCGCCTGGCCCGACGCGTCGCCCGCCGGGCAGCTCGCCCGCTTCCGGGTCCGCGAAGCGGAGGTCGCCGATGCCTCCGGCAGCACGCCGGGCACGGTGGTCCTCGACGTCGGCGGCATGGATGCGCGCATCGTCGCGTCGTCGCAGCCGCGCGAAGGCCTGCTCGAACTGCCGATGGCGCACCTCGTGGAATGCCGCGCGGATCGACGGGTCGTGCTCGACGACGGCTTCATCCCGACGGCGCTGTCCTGTCGCGCGGCCCAGCCGCTCTGCCTGCTGCTCACCGAACTGCTGGGGCTGCTGCACCAGCGCGGCGAAGCGCTGGCGGCGCGCGTGGCGGGTACCGATCGCACCAGCACGGCGGAGCTCGCCGACTTCCTGATGCTCCAGCTGGTCAACCGCTTCCAGCCGCAGCTCGCGCACCTCGCCGAACAGCCGCTGCTGCATCCGGAAGATCTCTATCGCCTGCTGCTGGGCCTGGCCGGCGAGCTGGCGACGTTCACGTCGCCGACGAAACGCAGCGAGGTATTCGCCCCGTACCGGCACGACCGGCTGCGCGAGAGCTTCGAGCCCCTGATCCTGTCGTTGCGTACCAGCCTCAGCGCCGTGCTGGAACAGACCGCCGTGCCGGTGCCGTTGCAGCAGCGCAAGTTCGGCGTCTGGGTGGGCACGCTGTCGGACACCAACCTCCTGGACAGCGCGAGCTTCGTGCTCGCCGCGAAGGCCGACATCGCGGTCGCGGACATGCGCCGACGCCTGCCGACGCAGTCGAAGATCGGGCCCGTGGAGAAGATCCGCGACCTGGTGAACCTGCAATTGCCCGGCATCGCCGTTTCGTCGCTGCAGAGCGCGCCGCGCCAGATCCCGTATCGCAGCGGCTACCAGTATTTCGAACTCGACAAGGCGTCGCCCATGTGGAAGACGCTGCGCACGTCGGGCGGTGTCGCGCTGCACTTCGGCAACGGCTTCGATGGCCTCGACCTCGAACTGTGGGCCGTGAGGAACTGACCGATGCGACCCGACGATAAATCCATCGCCGACGACGCGACCGTGGTGCGTCCCAGTGCCGCCACGGCGCCGGAGCCCGTGCCGACCCGCTCGACGGCACCGCGGCGCGACCGGCTTCCGGCCACGGTGCCGCCGGCCGGCGGCAATCCGGTCGTGCGTGCCGCGAATCCGTTGCTTCTGCTGGCGGCGCAGCTTCGGCACAGCGTCGACGCACCCGACCCGGACGTGCTGCGCGAGCGGGCGGTCGCGGGCATCCGTCAGTTCGACGATGCGGTCGCGCGTGCCGGTGTCGACCCGCAGAGCGGTGTCACGGCGCGCTACGTGCTGTGCACGATGCTCGACGAGGCGGTGCTCGAATCGCCGTGGGGCGAGCGCACCGGCTGGCAGCGGCAGACGTTGCTGGTCACGTTCCATGGCGAGACGTACGGCGGCGAGAAGTTCTTCGTGATTCTCGACCGCCTGTGTCAGGACATGATCCGGCACGCCGATCTCGTGGAGCTGATGTACCTCTGCCTCGCGCTGGGCTTCGGCGGGCGCTACCTCGTGGAACCCGGTGGCGCCGCACGGCTTGCCGACCGCCGCGAAGACACCTATCGGCGACTGCAGGCGTATCGGTCCGCTCCGGCGTCGGCGCTGTCGCCGCAGTGGAAGGGCCTCGACCGGCCGATCGTGGAGCGCCGGGCGCTACCCGTGTGGATGGTGGCCCTTGGCGGCGTCTGCGTGCTCGTGGCGACGTGGACGTACCTGCATGGCCGTCTCGGCGGCGTCGCCGAGCCCGTCGGCGCGCGACTGGCGGCCATCGGCCTGCAGGGAGCACCGCTGCCGGTGAAGACCGCCGCACCGAAGGCGCCCCGGGCAAGCCTGCGGCAGTTGCTGGCGGACGACGAACGGCGCGGAGCGATCGGCATCGACGAAAAGCCCGACGGTCAGGCGACGTTGCGTCTTGCCGGTACCGAAATGTTCCCGTCCGGTGGTGCCGATGTCGCGGCGGGCGAGGCGAGCCTGCTCTCGCGCATCGCGGGCGCCCTCGACCGTGTGCCGGGCCGCATCGTCGTCGTCGGCCACACCGACGACCAGCCGATCCGTTCGCTGCGTTTCAAGGACAACGTGGCGCTCTCCGCCGCGCGCGCGAGCAACGTGGGGGCGATCCTCGCCCGCGGGTTGCACGACCCGCGGCGCATCGAGACGAGTGGCGCCGGTTCGTCGCAACCGGTGGCGACGCCCGTCGATCAGCCAGCCAACCGCGCACGCAATCGTCGCGTCGAGATCCTCTTCATTCCGGAGGCCGGATGACTTCCGCACCCCAATGGCTGCGCCACGCGTGGTTTCACGCCGCGCTCGGCATCCTCTTCCTTTCCCTGCTGATCTGGTTCGGCGGCCCGTACCTCGGACTCGGCGACAGCCAGCCGTTGACCGGTGTCGCGGCACGCGTGCTCGCGATACTCGTCGTGTGCGTCGTCTGGACAGGCGCGATCGCCTGGCGGCATTGGCTGACCGCGCGGCGCAGCCAGCGCATGGGTGCGGAGCTCGCGTCGCAGGCGGATCCCGCGCGAGCCGATGCCGACGCGCGGGCACGCGCGGAGAACGACGTCCTGCGAACGCGTTTCGCCGAGGCGATGGCACTGTTGCGCAAGCGTCGCGACGGTGGCGGCAACCTCGAACGCCTGCCGTGGTACCTGCTGATCGGGGCGCCCGGGTCGGGGAAGAGCACGTTGCTCGAACACTCCGGCCTCGAGTTCCCGTTGCTCAAGGCCACGGGGCGTCGTTCGCTGAGCGGTATCGGCGGCACGCGACACTGCGACTGGTGGTTCACCGACGACGCCGTGTTCCTCGACACGGCGGGCCGCTACACGACGCAGGACTCCGATCCCCATGCGGATGCCTCGGCGTGGGACGGCTTCCTGCAACTGCTTCGCCGGTATCGACGGCGCCGTCCCGTGAACGGCATCGTGCTCACGGTGAGCGCGGTCGAGCTTCTGACGATGGGCGAGGAAGCGAGGCAGCGGCACGCGCAGGCCTTGCGCGAGCGGCTCGACGACATCGGCACGCGGCTTGGCATGGCGGTGCCGGTGTACCTGGTGTTCACCAAGTGCGATCTCGTCGCCGGTTTCCTCGAGTTCTTCGACGGCCTCGATGCCGCCGCGCGCGCCCAGGTCTGGGGCACGACCTTCACGGCGGCGCAGAGCCTCGACGGGACGGCGCACACGCATCTCGGCGACGCGTTCGATGCGTTGCTCGGGCGTCTTGACGAGCGCGTGATCGAACGCATCCACGCCGAGCGCGACCTCACCCGGCGAGGCCGGTTGCTCGCGTTCCCGCAGCAGGTGCGCGGTCTGCGCGACACCGTGCTGCCGCTGGTCGCGTCGGTCTTCGGTCGTCATAGCTATGGCCGCTCGCCGATGCTCCGCGGCGTTTACATGACATCCGGCACGCAGGAGGGGACGCCGATCGATCGCGTGCTGTCCGTTGTCGGGCGCTCGTTCGGCATGGCGGGCGCCGTGCCCGCGTCGTCGCGGGCGCAGCGGCGCACCTTCTTCGTCGAGCACCTGATCGCGCGGACGATCCTGCCGGAGGCGGGGTTCGCCGGTGCGAACCCGGTGGCGCTGCGCCGCCGACGCGTCGTCGAAGCGGCGGCGCTGGGCGGCATCGCGGCGCTCACGATCGCGCTCGTCGTCGGCATGGCGATCAGCTACGGCCGCAACGCCGATCACGTGGCGCGCGTCGCGCAGGCGTTGCAGGACTATCCGGCGAACGCGCCGTCGACGCCGACTTCGTTGCGGGCTTACTACGCGCAGGCACTCGCGCGCCTCGACGTACTGGCGCGCGCGCAGCAGGTGGCCGACGAGGTCCGGCACCCTGTCCCGTGGTCGATGCGCTTCGGCCTGTATCAGGGTCAATCGCTCTACGACGACGTGCGCGCCGCGCGGTCGCGCGAATTCCAGGCCAGCGTGCTGCCCGGGCTCGCGCTCCAGTTCCGCGATGGCCTGCGCGACGCGGCCGACGATCCGCAGCGGCTCTACACGGTGCTCAAGGGCTACCTCATGCTTGGCGAGCCGGCCCATCGCGACGATGCGCAGCTCGTGCTACTCGCCAGCGAGCGCTGGCGAGAGGTCTTTCCCGACGAGGACACGCTGGTCCAGGCGTTGCAGGACCATTTCAGGGTGCTGTTCGACGGTCGCGACGCGTTGCGTGCGTTGCCGGTCGACAACGCGCTGGTGGAGTCGGCGCGCGCGTCGCTTCGCGCGGCCGACCTGGCGACGCTGATCTACGGCAACCTCCGGATCGACGCCGAGGCGCGCGGCGACGCGCCCGTGCGGCTCGACAGGACGCTCGGCCTGCTCGGCGAGGTGTTCCGCCGCCGCAGCGGTGCGCCGCTGACGAAGCCGTTGCCGGCGCTGTACACGCGCCCGGTGTTCGCGGCGATGGTCAGCGGGGCGCCGTCCGGCCGTATCGCGGAGGCGGTCGCCCGCTTCGCGAAGGACGACTGGGTCTTCGGCGCGACGGCGACCGATCCCGTGAGCCGCGCGTCGCTGACGACACAGGTCCGCACGCTCTACGTCGACGATTACATCCGCGCCTGGGACGGCCTCATCGGCGATCTCGAACTGCCTGCGGTATCCAGCGTGCAGGAAGCGAGCGGCGTCGCCTCGCGCCTTGCAGCCCCGGGTTCGCCGTTGAAGGCGCTGCTGCTCCTCGTTCGCGACAACACCACCGACCTGCTTCGCGACACGGGCTCGCGCACCGACACGACGGCCGGACGTATCGCGGGCGTCGCCGAGGCGCGCGCGACGCAGCGGGCGACGAGTCGCAGCGAGATCGCGCGCGTGATCGCCGAAGGCAACGCCACCGGCACGAGCCGATCGTCGACGCCTGCCGACGCGCCCATCGTCGAGCATTTCGCCGCGCTGAACCGCCTCACGGATGGCACGGCCGGCGCGATGCCGCTCGACCGCACGCTCGCGACGCTGGACCAGCTGAGCAAGACGTTGCTGACGACGCGTCCGGGAGCGGAGAGCGTCGGGCAGACCGATCCCGCGCTGGCGACGATGCGGCAGGACGCGGCGCAGTTGCCGCCGCCGCTTTCGGCGTGGCTGGGCGGGCTTGCCGGCAACAGCGAATCGCTCGTCGGCAAGGGCGCGACGGGCGCGCTGGCGAACGGTTTCCGCGAAGCGGCGGGTGCCGATTGCGCGCGCTTCGTGCAGGGACGGTATCCCTTCGTCGCGGGCAGCGCCAACGACATTCCGCTGCAGGACTTCGCGGCGCTCTTCGGCAACGGCGGACGCTTCGATGCCTACTTCCGGCAGACTCTGGCGAACGTCGTCGACACCAGCGGGGCCAGCTGGCGTTTCCGCGACGGCGCGCCCGCGAATGGCGGTGCGCCCGTGCTGGCGTCGGCACAGCTCGCCGACACCATCCGTCAGGTGTATTTCAGGGACGGACCGCGCCCGCAGGTCGGCTTCACGATATCGCTCACGACACCGCCGCCGGGGATCGGCCGGATGACGATCGCCGTGGATGGACAGGTCTTCGAATACAAGGCTGGCCAGCCGTCGGCACCGGTGGCGATGCAATGGCCGGGACCGACACCGGGCATGACGCGTGTCGACGCGTGGGATACGTCGGGCCAGCCCCTTCCCGCGCTCGTCTATGCCGGCGAATGGGGCCTGTTCCATGCGCTCGATGCGGCATCGTTGCAACGCCGCACGGAAACGCGTTACGGCGCGTCGTTCGGCTTCGGCACCGTGCGCGCGAACGTCGACATCGACGCGGCGAGCCTGCGCAATCCGTTCGGCGACAACAGCGTCCGCCGCTTCCGGTGCCCCGCATGAGCGCGCTCGTCCCGCCCGCGGCAGGCTTCCACGGCAAGTTGCCGGGCGCCGGCGATTTCGTGCAACGCCGGCTGCCCGCGGCGTTCGTCGATCCGTGGGACCGCGCCTGGGAGGCGTCTCTTGCCGGCCTGGCGGAGCGGCATGGCGACGGATGGCGCGAACGGTTCCTCGACATGCCCTCGTGGCGTTTTGCCCTGGCGTCGTCGGTCTGCGGTCCCCTGCCGTGGGTGGGCGTGGTGACGCCCTCGACAGACCGTGTCGGTCGCGTCTTCCCGCTGGTGATCGCCTCGCCGTCGACACCCGACGCGTGCGGCTGGCCCGGCCTGCCTTCCACGCGATGGTTCGCGGCGGTCGAGCGTTGCCTGTGCCACGGCCGTGCCGACGGCACGCCCGCGGCGTTCGACGCGATCGTCTCGTCGCTCCCCGACGCTCGCGCGATGAGCGGTGGGTGGCGCGCGCCGCGGGGCGGCAGCATGCACGCGCTCTGGTGGCGGGGCGACGATCCGCACGCGGGTACGTGGCGCGCCGGCCTGCCCGAAGACATCGACGAATTGCGGACCGGAGCCGCCTGCGCATGACGATGCACTACCGATCCGCCGGACGGACCGATACCGGTCACGTCCGGCGTCATAACGAAGACGCCATCCTCGACGCACCCGCGCAAGGGATCTGGGCGGTCGCCGATGGACTCGGCGGCCACGCCGCGGGGGACGTCGCCAGCCGTATGGTCGTGGAGGGCCTGCGTGCGTTACCCCGCGTGGCGGACATCGCCGATCGCATGGATGCGATCGAAGACGAACTGCTCCGCGTGAACCATGCGCTCCGCCGGATGGCCCGCGAACGGCGCGTCGACGCCATCGCGTCGACGGTCGTGCTGCTGGTGCACGTACCGGGCGCGCTGCTCTGCGGCTGGGTGGGCGACAGCCGCGCTTACGGCTTCGAGCACGGCGCGCTGCGCCTGCTGACGCGCGATCACGTCCACGGCGATCGCGAGGACGAGACGCGATTCGGTGCGGGCCCCGCGCGGTCGACGGCCGGCGTGCTGACCCGTGCGGTCGGCGCCGAGGATCGGCTCTACGTCGACTGGAAGGTGATTCCCTGCCGGCCGGGCACGGCGTTCGTGCTGTGCTCCGACGGTATCAACAAGGAACTGAGCGACGCAGAGATCGAGGCGTGTTGCCGCCGCGACGGGGAGCCCGCGACGCTGCTCGCGAGCCTCGTCGACGGTGCGCTCGCCCGCGCCGGTCGCGACAACGTGTCGGCCGTGGTGGTGCGGATCGACGATAACGAGGAAACACGATGAACGAACACGACGACGACGCGACGCGCGTGGATCCGGTCCGCGGCACGCCCCGTCCGGACGACGACGCCACCGTGGTCAATCCGCTGCACACCGCGGCGGGAGAGGGCACGGCGACGGCGTCGGCTTCGCGTGGCACCGGCGAAAGCGGGTGGCGAAGGATCGCCGACCTCGCGCAGGGCGAGCGGATCGGCACGGGCAGCCTGCTGAAGCATCGCTTCCATCTCGAGCGCGAACTCGGACGCGGCGGCATGGGCGTCGTGTACCTCGCACGCGACGAACGCAAGGTCGAAGCGCGCGATCGCGATCCGTACGTGGCGGTGAAGGTGCTCAACGACGAGTTCCGCAAGCATCCCGACGCGCTGGTGGCGCTGCAGCGCGAGGCGCGCCGCGCGCAGCAGGTGGCCAACGATCACATCGTGCGCGTGTACGATTTCGACAAGGACGGCACCAACGTCTTCATGACGATGGAGTACGTCGAGGGCAGCGACCTGCGCACGCTGATCCGTGGCAAGGCGCGCGACGGCATGGCGTTCGTCGATGCGTGGCCCCTGATCGAGGGCATGGGCGAGGCGCTGCAGCGCGCCCATGCCGCGGGCATCGTGCACTCGGACTTCAAGCCAGGCAACGTGATGGTGACGACGGGCGGCGTCGCCAAGGTGTTCGACTTCGGCATCGCGCGCGCGGGCAAGCTCGGGGCCGACGCCGGCGACGATCGCACCGTGTTCGACGCCGGCACGCTGGGTGCGATGACGCCGGCCTACGCCAGCCTCGACATGCTCCAGGGCAAGCCGCCATCGCCGGCCGACGACGTCTACGCGTTCGGTTGCGTGGTGTTCGAGCTGCTCACCGGCCGCCACCCGTTCGACAAGGCGAATGCGGAGGAAGCGCTGGCGCAGGGACGTCGCCCGCCTGCGGTGCCCGGCCTCGACAAGCGACAGTACAAGGCGCTTTGCGACGCCGTCGCGTTCGACGGTGCGCGGCGCGGCGGCGACATCGCGCACGTGATCGACGGACTGCGCCCGCGCCGCTGGCGCGAGCGTGCGACGCCCTGGCTCCTGGCCGGTGGCGTGATGCTCGCACTGGCGGCGGGTGGCACCTGGGTCGCGCAGACGCAGGTCGAACGGCACCACGTGGCGGAGACGCTGCGTCGCCTCGCGCCCGGTCAGGCGGACGGCTTCCGCGACGAAGACGGTCTGCGCACGGCACTCGCGGCGCTCGACGGCGACGAGCGTCGTCGCGTCGTGGTGGACGGTGCGGACGCGATCGACGGGTTCCTCGTGCGCCTCGTCGCGTCGCACTGGGATCCGGCGCACGGGCGTTTCGACTATCCGGCGGCCGTGCGTACCTTCGGGCTGCGCGCCGAACTGAAGAGCTTCGCGCCGAAGCTCGATCGCCGGCGTGACGAGGTGACGCACGAGCGCGACGAGGCGCTCAACCGGCTCGACACCGCCTTGAGCCAGGCGATCCTCGCCAATCGGCTGTTCGGCGACGGCAACGACGATGCGCCCGCCATCCTCGCGCGCATCCGGCAGATCGATCCGGCCAGCCGCCTGCTCTCCAATCCGGAGCTCGAGCTGAAGCTGGACATGGCGGTGAGCGACAGCGCGAAGGCTGGCGACCTGCCCGGGGCGACCGCGCACCTCGCTGTCGCGCGGCGCATGCTGCCCTCGTCCACGCGGCTGGCGGCACGCGCGCTCGCACTCGCACAGCCGCCGGCGACGGCGTCGACGGCATCACCCGCCGAAAGCCCGACATCCGCGTCCGCGCCTGACCTGCGCGAGGCCGAGCACGAAGCGCGCCTCGAATCGTTGCGCCATGCGGCGGCGGCAGGCGACCTGGCGAAGGCGGTCGAGAGCTTCCAGGCCTTGCGTGTCATCGACGGGGGTGCGGTGCAGACGGACGACGAAGCGGCGAACCTGCTCACGGCGGCGTTTCTCGACGCGGCGCGCGATGCGTGTCGGGCCGGCCACTGGAAAGACGCGGCGGAGCGCATCGACAGCGCGCTGACCGTGATCGGCGAGCGTGACGACCTGCGCCGTGCGCAGACCCGCTACGACCTAGCGCTGGCCGTGATGAACGCGGGCAAGGCGCCTGGCGTGGTGCCTGCCGTGCAGGACGACCTACGCAAACGCCTCGCGGCGGTGCAGACGAACGACCCGCAGGGCCTGAAGGACCTCGAAGCGGCGATGGTCGCGTCGAAGGCCTTGCCCGAGGGTTCCCTTTCGGCGGTCATCGGGAAACTACACGCGGTGCCCGTCGCGCCGCCCGATCCGTGCGCACGCCGTGGCCTCGCGGGCACGGCGCGCGAGTGCTTCGACACGTTCTCGGCCGGCGCGCATGGCCCGGCGCTGATCGTCGTTCCGCGCTCGCCGAAGCCCTTCGCGATGACGCGCACGGAGATCACGGTCGGCAACCTCGATCAGTACTGCCGTGCGACGCGCACCTGTGCGGTCTCCCGAGGCATCGCGCCCACGGAGCCCGCGCGCTCCGTACCGGTGGCGTTCGCACAGCGATATGCCGCGTGGCTCACCCAGGTGAGCGGGCACGTCTACCGCCTTCCGTCCGACGACGAGTGGCTGCTGGCCGCGCGCGCGAACGCCGGATGGGACAGCAAGGACGTGGATTGCGGCGCGTCTTCCTCGGGCATCGGACGGCTGATGAAAGCGCCGGATTTCGGCACGCATGGCGCCGCGAACCCGTGGGGTCTGGTGGATCTCACGGGCAGCGTCTGGGAGTGGACCACGAAGGGACGCGGGCTCGCGGTGCGCGGCGGCAGCTACCGTAGCGGCGGCGACGCCTGTTCCGTCGGTACCGTCCGTGCCAGCGACGGTTCGGCGGAGCGCGACGTCGGTTTCCGCCTCGTCAGGGAGGTCCGCTGATGGACTGGGACACGGGCTTCGATCGCGAACTGGATGCACTCAACGACGCGCACAGCCGTGCGCGCATCGGTACGCCGGAGTACCGGCTGCGTCGTCGCATGCTATTGCGCACGCTGCCGCGCCGAAGAGGCGGCGCGACGCACACGTTGCGGCGGCCCGCGAGTGCCGCGCCGGTCGTGCGCGCGTTGCCGATGCGGCGGGCGGTGGTCGTGCGGCCGAGGACGGCGTGGCGATGGTGGCTTGCGGGGGCGATCGTCGCGTTGGTAGCGGGTGTGCTGGTCTGCCGGGCGCTTTAAGCTCGGCTGCGCCATCGCGTTGGGCGCGTGCACGGACGTGGCTGCGCCGTGGAGCAAGAGCAGCCGTCACCCCGGCGTACGCCGGGGTCTACCGCCTCGGTTTCCGGCCGGCGACGGAGCCGACGCTGAGGTGGCCTCAGGCATCGCGTCCGTCGCCCGACAGCACCTGGAATTCCGCCAGGCCGCCGGGGGCGATGGCTTTGAGCAGGTCCGCGAAGCCGAGGCCGACGAGGCTTCGTGCGCGCTGAAGAAGCGGCGGGATGGGGCTCGACGGTTCGTGGATCGCGTACCACGCACAGATTTCGTCGAGCATGCGCACGACATCGGCGGCGCCCTGGATCGGGCCACGCGCCTCTCTCGACGATACGGGCGTCGCCTCGGCATCCGTCGACGCATCCGCATCGCGAGCGGCGACGGCATCGGGTGCGCGAGCCGAAACGTACGGTTGCACGAACGCCTGCAGCTCACGCAGGTCGCGGACGAGCGCGTCGAGTTCCGGACCGCTGCCGGGCGTGCGTTCGTCGAAGAGGTGGCCAATAGCGCGTGTGTGATCGAGACCTGTCGCGATCGCGTCGTGGAACTGGACGAGCGTATCGACGTCCACCTGCTGCATGACGGAGTCGACGTGTTCTTGCGTGACCGCGACGGCGCCGTCGGTGGGCTTGACGCTGCCGGCGAGCACACGCAGGTCGCGCAGTGAGAAGCCACCGAGGCGTTCGGCGCGCACGAGATGGGCCACGCGCAGCTGGCCAAGCATCGCGTCGGGCGACGACAGCGCTGCGAGCGCATTGACGCGTTCGGTGGTGTCGCCATCGTCGGGGGCGGGATGCACGTCGTCCCAGTAGCGCTCGAGCAGACCGCGGACCAGCGCGATGCCCTCCGCCCATGCCGGAAACCCGCCGGTGTGCAGGCGGGCGGTCGCGAGGTGGATGGCGACGCGCAGGTCGCGCGTGCGGGTCGCCACGTCTTCGGCCTGCCTTGCGACATCGCGCCATTCAGGCGACTCGGCCTGCTTCACCGAGTCGCCCACGACGCGTTCCGCGCGCGGCGACGCGAGCGTTTCCAGGGCGAGGAACGCGGCGTCGTATTCGAGGTTCGGGCCGCACGGCGCATCCGGATCGAGCGGCTGAAGAAGGGTGTCAGTGGTATCCATCGCGTACTCGCTCGATGATGGGGATGAGGGAACCGGTCGGTTCGGCGTGCCGCGTCGGATGCAGGCCGCGGCTGACGCGGATCAGTTCATCGCGCAGCCAGCGGTGCGCCGGCTGTTTGTCGAGACGGCTGTGCCATGCCATGGCCAGCGACATGTCGGGCATGTCGAAGGGGATCGCATACGTTTCGAGTCCCGGGCCGACGGCTTCCACCATGCTCTGTGGCAGCGTGCAGACGAGATCGGTCGCGATGAGCATCGGGCCGATGGAATCGCCGAGCGGCGCGGAGACGAGGACGTCGCGCGTGCGGCCGATCTCCTTGAGTCGTTCGTCCATCAGGCCCGTGGTGCGGCCCGATCCGGAAATCACGAGGTGCCCGAGCGCGCAGTATTCGTCGAGCGTGAGGGGCGCGGTGCCACGCGGATGTCCGATGCGCTGGAGCATCACGAATTCGTCGGCCATCAGCGGCCGCATTTTCAGCGATGGCGGGATCTGCTCGTTGGGTGCGAGCAGCACGTCGATTTCACCGCTCTCGAACCCCGCCAGGACGTCGGAACCGTCGCAGCCGGTGCGGAACGCGACGCGGATATCGCGATTCTTCCATTCGTGCAGCGCGGCGACGAGGGGCAGGGCGAACGTGCCGATGGCGCTGAAGGAGCCGCCGATGCGGAACGTCGCCCCGTCGCGCGTGGGATCGAACGTGTCGCTCGGATCGCCGAGCGCGCCGAGCTGCGAGAGCGCGTCGCGCAAGGCCACGGCCATTTCCTCGGCTTTCGGCGTCGGCACCATGCCGCGCCCCGTCTCGGAGGGCACGAGGAGCGGGTCCTTGAACAGACGCCGCAGGCGCGCGAGCTGCGCCGACAGTGCCGGCTGACTGACGTGCAGCTTCGACGCAGCGCGTGTGACGTTGCGTTCTTCGAGCAGCATGTCGAGGGAGACCAGTAGGGGAAGGTCGCTCGGTTTCAGGTTCATCGATGGCGGTGCGCCAGGCATCCGTGGGGACGGATGCAGGACGTACGGCGCGCGCACTTATTCCGTGTGCGTCGCACCGCGACGCTCTGGCAACAGGGATTCCGTGACGTGATCCGCAGTTTCGAGGATTGAGCGACGACGTTGGGGCAACGTTGGGTCGCGCGGTGGCTTGCGGGTTGGACGTCTATTTGTGCACGAATATCCGGCAGCGTAATCACCCGAAAGAGTGATTATTGCTTTTCATGCACCGATGTTCAGTCGTGACGACGACAGAAGCTCGCGAACAGTGCGGCCCAGCACGGCAGGGCGAAGAGGAGCCAGGGCATGTTCCGCTGCGGGAAGTCCGGCCACAGGTGCAGAAGCAGGCCGATGACGCAGGCGGCGAAGGACATCGCGGCGACGCGCGGTGCGACGCGGCCCATCGGACGACCTGCGCGGCGCAGCTTCCATATGTCCGGGAGCAGCAGCAGGGCGAACGGCTGGTAGGCGAGCAGGTTGAAGTTGCCCCAGGCGGAACGATGCAGCGTCAGTGTCCACAGCCCGAGCATGAACAGGCCGGCGACGCCTGCGAACACCGTGAACAGCGTGGCGGCGATCGCAAAGACGGTCCGCGCCCCGCGTTGCCGGGTGACCACGGGAAGGAGCAGCGGCACCGCGAGCACGAGGCCCGCGCCGAGCAGCGGCCAGCGCAGGTCCGGGGCCTGCTCGGGTGGCGGCGTGAGGCGGCTCGGCGAGATCGTCGTTTCGTCGGCCACGAGCGGGCGGGCCGTCGCGCCGTCCCCGACGCGCACGTCGCGTAGTTGCGCCTCGAGCGTCATGGGCAGGAACGCTTCCTTCCAGGCGGTCATCGGCTGGTCGGCGAACGGTCCGAGGCCGAGATCCATGCCCAGCATCAGCCAGGGCTGGTTGCTCATGAGACGGGCGGTCTGGTCGCGGTAGGTCATGCCGCCCGGCGCGTCGCGCCATTGGGCGCTCAGTGCGCCATCGAGGGCGTCGTCGAGCACGTCGCGCACGCGGGTCGTGCAGTTGTCGACGTAGTAATCGTAATGGTAGCCGGCGTTTTCCGGACGGATGTTCCAGAGAATGAAACGGCGCAGCTTTTCCTTCTGCGCATCGTCGAGCGCCAGGCGCTGGCGGCGAACGTAGCGACCTTCGCCCGTGTAGAACGCGATATCGGACTCGGTGGTCTCGGCGTCCATGCGGTAGGCCATGATGCCGCGCGCGAAGTTGAGGAGGAAACCCTTCTGGTCGAAGTCGAACACACCGTAGTTGAACGCGATCGATTCGCCGCTGACGGTGTCCCGGATTTCGAGCGCGTCATGGCCGAAGCGCTCCCAGTAGATATCCCCGGGACCATAGGTCATCAGCGCCACCTCGAGATTCGCCGAGGGTGCGTCGACGACGCCGGCACGGGCCAGCGGCGCGAACATCAGGGCGGTCAGGAGGATGAGGGCAAGGCGCATCGATGATCCGGTAGTGTGCTCACAGAGCGAGATCCGGTGGGAGCCAGCCTGCTGGCGATGGGTGCTCGCGGCAAGCACCCATCGCCAGCAGGCTGGCTCCCACCAGAGCGGTTTCCGCGGAGGCGTCAGCCGCCGTTCGCCTGCATGACGTGGAACGCCTGCACGCGGCGGTCGTCGGCTTCCGTGACGCGGAAGAGGAAGTTGCCGACGGCGATTTCTTCGCCCACGGCCGGCAGGTGCCCGAACTCGGAGGTGATCATGCCGCCCACGGTGTCGAATTCCTCGTCGGAGAAATGCGCACCGGCCACGTCGTTGAAATCCGCGATGGGCGTGAGCGCGCTGACGGAGAAGCCGCCGCCTTCGAGCGGCTGCACGAGCACGGGTTCTTCTTCGTCGTCGTGTTCGTCGTCGATGTCGCCGACGATCTGCTCGAGGACGTCTTCGATGGTGATCAGTCCGGCGACACCGCCGTACTCGTCGACCACCAGCGCCATGTGGTTGCGCGTGAGGCGGAACTCCGCCAGCAGCACGTTGAGGCGCATCGATTCGGGAATCAGCACCGCGGGACGGAGCAGGGCGCGCACGTCGCAGCCATCGCTCTGGCCGAAATACTTCAGCAGATCCTTCGCGAGAAGGATGCCCAGCACCTCGTCCTTGTCTTCGCCGTGCACGGGGAAGCGCGAATGGCCGGATTCGACCACGGCGGCGAGGATGTCGGGGAGCGGCGCGTCGGCGGGCAGACTGACGATCTGGGCGCGGGGCACCATGACGTCGTCGACGCTGAGCTCGGTGACCTTGATCGCACCCTCGACCATGGTCAGGGTGTCGTTCGAAAGCAGGCCGTTGGCCTGGGCGGTGCGCAGCTCCTCGATCAGTTCATCGCGGTTGCGCGGCTCGCCGGAAAACATGTGGCCCAGTCGGTCCCACCAGGATCGGTGAGCCGGGCCGTGGGTACTACCAGGGTCCTCGTTCATTACTCTTTGTGGTTCTGCCCGAGAGGGCGGAAGGGGCAGTCTACTGGAATTCCCGTGACGGTTCAGGGCACCAGGTAAGGATCCGGGATCCCGAGGCCCGCCAGCACCCGCGTCTCCAGAGCCTCCATCGTCTCGGCTTCGGCGTCGTCGATGTGGTCGTAACCCAGCAGGTGCAGGGTGCCGTGGACCGTGAGGTGGGCCCAGTGGTCGGCCGGCTTCTTGCCCTGCTCGGCGGCCTCGCGGGCCACGACGGGGGCGCAGATGACGAGGTCGCCGATCAGTGGCAGATCGACGCCTGGGGGCAGGTCGGCCGGAAACGACAGCACGTTGGTCGCGTAGTCGCGGCCGCGGTACTGGAGGTTCAGCGCCTGGCCTTCGTCGGTGTCGACGATGCGGATGGCCAGTTCGGAGGCCTTGCGCCGGCGGGCGCCCTTAAGCGCCGCCTCGACCCAACGGCGAAAGCTGGCCGACGCCGGCACGCCCTTGCGCGGCACGGCGTAGCCGACCGCGACCTCCACGTGACTCATCGCTCGTCGTCCTGCTTCTGCTCGAAGGCTTCGTACGCGCGGACGATCTTCGCCACGAGCGGATGACGCACGACGTCGCGCGAGGTGAAGAACGTGAAGCTGATGCCGTCGACGCCACGCAGCACCTCGATGGCATGGCGCAGGCCCGACCGGACGTTGCGCGGCAGGTCGACCTGCGAGACGTCGCCCGTGATCACGGCCACCGAACCGAAGCCGATGCGGGTCAGGAACATCTTCATCTGCTCGACGGTGGTGTTCTGCGCCTCGTCGAGGATGACGTAGGCGTCGTTGAGCGTGCGACCGCGCATGTAGGCGAGCGGGGCGATCTCGATCACGTTGCGCTCGAGCAGCTTGGACACCTTCTCGAACCCGATCATCTCGTAGAGCGCATCGTAGAGCGGGCGCAGGTACGGGTCGATCTTCTGGCTGAGGTCGCCGGGCAGGAAACCCAGTTTTTCGCCGGCTTCCACCGCGGGGCGCACCAGCAGCACGCGCTGCACGCGGTTGGCCTCCAGCGCCTCGACGGCACTGGCGACGGCGAGGTAGGTCTTGCCGGTGCCGGCCGGGCCGACGCCGAAATTGATGTCGTGCGTGGTGATCGCGTGCAGGTAGCGGGCCTGGTTCGGTCCGCGCCCCTTGATCACGCCGCGCTTCACCTTGATGACGACGTCCTGCGCCGACTCGGCGGCCTCCTCGTTCAGGGCGTCGATGCCCGACTCGGCGAGGCGCACGTTTATCGTCTGGCCGTTGAGTGTTTCGTGCTCGGTCGCGGCGTAGAGCGCGCGAAGCACCTGTTCGCCCGCCTTGGCCGACCCTTCGTCGCCGATGACGCGGAACAGGTTGCCGCGATGGTCGATCTCGATGCCGAGGCGCAGCTCGATCTGGCGGATGTGCTCGTCGAGCGGGCCGCAGAGATTGGCGAGGCGGTGGTTATCCTCGGGATCGAGGGCGAAATCGCGCTGGGACAGCTGGCTCATGGCGTTCACGAAGCGAATGCGACCTCGCCGTCGAGGACCACGCGACCGCGCAGCGAGTTGCTCATGGCCTCGGTGATCGTCACGTCGATGAACTGGCCGATCATGCGGGCATGGCCGGGGAAATTGACATAGCGCATGTTCTCGGTGCGTCCCGTCATTTCGTTCGGGTTCTTGCGGCTGGGCTTCTCGACGAGCACGCGCTGCACGGTGCCGACCATGGCCTCGTTGATCCGGCGCGCGTTCTCGTTGATCGCGGCCTGGAGGCGCGACAGGCGCGCATGCTTGACGGCGTCGGGCGTGTCGTCGGGGAGATTGGCGGCCGGCGTGCCGGGGCGCGACGAGAAGATGAAGGAGAAGCTCTGGTCGAAGCCGATGTCGTCGATCAGTTTCATGGTCTTTTCGAAGTCGTCGTCGCTCTCGCCCGGAAAGCCCACGATGAAATCGGAGGAGATGCAGATGTCCGGGCGCGCGGCGCGCAGCTTGCGGATCTTCTGCTTGAACTCGATCGCGGTGTAACCGCGCTTCATGGCCGCGAGGATGCGGTCGGATCCCGCCTGCACGGGAAGATGAAGGTAGTTCGCCAGCTGCGGCACGTTGGCGTATGCCTCGATCAGCGAATCGGAGAACTCGAGCGGATGCGACGTGGTGAAGCGGATGCGGCCGATGCCGTCGATCTGCGCGATGGCGTGGATCAGCACGGCCAGGTCGGCGATGTCGCCGTCGTGCATGGGGCCGCGGTACGCGTTGACGTTCTGGCCCAGCAGGTTGACCTCGCGGACGCCCTGCTCGGCGAGCTGCGCGACCTCGACGATCACGTCGTCGAAGGGGCGGCTGATTTCCTCGCCACGGGTGTAGGGCACCACGCAATAGGAGCAGTACTTCGAGCAGCCTTCCATGATCGACACGAACGCCGTCGGGCCTTCGGCGCGCGGCTCGGGCAGGCGGTCGAACTTTTCGATCTCGGGGAAGCTGATGTCCACCTGCGCCTTGCCGGTCGTGCGCTGGGCCTCGATCATGTCCGGGAGCCGGTGCAACGTCTGCGGTCCGAACACGAGGTCGACGTACGGCGCGCGCTTGAGGATGGCGTCGCCTTCCTGCGAGGCGACGCAGCCGCCGACGCCGATGAGCACGGGCTTGCCGTTGTTCTTGTGCGCCTTCCAGCGACCGAGCTGGCTGAAGACCTTTTCCTGCGCCTTCTCGCGGATGGAACAGGTGTTGACCAGGATCACGTCGGCCTCGGCCTCGTCCTGGGTCAGTTCCAGCCCATGCGAGGCCAGCAGCACGTCGGCCATCTTGGCCGAGTCGTACTCGTTCATCTGGCAGCCGTGGGTCTTGATGAAAAGCTTGCCGCTCATGCGCCGGGGTACCGTCGTTTCAGGGTGGATTACCGAACCGCGCAGTTTACGCCGCCACCCGGCCCGTTGCCACATCGACGCCGTGGATCAATGACTTGCGTGAAGGTCGTCACGGTCCCGGCTCTTGGCTGGGGCAGGGCCTTCGGGCACACTCGCGCCCATGGTCCACGACGCGACGCCAGGGGAAAGCGCCGGCCATGCCGCCCGCCGTTTTCCGAGTTTCCGCACGGTCCTGCGCAGGGCCGCGATGGCCTGTGCCCTGGTGTCCGGCCTGATGGCCGGTCCGGCGTTCGCCGGCGCCATGTACCGGTGCGTGGGCGCGACGGGTGAAACGGTGTTCTCCAGCGGCACCGCGGGATACAAGGACTGCAAGCGCATCGGCAGCACGGGTCCCTCGCGACCCGCCCGGACTGCCGCGTTGCCCGGCCCCTCGCCAGTGTTCGAGGACGTGCCTGGCAAGGCGTCGCTGGACGGCGTGATCGGCTCCGTGGTGCTCGCGCCGTCGACGGCCGCGTCGTTCGTCGGCGTGACCGGGGGTGTGGTCGGCGGTGCCGAGGGCGAGACGACGGAACCGCTGGCGCTGCCGCCGGTCGTCGCGCCCAAGGGCACCTGGGACTACCGGGAATCGGCAGGCGCCGACCTCGCGACGGCCGAAGCGCCGGCCGCGCCCAAGGGTTCGCGCGTTCTTCGCGGCGCGGTCTACCGGATCACACGGGCCGACGGCGGCGTCGAGTACACGAACATTCCGCCGGGCGGGGGCGCGAAGGGGCAGAGCGTCAAGATGCTCTTTACTTATATTGCGACCTGCGCCGCCTGCGACGTCCACTCGAAGATCGACTGGAGCAGCGTCGCGCTCAACGTCACATCGTTCGGCGATTCGATACGGGCCGCGAGCGCCGAGTATGGCGTGGACGAGGCGCTGCTCCGGGCCATCATCCACGCCGAGAGCGCGTTCAATCCGCGCGCCCTGTCCGTGGCCGGGGCGCAGGGCCTGATGCAGCTGATTCCAGGCACCGCCCGCGACATGGGTGTGCTCGACGCGTTCGATGTCGATCAGAACATCCGCGGCGGCGCCCGCTACCTCGCACTGCAGTTGCGCAACTTCAGCGGGAACGAGCGTCTGGCGGCCGCGGCGTATAACGCCGGGCCCGGTGCGGTGCAGAAGTACAACGGTGTGCCGCCGTACGACGAGACGCAGGTGTACGTCGAGCGCGTGGGGACGCTGCGCAAGCGCTACGCCGAGACGCTGCGGCAAAGGCCGGCCACGGGCGTGCCGCTGGCGGCGCGCGGTTCCTGACGAAGCGCATCGCCAATAGGTGCCGAGACGGGTGGGAGCCAGCCTGCTGGCGATCCCGCGGCAGCGGGCACGGTGGCGACAGAAGCCTTACTTCAGCGGCTGCATTGGCGCGCTGGGCGGGCGCTGCGTCGGCGTGACCGTCGCCGTGAACGGCGCGCCGTAGCGCAGCCCCGAGATCTGCACCGGAACGCCCGGCTTCAGCGACGCCTCGTGGCGGCGCAGGTCCGACGTGTCCAGGATGTCTTCGCCCCCGAGCTTCAGCAGCACGTCGCGCTGCTGGATGCCGGCGAGCGCGGCGGGGCCACCCGGCGATAGTTCGTTCACCACGACGCCCCGCGCCGCCGACGGCAGGCCGCTGTCGGCCGAGACGGGCACCGCGCCGTAGTCGGCGCCGATCCAGCCGCGAACCACGTGGCCCGTCTTCACGATCTGGTCGAGCACGTCGCGGGCGCTCTGCGCGGGGATGGCGAAGCCGATGCCCTCGGCGCCGACGGCCTGGCCGATCAGCGAGGTGTTGATACCGACCAGCTCGCCGTGCGCGTTGACCAGCGCACCGCCCGAATTGCCGAAGTTGATCGCGGCGTCGGTCTGGATGAAGTTCTCGAGGCTCGACAGGTTGAGCTGTCGCCCGATCGCGCTGACGATGCCCATGGTGACCGTCTGCCCGATACCGAACGGATTGCCGATCGCCAGCACCACGTCGCCCACGCGTGGGCGGGTCTCGGCGTCGGTCATGCGGATGGCGGGCAGGTTGCCCGCGTCGACCTTGAGCACCGCGAGGTCGGTCTCGTCGTCGGACCCGACCACGCGCGCCTTGGCGACGCGGCCGTCGTAGAGCAGCAGCTGGATGTCGTCGGCGTTGGCGATGACGTGGTTGTTGGTCAATACGTAACCATCGTCGCTGACGATCACGCCCGAACCGAGGTTCTGCTGGCGCCGCGTGCGGACGGGGCCGCTCGGCACGCTGAAGATGCGCTGCAGGACAGGATCGGAGTACAGCTCGCGAGGCTGCTCGGTGACCAGCTTGTTGGCGTAGATGTTGACCACGGACGGCGCGGCCTTGGTCACGGCATCGGCGTAGGAGGCGGGTGCGCCGCTCACCGCGGCGGCGGGTGCCGCGGCGTCGGTCTGGGCCGGCGTGACCGACAGGCGCTGGCGCAGGAACGCCCCGCTGCCCGGCCAGAACAGACCGACGATGAAGGCGACGGCAAGGCCGAGCACGACGAAACGAGCGATGAAGGCGAGCGTGCTGGCGGCGTGTTTCATGTAAAAGCGCGGGGTCCTGTCGTCATCGCGTCGCCTTGCCAACGAATCGCGAACCTGTTCATCCGCATCCGGGCGGTTCCTTGGCTGCCTTTTCGGCAGCCGGGCAGGGTATTGTTCATTTTATTGTACGTCGCTGGTGCTGACGTTACACTGACGCGATTTGCGGAAGCCGATTTCCGAAAGAACCGGCGATGGGGTCCGCATCCTCAATGGCATAAGTTCCGGAGAGCCTGATGGCGAACGAAGTCGTCGATCATGGCCGCCGTCGATTCCTTACCGTAACGACAGCAGTTGTCGGCGGTGCCGGAGTCGTCGCGGCGGTTGTGCCCTTCATCAAGTCGTGGGAACCAAGCGCAAGGGCAAAGGCAGCGGGGGCGCCTGTCACGGTCGATATCAGTGCCATCGAGGCCGGCCAGAAAGTCACTTACGCCTGGCGCAGCCTTCCCGTCTTCGTCGTCAATCGCACCAAGGATCAGCTGGCCCAGTTGAAGGGCCTGGATTCGCGTCTGCTCGACCCGGAATCGAAGGATTCCGCGCAGCAGCCGAAGTACGCGACCAACGAAAACCGGTCCATCAAGCCCGAGTGGCTGGTCGTCATCGGGCTGTGCACCCACCTGGGCTGCGTGCCGGACTTCGTGCCCGACATCAAGCCCGAGCCGTTCGACGCGAACTGGAAGGGCGGTTTCTATTGCCCCTGCCATAAGTCACGGTACGACCTCTCCGGCCGTGTCTTCAGTGGCGTGCCCGCGCCGAAGAACCTGCCGGTACCCCCGTACCACTTCGTCGACGACACGCACATCCAGATCGGCGTCGATCCGCAGGAGGCAGGCTGATGGCCAACGTATTCACGAGCATCGGCGACTGGGTCAACGAGCGCGCACCGGGCCTCGCGCCCATGTACCGCGCGCACATGACCGAGTACTACGCGCCGAAGAACTTCAACCTCTGGTACTACTTCGGTTCGCTGGCGCTGCTGGTGCTGGTCAACCAGATCGTGACCGGCATCTTCCTCACCATGAACTACAAGACGAGTGCGCTGGAAGCGTTCAACTCGGTCGAGTACATCATGCGCGACGTGGAGTGGGGCTGGCTGATCCGCTACATGCACTCCACGGGCGCGTCGCTGTTCTTCGTGGTGGTGTTCCTGCACATGTTCCGCGGGATCATGTACGGCTCGTTCAAGCGTCCGCGCGAGCTGGTCTGGATCCTCGGCATGCTGATCTTCCTCGTGCTGATGGCCGAGGCCTTCATGGGCTACGTGCTGCCGTGGGGCAACATGTCGTTCTGGGGCGCGAAGGTCATCATCTCGCTGTTCGGCACCATTCCCTACATCGGCGACTCGCTGGTGCAGTGGATCATGGGCGACTTCCTGCCCGCCGATGCCACCCTCAACCGCTTCTTCGCGCTCCACGTGATCGCGCTGCCGCTGGTGCTCCTGCTGCTGGTGGTGCTGCACATCGCGGCGCTGCATGAAGTGGGCTCCAACAACCCGGACGGCGTCGACGTCAAGCATGGTCCGAAGGGCAATCGCTGGGATGCCGAAAAGCCGGCCGACGGCATTCCGTTCCACCCGTACTACACGGTGAAGGATCTCTTCGGCACGGGCTTCTTCCTCACCATCGCGGCGTTCATCATCTTCTTCGCCCCGACGTTCGGCGGCTGGTTCCTCGAGCACGACAACTTCACGCCGGCGAACAACCTGGTCACGCCGAGCCACATCAAGCCGTCGTGGTACTTCACGCCGTTCTACGCGATCCTCCGCATGATCCCGTCGTTCTTCGGCACGGCCATCTGGGGCGTGATCGGCATGTTCGGCGCGATCCTCCTGCTGGCGCTGCTCCCGTGGATCGACAAGGGCGCCGTTCGCTCGGTGCGCTATCGCGGGCTCGGTTTCCGCATCGCCCTCGGTGTGCTCGTGGTCAGCTTCCTGGCCCTGGGCCTGGTGGGTGCCGGCGTCACGGCGGAGCTCATCCCCGAATGGTTCCCGCATGCCGACGTCACCACGTGGGAGAACGCCTTCGGCCGGCTCATGGTCGCGGGTTACTTCGGGTTCTTCGTATTCGTGTGGGTCTACACGCGCTTTGGCTTCGAGAAGACCAAGCCGGTTCCGGAACGGGTGACGATGCATGATTAAGCGCGCAATCTCTTCCCTCGCCCTGGCGCTGGGCCTTGTGGTCGCCACCATCCCCGCCCTCGCCAACGAGGGGGGTGAGGGCATGGCCCCCGCCGGTACCAACGTCGCCGACCGCGCCTCGCTGCAGCGCGGTGCGAAGCTCTTCTTCAACTACTGCGTCGGCTGCCACTCGCTGAAGTACGTGCGCTATTCGCGCCTCGCTTCCGACCTCGGGCTCTCCGAAGAAGAGGTGATGACGAACTTCAACTTCACCGGCGCCAAGTTCGGCGAGCCTGTCATCTCGCACATGCCGGCCGACGACGCGAAGACCTGGTTCGGCAAGGACCCGCCGGACCTCTCGCTCGAAGCTCGCGCCAAGGGCGTGGACTTCATCTACAACTACCTCAACGCGTTCTATCTCGACCCGAGCCGTCCGGTAGGCTGGAACAACACGGTCTTCCCGAACGCGTCGATGCCTAACGTGCTGTGGGAACTGCAGGGTCTGCAGACCGCGGTCCACGGCGAGGCCGCCCCGGGTCAGGAAGCCACGGTCGAGAAGCTCGAGATCACCACCCCGGGCCGCATGACCCCGGAGCAGTTCCGCGGCGCCACCCGCGACCTGACGACGTTCCTCGAGTACACGGCCGAGCCGGCCGCTCTGGAGCGACAGTCCATCGGGGTATGGGTCATCCTGTTCTTGGCTGGTCTGACCTTCCTCCTGTACCTTCTGAAACATGAGTACTGGAAAGACGTACACGATAGTCACTGATTGACGTCCAGGCGGGGCGGCCCCGGGTCGCCCCGCCTTCGTTCAGGCAGCAGGGAGGGAGATCGATCGCATGGTCCAGAACGCACGCACTCGCTCGGCATTGACGCTCTACACCAGTGCCGACGACATCCATTGTCACCGCACGCGTCTCGTGCTGGCCGCCAAGGGCGTCTCCTACGACCGTATCATCCTGAAACCCGATCAGCCGACGGCCGATCTGCTCGACCTGAATCCGTACGGCACGCTGCCGACGCTGGTCGACCGGGACCTCACCCTTTACGACCCCGCGGTCGTCGTCGAATACCTCGACGAGCGTTATCCGCACCCTCCGCTGATGCCCATCGACCCCCTGTCCCGTGCGCGCCTGCGCCTCGGCACCTGGCGGATCGAGAACGACTGGCTGCCCGAGATCGAAACGATCGGCGAGGGCGGCAAGGCCGCGGAAGGCGCGCGCAAGCGGCTGCGCGAGCACCTGCTGATGTCGGTGCCGCTGTTCCAGGCGTCGCGGTTCTTCCTCAACCCGGAAATGAGCCTCATCGACTGCCTCGTGGCGCCGGTGGTGTGGCGTCTGACGCATCTGGGCGTCGACCTGGGCAAGGAAGGCAAGCCGATCATCGACTACGGCGAGCGCCTGTTCCACAGCCAGGGCTTCGCCCGTAGCCTGACGCCGGAAGAGCGGGAAATGCGGCCGGATTTCCATTTCGGCCCCGTTTAGCGCGTTTTTGGCCCGGTGGGCACTCGTATCCCTTAAACTGTTCGCCTGACCTTGCCCTGCCGGGCTTTGGGTGATTCCCGACCGACCGGCGGGTGCGACGAGGACACACCATGGATACGAACGACAACCCGGGCATGACTTCCAATCGGCCCTACCTCCTGCGCGCGATCTACGACTGGATCAGCGACAACGGCCTGACCCCCTACGTGCTGGTCGACGCGTCCTTTCCCGGCGTGCGCGTACCCGCGCACGTCGTCAAGAACGGTCAGGTCGTGCTCAATCTCGCGATGCGCGCCGTGGCCAACCTCGACCTCGGCAACGACCGTATCGGCTTCCAGGCGCGTTTTTCGGGCGTCAGCCAGTCGATCGTGATCCCCGTGCACGCCGTGCTCGCGCTGTACGCGCAGGAGAACGGGCAGGGCATGATGTTCCCGGCCGACGAGAACGAGGCGCTCGCCGCCGACGCGGCCGATGAGGATCAGGACGCCGACACCAACGATGCCCCGCCCGTGGCGGGTGGCGACGACGATCGCCCGAAGCGCGGTGCCCCGCACCTGCGGGTCGTGAAATAGCCTATCGGTTGGGAGCCAGCCGGCTGGCTCACCGGAAGCCCTTCAGTGCAGGCGGCGACGGTCGGCCAGCGAGATGATGTTGCCCGTGTGCAGCACGCTGTCGGTCGCCACGACGGTTTCCAGTTCGGGTGCACCCGACAGCGGGAGCGAGAAGCTCGCCACCTCGTTGCCCGCCATCCACAGGCGGGCGGACTGCCGCGACTGGCCGTCCTCGCTCACCTCGAACGCGTAGCAGCGCTCCAGCCGCCGCGCGCCATCGACCCCTTGCCAGCGAATCGCGCGCAGGCCGACGCTCTGGTCGAGCAGCTGCAGCCCGTGCCGCTTGCACAGCGCCACCGCGGCGCGCACTGCCACCTCGCGGGCGCGCGTGAGGCGATACCAGCTGGCGACGATCGCAGCGAGGCCGAAAAGCCAGAAGAGGTCGGTGAACGAAGTCATGGAGCCAGTGTGTGGCCGCGCGGGCGTGACCACAAGTACCGCGAACCTTACATATCGAGCCGCAGCGACAGGTCGATCGCCCGCACGTGCTTCGTCAGTGCGCCGCTCGAGATGAAGTCCACGCCGGTCTCGGCGATCGCGCGGATCGTGTCGATCTCGACGTTGCCGGACACTTCCAGAGGAATCCGGCCGGCCGTGAAGGTCACCGCCTGCGCCAGCATCCCGGGCGTGAAGTTGTCGAGCAGCGCGCGGTCCGCACCGGACTCGACGGCCTGCGCGAGTTCGTCGAGCGTTTCCACCTCGACGATCAACGGGAGCGACGGGTGGGTGGCGCGGGCGATGCGGATGGCCGCCGGGATACCGCCGGCGGCGATGATGTGGTTTTCCTTCAGCATCATCGCGTCGAACAGTCCGATGCGGTGATTGGTGCCGCCACCGCAACGCACCGCGTACTTCTGCGCGCGTCGCAGGCCGGGGATCGTCTTCCGCGTGTCGAGCACGCGGGTCCGCGTGCCGGCGATGGCGTCCACGTAGCGCGACGTCACGGTCGCGGTGGCCGACAGCAGCTGCAGGAAGTTGAGGGCCGACCGCTCGGCGGTGACGAGTGCGCGGGCCTTGCCGGCGAGCCGGCAGATCGCGGCGCCGGCGGCGATGCGATCGCCATCGTGCGCCCCCCATTCGATGCGCACATCCGGGTCGAGCCGACGGAAGCAGGCGTCGAACCACGACGCGCCGCAGAGCACGGCGTCTTCGCGGCACGTCAGGACGGCGGTGGCGGTCGCGTGGGGATCGAGCAGGTCGGCCGTCGCGTCGCCGGGGCCCACGTCCTCCGCGAAAGCGCGTTCGACGTCGGCAAGGATTTCGCTCGCCGGCGGCAGGGCGTCGGCGAGGTGGTGCGGGTCGGGACGGGTCATCGGTCGGAAGGCATCGAGTTGAAAGGGGCCTACCTTACCAAGATCGCGCGAGGCCTTCGGGTGGCAGTACTTTGTGGGAGCGGCCTTGGCCGCGATCGGTGCTTGCGGCAGGCACCCATCGCGGCCAAGGCCGCTCCCACAGGACTCTCACCAGAGCGGGTGCGGGCTCAGCCTTCCGGCTGACGCAGCTTCTCGACGATGGCGTCCATCGCGCGGTCGAAGAGCAGCGTGGAGTCCAGCACGCGGGCGGTACCGTCCGCGAAGGCCTGTGCCAGGCCGGCGAGACTGTGGTCGGCGACCTTGAGGCCGCGGCGGTTCACGAACAGGAAGCGGCCGCTGATCGGGCTGACCCACGACAGCTTCGCGCGATCCGTCGTGCCGTCGCCGGCGACGAATTCCAGCCACTGGCCGACCTTCAGCTCACGCGCCTGCGCGAGGAAGGTCTCGTCGAAGGCCTCGTCGCGCAGGGCGTCTTCCTCGTCGTCCGGTTCCGGCGCGACCACGGGCTCCTCGATGGCCTGGATGGCCTCGGGCAACGGCATGACGCTGGCGACGATGGTGCCCGACGCCGTCTCCGGCGCCGCTTCGCCCAGCTGCTGGCGGTAGAACGCGTGCAGCTGGCCGAGCAGCTGCTCGGTATCGGCCTCCTGGAAGGCCACGGCGGCGAGGCCACGACGCAGGGCGCGCTCGACGCCCGGCAGCATGGCGCGAAGGTCGCGACGACCGTTGACGTCGTGCACCGGCTTCGCGCTCGCGATGAAGTCGTCGATGAAACGCAGCGAATCGCGGAACTCGTGCGATTCCTCGCCCTGCCGGAGCAGGGTGAGCACGATGTAATTGGCCCATGCGCGGGTCAGTACGCCGTAGATCAGCGGCGGCAGCGCGGCGCCGCCGATGCGGCCGACGATCTCCTGCGCGGCACGACGGCGTGCCTGGTCGAGCTTTTCACGACCGCGCGTCGATTCGGCGACGCGCTGTTCCGCGAGCTCGGCGCGCTTGCGGCTGATGTCGAGGAAGTCCTGCAGTTCGGTGGCGAGGCGCGTGAAGATCCCGAGGTCGTCGTCGAAGTCGTGCAGCAGCCGTTCGACGATCGTCTTCACCTTGTCGTAGAGACGGCCATCGCGATCCGCTTCCGCCGACCAGCCCTTGGCCGCGTCGGCGAGCGCGTCGAGCAGCTGGCGCGCCGGGTGCGACTTGTGCGCGAACATGCGTCGGTCGAGCAGGGCGACCTTGAGGTACGGGATCTGCAGCCGCGCGAGCATCACCTGCATCTCGGCCGGCAGGTTGTGGTCTTCGAGGATGAATTCGAAGAGCATGCCCACGAGGTCGATGGTGTCCTCGTCCATGCCCGACACGTGCGCCGTCTGCTGGCCACGCAGCTGGCCGATCTGCGTCAGCAGCTGATCCTTGAGCTGGGCGACGTCGCGCGTGACGTCCGCCTGCGTGGCGAGCGGCGCGGCGCTGGTCGGCAGCACGGCGATCTGGCTCTGCAGCAGCGTGAGCGCGCCGAGGAGCTCCGCCGGGCTGGGCAATGGGCCGGTAGCGACCGGCCCCGCCGTGCCGGCGGCCATGGCGACATCGCCACGACGCGCCGAGAACAGCGCATGCAGCGACGACATGAACTCGGCGGCCGCCGCATCGGTGACCGGCGCGGCGGGTGTCGCCTGCGCGGGTGCGGTCGACACGGGGCCGATCGGTGCGGGCGCGTCGCTGCGCCGCGTCGACACTTCGTGGCGCAGCTGCGGAAGGACGCCCGCGGCCGCGAGTTCGTTGTTGATGTCGTCGTAGAGTTCGTCGATGCCGGCAAGGACGTAGCGATCGAAGAGCTTGTAGATGATCAGCTTGACGCGCACTTCCACCAGCAGCTCGCGCATCGCCTGGCGGAACGCGCTGGCGAGGGACGCCGGACCGACGGGATTGCTGGCGTCGTCCATGCGCGAGCCGCCGCAGATGACGGACAGGCGCTGGTTCACGGCGAAGAGCGCACGGGCGAGCCGCTGCTCGTTCTTGCCGATCATGCTCGTGATGGCGAGCGATTCCTCGAGTTCGTTCTCGCCGACGAGGCTGAGTTCGATGTTGGCGAGCGGGCGGGCCGAGGCGTCGGCGTCCGGGGCGCGGGTGCGGCCGGCCGAAAAATCGGCCAGATCGCGAGCCACCTGGCCGAGGAACGTGCGCTCGACGATCGCGCGCTTCTTGCGGACCTCGCGCATGCCGTCGAAGAACTGCGTCTGCGCCGCGTTGTTCTCGGCCTTTTCGGCGAGGTCGAACAGCGCGTCGTCGATGTTCTCGAACATGTTCGATGCCAGCGCGTGCAGCCGCTTGGTGGCAAGGCCGCGCACGGTGACCAGCAGCGCGCCCACGCGTTCGCTGCGCGGGTCCAGGCGCTGACTGAGGTCGACGACGTTCGACGGCTCACTTGCGTTGTTCATCGCACATCCTGGATCTGATCTGGCCCCCGCCCGAGGCGCCATTGTGCGGGAACCAATGTTTTATAGCGTGACTCGCGTCACGGATTTTATGCGCGATTCGTTTCGGGCGTGAAGCCACCCAGCTGCTGCGTGCCGATGCCCGCTTCGGGGAGCATGACGGGGATGCCGTCTTCCACCCGGTAGACGAGCTGCCCGTCCGTCGTGATGAGCCCCTCGGCGATCGCCTCGGCGACTTTCTCGCCGGCGACCGTGGCCAGGGTGCCGCCGCGGATGGCCGCGTTGAGCTGTTCGCGCTCGCCGGCCGTGAGGGGGCGAAGGGGGCGCTTGCTGACCGGGCAGCAGAGGATGTCGAGGAGACGCTTGTCCATGGAGAAACGGCCGCGACCGGCCAACCTGATAAACGGGAATGCCTTTACAATAGCGACTTTTGGGTGCTCCGGCCATGATTTCCAACGAGGGTAACGAAGCGGGCGCGCCCCGTGTGGGCGTGGTGATGGGCTCGCGTTCCGACTGGGAAACGATGGAGCACGCCTCCGCGATGCTGACGCGCATGGGCATCGTGCACGAGGTCCGCGTGGTCTCGGCACATCGCACTCCCGACCTTCTGTTCGATTACGCCGACAAGGCGCGCGATCGTGGCATCCAGGTGATCGTCGCCGGTGCCGGCGGCGCCGCCCACCTCCCCGGCATGCTCGCCGCCAAGACGCCGCTGCCGGTGTTCGGCGTGCCGGTGCAGTCCAAGGCCCTGAACGGCATGGATTCGCTGCTCTCCATCGCACAGATGCCGGCCGGCATCCCGGTCGGCACGCTCGCGATCGGCCGCGCCGGGGCCACGAACGCCGCGCTCCTGGCCGCATCGGTGCTCGCCCTGCACGACCCCGCCGTGGCCTCGGCGCTCGACGCTTTCCGCGCCGAGCAGACGACCACGGTGCTCGACAACCCGGATCCGCGCTCGTGACCCGCCGGCTCCCCACGGTCGGCATCCTCGGCGGCGGCCAGCTGGCACGCATGCTCGCCCTGGCGGCCGCGCCGCTGGGTATCCGCGCGGTCGCGCTCGACCCCGTGGCCGACGCCTGCGCCGGGCAGGTGACCGAACTGGTCGTCGCCGGCTGGGACGACGACGCGGCGCTTGCCGCGCTGGCCGGTCGCGTCGACGCGGTCACCTTCGATTTCGAGAACGTCCCCGCCACCACCGCCGGGCAACTGGCCGGGCAGGTCGCCGTGCATCCGAACCCGGGTGCCCTGGCGATCGCGCAGGACCGCATGGCCGAGAAGACCCTGTTCCGGGAATCGGGCCTGTCCACGCCGGAATTCGCGGCGGTCGACACGCTCGACGACCTGCGTGCCGCCGTGGACGCCATAGGCCTGCCGGCGATCCTGAAGACGCGCCGCCTCGGCTACGACGGCAAGGGCCAGTTCCGCCTGAAGACCCCCGCCGACATCGACGCCGCATGGAGCGCCCTCGGCGAGGCCGCGGCGCGCCACGGCCTGATCCTCGAGGCGTTCGTGCCCTTCGATCGCGAGCTTTCCGTGGTGGCCGTGCGTGGCAAGGACGGCGATTTCCGCACCTGGCCGCTCACGCGCAACTGGCATGTCGACGGCGTGCTGTCGCTGAGCCTGGCGCCCGCGCCCGGGACGTCCGACGAACTGGGGCAGGCTGCGGTCGCCCACGCGCGCGCCATCGCCGAACGCCTCGACTACGTCGGCGTGTTCGCACTGGAGCTGTTCGTGCGGGGCGGCGAGCTGCTGGGTAACGAGATGGCGCCGCGCGTCCACAACTCGGGTCACTGGACCATCGAGGGTGCGCATACCAGCCAGTTCGAGAACCACGTCCGTGCCGTGCTCGGCCTTCCGCTGGGCGATACCGGCGTGCGCGGCTGCAGCGCGATGCTCAACTGGATCGGCGAGATGCCCGACCCGGCGCCGGTGCTCTCGGTGGCCGATGGCCACTGGCACGACTACGGCAAGGAGGCCCGCCCGGGCCGCAAGGTGGGCCACGCCACGATCTGCGCGCCGGACGCGGGGTCGCTGCGGACCCGGCTGGCGGAGGTCGCGGCGGGGCTCGGTCGCGAAGACCAGATCGCCCCGGCGCTCGATGTCCTGAGCTAGTCGGCTCTGGTGGGAGCCAGCAGGCTGGCTCCCACCAGTTTACGCGAGCGTTACGCCAGGTTCTTCGCCGCGAAGTCCCAGTTCACGAGGCTCCAGAAGTTCTCGAGGTACTTCGGGCGGGCGTTGCGGTAGTCGATGTAGTACGCGTGTTCCCACACGTCGGCCGTGAAGAGCGGCTTGTCGGCACCGGTGATCGGCGTGGCGGCGTTCGAGGTGTTCACGATCGCCAGCGAGCCGTCGGTGCGCTGCACCAGCCAGGTCCAGCCCGAGCCGAAGTTGCCGGTGGCCTGCTTGGTGAATTCCTCCTTGAAGGCGTTGACCGAGCCGAAGGCCTTGGTCAGCGCGTCGGCGAGCTTCGCCGGCGGCTCGGCCTGCTGGGAAGCCGGGCGCATGGAGTGCCAGTAGAACGTGTGGTTCCAGACCTGGGCGGCGTTGTTGAAGATGCCACCGGACGACGACTTGACGATGTCTTCGAGCGACTTGCCCTCGAACTCCGTTCCCTTGATCAGGTTATTGAGGTTCGTGACGTAGGCCTGGTGGTGCTTGCCGTAGTGGAACTCGAGGGTCTCGGCCGAGATGTGCGGCTCGAGCGCGTTCTTTTCGTAGGGGAGCGGCGGAAGTTCGAACGCCATGAGGGACTCCTTAGCGGTGGCTGGGGGGAAGGGCGCAGGCAGGGAGGCGCGCTGCCGTCACTGCTACACTATGCAACTACTCGCATTCTAATGATGAAACCCGACCTATGGACGTCGTAGACGAGATCAAGGCCATCGTGGCGGCTCATCCGATCGTGCTCTTCATGAAGGGCACGCCGGAATATCCCACCTGTGGCTTCTCCGACCGCGCGGTTAAGGCCCTGCAGGCCGCCGGCGCGACGTTCCATCCGGTCAACGTGCTGGCGGATCCGCGTATCCGTGCCGGCCTGCCTCATTATTCGAACTGGCCGACGTTTCCGCAGCTGTTCCTGCTCGGCGAGTTCATCGGCGGCTGCGACATCGTCGAAGACCTCCATGCAGCAGGCGAGCTGAAGCGTATGGCCGCCGAAGTGGCCGGGGCCGAATCGTGACCGCGTTGCCGTCCGCACGACTCCCCGGCGGCTGGGCGCCGCCGGCTGGTGCGCTCGCCGGCCGCGTGGTTGTCGTCACCGGTGCCACCGGCGGGCTGGGCGGCGATACCGCGCGCGCCATCGTGCGCGCCGGAGGCACCGTCGTCATCACGGGTCGCAAGGTGCGTCCGCTGGAAAAGTTCTACGACGAGCTCGTCGCCCTCGGCGGTGCCGAGCCGGTGATCCATCCGCTCGATCTCGAGAGCGCCACGCCTGCAGACTACGCGGCGCTGGCGGAAGGCATCGAGAGCGAGTTCGGCCGCCTCGACGGCATCGTGCACGCGGCTGTGCACTTCAACGAGCTCACGCCCATCGCGATGCACAAGCCCGACGACTGGCTGCGCGCGATGCAGGTCAACGTCTCCGCGCCGTTCGCGCTCACGCAGGCGTGCATGCCGCTGCTGACGACGGCCGACGACAGCGCCGTGGTGTTCGTCCTCGACGATCCCGAGCTGACCTCGCGCGCGCACTGGGGCGGCTATGGCGTGTCCAAGGCGGCCGTGGAGCGGATGGCTGCCGTGCTGCACGCCGAGAATGGCCGGGGCGCGATGCGCGTGCATGCGCTGCTGCCGCCGCCGATGCGCACCGCGCTGCGTCGCGCCGCCTACTATGGCGAGAACACGCTCGATCGTCCGCTGCCTGCCGTGTCGGCCGACGCCATCGTCTACCTGCTCTCCGGGGCCGGCGCGGAAGCGCGCGGTACCGTTCTCGACATCCGCCCCACCCATTGACCCACCCGCCCACCCATTGACCCACCCGCACGGCCCGCGACGCGGGTGAGTGCACGAAGGAGTTCTACCCATGGAAACGCAGATGACGACGTTGTCCGCGGGCATCCTGCTGTTCCTGATCATGGATCCGCTGGGCAATATCCCGTTGTTCCTCGCGCTGCTGAAGGACGTGCCGCCGCAGCGCCGGCGCAAGGTGATGATCCGCGAGCTGCTCATCGCGCTCGGCGTGCTGGTGGCCTTCCTGCTCGGCGGCCAGTACATCCTCAAGGTGTTGCAGCTCCGGCAGGAGTCGGTGAGCATCGCCGGCGGCATCGTGCTGTTCCTGATCGGCATCCGCATGGTGTTTCCGCCCGTCGAAGGCGGCGTCTTCGGCAAGACCGGCGAAGGCGAGCCCTTCATCGTGCCGATGGCGATCCCCGGCGTGGCCGGCCCGTCCGCCATGGCGGCGCTGCTCCTGCTGACCAACTCGCAGCCGGGTCGCACGGCGGAGTGGGGCATCGCTCTGTTTCTCGCGTGGCTGACCACGTCGGTCATCCTGCTCAGCTCGACCTTCCTGTTCCGTTGGCTCGGCGAAAGCGTGCTGACGGCGCTCGAGCGGCTCATGGGCATGCTGCTGATCGCGCTTTCGGTTCAGATGTTCCTGGGTGGCCTGTCGTCGTACCTGCACATCGCGGTCTGATCGCGGCGACGGGGATTGCCGCAGGAACATACGTGGCGGTAGGGTTGCTGTCATAATTGCCCGCGAGCATGCACGCAGGGTAGGAACCTCCTATCACCGGGCATGGGTCGAAAGGCCTCATGTGGGGCACTTCAGGATGTTCGAAGGCACTATGCGCACACACGTCTCCGCCCGGCCCGGCACGGCAGCCACCGTTCGTCGTCACAGGGAGCCCAAGACATGCTGAGCATCGATCAGACACTGCTGGAACGCATACCCTGGCTCGCGCAGCATCCGCTCCTGCGCAAGCCGCTCGTCGGCATGCTGGAAAGCCTCGCGCACGAAGACCGCTTCAACCGCACGCTCGACCACGCGGGCAACGCGCTGGGCTTCGATTTCTGCGAGAAGACACTCGATTACCTCGGCGTCAGCTGCCGCGTCACCGAACGCGAGCGCGAGAACATCCCCGTCGAGGGCCCGCTGATCGTCGTCGCCAACCATCCGCTGGGCATGGTCGACGCGATCGCGCTGGTCCAGCTCATCGGCTCCGTCCGCCGCGACGTCCGCATCCTCGGCAACGAGGTGCTTTCCGCCGTGCCGCAGCTCGGGCCGTTGCTTCTCAAGGTCGACGTCTTCGGCAAGGGCGCCTCGTCGAAGATGCGCGGCGTGTTCCGCGCGCTGGAAGCCGGCGAAGTCATCATCATGTTCCCCGCCGGCGAAGTCTCGCGGATGAGGCCCGGCGGCGTGCGCGACGGCAAGTGGTCGGACGGCTTCGCGCGTCTGGCCCTGCGCTCCGGCGTGCCGGTGCTGCCCGTGCACATCGCGGCACGCAATTCCGTCGCGTTCTACGGCCTGTCGATGCTGGCCAAGCCGCTCAGCACGGCGATGCTTCCGCGCGAGGCCACGTCGGGCAAGCAGCGCGTGAGCTTCCGCATCGGCAAACTGGTGGACGCCGACGAGCTCAGGCAGGCCAGCGACGGTTCGTCCGAGAAGGCCGCGAAACTCATGCGCCGCCACGTGTACCGTGTCGCGCGCCAACGTGGACTCGTCTTCGGCGGTCAGACGCCGCTGGCGCATCCCGAGCCCGTCGAGCGCGTCGCCGCCGAACTGGACAAGGCCGAGCTCCTCGGCGAGTTGCCGGACGGCAAGAAGATGCTTCTCCTGCAGGGGTCGAACGACAGCTACGCGCTGCGCGAGATCGGCCGCCTGCGCGAGCTCACGTTCCGTCGCGTGGGAGAGGGCACCGGCAAGCGCCGCGACCTCGATGCCTACGATCCGCACTACGAGCACCTCGTGCTGTGGGACGCGAAGGCGCTGCGTATCGTCGGCGCGTACCGTTTCGGTCACGGCGGACGCCTGATCGCCGAACACGGCATGTCGTCGCTCTACACGTCGAGCCTGTTCGATTATTCACCGGCGCTGGAATCGCGCCTCGCCCAGGGTCTCGAACTCGGCCGCAGCTTCATCGCACCGGCGTACTGGCGCTCGCGCGCGCTCGACCAGCTCTGGCAGGGCATCGGCCTGTATCTCCAGCGTCATCGCGACCTGCGCTACCTGTTCGGGCCGGTAAGCATGTCGGTCAGCATGCCCCGCGAAGCCCGCGAGTGGATCGCCGCGGCGCACCAGCATTTCTTCGGCGTGCAGGGCCTCGCGGCGGCACGGCAGCCATTCGTCATTCCGGAATCGACCATCGAGTCCGTACGCAACGAGCTCGCCGGCCTCGATCCCGCGGCGGGCCTCGGCCTGCTCAAGCATCGCCTCGACGCGCTCGGCGTCACGCTGCCGGTGCTCTACCGCCAGTACGTCGATCTCGTGGAGCCGGAAGGCGTCCAGTTCCTGGCTTTCGGCGAAGACCCGGACTTCTCCGGCTGCGTCGATGGCCTCGTGATGCTCGACCTGGCGTCGCTGAAGCCGGCCAAGCGCTCGCGCTACCTCGGCAAGCCCTGAGCGTGCCGTAGGAGCCAGCCCGCGATGGGTGCTTCTCGCGGGCACCCATCGCCAGCAGGCTGGCTCCCACCCGGGCTCCTCAGAGGGGCGCGCACCGAATCCCTGTCATAAGAGAAGGCGGCTGTTACCGCCATGATGACATTCGCCAGTAGATTGTCATAGAAATCATTCACCTATGAACTGATGTCGAGCGCCTAGGAAAAAGTGGTATTTATCAAACCGGCGTGAAAACGTTACAAATCTGTCATACAATGCCGTTAAAGTTGGCTTAACAACTGTCGCCACCGCGTCCGAGTACGTGACCGGGTTCACATAGAGACGACACAGCCAGACGTTGGGGAAGTCCACGCGAATCGCGAGCCCGGCCATCGGTCAGGCAGCCGTTCGTGCGGCCAGAAAATTTTTCGTTGCAGTCACAGGGTCGACCATTAGATGAATAGCCGAATCCGCGCCAAACTTCTGCCGCTCGCGATCGCCTCGCTTCTCGCGGCACCTGCTGCGTTCGCGCAGGAGACGTCCTCCACCATCAGCGGCCGCGTCCTCGACGCCAGCGGCCAGCCGGTGAGCAACGCCACCGTCACCATCGTGCACGAGCCTTCCGGCACCACGAAGACGACCACGACGGACGCCGCGGGTCGCTATTCCGCGCAGGGTCTGCGCGTCGGCGGTCCGTTCGACGTCACCGCCACCAAGGACGGCACGCCGTCCGCCCGCCAGGACAACGTGTACCTGCAGCTGGGCGCGGATACCGCCGTGAACCTCTCGGCCGGCGCCGCCGCCAACGCCGCCGATGCCACCGCGCTCGGCGCGGTCACGGTTTCCGCCGTCTCGGGTCAGTTCACCTCCGAGAACAAGGGCCTCGGCACCAACATCTCGCAGGCCGAGCTGAAGGCCGCGCCGTCGCCCAGCGGCAACATCGCCGACATTGCACGCCGCGATCCGCGCGTCAACGTCGACCATGGCACCGGCGCGATCTCGGCCAACGGCCAGAACACCCGCCTCAACAACATCAAGGTCGACGGCCTGGGCGTGGGCGACCCGTTCGGCCTGAACTCGACGGGCATGCCGACGGTCGGCTCGCCGGTCTCGCTCGACACGATCGACTCGTTCAACATCTCGACGGCCAACTACGACGTCGGCTCCGACACGGTCGGCGCGGAAATCAACGCCGTCACCAAGTCGGGCACGAACGAATTCCACGGTTCGGCCTACTACGGCTTCAAGAACGCCAGCAGCATGGTCGGCAAGGCCGGCTGGCTCGACAACAACCGCGACTACACCGAGTTCGACCGTAACTGGAAGGCCGGCGCGACGGTCGGCGGTCCGATCATCAAGGACAAGCTGTTCTTCTTCGCCGGTTACGAGAAGGAAGAAGTCACGGGCCTGAGCTCGGGCGCCGTCAACGGCCTCGATCCGACGCTCGCCAACTCGACGCTCAACAAGGTGTCGCCGGCCGATCTGCAGAAGATCATCAACGGTGCGAACGCGCTGGGCCTGACCCCGGGTACCACGGCCGCCAACGCCGGCACGCTGGTCGACAAGCGTTACATCGCGAAGATCGACTGGAACATCACCGACGGCCACCGCATGAACCTTGCGTACTCGCGTACCAAGGAAACCAAGCCCAATCCGCAGGGTAACGGTGTCAACTCGATCGGCCTGTCCAGCTACTGGTACACCGTCAACACCGACATCAAGAACTACACCCTGCAGTCGTTCGACGACTGGTCCGACAACTTCTCGTCGGAAGCCAAGGTCGGTTACAGCGATTATCAGCTGAACCGCTCGGTCGACACGCAGCAGCCGCAGATCACCGTGCGTGTGAACAACACGAACTTCGGCACGGCAGCGACCGGTCCGACGGTGAACCTCGGCGAAGACCAGTTCAGCCACTACAACTCGGCGTCGGTGAAGAGCCTGAACGCGATGTGGGCCGGCACCCTGTACCTCGACGACCACACCATCAAGGGTGGTTTCGAGTGGGAGCGGAACCGCATCTACAACCTGTTCGGTCGTACCGAATTCGGCGCGTACACGTTCGGCAACAACGGCGCGAACAACATCGCCAACGGCCTCTACAGCAACTACTCGCTGTACCAGCCGGCGCCGGGCTACTCGCTCAACGACATCGCCGCCCAGTGGGAACTGCGTCGTCACACGTTCTTCCTGCAGGACACCTGGCAGCCGACCGAGAACCTGTCGGTGCAGTTCGGTTTCCGCGTCAACCGGTACCTGACCGACGACAAGCCGCTCTACAACGCCGACTTCGCGCGCACGTACGGGTTCAGCAACGCGAACACCATCAACGGCAGCAAGCTCGTCGAGCCGCGCTTCTCGTTCAACTACACCTTCGACAGCGAGTACAAGACGCAGCTGCGCGGTGGCGTTGGCCTGTTCCAGTCCGATCCGCCGACCGTGTGGATGACGAACCCTTACCAGAACAACGGTATCAACATCGTCACGTACTCGTACGATCGCGGCGCGAACGGCCTGTGCACCCTCGGCACGCAGAAGAACATTCCGTGCCCGCAGTTCAGCGCCGATCCGTTCAAGCAGCCGACCAGCGGCCCGGGCGTCGTTCCGCAGCAGGCCGTCGACACCGTCGACAAGAACTTCAAGCTGCCGAGCGTCTGGAAGTCCTCGCTCGCGTTCGATCGTGAGCTGCCGTGGCAGGGCATCATCGGCACCATCGAGTGGCAGCACATCGAAGTGCAGGACGGCATCCTGTACCAGAACCTGAACCTCGGTGCCCCGACCGGCATCATGCCGGACGGCCGCTTCACCTACGCCGGCTGCATCGGCGGTTCGAAGCCGCTCAATGGTCCGGCGGCCACGAACTGCGCGGCCGTCAGCAACGGCGTGAACAACCTCAACGGTGCGAACACCGGCGGCGCCAACGCCCGCTTCCGCCAGAACGGCCGCTTCGCTCAGGGTGTCACCTACCTGACGAACACGAAGAAGGGCGGTTCGGACACGGTCACGCTGTCGTTCTCGAAGCCGATGGCCGATGGCTGGGCATGGAGCATCGCGGCGACCGGCGGTCACGCGTCGGAAGTGAACCCGGGCACCTCGAGCCAGGCAACGTCGAACTACTCGAACAGCGCGTGGTACAACCCGAACGAAGACGTCGCCTCCACGTCGAACACCAATATCGCGAAGCGCCTCAACGCGTCGCTGACGTGGCAGCACAACTTCTTCGGCGACTACGCCACGACGGTCAGCGCGTTCTACGACGGCCACAGCGGCGTGCCGTACAGCTGGATCTTCGGCAACGACTCGAATGGCGACAGCTATTCGAAGGACCTTGCCTACATCCCGACCCGCGGCGACGGCACCATCTTCCGCAACGCCAACGGCTCGGCCGCGGCATCGCAGGCGCTGGTCGACCAGTTCTACGGTTACATCCAGGGTGACGACTACCTGCGCAAGAAGCAGGGCGAAGTCGCTCGTCGCAACGGCGCCACCTCGGCCTGGGTCAACCAGATCGACCTGAGCCTGAGCCAGGAAATCCCGGGCATCTTCAAGGGCAACAAGGGCGAGATCCGTCTCGACATCTACAACTTCCTGAACCTCGTGAACAAGGACTGGGGCCAGCAGTCGTACATCGGCTTCCCGTACACCCGCAACCTCGCCAACTTCGGTGGCGTGGATCCGGCGACGGGCAAGTACATCTACAACCTGCCGACCGACGCGAACGGCAACTACCAGCCGGGCCAGAAGGCGATCTACGATGCCCCGACCGACAACAGCGCGACCAAGGTCAATCCGGTCTCCCGCTGGTCGGCGATGCTGACGGTCCGTTACACGTTCTAAAGCGAAGGATTCGCTGCGATACGAGAACGGCACCCTCGACGGGTGCCGTTCTTTTTTGGCGGGAGCCGGCAGGCTGGCTCCCGCCTCCGTAGACTTGACCGTCCCCGACCACTCGCGTGATCCTAGGCGGTCCGCTCCCGACCCGGGGCGGGGTTCGCCGCTAATTCGCGGTCAGAAGGAACGTAACACCATGAATGCCATCCAGTTCGGGGATGCGGTCAGCGGTAAGACCGTCAGCGCCCGCGTCTCCCCGGCCGGCGGTCTCGACATCCTCTCCCGCAACGAGGTCGCGCGCCTGCGCGATGCCAGCGGGTCCGGCCTGCACCAGTTGTTGCGCCGTTGCGCGCTCGCGGTGCTCACCTCCGGCAATCTCTCCGACGATCCGGGCTCGCTCTTCGAGCAGTACCCGGATTTCGACATCCAGGTGCTGCAGGAAGATCGCGGCATCAAGATCGAACTCAAGAACGCGCCCGAGCAGGCGTTCGTCGACGGCCGCATCATCCGCGGCATCAACGAGCTGCTCGTCGCCGTCGTGCGCGACATCGTCTACATCTCCACGCAGCTGGAAACCGGCGCGTTCGATCTCGACGACACCGTCGGCATCACGCACGCCGTGTTCGAGATCCTGCGCAACTCGCGCATCCTGCGTCCGCAGGTGGATCCGAACCTCGTCGTCTGCTGGGGCGGTCATTCGATCTCGCGCGACGAGTACGAATACACCAAGCGTGTCGGCTACCAGCTCGGCCTGCGTGGCATGGACATCTGCACGGGCTGCGGCCCGGGCGCAATGAAGGGCCCGATGAAGGGCGCGACCATCGCGCACGCCAAGCAGCGTCGCAAGGGCAACCGGTACATCGGCATCACGGAGCCGGGCATCATCGCCGCCGAGTCGCCGAACCCGATCGTCAACAACCTCGTGATCATGCCGGACATCGAGAAGCGTCTCGAAGCGTTCGTGCGCCTCGGGCACGGCATCATCGTGTTCCCGGGTGGCGTGGGCACGGCGGAAGAAATCCTCTACATGCTCGGCATCCTCTTGCTGCCGCAGAACAAGGGCATTCCGTTCCCGCTGATCTTCACCGGTCCGCAGAACTCGGCCGCGTACTTCGAGCAGATCGATCGTTTCCTGCGCCTGGCGCTCGGCGACGAAGTGGCGGAGCACTACCGCATCATCATCGACAACCCGGCCGCCGTGGCTCATGCCATGGTGTCGGGCGTGGAGAAGGTGCGCAATCACCGCCTCGACAACAAGGACGCCTTCTTCTTCAACTGGGCGCTCGAGATCCCGCTCCCGTTCCAGCGGCCGTTCCGCCCCACGCACGAGGCGATGGCGTCGCTGGCGCTCCATCGTGGCCGCCCGCGCCACGAACTCGCGGCCGATCTGCGTCGCGCGTTCTCGGGCATCGTGGCCGGTAACGTCAAGGAAGAAGGCGTCAAGGCGATCGAGTCGAACGGCCCGTTCGTGATCGATGGCGAGACCGAGATCATGCGCGCGCTCGACGACCTGCTGAAGGCGTTCGTCGCACAGCACCGCATGAAACTCCCCGGCGGCACGGCCTACGAGCCGTGCTACGTCGTCCGCACGTAACCCATCGCCGGCGCGGCCCCGTGCCGCGCCGGCCGTCCGCTGGCTGAACGAAAACCGCGCGACGTCGTCGCGCATCACGACCCGTCGACGGCTCCGCACCGAGCATGCGCGTCACTGGCCCACTGCCGGAGACACCCATGCTCATCACCATCCTCATCGTCGTCCTGATCCTCGCCCTCATCGGCGGCCTGCCCACCTGGGGCTACTCCAGCGGTTGGGGCTACGGCCCGAGCGGCGGCATCGGCGTGATCCTCGCGATCATCCTCGTCTGCTGGCTGCTTGGCGTATTCTGATGGACCCGCGCGGGCGGGCCGGCGGCAACGCCGGTCCGCCACGCACCGACACCCGCCGTCGGAGTCCGTCATGCCTCGTCCTCATCGTCCCGTTCCCGATACCGACCTTCCGCCTCCGGGCACATCGCCGCCGCCGTACGACCACGAACCCGTGGAGCGTCCCGGCCCGGATCCCGACACCGACGGCGACGCGCTGGATACCTGATGCCCGCCCGACGACCGCGCTGGCCCGGCGACATTCTTCCGCGCAGCTTCTTCCACCGCGACGCCCGCGTCGTGGGACCCGAACTCCTCAATAAGGTGCTCGCCTGTGCCGACGGGCGGGCAGGGCGGATCGTGGAAGTCGAAGCCTACGTCGGCGCGATCGATCCGGCCGCCCATACGTTTCGTGGTAGGACGAAACGCAACGCCGTGATGTTCGGACCGCCGGGGCACATGTATGTCTACTTCACCTACGGCATGCACTGGTGCTGCAACACCGTCTGCGGCGACGACGGCGAAGGATCGGGTGTGCTCATCCGGGCGCTCGAACCGGTCGCCGGCATCGACCACATGCGCGCGGCGCGGCCGAAGATCCGCAAGGACCGCGAACTCTGCAGTGGCCCGGCGCGCCTGACCCAGGCACTGGGCATCACGGGCGATCAGAACGGCATCGATCTGGTCCGGGCCCGCGACGGATATACCGTCGTCGACGACGGCGTGCCGCCACCCAAGGGCGTGCCGGGATCCGCGCGCATCGGCATCCGCGAAGGGACGGACCTGCTCTGGCGCTGGTACGTCGCAGGCAATCCGAACGTCTCGCGTCCCTGACAGGCCGGTCCTGCCCGCGCCTTGGCGTGTGAGGGTCGTGCCGTATACGCTCCCCGTGAAGGCGTCTTCACGACACGGTGAGCGCGGCGTGGCTACGGTATCGGATCCAGGGACAGAGGCATGGACATGACGAAGGACAACATCGACGAACTTCGTCGCAGCCACGAGCAGTTCCGGTTGCTGGTGCAGGGCGTCGCGGACTACGCCATCTACATGCTCGACCCCGAGGGCAACGTGTCGAGCTGGAACTCGGGCGCCGAACGCATCAAGGGGTATCTGCCCGACGAAATCATCGGCTCGCACTACTCGGCGTTCTACACGCCCGAGGACGTCGCGCGCCGCGAGCCCTGGGACAACCTGCGGGCCGCGTTCGACGTGGGGCGCCTCGAAACGGAGGGCTGGCGCGTCCGCAAGGATGGCAGCCGCTTCTGGGCGCACGTGGTGCTCGACCGCATCGAAGACGAGAGCGGCACGTTCATAGGGTTCGCCAAGGTGACGCGCGACGTCACGGAGAAGCGCAACGCGGCGATCGCACTGGAGCAGGCACGGGAAGCGCTGTTCCAGTCGCAGAAACTCGAAGCCGTCGGCCAGCTGACCGGCGGCGTGGCGCACGATTTCAACAACCTCCTGATGGCGATCCACGGCAATCTCGAGCTCCTCACCCAGCGCGACGACCTGCCACCGCGCGCGCAGACGCTCGTGGGCAACGCGTTGAGTGGAGTGCGTCGCGGCGTGGCGCTCGTGCAGCGCATGCTCGCGTTCGCGCGACGGCAGCAACTGCACCTGAGCGCCGTCGACCTCCCCGAACTGGTCCACGGCATGGCGGACCTGATGCGGACGTCGCTCGGGCCGTCGATCGTGGTCGAGGCCAGCTTTCCCCTGTCGCTGCCGCCCGTGCTGGCGGACGCCAACCAGCTCGAACTCTGCTTGCTGAACCTCGGCGTCAACGCGCGCGACGCGATGCCGGACGGCGGCACCGTCCGCCTGTCGGCGCGCCCGGACCGCCTTGCCGATGGCAACGACGCTGGCCTCCCCGGGGGCGACTACGTGCGCCTTTCGGTCGCCGACGATGGCGAAGGCATGGACGAGGCGACCGTCGCACGCGCGATGGAGCCGTTCTTCACCACCAAGGGTGTCGGCAAGGGCACGGGCCTGGGCCTGTCGATGGTGCACGGTATCGTGCAGCAGTGCGGCGGCGCGATGCGCCTCAGCAGCAAGCGGCCGGGCGGTACGACGGTCGATGTCTGGCTGCCGTTCGCCACGACCGCGGCGCCGCACGCCGACGAACGGCACGTGCCGCCGCTTCAGCAAGCCGCCGTGCCGACGGCGGATCCGACCGCGGTGACGGCGTCCGTGCTGGTCGTCGACGACGACCCACTGGTGCTCGCCACCACGGTGGAAATGCTTTGCTACGCCGGATTCGAAGCGATCGGTGCGTCGTCCGGCCATCAGGCGTTGACCCTGCTTCAGGAGCCGGGGAGGTTCTCGTCGATGGTGACCGATCAGGCCATGCCCGGCATGACGGGCGTCGAACTCGCGGCACGCGTCGTGGAACGCCATCCGGACATCCACATCGTGCTGGCCAGCGGCTACGCCGAGTTGCCCGACGATGCGCCGGGCATCCATGTGCGCCTGCAGAAGCCGTATGGCCGTGGCGAGTTGCTCGACGCGCTGCGTCGTGCCGGGACGGCGCGGCTGTCAGGCTGACGCCGTCGCACGAAGGGTCGCCACGTCGCGGCGCGGTGGGCTTCCGAACATGCGCGCATATTCGCGGCTGAACTGCGACGGGCTTTCGTAGCCGACCGCATATGCGGCCGATTCGGCGCTGGACGCGTCGGCCAGCATCAGGCGCCGGGCTTCGAAGAGCCGAAGGTGTTTCTGGTACTGCAGCGGTGTCATCGACGTCACCTGCTTGAACTGCCGGTGAAACGCCGACGGACTCAGCTGCGCGATCGATGCGAGCTCATCGACGCGGACGGGCTGCGCGAAGCGATCGCGTAGCGCGCGGATGGCGCCGACGATGCGCCCCGGCTGAGCGTGCGATACCGCCAGACGCGCGAGCACGCCCGCCTGAGGACCGACCAGCAGCCAGTAGGCCAGTTCCTTCATGATCGCCGGCTGCAGCACGGCGATCGCGGCGGGGGTGTCGATGAGGCGGATCAGGCGGGTGACGCAATCGGCGATCGGGCCCTCGGTGCGGATCTTCGCCGAGGCGGGTTCTTCGTCGGAGGCAGGCTCGGGCGGTGGGTTCATCGAGAGCATGACGTCGTGCAGCACGGCCGGGTCCAGCTCCAGCACGGCGCCAAGGAACGGCTCGGTGGCACTCGCCTGCGTGACATGCCCGAGGGCGGGCATCTCCACGCTCACCACCAGCGATTCGCCCGCCGCGTAGTCCACGCGCCGATCGCCGAAGACCGCCGACTTCGACCCCTGGGCCACGACGCAGAGCACCGGCCGGTATACCAGCAGGTTGGGCATGCGGGCGGTGTCGGAGCGCAGGAGAGTCAGGCCGGGCACGTCCGTGGCATAGGGACTGTCGCCTGGCCGGCGATCCGTATGGAGCGACAGGGCGTCGAGCAGCGGATTCGACATCGGCGGTCTCCGGGCGGTGGAGCAGGATCGGGCAAGAACCAGGCGCCTTCCGGCATTCAGGAATCGCCCGCCGACTTCTATGGTGGTCTGGAACCCACCGATCAATATCCCACCACGCAAGGAACATCGCCATGAACAGCAACACCACCCCGCGCCCGGTCGCTCTCGTCACCGGCGGCAGCCGCGGCCTCGGCCGCAGCACGGTCCTCGCGCTCGCCCGGCGCGGCGTCGATGCGATCTTTACCTACCAGTCCCGTCGCGAGGATGCCGACGCCGTGGTCGCCGCGGTGGCCGGGTCGGGCGCGCGCGCCATCGCCCTGCAACTCGACGTCGGCGACGCGTCCTCGTTCCCGGCATTCGCCGTCGCGGTGGACGGCGCGCTCGCCGACCTCGGCGCGGGGAAGCTTGACTACCTCGTCAACAACGCGGGGACGTCGTTGCACAAGTCGTTCGCCGAGACGACCGCCGAGGAACTGGATGCGATCTACGCCGTGCACTTCAAGGGCACGTTTCTCCTGACGCAGGCGTTGCTCCCGCGCATCGTCGACGGTGGTCGCATCGTCAACATCTCCAGCGGCCTCGCACGCTTCGCCGGCGCGCCGACCTCGGCGTACGGCGCGATGAAGGGCGCGGTGGAAGTGCTCACGCGTTATCTCGCGAAGGAACTCGGTCCGCGCGGCATCGCGGTGAACGTCGTCGCCCCCGGCGCCATCGCGACCGATTTCAGCGGCGGTGCCGTCCGCGACAATCCGGAACTGCAGAAGATGGTCGTCGCGAATACGGCCCTCGGTCGCGTCGGCCTTCCCGACGACATCGGACCGATGGTCGCGCTGCTGCTCGACGACGCGAACGGCTGGATCACGGGCCAGCGCATCGAAGCCTCGGGCGGCATGATGCTCTGAGCGTTTCGGTCGTCGCGCTCTTTTGTGGGAGCGGCCTCGGCCGCGATGGGTGCTCGCGGCAGGCACCCGTCGCGGCCGAGGCCGCTCCCACATCCGCGTCTGCAGAGCCGAAAAAGAAAAAGGCCGTGCATCGCTGCACGGCCTTTCAAAAACCTGGCGCCCGAAGTTGGACTCGAACCAACGACCCCCTGATTAACAGTCAAGTGCTCTAACCGGCTGAGCTATTCGGGCGGGGAGCCACGTATTTTGTGGAAGAGTGGTGGGGCTGTCAAGCCTCTTTACGCTTTCGTGAAGGCGCCCTCGCGCACGCGCGCGCCTCGTCGGCGTCGGGTGTCTCGCGATGGGCGAGGCCGGCGTTGCCGATGACCACGGCGATCGCCGTGGCGGGGCGCCCGCGCAGGCACAGGACCACGGTCTGGTTCGTGCCCCGCGACGTGCCATTCGGCGCGAATGCGATCGCGTAGCGCCCCACGCGCCGCGTGGCCGCCAGCCGTGCATGCAGGGGCGCGTGGCGATCCACGAGGTAGCGGTCTCCATCGCGCGTCACCCAGCCGTGTGCCCAGTCGGCCGAAGGTGCGCAGACGCGTCCGTCGTCACTGGCGCACACCGTGACGTCGCGGCCGTGCCATACGGCCCTGCTGCGCGCCCGACCGAGGGTGTCGAGCAGGGCGCTCGCGGCCGCCCGCAGTCGATGACGGGCCACCGCCTCGTCGAGGGCGGGCAGGCCGAGGCCCAGCGTGACAGCGGCGATGGCCAGCACGGCGAGCATCTCGACAAGGGTGAAAGCCCTGATGGACGGGCGCATGGGCGGGGCCGGGCGGGAGGATCGGCCATGATGGGGGCTGGGTGGCGTGCTCTCGACCGGGGTGGCACGTCACGGCGCGTAGGCACCAGCGCTTTAAACTCGTGGTCCGAACCAGCATATCGTCAGCCATGACCGATCGCTTCCAGCTCGTTTCCCCGTTCAAGCCCTCCGGCGATCAGCCCGAGGCCATTCGCCGTCTCATCGAGGGGTTCGACTCCGGCCTCGCCGCGCAGACGTTGCTCGGCGTGACGGGCTCCGGCAAGACGTTCACCATCGCCAACGTGATCGAAGCGGTGCAGAAGCCGACCATCGTGCTCGCGCCGAACAAGACGCTGGCCGCGCAGTTGTACGGGGAGTTCAAGGAGTTCTTCCCGAACAACGCGGTGGAGTATTTCGTCAGCTATTACGACTACTACCAGCCGGAAGCGTACGTCGTCGCCTCGGACACCTTCATCGAGAAGGATTCGAGCATCAACGACCATATCGAGCAGATGCGCCTGGCGGCGACGAAAGCGCTGCTGTCGCGGCGCGATTCGCTGATCGTGGCGACCGTCTCGGCGATCTATGGCCTCGGCGATCCGGAGGATTACATGAGCCTCCGCCTGATCCTGTCCCGTGGCGAACACATCGACCAGCGCGCGCTCATACGGCAGCTCACCGAGCTGCAGTACGTGCGTAACGAAATGGAGCTCCGCCGCGGTACGTATCGCGTGCGTGGCGAGGTCGTGGATGTCTTCCCGGCCGAGTCGGAATCCGAAGCGCTGCGCATCGAGTTGTTCGACGGCGACGTGGAGAACCTGTCGCTGTTCGATCCGCTGACGGGCGAGGTGCTGCGCAAGGTGCCGCGCTACACCGTGTATCCGAAGACGCACTATGCGAGCACGCGGCAGAGCGTGCTCAACGCGATGGAGACGATCAAGGTCGAGCTTTCGGAGCGTCTCGAACAGCTCTATCGCGACAACAAGCTCGTCGAGGCGCAGCGCCTGGAGCAGCGTACGCGTTTCGACCTGGAGATGATGGCCGAGGTCGGTTTCTGCCAGGGCATCGAGAACTATTCGCGGCACATGACACGGCGCGGACCGGGCGAGCCGCCGCCGACGCTGTTCGACTACCTGCCGCCCGACGCCCTGATGGTCGTCGACGAGTCGCACGTCACCGTGCCGCAGCTGGGTGCGATGTACAAAGGCGACCGTTCGCGCAAGGAGACGCTCGTCGAGTTCGGCTTCCGTCTGCCGTCCGCGATGGACAACCGTCCCCTGCGATTCGAGGAATGGGAGCGTCGCGCGCCGCGCGCGATCTACGTCTCGGCCACCCCGGCGAAGTACGAGCTGGAGCGTTCGGACGACAACGTCGTGGAGCTGGTGGTGCGCCCGACGGGCCTCATCGATCCGGAAGTGGAGGTGCGCCCGGTGCGGACGCAGGTCGACGACCTGCTCGGCGAGATCCACAAGCGCGTCGCGATGGGCGATCGTGTGCTGGTCACCACGCTGACCAAGCGCATGGCCGAGAACCTGACGGACTATCTGTCGGAGCACGATGTGCGGGTGCGTTACCTGCATGCGGACATCGACACCGTGGAGCGCACCGAGATCATTCGCGATCTCCGTCTCGGCGAGTTCGACGTGCTGGTGGGCATCAACCTGCTGCGCGAGGGTCTCGACATGCCCGAGGTGTCGCTCGTCGCCGTGCTCGACGCGGACAAGGAAGGCTTCCTTCGCTCCAACCGCTCGCTGATCCAGACGATCGGCCGCGCGGCGCGCAACGTTCGAGGCAAGGCGATTCTCTACGCGGACGAGATCACGGGATCGATGAAGGAGGCGATGGAAGAAACCGCCCGTCGCCGCGAGAAGCAGATCGAATACAACGCGGCGCACGGCATCACGCCCAAGACCGTGGTCCGCCGCATCGCGGACATCATGGAAGGCGCGCGCGCCGACGTCGGCTCGCGCGGCAAGGGCAAGAAGGGCAAGGACGCGAAGAAGGTCGCGGAAGCCGCGCCCGACTATGCGTCGCTCACGCCGGAGCAGGTCGGCTCGACCATCAAGAAGCTCGAGGCGCGCATGTACAAGCACGCGCAGAACCTGGAATTCGAAGAGGCCGGCAAGCTCCGCGACGAGATCCACAAGCTGCGCGAGAGGGCCCTGCGCTGAGGTCGTGCGGCCGGTCTGGCGAAAAAACCGGCCACCCCCTTGCAGACCCCGGCGACGGTCGGTAAACTGCGCAGCTCTTCGGGCGGTTAGCTCAGCGGTAGAGCACTACCTTGACATGGTAGGGGTCACAAGTTCGATCCTTGTACCGCCCACCACTTTCCTCGCGGTCAGTGGCACGAAGAAACTAGAAAGGAGCCGAGGGCTCCTTTTTTTGTGCCCGCGTTCCGGCGCTCGCACGGCCGGGCGTGGTCGCCGTGGATACCGGCGTGCGCCGGTATGACGCTCTCCCGATTGTCCCAGAGCTTCCTCACCGTCGTACCGGCGTCCGCCGGTACCCACGGCCTCGATCCATGGCAGGCGGGGACGCGCCGGATCCTGGTCGACGCGTACGCTAGACTGCGGCTTTCCACGGACCGACGCCAGTGGCCTACCTGCTCACCAAGTCGTTGCACATCGTCTTCGTCATCGCCTGGATGGCCACGGTGTTCTATCTCCCGCGCATCCTCGTCAACATCGGGGAGGCGGGGGCGGAGCCGGCGGTGAAGGCGCGGCTGGAGCTGATGGGGCGTCGGCTCTACAAGTTCGGTCACACCATGTTTGGCCTGGCCTTGCTCTTCGGCCTCGTGCTCTGGCTTTACTTCCATGTCTCGGGTGGCTGGCTGCACGCCAAGATCGCTCTGGTCGCCGTGATGCTCGGTTACTTCATCTGGTCGGGCCGCTTGCTCAAGCGCAGCGTCGCCGGTGGTGTCCTGCCCCCCGGGAAGACGCTGCGCCTGTTCAACGAACTGCCCGTGCTGGTCCTGTTCGCGATCGTGTACCTCGTCGTGGCCAAGCCGTTCTGAAGTCTCGCGGTGCGAGACGCGGATGGGCGATGATCCGGCCCTGCCCGAACCCTCCAGGAGCCGCCCGTTGAGCGACATGGACGACATCGCGCCGGGCCTGATGGTCCTGCACGGCAACCGCCTCGAAGAACTGCGCGACGTGCTGGTCGCGTGGCTCCGTCGCGCGCCGCTGGCGCCGCTCGAGGACGAATGGGTGCTGGTGCAGTCCAACGGTATCGCGCAATGGTTCCAGCAGGCGCTGGCACGCGGCGTGGATGCTGGCGGTCTCGGCATTTCGGCCGCGGTGAACGTGCAGCTTCCGGGCCGTTTCCTGTGGAAGGCCTATCGCGCCGTCCTCGGCGACGATGCCGTTCCGCCAGAGTCGCCGTTCGACAAGTCGCGGCTGGTCTGGCGGCTGATGCGCTTGCTGCCGGCGGTGGCGGGCGATCCGGGTTTCGCGCCGCTGGCCGCGTTCCTCGGTGCCGATGGCGACGCGCGCAAATGCCACCAGCTGGCCGAGCGCCTCGCCGATCTCTACGACCAGTACCAGGTGTACCGCGCCGACTGGCTCGACGACTGGGCGGCGGGGAACGACGTGCTGCGCGACGCGCGCGGCCGCGCTCCCGCGATGGGTGCGGGCGACCAGTGGCAGGCGGCGCTCTGGCGGCGCCTGCTCGACGATGTCGGCCCCGTCGACGCCGATGGTCATCGCGCCGCGGTCCACAACCGTTTCCTGAAGGCGGTGGCGGATGCCCCCACGCGTCCGCGACGCCTGCCGCGGCGCATCGTGGTGTTCGGCATGTCGTCGCTGCCGCGGCAGACGCTCGAAGCGCTTTCGGCGCTGTCGCGCTGGTCGCAGGTACTGCTCGTCGTCATGAATCCATGCCGCCATTACTGGGCGGACATCGTCGACGACCGCGAGCTGCTGCGCGCCGAACGGCGCCGGCAGGCGCCGAAAGACGGCATGCCCGCCATGCTCTCCGACGCGGACATGCACCTCCATGCCAATCCGCTGCTGGCTGCCTGGGGGAAGCAGGGTCGCGACTACATCCGCATGCTCGACGAGTTCGATCACCCGGACAGCTACCGCGAACGCTTCACGGCATGGGACCAGCGCATCGACCTTTTCGAAGCGCCGGCGTCGTCGTCGCTGCTGGCGCAGGTGCAGGGTGCGATCCTCGATCTCGAGCCACTGGCGGCGGAACCGCGGACGTTCGCGTCCGGCGATGCCAGCATCGCGTTCCATGTCGCGCACGGTGCGCAGCGCGAGGTGGAGATCCTGCACGACCAGCTCCTCGCACGTTTCGAAGCATCGGCGCGCGAGGGCGACCCGATCCTTCCGCGCGACGTGATCGTGATGGTGCCGGACATCGAAACGTACGGCCCGCACATCGACGCCGTGTTCGGTCGCGTGCCGCGCGACGATCCGCGCTACATCCCGTATAGCGTCGCCGATCGCGCGTCGCGCGGCACGGTGCCGGTGGTGATGGCCCTCGACATGCTGCTTGGCATGACGGAGTCGCGTTTCGCCGCCGGCGACCTCGCCGACCTGCTCGACGTACCCGCGATCCGCGCCCGCTTCGATCTCGCCGTCGACGACCTGCCCCTGCTGCACCGATGGATCGAAGGCGCGGGCGTGCGCTGGGGCCTCGACGCCGCGCAGCGCGCGTCGCTCGGCCTGCCGGCGCTGGAGCAGAATACGTGGCTGTTCGGCATGCGTCGCATGCTGCTCGGCTATGCCGTCGGGCGCGGAGCCGCCTGGGGCGAGATCGAGCCTTACGAAGAGGTCGGCGGGCTCGATGCCGGGCTCGTCGGGCCGCTCGCGGACGTTCTCGACCGGTTGGGCAACTACTGGCGGTCCTTCGCGGAACCGGCGGCGCCGGCGATCTGGGTCCAGCGCCTGCGCTCGCTGCTGCGCGACTTCTTCGTGCCGGCCGAGCCAGACGACAGCATGCGCATCGAGCGACTGCAGGAAGCGCTCGATGCGTGGGAGCGCGCCTGCGCCGAAGCGTCTTTCGCCGAAGCGCTGCCCGTGGACGTGGTGCGCGAGGCATGGCTTGGCCAGCTCGACGACGGTGGCCTGTCGAAACGCTTCCTCGCGGGCGCGGTGAGCTTCGGCACGCTGATGCCGATGCGCGCCATTCCGTTCCGGCTGGTCTGTCTGCTCGGCATGAACGACGGCGACTACCCGCGCGCGCGGCCGCCAATGGATTTCGACCTGATGTCGCGCCCGGGTTCATGGCGTCCGGGCGACCGCTCGCGGCGCGAGGACGATCGCTACCTCTTCCTCGAAGCGCTGCTCTCGGCGCGCGATGGCCTGCATATCGGCTGGGTCGGGCGCAGCGCGCGCGACAACGCCGAACGCATGCCGTCGGTGCTGGTAGGCCAGCTGCGCGATTACCTGGCTGCCGGATGGCGCGACGCCGGCGGTGGCGATCCGCTTGAGCGACTCACTGTCGAGCACCCGCTGCAGCCCTTCAGTCGCGCGTATTTTCGCGAAGGCGACGATCGCCTGTTCACCTACGCCAGCGAATGGCGGCAGGTGCACGAGGGCGTCGCGCGGGCGGACGATACCGACCTGCCGCCGTACCCGGTCGAGCGGCCGATCGGTCTGGCGGTGCTGCGACGGTTTCTGCGCCACCCGGTGCGCGAGTTCTTCCAGTCGCGACTCGGCGTGCGGTTCGACGCGGCGGAAGCCGCGGGCGACGAACTCGAGCCGTTCGCGGTCGACGGGCTCGGACGCTTCGCGATGACCGACGCGGTGCTGCGCGCGGCGGTACGTGGCGACGGCGGCGCGGAGGCGTCGATCGCCGATGCCGCGCTTCGGCTGCAACGCAGCGGTGTGCTGCCGTTGGGCGCTTTCGCCGTACCCGTGCGTCGCGACATCGAGGCCACGGCGCGTGCCGTGTTCGGACGCTATGTCGCCGACCTTCGCAGGTGGCACGTCGACGCCGGCAAGCGCGAGATCCGTGTCGAGGTGGCCGGCGTGGTCATCGAGGACTGGATCGCCGACCTGCATGCGGACGACCGGGGCGAACTCGCGGCGCTGCTGCTGTCGCCGTCGTCGGTGCTCGGCGACGACGGCGCACCGAAGGCGCATCGCCTGGTCGCGCCGTGGATCGACCACCTGGTGGCGCAGGCCGCCGGCATGTCGCTCGAGACGCGCTACATCGGGCCCGACGCGACGATCGTCCTCGGCGCCGTCGCCGCCGACGATGCCCGCCTGAAGCTCGAAACGCTCGTGCGCGCCTGGCAGCACGGCATGCGCACGCCGCTGCCGGTCGCGGTGCGTACGGCGCTGGCGGCGCTCGGCGCACGCTCGGGCGACGACGCGTCCATGGCGGCGCGGCTCGCGTACGAGGGCGCGCACGATCGCACGCGCGGCGAAGTCGACGGCGATCCCTACCTCACGCGTGCGTGGCCGGATTTCAACGCGCTCGCGCACGCGGGCTTCGACGGCTGGCTCCAGCCGTACCGCGATCTGCTCGACGCCTTGCGCGTGGAGGCCGCATGAGCCACGACGTGCATCCGCTGCAACCGCTGGCCATGCCGCTGGACGGCGTGCGCCTGATCGAGGCGAGTGCCGGCACCGGCAAGACATGGACCATCGCCGCGCTCTACGTTCGCGCGATGCTGGGCCACGGCATGCCGCAGCCGTTGCTCCCGCCGCAGGTGCTCGTCGTCACGTTCACCGAGGCCGCCACGCAGGAACTCCGCGAGCGCATCCGCGCGCGCCTCGTCGACGCCGCGCGCGCGTTTCGCGCGGGCAGGGCGGGGGAGCCGTTCCTCGACGACCTCATGGCGGCGTATCCGTCGGACGAGCGCGCGTCGTGCGCGCGACGGCTCGAACTCGCCGCCCAGTGGATGGACGAGGCCGCGGTCTTCACGATCCACGGCTGGAGCCAGCGCATGCTCACGCAGCACGCGTTCGGCAGCGGCCACGCGTTCGCGCAGACGCTGGAGCCCGACGAGAGCGAACTGCTGGCCGAATGCGTGCGCGACTACTGGCGCCAGGCGTTCTATCCGCTCGACGAAGCCCGGCTCGCGCCTATCCTCGAGGAATGGCGCACGCCCGACGCCTTGCTCCGCGCGTTGCGTCCCTTGCTCGGCGGCGGCGAGACCACGTTGCGCGTCAACGGCGACGTGCTGCCCGACGAGGTCGACCTCGCCGGCACGCTGGAGGGTCGCGCGGCGTGGGACGAGGAAGCGGCGGCGCGCCTCTCGGCGGCCGCGGCGGCGTGGGGCGACGATCTTGCCCGTATCGAACCGCTGCTCCTGGACGCGGTTCGCGAGAAGGTGCTGCACAACGGCTGGTACAAGCCGGATCGCATACCGGCCGACCTCGCGGCGATGCGTCGCTGGGCGGCGACCGGTGACGCCGCCGGCTTCGACATCGCCCGGTATGCAACGGCGCGGCTGGCCAAGGCCACCGGCAAGGGCAAGACGCCGCCGAGCCACCCCGCGTTCGGCGCGATCGACCACTGGCAGGCGTGGCAGGCGGGCAAGGTCGCCGTGCGCCACGTGGTGCTGGCCGATGCGCTGGGCTGGGTGCGCGACCGCTTCGCCACGCAGAAGCGACGCCGTGCGCAGATCGGTTTCGACGACCTGCTGCTGCGTCTGGATCGCGCGCTCGCGTCGCCGTCGGGTCCCGACCTGGCGGAGACGATTCGCCGGCAGTATCCCCTGGCTCTCATCGACGAATTCCAGGACACCGACCCGCTGCAGTACCGCATCTTCCGCACCGTGTATTCGGACGCGCCGGAGGCGGGGCTGCTGCTGATCGGCGACCCGAAGCAGGCGATCTACGCGTTCCGCGGCGCCGATATCCACACCTACCTCGCCGCCCGTCGCGAGGCGCTGCCGCCGCATTACAGTCTCGACACCAACCATCGCTCCAGCGCGGGCATGGTGGCGGCGGTCAATGGCCTGTTCGGACGGGCCGAGACGCATGCGACGGGCGCGTTCCACTTCGACGAGCGCGGTCTGCCGTTCGTACCGGTGCAGGCGCGCGGACGCGCGGAGGTCTTCACGGTGGACGGCGCGCCGCAGCCCGCGATGCAGCTCTGGCTGCTCGACGACGAGGCGCCGGTCGGCGTACGCATGTATCGCGAGCAGATGGCGGGCGCGAGCGCGGCGCACATCGTGGACCTCCTGCAGGCCGCCGATCGCGGAGCGTGTGGATTCACGTCGCCCGACGGCGCGTTCGTGCCGCTGAAGCCGGCCGATATCGCCATCCTGGTCCGCAGCCACAACGAGGCATCGGAGATCCGTGCCGCGCTTGCCGCGCGCAAGGTGCGCAGCGTGTTTCTGTCCGATCGCGACTCCGTGCTCGAAAGCATCGAGGCGCACGACATGCTGCTCTGGCTGCGCGCGGTGGCCGAGCCGTCGTCCGACGGCGCGATGCGCGCCGCGCTCGCCACGCGCAGCCTCGATCTCGGCTATGGCGAGCTGGAACGTCTCAACGTCGACGAACGTCATTGGGAGCGCCGCGGTCAGCAGCTCTTCGAACTCCGCGACGTATGGCGTCGCGGCGGCGTGCTGGCGATGCTGCACCGTTTCCTGCACGTGTTCGACCTGCCGGCGCGACTGCTCGCGGCGTCGGGCGGCGAGCGCACGCTGACCAACCTGCTGCACCTCGCCGAACTGCTGCAGCAGGCCGCATCGCGCATCGAAGGCGAACAGGCGCTGATCCGCCACCTCGGCGAGCGCATCGTCGACGTGGCGAGCCATCATGGCGACGACCAGATCGTGCGCCTCGAGAGCGACGACGACCTCGTCAAGGTCGTCACCATCCACAAGTCGAAGGGCCTGGAGTATCCGCTCGTCTTCCTGCCATTCGCCTGCGCATCCGGCGGCACCCGCGGCGGCCATGGCTATCGTTATCACGACGGCGACGGCGCTCAGCTCGAACTGCTGCCGGCGAGCCACGACGACGCCGGCGACGCGGTGCGCGAGGCGAAGGACGCCGCGGACCGCGCCGCGCTACAGGAAGACCTGCGCCTGCTCTACGTCGCGCTGACCCGTTCGCGGCACGCGTGCTGGGTGGGCGTCGCTCCCGTCTGCCATAACCCGGCGAAGAAGCCGCAGATCCATCGCGGCGCGTTCGGGCATCTTCTCGCGGGTGGCGCCGAGATCGACAACGGTGCGATCGAAGGACTCTTGCGCGACCTCGCGCGAGAGCACCCCGCGATCGCCGTCGACTACATGCCCGCGCCGCACGACGCCACGTACGCGCCGACGCGGCGCGACGAGGCGCCCCGTGCCGCGCGGGAGCCCCGGATTGCACGTGCCGCGCCGTGGTGGATCGCCAGCTACAGCGCGTTGCGCCATGCCGACGACGCCGCACCGGCGCCCGAGACCGCCACGGACGACGTCATCGTGGAGTACGCCGCGGAGCCGGCGACGGTGCCGGTCGATGCCGCCAGCATTCATGGGTTCGAGCGCGGCGCCGAACCGGGCACCTTCCTGCACGACCTGCTGGAATGGATCGCCGAGGAAGGCTTCGCCACCATCGCGGCCCACCCGGAGCGCCTCCGCGACACCGTGGCGCGGCGCTGCGAGCGCCGCGGCTGGGAGCGCTACATCGACATGCTGACGGCGTGGCTGCAGGTGCTGCTGCGCACCCCGCTGTCGTTGCCCGACGGGCGCACGTTCGCGCTGGCGGCGCTCGACGATCCGTCGCGCTACCGCGCCGAGCTCGAGTTCCTGTTCGAAGCGCGCGGCGTCGACACGCTCGCGCTCGACCGCATCGTCCGCGAGCACACGCTCGACGCCGCGCCGCGACCGCATCTCGCCGCGGATCGGGTCAACGGCATGCTCAAGGGATTCATCGATCTCATCGTCGAGCACGACGGGCGCTGGTACGTGGCCGACTACAAGTCCAACTGGCTCGGCAACGACGAGCAGGCGTACACGCCGGGCGCGATGCGCCGGTCGATCCTGGAGTCGCGTTACGAACTCCAGTACGCCCTGTACCTGCTCGCACTGCATCGCCAGTTGCGTGCGCGCCTCGGCGACGCCTACGACTACGACACGCATGTCGGCGGCGCGGTCTATCTCTACCTGCGCGGTGTCGACGGGCATGGCCACGGCGTGCACGCGGAGCGGCCGCCCAAAGCGATGATCGACGCGCTCGACGCGTTGTTCGAAGGAGCGGCGGCATGACGGGCGACATCGGCGCGTGGCTGGATCAGGCGGTGGCCGATGGCCGCTTGCGTCGCGTGGACCGCGCGTTCGCGCGCTTCCTCGCGACGCTGGACGTCAATGGCGACCCCCGCGTATTGATGGCGGCGGCACTGGCGAGCCGGGAACTCGGCGAGGGCCATATCTGCGTCGACGTCCAGGCGCTCGGGCGCATCGAGCCGTCGCTGGCCGGCGCCGACGCCTGGCTCGGCGCGTCGCCGCTCGTGGCGGTGCCCGGTGGCGACGTCGCCGCGCCACTGGTCCTCGAGGCCGGCTGGCTCTACCTGCGACGTTTCTGGCGCGACGAGGCCAGCGTGGCCGCCGGCATCGCCGCGCGCCTCGACACGTTGCCGGTACCCGACGAGCTACGGCAGGAGCTGGACCGCCTCTTCGTGGCGGACGGCGACGGGCCCGACTGGCAGAAGATCGCCTGCGCGATCGCCGTGCGCGGCTCGTTCGCGGTCATCACCGGCGGGCCGGGCACGGGCAAGACGACCACGGTGGTTCGCTTGCTCGGGCTGTTGCAGATTCTCGCGCTGCGCAGCGGTGCGCCCCGTCTGCGCGTTCGCCTCGCCGCGCCGACCGGAAAAGCGGCGGCGCGACTCAACGCATCCATCGCCGGGCAGATCGAGCGACTCGACGTCGACGACGCGATCAAGCAGGCGATTCCCGCGGAGGTGACCACGCTCCATCGTCTCCTGGGCAGCCGGCCCGACAGCCGCGCCTTCCGGCACGATCGCGACAACCCGCTGCACCTGGACGTGCTGGTCATCGACGAAGCCTCGATGATCGACCTGGAGATGATGGCGGCCACGCTCGATGCGCTGCCGCCGGGTGCGCGGCTCGTGCTGCTGGGCGACAAGGATCAGCTCTCGTCGGTGGAGGCCGGCGCGGTGCTCGGCGACCTGTGCGCCAGGGCGGATCGAGGGCATTACGACGACGCCATGCGCGACTGGCTGGTCCGTACCTGTGACGTCGACGTGTCGCCGTGGGTCGACGGTGCCGGTGCGCGCGGGCTCGACCAGCACGTCGTGATGCTGCGGCGCAGCCGCCGCTTCGGCAGCGACAGCGGCATCGGTGCGCTGGCCGCGGCGATCAACGCCGGCGACGTCGCGTCCGTGCGTCAGGTGTTCGAGCGCGCACCGGCCGACATCGCCGCGATGCCCGGCACACCGGCCGGCATCGCCACGCTCGCCATCGATGGACGAGGCGACGCGCCGGGTTACGCGCACTACCTGCGGACTATCGAAGCCACGCGTCCCGCGGCCGATGCGCCCGACGAGGCGTTCTCGGCGTGGGGTGCGGCTTCGCTGCGCGCGTACGCCCGCTTCCAGCTGCTGTGCGCCGTTCGCCATGGCGAGGCCGGGGTGGAGAAGCAGAATGCGCGCATCGCGCAGGGCCTGCTCGATCGCGGCCTGATCGACGGCGTCGACGGCTGGTACGAGGGGCGGCCCGTGATGGTCACGCGCAACGACTACGCGCTCGGCCTGATGAATGGCGACGTCGGCGTGGCGCTGTGGATCCGGGACGGGCAGGGCGCCATGGCGTTGCGCGTCGCGTTCTCCGTGATGGACGAAGGCGGCGGCGAGCGCATCCGCTTCGTGGTGCCCAGTCGGCTCGCGGCCGTGGAAACCGTCTACGCGATGACCGTGCACAAATCGCAGGGCTCGGAGTTCGAACACACGGCGCTCGCTCTGCCCCCGGAGCCATCGCCGGTGCTGACACGCGAGCTCGTCTACACGGGTGTGACCCGCGCCCGCAGCCATTTCACGCTGCTGGCCGCGGCGGACATCCTGGGCTACGCGGTGCAGAGGAAGACGCAGCGCGCCTCCGGGTTGCTGCGTCGCCTGCTCTGACCGGTGGGAGCCAGCCTGCTGGCGATGGGAGCTTGCGGGATCGCCTGTTCGCCAGCAGGCTGGCTTCCACCCCTCCGGCGGGCCGGATTCCGCGTGCGCGACGAATTCAGCGCTGACCGTAAAAATCCCTGTACCACGCCGCGAACTTCCGCAGCCCCTCGTCGATCGACGTCGACGGCGCGTAATCCACATCCCGTCTCAGCGCCGACACGTCCGCCCACGTGTCGGGCACGTCGCCAGGCTGCATCGGGAGCAGGTTCTTCTCCGCGCTTCGACCGAGGTGCTTCTCGAGTGTCGCGATGAAGTCGAGCAGTTGCACGGGCTCGTCGTTGCCGATGTTGTACACGCGATAGGGCGCGGCCGACGTGCCCGGATTCGGCGACACGGGGTCGTACGCCGGATCGGGCGTCGCCGGATGATCGAGCGTGCGGACGACGCCCTCGACGATGTCGTCGATGTACGTGAAGTCGCGGCTGTGATTGCCGTGGTTGTACACGTCGATCGGCTCGCCCCGCAGGATGCGGCTGGCGAAGAGGAAGGGCGACATGTCCGGTCGGCCCCACGGCCCGTAGACCGTGAAGAAGCGCAGCCCCGTGGTCGGGATGCCGAAGAGATGGCTGTAGGTGTGCGCCATCAGCTCGTTCGACTTCTTCGTCGCGGCGTAGAGGCTCACCGGGTGATCGACGGCATCGTCCACGGCGAACGGCATCTTCCGGTTCGCGCCATAGACGGAGCTCGACGAGGCGTAGACCAGGTGCTCCACGCGATGCTGCCGGCAGGCCTCCAGGATGTTCACGAAGCCCACGAGGTTGCTCTGCACGTAGGCGTGCGGATGCGTCAGCGAGTAACGCACGCCGGCCTGAGCGGCGAGATGCACGACGCGATCGGGGGCGAAGTCGGCGAATGCCCGGTTCACCGCGGCCTGGTCGGCGAGGTCCTCGCGCCAATGGGTGTACGCCGGGTGGTCCGCGAAGCGGGCCAGACGCGCCTCTTTGAGCGACGGGTCGTAATAGTCGTTGTGGTTGTCGAAGCCCAGCACCGTGTCGCCGCGGGCGAGCAGGCGCTCGGTGAGGGCAGAGCCGACGAAGCCGGCGCTGCCGGTAACCAGAATGCGCATAGGGGAGGGGTCTGCGAGCGGAACGGACGCACAGTGTAACGGACCCCTTTATTGACACGCGGGCAGCCCTGATCTAATTTCCGACCGATAACCACGAACGAAGGTGGCCCGCGGCAACGCTGGCCGAGTGTGCGACATGCGGACTACGCGCTTCCCAACCTGAGCCCCCGCCACGTCTTCGTCATCTTCGAAGGGCGCACGGCGCCCTTTTTGTTTGTCCGGAACCCCCTTTCATGATCCAGATCACGCTACCCGACGGCAGCCAGCGCCCGTTCGAGCACCCCGTTTCCGTGCAGGACGTGGCCGCGTCCATCGGCGCCGGCCTCGCCAAGGCCACCCTCGCCGGCAAGGTCGACGGCAAGCTGGTGGATGCCAGCTTCACGATCGATCGCGACGCCGCGCTCGAGATCGTCACCGACAAGAGCCCCGAGGCGCTGGATATCCTTCGCCACTCGACGGCCCACCTGCTGGGCCAGGCCGTGCAGCGCCTCTTCCCCGGCGCGCAGGTCACGATCGGTCCGGTGGTCGAGAACGGCTTCTATTACGACTTCGCCTACGAGCGCCCGTTCACGCCCGACGATCTCGGTGCCATCCAGGCCGAGATGGAAAAGATCGTGGCGGAAGGCATTCCCGTCACGCGCTCGGTGAAGACGCGCGACGAGGCGATCCGCTTTTTCCGCGACATGGGCGAGGAGTACAAGGCGCAGATCATCGAGAGCATCCCCGCGAACGAGGAACTGTCGCTGTATACGCAGGGCGAGTTCACCGACCTGTGCCGCGGCCCCCATGTGGCCAACACGAACAAGCTGCGCGCGTTCCGGCTGATGAAGGTCGCGGGCGCCTACTGGCGCGGCGATTCCAACAACGAGATGCTGACGCGCATCTACGGCACGTCGTGGCTGAACGACAAGGACCTCAAGGCCTACCTGCACCAGCTGGAAGAAGCCGAAAAGCGCGATCACCGTCGCATCGGCAAGCAGCTCGACCTCTTCCACATGCAGGAAGAGGCCCCGGGCATGGTGTTCTGGCACCCGAAGGGCTGGTCGATCTGGCAGGCCGTCGAGCAGTACGTCCGTGGCGTGTACCGCAAGAGCGGCTACCAGGAAGTGCGCGGCCCGCAGATCATGGACGTCAGCCTGTGGAAGAAGTCCGGCCACTGGGACAACTATCAGGAAAACATGTTCTTCACCGAGTCGGAGAAGCGCACGTACGCCCTGAAGCCCATGAACTGCCCGGGCCACGTGCAGATCTTCAACACGAGCCTGCACAGCTACCGCGACCTTCCGGTCCGCTACGGCGAGTTCGGCGGCTGCCACCGCAACGAGCCCTCGGGCGCACTGCACGGCATCATGCGCGTGCGCGCCTTCACCCAGGACGACGGCCACATCTTCTGCACCCCGGCCCAGATCGAGGGCGAAGTCGCCGCGTTCCACGGCCAGGCCATGAAGGTGTACGAGGATTTCGGCTTCTCGGACATCGCGATGAAGATCGCCCTGCGTCCGGACAAGCGCATCGGTTCCGACGAGGTCTGGGACAAGGCCGAGCACGCCCTGCGGGCGGCCCTGTCGGCGGCGGGCGTCGAATGGGAGGAGCTGCCGGGCGAGGGCGCCTTCTACGGTCCGAAGATCGAGTACCACATGAAGGATTCCATCGGTCGCGCCTGGCAGGTGGGTACGATGCAGGTCGACTTCATGATGCCCGAGCGCCTGGGCGCCGAGTACGTGGACGAGAACAGCCAGCGCCAGCACCCGGTCATGCTGCACCGGGCGATCGTGGGGTCGATGGAGCGTTTCATCGGTATCCTGATCGAGCACCACGCCGGCTTGCTTCCGACCTGGCTCGCCCCCATTCAGGCGGTGGCGTTCAGCATTACGGACGCCCAGGCCGATTACGTGCAAGACGTCACGCAAGCCCTTGTAGGAAAAGGCTTCAGGGTGCAGGCCGATTTGCGCAACGAAAAAGTCGGATATAAAATCCGCGAGCATACGTTGCAGAAGGTCCCTTATCTGATCGTGGTCGGCGACCGCGAGAAGGAAACGGGTACCATTTCCGTACGTACCCGCGGCGGCGAAGACCTCGGCACCATGCCGGTGGCACAGTTCGTCGAACGTTTGGAAGCCGAGACCCGCCGCTAGGCCGCGGGTCCGGTATTGAGATCATTCTTCTGGAGGATAGCGGTATCGCTACGACCGATAACAAGGGCAATCGCAAGAACACCGACATCCGCGTTCCGCGGGTTCGCGTGCTGGGCGCCGAAGGCGAGCAGATGGGCATCATGGACACCCGTGACGCCATCCGGGCCGCCGAAGAGCTCGGCATGGATCTCGTGGAGATCCAGCCGAACGGCGATCCGCCGGTCTGCAAGATCATGGATTACGGCAAGTTCAAGTTCGAAGCCCAGAAGAAAGCCTCCGCTGCCAAGAAGAAGCAGAAGCAGGTCGAGATCAAGGAAGTGAAGTTCCGCCCCGTCACCGACGAGGGCGACTACCAAATCAAGCTGCGCAAGATGCGCGAGTTCCTCGAGGAAGGCGACAAGGTCAAGGTGACGATCCGCTTCCGCGGTCGCGAGATGTCCCATCAGGACCTCGGCCAGAACCTGGCCCGCCGGGTCCAGACGGATATCGGCGAAGACGGCGTGGTGGAGTCGTTCCCCCGCCTCGAAGGCCGCCAGATGGTCATGATGATCGGACCGAAGAAAAAGGTCTGATCCTCCGGAAAAGGCGCCGCGAGGCGCCTTTTTCCGTTTCCGGCGCCTACACACGGCCTTAATCTTCGTGTATCATCGCCGGCTCGGTCCGTATGGATGGGCCGAATCACCGTACCCGGCAGGATGGAAAGTGCAGGCCTTTCAGGGCTTTGCCGCCGGATCAGTCAGCAACCGAATACGGAGCATTCCGATGCCCAAGATCAAGACCAACCGGGCGGCAGCGAAGCGTTTTCGCAAGACCGCATCCGGCAAGTTCAAGGCCGGTCACGCCTTCAAGTCGCACATCCTGACGAAGAAGTCGACCAAGCGTAAGCGCGGCCTGCGCGCTCCCAACCACGTCAAAGCTTGCGACACCAAGGGTGTAGCTCGCATGTTGCCGTATCTCTGAGGGAGGGCTGAAAAATGGCTCGTGTTAAGCGCGGTGTTACCGCTCGTCGTCGTCACAAGAAGATCATCGGCCGTGCCAAGGGCTACTACAACGCCCGTCGCAAGGTTTTCCGCGTAGCCAACCAGGCCGTCATCAAGGCCGGTCAGTACGCGTACATCGGCCGCAAGCAGCGCAAGCGTCAGTTCCGCGCGCTGTGGATCGTCCGTATCAATGCCGCCGCCCGTCAGTTCGGTCTGTCGTACAGCCGCCTGATCAACGGTCTGGCCAAGGCCAACATCTCGGTCGACCGCAAGGTCCTCGCCGATCTGGCCGTGCACGACATCAAGGCGTTTGGCGCGATCGCAGAGAAGGCCAAGGCCCATCTGGCTGCGTAATCCGCTTTACCGCGCGCGGTAGTCTTATCGCGCGATGATGGATTGACGTGGGGAGAAGGCCTTGCCTTCTCCCCATTTCTTTTTCCGGCCCGGGAAAACTCAGGAAACCCGATGGAATCGATCGAGCATATCGACGCGTCCCTCCAGGACATCGCATCCGCCTCGTCGCTCGAGGCGCTGGACGCCGTGCGCGTGGCGCTGCTCGGCAAGAGCGGCGCGGTCACCGCGGCCCTCAAGGCCCTTGGCCAGCTGACCGGCGACGAGCGCAAGGCGCGCGGTGCCGAGGTCAACCGCGTCAAGGAGCGCCTGACCGACGCCATCGCCGCGCGCAAGCAGACGCTGGAGCAGGCCGAGCTTGACCGTCGCCTGGCCTCCGAGCGCATCGACGTGACCCTGCCGGGTCGCGACGGCGAATACGGTGGCATCCATCCGATCACCCGCGCGCTCGAGCGCATCGCCGACATCTTCGGTCGCCTGGGGTATCAGCGCGCCGACGGTCCCGAGATCGAGGACGACTGGCACAACTTCGAGGCGCTGAACTTCCCGCCGCACCATCCGGCGCGCGCGATGCACGACACCTTCTACTTCGGCGACGGCCGCCTGCTGCGCACGCATACGTCGCCGGTGCAGATCCGCTCGATGCAGGGCCGGCAGCCGCCGATCCGCATCATCGCGCCGGGCAAGGTCTATCGCAGCGATTCCGATCAGACGCACTCGCCGATGTTCCATCAGATCGAAGGCCTGCTGGTCGACGAAACCTCCAGCTTCGCCGATCTGAAGGGCACGCTAGCTGAGTTCGTGCGCGCGTTCTTCGAGCGCGATTTCGAGATGCGTTTCCGTCCCAGCTACTTTCCGTTCACCGAACCGTCCGCCGAAGTCGACATCCGCTGGGATGCCGAGGACGGCTCGACGCGCTGGCTCGAGGTGCTCGGCTGCGGCATGGTCCATCCGACCGTGCTGGCGAATTGCGGCATCGACCCGGAGCGCTACACGGGCTTCGCGTTCGGCCTCGGCGTGGAGCGCTTCGCCATGCTGCGTTACGGCGTCGGCGACCTGCGCGCGTTCTTCGAGAACGACCTGCGTTTCCTTCGCCAGTTCGCCTGATCCCACGTCAACGAGTCGCTCCCATGAAATTCTCCGAAAACTGGCTACGCGAACTGGTGACCATCGATGCGGACCGTCCGGCGCTGGTGCACGCGCTGACCATGTCCGGCCTCGAAGTGGAAGAGGTCACGCCGCTGGGCGCCGGCCTCGACGGCGTCGTGGTCGCGCAGATCGTCGAAGCCACGAAGCATCCCGAAGCCGACCGCCTGCAGGTCTGCAAGGTCGATACGGGGCAGGGCGAGCCGCTGCAGATTGTTTGCGGCGCCCCCAACGCCCGCGTCGGCATCCGCGTGCCGCTGGCCACCGTCGGCGCCACGCTGCCGGGCGGCATCGCCATCAAGGCGGCGAAGCTGCGTGGCGTCGAGTCGTTCGGCATGCTCTGCTCCGCGAAGGAGCTCGGCATCGACGCCGACGCCTCGGGCCTGCTCGAACTGCCGTCCGACGCGCCGGTCGGCGAGTCACTGGCGACCTACCTCGGCCTGCCCGACGCCACGATCGAACTGAAGGTCACGCCGAACCGTCCGGACGTGCTCGGCCTCTACGGCCTGGCGCACGACGTCGCGGCGCTGTTCGGCAGCCACGTCAAGCCGATCGGCGGCGGCGACGCGCCGGTCACGTCGACCGCCACGCGCGCCGTGAAGCTGGAAGCGGGCGCCGACGCGCCGCGCTACCTCGGCCGTGTCGTCGAAGGCGTCGACGCCACCGCGCGTTCGCCGCTGTGGCTCGCGGAGAAACTGCGCCGCGCGGGTATCCGCCCGATCAGCGCCATCGTCGACATCACGCAGTACGTGATGCTCGAGCTCGGGCATCCGCTCCATGCGTTCGATAACGATCGCCTCAGCGGCGCCGTGATCGCGCGCCACGCACGCGAGGGCGAAACCCTCACTCTGCTCGACGGTAGCGAAGCGAAGCTCGACCCGTCCTTCGTGGTCATCGCCGACGAAGCGAACGCGCTCGCCGTCGCCGGCGTCATGGGCGGACAGGCCTCGCGCGTCACCGACGAGACGCGCAACGTGTTCCTGGAAGCCGCGCATTTCACGCCGGCCGCCATCATGGGTCGCGCCCGCAAGCTCGGCCTGCACACCGACGCGTCGCACCGCTTCGAGCGTGGCGTGGATCCCGCGCTGCCGAAGCGCGCCATCGAGCGCGCCACGGAGCTGCTGCTGCGGATCGCGGGCGGCAAGGCCGGCCCGATCACCTTGGCCGAGCTGCCGGAATATCTGCGCGACCACGCGCCGGTCGTGCTGCGCCACGCCCGTCTGCGTCGCGTGCTGGGCATCGAGGTCGCCGCCAGCGAGGTGACGCGCATCTTCACCGCGCTCGGCATGGGAGTCGTCGAGATCGCCGACGGCTGGCGCATCACGCCGCCCAGCAGCCGCTTCGACATCGAGCGCGAGGAGGACCTCATCGAAGAGGTCGCCCGCATCCATGGCTACGAGCGCATCCCGACGCATATTCCCGCCGGCGAGATCGCGCTGCGCGCCGAGCCGGAGGCCCGTCTCGACGAGATGGCCCTGCGCGACCAGCTCGCCGCGCGCGGCTATTTCGAGGCCGTCACGCTCTCGTTCGTCAGCGCCGATCTGCTGAAGACCTGGAGCCTCGACCACGCGTGGGTGCCGCTGGCCAACCCGCTCTCGGCCGACCTGGCCGTCATGCGTACGTCGCTGCTGCCCGGTCTGATCGAGGCGCTTCGTCACAATCGTGCACGCCAGCAGGATCGTGTCCGGCTGTTCGAGGTCGCGCGCAGCTTCCATGCCACCGGTGGCGCGCCCGATGAAGTGGGCCGCGTCGCTCTTGTCGCCTCCGGCAGCGCCCGCGCCGAGCAGTGGGGCGAGGCATCGCGTGCCGTCGATTTCTTCGATGTGAAGGGCGACCTGGACGCGCTGATCGCGCACACGGGCGAACCGGCACGCTGGCGTGTCGACGCCAACGACCTGCCATCGTGGCTGCACCCGGGCCGCGGCGCGCGCGTGCTGCGCGACGGTCTGCCGGCCGGCTTCCTCGGTGCGCTGCACCCGGCGCTCGCCAAGGCCCTCGACCTCGGTCCCGACGTTCACGTGATGGAGCTGGCCCTCGAGCCGATCCTCGCGCGCCGGTTGCCGAGCGCGGGCAAGGTGCCGCGCTTCCCGGCCGTCCGCCGCGATATCGCGGTCGAGCTTCCCGAGGAGGTCTCCTGGGCGTCGGTCGAGGCCACGGTGCGTGAGGCCCTCGGCGACGTCCTGGTCGGCGTCCGCCTGTTCGACAGGTACGCGGGGAAGGGGATCGATGAAGGTCGAAAGAGTCTCGCTATGGGCTTGATTTTACAGGACGCTTCACGCACCCTTACCGACGACGATGCCGACGCTCGCGTCGCCGACGCGGTGGGGGCATTGGAGAAAACATGCAAGGCGAGATTGCGAGGATAAGATGGCGCTGACCAAGGCGGAAATGGCCGAGCGGCTTTTCCTCGACGTGGGCCTCAACAAGCGTGAGGCCAAGGAATTCGTGGACGCGTATTTCGAGGTCGTCCGCGAGGCTCTCGAGCGAGGCGAGCAGGTGAAGCTGTCGGGTTTCGGCAACTTCGACCTGCGGCAGAAGAATCAGCGGCCCGGTCGCAATCCCAAGACCGGCGAAGAAATTCCCATCTCGGCCCGGCGGGTTGTCACCTTCCGTCCTGGCCAGAAACTCAAGGTAAGAGTCGAGGGTTATGCTGGATCCAGGGAATAACACCGAGCTTCCGGTCATACCGGCGAAGCGCTACTTCACCATCGGTGAGGTCAGCGAGCTTTGCGGCGTCAAACCGCATGTCCTTCGCTACTGGGAGCAGGAGTTTCCCGCCCTCAAGCCCGTCAAGCGCCGCGGCAACCGCCGCTATTACCAGCGTCACGACGTGCTGATGATTCGCCAGATCCGTTCGCTGCTGTACGACGAGGGTTTCACCATCACGGGTGCGCGCGCCCGCCTCGAAGGCCCGCAGGCCCGGATGGAAGCCAGCATGTCGCACCAGATCGTGCGCCAGGTCCGGCTCGAGCTCGAAGAAGTCCTGACCCTCCTTCGTCGCTGATCGGCTTCCGCAGATCGCGGCGATGCTGTTACAATCGTTTGCTCGTCGGGGTGTAGCGCAGCCTGGTAGCGCACTACGCTGGGGGTGTAGTGGTCGCGAGTTCGAATCTCGCCACCCCGACCATTATTCTGAAAAGCGTCCTCCGGGACGCTTTTTTTATGCCCGGTGGGAGCCAGCCTGCTGGCGAAGGGTGCTCTCGGCAAGCACCCTTCGCCAGCAGGCTGGTTCCCACCCGACCTCAAGCGATGGGCCCTCTTGCCGATACCCTTGCAAAGCGCCAGGGGATCACGGTTTACATGACCATCGAAGACATCCTCCTCGAGGAGGACGCGGGCGTTTACAAGACCCTGCTGGAATCCACGCGCGCCATCCCGTGGAAGATCGACTGGGCCACGTTGCGGTTCGCCTATATCGGTCCGCAGATCGAGGAATTGCTCGGCTGGTCGCCGCAGTCGTGGCAGACGGTGCAGGACTGGGCCGACCGCATGCATCCCGACGACCGCGAGTGGGTCTTCAACTTCTGCGTGTCGCAGTCGCAGGCGGGCATCGACCACGAAGCCGACTACCGCGCGCTGCGCAAGGACGGCGAATTCGTCTGGATCCGCGACGTCGTGCACGTGGTGCGTAACCCGGACGGCACGCCGAACGCGCTGATCGGTTTCATGTTCGACATCAGCGAGCGCAAGCGCACCGAGGAGCGCCTGCTCGACATGCAGCGCGAACTTGAAGAGCTTTCGTTCAAGGACGGCCTCACGGGCGTCGCGAACCGTCGTCGTTTCGATCTCGTGATCGAGAACGAGTGGCGCCAGGCGCAGGCCGACCGCGAGTCCCTGTCGGTCGTCGTGCTCGATATCGACTACTTCAAGCAGTACAACGACCACTACGGTCACCTCGAAGGCGACGAGTGCCTGAAGCGCGTCGCCAGCGCGCTATCGGCGATCGTCCGCACGCCGCGCGATCTGCTGTGCCGCTTCGGCGGCGAAGAATTCGTGCTGCTGCTCCCGCAGACCGACGCCGCTACGGCGATGGCCCTCGCATGGCGCTGCCTCGACCTCATCGACAAGGCGATGATTCCTCATGCAGGCATCGGCGCAGGTAAGCGCCTGACGCTCAGCGCTGGCGTGCACTCCACGGTGCCGGACATGCAGGACGAAGTGCTGCCCTTCATCGCCGTGGCGGACCGTCGCCTCTACATGGCGAAGGAGCGCGGCCGCGCACGTGTGGTGGCCGAAGGCGGCATCGCTCCCTGAGCCGACTACATCGAAAGCGGCCTTCCTCCCGAAAGCCGGGTCATTGCGGGGAATCTCGCGGCAAGCACCCATCGCGGCCAAGGCCGCTCCCACAAAGTGCCTCGCCGGTCAGTACAAGACGCGCGCCCGAAGCGTGCCGTCGATCGCCGCCAGTTCGTTGCGCAGCGAGACCGCGTGCTCCTCGGTGGTGGTGACGTCGATCACCACGTAGCCGACCTGGGCCGAGGTCTGCAGGTACTGGCCATCGATGTTGACCGCCGCGCGCGAGAACACGTCGTTGACCCGCGAGAGCACGCCGGGGATGTTGCGGTGGATGTGCAGCAGACGGCGGCTGGTCGGGTGCCCCGGCAGCGAGACTTCGGGGAAGTTGATCGCCGACAGCGTGCTGCCGTTGTCACTGTAGCGCACCAGTTTCGACGCGACCTCGATGCCGATGTTCTCCTGCGCCTCCGCGGTGCTGCCGCCGACATGCGGCGTGAGGATCACGTTGTCCATGCCGACCAGCGGGGAGACGAACGGGTCGTCGTTGCCCTTGGGCTCGACGGGAAAGACGTCGATCGCCGCGCCCGCGAGATGTTTCGAACGCAGGGCGTCGGCCAGGGCGTCGATCTCGACCACGGTGCCGCGCGACGCGTTCACCAGCATGCTGCCGGGGCGCATGCGGGCGAGCTCGCCCGGGCCGATCATGTTCTTCGTCTGGGCCGTTTCCGGTACGTGCAGCGTCACGACGTCGGCGCGTTCCAGCAGGTCGTCGAGGCTGGCGGCGGCGCGGGCGTTGCCGAGCGACAGCTTCGGTTCCACGTCGTGGAAGATCACGCGCATGCCGAGCGATTCGGCGAGCACGCCGACCTGCGTGCCGATGTGTCCGTAGCCGACGATGCCGAGCACCTTGTCGCGGACCTCGAAGCTGCCCGCGGCCGATTTCGACCAGCCGCCGCGATGGCATTGCGCATTCTTCTCGGGGATGCGCCGCACCAGCATGATGGTCTCGGCGATCACCAGTTCGGCGACGCTGCGGGTGTTGGAGTAGGGCGCGTTGAAGACGGGCACGCCAAGCCGCTCGGCCTCGGCGGCATCGACCTGATTGGTCCCGATGCAGAAGCAGCCCACCGCGAGGAGACGCCGTGCCTCGGCGAGCACCTCGGCCGTCAGCTGCGTGCGCGACCGGATGCCGACGATGTGGGCATCGGCAATGCGCTCGATCAGGTCGTCGCCGGACAGCGACTTCTCGTGGAATTCGATCTGCGAGTAGCCGGCCTGTCGGAACGTATCCAGCGCGCTGCGGCTGACGCCCTCCAGCAGGAGCACCTTGATGTCTTCCTTCGGGTACGACGTACGCTTCATGATCCGGCCGGCCTGGGAGGGAGAGTTCACTATGCCAGAGTTGCTGCGCCGCGGTAGACGCTGGCATGCGCATGGGGCACGCTGGGGTCCCCTACATCGAGCCGTCCCATGACCGATCCGCGCCTGTCCGAGCTCGCCCGCCAGCTGCCCGCGCTGAAGCTGTCGACCGATCCGGGCGACCTCGAACACCACGGTCGCGACTGGACCCGCCGTTGGGCGCCGGCACCCCTGGCCATCGCGTGGCCATCGTCCATCGAGGACGTGCAGGGCGTGGTGCGCTGGGCGAACGCGCACGGCGTGGGCATCGTGCCATCGGGAGGCCGCACCGGGTTGTCCGGGGGTGCCGTCGCCGCCCATGGCGAACTCGTGGTGAGCCTCGATCGCATGAATCGCGTTCTCGCCTTCGATCCGATCGATCGCATCCTCACCGTGCAGCCGGGCATCGCACTCGAGGCCGTGCAGAACGCCGCCCAGGAGCAGGGCCTGCTGTACCCCGTGAGTTTCGCGGCGCGCGGCTCGTGCCAGATCGGGGGGAACATCGCCACCAACGCCGGCGGCATCCGGGTCATCCGCTACGGCAACACCCGCCAGTGGGTGGCCGGCCTCAAGGTCGTCACCGGCACGGGCGAACTGCTCGACCTCAATCGTGGCCTGATCAAGAATGCCTCGGGCTACGACCTGCGGCACCTCGTGATCGGCTCGGAAGGAACGCTGGGCATCGTCGTGGAGGCCACGCTCACGCTGACGTCGCCCCCGCCGGCATCGCAGGTGATGCTGCTCGCCGTGCCCGCGATGGATGCGCTGATGAAGGTCTTCGCGGAGGCGCGGCATCGCCTGCGTCTCGAGGCGTTCGAGTTCTTCACCGACCGTGCCCTCCACCACGTCCTCGCGCATGGCGCCCAGCGGCCGTTCGACGACACCCATCCCTTTTACGTGGTGACGGAGTTCGACGCCGCCGACGAGCAGGCCGAAGCCGATGCGCTGGCGTTCTTCGGGTTGTGCATGGACGAGGGATGGGTCGCGGATGGCGCGATCGCCGCCAACGAGGCGCAGGCCGCGGCGCTCTGGCGACTGCGCGAAGGCATCACCGAAAGCCTTGCCCCGCACAAGCCGTACAAGAACGACGTATCGGTGCGGATCTCCGCCGTCCCCGCCTTCATGGCCGAGATGGAGGCGTTGCTCGCCGAGGGATATCCCCACTTCGACGTGGTCTGGTTCGGCCACATCGGCGACGGCAATCTCCACATCAACGTGCTGAAGCCGACCGATCTGGACAATGCGACGTTCGTCGCGCAGTGCGAACACGTCACCGCGCTGCTCGTCGACACGCTGGCGCGCCACGGCGGCAGCATCTCCGCCGAGCACGGGATCGGGCTGGTCAAGAAGCCGTGGCTGGGCAGCGTCCGCAGCGATGCCGAAATCGCGCTGATGCGCGGTATCAAGGCGGTCTGGGATCCGCGGGGCATCATGAATCCGGGCAAGCTGCTGTAGCCTACGCGTTTTCCCCCGACGCACAGGACCGCCCCCATGGCCCAGGATTCCCCCGACCTCTATCCGCCGATCGAGCCGTTCAACAGCGGCATGCTCCAGGTCTCGCCGCTGCACACGCTCTATTTCGAAGAGAGTGGCAATCCGCAGGGCAAGCCGGTGGTGTTCCTGCATGGCGGCCCGGGCGGGGGCACGAATCCGCGCTGCCGTCGCTTCTTCGATCCGAAGAAGTACCGCATCGTCCTCTTCGACCAGCGTGGCTGCGGCAAGTCCACGCCGCACGCGGAACTCACCGACAACACCACGTGGGATCTCGTCGCCGACATCGAGCGCGTGCGCGAGCACCTCGGCATCGAGCGCTGGCAGGTCTTCGGCGGTTCGTGGGGTTCGACGCTCGCGCTTGCGTATGCCGAGACCCATCCCTCGCGCGTGACGGAGCTCGTGTTGCGAGGCATCTTCATGCTGCGGCGGACGGAGCTGGAATGGTTCTACCAGTCGGGTTGCGACCAGCTCTATCCCGATGCGTGGGAAACCTACCTCGCCGCGATCCCGCAGTCGGAGCACGGCGACCTGATCAGCGCCTACCATCGCCGGCTCACGAGCGCCGACCCCGCCGTCCGCGTCGCGGCGGCGCGCGCGTGGTCGGTGTGGGAGGCCGCGACGAGCTATCTGTACCAGGACGAAGGCCACATGGCCTCCAGCGGCGAAGACGAATTCGCGCTCGCGTTCGCGCGCATCGAATGCCATTACTTCGTCAACGCGGGCTTCTTCGAGGTCGACGGCCAGCTGCTGCGCGATGTCGATCGCATCCGCCACATCCCCACCGTGATCGTGCAGGGCCGTTACGACGTGGTGTGCCCCGCACGCAGCGCATGGGACCTGCACCGCGCCTTCCCGGAAGCCGAGCTGCGCATCGTGCAGGACGCCGGTCACTCGGCGTTCGAGCCGGGCATCACGCGCGAACTGGTACGGGCGACGGATCGCTTCGCGCGCTGACCGATGGGTGAGAGCCAGCCTGCTGGCGATGGGTGCTCGTCGCGAGCGCCATCGCCAGCAGGCTGGCTCCCACCGCGCTACGTCACAGCAGGATCGTCGGCAGCGACAGCAGGTCGACCACGAGTCCATCGTGATCTGACGAGCCGATCGCCTTCTTCACGCCCGTTTCCGTCGCCGAATCGTCCAGCGTCTGCACCGGAGCATCGAGGTTGCCGCGACCGTACTGCATCTGCAGGAACAGGCCGCGCGCCACGGTGTTGAGCAGCGCGTGGTCCAGCACCTGGTGCGTCGGCACCTGGCGCGGGCTCTGGCCCTGCACGTTGCCGAAGTTCTCGGTGAACAGGAACGAGTAGCGATCCTGCGCGGGCACCGATTCCACGGCGTTCCACAGCGACGGCCTGACCAGGTTCCTGCCGAGCTTCAGCAGGTTCTGGCTGTCGTCGTAACGGCCCGAGATCAGGCCGACCACGTCGGTGAAGCCATCGCTGAACTGGTACGCGTTGAAGTCGCCGACGACGAGCAGCGGCGCCAGCAGGTTCTTCCGGTCCGTCTGCAACGCCTGGACCTGCGTCGCGAGCGACTTCGCCTGGAGGAAGCGCTTCTCGCGGTCACGCTCGGCTGTGGGGCCGGTCTTGTCGACGTTCTGACGCGCCTTCGGATGCACCGCGATCACGTTCACGCGCATGCGGCCGATGACCGACGGCACGTCCGCCGTGAGCAACAGCGGCGGGTGATCGTGCACGAACGCGGTCGCGCCCTGGTCCTGCCAGGTTTCGTCGGCGCCGAGCTGACGCACGTCGAGCACGCGCACGCGGTCCGTGCGCACGAGGAAGCCGACGTTGATGCCGCTGGGATCGTGTCCCGGCTGCAGGAACGCCTCGTACTGCACCGGATAATCGTCGCCGAGCTGCTTCGCCAGACCCTGCAGCACCTGCAGGCTCTTCACCTCTTCGACGGAGAGGATGTCCGGCAGCCTCAGCACGCTGCCCACGTACGCGGACAGGCGCTGCGTCTTCAGCTTCACCTCGTCGGCGGTGGGTTCCTTGTCGCCGCCGCTGCAGGTGAACGTCGTGTTGAATTCCGTATCGCAGAAGCGTTCGGTATTCAGCGCGCCGACGCGTGTGGCGTAGAACGGACGGGCGTCGACCGGGCGGGGCAGCACGGCCGCCTTCCTGATGTCGATCTTCGTCGGAATGAAGGTATACGCACCGAACGCATAGGACATGACGCCCTCGGCACGGAATGTCGTGCCCGCGTTGTACGGCGTGTTGGCCGCGACCGCTCCGAAGTCCGCCGTGTTCATCTTGAACACCTGCGGGTTGCCCGACCAGTTCGGCAGGGTCACGCCGTCCGGCACCGGCACCGTATAGCGCACGCCCGGCTCGCGCAGCGACCGCTTGCCGTTGGCGGTGACGTACACCTCGGCGAAGGGCTCGTTGCTGAAGCGCAGGTTGCCGGTGGTGATCATGCCGTTGTCGATCGACACGCGCATGCCGACGTAGCACTGGAAGTTCGTCTCGCCGCAGGACAGCGCGTCCGGATCGGACGAGGGCACATCATTGCCGAAGACGATCGCCTTGGGCAGCTTTGCGCCGCGCATCGTGGTCGCGATCGTCGCGTTCTTCAGCTCGGGGAGGCTGAAGTAGTTGTCGACCGTCGCCTCGACGTCGACCTTATCGCCGGCCTTCACCGTCGGTGCGGTGCCGGTGAAGACATAGATGCCGTTCGACGTCAGGCGGTCCGCATCCGCGCGGTCGTCCGGCGTCTGCATCGTGAAGCCGGCCGGCCCCACCGCGGTGACGATGTTGCCGCGGGTGGCGACCCGCTTGCCGAGCAGGGGCGACACCTGGCCGCGACCCGTGACCTGCCAGATCTCCGCCGCGACGGGAATCTGGTTGAGGATCGCGCCGATCGCGGACGCCTTGGCGATGGCGACGCCGCCACCGGTGGCGTTCGTCAGGTTCACGCGGAACGCCTTGTCCGGCCCGGCGGCGGTCGCGCCGTGCACGGTGACGTCGACGTTCGCGCTGGTGCTGCCGGCGGGAATCGTTACGGTGGTGTCGACCGCGTCGTAGTCGCCCGCGGCGACCGTGGCGGTGTCGTCGGCGGTCGCCGCGTGCACGGTGACGTCGGTGTTGGCGGGCTCGCTCAGCGTGATGGCGAAGGGCACCTGCTGGTCTTCGCCATTGCGCACGGTGACGGTGGCATCGGCGATCGACAGACTGAGGCCGAGCGCGGCGCACGACGACGTGCTGGCGCGCGGTGCGGTTGGGGCCACCTTGACCCAGTCGGCCGAATTGTCGCCCGTCGACTGCGGCAGACCGGCGCCCGTCGTGCGGCGCGCGTAACCCTGGTCCGCGTTGGCGCTGCCGAGGGTGGCCAGCGGCGTGCCGAGCTTATAGGCGGAGCCGGCGCTCAGGCCGACCTGGTCGATGGCCGTGCCGGAGGCGTCAAGCAGGGCCATGCCGCCATCGTCGGTGACGCCGGTGTTGTACTTGACGTCCGGAACGACGCTGCCCGAATAGCCGGAGGTGGCGCCGTTCGCCAGCAGCAGGAAGCAGCCCGGCGCGATCGTGGTGCCCGCCGGCAGCGTCGCACGCGTGCCGGTCGTGCCCGACGCGTTGGAGGCGTTGAGCTTGTAGCCGGAGACGTCCAGCGGGGCGGTGCCGGTGTTCTGCAGCTCGACGAACTCGTCGTTGCCGCCGGCGGGACCGCGGACGCGGAACTGCGTGATGGAAAGGTCGGCCGCCTGCAGCGGAAGGACGGCGGTAAGTCCAGCCAGCGCTGCCCAGAGGGCGCGCCGTGTCGTGGTCGAACGCATTCGATGATCCCCTTCGAGTCGTTGAGTGTGTGCGACCCGAAGTACCGCGCTCCCAGCGCGATCTTCCCCCTGCGGGCCCACTCGCGGAGTGTGCCCCAGGGATATGACAGCGGGATGTGACAGATCCGGCGACTTTCGTCCGCCGTCAGGCGGGCTTCTGCTTCGTGCCGAAGATCTTGTCGCCGGCGTCGCCGAGGCCGGGCAGGATGTAGCCCAGCTCGTTCAGGTGGTCGTCGATCGAGGCCACGTAGATCTCGATGTCCGGGTGCGCCGCCTCGATGCGCTTGAGGCCCTCGGGCGCGGCCACGAGGAACAGGCCCTTGATCTTCTTCGCGCCGGCGGCCTTGAGCATGTCCACCGTGGCGACCAGCGTGCCGGCCGTGGCGAGCATGGGGTCGACGATGATGGCCGTGCGCTCGTCCATGCCGCCGCTGAGCTTCTCGTAGTACGCGACCGGTTCGAGCGTCTCTTCGTCGCGCTGGAGGCCGACCACGCTCACCTTCGCGGCGGGGATCATCTCGAGCACACCGGTGAGCATGCCGAGGCCGGCACGCAGAATCGGCACGATCGTGACCTTCTTGCCCTTGATGTGGGTGACCTCGACCGGACCGGCCCAGCCGTCGATCGTCTTGCACTCGGTCTCCATGTCGGCCGTCGCCTCGTACGTCAGCAGCATGGCCACTTCGGATGCCAGCTCGCGGAATTCCTTGGTGCTGATGCCGGCGCGGCGCATCAGGCCCAGCTTGTGCTGGATGAGCGGGTGGCGGACTTCGACGATCTTCATGGGCGACGATTCGGTGAGGGCGATGAAGGCATTGTCGCATCACCTGGTGGGAGCCAGCCTGCTGGCGATGGGGGCTCGCGGCGAGCACTCATCGCCAGCAGGCTGGCTCCCACCCGAAGACGCTCAGCCCTTGAGGCAGGTACTCATGAACGCCTTGCGCGCGTCGCCCTTCAGGCTCTTCGCGGAAGCGTCCTTGTTGCACGAGGTCATCTTCTGCTGCTGCGTCGTCTTCGCGGGCTGTTCGCCCTTGAGGCAGCTGCTCATGAAGGTCTTGCGGTCGTCCCCCTGCTTGCCGGTCGCCTGCGTGTTGCAGGTGCTCATGCGTTGTTGCTGGGGGGTCAGGTCTTTCTTCGCGGGCGCGTCCTGCGCGGCGAGGCTGGCGCAGGTAGCGAGAAGGGACATGGCGCAAAGGACACGAAGCTGCGTAAGCATGGCGAACCTCTACGTGACGCCGGTCAGTCCGGCCGGTGGAGCTTAGCGCGATCGGTGTCCCCTCACCGTACGTGGCGAAAAGCCAACGTCACCGGCCCCCTCACCGTCATCCCGGCGAACGCCGGGATCCACGGCGATTTCGTGCGACGACGACCGATCAGGCCGCCTTCTCGGTCGACGCGCTGCGGCGCGGACCTTCCTTCAGTGCGTGGCGGATCTCTTCCACGATCAGGTCGACCTCGGCGCTGGTGACGCGGAAGTGCGGGGTGAAGCGCAGCGAATTGACGCCGCCGTGGATCACGCCGATGCCGCGCTCGCGCATGTATTCCTCGGTGGAACCCTCGCCGAAGCACTTGAACTCCGACGACAGTTCGCACGAGAAGAGCAGGCCGGTGCCCTGCACCTTGGTGATCAGTCCACCGAGTTCGCCCTTGAGCGCCTCGATCTTCTCCACGAACTCCCGGCCGCGCTCGCGGATGTTGGTGCGCACCTCGTCGGTGAGCTCGCCGAGCGTGGCGAGCGCGACGTCGAGCGCGCGCGGGTTGGCGGTCATCGTGTTGCCGTAGATGCCTTTGCGATACAGGCCCGCCACCTGATCCGACACCGCCAGCACCGACAGCGGGTACTGCCCGGCGTTGAGCGCCTTCGAGAAGGTTTCCATGTCCGGCGCGTCGAGCGATTCGAAGCCCGGGTAATCCACGATCGACAGCACGCCGTGCGCGCGCAGGCCCGCCTGGATGGAGTCGACGAGCAGCAGCGTGCCGTGGTCGCGGGTCAGTTCGCGCGCGGCGGCGTAGAACTCCGGCGTGACGGCCCGGCCCGGGTCGCCTTCGCCCATCACCGGCTCCAGGAACATGGCCTCGATGAACCAGCCCTGCCGGTCGGCCTCGGCGAACGCGGCCTTCAGCTGCGCGACGTTGTACGGCTCGACGGTGATGAGGCTGTCTTCGCTGCGGTAGCTGGCGAGGTGCTGCTGATAATTGCGGCGCGACGAGTCCGAATACAGCGCAGGGCGCTCGGTCCGGCCATGGAACGCGCCCTTCACCGCCAGGCGCTTGATCGTGCGGCCCGCGTGGCGTGCACCCGGGTCGGTCATCAGGCGCGCGTTGACGTCGGCGACGCGGCCCGCGAGCGTGACGGATTCCGAACCGGAATTGAGGAACATGAAATGCGTGTACGGGCTGGCGCCACGCGTGCGGCCGAGCTCCTTGCGCAGGGCCTCGCACAGGCGAAGCTGCGACACGCTCGCCGTCATCACGTTGGCCATCACCTGCGGACGCGCCATCGCGTCGAGGATGGCGTCCGGGTTGTGGCCGAAGCCGAGCATGCCGTAGCCGCCGTCGTCGTGGATCACGGCACCCTTCAGCGTGACGATCCACGGACCGCGCGCGGCGGCGGGAACGTAGGGATTCACGCCATCGTCGGGATAGAAGTTCACCAGACCGCACTGCAGGTCCTGGAGCTGGTCCGCCTCGTCCTTGCGCAGGAAGTCGGCCATGTCGGCGCGCAATGCCCGATGCACGGCGACGGCTTCTTCCACCGCGCGTCGCAGCGACGCGTCGTGGGTGGCGAAGCGCTCGATGGACGTGTCGGGAAGGCCCCGTGTACGCGGCGTGCCGCCGAAGTCGCGCAGTTCGCGCAGGTGAGCCATGACGTCCATAACCGATCCTCAAAAACGATGACGCGGCACTAGCTGTGGTCCGATCCCTTAAGAGGCCGCTAAGTATCTATATGTAAAGGGATTATTGGCCGAGGATAGCATGCGCTTTTTGGCCGCGTAACCCCCGGGTGACGGTTGTCACATCCGCACAATGACGGACGCGACTGCCGCCAAGGGGTTGCACGCGTTTATGTTGCGACGCAAGGGAGGGCACATGAACGAAGACACTCGCATCGCAAGGCTTTCGGGCGTTCGCAAACGCTACGGAACGATCGTCGCACTCGACGGCATCGACCTCGACATCCACCGTGGCGAACTGGTGGCGTTGCTGGGTCCGAACGGGGCCGGCAAGAGCACGAGCATCGGCCTGTTGCTGGGTCTCCAGCGCGCCGACGAAGGCGACGTGACGCTGTTCGGCGGCGATCCGCAGGATATCGCGACGCGGCGTCGCATCGGCGTCATGCTGCAGGCGGCGACACTGCCGGCCACGCTGAAGATCGGCGAACTGCTCCGGCTGACCGCCAGTTACTACCCCGCACCGCGCGATCTGGCGGAATGCGCGGGGATCGCGGGCGTGACCGATCTCCTTGGCCGTCGCTACGGCGACCTCTCCGGCGGGCAACAGCGCCGCGCCCAGTTCGCGATGGCGATCGTCGGCAGGCCGGACCTGCTGTTCCTCGACGAGCCGACCGTCGGCATGGACATCGACGCGCGCCAGTCGCTGTGGGCGGCCATCCGTCGCATGCTGCACGAAGGCTGCGCGGTGGTGCTCACCACGCACTACCTCGAGGAAGCCGAAGCGCTCGCGGATCGTGTCTGCGTCATCGCGAAGGGGCGGGTGGTGTCGCAAGGCAGCGTCGACGCCCTGCGCGCGCACGTCGCGCTGCGCCGGATCCGCTGCGTCACGACGCTGGAGGCCGGGACCGTCGCGGCATGGCCGGATGTCGTCAAGGTGGATGCGCAGCAGGGGCGCCTCGCGATCGCCACCCCCCGTGCCGAAGCCGTCGTTCGGCGTCTCCTGGAGGCCGACCCGGCGCTTGCCGATCTCGAAGTGCAGCGTGCCGGCCTCGCCGAAGCGTTTCAGGAAATCACCCGCGAATCCGCCATCGTGGAGGAGGCCGCATGACCACCATCGACCGTATCGCCCATCCCGTCATGCGTCCCGCCCGCGTCGTCGCCGCCTACGTCGAGGAAGCGCGCGCGGAATGCCTGCGCTACCTGCGCAACCCCGGGTTCCTGCTGCCGACGCTGCTGTTCCCGTCCGTGTTCTACCTCATGTTCGGCGTGTTCCTCGGGCATGCCAACGGACCCGACGCACCGAAATACCTGCTGGCCTCGTATGGAACCTTCGGCGTGATGGCGCCGGGCCTCTTCGGCTTCGGCGTATCGCTGGCGCTGGAGCGCGACACCGGTCTGCTCACGCTGAAGCGCGCCCTGCCGATGCCGCCGGGTGCCTATCTCCTCGGCAAGATGTGCATGGCGCTGCTGGTGGTGGCGATCGTCGCGATCATCATGCTCTGCCTCGCGCTGTTCCTTGGCGGCGTGCATCTGCCGCCGTCGCGCATCGCGACGTTCTTCGTGCTCGAGGTGCTCGGCGTCCTGCCGTTCGCCGCGCTGGGCCTGTTCATCGCCACGCTGGTGAAGGGGCAGGGCGCGCCGGGCGTCGTCAACCTCGTCTACCTGCCGATGGCCTTCCTGTCGGGCCTGTGGTTTCCGCTGTCGATCATGCCGGGATTCCTGCAGGCGATCGCGCCGCTCTGGCCCGCGTACCATCTCAATCGCCTGGCGCTCGGCGCGGTGGGGCTGGGCGATGGCGTCGTGTGGACGCACGTCGCGGCGCTCGCGGGTTACACGGTGGCGTTCGTGCTGATCGCCGCGCGTCGCCTGCGTCGGCACGGTTGAAGTAGCATGGCGATTCACGTGACGGGGGGTACGTCGACGATGCGCTCGTGGTTCCGGCCCGCGCCGGGTTCGCTCTGGAATCGCTTTCGCGATCAGCCGCGGCTGCGCGTCGCCAGCCTGTTCCATCTGGTCTGGACGGTGTACGTCTTCGCCGATCTCGTCTTCCGCAACGACATCGGACCGTACTGGATCGTCGCGACGGCGCTGTCGTTCCCGGTGTTCCTGGTGCTCTACGCGCAGGCCTACCTGCGGCCGCTCGGGCAGGTGCACTGGTACGCGCTCGCGGTGGCCCTGCTCGGCTACGCCACGCTGCACTTCAACGCCAGCGGCGGCGGATGCTATGTGATCTACGCCTGCGCGATGATGGGTTTCGAGGGCGCGCCGCGCCGTTGCATCGTGAGCATGGCGGGCATCATCGCCGGTTTCCTCGGCATGGCGTGGTTCGTCGCCGGGTGGCCGTTCGCCGCGATGGCGACGGTCGCGTTCATCGCGTTCGGCGTGGGCACCATCAACGTCGTCTACCGCTTCAACGCGCAGCGCGACGCCGAGCTGAAACTCTCCCACGACGAAATCCGTCGCCTCGCCGCGACGGCCGAGCGCGAGCGCATCGGCCGCGACCTGCACGACCTGCTCGGCCACACGCTGTCGCTGATCGCGCTGAAACTGGAGCTGTCGCGCCGACTGGTCGATCGCGACCCCGTCGCTGCGCGCCGGGAAATGGAAGAGGCGGAACAGGTCGCACGCCACGCCCTGGCCGAGGTGCGGTCGGCGGTCACCGGTATCCGTGCGTCCGGCGTGATCGCGGAACTCGCGGCGGCCCGCCTGCTGCTGAACACGTCGATGATCGAGTTCACCTACGGCGACACCGTGCCCGACGTGCCCGTGCGCATCGACAACGAACTCGCGCTCGTCCTGCGCGAGGCCATCACCAACATCCAGCGCCACGCCGGCGCGACGTTCGCCGAGGTGCGCATCACGGTGGACGCGCACGCGTGCGTCATGACCGTCGTCGACAACGGTCGCGGCATCGCCGGCGGGGAAGGCAATGGCATCTGCGGGATGCGCGAGCGCGTTCGCGCGCTCGGCGGTACGATCGCATTCGATCCCGCCGCTTCGAAAGGCACCACGTTGCGCATCCACATCCCGTTGCGGGCAGACGACCGCGCCCTGCCGGCTCCCGCGGAGCGCATCGCATGATCCGTGTCTTGCTCGCGGAGGATCAGGCGATGGTTCGGGGCGCGCTCACCGCGTTGCTCAACCTCGAGCCCGACATCGAGGTGCTGGGCTCCGCCGCCGACGGGGAAACCGCGTGGCGCGAACTCCAGCGCCTGAAACCGGACGTGCTCGTCACCGACATCGAGATGCCCGGGCTCACGGGGCTGGAGCTCGCGCAGCGCATCCGCCGTCACGAGCTGCCGATGAAGGTGATCATCGTCACCACCTTCGCGCGGCCGGGTTTCCTGCGGCGCGCGCTCGATGCGGGCGTGGGCGGCTACCTGCTCAAGGACGCCCCGGCGGAGGGGCTCGCCGAAGCGCTGCGCACGGTGCACCGGGGCGGACGTGCCATCGATCCGCAGCTGGCGCTCGAAGCATGGTCCGACGCCGATCCCCTGAACGACCGGGAGCGTCAGGTCCTGCGGCTGGCCGGCGAGGGGCACTCCGCCAGCGACATCGGCACGCAGCTCAACCTCTCGCACGGGACGGTACGCAACTACCTGTCCGAGGCCATCGGCAAGCTCGGCGCGGCCAACCGCATCGAGGCATACCGCCTGGCCCGGCAGAAAGGCTGGCTCTGAACGACGTCGGCGGAAGCGGCCGGGCGTGTCGACGGTCGCGCCGGGGTCCCCCGGCCGCCCCGATGGGCGATAATGCCCAACCGCTCCGCCGCTCGGCCGTCCCCGTGAAAAAATCCGACTTCGATTTCGACCTTCCGCCCGAACTGATCGCGCAGGCCCCACTGGCCCGCCGGTCGGGCAGCCGGCTGCTGGTGGTCGACGTCGAGGCGCATACGAAGAAGGACCGCCGGTTCGTCGACCTGCCGGAGATGCTCGGCCCCGGCGACCTGCTGGTCTTCAACGACACCCGGGTGCTGCCGGCGCGCCTGTACGGCCGGAAGGAGTCCGGCGGCGCGGTGGAGATCCTGATCGAGCGCGTCACCGGCGCGCACGAAGCCCGCGCCCAGCTCGGCGTCAGCAAGAAGCCGAAAGAGGGTGGCCGGATCGAGCTCGCCGACGGCAGCATGGTCACGGTGCTCGGTCGCGAGGGCGAATTCTTCCTCCTGCGGTTCGAGGGCGACGAGCCGCTGGAGCGCGTTCTGTCGCGGCTCGGCGAGATGCCGCTGCCGCCGTACATCGAGCGCGGCGCCGACGAGGCCGACAAGGAGCGCTACCAGACGGTGTTCGCACGCACGCCGGGCGCGGTGGCCGCGCCCACGGCGGGCCTGCATTTCGACGAGGAGCTGCTCGCCCGCCTGCGCGAGCGCGGCGTCGACATGGGCTACGTCACCCTGCACGTCGGTGCGGGCACGTTCCAGCCGATGCGTGCCGACGACATCCGCGACCACGTGATGCACCGCGAGTGGCTGAACGTCGGTGCCGGGCTGGTCGAGAAGATCCGCGCCACCCGCGCCGCCGGCGGCCGCGTCGTCGCGGTGGGCACCACCGTGGTCCGGGCGCTCGAAAGCGCCACCGTCGAGGGCGTGCTGCGGCCCTTCGCGGGCGAGACGCAGATCTTCATCTTCCCCGGTTACCGGATCACCAGCGTCGACGCCCTGATCACCAACTTCCACCTGCCGCAGTCCACGCTCCTGATGCTGGTCTCGGCGCTGGCGGGCAAGGAAGCGATCTTCGACGCGTACCGCTACGCCGTGCTGCAGCGCTACCGCTTCTTCTCGTACGGCGACGCGATGCTGATCCTGCCGCCGAAACGCGTGTGAAGTTGCCGCTGCCTAGGTAGGAGCCGCGCTAAAGGTTTCCGCGGCAGCGCCGATAAGCCCACCGAACGACCCCCGACGGTACGGACGATGGCGAAGAAATCCTCCAAAGACTCCACGCGTGCGCCCCTGGCGCTCGACGCGGACCTGCGCATCGCCGCCGCGCCGGCCCTGCGCGAGACGTTGCTCGCCGCGCTCGCCGCCCGCGAACCCATCGCGATCGACGCGTCGGCCGTCGGCCAGATCGACACGGCCGGCCTGCAGGTGCTGGCCGCGTTCTCGCGCGATGCGCATGCCGCCGGCCTGCCGGTGACCTGGGCCGGCGTCAGCGACACCCTGCGTCGCGGCGTGGCCGCGCTCGACCTCACTGCTTTGATTGAACTGCCGGCCGACGCCGGCGTGAACTGAAGGTGCAGCAATGGCAAAGATTCTTGCGGTAGACGATTCGGCCTCCATGCGCAGCATGGTGGCTTTCACCCTGCGCGGCGCGGGCCACGACGTCGACGAGGCCGACAACGGCCAGGCGGCGATCGATACGGCGCGCGGTACGAAATTCGACCTCGTGCTCGCCGACGTCAACATGCCGGTGATGGACGGCATCTCGATGGTGCGCGAAATGCGCACGATGGCCGGCTACAGCGGCGTGCCGATCCTGATGCTGACCACCGAGTCCAATCCGGAAAAGAAGATGGAAGGCAAGGCCGCCGGTGCCACCGGCTGGCTGGTGAAGCCTTTCGACCCCGACCAGCTGCTGGCCACCGTCGCCCGCGTGCTCGGCTGATTCACCCGCAACACGTTCCGGCAATCAGGGTTTCCCATGTCCAAAGTCGATCTGGCGCAATTCCACAAGGCGTTCCACGAGGAAAGCCTCGACGGTCTCGACGCCATGGAGCAGGCGCTCCTCGCGCTGGACGAGGGTGCCGACGATCCGGAACTGATCAACGTCGTGTTCCGCGCCGCCCATTCGATCAAGGGGGGTGCGGCCACGTTCGGCTTCGCCGACGTCGCCGCGTTCACGCACGTGGCCGAAAACCTCATGGACGAGGTCCGCAGCGGCCGTCGTCCGATGGACAAGGCCGTGGTGGAGTTGCTGCTGCGCTCGGGCGACACCGTGCGCGACATGCTTTCGCTGTCCATGGCCGGCCAGCCCGCCGCCACCGCCGAGAGCCAGGGCCTGCTGGCCGAGCTGTCTGCGATGGTCTCCGGCGTCGCCGCCGCGGCGCCCGCGGCGGCTCGCGCGGCCGCGCCGGTCGAAGCGATCGAAGGCTGGGACATCGCCTTCCGCCCGTTCGACTACCTGCTGAAGACCGGTAACGACCCCGCCCGCATGTTCCGCGAGCTGGCTGCGCTCGGTCCGCTCCAGGTCTCGTGCGACGCCACCGCGCTTCCGGCGCTGGCCGACATGGACGCGTCGTCGTCGTACCTCGGGTGGACGCTTCGCCTCGATGCCGGCGCGAAGCGCGCGGCGGTCGAAGGCGTGTTCGACTGGGTCGACGGCGACTGCGACCTCACGCTGACCCCCCGCATCGCCGTGCCGGTCGTCGAGCCCGTCGTCGCGGCGCCCGTCGCGGCGCCCGCGACGGCTGCACCGCGCGCGGTACGCGACGTCGCCGCCAATACCGAGGCGAGCTCGGTGCGCGTCGGTATCGAGAAAATCGACACCCTGATCAATCTCGTCGGCGAGCTGGTCATCACCCAGTCGATGCTCAGCCAGTTCCACGACGGCGTGGACCCGGGCCAGCTCGACATGCTGCGCCAGGGCCTGGCCCAGCTTTCGCGCCACACGCGCGAGTTGCAGGAAAGCGTGATGAGCATCCGCATGCTGCCCATCAGCACGGTGTTCAACCGCTTCCCGCGCCTCGTGCGCGACCTCGCCCAGAAGCTCGAAAAGAAGGTCGTGCTCGACATGCGCGGCGAAACCACCGAGCTCGACAAGACGGTGCTGGAAAAGATCGGCGATCCGCTGGTTCACCTCGTGCGCAATGCGATCGACCACGGCCTGGAAGTACCGGCCAGGCGGCTCGCCGCCGGCAAGGGCGACACGGGTACGCTGCGCATGGAGGCCTTCCATCGTGGCGGCTCCATCGTGGTGGAAGTGGCCGACGACGGCGCGGGTCTGAACCGCGACGCGATCGTGGCGAAAGCCATCCAGCGCGGCATCATCGCCTCCGGCGATGGCATGTCCGACGACGCGGTGGCGGATCTCATCTTCGAGGCGGGCTTCTCGACCGCGGCCGCGACCACCGACCTCTCGGGCCGCGGTGTGGGCATGGATGTCGTGCGCCGTAACGTCATGGACCTCGGCGGCACCGTTTCCATCCGCAGCACGCACGGGTCCGGCACCACGTTCACCATCGCGCTTCCGCTCACCCTCGCCATCATCGACGGCCTCACCGCCGCGGTGGGCGCGGAAACCTACATCGTGCCGCTGGTATCGATCGTGGAATCGGTGCAGGTGAAGCCGGACGCCATCCGTAGCGTGGCCGGCGGCGGCGAGCTCTTCCGCTTCCGCGACCACTGGCTGCCGATCGTGCGTCTCTACGACGTGTTCGGCTGCGAAGGCCCGCGACGGGCGATCGACGAGGGCATCGTCATCGTCGTGGAAGGCGAGGGTACTCGTATCGGCCTCTTCGTCGACGAGCTCATCGGCCAGCAGCAGGCCGTGGTGAAGTCCCTGGAAGCCAACTACCGCCGCGTGGCGGGCATTTCCGGCGCCACGATCCTCGCCGACGGCGCGGTGGCGCTGATCGCCGACGTGGCCGGTCTCGTCCGCCTGCAGTCGCGCCGCAAGGCGGCGTAAGCATCCATCGATCCGCCCGTTGCCCGGTGGGAGCCAGCCTGCTGGCGACGGGTGCTTGCCGCGAGCTCGCTTCGCCAGCAGGCCGGGGCGGGTTCCTGCCGGGCGAACACAGGTCGATTTCCCTCTCAAGTCCCGGCGGCAACGGCCGATACGCCTCTGGTAAGGGGCCCGAACCGCCGCTCAGATCCGCCGTGGGAACGACATGAATCAGCACGCCAGCACCGCCACCGATGCGACCGACGAGGTCGTGCAGTACCTCACAGTCAACCTTGGCAACGAGGAATACGGCGTCGACATCCTCGCCGTTCGCGAGATCCGTGGCTGGACGCCCGTCACCCGCATCCCCCAGGCGCCGTCGTACGTCCTCGGCGTGCTGAACCTCCGCGGTGCCATCGTGCCGGTGCTCGACCTGCGCCTGCGCTTCGGCCTGACACGCGAGGAGTACACCGCCACCACGGTGTGCGTCATCGTCATGGTCGCTGGCCGGCAGTTCGGCGTGGTGGTCGATGCCGTTTCCGACGTGGTCGACGTCCTGCCAGGCAGCGTCCGTCCGGTGCCTGACATGGGTACCACCGTCGATACCGAATACCTCAAGGGGCTGACGTCCGTCGGCGAGCGCATGGTGTTGCTGCTCGACGTCGATCGTCTCCTCCAGCCGCAGGATGCGCAGATCCTCGAGGCCGCCCTGGCCTCGTCCGAAGCAAAAGCCGTCGCCTGAAGCCCACGTGCGGGCGGCCCAGGCCGGTCCCGCGATTGCCGATTGGAATCGTGATGAAGAAGTTCAAGCTCAAAGTCCCCGCGATGACCGTCCGCGGCCGCCTCTACGGCGTGCTCGGCCTGCTCACCCTCATGCTGCTGGGTGGCGCCGCCGTCGGGCTCGGCTCCATGCACTTCCAGAACGAAGGCATGCGCCGCATTTACGAAGAAGAACTCGTGCCGTCGGAGATGCTCAACCGCATCGCCACGAACTCGCTGATGTCGTTCGTCGTGCTTGGTGAGGCATCCGCCAAGGTCACCAATGCCGACCAGGTGAAGCAGAAGATCGCGGAGTTCCAGAAGTACCAGGACGAACTGCAGAGGACGAAGGCCGACTTCCTGAAGGTGCCGATGTCGGCCGACATCAAGAAGCTGTACGACCAGTGGGAAGCGACCAACGCCGACTACGGTCAGGCCAAGACCGACATGCTCGACGCCCTGACGCACGCCGATGAGGGTGCCAGCGACGTTCTCGAGCTGCAGGTGCGCCCGCTCCTCATGGAGCGCCAGGCCCAGCTGGCTAAGCTCGTGCAGGGCAAGCGTGACGAAGCCGCGGCGATCTTCGCGAAGGAGTCCGTGCAGTACAAGACGATCCGCGCGGTCAGCATCGTGTCGCTCGCGCTCGGTCTCGCCATCTGCCTGTTGATCGGCGTGCTCGTGGTGCGCTCCATCATCCGCACGCTGTCGCATGCGGTGCAGGTCGCCCACCTGATCGCCGAAGGCAAACTCGGCCACGACGTGCAGGTGACGCGCAGCGACGAACTCGGCCAGCTGCAGGGCGCGTTCCGTGCGATGGACGAGCGCCTCGGCGCGATCGTCGCCGAAGTCCGCCACGGCGCGGGCTCGGTCAGCACCGCCGCGCAGCAGATCTCGCGCGGCAACGACGACCTCTCGCAGCGCACGCAGGAACAGGCATCGAGCCTCGAGGAAACCGCGTCGTCGATGGAAGAAATGACCTCGACGGTGAAGCAGAACGCCGAAAACGCCAGCCACGCCAACCAGCTCGCCCGCGGCGCGCGCGAGCAGGCGGAACGCGGTGGCGAAGTGGTCGCGCAGACCGTCGTCGCGATGCGCGACATCCATTCGTCCAGCAAGAAGATCTCCGACATCGTCAGCCTCATCGACGAAATCGCGTTCCAGACCAACCTGCTCGCACTCAACGCGGCGGTGGAAGCCGCACGTGCGGGCGAGCAGGGCCGTGGCTTCGCCGTGGTCGCCACCGAGGTGCGCAACCTGGCGCAGCGCTCGGCGAACGCCGCGAAGGAGATCAAGGGCCTCATCAACGACAGCGCCGACAAGGTCGCCACGGGTTCGGCGCTGGTCGACCAGTCCGGCAGGGCACTGGCCGAGATCGTCGACAGCGTGAAGAAGGTGACGGACATCGTCGCCGAGATCGCCGCCGCCAGCGCCGAGCAGTCGGCGGGCATCGATCAGGTGAACCACGCCGTGCTGCAGATGGACGAAATGACCCAGCAGAACGCCGCGCTGGTCGAAGAGTCCGCCGCCGCCGCCCGCGCGATGCACGAGCAGGCCACGGAGCTCAGCCGCCAGGTCGCGTTCTTCCAGATCTCGGGTCAGGCCGGTGCCGCCGCCGCGGCCCGGGCGCCGCGCAAGGATCCGGCGCGCGAAGAAATGGAAACCGTGTTCGCCGCCGTGCGCAGCGCACCGGCCCCGCGTGCCCCGCGTCCGGTCGCCGAGTCGGCCGACGCCGGAGCCTGGAAGGAGTTCTGATCGATGAACGCGCTCGTCGACAACGGCGATGCCGCCGGTCTGGCGGGCGCCACGGGACCGAACCTCGGCGAAGCCGAGTTCGCGTTCCTCCGCGAATTCGTGTTGCAGCACTGCGGCATCGCGCTGGGCGACCACAAGCGGCAGCTGGTGCAGGGGCGTCTGCTCCGCCGGCTGCGCGCGCTGGGGCTGCCCGGCTTCGCGGACTACTGCGAGCTGCTTCGCCGCGATCCGCAATCCGAGCTCGGCGAGCTGGCCAGCTGCATCAGCACGAACGTCACGTCGTTCTTCCGCGAGATGCATCACTACGATCTGCTGATCGACGAGCTGCTGCCGCGCTGGCTCGACGAGAAGCGCGGCGGACGCCTGCGCATCTGGTCCGCCGGTTGCTCCACGGGTGAGGAGCCCTACGCCATCGCGATGGTGCTCGCCGAAGCGCTCGAGCGCGCCAACGCGAGCGTCGACGCGAAGATCCTCGCGACCGACCTCTCGCCGCAGGCGCTGGCCGCCGCGCGCAAGGGCGTGTATCCGGTCGACCGGCTCGGTGGCGTCAGCGACGCGCGTCGCAAGCGTTGGTTCCTGCGTGGCGAAGGCGCTTACGACGGCTTCGTCCAGATTCACCCTCGTCTGCGCGAGCTGGTCACGATTCAGCCGCTAAACCTTCTTCACGAATGGCCCATGCAGGGCCGCTTCGACGCGATCTTCTGCCGTAACGTGGTCATCTACTTCGACAAGCCTACCAAGCAGCGCCTGTTCGCCCGTTACGCGGGCCAGCTGGAGAGCCGCGGCTACCTGTTCCTGGGGCACTCGGAGTCCATGTACGGGCTGTCCGAAGACTTCGACCTGATCGGCCGCACCGTCTACCGGAAGCGGACATGAGCGACGCGTTCGCCGTCCAGCCGCGCACGTTCGCGGGTTTCGACCCGAAGAACGTGCTGCCGGGTTTCGAGCACGTGCGCCGTTTCTGGGATCCGGCGCAGGAAGTGGTCACGGTCAAGATCCTGCCCGGCGAGTTCTACGTGAGCCGGCAGGAGGAAATGATCTCCACCGTGCTCGGCTCGTGCGTTTCCGCCTGCGTGCGCGACGCCCGCCTGCGGATCGGCGGCATGAACCACTTCATGCTCCCCGAGCCCACGGGGGAGCGTGACAGCTGGAGCTCCACGATCGGCAGGGCGGCGCGCTACGGCAACGATGCCATGGAGCAGCTGATCAACGCGATCCTGAAGGCCGGCGGGCGGCGCGACGACCTCGAAGTGAAGATCTTCGGGGGAGGGCGCGTGCTCGCCACCATGACGGACATCGGCCAGCGCAACATCGCCTTCGTGCAGCGGTACATCGCGACGGAGAAACTGAAGCTCTGCGCGGCCGACGTGGGCGACATCTACCCGCGCCAGGTCCAGTTCTTTCCGGTGAGCGGCAAGGTGCGCGTGCGCCAGCTGCGCTCCATGCACGACCACAGCCTGGCCGATCGCGAGAAGAGATACCTCAAGCGATTGGCCGACGATCCGATAAAGGGAGAGGTCGAGCTGTTCTGACGGCATCCGTCGGCAGCCGCCTCCATCCCACCGTCCGGTCGGCTCGCCGACGCCGGACGTCCCGCCACCCGAGTTGCAAGGCCCATGCAGAAAGTACGCGTTCTCATCGTCGACGACTCGGCCCTGGTGCGTAAGGTGCTGTCGACCATGCTCGAGTCCGATCCGGGCATCGAGGTGGTGGGCACCGCCGCCGATCCGTTGATCGCGCGCGAGAAGATCAAGCAGCTCAACCCCGACGTCCTCACGCTCGACGTCGAGATGCCGCGCATGGACGGCATCACGTTCCTCGACAACCTGATGCGCCTGCGTCCGATGCCGGTGGTGATGGTGTCCACGCTCACGGAGCGTGGCGCCGACGTCACCCTGCGCGCGCTGGAGCTGGGCGCCGTGGATTTCTTCACGAAGCCCGCGGCCGACCTCGCCAACACTTTCATGGAGCACGCGCCGGAGATCTGCGCCAAGGTGCGCCTCGCCGCCGGCGCGAAGCCGCGCGAGCGCAGCGCGGTGGTCCGCCTCGACGCGGCGAAGCTCGACGTCGCACCGCGCCTCTCCGCCGACGCCGTGCTGCCGCGTGCGCAGTCGCCGGGCACCCGTGGCGGCACACGCATCATCGCCATCGGCGCGTCCACGGGCGGCACCGAAGCGATCCGCGTGGTGCTGGAAGCCATGCCACCCACTGCGCCGCCCATCGTGATCACCCAGCACATCCCGGCCGCCTTCAGCGGTCCGTTCGCCGCCCGCATGGACGGCTGCTCCGCGATGCGCGTGTGCGAAGCGCGCGACGGCCAGCCCATCCAGCCCGGCCACGCGTACATCGCGCCCGGCAGCCAGCACCTGCTGGTGATGTGGGATGGCGCGCGTCACGTCTGCCGTCTTCACGACGGCCCGCCGGTCAACCGCCACAAGCCCGCCGTCGACGTGCTGTTCCGCTCCATGGCCGCGAGCGTTGGTGCCGCCACCGTCGCCTGCCTGCTCACCGGCATGGGCGACGACGGCGCGCGCGGTCTCGGCGAACTGAAGGAGATCGGCGCCCACACGCTCGTGCAGGACGAAGCCAGTTCCGTCGTCTGGGGCATGCCCGGTGCCGCCTGGAAAGCCGGCGCCGCGAGCGAAATGCTGCCCCTCGACGCCATCGCGGCGCGCCTGCTCGCGCTGGCCCATACACCCGTATCCGTCGCCGCGCGCGTCGGTGCCTGAACTACCGAGACATCATCATGTCGATTCCGAAGAACGAACGCATCGTGGGATTCGCCGCCAGCGCGGTCGCCCTCGTCCTGGTCCTGGTGTTCCACGCCGCATGGGTCGCCCCCGTCGTGGTCGCGCTTCTGACGGCCACGTGGATCGCGATCTGCCTGCGACCCGCCCCGCTGCCGGAGGTCGAGGTGGTGCTGACCAGCGCCACGAGCGACGAGGCATCGGTGCGCGAGGCGATGGAAGACGTGCGTAGCGCCATCGTCGACGAACTCGGCCACGCGAGCCGCGAACTCAACCAGGCGCTCGACCTGCTGCGCGATGCCGTCGCCGAGCTGGGCGGCGGTTTCAACGGCCTGTCGCAGAAGACGGGCAAGCAGCAGAAGCTGCTCAGTCAGATCATCGAAGGTGGCGGCACCGGCATTTCGGTGCAGGACTTCGCCGACCGCACGGCCGGCCTGCTCGAACACTTCGTGGGCCTGATCGTGCAGCTGTCGCGCGAGAGCCTGCGCATCGTCTATCGCATCGACGGCATGGCGAAGGAAATGGACGCCGTGTTCGCGCTGCTGAAGAACGTGAACACCATCGCCGAAGAAACCAACCTGCTGGCGCTCAACGCCGCCATCGAAGCGGCGCGCGCCGGCGAGTCCGGTCGCGGTTTCGCGGTGGTGGCGGGCGAGATCCGCAACCTCGCGCAGCACAGCAACCAGTTCAACGAGAAGATCGGCACGCACGTCGAGCGTTCTCGCACGGCGATGGAGCAGCTGCGCGAGCTGGTGGGCCACATGGCCTCGCAGGACATGAACGTCGCCCTGTCCGCCAAGGGCGGCATCGACGAGATGATGTCGACGATCACCGAGTCCAACGCACGCACCAGCGCCGCCGCCGACGAGGCCGCCACGATCAATCGCGGTCTCGGCAACGACGTGTCGACCACCATCCGTTCGCTGCAGTTCGAGGACATCCTCAGCCAGCTGCTGCACCAGACGCGCTCGCGCCTGGTCGAGCTCCAGGAAATCACCGCCGACTGCACCCGCGATATCGAAGAGCTCGCCTGCGCACCGGCCGAAGCCTCCGAGCTCGGCGCTCGTGCGCAGCGTGTCCGCTCGCGCCTCGCCGAGCAGCGTGAACGCGCCCGCCTGCGCTCGCGCGGCCCCGCCCTCCAGCAGTCCATGGCTGCCGGCGACATCGACCTGTTCTGAGGAGAGCCACGATGGCCATCAACGTTCACCACGACGCCGAGCAGGGCTGCCTCACGCTGCACCTGGGCGACCGCTTCGACTTCTCGATCCACCGCGCGTTCCACGACGCCTGCCTCGGCGACATCGCGCCCGCGCGCAGCTACGTGCTCGATCTCGAGCAGGTCACCGGCATGGACAGCTCGGCGCTGGGCATGCTGATGCTGCTGCGTGAACACGCGGGCGGCGACCGGGCCGAGATCCGCATCGTCAACGCGGGTGCCGAACTGCGCAACACCCTGCGCATCGCCGGCTTCGACAAGTTGTTTACCGTGCACTGATCGCGGATTCCCGGTGCCTCGAGAACGCCCCGCCAACGCGGGGCTTTTTTTTTGCGGTGGGAGCCAGCCTGCTGGCGAAACGTGCTCGCAGCAAGCACCCTTCGCCAGCAGGCTGGCTCCCACCGAGTAATTGTTGACGCCGCTCTCACTACGACGGCGTTTCGACACGATGTCGAAGCTGCTTAGACAGCTGTATACGTTGCGTCGTCAAACGGCCGAATTTGCTTGGAAGACGCTCATTCAACTGCCGCTTTTGCGCCATTGCCGCGTAGGGAGCGGCGTTTCATGGTTGCGCGGATGTGACGAAGATCACAGTCGTTTTCCGGCTCCCACATGGCAGGGGGCACTACCCAAGGCGCCACGCGCCCAAGGAGTGAATCATGAGCGAGCAGACATTTGGCAAGGTTCTGACACGTACGCTGCTGGCGAGCTGCATCCTCGCCGCGTCGATTTCCATCACCGCGTGCAGCGGCCACGGCTCGACTCGCTCGGGCGGTGGCGCAGGCGGCACCGTGCAGCCCGGCGGCGCCGGCGGCACGGGTGACAACGGCGGTGGCTCGGGCGGTGGCTCGGGCGGCGGCGCCGGTGGCGGCGGCGGTAGCGGGGGCGGCAACGGTGGCGGTAGCGGCGGCAACGGCGGCGGCAACGGCAGCGGAGGTGGCGGCAATGGCAACGGTGGCGGCACTGGTGGCGGTAATGGGGGTGGCACTGGCGGTGGCGATGGCGGCGGCGGGGCAGGCGGAACGCCAGCGGCCGGCAACGCGATCGGCGCGGTCACGACGGGCGCGGGCGGCATCATCACGGCGGTAGGCAACACCGTCTCCGACGTGGCGTCGCAGATTCCGGCGACCACGATCCTCGGCGGCAACAGCGGACTCGGCACGGGCCTCGGCAGCGCGGTCGACGGCCTCGGGAACGCGATCACCACGATCGGCAACGGGACCAGCGCGGGCCTTGGCCAGATCGGCAACATCGACAACCCGGTCGGCACGACCACGAACGTGCTCGGCGACGCCGTGCAGCAGGTGGGCGGCGCGGTGAACGATCTCGGCGACGGTGTCGGGACCATCGCGGCCGGCACCCCGATCGCGCCCATCACGTCGCTCGTCGACAACGTCGTCTCGAATACGGGCAACGGTATCGATCAGCTCGGCCAGGCGCTCGACGGCGCGTTGCAGTCGAATGGCGCGAACGCCCTGACGGGCACGATCAGCGACGTCGTGAACCCGCTGGCCGACGCTCTCGGCACCGGCGCGGCGCAGATCAATTCGGGCAACCTCGTCGCGGCGACGGGCAACGCGGCGGGCGGCATCGTCGGCGGCGCGAGCTCGGCCGTCACGGGTCTCGGCGCGAACATCGCCAACGCGCAGATGTCCGGTCCCGCGGGGGGCCTGACGTCGGTTCTCGGCAACACGCTCGCCGATGCGGGCAGCGCGATCTCGCCGCTCAGCAGCGGGTTGCATGCGGGCCTGGGCAGCGCGGCGCCGGGGGCGGGTAACACCGTGGCGCCGACGGTGATCGGTGTGACCGATTCGGTGAAGGGCATCGGGGCGGCTGTCGCGGATGCCGGTTCGGGCCCGCTCGCACCGCTCGCGGCGCTGACGACCCCGGTCGGCAACACCGTGGCGCAGATCGGCGGCGGCGCATCGGCGGCCGTGAGCGGTCCCCTCGCCGGCGTGACCGACGCGGCCAGCGGTATCGTCAACGGCGTCGCCGGTGTCACCGGCATCAACGCCGTGGCGAATCCTGGTTCCGGCGCCGGTGCGGGCGGAGCGGCCGGGGTGAATACCCTCGTCTCGGGCGTGACCAACACGGTCGGCGGTGTCGTCGGCGGACTGGTGGGTGGCCTGAACGGCGGCACGAGCAACCCGAACGGGGGCGACGCCCCGCTGAAGGGCCTGTTCGGCAAGCGCCGGTGAGGTAACGCGCCTGGCGATATCCGGGTATGCGCGCGCGACGACGGTCGCGCGCGTTTTTCGCACGTGAACGAGGAACGTCCATGTCCCGATGGTTCGGCTGCCTGCTTGGCATGACCGTCGTCTGCTCCATCCAAGCGCAGGTCCGCGCACCCGCCAACCCCTTGCAGACTCTTCCACGCGTCGAAGCGCCGAAACAGGCGCCGTCCGTCAAAGTCACCGTGCAGGCGCCCAACGCGGCGCTCGAAACGCTGATGGCAACGCACGTCACGCCGACGCGCTTCGACGTCACGGGCGTCCGCTCCATCCCGTTCGCCGAGGTGGCCGACACCTTCGCCCCGATGCGCGGCAAGGACGTGACCGTGCGCGATCTCATCGCCGCGGCGGACCGTGTCACCGCGGCGTACAAGGCGCGTGGCTATGCGTTGTCGTTCGCCTTCGTGCCGGCGCAGACGCTCGCGGGCGGCGTGGTGAAGATCCAGATCGTCGAAGGTTACGTGGCATCGGTGAACGTCACCGGCGACGCAGGCAACCTCGACGCCCGCATCCGCGCGATGGCCGCGCACATCGTCGGCGAACGGCCGCTGCGGCAGGAGACCTTCGAGCGCTACACGCAGCTGCTGGGCCAGCTGCCGGGCGTGAAGATCGGCGCGAACGTCGCGCCACCGACGACGACCGATGGGGCGACGGCGCTCGATCTGTCGGTGACGCGGCAGCGTTACGACGTGAGTTACGGTCTCGACTTCAATCACCCGGGCGCTCAGGGCGTCTTCTCGCTGGTGGAGAACGGCGCCACGCCGCTGGGCGAGCAACTCACGCTGTCGACGCTGTTCCCGAACGGGGGCGGGCAGCGTTTCTATTCGGCTGGCTATCTCCAGCCCGTCGGGTCGCGGGGATGGCAGGCGAAGGTCGATGCCAGCCGCTACTGGGGTCAGCCCGACTCGGACGAGCAGCTGCCATCGAACCTCGCGCATCGTCTGACGCAGGAGCGGCTCGCACTCGCCGCGATCTATCCGATCGTGTTGAGCAACACGGAGCGCGTGGGTCTCACCCTGGGGATCTACGCGTCGCGCCAGGACGATCGCTACCGCAACGTCGATACGGGCGCGATGGTGGCGCTGCAGTCCAGCGTGCGTGTGCTCAACGCCGAGATGTCGTGGCTGAAGGTCGGCACGAAGCAGACGCGACAGTTCGCGATCGGCGTCGCGCACGGTTTCGCCGGACTCGGTGCGTATTCCCGATCGGTGAGCAACGTCGGTGGCCTCGGCCTCGCGACGCCGGACGCCTCGTTCACGCGCTACACCGGCAACCTGTCGTGGTCGTCGCAATGGGCGCACGGGCTCGGTACGGTGTTTCGCGCGACGGGGCAGTACAGCGACGCCGCGCTCCCGTCGACGGAGCAGATCAACTTCGGCGGTCCGAGTTTCGCGTACGCCTACGATCCCGGCGACGCCGCGGGCGACAGCGGCTGGGCGGCCTCGGCCGAAATCAATCGCAGCTTCGTCTCGGGAACGACGTGGATCAAATCGGTGGTGCCGTACGTCGCCTACCAGAGCGCGCGCGTCTATCTGAACGGCGCGCGCCCCCTGATCGATCGGCTGGACTCCGCCGCGATCGGCCTGCGTGCGTCGGATAACAAGCACTACTCGATCGACTTCGCGCTCGCCTGGCCGACGGGCGACAAACCGCCCGAAACCAGCGACCGTGACATGCGCTGGAACCTGACCTTCAGCTACAAGCTCATGTGACCGGGCCTTCACGTGGCCGGCGCCAAGATCCTGCGACACGCCAGCGCCGAGCCACCCCATGCCTCTCAACCTCTCCCCGCCGCCGATCCTTTTCGACGAGACGCTGGAGCGTATCGAGCCCGACGAAGCCGAAACCGTCGAGCAACTGATCGAGACCCTGACCCGGATCAACCAGACGACGCTCGAGCACGAGAACCACGCCCACCGGTCGGTGCATGCCAAGAGCCACGCGCTGCTGACAGGCGAACTCGTCGTCCCCGACGACCTCCCTCGCGAGCTGGCGCAGGGCATCTTCGCGAAGCCGGGCCGCTATCCGCTGGTGATGCGTCTTTCGACGGTTCCGGGCGACATCCTCGACGACAGTGTCTCCACCCCTCGCGGGATGGCGGTGAAGATCGTGGGCGTGGAGGGCGAGCGGCTCCCCGGCAGCGACGGCGATGTGACGCAGGACTTCGTGATGGTGAACGGCCCGGCGTTCTCGGCGCCCAACGCGAAGCGTTTCGCCGGCACGCTCAAGCTGGTGGCCGCGACGACCGACCGCGCGGAGGGCGCGAAGAAGGCGCTTTCCGCCGTGCTGCGCGGCACGGAGCGCGTGATCGAAGCCTTCGGCGGCAAGAGCCCGACACTGCTCGCGCTCGGCGGGCAGCCCGAGACGAACCCGCTGGGCGACACGTATTTTTCGCAGGCGCCGCTGCGTTTCGGGGATTACGTGGTGAAGGTGTCGGTCGCGCCGCACTCGCCCAACCTGACCGCGCTGACCGACGCCACGCTCAACGTCAACGGCAAGCCCAACGGGCTACGCGACGCCATGGTCGAGCATTTCGCGGCGCAGGGTGGTGAATGGGACGTGCGCGTGCAGTTCTGCACCGATCCGGAAACCATGCCGATCGAAGACGCTTCCGTCGTCTGGCCCGAGGAAAAGAGCCCGTACCTGGACGTGGCGCGGATCGTCGTTCCGCCGCAGGCGGCGTGGAACGCGGCCCGTCGGGCGGCCATCGACGACGGCCTGGCCTTCAGTCCCTGGCACGGGGTGGTGGCTCACCGGCCGCTGGGGTCCGTGATGCGCGCGCGCCGGGTGGCCTACAAGGTGATGGCGAAGTTTCGCGCCCACCACAATGGCGTGACGATTCGCGAACCGAAGACGATCGAGGAACTCGGGCTTTGACGGGTGGGATCCAGCCGGGTTACCACCCCATGTAGTGCCCGCCATTGATGGCGAGGTTCGATCCCGTAATCCAGCTGGAGTCTTCGGAGGTGAGAAAGGCCACCGCATGGGCGATCTCCTCGGGGCGACCCAAACGGCCGACGGGGATCTGCGCCACGATCTTCGCGCGGATGTCTTCCGGCACCGCCATCACGAGGTCCGTGCCGACATAGCCCGGCGACACCGTGTTCACGGTGATGCCGAACTTCGCGTTCTCCTGGGCGAGCGAAATCGTGAAGCCATGGACGCCGGCCTTCGCCGCCGCGTAGTTCGCCTGCCCGTACTGGCCCTTCTGCCCGTTGATGGAGCTGATCTGCACGATGCGGCCCCACTGGCGGGAGCGCATGCCCTCGATCACCGGACGGGTGACGTTGAAGCACGCGTTGAGGTTGGTGTTCACCACCTCGGTCCACTGCTGGTAGTCCATCTTGTGGAAGGTGGTGTCGCGCGTGATGCCGGCATTGTTGACCAGGATCTCGACGGGCCCCGCGAGGTCCTCCACGCTGCGGATCATCGACTCGGCCGAGACGGGGTCCGAGACGTCGCCCGGCACCATCACCACGTCGATGCCGTCGCGGATCATGTCCTCGCGCCAGGCGGCCGCGCGGGCCTCGTCGCGGTAATTGGTGGCCACGCGATGGCCCTGGCGGGCAAGGTAGCGCACGATCGCCGTACCGATGCCGCCCGTGCCGCCGGTCACCAGTGCCGTGCGTTGCGTCATGCCCTGCTTCATCCTCGCCTGTTTCCTGTCGTGGCCCGCGCGCGGGCAAACCTTCGTTATAGCGTCGTGCCGGTGGTAAGACTACTGCGGCGGAGCGTCGCAGGCGCGAACCGCTCCAGCGCGCTGCGCAGGAGGGCCCCGGGCGACGTCGCCGGTTGCGGTCCGTCGACGCCGAGCCACGCCAGGGCCTCGCGCAGGGCGGGCAGCGGATCGGCGGGGTCCACGGGGAGGGCGGCCGTCGATTTCGAGAGTTTCCGGCCCTCCGCGTCGACCACGAGCGGCAGGTGGAGATAGCCCGGCGTCGGCAGGCCGAGCAGGCCCTGCAGGGCGATCTGCCGGGCGGTGGAGTCGAGCAGGTCCGCACCGCGAACCACATGGGTGATGCCCTGTTCGCCGTCGTCGACCACGCAGGCGAGCTGGTAGGACCAGAGCCCCTCCACGCGACGGATGACGAAATCCCCGGCGACGTCGCGGAGGTTCTCCGCCTGCGGACCCTGCAGGTCGTCGCGCCACGCGACGACGCGGTCGGGCGAGCGAAGGCGCCATGCGGGTGGACGGGACGGGTCGGGGGCGGCGATGCACCGGCCATCCCGATGCAGGCCGCCATGCGCCCCAAGTTCGGCCCGGCTGCACCAGCACGGAAACAGATGCCCGCCGTCGCGAAGCCGTTCGAACGCCTGGGCGTAAAGGGCGTCACGCTGCGACTGATAGACCGGTGGCGCATCGGGCGCGAGCCCGAAGGCGTCGAGCGTCGACAGGATGGACGCGGCGGAACCGGGAACCTCTCGCGGCGGATCGATGTCTTCGACACGCACGAGCCACTCGCCCTCATGGTGACGGGCGACGAGCCAGCTGCCGACGGCGGCCACGAGCGACCCGAAATGCAGGGCGCCGGTGGGCGACGGTGCGAAGCGTCCTCGGTAGCGAAGGGCGGTCATGGGGTCGAAATTGAGAGGTTTCTCAAGTGAAAAGTGACAGGTGCGCGACAGTGTAGGTGATGCCCGGACGCACGCCAGCCGTCTGGCATAGGGTCCCCTTGCGGCAAAGCGGGCGAGGGCATTGAATCGTTCAGTCTTCGCCCCGAAAAATGACATCGGGCGGCGCCACACAGCCAGCCGCCATGAGAGAGAAAACCATGTTCAAACGCATCGCATTGTTTGTCGCCACCAACCTCGCGGTCATCCTGCTGCTGACCGCGGTATGCCACGTCCTCGGCATCGACCAGTGGGCCGCCCAGCGCGGCATGGGCATCGGGGGGCTGATCGTCTTCGCCTCCGTGTTCGGCATGGGCGGCGCTTTCATTTCGCTGATCATCTCGAAGTGGACGGCGAAATGGTCCACGGGTGCCAAGGTCATCACCCAGCCGCAGAACGAATCCGAGCGCTGGTTGCTCGAGACCGTGCGCCGCCATGCCGACAAGGCGGGCATCGGCATGCCCGAGGTCGCCGTCTACGACGCACCGGAGATGAACGCGTTCGCCACCGGCATGTCGCGCAACAACGCGCTGGTGGCCGTGAGCACCGGCCTGCTCCAGCAGATGGATCGGGAGCAGGTGTCGGCCGTGCTGGGCCACGAGATCGGCCACGTCGCCAACGGCGACATGGTGACGCTGACCCTGATCCAGGGCGTGCTCAACACGCTCGTGATCGTGCTCGCCCGTGTCGTGGGCCGCGTGGTCGACAGCTGGATGAGCGGCGGCCGCGAGCGTGACGGCGAGGGCGGCATCGGCTACTTCGTGGTCGTGATGGTCCTGCAGATCGTGTTCGGCCTGTTCGCGTCGATGATCGTGATGTGGTTCTCCCGCTGGCGCGAATTCCGCGCCGACGCGGCGGGCGCCAACCTTGCGGGCCGTCAGTCCATGATCTCGGCCCTGCAGCGGCTTTCCGGCAATCACGGCGATACGTCGTTGCCGCAGACGATCCAGGCCTTCGGCATTTCCGGCCACCTGGCCTCGGGTTTCAAGCGGCTGTTCATGAGCCACCCCCCGATCGAGGAACGCATCGCCGCGCTGCAGAACGCGCGGTAACGGAAAAGCCGCCCTCCGGGGCGGCTTTTTTCTTCTGGGCGGCGGGCCGCCGGCAAGCCCGGCGGCCCTTTTTCCGCGTCGCTCCCGACCCCATAATTCAGGGTCTGTCCACCCTGAAGGAACGGCATCGTGAGCCAGGAAACACGTAAGTTCGAAGCCGAGGTCGCGCAGGTCCTGCACCTGGTGACCCACTCCCTCTACTCGCACAAGGAAATCTTCCTTCGCGAGCTCATTTCCAACGCGTCGGACGCCTGCGACAAGCTGCGTTTCGAGGCGATCGCGGATCCCTCCCTGACCGACGGCGATACCGACCTGCGCATCCAGGTGACGTGGGATCCGGAAGCCCGCACCGTCAGCATCCGCGACAACGGCATCGGCATGAGCCGCGACGAGGTCGTCGCCAACATCGGCACGATCGCCAGCTCGGGCACCCGTCGCTACCTCGAAGCCATGTCCGGCGACCAGAAGGCCGACGCCCGCCTGATCGGCCAGTTCGGCGTGGGCTTCTACTCCGCCTTCGTCGTGGCCGACCGCGTCACCGTCATCACGCGTCGCGCCGGTCAGCCGATCGAGTCGGGCGTGCGCTGGGAAAGCGACGGCAAGGGCGAATACACGCTCGAAGAAACCAACGTCACCGAGCGGGGCACCACGGTGGTGCTGCACCTGAAGGCCGACGAGGACGAATTCCTCAACGCCTGGAAGCTGCGCTCGCTCGTGACGAAGTACTCCGACCACGTGGCGTTCCCGATCAGGATGCCGGCCGAGAAGGACGGCAAGCCGGATCCGACCGAATGGACCACGATCAACTCGGCGTCCGCGCTGTGGTCGCGTCCGAAGAGCGAGATCACGGACGAGGAATACCAGAACTTCTACAAGGCGCTGGGCCACGACTTCAACGATCCGCTCGCGTGGACGCACAACCGCGTGGAAGGCTCGCAGAGCTTCACCACGCTGCTCTACGTGCCGGAGCAGCCGCCGTTCGACCTGATGATGGGCGGCCGCGAAGAGCGCAAGGGCCTCAAGCTCTACATCAAGCGCGTCTTCATCATGGACGCCGCGGAAGAACTGCTGCCGAACTACCTGCGCTTCGTGCGCGGCGTGGTGGATGCCGACGATCTGCCGCTGAACGTCAGCCGCGAAATCCTCCAGCAGAACCGTCAGCTCGAGCGCATCAAGGGCGCCTGCGTCAAACGCGTGCTCGACCTCCTCGAAAAGATTTCGCGCGACGAGCCGGAGAAGTTCGCCACGTTCCTCGCCGGCTTCGGCAACACGCTGAAGGAAGGCATCGTCGAAGACAACGCGAACCGCGAGCGGATCGCGAAGCTCCTGCGTTTCGCCTCCACCAAGGGCGACGGGGCCGCCAAGACGGTGTCGTTCGACGACTACATCGGTCGCATGGCCGTGGGTCAGGACACCATCTGGTACGTCACGGCGGACAGCTACGCCGCGGCCGCCGGCAGCCCGCAGCTCGAAGCGCTGAAGGCGAAGGATATCGAAGTGCTGCTGATGTCCGATCGCGTCGACGAGTGGATGCTCGGCTACCTCACGGAGTACGAAGGCAAGCGCCTGCGCAACGTCGCCAAGGGCGAGTTCCCGCTGGACGAAGCCGAGAAGGCGAAGCAGGAAGCCGCCAGCGCCGAAGCCGCGCCGCTGATCGAGCGCACGAAGTCGCTGCTCGGCGATCGCGTCGGCGACATCCGCGTATCGGCACGTTTGACGGATTCGCCGTCGTGTCTGGCGCTGGCCGACTTCGACCTCGCCCCGCATCTGGCGCGACTGCTTCGCGAGGCCGGCCAGGACGTGCCGGACTCCAAGCCCGCGCTCGAGCTCAACCCGTCGCATCCCCTGGTGCAGCGTCTGGCGGGTGAAGCCGACGACGCGCGTGCCGCGGATCTCGCGAACCTGCTGCTGGAGCAGGCGGAGATCACGGCCGGTGCGCAGCTCGCCGACCCGGCCGCCTTCGTGCAGCGCATGAACCGGGTGTTGCTGGGTTAAACCCGCGGGGGGCTCTGGTGGGAGCCAGCCTGCTGGCGATGGGTGCTCGTGGCAAGCACCCATCGCCAGCAGGCTAGCTCCCACCCTATGGCGAGGCTGCTATCGTCCCCGCATGTCCGCGCTCTTCATCCTCTTCGTCTGCCTCGCACTCGGCATCCTGAGCCGACGCTTCGCCACCTTGCCCGACGGTATCGTCCCCGGCATCAACTGGTGGGTGCTGAATATCGCGCTTCCCGCGCTCGTGCTCGCGCTGGTGCCGCACGTCACGATCGACACGAACCTCTGGTTCCCGGTCGTCGGCATGTACGTGACGTTCCTCGGCGCATGGGCGCTCTTCGCCACGCTCGGCCGCGTCTTTCACTGGACGCCCCAGCGTATCGGCTGCCTGACGCTGGTATGCGGGCTCGGCAACACCTCGTTCATCGGCTACCCGATGATGGAGGCGCTGCACGGCAAGCCGGGCCTCTCCATCGCCGTGATCGCCGACCAGCTCGGCTGTTTTCCCATGCTCGCCGCGGGCGGCATCGTCGTGGCGTCCACGTACTCGGGACGCGGTGCGAGCGTTCCGGCAATCGTCCGCCGGGTGCTCACGTTTCCGGCCTTCGTGTGCCTCGTGATCGGCATCGTCGTGGGGCTGCTCGGAGGGTGGCCGGCGGCCGTCGAGAAGACGCTGCTACAGATCGGGCAGACGCTGACGCCGCTGGCGCTGTTCTCGGTCGGCCTGCAGTTCCGCCTGCATCTTCGCCGCGAGCAGGCCGGTGCGCTCACCATGGGCCTCGCGTGGAAGCTGCTGCTGGCGCCGCTGGTCGTGCTCGGCATCGGGGTGGCGGCAGGCGTCGGTGGGCTCACGCTGACCGTCGGCGTGCTGCAGGCCGCGATGGCACCGATGATCTCGGCGGCGATCCTCGCCGACCAGTACGATCTGGAGCCGCGGCTGGCGAACACCGTGCTCGGTGCGGGCATCCTGCTGTCGCTGGCGACCATCCCGATCGGCAACCTTTTTCTTCCGGCGGGATAGGCTTGGGATCGACCGATCCGGCCGCATGCATGTCACATGACCGATAACCCGACGACTCCCGGCGTCCGTGCCGACGTGTGGCTCTGGGCCGCGCGCTTTTTCAAGACCCGCAGCCTCGCCAAGCAGGCGATCGACGGCGGCAAGATCGAAGTGAACGATGCCGCGTGCAAGCCTGCCAAGGTCGTGCAGGTGGGCGACACGCTGCGCATCGTGCGTGGCGAGGAGCGGCTGGTGTGCGTGGTCGTCGCATTGTCGGCGAAGCGTGGCCCGGCGCCCGAAGCGCGCAAGCTCTATGCGGAAACCGACGCCAGCATCGCCGAGCGGGAACGGCAGCGCGAAGATCGCCGCCTCACGGGCGGCGCGCTGCTGCGGCCCGACGCGCGGCCCGACAAGCGCGCCCGTCGGCTCATCCAGGATCTGAAGAAAACGCTCTGAGCGTATCTGGTGGGAGCCAGCGTTGGCGCACAAAAACATCCCCCGTCACCCACCCCGGGCTGCTGACGCGGGATGGGGCGGGGGATTCACGGGCCGCTGGCCTGGAGAGTCGTCTGGCCCGTGAGCGAACTATAGGAAACGGGACCGATCGAGGGAATTCGTTTGTTCGGATCGCATCGATAGCGTCCGTCAATCGGAAAGGCTCTGGTGGGAGCCAGCCTGCTGGCGATAGGCGCTTGCGGCAAGCACCATCGCCAGCAGGCTGGCTCCTGCCGGACATCCGTTTACCCGAGCATCTTCCGCAGCTTGTAGATCTGCTCCAGCGCCTCGCGAGGCGACAGGTCGTCCGGATCCAGCGCCCGCAGCGCCTCTTCCGCCGGCGACGGCAACGGCGGCGCGAACAGGCCCATCTGCGGTGCCGGCGCGGTGGCCGGCGCCACGGCGGCGGTCACTTCGTGCCCTTGCTCAAGCGCCGCCAGGTACCGGCGCGCGTCGGCGATGACGGTCTTCGGCAATCCCGCGAGCGCGGCCACCTGGAGGCCGAAGCTGCGGTTGGCCGGGCCATCCTTCACCGTGTGCATGAAGACGAGCTGGTCGCCGTACTCCACGGCATCCAGGTGCACGTTGGCGATGGTGGGGAAATCGCCCGCCAGCTCGGTCAGCTCGAAGTAGTGCGTGGCGAACAGCGTGAACGCGCAACTCGTGGCCGCGAGGTGCACGGCGGCCGCGCGCGCGAGCGACAGGCCGTCGTACGTGCTGGTGCCGCGACCGACCTCGTCCATCAGCACGAGACTGCAATCCGTGGCGTTGTGCAGGATGTTCGCCGTCTCGCTCATTTCCACCATGAAGGTGGACTGGCCGCGCGACAGGTCGTCACCCGCGCCGATGCGGGTGAAGATGCGATCGATCGGACCGATGGTCGCCGCCGACGCGGGGACGTAACTGCCGATGTGCGCGAGTAGCACGATCAGGGCGTTCTGGCGCATGTAGGTCGACTTACCGCCCATGTTCGGGCCGGTGATCACCAGCATGCGTCGGCCCTTATCGAGAGCGAGGTCGTTCGGCTCGAACGGCTCGTCTCGTACCTTCTCGACGACAGGATGCCGACCGCGCTCGATGGCGATGCCGGCGACGTCGGTGAGCACGGGCGCTGCCCAGTCGAGAGCCTCGGCGCGATCGGCCAGATCGGCGAGCACGTCGAGTTCGGCCATCGCGGCGGCGCCGATCTTCAGCTCGGGAAGGCGTTCGATCAGCTTGTCGAGCAGCAGTTCGTACAACGCGCGCTCGCGCATCAGCGAGCGCTCCTTCGCCGACAGCACCTTGTCCTCGAACTGCTTCAGCTCTTCGGTGATGTACCGCTCGGCGTTCTTCGTCGTTTGTCGCCGTGTGTAGTGCTGTGGCGCCTTGTCGGCGTGCGCCTTGGTGATCTCGATGTAGTAGCCATGCACGCGGTTGTAGCCGACCTTCAGCGTCGGAATGCCGCTGGCCGCCTTCTCGCGTTCTTCCATGTCGACCAGGAACTGATCGGCATTCGTGGACAGGCGACGCAGCTCGTCGAGCTCCGCGTCGTAGCCTTCCGCGAGCACGCCGCCGTCGCGCAGCAGCACGGGCGGCTGAGGCACGATGGCGCGCGCGAGCAGGTCGGCGGTGTCGGCATGATCGCCAATGCGATCCACGAGCCCGTGGAGCAGCGGGCTGTCGAGGCCGGCGATCTCGTCGCGCAGCGCCGGCGCGGCGGCGAGGCCGTCGCGCAGCGTGGACAGGTCGCGCGGCCGCGCGGAGCGGAGCGCCACGCGCGCGAGGATGCGCTCGAGGTCGCCCACGCCGCGCAGGCGCTCGCGGAGGGATACGTGCCGGCGCGAATCGATGAGGCTGCCGATCGCCTGGTGGCGCCCGCGCAGCACCTGCCGGTCGCGCAAGGGCCGGTTGAGCCAGCGGCGCAGCAGGCGCGCGCCCATGGGCGTCACCGTTTCGTCGAGCACGCCGAGCAGCGTATTGTCGACGTTGCCGCTCTGGTGCGTATCGATCTCGAGGTTGCGTCGCGTCGCGGCATCCATCGCGATCGTCTCGCCCGCGTTCTCCACGGCCATGCCGGTGAGATGGGGCAGGGCGCTCTTCTGCGTTTCTTCCACGTAGCCGAGCAGGCAGCCGGCGGCGGCGATGGCGAGCGACATGCCGTCGACGCCGAAGCCGAGGAGGTCGCGCGTGCGGAAGAAGCGGCACAGCTCGCGCGTGGCGGCATCGACGTCGAAGTGCCACGGCTGGCGCTTGCGCACGCCCGGCAGCGACGACACGAGCTTCGGCCACGCGACGTCTTCGCTCACCAGCGTCTCGGCGGGCTGGAGGCGCGCGAGCTCGGCCGCGAGGCCTTCCGGGGACCCCACTTCGGTCACGAGGAAGCGGCCGGTCGAGAGATCGACCCACGCGAGCCCGTAGCCCTTGGCGCCGGCGGCGATGGACAGCAGAAGATTGTCGCGACGTTCTTCCATCAGCGCCGCGTCGGTCACGGTACCCGGCGTGACGATGCGCACGACTTCGCGCTTCACCGGCCCCTTGGACGTGGCGGGATCGCCGATCTGCTCGCACAGCGCCACGGACTCGCCCAGCTTCACGAGCCGGGCGAGGTAGTTCTCCACGGCGTGATAGGGCACGCCGGCCATCGGGATCGGCGCACCCGCGGACTGGCCGCGCTGGGTCAGGGTGATGTCGAGCAGCCGCGCCGCCTTGCGGGCGTCGTCGTAGAACAGCTCGTAGAAGTCGCCCATCCGGAAGAAGAGCAGGATATCGGGATGCTCCGCCTTGGCGGCCAGGTACTGGCGCATGAAGGGCGTGTGCCCCGAGGTGGCGGAGAGGTCTTCAGCGATAGCCATGGTGTTCTTCGGTCGATACGTGGCGGCGCGCCACCCATGGCACGCCAGCCGGACATTCTAAGGGACCGGGCACGGGGGTGCAGAAGCCGCGCCCGCCAGGGGGCGGCCAGCGGGTGGTGGAAGCCAGCCTGCTGGCGATGGGTGCTTGCGGCAAGCCCCATCGCGGCCAAGGCCGCTCCCACGGACAAGCGCGCGTCGCGGGGCCAGCCGTTGGTGGGAGCCAGCCTGCTGGCGAAGGGTGCTTGCCGCAAGCCCCCCACACGAGCGAGCGATGCTCCTGTAGGAGCCGCTACAGCGGCGAGCTCTCGTAGAAGCTCGCGCCAACCCCCATCAGAGCCTCAGCGTCGGCACCGTCACCTTTGGCAGCAGGCGCTGGGTGAAGTACCGGTCCTGGTAGTAACGGATCTTCGTGCACATCACCGGGTGCGGGATGCCTTCGTAGAAGAACACTTCCTTGTCCGGACCCATCGCCTTCAGTTCCTGCGGCAGCATCAGCGCACGCTTCTCTTCCGAATGGCTCTTCGACACGTCGCCCTTCTTGCTCCGGGTGACGTTTTCGCGCCTTACGGTGGTGTAACCGAGCATGTCGGAGTAGTCGTTCGCATCCTGCTGTTCGCGCGGGGCGTACACGATCTGCAGCGCGTGGTTGGTGATCAGCGTGCGCGATACGTCCTTGCCGTACACGGCGTCGAGCTGCGCCATGCTCTGGATGATGGGCAGCAGGCGAATGTTGTAACCCGCCATGTACGCCACCGCCGAGGCGATGATCTCCACCTTGCCGATCGACGTGAACTCGTCCATCAGCAGCAGGCACTGGTGCTTCAGCGACGCGTCGTTCTGCGGCAGCACCTTGGTGTTCACGTTGATCAGCTGGCTGAAGAACAGGTTCACGATCAGACGGCTTTCGGCCAGCTTGTTCGGCTGGATGCCGATGTAGATCGTCATCTTCTTGCGGCGCACGTCCGTCAGCAGGAAGTCGTCGTCGCTGGTGGCGGCATCGAGCACCGGGTTGATCCACGCGTTCAACGGCTCCTTGAACGTGCCGAGGATCGACGCGAACGTCTCGGCCGCCTGGGAGAGCAGGTTGGCGAAGGCGGACTTCGCGTTGGCGCTCAGGAACGGTTCCTTCGACAGACGCGTGTACAGCTCGCGCAGATCGGTGCCGTCGCCCGACGACAGGCGATAGATCATGCCCAAGGTCGGCTTGCTCCGCACGATTTCCGGGCGGCCGTGCTTCTCGTCGTCTTCCCACTTCTCGCAGAGATACAGCGAAAACGCCATGAACGCATTACGCGCCTGGCTTACCCAGAACTTCTGGTCGTCCGATCCGTCCGGATACAGCATCGAGGCGATGCTCATCAGGTCGGACACGCGGAACGCCGGGTCCTTGGACACGTAGGTCAACGGGTTCCAGCGATGCGTGCGACGGTCTTCCGCGAACGGGTTGAACAGGAAGATCTCCTGCCCCTGCGACGCACGCCAGCCGCTGGTGAGGTCGAAGTTCTCCTGCTTGATGTCGAGCACCACCATCGATTCCTGGTAGTCGAGCAGGTTCGGAATCACCACGCCCACGCCCTTGCCCGAGCGCGTCGGCGCAGCGAGGATCACGAACTGCTGGCCCGGCAGCCGCACGAGGTTGCCGCCAAACTTGCCGACGAGGATGCCGTTCGGTGCCTCGGAGAGCATCTTCTGTTTACGCAGGTCGGCGGCCGTGGCGAAGCGTGCGTCGCCGTGGATGGCCTTGGCCTTGCGCTTCATCAGCAGGTAGAGCGCGAACAGCCACGCGATCATCGGCAGCAGGAACCCGACGATGCCGGCGGTCTCGATACGCCACGCGTACTGCTGCACCTGCGGGTGGTTCAGCGCCCTCACGTAGCTCCAGTACGTGCCCCAGCCCGTCGGTACGTCGCTGAGGCGGAGGAAGGCCAACGTCAGCCACCCCGAGAGAAAGTTACCCGCGACCAGCGCGACGATGCCGAGCACCAGCGCCCACAAACCCCTGTTCTTCATCATGCTTCGATCTGCCTTCGTTCCCTGGGATGTCCGATCAAACGTGTCGTGTGTTCTGTTGTTGTGCCTGCGTTTCAGCGAGCTGCTGCGAGCTCGCGAGGGCCGCCGCGGTCTGCGCGTGCGACTGGCCGCTGGCGTGCGCCTGTGCGCTGCTCTGTTCGAGCGGGGTCTGCACGGCCTGCATCACGTCGACATCCGCTACCTTCTTGAACGGCGAATGCTCCTGGCCCTGCACCGCGTAGACGCGCGTAGCATCGTGACTCAGCCCGACCGTGTCGATGCGATCCATGCCGGCGGCGGTGGCGGATGCCGTGAGCGAGCCGGCAACGCGCTCGGTGTGCTCGCCCGATGGGCGACCATGGGCGACATCGAGTTTCTGCAATTCACCGAGCGCCTGACGGAACATGCTGTGACCCGGGTGGGCCGCATCGTCGAGAAGCGGCCCGTTCGTGGCATGTGGAGCGTCGTGGCTGGATTCGCGTCCGGATTCGAGGGCCTTGAGCGTCGCCGGCCCCACGATGCCATCGGGCTTCAGCTTGTGATCCGTCTGGAACTTCTCGATCGCCGCCTTCGTTTCCTTGCCCATCGCGCCATCGGGATCGAGCGGCTTGCCTTTCGAATCGACATATCCCTGAGCGCGCAGCAGCTCCTGCACGTGGATGACCTTGTCCTTCGACAGGTGCTGACGGCTGACGCTATGTGCCTGTGTGGGAAGGGCCTCCGGACCGTTCGTTTTGTAGCCATTCTGCAGCGCCTTTTCCCACGACTCGGCGGCCTTCCTGCGCTCGGGCAGGCCGTTGTAGCCGCCGTTGATGTCGAAACAGGCCTTCTTCACGTCGTTCTGATCGTGGTTCGGAACGACGCGGTCTTTCCAGTAATGCACGGCGATTCTCGCCGCGATGGCTTTGTCTTCCGCAAGTTCCGGGTGCCTGACCAGATCGAGACCGAGTTCCTTGCCGACGCGCTCGTAGTTGTCGCGCCCGGTCAGCTGCACGTAGCCGCGGCCGCGGAAGGTCCAGCCGTCGCCGGGCTCGGTGTTGCCGAGGTTCTTCTTGCCCCACGCCCCGCCGTAGACGGCGTTGGCGATGGCCTCAGGGCCACCGGCGGCGACGCGGTTGGCCTCGGCAGGCGTATCCATGCCGTTACGGCCGGGAAAGACCTCGAGCAGGCGCTCACCGGAGTAGTTCAGGTTCTCGCTCATGCGCCCATAGCCGCCGCACTCGACGTGCATCTGGCCCATGAAGTTGCCGAGCTCCTTCGGATCGGTGATGCCGGCCTTCATGGCCGCGTCGAGGAGGTAGTCCGCGTTCTGCTTCGCTGTCATGGTCGAATGTCCTTATGCGTACGTGGAGCGGCGCGATCAGCGCGCGGGGAGACCGCTCTTTTCGAGCGCCGGGTCGCGCTTCAGTTTCAGCGTGGCGTCGATCAGGGTGTCGTCTTCGGTATCGATGACGGCGCCCGGCTGGCAGCTGCTGCGCTTCACGGGTCTGGATTCGCCGTCCTTCAACACGACGAGTCCGCCGTCCTGCAGGTTGTTCGCGCCGGAAACCGAGTAAACGACGTACTTGAACCCGGCGTTGGTGAACGCATAGGCGTAGCCGCCGGTATTGCCGGCGAAGCCAAGGTGGGAACGGGTGAACTCACCCGTGGCGCCGGCGGTGGGGTAGGCGAGTTCCGGCTTCGTCGCGTCACGACCATAGGCGTAGTAGAAGCGTCCCTTGTCGTGCGCGACGTCGCCGGCGGCGCAGATCGACACCACCTTCGTGCTTCCGGCCAGGGGGCAGGAGAACACCACCGCGTCGTCCTTCGCGCACATCGTGGCGGGAACGGGCGACGCCGCGGCGGCGAAGGCAGGCGTGGCGAACAAAAAAAGCGCGATCGTCGGGATCGTTTTCATCATGGACTTCCGATAGTCGTTCATGTCACGCGCGGCCGGGCATCGGCGCGGACGGCTCGCGCGGCGTCTGCTGGCGCTGGGCCTCGGCCACCTGGCGCTGCTGCTCGGCCACGTTCCTCCAGGCCTCGGAGCTCTGCTCCAAGGGTGTCTGCAGCGCCTGCAGGGTCGGAACCTCGGTCACGCGCTTGAGAGGCGAATCCATCGTTCCCTGCACGCCATACAGTCGTGAGGCGTCGGTACTGAGCACCGCATGGTCGATGCGATCCAGTCCGTCGCGTCGTGCGGCCACGGCGAGGACCGCGGCGGCGTTGCCGGTGCGTTCGTCGGGGGTACGCTGGTGCTGGGCGTCGAGCCGTGTGACAGCGCCGTGCGCCTGTTCGAACAGCGCGTGGTCCGGGTGCGACGGGTGATCGAGCGGCACGGTCTTCGGATCGTGCTCGAACCACGAACCCGGATGCGTCAGCGTGTTCCACGCGCCGCGTGCCTTGTCGCCGATGGCGTGCACGCCATCGGCGATGTCTTCCTTCACGTGCTCGAAGGTTTCCTTGACCTCGTGCGCCGCCTCGCTGACCGCATGCTCGATGGTATGCACGCCGTCGCGCACCGCGTGGGCCACGGAACGCCCGGCGTCGATGGCCCCCTCGATCGCGTGTTTCGGAACCTCCCACGGCGCCGAGAGACCTTCGCGCAGGGCCCGAACGTCGCCACGATAGCGATCGATCATGTTGTCGTGCGCGCGGTAACGTGCTTCGTTCTCGGGCGCGATGATGCTGTGGCCGAGCAGCTTGCTGTCCGGCACGAAGTTGTCGATGGCGTGCGCGTCGAAGTCGGTCGCCGCGAGCGGATTACGCAGACTGAAGGCGCCACCGTCGTCGCGGTACCCGCCCTTGCCGAGGGTGTCGATGTCCTGTTGCGCCGCATAGATGCGCACCTCGCCGAAGTGCGGGCTCGCCGCGCTGACGAGATCGCCGGCACGCACGTGGTCGATCACCTGATTGCCGCCTTCCGGTACACCGTAGAGGCTGGCAGCCCCATAGGCGTTGAAGGTTTCACCATGCAGGCCGTACTTCGCGGCGTTGATCTCGGCGAGGGTGCCGCCGAGGGAGTGGCCGGTGACGGTGACTGCGATGGGCGGATCGCGCATGGCGGACTCCTGGCGCGCACGCTCAAGTACGCGCTCGGTGAACGCCGATGCATCCCCCTGCTGAGCGTTGATCCCCAAGAGAACCATACCCGCGTCGACACCGCCATCGTGTACCGGTTCGCGATCGAACTCGGTGCCGCGGTAAGCGATCACGATCTCACGAGTATCCTGCCGCTGGTACGCCGTCGCCTGGAAACCGGTGTGCGGGTTGTTCATCGAGTCGACGGCTTTGTACGCCACGCCTTCGAACGTAATGACCTTCTCGGGATCCGGATCGGGATCGTGATAGCTATCCTGGGCGAGCCGCGCGTAATCCGTCGAGCGCATGCTCACGGTGTCCTCTCCGTCGACTGAAGTGTCACTGAGAACGTGTCGTCAGGCTGCTTGTAGTCAGAACGCTTCCCCGTTCCGATGTCCGGACCACTAAGGGGCGAGCCGCGATAAGCCTGGTTCGCGAACCAACGCCTGCTCTCCTTCTGTCTGAAAACGTCATCGGCGACGATCATCGGACTGAACCTTGCCCTTCCTTGAATAAGGTTCGCGCTAACCGCCACGAGTGCCCAGTGGCATGTACCGCGGCCGAAATAGTCTTCGTCGAGATAGCGATCCGCATAGACGTATGCCTTGTACGTCGTGTCGTTCACGCGTTCGAACTCGACGGAAGTGTGTTCCTGGGGTTCGACAGTTGCACCTGACAATGGCGTCAGCGGCACGCTGTCTGGGTTGCTTACGTGATAGTCCACGCGGCCCTGGACAGCCTCGAAACCACCGGGCGCCCCCTCCACCGTCATCGTGATCTCGTAACGCATCTTCGGATGAGGATTGAGCTTGATGTCGGGCTTGTTCATGGGTGCACCGTGGGCCTGCAAGGAAAGGGCGAAAAGCGTAGCGAAGGGTAGGGCGAGTCGTCGTGACATGGCGCGCTCGGGCTCCTATCGGCTGAAGCTGGGGCCGGCGTGGCCCTTCGTGGGTTCGGAGAGCGAGGGCGTGGCGACCATCGTCTGCGCCTGGGCTTGCCGCTCGGCGGCCTGGCGCCACGTCGCGCTGCTCTGCTCGACGGATGCCGCGATGCCGAGTTCCGTGGCGACGGCGGCGACCTTCTTGTGAGGGTCTTTGTCGTCGCCTTGCACCGCGTAAGCCCGGCTCGCATCCTCGCTCAGTTCGACGTAGTCGATGCGCGACATACCTTGCTGTCGGGCAGCCGCCGTCAGCGAGGCGGCGAGGTTGGTGCTCAGCTGGTCGGGTTGACGGCCGACCTCCCTGTCGAGGTAATGCACGTTGAACAACGCGTTTTTGAACATGGCGTGGTCGGGATGCGCCGGATCGTCGATTCGCGGTGGCTGGCGGAACGTGTCGTTCGTGTTCATCGCGTCCCTGAAGACGGGCGACGTGAGCGGGCTCGCGAATGCGGCAAACCGCGCGGCTTCACGGGCGCGCTCGCCAACCACATCGCCAGCGTCGCGCAAGTCGTTGCCGACGGCATGGACTCGCCCGGCGACGTAATCCTGCGTGCGTTCGCCCGCATCGTGCGCGGTTTCGCCCATGGCGCGGCCAAAGCGCGCGGCATCGTCGAACACATGCCGGGCGCCTGTGCCCACGTCCGACGCGAATCCCCCGGCCGCATGCCCGACGTGCGTGGCGGCTCGTGAAGCGGCGCCATGGATCTCCCGACCGATGGCGTCCGGGATTTCCCAGCTCGCCGACGCGCGCGCACGGATGAAATGGATGTCGGACCGGTACATCTCGACGAGCGATTGGTTCGCGCGATAGCGCGCCTGCGACTCGGGCCCGAGGATCGACGCGCCGTTGATGGCGTTGCCGTCGACGAAGTTCTCGATACCGTGCGCTGCGAAGTCCACCGACTTCACGGTGGTGAAGTGGCTTTGCCGATCATGCCCCGTGTAACCGGATAGCTTGAGGCGGTCGATATCGCCTTGCGTCGCGTAGACCTTCACGGTGCCGATGTGATCGGCCGCCGCGCACACGGGATCGCCGGCGCGGCAGTGATTGACGATGCGGCCGCGGCCTTCGTGCAGATCGGGAGCGAGATTCTGGGCGCCGTAGGCGTTGAAGGTGTGGCCGTCGAGGCCGAACTTCGCGGCGTTGAGCTGGGCTAGCGTGCCGCCGAGGGAGTGGCCGGTGACAGAAATGTTCGTCCGACCGCCAGAATCGCCGTCCCGGTCACGGGCTATTGCCATCACCTCGCGGGTAAACGACTCAGCGGATTTAGCCTGCGGATTAATCCCCGCAAGAACCATGGCCGCGTCAACCACGCCGTCTTTCAAAGGTTCACGATCGAACTCGGTACCGCGATAAGCGATAACGAGCTCCGAGCCTCTGATCTGCTGATAAGCGGTCGCCTGGAAACCCGTGGCGGATGGACGACTTGTCGCGATGACCTCATAGTCGTCGCCGTCGAAATTGACGCGTGCTCGAACCACCTTTTGCTTGTACGAATCCTTGGCGATGAGGGCATAGGTCTTTTCGGAGATGCTCATTTCTGCATCTCCTTTGATCGAGCCTCAATTGTAAACATCGATGCCGAACCATTGAGAGCGGCAGCGTCTCCGTAGCCGGGCTCACTGAAGTTTCGCGCAGGCGCCGTCAACCAAGCTGTTGGATAACGTAAGACGCTAGGCTCTCCCGAATAGATATTGGAAGCCATCACGCCGGAGCTGAGACTGGAGCGATCCTTGACACCAATTAACGTGGCGGCTACGAGCTCCCAATGGCAGACGCCGAGGCCAAAGTAGTCCTCATCACGAAGCGCATCGGCGAATACAACGAGCTGATACGTGCTGTTGTCCACCATTCGAGCATGGAGGGCAATCGTCTTGGATGGAGCGACTTTCACACCGCTCACGGGGGTCAAAGGCACGCAGGCTTCGTTCTTAACCTGATAATTTGCCTGACCCTCAACCCGGTCAAAGATCACATCCGGATCATCTACCCGGAATGTGATCTGGTATTCCATTCGCGGGTCGTTGTTGAGTTGAATCTTTGGTTCCACGTTTCCACCACAAGCTGCAAGTGAGAGAAACAGGCCAGGGACGGTGACCTGCACCAGACGCCGCATCCGCTTTTTAAGGGCGCAACGGCGCTGTGCGATCGGGACGTATCGCATGATGGGCGCATGTGCATGACGTATCCGCCAATTCGCTGGCGGGCGCGAGACGGTGCTACGGGAAGAGAATCTGCTGCGCATAGGTAAGCAACCGTCAATGGGCGAAGGGTACCTGCTCGCCCGTTCCGGCTCCTTCCCAGTCTCCCTGTCCGACGCCGGTGCACACGGAATACCACTCTGCAAGGGAGGCGATGTCATCGGCCGTCGGGGTTTTTCCGTACGGATTCTGCGGCTTGCACCAAGGGCTCGGCAAGATGGTTCCCGCCGCGGGCGACAGTGGTGACCAGCATCGGTCCAGATTCTTCTGGCCGTACCTGCAAAACACGAACGGATCATTGTCACGGTAGCTCACCGCTTGCGCGCCCACAGTGCCGCTGCAAAGGCAGGCGGCAAGGAAAATCCAGTTCTTCATCTCAATTCCTTGTATTTCGTGTTGCGATGATTCGGTTCGGCAACGATCGGTGAGTCAGTGTCCCGGTGGCACCCTCGACTGCTGTTCCTGATGCTGATGCTGTTGCTGTTGCTGTTGCGCCTGCCCCTGCTGTGCAGCCTTGACGTGCTCCTGTTGAGCGGCGTCCTGCCACGCATGCGAACTCTCCGCCACGGGCGTCGCGACGGCTCTGGCCACGTCGACTTCAGCGACCTTCTTGAACGGCGAATCGGCCTCGCCCTGCATCGCATACGCGCGGCGACCGTCGTCGCTCAGGGTAACGTGGTCGATACGCTGCAGACCCTGCTTCTGCGCTTCCGCCGTGAGCGCGGCGGCCAGGCGCTCGCTGCGCTCGTCCGGCGTGCGCTGATGCGCGGCATCGATGCGATGCACGCCATCTCGCGCCTGCGTGTAGTGGCCGTTTCCCGGATGCGATGCGTGATCCAGGCTCGCCGGTGCGTGCGCCTGGGCCTTCTGCAGCGCCTCCGTGGTGCGCGGGCCCACGATGCCGTCGGCCTTCAATCCATGCTCGCGCTGAAATGCTTCGACGGCTTCCTTCGTATGCGTGCCGAAGCGACCGTCTGGCGTCAGCGCATGCCCCTGCGCGTCACGGACGCCGAGGGCGTTGAGGCGCTCCTGCAACGTCTGGACGTCGCCGCCGCGCGCGTCCTCGCGCAACGTGTGACCTTCATGATGGCCCGCAGCGGCCCTATGAGGTGCGGACGTGGGGTGCCTTCCGGCGTGCGGAGCCTCGCGGTCGCGCCAGAACGTCTCCGGATTGATGGCATGCCCGTGGGCATCCTTCATCTGGTAGTGAACGTGCTGTGCATACTGGCTGGCACCGTCGGGGCCACGTCCGCCCATCCGGCCGATCTCGTCGCCGGCTTCGAGGTGCTGGCCCACCTTCACGGACTGCGACTGCGTGTGCAGGATCTCGTGGCTGTTGCCCTGCGCGTCGCGCACTTTGATCGTGCCGTACTGACCGCCAACGAACGTGACCTCACCGGCGACCGGCGAGTGCACGGTGGGGTGGGTCAGGTTGATCCCGGTCTGTCCGCCTTCGTAGTTGAAGTCGGAGCCGCCGTGCGGGCCCTTGGCGCGGTGCTCGCCGTAGTGGCCGGTGATGTGCGCGTCGCGTCCGCCCTGATGCGGGAGGATCGTGTTCATGACGTCCTGGTAAGGCATGGTTTCTTCTCCCGGTCAGAGCGAATCGTCTTTCATGCGGTACAGGTGCCAGCAGTCGTCCTTCCGGAAGAAGAACGTCGTCTGGTAGTCGGTGTCCGGCTTGGTCAGCTTGATCGATACCTCGGTGGCGCTGACGGCGGTGCGCGTGGCGACGAGACCGTCCTTCTTCTGCGTCGCCTCATCGGGCATGACGGGGAAGGTCACGGCATCCCTTGCCAGCATCTTCGACACCGGCGCCGGTTCCGGATCGGCGTTCGGGTCGACGGAATCGCTCTGCAACGGATCGGTCACCGCGATCTTCTGTACCGCGAGATCGTTCTCGAACGACGGCAGGAAGGCGTCGAAGGTGGCAGGGCAGGCGGCGGCAGGGGCCGGCTCGACTGCGGCGACCCTCGCCGGGGTAGGCGTCGACGTAGCCGCGGCAGAAGCATCAGGCGCGGCCGCGGGCCGATCGCAACCCGCGAGCAGGAGCCCGGCGACCAGAAGCAGAGAGGTGGCGTGTTTCATCGGCGCGGTCCTAGAGGTTGAGGGTCGGGTGGGGCAGGGGCGGCTCAGGAGACTTGTCCTGCGGCTCCGGCGCCTTGGCTGCGGCGGCAAGCGCGGCGGAGCTGTCAGCGAGCGGAGTCGCAACGGCTTCGCTGGTCGCGACCTCGACCACCTGCTTATGCGGCGAGGCCACGTCGCCCTTGATGGCGAAAGCTTGGGACGCGTCATCGCTCAGAGCGACATGATCGACGCGATCCATGCCGTCGCGATGCGCGGAAACGGTAAGCGCACCGGCCAGATTGTCGCTGCGCTCGTCCGGCGTGCGTCCGTGCGCGGCGTCCAGCCGGTGAACGGCGTCGCGCGTCTGGCGGTACAGGCCATGATGCGGGTGCTCGGGCTGGTCGAGCATCAAACCGTGCGCTGCACCGTGCGGATGGCAGTGATGATGGCGACGACGGCGACCCGCCTCGATCTGATCGATGGCGTGCTCGATGGCGTTGATGGTGTTGCGCTCGGCCGAGTCGTCGCGAGGGGGCTCGTTCGTTAGGCGAGCACGCGCGCGGCGTCCCTTCGCGTCGGGCGGGAGTTTCGTTTCGCGAGCGAGTAGCTTCGAAACGAGATCTGCCTCGTGCCGGATAGACGGGTTGTCGTGGTCTTCTTTCATCGGTCAAGTCCGCAGGGCTTACATCGATCGACTGCTTCGGGGCTGGTGGGACGTGCTGCTACCGGACACGCTTCGCCGGACTGCATGCTTGATACGCAACGACGTAGCTGGTGCGACGGATCGAACACCTTTACACGTCGTCCCCCCTTGCTTCATCACCGGTCCATGACTCGTTGGCCCACGGATCTATAGCGTCTAAGTCCACCGTACGGCTTGGACTGCATATGCGTAGATGGCGGGTACGCGATTCGCTGGCAACCGATGCCTTGATGGAGGGCCGGCTTCACCGAATGCGCTTCGGTGGACTGCACGCCTTATAGGCGATGGCGCAGCCGGAACTGCGTCGGTTGCAGAGATCTAGCGCATCGTGGCTCGCTTCGTCGATTGTCTTGTTCTTGGCTACGGAGTGGAATTTGTCTCCCCAAGCGACAGCCGCGCATTGGCTGAAATAAGTAAGCTCAATCTCGCAATGTGTCGCTCCATTTTCCCGGCATTCGGATACAGCGCTGCGGACCGCTTGGCTTTCCGACTTCTGTCCAATCGATACGCCTTTGGACCCGATGTCGAGATCTATCGCAATAGCGCCCTAGGTGTCCTCCCAGACTGGTACGGGTGGGGCGGTGTATTCGTCGCCTACGGCTGGACTGTAGCCAGGCATTCCCGACGCGTCGGGCGGGACACAGCTGCCGCCGCCCGTGTTGACGCCGGTCGCGCATTGCGCGAAGGCCGAACAGTTGACGACTCCCAGAAAAATAACGGCTGCCGAAAGGACGAGACTGTAAATTCCCCTTGACCTCAGCCCATCCCGAGATGCTGCCTGTGTTGGCACGCTGTTCAATTGACTCGGCGAGCCACACTGCAGGCGGTGTACACAGGCTTGCAGCCGCTGCCTCGCTCCGAGCAAGACGAAACCGCTGAATCTACAGCCCCTTTCTCGGTCGCTTCGTGAGCTATGCCAAGCGATTCATCGCCCCACGCTACAGCAGCGCATTGGTTGTAGTATGTAATCTTCAGCTCACAGTTTGAGGCACCGGTCGACTTGCATTCGCTCATCGCGGCTTCAATCGCAGCAGCCTTACTTTGCATGTTATTCGAGGTGCCCTTTGCACTGCCGCGAACATCGAGAACGATCGCCCCCCAAGAGTCAGCCCAGACAGGCTCCGCCTGCTGGGGCACGGGCGAGGGATCATAGCCAGGCATTCCAGGCGCATCGGGCGGGACGCAATTCCCTCCGCCAGTATTCACTCCAGTAGCGCATTGTGCCTGCACGTTGGCGGCGGCCAGAGATCCAATGCCTACTACAGCGGCCGTGAGCCAAAGTCTTCTCAGATTCATCACTGATTTCTATCCTTCTGAGGAATTCCAGCCGCAGGCGGCGGATTACCTGACGTAGATGCGATCGTCGCGTGCCTGGTGAATGGATCCTGCACGCCACCAGAACTCTCATTCTGCCGTCCTGCATCGCCTGTGTTGGTGGGCGGCGCGTTGTAGGTCGAACTTCCCGGCGGGCCATACCCACCACGCCCACCCTGCGGCTCCGGCTTGATATGCCCGAACGGCGAGTACGCATTGAACTGACCGAGGGTGCCCTGGAAAAACGCGGCGGCCATCGGCGGTGCGCTGATGATCATGGTGGTGAGCAGGAGGCCGAGGCCTCCTTGCTGCAAGGCCATGCTGTTGATGCCGTCGGTGCCACCTGCGCCGGCGACACCTGGCATCGCTAGCAGGTACTTCACCGCGAACGCCGCCGTGACCGCAGCTAGCATCTTCATGGCGATCGTGACCATGACGCTGAGTACCGCCAGCGAGAAGACCGTGCCGATGCCGTATAGCAGCCACTTGTTGAAGAGCTGCTTCGTTGGCTCGAACAGGAGACACATGATGAAGATGGGGCCGAAGCCGACGAAGAGGGCGAGGGCGATCTTGTTGAGCAGCAGCATGGCGCCGGCGATGACGCTGGGGCCTGCGATACCGATGCCGGTGAACCAGCGGTCGCGGTCCTTGGCGTCCTGCGCGGCCTGGTTACCGCCGGTGTCGATGGCATCGATGGTGCCCATCGCAAGCTCCATGCCGGCGAGGTTGTTGTCGATGTGCTGGAAAGGCGTACCGTCTTCACCTGTAACGTACTGGGCGATCGTCGTCGACATGCCATCACTCAGGGTCCAGTACACGGACGACGAGGAGTAGGCGGCCGTCGTCGCGATGAAGACGACGAGCGTCGCTTTCAGCGAGTCGCCGACCAGCACCATCATGGGCTGCTTCGACTGACCCGTGACGATGCGAAAGCCCTGGAACATGATCCAGATCGTCAGCACCGTGACGGCGACGTAGCCGATGATGAAGGCGGAGCTCGACAGCAGGCGCCACTGCATGATGTCGATTTCTTCGCGCAGGAAGTCGTTGATCGTCTGAAAGAAGACGAACTTCGTCGCGGTGTCGAGCAGATCCGTGGGACCTGCCAGAGCGAGCTGATTAAGGAAATGGGCGGACATGTCAGCCATGACGTGAGATTCCGTGCCTGTCGTTGCGATGGATCGGGTCAGAAGCCATTGGACTTACCGATCTTGAGAGTCTGCATACCTTCCGGCTTCTTGCTCTGCACGCCGTCGAGCGCGCCCTTCAGCGCGACGCCCGTGGCGAGGCCGCTCACCGCATCGCCGATGTTCACGTCACCGATGCCCGGCAGCTTGATGCTGCCCCACTCGTCGACTTTCTTACCGGTGCTCGCCGCGTTTGCCGCCAACGTCTGCTGGGAACGCAGGTAGCGCAGATTCGCCTCGTAGGCGTAATTCACCGTCTGCATCTGCTGTTGGTCGAGCGCGATAAGGTTGTACAGGGCCGTAAGCTTGTTGGTGTTGTCTTCGAGCTTGCCGAACTGGTTCGCGTCCTCGGGTTTGATCGCTTCCCGTTCCTTGAGCAGTTCACGCAGCATCGCGTCGCGTGTTTCCGTGTTCTTATACATGGTGAGCATGTACTGGTACTGAGCGTTTTCGAGGTCGACAATGAGCTTGCAGTTCGCCTGCTGCGGCTCGGCAACGGCATCGCAGCGCTTGCCGTCATCCAGCTTCGTAGTGTCTTCGGGAAGCACCTTCTCAGGATTCTTTACACGCGCACCCGGTTGTTTGTCGCTGTACGTGCCGATCACCAGCTTCTTGTTGATGGCGTCCAGGTTGGCGTTGATCGTCTTACCGTCGCCGGTGCTCGTCGTGCCGAGGACCGAGTTCATGTCCTTGTTCTGCTGGACGATGTTCTTGGCTTCGTCGACCGTGTTGGACGTGTTCGTCCGAATATCGTTCAACTTGATATTTGCATCGGCATCGTTCACCTGCCATTGCGCATGCGCGGCTGGGGCGGCGAGGATCAGGCCAAAGAGCAGGGCGGTGGCGCCGACGAAGCGGCGGATCGGATTCGGGGTGGAGTTCGTCGGATGCGTCATGATGGTTTCCATGGTCATTCGGGCCGGCGTCAGCGCGCCGCCGTGCGGGCGGTGCGCGTGGTAGGAGAGACGGGGCCGGGCTTTTTGCCGCTGCCCTTGCGGTTCTCGAAGAAGGTCGGGAGCCACTGGTCGGGCCTGATGTCGGCAGCGGTGGTGCCGTGATTCTCGGCTTGCTGGGCGAGCACTTCGTGCATGATCTCGATGTTGTCCGTGGAGGCGGAGATCACGGCCAGCGCATCGTCCATGCCGCGGAGGTTGAGCTGGCAGACCGCCGACGCGTGGCCCTGCTTGACGAGGAAACGGCGTGAGCGCTCGTCGAGGCTGACGACCACGTTGTACTCGGCTTCCGTCAGCTTCAGGCCGTCGACGTAGTCCTCGCGACTGGCGTTCGGATTGGGCAGCAGGATCATCGTGGCGGTCTGTTCGATCAGCGCCGCCGAAATGTCGCTGGCGAGCGCGTCCTCGGGGCTCTGCGTCGCGAAGATGCCCATGCCGTTCTGCTTACGGATGGTCTTCTGCTTGTTCTTCGCGAACTCCTTGAGGCCACCCTTGCCATCGAGGATCTTCCAGAACTCGTCCATGACGTAGATCAGACGCCGACCATCGATCAGCGCTTCGAGGCGATGCAGCAGGTAGTTGATGACCGGGGCGCGGACTTCGGGGTTGTCGATGATGTCGGTGTAATCGAACCCGATGATGTTGGCGCGGCTCAGGTCGACCGTGTCGCGGGGGTTGTCGAACACCCAGCCCAGCGAGTTGCCGGCGGTCCATTTGCGCATGCGGATGAAGAGGCCGTCGTCGCCGAGGTTCGGCAGGCTCTTCTGGAAGTTGGTCATGTTGCGCAGGTGCATCGGCGTGTCGAGGATGTTCTCCACGGCACGGAAGATGTCTTCTTCCTCACGCGAGCTGTAGACGCTCTTGCCCGCGAGTACCTTGACCAGGTCGGCCAGGAACTGCACGTTTTCTTCCGTGCGCTCGCACTGGAACGGGTTGAACCCGGTCGGCTTGCCGTTTTCCAGAGCCAGGTAATTGCCGCCGCAGGCACGCACGAAGATCTCGGCACCGCGATCCTTGTCGAAGAAGAAGATCGTGGGCGCCGGGTCGAGCTTCTGCACCTGGCTGAGCAGGAAGTTGATCAAGGCCGTCTTACCCGTACCGGACTTGCCGATCACCATGGTATTGGCGATGGCCTTCTCGCCATACGAGTTTTCGGCCGGGTGGGTGGCATGGAAGTTGAAGTAGTACGGCTGGCCGTTGGTGGTCTGCAGCGTGGTGACGCAGTCGCCCCACGGGTTGTTGGCCTTCTTGCCGGTGGCGAAGTTGTGCAGCGGCGACAGGCCGAGGAAGTTCAGCGAGCTGACGTTGGCGAGGCGCGTGCGGTACTTCCAGTTGCCGGGAAACTGGGCATAGAAGGCCGAGGTCACGGCGAGGTCTTCCTTCACCGAGACGAAGCCCGCGTTGGACAGCTCCGCACGGGTCGCGGCGACCTGCTGCGACAGGGTCTCCTGCACGGTGGAGTACACCGCCATGGTGAAGTGGTACTCGCCGAGCACGAAGTTGCCTGACGCCAGCTGGTCCATGGCGTGATCCATCTCGATGATCTGGCTGACCGCCTTGTCGCCGGACGAGATCATCATGCCCTTGGTGCGCTCCAGGGCTTTCAGGGCGTCCTGGCGGCCCATCGGGCTGAACGAGTGGGTGATCACGTACTCGAAGTCGAGGTACTTGAGGCCGTTGAGGATGCCAGGGTAGGTACCGTCGACGTATTCCTTGATGTTGAGGATGGCGCCGAAGTGGTTCACGCCGTTGGGCGTGGTGAGCACGAAGTCGCCGGTCTTCGAGGAGAAACGCTGGCGGCTGACCGGCAGGTAGTCCTTCACGGCGGCGCTCAGCACCGGCACGGGCTCGTCGATGCGGTTGAGGATGTAGCCGTAGAGCTCCAGCACCTCGGAGAACACGATGCCGTTCGGCGCCTCGTACATGCCCAGCCGGGTGGGTGCGTAATCCTTGAGGACGGCCTCGACGTTGCCGGCCAGTTCGAGAATGGTGGCGATGGCCTGTGCCTGTTCGGCCTGGAGGCGCTCGACGTTGGAAGACTTTTCGACGAAGCGCTTACCCGACACCACGGGCCGGTAGATCATCGTGAGGTAGAGCTCGTTCTGCATCAGCTTCTGGCTGGACAGCGACTCGTAGTAGCCGTCGGAAAGCTCCTGGTTGAAGCTGTGCTCGAACCGGCTGCGGTCCTTCACGCCGCGTCGCCGCCGGACGTCGTGCACCCAGAAGGCGACATTGACGAAGTCGGGCGCACGCAGCGTCTGCAACATGCGGTTGAACGTGTTGTGGCGATGCTCGAGTTCCCATTCCTCGCGGCCCACGAACGGCAAGCCGCCGAGACGCCAGACGAGCAGGAAGTCGCCACCGGTCGTCTTGACGACGGTCGGCGAGACATGGGTCGAGAGGGGAATGAATTCGGCTATGCCGGCATCTGGATTGAACATCGCTCTGGTCTACCGTGTGTCGCGTTCAAAAGGCCCTGGCAGCAAGCTGCCAGGGCATGGCTCGTGCCTTATCGCTTCGCCTTGCCTGGCTCGCGATAGTTGTTCGGTGAAAACACCCATGTGCCTTCGTGTTCCGGCAGGTTGCGCACCCGCGTCCGGAACTGCAGGCGAAGCCCCAGCAGGCGGAAGATCATTTCGTCACGACGCGCCATCTGACGCATGATGAAGACGCTGATCGGGATCCACAGCAGGAACCACATGTTGAAGTACATCGCCATCAGCAAGCCGCTGCCCGCACCCATGAAGAACGGGATGTAGGGCACACCCATGAACATGGGCGGGCGGGTGCAGCCGCGGAAGAGCGGATTCTTATGCATGGATCTGCAGCAGGTGCAGGGCCGACTGCATGGCGTCGATCAGGAAAGCGCCACTCGAGGACTTGCACTCGCTTGCGCCGCCATTACCACCGACGACCATCTTCGCGACCTGCGCAGCAGCACCGATCAGCACGCCACCGACGAGGGCCGGTGCGACGTCGGCGATGCGCTTGTGTGCGAACGCGATCTGATAGCCCGAGAAGATCACGGCGATGGTCACGACGACGATCGACGCGGCGTTGAGCAGCGAGTTGATGTTCTCGAAGAAACCGCAGACCTTCTTCGACGTCTCGGTGACGTCGGGATCGGCGAAGCTGACCGACGGCAGAAGCAGGAAGGCGGCGATCATGACCATGATCACCATCTTGTTCAGCGACGCGTTGTCGGCAGGGAGGCTGGGCATTTTCAACAGGGCCATCTCGTAGTTCCTTGGTGTGTTTCTTGGTGATGAAGGCCGCTCCTGGCGGCCGGGTGAGTGACGGCTACACGCTCCGTAGCCGCTGCTGCTTCGACTGACACGTTTTCAGGGCGCGCCAGTCAGAAAACGAATGCGCCATCGCGGCCTCCCTGGCGGAGGTCCGCCGCGTCGGTGCCCGGGGTCGCGGGCACCGATGAAGGCGGGGCGGCCGAGGCGGCTGGCTCGTTCGGTCCGCGCACGCGCGGAACGAAGACGCCACCGGACGCGGGTGCGGTGCCATCCGGGTTGGCCGACACGCCGACCTGCGCCATCGCGGCGGCGGTTGCGGGATCCGTGGCGATGCGGCCCGAACCGCCCGTGGCGCCGTCCGGCACGCGCGCGCCGATCTGGGACATGACGGCTGCCGTGGCGGGGTCGGTCGGGATACGGCCGGTCGGCTGCTGCGGCGAGAGATCGCTGCCGACAATGCCCGGCGCGACCACGCCGCCCGGGGCGGTGGGAAGGACGGCGGCCGCGTCCTGCAAGGCCTGTGCGATCGAGGCGATGTCGGGCACTGGCTCGCCGATCGACGGGTTATCGATCGGGGTGACCGCGCGGGCCGGGGGTGCGCCGACCGTTTTCCCGACCGTTGGGGCAAGCGACGCGGCGAGCGTGGCATCGGCCACGCTACGCATCGCCACGCGGTACGCGCCGCTGTCACCGGACTGCGGGACGGGGGTGCGCGTTCCGGTGGATCCGACGAGCGGAATCGGGATGGCGTTCGGTGTCAGCGCATTCTGCCGCGCCATCGACTCGAAGATCTTCTGGACGTAGCCGTCGTTGTAGCCGGTCGTGAAGTTGCCCGAGTAGTAGCAGCTGAACGCCTTGCCCCAGTCACCGCTGGCGCTGGCGTAGCACTGGGCGAGGATCTGGGAACCGGCCACGAGGTTCGGGCATACGTCGAAGGCCTTCTCGTACGTGTCGAGCCCGAACTTGCCGAGGTTCGTCCGGTTCACCTGAGCAACGCCGAGCGAATAGTTGTAGCCCTTGGACTCCAGCATCTGCGCGGTTGCCACGGCCTCGCCGAGGTTCTGCGGCTGGCGCACGAGCTGCCCGCCCACGACGCCGATGGCGAAGGGGTTGCGGGACGACTCGACGTTGACGACGTGCTGCATCACCTCGACTGGAACCGCGAGGTTGGGGCACGCCATCATTTCCATTGCTACTACCACGTTACTGGTCCTCTGGCGGTAACCGATCCGTTGCCGTGCCTACGCCGCGTCCGCGGCGAAGGCTCGTGCGGGATTGAAGTCGATGCCGGTGATGAACCGGCGGCCGGCATGTGCCTTGATGTGGACCACGATGTCGATGGTCAGCATCAGCAGGCGTTTGATCGTCGCGAATTCCAGGCCGGCGCCCTCCGTCGACGCCTTCACCATCAGGGCCAGCTGGTCCCACGTCTGCTCGACGCTGCCAGCGTGGCAGCTGGTGATGGAGCCGGGATGACCCGACGCGCAATTACGAATGAAGTAGAACGACTCGTCGCCGCGAAGCTCGGCGAGGATGATGCGATCGGGCTTCATGCGGAGGCAGGCTTCCATGCAGCTCTTCGCCGTAACGTTGCTCGCGCTCTGCCCGCCCTTCGAGTAGAGAAGGTGGACCACGTTCGGCTGATCGATGAACAGCTCGCGCGCATCCTCGATGGTGACGAGTCGCTCGTCGTCGGGAATGTGGCCCACGAGCGATTTCATGAAGGTGGTCTTGCCGCTGCCCGTCGCGCCCGCGACCACGATGTTCTTCTTGCTGAGCACCGCGTGGCGGAAGAAATCCGCGTAGCGGCGTTCGGCACGAAGCGCGAGCAGCTCGCGATCGGCTTCGGAGATCGTGTTCTCCCCTTCGAGGATCTGGTCGAAGAAGCCGTCGTCCTGGTACTGGGCGAGGCTCTTGCTCTGGCGCGACGGCAGGCGGATCGTGATCGAGATCCGGCCGGCCTCGACGGCCGGCGGAATCACGAACTGCGCGCGCTGGCCGGTGGGGAAGGTGAGCGACACCACGGGGTCGACGTCCGTGATGCGCTGCCCCGTATTGCTCTCGTTGACCACGGCCGTGCAGAACTGACGCGCGCGTTCGTACGTCAGCGACGGCACGTCGACACGCCGCCAGCTGCCCCGACTTTCGAGATACAGCTCGCCCGGCTTGTTGATGCAGATTTCCGTGACGTCGGACGACGCGAGGTAATCCTGGATGCCCAGCACTTCGTACTGGTAATCCAGGAACTCGTTTCCGACGGCGGCGACGACAGGTGCGTTCATCGGATCAGTACCGTGCCACCACGCCGCTGAAGTCGACGTCCTTGGCCACGTAGATCGCCAGCACGGTGCCCTGGTTGATCGTGACGGTGGCCGGGCGGTTGGCCGCGCGACGCACCGCCATGCCTGCGATCTGCTGCAAGGTCTGCGCCGTGTAGCTCTCGTACGGATTCTGCGTGACCACGCCGTTGCTGATGGTCGTCTGACGCGGGCCATGCTCGGCCGCCTCGTACTTGAACGCATCGCTGAACAGCGAAATCAGCAGTGCCGAGCCGATGCGGCTGCCCCAATGGGCGTTGTAATAGCCCGGATGGCCGGCGCCGCCCAGCGTGTCGATGCCGGGGCTGGCCATGTTCACGTCGATGCCGGTGGGCGTGACGATGCGATCCCAGATCACGGCGACGCGCGGTCCGTTGGGCTCCATCTCGTACTTGCCCAGCACCTTCGAGCCCTTGGGCAGCAACATGCGCTTGCCGGTGAACGAGTAGATGGGCTCGGTCACCACGCAGGACGTGAAGCCCGGCATGTCGGTGATGATCCGGGTTTCGAGCACACAACGGATGAACGTGCCGCGCATCATCAGGGTGTCGGGATGCGTGAGAGGCTGCGCGTTGGAGACTTCCGGCAACTCCTTGCCGCCATAGGCCGAGTTCACCGGCACGTTCGGATCCTGCTGCCCGGGTAGGCCGATGCCGCCCGGCCCGAAACCGAACGGACCGCGCTGACCGCCACCGCCATTGTTGCCGGCACCGCCGGCGATCTGTGCGGCCTCGGTATCCATCATCCGGCGCTCGAGCAGGCTCGGCCCCGTGTTGACGCGGGGCTGCATCGCCTTCGGTTGCGTGGTGGGCGGAAGCGGAACCGGCGGCGCGAGTGCAATCGGTTCCGGCAGGCGAGGCATCGCCTGTTCCGGTACGGGCACGACCTTCGGAGCCTCGGGAATGGTGACCGTCTCTTCACGCTTCGGCTTCGGCGGCGGAGCCGACGCGGAGCCGCCGCTGAGGAAGAACCAGGCGGCGAACAGGAGCAGGGCCACGATACCGGCGAGGAACGCCAGTGCGCGCCGGTTCATGCGGCGAACGTCTGCCTCGGCGAGGCGCGGCGCGGCGGCGTCGAGATCCGGCGGCGGCGCTTGGCGCTGCTGCTGGGAGTACGGATTCGAGGCGAGCGGATCGTGCTCGTCGTGGGTGTGCCGCTGCGTCTCGTCGGCGCCGCGGTTCTCGTCTTCCGGGTGATAAGGATTATTCGGGCTCACTTCTTCGTGTTCCTTCGCAGACCCACGACGTTGTCGTCGTGCCGGATGACCAGGTAGTTGTACGTGCCGTGGACAACGATGGTGTTGCCTTCCACGGTCGTGTTAACCACGGAGTCCTCGCCGTGTTCCTTTTCGCGCATGTAGACCGTGGGGAAGTTCCCGGTGGGGAACTGCTTCAGGTCGGGCATACGGATGTACGTGAAGCGGCCATCGTCGTAGACGTTGATCGGAACGACCCATGGCGCCGTCTTGCGCTTCATGGCGTAGTCGTAATCGAAGTTGTAGTCGCGGCCCTTGACCAGAGCGGTATCGAGCTCCGGCGTTTCGGCGACCTTCTTCGTCTCGGAAAGGAAGCTCGTATCCGAGGGGTACTCGAACTTGATCTTGTATTGCACGCCTGCGCGACGCGCCTGATCGAGCGTCTTCCAGTCCGTCGCCACCACCTTCAGTTCGAAGATGTAGGAATGCGTGGCGGTGCGGATCATCATGTTGGTGTCGACGTCGACGTTCTTCGGTTTCACGTAGAAGACGTTGTCGCGACGCGTCAACTCCCAGCCGCTGCTGAAGCCGGTGCTGTAATCGAGGATCTTCTCATTGGGGCTAAGCTCGATCTGCGTCGTGATGCCGAGGCCCGTGTGGATCGTATAGATCTTGTCCGGCTCATACTGGTACGGCGTGACGACCTGTGCACCGGCGGCGCCGGTCGCGGCGAGCAGGCACATGGCCAGCGAGAATCTGAGGATGGTGCGTTTCATCAACGGCGCCCTCCATTGGCGGCGTTCGTGGGAGCGGCGGCCTGTGCGGGTGCCGTCTGCACGGTGGGCGCGTCGAGGGGAATGGGTGATGCCGGCACGGTCGTGGCAGCCGCGGTGGTTGCCGCCGGCGGCGTGGCCTGGGCGGGCGCCTGGGTGGCGGGCGCCGCGGCTTCGACGGGCTGCGGGGGCGGCTCGGCGTAGTCATTGTCGACGCGGTAGTCGGTGACCTGGAAGCCCAGGGGATTTTCCACTCGGTACTGGTCGTCCATCTTCAGGTTCGGCTTGTACGCAAACGCCATCGTGGCGATCTTGCTGTCGAGCGGCACCGTCAGGCCCGTGGTCTTGTTGAAGACACTGCGCTGAAAACGCACGGTAGCGCCCTTCGGCGTGCCGTCGTCGCTGTTGATCAGGACGATGCTCAGGATCTTCACGCGCACGGAGCGATCGCGGCCATACGTCTTATACGGCGCATTCGGGTTGTCGAGCGCATGGAGGTCGGTGTATGCCCGAGCGATATTCGGAGACGCCATCGTCAACACCGTCGCCCAGTCACGCAGATTGATCATCGTGACGTCGAACGATTCGCGTGCGAGGATGAAGTGCGTGATGTTGCTGCGGTTGATCGCCTCGCTCGCCGTGATGCGGCGGTTGACCACATCGTCGGTGATGCGGGTGAGCGAGCTCATGCCCGTATAGGCATCGGCAAGCACGATGTACGGTACTTTTTCCTTGAGCGGCAGAATGTAGAGGTATCCGCCGGCAAGCATCAGCGCCATGGAAATCGCGCAGAACGCGACCATCCACGCACGCCGTTCGCTGCGCTGCGCGAGGTCGGAGACGGTGGTTTCGAAATCGACCGAACGCTGGACCGCCGCGTCGATTTTCGGGGATTGTTTCTTGGTGAGCATCGAGAGACCTGGATCGCTGTCGCGGTGAGGGTTAGGGCGTGCGCGGCGCGGCGTCGGTGGACGCCGGCTTCGGTGCGTTCGCGACGGGTGCGTGCACGGACTTTTCGGGAGCGGCGGCCGCCGTTCCGGCAGGCGCGTTGGCAGCCGGCGGCGGGGAAACGATCGACGAGGTCTCGGCGACGACGATTTCCGACCCGGTCACCACCACGCTGACGCCCTGCGGCGCGAAGATCGTGCTCAGCTGGGTAGCCGCGTCGCGTGCTTCCGAGGTATGCACGCTCGCCGCCGACTTCGGCAGGGTGAAGTCCGAGCGCAGCTTGTAATTCAGCTTAAGCCCGGTATCCGCGCTCCAGCGCGTCAGCATGGTCTTCAGCGTGCCGTCCATCGGCGCCGCGTAGTACGTATAAGGAAGGGCGAGAGGAATCTCGACCGTCGCGTCGTCGTACCGGTTGACCGGTTTCCACCGGCCACCGAAGTCTTTCGCGGGCGGCGTGGCGCACGCGACGAGAAGGATCGCGGCGGCGACCGGAAGACAGGGCTTGGTTAGGGAAGACAGTTTCATGCGCACACAAAGCTCTCGGTACGAATTTCAAGGCGAACGACACCGTCCAGCTGCCTTTGCGCAGCTGGAGGAAAAGAAAGCGTTTTCATCGCGATGTGACTAAGAGCGGGGCGGTGGCGCCTGGCTGAAGCCCCTGCTCAGCCGGGAGCGGCAAAGCCATCCATAGGACGGCGGTGCACCCGGCAAGACCCCGTAAGATCGTGGAACACACGCAACCTGCAAATCATCCATACAACATCCTGTAGCGGCCGCTCTCGCGCCCCATGCATAACGTGCCAGCGAAGAAAGATCGTGCAGCGCAGCGGCGCTGGAACGCGCCAACCTTTGGTTGCTGTACAACGACCTGAATTTCCCCACCCCTTCCGCGAACGCCGTCCGCGACGTAAAGGTAACGCAACAAGAAATTTCTTACTACCCTTGTATATCCCTGTTTGTGTGGCAGATGTCACACATTCTCGGCATGTAATGTGTATGAAACGCTTCAAACGCTTGACCGAATTCACGGTTTCGCAGTGTCGGCGATCACGAATTTGCGAAGATGTGCAAGCCACGTGAAGGTTGCCATTGCAACCTTCATTTTTTCTTCACGGGGTCGGCATGGATTGATGCGTCAGTGCGACAGATGATTCGCGGTGCAGGGCAGTGCCGGAAAGGGGTGCATACCGAGAGTCGGTATAGCAGGTGATGTTCGGGAGAGTGCGTTCGTCGCTTCGCAGCGATGGAGACGGGGAATCCAACGTCGGCGGCAATGTGCCGCCGGTCATGGTCATAGGTTAAGAGACGGCGCGCCGATCTTCGGCAGCCGGCGTTTCAGCATCGCGCCGACGGCCATGGGTGCTGTCGACGCCGAAGGCTGCGATCAAGGCTGACCGGTTTGTCGCGTTCTGCATTTCGGTATCGCCGGTGACAACGTTTACGGCACGTATGGCTTTCAGCGCGAGCTGGGTGCTGGCGAGGCTTTCGTCGATCGCATTGGGCCTGTTGCCGTTGTCTCCGGTGAACACGTTAGTGCGCCGCTTGGTCGACGTCTTTCGTCAGCAGGGTGCGGAGGTCCGTGCCGGCGATCGTCATCGAAGTGGCGGCGGATACGAACACCGCGATACGGCCCATGTCGACGACGGCGGACATGAGGGAGTCGCGGGAGCGGATTGTGGTGCCGGCGACCGCACTGCTGGAAGTTCTCAATGATTTACTGCTCGGCTACTGGACACGTACTGGGAGGCTGCATGCGGAGTAGTAGACCGCACAGTTCAGGCTTCCCTTTTCGCATTCGCGAATGGCGTCCTGCTCGGCGTCTGACCTGGTGGCGCCACAACCTGTCGTCAACAACGATTTTCCGACGACCATGGCCACGCATCCGTTGCTGTAGGAGATTGATATCTTGCAGGAGGTTCCGCCTTGAGCCTGGCAATCCTCAAGCGCATCGTTTTCTGCACTTAACGCAGAGAGCCGGTTGACCGACTTTCCAAGAATGCCTTTCGGAGTGTCTGTGGCGATGGCTTGCCAACGTGTGTCCCATCGCGGTGATCGAGGCATGGCTGGAGCAGTCGGCTGCTTCGGAGGAGTGCAGCCGCGCCAGCCCTGCCCAACTTGGGGGAATTGACCGGAGGGACATCCACCTTCTGCGAACGCAGATGTTGCGATGATATTTAATGCTGCGGCTACAAGACGCATTCTTTGCCGGCGGTTCATTTAGTTCGCTCCGCCGAGCCCTTGATACTGTCCCCTTGCGAGTCCTGCGTCGTCTGCGTGATCCGTGAACTGAATCCCCCGGGATCTTCAGTGGCAACCCGCTGATTCATTTCACGTGATACTTCACCCCTCGCCCAAGCCCCCGGCGGCTGCCCCTGCGGCCCAGGCGAGTTCGCTCCACCGCCAAACGCCGAGTAGCTCATGAAGCTGCCCAACGTCCCCTGGAAGAACATCGCCGCCATGGGCGGGACGGAGACGATGAGTGCGGTAAGCAGAAGACCGATACCCCCTTGCTGCATGGCGGTGCTGGTGAGGCCCTCTGTGCTGTTACCGATGAGCGAATTGATGATCTTTGCACCCCACAGTGCGATGCTGATCTTGACGGTGAGCTTCAGCACGATGCCGACCACGACGCTGAGCAGCGCCATGGAAAAGGTGGTGCCTATGCCGTACATCAGCCAGCGCTTGAACAGATCCTTGGTCTGGGGAAAGATCAGGCACAGGGTCGTACCCGCAATCGCCATCGTCGTGGTGGAGGGGGCCACGACCACGGCGATGCGGCCCATGTCGACATCAGTGGACATGAGGTAATTTCGTGAGCGGTCGGTGGCCGAAAATGTCCATTTGTTACGGTAGATCAAGGGCTCTATCTCTCGCTATTGAACGCGTATCGGAAGGCTGCAGCCGGTGTAGTAAACCCAGCACTTGCCACTTCCCTCCACACCGTTCAAGGCCGCTTTTAGTTGCAGATTCGACACTCTGTCCTCCGCCGGCCCAGGACATCTCCGCATTCGATATGACAGCGATGCATTGATCAGAGTACGTGGTGTGGAGCGCACATCGGTTGCCCCCTCCAACTACGACATGCCGCTAGCGCGCCTTGTTGCGCTGAATGCTCGCCCGGTGCATCCGAAACAATTCCGAAGGCATCTGGACTCGACGCGACTGCGCCCCAAGATGATCGCCAAACCTCTTTGATTGCAGTGTCACATCTAGCGTCATCTTGAACGGGGATACATGTTCGCCAGCCCGGCCCGGCCCGGCCCGGCCTGTGGAACGTGCCCCGCCGGACACCTCCTTTCATCATCTGCACAAGCGCTCACAACGACGATACATAGCCCCGCTAGAGTTAGGAGATATTTGCGCATCGCTGTCATTAATGGCCCTTTTGGGCGGGATTCTCTATTTGATCCATGATCGGCGGCATGTCCCCTTGGGACACTCGCGTATCAGATGAATAACTCAAGCCCTCCTGCACGCCGTCATTCGCCCAATGGGCCGTCATGGTCGGCATGGCTGCTGCACCTCGACGACCACGGCGAGACGACCCATGTCGACGACGGTGGACATGAGGGAGCCGCGGGATCAGCCGGCGGGCTTGGCGGGTGGGAGATCACAAGTGATCATCGGTGCCTGAGGCTACTTACTGAATGCGAACGGGGAGGCTGCATGCTGAGTAGATCGCCTCACATGTCACACCGATTTTTTCGCAGTTACTGATCGCCCCACGTTCCGCGGCCGACCTTGTCAATCCGTCCGCACTGGCCAAGCGAGATCTTCCGACTGCCAGAGCAACGCAAGCATTGCCATGTGAAATATGGATCTTGCATGCCGAACCGCCCTTATTTGTGCAATCGACCAAAGCATCGCGTTCCGCCGTGTCTCTGGTTGGGCGGTCGAGCGAGGTCCCGATAACGCCCTTGTCCAAATCCACTGAAATCGCCTGCCAGCGAGCCTTCCAAATCGGCTCTGCGGCCCGACCTGAACTCTGAATTTGCGGTGCTGTTGGGATGCATGCCCTCCACCCATTGCCTTGTTGCGGAACTTGTCCGGGCGGACAACCACCTTCGGAATGCAGGTCAAGTGACAGTGTTGATCCGATGAGAGCGATAGCAAATGCCGGTCGTAGCCTTTTCATCTTCATACGGTCCGAGATGCCTTGATCTGATCGGGTTGGTTGGCTGACGCGGATATACCCGAGATTCGTCCCTCGATGCCGACTGAATCGTCTACGGTGCCTCGTGCGCCCGGGTCCGAGTGGGGCGCTGCACTCTGCCTCGCCCAAGCCCCCGGCGGTTGCCCCTGCGGCCCGGGCGAGTTCGCTCCACCATTGAAGGCCGAGTAGCTCATGAAGCTGCCCAACGTTCCCTGGAAGAACATCGCCGCCATGGGCGGGACGGAGACGATCAACGCAGTGAGAAGAAGGCCGATACCCCCTTGTTGCATGGCGGTGCTGGTGAGGCCCTCTGTACTGTTACCGATGAGCGAATTGATGATCTTTGCGCCCCAGAGTGCGACGCTGATCTTGACGGTGAGCTTGAGCACGATGCCGACCACGACGCTGAGCAGCGCCATGGAAAAGGTGGTGCCTATGCCGTACATCAGCCAGCGCTTGAACAGGTCCTTGGTCTGGGGAAAGATCAGGCACAGGATGAAGAGCGGGCCGAGTCCGATGAACAGCGCCATGGCGAAGTGGTAGATGAGCAACATCGCGCCGGCGGCCATGGGTGGGCTGGCGGTGCCGAAGGTGGCGATAAGAGCGGAGCGGTCCCTCGCGTTTTGCATCTCGGTGTCGCCGGGATTGACCTTGACGACGTTGATGGTGCTTAGGGCCAGCTGCGTATAGGCGAGGTTCTCGTCGATGGCGTCAGACGTATTGCCGTTGTGGCCGGTGAACATGTAGTGCACCGCCTTGTCGATGTCTTTCGTGAGAAGGGTGCGAATGTCGGTGCCGGCGATCGCCATGGTGGTCGCGGCGGCGACGATCACAGCGATGCGGCCCATGTCGACAACGGTGGACATGAGGGAGTCGCGGGACCGGCCAGTGGCGATGCGAAACCCCTGAATCAGTATCCATAAGGTCACGAGCGTTAGAGCGACTGCGCTCGCCCAAGCCATGGTGTGGCCGATGAGGTGCTCGCTGAAATCGTCGATCTCATAGATAAGGTAATCGTAGACGAGCTTGTAATAGACATAATCGGCTGGATTCGCCATGGCTGCCGTTGGTTCCTTCGCTGGTCAGTGCGTGAAAGCTGCGCGAAGCGCGGCCGTGTTGACGAGTGTTCCGAGCGGGCTGGGGCTTCCGTTCATGGCGCGGCGGGCGAGCATCGCCTGCTGCGCGGTGAGCATGGACAGGACGAGGTCCTGCTGTGCCACGTCGCCTTCCCACTTCTTTCGGGCTTCGTCGATGTTGGCGGCGTACCGCTGCGTGTCTGTCAGGATGGAACTGAGGTTCGCCACCGACTCGCCCACCTTGGACAGGCGATCAGAGTGAATCGTCTCCAGGTCCTTCATCGACGTCTTCAGAAAGTTGTAGTAGTCGACGGTTAGGTTGTACTTCCGGTTGTTCGACCGGAGGATGCTTTCGCAAACCCGGTTCTGCTCTTTCACGATGTCGCCGCCCATGTTGGGCACCAGCGATTCGAGCACGGTCGTGATGTCGAAGTGGCTGCGAACGGCACCTGGGCATGTCTCGGCAAGATTCGCGTCCTCAGGAATGCGGCGAAACTGGTTCTCGAGTTTGAACACTTCCAGATTCAGCCCCTGGAGCTTCACCAGTTGCTGCTTCCAGAACGCGACCTGATCGGCGTAGTGCTGAATGGTGTCCTTGTAATGTTGCGCCGTCTCGATCCAGCGCTTCGCCTGCGTCGCGTATTCCTGCACGGCCGTGAAGATCGCCGCGGGATCTTGCACCAGCCACTGAGCGTTGGCCTCCGGCGCGGGGCTCAGCGTGGCGATTGCCAGAAATGTGGCGAGAAGGCTGCGTATCATTCGGCGCGGTGAATGTCGGTGGGTGGCTTGCGACGGGGCCATCGTTCTCGTTTCCATGTCCATGTGCGTAGTCCTCGGGATCAGGCGGCGCGGCGCGCTGCCGGTGTGGTTTCCGTCGTCGGCTCGCGCTTTCCGCTGCCTTTGCGGTGGTCGTAGAAGGTCTGAAGCCATTGCTCGGGAGTCAGAGCGTCGACGGCGATGCCGAGGGCGGCGGCCTGCTCCTGCATCACGCGATGCATGATGTCGATGTTGTCCGTGGAGGCCGAGATCACCGACAGGGCATCGTCCATGCCGCGCAGATTGAGCTGGCAGACGGCGGAGAACTTGTCCTGTTTGACCAGAAAGCTGCGGGAGCGCTCGCCGAGGCCGACGACGACTTTGTACTCCGCCTCGGTTAGCTTGAGGCCATCGATGTAGTCGTCGCGGCTGGCGTTTGGGTTGGGGAGAAGGATCATCGTCGCCGTCTGCTCGATCAGGGCGGAGGCGATGTCGCTGGCGAGGGCGTCCTCGGGGCTCTGGGTGGCGAAGATGCCCATGCCGTTCTGCTTGCGGATGGTCTTCTGCTTGTTCTTCGCGAATTCCTTCAGACCGCCTTCGCCGTCGAGGATCTTCCAGAACTCGTCCATGACGTAGATGATGCGGCGGCCGTCGATGAGCTGTTCGAGGCGGTGCAGCAGATAATTGATGACGGGTGCCCGGACCTCGGGGTTGTCGATGACGTCGGTATAGTCGAAGCCGATGATGTTGGAGCGGCTCAGGTCGACGGAGTCTTCCGGGTTGTCGAATACCCATCCGAGCGCATTGCCAGCGGTCCACTTGCGCATGCGCACGTAGAGACCGTCGTCGCCGAGATTGGGCAGACTCTTCTGGAAGTTGGTCATGTTGCGTAGGTGCATCGGCGTGTCGAGCATGTTCCCGACGGCGCGAAAGATGTCTTCCTCTTCCCGCGAGGTGTACTCACGCTTGCCTGCGAGCACCTTGACGAGGTCGGAAAGAAACTGCGCGTTTTCCTCGTTACGTTCGCAATGGAATGGGTTGAACCCCGTGGGCTTTCCGTTCTCCAGCGCCAGGTAGTTCCCACCGCAGGCCCGCACGAAGATTTCCGCGCCACGATCCTTGTCGAAGAAGAAGATGGTCGGCGCCGGGTCGAGCTTTTGTACCTGACTGAGCAGGAAATTGATCAGCGCCGTCTTGCCGGTGCCCGACTTGCCGATGACCATGGTGTTACCGATGGCCTTCTCGCCGCGGGAATCTTCCCCCGGCGGCGTGCCGTGGAAGTTGAAATAGTACGGCTGTCCATTGTTCGTCTGCAGCGTGGTGACACAGTCGCCCCACGGGTTCTGGTCGCGCTTTCCCGAGGCGAAGTTGTGCAGGGGCGAGAGGCCAAGAAAGTTCAGGGAGCTGAGGTTCGCCAGGCGCGTCCGGTAGCGCCAGTTACCGGGAAACTGCGCGTAGAACGCCGAGGTGACGGCGAGATCTTCCTTTACGGTGACGAAGCCTGCGTTGGATAGCTCGGCACGCGTCGTCGCCAGATGCTGGGCGAGGGCGTCCTTCGACTCCGCATAGATGGCGATGGCGTAGTGATACTCGCCCAGCACGAAGTTGCCGGACGCCAGGTCGTCCATGGCGCGATCCAGCTCGAGGATCTGGCTGACGGCCTTGTCGCCGGACGAGATCATCATGCCCTTTGTGCGTTCGAGCGCCTTGAGGGCGTCCTGGCGGCCCATGGGCGTGAAGGAATGCGTGATCACGTACTCGCTGTCGAGAAACTTCAGCCCGTTCAGCACGCCAGGCCATGTGCCGTCGACGTACTCCTTGACGTTGAGGATGGCGCCGAAGTGGTTGCGGCCGTCAGGTGTCGTGAGCGCGAAATCGCCTGTTCTGGCACTGAAGTGCTGGCGGGAGACAGGCAGGTAGTCGTAGATGGCCGCGTTGAGCACGGGTACCGGCTCATCGAGGCGATTGAGGATGAAGCCGAACAGCTCGAGCACCTCGGAGAAGACGATCTTGTTCCGCGCCTCGTACATGGCGAGGCGCGTGGGGCCGTAATCTTTCAGCACGGCTTCGACGTTGCCGGCCAGATCGAGAATCGTGGCGACTGCATGGTCCTGTGCCGCTTTGAGCTGGTCGACGTTGGCGGTTTTCTCGGCGAAGGCTTTTCCGTGGACGATGGGGCGGTACATCATCGTGAGATAAAGCTCGTTCTGCATGAGTTTCTGTTCAGAGAGCGTGGCGTAGTAGGCATCGGAGAGGCCCTGATTGAACGCTTGCTCAAACCGGCTGGTGTGCTTGACGTTGCCGCGTCGCCGTATGTCGTGGACCCAGAACGCCACATTGGTGACGTCGGGCGCCCGGAGCGTCTGCAGCATGCGGTTCAGGGTGAGGTGTTTGTGGCCCAGTTCGCTCGGCTCGCGCCCGACGAATGGCAGGCCGGCGAGGCGCCAGGTCAGCAGGTAGTCGCCGCCGCGCGTCTTGACGACGGTTGGGGAGACGTGGGCGGACAACGGAAGATGGTTGGCGATGGGGGCGTCTGGGATGAACATGGCATCGGGCATATAGGAATGAGCGTTACGGGCGTTTATCGCGCGCAGCGTCGCGATAGGTGTTTGGCGTGAAGACCCACATACCATCGTGACGCGGCAGATTGCGGACCCTGGTACGGAACGAAAGGCGCAGCGCGAGGAGGCGGAACACCATCTCGTCCCGCCGCGCCATGTGCCGCATCACCAGGACGGCCACGGGAATTCCGAGCAGCAGCCAGAAATTGAAGTACATGGCGAGCAGCAGGAAGGTGCCCGTGCCGAAAAAGAAAGGGATATACGGCACGCCCATGAACATGGGCGGCCGTGTGCATCCACGAAACAGGGCGTCCTTATACATGGAACGCCAGCAGGTGCATCGCGGTGTTGATCGCGTCCATCATGAAGCCGCCGCTGCTCGACGTGCAGGCGCTCGCGCCGCCGCCGTTCCCGTTGCCGCCCACGACCATCTTGGCGACCTGCGCGGCGGCACCGATAAGGACGCCGCCGATGAGGGGCGGTGCGACTTCGGCGATGCGTTTATGGGCGAAGGCGATCTGGTAGCCCGAGAAAATGACCGAGATCGTCACCACGACGATCGACGCGGCGTTGAGTAACGAGTTGATGTTTTCGAAGAAGCCGCACACCTTGGTACCGGCTTCACCGACCTGTGCCACGGCGAGGCCGGGAATCATCAGAGCCGTGAAGAGGGCAGCGACGCCGATGGTCTGGCGAACCGGCCTGCCGGACCGGGCGATGAGGCTGAGAACGTAGGGGGTGGTCATGAAAATCTCCTTGCGAGTGTTGGGAAGGGATGAGGGTCAGAAAACGAAGGCGGCATCGGCGGAGTCCACATGCCGTAGCACGCCGCTGCGCTCGCGGGCTTCGGGCGGAGTTGTCCGTATGGGGTCTGTCGTCACCCGCGATACGGGCTCGGTGCGTTTGACGGGCTCCGCCCGCTGTGGCGCCGCGACGGCGATCGGTGTGGTCTCTCGTCCCATCGAGGCGTAAACGCGCTGGACGTAGCCGTCGCGAAAGCCGGTCTGGAAGTTGCCGGAGTAGTAGCAGCTGAACGCCTTTCCCCAGTCGCCACCGGCGCGGCTATGGCAGTCGGCCAGTATCTTTGAGCCGGCAGTGAGGTTCGCGCAGGCGTCGAAGGCCTTGTCGAAGCTGGTCAGACCAAACGTTGCGAGGTTCTTGCGGTTGATCTGGGCGACGCCCAATGAATAGTTGTAGCCCTTTTCTTCGAGCATGCGCGCCGTCGCGACGGCCTCGGCCAGCGACGTCGGCTGACGCGCAAGTTCGCCGCCCACGACGCCGATGGCGTAGGGGTTATGGTTCGACTCGACGTTGACGATGTGCCGCATGATGTCGTGCGGCACGGCCAGGTTGGGGCAGGCGGCCAGTTCTATCCCTGCGAACATCTAGGGGGTTCCCTCCGTAGGTTCGTCGCCGTCCGCGGTGCCCAGCGAGCGGGCAGGGTTGAAGTCGATGCCCGTAATACGGCGCTTACCGGCATGGGCCCTGATGTGCACGACGACGTCGATCGTCAGCATGAGAAGCCGCTTTATCGTCGCGAATTCCAGACCGGCTCCTTCCGACGATGCCTTGACCATTAAGGCAAGCTGATCCCAGGTCTGTTCCACGCTGCCGGCGTGGCAGCTGGTAATCGACCCGGGGTGACCCGACGCGCAATTTCGTATGAAATAGAAGGATTCGTCGCCGCGCAGCTCGGCGAGGATGATGCGGTCCGGCTTCATGCGCAGGCAGGCTTCCATGCAGCTCTTCGCCGTGACGTTGCTCACGCTTTGCCCGCCCTTCGAATAAAGAAGGTGAACGACGTTGGGTTGTTCGAGGAACAACTCCCGCGCGTCCTCGATCGAGACGAGACGCTCGTCGTGCGGAATGTGGTTGACCAACGATTTCATGAAGGTGGTCTTGCCGCTTCCTGTCGCACCCGCGACGACGATGTTCTTCTTCGCCAGCACGGCCTGGCGGAAGAAGTCCGCATAGCGACGCTCGGACCGCAGCCTGATCAGCTCGTGGTCGGCCTCACCGATCTGCGCCGTGCCCTCGAGTATCTCGTCGAAGAAGCCATCGGCCTGATATTGATCGAGAGTTCGGGATTGCCGGGACGGGAGCCGGATCGTGATCGACAGCGTGCCTGGCTCACACGCCGGCGGCAGGACGAACTGCGCGCGTTGACCGGTCGGGAAGGTCAGCGACACCACAGGGTCGACATCGGTGATGCGCTGGCCCGTGTTGGTTTCGTTGACCACCGCGGTACAGAACTGTCGCGCACGCTCGAACGTGAGGGAAGGCACTTCCGTGCGCTGCCACTTTCCTCTGCGCTCGAGATACACCTCGCCAGGACGATTGATGCAGATTTCCGTGACGTCGTGCGAAGCCAGGTACTCCCGGATCCCCAGCACGTCGTACTGGTAGTCGAGGAAGTCGTTACTCGCCGGTAGGGAGTCGCGTACGGTCATGCGATCAGTACCGGGCGACCACACTGGCGAAATCGACGTCTTTCGCCACATAGATGGCGAGTACAGTGCCCTGGTTGATGGTTACCGTCGCCGGGCGATTGGCCTGACGGCGTACCGCCTGGCCTGCGAGCTGCTGCACCGTTTCCGCGGTGTTGCTTTCGAACGGGCTTTGCGTGACGACGCCGTTCGTAATCGACGTCTGCTTCGGCCCGTATTCCGCGCCGGCGTATTTGAACGCATCGCTCAGCAGGCTGATGAAAAGCGCTGCCGTGATCCGGCTGCCCCAGTGCGCGCTGTAGTGGCCGGGGTGACCGGAGCCACCGAGTGTGTCGACGCCCGGACTCTGCATGCTGACGTCGATTCCGGTCGGCGTGACGACACGATCCCAGATCACGGCGAGCCGCGGACCGCTGGGTTCCATCTCGTACTTGCCCATCACCTTCGATCCCTTGGGCAGCAGTAGTCGCTTGCCCGTGAAGGAATAGATAGGCTCGGTGACCGTGCAGGACGTAAAGCCGGGGTTGTCGGTGACGATGCGTGTCTCGAGCACACAGCGGATCAGGGTGCCGCGCAGCATGAGCGCGTCGGGATGCTGGAGCGGTGTGGCGGAAGACACCTCGGCGAGCGCTTTGGCGGAGTAAGCGAGGTTGCCGTTCGCGCTCAGGGGCGACTCCTCCGCCGGCGCGCCGGGTCCGCCCGGCATGCCGCTCAGTCCGGGCATCAGGGGCATGCCCGGCACGACCGGCATGTCCGCCGTGCGAGGCGGTGCGCCGGCATCGCCGACACCGATGCCACCAGCATTGGCCGCGGCGATACGGCGCTCGAGAAGCGTCGGCTCCCTGGCCATGGGCGGCGCGTAGGCCGGCACGGTGCTGCCCTGCGAAGAGGTTGGAGGAGGCGACCGATGCGACGCCCCGCTATCGAAAGATGGACCGCTCGTCCGTCGAGAATCCACGATCGAAGCAGCGCCGGGCGCAGCCGCAGGTGGCGCGTCGGGCGTCGCGCCCATGCCGACCTGGCCCGCCGAGACCGAGATGACCTCATCCCGTGCCTCTGACGTGGGCGGCTTGGTAGCGTTCGACGATTTGAAAAGCCAGAAAGCGGCGACCGCGAGAAGGAGGAAGATGCCCGCGAGCAAGCCGAGAGCGCTTCGGTTCAGTCGCTGCATCTCGCTGGTCGAGAGGCTGACCGCGCCGCTGTCGACGTTGGGGTGCGCGTTCTGCTGTTGAGCGGCGTAGTGATTGGTGGTCGGATCGTGCCGGTCGGACGACGTGCCATGACTTGGGGCCGTCGGGGCTTCGGGATGCTGAGAGGTGTAAGGGTTCACTTTTTCGCGTTCCTTCGCAGGCCGATGACGTTCTTGTCGTGGCGGATCACCAGATAGGGGTATGTGCCGTGCACGACGATGGTGTTGCCCTCGACCGTGGTATTGACGATCGCGTCTTCGCCGTGACCTTTCTCACGCATGTAGATGGTCGGGAAGTTACCCGTCGGAAAGTGCTTCAAGTCCGGCATCCGGATGTACGTAAAGCGGCCGTCGTCGTAGACGTTAGTCGGCACGAGCCACGGCGCCACTCGTCGCTTCTTCGCGTAGTCGTAGTCGAAGTGGTAATCGCGCCCCTTGACCAGCGACGTGTCGAGCTCCGGCGCTTTCTCGACCGCCTTTGTCTCGGCCTGGAAGCTCGTGTCCGACGGATAACGGAAGGTCACCTTGTACTGCACGCCTGCGCGCCGCGCCTGGTCGAGCGTTTTCCAGTCCGTCGCGACGACCTTCAGTTCCAGGATGTAGGAATGGGTCGCGGTGCGGATCATCATGTTGGTATCGACATCGACGTTCTTAGGTTTCACGTAGAAGACGTTGTCGCGACGGGTGAGGTCCCAGCCACTGCTGAAGCCGGTGCTGTAGTCGAGCACCTGCTCATTGGGGCTGAGTTCGATCTGCGTCGTGATGCCCAGGCCGGCACGAATCGTGAAGATCCGGTCCGCCTGATAGTCATAGGTGTGCACGCCGGGTGCGTTGACGGGCGGTGGTAAGCGTGCGGGGAGCGTCGCGTCGGCGTGCGAGCAGAGGGGAATCGTGGCCGCGACGAGGGCGAAGGCCCAGTGGAGGCGGTAGTTACGGAATCGGATCATTGGCGGTGCCCTCCATTGGCGGCCCGGCGGACTGCGGTAGGGGTGACGGGAATGGCCGGAGGCGGTGTGCTGGTGGACGGGGCGGGATAGCCCGCCTCCACCGCCAGCGGCGACGGGGGTATCGTGGCGTCCCCCGCTTCGGTGTCGGCGGGGATCGTGGGCGTCGCCTTGGATTCCGCGCGAGGACGCGGCGCTGCGACTTCGGCAGGCGCCGTCGAACCGTAATCGTTGTCGACGCGATAACTGGTGATCTGAAAACCCAATGGATTCTCGATGCGGTTCTGGTCGTCCATCCGCAGATTGGCCTTATAGGCGAACGCGATGGTGGCGATCTTGCTATCGAGCGGATACGTGCCGCCGGTCGTCTTGTCGTAAACGCTGCGCTGGAAGCGGACCGTCGCGCCCGTCGGCGTTTGTCCATGCTCGCCGCCGATCAGGACGATGCTGAGGATCTTGACCCGAATGGCGCTGTGCTTGCCGTAGAGTCGATAGGGGCTTGACTCGTTGTTCGTCGCGTGGAGTTCCATATAAGGCTGAGCAACGTCGGGCGCCGCCATCGTCAGCACGGTGGGCCAGTCGCGCAGGTTGGTCAGCGCAAGGTCGTAGGCTTCGCGTGCAAGGACGAAATGCGCGACGTTGCTACGGTTGATCGCCTCGCTGGCGGTGATCTGGCGGTTAACGACGTCGTCAGTCAGCCTGGCGAGCGAACTTGTGCCGGAGTAAGGATCTGCGACGACGAGGAACGGCACTTTTTCTTTCAATGGCATGACGGCCAGATAGCCGCCTGCGAGGACGAGCGCCACGCCGCTAGCGCAACTCGCGACCAGCCACGCGCGCCTTTCGCTGCGTCTCGCGAGGTCGGCAACGGTGATCTCGAAGTTGACACCGGCGGCGACAGCCTGATCGATGTTCGTCGTGTTTCTTTTTTTGAGCATGAACGGGTGGCCTACCGTGCGGCGCCGATGTCGTTGGCGGAGCCGTCTGGCGTCATTTGCGACGGGATGGGAGACGTGGTGGCTTCGCCGACGACGATCTCGTCGCCGATGACGCTTACGACAACGCGTTGGGCGGTGTAAGCGGTGGTGAGTTGCGCCGCGGCGTCGCGAAGCTCCGTGGTCCGGAGGGCTGATGCGCTGCGGGTGAGCGAGAAGTCCGAGCGGAGGCGATACGACAGTTTCAGGCCGGCGTCTCGTGTCCACCGGGTCAGCAGCGTCTTGAGCGTCCCGTCCATCGGCGTAACCGCGTACGTGTAGGGAGGGGCCAAAGGAATCTCGACCGACTTTTCGTCGAAGTGGTTGACCGGCTTCCAGCGGCCACCGAAATCCCTCGCGCCGGGCGTGCCGCAGGCGCAGATGAAGCACGTGGCGATGACAGTCGGGATGGGTCGAAGGATCTTTTTCACGAAACTCGTCCAAAGCTTTGGGGTGTGCGGGATCCATGCCCGCTGCGCTAGCGCAGCGAATCGCGTTGGTCGTTGACCGACTCACGTTGGGGATGAAGGAAATCGTTGCCGTGTTGCGGCGCGGCTGACCGGCGGTTGGCGCCGTCGCGAACGGCTAGGGGCGCTCGATCCCAGGCGGAGCCCGGTCGAGGCGCGCTTCTTTCCGGGTGGCGTGCACCAGTGACACGGCCCAGGACAAGGAGAGCCCGTGCATCAGGGCCCCGAATGCTCGACGCGGAAACGCGTGAGGTGTTCGCTTCATCGTTGCTACATCCTGTAGTGAAGCATCGGGTATCAAGGCGCCCGTGCTGCTCGTTGAAGATCGATCGATGGCCGGGTGTCCGGCGGTACTAAGTCAATCGATAGTGGCCGAGCGCTGCGCGAGGCGCGCCGCGCGGCCGACTGGTAGACGTGAAGATAACCAACTTCCGTTCGAATAGCTACCCATAGTTGTGAAACCTCGCACGCCAAAATGTGCATTGCTGGCGCGCTGCTTACCCAATTGCTGCCGACTTCTGCATTACGAGGCCCAGTGGAAAACATTTGAAATGACTCGTTTAGGTTGGCATAAGGGAATTTCCTGTTCACCGAAGCATTCGGGGTCGATACCGCGCGACAGGCCGGAAGTCTTCGATGTCTCGATGCGCCCTGTCAGCACGGCTGAGCCTCGTCACGTGCCCTGATCACCGAGTCGATGATGGCTGAACAGGAAGGTACGGATTGAGAGGATCTTGCTTGTCCTCGGGTGCGGCATTGGCGTGAGATGAGCGTGGGTGTGCCCGCGTGGCAAGCCGGGCGCGCCCTCAACCGCTTTGCTGCGGCGGTCTGCACCGTCGACAAGACAAGGCGCCGGGAGTAGAACTTGATCCTTTATTTGAGGAGCGGGCATGGCCCTTGAAACCATCCCCACCGACGCGGACCTCATGGCCCTGGCCAGAAAGGTGGCCGATGCCGCCCAGGAGAAGCGGGTGATGGTCGCCACCGCCGAATCGTGCACGGGCGGGTGGATCGCGAAGACGCTGACCGACCTTGCCGGCAGCTCGGCCTGGTTCGAGGCCGGCGTCGTTACCTATAGCTACAGCGCCAAGGAGTCGTTGCTTGGGGTCAATCCCCGGACGCTCGAGCGTACCGGGGCCGTCAGCGAGGAGACCGTGCTCGAGATGGTGTCGGGTGCGCTGGCCCGTTACGGCGCCGGGGTGGCGGTAGCGGTCACCGGCATCGCGGGCCCGTCGGGCGGTACCCCGGACAAGCCCGTGGGCACGGTCTGGATCGGCTGGAAACGGCGCGGGGGCTACGCTCACGCCCGGCTCTTCCATTTCGACGGGGATCGCGAGGCGGTGCGGCGACAGACGGTGGCCGCGGCGCTTGCTGGAATGACCGCCGAACTGATCGGCTGAGGCCGGCTGCCTGTGGCAAACTTGCCGGTCGCGGATCGCAGTCCCTGAGATCACGCTACGGCAAGATACTCACCTACACACGAGATCGGAAACCACGATGGACGACAATAAGCGCAAGGCGCTGGCGAGTGCCCTCGGCCAGATCGAAAAGCAGTTCGGCAAGGGTGCCGTCATGCGCCTGGGCGACCGCGCCGACGACCAGATCGACACCGTGTCGACCGGTTCGCTCGGCCTGGACATCGCGCTGGGCATCGGCGGCCTGCCGCGCGGCCGCGTCGTGGAAATCTACGGCCCGGAATCCTCGGGCAAGACCACGCTCACCCTGCAGGCCATCGCGTCCTGCCAGCGCAACGGCGGCACGGCGGCGTTCGTCGACGCCGAGCACGCGCTGGACCCGAGCTACGCGGAGAAGCTGGGCGTGAACGTGGCCGACCTCCTGGTGAGTCAGCCGGATACCGGTGAGCAGGCGCTCGAGATCGCCGACATGCTCGTGCGCTCCGGCGCCGTGGACATGGTGGTGGTCGATTCGGTCGCGGCATTGACGCCGAAGGCCGAAATCGAAGGCGAAATGGGCGACTCCCACGTCGGCCTGCACGCCCGCCTGATGAGCCAGGCCCTGCGCAAGCTCACTGCCAACATCAAGAAGACCAACTGCCTGGTCATCTTCATCAACCAGATCCGCATGAAGATCGGCGTCATGTTCGGCAGCCCGGAAACCACCACCGGTGGTAACGCGCTGAAGTTCTATGCTTCCGTCCGCCTCGACATCCGTCGCATCGGCGCGGTGAAGAAGGGCGAGGAAGTCATCGGCTCCGAGACCCGCGTGAAGGTCGTGAAGAACAAGGTGGCGCCGCCGTTCCGCCAGACCGAATTCGAGATCCTCTACGGCGAAGGTACCTCGCGCGAAGGCGAGATCATCGAGCTCGGCGTGCGCGAGAACCTGATCGACAAGTCGGGCGCCTGGTACAGCTACAAGGGCGATCGCATCGGCCAGGGCAAGGAAAACGTCCGTCAGTTCCTGCGCGACAACCCGGCCATCGCGAACGAGGTCGATGCCGAGCTTCGCGCACGACTGCTCGTGAAGGCCGGTCCGAAGTCCGAAGCCTCGACCGAGGCCGACGAGCTTGAGGAAGTCTGATAAGGGCTCGGGGAAGGGCGACGGCGCAGCCGATCGCCCGACCCGCACCGCCTACGACAAGGCGCTCGGGCTGCTGGCCCGGCGCGAGCACTCCCGCCGCCAGCTCAAGCAGAAGCTCGAGCGTGGCGGCTTCGAGCGTGACGAATCGACGGCCGCCATCGAGCGGCTGGGCGATCAGGGCTACCAGGACGACAGCCGGTTCGCCGGGGCTCTCGTGCGCAGCCGGGTGGGGCAGGGCTACGGTCCCGCGCGCATCCGTGCCGAACTCCGCAGCCAGGGCATTTCCGACGGGGCGATCCGCGAACTGATCGAGTCCGCGGACGTGGATTGGCACGATCTGGCGGCCAATCAGCTTCGTCGCCGCTACGGCGGACCCTCCGCCGACCCGGCCGAGCGGGCGCGACGGGCGCAATTCCTCTTGCGTCGAGGCTTCGCCGCCGCCACAGTACGTATTCTTACCCACGCCGATGCGGAAGACGCCGACGACGACTGAAGGCAACGAGCCTTGATTCTGGACGGAGCGTCTTGCGCGACCTCGCAGCTCCCAAGCCACGATCGCTCATGAAAACCGCCGAAATCCGTTCGACCTTCCTCGAATTCTTCCGTTCCAAAGACCACACCATCGTGCCCTCGGCATCGCTGGTGCCGTCGAACGACCCCACGCTGCTGTTCACGAACTCGGGCATGGTGCCGTTCAAGAACGTGTTCCTCGGCAGCGAAAAGCCGGGTTACGTGCGTGCGGCCGACGTGCAGCGCTGTCTGCGCGCCGGCGGCAAGCACAACGATCTGGATGCCGTGGGTTACACCGCGCGCCATCACACGTTCTTCGAAATGCTGGGCAACTGGTCGTTCGGCGACTATTTCAAGCGCGACGCCATCCGCTACGCGTGGGAGCTGCTCACCGGCGTCTACAAGCTGCCGGCGGATCGACTCTGGGTCACGGTGTACCACACCGACGACGAGGCCTACGACATCTGGAACAAGGAAGTCGGCGTGCCGGCCGAGCGCATCGTGCGCATCGGCGACAACAAGGGTGCGCCGTTCGCGTCCGACAATTTCTGGCAGATGGCCGACACCGGTCCCTGCGGTCCGTGCACCGAGATCTTCTACGATCACGGTCCGGACGTGGCGGGCGGTCCTCCGGGTTCGCCCGACGAGGACGGTGATCGCTACATCGAGATCTGGAACCTCGTGTTCATGCAGTTCGACCGCGCGCCGGACGGCACGCTCACGCCGCTGCCCGCGCCGTGCGTCGATACCGGCATGGGCCTCGAGCGCCTGGCGGCCGTGCTTCAGCACGTGCATTCCAACTACGAGATCGACCTGTTCGCGCATCTCATCGCCGAAGCGGGTCGGCTCACGGGTACCGCGGATCTTTCGAACAAGTCGCTGCGCGTCATCGCGGATCACATCCGCGCCTGCTCGTTCCTGATCGTCGACGGCGTGCTGCCGTCCAACGAGGGTCGCGGTTACGTGCTTCGCCGCATCATCCGTCGCGCGCTTCGCCATGGGTGGATGCTCGGCGTACGTGGCGATTTCTTCTGGAAGATGGTGAAGCCGCTCGTCGAAGAAATGGGCGAGGCGTATCCGGATATCACGGCGAAGCGCTCGTTCGTGGAGACGGCGCTGAAGACCGAGGAAGACCGCTTCGGTGAAACGCTCGAGCACGGCATGCGCCTGTTCGACGACATCGCGGGCAAGTCGGGCCAGATCATTCCCGGCGTGGATGCCTTCCGCCTGTACGACACCTATGGGTTTCCGGTCGACCTCACCGCCGACATCGCGCGCGAGCGCGGCATGACGGTGGATATGGAGGGCTTCGAGCGCGCGATGGGCGAGCAGCGCGCACGGGCGCGCGCCGCCAGCAATTTCGGCACGAAGGCCCAGCTTCCGGCCGAGGTCGCCAGCGCCGCCGCGCCGACGATCTTCACGGGTTACGACGATCTCGACCTCGCCGATGCGAAGGTCGTCGCCATCGTCCGTGACGGCAAGGCCGTCGACGCCCTCAACGACGGCGAAGAGGCCTTCGTGTTGCTCGATCGCACGCCGTTCTATGCCGAGTCGGGCGGGCAGGTGGGCGACACCGGCACGCTCAGCAATCCGTCCGGTGCCCTCGCGGTAGCGGACACACAGAAGGTCGGTGGCGCGTTCTTCGCGCACTTCGGTACGTGGCAGGGCTCCGCGCCGCTGCTTCGCGGGGCGGTCGTCGGCGCGTCGGTCGACGCATCGCAGCGCAAGGCCACCGTGCTCAATCACTCCGCGACGCATCTGCTCCACGCCGCGCTGCGCACCGTGCTCGGCGATCATGTGGCCCAGAAGGGTTCGCTAGTGGCTCCGGAGCGCCTGCGCTTCGACTTCTCGCACTTCAAGGCCGTCACGCCGGAAGAGCTCGCGCAGATCGAGCGCATGGTCAACGATCGGGTGCGTCATAACGACGGTGCCGAAGTGCACCACATGGGTTACGACGAGGCGATCGACTTCGGTGCCATCGCGCTGTTCGGCGAGAAGTACGGTTCCGAGGTACGCGTGCTGAAGATGGGCGATTTTTCGACTGAACTCTGCGGCGGCACCCATGTGTCGCGCACGGGCGACATCGGACTGTTCAAGATCGTGTCGGAGTCCGGCGTCGCCGCCGGCGTGCGCCGTATCGAAGCCGTGACCGGCGCCGGCGCCATTGCGCGCGTCGCGGAGGAAGAACGCATCCTCGGCGAGGTGTCCGGCCTGCTGGCCGCGCAGGGCGAGGAGGTGGTCGACAAACTTCGTCAGCTTTTCGAAAGGCAGAAGAAACTCGAACGCGAGGTCGAATCCTACAAATCGAAGGCGGCCAGCTCGGCGTCGGCGGATCTCGCGGCGTCCGCGGTCGAGGTCGCCGGCATCAAGGTGGTGGCTGCCCGCATCGAAGGCCTCGACGCCAGGTCGCTTCGCGACAGCATGGATGTGCTGAAGCAGCAGCTCGGCGATAGCGCGATCGTGCTCGCCGGCGCCGTGGACGGCCGCGTGTCGCTCGTGGCGGGCGTCGGCGGTTCCGCGCTCGGCCGCGTCAAGGCGGGCGATCTGGTGGCCGAAGTGGCCTCGCGGATCGACGGCAAGGGCGGCGGTCGGCCGGACATGGCTCAGGGCGGCGGCGTGGACAGCCCGGCACTTCCCGGCATCCTCGCCGGCATTCCCGCCTGGGTGGAAGCGCGCCTGCGCTGAACGCCAGATGGCCAGGTGAACGCCGGTGCACCGTAAAGGTGCTCCGGCGCACGCATTAGCGGCCATTTGCGTTGCGTCCGCCGGTTTGGCTCGGCTAGTATGATCCGAATGTCGAAATGCATCCGTCGGCATCGGTCCCAGAGGATCGCAAGGCAGGACAGCTGGTCAGCGACACACACAACTAGAGCCGGGGAAGGCAGTTCGGCCTTCGATGGTCGAAACGTCGATCCATTGACGGCAAGCACTCGGGGTGAGTTGTCGTTGGTGGGGAAGCCAATACCTGATTTTATGGAGTATCAATCATGCTGATTCTGACCCGCCGGGTCGGTGAAACCCTGATGATCGGCGACGAGGTGACCGTCACCGTTCTGGGTGTGAAGGGTAACCAGGTGCGCATCGGCATCAATGCGCCGAAAAACGTCGCGGTGCATCGCGAGGAAATTTACCAGCGCATCAAGAACGAAGGCGACACGTCCGGTCATTCGGACCATTCCGATCATTCCGGTGACGACCAGTAAAACGCTTTACGGGCGAAGCAAGGACAAGTATCCTTGCTGGCTCGTTCAGGCAGGTTCCTGAACGAACGATCACGGAGAGTTGCCCGAGAGGCCGAAGGGGCTCCCCTGCTAAGGGAGTATAGGGTCAAAAGCCTTATCGAGGGTTCGAATCCCTCACTCTCCGCCAGTTTGCAAAAAGCCCTGACTTGTCAGGGTTTTTTTGTGTCCGCGGAACGGGTGGACATGCACTCGTCGTCGAGCGGTGAGGTGGCCCGCAGGCGATGGGGGTTTGCCGCTAGCACCCATCGCCAGCGGGCTGGCTCCCACCAGTCAAAGTGCGCGCTCTGCGCGCGTCACGTCGCCGATTGAAGTGCATCGTGCGGTAGCCGCGGAAACGACGTGATGCGCAGCTTCGCGCCCGCGTATGGCACAAGCCGGAGCGTCGTGACCGGGTCGCCGTCGGCGATCACTTTCGCCGGCACCGGGTCGGCGGCACCTTCTTCCGCTTTCCACGCCACGAGTCGTCCGTGCACGGTGAGTGTCACGGCCGGCGTCGCGCCGGCGAACGGTCGCGTTCCGACGGCATGTCGCTCCATCGTGCCTTCGGGGGCGACGGCGTAGTTCCATGGCGTGGTGGGATACACCTGCCAGTCGTCGGTAAGCCCACGCTTGCGCCATTTGACCCATGCTTCGCCGATCGGCAGCGAAAACACGAGCGCACCGCGGTGGAAGCTGATCGAGTCGTTGAATCCCTTTTCGGTCACGACGTCGGCCGGAAAGGATAGCTCGATGCGGTCGCCTTTCTTCCACTGCCGATCCACGGTGAGGAAGCCCTGGCCGGCGACGGCGGCGATCGTCTCGCCGTTCACCCGCACCGATGGCGAGCGGCACCACGCCGGCACGCGCAAACGCAGCGGAAAGGCGACCGGCGACGCGGGTCGCATCGTCATGGCGATGTCGTCGCGGAACGGGTAGTCGGTCTCCTGCTCGATATCGATCGCCACGCCGCGCACCGTGGTGCTGACACGGCAGGGCGCATAGAGCGTGGCGGCGAGTCCGCCATCGGCGCTCGCCATCCAGAGGCTCGCGGTCAACTTGGGCCAGCCCTGATGGAAGTTGGCGGTGCAGCAACCGAAATGCGGGTCGAGGCCGAACAGGTTCGCCTCGGGACCGTTGGTGGTCCACGGACGTTTGTGCAGGCTGCATTCCACCTGATTGGGCTGCTGGTCGTACTGGTGCGCCCACATGTCGTCGGTAAACGCGGCGGGAAGCGCGTTGTAGGCGATGCGCTCGATGCGGTCGCCCAGCGCGGCGTCGCCCGTGATGGCCAGCGCCGTTTCGAGCGAATACATGGCTTCGACGACCGCGCACAGTTCGACACCTTGCGACGGGCTGCGTCCGGCCAGGTGTTCGTCGGCGGAAAACATGCCGTTCGGTTGCCCGTGGTACTGGTCAAGCTGGGCCAGCTGGTGGGTCACGGCGGCACGGTCGTCCGCGTCGCGCGACACCAGCGACCACACCGCGGAAGCTTTCAGCGCCTGCGCGATGTTCACCCCGTGCACCTGCAATCCGTCGTCTTCCATGAAGGCGTTCTTGCGCTTCGCCTCGACCATCTTCGCGTCGGTCTTGTCGTGGAAGGGGAAGGTGGCGAACATGCCCTGCCAGTCGTAACCCTGTTTTTTCAGCAGCGCCGCGAGTTCCAGCAGTTTAGGATCCTGCGTGCGCGCATGCAGCCAGACGATGGACGCCACCTCGTCCTGCCAGCGCATGCGGCCCCAGTCGCGCAGGGGGCGGGCCGGCAACGCGCCCAGCTGGTAGTGGAAATACCGTGTCATGAACGGCACGACGCGCGCATCGCCGGTCAACTCCTGGTACTGCGTCAGCACCTTCAGCATGACCATGCGCGGCCACCAGTCGTCGTTGCTCTTCGGACCGAACATGCCGTTCGACCACGGGTTCTCGAGCGTCCAGTCGATGAAGCGTTGTGCCTTCGCTTTCAGTTCCGGCGAGTCGAGCTGCCATGCGAGGGGCAGCAGGCCATCCACGAAGTACGGACCACGCTCCCACGATTCGCCGTCGCCACCGAGCCAGCCGCTGCGCGGACCGAGATCGGGCCAGGTCTCGTCCACGCGCCCACCGAGGCCGGCGGCCTGGATGTCGAGCTGGCGCTTCAGCCAGCCTGAGGGGCGGATCGAGCCTGCCGGAAGAAACTGGAAGGGTTGCGGTGCGAGAGGGGCTTTGGGAAACGTGGCGACGTCATCGCGCTTCGTCGTTGCACCCGTCGCTTCGGCCGGCAGCCAGGGCGTGAGTGCCCCGAGGACGGAGGCTTTGAGAAAGCCGCGGCGGCCGGGAAGGTTGGAATCGTGCATTCGGACACATCCCCTCGCTTTGAACCCAGCCGACACCATGGAGGATTTTCCGCGGGATGAAAAGCGCGAGGTGTCTCGAAATCGGCGTGTCAATCGCGGAGAGATGGCCCGCTGACGCGGGGTCGCCGATGCGATCGGCTCCCCGCCGCGTGGTTGGCAGCGGTGTCGCTAAAACCGATTGCATCGACGTGGATCCCGGTTTTCACCGGGATGACGGTGAGGCGGTGGTCGGCGTTTCGCAAAACGGCATCGAGCGGCGTCGGTGTTCGGTGGGAGTCGGGGTGCGTCGTCCTTGGAGCGATTCCGCAGGGAGGCGAATGCCGGACGAGGACTTAGCGACCAGGATGACGTGCTCCGGCTCCGTGCCTCAGTCCGCCCGAGCTCGCCGCGATGGCGCAGCCGAGTCGCCCCAAAAGAAAAAGGCCCTGAAAGCGTGCTTTCAGAGCCTTGAATCTTCGAATTTTGGTCGGGGAGACAGGATTCGAACCTGCGACTTCTACGTCCCGAACGTAGCGCTCTACCAGGCTGAGCTACACCCCGTGGGAGCCGCGTATATTAGCCATGGTGGGTGTCGTTGGCAACAGGTCGTCGCATATTTTTTACATCGGCGCGGCCGGGGCGTCCGCGGCCATCTGCTAATCTATGCGGCTGCCGCATGGCGGCGCCCGTACAGCCTGTCCGAAGAGGAATTGCATGGCACTCACCCCGGCCCGCACCATGCCCGGTGTCCTCGAGCTCCTTCCGCTCGACCAGATCGCGTTCCAGCGCATGCTGGACACGATTCGCCGCAACTACGAGCGTTTCGGCTTCCTGCCGATCGAGACGCCGGTGATCGAGCATAGCGACGTGCTGCTGACCAAGACCGGCGGCGAAACCGAGCGTCAGGTCTACTTCGTGCAGTCCACGGGCGCGCTCGGCGCCGCCGAGAAGGGTGGCGTGCCGGAACTGGCGCTGCGTTTCGATCTGACGGTGCCGCTGGCGCGTTACGTCGCCGAGCACGAGCACGACCTCAGCTTTCCGTTCCGTCGTTACCAGATGCAGCGCGTCTACCGCGGCGAGCGCGCGCAGCGCGGTCGCTTCCGCGAGTTCTACCAGTGCGACATCGACGTGATCGGCAAGGATTCGCTTTCGGTTCGATACGACGCCGAGATCCCGGCCGTGATCTACAGCGTGTTCAAGGAACTGAACATCGGTGCCTTCACCATCCAGCTCAACAACCGCAAGCTCATGCGCGGCTACTTCGAGAACCTCGGCATCGCCGACGCCGAGCAGCAGATGCTCGTGCTGCGCGAAGTCGACAAGCTCGACAAGCGCGGCGCCGACTATGTGCGCGACACGCTCACGGGCGACGCGTTCGGCCTCGCGGCGGACGTGGCCGGGAAGATCCTCGCCTTCGTCCAGGTGCGCTCCACGTCGGTCGACGACGCGTTCGCGAAGCTCGACGCGCTCGGCAGCGGCTCGGAAACCTTCGAGCAGGGCAGGGCGGAACTCAAGGAAGTCCTTGGCCTGATCCGCGACTTCGGCGTGCCGGACTCGCATTTCGCGCTGAATCTTTCGATCGCGCGTGGCCTCGATTACTACACGGGCACGGTCTACGAGACCACCCTCAACGATCATCCCGGCATCGGTTCCATCTGCTCGGGTGGCCGCTACGAGAACCTCGCGGGGCAGTACACGAAGTCGCACCTGCCGGGTGTGGGCATTTCGATCGGTCTCACGCGCCTCTATTGGCAGCTGCGCGACGCCGGCCTGATCTCCACCGCGCGCAGCACGGTCGATGTGCTCGTCACGCAGATGGACGCCGCGCAGATGCCGGCGTACCTCGCGGTGGCGTCGGAACTGCGCAACGCGGGCATCGCCACGGAAGTGGTCCTGGAAGGCGGCAAGCTCGGCAAACAGTTCAAGTATGCCGATCGCGCGGGCATCCGGTTTGTCGTGGTCCTGGGTGAAGACGAGATCGCCAAGGGCGTCGTCACCGTGAAGGACCTCCGTCGCGAGGACCAGTTCGAAGTGGCACGCGCCGATCTGGTGAAGACCCTTCGCGTCGAGCTCGCTCAAGCCGAAATCGGTCGCTGATTTCCCCTCCTTTCCACGCACGGCCGCACACCATGACCAGCAGCATCCTTCTCGACGGCCGTAGCCTCACGCGCGCCCAGGTCGCCACCATCGCGCGCAAGGGCGCCAGCATCCGTCTCGACGAGGCGCAGCTGCTCAAGGTGAAGCGCGCCGCCGACTTCCTCGCCGAGAAGGTGGGTGGCGGCGAGCCGATCTACGGCGTCACCACGGGCTTCGGCAGCAATGCCGACAAACTACTCGGCGCGCATCGCGTGCGCGACGAGCTGCCCGGGGGCAATCCGGATCCCCAGCAGGGCACGCTGCTCGAAGAGCTGCAGCACAATCTCATCATCACGCACGCCGTGTGCGTGGGTAAGCCGTTTTCGGTGGACGTGGTGCGCGCGATGCTGGCCATTCGCGTCAATACGCTCATGCGCGGTCACTCGGGCATCCGCGTCGAAACGCTGCGCGCGCTGGCCGAGCTGCTCAATCGCGACGTGATCCCCGTGATCCCCGAGAAGGGTTCCGTGGGTGCCAGCGGCGATCTCGCGCCGCTGTCGCATCTGGCGATCGTGCTGCTCGGCGGTGGCGAAGCGTTCTACAAGGGCGAGCGCATGACGGGCGCGAAGGCGCTCGCCGCCGCCGGCCTGGAGCCGGTGCGCCTGTCGTTCAAGGAGGGTCTCGCCCTCAACAACGGCACGACGCAGATGCTCGCCACCGGCGTGCTCGCGCTCGACACCATGGACATGCTGATCCGCACGGCCGACCTCGCGGCCGCGATGACGCTCGACGCGTTCGCCGGACGCACCGGCGCGTACGCGGAAGAAGTGCACGCGCTGCGCCCGCATCCCGGCCAGGTGGCGGCGGCGCGCAGCATTCGCGGCCTCCTCGACGGCTCGACGCTCGCGGACATCGCCTATCACCTCGTGCCGCGGTTCCGGCCATGGCTCGCCGATTCGTGGACGGATCCGGCGGATCAGGCCCATCGCTTCGATATCGGCTGGGACTGGGTACCCGCCACGCAGCGCCATGGCAAGGAGGCGTTCTACTCGCGCTTCCTGCCGTTCAAGGGTGGCAAGAAGCATCAGCCGCAGGATGCCTACTGCCTCCGCTGCGCGCCGCAGGTGCATGGCGCCGTGCGCGACGCGTGGGAGCAGGCGTGCCGGGTGTTCGACGTCGAGCTCAACGCGGTCACCGATAACCCGCTGGTCTTCCCGGACGCCGAGAACGCCCAGGTCATCGAAGACCAGGTGATCTCCGCCGGCCACTTCCACGGCATGCCGCTCGCCCTGGCGATGAGCTACGTGAAGGCCTCGATCCCGGTCCTCGCGTCGATCTCCGAGCGCCGCACCGCGAAACTCGTGGACCCGGCGAACAACGACGGCCTGCCGGCGTTCCTTATCGGCAACGAGGACGCGACGGATTCCGGCTTCATGATCGTGCAGTACACCGCCGCCGCGCTGGTCAACGACCTGGCGACGCGTTCGCATCCGGCATCGGTGTACTCGGTGCCGACCAGCGCGAACGCGGAAGACCACGTGTCGATGGGTGCCAACGAGGCGCGTCACGTGCTCGAGATGACCGAAGACCTCGGCCATGTGCTGGCGATGGAGCTGTACACCGCGGCGCAGGCGCTCGAATACCGTCAAGACATGCTCAACGCGGCGCGCACGCTCGCGCACCGGGGCGACTGGCAGGCGCTGGCGTCCAAGGTGTCCGGCGCGCCGCGCCAGGATTCGCCGCATTACGCGCGTTTCGAAACCGAAGTGCGCGCGCTGATGGATGCGTTGGCCGCAGCCGACGACTTCCATGGCGGCGTGGCGGTTCGCGACGCGTTGTCGATGCTGCGGGAGCATGTCGCCTTCATGCAGCGGGATCGGGCGATGGACGGCGACGTGCGTGCCGTGTGCGACCTGGTGGCGTCGGGTCGCCTGGTCGGCTAAGGCGCGAACGCGTAGTCGTCGGCCGCGGCCTCCATCGCCGGCGACCAGTCGTCGAGCGAGCCGGCGCGGATGCCGGACAGGAACTGATAGAGCTGGGCGTCGTTGACGAGGCCCAGCTTGGCCATGGCCGAGCGCTTCTGCCGGCTGATGGTCTTGAAGCTGCGCCCCATCATGTCGGCGATGGTGGCCTGGTTGTAGCCCTTCGCATACGCCTTGAGCACCTCGATTTCCCGGCGCGACAGCCGGGTGGCGATCTCCTCGTCGCCCGAGGCGCAGTCGGCCTCGTGGAAGAGCCGGCGGATCGCCGGGCTGAGGTAGGAGCGCCCCACATCGGCCGCGTGCACAGCCACCGGGATGTCGCGCAGGTTGGTGCGCTTGTCGAAGATGGCCGCCACGCCCATGTCGAGCAGGCTGCGCAGAATGGCCGGGTTGGAAAGCATCGTCAGCACGACGATGCCGGCGTCGGGGCGCAACGCGCGGATGCGCCGGATCATCGGCATGCCATCGGGCTGCGAGCCCTCCGGCATCGCGAAGTCGGTGACCACGACATCGCAGGGGCACTCGGCGAGCAGGTCGAAGAGGGCGTCGGTGTCGTGTGCGCGGGCCACGACGTCGTAACGGTGCGCCTTCAGGATGGTTTCGACTCCGGCGACGACGACGGGGTGATCGTCGGCGATGATCACGGAACTCGGCATGGTCGGGCTCGCGGCATGGAATGCCCCCCATCTTGGCGAGCCGTTGACTCGAAATATATGGAAGAAAAGCGCAATTTCCTGTGGGCGCTTGCCTCGCCCCCGGGACGGGGGTTACGATGGGTTATCGTATTAATGCGTTAGTACATTATGAAGCGTCGCTCGATCGATCCCGAAACCCCGGCCGACTCGGCCGAAACCAGCCTCTGCGAGGCCCTGGCGGCCCTTTCGTCGGTCGACGAGATGCGTGCGTTCCTGCACGATCTCTGCACGCCGGCGGAAATCGAGGTCATGGTCGACCGCTGGCGCGTGGTGCCGCACTTGCTGGAGGGGCGGTCGTACCGCGAGATCCACGAGCGCACCTCGGTCAGCATCACCACTATCGGCCGCGTCGCCCGGTACCTCAATCAGGGCAGCGGGGGCTACATGGCCGCCGCGGCGCGCCGCAATCCCGGCGGTGCGGCATGAAGGCGCGGGACCGCCTGCGCATCGCCATGCAGAAGTCCGGCCGGCTCACGGAGCCGGCGCAGGAACTGCTGGCGCGGTGTGGCCTGAAATTTCGCCAGAGCCGCGACAAGCTGTTCTGTTTCGGCGAGGGCGAGCCGGTCGACCTCCTGCTGGTGCGCGACGACGACATTCCCGGCCTCATCGCCGAAGGCGTCTGCGACCTCGGCATCGTCGGCCGCAACGTGCTCCGCGAGTTCCAGCTGTCCAGCGTCGACAGCGGTGCCGATCTGCGCGAGCTGCGTTCGCTCGGCTTCGGACACTGCCGGCTGTCGATCGCCGTACCGCAGGAAGACGCCTACGACGGCCCGGCGCAGCTCGACGGGCAGCGCATCGCCACGTCCTATCCCGGCTTGCTTGGCGAGTGGCTGCGTTCGAACGGGGTGGACGCGAAGGTCGTGATGCTGGCCGGTTCGGTCGAGATCGCGCCGCGACTCGGTACCGCCGACGCCATCTGCGACCTCGTTTCGAGTGGCGCCACGCTGGTCGCCAACCAGCTGCGCGAAGCCGCCGTGGTGGTGGAGAGCGAGGCCGTGCTCGCCGGGCATCGCGAGTTGCCATCGGACGAGCGCGGCGAGATCGCCGAACTGCTTCTCCGTCGGCTGGACGGCGTGATCCAGGTGCGCGATTCGCGCCTCATCCTCATGCAGGCGCCGCGCGACGCGCTGGCCGCCATCACCCGACTGCTGCCCGGCGGCCCGGTGCCGACGCTCACGCCGGTCGACGGCGCGCCGGATCAGGTCGTGTTGCAGGCGCTGTGCGCGGGCTCGGTGAGCTGGCGGCAGCTGGAAGACATGAAGCGCGCCGGTGCGCGCGACATGCTGGTGCTGCCGGTGGAGAAGATGCTGGCATGAAACGAATCGACTGGAAGACGCTCGACGAATCCGGCCGCGACGCCGCGCTGGCGCGTCCAGCGCAATCGCGCGCCGCCGAGCTCCGCCTTGGCGTGGAGGCCATCGTGGCCGATGTCCGGGCGCGCGGCGACGTCGCGCTCGCGGAACTCACCGCGCGCTACGACGGTGTCGCGCTGGCGACCCTCGCGGTGGAAGAGCGGGAATTCGCCGACGCGGAGGCGCGTCTCTCGCCCGAGCTCAAGGGCGCAGTACTCGACGCGATAGGTCGCATCGACACGTTCCACCGCGCGGCCGCACCGCAGCCGGTCGCGGTCGATACCGCGCCGGGTGTTCGCGTGGAACGGGTGTTGCGTGCCATCGGTCGCGTGGGCCTCTACGTGCCTGCCGGCGGCGCGCCGCTGCCCTCCACCGCGATGATGCTCGGCGTGCCGGCGGCGATCGCCGGTTGTCGCGAGGTGGTGCTGTGCACACCCGTGCAGGCGAACGGCCGCTGCGACGACGCGGTGCTGTTCGCCGCGCGCGCCGTGGGCGTCCATCGCGTGTTCAAGCTCGGCGGCGCGCAGGCGATCGCGGCGATGGCGTATGGCACGGCGACCGTGCCACGGTGCGACAAGCTCTTCGGCCCCGGCAACGCGTGGGTCACGGAAGCGAAACTCCAGGTCGCCGGCGATCCGTCCGGCGCCGCGATCGACATGCCCGCCGGGCCTTCCGAAGTGCTGGTGATCGCCGACGATGGCGCCGACGCGCGATTCGTCGCGGCCGATCTGCTGTCGCAGGCGGAGCACGGGCCGGACTCGCAGGTGCTGCTGGTCAGTCCGTCGGCGGGGCTGCTAGATCGTGTCGAGGCGGAGGTGGAGCGGCAGCGTGCCTTGCTCCCGCGAGCCGCGGTGGCGGCGCAGGCGCTTGGCGAGAGTCGGCTCGTGCTCGTCGACGATCTCGACGAGGCGCTTCGCGTCAGCAACCGCTACGCCCCGGAGCACCTCATCATCCAGACGGCCGATCCGCGTGCATTGCTCGACGGCGTGGAGTCCGCCGGGTCGGTGTTCCTCGGCGAGTGGACGCCCGAGTCGGTGGGCGACTACTGCAGCGGAAGCAACCACGTGTTGCCGACGTACGGCTACGCGCGCAGCTACAGCGGCGTCTCGGTGGCGAGCTTCCAGAAACAGGTCACGGTGCAGGAACTCACCGCCGACGGCCTTCGTCGCATCGGTCCCTGCGCGGCGACGCTCGCCGAGGCCGAGCAGCTCGAAGCGCACCGCCGCGCCGTCACGCTGCGGCTGGCCGCGATGGATGCGACCGCATGAGCGTCCTCGATCTCGCCCGTCCGGACATTCGCGCCCTCGCGCCCTATTCGAGCGCACGCATGGAGGCGCAGGGCGGCACCGTGCTGCTCAACGCCAACGAGTCGTCGCGCCCGCCGAACATTCCCGGCGGCGAGGGACTCAATCGCTATCCCGATCCCCAGCCGCGTGCGCTGATCGACGCGCTGGCCGACCTCTATGCGACCTCGCCGGATCGGGTGCTCGCCACGCGCGGCAGCGACGAAGCCATCGACCTGCTCGTACGGGCGTTCTGTCGCGCGGGGCAGGATGCCGTGGTGATCTCCCCGCCGACCTTTGGCATGTACGCCGTCTGCGCGCGCATCCAGGGCGCGACGGTGATCGAGTCGCCGCTGGAGCCGTCCGGTGCGCTGCGCCCGGATGCGTTGCTCGCCGCCGTCACGCCCGAGACGAAACTGGTGTTCGTCTGCACGCCGAACAATCCCACCGGCAACCTGGTGGGCCACGACGTGCTGGAAGGACTCGCGCGCGCACTGACGGGGCGTGCGGTGCTCGTCGTCGACGAGGCCTATGCGGAGTTCAGCCGCGCGCCGAGCGCGATCTCGCTGATCGACGCCTACGAGAACGTGGCCGTGCTGCGCACGCTTTCCAAGGCCTGGTCGCTGGCGGGTGCCCGCGTCGGCACGCTCGTCGCGCGCCCCGATGTCATCGGCCTGCTACGGCGGATCATTCCGCCGTATCCGCTGCCGTCGCCGTGCGTGGACGCGGCGCTCGGCGCGCTCTCGTACGAAGGTCGTCGCGTGCAGCGCCACCATCTTCAGGAGATTCTCGGCGAGCGCGCGCGCATGCTGGAGACGCTGCCGACGATGCCCGGCGTGCGCGAGGTGCTGCCGTCGCATGCGAACTTCCTCGCCGTGCGCTTCGACGACGCGGCGGGCGCGTATCGTCGGCTGCTCGCCGCGGGCGTCGTGGTGCGCGATATCGGCAGGTACCCGGGCCTCGGCGACGCCTTGCGCATCACGGTCGGCACGGGCAACGAAAACGACCGCGTGCTCGCCGTGTTGCGGACGGGAGGCGAGGCATGAATCGCAAGATTCTTTTCGTCGACCGCGACGGTTGCCTCATCGAAGAGCCGGCGGACCAGCAGATCGACAGCTACGAAAAGCTTGCCCTGATGCCCGGTGTGATCGCGGCGCTGCAGCGCTGCGTCGCCGCCGGCTACGAGCTGGTGATGGTCACCAACCAGGATGGGCTGGGCACGCCCGCGTTTCCGCAGGAAGCCTTCGATGGCCCGCACGCGTTGATGCTGCGCCTGTTCGCCTCGCAGGGCATCACGTTCCGCGAGCAGCTGATCGACCGCAGCTTCCCCCATGAGGGCCTCGACACGCGGAAGCCGGGCACGGGCCTGGCGCGGCACTGGCTCGCCGACGACAGCTGGAGCCGCGCGAAATCGGCCATGGTCGGCGATCGCGAAACCGATCTCGCCTTCGCCGCCAACATGGGCGTGCGCGGCTTTCGTGTCGGGCCGGAAGGCACCGATTGGGCTGGCGTGGCGCACGCGCTGCTCGACGCGCCGCGTACCGCCGAGGTACGGCGCCGTACCCGCGAGACGTCGATCCAGGTGAACGTCGATCTCGACCGGATCGAGGATCCGGTCGTGCACACCGGGCTCGGTTTCTTCGACCACATGCTCGAGCAGATCGGAAAACACGGCGGCTTTTCGCTCCGCCTCCGCTGCGACGGCGACACGCACATCGACGAACACCACACCATCGAGGATTCCGCCCTCGCTCTCGGGCAGGCGCTGCGCGACGCGCTCGGCGACAAGCGCGGCATCGGCCGCTATGGTTTTTCGCTGCCGATGGACGAAAGCGCCGCACGCGCCGAACTCGATCTTTCCGGTCGCCCGTACTTCGTCTTCGACGGCACGTTTCCCCGCGAGCGCGTGGGTGACGTGCCGACCGAACTCGTGCCGCACTTCTTCCGCTCGCTGTGCGAGACGCTCGGTGCGAACCTCCACCTGACCGTGCACGGCGACAACGCGCACCACATGGTGGAGGGCTGTTTCAAGGCGGTAGCGCGCACGCTCCGGCAGGCGATCCGCCGCGAAGGCGAGGAGTTGCCGAGCACGAAGGGAGCGCTCTGATGGCGGTGGTGCTCGTGGACGCGGGTGGGACCAATATCGGGTCCGTACGGTACGCGCTGCAGCGGCTCGGCACGGATGCCGCGCTGACATCGGACGCCGATGCGATCCGCGCGGCGAGCCACGTCATTCTTCCCGGCGTCGGCGCGGCCGGTCCCGGCATGCGACGCCTGCGCGAGGCGGGGCTCGTCGACGTGCTGCGCGGACTCACGCAGCCGGTGCTCGGCGTCTGCCTCGGCATGCAGCTGCTGTGCGAACGTTCGGAAGAGGGCGATACCGAATGCCTCGGTGTCATCCCCGCGCCGGTCCGTCATTTCGCCGAGGCGCCGGGTCTTCGCGTGCCGCACATGGGCTGGAATCGCTTGCGCGTCACCACGACGCATCCGCTCGTCGCCGACCTGCGCGACGGCGACAGCGCCTACTTCGTCCATAGCTACGCCGTGCCCACCGGCGCCTGGACGATCGCCGAGAGCGATCATGGTGGCGCGTTCGCCGCGATCGTCGCCCATGGCAACTTCATGGGCATGCAGTTCCACCCCGAGCGTTCGGCGGACGTGGGCGCCCGGCTTCTTCGGAATTTTCTTCTGTCATGACACTCCCCATTCCCGCCATCGACCTGCGAGAAGGTCGGGTCGTCCGTCTGTACAAGGGCGACTACGCGCAGCAGACCACCTTCGCGTTCGAACCCGAAGCCCTCGCGGCGAGCTACGCCGACGACGGTGCGACGTGGCTGCATGTCGTCGACCTCGACGGTGCGCGTTCGGGCCGCTTCGAGAACCTTGCCGTCGTCGCGGGCATCGCGTCGGCGGGCCGCCTGCGGGTTCAGGCCGGCGGCGGCATTCGCGACGAGGAAGGGGTGCGCCGTTTGTTCGCGGCCGGCGTGGAGCGCGTGGTGATCGGCAGCCTCGCGTCGCGCGACCCGGATACCGTCGCAACCTGGATCGACCGCTATGGCGCCGACCGTATCGTGCTCGCACTGGATACGCGCTTCCGCGATGGCGTGTGGAAACTGCCGAGTGCGGGATGGACCGCCGACGAAGCGCTGACGCTGGACGATCTGCTGCCGTGGTACCAGGCACGCGGGGCACGGCACGTCCTGTGCACCGACATCGATCGCGACGGCACCATGACCGGACCCAACGCGGCGCTTTATCGGCAGATCGCGACGCTCGCACCGACATTGGACGTGCAGGCATCGGGCGGCGTGAGTTCGCTGGACGACATCGCGGGGCTCGCCATGCAGGGCGTCTCGGGCATCATCCTCGGGCGCGCGCTGCTGGAAGGCGCGTTCGGCTTGCGCGACGCGTTCGCCGTCGCCGCCAGGGCGGACGCGACATGCTGAGCCGGCGCATCGTTCCCTGTCTCGACGTGCGGGATGGTCAGGTCGTGAAGGGCGTGCGCTTTCGCGACCACGTGGTGGTCGGCGAAATCGTGGAGCTGGCGTTGCGCTACCGCGACGAAGGCGCCGACGAACTGGTCTTCTACGACATCACCGCCAGCCCGGAAGGACGCCGCGTCGATCGCGACTGGGTCGAACGCGTCGCGCGCGAGATCGACATCCCCTTCTGTGTCGCCGGTGGCATTCGCAGCGTGGACGACGCGCGCGAGGTGTTGCACGCGGGTGCGGACAAGGTGTCGATCAATTCGCCGGCGCTCGAGCGTCCGGCACTCGTGCGCGAGATCGCCGACGCGTTCGGCGTGCAGTGCGTCGTCGTCGGCGTGGACAGCCTGCAGGACGACGATGGCGAGTGGCGGGTGCGCCAGTACACCGGGGATCCTTCGCGTACGCGCGCGCTGCGCAAGAGCACGCTCGAGTGGATCGACGAGGTCCAGCGGCTGGGTGCGGGCGAGATCGTGCTCAACTGCATGGGCACCGACGGCGTCCGGCGCGGTTACGACATCGCGCAACTGTCGGCGGCGCGTGCCATCTGCCACGTTCCCCTCGTGGCGTCCGGCGGGGCCGGAACGGCCGCGCATTTCGCCGAGGCGTTCGTCGCGGCCGACGTGGACGCCGCGCTGGCGGCGAGTGTCTTCCACAGCGGCGACATCGCCATTCCCGCGCTGAAGCGCGACCTGCGTGCGCAGGGTATCGAGGTGAGACTATGAGTGCGGCGACGCCGGATTTCGCGAAGGGCGGCGGGCTGCTTCCCGCCATCGTGCAGCACGCGCTCACGGGCGAGGTGCTGATGCTGGGTTACATGGACGAGGCGGCGCTGGCGAAGACGCGCGAGCTCGGTCTCGTGACGTTCTTCAGCCGCAGCAAGCAGCGGCTGTGGACCAAGGGCGAGACCTCGGGCGACACGCTCGCTCTCGTCGATGTGCGCGTGGACTGCGACGCGGACACGTTCCTCGTGCGCGCGATACCGGCCGGCCCCACGTGCCATGAGGGCACCACGAGTTGCTTCGGTAGCGATGTCGCGCCGCCGCTGGGCTTTCTTGGCGAGCTGGATGCGCTGGTGAAGTCGCGCTTCGACGATCGACCCGAAGGCAGTTACACCACGAGGTTGTTCCACGGCGGGATTCGTCGCATCGCGCAGAAGGTGGGCGAGGAGGGCGTGGAAACCGCGCTCGCCGCGGTGGCCGAAGACGACGCCGCGCTGATCGGCGAAGCCGCCGACCTGGTGTTCCATCTGATGGTGGTGCTGCGCGCGCGGGGTATCGGTTTCGATGCCGTGGCGGCGAAGCTGGTGGAGCGACACGCCGGCTAGCGCCGCGAAGCTGCGGGAGAAGCTGTGGGAGCGCGCTTGCGCGCGAATCGCTGCTCGCGGCAAGCACCCATTCGCGCGCAAGCGCGCTCCCACACCAGCATCTTGGCTTGCTAGAGGATCGCCAGCACGGCTTCGGGCGGACGGCCGATGGCCGCTTTCGCGCCGTTGATCACGATCGGCCGTTCGATCAGCTTCGGCGTCGACGCCAGCGTGGCGATCAGCGTCTCGCGCGAGGCATCGGCCGGTATGTCGGCGTACCCGGCCTCGCCCTTACGCATCAGATCGCGCGGCGCCATGCCGAGCAGGCCGAGCACATGCGCGATGTCCGCCGCCGTGGGCGGCGTCTTCTGGTAATCCACGATCACCGGTGAAAGGCCTCGCGCTTCGAGCAAGGCCAGCGCCTCCCGCGATTTCGAGCATCGCGGGTTATGCCAGATCGTCAGCACGGGGCTCAGCGATTGCCGCCGCGGTTGCCACCGCCACCGCCGCCACGGTTGCCGCCGCCACCCGGGCGACCGCCACCGCCGCCGGGACGACCGCCACCGCCACGGTTGCCGCCCGGACGCGGGCCGCCACCGGCACGGTTACCGCCGCCGCCGCCCGGTCGACCGCCGCCGGCGCGATTGCCGCCGCCGTCGAAGCGCGCGCCGGGCGCGCGATTGCCATCCGCGCGACCCGGGCCCTGGCCCGGCGCGCGGTTGCCGCCGGCGTTGCCACCGCGACCGGCCGGACGTCCGGCGCCGCCGCTACGGTTGCCCGTGCTGTTGCCGGCCGCGTTGCCGCCACCGGTGCGGCTGTCGCCCGCGAACCACGTGCGGATCGACGGGAGTTCCTGACCCGGTGCCACGCGACGCGAACGACCGCCCTGGCCACCGGCGCCACGCTCCGGACGCGCGACGTTGCCGTTCACTTCGCGACGCGGACCGCCGCCGCCCTGACCGCCGCGACCGCCCTGACCACCACGGCCACCGGGGGCGCCCTGACGACCACCCCGGCCGCCGCGCGGATTGTCGTCGCGCAGGCGATCGAACGCGGTGAGCTCGCGGGCTTCGTCGTGACGCGCGGAACTCCATGCGCCTGCCGCGCGTCCGTCCGGACGGTATTCCGTGACGTGGCGCGGTGCGCGGCGCTGGTGCACCACGGCGCTGAGCGTGAGGACCGGCGCGGGTGCGCCGAGACCGGCGCGCTCGCGGAGTTCCTTGATCGCGGTTTCGTCGAGCGATTCGCAATCGCCGCGGCGCAGGGCGCGCGGCAGTTCCACGGTGCCGTAGCGGATGCGCTTCAGGCGGCTGACGAGGAAGCCCTGCGAATCCCACAGGCGGCGGACTTCGCGGTTGCGGCCTTCGCGGATCGTCACGCGGAACCAGCTGTGGCTGCCGCCGCGGCTGATGACGGCGATCTCGTCGAAGCGCGCGGGGCCGTCTTCGAGCTCCACGCCGGCCTTGAGGCGTTCGATGACTTCATCGGGCACTTCGCCGTGCACGCGGCACAGGTATTCGCGCTCGAGGCCGCTCTTGGGGTGCATCAGCGCGTTGGCGAGTTCGCCGTCGGTCGTGAGCAGGAGCAGGCCGGTGGTGTTGATGTCGAGGCGGCCCACGGCGACCCAGCGCGCGCCACGCAGGCGCGGCAGCTGTTCGAACACGGTGGGACGGCCTTCGGTGTCCTCGCGGGTGGTCACCACGCCTTCGGGCTTGTGGTAGACCAGCACTTCCGCGTCGCTGCGGTTGTCGGTGGCGACGACGAACTGCTTCGCGTCGAGCACCACGCGATCGCCGGCGTGCACGCTGGCGCCGATCGTGGCGACCGTGCCGTTCACTTCGACTTCGCCGGCCTGGATGCGCTGTTCGAGCATCCGGCGCGAGCCGAGTCCGGCGTTGGCGAGCACCTTGTGCAGGCGTTCTTCGAGCTGCGGGGTGGGGGTGTCGGTGGCATCGCCACCGCGCTTCAGTTTGAGCAGGGATCGCTGGGGCGCATTCATGCGCGTGACTCCTCGGTATCTTTCTCGGCGTCGTCTTCGACGTCGCCCTGGGGGTTCTCTGCCTCGTCGGCAGTGTGGGAAGCCGCGGCGACATCGTCGCCGTCTGGCAGCTGGTTCGCGGCGTCGACGGTATCGCCCTCATCGGGCGTCGTCTTGGCGGCGGTGTCTTCGATCGTCGCGGGCGAGGCCGCGACATCATCGGTGTCTGGGGTATTCGCGGGGCTTTCGTCGTCGTTCGGCACGTCCGGCAGCGCGACCCGCGCCGAGAGCGGAACCCCGTCGCCTTCGAGGCGCATCTGCGGGTTCAGTTCTTCCAGGTCGCGGATTTCGGAGAGCGGGGGCAGGGCGTCGAGCGACTTCAGGTTGAAGTAGTCGAGGAAGGTGCGGGTGGTGCCGAACAGCGCGGGCTTGCCCGGGACGTCGCGGTAACCCACCACGCGGATCCATTCACGTTCTTCCAGCGTCTTCACGATGCTGGAGGACACCACCACGCCGCGGATCTGTTCGATCTCGGGGCGCGTGATCGGCTGGCGGTAGGCGATGAGCGCCAGCGTCTCGAGGAGGGCGCGCGAATAGCGGCTGGGCTTCTCGGCCCACATGCGCGACACCCACCCGTGCACCTCGCGGCGTACCTGGTAACGCCAGCCCGACGCGACTTCCAGCAGCTCGACGCCGCGACCTTCGCAATCCGCGGCCAGCGCATCCAGCGTCTGCTTCAGTTCGTCCGTACCGACCTCTTCGTCCTCGCCGAAAATCGCCTTCAGCTGGGCGATCGTCATCGGCTGGGTCGACGCCAGCAGCGCCGCTTCCACGATGGGTTTGAGTTGTTCGGGATGCATAGGCCCTATGTGTGCCGCGCGCTCATGGCGCGGATCGGTCGGTTCGTGACGGGGGAAGGTCGCTCCCGCGACGTCCCCGGTGTCGTGCCCCTCGTGGGGCCGTCAGGCGAGCGCTTCTTCCGGCGCGGCCTCCGTGTGGATCTTCGTCTTCAGGTAGATCGGCCCGAGGGCTTCTTCCTGCACGATCTCGACGAGCATTTCCTTCGCCAGTTCGAGCATGGCCAGGAACGTGACCACGACGCCGAGCCGGCCTTCACTGATGTCGAACAATGTCTCGAAGCGGCGGAACCCGTGCGTTTCGCTCAGCGAGCTGAGCAGGTCGCCCATGCGCTGGCGGACGCTGAGCGGCTCGCGCTGGATCGCGTGGTGCGTGAACAGATCGGCACGGTTGAGCACGTCCTTGAGCGCGAGCAGCAGTTCCTTCAGGTCCAGCGGGGGTGGCACGCGTACCACGTTGTGCTCGCCGACGAAGGCATGGACCACGGTGGTGTCGCGTTCCAGTCGCGGCAGTTCGTCGATATCGGCCGCGGCTCTCTTGAAGCGTTCGTATTCCTGCAGGCGACGGACGAGCTCGGCGCGGGGATCGTCCTCGACGCCTTCCTCGGCCGGCGGCCGGGGCAGCAGCAGCCTGGATTTGATCTCCGCGAGGATCGCGGCCATCAGCAGGTATTCCGCCGCCAGCTCCAGCCGCATCACCTCGCGCATCATGTCGATGTAATCCATGTACTGCCGGGTGATTTCGGCGACAGGGATGTCGAGGATGTCGAGGTTCTGCCTGCGGATCAGGTAAAGCAGCAGGTCCAGCGGCCCTTCGAACGATTCGAGGATGACTTCGAGCGCGTCCGGCGGGATGTACAGGTCCTGCGGCATCTGCAGCACGGGCTGCCCGCGCACGAGCGCGAGTGGCATTTCCTGCTGCTGTGGGATACCCGCGAAGGCACCCTGCGATTTTTCGACCACCTGGACTTCGGTTGTCTCGTTAGTCATCGGCACACGTCAGAAGGGTCGCGAGTGCGACCGGGAACGCAACAATCGATGCCGTCCGGCGGCTGTACCGCCACCTCGCCCGGCACGCCACGCATCGTCGCCGACGAGCGAAAGGCATGCCCCAGGACACCCCAGGAGGGTCACCGTATGTGAAGGAACGTCGGGAGCAGAGCGCGGCCGGTCCTCGTGAAACGGACCGGTGAGGGCGCGACGCCCGAAAAAGTTCACCCGATTGACATACAGGGTATCGCCTGCGCCTGCGCAAGTCCAGCGGCGGGTCCTCCCGGGGCCCCGACGTTACGGCACAATACACGTCATGCAGCAGGCTCCGCGCGCCATCATCCACGTCGACATGGACGCCTTCTACGCGTCCGTGGAAGAGCTGGACGATCCCTCGCTCGTGGGCAAGCCGGTGATCGTCGCCGGCCTCGGTCGGCGCGGGGTGGTCTCCACCGCCAACTACGAGGCGCGCAAGTACGGCGTGCGGTCGGCGATGGCGACGTCGGAGGCCCGCCGGCGCTGCCCGGACGGCGTCTACATCTATCCGCGCCACGACCGCTACGCGGCGATCTCGGAGGTCGTCTTCGGCGTGTTCGCCGAGGTGACCCCGATGATCGAGGGCCTGTCGCTCGACGAGGCCTTCCTCGATGTCACCGCCAGTCTGCGGCTGTTCCACTCCGTGGAGGCGATCGGGCGCCGGGTGAAGGACGCGATCCGCGAGCGCACGGGCCTGAACGCCTCCGTCGGCATGGCGCAGAACAAGCTCCTGGCGAAGCTGGCGAGCGAGCTGTCGAAGCCGGACGGATTCCTCGCGATCGCGCCGGACCAGGTGCGCGGCTACCTGGATCCGCTCCCCGTCGGGCGCATGTGGACGGTGGGCAAGGTCGCCGAAGAAGCGCTGCACAAAGTCGGCATCCGGACCATCGCCGATCTCATGCAGGCGGACGACTGGCGACTGAATCGCGCGGTCGGCGAGCGACATGCCGCCCAGCTGCGCCAGCTGTGCCGTGGCGATGACCGGCGGCCGGTGGTGACCGACGCGCCCGAGGTGTCGATCGGCTCGGAGTGGACCTTCGAATACGACCTCGAGGACCTCGGCACCGCCGAGGCGTGGCTCCTGCGTCAGTGCGAGAAAGTGGGCGCCCGCGCGCGTGCGCGGGGTGTCGAGGCGCGCACCGTTTCCGTGAAGCTTCGCGAACCGCCCTTCGTCACCCACAGTCGCCAGGCCCAGATGCCGGTGACCGGAAACGCCACGCCGGACATCTACGCCGTGGCACGACGTTTGCTTCAGGTCTGGTGGAACCAGCATCCCCGCCCGAGGCTTCGCCTGCTGGGCGTGACGCTGTCGGGCTTCGATGCGCGGCGCGGCGACGAGCAGCAGGACATGTTCGCCACGCCCGCGACGGATAAGCGCTCCGACGGCGTGCAGGACATGATCAACGGGCGCTTCGGCGCCGGGGCGCTGGTTCGCGCGGGTGTGCTGAAGACGCGCGGCAGCGAGTGAACGCTTTCGCTGGTAAGCGGAACCTCGACCTGCGCTAATGTGTCCGTTTGTGACACGGAACGTAAGCTTCGCGAGGTGTGACCATGGCGGTCACGACAGGCAGGGACGGGATTTCGGGTTGGATGGAGGACGTGATGTCGAGTGACAAGGACGACGCGCATACGCGCTATCGCCATGCGCGCATGCGGGTACAGACCGCGGTGCTCATGAGCCGTGGCGGCGAGGCGCACCCGACGGATCTGGTGGACATTTCGGCCACCGGCGCGTTGCTGCGGCGCCCGCTCGGCTGGCGGGGCGAGCCCGGCCAGACCTGGATCCTCGACATGATCTTCGGACACGACCTCCACATCCATCTGGAGGCCTCGGTCGCGCGCGTCTCCGCGCGCCAGATCGGCATGGCCTACACCCTCATTCCCGAAGACAAGCAGGCCTCGCTGTGGGAACTGCTGGGTGGGTATGCCGATACGCTCGAGGCCTGGCAGGACGAATAGCGCCGATGTGCCGTGGATCGAGTGGGAGCGCGCTGGCGCGCGATGGGGCTTGCGGCAAGCCCCGATCGCGGCCTCTGTCAGGCCCTGGCCTTCTTCCGCTCTTCGTCGCGCAGTTCGCGACGCAGGATCTTGCCCACGTTGGTCTTGGGCAGCGCGTCGCGGAACTCGATCTGCTTCGGGCGTTTGTAGCCCGTGAGGTTCTCGCGGCAATACTCCTTCAGCGCTTCGACGGTCAGCGCCGGGTCCTTGCGCACCACGAACAGCTTCACCACTTCGCCGGAGTGCTCGTCGTCGATGCCGACGGCCGCGACTTCGCCCACGCCGGGGTGGCGCATGACGATGTCCTCGATCTCGTTCGGGTACACGTTGAAGCCCGAGACGAGGATCATGTCCTTCTTGCGGTCGACGATGTAGACATAGCCGTTGGCGTCCATCTTCGCGATGTCGCCCGTGCGCAGCCAGCCATTCGCGTCGAGCACCTTCGCGGTCTCGTCGGGGCGGCCCCAGTAGCCCTTCATCACCTGCGGGCCCTTGATGCACAGCTCGCCCGCTTCACCCACCGGCAGCACCGTGCCATCGTCGGACCAGATCTGTACGTACGTCGACGGAATGGGCAGACCGATGGAGCCGTTGTATTCCTTCAGGTCGAGCGGATTGATGCATGCAGCCGGGGAGGTCTCGGTCAGGCCGTAGGCCTCGGCAAGCGTGACGCCGGTCGTCTTCTTCCAGCGCTCGGCCACGCTGCGCTGCACGGCCATGCCGCCGCCGAGCGACAGGTGCAGGCGCGAGAAGTCGAGGTCCGCGAAACCCGGCGTGTTGAGCAGGCCATTGAACAGGGTGTTGACGCCCGTGATGGCGGTGAACTTCTCTTTCGAGAGCTCCTTCACGAAGCCCTTCATGTCGCGCGGGTTGGTGATCAGGAGGTTCATCGCGCCCATGCGCGTGAACACCAGTCCGTTCGCCGTGAGCGAGAAGATGTGGTACAGCGGCAGCGCCGTGACGATGATTTCTTCGCCCGCCGTGGCCGCGCCGCTGATCCAGGCGTCGGCCTGGAGCATGTTCGCGATCATGTTGCGGTGGGTGAGCATGGCGCCCTTGGCCACGCCGGTGGTGCCGCCGGTGTATTGCAGGAAGGCGATATCGTCGTGGCCCACGTCCGCCACGGGGATCGTGTGCGCCTTGCCGCGCGCGAGGGCGTCCCTGAAGCGGGTTTCCTTCGGCAGGCTGAACGGCGGAACCTCCTTGCGGATGTTCTTCACCACGAAGTTGATGATGTTGCCCTTCGGGAAGCCGACCATGTCGCCGACCGCCGTGGTGATGACGTGGTCGACCTTGGTGCCGTCGAGCGACTTCTGCGCGGTGGCGGCGAAATTGTCGAGCACCAGCAGCGCCTTCGCGCCCGAATCTTCCAGTTGGTGATGCAGTTCGCGCGCGGTATACAGCGGATTCGTGTTCACTACCGTCAGACCGAGACGGAGCGCGCCGAAGAGGGCGATCGGGTACTGCAGCAGGTTCGGCAGCATGATCGCGAAGCGGTCGCCCTTCTTCAGGCCGAGCTCGCCGGAGAGGAAGCCCGCGAAGGCGCGGGAGAGCTCGTCGACTTCGCCGTAGGTGAGCACCTTGCCGAAGTTCGAGAACGCGGGGCGGTCACGAAATTTCTCAAAGGACTCTTCGAAGACGGCCGCCACGGAGCGGTACGCGTTGACGTCGATGTCGGCGGGGATGCCGGCCGGGTAGTGGTCAAGCCACGGACGCTCAATGCTCATGAATCGGACGCACTCCAGAAGGTAACGTTCGCGCGACGCCCTCGTCCCGCGATCGAGGCATTGGAGCATACGCTCGCGTATAGCGGCAAGCCGCATTGCAACGCAAAAAGCAAGGACAAAAACGGCATGATGAAGGTCGCTTCCCTCACGATGTTCCTGGTGCTCACCGCGCTGGCCGGCTGTCGCCATGCCCCCGACGAACAGCGCGTCCGCGACGCCATCGGTGCGACCGCGGAAGCCGCCGAAGCGGCGAAGGCGGGGGATACGGTCGAAGCGCTCACGGAGGATTTCGACGGCAACGGCGGTCAGCTCGACCGGCGGTCGCTGGCGAACCTCGTGCGCATCCATGCCGTGCGCGGGCAGAAGGTGCACGTGCTGATGGGGCCGGTGGATGTCGAACGTCGTGGCGAGCGGATGATCGCGACGTTCACCGTGACGCTGACGGCGGGTGCGGGCGTGCTGCCCGATAACGCGGGGGCCTATTCGGTCGAGACCGGATGGCGGAAGGAGGGTGGCGAGTGGCGGTGCTTCACGGCGAGCTGGAAACGCGCGCTCTGATCCTGGCTCCCACCAGACCATGAAAAAAGCCCCGGTTTCCCGGGGCTTTCTTATCAGGCGGCCTTGGCCAGCTGACGAAGCACGTACTGCAGGATGCCGCCGTGGCGGAAGAACTCGCGTTCCTTCGGCGTCAGCAGCAGCACCTTCACGGTGAACGACTTGACCGAACCATCGGCACGCGTCGCCGTGACGGTGGCGCGCTTCGACTCGCCGCCTTCCAGGCCGGTGATGTCGAACGTTTCGTCGCCGGTGAGGCCGAGCGTCTGCGCGTTCTCGCCTTCCAGGAACTGGCAGGGCAGCACGCCCATGCCGACCAGGTTGGAGCGATGGATGCGCTCGAAGCTCTCGGCGATCACGGCCTTCACGCCCAGCAGCAGCGTGCCCTTGGCCGCCCAGTCGCGCGACGAACCCGTGCCGTATTCCTTGCCGGCCATCACAACCAGCGGGGTGCCGTCGGCCTTGTACTTCATGGCGGCGTCGTAGATCGCCATCTGCTCGCCGGTCGGCACGTACTTCGTGTAGCCGCCTTCGACGTTGTCGAGCATCAGGTTCTTGATGCGGATGTTGGCGAACGTGCCGCGGACCATCACGTCGTCGTTGCCGCGACGCGAGCCGTAGGAGTTGAAGTCCTTCGGCTCCACGCCCTTCGAGATCAGGAAGCGGCCTGCCGGGCTGTCCTTCTTGATCGAGCCGGCCGGCGAGATGTGGTCGGTGGTGATCGAGTCGCCGAAGATGCCCATGGCGCGCGCGCCGTGGATGTCTTCGATGGTGCCGGCCTCGGCGGACATGCCGTCGAAGTAGGGCGGGTTCTTGATGTACGTGGAATCGTCCCAGGCATACGTCTGGCCGTCCGGCGAGGCGATCTGGTTCCAGCGGCTGTCGCCCTTGAACACGTCGGCATAGGCGTCCTTGAACATCTCCGGGTTGATCGCGGTGGCGATGAGGTCGGAGATCTCCTGGTTGCTCGGCCAGATGTCCTTCAGGTAGACCGGCTGGCCATCGCTGCCCGTGCCGAGCGCGTCCTTGGTCAGGTCGATGTTCAGCGTGCCGGCGAGAGCGTAGGCGACCACCAGCGGCGGCGACGCCAGGTAGTTCATCTTCACTTCGGGATGCACGCGACCTTCGAAGTTGCGGTTACCCGACAGCACCGACGCCACGGCCAGGTCGCCCTCGGCGATGCCCTTGCTGATTTCCGCCGGCAGCGGACCGGAGTTGCCGATGCAAGTGGTGCAGCCGTAACCGACGACGTAGAAGTTGACCTTCTCCAGTTCCTCGAGCAGGCCGGTCTTCTTGAGGTATTCGGTGACGACGAGCGAGCCCGGTCCGAGCGACGGCTTGACCCACGGCTTCGACGTCAGGCCACGCGCGGCGGCCTTCTTGGCGACGAGGCCGGCGGCGAGCATCACGGCCGGGTTGGACGTGTTGGTGCACGACGTGATGGCGGCGATGACCACCGAGCCGTCGTTGATGCGGAAGTCCTTGCCGTCCTTGCTGACCAGCACGCCTTCGTCGTTGATGCCGTTGGCTTCGTTGCCGATGGCCGTGCCGCCGCCTTCGTTGCTGAAGCGGGTGACGTCACCGTTGCGCACCTTGCGGTTCGCGGTGAGCGGACCGACGACGTCGAGGAAGCTCTGCTGCACGCCTTCGAGCAGCACGCGGTCCTGCGGGCGCTTCGGGCCGGCCATCGACGGACGAACGTCGGCGAGGTCGAGCTCGAGCACGGTGGTGAACTCCGGCTCCGGCGAGTTGGCGTCGTGCCACAGGCCCTGCGCCTTCGCGTAGGTCTCGACCAGCTTGATCTGCGCGTCGTCGCGACCGGACAGGTGCAGGTAGTTCAGGGCTTCCTGGTCGATCGGGAAGATGCCGCAGGTGGCGCCGTATTCCGGGGCCATGTTGGCGATCGTCGCGCGGTCGGCGAGCGGCAGGTTCTGCAGGCCATTGCCGAAGAACTCGACGAACTTGCCGACGACGCCGAGCTTGCGCAGCATCTGGGTGACGGTCAGCACGAGGTCGGTGGCGGTCACGCCTTCCGGCAGCTTGCCCGTGAGGCGGAAGCCGACGACCTGCGGGATCAGCATGGACGACGGCTGGCCGAGCATGGCGGCTTCGGCTTCGATACCGCCCACGCCCCAGCCCAGCACGCCGATGCCGTTGATCATCGTGGTGTGCGAGTCGGTTCCGAACACGCTGTCCGGATAGGCGAAGGATTCGCCGCCTTCCTCATTGACGAACACGACGCGCGCCAGGTTCTCGAGGTTCACTTGGTGGACGATGCCCGTGCGCGGCGGCACGACCTTGAAGTTGTTGAAGGCTTTCTGGCCCCAGCGCAGGAACGAGTAACGCTCCTGGTTGCGCTCGAATTCGATCTCGACGTTCTTCTCGAGGGCGGATTCGGAACCGAAGGCGTCGACCTGCACCGAGTGATCGATGACCAGTTCGGCGGGCGCCAGCGGGTTGATGCGGTTCGGGTCGCCGCCGAGCTTCGCGACGGCGTCGCGCATGGCGGCGAGGTCGACCACGCAGGGCACGCCGGTGAAATCCTGGAGGACGACGCGGGCGGGCATGAACGAGATCTCGGTGTCCGGCTCGGCCTTGGCGTCCCAGTTGGCGACGGCCTCGATTTCCTTCGCCGTGACGTTCACGCCGTCTTCGTGGCGGAGGAGGTTCTCCAGGAGGATCTTCATCGAGAAGGGCAGGCGCTTGATGTCGAATTTTGCGCCGAACTTGGCCAGGCTGGCGATGCTGTGGCGCTTGCCGTTGACTTCGATGCTGTCTCGTACCGAGAACGAGTCTTTCATGCTGTACTCCTGGCGTGACGTTCTTTGCTGGGGAGGCCGGGCGACCGGTGATGGGCCGTCCAAAGGCGTCGATTATCGCGCAGTCTGCCGTCGCAGTGCGACCGTCGTGAGACCGGTCCCGGCTAGAATGCCGGTTCGATGGGGCTGGCCGCGCGAATTCGGGCGGCAAAAGGATGAGGGCGGCGGCGCATGGGCGCAAACGTATTTGATGGCATGCAGCGTTCGATGATTTCGATGGCGCTGTCGTCGGTGTCGCTGCGCGACCTCGCCCTGGTGCAGGCCGTGGCGCGTGAAGGTAGCTTCAACAGTGCCGCGCGGGCCATGTACATCAGCCCGTCGGGCCTCTCCCACCAGGTACAGAAGGTCGAGCAGGCCCTGGGCGTGCCGCTGTTCGAGCGCGGCGGGCGACGCGTGGCGCCGACCGCCAGCGGGCAGCGCCTGCTCGGCTATATAGAAGAGGTGCTGGCCTCGGCCGAGCACCTGGAGCACGCGGCCCGGGCCGGCGATGTCGCCTTCGGCGGCGAACTGCGCCTCGGCGTGCCCTCCACGCTGGGCCCCTACCTGCTGCCCCATTTCATCGAACCGTTCCCCCAACGCTTTCCGGGCGCGCGCCTGACCATCTCCGAGGGCAAGCCGCGCGGGCTGCTGCGACGCCTGCAGGAAGGGGAGCTCGACGCCGTGCTGGCCCCGCCGACCGCGACGGTCACCGGGCTGGACGCGACCGACCTTTTCTTCGAGCCTTACGAGCTGCTGCTGCAGCGCGGACACGCGCTCGCGGGGCGCCCGTCCGTCGCCTTGTCCGAGCTGGACGCCGCGGACGCCACGCTGATGACGGAGAGCCACGGCAACGGCATGTCCGACCTCGGGATGACCGGGTCGGCGCGTCCGGAGCGCATCCAGGACCTCAGCCTCGAGAGCCTCGCGACGCTGGTGGCGCTGCGCGGCGGCTACACGCTGGTGCCGATCCTCGCCCACGATCGCCTCGGTTCGATTCCGAACGTGGTGCTCGCGGCGGTGGAGGGTGCGCGGCCGGGACGACACATTTCGCTGTTCTGGCGCAGCGCGACACCCTGGCGGGAGGACCTGGCGCGGTTCGGCGACCTGCTGCGCGCGCTGGCCGAGGCGATTCCGGGGCTGGACGCGGCCGGCCAGGGATAAAAGGGTGGGAGCCAGCAGGCTGGCTTCCACCAGAGCCATCAGCCGCCGTTGTCGAGCGTCGAGCCCGTGAGCAGCCCGCGCGCGAGCATCGCGCACTGCTTGCGCGAGATCAGCAGCTGCCACTGCCTGCCGCCGATCTGATGCCAGAGCACGGCGGAACGGACCGACGCCAGCAGCGCCGCGCGCACGCGGTCGACATTGGCCTTCTGCTGTAGATGCGTCGGATTGCCCGTGACCATCACGCGGGGCTTCAGCGTGGAGAGCGTGGACGCGTAGATTTCGGCCAGCCGCGCGGAAACGTTGGGATGGCCGAGTCCGAAATGCTCGACCTGCCGCTGCGTGGCGACGATCCCTTCGCGAAGGCGATCGAGCAGCCCGCGGTTGCGCGACAGCGAGCGCTCCAGGCGCAGCACGGTGATGGCCATGCGCATCACGGCGACGTCGCGCGTCTGGTCCTCGAACTGATCGACCAGCGTACGCAGGCCGCGCCGCACGCCCGACACGCCGCCGTAGACACCGGACACGGAGTCGGCGTCGATCCGGAAGACGCTGGAGAGGCTGGCCTCGTACTGGGTTTCGTCGCAACGGCCGTCGGTGGCCAGCTGCTGGGCGAGGGCGACCCCCTGGAAGACGCCGGCCAGGGCGAGGACGCGTTCTTCGTTCATGCGGAAAGCTCGAAAGGAAAAGGGTGGCGCGGCGTCGTCATGACAGGCCGCCGTAGGGCGCGTCGGTCGTCGCGATGACCGCGCCGCCGAGGCAGACGTCGCCGTCGTACAGCACCACGGACTGGCCGGGCGTGACGGCGCGCTGCGGTTCGTCGAACGTGACGTGGAGCATGTCGGCGCGTACGTCGACGGTGCATGACTGGTCGGCCTGACGGTAACGGGTCTTGGCCGTGCAGCGGAAGGACAGGGCGGATGGTTCGCCCGCGACCCAGGTCGCCTCGGTGGCGACGAGGCGCGTGGACTGCAGCCAGCGGTTCTCGCCCCCCTGCGCCACGATCAGCGTGTTGGTCGCGACGTCCTTGCCGACGACGTACCACGGCTCGTTCGGTGCGTCGGCGCGACCGCCGATGCCGAGGCCGTTGCGCTGGCCCAGCGTGTAATACATGACGCCCTGGTGCTCGCCGATGGTGCGGCCGTCCGGATCGACCATCGCACCGGGTTTCGCCGGCAGGTATTGCGACAGGAACGCGCGGAAATCGCGCTCGCCGATGAAGCAGATGCCGGTGGAATCCTTCTTGGCATGCGTCGGCAGCGCCGCTTCGCGCGCCATCTCGCGCACGAGCGGTTTTTCGATCTCGCCCACGGGGAACAGCGTGGCGGCGAGCTGCTTCTGACCCAGCGCATGCAGGAAATAGCTCTGGTCCTTGGCGGCATCCACCGCGCGCAGCAGGCGGTAACGGCCCTCGTGAAGGTCGACGCGGGCGTAATGGCCCGTCGCGATCTTTTCGGCGCCAAGGGCCTGCGCGTGATCGAGGAACGTCTTGAACTTGATCTCGCGATTGCACAGCACGTCGGGGTTCGGGGTGCGCCCCGCCGCGTATTCGGCGAGAAAGTACGCGAAGACCCCGTCCCAGTACTCGCCCGCGAAATTGCGCGCGTGGAACGGGATGCCCAGCCGGCCGCACACGGCCACGGCGTCCTTGCGGTCGTCATCGGTGGTGCAGGGGCCCGAGCGGTCGTCCTCTTCCCAGTTCTGCATGAACATGCCCTCGACCTCGTGCCCCGCCTGCTGGAGCAGGAGGGCCGCGACCGAGGAGTCGACGCCACCGGATACGCCGAGGATCACTTTCACGCGCGGGCTCCGGGCAGCAGGCTCGACACGACATCGAGCGGCAGACGGCGTCCGTCGAGCCACGCGTCGATCGAATCCAGCACGAGCGGCGTGCGCAGGCGCGTGCCCAGCGCCTCGATCTCGTCGCGACGCAGCCAGATCGCCCGGCGGATGCCGGTATCGAGCGGCAGGGAGGCGTCGTGTGACAGCACATGTCCGGCAAAACCGAAGCGCAACACCTGCTCGCCGTGCTCCGTGCTCACCCACTGCCAGACGCCGATGAAGGCATCCAGCGCCACGTGATGGCCGGTCTCCTCCAGCGTCTCGCGAACGGCGGCGGCCTGCAGTGTCTCACCCGGATCCAGATGACCGGCTGGCTGGTTGTAGGCGAGCCGGCCGCCGATTTCCTCTTCCACGACGAGGAAGCGGTCCCCGCGCGCGATCACGCAGGCCACGGTCACCCGTGGGCACCAGACGGTTTCAATGGCGGAAGTCGGCTCGGGCATCGGCTTTACGGCGTAGGTGGCTCTGGAAAAAGGCATATTGTGCCATTACCTGTGGAAATCGACCGGCGAGACCAGCCGATTTCCGGTGTATAAACGAATCGCGTACCGAAGGTTCCGAATTAATGTCCCAAGAACACGAACACGATCAGGAAAGCGACCGAGGACACGGACTTGCCGTCGAGACATCCCGTCCCGAAACCGCACGGCCGCCGCTTTTCCAGGTCGTCCTGCTGAACGACGACTTCACGCCCATGGATTTCGTGATCGAGGTCTTGCGCAGTTTCTTCGGCATGGATCAGGAGCGGGCGGTGCAGGTCATGCTTCATGTCCACACGCGTGGCAAGGGCGTCTGCGGCGTATTCACCCGGGAGGTGGCAGAAACCAAGGTGACCCAGGTCAACGAGTACTCACGGTCTCATCAACACCCACTGTTGTGCACTATGGAAAAGATGTAGCCGATCCCCCATCTGGAGTTCATGCGGCAACAACAGGGGCTGGCCCCCGCCGCCCACAGCTATCGGAGACGGTCCGTATGTTCAGCAAGGATCTCGAAGTCACCATTGGGCATTGCTACAAGCAGGCCCGGGAACAGCGCCACGAATTCATGACGGTCGAGCACCTGCTGCTTGCCCTGACCGAAAACACCTCAGCCCTGTCCGCCCTGCGGGCATGCGGCGTCGATCTGCCGCGCCTCGCGGCGGATCTCCAGCGGATCATCGCCGAAACCGTGCCGGTGCTGCCGGCCGGCGACGAGCGCGACACGCAGCCCACGCTGGGCTTCCAGCGCGTGCTCCAGCGTGCCGTTTACCATGTCCAGTCCTCGGGCCGTAAGGAAGTCACCGGCGCCAACGTGCTGGTGGCCATCTTTGGCGAAAAGGACTCCCACGCCGTGTACTTCCTGCACCAGCAGGAAATTACGCGCCTGGACGTCGTCAATTACATTTCCCACGGCATCGCCAAGATCGGCGACGAGTCGGCCGCCGCGGCGCCCAACGTCGAGCGTGACGGCGAGGACGGCGGGGAAGGCAAGGGCAATCCGCTCAGCGAATACGCCTCGAACCTGAACGAGCTGGCCATCCAGGGCAAGATCGATCCCCTGATCGGCCGCCAGGACGAAGTGGAGCGCACCATCCAGGTCCTCTGCCGCCGCCGCAAGAACAACCCGCTCTACGTGGGCGAGGCGGGCGTGGGCAAGACCGCGCTGGCCGAAGGTCTCGCCAAGCGCATCGTCGAAGGTCAGGTCCCGGAAGTGCTGGAAGACTGCACGATCTGGTCGCTCGACCTCGGTGCGCTGGTCGCCGGCACGAAGTATCGCGGCGATTTCGAGAAGCGCCTCAAGGCCGTGATCGGCCAGCTGAAGAAGCAGCCGAACGCCATCCTGTTCATCGACGAGATCCACACGATCATCGGGGCGGGCTCGGCGTCGGGCGGCACGATGGACGCGTCCAACCTGATCAAGCCGATGCTGGCGTCGGGCGAGCTGCGCTGCATCGGCTCGACCACGTTCCAGGAGTTCCGCGGCGTGTTCGAGAAGGACCGCGCCCTCGCTCGCCGCTTCCAGAAGATCGACGTCGTCGAGCCCACCGTGGCCGATTCCATCGAGATCCTGAAGGGCCTGAAGACGCGTTTCGAAGAGCATCACTCCGTCGAATACACGGGTGAAGCGCTGCGCGCGGCGGTGGACCTCTCGGTCAAGCACATCCCTGACCGCCTGCTCCCGGACAAGGCCATCGACGTGATCGACGAGGCCGGCGCCCGCCAGCGCCTGCTGCCGGAAGACGAGCGCACCGGCAAGGTCGACGTCCCCGAGATCGAGTACATCGTGGCCAAGATGGCACGCATCCCCGCCAAGCAGGTCTCGGCGTCGGATCGCGACGTGCTGCGCAATCTCGAGCGCAACCTGAAGATGGTGGTGTTCGGTCAGGACGCCGCGATCGAAGCGCTGGCCTCGTCGATCAAGATGGCCCGCTCGGGTCTCGGCGACCCGTCGAAGCCGATCGGCAGCTTCCTGCTCGCCGGCCCCACGGGCGTCGGCAAGACGGAAGTCACCCGGCAGCTCGCGATGCAGCTCGGCATCGAGATGGTGCGTTTCGACATGTCGGAATACATGGAAGCGCATTCGGTCTCGCGCCTCGTCGGCGCCCCTCCGGGCTACGTCGGCTTCGACCAGGGCGGCCTGCTCACCGAGCAGATCACCAAGCATCCGCACTGTGTGCTGCTGCTCGACGAAATCGAGAAGGCCCATCCGGACGTCTACAACATCCTGCTCCAGGTCATGGATCGCGGTGTGCTGACGGACACGAACGGTCGCGAAGCGAACTTCAAGAACGTGATCATCGTGATGACCACGAACGCGGGTGCGCAGCTGGCCTCGCGTCGCGGTATCGGCTTCGTCAAGCAGAACCACACGCTGGACTCGATGGAAACCATCCGTCGCCTGTTCACACCGGAGTTCCGCAACCGCCTCGACGCCATCGTGCAGTTCAACGCCCTCGACTTCGACCATATCCTGCGCGTGGTCGACAAGTTCCTCATCGAGCTGGAAGCCCAGCTCGCGGAGAAGAAGGTGGCGGTGGACGTCACGCCGGAGGCGCGTCGCTGGCTGGCCGAGCACGGCTTCGACCCGCAGATGGGTGCCCGCCCGATGGCGCGTGTGATCCAGGACAAGGTCAAGCGTGCCCTGGCGGACGAGCTGCTCTTCGGCAAGCTGGCCGATGGCGGCAAGGTGACCCTGTCCGTCGACGGCGACGAGTTGCACGTGGAAACCGAGTCGGCGGAGCCGGCCACGGCGGAAGCCTGAGTAAACCGGTGGGCCCTTCGGGGCCCACCGTCACGAAGACACAAAAAAAGCCGCGGCATGGCCGCGGCTTTTTTCATGTTCCGGCGAAGCCGGCGCGGGACGCGCCTTACTTCATACGGTACGTGATGCGCCCCTTCGTGAGGTCGTAAGGGGTCATTTCGACCTTGACCTTATCGCCCGTGAGGATGCGGATGTAATGCTTGCGCATGCGACCGGAGATATGGGCGGTAATGACGTGCCCGTTCTCGAGCTGCACGCGGAACATGGTGTTGGGCAGGGTCTCCTGGACCGTGCCTTCCATTTCGATGACGTCGTCTTTTGCCATGTGTTCCGGGTCGGATGAACGGCCGGAGTGGCCGCATAAGTCCCCTATTATGGCATAGGGGCGGAGATCAGGCCACCCGCTGGCGCAGGTGGGGCGGTGCGCGTCAGGCGAAGTGCTCGTCGAGCTTCTGCCGGATTTCGTTCTCGATCATGCCCTTCATGGGCGAGAGCAGCATGCCGAGCTCGGCGGTCACGTGGACATCGGCCGGCGACACGGCGATCGCACCCTTCACGCCCGAGCGGGCGAACTGAAACGTGTCGCCCTGCCAGCCGCCTTCGGTGCCGAGCTTTTCGTTCATGCGCGCGGCCACCTTGTCGACCACCGCGCGGGCTTCCGCGATCGTCTTGCCGTGCGGGCGTCGGATGTCGATCTTCGCCATCGGGGCGTCCTCGTCGCTGGAAAAGGCGGGAGTCTAGCAGCGGACGGAACGCATCGTGTGGACACCTTTGCGTTCAATCAGATACCTCACTCTGCTAAAGTCGCGTCGTCAACGTCCCGGTTCCTCCATGCGCATCGAATTCGTCAGCTCGGCTCGCGGTGATTTCCACTGGTCACGACCCGTGCTCACGATCGGTCGCGGGGACGACAACGACCTCGTCGTCTCCGAACCCCAGGTCGCTCCCCGGCACGTCACCATCCAGCGCGACCGCCGCGGGATGGTCCTGTCGGTCGAGGCCGGCGTGGGTCGCGTCTACGTCAATGCCCGGCCGGTGCGCGAACGCGCCCTGCTGCGCGCCGGCGACAGCCTGTCGCTCGGCGACTGCCGCATGCTCGTCCGCGACGATGCCGACCTCGACGCGCGCGACACGGCGCTGCCCACGGAATCGCGCTGCACGGTGGCGTTGCGCCCCGTGGCCGGGCCGCTCTCCGGTCGTGTCGTGGCCTTGGGTGATCGCCTCGAACTCGGCTCGACGCACGGTGCGCTGCCGCTCGAATTGCCCGGTAACGATCCCGCGCTGATGGTCCTGGCGTGGGACGACGGCGAACTCGTGCTCGACGCCTCCCGCGTGCCGGCCCGCCACGCGGTGCGCGTGAACGGCATCAAGACGGTGCGGGCGTCGCTGCAGCCGGGCGATCAGGTCGGCATCGCGGCGCATCGCTTCATCGTCGACGGTCCGGGTTGGGTGGCCGAGCCGGTCGTGACGGTTCCGGAACCGGAGCCGGACGACACGCAGGAACCGGCCGAGCCGCCACGCGGCGACGTGTGGTGGCTGATCCTCACCGCGGCGCTACTGGCTCTCGGCATCGCCGCGGTGCTCTTCGTCCATTTCTGAGACAGTTCGCCGCCTTCGTCCTGCCCGAGCTGCGCGCATAATGGATGCCTCTTTCGACGTGGAGGCAGGCGTGAGCAGAGCGTGGAATTTCAGTGCCGGACCGGCGGCGCTGCCGGAGGCGGTATTGCGCAGGGCGCAGAGCGACCTGCTCGACTGGAACGGCTCCGGGGCGTCCGTGATGGAGCTTTCGCATCGCGGGAAACGCTTCATGGAACTCGCGGCGGCGACCGAGCAGCGGTTGCGCCGACTCATGGGCATCCCGGATCACTACAGGGTGCTCTTCCTGCAGGGCGGCGCCACGCAGCATTTCGCGCAGATCCCCATGAACCTCGCCTCGCGAGAAGGGTCGGCCGATTACATCGTCACAGGTGTGTTCAGCCGGAAAGCCGTCGCGGAGGCCGCCTTTCACGTGCGGGCGAACGTCGCCGCGACCTCCGAGGCCAGCGACTTCCGTACGTTGCCGCCACGGGAGGAGTGGACGCTCGATCCGCGTGCGGCGTACGTGCATTACACGCCCAACGAAACGATCCGCGGTCTCGAGTTCCACGACATCCCCGACGTGGGCGATGTGCCGCTCGTCGCCGACATGTCGTCGAATATCCTCGGCGCGCCTCTCGACGTGTCGCGCTTCGGGATGATCTACGCGGGTGCGCAGAAGAACATCGGCCCGTCGGGCCTCGTGGTGATGATCGTCCGCGACGACCTGCTGGCACGGGAGACGCAACCCATCGCGAAAATCCTGCGTTACGCGGAGCAGGCGAAGAACGATTCGATGCTCAACACGCCCAATACGTGGGGCTGGTATCTCGCCGGGCTCACGTTCGAGTGGATCGAGGCGCAGGGCGGCGTCGCCGTCATGGGCGAGCGCAACGCGCGCAAGTCGGCGCACGTGTACGCGGCGATCGACGGCTCGGACGGTTTCTACCGTAACGACGTTCAGCGCGATGCGCGGTCGCGGATGAACGTGTCGTTCGTATTGCACGATGCCGCGCTGGATTCGGTGTTTCTGAAGGCATCCGAAGACGCGGGATTCATCGGTCTCAAGGGTCACAAGGCCATCGGCGGCATGCGCGCCTCGCTGTACAACGCGGTGTCGGAAGCGGCTGTCGACGAACTCGTGAAATTCATGCGGGACTTTGCGGCGCGGCACGGTTAAAGTCGGAGGTCGCCGCACCGCAACATGATGGTCGCGGCGGTAACCGTTTCATCTGCAACCACTTTTTCAGCCGCTGGAAGTCCATGAGCAAGACCCCCGCCGATAAACAAGCCACGCTGACGGAGGCGCGTACGCGCATCGACAGCATCGACCAGCAACTGCAGTCGCTGATCAGCGAGCGCGCCCGCTGGGCGCAGCAGGTCGGCCGGGCCAAGGGCCCGCTGAAGGCGGCGGTGGAGTATTACCGACCCGAACGGGAAGCCCAGGTCCTTCGCGGCGTCATCGACCGCAACGATGGCCCGCTGCCGGACGGCGAACTCGTGCGTCTGTTCCGCGAGATCATGTCGTCGTGCCTGTCACAGCAGCAGCCGCTGAAGATCGGCTTCCTCGGTCCGGAAGGCACCTTCAGCGAACAGGCCGTGCGCAAGCACTTCGGTCACGCCGCTTACGGGCTGCCACTGGGCAGCATCGAGGAGGTCTTCCAGGAAGTTGCCGCCGGCAACGCGGATTTCGGCGTGGTGCCGGTAGAGAACTCCGGGCAGGGCATGATCCAGATGACGCTCGACATGTTTCTCGTGTCGAAGGCGACGATCTGCGGCGAAGTGGAACTGCGCGTCCACCAGAACCTGCTCTCGCTGAGCGGCGAGCTGAAGGACGTCAAGCGCGTCTACTCGCATCCGCAGTCGTTGCAGCAATGCCAGGGCTGGCTCCGCGTCAACCTGCCGCACGCCGAACGCATTCCCGTGTCGAGCAATGCCGAGGCCGCGCGCACGGCGCGCCTGTCGCCGGAATCGGCCGCCATCGCCGGCGAGAGCGCCGGTCGCGTGTACGGTCTGAAGACCGTGGCCGGGCCCATCGAGGATCGCTCGGACAACACCACGCGTTTCCTCGTCATCGGTCGCTCGATCTTTCCGCCATCCGGCAACGATCGCACCTCGCTGCTCGTGTCGGTGCGCGACAAGCCGGGTGCGCTTTACGACGTGCTGAGCCCGCTCGCGAAAGAAGGCATCAGCATGAACCGCATCGAATCCCGTCCGGCCCATACCGGCAAGTGGCAATACGCGTTCTTCATCGACGTGTCGGGCCACGTGGACGATCCTTCCCTGCAGTCCGCCCTCGAGGCCATGAAACCCGCCGCGGCCGATGTGCGCGTGCTCGGCTCCTACCCCGTCGCCCTCCCATGAACACAGCGTTCGACGCAGCCACGCTCGCCAACCGGGCGACGTCGGCACTTCGCGCCTACGATCCCGGTCACGACCTTCCCGCGCTGCGCCTGCGATTCGGCGCGGTCCTTTCCGAACTCGGCTCGAACGAGAATCCGCTCGGGCCGAGCAAGCTCGCCATGCGCGCGGCGACGCGCGTGCTGGAAGACATCTGGCGCTATCCCGATCCCCTCGGCGCGTCGCTGAAGGCGAAGCTCTCGAGCGAACTCGGTGTGCCGGTCTCCGGCATCACGCTCGGCAACGGCTCGCATGAATTGCTGATGCTGATGGCGCAGTGCTTCGCGGACGCCGAGCATCCGGTGGTGCATTCGCAATTCGGCTTCGCGGTGTTTCCCATCGCCGCGGCCGCGGCCGGCGCGCGTTCGATCGCGGTGCCGGCCCTGCCGGCGGATCACCCGGACGCACCCTACGGGCACGACCTTCCGGCGATCGCCGCGGCGGTGACGGACGACACGCGCCTCGTCTACCTGGCGAACCCGAACAATCCGACCGGCACCTGGTTCACCGACGCGGCGCTCGAGGCGTTTCTCTCGACGATTCCCGCGCAGACACTGGTCGTGGTCGACGAGGCGTATCACGAATACGTGGACGCCGAAGGCCTGAGCTCGGGCCTGCATCTGCTGACGCGGTATCCGAACCTCATCGTCACGCGCACGTTCTCGAAGGCGTACGCGCTCGCCGGCCTGCGCATCGGCTACATGCTCAGCCATCCGTCGGTGGCGGCGGTATGCGAGCGCCTGCGCGAGTCGTTCAACGTGAACGGCGTGGCGCTCGCCGCGGCGGAAGCGGCGCTCGGCGACCACGAGCACCGCGCGCGCGTGCGCGAAACGAACCGACGCGACCGTGCGTGGCTGGCCGGGGAACTTACCGCGCGCGGCCTGCGCGTGCTGCCGTCGCAGACGAACTTCGTGCTCGTGGACCTGGGGCGGGACGCCGCCGCGTTCGAGGCGCACCTGTTCGAACGTGGCGTGATCGTCCGTCCCATGGGCGGTTACCGCTTGCCGCACACCGTACGCGTGAGCGTGGGTAGCCGCGCCGAACTGGAACGTCTGCTGGAGAACCTGCCATGACCCGCCTCGACTGGATCAGCGAACCGGCGGATACCCCGCTCCTCGGTGAGGTCGTGGTGCCCGGCGACAAATCCGTATCGCACCGCGCACTGATGTTCGGCGCGATCGCCGACGGCGTGTCGCACATCCGCGGTTTCCTCGAAGGCGAGGACACGCGTGCCACGGCGGCGATCCTCGGCAAGCTCGGCGTGCGCTTCGAAACGCCGGCGCCGGGAGAGCGCGTGGTACATGGCGTCGGCCTGCACGGACTGCGCGGCACGACCGAGCCGCTCGACTGCGGCAACGCGGGCACGGGCATGCGCCTCCTCGCGGGCCTGCTCGCCGGACAGGCGTTCGACTCGGTGCTGGTAGGCGACGAGTCGCTCTCGCGCCGGCCGATGCGTCGCGTGACGGACCCGCTGACGACGATGGGTGCGCTCATCGATACGCAGGACGGCCGGCCGCCGCTGCGTATCCATGGCGGCAGGGCGTTGCGCGGCGTGACCTACCAGTCGCCCGTCGCCAGCGCGCAGGTGAAGTCCGCCCTGTTGCTCGCGGGCCTCTACGCCGAAGGCCCGACCGAGGTCGTCGAGAGTCACCCGACACGCGACTACACCGAGAGCATGCTCAAGGCGTTCGGCTGGCCCATCGATTATTCGCCCGGGCGCGCGCGCCTCGAGGGCGGGCACGCGCTGAAAGCGGTGGATGTCGAGGTGCCGGCGGATATCTCGTCGGCCGCCTTCTTCATCGTGGCCGCGTGCATCGTGCCGGGATCGCACGTTCGCCTGCCGGGCGTGGGTCTCAATCCGAGGCGCACCGGCCTGCTGGCGGCACTGGAACTGATGGGCGCCGACATCGCGGTGGAGAACGAGCGCCGCAGCGGCGGGGAGGCCATCGGCGACCTCGTCGTCAGGTACGCGCCGTTGCACGGCGTGGCGCTGCCGCTCGACATCGTGCCCGACATGATCGACGAGTTCCCGGCGCTCTTCGTGGCGGCGGCCGTTGCCGACGGCATGACCACGATCCGCGGCGCGGCGGAACTCCGGGTCAAGGAATCCGATCGCATCGCCGCGATGGCCAACGGCCTGAAAGCCTGCGGCGTGATGATCGACGAGCTGCCCGACGGCGCCATCATTCGTGGCGGCACGATCGCCGGCGGCGGCATCGACAGTCATGGCGACCATCGGATAGCGATGAGTTTCGCGATCGCCGGCCTCGTGGCGTCCGGCCCGATCACGATCGGCGACTGCGCGAACGTGGCCACGTCGTTCCCGGGCTTCATGGACCTGGCCAACACGACCGGCTTCCGTCTGCACACCGCCGTCTGACGACAAGACCCCGGCTGGCGGGCTACGCTTGGCGTTCCCGCAGCCGGACATCGCCATGGCCGAGAAGATTCCCCCGTTCGTCGTCGTGGTGCCCGCGCGCTACGGTTCCACCCGGCTTCCGGGCAAGCCGCTGCTGAAGATCGCCGGTGAGTCGATGATTCGCCGCGTGGCCCGCCAGGCCACGCTGGCCGGCGCCGCGCAGGTGGTGGTGGCGACGGACGACGACCGCGTCGCGCGCGAACTGCGCGGCTGCGGCGACGACGTCCTGGTCTGCATGACCCGGCCCGATCATGCCTCGGGCAGCGACCGCATCGCGGAGACGGTGGACAATTTCGGCTGGCCCGAGGACACGATCGTGGTGAACCTGCAGGGCGACGAACCCTTTGCACCCGCGGCGGGCATCCGGGCGGTGGTGGCGACGCTGGCCGGCGACGACGCGCCCATGGCGACGCTGGCGACACCGATCGACGACGCGGCCGAGCTGTTCGATCCCAACATCGTCAAGGTGGTGCGGGGCGGCAACGGCCGGGCCCTCTATTTCACGCGCGCGCCGGCGCCTTGGGCGCGGGACGCATTCGCGCACGATCGGGGAGCGTTGCCCCACGGCGTGCCCTTCCTCCGCCACATCGGCATCTACGCGTACCGCGCGGCGTTCCTCCGCCGTCTCGCGGCGCTGCCGCGCACGCCGCTGGAGCAGGCGGAGTCGCTGGAGCAGTTGCGGGCCCTCGAACACGGCTACGCCATCTCCGTGCGGCCCACACCCGAGCCGTTCCCGCCGGGCATCGACACCGCGGAGGACCTGCACCGGGCCGAGCGCTGGCTGGCCGGGCAGGGGAGCGGCCTGTAGGGGGAATCCCGCGCGATATCAGTCGCCGCCGAGGTATCGACGCGGCCTGCGCCGGGCGCGGCGAGGCGGGCGCGGGCGTAACCTGATCCCGTCGCCAGAGTCATCCCGCTGGACGGCGGCAGTACCACGGACGGCGGCGCCGGCACGACTCATCCACGTGCCGGCGCTTTTTTTCGCGTCCGCGATGCACCGGCGGGGTAAAATGGCGGGATGGAGCACACCGAGTCGCATCCGTTCGACGGCAAGGCCTTCGTCCGCCACCTCACCACGTCCCCCGGCGTCTATCGCTACTTCGACGCGGAAGACGAACTGCTGTACGTCGGCAAGGCGGCCAACCTCAAGAAGCGCGTCGGCAATTACTTCCTGAAGCCGCCCATGGATCCGCGCATCGCGTCCATGGTGTCGCAGATCGCGCGCGCCGAAGTCACGCTGACGCGGACGGCGGGCGAGGCGCTGCTGCTCGAGTCCCAGCTGATCAAGTCGCTGAAGCCGCGATACAACATCGTGCTTCGCGACGACAAGAGCTACCCCTACATCTTCCTGTCGGGCGGCGAAGACTATCCGCGGCTCGCGTTCCATCGCGGCGCGAAGAGTGCGCCGGGGCGGTATTTCGGTCCGTATCCGAGCACGTTCGCGGTGCGCGAGAGCCTGGGGCTCATGCAGAAGCTGTTCCGCGTACGCCAGTGCGAGGACAGCTACTTCAGGAACCGGTCGCGGCCCTGCCTGCAGCACCAGATCGGGCGTTGCAGCGCGCCGTGCGTGCGGCTGATCGAGGTCGACGATTACCGCAACGACGTGCGCCACGCCGAGATGTTTCTCGAGGGCCGCAGCAGCGCCGTCATCGACGAGCTCGCCGTGGCGATGGAAGCCGCTTCGCGCGATCTCAAGTTCGAGCGTGCGGCCAACCTGCGCGATCAGGTCGCAGCCATGCGCAAGATCCAGGCGCAGCACTTCGTGCAGGGCGCGAGCGCCGACATGGACGTGATCGCGTGCTGCCTCGAGGGCGGCATGGCGTGCGTCAGCGTGCTGTTCTTCCGCAACGGCGTGAGTCTCGGTTCGCGCGATTTCTTCCCGCGTCTGCCGACCGACGCGTCGGTGTCGGACGTGCTCGGCCAGTTCATCGCGCAGTACTACCTCGAGCGCCAGGTGCCTCGCGAGCTCGTGCTGAGCGACCCCGTGGAAGACATCGACGTGCTGGCACAGGTGCTTTCCGACCATGCCGGCTACGTCGTGTCGCTGAAGCCCAGCGTGCGCGGCGAGCGGGCGCGTTTCCTTGAAATGGCCCAGCGCAACGCCAGCGCCGCGCTGACGTCGCGCCTGGCGAGCCGGCACACGCTGCTCGCCCGGTTCGACGACCTGCAAAAGGTGCTCGAACTCGACGCCACCCCGCGTCGCATCGAATGTTTCGACATCAGCCACACGCGTGGCGAGCTCACCGTGGCGTCGTGCGTGGTGTTCGGGCCGGAGGGCGCGGAGAAGTCGCATTACCGGCGTTTCAACATCGCGGGCATCACCCCCGGCGACGATTACGCCGCCATGCACCAGGCGCTCACGCGCCGCTTCAAAAAGGTCGTCGAAGGCGGCGTGAAGCCCGACATCCTGCTGATCGACGGTGGCACGGGGCAGGTGGGGCAGGCCGTCGACGTGCTGCGCGAACTGGGCGTGGAGGGCATTCGCGTGGTGGGCGTCGCGAAGGGCCCCGGCCGGCGTGCGGGCGAGGAGACCCTGGTGCTCGCGGAGAGCGGCAGGACGCTGCACCCCGGCAGCTCGTCCCCGGCGCTGCACCTCGTGGCCGCGGTGCGCGACGAGGCGCACCGCTTCGCCATCAGTGGCCATCGCCGTCGTCGCGAGGCGGCGCGTGAACGGAGCACGCTCGAAGACGTCGCGGGTGTCGGCGCGCGCCGACGCGCCGCGCTGCTCAAGGCCTTCGGTGGCCTGGCGGGCGTGGAAGCCGCGGGCGTCGAAGAACTCATGAGCGTCAAGGGCATTGATCGCGGCCTCGCCGAACGCATCTATGCCATGCTGCACCCCTGATCGAATGGAGGCGTGGTCCGTCCCCGCCTCCCGCCATGGCCGAACTATGCGAATCAACCTTCCCACGTGGCTGACCCTGTTCCGAGTGCTGTTGCTACCGGTGATGGTGGTCGTTTTCTACCTGCCGTTCCGCGGCGCCAATCTGACGGCCGCGATCGTGTTCGTCCTGGCCGGCTTCACGGACTGGCTCGACGGCTACCTCGCCCGTCGCATGAACCTGACGTCGGCGTTCGGCGCCTTCCTCGATCCGGTGGCCGACAAGCTGATGGTCGCGGTCACGCTCTTCCTGCTGGTGCAGTCGCATCCGGGCGGGTGGCAGGGCGTGCTGATGGCCGTGACGGCTTCGGTGATCGTCGGCCGCGAGATCAGCGTGTCCGCGCTACGCGAATGGATGGCCGAGATCGGCGCGCGTTCCAAGGTGAAGGTCGCGTTCCTCGGCAAGCTGAAGACCGCCATGCAGATGGTGGCCCTCGTGGTGTTGCTGCTCCAGCACGACGCCGAAACCCTTCGCCTGTACCACATCGGCGAGGCCCTTCTGGTCATTGCGGGCATCCTCACCATCTGGTCCGGCGTGGACTACCTGCGCGCCGCGTGGCCCAGCCTGCGCGGCGATCCGGCCGATGTGACGAAAAACGAAAAAAAACCGGTGCAAAGTGGTTGACACATTTCCGATCTGATCTAAAATGGCCGGACAACGACGCGGGAATAGCTCAGTTGGTAGAGCACGACCTTGCCAAGGTCGGGGTCGCGAGTTCGAGTCTCGTTTCCCGCTCCATGTATTCTACAAAGCCTCGGGGAACCGAGGTTTTGTTTTTTAGGCGCCACGCGGATATTCTTCGCGCTGCGCAAACGATGGCCGGGTGGCAGAGTGGTCATGCAGCGGACTGCAAATCCGCGTACGCCGGTTCGATTCCGACCTCGGCCTCCATCGTTGCAAGTCGACAAATGCATGCGGGAATAGCTCAGTTGGTAGAGCACGACCTTGCCAAGGTCGGGGTCGCGAGTTCGAGTCTCGTTTCCCGCTCCATTGTTTCGCACAAACCCCGGTGATCCCGGGGTTTTGTTTTTTCACGGTCGCGCGGATACTCTTCGCGACGCGCAGCGAGGACGAGCCGGCTCGACACCGACCCGACCCGCCATCGCACTGAGAAGGCGCAGTCGCTCCCGCGGCGCGCCTTTTTTCTTTTGGCCCGGATGGCGAAATCGGTAGACGCAAGGGACTTAAAATCCCTCATCCGTAAGGGTATGTGGGTTCGAGTCCCACTCCGGGCACCATGTCTCCCAACGGGTCACGCGCGCCGTAACGGCCGCCGTCGAGCGCACTCGTGAAAATCAGCGTGGACAGGAGGCCGTCGCGTCGACGATGGCCCTGCCTGTCACAACTCGCCATGCGAGATCGTCTTGATAGGGACCGCCGGCGCGCGCCGGCCACGCGACTCCATCAACGAGGAAAGCTGCACATGAATCGAGCCAACTGGTTTACGGTGTCTCCCGAGGGGGCCAAGGCACTCGGCGGCCTGCATCACTTCGTCACGACGGGGACCGCGCTGCCCCCGAAGCTGATCCATCTCGTGTTTCTGCGGGTCTCGCAGTTGAACGGCTGCGCACATTGCATCGACATCCACACGCGGGATCTTCTGAAGGCGGGAATGTCGGTCGACACCGTGGTTCTGGTGCCGGTCTGGCATGAGGCGGCTTACCTGTTCACGGACCAGGAGCGCGCGGCGTTGGCATGGGCCGAGGAGGTCACCCGCGTCGGCGAAACGCACGCCTCCGACGAGGCTTATGCGGCCGCGGCAGCGGTCTTCGATGAGAAGGACCTGGTGGATCTCACGCTGACCATCGCCGCCATGAACGCGATCAACCGGATGGGCGTCAGCTTCCGGCTGAAGCCGCGTGCGAAGCCGGACGTCTGAATAACCGATACGTCTGGTGCGGAGCCTCGCCGTGAGGCAGGCTCCGCTGCCGCCCGACCGCATTGATCGCCCCCGCACGTGACGCCGATCGGTGCGAGGCACGACCTTGCCCTGCGTTGCGTCCCAAGGCGGGCAACGGACCGGGCGACGCGCGCGTCTATGTAGGGTTTCGCCTACAGACGATTGACATCCGGGTCGGTAATGTTCGCCCGGACAACGAACAGGGGTGGAACGTGCCGGGAATTTCGACGATGCAGGTACGCGCATGACCGCGCTCGCCACCATTGGCGTGTTCGCCTTTTTCCTCCTGCTGGTCAACGTGCCCCGGCGCGCGTCCGCCCGTATCCCGGGTGTCCGGTCGGTCCTCCGCCGGCGCCGTGCCGGCCCGTAAGGACGCGATGCCGGTGGCTCAGGCAGGGCCTGGCGCCCTTTGCCGGAAATGCGTGGCGGTCGTGGGCTCATGACACTCGCGTTTCACGCATGGGCCGGATCGGTCGTGCACTATCTCCCACAGGGGATCGATGGGAGCGACACGATGTGGGGCCTGCTCACACCGGAGCAGCAAGACGCGCTGCTGAAGCTGAGCGACACGCGGCATCTGTGCGTCGGCACGTTGTCCGAGACGGCTTGTCGCGAACTGCAGGCGCAGGGCCTGGTCAGGCAGAACGACGACGGATGCTGGCGACTCAGCCCGGCCGGGCGCGAGCTCGTGCTCGGGGCCGCGCAGCGTATCTGACGCGACCCGCGGCGAGGGCTCGTGCGTTAATGTTGCCTACCCAAGCCTCGTCGCGCCCAGGAGTCCTGCATGGTCAAGCCCGTCGCCTCGCGCGGACTGCATAACCTCGTCGTGCAGCAGCTCGGCCGGCTGATCGTCAGTGGTGAACTTTCGCCCGGTGCGGGACTGCCCCGTGAGGAGGCGCTGGCCGAACGTCTGCAGGTCAGCCGTACGGCGTTGCGCGAAGCCCTGAAGGTGCTCACGACGAAAGGACTGATCGAATCCCGACAGCGGACGGGCGCGCGCGTTCGCGAGGCCATCCACTGGAACCAGCTCGACGCGGACATTCTGGCGTGGCGGTGCGCGTCGATGCCGACGGACAGCTTCGTGGAAAAGCTGGTCGAGATGCGCGAGCTGATCGAACCCGGTGCGGCCGCGGCGGCGGCGAGGCGTCGTACCGACGCGCAGCTGGCAGACCTCGGGGCGGCGTACGAGGCGATGGCCGCCGCCGAAGATCTCGACGCGTGGGCCGAAGCCGATCTGGCTTTCCACGAACGCCTGCTGCGCGCGACGAACAACGAACTGATGGCGTCGCTGTTTTCGGTGATCGAAACCGCGCTCGGCACGTTCTTCCGATTGTCCGCAAGCAACGCGGACAACTTCAAGGCGGCGCTGCCGCATCATCAGCGCGTCTACGAAGCGGTGCGCCGACGTCAGCCGGAGAAGGCCCGACAGGCCATGCAGACCATGGTCTCGGAATCGCGCGACAACATCGCGAAGCGTCCGCGGCGGAAACCGTAGCGTCGCGAAACGTGACGGAATCCTCAATCGGCGTGCTCTGCGAGCGCGCTCCGAAAGCTACGCTCATCCGCTACGTACCGCGCCATCGCGTCAGATAGCGACCGTCATCGCTTTTGCTGCGGCGCAGCTTGCGGACGAGTAATCATAAAATACTACAATTAGGTCCGGAGTCGTCCGCGGTCGGGTGGGAGCCCGATGCGAAAGGGGAATTCGAATGCAGCTCATGATTCTCGGCACCGTTCGCACGTCGCGCGATGCGGCGCACGCATGGCGGTCGTTTCGTTCACCCATCGCCGTGACGCGATGACGTCGTCATGTCCCCTGCGGATCGGCACGGACAGGCTGAGCCTTTCCGTCCTTCCCGAAGCCGGTGGCGGCGTGCTCGCTTTCGACGCGCTCGTCGACGGTCAACCCGTGCCCCTGATGCGGCCCGCGTCGTTCCCCCTCGAGGACGGCGCGGGCCTCATCGATCCGAACCGCCTTGCCAGTTACCCCCTGCTGCCGTGGAGCAATCGCATTGCCCACGGCGGTTTTTTTCATGGGGAGCAGTGGGTGCCGCTGGCGCGCAACCGCGCCGACGATGCCTGGCCGATTCACGGAAGTGGCTGGCAGCGTCCGTGGACGGTGTTGAGTCACGGTCCCGATTCCATGGTGCTCGCGCTCGACGAGGCGTTGCCGGAAGCGTACGCCTTTCGCGCGACGATGGGTTATCGCATCGTCGGCGACACGATGCGCTTCACGGTCCGCGTCATCAACGCGGGGCCACGCGCGCTGCCGTTCGGCCTTGGCGTGCATCCTTTCTTCCCCTTGCATGGCGGCGTGCGTCTGCACGCGCCGGCCACCAGCGTCTGGCAGAACGATGGACGGGATCCGCTGCCGGTGCGCCGCGAATCCGTGCCGCCGGCCTGGGATTTTTCCGAACCGGCCGACCTGCCGGCCGGGGGGCTCAATCACGCGTTCCAGGGCTGGAATGGCCATGCCGTGATCGAGTGGCCCGCCAGGGCGTTGCGCCTGCATATCGAGGCCGACGTCGATACCTATGTGATCTACGTGCCGGAAGGCGAGGCGTTCTTCTGCTTCGAGCCAGTGGATCATCCCATCAACGCCGTGCATCTGCCGGGCGGTGCGGTCGCCAACGGCATGACCGAACTGGCACCGCGATCCAGTCTGGAGCGTGCGTTCGCGTTCCGGGTCGAACGCCTGGATGCCTGAGTGGCCGTCGACATGAAAAGAGAGGTCGTATCGTGATTCGTTCCCTTCGAAGCGTCCATCTGGGTGCGGTGCTGGCGTGCGGTCTGCTGGCGTCCCCGGTCTACGCGGCCGCGACGGTCAATGCGACGCCGCGTTACGACGCCGCGCAGCGGCTCTTCCGTCTGGACGCGGGTGGCGTCACCTATGCCATGGGCGTCAACGCCGATGGCATGCTGCAGACCCTTTACTGGGGCGCGCGGCTGCCGGCGAGCGACACGCTCGGGCCCGCGCTGCCAGCACCGGAACGTTCGTCGTTCGATCCGGCCGGCGCGCTCACGCCGCAGGAATACGCCGGTTGGGGCGGCGCGATGACGGCGACGCCCGCCCTCAAGGTGCGTCTCGACGATGGCAATCGCGATGTGGTGCTGCGCTACGACAGCTACCGTGTCGAGAACGACGGCCTCGCCATCGTGCTCAAGGACGCGCAGGCCGGCGTCGCCGTGACGCTGCGTTACACCGCCGACGACGCGACGGGCATCGTGGGCCGCTCCGCGCACATCAAGAACACCGGCAAGCAGGCGCTGACCATCGACAGCGCGGCGGCCGCCACGTGGAATCTGCCGCGCGCCAACGACTATTCGCTGCGCTACCTCACGGGAACGTGGGCCGGCGAATGGCATCTGCAGACGCGTCCCGTGACGCCGGGTGCGACGGTACTCGAAAGCCGCCGCGGCAGTACCGGCGACGAGAACAACCCGTGGTTCGCGATCGGACGCGGCGACGCATGGAACGAAGACCACGGCGACGTCTGGTTCGGTGCGCTCGCGTGGAGCGGTTCGTGGAGCATTCGCGTCGACGAGGACATTCTCGGGCAGGTGCGTGTCGTCGGCGGATTCAATCCGTTCGACTTCGCTTATCGCCTGAAGCCCGGCGAAGCACTGGACACGCCGGTTTTCTACGCCGGTTACACGCGCGCCGGCATCGGCGACGCCTCGCGTCTCATGCATGCGTTCGAACGCGATCGCGTTCTGCCGGGCGGCGCGTCGGCCGCGTTGCGTCCGGTGCTCTATAACTCGTGGGAGGCGACCGAGTTCAAGGTCGACGAGCCGGGGCAGGAGAAGCTCGCCGAGAAGGCCGCCGCCCTCGGTGTCGAGCGCTTCGTCGTCGACGACGGCTGGTTCGGTGCGCGCGACAACGATCGTGCGGGGCTGGGCGACTGGGTCGTGAACCGGCGCAAGTTTCCGAACGGACTGAAGCCGCTGATCGACAAGGTGCACGGCCTCGGCATGAGCTTCGGCCTGTGGGTCGAGCCGGAAATGATCAACGCCGACAGCGACCTCTATCGCGCGCATGCGGACTGGGTGCTCAATTTTCCTGGCCGTCAACGCAGCGAGGGGCGCCATCAGCTGGTGCTCAACCTCGCGCGCGAGGACGTGAAGGCGCACGTGCTCCAGGTGCTGGATCGCCTGCTCACCGAGAACGACATCCAGTTCCTCAAGTGGGATTACAACCGCAACTGGTCCGAGCCGGGCTGGCCGGAAATGTCGCCGGGCGAACAGCAGAAGGTGTACGTCGCCTACGTGCGCAACCTGTACGACATCCTCCGCCAGCTGCGCGCGAAACATCCGAAGGTGGAAATCGAATCCTGCTCGGGCGGCGGCGCCCGTGTCGATCTCGGCATCATGGCGTTGACCGACCAGGTCTGGCCGTCCGACAACACCGATCCGTCCGATCGTCTCTCGATCCAGGACGGCTTCAGTTACGCGTATGCGCCCGCGACGATGATGGCGTGGGTGACGGGTTCGCCGAACTGGGTGAACAACCGCGTGAGTTCGCTCGACTTCCGCTTCCTGTCGGCGATGCAGGGTGGCCTCGGCATTGGTGCCAACCTGCTGGAGTGGACGCCCGCGGAAGCGGCGACGGCGAAGACCTATGTCGCCGAGTACAAGACGATCCGTGCCACCGTGCAGCGCGGTGCGCTCTACCGCCTGTTGTCGCCGCAGGGCAGGGCGCCGTGGTCGGCGACGATGTCGGTGGCGCAGGACGGGCATCAGGCCGTGCTCTTCGCGTTCCAGCGGCAAGGCGAGGAATCGCGTCCCTATCCCACGCTCGCGCTGCGCGGTCTCGACCCGCAGGCGCGCTATCGCTGGCGCGCGATCCACGGAAAGGTCGCGCCGGGTACGCCCGACGTGGCGAGCGGTGCGTACTGGATGCAGCGCGGCATCGATCTTGTCATGAAGGGCGACCTCCAGGCCGCCGGCATCGTGTTCGAGCGCGAAGGCGGGCGCCGCGCGACGCGCTGATTCACCGGAACGTTCGACGACGTCTTCTCGATCGGTGCCCCGCCCCGGGGCGCCGCAACCCCGGAGTGCGCCAATGAATAACGATCATGCCGCGTTACCGACTTCCCACGAACACCATGCTTCCGCCCGGCGTCGACGACACCTTCCGCGCCTGACGCGGCTGGCCATCGCGCTCGCCGCGTTCACTGTCGCCGCCGACGCGTCCGCGCAGGTCAATGGGGCCGGGCACAAGCCTTATCTCGGGTGGAGCACGTTCAGTCAGCAGACGATCGATCCGACGTTCCTCACGCAGGCGAAGATGGTGGTGCAGTCCGATGCGCTCGCCGCCTCCGGCCTGCAGGCGCACGGTTACACCTACTTCAATCTCGACTCGGGATGGCAGGGCACGTTCGACGGGTATGGACGTCCGTTGCCCGACCCGACGACGTTCCCGGATATCAAGGCGCTCGTCGACCACATCCATCGCAATGGGCAGAAGGCGGGCATCTACTGGATTCCCGGTGTGGAAGAGCCGGCGGTGAAGGCCAACTCGCCGATCCTCGGCACGTCGCTGCACATCCAGGACATCCTTGCGCTGCCGCATCGCGCGGGTAACGCGTTCGGCGGGCCGGGCGAGTCGCCGTATCACTACAAGATCGATTTCTCGAAACCGGGCGCGCAGGAATACATCGATTCGGTCGTCGCGTTGTTCTCGTCGTGGGGCTTCGACTTCATCAAGCTCGATGGCGTGACGCCGGGGTCGTACAGCGACGATCTCAGCATCGACAATCGCGACGACGTGGTGGCGTGGTCGAAGGCGATCGCGCGCACCGGTCGACCCATCTGGCTCACGGTCTCGTGGCAGGTCGGCAAGGATTACCTGCCGATCTGGCAGGGCTATTCGAACGCGCGGCGCATCGACGACGACGTCGAGTGCGAAAGCCGCTGCGCCACGCTGACGAACTGGCCGCGCATCGAGAAGCGCTTCCGCGACCTGCCGGCATGGCAGGACGCGGCGGGTCCGACGAAGGGCTGGAACGACCTCGATACGCTCGACATCGGCGACGGCGAGCAAGACGGCCTGACGGTGGAAGAGAAGCGCTCCGCCGTCACCCTATGGGCGATGGCGAACGCGCCCATGTACCTGGGCGGCGATCTCACGCGTCTGGATGCCACAGGCAAGGCGCTTGCCGGTAACGACGAGGTGATCGCGGTGAACCAGTCGGGCCGGCCGGCTCAGCAGGCGCTCGGTGGCGATCTGCCGGTGTGGGTCACCGACCTCGGCAACGGTCGTTACTACGTCGCGCTTTTCAACATGAATGCGACGCGCGCGGTCGTCGAACTGCCCTTGAAAACGATCGGCGTGACGGGCGCGAAACGCATGCGCGACCTGTGGCGTCATCGCGAACAGGGCCCGTCGCTCGGCAGCTATCGCACGGAGCTGCCGGCGCACGGCACTCAGCTCCTGCTGGTGGAAGCGTTGCCCGGTCACGTCGCGACGGAGCCGTCGTCGAGCTATGAGGCGGAAGCCGGCGTGCTTTCGGGCAATGCGGGGCCCGCGCCTTGCGTGGGCTGCGCAGGCGGCATCAAGGTCGGCGGTCTCGGGTTGGGCGCGGACAACACCGTGAGCATCGACAACGTCTACGTGCCTCGCAGTGGTGCGTACCTCATGCAGATCGATTCGCTGACGCAGGGTCTTCGCTCGTACCTGTATCAGGTCAACGACGGCCCGATGCAGACCTTCAACTCCGGTGGCGGCAGCTTCCAGCTCCCGTCGAGCAGCACCGTTCCCGTGTGTCTGCGCAAGGGCAACAACCGGATCCGGTTCGGCAACGCGGCGAGCTATCCGCCGGACCTGGATCGCATCGTGGTGCGCGGACGGGGCGATGCCGCGTTGCCCGCATCCACCACGTACGAGGCCGAAGCGGCGACGCGGGGCGGCGCCGTCACCGCGGGATTCAGCAATTACTTCTCGGGGCTGGCGAAGGCGGGCAACGTGGGCGGTGGCGAAGGAAACGACGTGACGTTCGCGAACGTGGAGGTTCCCGTCGCCGGTAGCTACCAGCTGGAGATCGACTATGCGACCAGCGGTCCGCGCGGCCTGTATCTCACCGTCAACGGTGGCGCGACGACGAAGCTGACGCTCGATGGCAGCAGCTTCGACGATCCGGTAGCGAAGGTCGTGGATGTCGCGCTGAAGGCAGGCAGGAACACGATCCGCCTCGGCAATCCGGAGGCTCCGGCGCCGGATCTGGATCGGATCGTGATCGCGCCCCAGGTCCTCCCTGCCTGGTTCGGTGCGGCGACGCGTCGCTGTCCGTGAAGACGGCGCCGCAACCGTGCAGACCATCTAGCTGCCGGCTTCACGCCAGCCGAATGCGCTGGCGGCGAGGCTTCGTGTACCGCGGTACGCAATGGGGAGACAGGTCATGGCTACGGTTTCGGCGACTTCGCATACCAGCACCATCGGGGCTCTCGCAGCAGGCAAGCTGCTCGCCAAGGCGACGGGCGGACGCTGGGGGCCGGCGATCCTGATACTCGCCGGCATCGTGATGTTGAGAAAGCGCGCCGCCGCAAGGGCGGCGCGCCGTCTGCGAGCCGATGCCGTGGATATCGACGAGCTGGATGCCCGTCGATAAGCGGGATCAGTGCCGCTTTTCCTCGTGATTGTCCTCGCCAGTTCCGTCGAGCGCGTCGCCGGACTCGTTCGTGGGCTTCTGGCGCGTCGGCCCGTCGCGCTGATCCGGCGGGATGTCCTGGCCCGGCTGCTGCGGGGGGCGATTTTTCTCATTAGCCATGTCATGTCCTCGCGTGTGGGTAGACCCACACTGACGCGACAGGCTTCAGCGTGACGTGGCCATCGTGTGAGACGCGCGTCGCGACCGCGTGGCGCGCTCTGCCAGCAAAGGCGTGACGACCGCCATCCAGCCTTCGGCGAAGGAGCGTTCATCGCGCGGGCGGCGATCGGGCACATAGCGCGACATGGCCGCACAGAGGGCCTCGACGAGTGCGTCGGGTGCCGGATGCGTGGCGATCGCCACATCGAGAGCGGCTTCCAGCGCCGCGAGCTTGCCCTGAAGGTAGGTCGGGTCGTCCATGGACGCGTGCTCCTTTTCAATCCGTCGAGCGGACGCGTTTACGGCGCGCCCGGCATAAGTCGTTTATTCCATCCGGGACGTCTTCCGCTCCGGGAAGCATCGTGCATCGGATTCCGCCTACAGGCGACTTCCATCGAAGATGACACGATCGTCAGGGGATGTCACCTCACGGCCTTCGGTAAATGCCGATACAGCGTGGCGCTCGCTCACCGGATCATAGCCTCGCGCTGGTTGTCCCGCCTGCACATCTGGCATTGTATGCATCAGCAGGCGGCGCGCGGCGAGAATCGTGCGCCTAGAAGTACAGTCGGCCCAGGGAGGGCATCAAATGATTAACGTTGTATTGGTCGACGACCACGAGCTGGTCAGGACCGGTTTCCGGATGATCCTGCAGCAGCAGGCGGATCTCCGGATCAGGGGGGAGGCGGGCTCCGCGGAAGAGGGCCTGCGCCTCATCCGCACGCATTCGCCGGACATCGCGCTCGTCGACGTGCACATGCCTGGCATGAGCGGCGTGGAACTGACGGAACGCGTCATCCGCGCGAAGCTTCGCACCAATATCGTCATCCTCACGGTCGTCGACGATGCGCGCTTTCCGAAGCGCCTGCTCGACGCCGGTGCGCTGGGTTATCTCACCAAGGGGTGTTCGTCGGACGAGTTGCTCAGTGCCGTGCGCCAGGTCGCCTCGGGTCGGCGGTATCTTGCGCCGACCGTCGCGCAGCAACTGGCACTCGCGACGCTCGACGGCTCCGATTCGCCGTTCGACACGCTTTCCACGCGCGAAATGGAGGTCGCGATGATGCTGGTGCGCGGCATGCCGCTGACCTCCATCGGCGAGCGCCTCAACCTCAGCCCCAAGACCGTGTCGACATACAAGCAACGGCTGATGGAAAAGCTGCACGTCGAGCACGTCGTCGGTCTCGCGCACCTCATGACCGTCCACGGCCTGCTCGATACGCATAACCACCAGGTCGGCAGCTGAGTCTTTCCTCAGTGCAAAAAAAACGCCGGGCTGAGCCCGGCGTTTTTTTTGTCATCCACAACGTGGATCAGTGCCCACTTTGCTCGCCGTGCGGCTCCTGGCGAGGACGCGTCAGGAGATCGCCCTGCGCCGGGGGTGTCCACGCCGGACGGTCGGCGGCGGGCGTCGGTGCATGCGATACCGGCGACACATTCGAGGCCTCGGGCGACTTCGGCGTGACCTGCGGCGCCGGTGCCGGCCGCTCGCTGTCCTCCTCGTCGGTCGGCGCGGGCGTCGAGGCGACCTGCGTCGGCACGACCCCCGGTACCGGGGCGGCAGCCGGCACATCGGCCTTCGCTGGCACCGGGTCGTCGGCTATGGTCGCATCGACCTGCGCCGTCGGTGCGACCGTCGTTTCGACGGGTGCCGTGGTCGTCACGACCGGCGCGGCAGGTGCTTCGACCTCGGGCAGGATGCCGCGGGCCGGGGCATCGAGTACCGATACCGGGGCATCGGCGGCAGGCTCGTCGCTCGTCGTCGGCGACGCGGTGTCGGCGACGGCCGTCGCGGACGCCGCGACGGTCGTGCTTTCCGCCTTCGACGGCGGCGTCACCGGCATCGGGGCGGCCGCCGGCACGGGCGCGGAGCCGGACGGCGGCGCGCTCTTCAGCGGAGCATCCGATTCGGTCTGTCGACGCTCAGTGGTGCGCGACTCCGCGGAGTCGGCCGGCGTGGTCACCGATTCGATATGCGCGTGCACGGCCGGTTCGGCGGCGGCATGCCCCGGGATGGGCGGCAGCTTCGGCAGCGACGGCAACGTGAGTGCGGAAGGAACCGTCTCTTCGTCGGCGTGGTCGGCCGTGGCGGCCGGACCGGTCGCGACCGACGCGGGAGCCTGGACGGCGAACGCGTTCTCGGCAGCGGCGGCCGTGTCGAGCACGGGCGGAACACTCGGGCTCGGACGGTTCGTCGTCACACCCGCTTCGTCGTCGCCATCCTCGTCATCCATGTCGTCGGTGCCCGTGGCGCCTTCGATCGCACCGGCCTGGCTGCCGTCTTCCTGACGACGACGGCGGCGGCCACCACGGCGGCCGCGACGGCGGCGCTGGCCGCCCTCGACGTCCTTGGTGCCATCCGCCTGCCCGTCGACCGCTTCGCCGACGACGGCGGTCGCGGCTTCGGCGAGCGCGGCGTCGTCGACGTTCGGGAGGAGCTTCTCATCGACCTGCGGGGCCGGCGAGGGCGTCGGCTTCTCGGTGGTCGGGCGCGGTGCGGCCGGTGCGGCCGCGACAGCCGTCGCGGCGACGGCGGCGGCCGTCGCCGACGACTTGTCGAGCTTTTCGGTCTTTTCGCCCTGGGGCTGGCGCTCGCCACGGGGCTGCTGCTGGCGACGGTTCTCGCCCGGCGCCTGTGCGTCCTGGCGCGGCTGACGACCCTGCTGCTGCGGATCCTTCTGCCGGGCCTGCTTCTCGTCGCCCTGGCGCGCCTGATCGCCGCGGCCTTGCTTGTTGCCCTTGGCCTGCTGCTGTCCGCGGCCCTGCTGCGGGGGCGTCTCGTTCTTGCGCTGACCCTGCGAGCCGCGCTGCTCGTTGCTCTTGCCACGACCTTCGTTGCCGCGACGCTCGTCGCGACGGGCGCCACGATCGTTGCGGTTGCCGGAGCGGGGTTCGTCGCGTCGTGCCGGTGCGGCCGGCTCGGCCGCCGGTGCGGCAGACGCACCACCGCCGAACAGGCTGCCGAAGAGGCGCGAGAAGAAGCCGCCGGTCGGAGCGGCCGGGGTCGCGACGGGACGAGGGGCCGGCGCCGGGGCGGCCGGCTCGGACTCCTCGTCGCGCAGCGGCGCGGGCGTGGACGGAACCACGCCGGTGACCAGCGGCTGCTCGCCGCTGCCCAGGGCCTGGCCCATCTTCGGCAGCGCGGTGGCGACGGCCGGGGTGGTGCGCTCGTAGCTCGGCTTGCTGTGCTCGCCCATGTCCGCCTCGCGGATACGGGTGATCTCCAGATGCGGCGTTTCCAGCTTGTCGTCGGCCACGACGACCACGTGGACGCTATGACGCAGCTCGATCTCGACGACGCTGGCGCGCTTCTCGTTGAGCATGAAGTTGGCGACCGACGGCGGCGCCTGCACCAGGACCTGCCCGGTGTTGTCCTTCATCGCGTGCTCTTCGATCAGGCGCAGGGTCGACAGCGCGAGCGACTCCACGCTGCGGATGTGGCCATGGCCTTCGCAACGCGGGCAAACGATCTGGGTGGCTTCGCCGAGACTCGGGCGCAGACGCTGGCGGGACATCTCCAGCAGGCCGAAGCGCGAGATGCGGCCGATCTGCACACGGGCGCGGTCGGCCTTCAGGGCGTCCTTCAGGCGCTCTTCGACCTCGCGCTGGTGGCGCGGGCTGTCCATGTCGATGAAGTCGATCACGATCAGGCCGCCGGCATCGCGGATGCGCAGCTGGCGGGCGATTTCGGTCGCCGCCTCGAGGTTCGTGTTGAACGCCGTCTCTTCGATGTCGCTGCCCTTGGTCGCCTTCGACGAGTTGATGTCGATGGCGGTCAGGGCTTCGGTCTGGTCGATGACGATCGAGCCGCCGGAGGGAAGGCGGACGTTGCGCTCGAAGATGCTCTCGATCTGCGTTTCGATCTGGTAACGCGAGAAGAGCGGGGTGGGATCCTGGTAGAGCTTCAGCTTGCGCAGGTTGTTGGGCATCACCTGCTGCACGAAGTCGCGGGCGTCGCCGTAGAGCGACTCCTCGTCGATCAGGATCTCGCCGATGTCGTTGCGCAGGTAGTCGCGCAGGGCGCGGATGAAGAGCTTGGATTCCTGGTAGATAAGGAACGGCGCCTTCTGCGAGTTCGCGGCGGCCGAGATCGACTTCCACAGCTGCAGGAGGTAGTCGAGGTCCCACTGGAGCTCTTCGGCGTCGCGGCCCATGCCGGCGGTGCGCACGATGAGGCCCATCTCGTCGGGCACCGAGAGGTGCTCCATGGCTTCCTTCAGCGCCTGGCGGTCCTCACCCTCGATACGGCGCGAGACGCCGCCGGCACGGGGGTTGTTGGGCATGAGAACCATGTAACGGCCGGCGAGGCTGATGAACGTGGTGAGGGCGGCGCCCTTGTTGCCACGTTCTTCCTTCTCGACCTGGACGATGATCTCCTGGCCTTCCTTGAGGAGCTCGCGGATGTTCGACTTGCCTTCCGCGTTCGGGTTGAAATATTCGCGGGCGACTTCCTTCAGCGGAAGGAAGCCATGGCGCTCGGCGCCGTATTCGACGAAGCAGGCTTCGAGGGACGGTTCGACGCGGGTGATGCGGCCTTTATAGATGTTGGCCTTTTTCTGTTCCCGGGACGGGATTTCGATATCGAGGTCGTACAGGTTCTGACCATCGACGATGGCCACACGCAACTCTTCGCGCTGAGTCGCGTTGATCAACATACGCTTCATTGTGGGTTCCTCGGCCTTGCCGCGCGGCCGCGCGCCGCGGTGGCGCCCATGTGGCGGCCTGCCGGGGATCGCGCCGCAGCGGTGAGGCTTCAAGCGGCATGGGATCCGGGACCGATACCTGGACCCGGCGTGATTCGTGAATAAGCGCCTTGCAACCGGTCCGCGTCCTTACGGATTAGCCGGACAACCGCAACCCGAACCGCTACGATGTGGGGTGTCCTCGCCTTCCGACCCCTCGGAAGGAACGGCGCGACACTCGCCCTACGCAGCGACACTGGCACCCCGCGAGAGATGAGTCTTCAGCGGAGCCTGGCGCTGGCCGAGTATCCTATCAATTTCGAGTTTTATCAATGCAGACGGCAACTTCCCTCGACGGCGGCCAAGGTGTGCGCATCGTCGAAATCGGTCCCGAGCGGGATGGTCAGCGCGTGGACAACGCCCTGATGACCCTCCTGAAGGGCGTGCCGCGCAGTCTGGTCTACCGGATCCTGAGAACGGGGCAGGTCCGGATCAACGGCAAGCGCGCCAAGCCCGAGACCCGCCTGGCCCTCGGCGACATGCTCCGTATTCCGCCGGTTCGCGTGGCCGAGCGCGAGGAGGGCGTGGCCCCGTCCGGCATGGTGAAGGCGGTGGCTGACGCGGTCATTTTCGAGGACAAGCACTTCCTCGTGATCGACAAGCCGGTCGGCATCGCCGCCCACGGCGGCAGCGGCGTGAGCCATGGCGCCATCGAGCTGTTGCGGGCCGCCCGGCCGAACGAGCACCTCGAGCTGGTGCACCGCCTCGATCGCGACACCAGCGGCGTGCTGGTGCTCGCCCGCTCCCGCCCCGGCCTCACCGGCCTGCAGGCGCTGATCCGCGAGAACGACGTGGTCAAGCAGTACCTTTGCCTGATGACCGGCACCCCGCGGAAGGCGAAATTCGACGTCAACGCGCCCCTGCTGAAGTCCGTGCTCCACGGCGGCGAGCGGATGGTGCGTGTCGACGACGGGGGCAAGCCCTCGCTGACCTTCTTCCAGGAGCTGGAGCAGTACCCCGGCTCGCGCCTGATGCAGGCCACGCTCGGGACGGGGCGCACCCACCAGATCCGCGTGCATGCCCAGTACATCGGCCATCCGCTGGCGGGGGACCCGAAATACGGCGACGAGGAAGCCAACAAACGCTTCCGCGCCAAGGGCCTGAAGCGCATGTTCCTGCACGCGTCGCGGATGAGTTTCGATCTCGGCGGCAAGAATTACGACTTTTCGGCCCCGCTGCCGGATGACCTGAAGGCTTTCCTGGACAACCTCCGCGCCTAGGAGCTCGCCGTCGACGCGGGCGAAGTCATCGCCCGCGAAGCGCGATCGCGGCTAATTCAGAAACCGGGCGCTCACTTCCATCGACCGCAGCACCCCGCCGGCCAGACCCGCCTGAAGCAGGAGCGCGCTCGCCGCGTGGGCGATGGCGATGGGCAGGATGGCCCGATGGCGCAGGAACCACCACGCCCAGCCGAGCTCTGCCACGAAGCACAGCTGCATCAGCAGCCCGTTGGGCGTGTGGAGCAGGGCGAACGCGAGCGCCGCGAGCAGCACGGCCCATGGCCTTGGCAGGGCGCGATCGAGCAAGCCGGCCAGCACCGCGAGCACGAGCCACTGCTGGACCATGGCCCAGCCGACGTAGATCAGGGCACGGTTCACCGGCGGCCACGCCAGTGGATGGCCGACGAACGCGACCAGACCGCCTGCGACGACGATCGCCAGCCAGGGCCAGCCGACGCCGCGCCACGACACCCATACGTGCCACGGGGGCACGGCTCGACGCCACGTGAGGAAGGCGGCATAAGCCACGCCCAGCGTGAAGATCAGGATGCCTGCGACGGCTGGGTGAGGGCCGAAGCCGAGTCCCGCGATGAATCCCAGGGGCCCCGCGGCGACGAGCGCCGCGTTGACCAGGTCCACGGAACGGCCGGCGCGACGGCGAAGGAGCCACCCGCCGCCACCGAGGAGGGCGGCGTAGATCGCGAGCAGCAGCCACCCGGTCCACGGGGGCGCCGGACGATAGATGGCCTGGTCGAAGGTCACGAGGGGATCGGCGGCCCGCTGGTTGTCGCGCCAGGCGAGCAGCGCCTCCGCGCCAAGCCCGCGAGGAAGGCTGCCGGCATGCGGCTCGACGATGCCGGAGGAGGGCAGCAGTGCCGCCGACTGCAGCGTCACACGGGCGCTCGGCGGCAGGACCATGCCCAGTCGAAGCATCGCGGCCCGGCGCGGTGCGGGTACGGCCTTGCCCGCGTCGTCGTGCCAGGCGAGTGCGGGCAGGCGGACCGTGAGGTCGGGTGCGTCGGGTCCCAGGACGCCGATCGCGGCGTGGCGCATCGGTTCGTCGAACGCCTCACGGACGGAAACGGACGCGGCGACCGGGACGGAGGCGTGGGCCCGGAGGTGGAGTTCGTCGATCCGCCGGATGTCGGCCGTACGAGCGAGCGGGAAGCCCACTTCGGCGGGTGACCCGTCGGTGGCGCGCACGGTGAGCCCGTCGGCGCCCGCGTCGAGCGTGGCACCGCCGAAGGCCTGCCCCGCGACCACGTCGTCCGCGTGCCGGAAACGCCACGACCACGGCGAGGCGCCGGCGTCGAAGCGGGCTCGTTCCGCCGCGCTGTCCCGTTCGATCGCCCCGCGCACCGCGCGCGCGGCCAGCTGGGGAAGCAGCGCGAACAGCGCGACCGCGACGACGATGGCCGCGACGGCGTGCCAGCGGGCTCGGGAGGGCATCGTCAGCGGTCCAGCAGGGCCTCGACGCGTGCCGCGCAGATCATGTCGTTCAGTGACAGGCCGCCGACGTCATGGGTCGACCACAGCACCTGGCAATGGCCGTAACCGGCTTCGAGGTCGGGGTGGTGGTCTTCCTGATTGGCCATGAAGCCCACCGCGTTGATGAATCCAAGCGTGTGGTGGAAGTCCGGAAAGCGGAAGTCCTTGACGATCGCCTTGCCGTCGCCCGAGAGCGTCCAGCCGGGCAAGTCCGTCAGATAGCCATCGATGGCGGCACGATCGAGGGCGTTCTCCGCCCCTTTGCGCGGCTGGCAGTGCTGGGTGGCGAGCGGGGAAAGCGGCATGGCGGCGGATCCTTGCGTGGAGAGCGCGAAGCGTCGCCGCGCGCGGTTGAATTGTCAAAAGGGGACGCCAACTGAAAACGGTACTAAAATGGTGCTGTTTCCGGCATTCCCCGGCCGGACCTCCTTCGGAGTCATCCATGATCGACATTTCGGAACGCGCCCAGGCGCACTTCCAGCGCCTCGTGGCGCAACAGAACGAAGACGGCCTGGGCATCCGCCTGCGTGTGGTCGCGGCAGGCACGCCCTCGGCCCAGTGCGAACTCGAGTTCTGCACCCCGTCCGATCTGACCGGCGACGAGTGGACCGTCGAGTGCGAGGGATTCAACATCTACGTCGACACGGAAAGCATGCGCTGGCTCGACCCGGCCACGATCGACTACGAGACCACCCCCACGGGCAGCCAGCTCAACATTCGCGCGCCTCGGATCAAGGGCGATGCCCCGGGCGAGGGTGCCGGCCTCGTCGAGCGCGTGCAGTTCGTTCTGGAGTCCGAGATCGCGCCGCAGATCGCGTCCCACGGCGGCCGCATCTCGCTGGTGGAGGTCACGTCCGGGGGCGTCGTGGTGCTGCGCTTCGGCGGTGGCTGCCACGGATGCGGCATGGTCGACGTCACGCTGAAGAACGGCGTCGAGAAGACCCTGCGCGAGCGCATCCCGGAAATCACGGAAGTCCGCGACGCCACCGACCACGAAACCGGCGACAAGCCGTACTTCGCCCGGGCGGGCTGATCCAGCCCGCCGGTGATCACTCGCCCTGGATGTGCCCTTCGAGGCCGCTCAGGCGGGTGGGCATGGTCGAGAAATACGCCGAGATATCGGTGATGTCCTGATCGGAGAGCGTGGCGGCGAAGCCCTTCATCACGGGGTTGCCGCGCTGGCCGGTCTTGTACTCGTGGAGGGCCTGCGCGAGGTAGTCGGCGTACTGACCCGCGAGGCGCGGGTACTGCGGATCGACGGAGTTGCCGTCCTGACCGTGGCAGGCCACGCAGGTCGCGATCTTGGTCTTGCCGCGCGCGGGATCGCCGGCGGCGAAAGTCTGGGTGGCGGTCAGCGCGAGCAGCGCGCCGATGGCAATCAGGGAAAACCCACGGGTCATCGTTCGTCCTCGGCGACTTACTTGGCGAGACTGGAGAGATAGGCGGCGATATCGGCGATGTCTTCGTTGGACAGGCTGTCGGCCTGTGCGGACATCGTGGGATGTTTGCGGTCGCCACCCTTCGTCCGGTACGACTTCAGCGCATTGACGATGTACTGCTCGTTCTGCCCGGCGATGTGCGGCACGTGGTACTCGGGATAGACGTTGCTGTACCCCGGCACGCCATGGCAGCCGTTGCAGGTGTAGACGAGCGTCCGCCCCCTGGTCTTGTCCCCTTCGGCGTGCACCGCGGATGCGGCGCACAGAGCTACAGCGATCAGTCCAACCAGATGCAGACGCTTCATTAAGAAATCCCTGGGTGCCGGGCGGGGCCGGGGTTGAATAGCCGTCGGAGTATAGAGGCGTGTCGCGACGGCGGACAACCGCAGGGCATCAGAACAGGCTGCGGATGATGTGGACGCCGGCGATGTATTCGCCCGCGATGGTGCCCATGCTCACCAGGAAGAAGTTCAGCAGCGTGCGCGCCACGCGGTTCTTCCACCAGCCCGTCCAGTGCGTGATGTCGTCGCGCAGGCGTTCGAAGTCGACCACGCGCGGCTTGCGCACCCAGGCTTCGGCCATGGCACTGATGGCGCCGGAGGGAATGCCGGGACGGAACGGCTTCAGCGGGGCGACGACGAACGCCGCCACGATGGACAGCGGATGACCGCCGGCGATCAGCGCACCGAGCGCCGAGAGGCCGCCGGTCAGCAGGATCCAGTTCTTCAGCGCGTCGATGCCGAGGCTCGGGCTGCGGTAGAAGGCGTAGCCGATGGCCGCGAAGATGCCGAGCACCAGCGCCACCGCGAGTACCTTCGGCCACTTCGGGGCGGGCGGCGTCACGGCGAGATCGTCGGCCAGCGCACGGGCGTCGCCGTGCTGCCCGGCCAGCTGTGCGCTCATGCCTTTCAGATGGCCGGCGCCGATCACGACGAGCACCTTGCGGCTGGGTGCCGCGGGGTCCATCGCGGCGCCGTTCTCGCGGAGCTTCGCGGCCATGAACTCGTCGCGTTCGGCGATCAGCGCGCGGTAGAGCGGTGCCGAGCCCGCCGCGAAGTCGCTGAAGGCGCTTTCCAGCAGATCGGACTGCTTGAGCTTCTCGATATCGGCCTCGGCGATTTCCTCGCGTTCGAAGACGCTGCCGAGCATGCCGGCGAGGAGTCCGAAGCGCTGGAAGAAGCCGACGCTGCGCCATGCCCGCTTCAGCGTCGTGCCCACTTCGCGGTCCACCAGCCAGACGGGGATGCCGCGCGCGTCGGCACCGTCCATCGCGGCCTTCATCTCCGCGCCTGGCTCGATGCCGTACTGCGCGGCGAGCCGCTTCTGGAACGATCCCAGCACCAGGCTCGCGGCGACCATGCCGGCCTTGCCCTGGCGGATCACCTGGAAGAGGTCCATCTGCTTGAACGCTTCGGGGTCGCGAACGCCCTGCGCGCGGCTCGCGCAGAGTTCGACCGCCACGGCGTCGAAGTGCTCGGTGTCGAGCAGGGCGTCGACCGCCTGCACGCTGGCGCGCGAAACATGCGCCGTGCCGAGGATGACGTACTCGACGCCTTCGCGCGTCATGCGCTCGATGGGTTGCCCTTCCAGGGCGGCGGGAAGGCTGACGTTCTCGGCCGGAATCATGCGGTGGCTAGTCCTTGTCGATCAATCGCGGAAGCGTTTGGTGAGGTCGCCGTAGGCGTCGATGCGGCGGTCGCGCAGGAACGGCCAGATGCGGCGGACGTGCTCGCTGCGCTCCATGTCGACGTCGCAGATCAGCAGTTCGCGGCCGTCGGTGCCGGCCTGAGCGAGGAACTCGCCCTGCGGTCCGGCGACGAAGCTGTTGCCCCAGAACTGAATACCGCTGCCCACGTTCGACGGATCCGCTTCGTAGCCCGTGCGGTTGCACGCGAGCAGCGGCAGGCCGTTGGCGACGGCATGGCCGCGCTGCACGGTGATCCAGGCCTCGCGCTGGCGCGCCTTTTCCTCGTCGGAATCGTTGGGATCCCAGCCGATGGCCGTCGGGTAGAAGAGGATGTCGGCGCCGGCCAGCGCCATGAGGCGCGCGGCTTCCGGATACCACTGGTCCCAGCACACCAGCACGCCGAGCTTGCCGACCGACGTGGGGATCGGGTCGAAGCCCAGGTCGCCCGGCGTGAAGTAGAACTTCTCGTAGAACGCCGGATCGTCGGGAATGTGCATCTTGCGGTACTTGCCCGCGATCGCGCGCGAGCGATCGAAGACCACGGCGGTGTTGTGGTACAGGCCCGTCGCGCGCTTTTCGAAGATCGAGGCGACGACGACCAGCTTCAGTTCCTCGGCGAGCGCGCCGATGCGATCGGTGCCCGGCCCGGGGATGGTTTCGGCGAGATCGAACTCGTCGACGCTCTCGCGCTGGCAGAAATACGGGCCGTTGTGCAGCTCCTGCAGCAGCACGAGTTCGACGCCGGCTTTCGCGGCATCGCGCAGGCCGGTCTCGATCGCGTCGAGGTTCGCGTCGCGGCTGCCGCGGTCGGTTTCCTGGAGCAGGGCGACCTTGAGGGTCTTGCGGGTCATCGTCGTCATTCCTGGCGCGGCGATCGGCCGCGCGTTGCAGAGGGTGGGTCAGGCGGCGATCGCGGCCGGCAGTTGCATGGTGATGCAGTGCAGGCTGCCGTTCTGCCAGATCAGCGGACGGCACGGCACCTGCACCACCTCGCGGCCCGGATGGGCCAGTCCGATGATGCGTGCCGCCTCGGCGTCGACCCGGTCGCCGTAGGCGGGCACGAGGACGGCGCCATTGACGATCAGGTAGTTCGCATAGGACGCCGCCAGTCGACGACCGTCGTCGAGGATCGGCTGCGCCCAGGGCAACGGGTGCAACGGGTACGGCTTGCCTTCGGGCGATCGCAGCGCGGCGAGCTCCGCGGCCATCCGGCCCAGTTCCGCGAAATGCGGATCGCTGGCGTCGTCGCAGGCCTGGTAGACGATGCCGCCGTCCGGGCTGAAACGGGCCAGCGTGTCGATATGGGCGTCGGTGTCGTCGCCTTCAAGGTAACCGTGGTCCAGCCACAGCACGCGGCTGGCGTGAAGCGTGGTCGCCAGCGTGTCGGTCATCGCCTCGCGCGAGAGTTCCGGGTGACGCTGCGTCAGGCACTTCCAGGTGGTCAGGATGGTGCCCTGGCCGTCGCTCTCGATGCCGCCGCCCTCGAGCGCCCAGTCGATGCGCCTGTGCGGCAGGCCGGACAGCACGCCGCGCTCGAGCAGGCCGGAGATCAGGGCGTCGTCCTGTTCCGCGCCGAACTTGCCGCCCCAGCCCGTGAAACGGTAGTCGTTGAGCAGCACGCCGTCCGGACCGGTCAGCGTGATCGGCCCCGAGTCGCGCAGCCAGGTGTCGTCGTAGGGCAGCTCGATGAAGTGGACGCGCGACATGTCGGCGCCGGTCCGCTCGATGGCCAGTCGCGCACGCTCGCGCAGCCCGGCGTCGGCGACCACGATGTGCAGCGGTTCGAAGCGCGTGACCGCGGCCGCGAGTGCCACGTAGGTGGTCTCGACACCGTCGAGGCGATCCGCCCAGTCGGTGTCCTCGTGGGGCCAGGCGATCAGCACGCCGGCCTGGGGCTCCCATTCGGCGGGCAGGCGATAGGACGATTCGGTCATGAGCGGGCGGCGAAGTGGGGGAAGCCCTCCATTGTAAGGCTTCCCGGTTACCGCTGCCCGAACGGCGCCTCAGCGCGGATTCGCGGGATTCGTGTTGTTGCCCGCCGGGGTGTTCAGCACGGCGTGGATCACGTGGCTGCGCTCGAAGTAGACGATGTAGCCGGGGTACATCCAGCGGTTGATCACCGGCTGGTGACGGCTGCCGCCGCCGCGCTGGTCCAGCTTCGAGGTGGGCTGGCCATACTGGCGCTCGACCTCGGCCATGCTCATGCCCTTCTTCGGAAGGTTCATGGCCTGCTCCTGCTTCACGCGCTCGACGAGAAGCGTGTCGCCGGCGCGGGCCGACGGAACCACGGCGGCGGACACGAAAGCCAGGGCGATCGCGGTCAGAACAGGCTTGAAGGTCTTCATGATGGCTCCGTCGCGCTCCCCATGCGGCGCAGGACGCCGTTGTAACAGATCGTCCATGGTCACGCCATGGGCGCCGCGTGGCGAGCCGCTGCCCTGTGTGCTGCGTCGCGTTTCTCCGGACGGGGACGGGCTCCGGCGGCTATCATGCGCAGTCGTCTTTACGCCGTGCCCGCCATCCATGATCTCGTTCCGTAACCTCGCCCTTCGCCGCGGCAGCCGTACGCTGCTTTCGCAGATGGACCTCACCATTCAGACCGGATGGGCCCTGGGTGTGATCGGCCGCAACGGATGCGGCAAGTCCACCCTGTTCGCCGCGCTCAAGGGCGAGCTGGAGCCGGAGGTCGGCAATCTGGACATGCCGTCGAAGGTGCGCCTCGCCTCCGTGGCGCAGGAAACACCGGCGCTGCCGGACCCGGCGATCGAATACGTGCTCGGCGGCGACGTCGAGGTGGCCGCCGCGCTGAAGGCCGAGTCCGATGCGCTCGACGCGGAAGACATGGAGGCGGTAGCCGCCGCGCACCTGCGCATCGAAGAGGTGAACGGGTACGACGCCCGGGCGCGCGCGGGTCGCCTCATGCATGGACTGGGCTTCGCGCCCGAAACGCACGAGCAGCCGGTGGCGTCGTTCTCGGGCGGCTGGCGCGTGCGCCTCAATCTGGCCCGCGCACTGATGGCGCCCTCGGACCTGTTGCTGCTCGACGAGCCCACCAACCATCTCGACCTCGACGCCGTGCTCTGGCTCGAGGAATGGCTGCGCCGTTACCCGGGCACGCTGCTGATCATCTCGCACGATCGCGAGTTCCTCGACGGCGTGATCTCGCACACGATGCACCTGCACGACGGCACGGCCAAGCTCTATACCGGCAACTACACGGCCTTCGAGCGGCAGCGCGCCGAGCACCTGCGCCAGCAGCAGATCGCGCACGTGCGCGAACAGGCCGAGCGCGCGCACCTGCAGTCGTTCATCGACCGCTTCAAGGCCAAGGCGAGCAAGGCCAAGCAGGCGCAGTCGCGCATGAAGCGTCTGGAAAAGATGGCCGGCACCGAAGCCGTGCGTGCCGAGCGATCCTTCAGTTTCTCGTTCCCGTCGCCGGAGCGTCTGCCGACGTCGATGCTGCAGCTGGATCACATCGACGCCGGTTACGGCGATCACGTGGTGCTGCACGACGTCGCCTTCGGCCTCGAGTCCGGCGACCGCATCGGCCTGCTCGGGCCGAACGGTGCCGGCAAGTCGACGATGGTGAAATCGCTCGTCGGCGAACTCGCGCCGCTGGCGGGCGAGCGCGGCATCCACAAGGACACCCGCATCGGCTACTTCGCGCAGCACACGGTGGAAAGCCTGCGCGAAGGCGCCAGCCCGTTCGATCACCTGCAGGAAAAGGCGCCGAACGCGGGAGCGCAGGTTCTGCGCGACTACCTCGGCACCTGGAACTTTCCGTCCGACCGGGCGTTCGAGCCCGTGGACGCGTTCTCCGGCGGCGAGCGCGCGCGACTCGCGCTGGCCCTGATCGCGTGGGACAAGCCGAACCTGCTGCTGCTCGACGAGCCGACCAACCATCTCGATCTCGACATGCGCGAAGCACTGGCCGACGCCCTTTCCGCGTTCGACGGCGCGCTCGTGCTGGTCTCGCACGATCGCCATCTGCTCGGCATGGTCTGCGACGAATTCTGGCGCGTGGCCGACGGCAAGGTGGAGCCGTTCGACGGCGATCTCGACGACTACGCGAAGTGGCTGCGTACGCGCGCCACCACGCGCAAGACCGCGGCCGTCGCCTCCGCGCCCGCCGACGCGCCGGTGCAGGAGTCGGCGAAGGAGCGTCGCAAGCAGACGGCCGAGGAGCGCGAGAAGGAGAAGCCGCTCCGCGCGCGGGTGAAGAAGATCGAAGCGCTCATCGCCACGATGGACAAGGAACTCGGCGCCATCGAGAGCAAGCTCGCCGATCCCGCGGTCTATGGCGGGTCGACCGCCGAACTGGCGAAGCTCGGTCAGCGTCAGTCCGAATTGCGCGGCGAGAAGGAGTCGCTCGAATTCGAATGGATGGAGATCCTCGAGCAGATCGAGGTCTGAGGATGGCGCAGGTGCTCCATGTGCTGCTCCCCGGTCGCGACAGACTCGCCGCGGTGGCCGGGTTCGCCGAGTGGCTGGCGCGGGGCACGCGCCTGCCGGCCGCGGTGCCCGGTTATCTCGTCGCGCTGTCCGAGCACTTCCGCTGGCCGGATGGTGCGCTGCCCGCTGCCGCGCTGATCCGCCAGTCGGTCGCGGGCGATGCCGGCGACGCGCTCTGGCTGTCGGCGGATCCCGCATGGGTGCAGCCGGAGGTCAACGGTGCGCGACTGCTCGCGATCGGCAACCTCGCGCTCAGCGTTGCCGATGCGGCCAGTCTCGTGGAGGCGCTGGCGGAGACGTTCGAGGCCGAGGGCATGACGTTGCACGTCGGCGATGCGCAGCACTGGCAGGTTCGCCTGCCGGCCTATGTCGACGTGCCGCCGTTCCCCGATCCGGAAGACGCGCTCGGTGCGGATCTGTTCGAACAGTTGCCCAAGGGCGACGCGGGACGGCAGTGGCGGGCGTTGCTCAACGAAGCGCAGGTCGTGCTGCACAACCACCCCGTCAACCGTCGTCGCGCGTCGGAAGGGTTGCCGCCGGTGAACAGCGTATGGTTGTGGGGCGCGGGCGCGCTACCCGCATGGGTGGAATGCGGCCTGGCCCACATCTACAGCGACGACCTGCTCGTCTGGTCGCTCGCGCATCGCGCGGACGTGGACGTGCATGCGCGCGCGGATTTCGCCGACGGGCAGGGCGCGTCGATCGATCTGCTCGACCTTCAGGACGTGCAACCGTCGGCGTTCGAACGCGACTGGTGGCCGGCGATCGAAGCGCGCCTCGCGTCGGGTACCGAGGTACGCCTCGCGTTCGCCGATGGCGTGAGGGTGGCGGTGCACAAACGCCATCGCCTGCGCTTCTGGCGCAAGGCATGACCACGCGCGTCTGGCGCCAACGTGTCGTCGCGGCGGCGCCGGCGGGCTGGCCCGCGCACGTCCATCCGGTGATCCAGCGCGTGTACGCCGCACGCGGCGTGAGCACGCCCGACGGTGCCGAACACCGGCTCGCACGCATGCTCGCGCCGGCTCTGCTGGGTGGCATGGACAAGGCGGTCGCCTTGTTGATGGCCGCCATCGAGAGCGACCAGCGTATCGTCGTCGCCGGCGACTACGATTGCGACGGGGCGACCGGCACGGCCGTGGCGGAGCGCGGCCTGCGCCTGCTCGGCGCGCGGCACGTCAGCCATGTGGTACCCAATCGCTTCGTCCACGGCTACGGTCTCAGCGAAGCGCTGGTCGCCTCCCTCGATCCCACGCCGGACCTGATCGTCACCGTCGACAACGGCGTCGCGAGCCTTGCGGGCATCGCCGCCGCGCGGGCGCGCGGCATCCGCGTGCTCGTCACCGACCATCATCTTCCTGGCGACGCGCTGCCGGAGGCCGACGCCATCGTCAATCCGAACCTGGCGGGCGACGGTTTTCCCAGCAAGGCGCTCGCCGGTGTCGGCGTGATGTTCTATCTGTTGCTCGGCGTGCGCGCCGCGATGCGCGACGCGGGGCGTTTCCCCGCCGGCGCGCCCGATCTCGCGGCCCTGCTCGACCTGGTCGCGCTCGGCACCGTGGCCGATCTCGTGCCGCTGGATTTCAACAACCGCGTGCTCGTGGATGCGGGCCTGAAGCGCATGCGCGCCGGCAAGGCATGCGCTGGCATCACCGCGCTGATCGAAGCGAGCGGCCGATCCGTCGCCACGGTCGGCGCGACCGATCTCGCGTTCGCCATCGGCCCGCGACTGAACGCGGCGGGCCGACTCGAAGACATGTCGCTCGGCGTCGCCTGTCTGCTGACCGACGACGCGGGCATCGCGCGTCGTTACGCCGAGCAACTCTCGGCGATCAACCAGGAACGTCGCGAGATGCAGGCGGGCATGGTGGAAGAGGCCGAGACCATGGTCGCGCGTGCGGCGCACGTCGACGCGGTGGGCGTCGCGCTTTTCGATCCCGGCTGGCATCCCGGCATCGTGGGGCTGGTGGCGTCGAAGCTGAAAGAGAAACTGCACCGGCCGGTGCTCGCGTTCGCGCCGGCCGGCGACGACAGCGACGAGCTGCGCGGGTCGGCGCGCTCCATTCCCGGATTCCACATCCGCGACGCGCTCGCCGCCATCGATGCGAGGCATCCCGGACTGATCCTGCGCTTCGGCGGCCATGCGATGGCGGCCGGGCTCAGCATGAAGGCCAGCGAGTTCGAACGTTTCGCCGCCATCTTCGACGCGACGGCGCGCGTCCATCTCGACGACGAGCACCTGCAGGCGCTGGTGCAGACCGATGGCGAGCTCGATTACCGCGATCACACGCTGGATCTGGCGAAGCAGCTACGCCATGCCGGCCCGTGGGGGCAGGGCTTCCCGCCGCCGCTCTTCGAAGCCCGCTTCGAATGCGCGTCGTGGAAACCGATGGGCAGCCGGCACCTGCGGCTGCAGCTGAGGCACACGCAGGGCGGCGCACCGCTCGACGCCGTGATGTTCAACTGCTTCGACGGCAGGCCGCCGCCGGTGCGCATGCGCGTGGCGTACGAGCTCGCGGTCAACGACTGGCAGGGCAGGGAGAGCGTGCGGCTGTTGCTGACGCATATGGAGCCGCTGGGCTGAGCCATTCCTTCGCACGGTGGATCGGTGCTTCAATGCAGCGATCCTCCCGCGAGATGCCCCGATGAGTCCCGAACGTTTCGTCCAGGCCCTGCAGAAGGTCGTGGTCCACGACAACCTCGCGGTGTATTCCGAACTGTTCCGCAGCACGCCCGTCGATCGTGCGGTGGACCCGCACTGGGTGCGCGCGTTGACGCTGTTCAATGGACTGGACGACGAGAACAAGCAGGTGCTGATCGAAATCATCTGCCACACGATGGTCGACACCACCGCCAACATCCTCGGTATCCTCGACGGGGGATGTCCGGTGGCGGGCATCGACGGTGACGTGACCGTGCAGGTCGACGGTCACCGCATCGGAGGCGAACTGCAGGAGCTGTTCCTTGAGCTGAGCGAAGCGGGCTGACGTCGCGCGTGCGTGCTGGCACACTCTTGCGCCCCGTTCGCTAAGGCCATCCATGCGCTCGAATGCCCTCAAGGCCGTGGCTATCGGACTGCTGTCCGCACTGTTCTTCACGTTCACGTACGTCTTCAATCGTGCCGTGGTCAGCGGCGGCGGGCACTGGCAGTGGGCGGTGATCCTGCGCTATCTGATCACGCTGCCGTTGCTCGCGGCGGTGTTGCCGTTCCAGGGCGGACTCGGCGCGCTGCCCGCGGAGCTGCGTGCGCATCCTGTCCCGTGGCTGCGCTGGAGCGCCGTGGGATTCTTCCTCTTCGGTCTGCCTTTGACCTGGGCCGCGAGCAGCGGACCGTCGTGGCTCGTCGCCGGCAGTTTCCAGATGACCGTGCTCGCGGGGCCGCTGATGGCGCCGTTCATCTATCGCGACGCGCGTGCCCGCTGGCACGCGGGATCGCTGGCGATCGGCGTGCTGATTCTCGCCGGCGTGATGTTGCTGCAACTGGGCAATGCGCACGGCTCGCTCGATGCCGAGGCGTGGCTGGCCGTCGGCGCGGTGGTCGTCGCCGCGTTCGCCTATCCGCTTGGCAACCGGAAGATCCTCCTGCACCTCGAACGTACGGGTGTCCGTCTGGGCGCCGTGCAGCGAGTGTTCGGCATGACGCTGGCCAGCTGGCCGCTCTGGCTCGCCTTCGCGGCCGTGACGTGGGCCACGATCGGCCCCCCGACCTGGCGTGAGGTGGGGCTCGCCGGTGGCGTGGCGCTGTCGTCCGGCGTGATCGCCACCGTGCTGTTCTTCCACGCGACCGAGCGCGTGGGCCGCCAGCCGACCGCGCTCGCGGCCGTCGAGGCGATGCAGGCGGCGGAGCTGCTGTTCGCCGCGGGGATCGGCGCCGTGTTCCTCGGTGAGGCGACACCCGGCCCGCTCGCGGCATCCGGGGCCATCGCGATCATCGTCGGCATCGGCGCTTTCGCCTGGGCCAGCAGCCGCGAGGCGCCGGCGGTGGACGCCGTCGAGGGCGACCGGGGTGCTTGACACCATCGTGACGGCGACGCGTTAGGCTGGGCGGGCCTTCGCGGAGATCCGGTCATGAAAGCCATCGCCATCGTCATGTTGTTGAGCCTCTCCGCGACGTCCGTCGATGCCCAGACGCCGCCGGGCGTCCATAAGGAGGCGGCCCCGACGCCGCACCCGATGAAACGCTTCACGTGGCGCGACGAAGCCGCGGGCTACACGTTCGTCGGGCCGCCGCGCTGGGCGGGTCGGGTGCAGGCGGTGCCGCTCTCGTCGAAAGCGCTCGCGGCATCCGGCGCGACGAGCGGCGTGCAGTTCCGGGACGGCGACCGCGTGGTGCTGGAACTGCTCGCCGCCGACGACGGCCGCGAAAAGGCGCTGTTGACCGCCGGGGCCACCGAACTCTCGCGCAGCAGTGGTCATGTCGTCGCGGTGAAGACCGAAGCGCGCGGCGGTGAGCTGGCGTTGACCGCGGACGAACTCGCGGGCGCCGTGCAATGGGACGGTGGAACGGCGGGCGAGGCCGCTCGCTGATCGATAGCCCTCGCGTATCGAAGCGGACGTTTCACGGTATCGATCCGACTCAATTCAGGGATTAACTTCTCCACCTGTTTCTTTCGTGGAGATCCGACGTGGACGGCTCGTCACTCGGCCCGGCCGTCGTCGACCGGCGCATCCGGCATGGCACGCCTGCCTTCCGGCGTACCAATCTGGCCCTTTTTTCGTCCGGCTTCGCGACCTTCGGGTTGCTCTACTGCGTGCAGCCGCTCCTGCCGGCGTTTTCGCGCGGCTTCGGCGTCGACGCGGCGGCGAGCAGCCTCGCCCTGTCGCTGACCACTGGCGTGCTCGCGGTGGGCATGCTGTTCGCCGGCGCGATCTCCGACGCGCTCGGGCGCAAGCCGGTGATGCTCGTGTCGCTGCTGGGTTCGGCATTGCTCGTGCTCCTGACCGCCGTCGCGCCGAACTGGACGACGCTTCTCGTGCTCCGCGCCCTGCTGGGCATCACGCTCGCGGGGTTGCCCGCCGTCGCGATGACGTACCTGAGCGAGGAAGTGCACGGCGAATCGATCGGGTTTGCGATGGGCCTGTACATCGGCGGCAATGCGATCGGCGGCATGGGTGGTCGCCTCATTTCCGGCTTTGTCGCCGACCACGCGTCGTGGCGTGTGGCCGTCGGCATCATCGGCGTGCTCGGACTCGTGTCCGCCGCACTGGTCGCCCGAGGCCTGCCGCCATCGCGTCACTTCGAACGGCGCCGCGTCGATCCGCGCGCGTTTCTCGCCTCGTTCGCGATGCTGTTTCGCGACAAGGGCCTGCCGTGGCTGTTCGCCGAAGGTTTCCTGCTGATGGGTGCCTTCGTCACCATCTACAACTACGTCGCGTTCCGTCTTCTCGCCGCGCCGTTCTCGCTGTCGCAATCGCACGTCGGGGCGATCTTCACTGTCTACGTCGTGGGCGTGATCGGTTCGGCGTGGATCGGATCGATCGCCGACAGGCTCGGTCGACGTCGCGTGCTCTGGGCAACGCTGGCATTGATGCTCGCCGGCGTCGCACTGACGGCGAGCGCGTCGCTCGTCGCGATCGTGGCAGGCATCGCGATGCTGACGTTCGGCTTCTTCGGCGGGCATTCGATCGCCAGCAGCTGGGTGGGCAAGCGTGCCCCCTTCGCCCGCGCGCACGCGTCGTCCTTCTATCTGTTCTCGTACTACATGGGATCGAGCATCGCCGGGTCGCTCGGTGGCATCGCCTGGACCTGGGGTGGCTGGAACGGTGTCGTCGGCTACGTCGCCGTGCTCGTGCTCGCGGGGTTGGCGATCGCGTTGAAACTGCGGGCCGTCACGCCTTTCGCATCAGCTGCGTGAAGGCCTTCACCAGCGGCGACGTGTCGTCGCGGCGATGGGCGAGGTAGAGCGCGCTCGCGGCATCGGGAGAGGCGATGGGCACGTACGCCACGCCTTCCATGTGCACGTGGCGCATCGATCGCGGGAGCACGGCGACGCCCATGCCGGCGGCGACGAGGCCGATCATCGTCGAGGATTCGCCGGCCTCCTGCGTGATGCGCGGCATGAAGCCGGCGTGCCGGCACATCGTCAGCAGCTGGTCGTAGATGCCGGTGCCGGAGGCGCGGGTGAAGACGAGGAAGCCTTCGTCTGCGAGTTCCTCCATCCGCAGCGAGGCGCGCCTGCGTCGCGCCAGCGGGTGATCGGCGCGCAACACGGCGACGAGAGGATCGTCCAGCAGCTTCCACGCGACCAGCGGCGCCGGCGCGGCGAGCCCGCGTATGAGGCCGATGTCCTGGCGCCCGTCGAGAAGGCATTCGAACTGCTGCAGCGTGGTGCGCTCGATCAGCGCGAGGCGGACGGCCGGATGCGCGTCGCGGAACGCGCGTATCGTGCGCGGGAAGCGTTCGATCAGCGGCATGCTGCGCGTGAAGGCGATGCGCAGCTCGCCGATTTCGCCGCGCTCCGCGCGACGGGCCATGTCGCCGGCGTCGTCCACGCGGCCGAGAATGTCGCGCGCGGCATCGAGGTACGCGCGGCCCGCATCCGTCAGTTCCACCCGGCGATTGGTCCGGCGCAACAGACGCACGCCGAGATGCTCCTCGAGATCGCGGATCTGCTGGCTGAGCGGGGGCTGCGACATGCCGAGGCGCTCGGCCGCGCGACCGAAATGGAGCTCGTCGGCCACGGCGATGAAATAGCGCAGGTGCCGGAGCTCGATGCCCACGGCGTTCAGTCCGGGCGGACGCGGATCAGGCCTTCCTGCGCCGTCGATGCCACGAGGACGCCGTCGCGCGTGTAGATCATGCCGCGCGCGAGGCCGCGGGAACCCTGCGACGTCGGGCTGTCGAACGAATACAGCAGCCATTCGTCGATGCGGAACGGACGATGGAACCACAGCGCGTGGTCGAGGCTGGCCATCTGCATGTTGCGGGTGAGGTAAGAAATGCCGTGCGGGAGCGTGGCGGTGCCGATCAGGTGGAAGTCGGACGCGTAGGCGAGCAGCGCCTGATGCAGCGCCAGCGTGTCCTCGATCGGCGCGGTCAGACGGAACCAGATGTGCTGGTACGGCGGCCGCTTCGCCGGGCGCAGTTCGTCGCGCGGCCAGACGTGGCGGAATTCGAACGGGCCGTCGATGCCCAGCCAGCGCTGGGTCTTCTCGGGCAGGCGACTGAGTTGTTCCGCCGACATGGCCGGCATCGGGTCGATGTCCTCGGGTGCCGGCACTTCCGGCATCGAGAGCTGGTGCGAGTAGCCCGGCTCGGGTTCCTGGAACGAGATCGATCCGTTGAGGATCGGCTGGCCGTGCTGGATCGCGACCACGCGGCGGGACGAGAACGACCCGCCGTCGCGCGTGCGCTCCACGCTGTAGACGATGGGCGCGTCGATGTCGCCCGCGCGGAGGAAATAGGCATGCAGCGAGTGCGCTTCGCGGCGGGCATCCACCGTGCGCTGCGCCGCCGAGAGCGCTTGGCCCAGCACCTGACCGCCGAAGACGAAGCGCGTGCCGATGTCGCGACTCTGGCCGCGGAAGAGGTTGTCTTCGAGGCGTTCGAGCTCGAGCAGTTCGACGAGTTCGCCGACGTGATGGTCCGACATGGAGATCCCTGATGCGAGGCGGTACCGCGATGGGCGAGGAGTATAGCGGGGCTAGCCCGCGAGCCTGCCCAGCCGGCCGGCGTCGTAGGCGCGCGCCCAGGGAAACTGCGGACCGGGGTCGCGCTTGCGCGGCACTTCGTTCTCCGGGTCGTCGCTGGCGGGCACCATCGCCGTATCGAGGTCTTCGTGGCCCGCGATATGGCGCAGGGACGGAAAGCGCCCGGTCAGGTGATCCAGCAGGGCGCGCAGGGCGTCGATCTGGCGCGGGGGGTAGGGCTCCGTCATGACCTGCCGCGCCGAATGGAACCAGTCGGGGTAGCGGCCGGTGTTGACCAGCTCGATGCCGATCGAGCGCGGGTTGTAGCCACGCGTGTGGTTGGCGACCCGGAGCGGGTCCACGTAGCACAGGACGGAACCGTCCCGGTCGATGTAGTAGTGGCCGCTGGCGCCGCCCCCGGATTCGTACAGCACCCGCTCGCCGTACTCGCGGGCCATGGCCAGGTCCGGCAGCTCGGTGCAGTGGATGACGACGAGGTCGATGCCGTCGGCGTCGCGGGTCGGGAGCAGGCCCTCGTAGGGCAGGGGAGCGTGCAGGATGTCGATCATGCCGCTTTGATAACATAGGCGGTCATTCCGCGTACGGAGACCGCCATGCGCGGCCACATCATTCTTTCCCATGGCTCGGATTCCGGCCCCGACGCGACCAAGGTCAGCGCGCTCGCCGCCGTGGCCGAGGCCCTCGGCTGGTCGACGGAGCGCCCGGACTACCGCGAGGCCGACGCCCGCGGCCATGCCGGCAGCATCGATCCCCGCCTCGCCACGCTCGCCGCCGCCATCGCGGCATCGCCACGTCCGCCCGTGCTCGTCGGTTCCAGCATGGGCGCGTTCGTCTCGGGGCTGGCGTCGCTCGACGTCGCCGTCGCCGGCGTGTTTCTCCTGGCGTTGCCGACCCGCATTCCGGGGTACCCGCGCCCGTTCGCCCTGCGCGCCGGCGTGCCCTCGTTCCTGGTGCATGGGTACGCGGACGATGTCTGCCCGCTCGACGAGGCGGTGTCGTTCGCGCGCACTCACGCCATGCCCGCACTGCTCGTGCAGGACGACCATCGCCTGAGTGCCGCGCTGCCGGACATCGAAGCCGAGTTCACCCGTTTCCTCGGAGGTCTGGCATGACCGCGTTCTTCGCCACCTGCCCGAAGGGGCTCGAGTACCTGCTGAAGGACGAGCTGGTCGCGCTCGGTGCCACCGACGTGCGCGAGGCGCTCGCCGGCGTGTCGTTCGCCGGGTCCATCGAGACGGCGTATCGCGCGTGCCTGTGGTCGCGCATGGCGAGCCGCGTGCTGCTGCCGCTGGCCGAGTTCGACGCCGCCGATCCGGACGCGCTCTACGCGGGCGTCCAGGACATCGAATGGGCGGAGCACCTCGCGCCGCACGGCACGCTGGCGGTCGACGCCAACACCGCGATGAGCAAGCTTACCCACAGCCAGTTCATCGCGCTGAAGACGAAGGACGCCATCGTCGACCAGTTTCGCGCCGCCAGCGGCGCGCGTCCGGACATCGATCCGGAAGAGCCCGATCTTCGCGTCAACGTACGACTTCGCCGCGACCGCGCCACCCTGTCCATCGACCTTTCGGGCTCGCCGCTGCATCGCCGCGGCTGGCGCGAACAACAGGGCGAAGCACCCCTGAAGGAAAATCTCGCCGCCGCGATGCTCGTCCGCTCGCAATGGCCGCGCATCTATACCGAAGGCGGCGCACTGGTCGATCCGATGTGCGGCTCCGGCACCCTGCTCATCGAAGGCGCGCTGATGGCCGCCGACGTGGCGCCGGGCCTGCGTCGCGATTACTACGGGTTCCTCGGCTGGCTGAAGCACGACTACGCGCTGTGGCGCACGATCTACGACGAAGCGAAGGCGCGTGCCGACGAAGGTCTGCGCGCGCTGCGTCCCGTGTTCTTCGGCAGCGACTCCGATCCGCACATGGTGCAGACGGCCAAACGCAACGCACAGAGCGCGGGCGTCGCCGGCTTCGTGCACCTCGACAAACGCGATGCCGTGCACGTGTCGCCGCCGCCGGAAACGCCGCTCGGCCTCGTCATCACGAATCCGCCGTACGGCGAACGCCTGGGCGACCGCGCCCAGTTGCCCGTGCTGTATCGCGACCTGGGCCAGGCGCTGAAGGACCGCTTCGCCGGTTGGCGCGCCGCCGTGCTCGCCGGCGACGAAGAACTGGGCCGCGCGCTGCGCCTCAGCCCCGACAAGCGTTACGCCTTGTACAACGGTGCGCTCGAGACGCCTCTGCTGACGTTCGCCCTGCGTGCGCGCGACGAGGCGCCGCGGGAAGCGAAGCCGCTCTCCGAGGGCGCGCAGATGCTGAAGAACCGCCTCGAGAAGAACGTCCGCCACCTGCGCAAGCGGCTGGCCCGCGAAGGCATCAGCTGCTGGCGCGCCTACGATCAGGATCTTCCCGAATACGCGGCCGCCATCGACGTCTACGAGAACTGGCTGCACATCCAGGAATACAAGGCACCGCAGGACGTTCCCGTGGACGTCGCCCGCCTGCGCATGCGAGAGATCGTCCGCGTCGCGGGCGAGGTGCTCGACGTGCCGCGCGACCGCATCGCGGTGAAAACGCGCGAACGCGGCAAGGGTGGCTCCAAGTACGGACAGTTCGACCAGAAAGGCGAGTTCATCGAGGTGAAGGAGGGTGGCCTGTCCTTCCTCATCAATCCCACGGATTACCTCGATACCGGTTTGTTCCTCGACCACCGGCTGGTCCGCGCGAAGATCCGCGAGCTGGCGGCGGGCAAGCACTTCCTGAACCTGTTCGCCTACACCGGCACCGCCAGCGTCTACGCGGCGGCAGGCGACGCGCGCGACACGACCACCGTCGACCTCTCGGGTACCTATCTCGACTGGGCGTCGCGGAACCTGGCGTTGAACGGCTTCACGGGCAATCGTCACCGTCTGGTGCAGGAAGACTCGCTGACGTTCCTGGAAAAGCGATCGATGCAATACGGGCTGATCTACGTCGATCCGCCGACTTTCTCGAACTCGAAGAAGGCCGACGACTTCGATGTCCAGCGCGACCACGTCAAGCTTCTGATGCTTTGCGCCGAGCGGCTACTGCCCGACGGCGTGATCGTTTTCTCCAACAACTTCCGCCGCTTCCAGCTTGATCGGGCCGCCCTCGAACCCCATTTCACGATCGAAGACTGGAGCGCGCCGAGCATCCCGTTCGACTTCGCCCGCCGTCACGATATCCACGGATGCTGGCTGCTTCGCCGGCCGTTCGTGAATCCATGGAAAACGTGAAGGTTGGGTCGAGAAAACTTCAGTCCGGATTCAGTGGCGGAGCGCGAATCTGCGCTCAACACCCGGAGGTAACTGTCATGAAAGGTAAGTTCGTCAAGCGGGCTCTCGCTCTCGCCGCTGCAGGCCTCATGGCCTTCGCTCCGGGTGCATTCGCGCGTGGCCATGGCTATTACGGCGGCGGCTACGGCTACCACGGCGGTTACCACGGCGGTTACCACGGCTATTACGGCGGTGGTTACCGCGGCGGTTACTACCGCGGCGGTCACTACGACAACGCGGGCCGCTGGATCGCCGGCGCGATCGTCGCGGGCGCGGTCGTCGGGCTCGTCGCGAACGCCACGGCGCCGCGCACGGTCGTCTACGATCGCCCGGTGTACTACAGCCGCCCGGCCACGGTCGTCTACGACGATGCCCCGGTGGTGACCCGCCGCGTGACCACGACCACGACATACGTGGACGATGGGTACGGCACGCGCTACGTGCGTGACGACGGGTATTGATCGGTCGGTACGCCTGATGAAGAGCCCGGCTTCGGCCGGGCTTTTTCGTTTCGGGACGAGGGCTCGGCTGCGCCGTTGCGTGGGACGCTGCCTTTGGCCGTGGCGGAGGCGTGGAGCAAACGCGACCCGTCACACCGGCGTACGCCGGTGCCCACCGCCCCGGTTCTGGGCCGGAGCGGGGGCGCCGCATCGATGTGCGTTGCGGCGCGTCGGCAAAGCGCCGATGTCGCGCCGTCGCCCGAGCCGACCGCATCGCGGTGGATCCCGGCGTTCGCCGGGATGACGGTGAGGGGGCGTTCGACTCCTCGACCCGCTGCATCAAGTCGCGTTCGTGCCGACGGCATTCGGCGCATTCCGGTTTTCACCGGGATGACGGTGAGGGGAACCTGGCGTTCCGTCCCCCGCGACCCGTCGCACCGGCGTACGCCGGTGCCCACCGCCCCGGTTCTGGGCCGGAGCGTGGGCGCCGCATCGATGTGCGTTGCGGCGCGTCGGCAAAGCGCCGATGTCGCGCCGTCGCCCGAGCCGACCGCATCGCGGTGGATCCCGGCGTTCGCCGGGATGACGGTGAGGGGACGTTCGGCTCCTCGACCCGGCTCCCGCGCCCCGACGCCAGCGAGCAAGCGCGATGGCGAAGCCGAGCCAAAAAGCGCCGAAGCGTTTAAGCTTCCGCTTTTCCCTCGCGGCCCGATCCATGCGCCCCATCTCCGGCATCGATGTGCGAGCCCATACCGGGCGGGACATCCTGCGCGTCGTGGACGAGCTTGCGAGCCTGCGCATCGCGGTATTTCGCGAGTGGCCCTACCTCTACGAGGGCGATCGCGATTACGAGCGCGAGTACCTTGCCGCCTACGCCGCATCGCCGCGCAGCGTGTGCGTCGTGGCGCGCGACGACGACGGCATGGCCGTGGGTGCGTCGACCGGCATTCCGCTCGTCGACGACGACAATACGTTTCATCGGTCGTTTCTCGAACACGGATTCGCGCTGGACGACGTTTTCTATTTCGGCGAGTCGGTGTTGCTTCCGGCGTGGCGCGGACGGGGTATCGGTCACGCATTCTTCGATGCGCGCGAGGCGCATGCCCGGGTAACGGGCGCGTTTCGCTGGACCGCGTTCTGCTCCGTGCGTCGCGACGAGAGCGATACTCGTGCGCCGAGGGACTACCGCGGCAACGACGCGTTCTGGCGCAAACGCCGGTACGCGCCGGTCGATGGCATGGCATGCACGCTTTCGTGGAGGGAGTCGGGCCATTCCGCCGCGACGCCGCACGTTCTCGATGTCTGGATGCGCGAACTCGATCGCGCCGAGGTTTCCGCATGACCCGTACGCTTTCCGAGTGGCTTTCGTATCAGGAGCGCACGCATCCGCGCGACATCGCCCTCGGGCTCGATCGGGTGCGGAGCGTCTGGGAGGCGATGGGGTCGCCTCGGCCCGCGCCGATCGTCGTCACGGTGGGCGGGACGAATGGCAAGGGATCGACCGTCGCTCTTCTGGAGGGCATGTTCCGCGCCGCCGGCTATCGCACGGGCTGCTACACGTCGCCGCATCTGCTGCGTTACAACGAGCGCATCCGCATCGATGGCGACGACGCGTCGGACGCCGACCTGATCGCGTCGTTCGAACGTATCGAGGCCGCGCGCGGGGCGACGCCGCAGACCTATTTCGAATTCGGCACGTTGGCGGCGATCGACCTCATGGCGCGGGCGTCGGTCGACATCGCGATCCTGGAGGTCGGACTTGGCGGCCGGCTCGATGCCGTGAACATCGTGGACGCGGATGTCGCCGTGGTGACGACCGTGGACCTCGATCACCAGGACTGGCTGGGCAGCGACCGGGACGCGATCGGCCGCGAGAAGGCGGGTATCGCGCGGCCGGGGCGCCCCGTCGTGGTGGGCGAGCCCGAGCCGCCGGTGGGGTTGCTGGAGGCCCTGAGTTCGATCGGGGCGACCGTCGTCCGGGCAGGGAAGGATTTCGCGGCCGAGCCGCGGACGGGTGCCGAACCCGGCTGGCGCTGGGTGCACCGCGACGGTACGGCGTTCGGCCTGCCACCGCCGGCGCTCGATGCACCGGTGCAACTGGCCAACGCCGCCACCGCGATCGCCGCGATCCATGCGCTTGGCGCGCGGGTCTCGATACCGCACGCCGCATGGGCTGCCGCCCTGACGCAGGTGCGCGTCGCCGGGCGCCTGCAGCGCATCGGGATACGTCCGCGGACGCTCGTCGATGTAGGACACAACCCGCAGGCCGCCCGCGCGCTGGCCGCGTGGCTCGACGCCGAGCCCGTTGATGGCCGGGTCTTCGCGGTCTATGGGGCGCTGGCGGACAAGGACGTGGCCGGCGTCATCGCCGCGATGGGGCGCCGGATCGACCGCTGGTTCCTCGCGGGGCTCGATGGCGACACACCGCGGGGGCTATCGGGACGGGCGCTGGCCGAGACGCTTGCGAGCGTCCTGCCCGACGCGGCGTCCGCAACGTACGGCAGCGTGGCCGAGGCCTGGGCGGCGGCGCGTACCGAGGCGGGCGACGACGACACCGTGCTTCTCTTCGGCTCGTTCTTCGTCGCGGGTGCCGCCCTGTCGACGGCGATGTGAACGCTGACGCGCCGGAGGCCGCCGGGCGGACCCCGTTGCCGGGTATAATCGCGGTGATCCGTATTGCGTCGGACCTATGGAGCCTTCCTTGAAAACACGCCTGCTGGGTGCCGCTGTCCTGATCGCGCTCATCGTCCTGTTCGTGCCGATGATGTTCTCGAGCACGCCGCCGAAGACCGACACCGACCAGACCGTCAGCCTCGCCATTCCGCCGGCGCCGGATCGCGACCTGCAGACGCGTACGCTCGATGTGGCCCCGCCGGGCACGCCGCCCCGTCAGCCCGACGCACAGGCTGCGCCCGGCACGCCGGCCGCCGCGACACCCGTCGCGCCCGCCACCGCGCCGGCGCCCACGGTGACCCCGGGCGGCGGCAGCAAGCTGGCCTCCGTCGACATCGCCTCGCGCAAGCCCGCCGACGCGCTGCCGGAAGATTTCGCGAACGCGCCCGCCGCGACCAGGCCGGCGGCCGCTGCGCCGACGCCCGCGCCGAAGCCGCCCAAGCCGGCCGCCGTTGCGCCGGAAACGCCGTCGTTGCCCCCGGGCACGGCGGCTCGCGGCAGCTTCAGCGTGAACCTGAGCGCCTATGCCGATCGCTCCAAGGCCGATGCTCTGGTGCAGAAGGTGAAGGCCCTGGGCTACCCCGTCAGCACGGCCGCCACCTCGCAAGCGGGCAAGTCTCTGACCCGCGTCAGCGCGGGCCCGTTCGAGACGCGTGCGGCCGCGGAGGCGGCGCGTCTGAAGATCGCCGCCGCCGTGCCCGGCGCGCCCGCCACCCTTTCGTCGAAGGCGGAGGCCCAGACGGCCGACGTGCCGATGCCGGCCCGTCCGACGGCAACGGCGCCCGCCGCGGCCGCGCCCGCCGTGCCGGCCGCCGCGCCGCGCGCCGGCGGGTTCGCCGTGCAGGTCGCCGCCGTGTCCAGCGAAGCCGAGGCGACGCGCCTGCGCGATCGCCTTCGCGGCGCGGGCCTTCCCGGCTATGTGGACAGCATGTCGTCCAGCAGCGGCGCGAAGCTCTGGCGCGTACGCGCCGGGCCGCAGACGCAGCGCGACGACGCGGTACGTCTCAAGGACACGATCAAGGCCAAGGTCGGCCTCGATGGCGTCGTCGTGACCGCGCCGTAAGGCGCGACCCAAGCCATCGCAAGCCAGGGAGAGCATGTGAACTGGGCCGATTACGTCATTCTCGCCGTGCTGTTCCTCTCGGTCTTGATCGGCCTCGTGCGAGGCCTCATTTCCGAGGTGCTCTCGCTTGTGATCTGGGTCGCCGCGTTCTGGCTGGCGTGGCTCTTCGGCCCGACGGTGGCGAGCTACCTCGAAGGCAGCGTGTCGTTGCCCACGGCGCGCATGGCCATCGGTTATGGCACCTGTTTCGTCGTGGTGCTGTTGGTGGGTGCGATGGTGCGGTTCCTGATCGGCCGGTTGGTGTCCGGCACCGGGCTGGGTGGCGTGGATCGCCTCTTCGGCATGATGTTCGGGCTGGCGCGCGGTGTACTGATCGTCAGCGCCGTGGTGTTCATGCTGGGTTTCACGCCGTTGCCGGCTCAGCCGCTCTGGCGCGAGTCGACGATGCTGCCGCAGTTCGCGGCGCCGGCGGCCTGGCTGGGCCAGCAGATCCCGGCGAACGTGCGCGACTACATGCATCCGCCGGAAGCGTTGAAGAACATGAAAGTGCCCGACGTGCAGTTGCCGAGCCGGGAAGAATTGATGAAGCTGCGCGACCTCGCGACACCCTCGCGGCCCGTGCAGGATCCGAACGCTCACCCTGCCGCCACGTCCACGGCGGCTCCCAAGTAGAAGGCAAGACCCATGTGCGGAATCATCGGCATCGTCGGTACCACGGAAGTGGCATCGGCCCTGTATGACGGCCTGACCGTCCTGCAACATCGCGGGCAGGATGCCGCCGGCATCGCCACCGTGGATGGCGCCCGCCTGCGCCTGCACAAGGGCAACGGCCTGGTTCGCGACGTCTTCAATTCGGCAGGCGTGAGCAAGCTGCGCGGCCGCATCGGCATCGGGCATTGCCGCTATCCGACCGCGGGGTCGGAAGGCACGGACGAAGCCCAGCCGTTCTACGTCAACTCCCCCTACGGCATCGCGTTCGCGCACAACGGCAATCTCGTCAACACCGAGGCCCTGCGCAAGGAGATGTTCGAGGACGACCGTCGCCACATCGACACCGACTCCGACTCCGAAGTGCTGCTGAACGTGCTCGCGCACGAACTGCAGGTCGACGACCGCGCCGACCTGACGCCTGAGCACGTCTTCAAGGCGATCTCCCGCGTCCATTCGCGCGCGCGTGGCGGTTATGCCTGCATCGCGCTGGTGCTGGGCTATGGCCTGATCGCGTTCCGCGATCCCAACGGCATCCGTCCGCTGGTGCTGGGCGAACGTGAGACCGCCCAGGGCCGCGAGTACGCGGTCGCTTCCGAGTCCGTGGCGCTCGACGTCCTCGGTTTCCGCCGCGTGCGCGACATCGCGCCGGGCGAGGCCGTGATCATCACCGAGGGCGGTCAGCTGCACGCGCAGCGCTGCGCCGAGGGCGCGGTGCACGCACCGTGCATCTTCGAGTACGTGTACCTCGCACGGCCCGATTCGATGATCGAAGACGTCTCGGTCTACAAGGCGCGCCTGCGCATGGGCGAGAAGCTCGCCGAGAAGATCCTGCGCGAGCGTGGTCCGGACCACGGCATCGACGCGGTGATCCCCATTCCCGATACGTCGCGTACGGCGGCCAGCTCGCTGGCGCAGGCGCTGGGCGTACCGATGCGCGAGGGACTGGTGAAGAACCGCTACATCGGCCGTACGTTCATCATGCCGGGACAGGGCGAGCGCGTGAAATCGGTGCGCCGCAAGCTCAACGCGATCGACCTCGAATTCCGCAAGAAGAATGTGCTGCTGGTGGACGATTCCATCGTCCGCGGCACCACCTCGAAGCAGATCATCCAGATGGCGCGCGACGCCGGGGCGAAGAACGTCTACTTCGCGTCCGCCGCGCCGCCCGTGCGCTATCCGAACATCTACGGCATCGACATGCCGGCCGCGTCGGAGCTGATCGCCGCGGGCCGCACGGTCGACGAGGTCGAGAAGGCACTGGGCGCCGACTGGCTGATCTATCAGGATCTCGACGATCTGGTCTGGGCGGTCACCGACGGTAACGAAGATCTCAAGCAGTTCGATACCTCGTGCTTCTCGGGCGAATACGTGACGGGCGTTTCGGCGGGCTTCCTGGAGCAGCAGGAAGCCCTGCGCTCCGACGCCGCGAAGAACGAGCGCCGCAGCGCCTGACGACGCTCGTAGGAGCGCGCTGGCGCGAATGGTGCTTGCCGCAACGCCCGTTCGCGCGCCAGCGCGCTTCCCACACGTGGTCTTTAACGCCATGAACGATCTCCACGTCGCCGCCCGCCGCTGCCTCGAAGCGACCGATCCGGCCGATAAGGTGCGTCTCAGCTTCGAGACATGGGCTGCGTTGCAAGCGGGCACGCTCGCGGCGGACGCCGCCTCGCCGGCACCCGTTCCCATTGGTCCGCCGGGCCGCCCGGCGCTACCGCGCCTCGTACCGGCGCGTGAACTCGCGCAACGCGGTCTGGGCACGGATGTGGGGCGCGCCGCCCTCGTCCACGCCATCGCCCACATCGAGTTCAATGCGATCGATCTCGCCTGGGATGCGATCTATCGTTTCCGCGGCAAGCCCGACGCGTACTACGTCGACTGGGCGTCGTGCGCGAACGACGAGGCGCGGCACTTCAGCATGCTTTCCGCACGGCTGGCCGAACTTGGTCACGCCTACGGCGACTTCGACGCGCACAACGGGCTGTGGGAGATGGCCGAAAAGACGGCGCATAGCGACACGGCGCGCATGGCCCTCGTGCCGCGCGTGCTCGAAGCGCGTGGGCTCGATGTGACGCCCGGGATGATGGAGCGACTGCGTCGCCAGGGCGACGATCGCACCGTGGCGATCCTCGAGGTGATCCTGCGCGAGGAAGTCGCGCACGTGGCCGCGGGCACCCGCTGGTTCCACTGGTGCTGCGCACGCGACGGCATCGAGCCCGAGGCGACGTTCGCGCAGCTGCTGGCCGATTACATGAACGGTTCGCTGCGCGGGCCATTCAATCTGGATGCGCGGCGGGATGCAGGCTTCTCCGAAACGGAACTCGCCTGGCTGCAGACGCTGGGCTGATTCGCACGTCGCTTCGATGTGGGCCGTGGTGGGCTGGCTCCCATCTGACTAGCTCAGCGTCAGCCCACGCAGCCCGGTCGACTCGCCATCGATGCGCAGCACCGAGCCATGGTCGTACCAGTCGCCCAGCACGATGCGCTGGGCCGGCGCGCCGTCGAGCGCGAAGTCGTGCACGGCGGGACGATGCGTGTGGCCGTGGACGAGGCGCGTGACGCCCGCACCGCGCATCGCGGCTTCCACTGCGCCCTGGTTGACGTCCATGATCGTTTCGTCGATGCGTCCCGTGCGCGATTTGCTGTCGCTGCGGGCTTTCGCGGCGAACGCACGGCGTGCCTCGAGCGGCATCGACAGGATCTGCTGCTTCCATGCATCGGTACGCACCTGCGCGCGGACCGCCTGGTACTCGGCGTCGTCCGTGCAGAGCACGTCGCCGTGCATCAGCAGCGTGGGTACACCCTCGATGGTGTGCACGGTGCCGTCGTCGAGCAGCGTCATGCCCGCGCGGTCGGCGAAATCGTTGCCCAGCAGGAAGTCGCGATTGCCGACCATGAAATACACCGGTACACCGGCTTCGCGCAGTCCGCGCGTGGCCTGGGCGATGCGGCGGGGTAGCTCGGCGTCGTCGTCGTCGCCGATCCATGCCTCGACCAGGTCGCCGAGGATATAGAACGCGCTCGCGGACCGCGCTTCGTCGGAGGCGAGAAAGCGTTCGAAGAGGGCGGTGATGTCGGGCCGGGCGTCGTCGAGATGCAGGTCCGCGATGAACAGCGTGGTCATGCGGGCGTCGACGGGGTGGCGGATTTCTTTTCGACTTTCTTCGGCGTCGGTTTCGCCGGGGCGTTGGTCGCGGGTTTCGGCGGCGCGGCGGAGGTCGCGCTGGCCGCGGGCGCGGCTTTTTCTTCGCCGATCACGCTGGCGGCGTCGATGACCACGAGCGGGTTCGGCACGTCGCCGACGAACGGCCCCTGCGGCCGCGTGGGCAGCTTCGCGATCTTGTCGACCGTGTCCATGCCGGACACCACCTTGCCGAACACGGTGAAGCCCCAGGTCATGCCGCTCTGGTTGCTGACGTAGTCGAGCCGGCGGTTGTCGACGAGGTTGACGAAGAACTGCGCGGTACCCGAGTTCGCGTCGGTGCCACGTGCGACGGCGACGGTCCCACGCAGGTTCGAGAGGCCGTTGTCGGCTTCGCTCGGAATGGCGGCGCGCGTGCGGCGCTGGGTGAGGTCGCGACTGTAGAGACCGCCCTGGATCATGTAGCCGTCGACGACGCGATGGAACACCGTGCCGTCGTAGAAACCGTCGCGCACGTACTGCAGAAAATTGGCGACGCTCTTCGGTGCCTTCTCGGGGAACAGTTCGAGCGTGAAATCGCCCTGCGTCGTATGCACGAGCACGCGAGGGTGTTCCACGGCACCCGGCACCGGCGCGGCCGGCTTGGTCGTCTGCTGCGCGATCGCGGCGGCAGGCAGGGCGAGAAGGGCGCTGGCGAGTAGGGCTCTGAGCATGGGTAACCGGTCGTGACGGTGGAACATTCTCGGCATGATACCCCCCTTTGCGGGCCCGATCGCGGTCATTCCGTAACGATCTCGAGCTCCAGCCCCAGTTCCGCCAGCGGCTCGCGCTCCTGCTCGAGATCGGCTTCGGTCAATGGATGCTGGTCGAGCCAGTCCGCTGGCAGCGAGATGCGCAGGCGCTGGCGCGTCGCCACGACGCGGATGCGGGGCAGGGCCTCGGCGCGGCGCGCGCGGCGGAACAGGACGGCCAGACGCAGGATCGCCGTGATGTGCCGCGCCAGCACGCGATAACGGACCGGGAGCGCGGTAATGACCGATTTCTCGGGCTTGCGACGGTGCGATTCAACGATCGCGGCGAGAAGTTGTTGCTCCTGACGCGAGAAACCGGCCATGTCGGCATGTTTGAGGATGTAGGCGCCGTGCCGCTGGTGCTGGCTGTGGGCGATGGCGAGCCCGAGTTCATGCACGCGGGCTGACCACGAGAGCCACTCGCGCGCGTCGTCGTCGAGCTTCCAGACCTTGGCCAGCTGATCGAAGAGCGCGAGCGCCGTGGTTTCGACACGGCGTGCCTGTGCGCGATCGACGCCGTAACGCGCCGCGAGCGAATCGATGCTGGCCATGCGCGGGTCGGTACCGGCGGATCGGCCGATCAGGTCCCAGAGCAGGCCTTCGCGCATGGAGCTTTCGGACACGCGCAGGCGGTCGATGCCCAGCGCGTCGAAGGCGGCCTCGAAGATAGCGACGCCGCCGGCGAAGACTTCGGCACGATCGTCGGCGAGGCCCGGCAGCTTCAGCGTGCTGGACGAGCCCTGTTCGATCAGCGCTTCGCGGATCGCGGCGAGCGATTCCGGTGTGATGCCGTCTTCGGAGAGTTTCATCGCGCGCACGACCGACCCGATGGCCTTTGCCGTGCCGGAGGAGCCGTAGGCGTCGCCCCAGCCCGCTTCACGGTAGTCCTCGGAAAATTGCTGGAGCAGCACGCCGATCTCGCGGCGCGCCCGCTGCCAGCGCTTTCGTGTGATCTTGCCGCCCGGAAAGAAGCGCATCGTCGACGCGATGCAGCCGACCTGCACGCTCTCCGTCAGCACTGGCGCGGTGCCCCGCCCGATGATGAATTCGGTGCTGCCGCCGCCGATGTCGATCACGAGGCGGTGGTCGCGCGCGGCGGGCAGGTCGTGCGCGGCGCCGAGAAAGATCAGTCGACCTTCCTCGCGGCCCGAGACGATTTCGACGGGATGCCCGAGCGCGGCTTCCGCCGCGGAGAGGAACGCGTGCGGCGAGGCGAGGCGGCGCACGGTATTCGTCGCCACGGCGCGCACGTGCAGCGCCGGAATGCCGGCGATGCGCTGGCCGAAGCGCGCGAGACTGGCCAGCGCGGCCGCGCGATGGCTCGCGTCGAGCGTGCCGTCGGGGCGCAGGCCCACAGCCATGCGCACGGAGTCGCGAAGGCGGTCGATGACGCGGGGTTCGCCGTGCTCGTAGCGCGCCACCACCATGTGGAAGCTGTTGGAGCCGAGGTCGACGGCGGCCAGGAGCTCGCCTTCGTTGATCTGCGATTTAGCTGTCGGTGCCAAGGGGAAATGTCCGCAGCGGGCTATCGGGGAATTCTTGCATGCGCCCGGGGCTTGCGTGCAACCGGAGGTTCGTGAGCAGGACGGCGCGCCTTGGGCAGCGCCGAGAGAACGAAGAGTACGAGGCAGAGGAAGCCGAACACCCAGTAGTCGGCCGGCGCCGGGCCCCACCAGTGGCGGTGCCACGGCACGTCGACCGGATCGAAGCGCGCGAGCCCGAACGCGGGGTTCAGCACGAACCAGAGGCCGTCCTCGGCGACCCAGAACAGCATCACGCAGGCGATCGCGCGCACCTGCGCCCGCCAGCTCCAGAAGCCGCGGAACACCATCGGGAAATGGAAGAACAGCGCGATGAAGGGAAACACCCATGCGTGGTAACCCGTCATGGCGCGACCGCCCCAGAGCAGGTCGAGCAGCCAGTGATTTTCGATCCGCCACGTGGGCAGGCTGGTCGCCCAGCCGTGCGGGCCTTCGATCTCCACTTCCACGTGGGCGAAGAGGAAGGCCAGCAGGAGCGTGAACAGGAAGGTCGACACCACGGAAGCGACGCGACGACGCGGCGAATGGCTCATGCCGTGTCCAGGTGCGCGAGCACGGTGGCGATCACGTCGCGCGCGGCGTGGGGGCGTCCGATCGCGCGGGCGCGCTCCGCCATCGCCGCGAGGCGATCGGGCTCGGCGCGCAGGGCGCCGATGCGCCATGCCAGGGCGACCGCGTCGATGGCCTTCCATGCCGCGCCCTGCTCGAGCAGGTAGTCGGCGTTGCGTTCTTCCTGCCCTGGAATGGGTGCGTTGACGATCATCGGCAGGCCCATCGCGAGGCATTCGGAGGTGGTGAGCCCGCCGGGCTTCGTTACCGCGAGATCGCAGCAGGCCATCAGGTGTTCGACGTGACGGGTGAAACCCTGCGGGAACAGGCGACCCGGATGCCGCGTGGCGGCGAGGGTGCGCAGCCGCTCCAGCATCGCCGTATTGCGTCCCGCGAGCACCACCAGCTGAAAGCCTTCGCCGGTCGCCAGCAGCGCGTCCGCGAGCTCGTCGAGGGCGCCGACGCCCGCACCGCCCCCCATGACCAGGTAGGTCGGCTGGTCGGGGTCGATGCCCAGGCTCGCGGCCAGTGCGCGGCGGTCGTGGGTCTGAGCGAACGCGGGCATGACGGGAATGCCCGTCGTGTGCACGCGATCCGCCGGCAGACCGACCGCGTGCATGCGCCGTGCGATTTCGGGGCTGGCGGCGAAGTAACCGGCCATGCCGGGAATGATCCACATGCGATGAAGATCGAAGTCCGTGACCTGCAGCCACACGGGCGCGGGGATCCGTCCCTTGCGCTTCTGCCGCGCGAGCATCTCGGCGGGCAGGAAATGCGTGCAGACGATCGCATCGGGTGCGAACGCGGCGATCGCCGTGCGCAGGCGACGCGTGTGCAGTCGCTCGATCGTGCGGCGCATGCGTTCGGTGACGGCATCGGGACGCGTGTCGTCGGTGATGCGATAGAGCATGCCCCACAGCTGCGGATGCCGCGTGATCAGGCGCAGGTAGAAGTCGGCGTAGATGCGCCGGAAACTGGACGGTACGTAGTCCATCACATCGAGGTGGCGCACCTCGACGTCGTGGCCTTCGGCCGCCAGCGCGGCAACGGTGGCCTCGAGCGCCTCCGCGGCACGCACGTGCCCCGCGCCCGCGGATACCGACAGCAGAAGGATGCGCCTCGTCACCCGCTGTACGCCGCCAGGAGGGCCTGCTGGGCGCTGTGTGGCGCCTCGCCGCGGGCGGGATGGCTCCGCGTGTACCGACCGTCGGTGCCCAGCAGCCACGCCTGCGTGTTGTCGCGCAGGTAGTTGTCCAGCGTTTCGTCGAACACGCGGCGGGCGAGGTCGGGATCGAGGATCGGCACGCCGACCTCGATACGGCGCATGAGGTTGCGTTCCATCCAGTCGGCGCTGGCGCAGTAGAGCTCCGGCGCGCCGTCGTTGCCGAACCAGTACACGCGGCTGTGCTCGAGAAAGCGCCCGATGATCGAGCGCACGCAGATGTTGTCCGAAACGCCCGGCACGCCGGGACGCAGGGTGCACGCGCCGCGGACGATGAGGTCGATCTGCACGCCGGCCATCGACGCCCGGTAGAGCGCTTCGACCACGTGCGCTTCGTTGAGCGCGTTGAGTTTCGCGACGATGCGGCCCGGCCGCCCGTTCTTCGCGTGGTCGATCTCGCGCTCGATCTTCGCCATCACGCTGCTGTAGAGCGTGAACGGCGAATGCAGCAGGCGTTTCAGCTGGATCATGGGCCCGAGTCCCGAAAGCTGCTGGAACACCTTGTGGATGTCTTCGCCGATCTCCGGGTCCGCCGTCATCAGGCCGATGTCGGTGTAACCGCGGCTGTTGCCCTGGTGGTAATTGCCCGTGGACAGGTGCACGTAGCGACGCAGGCCGGTGCCTTCGCGGCGCACGATGAGCAGCATCTTGGCATGCGTCTTGTAGCCGACCACGCCGTAGACGACCTGCACGCCGGCCTCCTGCAGGCGGTTGGCGAGACCGATGTTGGCCTCCTCGTCGAACCGCGCGCGCAGTTCGATCACCACCGTGACGTCCTTGCCGTTGCGTGCGGCATCCACGAGCAGATCGACCAGTGGCGAATCCTTGCCGGCGCGGTAGAGGGTCTGCTTGATCGCCAGCACGCCGGCATCCTGCGACGCGCGCCGCAGCAGTTCGACCACCGACGCGAACGATTCGTAAGGATGGTGGAGCAGGACGTCACGCGCGCCCAGCACGTCGAATTCGTTCATGCCCTTGTCGAAGGCGGGCAGGAGGCGCGGCGTGAAGCGCGGGAACTTGAGTTCGGGGCGATCGATCTGGTCGTAGATCAGGCCGGCGCGGATGATGTTGACCGGCCCGTCGCAACGGTAGACGTCCGCTTCCTCGAGCTGGAAGTTCTCGATCAGCATCTCGGTGATCGCACGCGGACAGTCTTCGCCCACCTCCAGCCGCACGGGGCGCGCGTAGCCGCGGCCGGCCAGCTCCTCGCTCAGCGCGCGGGCGAGGTTTTCCACCTCGGCCTCTTCGACCACGAGTTCGCTGTTGCGCGTGACGCGGAACTGATAGGCCGCGCAGACCTGGAAGCCCGGAAAGATTTCGTCGGCGAACGCCTGGAGCACTTCGGCGAGGAAGACGTAATCGCCTTCGCCGTCGGACACCGCGGCCGGCACGTGGATGATGCGCGGGAGCGATCGGGGCGCGCGGACCAGCGCCATGTGGCCCTCGCGGCCGAACGCGTCGCGGCCCTTGAGCACCACGGCCAGGTTCAGCGTCTTGTTGAGGATGCGCGGAAACGGATGCGCCGGATCGAGGCCGAGCGGCGACAGCACCGGCATGATCTCGTTCTGGAAATACCCCAGCAGCCAGCGCCGCTGCCTGTCGCTCCACCGGTCGCGCGTGAGGAACCGGATGCCCTCGGCGTCCAGCGCGGGGAGCAGCTCCTCGCGCCAGATCGTGAACAGCTCGTCGACGAGCTCGAGCGTGCGTTCGCGGATGCGCGCGAGGATCTCGCTCGACGACAGGCCGTCGGCGCCGGGGATCGCGGCACCCAAGGCGTGCTTGTGCTTGAGCACGGCGACGCGCACCTCGAAGTATTCGTCGAGGTTGTTGCTGACGATGGTGAGGTAGCGCAGGCGCTCCAGCACGGGCACGTCGGGATCGCGCGCCTGCGCGAGCACCCGGAAGTTGAATTCCAGTGCCGCCAGCTCGCGATTGATGTACAGCTCGGGGGCGCCGAGGTCGGTTTCGCTCATTCGGTCGGATACGTCGTTCATGACAGCCGATGGTGTCTCATCCGCGATCATGCCGGAAAGCGGCGTCGCAGCAAGCCCCGGCGTGCTCCGCCCGTGCCGGCTCAGGGGTGGTGGCCCGCGACTTCCTGCATGCGCGTTCCGTCGAGCAGGCGTTCGCTGCCGAAAACACACGCGAAGGTCGAGCCCTTGCCCGGCTCGCTCTCGATCGACAGGCGCGCCTGGTGCAGGTTGAGCACGTGCTTGACGATGGACAGGCCTAGCCCGGTACCGCCGGAGTCGCGCGAGCGGCTCGACGAGACGCGGTAGAATCGCTCGGTCAGGCGGGCGATGTGCGCGGCGGGGATGCCGAAGCCGGAATCCTGCACCGCGAAGCGCGCGCCGTCTTCCGTGGCCGACCAGCGGATCGCGATGCGACCGCCGGTCGGCGTGTATCGCACGGCATTGCTGACGAGGTTCGAGAACGCGCTGTGCAGGTCCTTCGGCGAACCCAGCACGTCGTAGGACGTGCCGATGTCGAGGGTCACCGCGTGACGTCCCTGGCTCAGTGCCTCGGCTTCCTTACGAAGGCTGGCGAGCAGGGGCACCATCTGCACCTGCTCGTCGGCCACGTGGTCCTGGGTCTCGAGGCGAGAGAGCGTCAGGAGGTCTTCGACGATCTGTCCCATCCGCTTCGACTGCGCACGCATCTCGTCGAGCACCGGGGCGAGCTCGGGCACGTCTTCCGGATCGAGCAGTTCGAGGTAGCCATGGATGACAGTCAACGGCGTGCGCAGCTCGTGCGACACGTTCGCCACGAAGTCGCGGCGGATCTGCTCGAGGCGCGTGAGGTGGCTCGTGTCGCGCGCCAGCAGCAGGCGCTGGCGGCTGCCGAAGGGCAGCAGCGTCGCTGTGACGTGGCGGTTCGGATGGTTGGGCGCCGTGACGTCGTTGAGCGGTTCACGCGCACCGTCGGCCAGCCAGCCGGCGAGTTCGGAATTGCGCAGCAGGTCTTCGATGAGGCGGCCGCGGTCGCGCGGACGTTTGAGGCCCAGCAGGTCTTCGGCCGCGTGGTTGAACCAGCGCACATGCCACGAGTGGTCAAGGAGGACCACGGCGTCGGGCAGGGTTCCGGCCGCGCTGCGCAGGTCGCGCAGGCGTGAAGCGATTCGGCGGGTGCGGGTCATCAGACGGTCATGTTCGGGGCGGGTCGACGCGGACGACTGCAACATTGGCCGCGTTTTATGACGGAACAGCGACAGCAGCACGACGATTTCCAGCAGCGCGACGAGGGTCACGGCGGACAGCGTCGCGCCCACGAGCGTGCCCACCGCGACACCCATGAGGAGCAGGGCGATACATGCGGCGGGGAGTCGCCAGCTGGCGAGGAAGCGGTCGAGCATGGGCGGGGCCGGTGACGGTCTGGTGGTATGCACCATAACGCGCCCGGCCCGCGAATGGTCAGGTATTGGCGGAGAACCGGTAGCCGGCGCCGCGAACGGTCTGGACCATGTCGTCCAGCTTCCACGGTTCCAGCGTCTTGCGCAGGCGACGGATGTGGACGTCGACGGTGCGCTCCTCCACGTACACGCTGCCGCCCCAGACATGATCCAGCAACTGGGCGCGCGAATAGACGCGCTCCGGATGGGTCATGAAGAAGAACAGCAAGCGGTATTCCGTGGGGCCGATCGGCACGGCGTCCTCGCCGGCGAACACCCGGTGCGCGGGGCCGTCGATGCGCAGGCCGCCGAGTTCGACCACGCCGGAGCCGTCGTCGCCCTGGCTGCGCCGCAGCACCGCCTTGATGCGGGCGATGAGCTCGCGGGTGGAAAACGGCTTGATGACGTAGTCGTCGACGCCGGCCTCCAGGCCGTTCACGCGATCCATTTCCTCGCCGCGGGCGGTGAGCATGATGATCGGGATTTCGCGGGAGAGTTCTTCCCGACGCAGGCGGCGGGCGAGTTCCAGTCCGCTCGTGCCCGGCAGCATCCAGTCCAGCAGGATCAGATCGGGCACCTTTTCGGAGATGGCCATCTGGGCGGCGCGGGCGTCCGCGGCGTGAGCCGCGTCCATGCCTGCTTTACGGAGCGCGAAGGCGACCATGTCGCGAATCGAAGCCTCGTCTTCCACGATAAGGATGCGTTTGTGCACGCTGGGGCCGCTCGTTGGCTATGACGGTCATATTGCAGCCATGCAGTGTTACACCGCAATGACAATCGTCACAATCGTCGTCCGGCCGTGCCGGCGCTACTGGCTGCGGCCGTCCGGATTGTCGTCGGTGCTGACCCGTCGTTTGCGCAATTCCAGCAACAAGGGGGTCAGATCGCTGATACGAGCCTGGATACGCGATCGCTGGTAATAATCGAGGTCGTCGCGCTTCAGCAGGCGGCGCAGCTGTTCCATGGCGTCGAAGGGGCGCCCGGCGAGGTAGGCGCTGTCGGCATAGGCTTCGGCCGCGCGGACGGTGTCCCCCGAGCGCTCGCTGGCGCGGGCGAACGTGCGGAAGATTTCCGGATCGTCGCTGTCGTCGAGCATCGGCCGGAGCAGGGTGGTGGCCGTGCGCGCGTCGTCCGAGCGGCCGGTGTCCGCGAGCGCCTTCGCATAGCCGAGCGTCACCGCCCGGTTGCGCGGGGAATTGGCATGCAGCGCCTTGTAGATCGCCATGGCGTCGCCGTGGCGGCCGGCATCGACGTAAGCGTCGGCCAGGGCCAGCCGGATCACGACGTTGTCGGGCTGCTGCGCGAGCAGGGGCTGAAGGACGCCGACCGCTTGCGTGCCGTGGTTCGTACGGGTCAGCGCCAGCGCGTAGCCATAGCGATTGGCGGCCGTGTCGAAGTCCTTGCGTTCGAGATTCGTCGCGTAATACGACGTCAGCTTCTGCAGGTCGCCCGAGAGCACGCGGACCCGTTCGCGCATCAGCGCGTAGGTGTCGCCCAGGCTGTCCTTCGGCGCCTTCGCGGTCGCGGCCATCAGGGTCGTCGGGTCCTTCACGTAGAGCACGGGAGCGGTGCTCTTTTCCCAGCTGGCCTTGTCGATGGTGGGCAGTTTCGGTCGGTTGGCCATGCGTTCCTGGAGCACGCGCGCCCGCGCCTTCGCGTCGCTGATGCGCGCGAGCGTCACCGGGTGGGTCTGCAGCAGCGCGGGCAGGGCTTCTTCGCCTTCGCCGACGCGCATGGTGTCCTGCATGCGGCCGAAGAAGTCGGCCATCGCGTCGGGATCGTAGCCGGCGTTCGCCAGCGTCTGGATGCCCACGCGATCGGCCTCGATCTCGTCCTTGCGGGTGAAGTTGATCTGCCGCTGCATCAGCAGCCCCTGGCCGCCCATCAGCACGGCGGGCGCCGCGTCGCCCGCGCCGCCCCCCGCGCCGGCCGCGATGGCGCCCAGCAGCACCAGCGCCATGAGCGGCGCGTTCTTCTTGGAATCCTCGAATGCCCGGTACAGGTGGTTCTGGGAGATGTGACCGATTTCGTGGGCGATCACGCCCGCCAGTTCGCCCTCGCTGGTGGTGATGTCGATCAGGCCGGCGTTGACGCCGATGTAGCCGCCCGGGGCCGCGAAGGCGTTGATCGCCGTGTCGCGGACGATGAAGAACTGAAAGTGGTCCTTCGGCCGGTCGCTGGCGGCGACGAGACGGAACCCCAGGTCGTTGATGTACTGGTCCAGCAGCGCGTCGTCGACCGTGAGGTCGAGCGCATGCATCTGGCGGAGCATCATCGCGCCGTACTGGTCGGCCTCGCGGGGGCTGATCAGGGCGTTGGCCGAGCTGCCCAGATCCGGCAGGCGAATGCTGTCCTGGGCGCCGGCGACGAAGGTCGCGAGCGCGAGGGCGGCGGTCAGGGCGAGGCGGGGAAAGGGCAGGGGCATAAGTCGAAGGACGATACCATCACCGAACGGTGAGTTGACTTGCACGCGCCGGGCGCTGGGATCGGTGAGACCACGGTGGCGTGCCACGGTTCCGCGTGCCTTGTAAAATCCGGCATCCAACGCCATTTTGCGACTATCCGGTTTCAGGAAACACCCATGTCCACCCCCGACATCACCATCTATTCCACCGCCGTCTGCCCCTACTGCGTGGCCGCCAAGAACCTGCTGAAGGCCAAGGGCCTCGCGTGGAACGAGGTCCGCATCGACACCGATCCCGCCCAGCGCGACATCATGCTGGAGAAGAGCGGCGGCCGCCGCACGGTGCCGCAGATCTTCATCAACGGCACCCATGTCGGCGGTTTCGACGACCTCGCCGCGGCCGATCGCAGTGGCCGCCTGGCGGAAATCCTCGGAGCGGCTCACTGATGGCCGACAAGCGCGTCGAGGAATTCACCGCGTTCCGCCAGCGCATGAACGAGCGGATCCTGGGTGAAGACAACCAGGTGGTGCGGCGCTTCTTCGCACTGGACACCCAGACGTACCGCGCCGGCGCCCTCGACGTGAAGACCAAGGAGATGCTGGGCCTGGTCGCGTCGATGGTGCTGCGCTGCGACGACTGCATCAGCTACCACGTCGCGCAGTGCAAGGAAGCCGGGGTGAATCGCGACGAATTCTTCGAGGTTTTCAGCGTCGGCCTCGTGGTGGGCGGCTCGATCGTCATTCCCCACCTGCGCCGCGCCGTGGACTTCCTGGATTCGCTGGAAGGCGAGGCGCCGGCCGACCCGGCCGCCTGCGAAGACCATCCGGCTGCCTGAGGCGGCCGGAACGAGGCCCCGAACGGGGGCGAACCTTGAAGGAAGCGGGCCGGATCGCCGATAATTAGGCGATTTTTCTCCCCGCGCGCACCCCTCGCGCGCTTATGCGACCCGCTTCCCTTCAGGAGTTACCCCCATGAGCAAGACCATTGCCGTGATCCCCGGCGACGGCATCGGCCCCGAAATCATGGACGCGACCATCCGCGTCCTCGATGCGCTCGACTGCGGTCTGACCTACGACTACGTGGATGCCGGCGTGGTGGCGCTCGAGAAGCACGGCGACCTCCTGCCGCAGGCGACGATCGAGGCCATCGCGAAGCACAAGGTGGCGCTCAAAGGCCCGCTGACCACGCCGATCGGCGGTGGCTTCACGTCGATCAACGTCACGCTGCGTCGCAAGTTCGATCTCTACGCCAACGTGCGTCCGGCGATCAGCTTCCCGGGCACCAAGGCGCGCTACGACAACATCGACATCATCACCGTTCGCGAGAACACGATGGGCGCGTACATGGCCGAGGGCCAGACGCGCGAAGGCACCGGCGAGAACGAAGTCGCCGTGTCGGTCATCCGCAACACCCGTCCGGGCATGGAGCGCATCTGCCGCTACGGCTTCGAGATGGCGCGCCAGAAGGGCCGCAAGAAGGTCACGGCCGTGCACAAGGCCAACATCATGAAGACCTCGTCGGGCCTGTTCCTCGACGTGGCGCGCGAAGTGGCGAAGGATTTCCCGGATCTCGAGTTCCAGGAAATGATCGTCGACAACGCCTGCATGCAGCTGGTGATGAACCCCTACCAGTTCGACGTGATCGTCACCACGAACCTCTTCGGCGACATCCTCTCCGACCTCTGTGCCGGTCTCGTCGGCGGCCTGGGCCTCGCCCCGGGTGCCAACATCGGCAAGGACGCGGCGATCTTCGAGGCCGTCCACGGCTCCGCGCCGGACATCGCCGGCCAGAAGAAGGCCAACCCGTGCGCGCTGCTGCTCGCCGCCGCCGACATGCTCGACCACCTTGGCATGGTCGCCAAGGGCACGCGCCTGCGCGCCGCGATCAGCGACGTGATGAACGCCCGCGATCGCACCACGCCGGACGTCGGCGGCACCGGTACCACCGACACCTTCGGCGACGCGATCGTCGAACGCATCAAGGCCACGGCCTGATGCAGAAAACCCCGCCGGATGGCGGGGTTTTTTTTTGCCGGCAAAGGCTGCGTTCCGGTGCGGAAGCCGCTTAACCGCGGAAGAAGGGGTAGGGGGCCAGGAAGATCAGCCACACCATCAGCACGATGCCGATGTACTTCACGATGCGGAAGAGCTTCGGATTGGCCTTCTTGAAACGGCGGGTGCGCTCGCGACCACGCTGGTTCAGGGCGAACATCCGGTTGACGAAACCGACCTGCTCGCCGCCATCGTCGCTGTTGGGCGATGCGGTGATCGAGCCCATGAACGCGCCCACGCGCTTGTTGATCGCCGTCATCAGGCCGCTCTTCAGCGGACGCTCCACGTCGGCGAACAGGATGACGCGGGTCTGGTCGGTGCGGTTCTCGGCCCAGTGCACGTACGTTTCGTCGAAGACGACGTCCTTGCCGTCGCGCCATGCGTGCATCTCTCCGTCGACGAAGATGCGGCAGTCGTCGGAGTTCGGTGTGATAAGGCCGAGATGGTAGCGAAGCGAGCCAGCGAACGGATCGCGATGCGGGTTGAGTTTGCTGCCGGGCGGAAGCAGCGCGAACATCGCGGCCTTCACGGACGGGATCGAGTTGAGCAGCTTCACCGTCTGCGGGCACAGCGCCTCGGCGGACGCCAGCGGCTCCCCGTACCACTTGAGATAGAAGCGCTTCCAGCCCTGCTTGAAGAACGAGTTGAACGACGCGTCGTTGTGCTTCTCCGCCGAGCGGATGTAGCCCTCGTCGAACAGATGCATGGCCTCCTCACGGATCGCCTGCCAGTTGTGCTGCAGCAGATCCAGTTGGGGAAAGCCGCGCCGGTCGAGAATCGGCCGGGCCGGGACCGCCGAGAAGGCGTACATCAGCAGGTTGTACGGGGCGAAGATCGCCGAATGATCCACCAGCTGGCGATCGAAACGCAGGCGCGAGCGCCCACGCAGATGCACCAGCAGCACGCACAGCGTGAACAGGATCAGGATGTAGAGGACGATGAAGCGCGGCCCGAGGAAATTCATGGGGTTGGACTCGACGATGACAGGCGATACATGCGGCCCGGACGGCCGGTATCAACGCCGATAGGATACTCCCGACACCGTTTCGGGGCACGCGTGCGGGGGCCTTCCCCCGATGTGGTCGCCGTGGATACCGGCGTACGCCGGTATGACGAGCAGTGCGGGCAAGGGCTGGCCTCGGTGTACGCCACCCCTCACCGTCGTACCGGTGTACGCCGGTACCCACGTCCCCGGTCTTCATCCGGGCGGAACTGAGGGTTTTCATGCACGTGCTCGCCGTGGATACCGGCGTACGCCGGTATGACGAGCAATGCGGGCACAGGCTTGCCCCGGTCGACGTCAGCCCTCACCGTACCCACATCCCCGGTCTTCATCCGGGCGGAACTGAGGGTTTTCATGCACGTGCTCGCCGTGGATACCGGCGTACGCCGGTATGACGAGCAATGCGGGCACAGGCTTGCCCCGGTCGACGTCAGCCCTCACCGTCGTACCGGCGCATGCCGGTACCCACGTCCCCGACCTGAAGGCGAAGCATCACAAGAGAGAATCGTACAGGTCGTGCCAGTCGGGGTTACCGGCTTCGATGAGTTCGAGCTTCCACGCGCGACGCCAGCGCTTGAGCGCTTTCTCACGAAGGATGGCCGACTCCATGGTCACGTGTTGCTCGTACCACACGAGGCGATCGACGGAGTAGCGTCTTGTGAAACCGACGACGTCGGCATGCCTGTGCTGCCATACGCGTCGAACGAGCGCGCTGGTGACGCCGACGTAGAGAGTGCCCCGGTAGCCGCTGGCCAAGGAGGTACACGCAAGGATTCCGTTCCACCGTCACGCTCCCGAAGTGAACGGCGCGAGCGTCGTGCTCGCGCCGTCGCTACGGTACTACAGCGCTTCCGACGCGAAGTCGGCCAGTCGCGAACGTTCGCCGCGCTTCAGCGTGATGTGGCCGGAGTGGGCCCATAGCTTGAAGCGATCGACCGCGTAGGTCAGGCCGGAAGTGGTTTCGGTGAGGTACGGCGTATCGATCTGTTCCACATTGCCGAGGCACACGATCTTCGTGCCTGGGCCCGCACGAGTGATCAGCGTCTTCATCTGCTTCGGCGTCAGGTTCTGCGCCTCGTCGATGATGAGGTAGCGGCTCAGGAAGGTGCGTCCGCGCATGAAGTTGAGCGAGCGGATCTTCACGCGCGAGGCAAGCAGGTCGTTGGTGGCCTGACGACCCCACGAACCGCCTTCCTCCGGATTAGCCAGCACCTCCAGGTTGTCGGTGAGGGCGCCCATCCAGGGCGTCATCTTTTCTTCCTCGGTGCCCGGCAGGAAGCCGATGTCCTCGCCGACGGATACCGTCGCGCGCGTCATGATGATCTCGCGATAGCGCTGCTGGTCCATGACCTGCGCGAGGCCCGCGGCGAGAGCGAGCAGCGTCTTGCCCGTGCCGGCCGTGCCGAGGAGCGTGACGAAGTCGACGTCGGGATCCATCAGGAGGTTCAGTGCGAAATTCTGCTCGCGATTGCGCGCCGAGATGCCCCATACGCCGTGCGCCGCGTGGCTGTGATCGTCGAGCAGCACGAGCCTCGCCTTGCGATCGTCCTCGTCGCCGCGGATCTCGAGCACGCGCAGCTCGACGTCGTTCTCGCCGGGCATGTACAGGCACTGGTTCGGATACCAGAGCTCGTCCTCGTGCACGTCGAGCTCGTAGAACGTGCGACCGCGCTCGTTCCACGAACGCACTTCCGGATGGCGATTCCAGAAGTCTTCCGGCAGCGCGTCGGAACCCGTGAAGAGCAGGGCGAAATCGTCGAGCGCGCGATCGTTCTCGTAATCCTCCGCGGTGATGCCGTAGATGGACGCCTTGATGCGGAGGTTGATGTCCTTGCTGACGAGGATGACCGGACGATCGGGGTACTGATCGCGCAGGTCGATGACGGACGCGAGGATCTGGTTGTCGGCCTTGCCGTTGCCGTGACTGGTGCGCTGCTGGAAGAACAGGCGCCCCACGGCGCCGCGCTTCAGCTTCACGCCCTGCGGATTGATCAGTTCGAGTCCTTCGCGGACACCGTGACCACCGCCGCGCTCGATCAGTTCGTTGAGGAAGCGACTGACCTGGCGGCCGTTGCGCGAGACTTCGGATCCGCCTTTCTTCTTCTCGTCCAGTTCCTCCAGCACCGTCATCGGTATGAACACGTCGTGTTCCTCGAAGCGGAACAGCGACGTGGGGTCGTGCAGCAGCACGTTGGTGTCGAGGGCGTAGATGCGCTTGCTTCCGGTCATGCGGAAGTGACCTCATGCTGAGGTTGCAAAACCCGGCCGCACGGCGACGGCCGGGGGAGGGAGCCGCATGACGCGGTATCCGTCACGCGGTGGGAACAGCGTCCAGCACGGCTTGCGCGTGTCCGGGGATCTTGATCCCCCGCCACTCCGCGGCGAGCCGGCCGTTTGGATCGATAAGGAACGTGCTGCGCACGACACCCAGATAGCGCTTGCCGTAAAGCACCTTTTCGTGGATGACGTCGAACGCCTTGCACCAGGTTTCGTCCGCGTCGGACACGAGCGGAAACGGGAGCTCGTGTTTGGCGGCGAAATTCGCATGCGAGCGCACGGAATCGCGGGAGACGCCGATCACCTCGGCATCGCGGGCCTGGAACGCCGCGTACCGATCGCGGAAATCCTTTGCCTCGTTGGTGCAGCCCGGGGTGTTGTCCTTGGGGTAGAAGAACACTACGACCCACTTGCCCTTGAGCGAAGACAGCGACAGCGTGGAGCCGTCGCCTAGCGAGCCTTCGAGATTCGGAACCTTCTTGCCCTTGCCGGTCATGCGTCGCGTTCGCTCCTCCTGCGTCGTCAGAATTTCACGGGATCCATGATCGCGTCGAGGTTGAGTCCGTCGCACAACTCGAGGAAATCGTCGCGCAGCGCGGCGATGTGCGTCTCGGACGGAATGCCGATGGTGATCTGCGCCTGGAACATTTCCGCACCCGTCTGCATCGCCTGGTAGCGCATCGACGAGAGCTGCTCGACGCTGATGTCGCGTCGCGAGAAGAATTCGATGATCTTGACGAGGATGCCCGGGCGATCCGCGGCGATGACTTCCACCAGGTACGGGAGCAGGTGCGCGGTGGGTTCACGCGGCGTGGTGCGGTAGTGGACGATCTGCAGCTCTTCGTCTCGGGCGAGCTTGCCCAGCGAGGTCTCCAGTTTCGCCACGGCGTCCCACGCGCCGGCGGCCAGCAGCATCACGGAGGTGTCGTTGCCGATCGTGGAGACGCGGGCGTCGGCGAGGTTGCAGCCCGAGTCGGCGATGCGCTTGGCCAGCGCGAGGATCGGCGCGCGGTGCGCCGGCGACAGCGTCGAGATGAGGAGCTGGTTATCGGTGGCGGCGTTGCGTGCTGCGGAACGATTCAAGGCGTACTACCCATGGCGCGTCCCGCGGGGCGCGGAACCAACGCTTTGGGGGCAGCTTACTTGCCCCCGTCGCGCACAGGCAAGACGCCGACGATCGCGCCGGGTGAAACCCGTCGAATGGACTACCCGGAAACGCCCCGGTAACATGCGAAGGGCTGATTTCACAACGGGTTCGACCTTGGATATCTCAGGAAGCATCACCGCGCTGGCGACGCCGTTCGCCGCCGACGGTTCCCTCGACCTCGACGCCTTCGTCCGTCTGCTCGACCAGCAGATCGCCGGTGGCACGCAGGGCGTGGTCGTCGCGGGGTCGACGGGCGAATCGCACTTCCTCGAGCACGACGAGTACGAGGCGTTGCTGGCGCTGGCCGTGAAGCATGTCGGCGGCCGCATCCCCGTCATCGCGGGCACCGGCGAAGCCGGCACCGCGAAGACCATCGCCGCGACCCGCCGCGCGAAGGCCCTCGGCGCCGATGCGGCGCTCGTCGTGGCGCCGTTCTACGTGCGGCCGACCCAGGAAGGCCTCCGGCGGCATTTTGTTGCGGTGGCCGACGAGGGCGGTCTCCCTGTCGTCCTCTATAACGTCCCGCCGCGCACTGGTTGCGATATCGATCCGGCGACGGTGGCGGTGCTGCGCGACCATCCCGGCATCGTCGGCATCAAGGAGGCCCGCGGCGACGCCGGCCGGATCCAGGCGATCGCGGAACTTATCCGTGCCGATTTCGTCTACCTCAGCGGCGATGACGGCTCGGCTCACGAGGCCATGCTGGCGGGCGCCGCGGGGACGATTTCGGTGGTGTCGAACCTGGTACCCGGTCCGTTCCGTGCGATGTGCGACGCCGCTCGTTCAGGCGACGCCCAGCGTACGGCGGCCGAGGTGGCCCGTCTCGCGCCGCTGGTCGATGCCCTGAATTGCGCGCCGAACCCGATTCCCGTCAAGGCCGGTCTGGCCGCGCTGGGGCTGGGCTCGGCGGCGCCGCGGCTGCCCCTCGTCGAACTGGAGTCCGGTCCGGCGCTGGCAAAGCTGCGCGAAACGCTCGCGGCTCTGGCACCATTGGCCTCCGCTGCCTGAAACACTCTTCCCAACGGAACCGAAAGTTCATGAAGAAAACCTCGTACGCGCTGGTCGTCCCGGCACTGCTCCTCTCCGTCCTGGTCGTCTCCGGTTGCGGCGCGTTCCGCTCCAAGAAGGATTGGGAAAGGGCCCAGCAGGAAGCTCCCCTGGAGATTCCGCCGGGTCTCGACACGCCGTCGACCAGTGCGGCGCTTGTGATCCCCGACGTCGGGTCCGGTGCCGGTGGCGCATCGTCGTCGGTGCCCTCCGCGGCGCCCGTGTCCGACGGCTTCGTGCTGACGGACGACGCCGATGCCGCCTATCGCCGCATCGGCGAGCTGCTGAGCGTGGGCGATGTCGGCAAGGTCACGGCCCACGACGATGCGACCCACACCTACCAGCTGTCGGTGAACCGCGGTAAGCCGGAAGGCCGCCCGGGTCTGTTCCGCCGCATGTTCGGCGGTGGCAAGAACGCCGACCAGGACGCCAAGGACGCACCGGGTTCGGCCCAGGGCGCCATGCGTTCGGTCGTGCTCACGGTCAACGCGAGCGGCACGGGCAGCGAAGTACGCGCGCAGGGCGATGCCGATGGCGTCCGTCGCGTGATCGATGCTCTGAAGTCGCGCATGGGCAGCAAGTAAGCGCCGCTTCGATACTCGCGAGAACGCCGCCGCAAGGCGGCGTTCTCGCATCACGGCTCAGGTAGGGCGCCAGGCGGCATCCGACTCTGGTCGGCGGGGACGTACTGGAACGTGGCGCGATCATCGATTGTAGCGGGCATGTTGAACCGGATGATGGGTAACCATTTGCCGGAGGCCGCCCGGAAGTCGATCTGGTCGAGTCGGGCACCGTCGATCCCCCCAGTGCCCGATTGATAGAAAAACGCCTCCAGTGGAATCGTGGTGTGGATGTCCTGCGGCCACTCTCGGACGAGCAGCTCGTTCCACCAATTGAACGCCATACCGCCCATGCCGCGAATGGTTTCGATGAACATCGTGAAGTTCGCCGCGCTGTGGGCATCGCCGATGGCGACGGGGATGCTGCAGGAGTACGCAAAGAGGGGAGACTCCTGGTAATAGGCCACGTACTTCGCTGCCGTATCGATGCCCATCTCGAAACAGGGCCTGCTTGTATCGGGATAAAGGGCGTGGCTGCCACAGCCGTTACGGTCTCTGCGATCCGTGTCGGCGTCGATCGGGTAGACGCAGACGACCTCCATCTTGTAGTAGGGGTCGAGGCGTCCGGCGCGGTCGGCGTAGAACAGCGGGATCAGCACGAAGCCGTGCGTATAGCGGCTGAGGTAGAGGCTCTCGAACTGGGCGTCGTGGCGCAGCCACGAAAAGGATACGGTGCCCTTGGGATTATTGGGGTTGGGATTCCACGCATGATAGTCGGGGCTGGATACCGTGGCGCGGAACAGGATCCCCGAACACAATACGACCGGCCGACTCGCGCCTCCGCAGTCTACTTGCGAGTCGTCGTAGCGAGCCTGCAGGTCGGCGGCTACTTTATTGCCGTAAACGTCGTCCTGTTCGGTGGGCTCGTCGCCGTTCGCGCGTACCCATCCGGGATGTTCGCGCTCGGCAGCGTACCGGGTCGCGCACGCTGATGTGACCAGTACGAAGGCGACGAGCAGTGCCCGTAGGGTCGGCTGGAGTGAATTCAAACGTCCCTGTGCCATGACATCCTCCCTGGATATCGATCCGCCACGCCGGCGTCGCCGTCGCTTCAACGATGCCTGTGCCTGTCTATCCGCAGCGCCACCGGCCGTGGGCCTGTATCACGGGACGGCCTGGTCGCTCTCGTGGTATTCGAAATGGGCCTCTCCGTTCGGAGCAGTGGGAAGCGTGACGCGGATGATCGGCCGCCAGATACCCCTGCTGGTGACATAGAAATCGTTCTGATCGCCACGGGATTGTGTGTCCCCCTCCGTGCCGGCGAGAAAGAAGAACGATTCCAGCGGTATGGTCGCTTCGAGGTTCGTCCCCCATGTCGAAATGATGGCCTCGTCCTGTGATTCGAAGAACGCGCCGCGATAGAGGTGCTGTACGTGCATGGCTTCCTTGAAGAGGGCCGCCGAATCCGGCGTGCCGCTCACCATCGTGAATCCACACGACTGATCGCGTTTGCTCGTCCCCGACGGCGCATCGTTGTAGTCCGCCAGCCATGCCACGCCGGTGACGATCGGCGGAGACTTCCGCTGGCAGGGCACGCTTTCGGTCGGGTGGTCGCGGTGCGGCCCGCAGCCGGCTTCGGAGCGCAGATCGGTAGCGCCGTCCATCGGGAAGTAACACAGCACCTCCATCTCGAACTTGCCTTGCGGCAGATGGAAGACAGGCCACACGGTGAACCCGTGGTTGTAGCCATAAGCGAGTTTCTTGAACGACGCGTCGCGGCGAAGGAATGAAAAAGACACGCCGCCCGGCTTGGTACTGTTCGGGTTCGGATTCCAGGAATGGTAATTCTCGCTGAAGTTCCCGGTGGCCCGAAGGAGGATGCCGCTGCAGAGGAAGACCGGCGTGCGTGCGCCGTCGCAGTCCGCATTCAACGGGTCGCTGTCGGCGATGGCATCGAATCGGGCCTGCATGGCGGCAGCGGCGGCCTGTCCTTCTGCCGTATGCTCCGCGCGCACGCGCGCAGACGGTGTCGGCGGTGGTTTCACCATGCAGCCCGCGGACGCCATGCACAGCGCGAGCAGTAGAAGACGAGCGAATGGGTATCTCGGCGATTTCATACGAGCCTCCTGGCAGACGAACTTCCTTGCGGGCGCTGACCGGCGGTCGTCCGATGCCCTCGCCGGGCAGGCGTTGCGCGGTCGGACATCGGTGTCCAGTCAGTGCGCGCAGTGTCACGCGCGAACCCGTGCGACAACATACCCTGTACGTCGTAGGCTGCGCGTAAGCGGCAAATCCGGGTCCGGGTGGGGCGGGTTTCAACCCGCCAGGGGCATCAGCGCTCGAGCAGCGCGAGCTTGTCCGGCTTGTTTTCCCAGTCCTTGGAGTCGGGCAGGCCATCCTTGCGCTCGGTGATCACAGGCCAGCCTTTCGAAAGCTCGGCGTTGAGCGCCACGAACGCTTCCTGGCCCGCGGGGACGTCGTCCTCGGGGTAGATGGCGTTGATCGGGCATTCCGGCTCGCAGAGGGTGCAGTCGATGCACTCGTCCGGATTGATCACCAGGAAGTTCGGGCCTTCATGGAAGGCATCGACCGGACATACCTCGACGCAGTCCGTGTATTTGCACTTGATGCAGTTGTCGGTAACGACAAAGGTCATGCGAACGGTTCAGCGCCGGGGGGAAAGATGGTGCTCCCTACGAGGTTCGAACTCGTGTTCCCGCCTTGAGAGGGCGGTGTCCTGGACCACTAGACGAAGGGAGCGGGTCGTACTGGGTGTACGGAGCGCGCTAGTATATACAAATTCCGTCGCCCGGCAATGGTTTTCCATGCCGCTCGTCGGATTGGGTCGAATTCGTTACATTTGGCCCATCCATCCCGCCGCCGGCCCTCCGGTACGGGCAGCTACTTGAACGGGCGCGGATGCGCTCGCCAGGATTCCGACCGCTTGAATTCCGAAACCAGGAGTGAGCTTTCGCCGGTAGTGCGCATCATCCCGCGCGATCAGCACTCCATTTCCCGCAAGAACATCAGCAAGGCCGCGTTGCGCGTGCTTTACCGCCTGCACGACGCCGGCTTCGCCGCGTACCTCGTCGGTGGCGCGGTGCGCGACCTGCTGCTCGGCGGTCACCCCAAGGACTTCGACGTCGCCACCAACGCCACGCCGGACGAGGTGAAGGGGCTCTTCCGGAACTGCAGGCTGATCGGTCGCCGGTTCCGGCTGGCGCATGTCGTGTTCGGTCCCGAGATCATCGAGGTCGCGACCTTCCGGGGAACGGGCGAAGAGGGCGGTGAAGGCGATCGCCATATCGTCGACGGGCGGATCGTGCGCGACAACATCTGGGGCACGATCGAGGAAGACGCGGTGCGCCGCGATTTCCGGGTGAACGCGCTCTACTACGACATCGCCGACTTCAGCGTCCGCGACTACGTCGGCGGCATGCAGGATCTCGAAGAACGCACCATGCGGCTGATCGGCGATCCCGAGCAACGCTACCGCGAAGATCCGGTGCGCATGCTGCGTGCGGCACGTCTCGCGGCCAAGCTCGGCTTCACGATCGACCGGGAAGCGCTGGCACCGTTCGCCACGCTGGGGCACCTGCTCGGCGAGGCCGCGCCCGCCCGTCTGTTCGACGAATCGCTGAAGCTGTTTCTCGCGGGCCACGGCCTGAAGAGTTTCAAGATGCTGGAGGCCTGCGGTCTCCTGCGTTTCCTGTTCCCGGCCACCGCCCGCGCGCTCGAGCGCGGCGACGTCGCGCTCCGCGCGCTCGTGGAACAGGGCTTGGCGAATACCGATGCACGCATCGCCGACGGAAAGTCGGTGACGCCGGCGTTTCTCTATGCCGTGTTGCTGTGGGGCGAGGTGCGCGACCAGGCGCATGGCTGGATCGCGCAGGGTTACGACGCCAACGAAGCCTGGCAGCGCGCGGCGGTGCATGTCGTGGGCGAGCAGTGCCAGCGCGTCGCGATTCCCCGCCGTTTCACGTTCACGATGGAAGAGATCTGGGCGCTGCAGCCGCGTTTCGAGCAGATCCATCGCAAGCGCGTGTTCCGGCTGATGTCGCATCCGCGCTTCCGCGCGGCGTTCGATTTCCTTCTGCTGCGTGCGCACGAATCGGAGCGCATGCGCGAGCTCGGCGAATGGTGGGCCCACGCGCAACAGCTGCCGCCCGACATGCTGGCGGCGGCGCTCGGCGGTGGCGGCGTGCCGCCCCATGAGCCCGTCGCCTCCAGCAGCGCCCCGGTGCGCAAGCGCCGCCGTCGCCGCAAACCCGCGGGCCGTGGGAAGGGCGACTCGGGCGGCGCGTGAGCGTTCGTGCGTTCATCGGTCTCGGAGGCAATCTCGGCGATACGCGGCGGACGCTCGAGGCGGCCATCGCGCGCCTCGACGGTCACGCGGCGATCCGGACGACCGGGCGGTCGCGGTTCTACCGTACGCCGCCCTGGGGTCACGTGGACCAGCCCGATTTCATCAACGCGGCCATCGCGGTCGAAACGTCGCTGACACCGCACGAGCTGCTCGACGTGCTCCTGGAAACGGAGCGGGCCTTCGGACGCGTGCGCGACGGCGAACGCTGGGGCCCCCGCACGCTCGACCTCGACCTGCTGGCGTACGACGCGCTCGCATGGCACGACGAGCGGCTGACCGTGCCGCATCCGCGCATGGCCGAACGCGCCTTCGTATTGCTGCCGCTGGCCGACATCGAACCCGATTTTTTCATCGTGGGCCAGGGGCGTGTATCGGCGCTGCTGGAAACGCTCGATCAGGCCGGCTGCGACGTTCTTCCGTAGCGGCGACGTCCGGGCTTAGCATGCGTTCGACGCCAGGATGGCGATCGGTGGACGGCCATGGACGGACAGAGCGACGAACGCATCTTCGTGCAGATTCCGGCGTATCGCGATCCGGAGCTGATCCCCACGCTCGTCGATCTGGTCCAGAAGGCGCGCTACCCGGAGCGCCTTCGCGCCGGGGTGTGCTGGCAGCACGACGAAGGCGAGCGCGTCGATGCGTTCGCGGCGGCCGGCTTCCGCGTGTCCACCGACGTGCATGCGGGGCATCTGCGGCACCGCCTCGAAAAGCTCGGGGCCGTCGTGTGGATCTACGACTACGCCATGGCGGAATCGCGCGGCTGCGGCTGGGCACGGGCGATCGCTCAACAGGCGTTCTCGGACGAGGCCTACACATTGCAGCTGGACTCGCACCACCGCTTCGCCCGGCACTGGGACAGCGACCTGATCGGCATGCTCGAGGCGCTGCGCCGGCGCAGCAGGCGACCCGTGCTGGTGGCGCACCCGCCCGCCTACGAACCAGGGCAAGCCGTGCCATCCCGTTGCGACGAGGGCTACCAGATCGATTTCGTGGCGTTCGGTGGGCCGGGTGTGATCCGGACCCGGTCGACGCCCATCGCGTATCCACCCGGGGCGAACGCGCCGATCCGTGCGCGGTTCTTCAGCGGGGGCTTCGCGTTCGCCGACGGCACATTCGTGCGCGACGTGCCGGCCGACCCGGATCACTACTTCAACACCGAAGAGATCACCCTCGCCGTACGCGCCTACACCCACGGCTACGACCTGTTCCACCCGCATCGCCATGTCGTCTGGCACTACTACGGCCGTCCGGACGCGCCAAAGGTCTGGGACGATCAGGCGCTCGCCCTCGCACGCGGCGAGACGGTGCTGGATGGGGCGCGACTGGGCCTGCGCGCGCTGTCGGACGTGGAGAACGCGTTCGGCATGCACGGCGACCCGGTGCCCGTACCCTGGCTGGGGCGGCGGCGGAGCCTGGCGGATTACGAGCGCTATGCAGGGATCAGCTTCGCCCGGCGCGAGGCCACGCTGCAGACCCTTTGCCGGATCGAGCCATCCGACGACGATTTCGGGCTGGATCGGCGAAGCTGGGAGGCCCGTCTCCTGCCTGCGCCCCGAATTCCTTGAGATACCGCCCGGACAGGCGGACAATTCCGGTTTCACCCAACGAGGCGACAGAGCGTGTACGTCGAAAAAACGAGTGCGCCGGCGCGTAAGCCGGTGACCGTGCCGGGCCTGAAGGCGATGAAAGCCGAAAGCCGGAAGATCGTAATGCTCACCGCCTACGACGCGAGTTTCGCCGCGCAGCTGGACGCCGCCGGGGTCGACGTGGCCCTGGTCGGCGACTCCCTCGGCATGGTGGTGCAGGGGCGTGCGAGCACGCTGCCGGTGACGGTCGACGACATGGTCTATCACACGGCCGCCGTGGCACGCGGTCTGTCCGCGACGCTGCTCGTCGCGGATCTGCCCTTCATGAGCGACCGGGACGTGCCGCATGCGCTCGCCGCCGCCACGCGACTCGTCGCCGAAGGCGGCGCCGCGATGGTCAAGATCGAGGGCGCCGGCCGCATCTGCGATGTGATCGCCGCGCTCGCCGAACGCGACATCCCCGTGTGCAGCCACCTCGGTCTGACGCCCCAGTCGGTAAACCGCTTCGGTGGGTACAAGGTGCAGGGCAAGACGCAGGAAGCCGCCGACAAGCTGCTGGCCGACGCGAAGGCCGTCGAGGCCGCTGGCGCCGATCTGCTGGTGCTCGAATGCGTGCCCTCGGCACTCGCCGCCCGCATCACCGCGGAGCTGTCGATCCCGACGATCGGCATCGGTGCGGGCGTAGACTGCGACGGACAGGTCCTCGTGGTGTACGACCTGCTGGGCCTGACACCGGGCAAGCGTCCGAAGTTTTCGAAGGATTTCCTCGCGGGACGCGATTCCATCCAGGGCGCCATCGGCGCCTACGTCGAGGACGTGCGCGAACGGCGCTTCCCTGGCGTCGAGCACAGTTTCACCTGAGGGCAGCACGATGCAGACCGTTACAGACGCCGCCGCGATTCGTGCCGCGATCCGCGGCTGGCGCGCCGCCGGCCAGAACGTCGGCTTCGTGCCGACGATGGGCAACCTTCACGCCGGACACCATTCGCTGCTGAAGCTGGCGCGTGCCCGTGCCGACCGTGTCGTCGCCAGCGTGTTCGTCAACCCGACGCAGTTCGGTCCCGGCGAGGACTTCGAGCGGTATCCCCGCACGCTGGCACAGGATCAGGCCGGCCTTGCCGAGGCCGGATGCGACATCCTCTTCGCGCCCGAGGTCTCGACCATGTACCCGTTCGGCCCGGCGAGCAGCGTGAGCATCCACGTGCCGGTCGTCACCGACACGCTGGAGGGCGCCCATCGGCCGGGGCATTTCGATGGCGTTGCCACGGTGGTCGCCAAGCTCTTCAGCCTCGTGCAGCCCGATATCGCCGTGTTCGGCCAGAAGGATTTCCAGCAGCTGAAGGTCATCGAGCGCATGGTGGCCGACCTCTCGTTGTCGGTGAAGGTCATGTCCGCTCCCACGCTGCGCGACGACGACGGACTGGCCCTGAGCTCGCGCAACCAGTACCTCTCGTCGCAGGAACGGGCGAGAGCGCCGCAGATCTACGCCACCCTGACCCAGATGCGTGAGCTGTTCCGGCAAGGACACGCCTGGCAGGCACTGGAGCAGGCGGCGAGGGCGCGCCTGGAGCGGGCGGGTTTCGTGCCCGACTACGTCGCCATCCGTCGTGCCGAGGACCTCGGCGAACCCGGCGTGGACGAGCGTGAGGGGCTGGTCGCCCTGGTGGCCGCCCGGCTGGGTGCCACCCGCCTGATCGACAACCTGCCGTTCGACTGAATCCCTTCACATACGGGGACTTGCGTTTCGAAGCGCGGTCCCCCATAAAGCGCACCGACAGAGGAGCCCATGCGACGGACGGGCAAGCCTCCGTTACAATGGGCGTTTTGTATCCCCAGTTGACCCCAGAGACCGCCATGCACCTCAACATGCTCAAGTGCAAGATCCACCGCGCCACGGTGACTCACGCCGAGCTGAACTACGAAGGTTCGATCGCCATCGACGGCAACCTGCTCGACGCCGCCGGCATGCGCGAGTACGAGCAGATCCACGCCTGGAACATCAGCAACGGCGAACGCTTCGTCACGTACGCTCTGCGTGCGGAAGAGGGCTCGGGCATCATCTCGGTGAACGGCAGCGCCGCGCGCCGCGTTTCCACGGGCGACCTCCTGATCATCGCCGCCTTCGCCGGCCTCTCCGAGGCGGAACTCGCCAAGTACCAGCCGGACCTGGTCTACGTGGACGCGGACAACCGCATCACCCACACGAACCACTCGATCCCGAAGCAGGCGGCGTAAAGCGCGCCGCGCGTCGCGCTTCCATACAATCCACTTGCGCTGCACTGCGGTAACATGGCCGCTTCCCCTCCGTTGCAGCCAAGTGGAAGCCATGGAATCAAAGCACGCCCCGTTGCCCTCGTTCGCAGAGCACGCCGCCCGTCTCGCCAAGACGCATCTCCGCGAACTCGTCCAGGACGAGGCCCGCGGTGAACGTCTGCGCAGGCGGGTCGGTCCGATCCTCCTCGACATCTCCCGCCAGAAGCTCGACATCGCGGCGCTCGACGCCGTCGGCGGATACATCGACGGCACCGGCTGGAAAGCCGCCCGCGACGCGATGTTCGAAGGCAAGCACATCAATACGTCCGAAGACCGGGCCGTGCTGCACACCGCGCTCCGCGGTGGTGCGTCGCGTCATCCGGCGGCGCCGAAGGACGTCCAGAAGGACGTCGCCGACGCACTCGATCAGATGGAACTGCTCGTCAACGCCGTGCACGAAGGCAAGGGCGCGTCGGTCGGCCTGATCGGTGGCGTCACCGACATCGTCAACATCGGCATCGGTGGCTCGGACCTCGGTCCGCGCCTCGCCGTGCACGCGCTCAACCAGTTCCACGTGAAGAGCATCCGCAGCCACTTCCTCACCAACGTGGACGGCCAGGCCGCCTACGACCTGATGAACACGCTCGATCCGTCGCGCACGCTGGTCATCCTGGTCTCCAAGAGTTTCAACACGCAGGAAACGCTCCTCAACGGCGGCGTCTTCCGCAACTGGATCCTCAAGGCCAACGGTGGCGACGAGGCGAAGACCTCGAAGCACTTCATCGCCGTCAGCTCGAACGTCGAGGCCGTGAACAAGTGGGGCGCTTCGCAGGTCCTGCCGATGTGGGATTACGTCGGCGGCCGCTTCTCCCTCTGGTCGGCGGTGGGCGCATCCATCGCGTTCGGCATCGGCATGAAGGGTTTCCGCGAGCTCCTCGCCGGTGCCGCCGAGGCCGACGACCATTTCCGCGCGGCGGAGTGGCAGGACAACCTTCCGGTGCTGCTGGCGATCGTCGAGTTCTGGAATCGCAACATCCTCGGCCGCAGCAGCCGCGCCGTGGTGCCGTACGTCGACGCGCTGGGCGACCTGCCGTCGTACCTGCAGCAGCTCGAGATGGAAAGCCTCGGCAAGCACGTGCATCCCGACGACGGTACGGAAGTCACCCAGTCGACGGTACCCGTGGTCTGGGGCAGCATCGGCACGAACGCGCAGCACGCGTATTTCCAGGCCCTGCATCAGGGCACGGACACCGTGCCGCTGGAGTTCATCGGCCTCGTCAAGCCGGCGCATCCGCTGCGCGAGAACCAGGACGTACTGACGTCGAACCTGCTCGCGCAGGCCGCCGCCCTCTCGCTGGGCAAGACGTTCGAAGAAGCGCTCGCGGAAGCGAAGACGGGCACCGACGACGAGCGTCGCGCGCTCGCCGCGCAGCGCACGTTCAAGGGCGACCGTCCGAGCACGGTCTTCATGCTCGACTCGCTCACGCCGCATTCGCTGGGCGAGCTGATCGCGCTCTACGAGCACAAGGTATTCATGCTCGGCCACCTGTGGGGCATCAATGCCTTCGACCAGTGGGGTGTGGAACTCGGCAAGGTGATCGCGAAGCAGATCTACCCGTCGCTCGCGAACGACAAGGACGCCGGTGACCTGTCGCAGTTCGACGGTGCGACGCGAGGCCTCATCAAGGCGATCCGCGACCGCCGCTGAGATCGCGCCGCCATCGGAAAAAATAGAACCGGCTTCGGCCGGTTTTATTTTGCTTGCCGATGACGACGCGAGGTCGCCTACGTCGTCCGGTGGGTCGCCATCGTCGCGCGATGCGCGCAGCATGGGCCATACATCGCAATCTCACGGAAGGAGAGGGCCATGCATGCATCACGATGGTTGCGCTTCGCGTGCGCCGCGACAACGGCCGTGCTCTGCGCCTGTCACGCGCCGGCACCCACGTCCCCGGTTACCTCCGCGGGCGCACGCGCTAGCGGAGAGGATGTCGCGCGCGAACTGCAGCGGCGCTACGACGACACGCGAACGGACTGTGGTTCCCCGACGGAGCCGGCCGTCGAGTGCAGCGGCCTCCTTCTGCGCGCGACGCAATGGCGGGAGGGCGAGCATTCGTGGATGGCTCCCGGACGACCGGCGGGCGTTTCGTTCTCGTGGCTGCGCCAGGATGCCAACGCCACCGGTGCGTTCTACGAGAACGGCTTCATCGCGCACCCCGCTCAGACGGCTGCAGCGCTAGGTCTGCGGGCGCTGACGTCGCGCTGCGTGTATTACCTGAATGCCGTGACGAGTGGGGAGCAGGAGGACCGCTGCCGCGTGCCGTGCGACGCGCAGGGCGTTTTCACCGCCGAGCAATTCGTGGATACGTTTCCGGCCGGCACGTACGGTTGCGCGTTTCGCGCGACCGCCCGCGCGGACATGAACGACAAGCCGGCCGACGCGTGGATGCAGATGGTCGGCGTCCGGCGCATCTACCAGTACGCGGGCCACAACGAGGTGATCGTGGCCCCTTACGACGACATCGGCGCCGCGATGCCGGTCGAAGCGTTTTTCTATTACGGGTCCGGCTCGATCAGGGGGCTCGACGACGCGAAGAAAGATCAGATCGACTTCAGGGATTCGACGGGCCGATGGGTTCCCGTGATCCTGTGGACACCGGCGGCATCGATCGGCGACCGCGCGACCTTCAGCTACGACGAGGCCGATCAGGCGATCCTCGAGTAGCGTCGGCGCGGATCGGCGTCGGCGCGGGCGGTGGTGCCCGGTCACCTTACCCGGGCTGGCTCGCTGCGATTGGCGGCGCCCCTGCCGCGTGCCTGTTGGATTGCGCCGCAATTTCAGGCGGTACCTCCGCGATGACGAGTGGCGCGCTGATACGATGCGCGCGGCCAATGAGGCCGGACTGCCATTCCAGGGAGGAATGATCATGCGACATCCGATCCATCTCACGCTGCTGCCCGCCGTCGCAGCCTTGCTTTTCCCCCTCACCGCCATCGCTTCCACGACGCCCGCGCGCGTCGACGACGCGCGGTTCGCTTACACCGTGCCGCACGATCCGTCGCACGCCGCCGCGGTGGCGGCGTCGACGCGCGACGGCGAGGCGGTCGCCGCCGAATTGCAGCGTCGCTTCGACGACCTGAGCGAGGACTGCGGCTCGCCCACTGCCGCGCCCGTGGAGTGTTCGGGCGTGCTGTTGCGCGCGACGCAATGGACGGCGGGGCAACACTCGTGGATGGCGCCGGGGCGATCCGCGGGCGTCTCGTTCTCCTGGCTGCGGCAGGACGCCAACTTCGACAGCGCGTTCTTCGCCAATGGCTTCATCGTCCATCCCGCCCGCATGGCCCGTGCACTGGGCTTCCTGCCGATCGAGTCCCGTTGCGTCTACTACATCAACGCGGTGACGAGTGGCGAGCCGTTCGATCGATGCCGCACCCGATGCGACGAGTGGGGCATCACCACCGCCCAGCAGTTCGTCGATCTCTTCGGCATCAACAACTACGGATGCTCGTTCCGGGCGATCGCCAGGCCCGACATGCACGACCAGCCGGCGGAGGCCTGGATGCAGATGGTCGGTGTCCGGCGCATCTTCGGTTACGGCGATTTCAACGAAGTGATCGTCTCGCCTTACGACGACATCGGCGACGCCATGCCGGTCGAGGCGTTCTTCTACGACGACAAGGGGTCGACCAACGGCCTCGATGACGCGAGGAAGGATCAGATCGATTTCAGGCAGACCATCGGCCGCTGGGTACCCCTCATTCGCTGGACACCGGCGGCATCGACCGGCGAGCGTGCCATCTTCGAATACATCGAGGCCGATCAGGCGATCGTGCGATAAATCCCAACCCGGGTTCCCATCGATGTCGCGATCGTAGCGTCGCCGACGAACGAAACCGGCTTCCGCCGGTTTCGTTCGTCGATCGTGGTCGTCCAATCAGACCTCGAGCGTCGCGAGGTCGCCCTTGTCTTCGAGCCACTGCTTGCGGTCGCCCGCGCGCTTCTTCGCCAGCAGCATGTCCATCAGCTTCTGCGTGCCGTCGTCCTGCTCGACCGTGAGCTGCACGAGGCGGCGCGTATCGGGATGGATGGTGGATTCGCGAAGCTGCGCCGGATTCATTTCGCCGAGGCCCTTGAAGCGCGTGACGGAGACGGCGCCCTTCATCTTTTCGCGCTCGACCTTCTCCAGCATCAGGCGCTTTTCTTCCTCGTCGAGGCAGTAGAAGACCTGCTTGCCCACGTCGACGCGGAACAGCGGCGGCATGGCGACGAAGACGTGGCCTTCGCGCACCAGCGAGGGGAAATGGCGCAGGAACAGCGCGGAAAGCAACGTGGCGATGTGCAGGCCGTCGGAGTCCGCGTCGGCGAGGATCACCACCTTGCCGTAGCGCAGGCCCGAGAGGTCGTCCTTGCCGGGGTCGCAGCCGATGGCGACCGCAAGGTCGTGCACTTCCTGCGACGCCAGCACCGCGGTGGATTCGACTTCCCACGTGTTGAGGATCTTGCCGCGCAGCGGAAGGATCGCCTGGAAGTCCTTGTCGCGCGCCTGCTTGGCCGAGCCGCCCGCCGAATCTCCCTCCACGAGGAAGAGTTCGGTGCGCGTGAGGTCGGTCGCGGCGCAGTCGGCGAGCTTGCCGGGCAGGGCGGGGCCCTGCGTGATCTTCTTGCGCACCACCTGCTTGGCGGCCTTGAGACGCGCGCTGGCGCGCTCGATGGCGAGCTGGGCGATCTTCTCGCCGAGATCGACGTGCTGGTTCAGCCAGAGGCTGAACGCGTCGTGCACGACGCCTTCGACGATGCCGGCCGCATTGCGCGACGACAGGCGTTCCTTGGTCTGGCCGGCGAACTGGGCATCCTGCAGCTTCACGCTGAGCACGAACGCGAGGCGCTCCCAGACGTCTTCCGGCGCGAGCTTCACGCCACGCGGAAGCAGGTTGCGGAGATCGCAGAATTCGCGGATGGCATTCGTGAGGCCGGAACGCAGGCCGTTGACGTGCGTGCCGCCCTGCGCGGTCGGAATGAGGTTGACGTAGCTCTCCTGTACGAGCTCGCCTTCCGGCAGCCACGCCAGGGCGACGTCGACGGCATCCGTCTCGCGCGCGAAATGCTTCACGAAGAGATTGGCCGGCAACGCCTCGGCGCCCTGCAGTTCGCCGCGAAGGTAATCCGGCAGGCCGTCTTCGAAGTACCACTCGGTGGTTTCGCCGGTGGACTCGTCGAGCAGGCGCACCGTGAGACCCGCGCAGAGCACGGCCTTCGCGCGCAGCAGGTGCTTCAGGCGCGAGACGAGGATCTTCGGCGTGTCGAAGTACTTCGGGTCGGGCCAGAAGCGCAGCGTCGTGCCGGTCTTCTTCCGGGGCACGCTGCCGATGACGTCGAGTTCGCTGGCGCGATCGCCGTTGGCGAAGCTCATGCGGAACTCCTGCCCTTCGCGACGGATGGTGACGTCGACGCGCGTGGACAGCGCGTTGACTACCGACACGCCGACGCCGTGCAGGCCGCCCGAGAACGCGTAGTTCTTGTTCGAGAACTTGCCGCCCGCGTGCAGGCGCGTGAGGATCAGCTCGACGCCCGGCACCTTTTCTTCCGGATGGATGTCCACCGGCATGCCGCGACCGTCGTCGGTCACTTCCACCGAGCCGTCGTTGAACACGGTGACGTCGATCGTCTTCGCATGTCCGGCCAGGGCTTCGTCGACCGAGTTGTCGATGACTTCCTGCGCGAGGTGGTTCGGGCGCGAGGTGTCGGTGTACATGCCGGGGCGGCGCTTGACCGGGTCGAGACCGCTGAGGACTTCGATGTCTGAGGCGTTGTAGCGAGTATTCATTAGGTATCGAGGCCGTTCGTAGCCGGGCAGGATGGGGTTTGCGGACCGGGATGGTCAAGCCTGCGGGTTTCACGGGCTGAGACGCCGAGGTGCGTCACCCGCACGGCCGGTTCTTGGTGGGAGCCAGCCTGCTGGCGATGGGTGCTTGCCGCGAGCACCCTTCGCCAGCAGGCTGGCTCCCACCCATCGAGCCTTCGGTCGGCCGGTTTCACAACGGCGCGCAGTGCCACTCCAGCCATGCGCGGTCCGCGCCGTCGAGCAGCGGCGAAAGCGCGGCGCGTACCGTGGCGTGGTAATCGTCCAGCCAGGCGCGCTCCGAGGGCTCCAGCAAGCGAGGCTCCAGGCCGCGCCGGTCGAAGGGGCAGAGCGTGAGCGTCTCGAAGGCGTAGAAATCGCCGAATTCCGTGCTGTCGGCCTGCGTGACCACCGCGAGGTTCTCGTGGCGGATGCCGTAGCGGCCCGGTTTGTACAGGCCCGGCTCGATGGACGTGATCATGCCGGTCTCGAGTGGGACCAGCGCGCCACCCGCCACGGGCGGACGGATACCGTGCGGACCCTCGTGGACGTTGAGGAAGTAGCCCACGCCATGGCCGGTGCCGTGGCCGAAGTCCATGCCGGCCGCCCAGAGCGGCGCGCGGGCGAGGGCGTCTAGCTGGGGGCCGCTGGCGCCTTTCGGGAAGCGCGCGCGGGACAGCGCGATCATGCCCTTCAGCACGAGCGTCGAGTCGCGGCGCTGCTCGTCGGTGACGGGACCGAGCGCGAGCACGCGCGTGATGTCCGTCGTGCCGCCCAGGTACTGGCCGCCCGAGTCGACGAGCAGAAGCCCTTTCGCCTCGAGCCGGCTGAAACCGGCCTCGGTGGCGCGGTAATGCGGCAGGGCGCCGTTGGCCTGGTAGCCGGCGATGGTCGAGAAGCTTTCGCCGACGAAGCCCGTCTGCCGGGCACGCGCCTCGCGGACAATCGTGTCGACGTCGAGCTCGGTCAGCGGCTCGCCGGCTGCCAGGCCCGTCTCGATGCGGCGGAACGCTTGCACGAGGGCGGCGCCGTCCCGACGCATCGCGTCGCGGATGTGATCGAGCTGTTCGGGTGTCTTGCAGGCCTTCTGCGCGGTGGACGGGCTGGGCGCGCGTACGTGGCGGACCGCGGCGGGCAGGCCTTCCAGCAGTGCGACGACCACGCGGCCGGCGTCGTACATCAGGGTGGCGTCGTCGGGCAGCGCGGCGATGGCGGAGGCGGCGGTGCCGTAGTCGGCCAGGCCGATGCCATCGGCGGCCAGTGCCGCCTTCACGTCGGCCGGCACCTTCGCCGCGTCGATGAACAGCGTCGCCGTCGACTCGCCGACGAGCAGGTGCGCGAGGAAGACCGGGTTGTAGTCGACGTCGGCACCGCGCAGGTTCGTCAGCCATGCGATGTCGTCGAGGCTGGAGAGCAGGTGGTGCGTGGCGCCCGCGCGGCGCATGGCGTGACGGACATGACGCAGCTTGTCGGCACGCTCGACGGCGGCGAACGGCGCCGCATGTGCGAAGACGGGCGAATCGGGGCGGGCAGGTCGGTCGGTCCACGCCGTGCCGGCGAGGTCGAGATCGGTGCGCAGCCGGGCACCGGCCGTCGCGAGCCGGCTGGCCAGGCTCTCGGCGCCCGCCATGGACAGACTGTCGCCGGCCACCGCCACCGTGTCGCCTTCGGCGAGCTGTCCGGCCAGCCAGCCGACGTGCTCGGGCGTGTGCGCCACGTTCAGTTTCATGAGGGGCAGGTCGCTCCCCGCCAGCTCGTTCTCCGCCTGGGCGAAATACCGCGAATCGGTCCACAGGCCGCCGCCCGTGGCGGTCACCACGAGGGTTCCCGACGATCCGGTGAAGCCGGAGTACCACTGGCGGCCCTGCCAGCGGGGCGGCAGGTATTCGGACAGGTGGGGATCGGCGGTGGGGACGACGACGGCGGCGACGCCTTCGCGGGCCATGGCGGCGCGAAGGGCCTGGAGGCGGGCGGGGATCGGTGATGGGCTCATGGCGGCCATGGTAACGAGTTTCCATTCAGGTCCCACTCGCGGGGGCGGCCCTGCTTGGGTAAAATACAAATTTCCAGCACTGGCTGCTCGCATGACTCCCCTGATTTTCGTCACCGGCGGTGTGGTGTCTTCCCTCGGGAAAGGCATCGCAGCGGCTTCGCTTGCGTCCATTCTCGAGGCGCGCGGTCTCTCCGTGACCATGATGAAGCTCGATCCGTACATCAACGTGGATCCGGGCACCATGAGTCCCTTCCAGCACGGCGAGGTGTACGTCACCGACGACGGCGCGGAGACCGACCTCGACCTCGGCCACTACGAGCGCTTCGTCCGCACGCGCCTGACGGGCAAGAATTCCATCACCGCTGGCAAGATCTACGAATCCGTGATCCGCAAGGAGCGCCGCGGCGATTACCTCGGTGCCACCGTGCAGGTCATCCCGCACATCACCGACGAGATCAAGCACTCCATCCACGAGGCCACCCGCGGCTTCGATGTGGCGCTGGTCGAGATCGGCGGCACCGTCGGCGACATCGAGTCGCTGCCGTTCCTCGAGGCCATCCGTCAGCTGCGCATCGAGCACGGCCCGGAAAAGTGCATGTTCGTGCACCTCACACTGGTGCCCTTCATCAAGGCGGCGGGCGAGATCAAGACCAAGCCGACGCAGCATTCGGTGAAGGAACTGCGCTCCATCGGTATCCAGCCCGACGTCCTCCTGTGCCGCTGCGAAGAGCCGCTGCCGGACGGCGAACGCCACAAGATCGCGCTGTTCACCAACGTGCCGAAGAACGCCGTCATCAGCACGATCGACGTCGACGTCATCTACAAGCTGCCGATGTGGCTGCACGAGCAGGGCCTCGACGAACTCGTCATCAAGCGCCTCGGCCTCGACGCCGGCCCGGCCGATCTCACGAGCTGGACGCGCACGGTCGAAGCCGTGGAGCACCCGCGCGACGAGATCACGGTGGCCATCGTCGGCAAGTACGTCGAACACAAGGACGCCTACAAGTCCCTGGGCGAGGCGCTGCGTCATGGCGGCATCAAGCAGTCGACGCGCGTGAACCTCAACTGGGTCGACTCCGAGGACGTCGAGGCGCGCGGCGCCCGCGCCGTGCTGGGCGATTCCGACGCCATCCTCGTGCCGGGCGGGTTCGGCAAGCGTGGCTTCGAAGGCAAGATCCTCGCCGCGCAGTACGCGCGCGAGGCGGGTGTGCCTTACTTCGGCATCTGCTATGGCATGCATGCCGCCGTGGTCGAGTTCGCGCGCAACACCGCGGGCCTGACGCAGGCCGACTCGAGCGAGAACGACCGCAACACGCCCGACCCGGTCATCGCGCTGATCACCGAGTGGACCACCGCCACCGGCGACACCGAAGTCCGCAGCGAGCGTTCCGATCTCGGCGGCACCATGCGCCTCGGCGCGCAGGAAGCCCGCCTCAAGTCCGGCACGCTCGCGCGCGAACTCTACGGCGAAGACGTCGTCCGCGAGCGCCATCGTCACCGCTACGAGTTCAACAACCGCTACCGCCAGTCGTTCGAGGACCTCGGCCTCGTCATCTCCGGCAAGTCGATGGACGACCTCCTCGTCGAGATCGTCGAGCTCCCGCGCCAGGTGCACCCGTGGTTCCTCGGTTGCCAGGCGCATCCCGAGTTCACGTCCACGCCGCGCGAGGGCCATCCGCTCTTCATCGGCTTCGTTCGCGCCGCGCGCGAGTACAAGGCCGTGCGCGACGGCGAGAGGCTCGCCACGCGTTCCGAGGAATCGGCCGCCTGATCGTTCCTCCGGAACGGTATGATTGACGAATCCGGCGCGCCTGCGCCGGCATGGCCTTGGCAGGGGCGCACGTGCCCCGGGGAGACGCAGCCGCGATGAGCGACCACAACGCGATCCATAGCGCCGGCGAGTCGCGCCAGCGCGCGGCACGCCTGCCGCAATCGGGTCTCGGTATCGCGTCGTTCGTCATCGCCCTCGTCTCCGGCCTGGTCGTGCTGGCCGGCATCGCCTTTTCCGCGCTCATGATCGCCTCGGGCGATCCCGACCAGCACATGCCCGTGTTCGGCGTGATCGGTCTCGTCGTCACGGCGTTCCTCCTGCTGTCCCTCGTCGGCCTGGTGCTCGGCTTCATCGCGCTGCGCCGGCAGGATCGCCGCCGCACGTTCGGCGCGATCGGCCTCGGGCTCAACGCACTCATCCTCGTCGGTACCGTGGGCCTCGCGCTCGTCGGTACCTTCTTCAGTCATTCCAACTCGTAACGGGAAGCGCATGACCACGTCCATCACCAAGATCCACGCCCGCGAAATCCTCGATTCCCGCGGCAATCCGACCCTCGAAGCCGAAGTCACGCTCGCCGACGGTTCGTTCGGCCGCGCCGCGGTGCCGAGCGGCGCCTCCACCGGCACACGCGAAGCGGTCGAGCTGCGCGACGGCGACAAGGGCCGCTACGGCGGCAAGGGCGTCACGAAGGCGGTCGCCAACGTCAACGGCGAGATCGCGAAGGCGCTCGCCGGTTACGACGCGGTCGATCAGAAGGGCCTCGACGCGAAGCTCATCGCCCTCGACGGCACGGACAACAAGGGCCGGCTGGGCGCGAACGCGCTGCTCGGCGTCTCGATGGCCGCCGCGCACGCCGCGGCCGCGTCGAAGAAACAGGCGCTCTGGCAGTACCTCATGGTCGATGGCGGCGGCTCGCTGCCGGTGCCGATGATGAACATCATCAACGGCGGTGCCCACGCCGACAACAACGTCGACGTGCAGGAGTTCATGGTGCTGCCGGTCGGCGCGCCCACGTTCGCCGAGGCGCTGCGTCACGGCGCCGAGATCTTCCACGCGCTGAAGTCGGTGCTGAAGGGGCGTGGCCTGAACACGGCGGTAGGCGACGAAGGCGGCTTCGCGCCGAACCTCAAGTCGAACGTGGAAGCGCTCGACACGATCCTCGAAGCGGTGAACAGGGCTGGCTTCAAGGTCGGTAGCGACATCCTGCTCGGCCTCGACGTGGCTAGCTCGGAGTTCTTCAAGAACGGCAAGTACGATCTCGAAGGCGAAGGGAAGGTCTTCACGCCGGAGCAGTGGGTCGACACGCTCGCCTCGTGGGCGAAGCAGTACCCGATCGTCACCATCGAAGACGGCATGGCCGAAGGCGACTGGGACGGCTGGGCACACCTGACCAGGGTGGTGGACGGCGGCATCCAGCTCGTCGGCGACGACCTGTTCGTCACCAACCCGAAGATCTTCCAGGAAGGCATCGACAAGAAGATCGCCAACGCCATCCTGATCAAGGTCAACCAGATCGGCACGTTGTCGGAAACGCTCGAGGCCATCGCGATGGCCGACCGCGCGAAGTACGCGGCGATCGTGTCGCACCGCTCGGGCGAGACGGAAGACACCACCATTTCCGACATCGCCGTGGCGACCACCGCGACGCAGATCAAGACGGGTTCGCTCTGCCGCACGGACCGCGTGGCCAAGTACAACCAGCTGCTGCGCATCGAGGAAGCCCTCGGGGCGAAGGCGACGTACGCCGGTCGCAAGGCGTTCCCGAACCTGTCCAAGCTGCCGGGCTGAGTCGCGTCTTGAGCAACGCGGCAATCCTGCGCTGGATCGGCCTGATCCTCGTCGTCGTCCTCATCGCGCTGCAGCTGAAGCTGTGGGTCGGCGGTGGGGGCATGGCCGAGGTCGAGTCGTTGCGCGCGTCGGTCGCCAAACAGACCGAGGAGAACGCGGGGCTGCAGAAGCGTAACCAGGCGCTCGCCGCCGACGTGGAAGACCTGAAGCACGGCGAGCAGGCGACCGAAGCGCGGGCGCGCCAGGAGCTCGGGCTGGTGAAGCCGGGCGAAACGTTCTACCAGGTGGTGGAGCCCGGCGCCGCGACCACGGCGCCTCCGCCTCCGCCGCCCGCTACCGCCGGCGAGCAGTGATGGACGCGCTGTGGTGCGTGCTTCCCGCCGCCGGCAGGGGCGTCCGGGCCGGCGGCGATCGGCCGAAGCAATACCAGCTGATCGCCGGCCGTCCGATGATCGAGCACACGCTCGAGCGTCTGGCGGCGCATCCGGGCATCGCCGGCCTCGTGCTGTCGCTCGCCGCGGGCGACGACACGTTCGCGGGTATCGACACGATCGGCGGCAAACCGCTGCGGGTGACCGTGGGCGGTGGGGAGCGCAGCGATTCGGTGCTGGCGGGGCTGCTCGCCCTGCCGGCGCATGTGGACGACGACGCGTTCGTGCTGGTGCACGACGCCGCGCGGCCCTGTGTGCGGGCGGGCGACATTGCCCGGCTGATCGATCTGGCGGGGCAGGCCGATGGCGGGCTGCTGGGTGCGCCGCTGCGCGATACGCTCAAACGCGCCGACGACGCCGGGCGCAGCGTGGCCACCGAACCGCGCGAGGCGCGCTGGCGCGCGTTCACGCCCCAGATGTTCCGCCGCGGCGCGCTCACGCATGCACTTCGCCTTGCCGGCGCGGCGGGTATCGTCGTCAGCGACGAAGCCATGGCCATGGAGCGTATCGGCGTGGCGCCGCTGCTCGTGGAAGGATCGGAAGACAACATCAAGGTCACCACGCCAGCCGATTTCGCGCTGGCGGAGTTCCTGCTCGAGAGGACACGGTAATGCGCATTGGCCAGGGATTCGACGTTCACGCGTTCGGTGAGGGCGATCACGTGATGCTGGGCGGCGTTCGCGTGCCGCACGGGCAGGGCGTGCTCGCGCATTCGGATGGCGACGTCGTGCTGCATGCGCTGTGCGACGCGCTGCTCGGCGCGCTCGCGCTCGGGGATATCGGCAAGCACTTCCCGCCGTCCGACGAGACATGGCGCGGCGCGGACAGCCGCGTGTTCGTGCGCGAGGTGGCGGCGATGCTCGCCGCGCGTGGCTACACGCTCGGCAACGCCGACATCACGGTGATCTGCGAAGCACCGAAGGTGGGCCCCCATGCGGCGGCCATGCGCACGCTGATCGCCGGGGATCTCGGCGTGGACGTCGATCGCATCAGCATCAAGGCCACCACCACCGAGACGCTGGGCTTCACCGGTCGCCGCGAGGGCATCGCGGCGCTCGCGACGGTGCTGGTGCTCCGCGCATGAGCGAGAACGAATCGCGCGCTTCGACGCCTCGCCTGCACGACAGGCTCGAGGCGATCACCGAACTGTTGCGCCGGCGCGAAGGCCTGGTCGAGTTCGTGGGCGGCGTGCCCGACGGCAACGACTCCGCGCTCGACGCGACGGATGCGGAACTGCAGGCGCGCCTCGACGAACTCCATCCGGCCGACCTCGCCGACGTGCTCGAGTCGCTGCCGCTGGAGGATCGTCTTGCCGTCTGGCAACGCGTGCGCTCCGATCGCGACGGCGACATCCTGCTCGAGGTATCGGATTCCGTCCGCGAATCGCTGATCGCGGACATGGACGACCGCGAGATCCTCGCGGCCGTCGAGCCGCTGGACGCGGACGAACTCGCCGACCTCGTCGACGACCTGCCCACCGAGGTGCTGCCCGAGCTGATGGCCAGCCTCGATGCGCAGGACCGCGAGCGCGTGCAGGCCGCGATGTCCTACGAGGACGACCAGGTCGGCGCGCTCATGGACTTCGACATGGTCACCATCCGCGAGGACATCAGCCTCGAGGTGGTCCTCCGCTACCTGCGCCGGTTCGACGAACTGCCGGCGCAGACGGACAAGCTCTTCGTGGTCAACGGCGAAAGCGTGCTCACGGGCGTACTGCCGCTGCACTGGCTGCTGGTGAATCCGCCCGAGAAGATGGTGCACGAGATCATGGCGCCGGACGTCAACACGTTCCGGCCTGAAGACGACGCGTACGACGTGGCGCAGGCGTTCGAACGCTACGATCTCGTCACCGCGCCGGTGGTCGACGCGCAGCAGCGCCTGATCGGCCGTATCGCCGTGGACGCGATGCTCGACTTCATCCGCGAGGAAAGCGAGACCGAAGCGCTCTCGCGCGGCGGTCTGCGCGAAGAGGAAGACATCTTCGCCTCCGTGTGGAAATCGGTGCGCAACCGCTGGGCGTGGCTGGCGATCAACCTCGTCACGGCGTTCATCGCGTCGCGCGTGATCGGCCTGTTCGAGCACTCGATCGAGAAGCTCGTGGCCCTCGCGGCGCTGATGCCGATCGTGGCGGGCATCGGCGGTAACTCCGGCAACCAGACGATCACGATGATCGTGCGCGCGATGGCGCTCGAACAGGTCGGCGTGTCGCAGGCGAAGCGCCTGTGGCGCAAGGAGCTGGGCGTCTCGCTGGTGAACGGCATCGTCTGGGGCGGCGCCATCGGCATCGTGGCGTGGTTGCTCTATGGCAGCGTGTCGCTGGGCCTGGTGATGACGTGCGCGATGACCCTGAACCTCCTGCTCGCCGCCTTCATGGGCGTCGGCATTCCCATGCTGATGGTCAAGCTGGGTCGCGATCCCGCGCTGGGTTCCAGCGTGCTCATCACCGCGATGACCGATAGCGGCGGCTTCTTCATCTTCCTTGGTCTCGCCACCATCTTCCTGCTTTAGGCCGTACCCATGAGCGACAACGTACTTCCCTTCGCCTTCGGCACGCCGCCGCTCACGGCGCGACTCCGCACGACGCCGGAAGACTTCTTCGTCGACGAGGTGCTGGGTTACGAACCCGATGGTTCGGGCGAGCACGCGTTCCTGCGCGTGGAGAAGCGCGGCGCGAACACCGACTGGGTGGCGCGCGAGCTCGCGAAGTTCGCCGGCACCGCGCCGATGAACGTCGGTTACGCCGGGATGAAGGACCGCCACGCCGTGACGCGCCAGGTGTTCACGGTGCATCTGCCGGGCAAGGCCGATCCGGACTGGTCCGCGTTTCCGCATGCGGACGTGACGGTGGAATCGCTGGGCCGGCACTCGCGCAAGATCAAGCGCGGCGCGCTGCGCGGTAACCGTTTCGTGCTGGTGCTGCGCGAGATCGAAGGCGGCCGTGCCGAGGCGGAAGCGCGGCTGACCGCCATCGCCGCGCGCGGCGTGCCGAACTACTTCGGCGAGCAGCGCTTCGGTCTCGGCGGCGGCAATGTCGCGCAGGCGAAGGCGATGTTCGCGGGCCGTCGCGTCGATCGCGACAAGCGGTCGATCCTGCTGTCCGCCGCGCGCTCGCACATCTTCAACGGCGTGCTCGCGGAGCGCGTCGTGGCGGCTACCTGGGATGCACCGATGGACGGCGAGATATGGTCGCTCGACGGCTCGCGTTCGTGGTTCGGGCCCCAGCCGTTCGACGACACGCTCGCCGAGCGTCTGGGCCGCTTCGACATCCATCCGTCGGGCCCGTTGTGGGGCAGCGGTGAGCCCCCCTCTGGCGGCGCCGTGGCCGAGCTCGAGCGCGCCGTCGCGGCGCGCGACGACGATATCGCGAGGGGACTCGCGGGCGCGCGGATGGATCAGGAACGCCGCGCGCTGCGCCTGCAGCCGCGCGATCTCGCCTGGCGCTGGCGCGACGACGGCGCGCTGGAGGTGTCCTTCGGCCTGCCGGCCGGAGCGTACGCGACGACGGTGATCCGGGAGCTGGCCGCCACGACGTGATGTGTCGCCCGGCGGGAGCCAGCCTGCTGGCGAAGGGCGCTCGCCGCGAGCACCCTTCGCCAGCAGGCTGGCTCCCACCATCGACCTCGTAGCACTCAGCCCTTCAGCAGCACCACCACCGCGCCCGTGCCGCCCTGCATCGGCCGCGCCGACGCAAAGGCGACCACGTCGTCGCGACGCCGCAGCAACCGATCCGTCAGCCCCTTCAGCACCGGGCCCGCCGCCTTCGACCGCAACCCCTTGCCATGGATGATCCGCACGCAGCGGATACCGTCGTGCCGGCACTCGGCCAGGAATTCCGCGATGGTGAGTTGCGCGGCGGCCGCGTTCATCTGGTGGAGGTCAACGTCGGCCTGGATGCTGAACTGGCCGCGCTTGAGCTGCTTCAGCAGTTTCGGGGGATAGCCGTCGCGCAGGAACGAGAGTTCCTCGCCGACCTCGAGGTCCGCCGGATCGTAATCGAACACGAGCGACTCCGCCGGCACCGCGGCTTCGTCCGCGTCGCGCATGTGCGGGTGCGGCTCCGGGCGGGGGCGGTCCGGCACGTCGTGAACCGGCGCCATCGGACGCACGTCGCCGATGGCCTCGCGAAAGAGGCGGCTGTCGTCTTCGTGGATGCGGGGTGGGCGACGTGACATCGGCTCATCCTACGGGATGTGGTCGGAACGCGGGGTTGCGGGAACGTGGCGACCGTCGTGAATCCGGCTGGCCGGTCCGGTAGACTTGGGACGCTCAGGCGGTCCTCATCACGTGGGGCCGCCGCACCCGTTTTTCGATCTGGATCAGCATGCAAGTTCTGGTTAGCAACGACGACGGCGTGGAGGCCCCCGGCATCCAGGTGCTGGCCGGGCGTCTGGCCGAGTTCGGTACCGTGACGGTCGTCGCGCCCGATCGCGACCGTTCGGGCGCGAGCAACTCGCTCACGCTCGATTCGCCCATCCGCGTGCACCGTCTCGACAACGGTGCGTATCGGGTCGCCGGTACGCCGACCGACTGCGTGCACCTCGCCCTCTCCGGTCTGCTCGATCATGAGACCGACATCGTCGTCTCCGGCATCAACAACGTCGCGAACCTCGGCGACGACGTGATCTATTCCGGCACGGTGTCGGCGGCCATGGAGGGTCGGTTCCTCGGCCTTCCGGCCATCGCCGTGTCGCTGGTGACGCGCGAAGGTTCCGGTCGTCATTTCGACACCGCGGCCACCGCCGTGCTGATGCTGATGCGTCGCCTCATCGTCGATCCCTTGCCGGCCGATACGATCCTCAACGTCAACGTGCCCGACCTGCCGTGGATCGACGTTCGCGGCTTCGAGGTCACGCGCCTCGGCAAGCGTCATCGTTCGGCGCCGGCGGTGCGCAGCCTCGACCCGCGTGGCCGGGAGATGTGGTGGATCGGTCCGCCCGGCGAGATCGACGACGAAGGCCCCGGCACCGATTTCGACGCCGTGCGACGTGGCTACGTGTCCGTGACGCCGATCCACACCGATCTCACACGCGTCCAGGCGCTGGAAAAAGTGAGCAGCTGGATGCTCGCGCTCTCGTCCGGCATGGACGACGAGGAGGCGGCCTGACGTGGTGAACCTGCACGCGTTACCACCCTCCGCGCTGCGCGGCGAAGGCATGACCTCGCAGCGTGCCCGCGACCGCCTCGTCGCGAAGCTGGCGGAAGAGGGCATCCGCGACGAACGCGTGCTGGAGGTCATCCGCCAGCTGCCCCGTCATCATTTCATCGATCAGGCGCTGCACTCGCGCGCCTACGAAAACACGGCGCTGCCGATCGGTCACGGCCAGACGATCTCCCAGCCGTGGATCGTCGCACGCATGACCGAGGCCCTGATCGAACACGGCGTGCCCGAGCGGGTGCTCGAAATCGGCACCGGCTCCGGCTACCAGGCCGCGGTGCTCGCGGGCGTGGTGCCCACCGTGTACACCGTCGAGCGGATCGAGGAGCTCCTGCGTCAGGCGCGCCGTCGTTTCCGTCAGCTGGGCATCGAGAACCTGCGCTCGCGTCACGACGACGGCAAGCTGGGCTGGGAATCCGACGCTCCGTTCGACGGCATCATCCTCACCGCCGCCGGCGACCGCGTGCCGGCGAAACTCCTCGATCAGCTGAAGCCCGGTGGCGTGCTCGTCGCGCCGGTGGGCAGTCCGAGCCAGCAGGTGCTCGTGCGCCTGCGCAAGGGCACCGATGGCGAGGTGGTCCGTGAGGACCTCGGCGCCGTCAGTTTCGTTCCGCTGCTCGGCGGCATCGGCTGATGCCCTTACTCCACAAGGAAAACCGCTGAATGCGGCTGTTCTCTTCGCTCTACGAGCGCGCCATCGTCTGGGCCCGTCATCGCCACGCGGTGCGCTACCTCGCCGGTCTTTCCTTCGTCGAAGCCTTCATCTTTCCGGTGATGCCGGAGGTGATGCTCGCGCCGATGATGCTCGCCGAACCGCGCAAGGCGTTCCGCTACGCGAACTGGAGCCTGCTGTTCTCGCTGCTGGGTTCCCTCGTGGGCTATGGGCTCGGCTACTTCGCCTTCGAGGCGCTGAAGCCGCTGCTGGATTCGATGCACCTGCTCGCGCCGATCCTCAAGGGCGTGGAAAACCTTCAGAAGGACATGCAGGCGCATTCGCTGGGGCTCTACATCGTGCTGGCGATGGCCGCGCTGCAGCCCGTGGTGCCGATGAAATTCGTGACCTGGGCGGCCGGCATCGTCGGCGTGCCCCTGTTGCCGTTCGTGCTGTGCATGCTCATCGGTCGTGGCAAGCGCGTATGGCTGCTCGCGCTGCTGGTGCGGATCTTCGGCGAGCGGGCCGAGCAGATGCTGCGCAAACACATCGAGTGGATAGGCTGGGCTGTTATCGTAGCGATCATCCTGCTGGCCGGCTGGTGGTTCCTGTTGCGATGAGTGACCGTGAAAGGAGATCCGCGATGCTCATGACCCGAGCGCTGCCGCTGGCCGCCACGATGGCGGCCGTCCTCGCGATGAGCGGCTGCGGCATCGAACGCAGTTCCGTCGTGGTCACCCGCAGTCCCGGTACGTACGAGCCCGCGAGGGCCGCGACGCCCCCGCCGCCGCCGGGCGGCAGCTACCGCGTGAGCAAGGGCGATACCCTCTACAGCATCGCCTTCCGCAACAAGGTCGATTTCCGCGATCTCGCCAGCTGGAACGGCATCGCGTCTCCGTACACGATCTGGCCGGGACAGGAACTGCGCCTGTCGCCGCCGGGCGGCGCGTCGCGCACGACCGTGTCCGCACCTCCGAAACCCACGGCACCCGTGGTGGTCGCCACGCCGCCACCGGCCGCCACCCACCCGAACACGCCACCGCCGGCGGGTCAGCCGGGCTTCGCGCCCGTGACCGAGGCCGACGCCGCGCCGCCGCCGGCCATAGTTGCCGCGCCCGCGCCGGCGACGACCACGAACACGCCGGTCGTCGTGGCAGGCAAGCCGGCGGAATCGGTGGTCCCCCCGGCCGTCGCACCGTCCGCGCCCGCGTCTCAGCCGCCCGCCCCGGTGGAAAACCCACCGGCTTCGACGCCCGTCGTCGCGACGGGCGCCACGCGCAGCGCGGGTGGCATCGCGTGGCGATGGCCGGCGGACGGTTCACTGATCAAGAAGTTCTCGTCCAGCGACGCGATTCCGGGCATCGAAGTGGCCGGCAAGGCGGGCGACCCGGTACGCGCGGCCGCCGACGGCGTGGTCGTGTACAGCGGCAACGGTCTCGTCGGTTACGGCGAGCTCGTGATCATCAAGCACAGCGACAGCTTCCTTTCCGCGTACGGCCATAACCGCAAGCGTCTGGTTAAGGAAGGCGAGAAGGTGAAGGCGGGGCAGACCGTCGCGGAAATGGGCTCGACCGGCGCCGCGCGCGACGAGTTGCAGTTCCAGATCCGGCGCGACGGCAACCCGGTCGACCCGCTGCAGTACCTGCCGCCGAAGTAGGCGCTCAGGCCCCTTCGCGGGCGCGGCGCGCCTCGTGCGCCTGAAGATGCGCGAAGGCGACCTCCAGCATCGGCGACGGTACGGCGGCCTCGCGCGCGCGTCGCAGCATGTCGCCGACGATGTGGTCGGCTTCGACGCGCTGTCCGGATTCGAGATCGCGAAGCATCGACGCGGTGAGCGGCGAGCCCTCCTGCGTCAGGGTCTTCCAGGCGAACGAGCGTGCGTTGTCGGGCACGGCATGGCCGGACGCGCGAGCGACGCCGAGACATTCCTCGTACATCCGCTCCACGAGGTGCCGGCCGTCGTGCGTCGACACGATGTCGCCCACGCTCGCGCGGAACAGGCATGTGGCACCGGCGAGGGTCGCGAGGAACGAGAACTTCGCCCAGAGGTCGCGATGGATGTCGGTGGACAGCGTGTGGTCGACATGCGCGCGGGCGAGTTCCGCGGCGAAGGCGTCACAGCGCCCGCCGTGTTTGCCGCCATCGCGTTCGCCGAACGTGATCGAGGCGCCATTGCCGAAATGGATGATTTCTCCCGCGCTGCCCTTGGCCGCGCTGATGACGCAGAGGCCCCCGATGATCCTGTCCGCGCCGAAGCGGCGATCGAGGGCCGGGTAATGCGCCAGCCCGTTGAGGATGGGGAGAATGGCGGTGCCGTCACCGACGGCGGGGTCGATCGCTTCGATCGCCGAGTGCAGGTCGTAGGCCTTGCACGAGAGCAGCACCAGGTCGAACGGGCCGGCCGCGCCGACGGTGTCGGCCGTGGTATGGCGGACCGACACGGTCGCATCGCCGAACGGGCTGCGGATCACGAGACCGTGTGCCTCGAGGGCCTGCGCGCGTTCCGGGCGGACGAGGAAGGTCGTATCCACGCCGGCCTGGGCGAGCCGGCCACCGAAGTAGCCACCCGTCCCGCCGGCGCCCAGCACGAGGATGCGCATGGTCGCTTCCTCAGCCGGGCAGGATGAAGGCGGCGACGACGCGGCGCCCTTCGGCGGCGAGCAGGCTGTAGGTGCGCGCCGCGGAGCCGTTGGTCATGGTTTCGATGCCGATGCCGCGGCTGAGAAACGCGCCCATGATCTCGGCCGGCGGAAAGACCTGGCGCTCGCCGGTGCCGAGCAGCACGAGTTCGGGCTTCAGCGCCGCGATGGTCTCGACGTCCGCGAGGCTGAGACGGGACGCGTCGGTGACCGGCCAGTCCTCGACCACCTGGTCGGGGGTGAGGAGGAGGCTCTTTCCGAATTCGCGGTCGACGACCGTGACCGTGCCCGCGCCCACCCGGCGCACGAAGAGGTACTCGCCGGGATGCTCGAACGACAGGTCCATGGCGGTTACCGGGGCAGGGCGAGCTTCGGGTCCTGCTCGTTGCGACGGAACAGGACGACGATGTGGCCGATTTCCTGGACGTTTTCGGCGCCCGTCTGGCCGGCGAGGAAGGCGATCTGCGCCTGGCGCTCATCCTTGTCGCCCCCGGAAAGCTTCACTTTCACGAGTTCGTGGATGTCCAGGGCCTGGCCCAGTTCCTTGGCCACCGCCTCGGTGGCGCCCTTGTTGCCCAGGAGGATCACCGGGCGGAGGTCGTGGGCGAGGCTGCGCAGGTAACGGCGCTGAGTAGGGGAGAGCGACATTGCGTTCAGGTTCGATGTGCGGCTGACAGGCGGCAAAGGGTATCATCAACGGCCTGCACCTTACTTATTGATGGTCGAAAGCCATGGCACGCAGCAAGACCAGTTCCCGTTGGCTGCGGGAGCATTTCGACGATCCCTACGTCAAGAAGGCCCAGGCGGAGGGCATGCGCTCCCGCGCCGTCTTCAAGCTCGAGGAGCTGGTCGACCGCGACAAGCTCCTGAAACCCGGCATGACGATCGTCGATCTGGGCGCCGCCCCGGGCGGCTGGTCGCAGCTGGCCCGGATGCGCCTCGGCGACACCGGCAAGGTGATCGCGCTCGATATCCTGCCCATGGCCAGCCTTGCCGGCGTGGAGTTCATGCAGGGCGATTTCCGCGAGGAATCGGTGCTACGCGAACTCGAAAGCATGCTCGACGGCCAGAAGGTCGATCTTGTCCTGTCGGACATGGCCCCCAATATGTCGGGTGTGGCACTCGCCGACCAGATCCGCGCCATGGACCTGTGCGACCTGGCTCGTCAGTTCAGTCTCGACTGGCTGAAGCCTGGTGGCTCGTTCCTGGTGAAACTGTTCCAGGGGGCGGGGTTCGACGATTACCTTAAGAACTTGCGCGCGGACTTCAGTCGCGTGACGATGCGTAAACCGAAGGCCTCCCGTGCACGTTCGCGAGAGGTCTATGCGCTGGCGACCGGCCTGAAGTCCGCGTCCCGGCAACCTGGCGAGAACCGCGCATGAACGAGATGGCAAAAAACCTGTTGCTCTGGCTGATCATCGCGGTGGTCCTCCTGACCGTGTTCCAGACGTTCAACCCGCACAGCGGGTCGTCGCAGGACATGTCCTACACGGCGTTCGCCCAGCAGGTCGATAACGGCAACGTGGCGAGCGGCACGATCACCTCGACCGCCCCGCCGACGATCACCGGCAAGCTGAAGGACGGCGGCTCCTATCGCACGGTGGTGCCGGTGGTCGGGCTGTCGACCAGCGACCTCGTGAAGCAGATGCGCGACAAGGGCGTCGAGCTCCGCCAGGAACCGGCCGACAACGGATTCTCCCTCCTCGGGCTGATCTTCAACTGGCTGCCCATCATCATCTTCATCGCCGTGCTGATCTGGTTCATGCGCCAGATGCAGGCGGGATCGGGCGGACGCGGCGCAATGAGCTTCGGGCGATCGCGTGCCAAGCTGCAGGGCGAGGACCAGGTCAAGGTCAATTTCGGTGACGTCGCCGGTTGCGACGAAGCCAAGGAGGAGGTCGGCGAGCTCGTCGAATTCCTCCGCGATCCGGGCAAGTTCCAGAAGCTGGGCGGCAAGATTCCTCGCGGCGTCCTGATGGTCGGCCCGCCCGGTACCGGTAAGACGCTGCTCGCCAAGGCGATCGCCGGCGAAGCGAAGGTGCCGTTCTTCTCCATCTCCGGTTCCGACTTCGTCGAAATGTTCGTCGGCGTCGGCGCCAGCCGCGTGCGCGACATGTTCGAGCAGGCGAAGAAGCACGCGCCATGCATCATCTTCATCGACGAGATCGACGCCGTCGGTCGCCATCGCGGCGCCGGCATGGGCGGCGGTCACGACGAGCGCGAGCAGACCCTCAATCAGTTGCTGGTCGAGATGGACGGCTTCGAGGGTACCGAGGGCATCATCGTCATCGCCGCGACCAACCGTCCCGACGTGCTCGATCCGGCGCTTCTGCGTCCGGGCCGCTTCGACCGCCAGGTCGTGGTCGGTCTGCCCGACGTCAAGGGTCGCGACCAGATCCTGAAGGTGCACATGCGCAAGGTGCCGACCGCGGCCGATGTCGATGCGATGACCATCGCTCGCGGCACGCCCGGTTTCTCGGGTGCCGACCTCGCGAACCTCGTGAACGAAGCCGCGCTGTTCGCCGCGCGCGAGAACGCCCGCGAAGTCCGCATGAGCCACCTGGATCGCGCACGCGACAAGATCCTGATGGGCACCGAGCGCCGCTCGATGGCCATGAACGACGAAGAGAAGCGTCTGACCGCGTACCACGAGGCCGGCCACGCGATCATCGGCCGTCTCGTGCCGGAGCACGACCCGGTCTACAAGGTCACCATCATCCCGCGCGGTCGCGCGCTGGGCGTCACGATGTACCTGCCCGAGGGCGATCGCTACAGCATGAACAAGGTCGCGATCGAATCGCAGCTTTGCTCGCTCTATGGCGGCCGTGTCGCGGAAGAGGTCATCTTCGGCCACGACAAGGTCACCACGGGTGCCTCTAACGACATCGAGCGCGCCACGAAGATGGCCCGCAACATGGCGACGAAGTGGGGTCTCTCCGACGAACTCGGTCCGGTCACGTACGGCGAAGAAGAAGACGAGGTCTTCATCGGTCGCTCGGTGACGCAGCACAAGAGCGTCTCCAACGAGACGGCGCGCAAGATCGACGAAGTGGTGCGCACGATCCTCGATCGCGCTTACGCGCGCAGCAAGGAGCTGCTGACCACGAACATCGACAAGCTCCATGTCATGGCCGACGCGCTGCTGCTGTACGAGACCATCGATGCGCGGCAGATCGACGACATCATGGCCGGCCGCGAGCCGGGCCCGCCGGCCGACTGGCAGAAGCCGGGACCGACGCCCCCGCCGCCGCCGCGTGGCGACGCCGGATCGGCGCCGGACAAGGTCGGCAAGCCGGCGACGCAGCTTTAAGAAACGGGGCGGCCTTTGGGTCGCCCTTTTTCGTTATGGGCTCGGCTTTGCCATCGCGTTGGCGTGGCGTCGGGGCAGAGGAGCCGGCGCGCGGCGTCTCCGTCGCTAAGTCCTCGTCCGGCCTTCGCCTCCCTGCGGAATCGCTCCGGAGACGCCACACGCCGACTCCCCTCCATGCGTCGCCGAAGATTGTCGCAGGGGCAAGAGCTCGCCTCACCCTCATCCCGGTGCAAACCGGGATCCACGGCGATGCAACCGGTCTTCGCGAAGGGACCTCTTCGGATGCGCTTTACCCGCCATGCGCGACGGCGCGGCACGCGAGCAAGAAAACCGCTATTCGGACGGCTATTCGCAACGCTTGTTACGTTTGAGAGAAAAAAAGTTTCAGAAAAGTGTTGACGCACACCCTCGATATCTGAATAATTCCGCTTCTCGGCACGGCACTAACGCTTCACGGCAATAGTCACCGGGTCAATCGTTTCAAGTGTGCGCCCGTAGCTCAGTTGGATAGAGTACCAGGCTACGAACTTGGTGGTCGGGAGTTCGAATCTCTCCGGGCGCACCATTTTTAAGTAAGGCCGTCGCGGTTACGCAGCGGTAGCGATGTTGATAGTGTGGTGTGTTCATACGGATTGACGGGCTTGAGTTTGACCCGTAACATTTGAAGGCTCACCCCGGTACACTGGGTTGGTGCTTTAAGTTTCGGGGTATAGCTCAGTCTGGTAGAGCGCCAGCTTTGGGAGCTGGATGTCGGGGGTTCGAATCCCTCTGCCCCGACCAGTTGGCGTTCTACGTACAGTGCCTGCGCCTGTAGCTCAACCGGATAGAGCATCGGCCTTCTAAGCCGACGGTTGCAGGTTCGATTCCTGTCGGGCGCGCCAGATGGTGTTTTATGGTGGGCGTAGCTCAGCTGGTTAGAGTACCGGATTGTGATTCCGGATGTCGTGGGTTCGAGTCCCATCGTCCACCCCACTTACAACGCAAGTTTCAAACGGGCCGTTAGCTCAGTTGGTAGAGCAGTTGACTCTTAATCAATTGGTCGTAAGTTCGAATCTTACACGGCCCACCAATTCGAAGGCGCTCAGGGAAACCTGAGCGCCTTTTCCTTTATGTGCCGCGCAACGGGGCGACAGGGCGACGAAAGTCGTTCTGATCGATGATCGTGCCCGGCAGTTTCCCCAACATGCGCTCGCCGTTACGTGCCGGGCCTGACAGGACCGGTATGACCGTTCAATCCATCGTTGCCCCGGGCCGTATGAGGCGTGCCATCCCCGCGTGGCTGCTGGGTGCGATCGTCGCCCTCTACATGCTCGCCGTGCTCAATCGCAGCCTGTGGGTCGAATTGCACGACGCGCTCTCGGCATCGCGCGACATGCCCGGATTCTGGATGCTGAGCGTGACGGTTTGTTGTCGGCTCGTCGCCAACCTGATCCTGACCATCGCACTCGTCATGTGGCCGCGCATCGGCAAGCCGCTGCTGGCGTTGTTGATCGTGGTGTCGGCGGCCAGCGCGTTCTACGCCGAAACGTTCGGTGTGCGTCTCAACGAGGAGATCGTGCAGAGCATTTTCGAGACGCAGCGCGCCGAAGCCGCCGCGATGATCACGACGGGCTCGGTGGGCTGGATCGTGCTCTTCGGCGTCCTGCCTGCGATCCTCGTCCTGCTCGTCCCGGTTCGATTCACACCGGGCTGGCGCGGGCTGGGCTGGCGTGCGGCGATCGTGCTCGCGGCCGTGGCGCTCATGACGCTGCCGCCGTTGCTTGCCGGTCGAAGCTACATCTACTTCGAGCGCAACCATCGCACGATGTACGAGGTCTTCAATCCGTATGCCGCACTGAGCGGAACGTTCCATTATCTCCAGCGCGATGTCTTCCGCCCAACGCGATCGATGACGCCGATCGGTACCGATGCCACGCTGGCACCGGATACGGCGAGTGGCCGGAAGCGTGTCGTCGTGCTGGTGGTAGGGGAGACCGCGCGTGCGGAGAACCAGTCGTTGCAGGGCTATGCGCGCGAAACGAATCCCGAGATGAAGCGGGCAGGTGCCGTCTATTTCACCGATGCGTGGTCGTGCGGCACGGCGACGACGGTGTCGGTGCCCTGCATGTTCTCGAACATGACGCGCGAGAAGTTCGACAAGCCCGTGGCGAAGGCCCACTGGAACGCGCTCGACGTGCTGCAGCACGCGGGGGTCGACGTGTTCTGGCGCGATAACGACGAAGGCTGCAAGGACGTCTGCGCCCGCGTGCCCAACGACGATCTGACGAACGCAAAGATCGATGGCCTCTGCGATGCCGACGGCTGCGTCGACGACGTGCTGGTGGCCGATCTGCCTGCGCGCCTGGCGCGGATGCGTTCGCCGGCGCTGCTGGTGCTGCACGTCAAGGGCAGCCATGGTCCGGCGTACTTCCAGCGTTACCCGGCGGCGTTCAACGTCTTCAGGCCCGGCTGCGACACCGCCGAAGTGCAGACCTGCACGTACGCCCAGACGGTGGCGAGCTACGACAACACGATCCTCTACACGGATCACATCCTCGGCAAGGTCGTCGATGCGCTGAAGGCGACGCCTGATGTCGACAGCGCCATGATGTATCTCTCCGACCACGGCGAGTCGCTCGGCGAGAACGAGGTCTACCTGCATGGTGCCGACTGGGCGACCGCGCCCACGCAGCAGAAGCACATCCCAATGCTGATGTGGTTCTCCGATGGCTGGGTCCGCGACAGCGGCCTGCGGCTCGATTGCATGGCGCAGCGCCGCGTACAGCCGGCGAGCCAGGACAACCTTTTCCACACCCTGCTGGGCTTCTTCGGCACGCGCACGACGGTCTACGACCCGAGGCTCGATCTGCTGGCCGGTTGCCGGGGCTGAAGGCCCGCATCGTCACGTGGCGGTGGACCGGAGGCAGCTGCCTGCCTAGAATGGCCCGGCGCGATAGTGGCGGAATTGGTAGACGCACCAGATTTAGGTTCTGGCGGGGTGACCCGTGTGGGTTCGAGTCCCACCTTTCGCACCAGCATCGTCGCCGCAGCGCGGCGACTCAGAACGCGAGCTTGATGATGACGACGACGACGAGGGTGATGAGCGCGCCGAGGACCCCGACGGCGATGGTCCCCAGGGCGACCATCGGGTAATAGCGTTGCTCGGTCTGGATTTTCGCGGTCTCGGCGCCGATTTTCACCGTCTCGGCGATGAGCTTGCCGATCTCGACCTGAAATAGATCACGCTCGTCGGACGCGGCTGCGCGGGGTTCGGCTTTCGCTGCCATTGAATCGCTCCTTGTGTCGTGCGTTCCTGATCTCGAATGGTACAACGCGAAATCGTGGTCGCGCCGGCACGGCGATGACTGTATGGCATTCGATGTGCTGGCCGTGCCGGGTGCCGCCCGCGTGTGCGGCTCCTACGCCGCCCGCGCGCGTCGTGCGACGAGCGTGGCGACGACGGCGAGCGCGGCCGTGATCGCAAAGTTCGCCGCGAACGCGGCGGTGTGCGAGACACCGAGCAACGCCGCGAAGAGCGAGCCGCCGATCGCCAGCGTGGTCGCGACCATCAGCGATTCGCACAGCTGGAGTGCCGAACTGTTCTTGCCTTGTTCGTGCGCTGCGGACATCGACAGGGTGAGTACCGAGACGGTGGCGTAGAGCATGCCCATGCCGAGTCCCGTCACCAGCCAGCCCGCGACGGCGGCCGCGACGGGCATCCATGCGAACGTGCTCAGCGAGGCGGTGATCGTGCCGGCGACCATGAGCGTCGTACCCCGATTGAGCAGGGTCTGTCGCGACACCTTCGCGTAATGGCCCTGATACCACGAGCCGGCGAACCAGCCGATCGCACCGACGCTGATGCCGATGCCCGACCACGTCGGCGAGAGGCCGTGTTGTGTCGAGAAGGCGAGGGGAAGGAATGCTTCGGTGCCGAAGAATGCGGATGCGGCCACGCCGCGGAGGGCGACGACCGCGGGTAGTCCGGGCGCGGCGCGTAGCGTGCCCGCCGGCAGCAACCGTCCGCCGCAGACGTAAAGCAGCACCAGTGCGGGCAGGAAGATCGCGATGACGTGCCACCCGCGCTCCTGTCCGCCGGCGAAGAGCAGGCACGTGCCGATGGCGGCACCGACGGCGAGCGTCATGCGTCCCGGCGAGGCCGGGTTCTGGGCGGCGGGTTTGCCGAGCGAGGCCAGTGCGCCGCGCAGGGCGATCGCCGCGGGCAACGCAAGCAACGGCACGCCGAGGAACACCCAGCGCCAGCCCACGTGCTCCACGATCGCGCCGCTGATGGCGGGGCCGATGAGGGCCGGGACCACCCAGCCCGCGGAGAAGGCCGCGAAGATCCTGGGCCTCATCGTGTCGGGGTACAGCCGGCCGACGATGACATAGAGGGCAGGAAACAGGCAGCCCGCGCCGAAACCCTGCACCATCCGCCCAAGGACCAGCGTCGTCATGTCGTGGGCGAAACCGGCGACGAGGAGGCCGGCGATGAACCCGGCCAGGCCGGTCCACATGGCCGGCGCCGGTCCCTGGCGGTCGCTCCAGCGGCCCGAGAGCGTCATGCCGATCACGCTGGTCGCCAGCACGCCGCCGAAAGCCAGGGCATAGAGACGGAGGCCGTCGAGCTCGCGGGCCACCGTGGGCATCGCGGTGGTGACGGCCAGCGCCTCGAAGGCGAGCAGCGAGATCAGGGCGACCATGCCGATGGTGGCCGCGCGGTACGGCGCCGAGAGGATGCCATCGGCGGGCGCGCGACGGCCGGCCGTGCTGAGGTTCGTATCCGATGTGCCCACGTGCATTGGGTTTCCTTGGGGAGCGGGGAGTCTCGCACGGTTGCGCGTCTCGCCCGGAGCATGCAGGATGCAACCTCAACCATTGTTTAGGTCAAGGTATGCGCGAACTGGGCGTGGGCGAGGCGGCGAAGCGGGCCGGAGTTGCCGTCTCCGCGCTGCATTTCTACGAGCGCAAGGGCCTGATCCGCAGCCTGCGTACCGCGGGCAACCAGCGCCGGTATGCGGCCGACGTGCTTCGGCGCATCGCGGTGATCCGGGTGGCGCAGCGGGTCGGCATCCCGCTCGAGGCGGTGCGCCAGGCCTTCGCGGCCCTCCCGGACGAGCGCACGCCGACCCGCGACGAGTGGGCGGCCATGTCGGACACCTGGCGGGCCGAGCTGGAGCGACGGATCGCCCAGCTGACCGGCCTGAGGGACAAACTGACCGAGTGCATCGGATGCGGCTGTCTTTCCATGGCGGCCTGCTCCCTCGCCAATCCGGGAGATTTGCTGGCCGCGGAGGGGGCCGGCCCGAGGCGGCTCGGCGACCGCTGACGCAGGTTGCGGCGGCGTGAGCGCAAAACGTAGAATGGGCAGTCATTTGCGGGGTTTTTTCGCCGCCGGAGGTCAGGTCGCGGAGGCGGCCCGGTCTTCGCGATGAATCCCTTGGTTCAGGTTACGGCGACGGAAGTTCGCCATCGCGCCACGTCCGTGGTGGTTTCAGGAGAGGTCATGCAGGTTTCGGTTGAGAATGTCGGCAAGCTCGGGCGCAAGCTCACGGTGAAGTTCCCGGCTGAGCGTCTCGAGACGCAGGTCAGCGAGCGCATCGCGGAAATGGGTCGCACGGTGCGCCTCAAGGGCTTCCGTCCGGGCAAGGTGCCCACCAACGTGATCAAGCAGCGCTTCGGCGCGCAGGTGCGCGGCGAGGCCCTCTCGGATCTCATCGGCAGCACGCTCCGCGACGCCTTCACGCAGGAAAAGCTCCAGCCGATCGCCAACCCGTCGGTCGACACCACGGGCAACGCCGAGAACGGCGAGATCGCCTACACGGCCACCTTCGAAGTGATGCCGGAGTTTCCGGAGATCGACGTCGCCGCCCTCGAGATCGCCCGGCCTAAGGCCGAGGTGTCCGACGCCGACATCGACAAGATGATCGAGACCCTGCGCACGCAGCGCCGCAGCTTCGACGACGTCGACCGCGCGTCGAAGGAAGGCGATTTCGTGATGTTCGAGTACGCCGCCGAGACGGGCGCGTACCGCTTCCCGACCGAGGGCCTCGAGCGTGCCGGCAGCGTCCTTGGCTCGGGCACCCTGTTCAAGGCGCTCGACGACGCGCTCACGGGTCGCACCGCCGGTGACGACCTCGTCCATGACGTCGCCTTCCCCGACGACTTCCGCAATCCGGACCTCGCCGGCAAGACCGCCAAGGTCACGCTGAAGATCGTCAAGGTGCAGGAGCCGAACCTCCCGGCGGTCGACGCCGACTTCGTGAAGATGTTCGGCGTGGCCGACGGCGACATCGGAACCTTCCGCAAGGAAGTCCGCGCCAACCTCGAGCGCGAGCTCAAGGCGACGGTCATGGCCCGCCTGAAGTCCGAAGTGGCCGAAAAGCTGGCCGGCGCCTTCCCGGACCTCGACGTGCCTGACCTGATGGCCAACGCCGAGGCCCAGAGCCTTGCCGCCGGCAACCTGCCGCGCGGTCAGCAGCCGTCGCCGGAGATGGTCGCCGAAGCGCTGCCGTTCGCCCGCAAGCGCGTCATCGCCGCTCTTCTCATGGGTGAGATCGCCCGCAAGAACGAGCTGCGTCTCGACCGCAAGCGGATGGCCGAAATGCTCACGGCGATTGCCTCCACCTATGAAGAGCCGGAAAAGGTCATTGAACTGTATAACGGCGACCCCCAACTGATGCAGGGACTGCAGAACCGCGTGATGGAAGACCAGGTCGCGGAGTGGGTGGCGGACCACGCCAAGTCCACCGACCAGAACCTGTCTTTCGACGAAGTGATGCGGCCGATCGGCGCTTAAGCGCCGTTCGCTGGCAATAATCGGGCCCCATACGAAGGAGAGACCCATGTCCATGCCTCCGATCCAGAATCTCAACCTGGTGCCCATCGTCGTCGAACAGACCTCGCGCGGCGAGCGTTCGTACGACATTTATTCGCGTCTCCTCAAGGAGCGCGTGATCTTCGCGGTCGGTCCGGTCGACGATTACATGGCTAACGTCATCGTCGCCCAGCTGTTGTTCCTCGAGTCCGAAAACCCGGACAAGGACATCAGCCTGTACATCAACAGCCCGGGCGGCTCGGTCACGGCCGGCATGGCGATCTACGACACCATGCAGTTCGTGAAGCCGGACGTCAGCACGATGTGCATCGGCCAGGCCGCCTCGATGGGCGCGCTGCTGCTGGCCGCCGGTGCGGCCGGCAAGCGTTACTCGCTGCCGCATTCGCGCATCATGATCCACCAGCCCTGGGCCGGTGGCATCTCGGGCCAGGCGACGGACATCGAGATCCACGCCCGCGAGATCCTCACCATGCGTGAGCGTCTCAATGCGATCCTCGCCAACCACAGCGGCAAGACGGTGGAAGAGATCGCCCGCGACACCGAGCGCGATCGTTTCATGAGCGGCGCGGAAGCGCAGGCCTATGGTCTGATCGATTCGGTGCTCGACAAGCGCATGGTCGATTCCGTCCGTTCAGCTTGATTGAACTTTTCGCTTGTGAAAACCGGTACTTCGCCCCTTATTCCAGGGGCGGAGTGCTGTGCTATTCTCAAAGCGCACCTGGATTCTCAGTAGGGCCTAAAGCATGAGCGACGAGCGGCAAAGCCGTTCCAACGACGGCGGCAAGATTCTTTACTGCTCTTTCTGCGGCAAGAGCCAGCATGAAGTGCGGAAGCTGATCGCAGGCCCCAGCGTGTTCATCTGCGATGAGTGCGTTGAGCTGTGCAACGACATCATTCGCGAGGAACTCGAAGAAAAGGCGGCCTCCGGTCGCACGCATCTTCCGAAGCCGCGCGAAATCATGGAAGCCCTCGATCAGTACGTGGTCGGCCAGACGCGCGCCAAGAAGGCGCTGTCCGTTGCCGTGTACAACCACTACAAGCGCATGGAGTCGCGCCAGAAGAACGACGAGGTCGAACTCGGCAAGTCCAACATCCTCCTGATCGGTCCGACCGGTTCGGGCAAGACGCTGCTGGCGGAAACGCTGGCGCGCCTGCTCAACGTGCCGTTCACGATCGCGGATGCCACCACGCTGACCGAAGCCGGTTACGTGGGCGAGGATGTCGAGAACATCATCCAGAAGCTCCTGCAGAAGTGCGACTACGACGTCGAGAAGGCGCAGAGCGGCATCGTCTACATCGACGAAATCGACAAGATCTCGCGTAAGAGCGAGAACCCGTCGATCACCCGCGACGTGTCCGGCGAAGGCGTGCAGCAGGCGCTGCTGAAGCTCATCGAAGGCACGCTCGCCTCGGTGCCGCCGCAGGGCGGTCGCAAGCACCCGCAGCAGGAGTTCCTGCAGGTCGACACGCGGAACATCCTCTTCATCTGCGGCGGCGCGTTCGCCGGCCTGGAGAAGGTGATCCAGCAGCGTTCCGAGACCACGGGCATCGGCTTCGGCGCGGAGGTCCGCTCGAAGGAGCGCACCGAAAACGTTGGCAAGATGCTGTCGGAAGTCGAGCCGGCGGACCTGGTCCGTTTCGGCCTGATTCCCGAGTTCGTGGGTCGTCTGCCGGTGGTCGCCACGCTCGACGAGCTCGACGAGGCCGCACTCGTGCAGATCCTCACCGAGCCGAAGAACGCGGTGACGAAGCAGTTCCGCAAGCTGTTCGACATGGAAGGCGCGGAGCTCGAGTTCCGTCCGGAGGCCCTCTCGGCGATCGCCCGTCGGGCGCTCAAGCGCAAGACCGGTGCACGCGGCCTGCGTACGATCCTCGAGCAGGTGCTGCTCGACACGATGTTCGAACTGCCCTCGCTGGAGCACGTCAGCAAGGTCGTGGTCGACGACGCCGTGATCGACGGCCAGGCGGAGCCCTACCTGATCTACCGCGGGAACCTGCAGCAGCAGCGGATCGCGGGTGAGGGTGGCGACGCGGCCTGATCGCGCTGCCACGGCCTGCCATCGCGGCCCCGGCGTCCATCGACGCCGGGGCCGTTTTTCTTTGCGGGGGCGCGCTCTTGATCGGCCCATCGCGAACCACCACTTGACGTGTATGGCGGCTCCGGCGCAGTGTCGGGGCGAGCCTCCATCCATCTGAGGGAAACCCCAAGAACATGGCGAAGAATCGCAGCCAGACCACGAGCGGATCGGAGCTGGACCTGTTGCCGGTCCTGCCGTTGCGCGATGTCGTCGTCTATCCGCACATGGTCATTCCGCTGTTCGTCGGACGCGACAAGTCCATGCGTGCGCTCGAGCGCGCGATGGAAGGCGAACGTCAGATCCTGCTCGTGGCGCAGAAGAGTCCCGACATCGACGATCCGGCCATTTCCGATCTGCATTCGGTGGGTACGCTCGCTGGCGTCCTGCAGCTGCTGAAGCTGCCCGATGGCACCGTGAAGGTGCTCGTCGAAGGACAGTCGCGCGTGCAGATCGATTCGTTCGAAGACGAGTCCGGCATGATGAGCGGCCGCGCGCGCGTGATCGAGCCGCTGTACAGCAACAACGAACGCGAGCTCGACGTCGTGTCGCGTTCGCTCGTGTCGCTGTTCGAGCAGCTGGTGAAACAGAGCCGCAAGCTCCCGCCCGAAATCCTCGCGACGCTCTCCGGCATCGACGATCCGTCGCGCCTCGCCGACTCCATCGCCGCGCATCTTTCGGTGCGCATGGCCGACAAGCAGCGCGTGCTCGAAACCGCCGACGTCGGTCAGCGCCTGGAATTGCTGATCGGCCTCGTCGACGGCGAGATGGATCTGCAGCAGGTCGAGAAGCGCATCCGCGGCCGCGTCAAGTCGCAGATGGAGAAGAGTCAGCGCGAGTACTACCTCAACGAGCAGATGAAGGCCATCCAGAAGGAACTGGGTGAGGGCGAAGACGGCTCGAACGAAATCGAAGAACTCCAGAAGAAGATCGATGGCGCCGGCATGCCGAAGGCCGTGCTGGCGAAGGCGCGTCAGGAGTTCAACAAGCTCAAGCAGATGTCGCCGATGTCGGCCGAGGCCACGGTGGTACGTAACTACCTCGACTGGGTGGTGGGCGTGCCGTGGAAGAAGCGCAGCAAGGTCCGCAAGGATCTCGCGCTCGCGCAGGAGACGCTCGACGCCGATCACTTCGGGCTGGAAAAGGTCAAGGAGCGCATCCTCGAGTATCTCGCGGTGCAGCAGCGCGTGAACACGATGAAGGGGCCGATCCTGTGCCTCGTCGGCCCGCCCGGCGTGGGCAAGACGTCGCTCGGCCAGTCGATCGCGAAGGCGACGAACCGCAAGTTCGTTCGCATGAGCCTCGGCGGCGTGCGCGACGAGGCGGAAATCCGTGGCCATCGCCGCACCTACATCGGTTCGATGCCGGGCCGCATCGTGCAGAACCTCAACAAGGTGGGCACGAAGAATCCGCTGTTCGTCCTCGACGAGATCGACAAGATGTCGATGGACTTCCGCGGCGATCCGTCGTCGGCGCTCCTCGAGGTGCTCGATCCGGAACAGAACAACGCATTCAACGATCACTACCTCGAAGTCGACCTCGATCTGTCGGAAGTGATGTGGATCGCGACGGCGAACTCGCTGAACATTCCGGGTCCGCTGCTCGACCGCATGGAAGTCATCCGCATCCCCGGTTACACGGAAGACGAGAAGCTCAACATCGCGCAGAAGTACCTGCTGACGAAGCAGCTGAAGGCGAACGGCCTGCGCGCCGACGAGCTCGTCGTCGGCGAGGACGCCCTCCGCGACATCGTGCGTTACTACACGCGCGAGTCCGGCGTGCGTAACCTCGAGCGCGAGATCTCGAAGATCTGCCGCAAGGTGGTGAAGGAACTCGCGCTGGGCACGGTGCCCGCGCATGCGAAGGCCCGGGTGAAGAAGGCGACGAAGCCGGCGGGCAAGGGCAAGGCGCTCGCGCCTGGCCACGTTCGCGTCGACGGCAGCAATCTCGATCACTATCTGGGCGTGCGTCGCTTCGATTTCGGTCGCGCCGAACAGCAGAACGAAGTGGGCCTGGTCACCGGCCTCGCGTGGACGCAGGTCGGCGGCGATCTGCTCAGCATCGAAGCCTCCGTGGTGCCGGGCAAGGGCCGTCTCGTCCACACCGGCCAGCTCGGCGACGTGATGAAGGAATCGATCCAGGCGGCGCTGAGCGTGGTTCGTGCGAGGGCCGCGGGTCTGGGCATCGAATCCGATTTCCACGAGAAGCTCGACATCCACATCCATGTGCCGGAAGGCGCGACGCCGAAGGACGGTCCGAGCGCGGGTATCGCGATGTGCACCGCGCTCGTGTCGGCACTGACGAAGGTGCCGGTGCGTTCCGAAGTCGCCATGACCGGCGAGATCACGCTGCGCGGTCGCGTGCTGCCGATCGGCGGCCTGAAGGAAAAGCTCCTCGCGGCGCATCGCGGTGGCATCACCACCGTGATCATCCCCGAGGAGAACCGCAAGGATCTCGTCGACCTGCCGGAGAACATCACCAGCTCGCTCGACATCCATCCGGTGAAGTGGATCGACGAAGTGCTCGATCTCGCCCTGGAACGCCCCCTGGGGCAGGCCAAGGCGGGCAATGGCGGCGAGGGCGTGGAAGTGCCCCGCAGTCAGGGCAAGCGTGGCAAGGGCAAGGCATCGCCGTCGCTCACGCACTGACATCATCGTTTCGTGTCACGAACAAGGGCGCACGCGAGTGCGCCCTTTTCGTTTTCGTCGTCCTGTCATCGCAACGTTGCGATAATCCTTTTCGCGGTTCCGCGCAAGCCACCAGAGACCATGCATACCCGCTGAAAGCCTTGGTATTGCTTGTCTTGCGATGGTGGGAGGGCGCTGGTATAAAGTCCGCTCCGCCTTCGCCCGCGCCGCAAGGGCGCGCTGGATCGCGGGGTTGTCGAGACACGCCACATGGCGCGTTCACAACCTGACGTCTTCGCCATGATTCGCCGTCCGGCGATTCGAATTACCTATGAAGGGAGTTAGTAATGAATAAGACCGACCTGATCGCCGCTATCGCAGAAAAGGCTGAGCTCTCGAAGGCCGACGCCGGCAAGGCGCTCGAAGGCCTGATCGAAGCGGTGAAGGACACCCTCAAGAAGGGCGAGGACGTTGCCCTCGTCGGCTTCGGCACCTTCAAGCTGCGCAGCCGCGCTGCGCGCACGGGCCGCAACCCGCGCACGAACGAAGAGATCAAGATCCCGGCGTCGAAGGTCCCGGCCTTCACCGCTGGCAAGGCGCTCAAGGATCACGTAAACTAAACAGTCTTACCGTAGGGGGTGCTTAGCTCAGCGGTAGAGCGTCGCCTTTACACGGCGCTGGTCGGGGGTTCGATCCCCTCAGCACCCACCAACGGAAAGTTGGAGTGGTAGTTCAGTCGGTTAGAATGCTGGCCTGTCACGCCGGAGGTCGCGGGTTCGAGTCCCGTCCACTCCGCCATTATCGGCAAAGGCGCCCGCGTGGCGCCTTTGTTTTATCTACCGCCGGTAAGGGTTACCGGCGCAACCTTCATGAGTCGCATCATGCTGCAAGCCCTGCGCAACAAGATCCACGGATGGCCTGCCGCCATCGTCCTCGGCATCTGCGTATTCGCTGTCGCGTTCTTCGGCATCGAGTCGTACTTCGTGTCGCACGTCGATACGTACGTCGCGAAGGTCGGGGATCACGAGATCTCGCAGCAGGACTGGCAGCAGCGCATGAACGAGCTGCGCCAGCAGGCCGCGCAGAATCCGCAGTCGCCGTTCACCGCCGCCGATCTCGAAAAGCCGGAGCTCAAGCAGCGCGTGCTCGAAGGCATGATCAGCCAGCAGCTGCTGCAGCAGGCGAATACCGATCTCGGTCTTACCGTCTCCGACGCCAGCGTGCGTACGGCCATCGGCAGCGATCCGGGCTTCCAGGTCAACGGTCAGTTCAATCCCGCAGCCTACACCGCCATCCTGTCGATGCAGGGCATGAGCCCGGCCATGTACGAGGCGAAGGTGCGTGCGTCGCTCGCCACGCAGATTCTCCCGGAAGCCATCGCCGGCACCACGCTCGTCAGCGACGCCGACGTCGACGCGTTCTTCCGTCTGCGCCTGCAGCAGCGTGACCTGCGCTTCGTGGAACTGCCGCGTCCGTCGCTCACCGACGCGAACGTCTCCGATGCGGACATCGACGCGTTCTACAAGTCGCACATCGCCGATTACACGACACCGGAGCAGGTGTCCGTGCAGTACCTCGAAGTGAAGCAGGCCGACCTCAAGCCGACCGACCCGACCGACGACGAGCTGCACGCGTACTACGACAAGAACAAGCAGCGTTACGCGCAGCCGGAACAGCGCGAAGCCTCGCACATCCTGATCAACGTGCCGAAGAACGCCACGCCCGAGCAGCAGAAGGCCGCGCTCGACAAGGCGAAGAAGATCGCGTCGGAAGCCACGCCGGAAAACTTCGCGAAGCTCGCCGCCGACAACTCGGACGATCTGGGCTCGAAGCGGACGGGCGGCGATCTCGGCTGGCTCGAGAAGGGCGTCGCCAACGCGGCGTTCGACACCGCGCTCTTCGGCATGAAGAAGGGTGACATCACCCGGGAGCCGGTGCTGTCGCCCGAAGAGGGCTACCACATCATCTGGCTGCGCGACGCCCGCGACGGCGACGCCAAGCCATTCGCCGAGGTGCGCGCGCAGCTCGCGGCGGACTGGGCGAAGAACGAAGGCGAGCGTCTCTACAACGAGCGCGCCGGCAAGCTGGCCGACCTCGCGGAACGCAATCCGGGTTCGCTCGAGCCGGCCGCGAAGGAGCTCGGTCTCGAGATCAAGACGTCGCCGCTGTTCGGTCGCGAAGGCGGCCAGGGCATTCCGGCCGATCCGAAGTTCGTCGCCGCCGCGTTCGCCGACGACGTCATCGCGCAGGGCAACAATTCGTCGCTCGTGCAGATCGGCAAGGGCGACGCGGTCATCATGCACCTCGCGAAGCACAACGCCGCCGCGCCGCAGGCGCTCGCGGACGTGAAGGACGCCATCCGCCAGCGCATCCTCGACGAGCGCGTCGACGCGCTGGCGAAGAAGCAGGCCGACGATGCCGCCGCGCAGCTCGCCAAGGGTGGGGACGTCGCCACCGTCGTCAAGGCGCCGGTCCGCACGCTGGCCGCGCTGGAGCGCAGCCAGCTGGGCAGCCACGCCGACGTGCCGCCGGCGATCCTCGAGCGCGCGTTCACGCTGCCGCACCCGGTCAACGGCAAGGCCGACTGGACCACGGTGCAGACCGGCAACGGCACCTACGCGCTCGTGGCGGTCGACAAGGTGACCGAGGGTGATCCGTCCAAGGTGGAGAAGGCACAGCGCGATGCGCTGCGCGGCCAGATGATGGACGCGATGGCGCAGGCGGCCACCCTCGAATACATCGAGGCGCTGAAGGCCCGCACCGAAGTGAAGATCGCCCAGGATCGGATGTAACGAAAAAAGGCCGCCGCGAGGCGGCCTTTTTTTCTGGGAGCATGGCCTCGGATGCATAGGGGGCTCTCCGACAACGCGATGGCGAAGCCGGGCCAGAACACACGGCAGCCTCCATTCGGAAGCGCATGGACCGGTCCCGCGATTACAATGCGCGTCTCACTGCGTCGAAGGGACATTCCGTGATCATCCAGCCCAAGGTCCGTGGCTTCATCTGCACCACCGCTCATCCGGTGGGTTGCGCGAAGAACGTCGAAGAACAGATCGCCATCACGAAGGCCAGCGGCGCGTTCGCCGACGGCCCGAAGAACGTGCTCGTGATCGGTGCCTCCACGGGCTACGGCCTGGCTTCGCGTATCACGGCCGCCTTCGGCCATGGCGCCGCGACGCTCGGCGTGTTCTTCGAGAAGCCCTCCAGCGATTCGAAGACGGGTACCGCGGGCTGGTACAACTCCGCCGCGTTCGACAGGCTCGCACGCGAGGCCGGTCTGTTCGCGAAGTCCATCAACGGCGACGCGTTCGCCAACGAGACGCGCGACAAGGCGATCGAGATCATCCGCAACGAGATGGGTGGCAAGGTGGACCTCGTCGTCTATTCGCTGGCCTCGCCGGTGCGCAAGCTGCCGGAGGGCTCGGCGTTCGGCGAACCGGGCACGGTCGTGCGGTCGGCACTGAAGACGATGGGCGACACGTTCACCGCGTCGTCGGTCGATACGAACAGGAACGAAGTCGTGCAGGCCACCGTCGAGCCGGCGACGGAGCAGGAAGTCAAAGACACCGTGACGGTGATGGGTGGCGAAGACTGGGCGATGTGGATCGACGCGCTGTCGAAAGCGGGCGTGCTCGCGGACAACGCGACCACCATCGCCTACAGCTACGTCGGCACGGAAATCACGTGGCCCATCTACTGGCACGGCACGCTCGGCCAGGCGAAGCAGCACGTCGACAAGACCGCCAACGAACTGCGCGTGCGCTACGAGGCCAAGGGCCTGCGCGCGTACGTCGGTGTGATGAAGTCGGTGGTGACGCAGGCCAGCTCGGCGATTCCGGTGATTCCGCTCTACGTGTCGATGGTCTTCCGGATCATGAAGGCGAAGGGCGTGCACGAAGGCACCATCGAACAGATCAACCGGCTATTCCACGATCGTCTCTACCGCACCGATGGCAAGCCGGCCGAAACGGACGGCGAGGGTCGCGTGCGCCTGGACGACTGGGAACTGCGCGACGACGTGCAGGGCGAGTGCAAGGCGCTCTGGCCGAACGTCACCACGGAAAACCTGTGGGACGTCACGGACTACAAGGGCTACAAGCACGACTTCATCAAGCTCTTCGGGTTCGAGGCGGATGGCGTGGACTACGATGCCGACGTCAGCCCCGACATGCAGTGGGATGTCGTGCAGCTCTGAGGTATCGGCCTCCCCATCGTGTCGGGTGGGGAGGCGAACCGGCGCTCAGCGCGAGGCGGTGAGCTTGAGGACCTGTCCCGGCTTCACGGCCTGCGTCTGCAGATCGTTCCATTTCATGAGCTGCTGCACGCTGACCTGATGACGGCGCGCGATCGACCATAGCGACTCGCCGTCGTTCACCTTGTGCACCACGAGCTGCACGTCGTCCTTGCTGCCGGGTTTCGCGGAAGCCTTCGGCTTCGACTTCGCGACGGCGGCGCTCTTGCCGGCCTTCGGCGACTTGCGCGAGGCCCTGGCCAACGGTGCCGGCTCGTCCGCCACGTCGTTCTCGATCAGGGGATCGGACGTGTCCGCCACCGGATCGACGGGACCGAGTCTGTACTGATCGGCGGCGGATTTCGGCAGGAGCAGGTTCGCGCTGATCGTGGCTTTTTCGGTGCGGAACGCCGGATTGAAATCGCGCAGATCGTTCACCGACAGGCCGGACTGTTTCGCCGCCTGCGCGAGCGATTGCGGGCTGGACACCTTCACCAGCTGCAGCGCGTCGTCACCGTCCTGCCGCGGCAGGCTGACGTTGAAGCGGGCCGGGTCGCGCACGATGCACGCGATGGCCATCAGCTTGACGAGGTGTTCCTTCGTGTTCGCCTTCATCGGCACGTCGGGCAGGCCGCCGTCGTCGCTGGGGCCGCCGTGGCGATCGATCGTCTTCTTGAGGCCGAATTCGCCGGCGTTGTAGGCGACGTCGACGAGGCGCCAGTCGCCCAGGTCGTCGTAATAACGGCGCATCATCGACATCACCGATTCGGTGGACTTCGTGATGTCGAGGCGTTCGTCGTAATTCTTCTCGACGCGCAGGCCGAGCGTGCGTGCCGTCTGCGGCATGATCTGCCACATGCCGGCCGGGCGGTTCTTCTGGCCCGGCACATGGCGGTACTGACTTTCGACCCAGGGAAGCAGCGCGAACTCGCCGGCCACGCTGTGCTTCATCGCCGACTTGTGCGCGTAGACGATGAGCGGGAGCACTTCGTTGATCTGCTGCTCGAAACGATTGGGCATCTTCGTATACGTACGCGCCCACGCGAGCACCTGCGGATCGGCCTCGCAGCCCTGCATCGCGAAGCTGTCGCGCATGCCCGACCAGAAGTCCGCCGCCTGCGTGGGGCGCATCATCTTCGGCGTCACCGTCACGTCTTCCACGGCCGGTGCGGCGGTCACCGTGGGTAGCGGATGGGGCAGGGCCTTCGGCGTGCCGCCGGCGCAGGCCGTGAGCAGCAGCGGGATGATCGTGGGAAGCAGGCGTCGGGCGAGTCGATTCATGCGGTGAACGTGTCCTTGGCCCGGCGTAACGCGGCGAAACGCGTCGTCCGATGGTCGGCATCCCCGCCCAGGGTCTTTACCCACTGGATGATCGCGTCGCTATCGACGCGCAGGAACGGGTTGGTGGCGTACTCCTCGCCCAGGCGGCTCGGCACACTCGGCCGACCCTCCTCACGAAGGCGCGCCACCTGATGCTGCCGGTGGCGCAGGGCGTCGTTATCCGGGTCGACCGTGAGGGCAAAGCGGATATTCGACGCGGTGTATTCATGGGCACAGCAGACGAGGGTGTCGGCCGGCAGGTTGGCGAAGCGGTCGAGCGACGCGAGCATCTGTTCGGGTGTGCCCTCGAACAGGCGGCCGCAGCCCACGCTGAACAGCGTATCGCCGCAAAACAGGAAGCCCTCGCCGAAGTACGCGATGTGCGAGCTCGTATGGCCCGGCACGGCGATGACGCGGAAGCGCGCCTTCGGCGCATCGAGTTCGATGACGTCGCCGTCTTCGACGAAGTGGTTCTTCGGCTGGATGCGCGGATCGGCCGTGGCGTAGACGTCGACGTCATGATCGCGCACGAGATCGGACACGCCGCCGATGTGGTCCTGGTGATGGTGGGTCAGCAGGATCGCCCGCAGCGTCCAGCCTCGCTCTTTCAGCGCGGCTTCCACGGGGGCGGCTTCACCGGGATCCACGACGAAGGCGTTGCCTTTGTCATCGGCGACCAGCCAGATGTAGTTGTCGCTCAAGGCCGCGACGGGGACCCAGTGCATCGGGCGGACTCCGTGACGTCGATAGGGCGCGAACACCCAGGAAATGGCCGCCGGGCACGCAGTCGGACCGGGCGGGGCCGCCGGACTATATCAGCCGGGTATATCCCACTCGTTAGCAAGTCGTTAATCCATGCACCCCCCGTTCAACCCCACTACACTCGCCATGCATGCCGCACTTCGCCTCCGACATCTACACCACACCGCAGATCGGCAAGCTCCTTGCCGACGAGGCTCGCGTGCTCGGTCCCCTGTTATCACGCTGCACGGGCGAGCACGGCCTGCACCTGACGACGTCCGCTCAGGCGGAACCGCCGGCCATTCCACTCCTGGGGCACTGGGCGACGATCCGTGTCGCCGGCGCCGCGCTGGGCGGCGATGTCCGCGCGAGCGGGCTGGAGGCCCTTCCGTTCGTCGACGAGGCGTTCGGCGTCGTCCTCCTGCGCCACGCGCTGGAAACGACGGCGCGACAGGACAATCTGCTGGACGAGGCCATCCGCGTGCTGGCGCCCGGCGGCATGCTGGCCATCACCGGCATCCACCCCGTCGGGCTGTGGTCGCCCTGGGTCGCCCGGCAGAGCCGTGGCACTCGCCCGCGCCTGACCTGGCCGTGGTGGTGGAGCCAGCGTCTCGTCCGCGACGAGTTCGAACTTTCCATGCCGCGGCGCCTGGGCAGCGCGTGGCCGCGCGCCGGCGGCGCGGCCACGGCGGAGTCCATCTTCGGTGGCGGATACTTCCTCGTGGCGCGCAAAAAGCGGCCGGCGGCAGTACCCTTGCGCACCCGCGCCGCGACGGTGCCGAGCCCCATGCCCGGTACGCTCGCCTCCGGCGCGCGTCGCAACGCCCGTGAATCGATCAGTTGAGCCCATGACCCAAACCGATATCGTCGAAGTCTTCACCGATGGCGCCTGCCTCGGCAACCCCGGTCCCGGCGGCTGGGCCGCGCTGCTTCGCGCCAAGGGCGTCGAGAAGATGCTGGCCGGCGGCGAAGCCGAGACCACGAACAACCGCATGGAGATGATGGGCGCGATCTCGGCGCTCGAGGCACTGACGCGCCGCTGCAACGTGCACCTGATGACGGATTCCAAGTACGTCATGCAGGGCGTGCAGGAGTGGGTGCCCAAGTGGCGCCGCAACGGCTGGAAGACGGCCGACAAGAAGCCCGTGAAGAACCAGGACCTGTGGATCCGCCTCGACGAGGCCGCGACCGCGCACACGGTGACCTGGGAATGGGTGAAGGGCCACAACGGTCACGTCGAGAACGAGCGCGTGGACGTCGCCGCGCGCGACCAGGCCATCCTCTACAAGTCGAAGGGGACGGTGGCATGAGGCAGATCGTGCTCGATACCGAAACCACCGGCCTCGAAGCCCACCTGGGCCACCGTCTCGTCGAAATCGGCGCGGTGGAGATGATCGGTCGACGCCCCACCGGTCGTCATTTCCATACGTACCTGAATCCGCAGCGCGCCATCGATGCCGAGGCGAGCGCGGTCACGGGCATCAAGGATGCCGACCTCGTCGACAAGCCGCTTTTCCGCGAGAAGGTCGACGAGTTCCTCGATTTCATTCGCGGCGCCGAGCTCATCATCCACAACGCGGCGTTCGACGTCGGCTTCATCAACGCCGAGCTGAAGCTCGCCGGCGAGCACTACGGCACCGTGACCGATCACGCGACGGTGCTCGACACGCTGCTCATGGCGCGCACGATGTACCCGGGCCAGCGCAACAGCCTCGATGCGTTGTGCAAGCGCCTCGGCGTCGACAACACGCGCCGCGATCTCCACGGCGGCCTGCTCGACGCGCAGCTGCTGGCGGAAGTCTACGTCGCGATGACGTCGGGGCAGGTGACGCTCGACTTCGCGTCGGACGCCGCCAGCGAGAATCGCGGCCCGAGCCATCTCGGCGACATCGTCATCACGCGCCGCCCGGTCGTGCGTCGCGCCGACGACGTCGAGCTCGAACGGCATGCGAAACGCCTCGACGCCCTCGACAAGTCGGCGGGCGGGCAGAGCATCTGGCGCAAGCTGGAATCGGAAACGGTGCACTGAGCGTGCACCGTCGCGGTCACGCTGCGGCGCGCAGCAGGATCACGGTGACGTTGTCGCGGGCGCTGCCACCGAGTGCCTCGAGCAGCAGGTGGTCGACGCACTCCTGAGCCGCGATGTCGGTGCGCGAAACGATTTCGCCGATGCGCGAATCCGCCACTTCGTCGGTGAGGCCATCAGTACACAGCAGCAGGCGGGCGCCGGCGGCGAGTTCGCCACGCGCGAGTCCGATGTGCAACTGGTCCGGCGCGGTGATGCCGAGCGCCTGCGTCAGCACGCTGCGCTGCGGATGCGCGCGAGCCTGTTCTTCCGTCAGTTCGCCCGACGCGACCAGCGCTTCGACGATGGAATGGTCGTGCGAGAGCCGCTGCAGTTCGCCGTCCCAGCGATAGATGCGGCTGTCGCCGACCCATGCGGCTTCGTACGACCGGCCAACGATGCGCACGGCGGCGATCGTGGTGCCCATGGGCCGCGATTCGGCCAGTCCGCTCGACCGGGCCAGCAGCGCCTCGTTCACCCGCTGGATCGCGTCCACCAGCGACTGCCCGGCGGACACCTGCGCCACGACCCCATCGCGCGCCGTCGCGGAAGCCACCTCGCCGTGCCGGTGGCCACCCATGCCGTCGACGACCAGGAACAGGCCCAGCGAAGCGTCCGCGTAATAGGTGTCTTCGTTGCGCGTACGGCGAAGTCCCGTATGCGTGCCGTGTCCGAACTCGATCATGGGGGCCTTGGAAGAGCAGGAGTAGGGCGCGGTCGGCGCCCGGATTCGACCTCAGGATGCCCCATCAAAAGCCTGTTGTCACGGCACGGAAGACCCACTATCATTGCGGGCCCGGCAGTGCGAAACCATTGCCGTCGACCGTTCACGGAGAGGTGGCAGAGTGGTCGAATGTACCTGACTCGAAATCAGGCGTACGTGTAAGCGTACCGAGGGTTCGAATCCCTCCCTCTCCGCCAGAAAGAAGACAAGGCCCTGCAGCGATGCGGGGCCTTCGTTTTTTCGGCCACCTTCGAAAGCACCACGAGATTCAGGGTCATCGCCGCCCAGCGTCGAGGATTGGTGCGGCGGTTCCCGTCATCAGCGCATCGTTGATCCAGATCGTCAGGGTGTTGCTACGAACAGCTTGGAAGGGGATCTCTTCGTCTGGCCCGATGTCTTTGACCTTTTCCACGCCGGAAGCGCGCAGAAGGCGCAGTGTCCTGGCATACGTAACGTTGTAGGCTCCGCCCGCCTGGATGTCGTAATCTGCGGCCAGATCCACGTTCTTCCGAATCGTCTGATGCGGCCCGATGATCAGGAACGTGGAAGCGTCAGGCGGACCAAAGCGGACCTGACGTCCCTCGTAGGGGAGTTGGTGACCTGTAGCGTCACTCACCTCGAACTCTGGACCTGCCAATCGATCGTCGGCGATAGCGAACGGGGTCTCGAACGTGACGACTGCCATTCGCTCTTCGGTTGGATTGGTTAGCGAGAAAGTGACAATGCCCCGTTCCGCCAACGTTGCCTCCGACGGTGGCGACAACACGACGACGGGCGACTGCTGAGCGTGTGCTACGCCCGCGGGTCCTAGCACAGCTGTAACTAAAGCGACGACGCATTTGCCATGAAAGCCTGTCCTCATGTTTGCGTCCTTGTTCCTTGTCGTCCGGACATGCCACGGCACGCCGTCGTGGTGCGGACGAAGTCATCTGAACTTCGGTGCGTATGCTCGGCACGCGATCGACGTGCCGTGAGTTGGCTGTCGGAATTCGGCGCATGTCTGGGACCGGCGAGACTTTCCTTGATGGATAGCAGAAGCTCATTGCTTTGCGCAGTGGGAAGCAGCGCGCCGTCGGAGGCATTCAATAGCTCGATTTCACCGTAGGGCTGCTCGTAGCTGATGGAGAAAGTGCCCGACTCGAAGACATAGTCGCGGGCTAACGAAAGCTCGGCGGTCAATGTCTGGCCCGGCGCGATTTTCGTATAGAACGTGTCGGGTTCGGACAAGCTCATCCTCATGTGCCGGCCCCGGAACGGAACGCGCCTGCCGTCCTCCGCCGTCACCCTGAAGATATTGTTCATGAGGTGGTCGTCAGGCGTCTCGAGTGGGGTATAGGCGCGCGGTAGGAGCAAGACGCGATTCGAGCGGTTCGTAATGGACACCGTGAGCATGCCGTTCGCGCGCTGGCTCTGAGCGATGCTTGTACTCAGGGTAACCTCGATGGGAACGTCCTGGGCCGACGCGGCGCCCTGAAGCATGAAGGTCAGCGCGAGACCGGCGAGTATTGAAAATGTTCGAAGCTTCGTCATTCCATGATTCCTTTTCTGCGATATGCGAGCTCGTCGGCGGCGCTTCATTGCGACGACGACAAGGCGCGACGATGCACTGCGACATGTCGCAATGATCGGCGGCCTGGAGGATTCTGGCGACTTGCGGTTTCGATGTAAGTCGGCCGCGCCCGCGTCGTGCCGTTGGCTGACTCGAGTGATCGGAATCGCGCCGCAGCGGCTGGCTTTCCGCGCTGGCGCGCCGGGAAGCGCATTGACTGTAGTCGCGCTGCAAAACCTCCGTAGGCGCGGCTCTCGCCTGTGAACTGTCTGAAACGCAAGGCAAGCGGGCATGTCGCTCACGGCGCCGGAGCCGCTTGCGCCCGTTGCGCTGCTACAGGGCTATCAGCGCAGGACCGATGCCGCGTCCACGATCTGTACGCCTGGTATCTGTCCCAGCAGGCTGTCGAGCCATGGTTTGTGCATTGCGGCGACGAAGGCGAGTACGCGGGTGCCCTGTGTGGACGCGAAGGCGGAACGGACATTGGCGGCCACGCGCAGGTTGCGTGCGGAACCTCGATCTCCGACTCAAGCGTAAAATCCGCGTCCTTCTTGCTGACGACGTGGAGGATCATTCGCTGGACGCGAAGAGAAGCCCGGCGAATGGGACGCCGATGGTTGCCGCCACGTCCATGGCGTGGCGGCCCGATCTCAGATTGCCTCGTTACGTAGAATGGCGGCGACCTCGTCATCGTTGAGGGGAGGGCCAACAATATCCATCCCCGCCTCACTTGCGCATTCGATCAGCGCATCGACGTCGGTAATCGTGAGGTTTCGGGCGACGATCCGGTCGAAGAACGTCTCGAACTCTCCAGGCGCCACTATGACCTGAAAGCCTACCGGCTCATTCCCATAGGCCCGCCAGGTGTGCGGCATGAGTTTCGGAAGCAGTACGACATCGCCAGGGCCCGCCGTACGGCAGCCTGCAGGAGTCCAGATCACGATGTCGCCAGACTGGATCAGGAAGATCTCGTCGTCGTTGTGGTGAAGGTGACGTGGTGGCCCAAACCCGGCGGGCGCTCTGTAGTCCAGGATCGCCAGCGCGCCGTTTGTTTGTTCGGGAGACAGACGTGTCCGGGACGCCTCGCCCCAAGACGTCGTCGTGAAGCCTTCGTCGGTGTCGGCATCCAGGAGAAGATCGCGAACGTCGTTCGCCTTCGGTGTTGTCGTCACTTTGAAACTCCGTTTACTGATAAAGGTTGCGGGCCGCCAACGCCGCGTGGCGCTGGCGTGGAAAAAGCCGACGTTTCAGCAATTCCAGGCGGTATTCGGTGGATGCGGGCTGTAACTACGCGCCGCTCGTCGGCGTGCGCACGCCGGTCATGGCCTCGCACAACGACCAAAGCCGATGGGCGGCACACGAATCAAGGGCCCAGGACTTCACGCCGTAGGGCGCACGTCCCTCATCTGGCACGACCGGCGCGATATCGCAGTCCTCCAGGTAGACGCCGCCTTTGCCATCCAGATCCCGGCTGACTGCGGCCCATGTGGCCGTGGCGCCGCCCTGCTGCACGGTCTTGTAAAGGTCGCCTTCGTTCTTCGGGCGACGCAAGAGGTTAAGTGCCTCGGTGGCATGCACCGCCCGAAGCGTTGCGGCGACGAAACGGCCAAGCATCACCTGGCGGCTGGGCTTGCGGCCAACGCCGCCCGCAGCGAACAGGTCCGACGTGGGCACCGGGCCAGGCGTCGTGGCGAAGACCCGGATTTGCTTGTCACGCCAAAGCGCGTCTTCCTTGATCGAAAGGAGGATCAAAGCGGTCTTGGACTGCGCGTAGGCGCGCATGCCCGTGTAGGGTGTCGTGTGAAAGTTGATGTCGTCGAGCAGGACGCCGCCAGCATGGTGACCCCGCGAGGCGACATTGATCACCCTGGCGCCGTTCGCACGTTCAAGCGCCGGCAGTAAGCGCACCGTCAGCTGATAATGGCCAAGAACATTGGTCGCGAACTGTCGCTCGAAGCCGCGTTCGTCGCGCTCCAGCGGCGTGCCCAGAATGGCGGCGTTGTTGATGAGGATGTGGAGCGGTCGGCCGGATTGGACGTACCGCGCGGCGAAGGCGTCGATCGAGGCGGGCTTCAGGAGATCGACATTTTCGACGGTGGTATTGGTGATGCCCGACACGCCGCGCCGCGCACGCTCCACATCGCGCGCCAGGACGATGACCGTGGCGCCAGCGCGGGCCAAGGCGCGAACCGCTTCCCGCCCCGTGCCGCTGTGGCCGCCTGTGATGACAACGACCTTACCGCGCAGGTCGATGCCGTTCACCACGTCCATGGCGGTGGTGCGATGCCCGAACGGCGACGGGATGGGATGCTGCCGTGCGTTCGGTATATCGGCTGCGACGTAGAGCGGAAGACTCGCCGACGGGTCGCCTAGCGCTTTGTAGAAGAGGCCGACGATGCCGCCATAGGTCGCGGGCAAGATGCCGGCGGCTGCTAGCGTGTAGATCAGGGTTTTCTGCATGGCGCAAAGGGTAACCGCCAGGCGTGTTTCATCAAGTAGGATGGATTTTCAGACCTGGTCTGCGAGATCAGACCACCATCACGCGGTCTCTTAGCGGGCGACGAGCAGGCCGTCATACTTGCGAGACCATTCGAGCATCGCCCGAAATGTCGGCAGCAGGTCTATACCGGCCTGGGAAAGTTCGTATTCCACGCGCTGCGGCAACTCTGGATAGGCTTTGCGGATCACGATGCCGTTCGCCTCGAGATCGCGAAGCTGTTCGGTCAGCATATGCTTGGTGACGCCGGGGAGCGTCCGCCTCAAGGCCCCAAACCGCGTCGGACCCTGGATCAGTGTGCAGACGATCTCGATCTTCCACTTTCCGGTGATCGCGCGGATCGTCCGTTGAAAGCGAAGGATGTCGGTCGTTTCGGGGCCTTCGCACCCGTCGCAGTCGTTTCCGTAGACACGTGGCTCGACAGTCAGGTCTCTCATTGAACGTCCCGGAAATCCCGTTGCGCATGGAAGCGCAGGATCGGAAATCTTGTTTGAGGATGTTCGGCCGCACCACGACGCGGTCGAACGTTCCTATGCTACATGGCGAGGCGCGATGCCAGTCAGTGCGCCAGCGCCAGCGTACTGGCGATCGCTGCGGAGACAGCGGGGCGTGACAGGATCTCATCGTGCCAGCGCTTCACGGAGGGGAAGGCGGCGAGATCCGCGCCGAACGATTGGTGGCGCCAGATCCATCCGAAGTGGGCGATGTCGGCGATCGTGTACTCGTCGCCTGCGACGTACGGGTGGCGCTGCAGGGAACCATCCAGAACGCCGAGGACGCGTGCGACTTCCTTGCGCGCCGCTGTGCGCGCATCGCTTTCGGGCTCCTTGCGCATCTCGTGCAGGAAGGCCTGCAGGAATGCGGGGCTGGCGGCCGAGGCGTGGAAGAAGAGCTGCTCGAAGACCTTGCCGCGACGCTCGGGGTCGGTCGGCAACAGTTGGCCGGTCTTCTCCGCGAGGTACACCAGGATGGCCGCGGATTCGCTGAGCACGACGTCGGCGTCTGCGGCCGCGGAACGGTCGATCAGGACCGGAACCTTGCCGTTCGGGTTCAGGGCCATGAAGGCGTCGCTTCGTTGCCGGCCCTGGCGAAGATCGACCGGGACCAGGCTGTGGGGCAAGCCCATCTCCTCGGCGGCGATGACGGCCTTGACGCTGTTTGGCGTCGCGAAGGCATGAATCTCGAGCATTGGAAAATCTCCTGTGATGACGGCCGGAGCGGCACCGGCCGCTCAGCCCTGTTGCTCAGCCGCGGCGGCCGCCGGCCATCGCGATGTTCTTGAAGAAGTGGATGAACGGGTTCTGGTCGCCGAGCGCGTTCTGGAAGACCGCGGCCGAAACGAGCGAAAACAGCGCCAGCGTGGCCGCGACGGCGTGATGCGATAGCCCAACAGCAGGGCCAGGCCGCCGGCGAGTTCCACGAACAGCGAGAGGCGGTAGGCGACCGTGTTGTCGGGCGCGCGTGTCAGGCCGCAGGGTAGGCGGTGGCTCGTCGAAACTCGTCCGACGTCTCGTCGAGGAAGACGTAGAGCGCCGCGATCTTGCCATCGCGAACAATCAGGACGTCCCAGCCGGTGTACTCGGGCGCCGCGCCTTGCGGGCCCGACCCCCAGGCCAGGCGCCCGGCGTTGTGCAGCACCTGGGGCTGTCCGTGCGGCGTGTAGACGTAGTGGGGATGCGTCGCCCGCAGGTCGCCGGCGAACGTATCGATCGCGTCGCGTCCGACAATCACGCCGGGCGGCACGTAGAGGATCGCGTCCTCCGCCCAAAGTTCGTCGATCGCCGCGCGGCGCTTGTTGTCATCGCCCTCGCCGAAAACTTCCTGGAGGTTTCGGTCGAGTAATTCGCGAATACGCTCCGCCGATTCGGTGGACTGGATCATGATGGTCTCCTCGAAAAGTATGCGGCCTCGGGCAGTGGCGTCTCGCCGGGGCCACCTTTGTGATGGCTCAGATCTGAGCTTGTCCGCCGTCGACGAAGAGCTCGATGCCGTTGATGAAGCTGGCGTCGTCGGAGGCCAGAAAGAGGACAGCCTTGGCGATCTCATGCGGCTGGCCGACGCGACCGGCGGGAATAAGGCCGGCCAGATAGTCCCGGGTACCTTGCGCCTGCGCGCCGCCACCGAACAGTTCGTCGAGGCCGGCGGTGTCGGTCACGCCGGGGCTGACCGCGTTGACGCGGATGTGACGATCCTTCAGGTCGAGCATCCAGTTGCGGGCGAAGTTGCGCACCGCTGCCTTGGTCGCCGAATAAACGCTGAAGGCCGGGGTGCCCGAGATGCTGGTGGTCGAGCTCGTCAGGATGATCGACGCGCCGTCCCTGAGCAGCGGCAGCGCCTTCTGAACCGTGAACAGAACGCCCTTTACGTTGGTGTCGAACGTGCTTTGATAGTGCTCCTCGGAAATGGCGCCGAGGGGGACCATCTCGCCGCCACCCGCGTTGGCGAACAGCACGTCGATCTGGGCATGCTTTTGCTGTATGGCGTCGTACAGCCGGTCGATGTCGGCCAGTTTGGACATGTCGCCCTGTACGGCGGTGACACGCCCACCAATCTCCTTGACGGCGGCGTCGAGCGCCTCCGGCCGGCGGCCGGTGATGAACACCGAAGCGCCCTCGGCCGAGAAAGCCTTGGCGGCGGCCAGGCCGATGCCGCTGGAGCCGCCGGTCACCACCACGACCTTGTTGTTGAACTTGTTCGTCATCGTCTGTCTCCTCAGGCCGGCCGTGCGCCGGTGATGAAACAAATATGCTGTAGGAACGATGATGCGTGTAGTCAGCAAAAATGGCATCCTGCGTTCTACTAGAGGAACGCTGATGCGGATCGATCTCAACGACTACGCCTATTTTGCCGAGGTCGTGGCCCACGGCGGCTTCGCCGCCGCCGGCCGCGCGTTGCGCGAACCCAAGTCCAAGCTCAGTCGGCGGATCGCGGGCCTGGAGGAAAGACTGGGTTTGCGCCTGATCGAACGGTCGAGCCGGCGGTTTCGCGTCACCGACACCGGCCTTGCGTTCTATGAACGATGCCGCGCCATGCTCGCCGAAGCCCAGCAGGCGGAGGCGCTTGTCCTGCACGCCCGGGCCGAGCCACACGGGCGAATCCGTTTCAGCTGTCCCACCGGCATGCTGCAGCCGATCAATGGGCTGATCTCGTCATTCCTGGCGCGCTACCCTCAGGTGCGACTGCAACTCGTGGCGACCGATAGGGCGGTGGACCTGATCGAGGAGCGCATCGATCTGGCTTTGCGCGTGCGTGGAAGCCTGACCAGCGACGCAGCCCTGACAATGCGCTCGCTCGGCACCTCGACACGGATCCTCGTCGCCAGCCCTCAGCTCGCCAACCAGGTGGCAACCGTCGAACAACTGGCCACGTTGCCGACGCTGGCGACGAACGACATGGCCGACGATCTTGAGTGGCACCTGGAGTGCGGCGACGGCCGCACCCATGTCGTCCGCCTGCAGCCGAGGATGGGGTGCGAGTCCATGACGACCATTCGGGACGCGGCGATCGACGGCCTGGGCGTGGCGATCTTGCCAGACCACGTCTGCATCGACGCCCTCGAGGCGGGACAGCTTGTTCGGGTCCTTCCAGCCTGGCGCGGGTTGCAGGGCACAGTGCATCTCGTCTTCACCACCCGGCGGGGCCTGTCTCCAGCCGTCCGAGCTCTGATCGATCATCTCGCGGCCGGCTTTCCGCGCGATGTCCTGAGCAAGCGGTCCTGAACCCGTTGCCGATACTTAACGTGACCGAAAAGGTAAGACCGCGCATGTCGAACGTTTCTGCAAATCCGGGTTTCCGATGGGGCGCCTTGCTGGTTGCCGCACTATTTCTGATGCCTTGGCCGGCGCGGGGATTCGCCCAAGTCGCCGCGCCGCGGGTCGTCACCGGCGATCAGGCCGCCTCGGCCATCCGGGCAAGAATCGGCCTGCCCGCAGACGAGACCATCAAAGCCTATGTCGACGCAGGCGCGAAGGACACCAAGGCCCATGTTCTCACCGACCGCGAGTGGGCCCTGGTCGAGAACGCCATCGCCGATCTTCCCGTGCTTTATCGCCAGACGCTCGAGCGGCGGCTCGCGCGCTTGAGTTTCATCGACGCACCGACCAGCGCCGGGACCGCACTGACCCGGGCCTCGAAGGGGGCGAACGGTGAGCTGATGTTCGACATCACCATCCGCGCCGATGTGCTCGAGAAATCGCTGTCGGCGTTCCTTACTCAGAAAGAGGCGATGCTGTTCTCCCCAGACGGGTCGGGCTACAGCGTCAAGGTTACGGCCGGTCAGACTTCCGCCCTGACCTACATCCTGCTTCATGAAACCACGCATGTGATCGATCGCGCGCTGGACCTCACCATGACGGGTGGCCCCTTCAGGGCGATCTGGACCGACTACCGTAGTCTGGCGCAGCCACACGCCGATGGCACGATCGCCCATTCCGTTTATCGACGCGAACCCAAGCTGCCCCTGTCGCAAAGCCCCGCGCTCTATCAGGCGCTCGGCAGATCACCCTTCGTCTCGCTTTATTCGACCGCCTCCGCCGGCGAGGATTTCGCCGAATTGCTGGCCTGGCGAGAACTCTCACGTCGCCTCGGCGCGCCGCTCAAATTCCAGGTCCTGGACGCCCGCGGCGCCGAGCTCGTCTCCGTCGAGCCGCTCACGAATGCTGTGGTGAGATCGCGCTTCGAGGCAGCGCAGGCGGCCATGACAGATGCGCGCACCGCGAGCCCCGACAAGCTCTGACTGATTCGGCGGCGAGCATGCAGCCCCGTCGGCAAGCACAGCAGGATTCGTTAGAGATCTGACTCGACGCCGGGATGCAGGGCCGGGCTCTGTACGAGCTTGTGGTCGCTGCGTTCGAAACGGTCCCGGTACGGTAACGTCGATTTTCGTTCGCCGCCGAAGCATCGCCATGGCCATCGATGACCATGGAGACGCCAACGTCGCAGCGGGGAAGGGGTACCCGATCAAGCCGACCTCAGGCATTGGCCGTCAGTTTGGGGGATGAACGTCCGCTCATCGTTTGGCGTGCACTGCAACAGGCACGTCCGGCTATCAGCGGAGAACTGCCCCTGCGTCCACGATCTCGACACCCTGCATCTGCCCGAGCAGACTGTCGAGCCATGGTTTGTGCATCGAACCTACGATCGTGAGGACGCGGGTGCCGGGGGCGGGCGCGAACGCGAAGCGGATGTTCGCCGCCATGCGCAGGTTGCGGGTTTCCCATCCAGCGACGTAGAGCTGCCCGTAATGCCGTGGGGACGGATCGGCGATGGCGGCACCGAAGTCGGAGCGATTCAGCACGCGAAGGTAGTCGGGGCTGTTGATATGCCGGTAGAGGCCGAGCAGATCGCCACGCTTCATCAAGGCGTCTTCCTTGTCGAGCATCGGCTGGCGGTCCGCCTTCGCCGTATCCCACGCGGCCTGCACCGCCTTGCCGTACGCCTTCGGGTCATCGATGGGCACGTTGTCGCCGGTATGGTCGTCGACCGGATAGACACGCTCGAGCCCGAGGCGCGCGGCGAGTGTCGCCGCGATCAGCACGCTTTCGTTGTTTCGCGTGGCGCGTGCCTTGATGTCGGCGACAAGCGCTTCATCGAGCCCGTCGCCCGCGTGGCGCTCGGCTTCGGCGAGGCGCATCCACTGCACGGCGGCCGAGGTGTCGTCGCCCGCGGCGAGGAACAATGCGGCGAGATGGCGTCGCTGCGCCGGCGTCGGCGTCGCGGGCCACTCGGCGAGCGTGCGTTTCACCCCGGCAACCGCGGCCGGTATGTCGAAACCCGTGGCGGCCTTCGCCGCCGAGGTATCGTGACAGTAGGTGGTGACGTCCTGCGGATCGTAGATGGCGGGGTAGCGTGCCATCAGGTCGCAGGTTTCCCCCGAGAGCTGTTCGATCGTGATGATCGTCGGCTTGTACGCCGCCAGTCGTTGCAGCAGCGGTTCGAGCATCGTCGGCTGGAAGCTCTCCGGCGCGTTCCGCAGATGCGTCATGCCGACGACGAGTACCTTCGTCTTCGGTGCGGCATCGTGTTGATCGAGTCGTGGCAAGGCATTCTGGGCATGGCTCGTTGCCACGCTCGCGTAAAGTAGGAGGGCTGCCGCCCATCGCATGTCCATGTCGTTCTCCCGGTGGCTGCGGGAGAACGTAGGTCGTGGCGCGAGTGCCAGGCAGTGCCAGAGGACAGGGTGACCTCTGGACGGACCCTGGCCGGGCTCTGGCTGTTCACGCCTCCAGAGGATCGTCCTCGTGCAGCTCGTCCATCCAGCCGCGGCGGCGGTGGAGTACCCATTCGAGGTGCTCGGAGAACAGGACGTCGATGTGGCTGCCCTGGTCCATGGCGGCGAGGCGCTGACCGGTGACGTTGCCGAGGTGCGCGGCCTGCTCCTCGTAGCCGACGATGCCGTCGCGGCTGAGCTGTTCGAGGATGGCTCGCAGGTTGATGTGTCGGGCGTTCTGGACAGGCATGGTCGGCGCTCGGCGGGATACAGGGTCATCGGCTCGTGGCGAGCCATCTTTAGTCCGATTGTGCTCACGATCGGCGGGCCCGACCGTTAGCTGGCGCACGCTGCCCGAGACTCGTCCGCCCTCGTCGGGCAGGCGCGTGTCGAACGACGCCTTCACATCCCCTGCGCTTCACGTTTATCGGCGTGCACCGAAGGTGGGATGGACGAGACGGTGGAGTAACGACATGCGTGGGGTTTTCGGCGGCATCAAGCGAACGGTCGTGTCGGCGGTGGATGGTTTCAGCGACGACGAACTGATGACGCGCGCGGCGGCGTTGTCGTTCTATGCCGCGCTGTCCTTTGCGCCGCTGCTCCTGCTGCTGGTGTGGATCGTCTCCATGCTCCACCCGGAATGGCAGGGCGAGCTCTCGGGAGCGCTCGCGGGCGTGGTCGGCACGCGTGCGGCCGAGGCGCTCGACGCGGTGATCGCCAGCGCGAAGTCGCATCCGAAACTCGGCGATATCGCGGGGGTCATCGGCATCGGTGTCACGCTGTTCGGTGCGTCGGCGGTCTTCGCCCAGCTTCAGGGCACGCTCGACCGCGTCTGGCGCGTCAAGCCGAAGCCGGGCGCCGCGGTCAGCGCGTGGTTGCGTGCGCGCGCCCGCGCGTTCGCGCTGCTGGGCGGCATCGCGTTCATGATGATCGTGTCCTTCCTGGTCAGCGCGGCCATCCAGACGCTCGTCCGGGGCGACGGCACGACCTGGCGCATCGTCGAATACGCCATCTCCGTCGTCGTGTTCGTGGCCGCGTTCGCGACGATGTACAAGGTGCTTCCCGATGCCGTGATCGACTGGAGCGAGGCGATCATCGGTGCCATCCTCACCACGGCGCTGTTCCTGCTGGGCAAGTACGGTATCGGCCTCTACATCCAGTATTCGGATGTCGGGGGCGCGTACGGCCCGGCGGGCGCGTTCATCGTGTTGCTCACGTGGACCTACTATTCGTCGATCATCGTGCTGCTCGGCGCGGAACTCACGCGCGGCGTCGCCGACGCGCGAGGCAAACCGATCCGTCCGAACGTGCACGCGGTCGAGATCGAGGCCGCGCCCGCCGAGATCAAGCGGCCCGCCGCCGATGACGGGAGGCGCCTGTAGTATGGTGATCCCGGGTGACGGCACCGCCGTCGAGGGCTGCTGAGCATGCTCCAGAAGGTGCATCCGGAGCGACGCGAAGAACCGGCCATGAGAGAGGTGCTCGATGGGCGCCGCCGTGGCCTGTCCGCCTTGTTGCCCTTCGCCGGGCCGGCGATCGTCGTGTCGGTGGCGTACATCGACCCGGGCAACTTCGCGACCAACATCCAGGCCGGTGCCCGTTACGGCTACGCGTTGCTCTGGGTCGTGGTGCTGGCGAACCTCGTGGCCATGCTTTTCCAGAGCCTGTCCGCCCGGCTGGGCATCGTCACCGGTTACAGCCTGGCGGAAGTCTGTCGCGAGAACCTTCCGCGGCCGCTCGTCTACGTGATGTGGGTCGTGAGCGAGCTGGCCGCGATGGCGACGGATCTCGCCGAATTCCTCGGCGGCGCCATCGGCCTCGCCTTGCTGTTCCATCTGCCGCTTCTGGTGGGCATGGGCATCACGGCCATCGTGACCTATGGCCTGTTGCTGCTGGAAGGGAAGGGCTACCGGCGTCTGGAAATGACGATCGGCGCGCTCGTCGGCGTGGTGGGCCTGTCGTACCTCGCGGAGCTCTTCATCGCGCCGGTCGGCTGGAAGGCGCTGGGCCAGCAGATCTTCGTGCCGAACCTGCCGGATGGCGCGGCGGTCGCGATCGCGGTCGGCATCATTGGCGCCACGGTGATGCCGCACGCGCTGTTCCTGCATTCCGGGCTTACCGACCGTCGCGCCCGTCCGCGGACCGACGACGAGCGCAAGCGCATCATTCGCCTGTCCAACCTGGAGGTCGTGCTGGCGCTTTCCGTGGCGGGCCTGATCAATCTCGCCATGGTCATCATGGCGGCGGGGGCATTCCACGGCAGCCACCCCGATATCGCGAAAATCGAAACCGCCTACCAGACGCTGGTGCCGTTGCTTGGCGGCGCGGCCGCGACGATCTTTCTCGTGTCGCTGATCGCTTCGGGGTTTTCCAGCTCCGTCGTCGGCACGATGGCGGGTCAGATGATCATGCAGGGCTTCGTGGCGTTCCGGATTCCGCTCTGGCTGCGACGCGCGATCACGATGCTGCCGAGCTTCGCCGTGGTCATCGCCGGGGTCGACGCCACCCACGCACTGGTGCTGAGCCAGATCTTCCTGAGTATCGCCCTCCCGTTCCCGATGATTGCGCTGGTCTGGTTCACCAGCCGGCGGGCGGTGATGGGGGACTTTCGCAATTCGGGCGCCGTCAGCATCGGCGCCGTGCTGGCGGCGCTCGTGGTGCTGGGCCTGAACGTCGTGCTGCTGCTCGATACCTTCGGCCTGATCTCGCTATAGGGCCGCGGTGAAAACTGCTAACCTCCGCCGTCCGACACACCGGAGAATCCCCATGAGCGTCATCGAGACCCCTGTTTCCTACGGCGAGCTGATCGACAAGATGACGATCCTCGAGATCAAGCTGCAGGAGATCAAGGACGACGCGAAACTGGCGAACGTGCGCAGGGAGCTCGAGCTGCTCGATGCCACCTGGAAAAAACATAAAGCGTCGAAGACGGACATCACGGACGAGAAGGACCGCCTGCGTAGCGTGAACAAGCGTCTGTGGGACATCGAGGACGACATCCGCATCAAGGAAAAGGCGAAGGAATTCGATGCACGATTCATCGAGCTCGCCCGGTCGGTCTACGTCGTGAACGATCAGCGCGCCGCCATCAAGCGCGAGATCAACGAAAAGCTGGGCTCGACGCTGGTGGAAGAGAAGTCGTATCAGGACTACGGCGCGCCGGCCGTCTGAGCGGGACTTACCCTCCCAGTCGCCATCCGAGGTGTGCCGCGCACGCCTCGAAGCGGTCGACCATGTCGTCGACCTGCACCAGGTCCATCACGCCCGGCTTCTCGATCTTCGTGCCCCACGGAATCGCCGCGGCGGGCTTGCCGAGGAATTTCCGCGACGCGTCGTCGTATCGGTCGACGCACCAGCGGCGATCGGAATAGGGGCCGGAACGGTTCGGATTGCTCGCCGCGTGCAGTCCCAGCACCTTGGTGCCGACCGCGTTCGCCATGTGCATCGGGCCCGAATCGGGTGTCAGGATCATCTGGCTCCGGCCAAGCAACGCCAGGAAACGCTTGAGGGTGTCCTTGCCCGTCAGGTCCATCGGGGCCTGCTTCACGGCGCCGAGGATCGCGTCCGCCAGCGCGCGTTCCGCCTCCGACGGGCCGCCCACCAGCGCCACGCGTGCACCGCGCGACATCGCGTGGTCGATGAGGGCGGCGTAGCGATCCACGCGCCAGTTACGCAGGGCATGGCTCGACATGGGGCTGACCAGCAGCGTCGGGGCGTCGCCGGGGAGCTGTTCGGCGGCCCATTCCCGCGCGTCGTCGGGTACGGGGATGTCCCAGCGCACCTCGGTCTGGCGCAGGCCGAGCGGCTCGATGAAGCTCGCCATCGCATCCAGCACGTGCTCGCCGCTACGGGCCGGGATCCGCTCGTTGACGAAAAGCCCGTGCAGGTCCCTGGACCGGGCCCGGTCGTAACCGATCCGGCGGTCGGCCTTCACGGCCAGGCTCAGCAAATTGGAGCGCAGCGCCACCTGCATGTGCAGCAGGGCGTCGAAGCGGCGTCCGGCGAGCGTTTCGCGCACCGCCCGCATGCCTGCGCGCCCCGCCCCCTTGTCGAAAGTGACGAATTCGACGCCGGGCAGGTCGCCGACCAGCCGGCGCTCCAGCTTGCCGATCAACCATGTCAGCCGGGTTCCCGGCGACTTATCCTGCAAGGTGCGGATCAGTGGCACGACGTGGGTGACGTCGCCGATGGCCGAGGTACGCAGGATGCAGAGGCTGGAGTCTCCCGGCGGGAGCGGACGGCTTGGTAGACTGGACAAGATCGGGTTACCGGATGAGTGGCCGCGGAAGGCGGCCGGCAAATGACAGAGCAGCAACTGGACGCGGGTACGGGTGGCACGATTCTGTTCGACGCGGCCCGTGCACCTCAAGTCGACGCCGAATGGTTCTCGCCCCATCGCTGGCGCGAGCGCGGCGCGCTGCGCTCGCAGGCGGGCGGGCGCGGAGGCGTCGCCATCATCGATACGCCGGCGGGCGAGGCCGTGCTGCGTCATTATCGCCGCGGCGGCATGGTCGCGCGTCTGTTCGGCGACCGCTACCTCTTCACGGGTGGCCGGCGCACCCGCAGCGCCCGGGAATTCCGCCTGCTGGCCGAACTCGGCCGGCGCGGCCTGCCGGTGCCGGCGCCGATCGCCTCGCGCTACGTGCGCCATGGGCTGCGTTATTCGGCCGACCTCATCACGGCGCGTATCCCGCACGCGGCCACCCTTGCCGAGCGCCTCGCCGACGGGGCTTTCAATGCCGACCTCGCGGGGCGGGTCGGCGCCATGATCGCGCGGTTCCACCGCGTGGGCGCGTGGCATGCCGATCTCAACGCGCACAACGTTCTGGTCAGCGGCGCCGACCTCTACCTCATCGACTTCGATCGCGGTCGCCTGCGTTCGCCCGCCACACACTGGCAACGCGCGAATCTGGCCCGGCTGAAGCGGTCGCTGGTGAAGCTCGGCGCACGCGACGCGGCCGGTGACACCTTCGACGCCGAATGGTGGCCCGCGCTGGTCGAGCACTACGAACGGAGCCTTCGCGAATGACCTGGGACCTCCATTTCCTCGGCACCGGCGCGGCGCACGCCGTGGAACTCGGATCCTCCGCCGTGGTGCTGGAGCGGGACGGCCGGCCGCTGCTGCTGGTCGACTGCGGCCCCGATACGCTCGACCGCTATCTCGCAGCCTATGGCGAGCCGCCGCCGGCGCTGTACGTCACCCACGTGCACATGGACCACGTCGCGGGCATGGAGCGGCTGTTCTTCCGCCTCTGGTTCGACGAGGCGCTGCGCGGCCGTACGAAGGTGTTCGTGCACGCGGCGCTGCTGCCCTGGCTGCAGGGGCGCGTGGCCGACTATCCCGGCGCGCTCGCCGAGGGCGGCGTGAATTACTGGGAGGCGTTCCGGCTCGTTCCGTGCACCCGCGGGTTCTGGCACGAAGGTCTCTGGTTCGACGTGTTCCCCACGCGCCACCACGTGCAGGGCACGTCGTACGGGCTGGCGCTGCGCGGGAGCTTCGTGTTCACCGGCGACACGCGACCGGTTCCCGAGGCGCTCGCGATCCACGGCGCGGCGGGGGAGCTCGTCGCGCACGATTGCGGGGTGGTCGGTAACCCCTCGCACACGGGCGTCGACGACCTCGAGCGTGAATATCCCGCCGATCTCCGCGACCGCATGGCGCTGTACCACTACGGCAGTGTCGAAGACGGCGAGACGCTGGTGGCGCGCGGCTACCGGATCGCTCGCCCCGGCGAGCGCCTGGCTCTGCCGGAACCCCACGCGCCGCGCCCCACCGCGGGTTGACCGGCGCCGGAGACGTCCCCTTTTTCGAGGCGGCCGCTTGTCTCGTTCCGGCGGTCGGGCTATCCTTCCGCTTCTTTGCCGGACAGGACGCCGGGGAAGAGGATGTACAAGTGCGGAGAGGTGTCCGAGTGGTTTAAGGAGCACGCCTGGAAAGTGTGTATACGTTAATAGCGTATCGCGGGTTCGAATCCCGCTCTCTCCGCCAGTTTCACTATCTTTTATGGTGGCCCTGTCGGTCCCCCCGCGACGATAGTCCGTAAATCCCGCCAGGTCCGGAAGGAAGCAACGGTAGCGGACGATTCGGGTGCCGGGGTGTGGCTGGCAGGGTCATCGCCTTTTCGGGGCATGCTTTCGTACCCCTCCAGACCTTGGCACAATCCCCCGTCGCCTCAAGGTATACGGCATGTCCTATCAGGTCCTCGCACGCAAGTGGCGCCCCCGCAAGTTCGCTGAACTCGTGGGCCAGGAGCACGTGGTCCGCGCGCTCACCAACGCGCTCGACTCCGGCCGCATGCACCATGCCTATCTGTTCACGGGCACGCGCGGCGTCGGCAAGACGACGATCGCGCGCATCTTCGCCAAGTCGCTCAATTGCGAGCGCGGCGAATCCGCGGATCCCTGTGGCGAGTGCGCGGTATGCACGGCGGTCGACGCGGGCCGCTTCGTCGATCTGCTCGAAATCGATGCTGCCAGCAACACGGGTGTCGACGACGTGCGCGAAGTCATCGAGAACGCGCAGTACGCACCTTCGCGGGGGCGCTTCAAGGTGTACCTCGTCGACGAGGTGCACATGCTGTCGAAGCCCGCGTTCAACGCGCTGCTGAAGACGCTGGAAGAACCGCCGCCGCACGTGAAGTTCCTGCTGGCCACGACGGATCCGCAGAAGCTGCCGGTGACGGTGCTTTCGCGCTGCCTCAAGTTCAACCTCAAGCGCCTGCTGCCGGAGCAGATCTCCGGCCAGATGCGTCACATCCTCGGCGCCGAAGCCATCGAATACGAAGAGGAAGCGATCGGCGAGCTCGCGCATGGCGCGGACGGTTCGCTGCGCGACGGCCTCTCGTTGCTCGATCAGGCCATCGCGTACGGCGGTGGTTCGCTGCGCGCCGCCGATGTGCGCGCCATGCTCGGCAGCGTCGAGCGCGGCCAGGTGCTCGGCGTGCTCGAGGCGCTGGCGTCGGGCGACGGTTCGGCCCTGATGGCCGAGGCCGACCGCATCGCGTCGTTCTCTCCCGATTTCGGTGGGGTGCTCGACGATCTCGCCACGGTGCTGCACCGTATCCAGCTCGTGCAGCTCGTGCCCGGATACCGCGCGGAAGACGGCGACGACGGGCTGGCCTCGCTCGCCGAGCGCATCGCACCCGAAGACGTCCAGCTCTACTACCAGATCGCCACCAACGGTCGCCGCGAACTGCCGATGGCGCCCGACGCACGCATCGGCTTCGAAATGGTGCTGCTCCGCATGCACGCGTTCCGTCCGGCGGAGGCCGGGCAGGGCGCGGCGAGCACACCGCGCGCAGCCGCGGCTCCCGTTCCGTCCGCACCGCCGCCGCGTCCCGCGCCGTCGGCCGCCGCGCCGCCCGCGCGCCCGCAGCCGGCCGCTCCGGCGCCGGCTCCCGCACCGGTGGCGCCGCCGCCTGCCGAGCCGCCGCGCCCGCTCACTGTGGACGCGAACGGGCTGCCGGACTGGCACGAACTCGTGGAGCGCGCCAACCTGCGCGGTCCCATCGGTCAGCTTGCGCAGAATTGCTCGCTGCGCGAGATCGACGGCGAAAGCATGGTGCTGGCGCTGACGCCCTCGCACATGCATCTCGCCGTCGAGCCGCTCACCAGCCAGATGGAAGAGAAGGTCTCGCAGGCCATCGGCCGGCGTGTGCGGTTCCGCTTCGTCGCCGACCGGGGCAACCTGGGCACGCCGGCGGAGCGTCGCGCGCAGGTACTCAGCGATGCCCAGGCCAACGCGGAGGCTTCCATGGAAGCCGATCCGCTCGTACAGACGCTGAAGCGCGACTTCGACGCGCGCGTCATCCCGCAATCGATCAAACCCGTGGAGCCAGGAACGTGAAAGGTCAAATCGGTCAGCTGATGCAGCAGGCCCAGCGCATGCAGGACGAAATGAAGCGTGCGCAGGACGAACTCGCCAAAACGGAAATCACCGGCAGCGCCGGCGGTGGCCTCGTCACCGTGACGATGTCGGGCGGTCACGAAGTGCGCGCGGTGCACATCGACCGCCAGGCATTCGCCGACGATCCGGAAATGGCGGAAGACCTCGTCGCCGCCGCCGTCAACGACGCGGTCAACAAGATCGCCGAGATGAGCCGCAGCCGTCTCGGCGGCGTCACCGCGGGGCTGAACCTGCCCCCCGGTTTCAAGATGCCGTTCTGACGGAACGCGTCGCCCACGATGAGTAACGGCTCCCGCCTCCTCGGCGAACTGATCGACGCGCTGCGTTGCCTGCCCGGTGTCGGCGCGAAGAGCGCGCAGCGCATGGCCTTTCATCTGCTCGAGCGCGAGCGGCAGGGTGGCCTGCGTCTCGCGTCGGCGCTGGAATCGGCCATGCGCGACGTCGGTAACTGCACGCGCTGCCGCAATTTCAGCGAGACGCCCGTGTGTTCGCTCTGCGCGGGCAGCAGTCGCGAGAAGCAGGTGCTGTGCGTCGTCGAGTCGCCTTCCGACCTCGCCGCGATCGAACAGGCCACCGGGTATCGCGGTCACTATTTCGTGCTGCTGGGGCGGCTGTCGCCGCTCGACGGCCTCGGCCCCGACGAGCTCGGCTTGCCGCTGCTCGTCGAGCGCCTGGGCGAAGGGGAAGTCGAGGAGATGATCATCGCGACCAACCCGACCGTCGAAGGCGAGGCTACCGCGCACTACATCGGCCAGCTCGCCCGGGCGGCTGGCATCCGTGCCACGCGCCTCGCCCACGGCGTACCGCTGGGCGGCGAACTCGAGTTCGTCGACCGCGGCACGCTCGCCCATGCATTCGGCAGCCGGCAGTCGCTCGGCTGACACGAGGATTTCTCCGATGACCGACACCATCTTCGCCAAGATCGTCCGCCGCGAGATCCCTGCCGACATCGTCTACGAAGACGACGACGTGCTCGCCTTCCGCGATCTCAATCCCCAGGCGCCGGTGCATGTCCTCTTCATCCCCAAGCGGCCGATCGCAACGCTGGACGATGCCGTCGCAAGCGATGTGGAGCTTCTGGGCAAATTGTTCCTCGCGGCGGCGACGTATGCCCGGGAACAGGGTTTCGCGAAGGACGGCTATCGCACGGTGGTGAACACCAACGGGCATGGCGGACAGACGGTTTTCCATATCCACGTCCATCTGCTCGCCGGGCGGCAGATGCACTGGCCGCCGGGCTGACGGCTCGGCTTGCGCCATCGCGTTGGGTTTCGCGTGGCCGCGAAGAGCCGTCGGCCGCCGCCCTCGGCGCTCCGGGCTTCACCGTCGCTTGGGAAAGGATGCCGCTGCGCGGCCGTGTCTTATGGCTGACGCCCCTGCGCGCCCGCGCGGCGAGCGGGGGTTTTCGACTCGGCTCCTGCCTCGACGAAAACGGCCGGCCGTCCGGGCCGGCCCCCTGCGGGCCTGATCCGCTCGCCGCGCTCGGTTGCGCAAGTCGCGCCGAGGGCGGCGGCCGACGGCTCTACCGACCCGCGAGGCAAGCTGCCTGTGTAGGAGCCGTTATAGCGGCGAGCTCGTGTGGGAGCGGCCTTGGCCGCGATGGGGGCTTGCCGCGAGCACCCATCGCGGCCGAGGCCGCTCCCACAGAAGTGCTGTGGCGAGCACCCATCGCCAGCAGGCTGGCTCCCACCCGACGGTAGCCGTCTTATCGCCACCCGGCGCCTCGGCGGTTGGCGAGGCAAGCTGTCAGGTAGGAGCCGCTATAGCGGCGAGCTTTCGGCTCTGTGTAGGAGCGGCCTTGGCCGCGATGGGTGCTTGCCGCGAGCGCCCATCGCCAGCAGGCTGGCTCCCACCCGGTAGTAGCCTCTCCACATGGCTGCTTTTCCCACCCGCTTACCCAAGCGACGCCGGAGCTCGGAGCGGCGAGGGTGCGGGCCGACGGCTCTTCGCGATAGCGCAGGCAAGCCGCGATGGCGAAGCCGAGCCCGTCTGGAACAAAAAAAACCGGCTTTCGCCGGTTTTTTCGTTTCGCTTATCGACCACGCGGCGGACCGTGCGGAACCGGGCGCGGCACGATGATCGTGCGCGGGCGGTACCAGAACGGGTCGCCCCATGGGCCGTAGCCGTACGGGCCCCAGCCCGGACCCCAGCCCGGGCCCCAGAACGGATCGTAGAACCCGGACGGGTAGCGCTGGATGGGAACGCGTTTCGGCCAGAGGTAGACGACATCTGCCTCGACACGCGGATAGGCGTAGTCGAAATCGCCGACCTTCTGTGTCACGGCGCCGCGGAGCGTGCCCGTCACGGTGATCTCCCGACCGCGCGTGAAGACTTCCGGATCGTAGAAGCCGTCACGGCAGGCGACGAACCGGCCCTGCGTGTCATTCTTGCTGGCCGTGGGACGCGCCTCGCTGTCCAGTGGCTCGGACAGGATGAAGAAGCAGGTCTGCTGCGGTCCCGGCTCGGTCTTGATGATCTCGCCACCCCAGCGCACCTTCGCCCCCGGCGCGCCGCCCTGCTGGGCACCCGCAGTGGAAACGTCGTTGAACTGGCCCTGCAACGGTTGGGGAACCGTGGCACATGCACCGAGCGCGAGGGTCGCGGCAACGATGGCCAGCGGTTTGTACATCGACATGTCATGTCTCCTGAGGTGCCGGGCACGGCCGATACCATGCCCTTATTTGACCACGCGGCGCGGTCTTAATTCCTTCACTGCACGCCCGAATTCGACGACCGATTCAGGCGGCGGTTCGTCATGCCCGTAGCGTGCGGCCAAGTAAAGCCCGCTCAACCTTTCCAGCGCATTTCTGTGCAAGGGCAACGCGCGCGCGGCACGTGCGAGGAAATGCTTCGGTCCTTCGTTTGTCCGTCGGGATACACCGGCCTTCGCCAGCATTCGCTGTAGCCGCCACATCCACGCATCCAATGCGTCGCCTTCACGCCGCTGGAACAGTGCCCAGCCAAGCGCGACGGCAACCAGCAACGCGCAGCCGATGGCGAACACGAGGGCGAGGTCGGTGACCTCGGCGTGGGGAACGCCGAACGGTTGCAGCAGTCCCTGCTGGCGCAACGCATCGAATCCGATAACGCCGCGGTTCCACCATTGGTTGACGACGTCCCAGCGATTGCGCAGGTCACGCAGCCAGGCCATGTCCAGGAGACCGTCGCTCGCCCCATGGCCGGCGGCCGCGGCCGCGGCGCCGAGCTCGACGCGTTCGGGGCGCACGGCGGAGGTCGGGTCCACGCGGACCCAGCCGCGTCCCTGGAGCCACACTTCCGACCACGCGTGGGCGTCGGAATGACGAACGAGCAGGTAGCGGGCGGTCGTGTTCCAGTAGCCGCCCTGATAGCCGGTAACGACGCGGGCCGGGACGCCGGCTGCGCGCATCAGGAAGGTGAACGCCGAAGCGAAATGCTCGCAGTAGCCTTCCCGCGTCTGGAACAGGAAGTCGTCGATGCGATCGCGACCGAGCGGTTCCGGAGCGAGCGTGTAGGAGAAGTCGTCGTGAAACAGGGCCAGCGCGGAGCGCACGATGGCGCCGCCATCGCCGTGACTCGATTCGGCCCACGACGCGGCGAGCCGACGCGCCCTCGGACCGGTGCCGTAAGGAAGCTGCAGGTTGTCGCGACGCACGCCGTCGTCGAGGGTGGGTTCCAGGCGGTAACTGGTGGCGGCGAGCGCGGAGAACGACAGCACCTCGTCGATCCGCCGGTCCGCCGCGACGGTGCGATCCGCACGCAGCGCCGTACCGGGCGGCGCCATGGTCGCCAGGTCCAGCATCGGCACCACGCGGTCGTGCGTGGGCTCGATCGATGTCCGATACCCCGTGCGCGGGCCGTATTCGGCGACCGCCGGCGGACGACGCGTGCTGCGCGATCCCGGCGACCATCCGTTGCCGTCGAAGACCTGCATCGTATAGGCGCGGAAATAACGCGACGCGTTCGGGGGAGGCGTGCCGTCGAACGTCACGCGCATCGCGGGCGTGTCGTCCGTCATCAGGTCGAGCATGTCGCCGGGCGCAAGCCGGTTCGACAGGCCCGTGGTGGTCTGGCCGCTATCGGGCGTTCCCCACAGCGGGCTGCTGAGCCGTGGCACGAAGAGGAAGGCGAACAGCGAAAGCGGCACGGCGGCCATCAATGCCCAGAGCACGGGCGTGAATTCGCGCTTCCACGATGTGGTGTCGGGGTCGACTTCCTCGAGCGTGCGCAGCGTCGCCAACGCGGGCACGATGCCGAGGCAGACGACGATGCTGGCGACGAGGCCCTGATCGAAGAGCAGCGCGCTCATCAGCGCGAAGCATGCGAAAGCGATGCCCACGCGGGCATCGCGACGGTGCTCGCTTTCCAGCAGCTTGAGTACCAGCAGGCCGACGGCGAACGCGCTGCCCGGCTCGCGGCCGAACAGCGTGCCGTGCTGCACGATCACCGCGGCGAGCAACAAGCCCACGAGTGGAAGCTTCAGCCACGCCGGCGCGTTGGCGCCTCCGCGGCGCCGCTGCCACCAGCGCGAGACGAGCACCGCCCCGAGCGCCACCGTGAGCCACCACGGCAGGTGCAGGGCATGCACCAGCACCATGAAACCCATCGTCAGCGTGAGCATGTCGAACGAGCGCGTGGTCAGTTTCGGCTCGGTCACCACCTTCACGGATCGGCGAAAGCCCGTCATGGGCGCAACGCCAGCGCGGTCATGCAGCGGTGATAGTGCTCGTCGCCCTGCGCGATGTCGAAATAGCCGTCCGGAAGGCGCAGGCTCCAGCGTCGGCCCGAGTCCCGCGCCTCGTCGATCCACCGCGCGAGCCGGGAGATGCGCGATTCGTCGTCGAGACCGTGCATGCCGTCCCAGTCCAGTCGCCAGTCTTCCTGCGGCGCGGGTTGCTCGAGATCCTTCACGAGGAGCCCGTGGTGACGCGCGCTGAGCTTCCACGCGATCTGCCGGCGCGGATCGCCGGGGCGGTACTCACGCAACGCCGCCAGTTCGTCGCCCGCCCGCGGTCGCCCGCGGTCGGCGTCGCCTTCCGGTTCGAACGGTTTCGGGCCGAGGGATTCCGCACGTGGATAGACCAGCACCGCGCGATCGGGGTTCAGCCAGCTCCAGGCGCGGAACATTCCGAATGGCCAGCGGCTGTGCAGGCGCATGCGGGGCAGGGGAAGCCAGCCGCGGAATGCCGTGGGCAGGTCGAATTCGACGGTGGTCTTTCCGCCCGCCGGCACGGTGAAGACGAATTCCCGCCGCTCGATGTCGAGCCGCACGGCCATGCGTTCGCGCTGGGTCGCCCCCACGTCGAGCGACAGGCGCACCGGTTCTCCGGCGCGCGCCGTTCCCGCACGAAGTCCGCCGATGGTCAGGCCGTTGAGGACGCGGAACGCCACCAGCATGCTGCCGGCGGTGGCGGCACCGAGCAGGCAGGTGAGCATCAGCGCGGCATTGTTCGAATAGTTGAGCGAACCGACGAGCATCACGCCGAGCAACACGGCGAAGCCGAGCCCGAAGCCCGTCGGTACGATGTAGATCCGGCGGCGGTGCAGGTGGATGGGTAACGGTTCACGCCGACGCAGGCGCGTCAGCGAGGGCAGCCTGCGCTCCGCCCATGCGACCAGGCGTTGCACGCGGCCGGGCATCAGGGAACCGGCGTCTCGGCGAGGATGGCGCGCGCGATCGCTTCCCGGTGGCTGCCGCGCGCGGGCACGAGGCGGTGCGCGGCGGTGGGTACGAAGATCGTCTGGATGTCTTCGGGGATGACGTAATCGCGACCGCTGATCAGGGCCCAGGCACGGGAAGCGGCGAGCAACGCCAGACCGGCGCGGGGCGACAGGCCGACGCGCACGTCGTTGTGCTTGCGGCTCGCCCCCAGCAGCGCCTGCAGATAGTCGAGCAACGCGGGACTCGTCTTCACCCCCTGCGCGGCCGCGTGCAGCTGGGCGATGGATGCGATGTCCAGCCGTGGCGTGAGGGTCGCCATCATGTCGCGGCGGTCTTCGCCGGTCAGGAGCGCGCGCTCGGCGGCGGGATCGGGATAGTCGAGGCTCAGCCGCAGCATGAACCGGTCGAGCTGCGAGTCCGGCAGCGGGAACGTGCCCGCGAGATCCAGCGGATTCTGCGTTGCGACCACGAAGAACGGGCGGGGCAGTTCGTGGGTGGTGCCATCGACGGTGGTCTGACCTTCGGCCATCGCTTCGAGCAGCGCGCTCTGCGATTTCGGCGTGGCGCGATTGATCTCGTCGGCCAGCAGGAGGCTCGTGAAGATCGGGCCGGGATGGAAACGGAACTCGCCGGTCTCGCGCTCGTAGACGCTGACTCCGATAATGTCGGATGGCAGGAGGTCGCTGGTGAACTGGATACGCTGGAATTCGAGATCGAACGTCGCGGCGAGCGCGTGCGCCAGCGTGGTCTTGCCCACGCCCGGCACGTCTTCGAGCAGAAGGTGTCCGCCGGCGATGAGGCAGGTAAAGGCCAGCTTCACCTGGCGCGGCTTGCCCAGCAGCACGCCGTTGACCTGCGCCAGCGCGGCGTCGAGGCGGTGCCGGAGCATTTCGTCATGGAGCGGATTCGTCGCGGACATCGATGCGTATGCCCCCCTGCCTGGCCGATTCGATGAGTGAGCGTTCGAGTGTAGCCGCGCGCCCGCATGCATGGCGAGGCACGTTTCTCGCGGTCTTCGCGGTCACGTGCGTGGTCAGGCTGGTGATAGCGTGCACCCTGTCGCCTTTCGGTGACGAGGCGTTCTACTGGCAGGAAAGCCTGGCGCCCGCCTGGGGCTACAGCGACCTTCCGCCGCTGACCGCCTGGCTCATCGCCGCGTCCGAAGCCTGCTTCGGTCATGGCCTTCTCGCGATGCGTCTGCCGTTCCTGCTCATCGGCGCGCTGCTGCCCTGGCAGACCGCCGCCATCGCCCGACGTTACGGTGACGACGCGGCAGGGTGGCAGGCCGCGACGCTCGTCGCCGTCCTGCCGCTGGCCGGCAGCCTCGGCGTGCTCGCGTTGCCGGACGTGCCGCTCGCCTTCGCCATCGTCCTCGCGACGCAAGGCCTGCTCGCGGCGCTCGACGGGAACCGGTTGCGCGACTGGGCGTGGCTGGGCGTCGGACTCGCCATCGCCTGGGCGACGCACTACCGCGCCGCGATGCCCATGCTGGCAGGCCTCGTCTATCTCGTCGCGATGCCGCGCGGCCGCGCGCAATGGCGACGTCCCGGCCTCTGGCTGGCGATGGGCATCGCGTCGTTCGGCCTGGTTCCGATCGTGCTCTACAACCTCGCATCGCGCGGTGCCGGCGTCGCCTTCCAGCTCGTGGAACGCAACCCGTGGCGCTTCCAGGCCGACGCGCTCGTGCAGCCGCTCGAACAGGCGATCGCCTGCACGCCGCTCGCGTGGGCGACGATGCTCTGGGCGTTATGGCGCGCATGGCGTCGTCGCCACGAATCGCCGTTCGACGTGGTCGCGGTGGTGGGCGGCATGTTCGTCGTGGGCTACTTCCTGCTCGGACTCTTCGCCGACGACGTGCGCTTCCGCGCGCACTGGCCGCTGCCCGGATACGTGCTCGCCTGCGCCGTCCTGCCGGTGCTCCTGCGCGATGCGGGAAGGTCGTGGCGTCGCTTCGCGACGGCGGGCTTCGTGCTCGCCGGGATCGGGCTCGCCGCGGGCTTCGCGTGGCTCGGCCTCGCCGCGTCCACGAGCGGCGCTACATCGCTGGCCACGGTGAAGGCCTTCCCGTCGAACTTCACCGGCTGGCGCGAGGCCGCCACGACGGTGCGCGAACGGCTCGCGGTACGACCCGACGCGATCGTCGTCGCCGACAATTTCATGCTTGCCGCCGAGCTGCGTTTCGCACTCGGTTCCGCGCAGACCGTGTACACCCTCGACAGTCCGTTGAACATGAAGCACGGTCGCGCACCGCAGCTCGCGACGTGGGGCTTCGACGAGCACGGACTGTCGGTCCATGCCGGTCGACCGGTCCTGCTCGTGGTCGACGAGACGTCGTTGCGCGAACGCGAGCGGCAGGCGTGGCTGGGTTCGATCTGTTCGCGGGTGACGACCATCGTGCCGGTGTCGCGCGTCGATCTCTTCGGCGGGCGGCGACGGTTCGCGTTTTACGACGCGACGGTCCGGGCGCGCCCTTTGCCGAACGATCCCGAAGCATGCCCCGTATGGACGGCATACCGGGCCCACTACGACGGCTAGTCGTTCCCGGTGGGAGCCAGCCTGCTGGCGAAGGGTGCTTGCCGCGAGCACCCTTCGCCAGCAGGCTGGCTCCCACCGGAAATCAGGGGAGCACGACACCCGCCGCGCGCAGCAGGCGCGCGGTGGCGATCAGCGGCAAGCCGACGAGCGCGGTCGGATCCTCGTTCTCGATGCGTTCGAAGAGCACGATGCCGAGCCCTTCGCACTTGAAGCTCCCTGCGCAATCGAGGGGCCGCTCGCGTTCCACGTAACGCTCGATGTCGCTGCGCGACAGATCGCGGAAGCAGACGCGGGTCTCGTCGACGTGCGTCGTCGCGTCGCCCTGCAGGTCGATCACGCAGACCGCCGTATGAAAGGTCACTTCGCGGCCCGAGCTGGCGGTGAGCTGCCTGTGCGCTTCGATCACGGTGCCGGGCTTGTCGAGCACGCGGCCGCCGAGGTCGGCGACCTGGTCCGAGCCGATGACGATGGACCCGGGCCGCGTTTCGGCGACCGCCCTTGCCTTGGCCTCGGCGAGGCGGGCGGCGCGTGCGGCGGCGTGCTCGCCGGGCAGGGCGGCCTCGTCCGTGCCTGGGGCGACCTGCTCGAAGTGGTCGATCAGGCGACGAAGCAGACCGGCACGGTAGGCGGACGTGGAAGCGAGTACGACGGTGGACTGAGGAGACACGTCAGAAATCCCGGTGGATGTGTTCGCGCACGGCGGTGTCGAGCGCCGTCTGGGCGTCGTCGAGGGCACGCAGGCGGGGTTCGAGCTGGTGCCTGGCGCGGACGAGGGCGTCGACCGCCTCGTCGAGTTCGCTCTGGCTGGCCTCGGAAGCGCGGTCGCGGATCCACAGGCGTTGCTGGAGCAGCGCGCGCAGCCCCGAATCCACGGCCTGCTGGGCCTCGACTTCGCCGGTGGCCGGCAGGTCGGGACTGACCGACATCACCGCGTGGGCACGGGCGAGGCGGTCGCGGCAGTCCTTGAGATCGATCTCGAGGCGGTCGGCGTTATCCATGAGATCCTGCAGCGCCACGTGCCGCCGGCGACTGCGCTGATGCCTCACGATCCAGACGCACAGCCCCGCGGCGATCGCGATCACCACCGCAAGTGCATAATAGGCAAGGGAAAACACGCGTCCTCTTCTCCAGGGTCGAGGTATTGCGGCAGAATCGTCGGCTACGGGGCAGTCTGCCCGAAACCCGGCGCGCCGCGCAAAACCGCCCGCGATGTCAGGCAAGGTGCCTAACCGGTTGACTTCAGGGATGTTGATGCCTACCATTTCGCGATTATGTCCGTGACCTTGCCATCGTCCGTGGACGCTTGGCGCGAAGTTCGTGCGCGGCGTTCGTTCCAGGGACAACTTCCCGTGTCGGCGTTTGCCCGGCTCGGTGAGGTGGTTGCGTCGCCCGAGGGCGCGGTAACCTACGAACTGGATTTCGGGCGCGACGAACTGAATGTCGCTTACGTGGCCGTTCGTGCAAGTGCCTCGTTGACGGTCATCTGTCAGCGTTCGCTGGAGCCCTTCGTGCTTCCGGTGGCCGTCGACACCCGGCTCGGACTGATCGTGGAAGAGCGGGAGGAAGCATCGCTTCCCCCGGGTTACGAGCCGCTGCTCCTCGAAGAGGACGGCAGGCTCGATCCCATCGCGGCGATCGAAGATGAACTGCTGTTGGCGTTGCCCCTGGTTCCGGTGAATCCGGACCACGAGTTGCCCGACGACGTAACTGGACCCGACGAAGACGACACGCCTTCGCCGGAAGAGAAAGAAAACCCGTTCGCGGCACTCCGCGAACTCATGAAAAAGTAATTTCGCTGGAGATTCGCCATGGCCGTTGCCAAGAGCCGCAAGACCCCGTCCACCCGCGGCATGCGCCGTTCGCACGATGCGCTGTCGACCGTGCAGCTGTCGACCGATCCGACGAGCGGTGAAGTCCACCTGCGTCACCACGTGACGAAGGATGGCTTCTACCGTGGTAAGAAGGTCATCGACACCCGCGGCGCGGTCGAAGTCGAGGACTGATCTTCCCGTCGTAGGGACGATCACCACGCAGGCGGCGCGGTAACGCGCCGTTTTGCGTTTGTGGCATACCGATTCATTCCGGCCCCGGGCCTGTCGATCGCGTCCGGGCGAGTTTTCCCTTGCATGGGGATACGGTCCTGAAATACGCCCGCATCATCGGTACCGGCAGCGCACTTCCCGACAAAGTGCTGACCAATGCCGACCTCGAAAAAATCGTCGAGACGAGCGACGAGTGGATCCGCACGCGCACTGGTATCACCGAGCGCCACGTCGCCGCCGACGGTGAAACCACCGGCGACCTCGCCTTTCTTGCCGCGCAGCGCGCGCTCGAGGCGGCCGGCGTCAAGGCGTCCGAGATCGACCTGATCATCCTCGGCACCACCACGCCCGACATCATCTTCCCGTCCACCGCGTGCCTCGTGCAGCACCGTCTCGGTGCGAACGGCTGCGCCGCGTTCGACGTCAATGCCGCGTGCTCGGGCTTCGTCTACGCGCTGGGCATCGCCAACGCGTTCGTTCGCAGCGGTCAGTCGAAGAAGGCGCTGGTGATCGGCGCGGAGACGCTGACCCGAATGGTCGACTGGACCGAGCGCGAGAGCTGCGTGCTGTTCGGCGATGGTGCCGGCGCCGTGGTGCTCGAAGCCTCCGACGAGCCGGGCATCCTCACCACGCGCATGCGTGCCGACGGTGGCTTCAAGCACCTGCTGTTCAACCCGGTGGGCGTGTCGGCCGGCTTCACGGACGCGCCGAACCATGGCGTGCGCATCAACATGCTGGGCCGTGAGGTGTTCAAGGTCGCGGTGAAGACCCTCGATTCGCTCGTGGGCGAGACCCTCGAGGACGCCGGCATGAAGGAAGAGGAAGTCGACTGGCTGATTCCGCACCAGGCGAACCTCCGCATCATCGAAGCCACCGCGAAGCGTCTCAACATGTCGATGGACCGCGTGATCGTCACCGTCGACAAGCACGCCAACACCTCGGCCGGCTCCGTCCCGCTGGCGCTCGACTACGCCGTGCGTTCGGGCAAGGTCAAGCGCGGCCAGAACCTGCTGCTCGAGGCCTTCGGCGGCGGCTTCACCTGGGCCTCGGCGCTGCTGCGGTACTAGCATCCGGGTGGGAGCCAGCCTGCTGGCTCCCACCGCAAGCGGTCGCGGTAGCCGCGTACGCCTGCGAATGGTGCATTCGTCCATGGGTTGCTGGCACCATGCGCGGTTTGACGCCCCGGAATCGTTTCGCATGACCTCATCCAGCGCCTCGCTCGCCTTCGTTTTCCCCGGCCAGGGTTCGCAGACCGTCGGCATGCTCGCCGAACTCGCCGCGGCGCACCCCGAGGTCAGGGCCACCTTCGACGAAGCGTCGCAGGGCGCCGGTGTCGATCTGTGGGACATCAGCCAGAACGGCCCCGAGGAGCGACTCAACAGCACCGAGAACACGCAGCCGGCCCTGCTGGCCGCGAGCGTCGCCGTGTGGCGCGTGTGGGTGAAGCAGGGCGGCGCCATGCCCGCACTTCTTTCCGGCCACAGCCTGGGTGAATACAGCGCGCTGGTCGCCGCTGGTGCGCTCTCCCTCAAGGACGCGGCCGGGCTCGTGGCCGAGCGCGGCCGCCTGATGCAGGCCGCCGTGCCCCCGGGCGTGGGCGCGATGGCCGCGATTCTCGGTGGCGACGATGCGCAGATCGCACAGGTCTGCGAGGAGATGGCGCAGGGGCAGGTCGTGGCACCGGCCAACTTCAATTCGCCGGGCCAGCTCGTGATCGCCGGTCACGCGGAAGCGGTGGATCGCGTCATCGCCCGTCTTGCCGAGCTCGGTGTGAAGAAGGCCGTGAAGCTTGCCGTTTCCGTGCCGTCGCATTGCATGCTGATGCGCGATGCCGCCGAACGGCTCGGCGAGCGCATGGCGTCCATCGCCTGGACGATGCCCTCGATTCCCGTCGTGCAGAATGCCGACGCGAAAGTCCATGCCTCCATCGACGACATCCGTGGCGCGCTGATGCGCCAGCTCTACCTGCCGGTGCGCTGGACCGAATGCGTGCAGGCGCTCGCGGCGGCTGGAATCGTCCAGACGCTCGAATGCGGCCCGGGTAAGGTGCTCACCGGCCTCATCAAACGTATCGACAAGTCGATCGATGGCAAGGCCATCGGCGCCCCGGCCGATCTCGACGCGACGCTCGCGCCCGTCTGAACACGTCTTACAAAGGATCTCCCATGACTGCTTCCCTGCAGGGCGAAGTCGCCCTCGTCACCGGTGCCAGCCGCGGCATCGGCGCCGCCATCGCCGATCGCCTGGCCGCGCTTGGCGCCACCGTCTACGGCACCGCCACCAGCGAGAGCGGCGCGAAGGCCATCGGCGATCGCCTCGCCGCGCATGGTGGCCACGGCCGTGTGCTCGACGTGACGGATCCCGCCGCGATCGACGCGCTCGTCGATGGCATCGCGAAGGAATCCGGTGCCGTGTCGATTCTCGTGAACAACGCGGGCATCACGCGCGACCAGCTGCTGATGCGCATGAAGGAAGAGGACTGGAGCGTGATCATGGACACGAACCTGACGTCCGTGTTCCGCACCTCGAAAGCCGTGATGCGCGGCATGATGAAGGCGCGCAAGGGTCGCATCGTCAGCATCGCGTCGGTCGTCGGCGTCACCGGCAACCCCGGCCAGGCGAACTACGCGGCGGCGAAGGCCGGCATCATCGCGTTCTCCAAGTCGCTCGCGCGTGAGATCGGTTCCCGCGGCATCACGGTGAACGTGGTGGCGCCGGGCTTCATCGACACCGACATGACCCGGGCCCTGCCGGACGAGCAGCGCGAGGCGCTGCTGAGCGGAATCGCGCTGGGGCACCTGGGCGAAGCGAGCGATATCGCCGAGGCCGTCGCCTTCCTGGCGTCGCCGGCCGCCCGGTACGTCACCGGTGAGACGCTGCACGTCAACGGCGGCATGTACATGCCCTGACGGGTTCCGGCCGATGGCAGTCGCCAACGGCCCGTTTTTGAGAGACAATCCTCATTTCGCGCCTGGGAAACGAAAACCGGGCGCCATTCACGTGACGGCGGCATGTTGGCGGGGCCTATCCCTAGCTACTACAATGCCGCCGGATTTTCCCCTCGGGAGGTAAAGGCAACATGAGCACCATCGAAGAGCGCGTCAAGAAGATCGTCGTTGAACAGCTGGGCGTGAAGGAAGATGAAGTCACCACCAACGCTTCGTTCGTTGACGATCTGGGCGCCGACTCGCTCGACACCGTCGAGCTGGTGATGGCCCTCGAAGAAGAATTCGAGTGCGAGATCCCGGACGAAGAAGCCGAGAAGATCACGACGGTTCAGCAGGCGGTCGATTACGTCAAGGCGCACGTCAAGGCCTGATCAACCGACTGGTCGTCGATCGGAGGCGTGCCTCCCGTCGATCTCCGAGCGACACGGAAGCTGCGCCTTTAGGCGCAGTTTTCGTTTGCGTCTTACGCAACCTGCGCCCGCGTATGGTTGCGCGGAACAAGTGAAGGATGAGAACGCATGAGTAAGCGACGTGTGGTAGTGACCGGCATGGGCATCATCTCGCCGGTCGGTAACGATCTCGCCACCGCCTGGAAAAACGTCGTCGAAGGCAACAGCGGCATCGGCCCTGTCACCGAATTCGACGCCAGCGCCTACACCACCCGCATCGCGGGCGAGGTGAAGGGCTTCGATCCCGTCGACGCCTACTTCGCCGGCACCGATGCGCCGGACGACGAGCGCCGCGCGATCGCGAAAGACTTCAAGCGGATGGATCCCTTCATCCATTACGGCATCGTCGCCGGTACGCATGCGTTCCGTCAGTCGGGCCTCGTCGTCACCGAAGAGAACGCGGGTCGCATCGGCGTCGCCGCCGGCGCCGGCATCGGTGGCCTGCACACCATCGAGGCGACGGCACTCGAGCTGGCCGAAAAGGGTCCGCGCAAGGTGTCGCCGTTCTACGTGCCGAGCTCCATCATCAATATGGTCGCCGGCAACCTGTCGATCTACCACGGCATGAAGGGTCCGAACATCGCCCTCGTGTCCGCCTGCACCACGGCCGCTCACAACATCGGCATGGCCATGCGCCTCATCCAGTACGGCGACGCCGACGCGATGCTGGCCGGCGGCGCCGAGTTCGCGACCACCCCGACCGCGATGGCTGGCTTCTGCTCGGCCAAGGCGATGTCCACGCGCAACGACGATCCGGCGCACGCCAGCCGTCCGTGGGACAGCGGCCGCGACGGCTTCCTGCTGTCGAACGGCGCGGGCATGCTCATGCTCGAAGAATACGAGTTCGCCAAGGCGCGCGGCGCCACCATCCTCGCCGAGCTCGCCGGTTTCGGCATGAGCGGCGACGCGTACCACATCACCGCGCCGAGCGGCGACGGTGCCGAACTGGCCATGCGCAACGCGCTGCACGACGCCGGCCTGAAGCCGGAAGAAGTGCAGTACGTCAACGCGCACGGCACGTCGACGCCGGTGGGCGACCTTGGCGAAGCCAAGGCCATCCGCAACGTGTTCGGCGAGCACGCCACGAAGAAGGGCAAGTTCGCGGTCAGTTCCACGAAGTCGGTCACGGGTCACCTGCTGGGTGCCGCGGGCGGCGTCGAGGCGATCTTCTCGATCCTCGCGCTGCGCGATGGCGTGATGCCGCCGACGATGAACCTCGTCGAGCTCGATCCGGAAGTCGCCGCGCTCGGCATGGACCTCGTGCCGGACAAGGCCGAGAAGGCCGATCTCGACGTCGTGATGTCGAACTCGTTCGGTTTCGGCGGCACCAACGGCACGCTCGTCTTCCGTCGCGTCTGACGCGTTGGCCTTCGTCACGCGAACCCTCGCCGGCCGGCGCGATCTCCTCGCGCCGGCCGCGTCGTATCCGCAGCGTTACATCGCGCTGCTCGCCAGCGCCGTCACGGGCACGCCGCAGTCGCGGTTCGACCTGCTTTTCGTCGCGGGCGACGCGTCGCTGACGCTGTCGTCCGACGGTGTCACGCGCGACGAGCACGGCACGCCCGTGGCCGGTACGTTCCTCGACGCGCTCGATGCCGCCTGGTCGACGCGTCGCCGGCCGCGTGTCGACGACGGCCTGCCTTTCCATGGCGGCTGGGTCGTCTACCTCGCCTACGAACTCGTCGGACAGATCGAGCCGAGCCTGCGACTGCCGGTGGCCGACGGCCACGCGCCGGTGGCGTTCGCGCGTCGCGCGCCCGCGGCGGTCATCGTCGATCACGTCGAGCAGCGCACGATCCTGGTGGCGGAAGAAGGCGCGGCGGCGTGGCTGGACATCCTCGCGGCGGACCTCGACGCGCCGTCGGTCGACGTGCCACTCGCCCTGCCGGTCGCGGTCGAGGAAGACGAGCCCGTCCGCTTCCTGGACGGCGTTCGACGCGTGCACGAGCACCTGCTGGCGGGCGACGTCTTCCAGGTCAACCTGTCGCGTCGCTGGACGGCGACCTTCGCCGAGCCACCTGCACCGGCCAGCCTGATGCGCGCGTTGCGCGCGGCGAATCCGGCGCCGTTCGCCGGCATGCTGCAGCAGTCGTCATGGGCGATCGTCAGTTCGTCGCCCGAACGGCTCGTCGAATCGCGCGACGGCGTATTGCAGACGCGACCGATCGCAGGCACGCGACCACGGGTCGCCGGTGACGACGACGTCGCGCGGATCCGCGAGCTGACCACGCATCCGAAGGAGCGCGCGGAGCACGTGATGCTGATCGACCTCGAGCGCAACGATCTCGGCCGCGTGTGCGTGCCGGGCAGCGTGAAGGTCGACGAACTGATGGTGGTGGAAAGCTACGCGCACGTGCACCACATCGTGTCGAACGTGCGCGGTCGCGCGCGTGCCGACGTGACGCCGGGCCAGGTGATCGCCGCCACGTTTCCCGGCGGCACCATCACCGGGTGCCCGAAGGTGCGCTGCATGGACATCATCGGCGACATCGAGCAGGAAGCGCGCGGCGCCTATACGGGCGCGCTCGGCTATCTCGACGACAACGGCGACATGGATCTCAACATCCTCATCCGCACGTTCGCCGTCGACGGTGCGTCGGTCACGCTGCGCGCGGGGGCGGGCATCGTGACCGACTCCGTCGCCGAGCGCGAACTCGACGAGACGCGCGCGAAGGCGCGAGGCCTGCTGCGCGTGTTCGGGCAGGCATGACGGCGCGGATATCCGTCGATTTCGTCGACGCCGATACGGTGCCGGTGTCCGATCGCGGCTTCATGTACGGCGACGGGCTGTTCGAAACCCTGCGCCTCGTCGGTGGGCGCATTCCCTTGTGGCAACGCCACGCCGCACGACTGCGTGAGGGGTGTTCACGCCTGCGTCTGCCGCTGCCCGATCTTTCCGGCCTTCACGACGAAACGATGCGCCTCGGTGCCGGCATGCCCGATGCCGTCGTCCGGGTGACGGTCACGCGCGGTTCGGGCGAGCGCGGTTACGCGCCGCCGTCGTCGCCGAGACCGCGGGTCGTGGTGTCGGTGGCACCGCTCGCGCTCGATGCCGCCGCGTACGTCGACGGCATCGCGGTTCGCCTCTGCGAAACACGCCTCGCCGATCAGCCGCTGCTCGCCGGCCTGAAGCACCTCAATCGCCTGGAGCAGGTGATGGCGCGTGCGGAGTGGTCCGATGACGCCATCGGCGAAGGCCTGGTCACCGATATGGCCGGCCATGTCGTCTGCGCGACGTCGGCGAATGTGTTCGCGGTCTTCGGCGACACGCTGGTCACGCCCGCGGTCGACCGTTGCGGCGTGGCCGGCGTGGCAAGAGCCGAGATCGCCGCCTTGCGGCCGGTCTCGCTGTCGTCGATGAACCCTGAGCGACTCGCCGGGGCCGACGAGGTCTTCCTCACGTCGGCCGTTCGCGGCATCCTCCCGGTTCGGGCGTTCGCCGCCCGGACATGGCGGCCCGGTCCCGTGACGCGCGCGTTGCAGGCGCACTGGCGGGATATCGGGTTGCCCTTGCCCTCAGATCCGAAGGATTCCGATCGATGAAAGTGCGTGGCATCGCCCTCTGGCGAGTCATCCTGCTGGTGGTGGTGCTCGCGGCGATCGTCGCCGGGTCGTGGCTCTGGTTCGACTGGGCGCGCTTCGCGCGTACGCCGCTGAGCATTCCCGCGGCGGGGCAGAGCATCGACGTCGCCCGGGGTGCGTCGTTCAAGGACATCGTGCGCGACCTGCGCAACCGAAAGGCGAGCGGTGCCTCGCCCTTGTACTGGCGCCTTCTCGCAACGCAGATGCATGCGTCCGGCCGGCTGCATGCGGGCGAATACGCGCTGCGTCCCGGCATGACACCGCGCGACCTGATCGCCGACATGGCCAGCGGCAGGGTCATGCAGCGCCAATTCACCATCGTCGACGGCTGGACGTTCGCGGATCTGCGTCGCGCGCTCGCCTCCGTGGATCGGCTCACGCACGACACGGCCGACCTCGACGACGCGGCCCTGATGACGTCGCTCGGTGCGGAAGGCGAGCACCCGGAAGGTCGCTTCCTTCCGGAAACGTACGCCTACGTGAAGGGCGACAAGGAGTCGAGCCTTCTGAAGCGCGCCCACGCGGCGATGGCGAAGACCCTCGACGCGGCGTGGAACGATCGCGACAGGAGCGTGCCGCTGGCATCGCCCTACGAGGCCCTGATCCTCGCCTCGATCGTGGAAAAGGAAACGGGCAGGGCGGACGAGCGTCCGCGCATCGCCGGGGTATTCGTTCGTCGCCTGCAGCAGCATATCTTGCTGCAGACCGATCCCACGGTGATCTACGGCATGGGTGCCGCCTACGGTGGAAACATCCACAAGAGCGACCTCACCACCGACACCCCCTACAATACGTACACGCGTGCCGGCCTGCCGCCGACGCCCATCGCCCTGCCGGGACGGGCGGCGATCCAGGCGGCGCTGCATCCCGCACCGGGCGACGAGCTGTACTTCGTGGCGCGTGGCGATGGCAGTCACGTGTTTTCGTCGACCCTGTCGGACCACAACCGGGCCGTGGCCTGCTACCAGTTGAAACGATGCCAGTGACCTCTCTCCAGCGCGGCCGACTGATCACCCTCGAAGGCGGCGAAGGCGCCGGCAAGAGCACGCTGCTGCGTGGACTCGAAACCCATGTGCGCGCGCAGGGCGTCGACCTCGTGGTGACGCGGGAGCCCGGCGGTACGGCCGTGGGCGAGGCGGTCCGGGGCGTCGTGCTCGACGCCGCCAACAACGAGCTCACCGCCGAGGCCGAGCTGCTGCTGATGTTCGCGTCGCGTGCCCAGCTGGTGCGGCAGGTGATCGAGCCCGCGCTGGCCGCGGGCCGGTGGGTACTTTGCGACCGCTTCACCGATGCGAGCTACGCCTATCAGGGCGGCGGCCGCGGCCAGCCCGTCGAACGCATCGCCGAACTGGAACGCTGGGCGGCATCGGGTCTGAAGCCCGACGTGACCCTTCTGCTCGACCTGCCGGTGGCCACTGGCCGGGCCCGTGCGGCGGGGCGCGGCGAAGCCGATCGCATCGAGGTCGAGGGCGATGCGTTTTTCGAACGCGTTCGTGGCCGTTATCGCGATCTCGCGGCGTCGGAGCCGGCCCGTTTCCGGGTGCTCGACGCCAGCGCGGCGCCCGACGACGTGCTCGCTCAGGCCATCGCCGGCCTGGCCGGGCTTTTCGACGGAGCGACATCGTGAGCCTGCGGCCATGGCATGCCGACGCCTGGGCCCGGCTGCAGGCGCGTCGTGAACGCGACGCCCTTCCGCACGCCCTGTTGCTCGCGGGCGCCGCGGGGCTCGGCAAACGCGACTTCCTCGCCGCGTTCGTCAAGGGGCTGCTGTGCCAGCAATCCGCCGACGGCATGGCTTGTGGCGTGTGCCGTAGCTGCCAGCTCGTGGCGGCTGGCACGCATCCGGACGTCGTGACGCTGTCGTTCGGGCTGCGCAAGGACGGCGTCACGCGCAGCGAGATCGTGGTCGACCAGATTCGCGATCTTTCGCAACGGCTGTCCATGGCGAGCCAGTTCGGCGGATGGCAGGTCGTGACGATCGATCCGGCCGACGCGATGAACGCGGCGGCGGCGAACGCCCTCCTGAAAACGCTGGAAGAACCGACCCCGTCGACGCTGCTGGCGCTCGTCGCCGACCAGCCGGCGCGCCTTCCCGCCACCATTCGCAGCCGTTGCCAGCGCATCGACTTCCTGCCGCCGTCGCGCGATGCCTCGCTCGCCTGGCTGCGCGCGGAAGCCGTCGCCGACGCGCCGGCGGCCCTGGACGCGGCCGGCGGCAATCCCGGCATGGCGCGCGCATGGGCGACCGACGGCGCGCTGAAACAGCGCGGCGAGGTGCGCCATGACCTCAAGGCACTCGCCGCCGGCCGCGGCGACGCCATGGAGGTGGTCAAGCGCTGGCAGGCCGCCGATCCGTCGCGCTACCTCTGGTTCGCCGCGCAGGCGGCCACGGACGAACTGCGCGCCCGTGCCTCGGGCTCGGCCCGGCCGCTCGACAGCCAGCTCGACGACGAAGGGCTCGACGCCTGGTATGGCCGCGCCAATCGTGCGCGCGATGCGCTGCGCGGGCCGCTTCGCGTCGACCTCGTGCTGCTCGAACTGATCGCCGCCTGGCGTTGACGCGCTCTTATCGCGCGTTCGGTCCTAATCGGGTCGACATGCCGTTCACAGGATCCTCCGTGCCCCGCCACCCCACCATCGACGGCAGCACCCGCCTCCTCGTCGTCGCGCCGCATCCCGACGACGAGTCGCTGGCCGCGGGCCTGTTGATCCAGCGCACCCTTGCGGCGGGCGGCCGGGTCGACGTGCTCCTGCTGACCGATGGCGACGACAATCCATGGCCGCAACGCTGGCTCGAGCGTCGCATCGTGGTCGACGCCCGCGCCCGTGCCCGGTGGGGCGCGCGCCGCCGGCAGGAGGTCGCCTCGGCGCTCGCCCGGCTCGGCGTCGGCCCCGATCATCTCCACGCCATGGGGTGGCACGACATGCAGGTGACCACGGAACTGCGGGAGCGCCACGCGACCTCCGTGGCCGCGGTCAGGCGCGTGATCGAGCGAACCCGGCCGAACCTGGTGGTGATGCCCGATCTTGGCGACGCCCACCCGGATCACAGCTCCGCCCACGTGCTGGCCAGGCTGGCTCTGTCGGCTGCCGGCAGCCTTGCGGACGTGCTGACGTACATGGTGCACGGGACCGAGCGTTCGCCGGCCGACGAGCTCGTCGTGCCCGATGCCGATCCCCAGCGCCAGGCCGTCAAGCGCGCGGCGGTACTGGAACACCACACGCAGATGGCCCTGAGCCGGAAACGGATGCTGGGCATCGCCTCGCGCCCGGAGCGCTTCGACCGGCCTTCGCCGCCGCCGGTCGGCGGTGTGCTGCGGCTGCCCTGGCGGCCGGGCCCGCTCGCGCGCCGGCGGGTCCGGCTGATCCTGGCGGACGGGCAGGGCGTGGCGATCTGGCCCTGGGCTCGGGCACCCCTGCAACGTTCGGGCGACGCCTGGCTGCTGCCGCTCCGCGACGGCAACGGCCCCACCTTCGTCAAGCTCACGGCGGACCTGTCCACGCCGTGGATCTACGACCGCTACGGCTGGGCAGGGCAGGAGCCCGATCCCGCCGGGCTTGTGGCCCGGCCCGCCGGCTAGTTAGCATGCCTCGACTCCAGGGAATCCTTCGTCCATGAATGCCATCAGCTCCTCGCCGCGACAGGGCATCCTCTCGCTGAAGATCAAGGACGTGAATTCCCTGTACATCTCGTACATGCCCTATCTCAAGACCGGCGGCCTGTTCGCGCCGACGGCCCAGCGCTACAGCCTCGGCGACGAGGTGGCGCTGCTGGTGACGCTGATCGACGAGAACGAGCGCGTCTCCGTGGCGGGCAAGGTCGTCTGGATCACCCCGGTGGGGGCCCAGGGCAACCGCACGGCTGGCGTCGGCGTGCAATTCAACGAATCGCCCGAGAGCGAGGCCGCCCGGCAGCGTATCGAGGGCCTGCTCGCGGGCACGCTCGCGTCCGAGCGTCCGACCCAGACGATGTGACGCATCGGGCCCCTTGTGGCCCATCGGGGCGCGAAACCCTGCGACGACGCGCATCCGATGCAGTTTTCCCCTCGTTAATACTTGTCGCGATACCTGCACGCACTGGTACAATAGGTCGGTTCCCCAACGTGAGATTGTGGATATCCGGAGTCGTTGGCGCGCCTATCGCGCCGGCTCGGATCGAACCGTTTGGATCGATCTGATAAAAGCTCCGGCGACACTAGCCGGACCGCTCGTCCCCGCCGACGGTCACTGATGCGCCCAGTGAGGCGCGGAGGTACGCAGCATCGTGCTTGCCCAATATTGGCCCGTCCTTTTGTTCATCGCCGTGGCCGCAGGCCTAGGTATCGTCCTGATGGTGCTCGGCATGCTCGCCGGGCCGCGTCGGCCGGACGCCGACAAGCTCTCGCCTTACGAGTGCGGCTTCGAGGCCTTCGAAGACGCGCGCATGAAGTTCGACGTGCGCTACTACCTGATCGCGATCCTCTTCATCATTTTCGACCTCGAAATCGCTTTCCTGTTTCCGTGGGCGGTGGTGTTCGACAAGATCGGCGCGATCGCGCTGATCGAGATGGCCCTGTTCCTGGCCCTTCTCGTGGTCGGTTTCGCCTACGTCTGGAAGAAGGGAGCACTCGAATGGGAGTGATGACCAAGATCGACCGGGTGATGCACAACCCGGAACCGCTGAACCTCGTCGACGACATCATCCGTCCGAACGGCGACGCGCCGCTCCCGCAGCGCGGCTTCGGCGTCACCAGCGTCGACGCGCTGATGAACTGGGCACGCACGGGTTCCATGTGGCCGATGACCTTCGGCCTGGCCTGTTGCGCGGTGGAAATGATGCACGCCGGCGCGGCACGTCTCGATCTCGATCGGTTCGGCGTCGTGTTCCGTCCGAGCCCGCGCCAGTCCGACGTCATGATCGTCGCCGGCACGCTGGTCAACAAGATGGCCCCCGCGCTGCGCAAGGTCTACGACCAGATGCCCGAGCCGAAGTGGGTCATCTCCATGGGTTCGTGCGCCAATGGCGGCGGGTATTACCACTATTCCTATTCGGTCGTGCGCGGCTGCGATCGCATCGTTCCGGTCGACATCTACGTGCCGGGTTGCCCGCCGACGGCCGAAGCGCTGATCCACGGCATCCTGCAGTTGCAGAAGAAGATCCGTCGCACCCACACGATCGCGCGCTAACAGGGCTTCGCACATGAGCGTTACTAACGAGACCTCGCTGGTCGAACGCCTCGCCGCGCGCTTCGGCGACATGCTGGCGGTGAAGGTCGAGCGCAACGAAGTCACCGCCGAGGTGTCTCCGCGCGACCTGATCTCCGTCGCCACGGCTCTGCGGGACGAATCGGGCTTCCGCTTCACCACCGTCATCGACGTGTGTGGCGTGGATTACCTGAGCTACGGCCAGACCGAGTGGGACACCGACACCGCGCAGGGCGACAGCTTCTCGCGCGGCGTGGAAGGCCAGGCCGTCGGCCGCTTCACGTGGGCCGAGCGTCCGCGTGGGGTCGAGCAGCCGCGTCGCTACGCGGCGGTCATCCACCTGCTTTCGGTCGAACTCAACCAGCGCATTCGCCTGCGCGCGTTCTGCGAGGACGACGCGTTCCCGGTCGTTCCGTCGATCGTGCCGATCTGGCCGGGCGCCGACTGGTTCGAGCGCGAGACATTCGATCTGTTCGGCATCATCTTCGATGGCCATCCGGATCTGCGCCGCATCCTCACCGACTACGGTTTCGTGGGTCATCCGTTCCGCAAGGATTTTCCGCTGATCGGCAACGTCGAGGTCCGCTACGACGCCGAACAGAAACGCGTCGTCTATGAACCGGTTTCGATCGAGCCGCGCGTGCTGGTGCCGCGCACGATCCGCAACGACGCCGACCTCGATCAGGCCAGGGCGGAATCCGCCGATCACTGGCGGGAGAATTAAGCCGTGGAAGAAATCCGCAATTACACGATGAACTTCGGCCCGCAGCATCCCGCTGCGCACGGCGTGCTGCGCCTCGTGCTGGAAATGGACGGCGAGACCATCGTCCGTGCCGATCCGCACATCGGCCTGCTGCACCGTGGCACCGAGAAGCTCGCCGAATCGAAGCCGTTCAACCAGTCCATCGGTTACATGGATCGCCTCGACTACGTGTCGATGATGTGCAACGAGCACGCCTACGTGCGCGCCATCGAAAACCTCATGGGGATCGAGGCGCCGGTTCGCGCGCAGTACATCCGCACGATGTTCGACGAGATCACGCGTATCCTCAACCACCTCATGTGGGTGGGCTCGAACGCGCTCGATCTCGGCGCCATGGCCGTGTTCCTCTACGCGTTCCGTGAACGCGAAGAACTGATGGACGTCTACGAGGCGGTGTCGGGCGCGCGCATGCACGCCACGTATTACCGTCCGGGCGGCGTCTACCGCGACCTGCCGGAACAGATGCCGCAGTATCGCGAATCGCCGTGGCACAAGGGCGGCGACCTCAAGCGCCTGAACGCCTGGCGCGAAGGTTCGATGCTCGACTACCTCACCGAGTTCACGAACGACTTTCCGAAGCGCGTCGACGAATACGAAGCGCTGCTGACGAACAACCGCATCTGGAAGCAGCGCACGGTCGGCATCGGCATCATCGATCCGGAGAAGGCGCAGGCCTGGGGCATGACCGGCGCGATGCTGCGCGGCTCCGGTATCGCGTGGGATCTTCGCAAGAAGCAGCCCTATGCCGCGTACGACCAGATGGATTTCGACATCCCGGTCGGCGTCAACGGCGACTGCTACGACCGTTACCTCGTGCGCGTCGAGGAAATGCGTCAGTCCAACCGCATCATCCGCCAGTGCGTCGAGTGGCTGAAGGCCAACCCGGGTCCGGTGATGGTGCAGAACTACAAGGTCGCGCCGCCCAGTCGTGAAGAAATGAAAAACGACATGGAAGCGCTCATCCACCACTTCAAGCTCTTCACCGAGGGCTATGGCGTGCCGGCCGGCGAGACGTACTCCGCCGTCGAGGCCCCGAAGGGTGAATTCGGCTGCTACCTCGTGTCCGACGGTGCGAACAAGCCCTTCCGCGTGCATCTGCGCGCGCCCGGCTTCGCGCACCTGTCTTCGATGGACGCGATCGTGAGGGGCCACATGCTCGCCGACGTCGTCGCGATGATCGGCACCTACGATCTCGTTTTCGGCGAAGTCGACCGCTAAGTCGACGGAGTGAACTGAATCATGAAAGCCACCGGTCATTTCGAGCAGGTGAAGGACGTCGATCCGTCCACCGTGCTCAACGATCACACCCGCGCCCACATCGATCATTGGGTGTCCAAGTTCCCGCCGGACCGCAAGCGCTCGGCGCTGATCCAGGCGCTCATGGCCGCTCAGGAGCAGAACGTCGGTTACCTCACCGACGAACTGATCACCGCGGTCGCGAAGTACCTCGACCTGCCGCCGATCTGGGCCTACGAAGTCGCGAGCTTCTACTCGATGTTCGAGACGACCCCCGTCGGCCGCAACAACGTCGCCATCTGCACCAACATTTCCTGCTGGCTCAACGGCGCCGAAGGCCTCGTTCGCCATTGCGAGAAGAAACTCGGCATCAAGACCGGCGAGAGCACGGCCGATGGCCGTATCTACCTCAAGCAGGAAGAGGAGTGCCTGGCGGCATGCGCCGGCGCCCCGATGATGGTCGTCAACGGTCACTACCACGAGAAGCTGACGGCCGAATCGGTCGACGCGATCCTCGACGGTCTGAAGTGAGGTAAGGGCAATGGCTAGCACCACCGGTCCCGTCGGACCCGCACCGCAGGAACATCAGGTCGTCTACACGACCCTGCACTTCGAAAAGCCGTGGGCCCTCGAGAACTACGAGAAGGTCGACGGTTACAAGGCGTGGCGCAAGATCCTCGCCGAGAAGCCGGATCCGGCCGCACTGATCGAAGAGATCAAGAAGAGTTCGCTGCGTGGCCGCGGCGGCGCAGGCTTCCCCACGGGCCTGAAGTGGTCCTTCATGCCGCGCAACGCACCGGGCCAGAAGTACATCCTGTGCAACTCGGACGAATCCGAGCCGGGTACCTGCAAGGACCGCGACATCCTGCGCTTCAACCCGCATTCGGTCATCGAAGGCCTGGCGATCGCGTGCTACTGCACCGGCTCGACCGTCGCCTACAACTACCTGCGTGGCGAATTCCATCACGAGCCGTTCGAGCACATCGAAGAAGCCCTGAAGGAAGCTTACGCCGCGGGTCTGTTGGGCAAGGACATCGGCGGTTCGGGTATCGACGTCGACATCTACAACGCCCTCGGCGCCGGCGCGTACATCTGCGGCGAAGAAACCGCGCTGATGGAATCGCTGGAAGGCAAGAAGGGCCAGCCGCGCTTCAAGCCGCCGTTCCCGGCCGGTTTCGGCCTGTACGGTCGTCCGACCACGATCAACAACACCGAGACGTATGCCTCGGTGCCGGCGATCCTGCGCAACGGCGCGGAGTGGTTCCTCAACCTCGGCAAGCCGAACAACGGCGGCCCGAAGATCTTCTCGGTCTCCGGCCACGTGAACAATCCGGGCAACTTCGAGATCCGCCTGGGTACGTCGTTCGCCGACCTGCTGCAGATGGCTGGCGGCGTTCGCGGCGGCAACAAGCTCAAGGCGGTGATCCCGGGCGGCTCCTCGATGAAGGTGCTGCCGGCCGAGAAGATCATGGAATGCACCATGGACTACGACTCGCTGCAGAAGGCGGGTTCGGGTCTGGGTTCCGGTGCCGTGATCGTGATGGACGAAACCACCTGCATGGTCCGGGCCTGCCATCGCATCTCGCGCTTCTACATGGCCGAGTCGTGCGGCCAGTGCACGCCGTGCCGCGAAGGCACCGGCTGGATGCACCGCGTGCTGTCGCGCATCGTGGAAGGCAAGGGTACCGAAGACGATCTGCATCGCCTGAAGGCGGTCGCCGGTCAGATCGAGGGCCACACCATCTGCGCGTTCGGCGAAGCCGCCGCGTGGCCGGTGCAGGGCTTCCTGTACCACTTCTGGCACGAATTCGAATACTACGTGCAGCACGGCCGCTCCATCGTCGACGGCCCGGCTGACACGGTCACCACTGGAGTCGCTGCATGAGTGCGCAGCCCGTAGCCAATGCCGCGCCGGATCTCGTCAACATCGAGATCGACGGCGTCCCGGTGCAGGTCGCCAAGGGGTCGATGATCATCCAGGCGGCCGATGCCGTCGGTATCCCCATCCCGCGCTTCTGCTACCACCGCAAGCTTCCGATCGCCGCCAACTGCCGCATGTGCCTGGTGGAAATCGAGAAGATGCCCAAGCCGGCCCCGGCCTGCGCCACGCCGGTGGGCGAGGGCATGAAGGTCTTCACGCGGTCGGACAAGGCGCTGAAGTCGCAGCGCAACGTGATGGAATTCCTGCTCATCAACCATCCGCTCGACTGCCCGATCTGCGATCAGGGCGGCGAGTGCGAACTGCAGGACGTCTCGCTCGGCTACGGCCGTTCGGTGTCGCGTTACAACGAGCGCAAGCGCACGGTGGCCGACGAGAACCTCGGGCCGCTGATCGCGACCGAGATGACGCGCTGCATCCAGTGCACGCGCTGCGTCCGCTTCACCAGCGAGATCGCCGGCACGTACGAACTCGGTGGCATGAGCCGTGGCGAAGGCCTGGAGATCGGCACCTACATCGGCAAGACGATCGAGAGCGAACTGTCGGGCAACATCATCGACGTCTGCCCGGTCGGCGCGCTGACCAACAAGCCGTTCCAGTTCCAGGCGCGTGCCTGGGAACTGATCGCCCGTCCGTCCGTCGGCTACCACGACGCGCTGGGCTCCAACCTCTGGATGCACACGCGTCGCGGCGAAGTGCTGCGTAACGTTCCGCGCGACAACGAAACCATCAACGAGTGCTGGCTCTCCGACCGCGACCGTTACAGCCACCAGGGCCTGTACGCCGCGGATCGCGTCAAGGCGCCGATGGTCAAGCGCAACGGCCAGTGGGCGACCACCACGTGGGACGACGCGCTGTCGGTCGCCCGCGAAGCGCTCAAGAGCGTCGCCGGCTCCGATCTGGGCGTGCTCGTGCACGGCGCCACCTCGAACGAGGAGGGCGAACTCATCGTCCGTCTCGCGCGCGGCCTCGGCACCGCGCACGTCGATCATCGCCTGCGTCAGCTCGACTTCGCCGACAACGCGTTCGCGAAGCCGTTCGCTTCGACGATTGCCTCGTTCGACAAGGTGAAGTCGGCGCTGCTGGTCGGTTCCGACCTGCGTAACGAAGTGCCGCTGCTCAACCACCGCATCCGTCAGGCGGTGAAGCTGGGCGCGAAGGTGTATGCCGTCAACCCGGCGCACTTCAACTTCAACTACCCGCTGGCCGGCGAGTCGGTCGCCGCGCCGCACGCGCTGGTGAACGAGCTGCTGGTGCTGGCCAAGGCCGCCGCCGAGAACGGCGCCGCCGTGCCGGAGTCGATCGGCGCCGCCCTGGGCGGTGTCGAGACCACCGACGCGCACCGTGCCGCGTACAAGGCACTGTCGACCGACGGTGCCGTGGTGATCCTCGGCCAGGCCGCGGTCACGCATCCGGAAGCCTCCTGGCTGCGCGCGATCGCTCGCTTCATCGCGCAGGCCGCGGGTGCCGCGTACAACGAGATCCCGGTCGGCGCGAACGCGCTGGGCCTGGCCTCGGTGGGCGTCATGCCGACCGCCGGTGGACTCGATGCGCGCGCCATGCTGGCGCAGCCGCGCAAGGGTTACATCCTCTACAACGTGGAGCCGCCGCACGACTTCGCCGACGGCGCGCTCGCGCAGCAGGCGATGCACTCGGCGCAGACCGTGGTCGCGTTCGCCGCGTATGCGAGCGACGCGCTGAAGGACTCCGCGGACGTCATCCTGCCGATCGGCCTCACGCCGGAAATCGACGGCACGCTCGTCAACGTCGAAGGCAACGCTCAGGCGGTCGCCGCCGGTGCGAAGGCGCCGGGCGAGGCTCGCGCCGGATGGAAGGTGCTGCGCGCGCTCGGCGGTTCGCTGGGCCTGCCGGGCTTCGAGTTCGACGATCTCGCAGGCCTGCGTGACGGCCTCGTGGAGCGCCCGTCCGAGGTGCGTCAGCAGCTCGCGCAGCGCGCCTCCGGCGTGTCGTTCTCGCGACTGGCCACCACGCCGATCTATCGCGTCGACGCGGTGCTTCGCCGTGCCGGCGCGCTGAACGCGCATCCGCTGAACCGTCCGGCCGCCATCCGCATCAACGCGGACGACGCCGGCGCGCTGGGTCTCGTCGACGGCGGCAACGCGCGTCTCGGCGACGCCGTGCTGCCGGTGGCGATCGAGGCCGCGGTGCCTGCCGGCGCCGCGTGGATCGAGGCCGCGCATTCCGAAACCGCGATGCTGCCCCCGTACGGCGCGGCCATCACCCTGAGCAAGGCGTAAACCATGGCCGATCAACTCTTCGACCACCTCTTGCTGCCGGTGCTCTTCATCCTGGCGATCGTGCTGCCGCTCGTCGTCGGCGTCGCGCTCTACGTCTGGTGGGAGCGCAAGGTGCTGGGCTGGATGCACGTGCGCATGGGGCCCAACAAGGTCGGCCCCGCCGGCCTGCTGCAGGCCTTCGCGGACGTCGTCAAGCTGCTGCTGAAGGAAGTCATCCTTCCCACCAACGCGAACCGGTTCCTCTACTACCTCGCACCGATGCTGGCCCTCGTGCCGGCGCTGTGCGCGTGGGCCGTGGTGCCGTTCAGCCCGGGCGTGGTGCTCGCCAACGTCAACGCCGGCGTGCTCTACCTGCTGGCCATGACCTCGATGGGCGTCTACGGCATCATCCTCGCCGGCTGGGCGTCCAACTCGCGCTACGCGATGCTCGGCGCCATGCGTGCGGCCGCGCAGGTCATTTCGTACGAACTGGCGATGGGCATGTCCATCGTGTGCGTCCTGGTGCTCACGGGCAGCCTCAACCTGACGGCCATCGTCGACGCCCAGGCGGGCGGCGCGCTGAGCTGGTACTGGATTCCGCTGCTGCCGGTGTTCGTCATCTACTTCGTGTCGGGCGTGGCGGAAACCAACCGCGCTCCGTTCGACGTGGCGGAAGGCGAATCGGAAATCGTCGCCGGTTTCCACGTGGAGTATTCGGGCTCGCCGTTCGCGCTGTTCTTCCTGGCCGAATACGCCAACATGATCCTGGTGAGCTTCCTCTCCTCGATCCTGTTCGTCGGCGGCTGGCTCTCGCCGTTCCCCGAATCGTGGGGCGTCATCGGCCACGCCAGCTTCCTCTGGCTGTTCGCCAAGGTCTTCGTCTTCGCCTTCCTGTTCCTGTGGTTCCGCGCGAGCTTCCCGCGCTACCGCTACGACCAGATCATGCGTCTCGGCTGGAAGGTCTTCATCCCCATCACCATCGTGTGGGTCCTCGTCGCCGGCTGCATGAAGTATTTCGGCTGGGTCCACATCGGCACGGGAGCCTAAAGAGCCATGTCCCGCGTAACCCACTATCTCAAGAGCCTCCTGCTCCTCGAGCTGTTCAAGGGCATGGGTCTGACCATGCGCTACATGTTCAGCCCGAAGTACACGATGCGTTATCCCTTCGAGCACATCCCGAAGTCGAACCGCTTCCGTGGCCTGCACGCCCTGCGTCGCTACGCCAACGGCGAAGAGCGCTGCATCGCGTGCAAGCTGTGCGAGGCCGTGTGCCCCGCGCTCGCGATCACCATCGACTCGGCGCCGCGCCCCGAGGACGGTCAGCGCCGCACCACGCGTTACGACATCGACCTGTTCAAGTGCATCTTCTGCGGCTTCTGCGAAGAGAGCTGCCCGGTCGACTCCATCGTCGAGACGCACGTGCACGAGTACCACATGGAGCACCGTGGCGAGAACGTGGTCACCAAGAGCCAGCTGCTGGCCATCGGTGACCGATTCGAGCAGGACATCGCTGCCGCCCGCGCTCAGGACGCGGCTTACCGCTGAGCGCCGAAGAGACCTATGCGATGAATACCGATCTGCTCCAACTCATCTGTTTCTACCTCTTCGGTGGCGTGGCCGTCATTGGCGCCCTGATGGTCATCTCCGTGAAGAACTCGGTGCATGCCGTGCTCTCGCTGGTGCTGACCTTCTTCAGCATGGCCTGCGTCTGGCTGCTGGCCGAAGCCGAGTTCCTCGCCATCGCCCTCGTGGTCGTCTACGTCGGCGCGGTGATGGTGCTGTTCCTGTTCGTGGTGATGATGCTCGACATCAAGCAGGAGGTCGTCCGCGAGGGCTTCATCCGCTACCTGCCCGTCGGCATCGTCGTGGCCCTGGTCATGCTTGCCGAAATGCTCGCCATGATCGGCGTGAAGGCGATGGCGGGGCATACCCTGGGTCCCAACCCGGCCGGTGAGTCCAACGTCGCATGGCTGGGCCAGGCGCTCTACACCGAGTTCCTGCTGCCGTTCGAAATCGCCGCGCTGATCCTCACCGTGGGTATCGTCGCCGCCGTCGCCCTGACGTTGCGCCAGCGCCTCGGTGTACGTCACCAGTCGGCCAGCCAGCAGGTCGCCGTGCAGGCCACCGACCGCGTCCGCGTCGTCAAGGTGCCGGTCGAACGCCCGGCTTCGGTCTCGCCGGCTCCGGTCGTCGCGCCCCCGCAGGAGAATGCCCCGTGATCACGCTTTCCCATTACATCGTCCTCGGCGCGATCCTCTTCTGTATCGCGGTCGCCGGGCTCTTCATCAACCGCAAGAACGTGATCGTGCTGCTCATGGCGATCGAGCTGATGCTCCTCGCGGTGAATACGAACTTCGTGGCCTTCTCGCGCTTCTTCGGCGACGTCGGCGGCCAGGTCTTCGTGTTCTTCATCCTCACCGTGGCCGCGGCGGAATCCGCCATCGGCCTGGCGATCCTGGTCCTGCTGTTCCGCAATCGCAGCACGATCAACGTCGCCGAAATCGACAGCATGAAGGGTTGATCCGATGAGTCTCTCGCTTTCAATCCTGCTGACGATCGCGCTCGCACCGCTGGTGGGCTCGATCCTGGCCGGCCTGTTCGGACGCGTCATCGGCCGGGCAGGGGCGCACACCGTCACGCTGCTCGGCGTGGCGATCGCCTGCGGCCTGTCCTTCCACGTCCTCTACCAGCTCGTCTGGGGCGGTGCGCAGAACTTCAACCAGGACGTCTATACCTGGTTCGAGATCGGCAACTACCACGCCTCGGTCGGCTTCATGGTCGACCGCCTCACCGCCATGATGATGGTGGTGGTCACCTTCGTGTCGCTGCTGGTGCATCTGTACACCATCGGCTACATGGCGGACGACCCGGGCTACCAGCGGTTCTTCAGCTACATCTCGCTCTTCACCTTCTCGATGCTGATGCTCGTCATGAGCAACAACTTCATGCAGCTGTTCTTCGGCTGGGAAGCGGTGGGCCTGGTGTCGTACCTGCTGATCGGCTTCTGGTACAAGCGGCCGACCGCGATCTTCGCGAACCTCAAGGCGTTCCTCGTCAACCGCGTGGGCGACTTCGGTTTCCTGCTCGGCATCGCGGCGATCCTGTTCTTCCTGAAGACGCTCGATTACCAGACCGCGTTCGACGCGGCACCGACGCTCGTGGGCAAGACGCTGCAGATCACGCAGAACCATGCGTGGGATGCCGCCACGGTGATCGGCATCCTGCTGTTCATCGGTGCCATGGGCAAGTCGGCCCAGGTGCCGCTGCACGTGTGGCTGCCCGATTCGATGGAAGGCCCGACCCCCATCTCGGCGCTGATCCACGCGGCCACGATGGTGACCGCGGGCATCTTCATGGTCGCCCGCATGTCGCCGCTGTTCGAGCTGACGGACGCCGCGCTGTCGTTCATCCTCGTCATCGGTTCCACCACCGCGCTGTTCACGGGCCTGATCGGCATCGTGCAGAACGACATCAAGCGCGTGATCGCGTACTCCACGCTGTCGCAGCTCGGCTACATGACCGTCGCGCTGGGCGTCTCCGCCTATAGCGGCGCCGTGTTCCACCTCATGACCCACGCCTTCTTCAAGGCGCTGCTGTTCCTCGGTGCCGGTTCGGTGATCATCGGCATGCACCACGAGCAGGACATGCGCTACATGGGTGGCCTGCGCAAGTACATGCCGGTCACGTGGATCACGATGTGGATCGGTTCGCTGGCTCTCGCCGGCACGCCGTTCTTCTCGGGCTTCTACTCGAAGGACGCGATCATCGAAGCCGTCGGCGAGTCGCATCGCTGGGGCGCCAACTACGCTTACTTCTGCGTGCTGGCCGGTGTGTTCGTCACGTCGTTGTACAGCTTCCGCCTGCTCTACATGACCTTCCACGGCAAGGAGCGTTTCACGGTGGAGCACCAGGCGCATGGCCACGGCCATGACGACCACCACCACGACGACCATGGCCACCACACGCCGGGTGTGCTCGAGCACGCGCCGCACGAGTCGCCCTGGGTGGTGACGGTGCCGTTGGTGTTGCTGGCCATCCCGTCGATCCTGATCGGCTTCTTCACCGTCGGTCCGATGCTGTTCGGCGACTGGTTCGGCAAGGCCATCCACGTCAACGAAGAGAACAATGTTCTGGGCGAGCTCGCGCACGAGTTCCACGGCGCGCTGAACATGGGTATCCACGGCTTTACCGCCGCACCGTTCTGGCTGGCCTTCGCGGGCTTCGCCGTCGCGACCTACGTGTACTTGTTCAATCCGTCCATCGCCGACAAGGCGAAGCGCGCGCTCAAGCCGGTGTACGAACTGCTCAACCACAAGTACTGGATCGATGAACTCTACTTCGCGGTGTTCGCGAAGGGCGGCGTGAAGCTCGGCGAAGGCCTCGCGAAGGTGGGCGATGCCGCCATCATCGACGGTGCCATCGTGAACGGCTCGGCCGGCCTCGTGCAGCGCATCGCGAGCGGCACCCGTCGCCTGCAATCCGGATTCCTCTTCCACTACGCCTTCGCCATGATCCTCGGCCTCATCCTGCTCCTGGGCGGGTACTGGCTGATCGGGCAATAAGGGAAACGAGCTCTATGTCGAATCACTTGCTCAGCCTGCTGATCTGGCTCCCGGTCGTCGGCGCCATCCCGGTGCTGCTGGCCGGCGCCGGTCGCCCAGGCCTCGCCCGCTGGATCTCGCTGCTGGTGGCGGTCGCCACGTTCGCCGCCAGCCTTGCCCTCCTGCCTGCCTACGATGCCGCCAGCGGCACGCTCCAGCTCAACGAATCGATGAGCTGGATCCCGTCGCTGGGGATCAACTACTCGCTGGCGGTCGACGGTATTTCCGTCGCCCTGATCATCCTCACCACCTTCGTCCAGATCCTGGTCATCGTCGGTGCGTGGGAAGTCATCCAGAACAAGCCGCACCAGTACATGGCCGCGATGCTGATTCTCGAAGGCATGATGATCGGCGTGTTCTGCGCGACGGACGCGTTGCTGTTCTACGTGTTCTTCGAAGCCATGCTGATCCCGATGTTCATCCTCATCGGTATCTGGGGTGGACCGCGTCGCGTCTACGCCACGCTGAAGTTCTTCATCTACACGTTCTTCGGCTCGATCTTCATGCTGATCGGCCTGATCTACCTGTATCACAAGACCGGCGGCAGCTTCGCCATGTCGGACATGGCCAACGTCCACCTGACGCTGACCGAGCAGAGCTGGCTGTTCTTCGCCTTCCTGCTGGGCTTCGCGATCAAGGTGCCGATGGTGCCCGTGCACACGTGGCTGCCCGACGCCCACGTCGAAGCGCCCACCGGCGGTTCGGTGGTGCTGGCGGCGGTGATGCTGAAGATCGGCGGCTACGGTTTCCTCCGCTTCAGCCTGCCCATCACGCCGGACGCCTCGCACGAGTTCGCGTGGCTGGTGATCGTGCTCAGCCTGATCGCCGTCTGCTACATCGGCTACATCGCGCTCGTGCAGCAGGACATGAAGAAGCTGGTGGCGTATTCGTCCATCGCGCACATGGGCTTCGTCACGCTGGGTATCTTCATCGGTTTCCTGCTCGTTCGCGAAACCAACGATCCCGACGCGGCCCGCCTGGGCATGCAGGGCGCGATGGTGCAGATGATCTCGCACGGCTTCATCTCGGGTGCGATGTTCAGCTGCATCGGCGTGCTCTACGATCGCCTTCATTCGCGTCAGATCAAGGACTACGGCGGCGTCATCAACGTGATGCCGATCTTCGCGCCGTTCTATGTGCTGTTCGCCATGGCCAATAGCGGCCTGCCGGGCACGAGCGGCTTCGTCGGCGAGTTCATGGTGATCCTGGCGGCGTTCAGCGCCAATCCGTGGATCGCGCTGTTCGCGGCGTTCACGCTGATCATCGGCGCGGCGTACACGCTGTGGATGGTGAAGCGCGTCCTCTGGGGCGACATCACCAACAAGCACGTCGCGGAGCTGAAGGACGTCAACGGTCGCGAGATCTTCATGCTGGGCGCGTTCGCCGCCGGCGTGCTCGTCTTCGGCATCTGGCCCGAACCGCTCGTCCACCTGATGGATGCCTCGGTCGCTCGTATCGTCGAGCAGCTGGCCATCACCAAAGTCTGATCGGGAATAATCCATGCCGAGTATCAACGACATCCTGATCCTGCTCCCCGAGGTCTACCTCGTGGTCGCGGCCTGCGTGCTGCTCCTTCTGGACGCGTACCTCAAGCCGGGCCAGAAGGGCACGGTCCACTGGCTCTCCATCCTCGTGCTGCTCGTGGGCGCGTACCTCGTCGTGAGCGGCGCGCCGACCACGCCGGCCACCGCTTTCGGCGGCATGTTCATCCGTGACGGCGTCTCCGAGGTACTGAAGCTCTTCTCGCTGCTGATCATCGCGGTGATCTTCGTCTATGCGCGTCCGTACCTCAAAGAACGGGCGATTCCCTTCGGCGAGTTCTACACGCTGACGATCTTCGCCACCGTCGGCCTGATGTTCCTGGTCTCCGCGGGCAATCTCGTCACGGTCTACCTCGGCCTCGAACTGCTGACGCTGTCGTCGTACGCACTGGTCGCCCTCAACCGCGATTCGCAGCTGTCGTCCGAAGCGGCCATCAAGTACTTCGTGCTGGGTGCGCTGGCCTCGGGCATGCTGCTGTACGGCATGTCGATGGTGTATGGCGCGACGCACAGCCTGGACCTCCACACGATCCACGCCGCCATCGTCGGCACCGAGTGGAAGACGCTGCTGCTCTTCGGCCTGGTCTTCATGATCGTCGGCATCGGTTTCAAGCTCGGCGCCGCGCCGTTCCACATGTGGATCCCGGACGTCTACCAGGGCTCGCCGACCGCCGTCACCGTGTTCATCGGTTCGGCGCAGAAGCTGGCCGCATTCGGCATGGCTTATCGCCTGCTGTCGACCGGCATGGGCGACATCGCCGGCGGCGCCACGGGCCTCGCCCCGCAGTGGCAGCTGATGCTGGCCGTGCTGGCGGTGCTCTCGCTGGCGATCGGTAACCTCGTCGCCATCGTCCAGACCAACCTCAAGCGCTTGCTGGCCTATTCGACCATTTCGCACATGGGCTACCTGCTGCTGGGTCTGGTCAACGCCGGTCCCGAAGGGTATTCGGCGTCGATGTTCTACGCGGTGAGCTATGCGCTGACCAGCGCCGCGGCCTTCGGCATGATCCTCATTCTGTCGCGCTCGGGCTTCGAATGCGAAGAGATCGACGATCTTCGCGGCCTGAACCAGCGTTCCCCGTGGTTCGCATTCCTGATGCTGCTCGTGATGTTCTCGCTGGCCGGCGTGCCGCCGCTCTTCGGGTTCTTCGGCAAGCTGCTGGTGCTGAAGGCCGCGGTCGACGCGGGCATGATCTGGCTCGCTATCGTGGGTGCCGTGTTCGCCATCGTGGGTCTGTATTACTACCTGCGCGTGGTCAAGGTGATGTACTTCGACGCACCGGCCGAAGGCACGGACGTCCGCGCCACCGCCGATGCCCCGGCGCGCTGGGTGCTCTCGATCAACGCGCTCGCGCTACTCGTGCTCGGCTTCACGTGGGCGCCGCTGCTCGCGTGGTGCCAGCGCGCGTTCGCGGGCTGATCGATCCGGTCACCGGTTGAACGAAGGGCACCGCGAGGTGCCCTTTTTTCATGGCGCGCTTCGGGACGGAACGAACGATCGCTTCGCCGTGGACCCTGGCGTGCGCCGGGGGGACGGTGCAAGCGACGTCCGACGTTTCTCGACCGTCATACCGGCGCACGCCGGTATCCACGTCCTCGGTGCACGGTCTTCGCGATATAAAAAATGTATGACAACGGGCTTGCAAGAATTCGGCCACGTCTCTATACTTCTCTTCTCTGATGCGGGGTGGAGCAGTCTGGCAGCTCGTCGGGCTCATAACCCGAAGGTCGTAGGTTCGAATCCTACCCCCGCTACCAGTTTTCAAAGAAAAGCGCGAACCTCACGGTCCGCGCTTTTTTCTTATGAGCGGTGGTCGCCAATGGCCTGGGAAAGCATCGTTTCCGATAACCTGACCACGACCGCGGTCGGTATGCTGATCGTGGTGGTGTCGTTCAATCGGCTGCTCGGCATGCTGTGGCCCTTCGCTCTGCTCATGCCGCTCGTACCCATTTTCTCGCTGGCTTATTCCGGCTACCCCGACGGCGTGTTCATGTGGAGCTACGTGCCGATCGGGCTCGCGATCTACGTACGCCGGAAGGTCGGCACTTTCCCGAAAGACCCTTGAAACGGGGCAGGGTATCCCCCTCCCGGAGAGCATGAACGTGTCGATGACTTCGCGCCTGCGCCAGGAATGGTTCGGAAACATTCGTGGCGATGTCCTGTCGGGCCTCGTCGTGGCGCTCGCCCTGATTCCCGAGGCGATCGCCTTCTCCATCATCGCCGGCGTGGATCCGAAGGTGGGCCTGTACGCATCGTTCTCGATGGCGGTGGTCATCGCTTTCGCCGGCGGGCGTCCGGCGATGATCTCCGCGGCGACCGGTGCGATGGCACTGCTGATGGTCGGTCTTGTGAAGGATCACGGCCTGCAGTACCTGTTCCTGACGACCATCGTGACGGGCGTCTTCCAGATGATCATCGGGGCGCTGAAGCTCGGATCGCTGATGCGTTTTGTTTCGCGCTCCGTCGTGACGGGGTTCGTCAATGCGCTGGCCATCCTGATTTTCATGGCGCAGTTGCCGGAACTGATTGGCGTGCCATGGCTGGTGTATCCGATGACCGCCGCGGGGCTTGCGATCATCTATCTGTTTCCCTATGTCACGCGCGCGATTCCGTCGCCACTCGTGGCGATCGTCGTGCTGACGATCGTCGCCGTGGTGTTCGGTATGGACATTCATCGTGTAGGCGACATGGGTGCGCTGCCGGATTCGCTGCCTCGATTCCTCCTGCCCGACGTTCCGCTGGACTGGACGACGGCGAAGATCGTCCTGCCGACCGCGGCGACGCTTGCCGTCGTGGGGCTGCTCGAGTCGATGATGACGCTGCAGATCGTCAACGACATGACGGATACGCGCGCAGACAAGAACCGGGAGTGCATGGGTCAGGGCCTTGCCAACATCGCTACCGGCTTCATGGGCGGGATGGCGGGCTGCGCGATGATCGGCCAGTCCGTGATCAACGTGAAGTCGGGTGGTCGCGGGCGGCTGTCGACTTTCGTCGCCGGCGCGGTGCTGCTGATGCTCGTCGTCTTCGGATCGGAATGGGTCGGCAGGATTCCGATGGCGGCACTGGTGGCGGTGATGATCATGGTCTCGCTCAGCACCTTCAACTGGCGCTCGCTCCGTGATCTCGGCACCCATCCCACCACGTCGAGCATCGTCATGGTCGGCACGGTGCTCGTCACCGTCACCACCCATGACCTTGCCCGCGGCGTCCTGGCCGGCGTTGTGCTGTCGGCCGTGTTCTTCGCGCGTAAGGTCGGCAAGGCGCTGGATATCGACAGTTCGCTGAGCGCGGACGGTCGCGTACGCACCTATACGGTTCGGGGGCAGATTTTCTTCGCATCGTCCGATGCGTTCGCCGAGTTGTTCGACTTCAACGAGGAAGACATCGACGAAGTGCGCCTCGATGTCTCGGATGCCCGTTTCTGGGACCTCACCGCCGTCGGCGCCTTCGAGAAGGTGATGGCGAAGTTCCGCCGGACGGGCAAGCGCATCGAGATCGTCGGCATGAACGTGGCCAGCGTTGCGCTCTTGCGACAGCTCGGAAGGGGCGGCGAGGCCTCGGGCAGCCACTGATCTTCCGGCACTTGATTCGTCGCGACCCGGGCGCTACGTTCGCGCCTCCAATCACAAGGAGTGCGGCGTGAAGACGATCGGCAACATCATCTGGTTCGTGTTCGGTGGCCTGGTCATGGGCCTGGGCTGGTGGCTGGCAGGTCTTGTCTGCTTCCTCACCATCGTCGGTATTCCCTGGGGCCGTTCGTGCTTCGTCATCGGCGCGTTCGCGTTCTGGCCGTTCGGCAAGGAGGCGATCGATCGTCGTGACCTGTCGGGCCGTGGCGATATCGGCACGAGTGTCTTCGGCACGGTCGGCAACATCGTGTGGTTCGTCTTTGCCGGCCTTTGGCTCGCGATCGGCCACGTCTGCTCGGCGATCGCCTGCTGCGTCACGATCATCGGCATCCCGTTCGGCTGGCAGCACCTCAAGCTCGCCGGGATCGCGCTCGCGCCCATCGGCAAGACCGTCGTCAGCACCGACGTCGCGGAGGCCTCGCGACGCATGAACGCGGAAGCCGCCGTTCTCCGGGCGCGCGCCTGAGCATGGCGGCAGGGTCCATGGGCCGGCTCCGGAGGGGGCTGGCGGCGATCGCCCTCGCACTGGCGATCGTCGGCTGCAGCCAGGAAGCGATGATCGAGAAGTTCACGCCGCATCCGGAAGCCGAAGAGGCGAAGAAGGCGATCGACGACTGGCGCACGGGGAATCTGACGGATCTTCGCCCGATGCTTGCGCAGGACCTCGCTGCGCAGGTCACGGATGAGCAGTTGGCCGCGATGGTGGCAGCGTTTCCGCATGGCGCGCCGCGTTCCGCCAAGGTGATCGGAGCGACGACGCAATTTCAGTCCGACACCCGCCGGTACGACATCACGTACGAGTACGATTTCGACGGTCGCTGGCTGGTGGCGAGCGCCGTGATCCTGAAGGTCGGCGAGGCCGCGCGGATCGCCGGACTGCACGGGGAGATGCGTTCGCAGTCGATGGAGCAGACCAATGCGTTCACGCTCGCGAACAAGGGCGGACTGCATCTGCTGATGCTGTTCCTCGCCATCGCGGCGCCGGTGTTCTGCGTGGTCGTCTGCGTGGTCTGCGTCCGGACGCCTTTCCGTCGACGGAAAGTAGCGTGGGCGTTATTCACGCTCGTCGGCGTATGCACGGTGCATTTCAACTGGACGACGGGGCAGGCGAACTTCAGTCCTCTCTCGGTCCAGTTGTTGGCCGCATCCACGGCGGCCGCACCTTTCGGTCCCTGGATCCTGGGTGTGTCGCTACCGTTCGGTGCGATCATGTTCCTGATTCGGCGAAAGGCCCTCGTCGCGGCGGCGAAAGCCGCCGGGTCGGCCGCCGCCTAGCCGGCCACCGCGACCTCGGCATCGCCGATGGCGACATAACGATTGCGGCCGGTGCTCTTCGCGACGTAGAGCGCCTGGTCCGCATGCCGCACGAGGTCGCCCGCGTCGGCCGCCATCGCGGTGGCGACGCCGATGCTGACCGTGACCCGGCCGTCGATGCCGTGGTCGTATTCGAGCAGGGCGTCATGGATCGCGCGATTCATGCGTCGGGCCACGACCTGTGCGCCGTCGAGCGGGGCATTCGGAAGCAGCACGATGAATTCCTCGCCGCCGTAGCGGGCGATGAAGTCGGCCGGCCGTCGCAGCGCGCCGGCGAGGAGTCGTGCGACCGCTTTGAGGGCGATGTCGCCCTCGGGGTGGCCTCGCGTGTCGTTGAAGGTCTTGAACAGGTCGACGTCGATCATCAGGGCGCTGATCGGTTTGCCGTCGCGCGCGGCTTCGCGAACGCGTTCGGCGAAGGCCTGGTCGAACGCGCGACGATTCGGAATGCCGGTGAGTTCGTCGAGCAGCGAGACGCGCTCCACGGCGGCGAGGGCATCGGCGAGGCGGTCGCGCGTGCTTGCGAACCAGAACTGCGTCTGCACGACACGCACGACATACACGAGCATCGCCAGGGCGAGCACGACGCGGCCGAAGGTGCCCTGCGATTCCTTGATGCCGAGGCTGAGCGCGAAGATCGCGGCGAGCAGCAGGCCCGGCGCGAAGCCGGCGGCGAGTTGCCGTGCCCACAGGCGCTGCGTCGGTTCGAAGGCCCTGGGGCGCCGGCCCGCGTGCAGCAGGCAGACGAGCGCGGTGAAGGGCAGGGTAGGCAGGATGTCCGCGAGTCGCGCGAAAGCCGGACTGGCCGGATAGAGCTCGTCGTGGTTGTGGAAGCCGGCCGTCAGTGCATACAGGCCGAGAAAGATCGTGGTCAGGCGGAAGAAGCGACGTTCCTTCTCCTCCGACGACGCGAGGGTCCGGATCAGGAAGGTCAGGAAGAGGAAGACGTTCTCGATGTCGAACGCGATGACGACCCAGACCATGTCCTCGCTCTTCAGGAACCCGTCGGCGTCGCGAAGGTCGCGCACGCCGAGGTAGCAGAGGATGACGAGCAACACGAGTAGCGCGCCGTCGACAAGGCGCCGTGACGGCGTCGTCGGTTCGTCCCTCGTCGCGACCGCGGCGTAGAGAAGCGGCAGCCCATAGCTGACGAAGAGCACGTAAGTCGAGATGAGGTTCTGCTCGGTACCCGAGCGCGCGATGGCATAGGCCATGCCCGCCACCCAGCAGGCGAGGCCGAGCACCAGGCTGCCCATGGTGCGTCGTTCGTAGGCGGGAACGCGAAGGCAGGCGACGGCGGCGAACAGCGCCATGCCGGACGCCAGCAGCATCATGTAATACGCCAGTTCCGGCAACTCGCGCCCCACGATCGGCGGGCCGACGACCTGCACGAGTGGCAAGGCCACGAGCAGCGCGCCGTAGCCCAGAAAACGTCCCGGCTTCCCCATACCTGTGCCTTCCTCCCCCTCAAGCGGCGCGCAGGCGTGCATCGTGCCACGAGAAGGGGGGCTAAGCGATGCCGATCCCGTCACCTTGTAGGATTCACAGGTCGGGCGACATATCGCTCATGTCGCAAGATCGGTCGTGCGCCGGCGGGCCACCGTCGCTAGGCTCTGCACCATGTCGCCCACCACCCATCAGCGCTTCCGGCGCGTTCTCGACCACATCGACGGTCACCTCGACGGCGATCTGTCCTTGTCGGTGCTCGCAGGGGTCGCCAGCTGGTCGACCTTCCACTTCCATCGTGCCTTCACGGCACTCACCGGCATGACGGTGCATCGCTACGTGCAGCTGTCGCGCTTCAAGCGCGCGGCGTGGCAGGCGGCGTTCCGGCCGGGAGCGTCGCTGACGGACATCGCCCTCGATGCCGGCTACGAAAGCCAGGATGCCTTCGCGCGGGCGTTTCGCCAGCGTCTCGGTCAAACACCCTCCGCGTTCCGCGAGGCGCCCGACTGGCGCGTCTGGGCGAGCGCGTGGCAAGAACTCGATCAGGTAAGGAGGTTCCACATGCCGCAGGCCCATCGACTGGACGACGTCCGTGTCGTCGATCTCGCTCCCGTCGCCGTCGCGTGCCTTCCGCACGTGGGCGATCCGGCCCGCATCGGCGAATCGGTACGCCGCTTCATCGACTGGCGTCGCGAGAGGGGGCTGTCGCCATCGCGCAGTGCGACGTGGAACATCCTGCACGACGATCCCGGCACGACGCCGCCCGATGCCTTCCGGCTCGACATCTGCGCCACGTGCGACGACGTCGGTCCCAACGACGCGGGCGTGGTGGCGTCGACGATCGAAGGGGGCCGCTGCGCGGTGCTGAGGCATACCGGATCGGACGCGTTGCTTGGCGACGCCATCCGTTTCCTCTACGCGGAATGGCTGGCGTCGAGCGACGAGGAACCACGCGACGCGCCGCTGTTCGTGCGACGCGTGACGTTCTTCCCCGATGTGCCGGAGCACGAGGCGGTGACGGACATCTATCTGCCGCTGGCCGGGCGGAAGGTCTCGCCTTCGTAGATCCGCTCCTACAAGTCAGCCGCAGCCCCGGTTACATTGCCTCCATGGCCCGAACCCTTCTCGCCTTGCTCGTACCCGAAGCCGAACCCCTCGTCGGTGACCTCCGCGACCGCATGGATCCGTCCGCCCGGCGCGGCCTCGGCGCGCACATCACGCTGGTCTACCCGTTCCTCGACAGCGGGGACGTGACGGACGACGTCCTTGAGCGGCTGCGCGGTGTGGTTGCGCGTCACGGGCTCTTCGACTTCCGGCTGGCCGACGTGGGCACGTTTCCGTCGACCGTCTGGCTCGGGCCGACGCCGGCCGATGCGATCGCGCGACTGGTGATCGATCTGCAGGCGTCGTTTCCCGACCGGCCGCGCACGGGCCCCGTCTTCGACGGCTTCGTCCCCCACCTGTCGGTGGCCCGCAACGTGCGCCGGGACCACGAGGCGATCGCCGCGACGTGTCGCGCCAGACTGCTGTCCAGCGGCGCGATCGCCTGTCGAGCCCATGAGGTCCATCTCATGGAACGCGGGAACGACGGGTGGCGGGCGCTGGCGCGGGTTCCGTTGGCCGGAGCGCGCTGAGGGCGGATCCGGGCGGCGAGGGCGGCACGTTTTCGGCAGAATCGGCATGCCGCCGCGCGTCTCGTCCCCGGTGCGCAAAGGATGCCCGACCTTGCGCGGAGGGGCCTTCTTACGATAGAATCAGTGAATCTTAAGCGGTGTTGATGATGGCTGTGGCCTCTCGTCTCCGGCGCTTCAGGAACTTTCTTTTTACAAGAAAGCCTCCTCGTGAGGCTTTTTTGTTGGGCGCACGGAGGCGTCCCGCGACACGACTGTGAGCGCCATCAGGGCATCGCGGCGCACGCAGGAGGAAAGTGTCGGATACATCGGCGAACGAAAGGAATGGGCCGTTCGCGCCCTTTTTTTGTTTCTGGCCATCGGAAAACCGCAGGTAACGTGGATACCAACGCACTTTCACAGAAATTCAGCGACATCGTGGCCGACATGGGCCTCGAGGTGCTGGGCATCGAATTCCTTCCGTCGGGCGGGCAGAGCACGCTGCGCGTGTATCTGGACGTCGTCGAGGCCGAGCGCGAACGCCGCGAGGCCGCCGAGCTGCCCGCCGAGGTGAACGTCGACGACTGCGAAACCGCGAGCCGCGAGTTCTCGGCGTACCTGGACGTTGAAGATCCGATTCCCGGCAACTATGTACTGGAAGTCTCGTCCCCCGGTATCGACCGTCCTCTTTTCAGCCCCGCGCAGTTCGCTCGCGTGGCCGGCGAAGAGGTCAAGGTGCTGTTGAAGGCCCCGATCGAGGGCCGCCGGCGCCTGAAGGGCAACGTCGTGGAAGTCGACGGCGAGCACATCGTGGTCGAGGGCGAGGCCGGCAGATTCGAATTCGAGCATGCGGACGTCGAAAGCGCCCGCGTGGTTCCCGACTGGGTGGCACTCGGCTACGCGCCGCAGCCGAAGCCCGCGGGCGGAAAGAAACCCAAATAACGAAACGATCGGGATGCCGCGGGGCATCCTCACGGGAGTAGCGGGCAATGAGCAAAGAACTTTTGCTGGTAGTCGACGCGGTCGCCAACGAGAAGGGCGTGCCGCGCGAAGTCATTTTCGAAGCCATGGAAGCGGCGCTCGCCTCGGCCGCCAAGAAGCGTTACCCCGATGAAGATCCGGACATCCGGGTCGAGATCGACATGAACACGGGCGACTACGAGACCTTCCGTCGCTGGGAGATCATCGAAGACGACGGCGAGATGGAGGACCCGTCCTTCCAGATCCGCCTGATGGACGCCCAGGACGAGGCCGGCGAAGGCGAAGTCGCCGAGGTCGGCGGCTGGATCGAACACCAGATCGAGAACGCCGAGTTCGGCCGCATCGCCGCGCAGGCCGCGAAGCAGGTCATCGTGCAGCGCGTTCGCGAAGCGGAGCGCCAGCAGGTGGTCGACGCGTTCCGCGACCGCGTGGGCGAACTCGTCACCGGCATCGTCAAGCGCGTCGAGCGCGGCAACGTCTATCTCGACCTCGGCAGCAACGCCGAGGCGTTCATTCCGCGCGACAAGACGATTCCCCGCGAATCGGCCCGCGTCGGCGACCGCGTCCGCGGTTACCTCTACGAAGTGAAATCGGAAATCCGTGGCCCGCAGCTGTTCGTTTCGCGCAGCGCCCCGGAGTTCATGATCGAACTGTTCAAGCTCGAAGTGCCGGAAGTCGGCCAGGGCCTCGTCGAGATCAAGGGCTGCGCCCGCGATCCGGGCGACCGCGCGAAGATCGCCGTGGTGGCTCACGACAGCCGTACCGATCCCATCGGCGCGTGCATCGGCATGCGCGGTTCGCGCGTGCAGGCGGTGTCGAACGAGCTCAACGGCGAGCGCGTCGACATCATCCTGTGGCACGAGAACCAGGCGCAGTACGTCATCAACGCGATGGCGCCGGCCGAAGTCCAGTCGATCATCATGGATGAAGAGAAGCACTCGATGGACATCGCGGTGGCCGAGGACAAGCTTTCCCAGGCGATCGGTCGCGGTGGCCAGAACGTGCGCCTCGCCAGCAAGCTCACCGGCTGGCAGCTCAACGTGATGACGCAGGACCAGGTCACCGCCAAGAGCGAGGCCGAGCAGGCCGCCGCCCTGGCGCTGTTCCAGGACAAGCTCGAAGTCGACGAAGAAATCGCCAGCATCCTCGTGCAGGAAGGCTTCTCGTCCGTCGAGGAAATCGCGTACGTGCCGAGCGCCGAGCTGCTCGCCGTGGAAGGCTTCGACGAGGACATCGTCGAGGAACTCCGCGCCCGCGCCCGCGACGCGCTGCTCACCGAGGCCCTGGCGGCCGAGGAAGGCATCGACGAGAACGGTCCGTCGGCGGAGCTGCTGGAACTGGATGGCATGGACGAACCCACCGCCTTCGCGCTCGCCGAGCGCAACGTGAAGACGCTCGACGACCTGGGCGACCTCGCCGTCGACGAGCTGATCGATATCGAAGGCATGACCGAGGAACGCGCATCGCAGCTGATCATGGCCGCGCGCGCTCCGATGATCGCCCGACTGGAGAAGGGCGGCTAAGCGCGAATCCGGACGCGCCCTGGAAGGGCGCCTCGAGGGGAATCGAGAGATTTCCCGCCAGGGATGGAGGCAGCCGTACGGGTCATCGACGGCACGTATGGTTACGCGCGGGAACGGCGGAGAATAAAGAACGATGTCGGACGTCACTATCAAACAACTGGCACAGGTCCTGGAAATGCCAGTCGAGAAGCTCCTTGGGCAGCTCGATCAGGCCGGGATGAAATTCAACGATGCGGATCAGGTGATCAGCAGCACCGAAAAGGTGAAGCTGCTCGGTTTCCTGCGCCGCACGCATGGCAAGAACGAGGCCGCACCCGAAGCGGACGACTCGGCGCCGCGCCAGATCACCCTCAAGCGCCGCACGGTCGGCGAGCTGAAGGTGAACTCGGGCACGGGCCGTGGCGCCGGTCCGGCCAAGACGGTCAACGTCGAAGTCCGCGCCAAGCGCACGTACGTCAAGCGCAGCTCCATCGCCGAAGACGCCTCGCACGATCCGGAACGCGAAGACGCCACGCGCAAGCTGGCCGAATCGCAGGCCCAGCGCGAGCACGAAGAAGCGCAGCGCCACGAGGAAGCCGAGGCGCGTCGCCAGGCCGAGGAAGCACGCCTGCACGCCGAAGCCGAAGCACGTCGCCACGCGGAAGAAGCCGCCGAAGCACGCCGCCAGGCCGAAGAAGCCGCTGCCGAACAGGCGCGTGCCGAACAGGCGCGCGTCGCGGCATCGGCTGCGAGCGACGCCGAGGCACCGGCCGCTGCCCCCGCACCGGCGGCTCCCGCCGCGGCGACGGGCGACGATGGCGTCGGCCATCAGACGGCCAAGCTCGATACGCGTTCGCTGGGCATGATCCTGCCGCGCATCCACGAGCCGCGGAAGCGCGAGCGCGTGGTCTCGAAACCCACGCCGCCGCCGGCACCCGCACCGGCGCCCGCGCCGGTCGCGGCGGCGCCCGTGCGTCCGGCCGCTCCGTCGGCCGCGCGTCCGGCACCGTCCTCGTCGGCCGCACCGTCGGGCGACCGCGGTGCCGCGCGTCCGAAGCACAGCGGCGGTGGCGGTAACAACGCCGGCAGCGGTCGCGGTGATCGCGAAGCGGGCGGCAAGCGTTTCGCCGCCGGCGAACTGCACCTGTCCGATGCCGATCGCGCGCGCCGCTCCAGCAACAACCGTCGCGGCGGCGGCAAGGTCCGCGGTCGCGCGGAAGCCTCCCGCGGCAGCGCGTCCTCGGGCGGTCCGCACGGCTTCACGCGTCCCACCGCCGCGGTGGTTCGCGACGTGGTGATCGGCGACAACAACCTCGTCACCGACCTCGCGCAGAAGATGGCCGTGAAGGGCGCCGAGGTGGTGAAGGCGCTGTTCAAGATGGGCGTCATGGCGACCATCAACCAGACGATCGACCACGACACCGCGGCGCTCGTCGTCGAAGAACTGGGTCACAACCCGGTCCGCGCGACCGAGAACGACGCGGAAGCCGCGCTCGCCTCGCACACCCAGAGCGTCGAGCTCGACGGTGAGAAGGTCTCGCGTCCGCCGGTCGTCACGATCATGGGTCACGTCGATCACGGCAAGACCTCGCTGCTCGATTACATCCGCCGCACCAAGGTCGCCTCGGGCGAAGCGGGCGGCATCACGCAGCACATCGGTGCGTACCACGTCGAAACCAGCCGTGGCGTCATCACGTTCCTCGATACCCCGGGCCATGCGGCGTTCACGTCGATGCGCGCCCGCGGTGCGCAGTCCACGGACATCGTGGTGCTCGTGGTCGCTGCCGACGACGGCGTCATGCCGCAGACGCAGGAAGCCGTGAAGCACGCGCGCGCCGCCAAGGTGCCGCTCATCGTGGCGCTGAACAAGATGGACAAGTCCGACGCGAACCCGGACCACGTGAAGCAGGGCCTCGCCAACCTGGAAGTCATTCCGGAAGAGTGGGGCGGCGACACGCCGTTCGTGCCGCTGTCGGCCAAGACCGGCGACGGTATCGACGCGCTGCTCGACGCCATTTCGATCCAGGCCGAGATCATGGAGCTCAAGGCCGTGGCCGATGGCCCCGCCTCGGGCGTGGTGATCGAGTCCAGCCTCGATCGCGGTCGCGGTCCGGTAGCGACGGTGCTCGTGCAGCAGGGCACGCTGAAGAAGGGCGACTTCGTCGTCTGCGGTGTCGAATACGGCCGCATGCGCGCGCTCGTCGACGAAACCGGCAAGCAGGTCAACGAGGCCGGCCCGTCGATCCCGGTGCAGGTGCTCGGTCTGTCCGGCGTGCCGGAATCGGGTGACGACTTCGTCGCCGTGAAGGACGAGCGCCTGGCGCGCGAAGTGGCGGCCGAGCGTCAGCTCAAGCGTCGCGAGACGCGCCTGGTGTCGAAGTCGAACCGCCTGGAAGACATCATGGCCCAGATGGGTCGTGGCGAAGGCCAGCAGACCCTCAACATCCTGGTCAAGGCCGATGTGCAGGGTTCGGTCGAAGCGCTGCGCGAGTCGCTCACGCAGATCGGCAACGACCTGGTGAAGGTCAACGTGATCTCGTCCGGCGTGGGCGGCATCACCGAGTCGGAAGCGACGCTGGCGGCGGCTTCGAAGGCGCTGATCATCGGCTTCAACGTCCGTGCCGACGCGTCGGCACGCAAGGTGATCGACACCAACGGTCTCGACGTCCGTTACTTCTCGATCATCTACGACGTCATCGATCAGGTGAAGCAGGCGGCCTCGGGCCTCCTGGGCGTGGAGATCCGCGAAGAGATCATCGGTATCGCGCAGGTTCGCGACGTGTTCCGTTCGTCGAAGTTCGGCGCGGTCGCGGGCTGCATGGTCACCGAAGGTCACGTCAAGCGCTCCAAGCCGATCCGCGTGCTGCGCGACAACGTCGTCGTGTTCCAGGGCGAGCTGGAATCGCTCCGCCGCTTCAAGGAGCTGGTGGACGAAGTCCGCAACGGCATGGAATGCGGTATCGCCGTCAAGCAGTACAACGACGTCAAGGTGGGCGACCAGATCGAGTGCTTCGAGCGCATCGAAGTGCCCCGCACGCTGTAATCGTCTGCAATGCGCCTCCCCGGCGAACGCCGGGGAGGCTTTATTCGTTTATGCACCCTCATAAAGCTGGAGGCGGATATGCCGTCCCGTGATTTCAAACGTACCGACCGCGTGTCCGCCCAGCTTCGCCGCGAAATCGGCGAACTGGTGCATGCCGCCGTGCGCGACCACGCGCTGCCGTCGGCCAGCGTGTCCGATGTGGAAGTGACCCGCGACCTCGACTGGGCCACCGTCTGGGTCACGGCGTTGATGCCCGGCCAGTCGGGCGAGGTCGTCAAGGCGCTGAAGGAGCTCGCACCCGAGTTCCGCCATGCGCTGTCCAAGTCGATGATCCTGCGTAAAGTGCCGCAGCTTAAGTTCAAGTACGACGAGTCGGTCGACAACGGCGAGCGCATCGAGCGCCTGCTGCGCGACAACCCCGTGCCACCGGCAGACCCCTCCGAAGATTGACGTCCTTGAACCGTCGTTCATTCCGTGACATCCACGGCATCCTGCTTCTGGACAAGCCGCTGGGCCTGAGCTCCAACCAGGCGTTGCAGACGGCGCGCCGCCTGGTGGGCGCCGCCAAGGGCGGCCATACCGGCAGCCTCGATCCGCTGGCCACCGGGTTGCTGCCGCTCTGCTTCGGCGAAGCCACCAAGATCGCCGGCTGGCTGCTCGGCTCCCGCAAGGCCTACGAGGCCGAGGTCAGGCTGGGCCAGACCACCACCACCGCCGATCTCGAGGGCGACGTGGTCGAGACCCGTCCCGTCCCCGCCTTGTCCGATGCCGACATCGAAGCCGCGCTCGCGCCGCTCCGCGGCCGCATCGTGCAGGTGCCGCCCGCCTATTCCGCCATCAAGCAGGACGGCGTGCCGCTGTACGTACGGGCGCGCCGCGGCGAGGTGGTGGACGTGCCGTCCCGCGAGGTCGACGTCTACCGTCTCGACGTGATCGGGCGCGAGGGCGACGTCCTTCGCCTGCACGTGGAGTGCGGCTCGGGTACCTACGTACGCAGCCTCGCGGTCGACCTCGGCGCCCATCTCGGCTGCGGCGCCCACCTGACCGGCCTGCGCCGGCTCTGGGTCGAGCCCTTCATGGCACCCGCCATGGTGACGCTGGACGACTTGCGCGAGGCCGCCGAATCGGGTCCCGATCCGCTCGAGGCCTGCCTCCTGCCCGTGGACGCGGGCCTGGCGCACATCCCCCGGATCGACCTCGATCCGGCACGGACCCGTGTCCTCGGCTTCGGCCAGCCGGTGCCCCTCGGGGCCGGCACGGCCACCGGCCGGTGCGGGGTGTGGGGCGCCGATGGCCGTCTCATGGCCCTTGGCGACGTCGACGCGGAGGGCGTGCTCCGCGTCCTTCGCGGGTTCAATCTGCCGGCGCCCTGACCGGGCTTGTTGCCGCTACGCGCAGGACGTTACAATTACGTGCTCGTTTAACAGCTTTCATCAAAGCGAGGCTTGCGCAACTTCATCGGTGGCCGTTGAGGTTGCGCAAGTCTCGCATCCGCTTTTTTAAGGAATCGATACACATGTCGCTCACCGTCGAACAGACCAGCCAGATCATCAAGGACTTCGGTCGCAAGGAAAACGACACCGGCTCGACCGAAGTCCAGGTCGCGCTGCTGTCCGCGAACATCACCGCGCTGCAGGATCACTTCCAGGCGCACAAGCAGGACCACCACTCGCGTCGCGGTCTGCTGAAGATGGTCAACAAGCGCAAGACGCTGCTGGCCTATCTCAAGAAGAGCGACCTCGCTCGCTACCAGACCCTCATCGAACGCCTCGGCCTGCGCCGCTAAACCACCGGATCAGGACGAGGAGACAACGAAGTGGCGAAAGTAACCAAGTCATTCCAGTACGGTAGTCACGAAGTCACGCTGGAGACGGGCGAAATCGCCCGCCAGGCGTCCGGTGCGGTCATGGTCAGCATGGGCGGCACCGTCGTCCTGGTGACGGTCGTCGCCGCCCCCAAGGCGCGCGAAGGCCAGGACTTCTTCCCGCTCACGGTCGACTACATGGAGAAGTTCTACTCCGCGGGTCGCATCCCGGGTGGCTTCTTCAAGCGCGAAGGCCGCCCGACCGAGAAGGAGACGCTCACTTCGCGTCTTATCGATCGTCCGCTTCGTCCGCTGTTCCCGGAAGAGTTCCGCAACGAGATCCAGGTCATCGCACAGGTCGTGTCGCTGAACCCGGAAGTCGACGGTGACATCCCGGCGCTCATCGGTGCCTCGGCCGCCATGTCGCTCGCCGGCGTGCCCTTCAAGGGCCCGATCGGTGCCGCGCGCGTCGGTTACGCCAACGGCCAGTACATCCTCAACCCGACCGCCACGCAGCTGAAGACCTCGGACCTCGACCTCGTCGTGGCCGGCACGTCCAGCGCCGTGATGATGGTCGAGTCGGAAGCCAAGCTGCTCAGCGAAGACGTGATGCTCGGCTCGGTGGTCTTCGGCCACCAGCAGATGCAGATCGCCATCGACACGATCAACGCCTTCGTCGCCGAAGCCGGCGCCAAGACGTTCAAGTGGGAAGCCCCGGCCGCGAAGACGGCGCTGTACGACGCGGTCAAGGCCGCGGTCGGCAACCGTTTCTCGGAAGCCTTCCAGATCCGCGACAAGCTGGCCCGTCGCGACGTCATCAGCGCGCTGAAGAGCGACGTCAAGGCCGCCATCGCCGCCGACGCCGAAGCCAATGGCTGGACCGATGGCGACATCGGCAACGCCTTCGGTGAAGTCGAGTACCGCACCCTGCGCGACGGCGTGCTCAGCACGAAGGTCCGCATCGACGGTCGCCAGCTCGACGACGTCCGCCCGATCACCGTCCGCGTCGGCGTCCTGCCGCGCACGCACGGCTCGGCGCTGTTCACTCGCGGCGAGACGCAGGCCCTGGTCGTCGCCACGCTCGGCACGACGCGCGACTCGCAGATCATCGACGCGCCGGAAGGCGAGTGGAAGGACACGTTCCTGTTCCACTACAACTTCCCCCCGTTCTCGGTGGGCGAAACCGGCCGCGTGGGCAGCCCGAAGCGTCGCGAAGTCGGTCACGGCCGTCTCGCCAAGCGCGGCGTGCAGGCCGTCAAGCCGACGATCGAAGAGTTCCCGTATGTCGTCCGCGTCGTCTCGGAAATCACCGAGTCGAACGGTTCCTCGTCGATGGCCTCGGTGTGCGGTTCCTCGCTCGCCATGATGGACGCCGGCGTGCCGCTCAAGGCCGCCGTCGCCGGTATCGCGATGGGCCTGGTGAAGGAAGGCAACGACTTCGTCGTGCTCTCCGACATCCTGGGTGACGAAGACCACCTCGGCGACATGGACTTCAAGGTGGCTGGTACCGCCGATGGCGTGTCCGCGCTGCAGATGGACATCAAGGTCGACGGCATCACCGAAGAGATCATGCGCACGGCGCTGGCCCAGGCCAAGCGCGGTCGCCTGCACATCCTCGGCGAAATGGCCAAGTGCATCACCGAAGCCCGCTCGGAAATGAGCGAGTTCGCGCCGCGCCTGCTGACGATCAAGATCCACCCGGACAAGATCCGCGAAGTGATCGGCAAGGGTGGCGCCACCATCCGTTCGATCACGGAAGAGACGGGCACCACGATCGACATCACGGACGACGGCAACGTCGTGATCGCCTCCGTCAATCGCGAAGCCGCCGAAGCCGCGCGCAAGCGCATCGAGCAGATCGTTTCGGACGTCGAGCCGGGCCGCATCTACGAAGGCAAGGTCGCCAAGCTGATGGACTTCGGTGCATTCGTCACGATCATGCCGGGCAAGGACGGTCTCGTTCACGTCTCGCAGATTTCCAGCGAGCGCGTCGAGAAGGTCTCCGACAAGCTGAAGGAAGGCGACATCGTCAAGGTCAAGGTCCTCGAAGTCGACAAGCAGGGCCGCATCCGCCTGTCGATGAAGGCCGTTACCGAAGAAGAAAGCGCCGCGGGCTGATCCAGCCCTCCGGTGTAACGACGAAGCCCGGCATCGCGAGATGTCGGGCTTCGTCGTTTCTGGTGGGAGCCAGCCTGCTGGCGATGGGGGCTCGCGACAAGCACCCATCGCCAGCAGGCTGGCTCCCACCGGGGCTCGCTGCGATGTCGCTGTGTCGGTGCGCTGCAAGCCGTGAGCCGATCGCACCGGCGAGACCGCGGTGGCGGGCAAGCTCGCGGTACCATGGGCGCATGTCCGATAAACCGCACGATTTCATCGATCAGTACCAGGCGTGGGTCCGTGACGGGGTCCAGGCGTGGTCGCGCCAGTTCGATCCGCAGGGCGTGCCCACGGAGATGCCTTCCGCCGACATCATGGGCCGTCTGTTTGCCGGCCTGGGTGGCTTCGGCGACTGGATGCAGTCCTTCGCCGGCGGTCAGTCGCCCATGGGCGCGTTCGGGCACGGCGGCCCCGGCATGCCGCCGTTTGGTTACGGCCCTCCGCCGGGTGCCGGGGCGCCGGATCGCGAGCGCTTCGACGAATGGGCGAAAGCGGCCAACGAGGCGCTGTCGTTACCGGCGTTCGGGCTGACCCGTGAGCAGCAGGAGGAACAGCAGGCGCTGATTCGCGCATGGATCGATTACGCAGGGCATTACCAGCGCTACCAGACCTTGCTGCAGGGCGTTCACGAGCGCGCGAACGCGGCGTTGCGCGAGCAGGGGCCACCCACGGACGCCGAGTCGATGCGCTCCGTCTACGATCGCTGGGTGAACCTCGCCGAGGAGAGCTACGCGGAAGCCGCGCTGTCGGCGGAATTCCGCGAGGTGTACGCGTCCCTCGTCAACGCGCAGATGCATCTGAAGATGTTGCAGCAACGTCAGGTGGAGCGCGCCGCTACGCAGGCCGGCATGCCCACGCGGACGGAGGTCGACAGCCTCGGCGAACGCCTGCAGGCCGTGCGCCGCGAGCTCCGTCACATGCAGAGCCTCAAGGCCGAAGTGGAAGCGCTGCGCGCGGAAGTGGCCGCGCTGCGCGGTGCGGCTGCGCCTGCGAAGGCAGCAACCAAGGCGAAGGCAGCGAAGCCGGCGAATGTCGCCAGGGCCGCGGCGCCTGCAAAGACGGCGAAGTCTGCAAACGCCGCAAAGCCTGCAAAACCGGCGAAACCTGCGAAGCCTGCAAAGGCCGCGAAGCGATGAACCTGCCGCCGTTTCCGTTCGATCCGCAGCGGGCGCAAGCCGAAATGGAAGCGTTTCGCCGCAAGCTCGAAGCCGGCATGGAGGCGCTCAAGCGCGTCGGTCCGATCGAGCTCGGCACGACGCCGCGCGAGGCGGTCTACACCGAAGACAAGCTGACGCTCTGGCACTTCAAGGGCGACACGCCGCCGACGTCGAAAACGCCGCTGCTGATCTGCTACGCGCTGGTGAATACCCCCTGGATGGTCGACCTGCAGGAAGACCGCTCCATGGTGCGCAACCTGCTCGCGCAGGGCGAGGACGTGTATCTCGTCGACTGGGGTTATCCGGATGGCGCGGATCGGTGGCTTACCCTCGAGGACTATATCGACGGCTATCTCGATCGCTGCGTCGACGCCATTCGCGCGCGCCACGGCATCGACGCGCTGAACCTGCTGGGGATCTGCCAGGGCGGGGTGTTCTCGCTGTGCTACGCCGCGCTGCATCCGGAGAAGGTGCGCAACCTGGTGACGATGGTGACGCCGGTGGATTTCCACACGCCGGACAACATGCTCTCGCACTGGGCACGCAACGTCGACATCGATCTGTTCGTCGATACGGTGGGCAACGTGCCTGCCGACGTCATGAACTTCGCGTACCTCACCCTCAAGCCGATACGGCTGAACCAGCAGAAGTACGTCGGCCTCGTCGACATCCTCGACAACCCGAAGGAACTGGAGAATTTCCTTCGCATGGAAAAGTGGATCTTCGACTCGCCCGACCAGGCGGGTGAGGCGTTCCGCGAGTTCGCGCGCGATTTCTTCCAGAAGAACCAGCTCATGTCGGGCGAGGCCCGCATCGGCGGGCGCCCCATCGACCTGAAGAACATCACGCAGCCCGTGCTGAACATCTACGCGGAGCAGGATCACCTCGTGCCGCCGGCCGCGTCCGCACCGCTGGGCGATCTGATCGGCAGCGACGACTACACCGCGCTGGCCTTCCAGGGCGGACACATCGGTATCTACGTGTCGGGACGCGCACAGAAGCTGGTGCCGCCCGCCATCCACACGTGGCTCGCCGACCGGTGACGGTGCGCCTGTCGAAAGTCGCAATGAGCCTGGCGCTCGCTGCGTTCGCGCTGGTCGTCACGTACGACAACCTCGTGGATTACGGTTCGAACTTCGCGTTCGTGCGCCACGTGCTTTCGATGGACAGCACCTTTCCGGGCAACGCGCTGATGGATCGCGCGATCGTCACGCCGGCACTCTGGCACATCGGTTACGCGTCGATCATCGCCGGCGAAGGGGCGACGGGCGTCCTGCTTCTCGTCGGCGCCGTGGCGCTCTGGCGTGCGCGGCATGCGAGTGGCGTCGCGTTCCAGCGAGCCAAGCGATGGGTCGCCGCGGGATGCACGATGGGCTTCCTGGTCTGGTTCTTCGGCTTCATGGTCGTCGGCGGCGAATGGTTCGCGATGTGGCAGTCGACGACGTGGAACGGGCAGGAGGGAGCGTTCCGTTTCTACATGCCGTTACTGGCCGTTCTGGTCTTCGTGAACCAGCCCGACGCCGATCCGGAACGCTGACGCCTTCCGAGACTCGCCGTCCGCGCCGACAGCGGCCCCATGCGATAATTCACCGATGACTACGAACGCCTCCCACGATTCCATCCGTGCCGTGCAGTGGCACGGCGACCGCCTGCGCCTGCTCGACCAGCGCCGCCTGCCGGCCGAGGAACTCTGGTTCGATTGCGTCACCGCCGACGAAGTCACCCGCGCCATTCGCGACCTCGCCGTGCGCGGTGCGCCAGCCATCGGCATCGCGGCCGCCTGGGGTGTCGTGCTGGCCGCGCAGGCGGGCGTCGACCTCCCCGTGGCGATGTCGACCCTGCGCGCCGCGCGCCCGACCGCGGTGAACCTCATGTGGGCGCTGGACCGCATGAACCTGCGTGTTCTCGAAGGTGCCGACGCGGCGGCTCTCGAGCGCGAAGCACAGGCGATCCAGGACGAAGACCTCGCCGCCAATCGGCACATGGGCGAACTCGGTGCCGCGCTCATCGAGCCGGGCTCGCACGTGCTCACCCACTGCAACACGGGTTCGCTCGCCACGGCCGGCTACGGCACGGCGTTGGGCGTGATCCGCGCGGGTGTCGCCATGGGTCACATCGAGCAGGTGTACGCCGGCGAAACGCGGCCCTGGCAGCAGGGCGCGCGCCTCACCATGTGGGAGCTCGTGCGCGATGGCATTCCTGCGCGCCTGATCGCGGATTCGGCGGCGTCACACCTGATGAAGGACGGCAAGGTGAAGTGGGTGATCGTGGGCGCCGACCGCATCGCGGCCAACGGCGACACCGCCAACAAGATCGGCACGTACCAGCTCGCGATCGCGGCGCGCCACCACGGCGTGAAGTTCATGGTCGTGGCGCCGTCGACGACCGTGGACATGGCCACGGCCGATGGTGCGGACATCGAAATCGAGCTGCGCGACGCGACCGAACTGCTCTCCGTGGGCGGCACGCGCACGGTGATCGAAGGCGCGGAGGCGTGGAACCCGGTGTTCGACGTGACGCCAGCCGAGCTCATCGATGCGATCGTCACCGAGCGCGGCGTCATCCTCAAGCCGGACGAAGAGCAGATGCGGATCCTGTTTCCGTGAAGCACCTGCGCCGCGAGGTCGCCCTGTTCGCGATCGGCGGCATCCTCGGCCTCTGCGTCGACGCGGGCATCGCGCAGGGGCTGGTCGGTCTGGCAGGCTGGAACGTCTACACGGCGCGCGTCGTCTCGTTTCTCAGCGCCGCCACGGTCACGTGGTGGTGGAATCGCCGACACACCTTCGCGCACCGCGATTCCGGGCGCGGGCGACGCGCGGAATGGTTCCACTGGATGGGCCTGATGGCACTCGGTGCGGTCGTCAATAACGGTGTCTACGTGCTGGCGTTCCGGCTGTTTCCTGGCCTCCACGCATGGCCCGCGGCAGCGGTGGCGGCAGGGTCGGCCGCCGGCGCCGTGGCGAATTTCGCACTGGCGCGCGCGGTGCTTTTCCGGGCGCCCAAATCATCGCCGTAAGCCATTGATTTTACGGACTTTTTAGCTGTCATTTCCACGTCGGTTGTGCTACAATCGACGGGTTGAGTCGGCGGCGTCGCGCCAAGCGCGAACGACGTGGCCGGCGGGGGCACTCACGCAACATCCAGGAAGCCGATTGATGGCAGAACTCGCCAAAGAAGTCATCCGCGTCAACATCGAAGACGAGATGCGCCAGAGCTATCTCGATTACGCGATGAGCGTGATCGTAGGGCGTGCACTCCCCGATGTCCGCGATGGACTGAAGCCCGTGCATCGCCGCGTATTGTTCGCGATGAACGAACTCGGCAATGCGTGGAACAAGCCGTACAAGAAGTCGGCCCGCGTGGTCGGTGACGTGATCGGTAAATACCATCCGCACGGCGACGCCTCGGTCTACGACACGATCGTCCGCATGGCCCAGCCGTTCTCGCTGCGCTACATGCTCGTCGACGGCCAGGGCAACTTCGGTTCGGTCGACGGCGACAACGCGGCCGCGATGCGATACACCGAGGTGCGCATGGCGCGCCTCACGCACGAGCTGATGGCCGACATCGACAAGGAAACCGTCGACTTCGGTCCCAACTACGACGAAAGCGAGCACGAGCCGCTGGTCCTCCCGACCCGCGTGCCGAACCTCCTTGTCAACGGCTCGGCCGGCATCGCCGTCGGCATGGCGACGAACATCCCGCCGCACAACATGACGGAGGTCATCAACGCCACGCTCGCGCTGATCGAAGATCCGTCGCTCGGTATCGACGACCTGATGACGTACGTGCCCGGTCCGGATTTCCCGACCGCCGGCATCATCAATGGCTCGTCCGGCATCGTCGAGGCGTATCGCACCGGCCGTGGCCGCATCCTGGTGCGCGCACGCACCGAGATCGAAACCGAAGCCAACGGTCGCGAGACGATCCTCGTCCACGAGCTGCCTTACCAGGTCAACAAGGCCCGACTGATCGAGAAGATCGCGGAGCTGGTGAAAGAGAAGAAGCTGGAAGGCATCAGCGAGCTGCGCGACGAGTCCGACAAGGACGGCATGCGCGTCGTCATCGAGATCCGTCGCGACGCGATGGCCGATGTCGTGCTCAACAATCTGTTCCAGCAGACGCAGCTGCAGGTCACGTTCGGCATCAACATGGTGGCGCTGCTCGACGGCCAGCCGAAGCTGCTGAACCTGAAGGACATCCTCGAGGCGTTCATCCGCCATCGTCGCGAAGTCGTCACCCGCCGCACCATCTTCGAACTGCGCAAGGCACGCCAGCGCGCGCACATCCTCGAAGGTCTGACGGTCGCGCTCGCCAACATCGACGAGATGATCGAGCTGATCCGCACGTCGGCGTCGTCCGCCGAGGCGCGCGAGCGCATGGTCGCCCGCCGCTGGGAGCCGGGCCTGGTGAAGGCGCTGCTCGCCGCCACCGGTGCGGCCTCGTCGCGTCCGGAAGACATGGATCCGCGCGATGGCCTGCGCGACGACGGCTACCAGCTGTCGGAAGCCCAGGCCACCGAGATCCTGCAGATGCGTCTGCATCGCCTCACGGGCCTGGAGCAGGAAAAACTCTCCGACGAATACCGCGAGATCCTCGACACGATCCGCGGACTCATCGAGATCCTCGAGAATCCGGTGCGCCTGCTCGAAGTCATTCGCGAAGAGCTGGAGCAGATCCGTACGGACTACGGCGACGCGCGCCGTACCGAGATCCAGCATTCGCAGGAAGATCTCAACGTACTCGACCTGATCGCGCCGGAAGACGTCGTGGTCACGCTCTCGCACACGGGCTACATCAAGCGCCAGCCGGCGAGCCTCTATCGTGCGCAGCGTCGTGGTGGCAAGGGTCGCTCGGCGTCGGCGCTGAAAGACGAAGACGTCGTGCAGCAGCTGTGGGTGGTCAACACGCACGACACGCTGCTCACGTTCACGAGCACCGGTCGCGTGTACTGGCTGAAGGTGTACCAGATGCCGGAAGCCGGCCCGGGTGCGCGCGGCAAGCCGATCGTCAACCTGCTGCCGCTGGCCGAGGGCGAGAAGGTGCAGGCGCTGCTGCCGGTGCGCGATTACGATCCGAGCTGCTTCGTGTTCTTCGCCACGCGCAAGGGCACGGTGAAGAAGACGCCGCTGACCGAGTTCGCATTCCAGCTGCAGAAGGGCAAGGCCGCCATCAACCTCGAAGAGGGCGACGCCCTGGTCGATGTGGCGATGACCGCCGGCGAAAGCGATGTGCTGCTGTTCGCGTCGAACGGCAAGTCGGTGCGCTTCGACGAAGGCAGCGTGCGCTCCATGGGCCGTACGGCCACCGGTGTCCGCGGCATGCGTCTCGCCGACGAGGCCGAGGTCGTGTCGCTCATCGTGGCCTCGGGCGAGGGCGACATCCTCACCGCCACCGAGCGTGGCTACGGCAAGCGCACGGCGCTCGATGAGTTCCCGAAGAAGGGCCGCGGCACGCAGGGCGTCATCGCCATCCAGTGCTCGGAGCGCAACGGCAACCTCGTCGCAGCCACGCAGGTCACGGAAGTGCAGCAGCTGATGCTCATCTCCGACCAGGGCACGCTGGTCCGCACGCGCGTGTCGGAAGTCTCGCAGCTCAGCCGTAACACGCAGGGCGTCACCCTGATCAAGCTTCCGAAGGAAGAGAAACTGATCGGCGTGGTGCGCCTCGAGGCCGAGGAAGAGATCGAAGGCGAGGGCGACATGCCCGACGGCGAAGCCGCGGCGGATATGCCGCCGGTCGAAAGCGGGCCGGTCGACGAAGCGTAAGTAAGAGGGAAGCCGCCGCGAGGCGGCTTTCTTTTGGGTGACGGCTCGGCTTCGCCATCGCGTTCGGTTTTCGCTGTCGCGAAGAGCAGTCGGCCGCCGCCCTCGGTGCTCCCGGCTCGGCTTCGCCATCGCATTCGGTTTGCGCTGTCGCGAAGAGCCGTCGGCCACCGCCCTCGGCGCTCCGGGCTTCACCGTCGCTTGGGAAAGGATGCCGCTGCGCGGCCGTGTCCTATGGCTGACGCCCCTGCGCGCCCGCGCGGCGAGCGGGGGTTTTCGACTCGGCTCCTGCCTCGACGAAAACGGCCGGCCGTCCGGGCCGGCCCCCTGCGGGCCTGATCCGCTCGCCGCGCTCGGTTCCGCAAGTCGCGCCGAGGGCGGCGGCCGACGGCTCTGCCGACCGGCGAGGCACGCCGTTTGTGCAGGAGCCACAATAGCGGCGAGCTCTTGGCTCAATGTGGGAGCGGCCTTGGCCGCGATGGGTGCTCGCGGCAAGCCCCCATCGCGGCCAAGGCCGCTCCCACACGAGCCACACGAACCGCTCTAGGCGTCGATCGCTTCCAGCATCGTTTCGGCCGAGGACACGCGGAACTCGCCTGGCGCTTCGATGTTCAGCACCTTGACCACGCCATCTTCGAGATACATGGCGAAGCGCTTCGCCCGAATGCCCATGCCGTTCTTGGTGCCGTCGAGCTCCAGCCCGAGCGCGCGCACGAACGCCGCGTTGCCGTCGGCGAGCATGTACAGGCTCGCGGGAATGCCGCGTTCCTTGCCCCATGCCTGCATCACGAATGCGTCGTTGACCGAAAGGCAGAACACCTTCACGCCGCGCTGCTCGAAATCGTCCATGTGCTGGATGTAACCCGGCAGATGCTTGTTCGAACAGGTTGGGGTGAAGGCGCCGGGGACCGCGAATACCACGACCTTGCCGTTGCCCAGCAGATCGAGGGTCGAATGGGTCTGGATGCCATCGTCGAAGATGGCGACGGTGGCCTCGGGAATGCGGTCGCCGACGGCGATGGTCATGATGCGGTCCTCTCAGGAAGAAAGCCCGAGTGTACGGGATGACCGCGCGGCTGAAGTGTCGGGACGCCCCCCACTTGAATCGTCCAGCCGCGCTCATATGTTGGATACCAGACGGCCACGGGGCCGGAAAACTTCTTGGGAGTCAAACAGATGAACCAGCTTCGTCAGGTTTCGTTCCGTCGTGCGCCGGTGTTCGGCAGCGACGTCCGTAACGTCTTCGATCAGCTCTTCGGCAGCGACATCGCGGCCCCCGCGGCGGCCGCCGGCACCTTTGCGCCGCGCGTCGACATCCGTGAAGAAGCGGGCCGTTTCCTCATCCTGGCCGACGTGCCCGGCGTGGACCTCGCGGACATCGAGATCCAGATGGACAAGAACGTTCTCAGCATCAAGGGTGAGCGCAAGGCGTTCGCCAGCGAGGCCGAGGGCAAGTTCAGCCGCGTCGAGCGTGTGGCGGGTGCTTTCAAGCGCAGCTTCACCCTGCCGGAAAGCGCCGATGCGGAAGGCATCACGGCGTCCGGCGGCAATGGGGTGCTCGAGATCGCCATCCCGAAGAAGGCCGAGAGCGCACCGCGTCGCATTGCCATTAACGCTGCGGTCTAAAACGGCCTAAGCTTAGCGGTCTGGCCCGCGGTGGACGCCTGTCCGCCGCGGGCATTTCGTTTTTCTGTTTTCGACACAAGCCCGGGAGAGCCTGTGGAGTTCAAGGATTACTACGAGACCTTAGGGGTCAAGCCCGAAGCGACCGACGCCGAGATCAAGGCGGCGTATCGCAAACTTGCCCGCAAATACCACCCGGACAAGAACAAGGACGCCGGCGCCGAGGAGAAGTTCAAGGCGATCAACGAGGCCAACGAGGCCCTGAAGGATCCCGAAAAGCGCCGCCAGTACGACCAGTTCCGCGCCGGTGGCTACCGACAGGGCGAGCAATTCCGTCCGCCGCCGGGCTGGGGCCAGCAGGGCGCGGGTGGATTCGATTTCGGGGACATGGGCGGCCGCGGTGGCGGCGACTTCAGCGATTTCTTCGAAAGCCTGTTCGGTGGCGGCCGTGGCCGCGGTCAGCAGCAGCAGGCGCGGCGCGGGCGCGATATCCAGGCGAAGATCGAAACCGACCTGCAGACCGCCTTTAACGGCGGCAAGACACGCGTGGTGCTGAACGACACGTCGGGCGGCGAGCGCGTGCTCGAGGTGAAGATTCCGGCCGGCATCACGTCCGGTCAGACGATCCGCCTCGGCGGCCAGGGGCATCCCGGTGCCGGCGGCGGTCCGGCGGGCGACCTGCTGCTGGAGATCGCCATTCGGGACGACAACCGCTTCCGCCTCGATGGCCGGACGGTGACCCATGTGCTGCCGATCACGCCGTGGGAAGCCGCGCTGGGCGCCACGGTGCCGGTCCCGACGCTGGGCGGGCACGTCGACCTGCGCATCCCCTCGGGCTCGCAATCGGGGCGCAAGCTGCGGCTCAAGGGACGGGGTCTGCCCGGCGCGGAGCCGGGCGATCAGATCGTGGTGCTCGAGATTCGCGTTCCCGTGCCGGAGACGCACGAGGAGCAGGCGGCGTACGCCGAGTTCAAGGACGCGTTCGCGGGGTTCGATCCGCGACGGGGGTGATCGTCCTCGCGGTGGGGGCCAGCAGTCTGGCTCCCACCCGAGCCGTTCAATCGACCATCAGCCCGGCAGGTGTTCCTTCAGCGCGGCCACCAGCTCCTCTTCCTTGATCGGCTTCACGACGTAAGCCTTCGCGCCCTGGCGCAGCCCCCACACCTTGTCGGTGTCCTGATCCTTCGTGGTGACCAGGATGATGGGGATGTGCTTGGTGGTGTCTTCCTTGCTGATCGTGCGCGTCGCCTGGAACCCGTTGAGGTTCGGCATCACGACGTCCATGAGGATCAGGTCGGGCAATTCGCGCTTGGCGGTCTCGACGCCGGCGGCGCCGTCTTCGGCGGTGATGGCCTCGTGGCCCAGCTTTTCGACGATGCGCTTGATACCCAGCAGCTGCGACGGCGAGTCGTCGACGATCAGGATGCGAGCCATTCACTTTCCCCCGGGTCGGTGCCCGATGTGTTCTTTGGTGACACCTACCGTCCGGGCAGGTGTCGCGGATCCGCGGTGACGAAAAAACGTCGCGCGTGGCGCCCTTGGCGAGGGCTCATTCTACCGGCCGCCGCGCCCGTATCAATGGTGCAACAACACAAACGTGCCCCGACAGGTATCAGCCGGCGATCCTGACGACCGTCCTGCCGAAGGAGCCGCCGTCGAGCATCGTCCCGAAGACGCTCGCTACATCTTCAAGTGCCACTTCCTTCGTGCAGATGGTGTCGAGGTGACGTGGCTTCCATTCGCCGGAAAGGCGCCGCCAGACCTCGTCGCGCACGTCGCGCGCCGTTCCCGCCGAGGCGATGCCGAGCACGCTGACGCCGCGGATGATGAAGGGCATGACGGTCGTGGCCAGCGCGGGACTTCCGGCAAGGCCGCAGATCGCGGCGTTGCCGTAGGGCGCGATCGCTGGCAGGAATCCGGCGAGCGTCGCCCCGCCGACGTTGTCGAGCAGACCGCCGTAGCGGGCCGATTCCATGGGCTTGCCGCTGAAGGCCAGCGTGTGGCGGTCGACGCAGGTCGTGGCGCCGAGCGCGCGCAGGGTGTCGAACCGGTCCGCCTTGCCGCTGATGGCGTGCACCTCGTAGCCGGCACCCGTGAAGATGTCGATGCCGAGCATGCCGACGCCGCCCGTGGCGCCCGTGATCGCGATCGGACCGAGCGATGGGGTCTGCCGGTTCTCCGTCATGCGGAGCAGCGCGAGGCCGGCGGTGAAGCCGGCGGTGCCGATGATCATCGCCTCGCGCGTCGTCAGCGAGGCGGGCAGGGCGACCGTCCATGCCGCGGGGAGGCGCACGTATTCGCCGTACCCACCGTCCAGCGTCTCGGACAGGCCGCTGCCGGTCGCGAGCACCCGGTCGCCTTCGCGGAAGGCGGGATCGGCGGAGGCGACGACGGTGCCCGCGACGTCGATGCCGCCGTTCAACGGGTAGTGGCGAAGGATCTTGCCCTTTCCCGTGCCCGCGAGGGCATCCTTGTAGTTCACCGACGACCATTCGGCGCGTACGAGGACCTCACCGGCGGTGAGATCCTCGATGGCCATGGTCTCGATGCCGGCGCGGTGGCCGGCGTCGTCCTGATGGATTCGAAACGCGCGGAAGGTAGTCATGGCGAACCTCGCTCAGGTGCGGCTGTCGACGGCGCTGGCCGTGATCCATTTCGGGGTGTAGGTGGATTCGTAGGTTCGCATCCACTCGAAAGCCGCGTCGATGCTTTCGCCGAACCACACCTGATCGCGCTGGATCGACTTCACGAAGCCCTCCGACACCATGTGATCCATCGTGGCGGCGAGGCTGCGGTAGAAGCCGCGCACGTCGAGGAACGCGCACGGGTAGCTGTGCAGGCCGAGCTGCGCCCAGGTGAGCATCTCGAACATCTCGTCCATGGTGCCGAAGCCGCCCGGTAGGGCGACGAACGCGTCCGAGAGTTCGTACATGCGCGTCTTGCGCTGGTGCATCGTCTCGACGACGTGCAGCTCCGTCAGGCCGGTGTGCGCGACTTCCTTCTCGACGAGCTGGCGGGGGATGACGCCGATCACGCGTCCGCCGCCGGCGATCACCGCGTCGGCCACCGTGCCCATGAGGCCGACCTTGCCACCGCCGTAGACGAGTGCGATGCCTTCCTGCGCCATGCGCGTGCCGAACGCCCACGCGGCCTCGGCGTACTCGGGGTGCGCGCCGCTGCTGGAGCCGCAGTAGACGCACAGGGATTGGATGTCACGCATGCTCGTTCTCCGATGTTTTTGTAGGAGCGCGCCCAGCGCGCGACATCGCTTCGCCGTTCCCTGTGAGCTGGCGTGCCAGCGCCGGGGCCCGGCCTCGAAACATGTCGCGCATAAGGCGCGCTTCTACAAAGACACCGCCGCTCCGAAAACGACAAAGCCCGCCCATGCTAAACGCATGGACGGGCTTTGCGTCACGCAGGCAATCAGTTGCCCTTGTGGATGGCGCGCTTGTCGACCGAGAGGGCGGCTTCGTGCACCACTTCCGACAGGGCCGGGTGGGCGTGCACGATGCGGGCGAGGTCTTCCGACGAACCCTTGAACTCCATCGCCACGACGCACTCGTGGATCAGCTCCGACACCGCCGGTCCGACCATGTGCACACCGAGGATGCGGTCGGTTTCGGCGTGGGCGATCATCTTCACCTGGCCGATGCCTTCGTTCATCGCCACGGCACGGCCGTTGGCGGCGAACGGGAACGCGCCGGTCCGGTAAGGAATGCCTTCTTCCTTCAGCTGTTCTTCGGTCTTGCCGACCCAGGCGATTTCCGGTTCCGTGTAGATGACCCACGGCACGGTGTCGAGGTTGACGTGACCCGGCTTGCCGGCGATCAGCTCGGCGACCATGACGCCTTCTTCCGAGCCCTTGTGCGCGAGCATCGGACCGCGGACGGCGTCGCCGATCGCCCAGACGCCATCGACGCCGGTGTGGTTGTGCTCGTCCACCACGATGCGGCCGCGCTCGTCGAGCTTCACGCCCGTGTCGTCGGCCAGCAGGCCGCCGGTGTAGGCGCGACGGCCCACGGCGACGAGCAGCTTGTCGACGACGAGGGTCTGCGCGTTGCCGTCCTTGTCGGTGTAGCCGACATGGACTTCGTCGCCCTTGACCTCGGCCGAGGTGACCTTGGCGTTGACCTTGATGTCGAGGCCCTGCTTGGCGAACTCGCGCGCGGCCATCTTGGCGATGTCCTGATCGGCCACCTGCAGGAACTTCGGCAGGGCTTCGAGCACGGTGGTCTCGGCGCCGAGACGCTTCCACACGCTGCCGAGCTCGAGGCCGATCACGCCGGCGCCGATCACGCCCATGCGCTTCGGCACCTCGGTGAGGTCGAGCGCGCCAGCGTTGTCGATGATGTGCTTGCCGTCGAATTTCGCGAACGGCAGCTCGATCGGCACCGAACCGGACGCGAGGATCACGTTGGTGGCGGAGATCGTCTGCACGGCGCCGTCGTTGCCCGTGATCTCGACCTGGTTGCCTTTGAGCAGCTTGCCCTTGCCGAAGAACGAGGTGACCTTGTTCGCCTTGAACAGCATGGTCACGCCGCCGGTGAACTGCTTGACGATCTTGTCCTTGCGGCCGATGAAGGTGCCGATGTCGATCTTCGGATTCTCGGCGGTGATGCCGTGATCCTTGAAGTTGTGCGTCAGGTTGTGGAACTGCTTCGAGGAGTCGAGCAGCGCCTTGGACGGGATGCAGCCCACGTTGAGGCAGGTGCCGCCGAGGGCGGCCTTGCCGTCCTTGCCGACGAACGCGTCGACCACGGCGGTCTTCAGGCCCAGCTGCGCGGCGCGGATCGCGGCCACATAGCCTGCGGGGCCGGCACCGATGACGATGACGTCGAACTTGTCGCTCATTGCTTCGCTCCGGATGTCACTGCGGTATCGCTACCGCCCGATATGGGGTCGGAACATGAAAACGGGAGTCGTGCGACTCCCGCCTTCACATTCCGCGGTCAACCGGCCATCAGAGGCCGAGCAGCATCCGCTGCGGGTTTTCCAGCTGGTTCTTGATGTCGACCAGGAACAGCACGGCGTCGCGGCCGTCGATGATCCGGTGGTCGTACGAGAGGGCGATGTACATCATCGGCGCGGCCACGATCTGGCCGTTCTCGACGACCGGGCGCTCCTTGATCGTGTGCATGCCGAGGATCGCGCTCTGCGGCGGGTTCACGATGGGGGTGGAGAGCAGCGAACCGAAGGTGCCGCCGTTGGTGATCGTGAACGTGCCGCCCTGGAGGTCGTCCAGGCCGAGCTTGCCGTCACGCGCCTTCTTGGCGTAGCCGATGATGCCCTTCTCGACGTCGGCGAACGACATGTCCTGCACGTCGCGCAGCACCGGCGTGACGAGACCCTTGTCCGTCGACACGGCGATCGAGATGTCCTGGTAGCCGTGATAGATGATGTCGCTGCCGTCGACCGACGCGTTGATCACCGGATAGCGCTTGAGGGCCTCGGTGGCCGCCTTCACGAAGAAGCTCATGAAGCCGAGCTTGACGCCGTTGGCCTTCTCGAACTGCTCGCCCAGCGACTTGCGCAGCTTGACGACCTCGGCGAGGTTCACTTCGTTGAACGAGGTGAGCATCGCGATCGAGTTCTTCGACTGCATCAGGCGTTCGGCGATGCGGGTGCGGATGCGGGTCATCGGCACGCGCTCTTCCGGACGCGAACCCGGGATCGGCTTCGCGGCGGGAGCGGCGGCGGCCGGGGCGGCGGTGCCACCCTTCGCGGCGTTGACCAGGTCTTCCTTGGTCACGCGGCCGTCGCGGCCGGTGCCCGAGACCGTCGACGGGTCGATGTTGTCTTCCACGGCGACGCGGCGGCCGGCCGGGGAGAGCTCGTCCACGCCCTTCGGCGCGGCGGCGGGCTCGGCCTTCGCGGCCTTCGGCGCCTCGGCGGCGGCCGGCGCGGCGGCCGGAGCCGGGGCGGCCGCGGCGGCGCCTTCCTCGATCACGGCGATGACCTGGCTACTGGTGACCGTGGAGCCTTCCTCGAACTTGATTTCCTTGAGCACGCCGTCGACCGGCGCCGGGACTTCGAGAACGACCTTGTCGGTCTCGAGGTCGAGCAGGTTCTCGTCGCGCTTGACCGCGTCGCCGGCCTTCTTGTGCCAGGTGGCGATGAGCGCGTCGGAGACCGACTCGGGCAGAACCGGGACTTTGACTTCGATGGACATGCTTGTCTTACTCCGCTGCGTGATCGGTGCCGACCGGCGCGACGAGCGCCTGTTCGACGAGCGCCGTCTGTTCGGCGATATGGGTGTTGAGATGACCGGCGGCCGGCGACGGCGAACGGGCACGGCCGGCGTACGACAGGCTGTGCTTCGGGCCGATGCAGGCCTGCAGGTGGTGACGGATCTGGAACCAGGCGCCCTGGTTCATCGGTTCTTCCTGGCACCACACCACTTCCTTCGCGGAAGGGTATTTTTCCAGTTCGGCCGAGACTTCCGGGCGCGGGAACGGGTAGAGCTGCTCGACGCGCACGATGGCGACGTCGTTCAGGCCACGCTTTTCGGCGTCTTCCAGCAGGTCGTAATAGACCTTGCCCGAGCAGAGCACCACGCGCTTGACCTTCTTCGCGGCCACGTCGCGGTGCTCGCCGATCACCAGCTGGAACCGGCCGTTGGCCAGTTCGTCGAGCGAGGACACGGCCAGCTTGTGGCGCAGCAGCGACTTCGGCGTCATCACGATCAGCGGCTTGCGCACCGGGCGCACCTGCTGGCGGCGGATCATGTGGAACGCCTGGGCCGGGGTGGTCGGCACGCAGACCTGCATGTTGTCCATCGCGCACAGCTGGAGGAAGCGCTCGAGACGCGCGGACGAGTGCTCCGGGCCCTGGCCTTCGTAGCCGTGCGGCAGGAACAGCGCGAGGCCGCAGAGGCGGTCCCACTTGGCTTCGCCGGAGCTGATGAACTGGTCGATCACGACCTGGGCGCCGTTGGCGAAGTCACCGAACTGGCCTTCCCAGATGGTGAGCTGGTCGGGCGACGTGGTCGCTTCGCCGTATTCGAAGGCCATCACGGCTTCTTCGGAGAGCAGCGAGTCGACGACCTCGACGCGCGCACCGTCGCGGACCTTGCGCAGCGGGATGTAGCACTCGTCGCTCTTCTGGTCGTGCAGCACGGCATGACGGTGGAAGAACGTGCCGCGGCCGGCATCCTGGCCCACGACGCGGAGGTCGTTGCCTTCGGCGATCAGCGTGCCGTAGGCGAGGTTCTCGGCGAAGCCCCAGTCGCCCGGCAGTTCGCCGGACGCCATCTTGCGGCGGTCGTCGTAGATCTTCGCGACGCGCGGATGCAGCGTGACGTCCGACGGGATGTCGAGCAGCGCGTCGAGCACCTTGCCCATCGTGTCGCGCGAGACGCCCGTGTCGACGTCCATCGACAGCTTGTTGCCGTGGAAGCGCGACCAGTCGACGGAGATGTCGCGCTGGGGATTCGCATCGATCGAGATCAGCGGCTCGCCCTTCTCGAGGCGGCCGCGGTACTCGTCGAGCATCTTCTGGCCGTCGTCGGCGCCGATGGTGGCGCTCTTCACGAGCGACTGCGCGTAGAGGTCGCGCGTGGTCGGACGCTTGCGGATCACCTGGTACATCAGCGGCTGCGTCGCCGCCGGCTCGTCGGCCTCGTTATGGCCGTGGCGACGGTAGCAGACGAGGTCGATGACGACGTCTTTCTTGAACTGCTTGCGGAACTCGTAAGCGAGACGGGTGACCTGGATCACGGCCTCCGGATCGTCGCCGTTCACGTGGAACACCGGCGCATTGACCATCTTCGCGAGGTCGGTGCAGTACAGCGTGGAACGCGAGTCGTCGCGACGCGAGGTGGTGAAGCCCACCTGGTTGTTGACCACCAGGTGGATCGTGCCGCCGACCGCGAAACCGCGCACCTGCGACATCTGCAGGAGCTCCATGTTGACGCCCTGGCCCGCGAAGGCGGCGTCGCCGTGGATGAGCAGGGCAATCGACTTCTCGCGGGCGGTGTCGCCGCGGCGCGCCTGTCGGGCATGCACGGAACCGGCGACCACCGGGTTGACGATCTCGAGATGCGACGGGTTGAACGCGAGCGCGACGTGCACGCCGCCGTTCGGCGTCTTGACGTCGGCGGAGAAGCCCATGTGGTACTTCACGTCGCCGGTGTGGATCGGGCTGTCGTCGTGCTCGAACTTGCCTTCGAACTCGTTGAAGAGCTGCGAGGGCGCCTTGCCGAGGATGTTGACCAGCACGTTCAGGCGGCCGCGGTGGGCCATGCCGATGACGATTTCCTTGACGCCGTTGTCGCCGGCGGCGCGGACGATGTCGTCCACCATCGGGATCAGGCTGTCGCCGCCTTCGAGCGAGAAACGCTTCTGGCCGACGTACTTGGTGTGCAGGTAACGCTCGAGACCCTCGGCGGCGGTGAGCGCCTCGAGGACGCGGACCTTCTCGGCCTTCTGCAGGCCCGGGTTGCCGGCGGCCTTTTCGAGACGCGAGTAGATCCACGACCGCTGGTCGTAGTCGGAGATGTACATGAACTCGGCACCGAGGGTGCCGGTGTAGATCTGCTTCAGCTTCGCGAGGAGCTCGCGCAGCTTCATGCGCTGGCCGCCGCCGGCGAAGGTGCCGGTGTCGAACTCGGTGTCGAGGTCGGCGTCGGAAAGACCGTGGAAGGCCAGGCCGAGATCCGGGGTGTCGATGTCGGCGACCGTCAGGCCCAGCGGGTCGATCTGGGCGGCGATGTGGCCGCGCGACCGGTAGGCGGTCAGCAGGCGCAGGACGCCCGCCTGCTTCTGGGCGTAGGCGTCGTCGGCCGAACCCGCCGCCGGCGCGACGACCGCGGAGCGGCGCTGTTTCTGCGCGGCCTCGATGCGGGCGATGGCGCCGGAGTGGGGAACGTCGCCGGCCTCACGGCCCTTGAAGCTCTTGAAATAGGTGTCCCATTCCGCTGGAACGGCGCCGGGATCGGCGAGCCAGGCTTCGTAGACTTGCTCTACGTAGTCGGCGTTGCCGCCGGCGAGTTGGGAAGATTCGGAAAACTCGCGGATCAGGTTTGCGCTCACGTCACCACCGGCACACACGAAAAGGACGGGCTGCCGCTCGGCACGTGGGGACTGCCTGCGGCATAAGAATCCGTTAATTATAGCCCCGTGGCGCCGCACCGCGCCAACCCATCGGCGCATGTCGCGCGGTCGTCAGATACCGAGTGGTCTTATCTGCCACGCGGGCTCGGCCCGCTCCCACACTTCGTCGAAATATGCCGCCAGGCGAGAGGTCTCACCGGGGGCGTCGAGGTCTCCCCGGGCCTCGTAGCGACCGGCGATGGGCCTGAACAGAAAGCCACCGGCAAGATCGATGGCGAAGGCCGAACCGTAACGGAGATGGCTTTCCTCCGTGGGCACCCGGATGGCGACCGCCGTGGGCAGGCGCTGGGCGAGGGCGACGAGGCGATGCCCCTCGCGATGCGCGCGTTCCGCGTCGTGCGTGACGATGCGCACCTGCGCCTGACGACCGCTCGTCGCGACCCGGCGCAGCTCGGCCAGACAGGCTTCGCTGTCGAGCACGCCGGGCTCCATGGTGGGCAGGTAGAAGGCGACGCGGTAGCGGGCGCCCGCCAGCAGCCGGAGGTGGGCGGCCTCCAGGCTCGCCTTGTCCTCCGCCACCAACGGCATGCCCGCCGCGGTCACCGACGGCGGCCCTTGCGCACGCCGAGCTGGCCGTCGTTGACGAGAGCCAGCAGCAGGGCCTTGTCCGCCTTGCCAGGCGCGCGGTCGAAGGTCAGCTCGCGCTCACCGGCCAGGCGCTCGGCGAGGTCGGCCGGGCAGGGATAGGCATGGCCGCTGACGAACAGCGTGGCGTCCTTCTTGCCCTTCACCCATGCCATCCGCGCGAACGGATGGCGCACCAGCGTCGCGCCGGCGTCGAGGGCCTTGTCGAAGGCGGCTTCGGTGGTCGCCTTTGGCGGCGCGGCCGCGACCTGCGCGTTGCGGTAGCGGGTAATGAAACGGCCGAACCAGTCCGCGAGGAGGTCGCGATCGAGCGCGGCCGCGAACGGCAGCGACTGGCGCAGGCGGTTCAGCGCCGCGGCGTCGATCTCGCCAGCGCGCTTCGCGGGCGTGAGGTCGGCATCCGTGTAACGCAGTTCTTCCGGCATCCGCTCGGCGAGGAAGTCGGCGAGGTCGCCGGTCAGCTCCGCCTGCGAGGGGGCACGCATGCCGATCGAGATCGTCATGCAGTTGCCGATCGCCACACCGTCGTGCGGCACGCCGGGCGGCAGGTAGAGCATGTCGCCGGGCTCGAGCAGCCATTCGTGCGTGGGCTCGAAGGTCTTCAGCTGCTTCAGCTCGATGTCGTTGCGGAATTCGAGGGGCGCTTCCGGATCGTCGCTGATCGCCCAATGGCGCTCGCCGAGGCCCTGCAGCAGGAAGACGTCGTACTGGTCGACGTGCGCACCCACGCCGCCACCGTCCTCGGCATAGGAAATCATGATGTCGTCGACGCGCCAGGTCGGCAGGAAGGCGAAGGCGTCGAGCAGCGCGGCGACGTCGGCATCCCACTTGTCGACGTCCTGCACCAGCAGCGTCCAGTCGCGCTTCGGGGTCTTGCCGAACTCGGCCTCGTCGAAGGGGCCGTTCTTCACGGTCCAGCGGTCGCGCTTCTCGTCGTGCACGATCAGGCGCGCCAGCACGCCTTCCTCGCAGGCGAGACCCGCGAGATCGTTCGGCTCGATCGGCGCTTCGAAACCGGGAAACGCGTTACGGATGAGCAGTGGACGCTTCTGCCAGTAGTCGCGCAGGAACTGCGTGGCGCTCATGCCGAGCGGCTGCGACGCCGAACCACGGACTTCGAGGGGCAGGGGCTTGCGGGTGGGCTTTTGGATGGCCATGGATCAGATCGCCTTCGCGAGCGTGTCGGCGAGGCCAATGTACGAGGCCGGCGTCAGCTCGGCGAGGGCCTTCTTGGCGTCGGCCGGGAGATCGAGGCCGTCGATGAACGTGCGCATGGAATCCTTCGTGATGCCCTGGCCGCGGGTCAGCGCCTTGAGCTGCTCGTACGGCTCCGGCAGGCCGAAGCGGCGCATCACCGTCTGCACGGCCTCGGCGAGCACTTCCCAGCTGGCGTCGAGGTCGGCGGCGATGCGGTCGGCGTTGACGTTGAGCTTGCCGAGGCCCTTCATCAGGGATTCGAGCGCGACCAGCGAATGGCCGAACGCGGTGCCGAGCGCACGCAGCACGGTGGAGTCGGTGAGGTCGCGCTGCCAGCGGCTGATGGGGAGCTTTTCGGCGAAGTGGCCGAGCAGGGCGTTGGCGAGGCCGAAGTTGCCTTCGGCGTTCTCGAAATCGATCGGGTTGACCTTGTGCGGCATGGTCGACGAGCCGACTTCGCCCGCCTTGAGCGCCTGACGGAAATAGCCCAGCGAGATGTAGCCCCAGATGTCGCGCGCGAGGTCGATCAGGATGATGTTGATGCGGCGGAGCACGTCGGCGAACTCGGCGATGCCGTCGTGCGGTTCGATCTGCGTGGTGTACGCGTTGAACGTGAGGCCGAGGCCGTCCACGAAGCTGGCGGCGAGCGCCGGCCAGTCGATGGCGGGATAGGCGATGACGTGCGCGTTGTAATTGCCCACCGCGCCGTTGATCTTGCCCGGAATCTCGATGGCGACGAGCTGGCGACGCTGGCGCTCGAGGCGCGCGACGACGTTGGCCAGCTCCTTGCCCATGGTGCTCGGCGACGCCGTCTGTCCATGGGTGCGCGACAGCAGCGACAGGCCGGCGTGCTCGTGCGCGAGCGTACGCAGCGTACCGATCACCTGATCGATGGCCGGCAGCAGCACGGATTCGCGCGCGTCACGCAGCATCAGGGAATAGGCGAGGTTGTTGATGTCTTCGCTGGTGCAGGCGAAGTGGACGAATTCCTTCGCCTGGGTCAGGGAGGGATCGTTGCCGATCTTCTCCTTGATGAAGTATTCGACCGCCTTGACGTCGTGGTTGGTCGTGGCTTCGATCGCCTTGATGCGCTCGCCGTCCTCGGGCGAGAAGTCGTTGGCGATGGCCAGCAGGCGGGTCACCGCGTCGGACGAGAAGGCCGGCAGTTCGACGATGCCCGGATCGGCGCCAAGGGCCAGCAGCCAGTGGATCTCCACGTGCACGCGACGATGCATGAGGCCGAATTCGCTGAAGATCGGACGCAGCGGGCCGGCCTTGGCGGCGTAGCGGCCGTCCAGCGGCGAGAGGGCGGTCAGCGTGGCGTGGGACATGGGTCGTTCCTGGGGCGGGGGCGGTCAATCGGCGATTATACCGGGCTCCCACCAGTGCGGCTCCTATAAAAGCGTGGCCTTCGGCCTTACTGTAGGCGCCATACCCCCACCCCGGAGTTCTCCGCATGACGAAGTTCCGCACCGAACGCGACAGCATGGGCGAGTTGAAGGTACCCGCGAAGGCCCTCTACGGGGCGCAGACGCAGCGGGCCGTGGACAACTTCCCGGTGTCGGGGCTGGCCATGCCGCGCGAGTTCATCCGCGCGCTGGGTCTGGTGAAGTCCGCTGCCGCCGAGGCGAACGTGAAGCTCGGGCACCTCGACAAGGCATCGGCCAAGGCCATCCGCGACGCCGCCGCGAAAGTGGCGGCCGGCGAGGTCGACGAGCATTTCCCGATCGATGTCTTCCAGACCGGTTCGGGCACCAGCTCCAACATGAACGCCAACGAGGTCATCGCCCACCTCGCGGCCGCCGCCGGCCGGTCCGTGCATCCCAACGACCACGTCAATGCGGGCCAGAGTTCGAACGACGTGATCCCCACGGCGATCCTCGTCAGCGCCACGCTGGCGACGAGCGAGAAGCTGCTGCCTGCGCTCAGACATCTGCGCAAGACCATCGATGCGCGCGGCAAGGAACTGCGCAAGGTCGTCAAGACAGGCCGCACGCACCTGATGGACGCGATGCCCATCACCTTCGGTCAGGAGCTCTCGGGCTGGTCGGCGCAGATCGGCGACGCCGTCGAGCGCATCGGCGACACGCTAAAGCGCACGCGCCGCCTGCCTCAGGGCGGCAGCGCCGTCGGCACGGGCATCAACGCCGATCCGAAGTTCGGACCCGCGGTGGCCACGGAGCTGACGAAGCTCACGGGCGTGAAGTTCGAGTCGGCGGAAAACTACTTCGCCGGCATGGCCGCGCAGGACGCGCCGGTGGAGCTGTCGGGCCAGTTGCGCACGCTCGCCGTGGCGGTGATGAAGATCGCCAACGACCTGCGCTGGATGAACTCGGGCCCGCTCGCCGGCCTGGGCGAGATCGAGCTGCCCGCGCTGCAGCCGGGCTCGTCGATCATGCCGGGCAAGGTCAATCCGGTGATTCCGGAAGCGGCCGCGATGGTGGCCGCGCAGGTCATCGGCAACGACGCGACGATCGCCATCGCGGGGCAGTCGGGCAATTTCCAGCTCAACGTCATGCTGCCCGTGATCGCGTTCAACCTGCTGCAGTCGATCGAGATCCTCGCGAACGTGGTGACGCTGCTCGCGGACAAGGCCATCGCCGGGTTCCGGGTCAACGAGGACCACATCCGCGAGGCGCTGGACAAGAACCCGATCCTCGTCACCGCGCTGAATCCGGTGATCGGCTACGAGAAGGGTGCGGCTACGGCAAAGCAGGCCTACAAGGAAAAGCGCCCCATCATGGAGGTGGCGCTGGAAACCACCGGGCTGTCGAAGGCCGAGCTGGCGAAGCTGCTGGATCCCGCCGCGCTGACGAAGGGCGGCATCCACGGCGGTGGTGGCGGCGGCTGAGAGCCGTCGCCTGCCACAGACCGAGGCCGTAGACCCCGGCGTACGCCGGGGTGACGACACCGTCATACCGGCGCACGCCGGTATCCGCGGCCTTACCGCACTACAGGGCGACGGAGCCGCCCCGTTACTTCCCGCACGCCGGATGGCGGTCAGGCACCGCTGCGTCCTTGTCTTCCGGCCGATCGTACCGGACGTACCCGTTCCAGTAGACCGGGAAGCACGTCCTCCCCAGGACGTCGTCGATCACGTAAGGAAAGATGGATTCGCCGTTCGAGCTGTTGCTCATCATGAGCAGGCACGTTTTCGTCTTCTCGAGGCAGACGAACAGGTTGTTCGTGCCGTCGTCGTGGCCACCCTTGAAGAACGCCGGCCCCTGCGGCGACGTGAACGTCACGACGCCCAGCGCGGAGCCTAGCGAGATCGCGTCGTTATCGGTCGTGTCCGGCAGGCCGATGGTCGGGAACTGACGTAGCGAACGGATGCGCGTCACCGGGGTGAGCCACGTGCGATACGTCGCCGCCTTCAGGCCCGCGCCGCGCGACATCGCCGCCACGAGGCGTGCGAAGTCGGAAATCGTCGTATCCATGGAACCGGCGGCACGCACCGATTCGCGCTGGTCGTGACCCAGTGCCTTGCCGTTCTCGTCGTATCCGATCGCCAGGTTTTCCGCGAAATCGGGGCGCCAGGTCATGCTCGTGCGCGACATCCCGAACGGTTCGAACAGTCGCGTCTTCATCAGCCCGGCCACGTCGATGCCCTTGCCGTTCTCGAGCACGAACTGCAGCAGATTGATGCCTTCGCCGGAATACCCATAGCGCGTGCCGGGATCGAACCAGAACGAGAGCTTCCCGTTCGGGTCGTACGCCTTGCCGGGCTGCCAGAAGCGGAAGTTGGGAAAGCCCGTTCGGTGGCTGAGCAGGATCGATGGCGTGAGCTTGCGCCAGCGTTCGTCGCCCGCCAGGTCCGCGTACTTCGGGTAGTCGGGCAGCGGCTTCGGCAGGTCGGTGGCGATGCTGGCGTCGAGCGCGAGGGTTCCGTTCTCGACGAGCGACATCGTGGCGTACGCGAAGGCGGCCTTGGTCAGGGATGCCGCGTACATCACGGTGTCGGTGGTGAGCGGGAGATCCTTCGCGACGTCGCGCTTGCCGTAAGCCTTCACCGAGGTGACCTTGCCGTCCTCGATGACCGCCAGGGCGAAGCCCGGCACTTTCGCCTCCTTCATCAGCCGGGCGATGCGCGCGTCGAGCGCGGCGCCGCGAAGCGGCGGGCCTCCGGCGGCCGCGGCGCCGGTGGTGGAAACGGCAAGCAGCAGAAGCGATCCAAGCAACGTCGAGCGAACCATCGTGCATCCTCCCCAGATGGAGACGGCTCCCGCAGGAGCCGTCGTCGAGTCGATCAGCTGTCGTCGCGCCAGCGGCGGAACCAGATGGCGCCGGCGACCATCGCCACCCCCGCTATCACGCCGATCCAGAGCGTCGGATTGGCCAGCGTGCTGTAGTGAAAGGCGAGATTCATACCGTCGAGCAGCGCCGCCGGATCGTGGTGATCGAGGCCGGCGAGGGACGAAGGTTCACCCAGCATCAGCCACGAACCCGGCATGAGACCGCCGAACAGACGCAGCACCACGTTGGGCCAGAACCAGCCGCTCGACAGGCCGGGAACGCCGAGCATGTCGAACCAGGACACCAGCACGCCGGCGGCGATCGGCAGGACGACGGCCCAGAGGAACGGTTTGCTGCGGGCCCAGGCGGAGCAGAGCATCAGCCAGCCGACGGTCGGCAGGGCCCAGAGGGCGTACAGCGGGATGAGCAGGATCAGGTTGAGCACGACCCTGATCGGATGCGACGCCATCAGCAGTGCCCAGAGACCCACCCCGTGCAGGGCGGCGGCGATCGCGATGATCACGGCCATGCCAAGCGCCACGAGCACACCAACCACGACGGCGATCGCAGGGGCGACGAACAGCGCGCTCGCCAGCTTCGACAGCACCGTCGACGTATCGGAGATCGGCAGCGACTTCCAGAACAGGATGCTGCGGTCGCGCCGGTCGTCGTAGAGCGAGCCGAGGGCGTAGAAGAACACCACGATCGCGGTCACGCAGAGGATGATGCTGGCGACGGCGTAGAACATGATGTCGATGCCGGCGCCGATCTGCGCGACCTGATCCGGGGCCAGGTCCGCGTGCAGACCCTGCCCGCCGATGCGGAATCCCTGCCAGTGATCGCCGCCGCGCCGCCCGAACACCTCGCCGACGATCAGGGCCATGCCGTTCAGTACGAGGAATACGATGCCGGTGACGATGGGGGCCCAGAAGAAGCCACCCTTCGTTTCCCAGAATTCGCGCTTGACCAGCCAGTAGAAGGTTTTCATGCGTAGGTGCCCTTCATGGTGGCGACGAAGAGGTCGCCGATCGACGGCCGTCTGACTTCGCCGAGTTGCTCCAGCTGCGGACGGCTGACGTTGTCGAAGAGGAAGATGCTCTTGCCGAACACCTGGCGCTCGTCCAGCGGCTTCAGTTCGCGGGCCGCGGAGGCCAGTTCGGCACCCACGAGCACCTCGGAGAACCGCTCGCCCAGGCTGTCCATGTCGGTGTCGAGCACGATCTTCCCGTCGCGGATGAACATCAGGTCGGTGAGGATGTGTTCGATCTCCTCCACCTGGTGCGTCGTGACGAGGATCGTCTTTTCCTCGTCGAAGTAGTCTTCCAGAAGCGTCTGGTAGAACTGCTTGCGGTAGAGGATGTCGAGGCCCAGCGTCGGTTCGTCGAGGATCAGCAGCTTCGCGTCGATGGACATCACCAGCGCGAGGTGCAGCTGCACGATCATCCCCTTGGACAGCTGCTTCACCTTCTGCTCCGGCTGCAGCTTCGTGCGAGCCAGGAAGGCGTCGCACTTGGCGCGGTCGAAACGCGGATGGGTGTTGGCGACGAAATCGACCGCGTCGCGCACCTTGAGCCAGCGCGGCAGCACCGCGACGTCGGCGATGAAGCAGACCTGCTCCATCAGCTTGTCGCGCTCCTTGCGCGGATCCAGGCCGAGGACGTCGAGATGGCCGTCGAACGTGGTGAGTCCGAGAATGGCCTTCAGTGCCGTCGTCTTGCCGGCGCCGTTGGGGCCGATCAGGCCGACGATGCGTCCGGGACCGATCTGGAAGCTGGCGCCGTCCAGGGCCAGCGAGGACTTGTAGCGCTTGGTGAGGCCGGTGGCGGTGACGACCGCGGTCATGACGGGTCCTCCGTGGAGCCATTGGCTTCACGCATCAGGGTTTTCAGGTCGAGGCCCATGCGCTGGAGGCGGGCGAACAGCGCCGGCCACTCTTCGCGCAGGAAGCGCTCCCTTTCACTCTTCAGCAGCGCGTCGCGCGCGCCATCGATAACGAACATGCCAAGACCCCTCCGTTTCTCAACCAGTTGTTCGTCGACCAGCTCCTGATACGCCTTCGAGACGGTCAGCGGGTTGATCTGAAAATCCCCCGCGACCTGGCGTACCGACGGCAGCGGATCGCCTTCGTTCAAGGCGCCATCCAGGATCATCGCCACGACGCGTTCGCGCAGCTGGCGGTAAATCGGGACGCTGTCGTTCCAGGTGATGGACATGTAGTTCAATCCTTCGCCGTGTGGCGCAGTGCGTTTCCGAACGAATAGTAGGGCATGGCCAGCTGCGCACCGAGAAGCGCGGCGGCACGGTCTTCGGCGCTGCGCTTCAGTGCGGCCGCGGCCGAATCCAGGGTGTCTTCACTCGCCAGCATGGCCTCGCGCACTTCGGCGTCGGTGGGCCGCACTTCGAGAGAGGGCAGGTCGACGACATGGATGCCGTTGACGAAGTGCGGCGCGGCGAGCATCGCGGCGGCGCGGTCATCGAAGGAGCGCAGGGCGAACACGCTCGTGCCGGCAATCAGGAAGGAGGCGGTCAAGGCGATGAGGTTCGGCGCTTTCATGGGAATACTCCGATGACGGGCTGCGTGTGGTGCGGGTTACAGGGAGGCGACGTTCGTGTCGGCGTCGGCGTAGACGACGATCGGGGCAAGGTCGGTAACCTTGCTGCCGTTGATCTCGGTCAGCGGGGCGGCGGTGGTCGAGGTGCTGCTGAAACCGACGATGGCCGAGGCGGCGATGGCGAACGAGGCGGCGAGGGCGACGAAGTTCGGGCTTTTCATGGTGTCTGCTCCTGTGGTGCTGTGGGTGACCGGTGTTGTAGTGAACTATAGCACCAGATTTTCAGTCGTCAACGGAAATTTCGTTTATTTCCATATGACTTATGGCCTATGCCGTGCCGGGGTGTGCTGGTGGGCAGGCACGGTACAGATGCGCCGGACGCCGTAAAGGTTGAAGTCGTCCTTACCGATGTACCGACGTACGCCGGTATGACGAAGCAAAAAAAACGGGCCCCGAAGGGCCCGTCATCGTCACGCTGCGAGGCGGCTTAGAGCTCCGCGCGGAACTCCACGCCGATGATGCGCGGATCGTTCACGAACGCCGTACGGTTGTTGAAGTCGATGCCGCCGGTGATCACCTTCTTGTTGGTGATGTTGCGGCCGTAGAACGCGACCTCGCGCTTGCCGAAATCCCAGTTGTAACCGACGCGGATGCCGCCTTCGAGGAACGGCTTGCTGCGGAACTCTTCCGAGTCGTACAGGAAGAAGTTCACTTCGCTGCGGTAGTTCCAGTCGGTGTAGACGAAGAATTCGCCGCTCTCGCCGTACGGGATGCCATAACGCGCGGTCCAGGTGCCGATCCACTTCGGCGCGTTGGGCAGCACGTTGCCGTTGATCAGCGCGTTGCCCGTGGCGTTCAGCGGATCGAGGACCGTGCAGCCGCCGCCGCAGGGTGCCACGGCGAGGTTGTGGTCCTTCAGTTCCGTGTGGTTGTAGCTGCCGCCGGCGGTCATGTAGAAGTTCGGGGTGAGGTAGGCCTCGAGGTCGAACTCGGCGCCGTAGCCTTCCGTCTTCTTCGCGTTGATCAGCTGCGTGACGTTGGTGGCACCACCCACGGCCGTGAGCTGCTGGTTGTGCATGTTGTACTTGTAGACGTCGGCGTTGAAACGCAGCTTGTTGTCGTCCGACGTCGACTTGTAGCCGATTTCATACGACGTGATCGTTTCGGGCTTGGCCGTCGAGATGCTGTTGGCGAAGTTGATGCGGCCCTGCACGCTGGGTGCGCGGAAGCCGTTCGCGACGCGGGCATACACGTTCGAGTTCTTCGACAGCTGCCACGTGCCCGTGACGTCGCCGCTCCAGCGCGAGTCGGTCGGGTCGGAGGTCAGCGGGCCGACCGGACCGGTGAAGCCGAGGAAGCGCTGCGCCTTGAACTCGCGCTTGTCGTGCGACCAGCGTGCGCCTGCGCGCACGTCGAACTCGTCGGTGAACTGGAAGTCGGCGGAGCCGAACACGGCCCACGCCTTCGTGCGCTGGCTCTGGTCGACCCAGCCGTCGAGCACGTGGTTGGCCAGCGTGTTGTACGAGAAGTTCGTGATCGCGATGTCTTCGTCGAAGTAATACGTACCCACCTGCCACTTGAGGCGCTCGGCGCTGTCGTTCGACAGGCGGAATTCCTGCGTGATCTGGCGATCCTTCGGCAGCGCGTCGGCCGTTTCGGAGTAGAACGGCGTGACACGGTTGGTGAAGCTCGGCTTCGCCGGCGTCTCGGACGCGTCGTAGCCGCCGTCGACGTCGCCGAGGCTGTACGTGGTGGCGCGCTCGAGGCCCGTGATCGACGCGAAGTTCAGGTCGCCGAAGTGCCAGTTGAGATGCAGGTTGCTGCCCCAGGTGAACAGGTGCTGCTTGTTGCGGCCGTCCTGCGAGACCGAATCGCGGTCGAAACCAGGCACGAACTGGTCGCCGCCGAGCGTGATCGAGTTGGCGCGGTTGACCATGGCGCTGCCGTCGAGCCAGCGGCCGTGGACGTTGATCAGCGCGTCGAAATCGTCCGACGCCTTGTAGAGGGCCTGCAGGCGAACCGCGCGGTCGTTGTAACCGCCGAGGTCGTCCTTCTTGCCCGTGTAATCGTTGTCGATCCAGCCGTCGCGGTGCTGGGCGAGGGCGGAGACGCGGCCCGACCAGTTGGAGGCGAGCTTGCCGCCGATCGCGGCTTCGGCGTTGGCCGTGCCATAGGAGCCGTAGGAAACGCGCGCGTATCCCTCGGTTTCCTGCGTCGGCTTGCGCGACTCGAACTTGATCACGCCGGCCGGTGAGTTACGGCCGAACAGGGTGCCCTGCGGGCCGCGCAGTACTTCCACCTGCTCGAGATCGAACAGCGGGAAGCCCTTGAGGATCGGGTTTTCCTGGACGATGTCGTCGTAGACCATCGAGACCGGCTGCGACGCGTTGAGGTCGAAGTCGCTGTTGCCGAGGCCGCGGATGTAGAAGCGCGGGAACTCGCGGCCGTACGACGTTTCGGCGTACACGCTGGGTGCGCGACCGGCGAGCTGGAGCACGCCGTCGCCGGCCTGGCCGAAGGCCTCCAGCTTTTCCGCCGTCACCACGGTCATCGAGATGGGCACCTTCTGCAGGTCTTCCGTGCGCTTCTCGGCGGTCACGTTGATGGTTTGCAGGGTGGCCGTCTTGGTCGGAGCACTGGACGCTTGCGATTCGGGCGAGGCGTCCTGGGCCATGGCCTGGCCAACGGTAAGCGCCGTGGCGATGGACAGGGCAATGACGAGACGTCGCGGCATGCGGCGCGAGCTTGCGAGAGACATGGTTTTGATTCCGCCTGGGAGGTCCTGGGGTGGGAGAGTGCCTCGCCAACTGCGGTCGAGCCGGTCCCCTGGCGAGGGCGCGTCTGGGGCGAATTATCCCTCGTTACGTAGTCATGACGAAAGTGTTGCGCCGCAGTAACGCCCGTCTTGTCGCAAAAGATTGCGATTGTCATGGAAGTGACACGAGGCGGGGCTAACGTGCGCGCCGTTGCCGGTGCCTGATCCGTTTCGCGGATTTAGACGCCATATCGACGACGTTTGAGTATTTTCTCAATCCATTCGGAGCACGTAAGCGATGAAGAAGTTCCTCCCGGCCGCCGCCTTCTGGACCATGTGCGGGACCGCGGCCGCCGACGGCGTTCCGCAGACGGCCATCGAGTTGTATGTCGATACCGCCACCCGGCAGATCTTCGCGGAGCCGGGTCCGGGCCGTCAGCGCCTGGGCAGGTTCGTGCAGGCCAGCGATCAGGTCGCGCCCGCCGCCGTTGCCGCCGCGCCGCAGACGGCCGTCGCGCCGCAGGGCGCGCCTGTCATCGCGACGCCCGCGAACGCCAGCATGAAGTCGAAGGCGTGGTACGAAAAGATCGGCATCCGCGGCTATGTGCAGCTGCGCTACAACCACGAACTCGGCGAAGACGCGAAGGACCTGAAGTCGCCCGGCGATCGTTTCATCGGTCGGGAGCAGGGCTTCGGCATCCGTCGTGCGCGCGTCGTCATCAGTGGCGATGTCACCGACAACATGTCGATCTATATCCAGCCCGATCTGGCCAGCATGCCGTCCGGCTCGAGCACCACGCATTTCGCGCAGTTGCGCGACGCCTACGCCGATCTCTGGCTCGACAAGGAAAAGACCTGGCGCATCCGCGCCGGCCAGTCGAAGATTCCGTACGGCTGGGAGGACCTGCAGTCGAGCCAGAACCGCATCGCGCTCGATCGTGCCGACGCGCTCAACTCGGGCGTGCGCGACGAACGCGACCTCGGCGTCTTCGCCTACTGGTCGCCGACGGTCGCCAAGGAGCGCTTCGCCTATCTCACCAAGTCGGGCCTGAAGGGCTCGGGCGATTACGGCGTGGTCGGCTTCGGTGTCTACAACGGGCAGGGCGCGAACCGGCCGGACCGTAACGACCAGCTCCACTCGGTGGTCCACTTCTCATACCCGTTCAAGTTCGCCAACGGTCAGTTCCTCGAAGTCGGTGCCGATGCGTACACGGGCCGCTACAAGGTGACCACGGGCTCGGCGACCATCGACGGTCGCACGTTCACGCCGTCGGTCGATGCACCGGAAGCCGGCTCGGAAGATCGCCGCGTCGCCGCGCACGTCGTGTACTACCCGCAGCCCTTCGGTTTCCAGGCGGAATGGACGGTGGGCAAGGGCCCGGAACTCGACGTCGCGCGGCGCACCGTCCGAACGAAATCGTTGCGTGGTGGCTATGCGCAGGTCATGTACAAGTTCGACGGCGGCTATGGCTCGCTGATGCCGTATGCCAAGTGGCAGACCTATCGTGGCGCGGCCAAGTTCGATACCAACGCGCCGCGCATGGAGGTCGACGAGCTCGAAGCGGGCGTCGAATGGCAGCCGTCGAACGCGGTGGAACTCGCGGTCGCCTGGGCGAACATGCGCCGCACCGATGTCAGCGCGGCACCCTACCGCCGCATCGACGGGCAGCTGCTGCGCGTGCAGTTGCAGGTGAACTACTGATCCACCCAACCGGTGGGAGCCAGCAGGCTGGCTCCCACCGTTTATCGAAGCATCACTTCTTCGGCTTGCTACCCGCCGCGAGCGACTTCTCGCGCACGGCCTTGAACTCGCTGCCATCCTTCCACACCGGCCACGTGTCGCCGTCGGCGAGCTTCTCGCCCAGCGCATAGAACGCCTTCACGTTCTGCGTCACGCCGTCGAAGTTCCAGCGCATGTCGTACACGTCGGTCGGCTGGTGATAGCGGTTCTTCGTGTAATCGTCGCGGTCCGCCATGCCGGCGGCCTTCCCGCCCTCGACCATGTCGATGCCGCCGCCGGCCGCCAGCGCGGGAACGCCGGCCTTGGCGAAGTTGAAGTGATCCGACCGGAAATAGTGGCCCTTCTCCGGCGACGAATCGCCCGATACCACGCGGCCGTCGGCCTTGAGCACATCGGCGAACAGGTCTTCGAGATCGCCCTGACCCAGCCCCGTCACGGCCATGTCGTGCGTGGCGCCGCCGATCGGGAGCGCGTCCATGTTGATGTCCGCCACGGTCTTGTTGAGCGGGAAGGGCGGGTGCGCGACGTAGTACTTCGAGCCGAGCAGGCCCGACTCCTCCATCGTCACCGCAGCGAAGATCACGGAGCGCTTCGGTTTCTCCTGCGCGAACTTGCCGGCGATCTCCAGCAGCGCGGCGATGCCCGTGCCGTTGTCGATGGCACCGTTGTAGATCTGGTGGCCCTTGAGCGCCGGGTCGTGGCCGAGGTGGTCCCAGTGCGCGGTGTACACGATGGCCTCGTCGGGTTCCGACGAGCCCTTCACCATGCCGATGACGTTGTTGCTGAGCGAGTGCGAGATCGTGCTCTGCAGGTGGATCGACGCCTTCGCGTCGAGCGGCACAGCCCTGAATCCTCGCGTGCCGGCCTGCTTCGCGAGGTCGTCGAAGTTCTTGCCGGCCTTCGCGAACAGACGCTGCGCGGCTTCCTGGGTCAGCCAGCCCGCGACGGGAAGGCGCGGAGCCGGATCTTCGCTCTCGGGCAGATCGAGTCTCGGCGTGGTCCAGCCGCTGCGCACCACGTTCCATGCGTAGCCCGCCGGTTCGGTCTGGTGGACGATGAACGCCGCCGACGCACCCTTGCGCGCGGCCTCTTCGAACTTGTAGGTCCAGCGACCGTAGTAGGTCATCTCGCGACCCTTGAACAGCGACGCGTCGCTACCGTTCCAGCCCGGGTCGTTGACGAGGATCACGACGGTCTTGCCCTTGAGGTCGACGCCGTCGAAATCGTTCCACTGGCTCTCGGGCGCATCCACGCCGTAGCCGACGAAGACGATCTCCGAATCTTTCAGTTCCACATCGGCCTTCGCCTGCAGCGTGCCCGCGACCATGTCGTTACCGAACGCGAACTTCTCGGTGCCGCCCCCTTCGGCGACGTCGAGAGAGAGCGTGTCCTGGCCGTTCAGCGCGGTCGACACCGCCGGCACCGTCTGGATCCAGTCGCCCTTGTTGCCGGGCTCGAGGCCCATCCGCTTGAACTGCTCGATGATGTAATTCGTCGTCAGCCGTTCGCCGAGCGTGCCTGGCTTGCGGCCGTCGTATTCGTCGGACGAGATGACGCGCAGATGCGCGGCGAAGTCGTCCGCCGTGATGTCCGGTTTGAAATCGTGGTGTTCGTTGGCCACGGCCGGCAGGGGCGGGGGTGGCGCGGTCGACGGGCGAGCGGGGGCCGTCGATGCGGCCGCGGGCGCCTTGTCATCGTCGTGGGACTGGCAGGCCGCCAGCGTGAGAGCTGTCAGGCAGGCGAGGGCTAGACGTCGCATGGGCAGTGGCATCCCTTCTTGGACAAGTGGGGCGAACCAGTGTAACGGGTCATGAGATCGACGGTGAAACCCGCGCCAAGCAGCATTTTTGCCAATTTCGTCAATTACTTCCGACACTCGCTACGCCGATTCGGCAAATTCACAAAGTGCTGGCATTTGGTCCCATACACCGTTAGTTATAGACGCTGCCGACGGCTTTGCCGGAAACGGGGTCCGGGGTCGGCGTCAGGAGCGGGCGGGGCGAAAGCCCCATGGGCAAGACGCGGGGGTGCGTAATGGTGATGCGCGACGGGTATACGGGCAGGTGCGGCGATCGGGGCGTTGCCAGCAGTGGGTTCGACGATCTGACATCGTTGCCGCCGTCGCCGGCGGCCTGGGTTGCACTTGGCAGGGGGAAATCCGCATGAGTCGTCCTTCCGACGTACAGGGTCTGGAAGATTACGATCTGGTCACACTGGGCGCCTCGCTCGGTCTGTGCGAGGTCGATCTGTTGACGCTGAGCCCCGCGCGACCGCGCGCCGCCATCGCGTCCGCCACGCACGACGGCGTCACCTACCTCACCGGGCACATCGACTTCGACGTGCGCGGATCGCTCACCGTTCCCGAAGACGCCTGCATGCTCGTGTTCCTGCACGAAGCGGGCGAGCGCAGCTGGTGCCAGGGCGTCGGCATCGAATCCGACATGGCCGTAACGCTGCTGCGCGGCACACCCACCGATTTCATGTTCGAACGCGGCACGCGGTTCACGCTCGTGGTCGCGCCGTACGCGAAGTTCCGCGCGCGGTTCCTCGCGTCCGACCATGCCGACGTCGACATGGCCGCGCAGCGCCTGCGCCTGTTTTCCGTGCGATCCGAGCACCTTCGCCGCGCCTACCGGCAGATCGCCGCCCAGGTGCGCGACGCGGGCGAGTTCAGCATGGGGCCGATCGAAGACCTCCTCGACGAGCACATCCGCGTCGCGCTGTCGTCGTCGTCGGAAGAACGTCCGGTCGCCTCGCGGGGCCGCCGCGCGCACTATCAGGTGGTGCGTCGCGCCGAGCGCTTCATGCGCGCGAACCTGCGCCGCGACATCTACTCGCTGGAACTCTGCCAGGCCGCGGGCGCGAGCGAACGGGGCCTGCGCTACGCGTTCGACGACCTGCTCGGCATTCCGCCCAACCGGTACCTGGCGATGTTGCGCCTGTGCACCGCCCATCGCAGCCTGGTCACGGCCGAGGCGGGACGTCGTTCGGTCAAGTCGGTGGCGCTGAGTTGCGGCATGTGGGACCTCTCGCGCTTCGCGGAAAAGTACCGCAGCGTGTTCGGCGAGCAGCCCCGCGAAACGCTGACGCGTAACGCGACGGCCGACGATCTCAGCACGGCAGAGGAATACGACGGCTGGTGAGCTTCCGGGAACAGGTCGGCAGCCTGGGCGGCGTTCGCGCGGCGGGGTCCATCGCAGGTCCCGTGCGCGGCGTCGGCCAACTTCCGGTTGCCTTTACGCATGGGGAGGGCCATCCTTTGCCCCACATGCCTAAACGTCTGGATATACGGCTCATCGCGCCATCCGGCTACGCGGAAGACCGCGCGGCAGGCGAGCGCGGCATCGAGCGCCTGATGGCCGCCGGCCACACCGTGCGCGGTACCGAAGTGCTGGACCGGATCCACCTCCGGTTCGCGGGTACGGAGGCGGAGCGCGCCTCGGATCTCAACCAGCTGGCCCGTGCCGATGTCGCAGTGCCGGATCTGGTCATGGCGACGTGCGGTAGCTACGGCCACCTTCCCTTGCTGGACAGGATCGACTTCGACGGGCTTGCCTCCCGTTTCCTCGACGAGCCATTCGTCATCGTGGGCCACGGCGACTTCACCATCCTTCAGTGCGCGCTCTACGCGCGCAGCGCTATCGGCTCGCTGCACGGGCCGATGCTGGTGCCGGATTTCGGTGCCGCTTATCTGCGCGAAAACACCTGGCGACATTTCTGGCATACGGTGCTCTCGCCGCGCACCGACATGAGCTGGACCTGCCCGGACGACCAGGACGACCTGCTGGTCGAAGGCACGCTCTGGGGCGGCAATCTCTCGTCGCTGTGCGCGTTGGCCGGCACGCCGTTCCTGCCGCGCATCGACGGCGGCATCCTCTTCGTGGAAGAGGTGGGCGAGCAGGCCTGGCGCATCGAGCGCATGCTCTACGAGCTCAAGCTCGCCGGCGTGCTCGAGCACCAGCGCGCCATCCTCGTCGGTGGTCTGGGTGGCCAGCGAGTGAGCGAATACGACAACGGTTACGACATCGACCACGCGCTGCAGCGATTCGGCCGTGCGTGCAACCTGCCGATCCTTCGTGGCCTCACGTTCGGCCATGGCGCGGACAAGTGGACGTTGCCTTTCGGCGCGCACGCGGTGCTCGAGTGCGTCGATGGCACGGCCACGCTCACCGCGTTCAACTACACGCACGTCGGTGCCGCGAACGGCGGACCCGTCGCCTCGGTCTGATCCGCTCGTACGACGATGCGACTGGACCCCAGCCGCATCGTTTCCCCGCTCAGGTGAGGGCGGTCATCTGCGTGGCGCCGATGACGCCGATGAACACGATCGAGAGCATCCAGAAGCGGGCCGGGTCGCGCCACACGCATACACCCAGGCAGACGATGCCGAGCACGCAGGACACGATGCCGGCGGCCGTGAGGCCGACCGCGATGAGCGAGGGATCGTTGCCGCCCGAGGCGAGCAGCATGGGCCGGAAGATGGCATACCAGGCCAAAACGAGGCAGGCACCGCCGACGATGCCAAGCAGCCAGTTGGACGGATGGTGTTTCGGCAGCATCTGGATGCCGAGATAGATCGCGAGTACGACAACAGCGAAAACGACGAGCAATAAAGCCATGCGTTAACCCCTTTTGTTTTTGTCGTGGCTCGTGGTCCCCACCAGCAAGCCGTTTCCCGAGCATGGACCATGCAGGCCGCGAGGTCATGCTGCGCCGCGCAAGCCCGCTTTCGTCGGCGTATGCGGCGTTTCGTCGGAATCGCCGTGATGTGCCGCCGACCGCGTCGTATGCTCCCCGCCAATCCAGGGTGGAGTGCATGTGATGGCGAGTCTCAAATTCCTCTTTCGCATCGTCGTGGCATGGCTTGCCGCGCTATGCGTGCTCCTCGTGGTCTGGAGCATGCTGGACTGGAATCGCGGGGATTTTCCGCTGATCTTCACCATGCTGTGGTTCGCCGGCCTGCTGATGTCGCTGGCGCGCGGCCTGACGCATCTCTATCGGGTACGCGTGATCGCGGGACGGATCGACGGCGAGACGGTCTCCAACCGACAACGGCGCCGTGTCGAGGTGCCGTATCCCGCCGACGAGGCGTTCGCCGTGGTGGAGGGCATCATCCGCGAGTTGCCCCACGTGCACGACGTGCATGCGGTACGCGGCAGCCTGCAGGTGCGGGCGGCGATCCGCGCTCCCCACGACGAGGCCACGCGTCTCCGGCGTGTGGCGAAGTACCATGCCGCGCTCGATCGCAGCACGAAGGTCTTCGCCACGATCACGCCGGTCGACGGCTCGTGCAGCGTGATGTACGTCTGCGAGCCGGACAGCGGCGCATGGACGGACTGGTTCAAGCCCGACGGCGGGGCATCGCTGGAATACGTGGAGACACTGGTGCGCGCCACCACGCAACGCCTGAGCGAGCTGCGCAACCGCGAGCGCGCCGACGTGCGGCAGACGGCGATGGAAAAGGAACTGACCGCCGCGCAGCTGGGTCTGCTGCAGGCGCAGGTCGAGCCGCACTTCCTCTACAACACGCTGGCCAGCGCGCAGGAACTCGTGCGCACGGATCCCGCACGCGCCGATCGCATGCTCGGCCACCTGATCGACTACCTGCGTCGCTCGCTGCCGCGCACGGACGGTTCCCTGTCGACGCTGGGCGAGGAGCTGGAGCGATCGACCGCCTGGCTCGAAATCATGCGCTTGCGCATGGGCGAACGCCTCACCGTGCATACCGACGTGCCCACGGAGGCCATGAAGGTGCCGATGCCGTCGATGATGCTGCAAACGCTCGTCGAGAACGCCATCAAGCACGGGCTCGAGCCGAAGCCTGGCGGTGGCGGCATCTGGATTCGCGCCGGCGTCGACGGCTCGGGCCTGTCGCTCACCGTGGCGGACGACGGCATGGGTTTTCGCAGCGACGGTGCGGGCACCGGCATCGGGCTGAAGAACCTGCGCGAGCGGCTGCGCCTCATGTATGGCACCGCCGCGACGTTCGCCATCGGCAACAACTTTCCCCATGGTGTCGCGGCGACGATCACGTTGCCGGTGACCGGAGCGGATCATGCCTGAGTGCATCATCGCCGAAGACGAAAAGCTGCTGTCCGCCGCGCTGCAACGCGAGCTGGCGCTGGCCTGGCCGGAACTGGACGTCGTCGCGATCGCCGAAGACGGTGGCGAGGCGCTGGAAGCGATCGCGACCCATCGTCCCGAGGTGGCGTTTCTCGACATCCGCATGCCCGGCCTCACGGGCATGGAAGTGGCCGCGGCCGCCGCCGACGTCAGTCCGTCGACGCTCGTGGTGTTCATCACGGCGTACGACCAGTACGCGGTGGATGCCTTCGAGCGGGGCGCCATCGACTACCTGCTGAAGCCGGTCACCGCGGAACGGCTCGCACAGACGGTGGTGCGCCTGCGCAGTCGTCTCTCGGACGCGGCGCGGCACGCGGGCCGCACGGCGCAGCTGGCGAAGGATCTGTCCCCACGATTCGACGCCACGCCGGACGAGCCCCTCACGTGGGTCACCGCGAGCACGGGCCGGGCCACGCGCCTGATCCTCGTGGAGGACGTGATCTATTTCCGCGCGGACAACAAGTACACGCTGGTGGCGACGACGGACGGCGACGCGTTGCTGACCCGCCCGATCCGCGACCTGCTCCGTCAGCTCGACCCGAGGATCTTCCGCCAGATCCATCGGTCCACGATCGTCAACCTGCGCCAGGTCGCGTCGGTCGAGCGCGACGACACCGGCAAGGGCTGCCTGCACCTGCGCGGCCGCCCCGAAACCCTCAGCGTCAGCCAGCCGTTCATGGCCATCTTTCGTGCCATGTAGGCAAGGAGACTCCGATGCGCTTCTTTCTCGCGATCATCTACTGTTTCATGAACCTCGCCGGCTGCACGGATACCCAGAACCGCACGCTGACGGCGTCGGCACGGGAAAACGGCACCGTCACCCTGGAGAGCCGCACGGAAGTGCGCATGGGCCGCGCCCGCTTCGCCTGCGAGGCGAGCCGTAGCGGGCACTGCTGGTACACGGTGTTCGACGAGGGCAGGGAAGTGCGCGCCTTCTCGCTGGCGGCGAGGGAAGAGCGCCTCGTCGACGATCTGCCCGCGGGGTTCACGCTTTGCGTGACGACCGACGCGGGGAAAGTAAACAGGGACTGCAAGCCTGTCTGATGCACTTGCGGCGAGTTCTTGCTCATGTGGGAGCGGCCTGGGCCGCTCCCACACAAGAGGACAGAGACAGCCGTATTAGGGATTCGTCCGCGGCACCACCGTATAGGTGATCTTCGAAGGATGCGCCGCGTCGTGATACACGGTGTTGTGGGCGATTACGCCGCGGGCTTCGTCGAAGTTGTTGCCACCGGTGTTGAGGTTGCGGTCGAAGCGCGGGAAGTTGCTGCTCGATATCGCGACGCGCAGCTTGTGCCCGGCCTTGAAGTAGTTGCTTGTGTCGATCGGCTGGAAGGTCACCTTGTAGACCTCGCCGTCCTTCATCCACACCGGCGGCTTGTCGTAGCCCTCGCGATAACGCATCCGCTGGATGTTCTCGGTGAGATTGAACGCCTTGCCATCGGGGTAGACGTCCATCACCTTGAACGTGAAGTCGGTGTCCTTCGCATCCGACGACACGTAAAGCGTCACGGTGATCGGACCGCTGACTTCGGTGCCTTCCCTGAAGGTTTCCGAGTCGTAGACCAGGATGTCGTTGCGTGTCAGCTGCGGGTTCTGGTCGAACGAGCCGAACTTCACCGCGGTGCCCTGGCAGCACCCGCCGCCACCGAGCGTGGTCACGGGGTTGGCCGGATCGTAGAGGAAGGTGTCCGGGGTGCCGTTGCCGGCGGCCTTGTCGACGAGCCTGCCGTCGCCGTAGAGCGTGTTCGCCTTGCCGCCGCTGGTGAAGTACAGGTCGCGCGTCGTGGCACCGGCCGGCGGCCACGTGGGCGAATCCCGCCACTTGTTCTCGCCCATCACGTAGTACATCACCTTGGGCTGCTTATCGACGACCGGGCTGTCGACGCCCTTGAGGAACTTGTCGAACCAGCCGAACACGAGCGCCTCGTAATCGAAGCGCGCGTCGCCCATGTCGAGGTCGCCGATCATGGTGTGTTCGGTGGCGCGCGAGAAGGCGCAATGCAGAACCGGGGCGATCACGGCGTACTGCTGGTCGGCGATCGCCTTCGATGCCGTCGAACGCACGTGGTTGTAGGCAGCGAGGTTCGGCGAGACCGACACGTCGAACCAGCTCATGAACCACAGGCCCGGCTTGTTCACTTTCATGGTCTCGTGCCAGAGACCGCCCTTGTACCAGGCGGGACTGTTCGGCGTGCGCGCGATCATGTTGCCGCCCGTGGGCACGTCCATCGCGTCGGCGAAGATGCCCTTCGGGCCATCGATCGCTTTCATGATGTCCTTTTCGGGCAGCGTCCAGAACGCCTTGTCCCAGTCGACGGGCGGCAGTTGCTGGGCCAGGTCGAACGATTTCGAGGCACGGATCAGGTCGGCCTGCGACGTGCCCGCGGGGAACATCGGACGCACCTGGTTCTGCTCGCCGTAAAGCCACGAGATGAAGAGCATCTGCACGGCGCCGCCGCGATACCAGTTGCCCTGCTCGTAGTACGGACCGACCTTGCCGACGCCGGCGCCGAAGCCCTGCACGTTGAACGTGGCGAGACCCGGCTCGTTCTCGGCCACCACGGCCATCTGCCATTCCGCGGTCGACGAACAACCCGTGGTGCCGACCTTGCCGTTCGACCACGGCTGCGACGTCATCCAGCGCACGGCGTCGACGCCGTCGCTGAGCGGCGCGCCGAGGATTTCGTAGTTGCCTTCCGAGAAGAAGTGGCCGCGCTCGTTCATGTCCACATAGGCGTAGCCACGCTTCACGGCGGCGAGCTGGCGGCTCATGTCGCGTGGCGCGCCGAGCTTCACGTCCCAGAAATTGAAGTTGTACGGCGTGCGCACGAAGATCGTGGGCACCTTGCCGCTGGCGTTCTTCGGGCGGTAGACGTCCGCCGCCATGCGCTTGCCGTCGCGCATCTTCACCATGACCTTGCGGTCGATCACCGCGACGTCCTCGAGCTGCTGCTCGATGTCGTTGCGCTTGTCGACCAGGGCTTTCTGCTCGGGCGTCAGCGCCGTCTGCTGGGCGGCCACGGGGCCCGCGAGCAGCGCGAGGCAGACGGACGTGACGCCGACCGACAAGGCGGTCCTGACGTGGTGGAGGGCAGGGCGCTTCTGTCGCATCGGCAGGCTCGCATTTTCAGGGACGGTTCATCGAGTCTGGCAAAACGACAACATCAGGACAATGCATGACTTCCGGCAGGGGCATGCCGTCCCCGGACGGCGGGACGGACCGACGAGAAGACCGAGGACGTGCGGGAATGCTGCAATCCCCAGCGCGCGGAGCGCGGATAAGATGTTCGGGTTAACGAGGGGGAGGACGCATGGCGTCGACCGAGACATTCAAATTCATCCTGATCCTCCTGGTCGCGATCCTCGCCCTCGAGCTGATCGCCCGACGGTTCCGCCTGCCGACGTCGGCCGCCTTGCTGGCGGGTGGCATCGCCATCGCTTTCCTTCCCGGCATCCCGGAAGTCAGCTTCGATCCGGAGCTGGTGCTGACGGTGTTCCTGCCACCGCTGTTGATGGATGGGGCCTTCTATACCGTCTGGTCCGAATTCCGTAAGTACCTCGGCGGCATCCTCTGGCTCGCGGTGGGCGCCGTCGTGTTCACCACGTTCGTGGTCGGCGTCACCGTGCACTGGGTGCTGCCGTCGCTGCCCTGGGCCGCGTGTTTCGCGCTGGGCGCGGTCGTATCGCCGCCCGACGCCGTCGCGGCCAAGGCGGTGCTCGGCAAGGTGCGGCTTCCGCGCCGCCTGCTCGTGTTGCTGGAGGGCGAAAGCCTGCTCAACGACGCGACGGGCCTCGTGCTGTTCCGCTTCGCCGTCGCCGCGGCGCTCACCGGCGCCTTCAGCACGCAGGCCGCGGTGCTCAGTTTCGCCGGCCTGGCCTTCGGTGGCATCGTGGTCGGCGCGATCGTCGGCGCCGCCGTGGTGTTCTCGCTGCGTCACATCCGGCACGAGTTCCTCGCCACCACCGCCGGCTGCCTGTCGCCATGGGCGGCGTACATCGGCGGCGAATCGCTGCACGTGTCGGGCGTGATGTCGGTGGTCTCGTGCGGCATCATCTTCGGCTGGTACCAGCACGAGGTGCTCGCCGCTAACGTGCGCATGCGCAGCTTCGCGTTCTGGGAAGTGATGATCTTCCTGCTCGAAGCGCTGGTGTTCATCCTGATCGGCTTCTCGCTGCGTGGCGTGGTGGATCGGCTTGGCGGTCTCGGCGAGGCATGGGCGTCGCTCGGTACGCCGATCCTCGCGGTGCTCGCCGCCGTGATCCTCTCGCGTTTCGTCTGGATCTACGTCACCGATTACATCCGCGTGCCCTTGGCCCGCCTGTTCGGACGCAAGCCGCTGCCCGCGTCGCCGAAAGCGTCGTTCCTGCTCAGCTGGGCCGGCATGCGCGGGGTGGTGACGTTGGCGATCGCGCTGTCGCTTCCGGAATCCGTGCCGGGACGCGATCTGACGCTCGCCGCCGCGTTCGCGGTGATCCTGGTCACCGTGGTGGTGCAGGGCGGCACGATCGCACCGGTGATCCGCTGGCTCGGGCTGGATCGTCCGGACCTCGCGCAGTCCGTGCACTTGTCCGAGGCACAGGCGCTCGAACTGATCGACCTCGCGCAGCTGGACGCGGTGAGGGCGAGGGCATACGACGAGCAGGGCACGCTGATTCATCCGCGCCTGCTGGAGCAATACGCCTACCGCGCGACGATCTCGGAGCGCTACGCCCGGGCGCCGGCGTCGCTCGGCAACAAGCGCATCGAGCATTACGACGTGGTGCTCGCGGCCATCGCGGCCGGACGCACGGAGCTTCTGCGCCTGCATCGCGCGGGTCGCATCCACGACGCGCTGCTGCATTATCTGGAGCGCGACCTCGACCTGCAGCAGGTGCAGGCGGAAAACGACAGGCAGGCGCCGCCGTAACGGCGATCAGGCCGGGACGCGCGGTCGCACGGGCATCGTGCCGGACTTCACGACGACGGACTCCGCCGCGGCGCGGCGTTCGTCGTCGCGCGCCGCGTTGACCAGCCCCGCGACGAAGCGCACGGCCTTGTTCATGACGGTGCTGATGAAGGGCAGGCGGCTGACGGGGATCGAGATCACGGCGACCTCTTCGCGAACGAGGTGGATGTTCGCCTCGGCGTGACCCCACGCCAGTTCCGTCTCGTTCGGCGCGCTGGTTCGCGTCGGCACGTCGTCGTTGGTGATGCGCTGCACCTCGCGGAAGAAGTGCAGGTGAAGGAAGCCGTCGTCGGTGGGGCCCGTGACCGCCATCCCCGTGGCCACCGCGGAGGTGAAGTGGGTGGGACGGACGTGCAGGATGCTCTTCTTCGTCTGGTTCAATGCCGATGCCTCGATCCGGGACACGATCGGGCAACCCGCGATCGACGCGACCGGCCGCTGACGCGACGGTACCGCCGATCGTTGCACTGGACTTGCCCCCTGGACGCAGAGCATACGGGAAGCGCGACAGCGATGGGCGGCGGTTGTGTGACACAGGTCGATGTTCCGGCGCGATGTCCCTGCGGAAAGCTACCCATCCTTTCGACCCATGACCGGATGGCACGCGCCGGGTAGGGTGGACGTCTTTCCGTCCCACAGATGATCGTCGATCCCCCATGCAAAAGTCCTTCCTGCTTGGCGTGAGCCTCGCGCTCGGTACCGCCGCCTGTACGCCCTCGGCACCGCCCGCCCCGCCGCCGCTGACCGATTACACGAAGAATTCGGGCGCGACGCGCGCACCCGAGCAGCTGGCGGTGGTGTTCGAGCACGCCGATCTGTCGATCCGGGTCGATCCGGTGCGCCACTGGATCGAAGGCGATGCGAAGCTCACGTTCCAGCTGACGTCGCCGCTGCGCCGCGTGGTGCTCGACCTGGACCGCAACCTGCCCATCGACCGCATCGAGGTCGACGGGACGTCGCTGCCCAGCAGGGCTTGGCGGAATCCGGATGGTCGCCTCCAGATCGACCTGCCGCATGAGCTCGCGAAGGGCGCGCGCACCACCGTGCGCGTCGTCTACCACGGCAGCCCGCACACCGCGGTCCGCGCGCCATGGGATGGCGGCTTCGTCTGGTCGAAGGCGCCGGACGGGCAGCCGTGGGTCGCCACGGCGGTCGAAGGCGAAGGCTGCGACCTGTTCTGGCCCTGCATCGACCACCCGATGGGTCGCCCGGGCCTCGTGGACGAGCACATCACGGTGCCGTCGCCACTGGTCGCGGTCGGCAATGGCGTCGCGAAGGGCATGGACGAGAAGGACGGCCAGCGCACGTACCACTGGCAGGCCCGCGACGTGAGCACCTACGGCGTCGCGCTCAACATCGGTCCGTATCGCGAGGTGTCGGGAACGTATGCGAGCCGCTTCGGCAACGTGGTGCCCACGCACTACTGGTACGTGGACGACGAGACGCAGGCACGGGCGCTGTTCGCCGAGTTCCCGCGCATGCTCGACTTGCTCGAGGAGGCCGTCGGCCCGTATCCCTTCGGTGCCGAGAAAATGGGCGTCGCGGAAACGCCGTTCAAAGGCATGGAACACCAGACCATCAATGCCTACGGCAACCTGTACGCGAAGACGCCTTACGGCTACGACGACCTCCTGCAGCACGAGCTGGCGCACGAGTGGTTCGGTAACCAGGTCACCAACGCCAACTGGGACGACATGTGGCTGCACGAGTCGTTCGCGACGTACATGCAGCCGCTGTACGCCGAATCGATCGGTGGACGGCAGGCGTACTTCGCGAGCCTCATGCAGCTGCGCAGCCGCATCGCCAACCGCCACCCGATCGTGTCGGGTAAGCCGCAGCGCGAGGAGGACGTCTACGACGAAGATCGCGGCCCGGGTCAGGACATCTACGACAAGGGCGCCCTGATGCTGCACACGCTGCGCGGCCTCATCGGCGACGATGCGCTGCGCCGTTCGATGCGTCTGCTGGTGTACGGCACCGAGCATCCGGTTCCCGGCAACTTCTCCCCGCGTTACGGCACCACCGCCGAGTACATCGACATCGTGAATACCGTGTCGGGCAGGGACATGAACTGGTTCTTCGACGTGTACCTCAAGCAGGCCGCGTTGCCCGACCTCACCGTGACCCGCGACGGGCAGCAGCTGCACCTGGCGTGGGTGGTGCCGGGCAAGGGCCCGTTCCCGATGCCGGTCGACGTGCGCGCCGGCGACCGCGTGGTGACGCTGCCGATGACGACCGGCACCGGCGACGTGACGCTGCCCGAAGGGGCGAGTTTCACCATCGATCCCGATTCGAAGATCCTGCGCCGCGATACGGGCATCGAGGCGTTCCGTGCGTACATGGAGAAGCGCAAGCCGCGGAAGACGTGAGCTGGCGGTCGCGGACGGATCGTTATTCAAGGATAAGCACTTATCCTTGAATAGCGCCCGGCCTTATTCAAGGTTAACCGGTCCCTGCCGCGCGGCGTGGCAGGTCGTCGGCGATCCACTCCACGAAGGCACGGACGCGCGGATTGTTGCGGCGGTTCGGCGGATAGACCACGTACACCGGGAGCGGAGGCGGCTGGAGGTCGGGCAGGAGCTCGACCAGCGCGCCGCTCGCGAGGCCCTCGCCGACCTGGAAGCGGAGCGTCTGCACGATGCCCAGCCCGGACCACGCGGACATCGCGTGCGCGTTGCTTTCGTTCACTTCGACCGGACACGTGCAGGGATGATCGCGAACGGTAGCGTCCGCGCCGCGCAGCCGTAGCGGCGCGGCGCGACCGGTGCCGGCGGAGAAGTAGCCGACGATGTCGTGCGTCGCGAGGTCCGCCGCGCTCGTCGGCCGGCCTCGCCGCGCGACGTACGCCGCGCTGGCACACAGGGTCCACGGGAGTTCGGCGATCTGCCGCGCGATCAGCGTGGGGTCGTCCGCGCTGCTGCGGATCGCGCAGTCGACACCCTCGGCGGTGAGGTCGACGTTCCGGTCCGTCACGCCGATCTGCAGGCGGATGTCCGGATATCGCTCGCGGAACGCGGGCATCGCGGGGATCAGCAGTTGCGCCGCCACGGACCCCCCGGTGTCGACGCGGAGGGTGCCGGCCGGGCTCTGCGTGCCGCGGGCCAGCTGGGCCTCGACATCGTCCAGATCGTCGAGCATCCGGCGCACGTGGTCGTAGTACGCCGCGCCGGCGGGCGTCACCGTGACGCGGCGCGTGGTGCGCTCGAGAAGCTGCACCCCGAGCTCGGCTTCCAGGCTCTGCAGCAGCTTGGTGGCGCTGGAGGCCGGCACGCGCAGGCCCGCGGCGGCCTTGGTCAACGTTCCCGTTTCGACCACGCGGGCGAACAGGCGCATGGCCAGCAGGCGTTCCATGGATTGTTCCTTTCCAGAAAGAGAGAAAACACGACCAGCCGATTCTGACCGCGCCAGGCCATACCCATACTTGGTTCCGTAGCGATATCCCACTCACCGGAGCCGAACATCATGCATACCCTCGAAACCAGCAACATCCATACTACCCGCCACGCCGGCAAGGTCGTCCTCGTCACCGGCGGCAGCTCGGGCATCGGCGAAGCCGCCGCGGCGCGTTTCCTCCGCGAAGGCGCCAAGGTGTACATCACGGGACGTCGTCAGGCCGAGCTGGACACCGTCGCGGCGCGCCTCGGCGCCATCCCCCTGCAGGGCGATATCGCCCGCGCGGAGGATCTGGAACGCATCTTCGCCACGATCAAGGACCAGAGCGGCCATCTGGACATCCTGTTCGCCAACGCGGGTGGTGGCGAGTTCACCCCGCTCGACCAGGTGACGGAGCCGCAGTTCGACAAGTACTTCGGCATCAACGTGAAGGGCACGCTCTTCACCGTGCAGCACGCCCTGAAGCTGATGGGTCCGGGCTCGGCGATCGTGCTCAACGGCTCGATGGTGTCCGTGCAGGGCCCGGCCGCCTTCGGTGTGTATGCCGCGACCAAGGCCGCGGTACGTTCGCTGGCGCGTACCCTCGCCACCGACCTCAAGGGCCGCGATATCCGTGTGAACGTCGTCGCCCCTGGCGTGATCGTGACGCCGGGCTACAAGTCGGAGCTGGGTTTCACCGACGAGCAGATCGCCGGCTATGTCGCGCAGGTCAGCGCCATGTCGCCGCTGGGCCGCACCGGCACGCCGGACGAGATCGCCAAGGTCGTTTCGTTCCTCGCTTCCGACGATGCGAGCTTCATCACGGGCGTTGAACTGTTCGTCGACGGTGGTCAGGCGCAGGTCTGATCGTCCACCCGCCGTGGCGCCCCCTCGCGTTTTTTCGCCGCAACGCGTGCGATAGCGCGTAGTCTTCACTCAGCGACGGCACGTCGCCGAAGCACTTACCGAGGGGGCGCCATATGAGCAAGGGAATGGATTCGAAGAAGAGCGACAAGAAAAAGCCCGCCAAGACGATGAAAGAAAAGAAGGCGGCCAAGGACGAAAAGAAGAAAAACGCGCGCTGATTCCGGCCGTGGCACGTGGCACGTGACACGGCCGTCACGCGGGTCGGATAGACTTTTCCCGTGTGCGGCCGCTATGCCACCTTCGGACCTGCCAGCCTCAGTCGCGAGGCGCGGGCGGTGCTGGAAGAACTGGAAGTCGACATCATCGGCGAGATCAACCAGCGCGAGCCGAACTACAACATCGCGCCCACGGCCCGCGGCCTGATCGTCGGCCACGGCGACGCCGGTTACGGCGTGAAGTGGTATCGCTGGGGCCTCGTTCCTTCATGGGCGAAAGACAGCAAGGGCGGCGCGAAACTGTTCAACGCCCGGTCGGAGACGGTGGCGACCATGCCGTCGTTCCGCGCGGCCTTCCGCAAGCGCCGGTGCCTCGTGCCGGCTTCCGGCTATTTCGAATGGCGCACCGAAGAGGGTGCCAGGCAGCCGTATTTCATCCACGACCCCGAAGGCCACCTCATGATGTTCGCCGGCCTGTGGGAAGGCTGGCGCGCGTCGCCCGACGACGACTGGCTGCATACGTACACCATCGTCACGGGCGAGCCGGGCCGCGTCACCGCCGACATCCACCAGCGGCAACCCGTGATCCTGCCACCGGACCTCTGGCGCGTCTGGATGTCCGGCGATACGGACGAGGCGGCCGCGGTGTTCGCGGCGGTCCCGGAGGCACCGCTGGCGTACCACCCGGTGACGAAAGCGGTCAATTCCTCGCGGAACCAGGGCTCCGCGCTGATCGAGCCCCTGGGACCGGACCGATCGGCCTGACCGTCGCCTCGTAATCGACGTCGTCCTGGCGGAACAGCGTTTCCCAGTCGTCGTCGCGGGGTACCGCATAGGGATCGGGCGGCATCATGCGGCGGATGTGCGCGGCATGGTGTTTCGCATAGGCCTCGACGCAGCGCTCCAGGGCCACGGCGACGTTCGCGTGGCACGGCCGCCAGCGTGCGGGCCCATAGATCCAGATCAACTCCCATCGCGACGGCGAGCCCTCGGGCAGCCGCCGCAATCGCGCGAAAGCGCGGCCACGACGACTCAGGCGGGCTTCGTAGCCGTAGCCGTAATTGGACCAGACGACACGGTGCGCGGTGGTTCCGCGTGATGGTTTCATGGCATGCCCCTTCGACATGGGGCGGAGCATGGACGGGGTCTGTCTCAGGAACCGGGATCGGTCAGGTGTCGTGGCGATGGGTGGTGACGTGGCGGCGGTCTTCGCGACCGGCGTAGAGCTCGCGGTCGGCGCGTGCGATGACCGTGTCCACGGGCTCGCCGGGTTCGCTCCGCGTGCCGCCGATGCTCAGGGCGATCGCCGCGACGGCAGCTTCTTCCTCGACGGTGGCGCGCACGTCGTCGAGCCGCGCGGGATCGTCGATCACCACGAGGAACTCGTCGCCGCCAAGGCGTACCACCGCGTCGCGATCGGTGACGCACCGATGGAGCAGGGCGACGGTGGCGACCAGGATCTCGTCGCCGCGCTGGTGTCCGAAGGTGTCGTTGATCGTCTTGAAGTGGTTGAGGTCGATGACGAGGCATGCCCACGCACGGCCCTGCGCCACCTGTTGTTCGAGCTTTTGCAGGTAGCGGCGATTGAACGCCTTGGTGAGGGCGTCCTTCGTCGACCATTCCACCAGCAGCTGCTCGTAGCGGTACTGCTCGGTGACGTCCTGCGCGTGGCCGAGCACGTACGGCTCGTCGAGGTCCTCTTCCACGGCGTTCTGGTAGCGCCAGTAACGCAGCGAGCCGTCGGAGGCGATGAGCTCGAGCAGGCCGCGGTCGATGCCGTGCTCGCGGATGCGCGAGAGGTAACCTTCGAAGGCCGGGCGCCGCGCCGGCATCATGAAATCGCAGAGATTCCGGCCCAGCATGGCGCTGATGTCGAAACCGAGCGAGGCGGCGGCCGCGGGATTGACCGACAGGATCACGCCGGAGAAATCGTGGGTGCAGATCAGGCCGAGCGAAAGTTCGAAGATCTGCCGGAAACGCCGTTCGCTGGACTGCAGCGACTCCATGGCGCGGCGTCGGTCGTTCACGTCCTGGATGGCGCCGGCGAGCCGCACCGGCCGGCCGTCCTCCCGCTCGAGCGCGCCCACCGTGCGCACCCAGATGCGCCGGCCCTTCGCGGTGACCAGCGGGAGTTCGAGATCCCACGGCGTGCCCCGCTCGATCGCGGCGTCGACCGCCTGCTGCAGGATCACGCGGGCATCGGGCGGGTAGAAATCGAGCGCGCTGTCGAGGCGCGGCACCTGTCCGGAGGGCAGGTCGTGGATGGCGAAGGTCTGTTCCGTCCAGCGCAGCGTCCAGCTACCGAGGTCGAGCTCCCAGCCGCCGATGCCCGCGACCCGTCCGGTGCGCTGCAGGAACTGCTGGCTCTCGCGCAGATCCGCTTCCAGCGCCTGCGACACGGCGGTGAGACGGCGGGCTTCGCTGGCCTCGGACTCCGCCGCCTCGCGCTGCTCCAGCAGTTCCAGGCGCCGCTCCAGCGCCACCGATGCCGCTTCGGCAAGGTGTGCGAGCGCGTCGAGCTGGTTCGGCGCGAGCTGTCGCGCCTCGCGGTCGATGACGCAGAGCGCACCCAGGGTCAGGCCATCCGGCGTCTGCACGGGAAAGCCGGCGTAGGCACGCACGCCGGGCATGCCGGTGACGAGCGGATTGGTGGCGAAACGATCGTCGGTGCGGGCGTCCAGCACCTCGAGCGGCTGCGACGACGCCACCACGTGCTGGCAGAAAGCGTATTCGCGCGGCGTCTCCGTGACGCCCGGCAGGCCGACGTTGGCCTTGAACCATTGCCGGTTCTCGTCGATCAGCGTGAGCATCGACATCGGCATGCCCGCGATCGCGGCGGCAGCCTGGACCAGCGCGTCGAACATCCCTTCGGGCGCGGTGTCGAGAACCCGCAGATGGCGCAGGCGGGCTAGCCGGGTCTGCTCGTCGATCGCGTTCATGACGGGATAGCGGTACCTCACTCGGTGCTCGCACGCTGGCACGCACCGTACCCGCGGTCAAGACGCAGGTCTTCACGATTTGCACAGGGTCACGAATGCGATAAGTTAGCCGTAACGCATGACCTTGCGCCGGCCGATTTCCTGAGGGGGGAATTTGGGCAGATCCGCACCAGCAAGCATCCACGCCTTGCTCGAAGGCGCCTGGACCGCCTCGCGCCTCCATGCGCTGGCCGGCCTGACGGATGGTGTCGTGCTGGCCGATCGGGACGGCCACATCGTGTTCGCCAACCCCGTGGCCGATGCCTTGCTGGGTCGCGTGCGACGCGGCGCCGGCATCGACGACTACAGCTGCATGCATGGCGTCTTCACGATGGAGGGTCGCCCGTACCCGTCGGAAGATCTGCCGCTTTCGCGTGCGATCCTCGGTTGCGAGACGACGCGGGACGTGCCGCTCAACGTCCGTCGGCCCGACGGTGTCTGCATCCCGCTGCTCGTCTCCGGACAACCCCTGTTCGACGGCAACGGCGTGCTGGTGGGCGGCGTGGTGTTGTTCCGTGCCGCGGTCGTGGGCGTGGAGGCCGCGCCGGTCCGACGCGGCGTGCTGAAGCGCGAGGCACGGGAACCGGACGCCCGCGACGGGATGTAGACTGGCCGCTGCGGCTACTCCGGATCACCCCCGTGCACATCGACGAACTCGCCCGACTCGCGGGCTGCGATCCCGACACCGTTCGCTATTACGAGGGCCTCGGCCTCATTGCCGGTGCGGGCGCGGACGATGACCGCATCTACGGCGACGCCGATGTCGAACGGATGCGTGTCATCGTGCGGGGCCGGTCGCTGGGGCTCGACGTCGAGGGCATACGCGGACTCCTCGCGACGTCGACCCGCCCGCGCCGCGAGGTGCCGAGCGGTCCGCTGATCAGGAAGGGTCGGTTGCGCTCGGGTCAATGAACGAGGAGCCTCGCCGCTCGCGCCGCAGCACCTGGGGCGTGATGCCGTAGCCGCGCACGAACGCCTCGCGCAGATGTTTCCGATCGCGGAAGCCGGTTTCGCGCGCGACGATCTCCAGCGAATGACGGCCCCGCTCGATCATGTTGCGGGCCTCTTCCAGGCGCAGCTGCTCCACCGCTTTCCTCGGCGAATGACCCGTTTCCGCCTGGAAGACGCGGCTGAACTGCCGGGGGCTCAGGTGGACGGCGCGCGCGAGATCGTCGACGGTCAGGGACTGGGCGAGGTTGCGGCGCGCGTAGTCGAGCGCGGCGTGCATGCGGTCGGACTTCGGCCCCAGCCGCAACCATTCCGAATGCTGCGACTGCCCGCCCGCGCGCCGGTAATGCATGACGAGCGCATGGGCGACGGAGCGGGCGACCTCGTGGCCAAGATCGTTTTCCACCATCGCCAGGGCGAGGTCCATCGCCGCGGTGAGACCGGCGGACGTCCATATCGAGCCGTCGACGGTGAAGATGCGATCTTCCTCGACCCGCGCCTCCGGGTACCGGGTGCGAAGCGCGTTGGCGAAGGCCCAGTGCGTGGTCGCACGTCGCCCCCTCAGCAAGCCGGCGTCGCCGAGGGCGAACGCGCCGGTGCACAGGCCCGCCACGCGCCGGGCATGGCGCGCCGCCTCGTTGATGAAGTCGATCCCGGCCTGCGGCACCGCCCAATCCAGCGGACTGACCACGCCGCAGATCATCCAGGTATCGGCGGCCATCGCATCGTTCGCCGCCTCCGTGTAGACCCCGGTACCGAGCGACGACCGCACCTTGCCGCCCGCGATCGAGTAATCCGTCACCTGGTAGACGGGCTCCCGGGTGACGAGGTTGGCCACCTCGAAGACCGACTGCGTTCCCATCGCCATGACCTGGAAGCCTTCGGGCAGGAAGTATCCGACTCTGTGCATCACGTTTACCTGCGAGGTGTCCGAAAAAAGGTGGTCTGTGTCATTGGCGGTACGGTGACGGTACGTGCAGCATGCTGTCTGGGCAAACCAAGTCAAAGAGCGACGAACCATGAAAGCCATCGTGTACGACAAGGCCGGCATTCCCGCGACCGACCCCGCTTCGCTGCGTGAGATCGATGTTCCCACGCCGGAACCCGGCGACACCGACCTGCTCGTGCGGATCGCGGCGATCGCCGTCAATCCGGTCGATACCAAGCTCCGCGCCGGCGTGCAGCCGGCCGGCCCCCGCATCCTCGGCTGGGACGGCGTCGCCACGGTCGAGCAGGCGGGCGTGGGCGTGACGCGTTTCCGCAAGGGCGACGTGGTGTGGTTCTCGGGCGACATTACCCGTCCCGGCACCTATGCGGAATACACGCTGGTCGACGAGCGCATCGCGTCGCTGGCGCCGACGTCGATCACCGCGGCCGAGGCCGCGGCATTGCCGCTGACCGCCATCACGGCGTGGGAGCTCCTCTTCGACCGCCTGCGCGTCGGCGAGAGCGGGGGCCGCGGCGAGAGCCTTCTCGTGATCGGCGCGGGTGGCGGCGTCGGGTCGATCCTCGTCCAGCTGGCGGCACGGCTCACCGGTCTCACCGTCATCGGCACGGCGTCCCGGCCGGAAACGGAAGCATGGGTGCGTGACCTCGGTGCGCACCACGTCGTGGACCACACCCGGCCCCTTCAGCCGCAGCTCGCCGGCCTGGGCTTTCCGGCGGTCGACCACGTCATCAGCCTCACGCATACCGAGCAGTATTACGCGCAGATCGTGGAGGTGCTGAAGCCGCAGGGACAGTTCGCCCTGATCGACGACCCCGCGACGCTCGACGCGTTGCCGCTGAAGCGGAAGTCGATTTCCCTGCACTGGGAGTTCATGTTCACCCGTTCCATGTATCGCACCGAGGACATGAGCAAGCAGCACGATCTGCTCGCCCGCGTCGCGACGCTGATCGATACCGGCGTGCTGAAGACCACGCTCGGCGAGCACCTCGGCACCATCGACGCCGCCAACCTGCGCAAGGCCCATGCGTTGCTCGAAAGCCACCGCGCCAGGGGCAAGCTCGTGCTGGAAGGGTTCTAGCCGTCGGCAAGCAACAGCCTCCGGCGCCACGCGCCGGGGGATTGCCCCATCAGCCGCGTGAAGCTCCGGGTGAAGTGCGTCTGTTCGCCGAAGCCACAGGCAAGCGCGATATCGCAGAGGCTGAGGCCGGCGACGGCCAGAAGCGACTGCGCACGCTGTACGCGCCGGCGGATGATCCACTGCCGGGGCGGAAGGCCATGCGTTTCACGGAAGGCGCGCGTGAACTGGCTCGACGAGAGATTGCACAGCGCCGCCACGTCGGCGGTGGTGATCGGGTGCTCGAGCTGGTCATCGATGTAGCTGCGCACGCGCTCGTCCTGCCAGGCCGCGAGTCCGCCACCCGATCGGCGGAGCGGGCCCGGATGGGGCATGTCACCGTATGCCGCGCGCAACGCCAGCGCGGCTTCGACGAGCACGACCTCCGAGGCGCCGCGCTCGAGCGCGAGGCGCGCGATGACGCCACAAAGGTGCGTGGTGACCGAGTCGTCGACGATGCGCCCGCTGGTCGGCGCGAGGAAAATGCCTAGTTCGGGCTCGTCGCCCGTCGCGTAGGCAATGAGCAGCGGCACCAGTCCGGGTGCCTCGACATACGGCAAGGTGACCAGAGTGCGCCTCGCGCGCAGCGACGCAAGCACACGGCGCACGGAATCGCCCCGGGCGAAGGTCGCGCGGCGGCGTGCCTTGTCGATCTGGATGCCCAGCCCGGTCGTGCTGTCAGACGGTAAGCCTGTGGTTGCGTACATGGTGGTGCCCGGAATGTTTCGTCATGTGAAGAGGCTATCCACGCGTCGCCCGTTCCGGCGGACGAAAAAGACCGTAAAAACGGACAAGCCACGACAGCCTTGGACAAAACACGCGCCGCTTGGCTCGGCCGGTGCTTGGCGGGTCGGTGGTAGGCTGGCGCCTTCCACTTTCGAGGGCATCGGCAATGCGGCGCGTCGGCATGATCATCTATCCCGATTTTCAGGTGCTGTGCTTTGCCGCGTTATCCGTGTTCGAAGTCGCCAACAAGGAAGCGGGTTCCCGGCTCTACGACCTCGAGGTGCTGGGGAAGGGCGGTGGCTCGGTACGGGGATCGTTCGGCCAGGCCGTGTCGTGCGCGCCGCTGGTGGACGACGGCTTCGATACGCTGCTGATCGGGGTCGGCATGGAGGTGCCGCCGCACGAGCCGGCGGTGTCGTCGTTCCTCGTCGATACGGCCTCGCGCACGCGTCGCGTCGCGTCGATCTGCCTGGGCAGTTTCGTGCTCGGCGACGCTGGCCTGCTCGATGGTCGCAAGGCGACCACGCACTGGAATTTCGGCGACCGCCTGCGGCAGCGCTATCCGCGCTGCGACGTCGACATGAACAAGATCTTCGTGCGGAGCGGACGCATCTGGTCCTCGGCCGGCATGTCGGCGGGCATCGATCTGGCGCTCGGCCTCGTCGAAGAGGACCACGGCCGGGAGCTTGCCGCCATGATCGCCAAAGGCATGGTACTCAACCACCGGCGCGCCGGTGGCCAGTCGCAGCATTCCGCGATGCTCGAACTCGACGCGCGCAGCGATCGTATCCAGGCCGCGCTCGCCCACGCGCGGCGTAACCTGCGCAATCCACTGAGCATCGATGAACTGGCCGCGGTGGCATGCGTCAGTCCCCGGCAGTTCTCGCGCGCGTTTCGCGCCGAAACGGGACGTACACCGGCGCAGGCCGTGGCGCAGCTTCGTCTCGAACAGGCACGCATGCTGGTGGAGCAGGGCAGCATCGCGTTCGACGTCATCGCACGCGACACGGGCTTCGGCGACGCCGAACGCATGCGGCGCGCGTTCGTGAAGGCGACGGGCCTCGCGCCCTCCGATCTCCGGCGCGAAGCACGCGCCACGCCGCGTACCGACCTGGGGCACTGAGCGGGTCGGTTCATCGCCCCGCGTGTCCGGAATTGCGGTTTTTTCGTCCTTTGAACAGGCGTGGCCCGTCCGCACAACGGGACCCAGCGACGCCATCGTGGCGCGTCTCTTCTGAAGGACACATCATGCAACTCACCGGAAACACGATCTTCATCACGGGTGCCACGTCGGGCATCGGTCGCGGTCTTGCCGAAGCGCTGCATGCGCGCGGTAACAAGGTCATCGTCAGCGGCCGGCGCAAGGCGCTGCTGGACGAGGTGACCGCCGCCAATCCGGGCATGGAAGCGATCGAGCTCGACATGACGGATCCGTCCAGCATCGCGCACGCCGCCGCATGGCTGACGCGCCATCATCCGTCGCTCAACGTGCTGATCAACAACGCCGGCATCATGCCGTTCGACGATCCGGCGGGTGTCATCGACGACGCCACGATGCAGCAGACGGTCGCGACGAATCTCTTCGGACCCATCCGCATGACGTCCGCGCTGATGGACCTGCTGAAGAGCCAGCCGTCGTCCTACGTGATCCACAACACGTCGGTCGTGGCGTTCATGCCGCTCGCGGCGAACGCCGTCTACTCGGCGACGAAGGCCGCACTGCACTCGTATACCCAGACACAGCGATTCGCCCTGCGCGACACGTCGGTCAAGGTGCTCGAGATCGCACCGCCGTGGGTGAACACCGACCTCATCTACAAGAGCGACGATCCGCGCGCGATGCCGCTTGAGGCGTACGTCGCCGACACCATGGCGCAGCTGGCGACGGACAAGCAGGAGATCTACGTCGACGCGATCCAGCCGTTGCGCGACAACCCCGGCTCCAACGAGTACGCCCTGATCGCCACGTTCAACCAGGCGCTCGTGGACAACCCGATTCCCGTCGGTTGACGCAGGCGGTCACTCCCCCGCGCTCACCGTCGGCTTGCCTTCCACGAGCTCGAAGCGGAACGCGTAGTCCTGACTGAACGCCTTCGGCGTTCGGACCTGGCTGATGTTGCCCTTGCCGTCGTCGAATTCCTCGACGACCACCATCGGCGAATAGGTCCAGCGCGCGACGGCATCGCGGCACGCGGCGACGAACGCCGCGTGCCGCGGATCGGTCGTCGCGTCGAGGCTGCGCACGTCCGTCACCGTACCGTTCTCGCCGATGATCGCCTTGACCCGCACGACGACCGGCGGCAGGCCGGCGGCGATCAGGGCCGCCGGGTACGCCGGTGGCGGCCGTTCGATCGGCTGCGCGCCGAACGCGTGCTCGCTGGTCTTCAGTTTGTATTGCCCGCTGGCGCTCGTGGGAATCAGGTCGACACTGACCGCGCCGTCCTTCGCCGGAGGCGGCGTATCGGCTCGCGGAGGCGGCGATGCGGCGCACGCGGCGAGAAAGCCGGCGCCAAGGAGCGCGACGGAGCGAGCGAACGGTGATGCGACTGCCATGAAGACCTCATAGGGGCGAGGGCGTCTCGCGCCATCGGAAGCGCGGCCACCGCCGGCAACGATAGCAGTCGTCCGCCTCGCCGGCACCCGATCGGGCGACGCCCCCGTGCGGGACGTGGGGCAGGGACCGGCAACGATCCCCACCCTTGAGGCACTTAGCGGATGTCGAGCGCCGGGAAGCTCTTGACCAGATCGTCGATGGCTTTCATCTGGCGCAGGAACGGTTCGAGCTGGTGCAGCGGGAGGGCGCTCGGACCATCGCAGCGGGCGTGGTCCGGGTCTTCGTGCGATTCGAGGAACAGGCCCGCGATGCCCACGGCCAGACCGGCACGCGCCAGTTCGGCGACCTGACGGCGGCGGCCGCCGCTGGCGTCGCTGGTGGACTCGCGACGCTGCAGGCTGTGCGTGGCGTCGAAAATCACCGGGCAGCCGCCGCTGCCTTCGATCATCTCGCGGAAGCCGAGCATGTCGACCACGAGGTTGTCGTAGCCGAACTGCGCGCCGCGCTCGCAGAGGATGATCTTCTCGTTGCCGCTCTCGCGGATCTTGCCCGTGACCAGACGCGTCTGCCCCGGGCTCATGAACTGCGGCTTCTTCACGTTGACCACGCGGCCCGTCTTCGCGACGGCGACCACCAGATCGGTCTGGCGGGCGAGGAACGCCGGAATCTGCAGCACGTCCACGACCTCGGCCACGGGAGCGGCCTGGGCGATCTCGTGGACGTCGGTGATCAGCGCCACCCCGAACTCGCGCTTCACCGCCTCGAAGATACGCAGGCCTTCCTCCAGACCCACGCCGCGGAAGGAATGGATGGACGAGCGATTGGCCTTGTCGAAGCTGGCCTTGAAGACGAGCGGGATACCCAGCTTGCCGGTGACCGCGACGTAATGCGCCGCGGCGCGGAGCGTCGAGTCGAGGTCTTCCAGCACGTTGATGCCGCCGAAGAGCACGAAGGGCAGGGTATTGCCGACTTCGACGGTGGGGTTGATCGTGATGTTCATGGGGTTCCTTGCGGATGCGCCGGGGATCAGGGCACCGATTATCCCCATTCCGCAAGGATGTCGCTTGGATCGGTCAGGGCCGTCCCGAGGCGAGGCGATTCGCCAGATAGGCGAAGGCACTCCGATAGCCGGCGTTCGGCGACGTGCCCAGCGGCCCGAGGTAGCGCGAGAGCTCGAGCGCGGCGCGCCAGATGCCCATGCAGCCACCGTCCGCCGCCAGCACCCGGATGCAGTGCACCCGGAACCGGGCTTCGTCGTAATCCTGGGCCAGCGCGGCCCGGCTCAGCGCCTGCGCCTCACCCCGCATGCGCGCGAATCGTGGCTGCAGGGCGGGGTCAAGCCGGGCCACCGGAACACCTGCCGCGAGCGGCGATGACACCGGAGACGTCAGGGCGCCGCATCAATGCACCGCCAGCGAATTGCACAGGCGCAGCAGGGCCCGCCCGATGCCCCGACACGGCAGCCGCGCAGTCGGCGGCAGCAGCACGATGACCAGCAAGGCGGCATGGGCGACATCGTCGAGCCCCAGCTCCAGCGCCTGACTCCGCATCAGGTGCGCGCGGAATCGCGCCTCGTCCATGTCCCCCTCGAGAATGGCCGTACCCACGTCGCTCGCATCGAGCGCGAGCCGGGCGCGGTTGAGAACGGTTTCGGTGTCGACGGTAGCCATGGATCGAGACTAGGCCGGCGCCTGTTGAGACGGAATCCGCCGGTGGAACTATGCCGGGTGGCCGGGCAGCGGGGCCTGCCCGGGGCATAGGGGCGCCATGTAGGCGAACGCCTACAGAAATCCCGGCGAGGCACCCGTACGATCGGCCGATCCCCCCGACAAAGAAGGAATCGCCATGCGCAGCCTCCTGATCCTCGGCCTGGCCCTCGCGCCGTTCGCCGCCGGTGCGACGAATGAGAAGCCGGTTACACCCACGTCTCCGACAACGACGTTCTATACGAAGAAGTCGATGGATGAGTATTCGCTCTGTCTGCTCAAGGCGCTGAATCAGGATTACCCCAAGAGCTCCGTCGAGGCGATCAAGCGAGGCAAGCAGATTTCGGTGGTCGACGGCACGAGGACATCAGCCGTTGCCGTCGTGAGCGACTTCGACGACAAGAGCGGGGCGATGATCGTGATGCATGTCGAGTCGGATGCGCAGATCGAGCGGTATCCTGCGGTGAAGCTGGCGAAGAATTGTCGCTGATTTACCCAGCGACAATCACTCTCGAGCCTGACACGCAAACGGAATTGGGCATAGTAGGGTCTGAGGTCATTGTCGCGGCCCCTCATCATTCCGCCCACCTCAGTGTCCCAAGTAGCGACTAACACGTTATCTGAAGGAGACCTCATGACCGAGTGTCGGCGCATCGTCACTGTCCAGGCCCGCTCGCTACATTCTCTCGGCAATCTTATGTCCAATCCTCCTGATGACGTCGAGGCAGCACATAAGGAATACGTTGCGGACTTGCCCGACGATGAAGACGCAGCAGACCACCTTCTCTTTGACCAAGGCCGTGTCGATGGTTTTCATGCAATGGCATCGAGCCTCGGCGGAGCGTCGGGTCGCTTCATCGGTGGTACCGCCCACTTCGATTTCTGGGTGCTGCCGAAGACCTACAAAAGTCAGGCACCTGCGGTGCGCGACATGGCGAGCGATGAGGACATGCAGATTTATGAGGCGACAGGCACGTTTTACAGTGCGTGCGAAGTGCTCGGTTAGTTCTCGCTCTCCGCAGTAATAATTTGGTGCCAGCGACGGTACCTCCATGATTTTTCACTTGCAGAGTGAGTTGATGCAGGAGTTTGTCAGTCTTACCGATTTTATGTGTCCGGCTTGCGGCGCCGCAACGAGCGGCTTTGTTCCTGTGCCGGAGCCGGATTGGGGCGCCATGGAGTCGCTCTCGGACATGGCCTTCGAGGGCGATAGCGACGTTGCCTGCAGCGCCTGCGCTGCGGTGTTTGACTGCCATGTCGATGTCTCCGGCAACGAAGTGACCGTCACGCTCGACAAGCACCCGGATGTTGTGGTTGATGCAGGTGACCCGATGTTTTGGCCACCAGACGACGACTGGCTCAACGATAATGTGCCCGAAAGCCCATGGGGGGTCTTCGATGCCTCTATCGGGCGTGTGCGTCAGATGTGTGCGGTTGCGGCGCGCGAGAGCGATGCCGACACGCGAGCCATGCTGCTCCAGATGCTCTTTTCGCAGCTCTTCAGTGTGCTTGAGGCATTCCTCTGCGACACGCTGATCAAGCACGTTTCGGAGCATGCAGATTCGCTCCGACGCTTGGTGCAGACCGACCAAGAGCTTAGGTCGGTAACAGTCTCACTCGATGACGTGTTAGGCAGCGTCACGTTGGTCCTAGACCACGTCCGCGGCTTTCTTCAGAAAGTCATCTACCACAACCTTGCTCGAGTGAACCGGCTGTACACCTGCGCCTTGGGGCAGTCTATCTGGCCAGACACGGCAACAAAGGATGCGCTTCATCGCGCCGTGCAAGCCCGAAACCACATGGTCCACCGCAACGGGCGGGACATGGAAGGGCGCCCCCTCGTCGTCGGCGTTGAAGAAGTTGAGGTGCTGATGAACCACATCGTTGCGCTCGCCGACACGGTTGAAAGACTCGTCTCGGACTTTTGACGCTGCCACGACCAAAGGTGCTCGCAAGGCTGCGAGAAACCGAGCACTGCGGCACGCCCAGCGATAGAGCACGAGGTAAGTATAAGAATTGATGAAAATGGTTCCAATAAAATCCCGACATACAGCATTATGCGCATTGCCTCGTTCGTTTTGCTGATCGCTGCGTCGCTGGTGTTCGCGATCCACGCCTATCACCTTCCGGCCGCGAGTAGCCAAACGCTTGCATCGTGGGTGCAGGCTGTCGGTTCCTGCCTTGCTATCTACACCGCTTATTTAGTCGGGGCACGGCAGAGCGAAGCGGGTCTTATCTCCGTGCGGGAGGCCCAGCGCGCGGCCACGGATGCACTGCGGGCTGGTCATCTTGCCGTGGTGCAGGCTGCGCTGACGCACGCGCAGGAAATCAAGGGCGCGATGACCGGAGACACGCCCGCGTCCGAGCTCTACCGGACCTACGACAAGCGCATTACTCAGCGCATATCGAAAGACCCGGAAAAGATTCCTCACGAAGTAAACAATGAAGCGGGCGTGCGCTCTATCTTGAGCATGCCCGGTCAGTTTCTCCTCCTTGAGCAGGCACTCGGAACGTCCTTGTCGGGACCGTGGAAGATTCCAGGGTTAAAGGAGGTGTTGGGAAGCTACCCCTGGCCGGATGAGCGAGCAAAGCGTACCGCGTTCTACGACTATTCGTTGGGAATTCTCGCGAAAAACGTCCTAAATCACATTGAGCGCATTGAGAAAGGTCACGAGGCCGTTGTCGTTGCGTCTCGTGATCTGGGGTCAACAAGGAGCAGAGCACGGCACGAGACAACGGTCTTGAAGTCATTGATCGAGTCCGCGTCAATCAAGCGAACAAGTTACGACAGGACAAGCCCGCGCGTCCGTTCGTTCCAAAGGTATGGGCGACGCTGCAGTGGAGATTCAGGGACAGATTCGTTCTAGCGTGCGCGCCCCGTGTGTCTCGGAGGCGGCTGCTAAGTTTTCAGGGAAATGTCGCTATCGACCAGACAATAACACCGATCATCGCCGTCGCCAGATACAGGCATATGCGTGCAACAGAGCGGTAAGCGGCCGCGGCTTTCTTTGCAGGATACTCGACAAGGTCGTCGTAGCTCTCCTGCGAAATGAACCCATAGGTGCGTGATTTCCATTGGTCACGGATGTTGTCTTGCAAATCGAGGGCGCGAAAGCCTGCCCACACGATGGAGAAGACATACACGGTGGCAATGACGGCAACCACGCCTACTATCCGGCCGTCGGCATTTGCGCCTATTTTGGCAGCGACAAGTCCTACGCCCACAGACAGGGTAGTCGCGACTGACGCGACAAGCTGACGCGAACTGTCCGACACCTTTGTCGCCTCGTCGAGCACGCTCTTGCGGAGATCGGTAAGCATCTTGAGGGTGTCGCTGCTGAGCTTCGAAAGGCCAAGATCATAGGCAAGCCTCGCGCCGTCGAGTGCGGGCCGGAAGATGGCCGGATCGGCTTGAAGCTTGCCATCGACCGACGAGAAGCGGGCGATCTCGGCCGATAGCAATGGGTGCCGCATCTCCGTCTCAGTCGGGGCTTCATAGACCCACTGGGCGCTCGCCTGCACGGCCGTAAAAAGTGTCTCGTCAACATTCGCGTTGACGTCAGGGGCCAGCATCACCCCCCGGGGTGGACCTTTGAAAACTATGGAAAGCGGGCTGTCCTGCAGCTCATTGCCAATAGCAAGCAAGCACTGCCGTGTCGCCAATGTTGCCCAGCGTCGGAAGACCGGGTCACGTTCCAGCCACATCGGTTGGCGAAGCAGCCACAGGCCGATGGTGGCTGGCGCTAGGCGCACATCGCTGTACTCGCGGACTAGGTTTCGCGGACTCTTTGGGGAGGGGAGGGGTGGAGCCGCTTGGGCGTCCGCATCCCAAGGAACGAAGACAGTCGCGAGGGTTTCGAACGGGGCGGCCAGCGCCGCAACATGGATGATGGCGCGCTCGCCGATGTCGGCGAGAAGGTCGTCGAAGCCCTTCAAGGTCAACAATTGTGGGATTCCGTCCGGCGCCGGTTTTGTGAGGCTCAGACGATATGGTCCGCCGATGTCGTCGACATCGGCGAGGTCTACGTCGTGGTTCGCCTCATCGAGAATGACCGGGGAAAGACCGGCCGCATCGGCAAGTCCCGCCATTTGCGTTGCCAGAGCTGCGGACAAACTCGAGATCAAAACAGTCTGCCAGCCTTCACGCACCAGACACCCGCCCTGCAGATGGATGTCGTTGACAAGCAAGGCGAGTGCATCGGCAGTCATGGCTCATTCGACCTTGGTGACGGTCTCCTGGACCGTTCCGTCTGTTTCGATAATGATCGTCTCCCCGCCGCCGGCTTTCTTCACTCGCGTCACCAGATTCTCTCCCGCGCGCTGGCTGTAGCGCACAACCACGCCCTCGGGAGTCTCGAGCTTCACGGACTTGGCCGTCTTGAAGGCCAACGGGTCGGGCTTGAAGCCGAGGCCATGGAGCTTTCCAGACTCGAACTTTCGCTCGACCGATCGCTCGACCGCCGAATGTAGCTTTTCGTCCTCCGGGTTGCCGAGTACGCCAAGGATGACCTCCCTGACTACATCGACATCGACATTCGGGCGCAAGCGCAGCGCGTTTCCAAACTCGTTCAACGCGACTGCCACGGAACGGTCGCCTAGGTGGGCCTTTTGCTCCTGGAGGACTAATCGCGCCACGTTGAGCACGGCCTTGGTAAGCTCCGCATCATCGCGTTCGCGCTTGACACCGAGGAACTTGTAAAAATAGTCACTGAGCTCCGGCGCGGTTCTCATCCGGTCGCGTGCGGCGACCTCGTCACTGGCAACACCATCGGTGATTTTGACCAGGCAGATTTTCTGGACCGCTTTCTTGTCGGTGACAAATGCCTGGACGAGTTTCCTCAGCTGGCTCTTGCCCTTGATGTTGCGACGTACGACGGCTTCGCTATAGTCATACTTGATGAGGCAGAAAAACCGCGCACCATCGTCGCCGTGCAGCTCGATGACAAAAAACGCACCGTCCCTGCTCGTTGCAACGTGGCCCGAGTTGAAATTCCGCGCAAGGTCCTGCGCCCCTTTCTTAAACGGAAGTGCGTTGGATGCGATCCGCTCGATAAGCGATCGCGTCGTACTACCCTCGACGAACGAAAAGATGGCGTCTGCGTCGTTCTCGACGATTCGCTTGAGAAAGAACGCCTCTTCGGATATGTCGTCAAACGCATCCTCCGGGACAAACTCGTCGATGGGTACGCCGACCACATGGAGGCTCATGGCTCTGATGTGTAGTGCGCCTTCATCCTGTCCGAGAAATCCCATTTGATCGTGCTCCATTCTATTGGCTCGCCTGCTGGCAGGCACTCGTCATTGAAATTGTCCCGCGTCTCACGGACTGCGAACTCGGTGAGCCGGGCGACAGTGCGCAGAACATATCATGAGGAATGACTAGTTTCGCTGTGCCGGCTCATTGCATCTGCGAGCGGCATCCACGACGGCAGATGGACAGATTGATGCCCCGTCCGATGGCCGAACTCACCGCTCCGCATCAGCGCGGCCTCGAGCTGGGGGGCGTGGTGGTGTCGCGTCCACTCGAAGGAGTCGTGAGAGAACAAACCCGAGTCATGCGGCCATGAATCGTGCGGCGTCCCCGCGTTCACTGCGCAGGCTCAGCAATAGGTTGCGGCATCCGGGGGACGGCTGAAACGGAGTGGGGCGCGATGGCGGGCGAACCACCCGGCTGGCCGTCTGACGACGTATGGCTAGGCATTCGATACCCAGATTGGCGCCCACGGGAATGACGCGGGCAAGAAAAAACCCCTTGCATGACAAGGGGTTTTTTCTGGACTTGGTGGAGGTGGCGGGAACCCTCTCGGGCTCTCCATCAACTCTTTGATCTCAACTGAGATCTTCTCGACGCATGGGTCAGATTTCGATACCCAAAACGATACCCGGGCAGAGTAGCATCAGCACGGCAATCCAGACATCATTGGTTGCCTCCAGACGAGTTACTCAGCATGGACAGCTTGTTGATCGCCCTATTGATTGGCTACCTTATTTACCGCGAAGTCTCATTTTGTGCTCTTCGAACAGAGCTCAAGGATTTGAATCGACGCCTAGGAATAGTGGCATCTGACCGGTTGAAGTGGACATCAGCGGATGGCGAGAGTCATGAAGGCAAGTTTATTTCGATAGCGATCCTAGGCTCTCTTTTCCTGGTTGTCCTGAGCACGTATTTAACGGTGGTGTTAGTCGGTCACGGAAGTTTGCCGAGTTTTTTTGAGTTTGCTTCGTATGTCTTGCCAGGATTGGCTGCATCCACAGCGGGACTTGGCCTCTACTGGCGCCGCGATGAGTCGTTTTATTTTCTTTCGGCGTCGTTCATGGTCCTGTTGGGTTTCGTCTGCTTCTTGATCTTCAAGATGGACGACCTCAAGACGATGATTCCGGGAACTTCCGTGGGCTGGGCGATTTTCGTTTTTTCGATCAGCTTGATCTCCCTTTTGCTATCAATCCTAGTTATCGTAAAAAACAGAGCGTTCTTCCGGTTCGGCGCGCAGCTCTCTCGTCAGCAACGTCGGGAGAAACGCTTATACATCATCCTTCTTGTCATCTCTGTTTTCCTGCTTCCGGTATTTTTCTTGTATCGAAAAACCGCGCTGTGGTTATGACGTTAATGAGTGAACCAAGATCGCGGTAATCGTTGAGGTCATAACGAGGCAGATAGCGACTTTGAATGATAGGGCAACCCAACGGAAGTCGTCGTCGGCTTGAAATGAAGTTTTCATTTCCGGTGATCCCGTAAATTTTTGTGGGCTTTGCAAGGCTCTAGCGAGTTGCCTATTCCTACTCGACGTCGGGCAGCTGCACCTTAGGCCGAACCGCTAAGGTGTCAACTGCCCTACCGGAAACATTTAAAAGCAAGAGCGCGTCTATGTGTTGTCCCAACACGCCGCTCAAAGCCAAAGTCACAAGCAACTGCTGAAAGTCCAGAGCAGGCCCAGGCCGCGCCCCGTGCGCGGCCTTCTCTCATCGGCTGGTCAGCCATTCCGCAGTTAGGCTCCCTCCTTTGTGTCAAGGACACTTGACACGCTCCCTCCGTCTGCTTTGATGTCTTCCCATGGGGGCGGCGTGGTCGGCCACGGCTGCGCCAGCCATAGACGGTCATAAGGCCGCGACCAACACGCCGCATCAGACGGCGGACAAGGGGACTGTTACATGGTGCTGCGCCACGCTCGCCCTCACTTAGAGATCCATAGCCGGTCGAAAGGCCATAGCGCCGTTGCCGGCATCGCCTACAGGCTGGGCCTGCGGCTCTGGGACGAACGCCTGCAGGTCTGGCACGACTACCGGAAGCGGGCGCTAGGTGAGGAAGTCGTTATGGCCCTCACCGTCGCTCCGGTCGGCGCCCCGGACTGGGCTACGGACCCTGGCGAGTTGTGGAATAGGGTCGAGGCGTCCGAAAAGCGGAAGGACAGCCAGGTCGCGAGGGATTACCGCATCCCTGTGCCCCTGGGCCTTGATGATAAGAGGGCCGGCGAACTCGCCGAACGGTTAGCCCGTTTCATCATGGGCGAACTGGGCACCCCCGTATCTGTGGGGCTACACCGCGATGCCGACACCGACGCGCTGGGCGATGTGAAGCCACCCGACCGCCAGGGCTACCACGCACATTTGTATTTCCCCTCGCGACCCCTGGTCATTCAGGCGACCGGGGACGGTGAAGATACGAGCGAGACCGTCGTTGCTTTCGGTGCTCGCCACCCCATGCTGGCAAGCAAAGCCCTCGGGAGAGGAATGGTAGAGACCTTCAACCGGGTCTGGGCTGAACTGGCGACCGAGGCGGCCGCGGATGCTGGCCTAAATGCGCGCTATGACCATCGCAGTTACGAGCGCATGGGATTGGACCTATTCCCGCAGCCGACGATCGGCGCCGGCGCCGTAGCGTTGGAGAGGAAGGGTTTCTTCACGCGGAAGGGCGACGCCGTTCGTGACATCGTGGTCGCCAGCCGGGCTTACGAGATCGCCCATGCCGAGGCCATCGAGGTCCAGCACAGTGCGGCCAGGGCGGACGTGGCCCGAGAGCGGTCGGCGTGGAATGGAGCAGAGCCGGAGCGCGATCCGAAGCAGGACGAAAAAGAGCCTTCCAGCGCCGTGTTCGAGGCGGAGACGGTCCCAGAGCAGGACCCGGCCGAGGTGCTGGCCGGCTTGGCCCCAGGTGCTCCTTTGCTCGAACGGTTTCAAGCGCTGGCGCCACGGCCAGCAACGCCGGATGAGGCGGAGCGCATGGGCAGACTGCGTCGCCTGGTGCGGACGCTCCAGCGGGCGCTGGCATTGCTCCGGGGGCTAGCGGAGCGCCTGACCGAGGCAGAGGGGCGTGTCCGGCGCGCACGGTCTGCCAAGGCGGAAGCCGAATTTGAGTTGGACGAGGCACGCCGCCACCGTGCCGCCGCGATCACCCGGGCGGACGACTGGGTCAAGGCCCACCCGGTCCGCGTGCGCGCCGCCAAGCTAGCCGGGCGCAAGCCCAAAGCCTGGGCCGATCTGGACCACGACATCACCTTTCACCGCCGGGCGGTGGATCAGATCAAAACGATCATTGAAGCCCAGCGGTCGACGGTCAGCGGCTTGCGTGCCGGCGAGAAGAATCTTGAGCAGCGGGCCAATCGCACGCGCCGCCGCATCCGGGCGGCATCCGATGCATTCACCGTGCTGGGCGCGGACCTGATGGCGCCTCTTTTGGCCGCGATGACGCCGGAGGAACGGGTAGAGGTTACGCCCGACATCAGTGTGCGAGAACGACGAAATGTCGTGGTGGGTCCGGTCATAGAAGAGCGGCTAACCTACCGGCCGCCAACTATGCGGCCACGGCCCTGAAGCGATAACGGAGGAGCATTCCTCTCTCATCCAACCGCTTTCTTCCAGTCAAAATGGTAACCGGCCTCATCCAGTTCTCGTGCCAGGATTTGCTTCCAAGCGTGGTTGGCATCGTAGAGACCCCATACCACCCCGGCAAAATCGCTGGGCGTTTCGACCCCTTCTTTTACCAGTGCAAACACACGCGAGCGCCCCAAATGCCCCATGAAGAATCCGAGCTCCAACAAAACATTTTGGCGAGCACGCGGCTCAAGCTTTCCACTGCCTTTGACACCGCCCTCGTCGTCGGGTGTCATCAACACCACTGCGAAGCCGACATCCTTGTGTGCTTCAATCTTTTCGATGACCGTTTTTCCGCCACTGGCCTGCTCAAATAAGATCAGCGGTTCGAGCCCCGCGTTGGTCAGAAATCTCGCCACCGCCTCACGCGGGCCTTCGTCGTGGCCATGCACGATGAAAACGCGTTTAGAGTGATTGGGCACCACAGGTTTTAGCTCCTGTCCGAGCGATAAAGCAAAGGCCTCGTAATCGCGCACGAAGGGAATGACCATCTGGCGAACCATCGAATGAAGCCCAGAAATGATCTTGTTTCCAGCGTGGAAATATTCGTAGCCGAAGTTCAGGGCAAACTCCGGATTTTCAGCAAACCGGCGTAGGAGTTCCCGCACGCAACCAAGATATTCGCGCTGATCGTCGGGCCAGTCCAGCTTGCTACTGCCGATCATCCCGCCACCCGTCTCGGCTCCCTTTTTTAGAAGAGCGTCCACATCTATGCCTTGCGAAATCACCGCATTGACTTCCGCTAGGGCGGGGCTGTCGAGCGCTTTTGCGAGGCGGCGAAGAGGTCGTTCGTAGGACTGAAAATCAGAGGACTGGAGGTCAAGAACGGCGTTGTTGATCTCTTTAAAAACACTGACCGTGCCGCTCATGCGTCACCATTGTTGGCGGCACGCAGTTGCGCTGCTTTCTCAACGATCTGCTGCCTAAGGTTGTCCTTAATCTGATCGCCCATGTTCGCAATCATGGCGTTGCCAGGGTAATCGGCGAGCTTGCTGTTGATCAACGACTCGACCTCCATGATCGCGCGCTCAATGCTTCCAGGATCTTCGGGGTCGAGTTTCACGGTAGCCAGCTCGCCGTCCAAAGAAGCCATCGCTGCCTCAAACTGGCGGAGTTCACGGGTCAACTTGTCAAATCCATCGAGCTTAATCACGGCATTAATCCCCAAATGACCCAACCCCTGAGCCATGTCAGGTCACAGTCTGCCTTGGATGAGTCTCGTGGTGTGAGATACGAGGATTAGGGCAGGGAGCTGCTATACCGTGGCCCCATCCTTCGTTTGAACTCTCCGCCCTCGGCCTTTGCCCGTTCCTCCCGGTCCCGTTCGGCCGCCGCCCTCGCCAGGTATCGGTCGAACCGTCCTGACGCATAGGGCTCCAGTGGCAGGGTAGGGAACGGCAGTGCCTCTAGCACCTGCTGGCACTCCAACACCGTGGCATCCGCCACGTAGGTTTTCTTGTCCACGCCCTCCCCTGGCGAGTGGCCATTGACCGCGCAGATGATGCTGTCCGGCACCTTCCGGCGCTCCATCAGGGTGGTCAAGTTATGGCGCAGGCAGTGGAGGGTCTTGCGTGGGTTTTTGATGCCGCACACTTCCCGCAGATGAACCCCATTGAACCATTGGCTCACGGTCCGGCCGGGACCACCTTCCTCCCATGGAATCCCGGGGAAGAGGAGGTTTGAGCCGCTGGCACGGACGTCTTCGATGTAGCGCTCAAAGCCCAGATCCAGAAGGACCTGGGGCACTGGGATGGCGCGGATGCCGTAAGAGGTTTTGACGCTTTGGCCTTCCCCGTCGGGCGTGATGTTGAACACGAGCACCTGGTGCTCGATGCCGTCCTCGTCCAGGTAAGGCTTGCGCACCACATCGTCCAGATACAGTTGCGCGATCTCGTTGACCCTCATCCCGGTGAAATGACCGATGAGCGGCGCCCAATATTTGTGTGGAGCGTTGTGGCTCCGCATGTGAGCGGGGTCGAAGATGGCCGCCAGGTCTGCCTTCGAAAACACGTCCTTTTTCTTGCGCATCCGGCCGTTTTCGTCCTTGCGATAGCGGGACGTGTCGATGTAATGAAATGGGTTGGTCGGGATCTCGCCTAGTTTCACCGCCCAGTTCATCAGGGCGTTCACATGCATCAAGTGCTTATGTTGGGTGCCCAGGCCGATGACGGGCAGTTTGGCGCCCTTGGCCCGGGCGGCCACCTCCGGCGCGGTCAGGTCGGCGAGGTGGGGATAGTTCTGGCGCCGCTTCGGCCATGCGGCAATCAGGTCCGCGAACACAATGGCATCGGCGGGCGTCAGGTCGGCAATCGGCCGGTCCCCAACGGTTTCCACCAGCAGTTTGAGCGCGGCTTGCCGGTCTCGCGTGGCCGGCGTCGCCCGCTTCGGCCCATGTCGTAGGTTGGCCAGGTGGAGGTCAATCAGTTCGCCCAGGGTTTTCCCCACCACGACCGCGGAGGGCTCCGCAGCCGGGGATACCTGGCCGGGCTCTGCCACAGTCCGAGTTGCCGGAGGCGGCGCCGGCATTGGGACGTGAGGGGCCCGGGGCAGGGATACCGCCACCGAAGGTCCGGCCACGTCTCTGGTCGACGCGTCCCGGATCCGGTCCATCTCCCACATGCGCTCCAGCATCTGCATGCCGAGGGCGTGCCCCTCGGCGCAGGTCGGCGAGAAATCGATCGCGCCGTCTGGCCCCGTATGGAGGTGGTAGAGCGGCGGACGAGCGGGTGATAGAGGAAGGCCGGCGGAGGGCATGGGCGAACAATGTGAAGAAGGGGGCCGTTTTGTAGGCCGACCATCGAAAACGTCAACCGCATCCGCTGGCGTTTTCTGCCGAAAACGCGTGATGCGCGTCACGTTTCGAGCCTCCGCAAGCACTTACGCAGTTTCCTACGCTGACTTGACTCCCTCGACGGCTGTGGGAGGGTGACGTAGATGAGCCGATGCCGAGCCACCCCTATCACGCTTCGAAATGGTCATTTTTTGACCAGCAAACGAGACCGGGAGAGTATGTAGGGTCTATAGGTGTTAATACAGAAAAGCCAGTAACCCCCTGTCACCCTTCTCATATTTTTACCGGTTACTCGCCGCCGTGTTCCGGATACTCTCGACCGCCAGCCACTCTCGTGGCTTACCGGCGCCCCTTCCACGGATGACGTGGCACGTCACCTTGTCATGATCCGCCGTCCCGCCGAAGTCGGATTGTCGGCCTTCAGATCGGGCACAAGAGCGCCTTGGCGCGCGTCCTGCGGCATTCTGTCCATTACTCGTTGAGGAAGATGGTCAGTCGGTTCTGCCACTCGGACGCTTGTTCGAAGTTCCGGTTGCCGTTGAAGGCGTCGGAGTAGCGCCGAAACGCCACTTGGATCACAGGGGTTTCCAACCGGCGGGTTCGGATGGCGATTTCGTTGCGGATCCTGGATCGCTTCCCGAAGCCATTGGCCACATCGGTCCAGGTGTGCTCCCACGCCGCAATCTCGCCCCGATCAAGGATGTAGGTGCGGCCACGCAGGTCTTTCAGCCAAAGCCGCTGGGTCGTGATGTCCAAGGCAATGTGGTCGGCGGCATAGGTTGCCGTCAGTGGCGGTTCGTTCTTCGCAGCGAACTGGCGTTCTTTCAAAGGCTGGGGACCCCAACGCAGGCGGGTAAACCCGCCCGTCATGAGGGCGGGCACAAACGCCAGGATGGCCGAGACTGTAAAAGGCGCGCCCAGGACAAGAAGCAGCCCGGTCACCATCACCCAGGCCACCACCAAAACGGCGATAAAAGGCATCTTTTCCTCCTTGATAGGTCAGGGGGCTTAGTGCGGGTCGGCTTGGCGGATACCGGCGCGGCGGGCTTTGCCCAGATACAGCGTGGGCTGGCGGCAGATGTTCCACTGAGTGACGGTCAGCGGGCCGCGATCGGGGTAGGTCACCCGGAGATCGAACACGCACTGGCCGTCCGGGAAGGCGACCATAACTTGGCCTGCCCGGCCGCCCTGGAGCGATCCGGCCGTGTCCAATGGGCGGTAGTCGTTGGTTCCCGTGGGCGCGGCCTCAACGGAGGTGGCCGGGACGGCGTCGTCATTAATAACGGTCAGGTAATGCGTCGCGGCGTGGGCAGAAGGCCCCAACGCCCCGACGATGGCCAAAACCAAGGTGCAAGCCAGCGGGCGGCTTCTGCCACCGATCGTCCAATCCAACATGGTCCCTGTTCCTAAGAGCGCCATCAGCGGCGCGTCACGAAGCTTACACCCGTTTTTCGGGTGCATGCCTGAAACTAGGGTAAACACACGCTGGGACTAGCGTGCGGGGTCCGCCGAGGTCCGCATGCCAAAGAAGCCTGTTCCGAAACTCACCAGCGTCCACAAGACCGAGCAAACCGTCCTCTGCGGCTTGCTTAGGGAACTGCGCCTAGCGACCGGAATGCGCCAGGACGAAGTAGCCGAAAAACTCGGCACGAGCCAGACCACGATTTCGGAGATCGAGCTGGGGCAGAGGGGAGTGGACCTGTTGGTCTGTCGCCGTCTGGTTGCTGTCTATGGGGCGGACTGGGAGGAGTTCATTAGAGAGCTGGAACGGAGATTGCTCGCTGCACCTCGACCAGCGGCTGCCCTGCTTAGGCCGGACCGGTAAGCGCACGCGCTAAAGTCGCGGATGTATCGGCTAACATCCGGCTACGGCTTGGAGGTATGAGTGAGCGCTAAGATCGTTTCCCTGATCAATATGAAAGGCGGCGTTGGAAAGACCACGCTCGCTATCGGGATGGCTTGGGAGTTGGCAAAGACCAAGAAGGTCCTGCTGGTGGATATTGATCCACAGTTCAACGCCACCCAATGGGTGGTGAAGGCCGACATTTACCTTGACTGGGTGAAGAACAAGCACACTGTTCTTAGCATTTTTCAGCCGAATGGGCCTGCTGGATTCCATCACGGAAATCAAGCCGCAGCTTTCCAGAAGCCGACACCAGTAACTTCGATCATCCACGTTCAGCATTCCGGCTCTGAGCTGCATGTTCTCCCCTCTACGTTGGAGTTGATGAAGCTCGATGCGGCTCCGCGAGGAACGGAAAATAGGCTCCGGGTTTTCTTAGAGCGCGTGCGCTCCGCGTATGACTATATCCTGATTGATTGCCCACCCACGGCGTCGTTGTTTAGTTACAGCGCTTTCTTGGCGTCCGATGCCTATCTTGTGCCTGTGAAGCCGGATCCGCTCTCTGTTCTGGGTCTGCCTCTCCTTGACAAGGCTATGCTCGACTACGAGGAGAGATCCGGCCAAGAACTCCCGAGGTTAGGCCTAGTGTTCACGCAGGTCCGTCAGACCGAGGCGATGAGAACGACGATGGATCAGGTTCGTCGGGAATACCCGGGCGAGGTGTTTGATGGACAAATCATCCAGACGACCGGAGTGGCGGAGGCGGTGGAGGACAATAGCCCCTTACAAAGTTTCCACAAGACGAGCGCCCTGCTAAGGGCGCCGCTTGCTAAGATTTGCGCAGAGTTTACAGACAGGGCTGAATACGTATGACCACTGGGACGCCGAGACAACGGTATCTTTATCTCCTGGCTAGACTCTACGACTTGGCCTCCGAGTTTACAGACGAAGAACTGGCACGCATGAAGAAGTCATTGCGACCAGACGACGCCAAAATCGGTGGACGGGCGATTGAACTTCTAACAGGCCTCCATGGCGCGGCGCCGGGTCGGACCACGGCCGACTCGGCAGAGCTCGGTCCGCTCGAAGTTGAGTTGCCAGATTTACTGCCCGAGCCTGCTCCCGGTCGAACGGGCGCGTGGAATGATCGGGCCCTGTTTTCATTACTTCAGGACAAGTCTCTCTTCCCGAGTGTTAAGGAAATATCCGCGTTCCTTCCGGCTTCGGTTGCGGCCAAGCACAAAGAATCGCGAGAGCGGTATGTTCAGCGGGTGATGAAGCATGTCATGACGCTGTCCGATTCGGAAAAGAGGGAGTTCCGGGAAAGGCTCGGTAAATTCGTATCACGCAAGCCTGCCGGCTTTGTATCGCAATGGAAATCTCTCATTAAGGCGCTCTAATGGCAGCCGATCCCGCTATTCCTGTCGGGATAGAAGCTTCGGCCGCACCAGCCGGCCGTGCTTCGACGGCCGTGTCTGCGAGAGAGCAGATAAAGCGGGATTTCAAGGATTATTGGGAGGCGGCGGACAAGTCGCGGCTTGAGGCACCTGAAGAGCAAAAGGCTCTCTTCGTTTCCGCTCACAAATATGCGGCCTGCCTCACTCAACTTTCCCGGGCTGCCGCCGCGACCCTTGAAGAGCATCAGAGGATATTTCTCCAAGAGATTTCATCGGACGCTATCCATATCGTCCATGTGCTGATTGGCGGCGACGCTCGGGGCGCTCGGTTCTATCTGCGGAGCATTCTGGAAAACTTCTGGCGCCATCATTATTTCCGGGATCATCCCGTCGAATATAGGTGGCTCCACAGCCGTTCGAAGTATTACTTAGAGCTCAAGACGCTCCGAGATCACTGTGCGTGGTTGGAATGCTTCCACGGTAAGGCGAAACCGATGATGAGCGATCTAAACCGCCTCTACGGGGACCTGTCCTCTGCCGTCCATAGCACATCGTCTAAAACGCTGGTCCTGAGAGCCGCACTCGCTGACATTCGGCTTTCCGCGGAACAGGCCGTCACGGTCAGCAAGGACCTTCACGATGTGTTGAAGGCCTGCCTTGGCCTTACCCTCGTCTCTGAGCAGGAACTGTTCTCCGGGCTCCACGTGAACACCCAGGAACTGCTTTTGAGTGTGCTCTCGGTAAAGCACCGCCGCTGGGTCGAGGCCGACCATGCTGCTGCCCGCGGCCTTTAATGCTCGCACACAGGTCGATCTGGCATTGGGCTGGCCTTACTTGCTGGCGGCATGGAATCAACAATGGCATTCCATGCGTATTGGGAAGGGGCGGGCTATCCCGCTTCAGCGCTAAGTGACTTCCATTTGTGACCTTGCTCGGCGATCTAATACGGCCTTTTCTCGGCGCTTTCTTCGTTTGATACGGTCGAAGAAGTCAACAAAGGCTTCCGGATTGTAAAGCTGGAGGATCACCGCGCTGTGGGTGATCTGTGCCACTGCCGCAGCGCGCTCGGACAAGGTCGGCACATCGATGTAGTGGCCACGCAGCACCGAGTTGCCCTGGCTGTGTCCCGTGATGCGGGCCAGTCGTCCTTCCGGAATGTTCAAGCGGTCGGCTGCCGTGGAAAAGGTATGCCGAAAGCAGTGAAACACCTGGCCCTCGCCCTGGATGCGGCAGCGCTGGCGCAGGTAGGTGCGATTGAACCAGTCGCTGATCGCGTCCCCTGGTTTGGCACCCAGACCCGGGAAAAGGGGGCCGCTCCCCAGTTCATTCCGCACCTGAGCCACGTAATCCAAAAAACCGGCTCCCAGCAGTGCGGGATGGATCGGCACGAACCGTTTGGACTGCCGGTTCTTGATCCGCTGGCCAGGAAACCGCGCGGCGATGTGGAGCCCCCAAATGCCTGCCACTTCCTCCACGTCCTCGGTGTGGAACTGTCCGAGTTCCTGGACTCGGGCGCCGGTATACAGCGCGAGGGCAGGGACCCACCACTGGGCCGGCGTCCGGCAATACAGTTCACGGAACGCCGGATTAAAAATGGTGCCGAGTTCGGCAGGCGTAAACGCCCGACGGCTCTGTGTGTCTTCCTGTTCCCGCGTCATGACGTGGATGGACGCGCACGGATTGCGGTCAATGTCCCGGCGTTCCAGCGACCAGTTGAAGAAGACCCGGAGCCGGTCAAGATGTTTCTCCCGGGTGCGTAGGCTGATCGGCGCCTCATCATTCCGCTTAGCCACGATGATCACCTCCCGAGGAGACAGATCTTTGTAAGGCGACCGCTTCGATGCGTTCGGTGGCCAATGGGCCAGCGCATCCAGTAGGCGGTCCATATCCTCGGCGCCGACGTTCGCCAGCGGCTTGTCGCCCACGATCCCGACAAAAAGGCGCATGGTGAACGCGGTATCCAACTTGTTGGCTTCGGCGCGCTGCTTTTGGTTGAACTGTTCCAGAAACAGTTCGACCCGTTGCTCCAGCATCGGGCCATCGGCGGGCGGAGGCGGTAGGCGGGTGCGAACGAACTGCGGGTCGGGCGGGATGCTGCGCAAGAGGCGCACCATGTCCATGGCGTTCTCATGGTCTTCGGGGCCGTCGGCGATGATCACCCAACTGCCATCCAGGCGTTCTTCGACCTGGTAGCGCGCGTGATCCGTCCACTGATCCGGGTCGTCGGTGATCCGGCGCCGGATGCGTCGGCCATCAATATGGACGTAAGCCATGGCGGCGCCGGCGTCGGCTGACTTCCCGTTCTTCCCCATGACTTTCAGTCCACTGAAAAACTCGGCCAGAGCATAGCCCAGCCGTGCTGCGGCCAATCGGGCTTCATCGCCACGACGGCCACCCAGGGACTTCAGGATGAAGCGTGCGCCCCAAGTGGACCGGGCGTGGACGGGAACCAGGAAGCGGACATACAGACCCGACGGCCGCGGAATGAAATAGGGCTTCGGCACAAAACGATACCCAAAACGATACCTCGTGGATGGGCGTTTCAGGTCGAAATCAAACCCCAAAAACGCAATCGGGCCAAGAGGTTAGGTCTTGGCCCGAGCGTCGATTGGTGGAGGTGGCGGGAGTCGAACCCGCGTCCGGAGGCGTTTAATCCCCAGATCTACATGCTTAGCTCACCGTTAGATCTCGTTCGTCAGCAGCACGGCGTGCTAAGCGCACCGACGAACATATCTGATTGGTCTAGCGTCAGACCCACAGACGGAGGGTCTTTCGGCGGTCTCATGATAGTGACCCTACACCGGCGAGCATGAGCACAAGACCGGTTCGGGGGTTTGGCCGGTTTTAAGGGCCGGACAGCTTAGGCGGCGAGAGCCACCGAGTTGTCACCGTAGTAGTTGTCATTGGCAACTATATGTTTTGCAGCTGGATTAACGAGGAAAGCCACCCCCTCGGCATGCACCAGTAGATCGCACTACCCCCGTCGAAACCAGAACACCCCCGGGGAAAAACGTGGTGTGACTACGCTTATCAGTATATGGCCGGCGCATGACACCCACAATGGGCGTCGGCCGGCTGTTCAGGTCAGGCCTTGCGGTTGTGGGCGCGCATGACGCGCTGCTTGTCGACGGCCCACTCGCGCTCTTTCTCCGCGGTGCGCTTGTCGTGGTCCTGCTTGCCCTTGGCCAGGCCGATCTCGCACTTCACCTTGTTGTTCTTCCAGTACATCGCGGTGGGAACGAGGGTGTAGCCCTTGCGCTCGACGGCGCCGACCAGCCGGTCGATCTCCTCGCGATGCAGCAGCAGCTTGCGTGTGCGCCGGTCGTTGGCGACGACGTGGGTGGATGCGCTGATCAGCGGCGGGATCTGCGCGCCGACGAGGAACACCTCGCCGTGCTGGATGATCGCGTAGCAGCCTTCGCCGAAGTTGATGCGGCCGGCGCGCAGCGACTTGAGCTCCCAGCCCTGCAACGCCATGCCGGCTTCGAACCGCTGGTCGATGTGGTATTCGTGACGCGCGCGCTTGTTCAGCGCGATCGTGCCGCGGCCTTCCTTTTCCGTGTCCTTTGCTTTCGCTTTTGCCATGTCCGCTAAAATCGGTCTATCGGGTCCCTGATACAAGGCCGGCGGATCCATGCGCCGGCGAAACAGACGAGGTCTTCATGATTGAAATCCGCCGCAGTGCGATCGTGCCGTTCACGCCCGCGCAGATGTTCGACCTGGTCAACGATGTGGAAGCATACCCAAAGCGCTTCGGCTGGTGTGACGCCGCCACGGTGGTGGAGCGGGCCGACGATGTGCTGGTGGCGCGCCTCGATCTCAAGTTCGCGGGCCTCAAGCAGAACTTCACCACCCGCAACACCATGCAGCGTCCGGAAAGGCTCACGATGAAGTTCGTGGAAGGTCCGTTCCGCTCGCTCGATGGCACCTTCACCTTCCAGGCCCTTGGCGACGTCGGCTGCAAGATCGCCCTGGAGCTGGATTTCGATTACGCCGGCCTCGGCGGCAGCGTGCTGAAGATGGGTTTCCAGCAACTGGCCAACCGCATGGTCGACGACTTCTGCGACGAGGCGCGTCGGCAGTATGGCTGAGATCGCTATCGAGGTCGCCTACGCCGGGCCCGAGGGGCAGGTGGTACTGCCGCTGACGGTACCCCTGGGCACCACGGCATGGCAGGCGGCGGAGCGGGCCATGGCGGGGCTGCCGGCGGGTGTACTGCCGGATCCGGGCAGGCTCGGTATCTTTGCGAAGAAGGTCGCTGCCGACCGTGTGCTGGAGGAGGGCGATCGCCTCGAGCTGTATCGCCCGCTGATCCTCGATCCGATGGAGGCGAGGCGGCGCCGCGCAAAGCGCGGCGCCTGATCCGGGTCGCTTATTTCTTGCCGTCGTCCGACGAGCCGCCGCCGAAGATGCCGCCGTCGCCGTCGTCCTTTTTGGGGCTGGTGTTCTTGTCGCCCTCGGCACCGCCCGTCGGGTTGGCCTTGTACTTCTCGGAATCCTTCAGCAGCTCCTTGGCGTCCTGAGCGAAGAAATCGCCCTCGGTACGGACCAGGGTGTCGTTGTTGAAGGTGAGGGTGAGCGTGCGGGTCGTCATCTTCCGGCCGCGATGCGAGAAGGTCGAGACGTAATCCCAGCGATCCTGATCGAACGGCGAGATCACCGACGGGGTACCCAGCAGCACGAGCACCTGGCGCTTGGTCATGCCGGGCTGCAGCTGGTCGACGTTCTTCTTGTCGAGCAGGTTGCCCTGCTGCACGTCGGGGGTATAGACGAGGCCACAGCCCGCGATGGCGGTCGCCATCATGGCCAAACCCAGCGTGCGGATGAGCTTATGCATGCGTAGTAACGTCCGGATCGTGAAGTCTGTGATGATACACTAAGCGCCTTATGGCACCGCGAGGGGTCTTACCATGGACCAGGAAACCAAAGAGCTCCGCAAGGCGGGCCTGAAAGTCACGCATCCCCGGATGCGCATCCTCCAGATTTTCGAGGAAGCCGATCAGCCCCACCTCACCGCTGAAGACATCTACAAGCGCCTGCTCTCCCATCAGGAGGATATCGGCCTTGCCACGGTGTACCGCGTGCTGACCCAGTTCGAAGCCGCCGGCATCGTGATGAAGCACAACTTCGAGGGCGGCCAGGCCGTTTACGAGCTCGACCGCGGCAAGCATCACGATCACATGATCGACGTGGACAGCGGAAAGGTCATCGAGTTCATCAGCGAGGAGATCGAACGCCTCCAGCACGAGATCGCCGACCGCCATGGCTACGTCATCGAGGACCACAGCCTGGTGCTCTACGTGCGGCCCAAGAAGAAGCGCTAAGGCGCCGACCGGCTCGTCGCGAAAAGGCCCTGCGGGGCCTTTTTTGTTGCGCGGTGGGGCGACAGTTGCTGGTAATGGCCTTGCCGGCGAACCCATCGCCAGCAGGCTGGCTCCCACCGGATATGCTCGGGGGAGGGTGAGATTCTCCAAACGCGCACATAAAAACGCCGCCGGTGGACTCCTGTCCACCGGCGGCTTGATCCGGCATCTTCATGGCTCGTGAAACGCGAGTTGCTCGCAGAATCGCGGACTGCCATGTCGTACCGGCGAGGCTGACATCCTGTCGCCTCATCAGGCCGATCGTCCCCACGACCGACCTGGGCTCACCGTCTCTCGACGGCGGCTCCCCCACATCGATAATGGGATGCTAACGAAGCGTTCACCCACCCGGTATCGGAAAATTTCCTATGTCGGATCCGATACTTGTGCTGCGCAGCAGCACCCGTAGGTGAAGGCCTACCGGTTCTGGCCGGATGCGGAAGAGTCCGCCGAGGGCGGTAATGCGGTCGCTCATACCCTGCAGCCCACGGCCTCCCCCATCGGTTCGCACGGGGCGGGGCGTGGACGGCAGGCCAGCGCCGTTGTCGCGAATATCGAGGATCGCGACCGGTCCGGTATCACGGAGGCCGATACGCAACCGCAGCATCATCCGACTTGCACCGGAATGACGCACGACGTTCGTGGCGCTCTCCTGGACGACGCGATAGATCGCCGTCAGGGTGTCGTCGTCGAGCAGGCGGGGTTCGCCGCGCAGGTCGGTGGCGTACTGGATGCCCGCGGCGGTGAGCATGTCGCGGATCGGGCCCTCGTCCAGCGCCCGGAACAGGCCGAACTCGTCGAGGACCGAGGGGCGCAGGCTGTCCAGCATCTTGTGCAGCGCGCGGCGCATGTGACCGAGGATGCCGTTGATCGACACCCCGATGTCGTCCAGGCCGGCGTTGCCGAGACGGTTCTGGGCGAGCTTCAGGTGCGTCTGGATGGCCGTGAGGTTCTGGCCGAGCTCGTCGTGGAGCTCCGCGGCCATGTGCTTGCGCAGGTTCTCCTCCGCCTGCAGGTTGCCTCGGGCGGCGTCGCGAAGCTGGCGCGCCAGCTGGTCCAGCCGCTGGTTAGCCGCCGCCAGATGGGTGTTCTGCTGGGCCACCCTCTCGCTGCTGCGGCGGAGGGCATCCGTCGCGGCGCCGAGCATCAGCGTGCCGGTGCCGGCCACGGCGAGGAAGAGGTGGGCGGCGGCCGTGGGAACCCCGCGGCCGATCATGTCCTCGGTGACGTTCAGGCCCACGCTGGTGATCAGCATGGCCAGGCCGGCGCCGCGCCAGCCGTGGCGGAAGGCGAAGAACAGCACCGGGGCGAGCGAGAGCACGCGGGCGAACTGCGGCTGCGGCGAGTACTCGGCCAGTGTGATCAGGATCGCGAGCGAGGGCAGCATCACCAGCAGGCCGTCGAGCAGCAGCTCGGCCAGGGACGCCTGCGTGGGGCGCTCGCGGAACACGAGCACCATGACGGGCACGACCAGCAGGACGCCGAGGTAGTTGCCGAGCAGGTCGCTGCCGAACGTGGTGCCGAGCATTTCCACCGGGGCGGCGGGGTGCATCGAGGCCATCATCGCGGCGTTGCCCGCGGTGGCGACCGTGGCGGTGACCATCGCGGAAAGCAGCAGGCGCGCGACGTCTTCCGGGGTATTGAGGCTGGCGTGCAGGTGCGCGCGACGCAGCAGCCAGACGCAGGCGGCCACCATCAGGGGCTCGGGTGCGTCGCCCAGCATGAAGCCGGCGCCGCCGATGGGCAGGCCGCTACGCCATTCGCAGAACGCGCTGGCCACGATCTCGGCGCCAAGGATCCAGAACCAGTCGCGGGTGCGCAGCAGCAGAAGGGCACCGAACCGCAAGCCGAAGGGCAGTACCCAATAGGGCTGCTCCGTCGGCCATAGCATCACCCACGCGACGGCGTAGGCGATGGCAAAGATAGGCCCGGCGAAGCGGGAAGAACCGAGTAGTCGCATGCCGGAATGTTACATGGCGGATGGGCGGAGTCGTTGTCTGGTCTTGCCCGTACGCACGCGTCGGGAGAGCCTGCTACATTCTGTCCATGCCAAGAATCGTCCTAGTAGATGACCACGCCATCGTCCGTGAAGGTTTCAAGCGGCTCATCGAGCTGGAGCCCGATCTGGACGTCGTCGCCGAAGCGCGCAACGCCGACGAGGCCGTGGATGCGGTCACCCAGCACCGGCCCGACCTGGTGGCGGTCGACCTGTCCTTGCCGGACGGCAGCGGCCTGCCCCTGATCGAGCACCTCGGCAGCATCGCTCCCGGGATGAAGATCGTGGTGCTGAGCATGCACGACGGCGAGCCCTACGTTTCCGAGGCGTTGCGTCGGGGCGCGAAGGGTTACGTCACCAAGGGCGTGGCGCCGGAGGAACTGGTGGCCGCGGTGCGGTCCGTCCTCGGGGGCGATCAGTACCTCAGCTCCGATCTGCGCGAGCGACGCTCGGGGCGTACCACCGCGGACCTCGATCCGTTCAACCGTCTGACGGCGCGCGAGCGTGAGGTCTTCCTGCTGCTCGCGGCCGGTCGGGCGCCGAAGCAGGTCGCGGCGGAACTGGGCATCGGGCAGAAGACGATCTACATCCACCGTGCCGCGGTGATGAACAAGCTCAACGCGGGGTCGGAACTGGATCTCTACCGGATGGCGCAGGAGCGGGGGCTGATCCGCGCCTGACGTCCGCTCCTGCACGGGCGTGCCGATACGTCGGCCGTGCGTGCGATCGGGCGGGTGTCAGCCCTGCGCGCGGTCCAGCATCTTCTTCGCGTGCGCGCGGGTTTCCTTGGTGATCTCCACGCCGCCGAGCATGCGGCTGAGTTCGTCGCGGCGGCCGGCGGCGTCGAGTGCGTGTATGCGGGTGCGGGTGGCTTCGCCGTCGCTTTCCTTTGCCACCTTCAGATGCGAATGACCTTGCGCCGCCACCTGCGGCAGGTGCGTGACGCACATCACCTGCACGCGCTCGCCGAGGGCGCGCAGCTTCTGGCCGACCACTTCGGCCACCGCGCCGCCGATGCCGGTGTCGACCTCGTCGAAGATCATGCAGCCGATGTTGTCGTTGCCGAGCGTGGCCACTTCGATCGCGAGGCTGATGCGGGCGAGTTCGCCGCCCGAGGCCACCTTGCGCAGCGGACGGGGCGGCTGGCCGGGGTTCGCGCTCACCAGCAGTTCGCAGCGTTCGCGACCCAGCGGATCCGGATCCGGATCCGTGCCGTCGGCCGGTTCCAGCGCGACTTCGAGCCGCCCGCCGGCCATGCCCAGTTCGCCCATCAGGCCCGCCACGGCCGTGCCCAGACGCGATGCCGCGTCGGCACGCGCCGCGGACAGCGCCGTCGCCGCCGTGTCGTAGGTGACGCGGAGGCGATCCCGCTCGATGCCGAGGCGCTCCAGCGCGTCGCCCGCACCTTCGAGTTCGGCCAGGCGTTCGCGGAGTTCTTCCGCCTTCGCCGTCAGTTCCTCGATCGGCAGGCGATACCGGCGCGACAGGTCGTGCAGGTGGGTGAGATGCGTGTCGACTTCGGCGAGGCGTTCCGGATCGAGTTCGACATCCTGCGCGTAGCGACTGAGGCCGTCGACGGCTTCGCCCACCTGGATCTGCGCGCTGTCGAGCAGGTCGAGCGTCGGCGCGAGCGTGGCGTCGAGTTCCGCGAGCCGAGAGAGCTCGGCATGCGCACGAAGCAGGGCACGGCCGATCGCGAATTCGCTTTCGCCGTCCAGCATCTCGACGACGCCGTTGGCGCCTTCGGCCAGGCGGCCCGCGTTGGCGAGGCGGCGGTGTTGTGCTTCGAGGTCTTCCAGCGCGGCGGGTGCGAGCGCCCAGCGGTCGAGTTCGGCCACCTCGTGGCTGAGCAGGTCGATCTGGTGCTCGCGATCGTCGCCGCCGGACAGCGTGCGGATGCGTGCCACGGCGTCGCGCCATGCGCGGGCGGTGTCGCGGACGGCGGCCTGCAGGGACTCGTTGCCGGCGTAGGCGTCGAGCAGCGCCATCTGATGCTGCCGCGAAAGCAGGGCCTGGTGTTCGTGTTGACCATGGATCTCGACGATCAGCGCGGCCAGCGCCGACATCTGCGCCAGGCTGGCCGGACGGCCGTTGATCCAGCCGCGCGAGCTACCTTCGGTGCGGATCACGCGACGCAGCTGGCACGTCTCGCCGTCGTCCAGTTCCTGCTGGCGCAGCCACTCGGTGGCTTCGGGCAGGCCGGCGAGGTCGAACTCGGCGGCCAGCTCGGCGCGATCGGAACCGGCGCGCACCATGCCGCTGTCGGCGCGGGCGCCGGCCAGCAGCATCAGGGCGTCCACGAGCAGCGACTTGCCGGCGCCGGTCTCGCCGCTGACCACGGTAAGGCCCGGGCCGAAGGCCACTTCGGCTTCTTCGACGACGGCGAACTGGCGGACGTAGAGCGAGGTGAGCATGGGCACCGAGGCGGCGAAAGGGAATCGCGCCGATTGTAGCGGCAGCGGCGTCGCAGAAGCCGAGACTTGCAAGCGGAGGGCCGAGACCTTATTGATAGCCGGGACGATCCACCCCTCATCCTAACCAGTCAGGCGCATGAATCCGTTCTCCGGTCACGACATCGATGCTCGCGCGCGCCGGCTCCTGCGGACCCTGATCTCCCAATACCTTTCGGACGGCGAGCCCGTGGGATCGCGCACGCTCGCGCGGTCGTCCGGCCTCGAGGTCAGCCCGGCCACCATCCGCAACATCATGGCCGACCTCGAAGACGCCGGTCTCGTGGCGTCGCCGCACACCTCGGCGGGGCGCATTCCCACGCCGCGCGGCCTGCGCCTCTTCGTCGACAGCCTGCTCGAACTGAAACCGCTGCCGCGCGACGAGATGGCGCGCCTGCAGGGCGGGTTGCCCCCGCACCAGACGACCACGCGCGACCTCCTGGGCAACGTGTCCAACCTGCTTTCGGCGATGACCCACTTCGCCGGCGTGGTCACCGTGCCGCGGCAGGGCGACTTTCCGCTGCGCCATATCGATTTCGTGTCGCTGCCCGACGCCCGCGTCCTGGTGATCCTGGTGTTCTCGGACAACCAGGTGCAGAACCGCGTGGTGCAGCTGGCGCGTCCGCTGGCATCGGGCGAGCTGGAACAGGCCGCCAATTACCTCAATGCCCAGTTCGCCGGCTTCCGCCTGGCGGACATCCGCGCGCACCTGGCGTCGGAGCTGCGCGAGGCCGGCGGCGAGCTCAATCGCATGCTCGCGGCGGCCGTGGAGCTCGCCACGGCCTCGTTCGCCAGCGACGACGCCGACGACGTCCTCGTCAGCGGCCAGACCAACCTGATGGGCTACTCCGAGCTGGCCGACATCGACCGGCTTCGCGACCTCTTCGACGCCTTCCAGCAGAAGCGCGACCTGCTCCAGCTGATGGAAATGTGCGTCAAGGCGCCCGGCGTGCGCCTCTTCATCGGCGAGGAGTCCGGTTTCTCCGCCCTCGACGGCTGCAGCATCGTCACCGCCACCTACGGCACGAACGGCCGCATGCTGGGCGCGATCGGAGTTATTGGACCGACGCGTATGGCATATGAGCGGGTGATCCCCGTGGTACAAGCCACCGCGGGATTGCTCAGCGACGCCTTGAATCGCGCCGCGGCGACCTCATAAACCGCCCCGGGAGGCGGGTTTAGTATTTCCCGCGAATGTTCGGCCGCTCACAGGAGCGGCCGGTAAGCTGACATTTGGAGTAAGCATGCAGAACAACGATCCCCACGTGCCGGACACGGCGCAGGACGGCAGTGCGGCCGAGGGCATGAATGCCGATCTCGACGCGCTCACCGCGAAGCTCGGCGCCCTCGAAATCGAGCTCGCCGGCGCACGCGAAACCGTGCTGCGCGAGCGGGCGGAGATCGAAAACCAGCGTCGCCGCCTGCAGCGCGACCTGGATCAGGCCCGCCGTTTCGCCAACGAAAAGCTGCTCGCCGAGCTGCTTCCCGTCTACGACGGTCTCGCGCTCGGTCTCGCCAACGAGCAGGCCGATGCGAAGGCGCTGCGCGAGGGCCTGGAGCTGACGCTCAGGCAGATGGAAAAGGTCACGCAGGCCAACGGCCTCACGGTGATCGATCCGCTGCATCAGCCGTTCAATCCGGAACACCACCAGGCCATCAGCTCGGTGGATTCCAGCGAGCACGCGCCCAACACCGTCGTCGCCGTGGTGCAGAAGGGCTTCGTGCTGAACGACCGTCTGCTGCGTCCGGCGCTCGTCGCCGTGGTGCGCGACAACTGAACAAAGCCCCGTGCCACGCCGTATCCGCGTGGTCGGGGAGTCTCACCAGGTATTGAATCGATGGGGCAGGGCCCCACTTTCACAAACAGTCGCGGCCGCGGGGGCCGCTTAGAAATACGGAGCAACTTCAATGGCCAAGATCATCGGCATCGACCTCGGTACGACCAACTCCTGCGTCGCAGTGATGGAAGGTACGACCGCACGCGTCATCGAAAACTCGGAAGGCGATCGCACCACGCCGTCCATCGTCGCGTTCACCAAGGACAACGAAGTCCTGGTCGGTGCGCCGGCCAAGCGCCAGAGCGTCACCAACCCCAAGAACACGTTCTACGCGGTGAAGCGCCTCATCGGCCGCAAGTTCACCGACGCCGAAGTGCAGAAGGACATCAAGCTGGTGCCGTACGGCATCGTCGCGCATGAGAACGGCGACGCCTGGGTGCAGACCGCCGACGGCAAGAAGATGGCCCCGCAGGAAGTCTCCGCGAAGGTCCTCATGAAGATGAAGAAGACCGCCGAAGACTTCCTTGGCGAAGCGGTCACCGAAGCGGTCATCACCGTGCCGGCGTACTTCAACGACAGCCAGCGCCAGGCCACGAAGGACGCCGGCAAGATCGCGGGCCTCGAGGTCAAGCGCATCATCAACGAGCCGACCGCGGCCGCGCTGGCCTATGGCCTCGACAAGACCGCCACGGGCGACCGCAAGATCGCGGTGTACGACCTCGGCGGCGGCACGTTCGACGTGTCGATCATCGAGATCGCCAACGTCGACGGCGAGAAGCAGTTCGAAGTGCTGGCGACGAACGGCAACACGTTCCTCGGTGGCGAAGACTTCGACAACCGCGTCATCGATTACCTCGTCGAAGAGTTCAAGAAGGAGCAGGGCTTCGACCTGCGCCAGGATCAGCTCGCGCTGCAGCGTCTGAAGGACGCCGCCGAGCGCGCGAAGATCGAGCTCTCGTCGTCGCACCAGACCGAGATCAACCTGCCGTACGTCACGGCCGACGCGTCCGGTCCGAAGCACCTCAACATCAAGCTCACCCGCGCCAAGCTCGAAGCGCTGGTCGAAGACCTCGTCAAGGGCACCATCGAACCGTGCCGCACGGCGCTGAACGATGCCGGCCTGCGCGTCTCCGACATCCACGAGGTCATCCTCGTCGGCGGTCAGACCCGCATGCCGAAGGTGCAGGAAGCCGTGAAGGACTTCTTCGGCAAGGAAGCGCGCAAGGACGTCAACCCGGATGAAGCCGTCGCCGTCGGCGCCGCGATCCAGGGCGGCGTGCTGGGCGGTTCGGTCAAGGACGTCCTGCTCCTCGACGTCACCCCGCTGTCGCTCGGCATCGAGACGATGGGCGGCGTGATGACGAAGCTGATCGAGAAGAACACCACCGTGCCGACCAAGGCGTCGCAGGTGTTCTCCACGGCCGACGACAACCAGACCGCGGTCACCGTGCACGTGCTGCAGGGCGAGCGCGAGCAGGCCCGCTTCAACAAGTCGCTCGGCAAGTTCGACCTTCAGGGCATCGACCCGGCGCCGCGCGGCATGCCGCAGATCGAGGTCACCTTCGACATCGACGCCAACGGCATCCTGCACGTGTCGGCGAAGGACAAGAAGACCGGCAAGGAACAGAAGATCGAGATCAAGGCCGGTTCGGGTCTGTCGGAAGACGAGATCCAGCGCATGGTCGCCGACGCCGAAGCCAACCGCGAGGAAGACAAGAAGTTCCACGAGCTGGTGCAGGTCCGCAACAAGGCCGATCAGCTGGTCCACTCGACCCGCAGCCAGCTGAAGGAGCACGGCGGCAAGATTCCGGCCGAGCAGCTCGCCACCATCGACGGCGCGGTGTCGGAACTGGAAAAGGTCAAGGACGGCGACGACAAGGCCGCGATCGAAGCCAAGGTCGCCAACCTGGAGCAGGTGGCGCAGTCGCTGTACGCGGCGGCGCAGTCCGGCGGCGCGCAGGACACCTCGCAGCAGTCGGCCCCGGGTGGCGGTTCGGCCCAGCCCGACGACGTCGTGGACGCCGAGTTCACCGAGGTCAAGGGCGACCAGAAGTAAGTCGTCCGGTGAGCGAAACGGCGCGTCGCGGGTGGATTCCCGCGACGCGACTCCAGTGATCGATCGGAACGCTCGCGCCGAGGGGAAACCCGCCGGCGCGTTCGTCCATCCAGGGAAAGCAAGCGTGACATGAGCAAGCGCGACTACTACGAAGTCCTCGGTGTCGAACGCACCGTGACCGAGGGCGACCTCAAGAAGACCTTTCGTCGCGTCGCGATGAAGTACCACCCCGACCGCAATCCGGACGACCCGGAGGCGATCGACAAATTCAAGGAAGCCAAGGAAGCCTACGACGTGCTTTCCGACGCGCAGAAGCGCGCGGCGTACGATCAGTACGGCCATGCCGCCTTCGAGGGCGGCGGCTTCGGTGGTCGCGGCAATGGCGCCGGTTTCGGCGACGTGGGCGACATTTTCGGCGATATCTTCGGCGACATCTTCGGTGGCGGCGGTGGCCGCCAGCGCGCGCGCCGTGGCGCCGACCTGCGTTACATGATGGATCTCGATCTCGAAGAGGCCGTGTTCGGCGTCGAGAAGAAGATCGAGGTGCCGACGCAGGTCAACTGTCATCACTGCAACGGCACGGGCTCGGAAGACGGCAAGGTGTCCACGTGCAGCACGTGCGCGGGTCACGGTCGCGTGCGCATGCAGAACGGCATCTTCTCGATCCAGCAGGCCTGCCCGACCTGCCACGGCTCGGGACAGAAGATCGACAAGCCGTGCAAGAAGTGCCACGGCGAAGGACGTCTCGAAGAAGAGCGCACCTTGTCCGTGCGCATTCCCGCCGGCGTCGACAATGGCGATCGTATCCGTCTGACGGGGCAAGGCGAGGCCGGCCCCGCCGGTTCGCCGGCGGGCGATCTCTACGTGGAAGTGCGCGTGCGCGAGCACGCGATCTTCCAGCGTGACGGTTCCGACCTCTACTGCGAGATGCCCATCCGCTTCGCGCAGGCCGCGCTCGGTACCGATCTGCAGGTGCCGACGCTGGAAGGCGAAGTGTCGGTCAACGTGCCGCCCGAAACACAGACGGGCCATCAGTTCCGCCTGCGCGGACGTGGCGTGAAGTCGGTTCGCGGGGGCCGCACGGGCGACCTCATCTGCACGGTGGTCGTCGAAACGCCGGTGCGCCTCACGAAGGAGCAGCGCGAGCTGCTGACGCAGCTGGAAGCGACGTTCGTGGGCGAGGAAGCCGCGAAGCACACGCCGCGTTCGAACACGTTCATCGACGGCGTGAAGGACTTCTGGTCGCGCGTGACGTCATAGGCGCATAGTTCGGTGGGAGCCAGCCTGCTGGCGATGGGTGCTCGTCGCCAGCGTCCATCGCCAGCAGGCTGGCTCCCACCGGTTCCGCTGTTAGGATGGCCGTCCGAATCCAACGAGGCCATCGCATGACCCGTCCCATCCGTCTCGTCATCAGCGGCGCTTCCGGCCGCATGGGCATCGCCTTGCTCGACCTGGTGCGCGACGACGAACGCTTCGACCTCGTGCAGGCCGTCGTCTCGCCGGGCTCGGCGCGACTCGGCAAGGCGGCCTATGGCGACGTCTCCGCGCTGCGTTTCTCCGACTGGAGCGAAGCGACCGCCGCGGACGTGGTCATCGATTTCAGTGGCCCCGAAGGCCTCGACAGCGCGCTCGCGTACTGCGAGGCGAACGGTGCCGCGCTCGTCACCGGCACCACCGGTCTGTCCCCGGAACTCGAAGATCGCCTCGGCAAGGCGGCCGAACGCAGCCCGGTGCTGCGCGCCGCCAACTTCAGCCTCGGCGTGGCGGTGCTGACGCGCCTGCTTCGCGAAGCCGCCGCGGCGCTGCCAGGGTGGGACCTCGACATCGTCGAAGCGCACCACGGTCGCAAGGAAGACGCGCCGTCGGGCACCGCGCTGGCCCTCGGGCACGCCGCCGCCGCCGGCCGTGGCGCGTCCCTCGACGAGCTCGCGGTGTACGCGCGCGAAGGGCGTCCTGGCGCGCGCAAGAGCGGCACGATCGGCTTCGCCGTCGTTCGCGGCGGCGACATCGTCGGAGAGCACCAGGCGCTGCTCATGGGGCAGGGCGAGCGCATCGAACTCGGCCACCGGGCGACGGATCGTTCGATCTTCGCGCGCGGCGCGCTGGAAGCGGCGGCGTGGATCGCCGGTCGCGCCCCGGGCGCGTGGACCATCGAGGACGTGATCGCCGCGAAGGTCTGACACTTTTCGGTGGGGGCGAGCCTGCTGGCGATGCGTGCCTGCCGCAAGCATCCTTCGCCAGCAGGCTGGCTCCCACCACGATCTCGAACCCATGTTAAGATGCGCCCCGAAGTCATTGGGGAGTAGCCATCCTCGTTCCCCCTGAGGAGTTCGCGTCAACAGACTTGGCGGTCTCACGACCCCATGGCGCGAACGGCAGCGACGCACGGATCGTGCGTCGCCCGCCCGGCGAGACCTTTGGCCATCGACATGCTCACCCGGGCCGGGCGAGCCGTGTCGTTGTGCCATCGGTTCTGCGCGCTCGCCCGGCCTGAAAGCTCCAGACATGCTGCTGACGTGTTTCCTGTTCCTGGTGTCCGCGGGAGCCATTTATTTCGCCTGCGAATACTTCGTCAACGGGGTGGAATGGTTCGGGCGAAAGCTCAGCCTCGGTGCCACCACCACCGGCACCGTGCTCGCCGCGTTCGGCACCGCGTTGCCCGAGAGTGCCGTCACCTTCGTCGCCGTCATCTTCGGCAAGACGCCCGAGGCGCGCGACATCGGCGTCGGTGCGGCGCTGGGCGGGCCGCTCGTGCTCGCCACCATCGCCTATGCGGTGGTCGGAATCGCCTTGTATCTCGGTCGCAAACGCCTGAAACGGCAGGACACGCGCGTGCGCGTGGACAATCGGCGCCTCGCTCGCGACCAGTCCTGGTTCCTCGGCATCTTCGTGGTGAAGGTGGGGCTCGGTCTCGTCGCGTTCGCCTGGAAACCGTGGCTGGGCGTGCTGTTCCTCGCGGCCTACGCGTTCTACGTCTGGCGGGAAATGCGCGACGACACCAGCGGCCCGGACGACGAAGAGCTCGAGCCGCTCACCTTCCGTCGACACGAAGCCAATCCGGCGATGGGCTGGGTCGTCCTGCAGACGGGTCTCGCGTTGCTGGTCATCGCCATCGCTTCGCGCACCTTCGTCTGGCAGCTGGAAGCGCTCGGTACGCATTTCGCGATGTCGCCGCACCTTATCGCGCTGGTGCTCAGCCCGGTGGCCACGGAGCTGCCGGAGACGGTCAACGCGTTGATCTGGGTGCGACAAGGCAAGGAACGCCTCGCGCTGGCCAACATCTCGGGGGCCATGATGATCCAGGCCACCATCCCGAGCTCGCTGGCGCTGTTCGCCACGCCGTGGCTCTTCGATACGCCGCTGATCGTCGCCGGCCTGATCACGATGGTCGCCGTGGTGGCGCTCTGGGCGATGTTCCGCCGCGGTTCGGTCGAAGCCCGCTGGCTGATGCCGATCGGGCTGCTCTATGGCGTGTTCGCGGTGTTCGTGGGGTGGTATTTCGGCACTGCCTGAGCGCCGTCGCGGGCCCTTCGCCAGCAGGCTGGCTCCCACCCGAAGTCAGGCCCTTTCCCGAAGTCGGGTTGGCTCCCGGCAGGAGGCGGCCTGGTGGGAGCCAGCCTGCTGGCGAACCCGCGGGAGCGGGCCAGCCGCCGAAGCCTCAATCCGGATGCGAGGCGTTCCGGTCCCGGTCGGCGCCGACCTTGCGATCCAGCTTGCCGAAGATCTTCTTGAACACCCGCGAGAACTTGCCGCGCTTGGTCTTGCGGGCCTTCTCCTCCTCGGACGTGAGCCAGGCGACCTGGATCACGCGACGCTCGCCTTCGTATGGCAGGTGGCCGTGGAACGAATTCTCTGCGCGGCGGAACACGGCGAACTCGCCGTAGAGCGGCTTCAACTCGGGTGCGACGATGTCGTCGATGTCGTTGATCGACTTCAGGAAACGCAGGCAGCCGTCACTGGTGTCGGGCCACATCGGGTTGAGGTAGATCAACGCCGTGGCGATCTTGGACTTGCTGTCGGTGTGGATCGTGCCGTGGCGGCGATTGAGCAGGCGGCACAGCGTGACCAGCGTCGGGTAGTTCTCGAGGCCGGGAATGCCCAGGTGACGGCCGATGGCCGCGGAAAACTCCCGGGAAGTCATCTGTTCGACGAGTTCGTTGACCGACGGGCCGCAGTCGCTGGCGTCGTAGGGGAAGAACCCCGCGCTGCTGTACTGCGGGAAGTCCCGGTCCAGCTCGCCGCGGGCGTCGTCCGGCAGCTGGCCGTGGGCGATCATGAACGAAAACGGCTCGTGCCTGATGTCGGTATCGGGACGTTCCAGGCGGGCGGGGTCGAGCAGCATGCGGGCGGTTCTCGGATAGGTACCTCGGCGCGCATTGTATCGCGCCCGGCGACATTCCCCGCGTCCCATGAAAACGCGACCCGTTCATCGTTTTCCGGTGGACAGAACGCCTCTTCGCACCTATCATTCTTACCCGCCCTACGATTCCTTATCCCCAAGGCCCACGAGCCGCTTCACGCTGGCTTGCGGGCTTTGCTGCACCTGAAGGCGGCCATCCCATGCGTACTCCTGCTCTGCTTGCTCTCGAAGACGGCAGCGTTTTTCACGGCCACGCGGTCGGTGCCCGCGGTGAGACGGTTGGCGAGGTGGTGTTCAACACCGCCATGACCGGTTACCAGGAAATCCTGACAGACCCGTCGTATTCCCGCCAGATCGTCACCCTGACGTACCCCCACATCGGCAACACCGGCACCAACGACGTCGACGTCGAAGCCGACCGCGTCCACGCGGCCGGCCTGATCGTGCGCGACGTGCCGCGCCTGGCCAGCAACTGGCGCAGCGTCGAGCCGCTGCCGCAGTATCTCGAGCGCCACGGTGTCGTCGCGATCGCGGGCATCGACACGCGTCGCCTGACGCGCATCCTGCGCGAGAAGGGCGCCCTCAACGGCTGCATCGTCGCGGGCGACGCCATCGACGTCGACGCGGCGGTGGCAAAGGCGAAGGGCTTCCCGGGCCTCAACGGCATGGATCTGGCGAAGGTCGTCAGCACCACGAAGACCTACCAGTGGAGCGAGGGCGTCTACGACCTCGACAAGCAGGCGTTCTACAACGCGCCGAAGAAGTTCCGCGTGGTCGCGTACGACTACGGCGTGAAGCAGAACATCCTGCGCCTGCTCGCCGGCCGCGGCGTCGACATCACGGTGGTACCGGCACAGACGCTCGCCGCCGACGTGCTCGCGATGAATCCCGACGGCATCTTCCTCGCCAACGGCCCGGGCGACCCGGCAGCGTGCGACTACGCCATCGAGGCGACGAAGCAGATCCTCGACACGAAGATCCCCGTCTTCGGCATCTGCCTCGGGCACCAGATCATGGCGCTGGCCATCGGCGCGAAGACGCTGAAGATGAAGTTCGGCCACCACGGCGCGAACCACCCGGTGAAGGATCACGACACCGGCCGCGTGCTGATCAGTTCGCAGAACCACGGTTTCGCGGTCGATCCGGCCACGCTGCCGGGCAACGTGCGCGTGACGCATACCTCGCTGTTCGACGGCTCGCTGCAGGGCTTCGCCCTGACGGACCGCCCGGCCTTCTGCTTCCAGGGTCACCCGGAAGCGAGCCCGGGCCCCGAGGACGTCGGCTACCTGTTCGACCAGTTCATTGCCGCGATGGAAGAGGGCAAGGCGAAGAAAGCGTCCTGACGCCGACCGCCGCCCACCCACCATCCGCCAACGTTTAGCGAGAGAAACCATGCCAAAGCGCACCGACATCAAGACCATCCTCGTCATCGGCGCCGGCCCGATCGTCATCGGCCAGGCCTGCGAGTTCGATTACTCCGGCGCGCAGGCCTGCAAGGCGCTGAAGGAAGAGGGTTACCGCGTCGTCCTGGTCAATTCGAATCCGGCGACGATCATGACCGACCCCGAGACGGCCGACGCCGTCTACATCGAGCCGATCAACTGGCAGACGGTCGAACGCATCATCGCGAAGGAGCGCCCGGACGCCGTGCTGCCCACGATGGGCGGCCAGACCGGCCTCAACTGCGCGCTCGACCTCGCCGACCACGGCGTGCTCGAAACCTACGGCGTCGAACTGATCGGCGCGTCGCGCGAAGCCATCCGCATGGCGGAAGACCGCGACCTGTTCCGCAAGGCCATGGCCGACATCGGCCTGGAATGCCCGAAGGCCGCCGTGGCCCGCTCGATGGAGCAGGCGCTCGAGATCCAGACCACGGTCGGCTTCCCCACCATCATCCGCCCGAGCTTCACGCTGGGCGGTTCGGGTGGCGGCATCGCGTACAACAAGGAAGAATTCATCGAGATCGTCGGCCGCGGCCTCGAGCTCTCGCCCACGCACGAAGTGCTGGTCGAAGAGTCGGTGCTTGGCTGGAAGGAATTCGAAATGGAAGTGGTCCGCGACTCCGCGGACAACTGCATCATCGTCTGCTCGATCGAAAACTTCGATCCGATGGGCGTGCACACTGGCGATTCGATCACCGTCGCGCCGGCGCAGACGCTCACCGACAAGGAATACCAGCGCCTGCGTAACGCATCCATCGCGGTGCTGCGCAAGATCGGCGTCGACACCGGCGGTTCCAACGTGCAGTTCGGCATCAACGCCGAAGACGGTCGCGTGGTCGTCATCGAGATGAACCCGCGCGTGTCGCGTTCGTCGGCGCTGGCCTCCAAGGCCACCGGCTTCCCGATCGCGAAGGTCGCCGCCAAGCTCGCGGTGGGCTACACGCTCGACGAACTCAAGAACGACATCACCGGCGGCCTCACGCCGGCGTCCTTCGAGCCGTCGATCGACTACGTCGTCACCAAGATCCCGCGTTTCGCGTTCGAGAAGTTCCCGGCCGCCGACGCCCGCCTCACCACGCAGATGAAGTCGGTGGGCGAAGTGATGGCGATGGGTCGTACTTTCCACGAATCGATGCAGAAAGCCCTGCGCGGCCTCGAGATCGGCAAGACGGGCCTCAACCCGACCGGCCTCGACATCGGTAGCGAAGAAGGCTTCCTCACGCTCAAGCGCGAGCTGCGCGAGCCGCGCCCCGATCGCGTGTTCCATGTCGCCGACGCGTTCCGCGCCGGCCTCTCGCTGCAGGAAGTGCACGACCTCACGCGCATCGACCCGTGGTTCCTCGCCGCGTTCGAAGACATCGTGATGACCGAAGGCGAAGTGCAGCGCCAGGGCGTCACCGCGCTGGACGAGCCGCGCATCCGCGAGCTGAAGCGCATGGGCTTCTCCGACGCGCGTCTGGCCGAGCTCGTCGGTACCGACGAGGGCGCGATGCGTCACCTGCGTCGCACGCTCGGCGTGCGCCCGGTGTACAAGCGCGTCGACTCCTGCGCCGCCGAGTTCGCCACCACCACCGCGTACATGTACTCCACGTACGAGGAAGAGTGCGAGGCCAGCCCGACCAACCGCGACAAGATCATCGTGCTGGGCGGTGGCCCGAACCGCATCGGCCAGGGCATCGAGTTCGACTACTGCTGCGTGCACGCCGCGCTCGCCCTGCGCGAGGATGGTTTCGAAACCATCATGGTCAACTGCAACCCGGAAACCGTCTCGACCGATTACGACACCTCCGACCGCCTGTACTTCGAGCCGCTGACGCTGGAAGACGTGCTGGAGATCGTCGACCTCGAGAAGCCGAAGGGCGTGATCGTGCAGTACGGCGGCCAGACCCCGCTGAAGCTCGCGCGCGCGCTCGAGGCCGCCGGCGTGCCGGTGATCGGCACCAGCGCCGACTCGATCGACCTCGCAGAGGATCGCGAGCGCTTCCAGAAGATGATCCAGAAGCTCGACCTCAAGCAGCCGCCGAACCGCACGGCGCGCAACGCCGACGAAGCGCTGGCGCTGGCACGCGAGATCGGCTATCCGCTGGTCGTGCGCCCGAGCTACGTGCTCGGTGGCCGCGCCATGGAGATCGTTCACGCCGACTCCGACCTCTCGCGCTACATCCGCGAGGCGGTGCAGGTGTCCAACGAGTCGCCGGTGCTGCTCGACCGCTTCCTCGACCACGCGGTCGAAGTCGACGTCGACATCGTGGCCGACGCCGAGGGCAACGTGCTCATCGGCGGCATCATGGAGCACATCGAAGAAGCGGGCGTGCACTCGGGCGACAGCTCGTGCTCGCTGCCGCCGTATTCGCTCAGTCAGGAAGTGCAGGACGAAATGCGTCGCCAGGTGAAAATGATGGCGCGCGAGCTGAAGGTCGTCGGCCTGATGAACACCCAGTTCGCGATCCAGGGCGACGACGTCTTCATCCTCGAGGTGAACCCGCGCGCATCGCGTACCGTGCCGTTCGTGTGCAAGGCCACGGGCATGTCGCTGGCGAAGATCGCCGCGCGCGCCATGGCCGGCCGCACGCTGGTGGAGCAGGGCGCGACGAAGGAAATCATCCCGTCGTACTACTCGGTGAAGGAAGCCATCTTCCCGTTCCTGAAGTTCCAGAACGTCGATCCGATCCTCGGCCCCGAGATGCGTTCGACCGGCGAGGTGATGGGCGTCGGCCGCACCTTCGGTGCCGCCTTCGCGCGTGGTCACGAGGCCGCCGGTATCAAGGCGCCGCCGAAGGGCAAGGTGTTCATGTCGGTGCGCGATGCCGACAAGGACCGCCTGCTGCCGATCGCCCGCGACGTCGCCGCCCGCGGCTACGTGGTGGTCGCCACCTCGGGTACCGCGACGTTCCTGCAGAACAACGGCGTGCCGTGCGAGCGCATCAACAAGGTGCTCGAAGGCCGTCCGCACATCGTCGACCTGATCAAGAACGGCGAGGTGGTCTACATCGTCAACACGACGGAGGGCAAGCAGGCCATTTCCGATTCGTTCTCGATCCGTCGCGAGGCCCTGCAGCAGCGCGTGACGTATTCCACCACCGTCGCAGGTGCGCGTGCCCTGGTGCACTCGCTCGATTTCCACGCGGACCCGGAAGTGAACAGCCTGCAGGACCTCCACAAGGAGCTGAACGCATGAGCGCAACCCGTCCTCCGATGACCCAGAAGGGTGCCGATCGCCTGCGCGACGAACTCGAGTACCTGAAGCGCGTGAAGCGTCCGGAGATCGTGGCGGCCGTGGCGGAAGCCCGGGCGCATGGCGATCTGAAGGAAAACGCCGAGTACCACGCGGCGCGCGAGATGCACGGCTTCAACGAGGGTCGCATCAACGAGCTCGAAGCGGCGTTGTCGAACTCCGAGGTGATCGACACCGAGCGCCTGACGGTCGGTTCGCGTATCGTCTTCGGCGCGATCGTCGAGCTGGTGGACCTCGATAGCGAAGCCGAGGTCACCTATCAGATCGTGGGCGACCTCGAGGCCGACATCAAGCAGAACCTCATCGCCGTCTCCTCGCCGATCGCGCGCGCGCTGATCGGCAAGAACGAAGGCGACGAGTTCGATTTCACGGCCCCCAATGGCGTGAAGACGTACGAGATCAAGAGCGTGCGCTACCGTTGATCGCAAGCCGGTGGGAGCCAGCAGGCTGGCTCCCACCCGTTAGCTGCAGCCTGGCTCTTGTGGGAGCCGGCTTGCCGGCGAACCCGCGGCAGCGGGCAATCTCGCCACACTGTCTATCACGAAACCCGGTCGAACCCCTGCACGCCCTGCACGATGCGCTCCAGCTTGTCCGGATTGCGCTGCACGTGGATGTGGTGGATCTTCTCCCCATCCGTGACATAGGTCTGCGCCGACTCGAGCTCGCCGTCGATGAAGCGCAGCAACGACCACTCGCCGTTGATCCGCACGACGCGCACGTCGACACCTTCGCCATAACGCAGGTGCGCCGCATAGAAGAGCTGCGCGATGCGCTGCCCGCCGAGCAGCGGTTTCGGGAAACTCGTGACCTTGCCGCCACCGTCGCCCGACAGGTCGGCGTCCACGGCGAGCATGGAACGGATCGCGTAGAAATCGCCCTTGGCCATGGCGTCGGCGAATCGCCGCATCAGGGCGAGGTGCTGCTCGCACGGTACGCGCTGACGCGCGCGCTCGTTCCGTAGCTGATCCTTCGCGCGGTGCACCAGCTGCCGGCAGGCGGCCTCGCTCTTGCCGATGGTCTCGGCGATCTCGGGATAGTCGACATCGAAGACCTCGCGAAGCAGGAACGCCGCGCGCGCCTCCGGCGACAGCCGCTCGAGCAACAGCAGGAATGCCACGGACACGTCGTCCGCCAGCTCCTGGATGTCCTCGGGGGAGGCACCTTCATCGGTCAGCACCGGCTCGGGGAGCCAGATGCCGACGTAGTCCTCGCGGCGCGCCTTCGCGGCGCGCAGCCGGTCGATCGACCGCCGCGTGGTCGCGGCGACGAGCCACGCCTCGGCATTGTCGATGGCGTCCTGGCAGGCGCCGTTCCAGCTCAGCCAGATATCCTGCACCACGTCTTCCGCTTCGGCGACGGAGCCGAGCATGCGATAGGCGATGCCGTGCAGACGGGGCCGCAGGGCGGAGAACGTGGTCGTGGCGTCGGTCATTCCCATCAAGACGATCATGACGGGCGTTTTGTGACGGGTCTTGTGGAAAAACGGCAAGACAGGCCGATCGTCCTGTCGCAGCGACCCCGCTCATGCAGGAGCCGCCATAGCGGCTCCTGCAGAAAGCAACGGGCGGCAACCGGAGTCAGTGACCCGGCATCGCGACCGGTGCGCCCTTGTCGTCCGTCGGCGTCAGGATCGGTGCGCCCTTGTCCTTCAGCAGGAACACCACGAACTTCGCCGGCTTCGTCTTGCTGGCGTTGCGGCCGACCGTGTGCACGTCGTCGGGGCCTTCGTAGTACGTGTCGCCCGGGTTGAGCGTCTTGTCGGGCTGGCCCTTCACGCCCATGACGATCTGGCCCGAGATCACGTAGACCACGGTCTGGGCGTAGTGCTTGTGCACGGGATCCACGGCACCGGGCGGGTAGTCGACGGTGATCAGCGTGATCTCTTTGTTCGGGTTATCGGCAACGGCTTTCGTGAAAAGCTCGTTGACCTTGGCCATCGGGGCGCCGCCGTTGCCGCCGTGGTCGGCACCATGGGCGAAGGCCGCCGGAGCCATTGCCAGGCCAAGGATCGCAGCCAGTGTCGTCATCTTCTTCATGGTCGATTCTCCAGTCAGGGCGGGCGGTTACGAAAGGTTAGCCTTGTCGAGGTGCCATTCCTTGTCGAAAGCGCCCGGCACGGGGCGGAACGCGACGTTCACGCGGTTCCAGGCGTTGATGATCATGATCGACCAGGTCAGCTCGGCGATTTCCTTCTCCGACAGCTGGCCGCGCACGCGCTGGTAGATGTCGTCCGGCACGCCGGCCGCCGGGATGTGCGTGAGTACTTCCGTCCATGCGAGGGCGGCGCGTTCCTTCGGCACGAACATGTTGGACTCCCGCCACGTCGCGATGTGGTGGAGGCGCAGGGCGCGCTCGCCGTGGATGGTCGCCTGCTTCACGTGCATGTCGACGCAGAAGCTGCAGCCGTTCAGCTGCGAGGCGCGGATCTTCACGAGGTCGTGGATGGTCTCGCCGAGCGAGGTCTTCGCATCGAGCATGCTGAGTTCCATGAGCTTCTTCGTGAGCTCCGGCGTCTCTTTCATGTAGTCGATGCGGGTGACCGGAGCGACGGGTTGCTGCGCGGCGTCGGCCGGGGCGGTCTGCGTATTCATGGCGGGGATCCTCTCGTGGGCGATGCGTGGTCCGCCGTGTGGCGGGACGTCCACAAGCTAGGTCGCCGGCCACGACGGCGGTAGGTCCGCGAGCGTGATCACGGTGTTGCGCAACGCGCACCAATGCCACGCGTCACAAACGGACAGGCTGGCGCGTCTGTTGGATATGGAGCCGATGCATTCCACCTACGAGCGACTGCGCAGTCGATGGGCCGCCGAGCGGCAGCCGGATCAGGCCGTCTGGCTCGGGCTCCTCGACGCGCTCGACCAGCTGCCGGCGGACGCGCGCCTGGCGGTGCTGCTCAGCGATGTCTTCGAAACCAGTATCGACGTCGTCGCGTCCCTGCTCAACCGCGATACGGAAGCCTGCCGTCGGCTGGTCGACGACGCGCACGCACGTATCCACGCGCACGCTGCGATGAGGAAGTAACCCCATGTCCATCCATTCCCTCCATCCGTCGCCGGCACCCGCGCCGGACGCCCTGGCCACGTCGTTCTCGGCGAGTTACGCGGGCGTCATCGCCTTCATCGCCGTCGTGACCGAAGGCAGCTTCGCGCGTGCCGCCGACCGCCTCGGCATCGGCCGTTCCGCCGTCAGCCGCAGTGTGCAGAAGCTCGAACTGCAGGTCGGTGCGCGCCTCTTCTCGCGAACCACCCGAAGCACGTCGCTCACCGCCGAAGGCGAGATCTTCTTCGAGAACTGCCATCCCGGTGTCGAGCGCATCGCGCAGGCGCTCGACGACATGCGCGAGCTTCGCGACGGACCGCCGCGCGGCCAGCTGCGCATCGGTACGCCCGTCGGATTCGGCCGGCAGGTCGTGGCGCCCCTGCTGCGTCGGTTCCGCGACGCGTACCCGGAGATCGCGCTCGATCTGGTGCTGGACGATCGCGCCGTCGATTTCACCGGCGATCGCATCGACGTCGCGTTCCGCAACGGCCGCATGGAAGACAGCCAGGTGATCGCGCGCCAGATCATTCCCATGCAGATGTTCGTCGTCGCGACGCCGGCGTTCCTGCGCGAGCACGGCGACATCGAACAGGTGGACGACCTGCTTGCCCGCCGCGCCGTGCATTACCGACTCGCGTCGGGCCGCGTGGCGGACTGGGAGTTCAAGGTGGAGGGGCGCCTGCGCAAGCTGCTGCCGCCCTCCATGGAGGCCTTCAACGACGCCGATCTGGTACTCCAGGCGGTGCTCGACGGCCGCGGCGTGGCGCAACTGCCGGGCTACCAGGTCTGCGAGCACCTGCGCTCCGGCGCGCTGGAGGCCTGCCTGCCCGAATTCGCGCCCGACGATCGCGGCCACTACATCTGCTACCAGAGCCGGCAGCAGCTGCCATCCCGCATCCGCGTCTTCATCGATTTCATGATCGCCGCCATCCGCGACATGGACCTCGAATGCGGCTCCGATCTTCCCATTGTTGCCTCTTCGGCAACACGGTGAGCCCGGCTGCGCGGCTACCGGCCGCGCGGCCAGGCGCCTACGCTTTTCCATACGCACGAACAGAGGACACACGTCATGAAATTTCTCGTCATCGGGGCCACGGGCCTCATCGGTTCGCGGGTCGTCCAGCGGCTTGCCGCGAAGGGTTACGAGGTGGTCGGCGCGTCGCCGTCCAGCGGCGTGGACACGCTCACGGGCGCCGGCCTCGACGAGGCGATGAAGGGCGTGGACACGGTCATCGACCTCTCCAACTTCCTGGTGTTCGTGAGGGCCGAGGTCGAGGACAAGTTCGCCCGCGCCGGTGCGAACATCGCCGCGGCGGAAAAGAAGGCGGGCGTGAAGCATCACGTGGCCCTTTCGGTCGTGGGTACCCAGGAGCTGGCCGAGCTGGGCAGCGACTATTTCTGGGGCAAGGTCGCGCAGGAGAAGGCCATCAAGGCGTCCGGCGTGCCGTACACCATCGTCCATTCGACGCAGTTCATGGAGTTCCTGGCGGGCATCGTGCAGTCCGGCGAGAAGGCCGACGGCATCCACGTGACCACGCAGAACATCCAGCCCATCGCGTCGGACGACGTCGCCGAGCTGGTCGCCGAGATCGCCATCGAGCCGCCGACCAACGGCATCGTGGAAATCGGTGGGCCGCGACGGATCGGCATGGCTGCGCTGGTGTCGGACTTCCTGCGGAAGAAGGGTGATCCCCGGAAGGTGGTGGGCGACGCGAACACGCTGTACTTCGGCGCGAAGCTCGGCGAGAACACGCTCGTGCCGAAGGGCACCGCGCGCCTGGGCAAGATCGACTTCGATGCCTGGTTCGCCAGTCAGCCCACGACCTGAGGAAAGGATCGCGCGGTGAAACCCACACGTCCGCCGCTTTCCTTCCTCGACAGGTACAGCGGCGAGGACTTCCAGCCGCTGTATACCGCCACCGTCGCCGTTACCGGCGGCGAGGCGAAGCACGGGCGGGCCTCGGGCGTCGCCCGGTCGCACGACGGCGAGCTGGAGCTGGCGCTGCGCCTGCCGACGGAGCTCGGCGGGCCGGGCGGCGGCACCAATCCCGAGCAACTGTTCGCGGCCGGGTTCGCCGCCTGCTTCCATGGTGCGCTGAGCCTTCTGGCCGCACGCGAACGAATCGAGATCCCCGACGCCGAAGTCACCGCGCAAGTGACCTTCGGGCGCGATCCGATGGATGGCCTGTTCACCCTGACGGCCACGGTACGCATCGCGCTGCCGGGCGTGGAACGCCGCCTGGCCGCCACGCTGGTACGCCATACGGAACGTCTCTGCCCGTACGCGAAGATGGCCCGGCAGGGCATTGAGTGCATCGTCTATCTCGACGACTGAATTGGCTGTCATGCCAGCTAAGGCCGGCGGCGCATCGTCCGTTCGACCCAGCCGAGTGGCCTACTACTCCGAAGGGACGGGGAGGGCTATGATCCGCACGCAGGCGGCCTCGAGGGGAGGCTGGCGGGACGGGTCCGGGCGCATCCGCCGGCCCAGGGGCAGGGTCATGGGCAAGGTCATCGAATTTCTCGAGCGCGTCGGTAGCGACGCGACGCTGCGTCATGCCGACGCGGAGACGCTCGCGGCCGCCCTTGCCGATACCGATATCGACGATGCGACGCGAGCCGCCCTGATGGACGGCGATCGCGAGACGCTGCATCGCCTCCTGGGCGAACGCCCGTTCATCGTCGCGCAGATGCAGATCGGACCCGACGAGGTCGAGGTCCCCGGCGACGACAAGGAAGAAAACGACAAGGAAGACGATGGCCCTGCGATTTCGCGTACCCCGGTTTCGGACGAGTCGCGCTGACGCCGTGACGCGACTCGCGCGCCACGCGCTCCGTCTGTGGGCTGCCGCGATGCTCGCGGGGGCGGCGACGGCGGCGCAGGCGGACGAAGCCGCGGCCAATCCGTCGTCGCCTGCGGCGATCCTCTCCCGTGCCGATGCGATCAAGGGTTCCGATCCCGCGACCGCCGGCCGGCTCATCGACCAGTTGTTGCCCATCGAGGCGAAGCTCGCGCCGGAGGATCGGTGGCGCCTGCATTACATCCAGGGGTGGCGCGCCACCTGGCTGGGCGACTACGAGCTGGGCAGGAAGGCGCTCGAAGATGTCGCCGACAATGCGACCAACAACGTGCTGCGGTTTCGTGCGACGGCCACGCTCGTCAATCTCCTCGGCGTCGCGCATCGCTATGAAGAAGCGTTCAAGCGACTGAACCAGCTGCAGGAAATGATGCCCTCGATACGCGACCGCAAGGCGCGCTTCATGGGGCTCGGCGAAGCGTCGCAATTGTTGAGTTCGGCAGGACAGTTCGAGCAGGCGGAAGCGTACGCGCAGGAAATGGTCGACAACCCGCCACCCGGGGACACCATCTGCAAGGGCGCCGAACATCTCCTGCGTGCGCGACGCGAGGCCAACCGGCTGCAGGCGATCGATCCGATGTTCCAGCGCGCCATCGAAGTCTGCATGAACGTGGGCGACGACGTGTTCGGGCAGACCATGCGCGCCGACATCGCGGCGTTCTACGTCGACAAGGGACGCCCCGCCGAGGCCGTGGCGTTGCTGACGGCGAATCGCGAGGCGATGCGGTCGCTGAGCTACCCCGTGCTGCTCGCCGAGTTCGATGCGACGCTCGCGAAGGCGTACCTCCAGCTTGGCGACCTCCCCAACGCACGACGTTACGGTCTTTCCGCGGTCGCCAACGCGAGCCGCGAAGAGTTCATGGATTCGCGACGCATCGGCTACGAGGTGCTTTACGAAACGGAACAGCGCCTGGGCAACACGGCGGCGGCGCTGGCGTACCACAAGCAGTACATGGCGGCGGACAAGGCCCACCTGGACGACGTCAGCGCCCGGAGCCTCGCCTATCAGATCGTCGACCAGCAACTGACCGCGCGAAAAGCGGAAGTCGATGCGCTCAACCGGCAGAACGAGATCCTGCGTCTGACCGGGGCGCTCGATCGCAAGGAGGCGGAAACCGGCCGGCTTTACATCGTCGTGTTGCTCGCGAGCCTGGCGGCCATCGCGTGGCTCGTGTTGTGGCTGCGCCGGTCGCAGCTGCGCTTCATGAAGCTGGCGCGGCGCGACGGCCTGACCGGCATCTGCAATCGCGAACACTTCGTGGAGCAGGCCGAGCGCGTGCTTGCGTACGGCGCACGTTCGGATCGCGGCGTGTGCCTCATCCTGTTCGACCTCGACCATTTCAAGAACGTCAACGATACGCACGGCCACGCGGTGGGCGACGAGGTGCTCAAGCGCGCCGTCGACGTCTGCCGGCGGGCATTGCACGCGTGCGACGTCTTCGGGCGGCTCGGTGGCGAGGAGTTCGCGGTACTGCTGCCCGATTGCAGTCCGCCGCAGGCGAGGGCGCGCGCGGAGCAGCTGCGTCTGTCGATCGCGGCCACCTCGGCCACGCAGACGCATCCCGATCTGGTGGTGACCGCCAGTTTCGGCATCGCCAGCAGTACACCGTGCGGGTTCGAGCTGCACCGTTTGCTGGTCGTGGCCGACGCGGCGCTGTATCGCGCCAAGCGCGCGGGCCGCAACTGCGTGTTCATGGGCGACACGGGCGACATCCCCGATTCACCCTACCTGACCGAAGCACGCGGCTGAGCGACACACTACAATCCGCCGGACATCATCCGAAAGGGACATCATGGCGGACGGCATGGAGCGGTTTCGCGTACTCGTCATCGGCGGCTACGGTTTCTTCGGCCGGCGGCTCGCCAACCGGCTGGCACGGATCGCAGGCATCCACGTTATCGTCGCGGGCCGCGACGCGGCGAAAGCACAGGCCATGGCCGCCAGCCTGCTATCGCCCGGGGGCGACATCACGTCCGAAGGCATCGCGCTCGACATCGACGCGGCCGACGTCGTCACGCGATTGCGAGCGATCGCACCGGCGGTGATCGCGCATACCGGCGGACCCTTCCAGTCGCAGGATTACCGCGTGGCCGAGGCCGCGATCGCGATCGGTGCCCACTACGTCGACCTCGCCGATGGCCGCCGCTTCGTCTGCGACATCGGTCGCCTCGACGCCGCCGCGAGCGCCGCCGGCGTACTCGTCGTCAGCGGCGCCAGTTCCGTGCCGGCCCTCTCGGGCGCGGCGGTGGAGCGCATCGCCGCGGACCTCGATCACGTGGACGCGATCGACATCGGCATCAATCCGGGCAATCGCACCGAGCGGGGCCTCGCCACGGTCAGGGCGATCCTCGGGTATTGCGGCTCCACGTTCGACGTGCGGCGCGATGCGCGTGTTCAGCACACCACGGGCTGGCTGCGACCGCGGCGCGTGACGTATCCGGCACCGGTCGGGCCGCGCTATGTCTCCGACTGCGACGTACCGGACCTGGAGCTGCTGCCGTCGCGTTACCCGTCGGCTCGCGACGTCTCGTTCGGCGGCGGACTGGAACTGACGGTGCTCCACTGGGGCATGAGCGTCCTCGCATGGCTGCGGCACGTCGGTGTAGTACGCGACTGGCGTCGGCACGCCGGATGGCTGAAACGGGCGAGCGACCTTTTTCTTCCGCTTGGCACCGCCGGCGGAGCGATGCACGTCGTGGTAAGGGGGCGCACGGGCGGCATGGCCGTGGAGCGACGCTGGTTCCTCGTCGCCCTCGATGGCGACGGCCCCTACGTGCCGACGCTCGCGGCGGCGGCGATGGTGCGTGCGATGAAAGAAGGCCGGCTTGCCCGGCGTGGTGCCATGCCGTGCCTCGGCATGCTCTCGCTGGACGACATCCTGGCCGAATCGCACGGACTCGCCATCGACACGGTGGGCCTGTGAGGCACGAGCGCTCGTTGTACGCACAGGCGATGGGTGCCGAGTTCGATCGCCTCGACGACGTGGTGCGCCGGTTCCATTCGCTGCGCGGGCGCGTGCGCCTCGCGGGACGCTGCACGGTCGACGGTCCGACGTCATGGGTCGGGCGGTGCTTCGGGCGGATCGTCGGGGTGCCGGTCACGCGCGTGGAGGACGATTTCGTCTTCGAGCTGGACGCCGACGCAACGCAGGAACGCTGGACGCGGCGGTTTCCGCACATGACGATGCGTTCCCGCATGCGTCTGGCCGACGGTCAGCTCGTCGAACGACTCGGCCCGGTCGCGTTCCGTTTCCGGCTGCATGTCGTGGACGGTGGGCTCGACATGGCGCTGGTCCGCATGACGGTGCTCGGCCTGCCATGGCCGCGGTGGCTCGCACCTTCGATCACGGCGCGGGAGACCGGGCGGGAAGGGCACTTCCATTTCGAAGTAGCGGCCTCGCTGCCGATACTGGGTCGTGTGACGGCTTACGAAGGCTATCTGGTGCTGCCAACCGCGCCATAAGCGGCTCGGTGGAAGCCAGCCTGCTGGCGGCAAGCACCCATCGCCAGCAGGCCGGCTTCCACCGACGCAAAAAAAAAGGCCGCTTTCGCGGCCTTTTCTTCAGACACGTCGCGGCTGGATCAGCGCTGACGAGCCTTGAAACGCGGGTTGCTCTTGCAGATCACGAACACCTTGCCGCGACGGCGAACGACTTTGCAGTCACGGTGACGCGACTTCGCGGACTTCAAAGAGGAAAGCACCTTCACGGCCAGCTCCTGATACTTTACGAACGGGGAAAAACGGGATTGTAACGATCCGGCCGGGGTAACGCAAGCGCCCGACGCCGTTCGTCTTTCAGGTGAGTCCGAGCTTCGCCCGGGCTTCGCGGACGGTGCGAAGGAAACTCTCCAGCACCGGCGACGTATTGTCCACGCGGGACGCCACCGCGAGCAACAGGTGGGCGTCCGGATCGTCCACGGGCACGAAGGCGACCCCGTCCAGATGCACGGCCCGCAGCGAGGCTGGAACCAGCGCCACGCCCAGCCCGGCGGCCACGAGCGGCAGCAGCGACGGGATCTGCTGCGCTTCCTGCCGGAGGTTCGGCCGGAACCCTGCCTTGTCGGCCAGGAGCGCGAGGCGGTCCGTGAGGGTTACCGCGTGGGCGCGCGGCGGCGCGACGAAGCGCTCGGTGGCGAGCTCGGTCATGCGAACCGACGGACGCTTCGCGAGCCGGTGCGTGGCGGGCAGGGCGATCACGAGCGGCTCTTGGTCGATGACCTCCACGTTCAGCTGCCGCGCGTTGGCCACGCCTTCCGGGTGGGCACGCAGCAGGCCGACGTCGATCTGGCCGGAAAGGATGGCGTCGTACTGGTTGCCCGTGAGCATCTCGCTCAGATGCAGGCTCACGCCGGGTGCCGCATGTGAGAACCGGAGCAACGTTTCCGGCAGCGCGCGATGGAATGATACGGACACCGCATAGGCCAGTCTCAGCTGGCCGGTGAAACCCGCGGCCGCCTCGGCGACCACGGTCCGCGCGCTTTCCGCCCGCGCCAGGATCGCCCTGGCCTCGGCCAGGAACAGCCGGCCGGGCTCCGTGAGCGCGACGCGGCGGCGGTTGCGGTCCAGCAGGCGCACGCCGAGGTCGGCTTCGAGCGACTGGATCTGCTGGGACAACGGCGGCTGCGAGATATGCAGACGCTGCGCCGCCTGGGTGAAGCTCAGGGTTTCCGCTACTTCCACGAAGTAGCGCAGTTGGCGCAGGTCGAACATAGTCGTTTTTCGTATAAGTGGCCGCTGAAAGATATATTGGCCGGAAATTCCTAGGAATTCTATGATTCGTCTCGACCTACCACCAACCCCTCCCCCTGGGTCGGTAGGTCCCTCGCCCCGCATCGACGCTAACTACCGGCATCTGGCCTACCTCCCCCCCCGAGGCCCATGCTGAGGCGTCCTCTGCGGGGCGACTTTATTCCGAAGCCCCGGTCGTGAGACCGGGGCTTTTCGTTTTCGGTGGCAAGCCAGCCTGCCGGCTTCTCTGGTGGGAGCCAGCAGGCTGGCTCCCACCGAGCGCTCAGACGCGCGACGTGTAACCGCAGCCCGTCCGCTCGCGCACCGTCGCCTCGTCGACGTCGGGTGCCAGCTCGATCAGCACAAGCCCTTCCGCCGTCACGTCGAACACCGCCAGCTCGGTGATGATGCGGTTGACCACGCCCTTGCCCGTGAGCGGCAGGGTGCACTGCTCCAGGATCTTGGGCGAGCCGTCCTTCGCGGCGTGTTCCATCACGACCACCACGCGCTTCACGCCGGCCACGAGGTCCATCGCGCCGCCCATGCCCTTCACCATCTTGCCGGGCACCATCCAGTTGGCGATGTCGCCTTCGCAGGTGACCTGCATGGCGCCGAGGATGGAGATGTCGATGTGCCCGCCGCGAATCATCGCGAACGAGTCGGCGCTCGAAAAGAACGACGCGCCCGCGCGGGCGGTGACGGTCTGCTTGCCGGCGTTGATGAGATCGGCGTCGACTTCGTCCTCGGTGGGAAAGGGGCCGATGCCGAGCAGGCCGTTTTCGGACTGCAGCCATACGTCGACCCCGTCGGGAAGGTGGTTGGCCACCAGCGTGGGCAGGCCGATGCCGAGGTTCACGTAATCGCCGTCGGAGAGTTCCAGGGCGGCGCGTTGCGCCATCTGATCGCGGGTCCAGGCCATGGTGGTCTCCTTAAGCGCGCACGGTGCGCTGTTCGATGCGCTTGGACGGCGCGGGGTTGTGCACGATGCGGTCGACGTAGATGCCGGGCGTGTGGATCTGGTCGGGATCGAGTTCGCCGATCTCCACCATGATCTCGACCTCGGCGATGCAGACCTTGCCGGCCGTGGCGGCCATCGGGTTGAAGTTGCGCGCGGTCTTGCGATAGACGAGGTTGCCCGACGGATCGGCCTTCCATGCCTTGACCAGCGCCACGTCGGCGACGATCGAGCGTTCCATCACGTACATGTGCCCGTCGAACTCGCGGGTCTCCTTGCCCTCGGCCACCTGCGTGCCGTACCCGGTGCGCGTAAAGAAGGCGGGGATGCCGGCGCCGCCGGCGCGCAGCTTCTCGGCCAGCGTACCCTGCGGAGTGAACTCCACCTCGAGTTCGCCGGCGAGATACTGGCGTTCGAATTCCTTGTTCTCGCCGACGTACGACGACACCATCTTGCGGATCTGCCGCGTCGCCAGCAGCTGGCCGAGGCCCACGCCATCGATGCCGGCGTTGTTGGACACGGCGGTGAGCCCCTTGACGCCGGAATCGCGGAGCGCTTCGATCAGCAGCTCGGGGATGCCGCAGAGGCCGAAGCCGCCGACGGCGATCGTCTGTCCGTCGGCCACGAGGCCGGCCAGTGCTTCGTGAGCGGAGGCGACACGTTTGTCGCGGGAGTGCGACTTCACCTGGTTCATGCGTCATCGATCCTTCCGGACGGTCCGGCCGCCGGTTCGCCGGCCATCATAGCGGAGCGCGGCCGGGGCCGAGGCTGCCCTTTGGTCCAATCGCAGGCGGGAGCCCGCCGGTGTGGTTTCCTGCAATCACTGGCTCGTGGACGGCGTTTTGATGGGCGGACTTTCATCCTTGTCCCATCGCCCCCCGGAGAGCCCCCACGTGAGCAAGCAGAAGATCGGTGTGATCGGCATGGCCGTCATGGGCCGCAACCTCGCCTGGAATATCGAGAGCCGCGGCCACGCGGTGTCGATCTACAATCGCAGCAGGGAGAAGACCGACGAGGTCATGGCCGAAAGCGGCGGCAAGAAGCTCGTGCCGTCGTACAGCCTGGAGGACTTCGTCGATTCGCTCGAAAAGCCGCGCCGTATCCTGCTGATGGTGCAGGCGGGCGCCGGCACCGACGCCGTGATCGAGCAACTGCGGCCGTTGCTGGACAAGGGCGATATCCTGATCGATGGCGGCAACACCTATTACAAGGACACGGTGCGCCGCGGCGACGAGCTCGCGGCGGCGGGCCTGCACTTCATCGGCACCGGCGTCTCCGGCGGCGAGGAGGGCGCGCTCAAGGGGCCCTCGATCATGCCGGGCGGTCCGCGCGATGCGTACGACCTCGTGGCGCCCATCCTCACGGAAATCGCCGCGCGCGCCCCGGACGGCGAGCCCTGCGTCACCTATATCGGCCCGGGTGGCTCGGGCCACTACGTGAAGATGGTGCACAACGGCATCGAGTATGGCGACATGCAGCTCATCGCCGAGAGCTACGCCGTGCTGAAACACGTGCTCGGCCTCTCCAACGAGGAGCTGGCCGACGTCTATCGCGAGTGGAACGAGGGCGAGCTCGACAGTTTCCTGATCGAGATCACCTCGAAGATCTTCCGCCGCAAGGACGAGAAGACCGGCAAGATGCTCGTCGACGTGATCCTGGACCGGGCGGCGCAGAAGGGCACCGGCAAGTGGACCAGCCAGAGCGCGCTCGATCTCGGCGTGCCTCTCACGCTGATCACCGAGTCCGTTTTCGCGCGCGTGCTCTCGTCGATGAAGGACGAGCGCGTCGTGGCGAGCAAGGCGCTCGCCGGACCGGAGACGGGCGCGTTCTCCGGAGACCGCAAGGCTTTTATCGAATCCGTGCGTCGCGCGCTTTACATGAGCAAGATCATTTCTTACGCCCAGGGCTTCGCCCAGTTGCGTGCCGCGTCCGACGAAAACAAGTGGGATCTCCAGTACGGCGCCATCGCGAAGATCTTTCGGGCGGGCTGCATCATCCGCGCTCGATTCCTCCAGAAGATCACCGAGGCTTACGAGCACGACGCCGCCCTGAAGAACCTGCTGCTCGATCCCTACTTCCGCGACATCGCCCAGAACTACCAGGCGGCGCTGCGCGAGGTAGTGACGGCCGCCATCGGCAAGGGCGTTCCCGTGCCGGGCTTCTCGGCCGCCGTCGCGTACTACGACAGTTACCGTGCCGAGACCCTGCCCGCGAACCTGATCCAGGCGCAGCGCGATTTCTTCGGCGCCCACACCTTCGAACGCGTGGACGAGAAGGGCAGCTTCCACGCTGAATGGGCGTCGTAAGAACCTGAACAGGGCACCCGGCGGGTGGGCCGCCGGGTCTTCCATGCGATCTGTCGCACATCGTCTTCACGCGACGCTGGCGCTGTAACAACCCTCCCTTTAGAGTTGGCGCATTCGGCGGCACCCCACGGTGTGCCGGGCCGAGTCCAACGAGGGAGTACGTTGTTTCATGTTCAGAAGTTCGCTGATCGGCGCCACGGCGCTCGCGGTCGCTCTTGCCGGATGCTCGACGCTGCCGCAGCCCCGCGACGATGGTGCTCTGCAGCGCGAGGCGCTGGCCGGCACCGAAAAACCCGTCCCCCGACCCATCGTGGTCGGCACGACGAACCCGCCGGTGCAGCCGTCCCCCCAGCCCGACATCACCACGGGCACGGGTGAATTCGTCAAGGCGGTGGGCCTGCCGAAGCCGAAGCCGGTCGAGGCCGGCGCGGGTACGGTCACCTTCAATTTCGAGAACCAGCCGGTCGAATCGGTCGTGAAGGCCATCCTGGGCGATCTGCTGCACGAGAACTACTCGATCGTGCCCGGCGTGCAGGGCAACGTGTCCTTCTCCACGTCGCAGCCGGTGACCGCCGAGCAGGCGCTGCCGATCCTCGAGACCCTGCTCTCTTGGACGGGAAATGCGCTGGTCCGCTCGGGCGACCGCTACGTGGTGCTGCCGTCCAAGGACGCCGTCGCCGGCAACCTCGTACCGAGCATCGGGGCGTCGGCGCCTCCGGGGGGCCTGCAGGCACGTCTGTTCCCGCTGCACTTCATCTCGGCCACCGAGATGCAGAAGCTCATCAAGCCTTTCGCGCGTCCCGACGCCACGCTGCTCGCCGATCCCACGCGCAACGTGCTGGTCATGGCCGGCACGCCCAGCGAACTGGAGAATTACCAGCGCACGATCGCCACGTTCGACGTCGACTGGCTCCGCGGCATGTCGGTGGGCGTGTTCAGCCTCCAGCGCGCCGAGGTCAAGGACCTCACTCCGACGCTCGACAAGCTGTTCGGCGACAAGGGCAATACGCCGATGGCGGGCCTTCTGCGCTTCATTCCGATCGAGCGCACCAATTCGCTGGTGGTGATCAGCCCGCAGCCGGCTTACCTCGAAGAGGTGAAGAGCTGGATCGACCGCATCGATCGCGGCGGCGGCAACGAGCCGCAGCTCTACGTGTACGACGCCCGCAACGTGCAGGCGGCCGATCTCGCCAAGTACCTCTCCGACATCTACGGCGGCGGTTCCGGCAGCAACGGCGGCTCTGGCGACCGCGGCGGTCGCGTGGGCCCGGGTCTCACCTCCGGCACGCTCGGCGGCGACAACGACCTCGGCAATCGCGGCGGCTCCGGCCTCGGCAGCACCACGGGCGCCTTCGGTAACAGCTCGTCGAATTCGCAGGGCCTGCTGAACACCACGAACAACACCAACGGCGGCCTCGGTAGCAACTCCTACGGCTCGAACAGCGGTTCGTCGTTCGGCGGCGGTGGCGGGTTCGCCGGCAGCGGCTTCAACGACGACGACAATAATTCGAGCAATCGCAACAGCGGTCCGGTCACCACCGACGAAGGCGTGCGCATCACGTCCGTCGACGCCAACAACCAGCTGATGGTGCGCTGCCGTCCGTCACAGTGGAGCGAGATCGAGCAGGCCATCAAGCGCCTCGACGCGGTGCCGCTGCAGGTGCAGATCGAGACGCGCATCCTCGAAGTCGCCCTCACGGGCAGCTTCGAATTCGGTGTGCAATGGTACCTCGAGGGCCTTGTGGGTGGTACGAACGGTACCGTCGGCCAGCCCGGCAACAAGCAGCAGTGGGCATTGGGCGACGGCGGCAACGTGTTCCAGCAGGGCAAGGACGCGTTCTTCTATTCGTTCGTGAACAACAATCTCGCGGTCGCGCTGCGTGCCATCGAGAAGAGCGGCAACACCAAGACGCTGTCCGCCCCGTCGCTGGTGGTGCTCAACAACCAGAAGGCGCACATCCAGGTCGGCGACCAGATTCCGATCACGCAGACGTTCGTCAACACGAACGCCAACTCGGACAACACGATCGGCCAGGTGGAATACAAGGACACCGGCGTGATCCTGAACGTGCGTCCGCGCGTCAATCCCGGCGGTCTCGTGTACCTCAACATCAACCAGGTGGTGAGCGCGCCGGGCCTGCGCGATACGGCCACCGGCAATTTCCCGATCCAGCAGCGCGAGGTCGCCACGCAGGTGGCGGTGCAGAGCGGGCAGACGGTGTTGCTGGGCGGCCTCATCAAGCAGCAGGAAGGCATCAGCGACACGGGCATCCCGGGCCTGAACCGCCTGCCGGTCGTCGGCCGCCTCTTCGGCTCCACCGCGCGCAATCGCGATCGCACGGAACTGATCGTGCTGATCACGCCGCGTGTCATCAGCAATGGCGAAGAGGCGAAGCAGGTGACGGACGAATATCAGCGAAAGTTCGAATCGCTGCGCCCGTACCGCGCCGAAGCCGCACCCGCCCCGCGCCCGACGACGGTAACGGCGCCGCTGAAGCCGTAACCGGTGGGAGCCAGCCTGCTGGCGAAGGGTGCTTGCCGCGTGCACCCTTCGCCAGCAGGCTGGCTCCCACCAGTGCCTTAGCGAACCGGTGTGGCCATAGGGGTAGGGTAGGTGACCACCGGCCGATACGGCTGCACCGATCGCCTCAGATTCGTCCCCATCCGATTCCGCAATCCACTCGCGTTATAAAGCCCGAGACGATTCGTCGGGCTCTTCGTCACATCCCCATCGAGCACCGGCATCGGCGTCATGTCGCCCGTCATGCGCTGACTCAGGCACGCATACGACAAACCGACCGACGCCGCACCTGCCGGCTCGACGCATCCTGCGGTCGCGTGCACGCCTGGCAGGTCGACGGCGGCCTGCGCGATCGCCCCTTGCGACACGCAAACGCCCACCATCATCACAGCTTGCCGAATACGCATAGCTCTCTCCCTGCGTGCATGACGCATGGAATATCACGCACGCCAAGGGCTGTGAAGCGTCGGGCGCGTCGTGTCACGGAGCGGTCATTAATGCTGTCACGGTCATGGCGTCCGGCTGTCATCTGCCGAACCTAGCCTTCCGCGCAGGGCGCCACCCGTACCGCCACGCACGAGGAACGACCGTGACGCGCAGCGTGCTCATCGCGTGCATGGTGCTCTCGGCGGTGGTCGCGCCGATCGTGCACGCACAGGGAACGGACGTCAGGCCACAGGGGATGGAGCAGACGCATGCGCCGACGCGCTTCGACATCGATGCACAGCCTGTCGCCACCGCGCTGCGCGCATACAGCGAAGCGACGGGCATCGCGGTGCTCTTCGACGACGACCTCGTCGCAACCCGGCAGACCGACGGCCTGCACGGCATCGCCGATCCGCGCGATGCGCTGCGCATCCTGCTCGTCGGCACCGGCCTCGATGCGCATTTCTCCTCCATGAACGCATTCACCGTCACCGCGGCAGGAAACGTGCCGACAGGCGACGCGGTCGCGGCGACCGCATCCGTCGACGATGCGCGGTCGCTCGACGAGGCGTCCGCGCATCGCCTGCAGGCCGCCGTCATGCGCGCGCTGTGCGCCCGCCCGGACACACGCCCAGGCTCGTTCCGCCTCGCCCTCCAGATGTGGATCGACGAGGCCGGCGACATCAGCGACATTGCCGCCCTCGCGCCGTCCGACGACCCGGTCCGCGACACGCGCGTGCTGACCACCCTCCGTGCGATGCGGGTATCCCCGGCGCTGCATGCCGCCAGCCCCGTCACCCTCCTGCTGCGGCCGTCGGCCGCGACGGCCGCGTGCCGGGAGGCATCGACGTGACCGCCGGCACGGACACGTCGATGCTCGGCCTGTTCCTCGCCAACTACGAGGACTTCCGGCGTCGGCTCCGTCGTCGACTTCGCTCCGACGATCTCGTCGACGACGTGCTCCAGGAGACCTACCTCCGCGTCGAACGCCTCGACCCGGCGGTGGAGTGCGCCACGCATCCCACGGGATATCTGTTCCGCATGGCACTGAACATGGCCGTCGACCAGCGGCGCGCGGCAAGCTGGCTGCTCGGTGCCGAAGAGATCGACGACCTCATCAACGGCGTGGACGACACGCTCGACCCGCCGACCGTCCTCGCGTCGCGGCAGGACCTCGAGGCTCTCGGCGAGGCGCTGGACGCGCTGACGCGTCGCCAGCGCGACATCCTGATCGCGGCACGCGTCGACGAAGAATCGCAGGCGGCGATCGCCGCGCGCCACGGTATCTCGGTGCGCATGGTCGGCAAGGAACTGAAGAAGGCTCTGGAGACGTGCGCCACAAAAACAGGGCGTCGCTCGTTCCAGCGGTTCGGTCCGGGTGCGGGAGCTTCGTCTTGACTGACATGGCATCGACGCGCATCCACGAGAGCGACCGCCAGGCGCATGCCTGGCTCGTCCACCTGAAGTCGGGAACCGCCACGCGCGAGGACGCCGAGGCGTTCCGTCGCTGGTGCGACGCGAGCCCCGATCATGCCGAGGCGTTCATCCGCGCCCGGCGTCTGTGGGACGATCTCGGTCCCGCCGTCCGGACGCGCGCGGAGCGCAGGGAGCGCGAGCAGGCCGTGCCCCGTCGTCATGGCGTGCGGTCGGGCCGGCGCGCCTTTCTCGCGACCGCGATCGGTGCCGCGGTCGCCGCCGTCGTGCTGCTGCGGCACGGGCCCGCGCTCGGTCTGACCGGCGGGGGCGATGCGACACGGCTGCGTACCGCCGTGGGCGAACAGCGCCGCGTCAGGATCGCCCCGGATATCGAGCTCGAACTCAACACCGCGACGGAGGTGTCGCTGCGCACGCGCGACGGCGTCGTGACCGGCATGCGCCTGCGCAACGGCGAGGCGCTCGTGCACATCGCGCCATCGCACGCGGGCCCCTTCGACGTCGAGCTCGGCGACGGCACGCTGCTGGCGTCGCCCGGCGCCTCGTTCGCCGTGCGGTGCCTCGACGCCGCGGCGAGCGTCACCTGCCTCGATGGGGAGGCCGTCCTCGCGCGGTCCGGCGAAAAGACCGCCGTGAAGCCGTCGCAGCAGGTCGCCTTCGACAACGGCGGCACGGCGACCACGGTCGCGGTGAATCCCGCCACGGCGCTCGCATGGCGCGATCGTGTGCTGATCTACGACAACACGCCGCTCGACGACGTCGTCGCGGACATCAACCGCTACCGCCCCGGCCGCCTCGTCATCACCGATCGCGCGCTCGGCGAGCGCCGGGTGCATGCGCGCTTCACCCTCGACCAGATGGCCGAGGTGGCGTCGCTGATCCAGGATGCCTACGGCGCGCACGCTACCCATCTTCCGGGTGGCTGGGTGTTGCTCAGCTGATACGCCCCTGGTGTGGGAGCGGCCGAGGCCGCTCCCACACGGTTCGATGAATTTTTCGTGACATCGGTTCAGTGCGGTCCCTGTCGAGCCGTCTTGTGGGCAAACGGAACATCAGGGGACAGTCCGCGTGGCTACACGAGCAGTACGGGTGAACGCATGAGGCGTGCCGCGGCTTATCGCAGGGTGCATGCGCTCGCGCTCGCCATGTCGTTGAGCCTGCCGGCATGCGTCGCCGCGCAGGACGCGCCGTCGACGTTCGACGTGAACGAATACGTCGTCGATGGCAACACGACGCTTCCGGCGCTCGACATCGAGACGGCCGTCTATCCGTTTCTCGGTCCCGGCCGCACGATGAACGACGTCGGCGCCGCGCGGGAGGCCTTGCAGAAGGCGTATCAGGCCCGCGGTTACCAGTCCGTGGTGGTCGAGCTTCCGCAGCAACAGGTCAAGGGCGGCGTCATCCGCTTCCAGGTGACGGAGAACGCGATCGGTCGCGTGCGAGTCGAAGGGGCGACCTACCGGTCGCCGCGCGATATCCGCGACGCGGTGCCGGCGCTGTGCGAGGGCGAGGTGCCGGATTTCGCGAAGGCGCAGCAGCAGCTGACCGACGTGAATCGCCGCGGCGGCGCGCAGGTCGTCCCGGTGATCACCCCGGGCAGGTTGCCCCAGACGATGGATGTGACGCTGAAGGTCACCGACACGTCGCCGTTGCACGCGAGTCTGGAGGTCAACAACGACCACAGCGTCAACACGCCCGAGCTGCGCACCGTGGCCAGCGTGCGTGACGACAACCTGTTCCAGAAAGGGCACGCGGCGTCGTTCACTTACATCGTGGCCCCGCAGCACCGCGACGCGGCGGAAGTCTTCGCCGGCTCCTACCTCGTGCCGATCGATAGCGAATGGAGCGTCCTCGCTTCCGCCTACAAGTCGAACAGCAACGCCAACGCCGTGGGCGGCACGACGGTGCTGGGCAAGGGCAACGCGGTCGGCTTCAGCGTCATCCGCAACCTGCCGACGCACGGCGAGTACTCGCAATCGCTTTCGATGGGGCTCACGCGCAAGCACTTCGACCAGAACATCAGCCTCGCCGACCAGACCTCGAAGTCGCCGATCACGTATATCCCGCTCAACGTCGCTTACCAGGGCCAGTCGATCGGCGACACCACGGTCAGTACGCTCGCCATCGGCGGAACGCTCGGTTTCCGCGCCGGCGGCAGCAACGCCGCGGAGTTCGACAACCAGCGCTACAAGGCGCGCGCCAACTTCTTCTACCTGAAGCTCGACGGCGGCCACACGCGCACCTTCGAAAGCGGCTACGCACTCGCCGGCCGGCTCGGCGCGCAGCTGTCGAACTCGTCGCTGATCTCCAGCGAGCAGTACGCCGCGGGCGGCCAGAGCACGGTGCGCGGTTACCTCGAAGCCGAGCAGACCGCCGACCACGGCGTGATCGCCTCGGTGGAGCTGCGCACGCCGTCGATCGCCGCGCACCTCGGTACCTGGGTGAACGACTGGCGCTTCCATGCGTTCGTCGACGCCGCGCACCTCGTCTTGATGAACGCGCTGCCCCAGCTGGTGGACCCCGCCCACCCGGCCGCGGGTAGCACGCGCGTGACGAGCTACGACCTGTCGAGTGTCGGCCTCGGTACCCGTTTCCAGATCTTCAATGTCGCCACGGGCGCGTTCGAAATGGCCTATCCGTTCAAGGACGGTCAGGCCACGCGCGCGCACGACACACGCATCCATTTCTCACTCAAAGCGGACCTCTGACCTCCGGGTCGGACGACGTGCATCCAGAGGCTATCGCCGTGCTACGACGTATTCTCCTGACCAGTTTCTTCCTCCTCGGTGCGATCCCCGCCGCGCACGCCGACGCCTCGTGGTGGAACCAGGACTTCGCCTTCCGCAAGGCCATCACCGTCGACACGACGGCCAAGGGCGGCAACGTGACGGGGCAGGCCGGCCGCGTGCCGCTGCTGGTCCGCCTGCACTCGGGCAACTTCACGTTCGACGGCGTGTCCGAGACGGGTGCCGACGTGCGCTTCGTCGCGGGCGACGACAAGACGCCGCTGAACTACCAGATCGAGAGCTTCGACCCGGTGCTCGGTGTCGCGCTGGTCTGGGTGGACGTGCCGCAGCTCGCACCGGACGCGCAGCAGCAGGTGTGGATGTACTACGGCAACCCGAAGGCGCAGGGTGGCGAGAAGGCCGGTGCCGTGTTCGACGCCGATTACGCGGCGGTCTACCACTTCGAGGAAGCCGCCGGCACGCCCCCGCAGGACGCGACGGCCTATGCGAACAACGCGGTCGGTAACGACATCCTCACCGCCGACGGCATCGTCGGCAAGGCCGCCCGCTTCGACGGTTCGAAGATCGTGACGCTGCCCGGCAGCGTGTCCATGAACGTGGCCGAGGGCGGCAGCTTCACGTTCAGCGCCTGGGTGAAGCCGGACGCGGTCGCGCCCGGTCGCGCGCTGCTCTACGCGCGCCGCCAGGGCGAGCACCAGCTGCTGGTCGGCCTCGACGGCGGGGTACCGTTCGTGCAGGTCGACGGCAACACCAGCGCGCCGGGCGAACCGCTGAAGTCGGCCGCATGGGCGCACGTCGCGGTCGCCGCGAGCGGCAACGACGTCGCACTCTACGTCGACGGTCGTCCTTACGCGAAGCTCGAGACGAAGCTGCCCGCGATGACCAGTCCGGCGACCCTCGGTGGCGACGTGGCGGGGCAGGCGGAAACCTTCGTGCCGTTTGCCGGCATGATGGACGAGGTGCGCCTGTCGCGTGTGGCCCGTCCGGCCACGCTGATCGCGGTGGACGCGCAGACGCAGGGTGCCGAGTCGAAGCTCCTGACCTACGGCGCCGACGAAAAGCAGTCCGGCGTCGGCTTCGGTTATTTCGGTGTCATCGTGAAGTCGGTGACGATCGACGCATGGGTCGTGATCGGCATCCTGCTGATCATGGCGGCGATCTCGTGGCTCGTGATGTGGCAGCGCGCGGCCTACGTCAACAAGGTGACCCGCGCCAACGAAGATTTCCTGGACGCGTTCCGTGGTCAGGGCCGCAACATCCTCGCGCTCTCGCGCGATCCGACGGCGTCGCGCCTCCAGGACGCTTCGCTCTATCGCCTCTACAAGGTCGGCGCCGCCGAAGTGTGGAGCCGCCGCGACGAAGACGGCGTGGAGCACATCGCGTCGGAGTCGATCGAGGCGATCCGCGCCACCATGGATTCGGTGCTGGTCCGCGAGAACCAGGCGCTGGCGAAATCCATGGTGATGCTCACCATCGCGATTTCCGGCGGCCCGTTCCTCGGCCTGCTCGGTACGGTGGTCGGCGTGATGATCACCTTCGCGGCCATCGCCGCGGCCGGCGACGTGAACGTCAACGCCATCGCGCCGGGTATCGCCGCCGCTTTGCTGGCCACCGTGGCCGGCCTGTTCGTCGCGATCCCTGCGCTGTTCGGCTACAACTACCTACTGATCCGCAACAAGAACGTCACCGCGAACATGCAGGTGTTCGTGGACGAGTTCGTGACCCGCCTCGCCGAGCAGCAGCGCGTGGTCCGTCCCACGGCCGTCGCGGCGTAAGGGGCGCTGAGTCATGCGCGCACAGGACGACGACAAGCCGTACGACGACATCAACATCACGCCGATGCTCGACCTGGCGTACGTGTTGCTCGTCATCTTCATCATCATGACCACCGCGTCGGTGCAGGGCATCAAGGTGAACCTGCCCAAGGCCAGCGCGGCCGTGAGCATGGCCAAGCCGCAGACCAAGGCGATCACCATCGCCGACTCGGGCCAGATCTTCCTCGACGCCTATCCCGTCACCATCGCGGAGCTGGAGCAGCGCCTGCGCTCGCTCAAGGCGCTGAACCCGGATTTCCCGGTGGTGGTGAAGGGCGACAGCACGGTGCAGTACCAGAAGGTGATGGACATCCTCGATCTGCTGCGCCGTGTCGACCTGCCGCAGGTCGGCCTGGTCACCGGTAAGTCGCCGAAGGGATGACACGCGTGACCACGCCTCCCTCCCGTCGTCGCAAGCCGCGCTGGCTCGGTCCCGTCATCGGCGCGCTGGCGGTCGCGCTGCTTGGCGCGCTGGTCTGGCACTTCGCCTCCAGCAGCGTCGGCGTGCGCCGCGAAGCGCCACGCATCGCCACGATCACACCGTTGCCGCCTCCGCCTCCGCCTCCGCCGCCGAAAGAGAAGCCGCCGGAGCCGAAGAAGGTCGACGACGACATCAAGCCGATCGACAAGCCGCAGGACATCCCGCAAAAGCCGCTCGACGCGCCGAAGCCCAGCAACGATGTGGCGAAGAACGTCACGATCAACGGCGACGCCCAGGCCGGCACCGACGCCTTCAACATCGGCTCCGGCGACGGCGGCGGGATGGTGGGTTCCGGCGGTGGCAGCGGCACGGGCACGGGCAGTTACGACCAGTACCTCGGCTATGCCATCCAGCAGGCCGTGCAACGCGACGACCGGGTCAACCGGCTGGTGTTCGAGGTGCGCGCCGATGTCTGGCTCGACCCGGACGGCCGGCTCACCCGCGCGGAACTCGTCGGATCCAGCGGCAACCCGAAAACCGACGATGCGCTGATCGCCGCGCTGCGCGCCATGCCGCGCATCGACGTCGCGCCGCCGCCCTCCCTGCGCTTCCCCTTGCGCGTGGCCATTCGCGGGAAGCGACCCGCATGAGCCCGATCGCCTCACCCCTCACGCCCCATACGGAATCCCGGAGAGTTCGCATGACCATCGGAAAGGCCCGCCATCGACCCACGCGAGCCATGCTGGCCGTCGCCATCGGCCTGGCGATCTGCACCGGCACCGTGAACGCGCAGACCGCGCCGTCGGACAACGCCACCATCAACCTCGTTCGCCTGCTCGTGAAGCGTGGCGTGCTCACGCAGTCCGACGCCGATGGCCTGATCGCGCAGGCCAACGACGAAGCGGCACGGGCCCAGAAGCTCGCCGGCACGGCCAACGCCACGCCGGCCACGCCGGGCCAGGTGCGCGTGACCTACGTACCCGAAGTAGTGCGCAACCAGATCAAGGACGAGCTGCGCCAGGAAGTGGTGGCGCAGGCGAAGTCGGAACACTGGGCCGAGCCGGGCAAGCTGCCGGAATGGCTCGACCGCATCAGCTGGTCCGGCGACATGCGCGTGCGCGACGAATTCCATTACTACGACAAGGGCAACGCGTATCCGGTGGTCGACTTCGCGCAGCTCAACCGCACGGGACCGTACGACCTCAATGGCGTGAACCCGCCGCCGCTGCTGAACACGTTGGAGAATCGCACCAACTCGCTGCGTATCCGCGCGCGCCTCGGTGTGAACGTCGATCTCGGCAACGGTGTCACCGCCGGCATCCGCATCGGCACCGGCAACGACAACAACCCGGTCTCCACCACGCAGAACCTCGGCGGCGGCCTGTCGAAGAAGGATCTCTGGCTCGATCAGGCGTGGCTCGCGTGGAAGCCCACGGAGTGGTCGCAGTTCATCGGCGGCCGCATGCCGAACCCGTTTCTCAGTACGGACCTGATCTATTCCAACGACCTGAACTTCGACGGCATCGCGGGCAAGTTCAACGTGCCCGTCAGCGACGAGCTCGGCACGTTCGCGACGGTCGGCATGTTCCCGATCGAGTACCAGGCGGACGACTTCCCGTCGCAGGGCCAGATCAAGAAGGCCAGCCGCGACAAGTGGATGACCGGCGCGCAGGTCGGCGGCACGTGGGAATTCAACGAAGACACGCGCTGGAAGCTGGCGCTCGCTTACTACCGCTTCGACCACATGCAGGGTGAGTTGTCGTCGCCGTGCTCGATCTACCTTGGCGTGAACTACTGCGACACGGATACCACGCGCTCGGCGTTCATGCAGAAGGGCAATTCGCTGTTCCTGATCCGCGACATCGTGCCGGATCCGAACTCGCCGACGAACTATGCGCAGCCGCAGTACGTCGGCCTGGTGTACGACTACCACGTCGCCAACGCCACCACGCAGTTCGATACGAAGGTGGCCGACACGCCGCTGCGCATCGAGGCCGACTACGCCCGCAACCTTGCCTACCACCGCGCCGACGCGTTCCGTCAGGACGTCGGTCTGAATCGTCTCGTCAACAACTTCGGCGCCGGCGACTTCAGCGAGAACACCTACAAGAGCGGCCCGGTGGGCTGGATGCTGCGCGCCACGCTCGGCGCCGTGAATCCGCACGCGGCCGGCGACTGGAACGTGAGCCTCGCCTACAAGTACCTGCAGCCGGATGCGGTGCTCGACGGCCTCAACGACACCGACTTCCATCTCGGCGGTACGAACGCCAAGGGCTTCGTGCTGGGCGGCAGCTATGGCATCGCTCCGTACGCGTGGCTGAGCCTGCGCTACTTCAATGCGAAGGAAGTGTTCGGCCCGCCGCTGTCGATCGACGTCTTCCAGCTCGAAATGAATGCCCGGTTCTGAGGAGGCGACATGAAACGCACGCTCACCGCCACCGCCCTGCTTGCCCTGATGCCATGCGCGTTCGCGCAGACGGCCAGCCTGGAAAGCCGCCTGCGCGATCAGCTGCGCGAAACGCGCGGCCAGTTGCAGAGCCTGCAGGCGCAACAGGCGCAGTGGCAGGCCGAGAAAGCCGCGCTCGAGAAAGAGCGAGACGAGGCACGGAAGGACGCAGAGGCGGCACGCGCCGCCCCGAAACCCGCGCAGGGCCTGTCGCCGGAAGCGACGCGGGCCCTGGCCGAGGAACGGCAGCGGCGCGAGGCATCGGACGCGGCCCTGCAACGGGGCAAGGCGGACATGGACGCGTCGGTACTGGCGCTGCGCACGGCGGAGTCCGAGCGCGCGCGACTGGCGAAGGAGCTCGACGTCAGCATGGGGCAGGTGGACGCCTGCACCGCACGCAACGTGCAGATGTACCGCGTGGGTCAGGACGTGATAGCCGCTTACGAGAACATCGACGTGACCGACATCGTCGCGTCGCGACAGCCGTTCGCGGCGAAGGCACGGGTAAAGCTGGAGACGGCGGCGCAGTCGTTTGGCGACCGCCTCTACGACCAGCGCTTCGATCCGCGGGCCGGCCAGGCGTCCACAACGCCATGAGGACGGCGCCGCTTGCCCGGTGGTGGGGCGACAAGGACTTCAAGGGACACCGCACCGGACAGGGACGTCCCTCGAATGCTTACCGCGCGTCGTGCGAGGCGATTCATGTATCCCGATCATGAAACCACGCTGCTGCCGGAGTACCGCGCGCCCCGTCCGCGCGCGTCGCGGGCGCGCGCCGAGGCCGACGTGCGGGTGCGGGGCATGAGCTGCCTGCACGCGCTCTCCGAGATGCTTCGCCAGCTCTACGCGGCACGTCAGTCCCGGGCGGCCGACGTGCTGATGGACCGCTGCTCGCGCGAGGCGCTGGAGCAGCTGCTTGGCGAGTCGTCGGCGTTCCTGGGTTCGCGCGTGCGTTACGCGGTGGTGGATCGGTTGCGCCACCGCAAGCCGCACCTGGACGACAGCGCGCTGCCGACGATCCGCGCGATCGCGAGCGTGCTCAACGCATGGCTGCACGACGGTCGCCGTCTGGCGATTCGCGCCGTGCTGCGCGAGATGGGCGACGACGAGCTGAAGGAGCTCGCCGCGCTGCCCGAACTGAACGATGAAGTGGCGACGATGACCGGTGATTTCGCGGGCGGGAATGCACCGTGACCGTCGCCCAACGAACCCACGGCGCGACCACGCCGTCATCCGCTTTCCGAGGCCTGCCATGATCGTACGCACCCACACTCCCGCCGCCCCCCGCGCGAACGCCGCGAAGCCCAGGCCGACCCTGCGTCGCCGGGCGATGTGCCAGCTGATCGCCCTCGCACTGTTTGGCGGTGCGGCACACGCGGCCACGCCGCAGGCCTTCAGCCCCGGATGGATGGCGACCAAGCAGCCCGGTGCCACGCGCCCGGTCACGCCGACGCCGGGATCGGGGCAGGGTAATAACGGCGGCAACGTCTACACGCCGGGCAACGTCATGCTGCAGCAGCGCGTGCAGCAGTCCATCGCGAATCTCGACGCGGCGGCGCAGGCCGTCGCCGCGCAGATGTCGGCGCAGAAGAGCGCGCAGGCCGCCGCGCAGGCACTGGCCTCGAACGTGCCGGACGGCCTCGGTGCCGGCGGCCTCAAGGTCGACACGCGCCTCGGCACCGACCCGTCGCTATGGCAGAACGCCAACGCGCCGACGCAGTCGGTCGCGGGCGGGCAGACCACCGTCGAGATCAAGCAGACGAAATCCAAGGCCATCATGACCTGGGAGTCGTTCAACGTCGGCCGCCACACCACGGTGCACTTCGACCAGACCGCCGGCAACCAGTCCGACGGCAGCAACCAATGGATCGCGCTGAACCGCATCAACGATCCATCCGGCAAGCCGAGCGAGATCCTCGGCCAGATCAAGGCGGAGGGTACCGTCTATCTGCTCAATCGTAACGGCATGCTGTTCGGCGCCGGGTCGCAGGTGAACACGCATTCGCTGATCGCGAGCTCGCTGGATCTCTTCACCCTGGATGTGGCGAAGAGCAATGCGTTCTTCCTGAAGTACGGCATCGGCGCGACGACCGATAGCGAGAACATCCTCGGCAATTTCGGCAACGTCAGAGGTTTCCTCGTCAGCGGTGCCGACGTCGATGACGAAGTGCCCCGCGGCGAGATCGCCATCGAGAAGGGGGCGTCTGTCGATGCGACGAAGGACGGATTTCTCATCGTCGCCGCGCCCGTGGTGCGACAGGCCGGTCGCCTGACTGCCGACGACGGCCAGATCGTTCTGGCTGCCGCGCCGGGTCTCGTGCAGGGCGTTGATTCAGCCAACGGTGCGATATCGGTGCAGCCGATGGCCGCCAACGTCTTCGTCGACCCGCGCAGTGCCGTCTCGAACACCGGTCTGATTCAGGCCCGTCGAGGTCGGATCCAGTGGATCGGCGACGAGATGCAGCAGGACGGGGTTCTGGTCAGTTCGACGAGCCTTAGCCACCCTGGGCGCGTGACGTTCGATTTCGCGCGTGACGTGTCGAAGCGTCTCGTCTTCGGCGCCGGATCGGTGACCGCGATCCTGCCGGAAAAGGACGGTGAGTCGACGACGTCGTCGAGCGCCGCCGACGACGCCTTCGTCACGAGTCGGGTGGACATCGGCATCAATGCAGTCATGCGAAATGGCGCGTTGATGGAGGTGCCGGCAGGTAATGTGACCTCCGCGCGCGACGCCTATATCGACACCGGTGCGACTGTGGACGTATCGGGTCTTGCGAACGTCACGCTGCCGATGTCCGCGTTGCTCGTGACCATTCCGCGTATCGGCCTCAATGAACTGGCCAATTCACCGTTGCTTCGCAACAGCATCCTCTACACGGCGAAGGATGTCGCCGTCGATTCCTCGCGCAACGGTACGCGGCCCGATGGCCTGGATTGGGTAGGCAGTCCGGTGCTCAACGTCGCGGGTTACGTGAGCAACGTTCCCCGCGACATCCGGCAGCTGATGATCGATTCGGGCAGCATCGCGTTCAGGCAGAACGCCATCATCCGGACGGGAGCGCAGCTTCGCCTCGAAGGTGGCTTCATCAATTATCTGCCGGGCTACCTCCAGACGCCGCGCCTGCAGGGTGTGAATGGTCTGCTCTACGACCTGGCTTCCGCGGATCCCGATGTCGCCTATTCCGGCTTCGCGGGCGTCTACGATCGCGACCATGCACGCTGGGGCGTCACCGAGACATTCGTGGCAAGCCCGTTGCTCGCCAATATGAAGCGGTGGGACCCCGGATTCATCAAAGGCGGCGACGCCGGCACGCTCGCGTTTGGTGTGTCCGATCCCAATGCCACTCCGTTCCAGTTTGTGATCGATGGCGACATCAGTGCCCACGCCTACGCGGGGCGCGAGCAGGTGCGTAGCGATGCCCGGCCGTTGGGAGGTTCGCTGGAAATCCTCTCGGTCGATCTGTCCGCCGCCATCGACACCACTGATGTCAACCTCGGGCGCTCGATCAATTACCTGATCGAGGACCGCCATAGCCCCATCGAGACGTTCCTGCCCGACTTCGATGCGGACAGCAAGCTCCCCAAGCGTGACGGAGATCCCGACGATCCCGACAACCCGTCGTACTGGCGCCGGTTATCGACGGCCATGATCGACAATGCCGGGTTCCGGCGCTTCAGGCTGAGCACGCCGGGAGCGGTCGTGCTCGGCGAGGGCAGCACGCTTCGCGTGGCCGACGGCGGAGAGGTGGATATCTCCGGCACGAGCGTCGACATCGGCGGAACGATTGTCGCCCACGGCGGATCGATCGCCCTCGGTACGCGAGGGCAGGGTTCCATCCAGGAGGACAACCTCCCGACGTTCCTGCGTCTCGCGCCGACGGGGCGCCTGGACGCGAGCGGCCTTTGGGTGAACGACAATGGCCGTTCGGCGGACTCCCTGCAGGGCCGTTCGTTCATCGATGGCGGATCGGTGACGCTTTCTTCATGGAAGGGTGCCGAGCGAACGACGGATAACACGCCCGACATCGCCATGGCGGCCGGAAGCGTGGTCGACGTCTCGGGTGGCGGTTACGTGGACGCGGGTGGGCACCTCGCCATGCAGGGCAATCTGCCGGCAGGGCGGGGCGGCGACGTCACGATCGCCACGCATACCGACGATGGCGCCACTCGCTACAGCGGAAATACCTCCGGCCCGGGAGACTTGTTGGGTGGCAGGATCTATCTGGACGGCACGTTTCTCGCCGAGGGCTTCGCCGGTGGCGGCATATTCTCGCTGCACGCGCCGCGGATACAGATCGGCGGGGAGCCGGAACAGACGGATTCGGTCTGGACACTGGCTGTCGACCCGGCTTTCTTTGCAGACAAGGGATTCTCGGGTTATCGCCTCGTCGGCGATACGGACGTGTTGTTCGCCCCGGGCGCGACGCTGAACGTTCGTCCCACCTACCTGCTCGCCGATCGCAACGCCCTGCTGACGCTGGGCAGTCGCGAATCGCTGCTCACCTCGGGTGCGGAAGCCGACGTGCACGCAGGCGACGTGGCATCGTACGACCGCTACCGCAGCCGGCGAGATGGCGGTGGCCTCTCCGTGGAAGCGGGCTTGTTCGTTCGCTGGGGATTTTCGGCCGGCATCGAGCGGAAATATGGCGATAGTGGATCCATCGACGTCGGCCGTGGGGTGCATATCGGTGTCGGTGCCGGTGAAACCATCGCGCTCAGCTCGGCGAACCATGTCCGCATCGATGGCGAGCTCAGCGCGCCGGGTGGCAGCCTGCTCGTACGGAACCTCGCCAGCGGCGCGAGCCCCCTCCCCGCAGCACGCGGTGTCTGGCTCGGCAGCCAGAGCGTTCTCGATGCGAGCGGAACGACCCTTCTCGACCCGTCGAGCCCCGTCCTTCGAGGAAGTGGCGCCGCTCCTGTCCTTCAGCGCACGGGCGTGGTCCTCGACGGCGGTCATATCGATGTGCAGTCGGATGGGTATGTCGTCGCCGGTCGAGGGTCCGTCTTCGATGTCTCGGGTGCCAGCGACGTGTTCGACATTCCGCTGGATGGGCGTCGTGTCGGCCTGGGGACGCTCGCTTATCGGGCCGTGCCAGTCTGGAGCGACGCGGGAACGTTCAATCTTCAGGCAAGCTCGGGGCTGTTCTTCGACGGGCGGATCGACGGCCACGGCGGCGCACCCGAAGCCCGCGGGGGGCGGTTCCTTCTCGCGATCAAGCGTCCTCCTCAAGGTACGAGCTTCAACGAAGCACCGCTGTTCATTCAGCAGAGTGGCTGGATGGCGCCGGTAGGCTTCGATCCATTCGCGGAAAAGGCGCCCGGCGCGGGCGATGGCGGCGACATGCGCTTCGCCGTCGATCGGTTGAAGGACACGGGTCTCGACGACATTCTCATCGGTCGCTCCGAGGCTTCGGAGGACGACACGATCATGCCAGCCAACATCGTGTTCGCTGGCGATGTGGACCTTCGTGCGAATCGCAGCATCCAGATCCAGGCCAACGCGTTGTCGACGAGTGGCCTGGTTGCTCGCTTGGTGCCGTCGAGCCAGTCCATCCCGGACGGTGGCAACGTGACCATCGTTGCCCCGTACGTGTCGCTGTTGTCGCGGGAAACCCGAAAGCCGCCCGTGCAGGTCGCCGGTGAAGGCAGCCTCTCCGTCGATGCCGACTTCATCGACATCGGTGGTCAGCTTTCTCTTGCCGGAATACGGAGCACGTCGTTCCGGTCCAGCGGGGACATTCGCTTTACCGCGCCGTTCTCCGGCTCTACCGGCTGGCTCTACAGCACGGGCGACATCGATTTCACCGGCACGCGCGTCTACCCCGCGACGAGCTATCGCTTCCTCATCGACGCGACGAATCCCGATACGCCGACGACCGTGTCGTTCCATCAGGCGGCCACGCGCGACGACACGACGCCGCTCTCGGCGGGCGGCGTGCTGGCGGTGGGCGCGGATACGATCGAGCAGGGGGGCACGGTCTGGGTACCCTCCGGCGCGCTCGCTCTCGGCACGGACGACCCCGCGGCGACACTCAAGGCGCTTGGCCTCGACGCATCGATGCCACTGGGCGTGACGGGTCGCGTGCACCTCGCGCCAGGTAGCGTCACCTCGGTCTCGCTGGGCGATGCCATCGTGCCCTATGGCGTGACGGTGGATGGCAAGGACTGGCATTACGACGTCGGTCTCTCCACCGTCGACAGTTCGGTCAGCGCACCGCCGGAGAAAGCCATCTCGATATCGGGCGCGAACGTCGCGGTGGACGGCGGCGCGCGTGTGGACCTGTCGGGCGGCGGTCACCTCCAGGCGAGCGAGTGGGTGCCGGGCACCGGCGGATCGCGCGATGTCCTTTCGCAGTACCAGACCGATTACAGCCGGTCGACCAAGGGCGAGCAGGTGCCGCTCTATGCGGACGGCCGTTCGATCTACGCGATCGTTCCGGGCTACAACGCGCCGATCGCAGCGCGCGATCTCGCACTGGAGCATGGCATCGGCGCCGGCCCAGCGGTGGGACAAGGCGTGTATCTGTCCGGCGTGCCCGGTCTGCCCGATGGCGTCTACACGCTGCTGCCGGCGCGTTACGCGACACTCCCGGGCGCCTTCCGCGTGGTCCAGAACACCGGTGTCGTCGACACCGTGCCGGGCCGCGTGTCGACCGCACCGGACGGCACCGTGGTGGCGTCGGGCTATTTCACGGACACGCTGACGGGCGCGCGCGACGCACGCAGCAGCAGCTTCCTCGTGCAGTCGGCGAAGGTGTGGGGTCAATACTCCGAGTATTCGCTCACGTCGGCCGACACCTTCTTCGGTGCCGCGGCAGCACGGGCGGGCAACGTCGCGCCGCAGCTCGGCGCCGACGCCGGGCGCCTGACGCTGGCGGCGACGTCGTCGCTGACGCTCGGCGCGACGCTCGATGCCGCGCCCGGCGAGAACGGTCGTGGGTCGCAGGTCGATATCGCCGGCGATGCCATCCAGATCGTGGGTGGCGCGGGCACGAAGCGCGAAGGGTATCTGCAGATCGACGCGGACGGACTGTCGAAGCTCGGCGCGGGCAGCGTCCTGATCGGTGGCAAGCGCACGCGCGAGAGCGGTGGCGATCGCGTGGACGTGATCGCCGGCGACGTCGTGTTGTCCAACGATGCCGCGCATGCGCTCGAAGGCGCTGAGGTCATCCTCGCCGCGACCGACAACGTGACGCTCGACGCGGGCAGTTCGCTGCGCGCTACCGCGTCGACCGCCGCGCCGTCGCCGTCGCTGCTCATCGGCAGGCTGGCGGCCGACGGTATCGACGCGACAAGTGGCGATGGTGCGCTGCTGCGTGTGTCCGGTACCGATGCCGCGCCCGTGGTCCGCCACAACGTGACGGGCCTCGACGGCATCGCCGGCGCCCCTGGCGGCCAGTTGACCATCGGTAGCGGCGCGTCGCTGGTGTCCGGCGCATCGATCAGCTTCGACGCGACGGGCCTTACGACCATCGCGGACAATGCGACGGTCCGTGCGAAGGATGTCGACGTGACCGCGGGACGCATCGCGTTGACCGGCAGCGATCCGGCGGCGCAGGAACAGGCGGGTCGTCTGCTGATAGGCCCGCATCTGCTCGCGCAGCTGGCCGGCACCGATATGACGGTGCTGCGCGGACGCTCGGGCATCGACCTGGTCGGCGACGTCGGTCTGGCGACGTCGCGCTCGCTGACACTGAGCGCACCGGAGATCGTGAGCGATGGCGGCAACGCATCGATCGCGGCGGACACCGTGCTGCTCCAGAACGACACGGGTGTCGCGCCGGCCATGGCCTCCGCGGGAACCGGCCAGTTGCGCATCGACGCGCGCGAATTCCGCACCGGCAACGGCAATCTCGTGCTCGGCGGCCTGAGCGGCGTGAACGTTCGCGCCACGGGTGGCATGTTCGCGTCGGGCACCGGGTCGCTCGACATCGGCTCGGCGAACTTCTTCGCCGTGACGCCGGTGGTGGCGGTCGACAATGGCGCGAATGCGAGCTGGAAGGGGCAGGGTGCGTTCCGCTTCGACCGCGACACCCTCGCACCGGTCACCGTGCCTTCCGACGCGTCGGCGGGTCGGCTGGCGATCGACGGTTCCGCCATCGACGTCGGCACGGCGTTCGTCGCGCGCGGTGGCAAGCTCACGCTACAGGCGGACACGGGTGATGTCGTTCTCAACGACGGCGCGTCCGTCGACGTATCGGGCCTGTCGCTGCCGTTCAACGACACGACGGTGAACGTGCCGGGCGGCACCCTGGCGCTTCGCGCCGATCGGGGCGACATCCGCATGGCGGCCGGGGCGTCCGTCGACCTTCGCGGCGGCGCGCGCGGCGGCAACGGTGGCCGGCTCGACGCACGCGCCGGTGCCGGCGATGTGGATCTCGCGGGTCGCCTGACCGGTTCGGCGCAGTCCGGATACCTCGGCGCGACGTTGTACATCGACTCGGCCGGTGCGCTGAATCTCGGCGCGCTCGCCGCGGTGGCCGCGGCCGGTGGCCTCGACGGCGGCGTCTCCGTGCACACGCGTGCCGGCGACCTGGCACTCGCTGCCGGGCAGACGCTCCGCGCGCACGCCGTCAACCTCACGGCCGATGGCGGCGCGGTCGACATCCGCGGTACGGTCGACGCCTCGGGCACGTTCGGTGGATCCATCGATCTGTTCGGTGTGCGAGGCGTCGATATCGATGGCGTGCTCGATACCCATGCTTCCGCCACGGGCCGTCATGGCGGCGATATCCATATCGGCACGTCCGGTACGGGTAACGGCACGCTCAACGCCGCGTACGGTTACCAGAACGTCGACGCCGCCGACGCGGGGCACATTCGTATCGGTCAGGCCGCGCGCATCGAACAGGGCGGCGATACACGCGACGGCCGTCTGTACCTGCGCGCGCCGCTGCTGTCGAACGGCGATACGCCGATCGACGTAGCCAGCGGTGCGACCTTCGCCCATACGCGCGACACGACGCTCGAAGCGTATGCGACGTGGGACACGCGCGATGCGGTCGGCGACGCCACGAAGCATTTCGACGGCGTGGTCGATCCGGCGGGCCTCTTTACCGTCGATGCATCGACAGGTAAGCCGGTGCTGGTGGATGGTACGTTCACCGACGCCAATGGCGATCCGGTAACCGCTCCCGATCCGAGCGACCTCACGCGGGTCATGGATTTCCTGTCGCGCTACACGTTCACGCCGAATGGCATTAACACCGACCATGCGACGTTCTACGGCTACGTTGGTGGCGACGACGCGCAAGGCGCCGGCACGCTAATGGGCTTCGTGCAGTCGCCGGGCTTCGCGTTCGAATCGCGCATGGCGTCGTTGCCGGGCTTGCAGGTGCGCCCGGGCATCGAGCTGCGTGCGGGTGAGGGCGACGCCAGCGCGGGCGCCATCAAGGTGCTGACCACTTGGAACCTGGGCGCGGGCCAGCGCGATGCGAACGGCAATCTCGATCTCCTCTACCGCTACAACGGTCAGGCACCGGTGCTGAACCTGCGCGCGTCGGGCGATCTCGATGTGTATGCCAGCATCACCGACGGGTTCTTCCAGGATGGCAACGCGGGTGGCGGCAGCGGTGCCGCGCCGCCGCTCGGCGACTGGGCGGCCGCGAGCGCCGCATGGAACGATCTGCTCGCATTGGGCACGGGTGTCGAGAGCACACCGAGCGTCATCGATGGCAGCCCTCTCGTCACCCCGCCCATCGAGTTCACGTCGGGCGATCCGTTGGCGATTTCCGAGTACTACGGTCAGTACGTCGCCTATGCGAGCTATCTCGCGGCGCCGCTCCCCGGATACGACCCGTTCCATCCGGCCGAAGTCCTTTTGACGGGCCTCGGTTTCGGGATCCTTCTTCCGGTCGCGAACGCTCCCACGCCGCCGCCCCTCCCGACGAATCTCAACGATTACATCGGATATCTGGCAGCCTGGAAGGCCTATGTTCCGAAAGCACTCGATCCGGTCACCGGATCGGATTACCTGGGTACGCTTGGCGTGCCAGACAATTTCCAGGCTCTCGTCGCGCCGCCGACGACGCTGGACATCATCGACACCAGCGCACCGGTCGACAACAGCCCGTCCCCCCGTGCGGTCGCGACGAACCCGCTGCCGCTGCTGAGCGCGAGCCTGACGGGTGGGTCGAGCAGTTCGTACCGGCTCGTCGCCGGGGCGGACCTCGGGTCCGCGGATCCGCTCGCCACACTGTCCGGGGCGGTGGCGGACCTGCATCTGGGCGGACATACCGAATATGCCGATGCGCTGACGGAGCGCGTGCTGGCCGCGCCGACGCTCGTCCGCACGGGCACGGGCGACATCGACATCGTCGCAGCCGGCGACCTGCGCTGGGACGACGCGAAGGCGCCGGCCGCCGTCTACACCGGTGGCGAAGCGGCCGAGGGCACGACGACGGAGACGGGTGCGGACATTCTGCGACCCGCGAACAACGGCGGCCTCGTCGACTCCGCGACACGCGAGCTCGTTCTATCCGGTGCGGTGAATCCCATCAACGCGGGTCGTATCGGCCTGCATGTCGGCGGCGACATCGTCGGTCTGCAGAACACCACGGATGTCGACGGCTCGCTCACCGGGACCGCCGGCACACCCACGGGTCAGTACTGGTGGCCGTGGATGCAGACGACGAACTCGGAAACCCGTTCGTCGATCAACTTCGGCGGGTTCGCTCAGGGCGTACTGAGTGCCGGCGGCGATGTCGATGTATCGGCAGATGGCGACATTCGTCAGCTCTCGGTGTCGTTGCCGACCACGTGGACGATCGACACCGCGCCCGACGGCACACGCGCACTGAGCACGCATGGCGGCGGCGACCTGGCGGTCCATGCCGGTGGCGACATCCTGAGCGGCAGCTTTTTCGTCGCGCGAGGGCAGGGCACGGTGCGGGCCGACGGAAATATCGGCGCCGACTTCTCGATGCCGTACGTCGGACAGAATGGCGTCGGCGGCACGATGCCGGTAGCGACGCTGCTCGCGTTGCAGGATAGCCAGCTGGATGTACAGGCAGGTGGTCCGGTCAGTCTCGGCGGTATCTTCAACCCGTCATGGCTCGATTCGTCGGCCGTCAACGCGTTATTGCCGACCCAGCACGCCGATGGCCAGACCTACTCAGCGTCGTCGCGCATCGACGTCAACGCATTCGGTGGGGATCTCACGTACGGCACGGTGGCGGATCCGATCCGTCTGATGGCGGCGGGGATCGGCGCATTGAGCAATTCGGTCGACGACACCGCGGGCGATATCCTCCCGGCGACCGTGAACCTGATTTCCGCCAGCGGAAATCTGGCGATCGAAACGACGGGCGAGCTGTTCCCCTCCGCTTCCGGCAACCTCGGTCTGCTTGCGGGAAACTCGATTCGAATCGACCTGCCGCAGAAGGACACGGGCTGGCGACTCGGCTGGGGCATCATCGATGCGCCGCTATCGTCCATGGCCTCGCCTCTGAACACGCTTCCCTTGACGGATGCGACCGACTCGCTGGCACATGGCGTGAGGACGAAGGGGTACCTCGATCCGGGCTTCCTGTCATCGCCCGAGCGGCGGAGCTATGTTCACGCGGCCACGCCCTGGCACGCCGACGACACGCAGCCCGTGCGCATTTATGCGCTCGAAGGCGACATCGTCAACGGATCGGGTGGCGGACTGGGTGCGGCGTTGCTCTCGACACCGAAGGTGACAAAGATCGAGGCTGGGCGGGACATCGTTGACCTTGCCTATCTCGGTCAGCAACTGGATGGCTCGGACGTGTCCACCATCGTCGCGGGTCGCGACATCTACGACACCCCGTTACTCACCGCCGATGCGTCCTTCCGGTTCTCCCCGGTCAAGGTGCTGCCCTCGCTGGCTCAGGCAGGCCCGGGCTATCTGTACGTCAGGGCGGGTCGCGATCTCGGTCGCTTCGCATCCCAGACCGAGTTCTTCGGTCTCGGTGCTTCGATGCAGCTCAGCTACAGGAGTCTGCCGGTGCTCGGGCCGAACGGCATCGTGACAGGCATCGACAGCATCGGAAATCTGTACAACGCCAGTCTCCCGACCGAGGGTGCGTCGATCGTGGCGTCGTATGGCGTCGCACATGGCGCGGATCAGGCGGCCTTCATCTCGAAATACGTCGATCCGGGGACCGTGAAGCCCGAGGGCCTCGATGATGGATCGACCTCGCTGGTTGGCTTCGTTACGCACTACGACGGCATGGCGACCGACGGCTACTCCATCGATCAGGCGTGGCAGCGGTTCAGGCAGCTACCCGAAGAGGCGCAGGACATCTTCGTGCAGCAGACGCTCTTCCGCGTGCTGAATCAGGTCGGTAAGGACTATGCCGACGAGGGCAGCGCGTTCGCCGGGCGTTACGCTCGCGGCTACGATGCGCTGAACACCCTGTTCCCCGCGTCACTCGGCTACACCGCCAACGGTACCGACGGCGGCGAGAACGGCGCGGCGAATGCCGTGTCGACAGGCGATCTCGACATTCGCGGAAGCACGATACAGACGCAGCGTGGCGGCGACATTTCCATCGTGGCTCCGGGCGGGCAGGCGCTGCTTGGTGGTGTGTCGGCGCCACCGGTGATCACGGATCCCAACGGAAGGATTCTCGCCGGCCCGAACACGCAGGGTATCCTGACGCTTCAGCAGGGGGACATCTCGATGTTCACCGATCGCAGCACGCTGCTCGCACAAAGCCGCATCTTCACCGAGCAGGGAGGCGACGTCGTGATGTGGAGTTCGAACGGCGACATCAACGCGGGCAAGGGCGCGAAGACCAACACGGAAATTCCTCCGGTTCGTTACCTGTGCTCGGTCGACGCGTGGTGCCTGCAGGATCCCTCCGGCCAGGTCTCCGGTGCGGGCATCGCCACGTTGCAGACGATCGAAGGCGCACCGGAAGGCAACGTCTACCTGATGGCGCCTCGCGGTACCGTCGATGCGGGCGACGCGGGCATTCGTGTCTCGGGCAACCTCGTGATCGCCGCGGCACACGTGGCCAACGCGGACAACGTGCAGGTCAAGGGCGATGCCATCGGTCTGCCTGTCGTGCAGGCGGTGAACGTCGGTGCGCTGAATGCGGCGAGCTCGGCGGCCAACGCGGCGTCGAAGGCGGCGGAGGACGTCGCACGTCAGCAGCAGTCGGATTCGCGCGACCGCATGCCGTCGATCATCTCCGTGCAGGTGATCGGTGCGGACAGCGGTGCGAGCGTGTCACCGAGAAGCAATGGTTACGACGTGGACAGTCCTGTGCAGGTCGTTCGCCGCGCGGGTCACGGTGATGGACTGACCGACAGCGAACGCGCACGACTTCGCTGAATGCGGTGACAAAGACGCCCGGATGACGATGCATCGTCATCCGGGCGTCTTTGTCATTGTCACTGTCATTTGCGGTGCATCGACGACGACACCGTTGTCATCGAGTTGGCACGAAACGCGACATCGCCGCGTCACTACAGGGAAAACTCGCGCGAACAGAATCGATATGCCTCCATAAAGGAGGTTCATCGACTAAGGGGTAATGCCATGTTCAAGCGCAATGCTATGGGGAACACCCGCACCAAGCTTGTTGCCGGTGCCGTCATGCTGGTTCTCGGCCTTTCGGTCGCTGGCTCGGCCCTCGCCACGGATACGTTCGGCGGTGGCGCGACGCTGCCGGCGGGTGGTTATGTCGGTTTCAACTTTCTCACCGGTTCGCTGAAGCAGTCCGCCAACACCGCGTCTCCGACGTCGGGTGTTGCCCCCGTTCTCGGGACGTCGCTGTTCGGCGCCTGGGCCACCGCCTCCGGCAACAAGGTGTCGTACTGCCAGACCGGCAGTGGCAACGGCAAGAAGATCTTCGACAACTGGGATGGTGCCGCGTCTGTCAGCGCTATCGGCGCATGCGGTGGTGGCCTCACCGGCTTCGGCGCGCCGTCGAGCATCCTCGTTAACCCGCACTTCGCCGGCAGCGATGCACCGATGTCGGCAACGGAATACGGCTCGTTCACCTCGGGTGGCAAGGTGGCGCAGTACGGTGAGCCGGTTCAGTTCCCGGCTGTCGCCGGTTCGATCGCGGTCATCTATCACAAGAGCGGCCTTTCGACGCAGCTGAACCTCACGTCGGCGCAGGTCTGCGGCGTGTTCAACGGTACGATCACGCAGTGGTCGACGCTGACCGGCAACGCGTCCGATACGTCCGCCATCAAGGTGGCGTTCCGTTCGGATGGCAGCGGCACCAGCTTCTCGCTGGCCAACCACATGAACGCGGCTTGCGCCGGTACCTCGTCGCAGCACTTCATCGTCGACCAGTCATTCGCCACCGCCATCAGCCAGTACAAGCCGACGATCCCGTCCACCTGGGTCGGCGCCAGCGGCAACCAGGGCGTCGTGCAGGCTGTGCAGGACAATGACAACACGATCGGCTATGCGGAATCGGCGAACCTGAAGGCCTCGGCTCTCGCTGGCGGCGCGACGGACGTCAAGTACGCGACGATCGGTGGCAAGGATCCGTACGCCGACTTCCCGACCGCCGTGGCCGTGCTGCCGACGAACGACTTCGTCCTTGGTGCGGTCGATGCCTCGACCGGTCGTCCGGCCGTGACCGCGCTCACGCCGATCGGCCAGAAGACCTGCATGGTGCTCGTCAATCCGCTCGGCTACGCGAACATCACCTCGCGCTATCCGATCATGGCCGTCTCGTATCTGATCGCCAACAACAAGGGCAACACCGCGACCGACGTCGCCGCCGTTCGCGGCCTGGTCGGCGCAGCGTACGACACGTCGCTCCGTAGCAGCATCACGACGATCGGCGCGATCGATCCGGTCACGGGCAAGCCGAACACCGGTTACGCCTTCCTGACCGCCTCGACCCTGACCCAGGCCAAGGTCGACTCCTGCATCGCCCAGTAAGTACGTAAGTAAAGGCATTCACGGAAGAATCGGGAAGGGGTCGCAAGACCCCTTCCTTTCTCACGCCGAAAACCCGCCCATCGCTAACGGAAAGACACAGGGACACGATCATGAAGAACGAAAAGCCGACGCTCGGAAGCCGCGCGCTTCGTTGCGCCATCCCGCTGCTGATCGCTGGCGTGGCACTGCCCGCCGTCGCGGCACAGAACAAGAACGCCTACGTGGCGAACCAGTTCGACAATACCGTGTCGGTGATCGACACGACGACCAACGCCGTCACGGCCACGGTGCCGGTGGGTAACTATCCGCTCGGCATCGCCGTCAGCCCCAATGGCAATAACGTCTACGTCGCCAACGCGCTCGACAATACCGTCAGCGTGATCGACGCCGCGACCAATGGCGTGAAAGCGCTGGTGACGGTTGCGAACACACCGGTGGCCGTGACGGTCAGCCCGGACGGCACCGACGTCTACGTCGCCAACGCCAACGAGAACACCGTGTCGGTGATCGACGTGGCGACCAACACCGTCGTGGGTTCGCTGCCGGTCGGCAACGCGCCCTTCAGCGTCGCCGTCAGCCCGGATGGCAAGCGCGTGTACACGAGCAATACCGGCGACAACACCGTGTCGGTGATCAATACGCGTACCAACGCCGTCTCCAGCATCGCCGTCGGCAGCGCGCCGGCTGGCCTGGGCATTGGCCCGCTCGGCGCCCGCGTCTACGTAGCGAACGCCGGCTCGAACACGGTGTCGGTCATCGACGCGTTCACCAACAAGGTGGCCGCCACGCTCCCGGCCGGCATCGGTGCGGCCGGTGTCGCCACCAGCCCGATCGGTATCCCGGTGTACGTGGCGAACGGCGTCGACAACACCGTGTCGGTGATCGAGCCGTTCGGCAAGAAGGTGCTGGCCACTGTGCCGGTGCAGAGCTCCCCGGGTGCGATGGCGGTGAGCGCGAAGACCGCCCGCGTGTACGTCGCGAATGCCGGCTCCAACTCGGTGTCCGTGATCGATCCGTTCAAGAACAAGGTCGTCGCGACCGTCACCGTCGGCAACTATCCTGCCGCCGTGGCGACGCAGCCGGAGTAAGCGTTTCGCAGGGACGCACCAGATGACGGCCATGCTTCGCGGCATGGCCGTCATCGCTTCGCAATCGGGCGATTGCATGCTTGGTCCGTCAAGGAGGGGGGCATGCGCATCAGGCGACACGGTGGATTCAGTCTGCTGGAAACGTTGGCGGCGATGGTGCTGCTGTTCCTGTGTTTCGGCGCGCTGATGCACGCGGCGGGTGCCTCCGTCGCACTGAACACGCGCGCGTCGCAGTATACGCAGGCCTCGCTCTGGGCGAGTGGATTGCTCGACCGCACGTTCGTTGCCGAATTTCCGTCCGAGGGTACGCATACCGGGCGTTTCGACGATACCTATCGCTGGACGATGAAGGTCAGTACGCCGCCAGAGGCGATGGCCACGACGACGCTCGTGCCAATGCACCTCTACCGCATCGAACTGACCGTGCAGTGGGATGTGGGCGGCAAGACGCTTTCGTCGCGCTTCGAGACCTTGCGCTCGGTCGCGGAGAAACCGCGCGAGGCGACCGTGCCGCTCTACGCCACGGGTGACTCGTGATGCGTCAGTCCGGTTTCAGCCTGCTGGAAACGCTCGCGGCGCTGGCGCTGCTGGCCATGCTGTTGCTGGGTGTGACGGCGGCGGTGCAGACGATGACGCACTCGACGCACGCGACCGTGGCGGCTACCGAGCGGCTCGATCAGATCCGCGCCGCGCAGCAGTACGTGCGCCGGGCGTTGTCCGGCTCGCTCGCGTATCCCTGGGCGTTGCGCGCCGACAAGCATCCGATAGTGCTGCGGGGGACCGCCGACGACGTCACCTTCGTGGCGCCCGGCCCGGGCTATCTGGCGAAGAGCGGTTTGCAGTTGCAACGGCTGGCGTTGGTCGGGGAGGGCAAGGAGAAACGCCTCGAAGCAGCGTTCGCGCCGCTGGCGGCGCGCGAGGCGGCTCAGGTGGTACCGTCCGCGCCCGAGGTGCTGGTCGACCGTGTGATCTCGGGCCACTTCGTCTACAGCGGTATCGATGGCGATGGCAAACCCGTGGCGTGGCAACCCACCTGGCCTTATGAAGATCACCTGCCGACGATGATCGGTCTGGAACTCACGCTGGCCGGTGGCACGGGCTGGCCGACGATCGCGGTGCCGCTGCGCATGGATCCCACGGCGGTGAACGGGCGCGAAGCGATGGCGCGGCTCACCATGATGGATGCGCGGCCATGAAGCGCATGGCGCGACAGGGCGGCGTCGCGCTGCTGGTGGTGCTCTGGGGCTGCACGCTGGCCGCGATCACGTTGGGCGCGCTGGCAAGCACGGCGCGCGTGGAGAGCACGCAGGCACGCGGACAGGTGTCACGCACGCAGGCGCTCTACGCGGCGCAGGCCGGTATCGACCGGGCCGTCTACATGCTCAACGCGCGCGACGACAGCCAGCGCTGGATGGCGGACGGCCGGCGGTACGCGATGAGCGTGGGGAAGGCGGAGGTGCAACTCGAGATCGCCGACGAGGACGGCAAGGTCAATCTGAACTCCGCGTCGCCGGAGCTCGTCGAGCGTCTGTTGCTCGTTTCGGGCGTGCCGCCGTCCTCGGTCGCGGGAATACGGGGCGCGATCCTGGGGTGGGGGAGGCGCGGGAACATGGCGGCGTCGCTGCTCCTGGCCAAGGGCGGCTTCGCCAGCCTCGACGAGCTCTACCGCGTGCCCGGCGTCGACGCCGACACGGTCGACCGCGTGCTGCCGTTCCTTACCCTGTGGAACGCGGGTGAGCCGAATCTCGCCCACGCCCCGCCGACGGTGGTCGCGGCCGTCACCGGGGCGTCGCTGGAACGTGCGCAGCACTATGTCGAGGGCGTCCGCCGTCTGCCTTCGGCGGACGCCGCGCTGCCGCTGCTCCCCGGCACCGGCTCGGGCAGTGCGGCGAAGGGCTTCAGCGGCGTGGTCAGCATCGTTTCGCGCGCCCGGCTGGCCGATGGCATGACACTCGTGCTCGATACCACCGTCGTATTGCACAACGCGCCCGGCGACCCGCGGGCGTATCGGGTGCTGCGCTGGCGCGAGCGGGCCTTCGATAGCGGGTCCTGAGCCATGCGCGTTTTCGGCCGGAACACGTGCCGATCACGGATTGCGTCGCAGATTGAACCGGTACGAAGACGGGGAGACGCCGGTGATCCACGACCTCGCGGGCTGGTCGAAAGTGCTGGAACTGATGCCGACGGCGATGTTCGTCCGCGACACGGTGCACCGTTGGGTGCTCGTCAACCGCATCGCGTGCGAGTACTTCGGCATCCGGGCCGACGAAGTCGTTGGCCGGAAGGACAGCGAGCTCTTCCCGCCTGATCAGGCGGCCCGCTTCGCCGCCGGCGACGACGCGGTACTGCGCAGCCACGAAGTGGTCGAAACCGAAGAGGCCGTGACCGATCTGCAGGGCCGCGTGCGTACGCTGCTCACGCGCAAGACGTGCATCGAACTCAACGGGTCGCCGCACGTGCTTGCCTCCGTCACCGACATCACCGAGCTCCGCGAGTCGGAGGCCCATGTGCGCTGGCTGGCCTGCCACGACGCCCTGACGGGTCTTTCGAATCGCACGGCCCTGTTCAGCCGCCTGGATGCCGCGATCGCGCGCGCGGCGGGCGGCGGCGCCAGGGCCGCGCTGTTCTATCTGGACCTCGATGGCTTCAAGCGGGTCAACGACACGTACGGCCATCTCGCGGGCGACGAGTTGCTGGTGCAGTTCGGTACGCGGCTGCGCAACCTGGTGGGCACCGGCGACACCGTGGCCCGCATCGGTGGCGACGAGTTCGCGTTGCTGGTGGAGGATGGCGGCAGCCTCGATGTCGAAGCCCTCGCCGAGAAGATCCTCGTGCTGGCGAACATGCCTTTCGACGTACCGGCGAATACCGCGTTCATCGGCACGTCGGTGGGCGTGGTGCCGATCGACGGCGATTCGGTGGCGGCGGGCGAGATGGCGCGCAAGGCGGACAGCGCCCTGTACGAGGCAAAGCGGGCGAGGAACCGCCACGTGATCTACACCGACGAACTGGACAACGCGCTCGCGCATCGTCGCGAGGTCGAGGCCGCCTTGCGCGACGCGCTGCGTACCGGCGACGGGCTCGACTGCTACTACCAGCCGTTGATTCGCGTGAGCGACGGCAAGGTGATCGGGTTCGAAGCGCTGGCGCGCTGGCGTCATGCGCGGCTGGGCGTGGTGCCCCCCGTGCAGTTCATCGGCGTGGCGGAAGAGACGGGCCTGATCGGCAAGCTGGGCGAGTTCATCCTGCGCACGGCATGCATGCGCCTGGCGCCGATGCCCGACGTGTTCGTCGCCGTCAACGTGAGCGCGGTGCAGCTCCGCGACGACCGGTTCGCCACCACCGTGCTCAACGCGCTGACCGATTCGGGCCTGCCGCCGCACCGGCTGGAGCTGGAGATCACCGAAACGGCGATCGTCAACGCCGATAGTGCGACCGTGCGCCTGCTCAGGAATCTGCGGCGAACGGGCGTGCGTATATCGCTCGACGATTTCGGCACCGGCTATTCGAGCCTCACGCTGCTGAAGGATCTCGACGTCGACAAGGTGAAGATCGATCGCTCGTTCGTCCAGATGGCGCCGATCGCGGACGACTCCGCCGCGATCGTCCGGGCGGTATCCAACCTCGGCGCTGCGCTCGGTCTGTGCGTGGTGGCCGAAGGCGTCGAGACCGAACAGCAGCGCGTGTTCCTGCGCGAGGCCGGGTGCGACGAACTGCAGGGCTATCTTTTTTCGCCGGCGGTTCCGGAGGAGGGCATCGAGCGGGTGCTCGGGTATTTCCCCGAAGCCGAACGCGTCTACTCGGCCGGATAGGCTTCCGCGGGCATCGGCCAGGTGCGCCGGAGATCGGGCATGCCCGGCACCGTGGTCGCCTGCGGCAGCGGCAACGGCATGCGCATCCCGAGCACGCCGCCGGTGGCGTCGCCGACGATGGCGATCACGCAGGAGCCGCTGTCCTGCGACGTGCCGAAGGAAAGCCGGCCCCAGGACATCTGCAACACCTGGTAGCGGTTGGGAAGCATCGAGGGCGCGGCAGGCAGGGACCGCTCGGAGGACGGGGCGTGGAAGCTCTCGTCGATGTCGGCGCGGGGAAAGCAGGGGCGCTGCTCGAGCTGGATGGACGTGAAGCGCACCATCGGCACGTCGCCGCCTTCGTCGAAACCGCGCGCCTCGAAGGCCGTCACGCGATAGCCGTCCCGGGTGACGAAGGGCTGGCTGCGCACGATCTGCGGCGGGGCGTCGGCCGTGGCGTGCAGGCCGCCGGGCAGCTTGTTCGACAGGGCGTCCATGGCGTTGGGCAGCGTGCCCATGGTTCCGTTGATGATCTCCACCAGCGTCTTGTCGCTACGCGGCACGCTCATGGACACCGGGGCGGCAAGAGCCGCCAGCGGCGCGACGAGTAGCGGCAGCAGGAGGTGGAGGGGGCGCATGGAGACCGGGGCGGCGGGTTCGGGGTCGCTAGTGTGCACGAACTGGGTGTGTCTTACGCGGGGCAATTGGCATGATTCCGGGAATGCCGAAACCCACTGTGGGAGCGCGCTCGCGCGCGAAGGGTGCTCGCGGCAAGCACCCATTCGCGCGCGAGCGCGCTCCCACACGAGATCCAGACGAGACCTTGTACCCGAGAGGAATGCCCGGATATTCCTCATAACGTCCCGACCCCATCCCCGATGACCGACCTTCGCTTCGACAACACCTTCGTGCGCGAGTTGCCGGCCGACCTCGACACGTCCAACGTGCAGCGTCAGGTGCTCGGCGCCGCTTATTCGTTCGTCGACCCGACCCCGGTGTCCGCGCCGCGGACGATCGCGGTCGCGACGGACGTGGCCGCCATGCTCGGCATCGATCCGGACGCCGGCGACTTCGCCGAGGTCTTCGCGGGCAACGCGCGCCGCCCGGGCATGACCGGCTACGCCATGGCGTACGGCGGCCATCAGTTCGGGCACTGGGCCGGACAGCTCGGCGACGGGCGGGCGATCTCTCTCGGGGAGGTGCTCACGGCGGCCGATGGCCGCCAGGAGCTGCAGCTGAAGGGCGCCGGCCGCACGCCGTATTCCCGCGGCGCGGACGGACGCGCCGTGCTGCGGTCGTCCATTCGCGAGTTCCTCTGCAGCGAAGCCATGCATCATCTCGGCGTGCCGACGACGCGCGCGCTGTCGCTCGTGGCGACCGGCGACGCCGTGGTCCGCGACGTGATGTACGACGGCCACCCGGCGCCGGAGCCCGGCGCGATCGTCTGCCGCGTGGCGCCTTCGTTCCTGCGCTTCGGCTCGTACGAACTGCCTTCGGCACGCGGCGACGTCGCGCTGCTGCGGCGGCTGGTCGATTTCACCCTGGAACGGCACTACCCGGCATACGCCGGTCTGCCAGGCGAGGAAGGCTACGCCGCGTTCTTCGCCGACGTCTGCGAGCGCACGGCGCGCCTGATGGCGCACTGGATGCGCGTGGGCTTCGTGCATGGTGTGATGAACACGGACAACATGTCGATCCTGGGCCTCACCATCGATTACGGCCCCTATGGCTGGATCGACGACTTCGACCCCGACTGGACGCCCAACACCACGGATCGCGCGCACCGGCGCTATCGCTTCGGCCAGCAGCCGCACGTCGGCTACTGGAACCTCCAGCGACTGGCGCAGGCGCTTTCGCCGCTGTTCGGCGGCGTCGAGGCGCTGCACGCGGGGCTGGCGCGTTACGTCGAGGTCTTCGAGGCATCGGATGCCGCGTTTTCGGCCGCGAAGCTCGGTCTCGCCCAGCCCGACGCGGGCGACGAGGCACTGATCGCCGACCTGCGCGGACTGCTGCTGGCCGGCGGCATGGACATGACGATCTTCTATCGCGATCTTGCGACGGTCGATCTCGACGCGCCGCGCGCGGCGAGCCTCGACGAGGCCTTCTACGACGAGACCGGCCGCGCCGCGGTGGGCGAGGCGCTGCAGGCGTGGCTGCTTCGTTATGCGGCGCGCGTTCGCGCGGACGGCTCACCCGACGCCGGGCGAATCGCCCTGATGCACGCGGCCAATCCCCGCTACGTGCTGCGCAACTACCTCGCGCAGCAGGCCATCGACCGTGCGGAGCAGGGCGACGAAGCGGGTGTCCACGAACTTCTCGACGTGCTGCGGCATCCGTACGACGAGCAGCCAGGCAAGGCGCGCCTGGCGGCCCGCCGCCCCGACTGGGCACGCGAGCGCGTCGGCTGCTCGATGCTGTCGTGTAGCAGCTGACTTCGCGAAAACCGATCGCACCGCCGTGGGCCCCGGCGTACGCCGGGGCGACGGTGAGGCATGGTGCGGCACCTTCGCTACCCGCAGCCCGCTACCGTCCACCCTCGCCGCACGACCCGTCAGCCCGTCGCCGCGCAAGCCACACGCACGACCCGTCGCCCCGGCGCACGCCGGGGCCCACGTCCCCGGTCCTCGCGCAGGCGACACCGCACGACCCGTCGCCCCGGCGCACGCCGGGGCCCACGTCCCCGGTCCTCGTGCAGGCCACACCGCATAACACGTCGCCCCGGCGCACGCCGGGGTCCACGTTCCCGGTCCTCGTGCAGGCGACGGCACGTGCCCGTAGACTATCCGGCTACCCTTTCCCGACGAGGTCGCCCGCGTTGTCCGCCGGTTCTGCTTCCGATGATGCGCTCGAGGCCTTGTTCGTGCCGTTCGCCGCGGGCGATCTGTCATGGCCCAACGACGGCAGCGTGCTGATGCTGCGCGCCCGCGACGGCTTCGCGCTGCGCGAATCGCGGCGGCCGGGCTGGACGGTGCAGCAGTCCTTCCTGCCGGCCGCGGACGCGCTCGCGCGCTCCGGTTTCGAGCCCGTGGTGGATCTGCCCGCGGGGCGTTTCCGCGTCGTGACGGTGTTGCCGACGCGGCAGCGCGAGGAATCGCGCGCGTTGTTCGCGCAGGCCATGGCACGTGTCGCCGCTGACGGGATCGTGGTGGCGAGCGTGCCGAACGCGGAGGGTGCGAAGACGGCCGAGGGCGATCTCGCCTTGCTGGCCGGTGGCGTCGCCACGCTCTCGAAGCACAAATGCCGCGTCTTCTGGACACGCCCCGGCGCGACGCCGGCCCCGGCCCTGATGGACGCATGGCTCGCGCTCGACGCGCCGCTGCCCATCGACGATGGCCGCTTCGTCAGCCGCCGTGGATTGTTCGCGTGGGATCGTGTCGACCGCGCTTCCGCGCTGCTGACCGGCGTCATGCCGGCCGATCTCGCCGGCCGGGCCGCCGATCTCGGTGCCGGCTTCGGCTACCTTGCCTGCACGCTGATCGATCGCTGCCCCGGTATCGCTGCCGTCGACCTCTACGAGGCCGAGGCCCGCGCGCTCGAGCCGGCACGCATCAACGTGGCGGCCGCCGTGTCGCGGGCAGGCCGCGACATCGCGACCACCGTTCGCTGGCAGGATGTGACGCGCGGGATCGACGGCGGCTACGACGTCATCGTGTCCAATCCACCGTTCCATCAGGGGCGCGCCGACGACCCGTCGCTCGGCCGCGCGTTCATCGCCGCCGCCGCGAAAGGGCTGAACGCCCGCGGCCGTTTCTGGATGGTCGCCAATCGCCATCTCGCGTACGAGGCGACGCTCGACGCGTGCTTCGCCACCGTGCGCACCGTGATCGAAAAAGACGGCTTCAAGGTCGTCGAAGCAAAGGATCCCCGTCGATGAAACTCGTGCGCCTGTTGGCGAACCTCGGTTATGGCAGCCGCAAGCAGGTCGCCGACATGTTCCGCGAAGGCCTCGTCACCGATGCCGCCGGCGATGTGCTCTACGCCGACGACAAGGTCGACCACGCCGACGTGCGATTCGATGGCAAACCCCTCGATCCGCCGCAGGGCATGCTGCTGATGCTCCACAAGCCCGTGGGCTACACGTGCTCGCGCAAGGACGTCGGTCGGCTCGTTTACGAGTTGCTGCCGCCGCGTTTCGGCGCACGCAATCCGGTGCTGTCCACGGTGGGCCGCCTGGATCGCGACACGTCGGGCCTGCTGCTGTTCACCGACGACGGCCAGCTCCTGCACCGGATCATCTCGCCCAAGGCGAACGTGGCGAAGGTGTACGAGGCGACGCTCGCTAGCGACCTGCGTGGCGACGAAGCCGCGATCTTCGCGTCGGGCACGCTGATGCTGGAAGGCGAAAAGGATCCCCTCGAGCCGGCGACCATGGACGTGCTCGGGCCGCGCCGTGCGCGCCTGACGCTGACGGAGGGTCGCTATCACCAGGTGCGGCGCATGTTCGCGGCGGTGGGCAACCACGTGGCGGCGCTGGAGCGCGTCGCGTTGGGCGGTCTGTCGCTGGACGGACTGCCGACGGGCGAGTGGCGATTGCTGGATGCGCGCGACATCGCTCGCCTGTTCGGCACGACGACCTGATCTCGCCTTCGGTGGTGGGTGGGAGCCGGGCGACATGCCCGTTTCGTTATGGACGCTCCATGCACGTCCGTTGCAGTATCCGGGGAGTCCGTTCACCCATGGAGTGTGCAAGATGAAGAGAATCGCCGTCGCCATCGCTGGATTGTTCGTCTGCGTGGCCGCCCAGGCCGCCGACAAGAGCGTCACCGTTCCCATGACCCTGGTCACGGCCGACGGCGTGGGTGCCTCGGTCGGCAAGGTCGTCATCACCGAGGGTAAGGGCGGGCTGGTGTTCACGCCCGACCTGAAGGGTCTGCCCGCCGGCGAGCACGGCTTCCATCTGCACGAGAAGCCCAGCTGCGATCCGGGCGAGAAGGATGGCAAGAAGGGCGCCGCACTTGCGGCCGGCGGTCATTTCGACCCGGCGAAGACCGGCAAGCACGAAGGTCCGGACGCGGCCGGCGGCCACGACGGCGACCTGCCGAAGATCGTCGTCGGCGCCGACGGTACCGATACAACGGCGGTCACCGCGCCGAAGCTGGAATCGCTTTCGGTGCTCAAGGGCCACGCCCTGATGATCCACGCCGGCGGCGACAACTACGCCGACGAGCCGGCGCCCCTCGGCGGCGGCGGTGCCCGCATCGCCTGCGGCGTGGTCAAGTAAGGAACGCATGTCGCAAGGCGGTCTTTTCGGCCCCGAACCGCTCGTGATCGTCGACGACGAGCACGGGCGGTTCGCGTATGAGCCCGACGTGATCTCCGAAGCGCAGGCGGCGGCCTGGTTCGACGCGTTGCTCGCGGGCATTCCCTGGGAAGCCCAGAAACGGAGCATGTACGGTCGCGAGGTCGACGTGCCGCGTCTGGTACAGCACTACCGGCTGGCCGAGCCCGGCCTGCCCGCGGTGATCGGCGAGGCGGGGCGCGTCGTCATCGCGCGCACCGGCATACCGTTCACGTCGGTGGGCCTGAACCTCTATCGCGATGGCCAGGATAGCGTCGCGCCGCATAACGACCACATCGAGGAACTGGCGGAGGGCGCGTCGATCGCGTTGCTGTCATTGGGCGCCACGCGGCGCATGACGTTGCGCGAGCGCGAGGCGCCGAAGCGCCGTTTCGACGTCGACATGGTGCCGGGCAGCCTTCTGACGATGAGTTATGCCACGCAGTTCCACTACGACCACGGCATCCCGAAGACGAAGACCCCGGTCGGCCCGCGCATCAGCCTCGCCTTCCGGGTGCGACCCGATGGCAAGGCCGGCGGCCGGCGTTACGTCTCGCAAAGGCGGCCGGTCTGATCGGTGGGCGCCGGCAGACGGGCTCCCACCACGTCCGGCCAGGCGTCAGAACAGATCGATGCTGCCCAGCGCCACCGGCGCCGCGAGCTCCCCGCGAGCGGCCAGGGCCTCGTAGCCGTGAACGCTGTCGCGACCGTGCTGCTTGGCGAAATAGAGCGCCTTGTCCGCACGATCGAGCACGATCTCGGGATAGTCGCTTTCGGTGATGCGTGCATAGCCGACGCTCACCGTGACATGGCCGACCTGCGGGTAGGCATGCTCGCCCACGAAGCCGCGGAAGCGATCGAGGACGTCGTGCACTTCGGCCTCGTCCTGGGCGGCCAGCAGCACCACGAACTCTTCGCCGCCGAAGCGGAAGAGCACGTCGCTCTGTCGGAAACAGGCACGCATCTGTTGCGCGAGCATAAGGATCACCTCGTCGCCGTACACGTGACCGTAGGTGTCGTTGATGCGCTTGAAATGATCGATATCGAGGATTGCGAGGAACAGCGTCGTCTCGCCATCGGCCGCGCTGCCGCACGACGACGGCGCCCGCGCGCGCTGGCGCTGCAGCTTCAGGAGCCGCTGCAGGCGCTGTTCGAAGCTGCGGCGGTTGTACAGGCCGGTGAGCTTGTCGCGTTCGCTGTCGTTGAGCAGGGCGATGTAGTTGCCGTAGATGCGTGCGAAACCCTCGACCATCGAGCGCACGTCGTCGAGCGCGTCCTCCGATTCCAGCATCAGGGCGCCGATGGCGGCATGGTCGCGCTGGATGGGAATGACGAGCCGGCTGATGCCGTCGTCGGTCACGTCGCTGATCGCCTCGAGCATCTCCATCGCGCACACGATCGTGTCGATGGGGTCGCCTTCGCGGCCCGGATCGATGGCTTCCACGACGAGACCGCCGTCGGCTTTGCGCGAGCACACCACGATCGATTCGACCGGGTGCTGCATGCTCTCGCCACGCTTGCACAGGGTGACGCTGTTGACCGGCACCAGCTCGGCGAGCGAGAGCACCACGCTGTGATCGAGCGCGTCGATGTCGCGGTGGTGCGTGAACTCGGCCACGGAGGCGAGCAGGCGGGATTCCGGCAGGATGCCGGCCAGGGCATGCCAGGGCGCTCTCATCGACGCGGCGCCCTCGCGATGGACGCCTCGCAATCTGTGCAACGGATTCGCACCAACCACCTCCCCCGAGTGGGGCGCGTACTCCGCGTCCCTGTGTGCATGCTCATGGCTCGCCCTGCCTACTGCTTCCCCTGAACCTTGATAGCGGCAGATCAGTTCGTAACTTTAGGGCAAAAGACGAAAGAAGTGACGAATGTGTGAAGGACGTCCCGTTTTTCGATCTTCACAAAGATGAAGCGATGTGTCAGGCGTGCGGCGGCCAGTGGCTCAGCAGTCCCGGATCCACACCCACCCGCCGGCACGACCGCGACGCCACCCCTTCCGTCAGTGCCGCACGGAACAGCGGCGCCATGCCGCGCAGCGCGATGGCGGCGAGTCTTGCCTTTCGCAGGTCGCCATCCGTGCGGCCCAGGAGCTGGTTCGCCCAGTCGGGAAGCAGGGCGGCCCCGGCGTGCAGGAACACGTCGCGCGAGAGCCCCGCCAGCGGCACGGGGAGGTCGAGACGCGCCAGGACGTCGAGCACGGTACGCGAGCGCTCGCCGAAAACGAGCGATGGCCGGATGCCCTCGATGTATGCGTCGAGCGCGGCGACCGATCCCGGTACGTCGCGGGCGCCGAGCGCCTCGGCGATGCGTCGCGTCTCGTCGAGGTACGTGTCGGCGATGCGATCGGTGACCTCCAGCGGACCGTAGGTCCGGAAGCCGGCGAGGAAGCTCGACATCTCGCTGACGTGGACCCAGGTCAGCAGGTCCGGATCGTCGGCGGCGTACGGAACGCCGGCCTCGTCGACGCCGCGGACGTGGCGATGGATGGCCCGCACGCGTTCGATCATGTCGTGCGCCGCCGCGGTGGGCGCGTAGGTGGTTGCGCCGACGAACGCCGTGGTCCGGCGCAGGCGTCCCACGAGATCGCCACGAAAGTTCGAATGGTCCCACACGCCGGCCAGCGCACGCGGGTGCAGGGTCTGCAGATAGAGCGCGCACAACCCGCCGGCGAGCATGCCGCAGAAATCGGCATGCATGCGCCACGTCACGCTCGATGGGCCGAAGAGGCCAGGGTCGCCGGGCGGATGGTCGTAGTCGATCGCGCCGGTCTGCGGTCGCGGGAATGCCGTCAGCACCCACCGCCGGATGGGCGCCGAGGCGGGGCGCAACAGGTGGCCGAAGGCGCCCACCGGTCAGTCGCCCGTGAGCCAGCCCCGCCATTTGAAGAACAGCACGGGCAGGAGGATGCTGAGCGCGATGGCGCCGAGTGCGAGCGGGTAACCGTAGGTCCAGTCGAGTTCCGGCATCCGCTTGAAGTTCATGCCCCAGATGCCGGCGAGGATCACCGGAGGAATCGTGGCGACGGAGGTCACCGTCAGCACCTTCATGACGTGGTTCTGGTCGGTGCTGATGAAGCCGAGGCTGGCGTCGAGCAGGAACTGCAGCTTGTTGGTGAGCTGGTCGTCGAACTCGTCGAGCGTGCGCAGATCGTGATCGACCACGCGCAGGCGCAGCTCCACCTCGTCGGACATCCACTCGGGCTTCTTCGCGCGCACGAACGACACGATGCGCTGCACGCCCAGCATCGACGAACGGTTGCGGGCCTGGGCGCCTTCGAGACGGCCCACCTCGAGCATGCAGTTGCGCAGGGCGGGTGTACCGATGCGCTCGCGGGTGAAGATGCGGTCGGACAGTTTCTTCAGGTCGCCCGAGACGTCTTCCATGAGCTGCGCGGAGAGGTTGACGATCGCCTCGATGAGCGTGGCCAGCGCGTCGGCGCTGGACTCCCAACGGTGGCTCCTGCAGCTTTCGCTGGCGAGGTCGAAGGCGGGCGACGCCTCGAAGCGCAGCGTCATCAGCACGCGGTTGGTCACCACGATACCGACGGGTGCCGCGTGATGGCCTTCGCCGCTGTCCGCGAAGTAAGGGATCGACAGATACATCGCGTCGTCGTCGGTGCGGATGCGGCTCGACAGCGCGAGGTTGCCGAGATCGCCCCGCTCGGGCACGCGCAGGCCGGTGATCTCCGCCGCGCACCGGCGCTCCTCCTCGCTGGGGTCGAAGAGGTCGATCCAGATGGGCTTCTGCGGTTTGCCCGCCCCCGGTTTCCATGGGGTGGGGACGCCGCTGTGTCCTTGCTCGTGGATGATCAGCACGTACGAAAGGCCCTGAGAGATCGCAGGAAGTTGCCGGCCATGGGCCGGAGCCTGACGCAGTTTACGCCCGCGGTGTTTGCGCGGCGTGGATGGCGCAACGCCGCGGACGCGCGCATGCTTGCGTGCAGGCCCCTTCCGGAGATAGATCGATGAGCGATGTCGCGAAGCCGTTGGAGATCGTCCACGACGAGACGAACCAGGTGTTCCGGGCCACCGTGGACGGGTACGACTGCGAGGTCGAATACCGTCTGCGAGGCCACACGATGGTGATCACGCATACCGGCGTGCCGTCGCCGGTCGGCGGCCGCGGCATCGCCGCGCTGCTGACGAAGCGCGCGGTCGAAACCGCCGAGGCGAAGCACTGGAAGGTCGAGCCGGCGTGCAGTTACGCGGAGACGTGGTTCCGGCGGAATCCGGAATACGGTCGCCTGCTGGCCTGAGCCCGCGCTCCTGCAACGCTGCCGGGGTACGTGTTAGGTTTCGCCTTCCGAAACACGACCAGGGCACCATCGATGCGTACAAAGTGGATCGCCGCCGCCATCGCGCTTGCGTGCGCGGGCGCAGCTCATGCCGACACGTCTGCGAAGAAGGCGGAGGATCCGCGGATCGCCGCGATCCTCGACTCCCTCGGCAAGGTCCGCACCATCGAATCGGTTTCGCTGTCCCCCGATGCGAAGCATCTCGCCTGGACGGTGAAGACGAACGGCAAGACGGTGCTCGAAGTCGCCGACGCCGACGGTCGTAACGCGCACCGCGTCACGACCACCAAGGGGTGCAGCGAATCGTCCGCGCTGTGGGCGCCGGACTCGCGTCATCTCGCCTTCCTCTCCGACTGCGCCGGCAAGGCGCCCGGCGTGGAGGAGGGCAGGCAGAACGACGTCCATGTCGCCGACATCGGTGCCAAGGGCCCGCCGCAGCGGCTCACGCGCCTCGCCGGCTACGTCGACGGACTCGCATGGCGCCCCGACGGCAAGGCGCTGGCTTTTCTGTACGTGCCGAACGCCACGCGTCGCGCGAGCGCCACGGCCGCGGCGAAGCCGCAGATCGGCGAGATCGGTGTCGAAGGCATCGAAGTGCAGCAGGTCGCCATCGTCGACGCCTCGGGTGGCGCGGTGCGCACGGTCACGCCGGCCGGGATGCACGTCTACGAATTCGCGTTCGCCAACGACGGTGGCCGCATCGCCTACGTCGCGGCCGAACCGCCGGGCGACAACAACTGGTGGATCGCCCGACTCTACGTGCAGCCGACGACGGCCGGCGGCAAGCCGGTCGCGGTGGTCGACACCGTCAAGCTCAACGGCCCGCTCAAGGACATGCAGATCGCCGTGCCCCGGTTCTCGCCGGACGGTTCGCGCATCGCCTTCATCGGTGGCCTGATGAGCGATCAGGGCTCCACGGGTGGCGACATCTGGACCGTGCCTGCGGCGGGTGGCGGCGCGCCGGTCGACGTCACGCCCGGCATCCATACGACGCCCGCCTGGATCGCCTGGGCGGCGGACGACAGGCTCATCGTCGGCGAGCACGCCGCGGGCGTCAGCCGCGTATCGCGCTACGACCTGCCGGCCACCGGGGCGGCGACGGCCACGACGCTGTCCGACCTGCCGATGACCATCGGCGACGGTCGTCTCTCGATGTCGCTGTCGCTGGATGCGGCCGCCACGAAAGCCGCCTTCGTCGGCAGCGCCTTCGAAACCGCGTACGAAGTGCAGGTCGCCGGGCTGGACGGCGCCATGGCGCCGAAGGCCGTCACCGCGTTCAACGCGGGCCTGAAGCCGTCGTGGGGCAAGGCCGAATCGATCTCGTGGAAGAACGAGGGCAACGACGTCCAGGGCTGGCTGCTCTATCCCGCGAACTACGACCCGAAGAAGCGCTACGGCATGATCGTGGCGATCCATGGGGGCCCGGCCGCCGCCGTGACGCCTCGCTGGCCGGGTGTCGGCTACGGCGGTGCCCCGCTATCGGCCCTCGGCTACTTCGTCTTCATGCCCAATCCGCGCGGCAGCTACGGTCAGGGCGAGGCGTTCGTGCAGGCGAATCGCAAGGATTTCGGCTACGGCGACATGCGCGATGTGCTCGCGGGCGTGGACGCCATCGAAAAGACCCATCCGGTCGACGACAAGCGCCTCGGCCTCACCGGCTGGAGCTACGGCGGCTTCATGACGATGTTCGGCGTGACCCAGACCCAGCGCTTCCGTGCCGCGGTGGCCGGCGCGGGCATCTCGAACTGGCAGAGCTATTACGGTCAGAACCTGATCGACCAATGGATGAAGCCGTTCTTCGGCGCCTCGGTGTACGACGATCCGGCGGTCTACGCGAAAAGCTCGGCGATCAACTTCATCAAGCAGGTGAAGACCCCGACGCTGATCGTCGTGGGCGAGCGCGACGCCGAAACCCCGGCCCCGCAGTCGTTCGAGTTCTGGCACGCGCTGCGTGCGCAGGGCGTCCCGACGTCGCTGGTGGTGTATCCGGGCGAAGGCCACGGCTTCGCCCGCGACGAGAGTCGCCGGGACGTCCTGGCCCGCGCGCTGGCCTGGTTCGACCGCTATCTTTCGGCGCCCGCCCGCTGAACCGAGGGTATCCGCCGACCCTCCGAGGGGGTCGACGGATTGCGTTTTTTCGCGGACACAGCATCATGCGGGAGGGAGAGGCCGTCTCAGGGCATCGAAAGACGCCGACGGATTTCGTCGCACGACCTAAAGTCGAGAGAGGGAATGGCCGATAATCCTGGGGACAAGTGGCATTGCGTCCGGCCTTCTCGCGAGGCGGCCGGCGTCGCCCTTGGGTCTTTCGTTGAATCCGCGGGTCGGTCGCCATGCGCGCCGGTCGGCAACGTGTCCCGCAACCCGGGCCGGAGCGTGGCGTGCTGACATATCGTAGTGTCGAGGGCGGCTGGCATGCCGCATCGAATTGCGCCCGCGGGTCCATGTTCGGGGCCGGCGGCGAGTCGGTCTGCACGCCCTTCAGCACCGGCGGCGCGGGCCTGGGCTGGCTGGCGGCCCTGCTGGCCGTCTGCGCCCTGGCGGCCGTGGCCATCGCCTGGCTGCTCGGCCAGCGTCGTCGCCTGCACGCACGCCTGCACGATCCGCGCGAACAGGCCAGCCGCGCGCTGGCCTTCCACGCCTACCACGACACGCTCACCGGCCTGCCGAACCGCGCCTACGTCATGCGCGAGCTCGAACAGGCGCTGGCCGCGCCGGAAACCGCGTCGCTGGCGGTCATGTTCATCGATCTGGACGGCTTCAAGTCGATCAACGACACGCTCGGCCACGAGGCCGGCGACGTCTTCCTGCGCGCCGTGGCCACCTCGCTGCGCAGCAGCGTGCGGGCCCGGGACATCGTGTCGCGCTTCGGCGGCGACGAATTCGTGGTGGTCGTGCAGACCTACGGCGGCATGGAGAACCTGGTGCGGGTCTGCCGCAAGGTGCTCGACCTCGTGTCGAAACCGGTAAGCGTTTCCGGCCAGCTCGTCGCCGTCAGCCCCAGCATCGGGGTGGCCGTGGCCCCCCAGGACGGCCAGCTGGCGGCCACGCTGATCCGCAACGCCGACGCCGCCATGTATGCGGTGAAGGAAACCGGCAAGGCCGACTTCCGGTTCTACGAAGAGGGCATGCTCGAGATCGCCCGCGAGCGCCTGGCGCTCACCGTGGAACTGCGCGAGGCCCTGCAGGCGGGCGAGCTCACGGTCGAATACCAGCCCAAGCGCAACCTGCGCGACGGCACGCTCGCCGGCGTCGAGGCGCTGGCGCGCTGGCACCACCCCACGCGCGGCGACGTACCGCCGTCCGTGTTCGTCGCCATCGCGGAGCGGTCGGGCCTGATCCACGCGCTGGGCGAATACGTGCTGCGCGCCGTGCTCAATCAGGTGCAGGCCTGGGACGCGTCGGGCACCGCCGTCGACTACGTCGCCATCAATCTGTCGATGCACGAGCTCAGCCGCCCGGCCTTTGTCGACACGCTGCATCGTGCCGTGCGCTCCTATGGCGTCGATCCCACGCGGATCCGCTTCGAGCTCACCGAGTCGTCGGCCATGCGCCAGCCGGAAGAAACCATGCGCCAGCTCGTCAAGCTGCGCTCGCACGGCTTCGACCTCCTCATCGACGACTTCGGCGCGGGCTACTGGAACCTCAGCCACCTTCGCGAACTGCCGGTGGGCACCATCAAGATCGACCAGTCGTTCGTGCGTGGCAGCGCCATGAACCTCGCGGATCGCGAAATCACGGAGGCCATCGTCGGCCTCGCCAAGAAGCTGAACATGCGCACCATCGCCGAGGGCGTCGAGACCGAAGCCCAGGCCGACTGGCTGCGCGAGCTCGGTTGCGACATCGGACAGGGCTATTTCTTCGCCCGCCCGATGACCGCCGACGCGTTTAGCCGTTACCTCGCGCCGACACCGGTCTATGCAGGCTGACCGCCTGAAGCGGATCGCTCGTTTTCCGCGTCTTCGAGCACGCCTGATCGCCCTCGCCGGGTGGCTGTGCTGTGCGCTGGCGATGGTGGCGGCCGCGCAGGACGCGCAGCCCGTGGGCGTCGATCCCTGGGCGGTCTACGAGGCCGCGTGGTTCGACACCGTGGGCGTCGCCGACGGCCTGCCGCATTCCACGACCACGGCGATCGTGCAGGATTCGCGCGGTCTCATCTGGATCGGCACCTTCGGCGGTCTGGTGCGCTACGACGGCTACCGCATGCAGGTTTTCGGACAGGAGCCCGACTCCTACGCCGGTGCCGTGCTCCCCGATTCGTACGTGCGCGCACTGATGCCGCTGCCGGACGGCGGCCTGCTGATCGGCACCAACGCGGGCGGTCTCGTCCGGTTCGATCCGGTGAGCATGCGTTTCCACGTGTACCCCGTCGGCCCCGGCGGCACGTCCAACGGAAAGATCTTCGCGATCGCGCGCGCCCGCCAGCCCGGGGTGTTCTGGATCGCGACCGAGAGCGGTGTCGACCGGCTCGAGCTGGCATCGGGCAGGATCACCCGCGAGTCCATGCAGCCCGGCGACGCGAAGGACATGGTGGCGCGCACCTTCGTCGTCAGCGAGGACAAGACCGGTAACCTCTGGGCGGGCACGGACAATGGCCTCTTCGTGCGTCGCACCGGGGGCCACTTCCTGCGCGTGCGCTCGCAGGACCCGAAGGTCGACGAAATCCTCCACGACCAGGTCTGGGCGCTGCTGCAGGGCAGCCACGACCGTCTCTGGGTCGGCACGGGGCAGTCCGGCGCGATCTACATCGATGCGAGCGGCCAGGGCCGCGAGGTGCCCGGCTTTTCGGGCAAGAACGGGCTCGCACGCCGGCGCACCGTGCGCGCGTTCCACGAAACACCGCAAGGCGTGCTCTGGGCGGCCACCGACGGCGCGGGTGTCGTCACCTACGATTACGTCACCGGTCAGCTGCGCACGCTGGCGCATGACGCGGCGATGCCGTCGTCGCTGCCCGGCGACATCACCCGCGACATCTTCCAGGACACCTCGGGCAACATCTGGGTGGCCACCGAGCTCGGCGCCGCGCACTACGACCCGAACGGTCGCAAGGTGTTCTCGGTGCTGCCGTCGCCGCTGGAATCGCACACGCTGTCCAATGCCAACGTGCACGCGGTGTTCGTCGATCCGCGCGGGCGCGTGTGGCTCGGCCTGGGCATGGGCCGCATCGATGTGCTCGACCTGGCCAAGGGCACCATGCGTCACCTCCAGCTCGGTGGCGAACAGGCCGAGCGCGACGTCCAGGCGTTCGTCGTGGCGCCCGACGGCGCCATCTGGGCCGGCGCCCAGGGTATCTCGCGCATCGATCCCGATACCTTCGAGATGCGCAGCTCCATGATCCCGAGCCTCGATGGGCGGCTGATCCTCTCGATGCGGCGGGACGGCGACGACCTCCTGATCGGCGGCTACGACGGCCTGTTCCGTTACGACACGAAGACCGGCGCGGTGACGCAGATGCGCCACGACGACGCCGATCCGAAGAGCCTGGTGGGCGATCAGGTCCGACACATCGTGCGCATGCCCGACGCCTGGTGGTTCGCCACGATCAGCGGCATCAGCATCGCGTACGACGGCGAGAAGAGCTTCGTGAACCTGCGTCACGATCCTGCCAACCCGTCGAGCCTCCCGCACGACTACACCGGGTCGATGGCTTTCGATTCGCGCGGCCGCCTGTGGCTCGGCACGTTCGGCGGCATCGCGTACCTCGACGACTTCAAACCCCGGGGTCCGTTCCGCTTCGGCCTGATCGGTTCGCGCGACGGCCTGACGAACACCAAGATCAACGCGCTGCTGGTGGACCACGACGATCGCATCTGGGCGTCCATGGCCAACGGCGTCGCGATGGTCGAGGCCAGCACGCATCGCGTCGCCGACCTCGGCATCCGCGACGGCCTGCGCATTCCCAGCTACATCCATCGGGCGGCGGCCGAGGCGCCGGGTGGCGAGCTGATGTTCGGCGGCCTCGGCGGACTTACCGTGATTCGTCCCTATTGGGAGGCGCCCGCCGCCGGCCCGGCGCGACTCGCGATCACGCACGTGTCGATCAACGACAAGCCGCTGCCGCTGGACCAGGTGCCGGGCGACGGCGATTCCGTGACGCTCGGAGGCGACGGCCGCAACCTGCGCGTCGATTTCGCGCTGCTCGATTTCCGGGCGCCGCTGGAAACGCATTACGCCTACCGGATGGACGAGGCCGACGGCGCCTGGAATACCGTGGCCCGCGGCATCCCGCCAAGCGCGATCTATACCAACCTGCCCAGCGGCACCTACACGCTGCGCCTGCGCGCGACGGTGAAGGGCCTCGACGCACGTTCGGTGGAGACCTCGGTGCGCGTCGTGGTCACGCCGCGCTGGTACGAAAGCCCGTGGACGCTGCTGCTCGGCGTGGCACTCGGCGTGGCGGTGTTCTTCGGCCTCGTGTCGCTGCGCACGCTCTACCTGCGTCGGCGCGCCGAACTGCTGCAGGCCCAGGTCGACGCCCGTACGCGCGACCTGAAAACCGCGAACGAGCGGCTCGATCACCTGGCGGGCACCGACGAACTCACCGGCTCGCTCAATCGTCGCCGGTTCCTGGAGCAGGCCGAGCGCGTGCGGCAGGGTGCCGCGAACGACGGTATCCCGTTCAGCGTCGTCCTCATCGACATCGACGATTTCAAGGCGGTGAACGACACCTACGGCCATCTGGCCGGCGACACGGTCATCCGCGAGACGATGCGCGTGATTTCGTCGATGTGTCGCGCCGACGATCTCGCCGGCCGATTCGGCGGCGAGGAGTTCATCCTCTGCCTGCCCGGTGCGCTGGCCGAGCACGCGCTGGACATCACGGAACGTGCCCGCCATGCGCTGGGCGCCATGGTGATCGTGCACGGCGACTACCGCATCCGCATCACGGTGAGCGCCGGCGTGGCCATGTGGCGCGCGCCCGAGTCGCTGCATTCGCTGCTCGGGCGGGCCGACGAGGCCCTTTACCAGGCCAAGAACGAAGGCCGCAACCGCAGCCGCATCGCGAGCCTGTAAGGTTCCGTGGGAGCCAGCAGGCTGGCTCCCACCTCAGTCCCGGAAATTCTCGAACTGCAGCGGCAGCTCGATATCCGATTTCTTCAGCAGCGCCATCGCCATCTGCAGATCGTCGCGCTTCTTGCCGGTGACCCGGACCTTCTCGCCGTTGATCTGCGCCTCGACCTTCAGCTTCGCTTCCTTGATCTTCGCGATGATCTTCTTCGCCACGGGCTGCTCGATGCCCTGCTTGACGGTGATCTTCTGCCGCGCCTCGGCGAGGTTGGTCTCGACCTTGCCTTCGTCCAGCGCGCGCAGGTCGATCTGACGGGCGGACAGCCGGGCGCGGAGGATCGGCAGCATCTGCGTCAGCTGGAACTCGTTGTCGGCCTTCTGCGTGATCACGTTTTCTTCGAGCTCGAACTTCGCGGCCGTGCCGCGCAGGTCGAATCGCGTGGACACCTCGCGGTTGGCCTGGTCGACCGCGTTGACGAGTTCGTGCTTGTCGACTTCCGAGACGATGTCGAAGGAGGGCATGGGCGTGGATCCTTGTCGATGGGAGCGGGGCACGAGTTTACGCGAGGGCGGTATCATGTGCGTTTGCACGGCGGATACGAAGCATGGAATACGACGTCCTCGTCGTCGGCGCGGGAGCGGCGGGCCTGATGACGGCCATCGTCGCCGGTGGGCGCGGGCGCCGGGTGCTGGTGGTCGACCATGCGAACCGGGCCGGCAAGAAGATCCTGATGTCCGGCGGCGGGCGCTGCAATTTCACGAACACCGCCACCACGCCGGCGAATTTTCTCTCGGCGAACCCGCATTTCTGCAAGTCGGCGCTGGCGCGCTACACCCCGTGGGATTTCATCACCATGGTCGATCGCCACCGGATCGCGTGGCACGAGAAGGCGCCGGGCCAGCTGTTCTGCGACGAGTCGTCCAAACAGATCGTGCGCATGCTGCTCGACGAATGCGCCGCCGTCGGCGTGCGCGTGGAGACGAGTTGTCCCGTGTCGCGCCTGCGTGCCGTCACCGATGGCTTCGCCTGCGAAACGCCGCTGGGGCACGTGCGCGCCACGTCGCTGGTGGTCGCCACGGGCGGTTTGTCCATCCCCAGCCTCGGCGCGACGGGCTTCGGCTACGAGCTGGCGAAGCAGTTCGGCCACGCTGTGCTGCCGCTGCGGGCGGGGCTGGTGCCGCTCACGATGAGCGGCAAGCACCAGGAACGCTTCGAAGGCCTGTCGGGCGTGGCTCTCCCGGTCGAGGCGCGGGCGAACGGCGCGTCGTTCCGGGAGGCCATGCTGATCACCCACCGCGGCGTCAGCGGACCGGCGATCCTGCAGATCTCGTCGTACTGGGAGCCGGGCGCGGACCTCCGCGTCGACCTTCTTCCGGGCATCGACGCGGGCGAGGCGCTGCGCGACGGGCGCGCGGAGCGCCCCGCGGCGGAACTCAAGACGGTGCTCTCCGGCCTGCTGCCGCGGCGCCTCGCGGAGCGTCTCTGCGAGGTATGGCTGCCGAATCGCCCGATGCGCCAGTACCGCGACGCGGAGCTCAACGACATCGGTGCCCAGCTGGCCGACTGGCCGGTGGTGGCCAGTGGCACGGAGGGCTATCGCACGGCCGAGGTCACCCTCGGCGGCGTCGACACGGACGAGGTGTCGTCGTCCACGATGATGTCCCGTCGACAGCAGGGCCTGTATTTCGTGGGTGAGGTGCTCGATGTCACCGGCCACCTCGGTGGCTACAACTTCCAATGGGCCTGGGCCTCCGGTCATGCCGCCGGCCTGGCCGTCTGAGCGGAGCAGGATCATGCGTATCGGTTTCATCGGTTTGGGCAGCATGGGTGCCGGCATGGCCGGCAACCTCGTCAAGGGTGGCCACGAGGTCACGGTATGGAACCGCTCGCCCGGTGCGGCGCGGCCGCTGGCGGAGCAGGGCGCCAGGGTGGCGGAGAGCGCTACCGCGGCCGCCTCGGGCGTCGAGGTCCTGCACAGCATGCTCGCCAACGACGCGGCGGTGCGCGATGTGTTCCTGGACGGGGGCGTGCTCGACGCGCTGCCGAAGGGCGCCGTGCACGTCAACCACGCGACGATCTCGATCGCGCTGGCGCGCGAACTCGTCGAGGCGCACGAGCGTCGCGGTCTCGGCTACGTATCGGCGCCGGTGTTCGGCCGTCCCGCCGTCGCCGCGGCGGGTGGCCTCAACGTCGTCGCGGCCGGCAAGCCGGATGCCCTGGCGACGGTACAGCCGCTGCTCGCCTTGCTCGGCGCGAAGGTCTGGCCCATGGGCGACGATCCCATCCGCGCCAGCATCGTCAAGATCGGCGGCAATTTCCTCATCGGCACGGCCATCGAGAGCATGGCCGAGGCATCGGCGCTCACCCGCGCCCATGGCGTGTCCGCCCGGGAATTCCTCGAGGTGATGGGCGGTTCGCTGTTCTCGTCGCCGGTCTACACGATCTACGGGGGGCTGATCGCGGAAGAGAAATACACGCCCGCCGGCTTCAAGATGTCGCTCGGCTTCAAGGACATCGGACTGGCACGCTCCGCCGCCGAGGCGGAACGGGTGCCCATGCCGTTCGCCAGCGTCCTGCACGACACGTTGCTGGACGCCATCGGCGCCGGCGACGGCGATCTCGACTGGGCCGGTCTGGCGCGGGTCGCGGCCGCCCGGGCCCATCTGAAGGATTAGGGTCGGAGTTTTCCTGGTGCGTTAAGCGGATTTACGCACGTCTTCACAATCGCTAGCCCGCCGGCTCCGCGACAATCGGGCCGCACGCTGTGTGCGGTTCGCAGGATTCACGTCATGACGGCAAGCTGGAAAAAGGTCTACGAAGGTCAGCACGAGGGGCGCAAGGTCGAGGTCCGCGAGTCGGACGACAACACGTACAAGGTGCTCACCACGCAGACGGTGCACGAGGAAGGCATCGCCTACCAGGACGGGCCGAATTTCGTGCACATCTCGCCCAGCAGCATCGGCGAGCAGGTCGAGAGCGAAGTGATGGCGCGCAGCACGCTCGAAGAAGCGCTGAAGGAGCTCCACTTTTCGCCGGATACGATCAAGAGCATCTGCAGCGGACTGGCTTGACGGACGAGCGCGCGTTTCTGCCATGATGGCGCCTCGTTCCCCTGAAGGCGCACTACCTCCATGGCAGAAACGATGTCCCCGACGATAGAGCGCACCGTTCCGCGCATCCTGATGTGCGCGCCCACGTTCTTCGAGGTCGACTACGTCATCAATCCCTGGATGGATGGCCATGTGCACGACACCTCGAGCGAGCGGTCGGGGCGGCAGTGGGATGCGCTGAAGGACACCGTCTCCCGGCATGCCGACGTCGTGGTGCAGACGCCCGTGCAGGGGCTGCCGGACATGACGTTCTGCGCGAACGCCGGGCTCGTGTTCGGCAACACGTTCGTCCCCAGTCGTTTCCGCCACGCGCAGCGCCGGGGCGAAGAAGCGCCCGATCGGGCCTGGTTCGCGCATCACGGTTTCGACATCGTCGATCTTCCCGACGGCATGCTCTTCGAGGGCGCGGGTGACGCTCTTTTCGATCGCGGCGTCGCGCGTCGCCTGTGGCTGGGTCACGGTCACCGATCCGACGTCGCGGCCGGCCCCGCGCTGGCGCGCCTGCTCGACGTGGAGGTGCTGCCGCTGACGCTCGTGGATCCGCGCTACTACCATCTGGACACGTGTTTCTGCCCGCTGCCCGATGGCTACACGCTGTACTTTCCCGACGCGTTCGACGCGGCATCCCTCGATCGCATCGAGCAACACGTGGCGCCGGCCCTGCGTATCGCGGTGGACGCGCACGACGCGGCATCCTTCGCGTGCAACGCGGTGAGCACGGGGCGCGTGGTGATCCTCAACCGCGCCAGCGGTGATCTTCGCGCGCGCCTCGAGGCGGCGGGATTCATGGTCATCGAAGTCGCCCTGGACGAATTCATGAAGGCCGGCGGCGCGGCGAAGTGCCTGACCCTGCGGCTGGATGAGCTGACGAACGGATAGCTGGCGGCCTGGCTACCTTCGGGCGGGAGCCAGCCTGCTGGCGATGGTTGCTCGCGATGAAGCCACCGGCCGCCGGGTGGGAGCACCCTTCGCGCGCGAGCGCGCTCCCACGGAAAGCTACGACCGCCGCCGCGCGAGCCACTTGTCGAGCTCGTTGGCGAAGGCCTGGCGGTCGCGCGGATGCATCGCCGCGGGGCCGCCGGTGTCCACGCCGGCCCCGCGCAGTTCCTCCATGAAGTTGCGCATCGACAGGCGTGCGGCGATGGTGTCCTTCGTGAACATCTCGCCGCGCGGGTGCAGCGCCAGCGCGCCCTTTTCGATGGCGAACGACGCCAGCGGAATGTCCTGGGTGACGACGAGGTCGCCCGGCTCGACGCGGCGCACGATCTCGTCGTCGGCCACGTCGAAACCGCCCGGCACCTGCAGCGCGCGGATGAAGCGCGACGGGGGCGTCCGGATCCACTGGTTGGCCACGAGGGTCACCTCTACCTGCTCGCGGTCGGCGGCACGGAAGAGGATGTCCTTGATGACGTTGGGACAGGCGTCGGCGTCGACCCAGATGCGCATGGCGTCAGGCGTCCTGCCAGTCCACGTGGCCGTCGACGATCGTGTTGGTGCGGCCGCCCACCCAGACGGCGTCGCCGTCGATGCGGATGATGATGCGCGCGTCGTGGCCGACTTCCCGGCCCTGGCTCACCACGTAGCCGCGTGCGAGCGTCCCGCTCGTGTCGCGCTGGGCGATGTAGGCGGCGATCAGGCCGTTGGCGGCGCCCGATGCGGGGTCCTCGACGATGCCGACGCCGGCCGGGAAGGCGCGAACCGCCAGACCGTCGGCGGAGCGCGCGAAGATGCACAGCCCGAGGGTATCCGTGGCCATGGCGAGCGCGCGGATCGCCGCGTGGTCCGGTTGCCAGCTGCGCAGGGCCGCCTCGTCGGCGAATTCGGCGATCCACCAGCGGCGCCCGCCCTCGACGCAGGCCGGCGGCAGCAGGCCCGGCTTCACGCCGTAGAGCACGGCGGACAGCGTCTCGCCGCCGCGCGATGCGTCGCTCACGATGCGCGCCTTGGGCGACTGCACGAAGAGCTCGCGCGCTGTGCCGTCTCCCTCGACCCGGATCGGCAGCACGCCGGCGCCGCATTCCTGCCACACGATACCGGCGGCGTCCGGGCGGACCATGCCCGCGTCGAGCGCCGCGTGCGCGCTGCCGATGGTCGGGTGACCGGCGAACGGAATCTCCTTGGTGGGCGTGAAGATACGCGCGCGGTAATCGGCGCCTTCCGCTCTGGACGGCAGCAGGAAGGTGGTCTCGACGAGGTTGGTCCAGTGGGCGAAGCGTTGCATGCGCTCGTCCGACCAGCCGTCGGCGTCGATGACGACACCGAGCGGGTTGCCGCCACCATGACGGGCGGCGAAGACGTCGAGCTGCTTGTAGCGGATGAGGGGCATCGGGGGGAACCGGGGCGGGGAGACCGCCATGATAGCCGTCCGCGGCCGGCGGGGCAGGACCGTGCGGCATTCGACATCGGCGCGCGATCCCGCCAAGATGCGCGCTGGCAAGAGCGATAAGGACGCTGTTTCAACGCATGATCACGCTGCTCATCATCCTCGTGACCTGTGTGGTCTCGATCGTCGCCTTCCGTAACCAGCGCCTGCTGGACGACCTCATCCTCTGGCCCCCGGCGCTCACCCGCAGCCGCGAGTACTACCGCCTGGTCTCGTATGGACTGGTGCATGCCGACGGCGGGCACCTGTTCTTCAACATGTTCTCGCTGTATTTCGCCGGCCGGATCATGGAGCAGTTCTTCACCGCCGCGATGGGTCCGCTGGGTTTCCTGACGTTCTACATCGGCGCGCTGGTGTTCTCGATCCTGCCGTCTTACCTGGCCAACCGCCGGAACGCGGGCTATCGCAGCCTCGGCGCGTCGGGCGCGGTGTCGGCCATCCTCTTCGCCTTCATCCTGCTGGCACCGTGGGCGCGCATCTACCTCATCGTCATCCCGATGCCGGCGATCCTCTACGCCGTGCTTTTCGTGGTGTATTCGATCTACATGGACAAGCGCGGCGGCGACAACGTCAACCACAGCGCGCATCTGTGGGGTGCGCTCTATGGCGTGCTCGTCACCATCGCACTGCGGCCCGCGGTGCTAGGCAATTTCCTCGCTTCGTTGTCCTCGCCGCAGTTCTGAGCACGCGGAAACTGAATCCCTGCAACGTCCGCATGTGACTTCGGGCCGCAGCTGTTACATCATGCGTGCCGTCCGGAACGAAAAGCTGTCGATTCGATGACGTCCGGCATGAACGCGACTTCCCGGGTGGGGTGGTTCGCGTCGCCTACTACCGCATGAGGAATGAACGCATGGCTACGACCCGAAAGTCCGCCGCGAAGAAGTCCGCGGCACGCAAGACGGCCACGAAGAAGACCGCCGCCACGAAGGCGACCCGCAAGAGCGCCGCACGTCCGGCGGCGAAGCGGGCGTCCGCGAAGAAAGGCACTGCTCGCAAGGTCGCCGTGAAGAAGACGGTGGCGAAGAAGTCGGTCGCGAAGAAGACGGCGAAAAAGGCCGCCGTGAAGAAAACCGCGGCGCGGAAGCCGGTCGTGAAGAAGTCGACGGCGAAGAAGTCGACGGCAAAGAAGTCAGCCGTGAAGAAGTCCGCCGCGAAGAAGTCGTCCGCGCGCAAGGTGACGGCGGGAAAGACCTCGGCACGCAAGAGCCCGACGCGGGCATCCGCGACGCGCAAGGCCGTCGCGAAGAAGGTGGTGGCGAAGAAAGCCGCGCCGCGCAAGGCCGCCGCGACGAAGGCGCCCGCACGCAAGACCGCCGCCACGAGCGCACCACGGAAGGCCGCCGCCAGGGCGCCGGCACGCAAGGTCGCCGCGACGCGGACGGTCGACACCAGGCCCGTCGCGCGCAAGCCGGCCCCGCGAAAGGTGGCGGCGACAGTGACGAGCGCGCCGCCGCTCGCAGCGAAGCCGAAGCCGCGCGCGACGCCGAAGCCGCGTCCCAGGGCGACACCCGCCGCGCCCGCGGCGAACGACGAAGCGGTGCAGCACATCAGCCAGGAAGAAGCCGTCGCGCACATCCAGGCGTTGCTCGACGCCAAGCGCGAACGTGATCGCCAGCCGCCGTCGTGGCCGTCGGGCGAGCAGCACGCGGCCGGTTCCGTCGACAACGGTCCGGTGAGCGGCACGAATCCCACCGCCAAGGTGCCGTCGCCGGAGGCGAATCTGCCGAACCTGTCGCACGAACGCGGTGACCAGCAGAAAAGCAAAGGCTGACGCGAAAGCTGAATGAAAGAAGAGGGCCGCCACGCGCGGCCCTCTTTTTTTAGCGGCCATTCAATCGGGCGGGCGCAGTGTCCGGGTCGTCCCCACGGAGATCGCCCCCATGCGTCGAGCGCGTGCACTGTTGCTGGTGCTGGCCGGTTGTCTGCCGCTGGCCGGCTGTTATTACGATCCGGGTTACGGCTACGTGCGCAACGGCACGGGCGGCGACGCTTACTACGGCGAAGAGACCACTGTCGTGTCGCCGGGTTATGCGCCGGGCTATTACGGTGGTTATGGTGGTTACGGTCCGGGCTACACCAGTCTCTCGGTCGGTACCGTGTGGTACGACGGGTACGACGGCCGGCGTTATGACCGCGATCGCAACTGGCGTGGCACGCCGCGCGGCGATTGGCACGACCGGCGTCCCGGCAACTGGCAGGGCGACCGTCGACCGCCGCCGGGCGGCTGGCATCGTGGCGATCGCGACAACGACCGGAACGACCATCGACCGCCGTCGCGCCAGTGGCAGCGCGATGGCGACCGTCCGCGCGGCGGCAACTGGAACCGCGGCGGCGACCGCGCGCAGGGCGGCAACTGGAATCGTGGCGGCGACCATCGTCCGCCGCCGTCCGCCGGTGCCCGGCCGACACCGTCGCAGCGCCAGTCCGGCGCGGGCCGGGATCGCAGCCGGTTCCGCAGCACCACCGACTGAGATATCGCGCGCCGACATGTAATCGGCACGGGCTGACGACGCGGCGCGGTCCCGGCGGAAGGCGGAGAATCGTAGCCTCGACGTTCCTCACGTCGACGCCGGAATCGTGCCGCCACTCAGGCTTTCACTCGTCTCCTGTGCGATCGCCGCGACCGTCGGTTGCGTCGTCGTGCAGGCCCTGCCTGCCTTGCCGGCGTGGTACTACCTGGTGCTCGCCGCGTCTGTGTCCCTCGGCATCGGCGTCCGCTCGCGACGCCCGACGCTGCGCCTCACGGCCATCGTCGTGTGGTTCGCGGTGTGGACGACGTGTCGGGCGATGTGGGCCATGGACGCGCGGCTGCCGGCGGACGACGAGGGCAGGGACATCGTCGTCGAAGGCCGCGTGGTCGACCTGCCGCGGCGCATCGGTGCGGATGCGTCGTTCGTCTTCGCACCCGTGTCCGCGGACGCCGGGTCGACGCTCCCGGGTGGTCGTCTTCGCCTGACCTGGTATCGCGCGGCATCGCCACCGAGGGCTTGCGAGCGCTGGCGTCTGAACGTGCGCCTTCGCCGCCCGCGCGGCACGGTCAATCCAGGGGGCGGGGATGCCGAGCGCACAGCGCTGCAACGAGGCATCGTCGCGACGGGCTATGTCCGCGATTCGACGCGGAATGCGCGGCTCGCCACGCCAGTGTGCATCGACGGCGTTCGCGAACGCATCGCTTCGGCGATCGACGCCTCGGTGGGTGCGCGCGACGCGCGCGTGCTCAAGGCGCTGGCGGTCGGGGACACGCGCGGTCTCGACGCCGCCGACTGGGACGTCGCGCGGGCGACGGGCGTGTCGCACCTCATCGCGATCTCGGGGTTTCACGTGGGCGTGGCCGCGGGTGGTGGCGTGCTCTTCGCACGGGCGCTCTATGCGTGGCTACCGTGGCTGGCGCTGCGGCTTCCGCGGCAAGTGGCGCAGGCGGCGGCCGGTCTCGCGGTATCCGGGGCCTATGGACTGGTCGCGGGCATGAGCCTGCCTACGGTGCGCACGCTGTTGATGGTGGCCATCGTCGTGCTCGCCGGGCTCGGTCGCCGCCGCGCGGGCGGCATGTCGTTGCTCGCGTTCGCCGTGCTCGCGGTGCTGGCGGTCGATCCGCTGTCCGTGCTCTCGGCCGGATTCTGGTTGTCGTTCGCCGGCGTGGGTTTCCTGATGCTTTGCGTGGCGCCGCGTGAGCGCGGGTGGCGCGGTTGGGCAGGCGAGTTGCTGCGGGCGCAGGCGGCGATGACGATCGCGTTGTTGCCGCTGTCGTTGTGGTTGTTCGGCACGGCGTCGCTCGTGGGCTTCGCGGCGAATCTGGTCGCCGCCCCGTTGGTGAGCTTCGCCGTGGTCCCGCTGACGTTGCTGGGCTGCGTCGTGCACGCCGTGCCCGCACTCGCGGACATGCCTTTCGCGGCGGCCGCATGGCTGCTGTCGTGGCTGTGGCGCCTCCTGGAGGCGATGGCGGGCTGGCCCGGCGCGCGCATCGGTGTGGCGGACAGCGCACTGCCCGCGACGCTCCTTGCCACCTTCGGCGCGGCCTGGCTCTTCATGCCGCGCGGCGTGCCCTTGCGCGGTTACGGCCTCCTGCTGTTTTTGCCGCTCGCATGGCCGCCGCGCGACGACCCCGGAGGTGGCGCATTTCGCGCGTGGGTGCTGGACGTGGGGCAAGGGCTCGCCGTCGTCGTTCGCACGCGGTCGCACACGCTCGTCTACGACACCGGCCCCGCGTACGCCAACGGCGGCGACGCCGGCGCCGGCATCGTGTTGCCCGCGGTCGCCGCGCTGGGCGCCGGACCGGTGGACCGCCTCGTCGTCAGCCATGGCGACAGCGATCATGCGGGTGGCGCGCCATCCATCATGCGGCGGTATCCGTCGGCCTCGCTCCTTTCGGGCGAACCGGGTCGCGTCGGGCTCGGCGCCCGTCATTGTTCCCGCGAACGGTCGTGGACGTGGGACGGCGTGCGCTTCCGGTTCCTTTCCGTGCCGGTCCGGGCGGGCGAGACCACGAAAAGCAACGACCGCTCGTGCGTCCTGGTCGTCGAGGGCGCCGCCGGACGGCTGCTATTGACCGGCGACATCGGCACGGCGGCGGAGCGGCGCATGCGTCGCGAGGATCTCGCCTCCGCGTTGCCCACGGTGACCACGATGGCCCACCACGGCAGTCGGCACTCGTCCGGCGCGCCATGGCTCGACGCCGTGCGGCCACGGATCGCGGTCGCTTCCGCGGGCTGGCGCAACCGGTTCGGCCATCCCCATCCCTCGGTCGTCGACCGCCATGCCGACATCGGCGTCGACGTCTACACGACCGGTCGCAGCGGCGCGACGCGCATCGATTTTCCAGCCGATGCGCCGCCGGCGGTCGTTCGCGAATGGCGTCGGCCCGTCGAGCGGTACTGGCGCGAATGATCCGGTGCGTTACCGCATGCGTCGGGACGTGACGGAATGCGCAGCAATGGTCACGCCGGACTCCGGAATGCTGCGCTGCATTTGACATTCGAAATTTAGAACGATTTAAATGCCGATTCCGCAAACGAGGGGATAGCGCGTGACGGCATCGAAGCAGGCTTGGGGAAGGGCGGTTCTGGCACTGGCGATCGCGGCGGCCGTGGTGCCTTCGGGCGTCCTGGCGGCAACGGCGCGTTTCGACAGTTCGTTCGAGGCGAACGATCCGGCGCTGCTGGCCAAGGCCACGGGTGGTCTCGACCTCCGCGTGGTGGGCGGCCCGCCCGCCGAGGCCGTGCTGACCGCCAAGGCCGACGTCGGCTTCACCGGCACGCACTCGCTTCGTTACACGGGCACCGCGACTGGCACGGCCACCGCGGCTCGCCTGTTCGACACCGACGTGCCCGTGGAAGAGGGCACGACCCTCTCGTGGCTCGTGTTCCCGCGCTCCAACAAGAACGACCTGACCAATCCCGCCAACTACGCCGCCGTGGATGTCGTCTTCGACGACGGCTCGCGCCTGTCGACCACCACCGCGCGCGACCAGCATCGCGTTCCGGCGACGGCGAAGGGGCAGGGCGAGGGCCGCGTGCTGTATCCCGACCAGTGGAACTACGTGAGCGTCGACCTCGGCGCGGTCGCGAAGGGCCGCCGCGTCCGGTCGATCGAGTTCGTCGCCGACGCGCCCTCGGGCAAGCATTTCGAGGGTTACCTGGACGACGTGCGCATCGGCATCGTCAAGGACACCCGAAGCACGCACCCGACCGACTACGTGGACACCCGCCGTGGCTCGAACGCCAACGCGAACTACTCCCGCGGCAACAACTTCCCCGCCGTGGCGATGCCGCACGGCTTCAATTTCTGGACGGCGACCACCAACGCCGGCTCCAACTGGATCTACCAGTACCAGGAGCGCAACGGCGCCGACAACCGCCCGCGCATCGAGGCCTTCGGCCTGTCGCATGAGCCGAGCCCGTGGATGGGCGAGCGACAGACCTTCCAGATCATGCCCGCGCAGGTCGCTTCCGGCGTGCCTCCGCTGAAGCGCGAAACCCGCGCGCTGTCGTTCGGCCACGACGCCGAAACGGCGCACCCGGATTACTACCGCGTCGGCTTCGACAACGGCATCGTGACCGAGATCGCGCCGACCGACCACGCGGCGATGTTCCGTTTCACGTTCACGGACAAGCGCGCTCAGCTGGTGTTCGACAACCTCGACGACCGCGCCGCCGTCACGCTCGACCCGGAGCACCGCGCGATCCAGGGCTGGTCCGACGTGAAGAGCCGACTCTCCACGGGCGCGACGCGCATGTATTTCTACGCCGAGTTCGACAAGCCGGTCGCCGATAGCGGCCGCCTTACGGGCGAGAAGCGCGACGCCGCCTCCGCGTGGTTCGGCTTCGACACGTCGAAGAAGGGCGACCGCACCGTGACCATGCGCATCGCCACGTCGCTGATCGGCGTGGATCAGGCCAAGGCGAACCTCGCCCAAGAAATCGCCGCGAAGGACGACTTCGACAGCGTCCGCGAGCGCGCCCGCAAGGCGTGGGACGACCGACTCGGCATGGTCAGCGTCGAGGGCGCCACCCGCGACGAGCGCACCATCCTGTACTCGAGCCTGTACCGCCTCTTCCTGTACCCGAACAGCGCCTACGAGAACACGGGCACGAAGGACCATCCTGTCTACAGCTACGCCAGCCCGTTCTCCGCGCCGGTCGGCGAGAACACGCCCACGCGCACCGGAGCGCGCATCGTCGAGGGCAAGCCGTACGTCAACAATGGCTTCTGGGATACGTACCGCACGGCGTGGCCGGCGTACGTGCTGTTCACGCCCAAGGAAGCCGGGCAGATGATCGACGGCTTCGTGCAGATGTACCGCGACGGCGGCTGGATCGCCCGCTGGTCGTCGCCGGGTTACGCCGATCTGATGGTCGGCACCAGCTCGGACGTGGCCTTCTCGGACGCATGGCTGAAGGGCGTGCGCAATTTCGACGTCGCGTCGTTCTACCAGTCGGCGATCCGCAACGCGTCCAGCGTCAGCACCGACGTGAAGGGCGCCGGCCGCAAGGGCATCGAGCGCGCGTTGTTCAACGGCTACACCGACGACAAGGTCAGCGAAGGCCTGTCGTGGTCGATGGATGGTTACATCAACGATTTCGCCATCGGCAATCTCGCCGCGGCGCTGTCGAAGGATGCGTCGGCGGGCGGCGATTACAAGAACTACGCCGACGACGCCATCTGGTACCGCGAGCGCGCGCTGGGGTACGCGAACCTCTTCGATCCGGCAGTCGGCTTCTTCGTCGCCCGCGATCCGGCGGGCAAGTGGCGCTGGACCGCGAAGGAATTCAGCCCCATCCGCTGGGGCGGCGACTACACCGAGACGAACGCCTGGAACATGGCCTTCCACGCGCCTCAGGACGGTGCGGGTCTCGCCGGCCTCTACGGCGGCCGCGAGGCACTCGGCGCCAAGCTCGACGGCCTTTTCAACACCCCGGGCAAGTTCGAGGTGGGCGACTACGGCGACGTGATCCACGAGATGATCGAAGCCCGCGACGTCCGCATGGGCCAGTACGGCCACTCGAATCAGCCGTCGCACCACATCATCTGGATGTACGACGAAGCCGGCCAGCCGTGGAAGACGCAGGACAAGCTGCGCGACGCGGTGTCGCGCCTCTACGTCGGCAGCGAGATCGGTCAGGGCTACCCCGGCGACGAAGACAACGGCGAGATGTCGGCGTGGTACCTCTTCGGCGCCGCGGGCTTCTATCCGTTGCGCATGGGCACGCCCGAGTACGTCATCGGTGCGCCGCACTTCCCGCATCTGACCTTCACCCTGGAAGGCGGCGCGCGCATCGACATCCGCGCCCCCGGCGTCAGCGACACGAACCGCTACGTGCAGTCGCTGAAGGTGAACGGCCAGCCGTGGAACAAGCTGACCCTTCCGCACGAGGTACTGGCGAAGGGCGCCACGCTCGACTTCGAGATGGGCCCCGCGCCCTCGAAGTGGGGCACGGGTCCCGACGCGTTGCCGGCGTCGATCACGCCGGAAGGCGAAAAGCCCGCGCCGCTGCACGATCTGACCCGTGCCGACGCGGTGACGATCGGCGGCCGCAAGGACGCGAAGCTGGCGGCCGTGGCCGATAACGACTCGTCGACGGAGTTCGCCCTGCCCGAAGGCAAGGCCGAGATCGCCTACCGCTTGGTGGAGGCCGCGACTGCGAAGGTGTACACGATCACGTCGGCGGCCGCGCTCGCGGCACCGTCGCAGTGGACGCTCCAGGGCTCGACCGACGGCAAGCAGTGGACGACGCTGGACGAGCGCAAGGGTGAGGTCTTTCCATGGCATCGCCAGACCCGGGGCTTCGTCGTCGCGCACCCCGGTGCGTACGCGCAGTACCGTCTGGTGTTCGAAGGCAAGGGCGCCACGGCCGTGGCCGAGCTGGAGCTTCTGGCTCCCTGACAGCACCGCGGGACCGTGGAGGGCATGTGAAGACTGCCAAGGACGCCTCAGTCGGCGTCCTTGGCCCTGCTATCATGCCGCACTGACTTTTCTGGTTCCGGGGTTCACGTGCTCGAGATCCTTCTGGCTGGCGGCTGGGCGTTGGCGCCGATCCTCATCTGTTCGCTGGCGGCGCTCGCCATCGTGCTGGAACGCTTCTGGGCGCTTCGCCGCGCGGCCGTGCTGCCGCCGGGGCTGGGTGTCGAGGTCCGTGAGTGGGCACGCTCGTCGAAGCTCGACGCCGCGCACCTCGCGGCCCTCGAGAAGGGCTCGCCGCTGGGCGAGCTCTTCGCCGGCGCGCTGGCGGTCCGCGACCGTCCCCGCGAGCTGATCAAGGAGCGCATCGAAGACACCGGCCGCCATGTCGTGCACCGCATGGAGCGTTATCTCAGCACCCTCGGCACCATCGCGCTGATCGGTCCGCTGCTCGGCCTGCTGGGTACCGTCATCGGCCTGATCCGCATGTTCATGAACGTCATGGCCGGCGGCATCGGCGATCCGACCAAGATGGCCGGCGGTATCGGCGAAGCCCTGATCTGCACGGCGTTCGGCCTGATCGTGTCGATCCCGGCCTACGTGCTGCACCGTTATTTCCGTTCGAAGGTCGGCGGCTACATCGTGCTGATGGAAAAGGAGGCGACCGCGCTCCTCGACGACCTGTCGGCACCGCGTCCGGTCGCCCGCCGTCGCACCGCCGCGCCGGAAGCCGCCGCGTCGCAGGCCGGTTGATCCATGCGCATCGGTTCCCGCCGCGAAGACGACTTCGAGATCAACGTGATCTCGTTGATCGACGTGCTGCTCACCCTGCTGATGTTCTTCGTGCTCAGCACCACGTTCATCGAACACTCCCGGCTCAAGGTGAACCTGCCGAAGGCCGACGCCGAAGCGCGCGAAGGCACGGACAACGCGCTGACGCTGGTCGTCGATCGCGATGGCCATTATTCGGTGGGTAGCGACGAAGTGGCCGGCGAGGGCATCGAGCCGCTGAAGAGCACCATCGAGCGTGTCGCCGGTCCGGACCGCGGACGGCTCGTGGTCATTCGCGCCGACGCCATGACCCCGCACCAGAACGTGGTGCGTGCCATGGACGCCCTCGGCCAGCTCGGGTTCACGCGTCTCTCCATCGCCACGACTCCCGGCGACGTGGCGGCATCCCGGTGAGCGCGCAGAAGGTTTCGGTCTGGGATGCCCGCACCTGGCAGACCTACAAGCGCCTGCTGAGTTACACGCAGCGTTTCCGCACGGCCGGCTACGTCGCCATCGTGGGCATGATCGTCGACCCGATCTGCCTGTCGGTGTTCACCGGCATGCTCAAGCCGCTGATCGACAACCTGTTCGTCGACAAGGATCCATACACGATCTTCTGGATGCCGATCTGGATCGTCGGCATCTTCCTCGTGCGCGGCGTCGCGTCGTACTGCACGGATTACGGCATCGCATACGTCGGTCGCAACGTGGTGCAGGCGATCCGCGTCGATGTCTTCGCCGCCTACCTGCGGCTGCCGGCGACGTTCTTCGCGCGTGAGCCTTCGGGCCAGCAGATCTCCCGCATTACGTATACCAGCGAGCAGGTGGCCTCGGCCTCGGCCGATTCGCTGAAAGTGGCCGTGACCGAGGGCCTCACGGTCATCGGCATGCTGTGCGTGATGCTGTATCACAGTGCTTACCTCACCATGGCCCTGCTGGTACTCGTCCCGTGCGTCGTGGTGATCGTCACCGTGATCAGCCGTCGTTACCGCAAGATCAGCAAGCGCATCCAGGGCAACATGGGCACGGTGACGAGCGCGGTGGAAGAAGCCGTCGCCGCCAATCGCGAGGTCCGCATCTACGGCGGCCAGGTGCGCGAAGAAACGCGCTTCGGCGACGTGGCCGAGCGTCAGCGCCATCTGAACCTCAAGGTGTCGGCGACGAGCGCGATGTCCAGCGCCACGATCCAGACGACCGGCGCGGTCGCATTGGCCACGCTCGTGTTCCTCGGCACGCGTCCCGACGTGCTGAACAACATGACACCTGGCGTATTCACGTCGGTACTGACCGCCATGGGCGCCATGCTCCCGTCGCTCAAGCGGCTTGCGGGTATCCAGGCGAGCCTGCAGAAGGGGGTGACCGCGGCGGACGACCTCTTCGCCATCATCGACGAACCGGCCGAAGTCGATAACGGCACCGAAGAACTCGTTCGTACGAAGGGCGACATCCGCTTCGAAGACGTCAAGCTCGTTTACGAGCGGAACAACCATGTCGCGCTTCGCGGCGTCGACCTTGTCTGCGCTCCCGGCACCGTCACCGCGCTCGTGGGCCGGTCCGGCAGCGGCAAGTCCAGCCTCGTCAGCCTGCTGCCCCGGTTCTACGAGCCGACGGAAGGCCGCATCCTTCTCGACGGCCGCGACTACACGCAGTATCGGCTTCCGTCGCTTCGCCGGCAGATCGCGTGGGTCGGGCAACACGTGGTGCTGTTCGACGACACGGTCGCCGCCAATATCGCGTACGGCGAAATGGCCGGCGCATCGGAAGCCGACATCGTCGCCGCGGCGCAGGCCGCGAACGCGATGGAGTTCATCGAACGGTTGCCGGAAGGCCTGAACACGCGCATCGGGCAGGGCGGCAATTCGCTTTCGGGCGGACAACGCCAGCGCATCGCCATCGCACGCGCGATCCTGAAAAACGCGCCCATCCTCGTCCTCGACGAAGCCACGAGCGCGCTCGATACCGAGTCCGAACGGCTCATCCAGGATGCCCTCACACGCCTGATGCGCGATCGCACCACGCTCGTCATCGCGCATCGCCTCTCCACCATCGAGCATGCGGACCAGATCGCCGTGATGGATCAGGGTCGCATCGTCGAACTCGGCACGCATCGTGAACTGCTCGACAAGGGCGGCCAGTACGCGGCCCTGCATCGCATGCAGTTCCACGAGCAGGCCCCGGCGGCCTAAGCCGTGGCCCTCGGTGCCTCGTTGCAACGTCGTTGGTACGGTGACGGCACGCCGCCGTTGTGGGCCCGCGTGCTCGAGGCGATCTACGCTCGTGGCGTTCGCCGTCAGGCCGAGCGCTTCCGTGCAAACCCGGCCAGCGTCGTCAGGCTTCCGGTGCCGGTGGTCGTGGTGGGCAACATCACGGTAGGCGGTACGGGCAAGACGCCGCTGATCGTCGCGCTGGCAAAAGCCATGGCGCAGCGCGGATTCCATCCGGGCATCGTGAGTCGCGGTTACGGCGGCAGCGAACGTGGCCCGTATCTGCTCACCGGCGACGACGACCCCGCCCGCGTGGGCGACGAACCGAGCCTCATCCGGCAGAGCGGCGTACCCGTGGCGATCGGGCGCGAACGCCCCGAAGCCGCCCGGTTGCTCGTCGACGCCGGCTGCGACCTGATCCTCGCCGACGACGGCCTCCAGCATCACCGGCTGGGTCGAGACGTCGAAATCTGCGTCATCGATGGCGAACGCCGCCTTGGCAATGGTCACCTGCTGCCGGCAGGCCCCTTGCGCGAGCCCGCCGATCGCCTGTCGACCGTCGACTTCATCGTCGTCAACGGCGGCGTGCCGAAGGGCCATGAAATCGGTATGACGCTGGAAGGCGGTGTCGCGGTAAACATGGCAGACGACAGCATCGTGGCCCCTCTGAGCGATTTCGCCGGTCGGCCCGCCCACGCGGTCGCCGGCATCGGCAACCCGTCGCGCTTCTTCGCCAGCCTCACGGCCCACGGCATCGCCGCGCACGGCCATCCGTTCTCGGACCATCACGCATTCACCCGTGACGACTTCACCTTCGCCGACGGGTGCCCCGTGCTGATGACGGACAAGGACGCCGTGAAGTGCCGCGCGTTCGCGCGTCCGAACTGGTGGCGCGTACCCGTCCGGGCGAACCTCCCCGAGTCGTTCTACGACGCGGTGGCGCGGCGGATCACGACGGAAGGGTAGCGACGGCTCGGCTTGCACCATCGCGTTGGGTTTCGCATGGCCGCGAAGTGCCCTCGTCGCACCGGCTCGGCTTCGCCATCGCGTTCGGTTTGCGCTGTCGCGAAGAGCCGTCGGCCGCCGCCCTCGGCGCTCCGGGCTTCACCGTCGCTTGGGAAAGGATGCCGCTGCGCGGCCATGTTCGATGGCTGACGCCCCTGCGCGCCCGCGCGGCGAGCGGGGGTTTTCGACTCGGCTCCTGCCTCGACGAAAACGGCTGGCCATCCGGGCCGGCCCCCTGCGGGCCTGATCCGCCCGCCGCGCTCGGTTCCGCAAGTCGCGCCAAGGGCGGCGGCCGACGGCTCTGCCGACCGGCTAGGCAAGCTGCTTGTGTAGGAGCCGCTATGGCGGCGAGCTCTTGGCTTTATGTGGGAGCGGCCTTGGCCGCGATGGGTGCTTGCGGCAAGCACCCATCGCGGCCAAGGCCGCTCCCACAGACAGGCGGCCGAAGGCATCGCTCGCAACGGCAAGCACCCATCGCCAGCAGGCTGGCTCCCACCCGACGGTAGCCGTCTTGTCGCCACCCGGCACCTCAACGGTCGGCAGAGCCGTCGGCCCTCACCCTCGGCGCGACTTGTGGAGGCGAGGGATTCGCGCGGATAAGGCCCGAAGGGGGCCGGCCTGGATGGCCGGCCGTTTTCGTTGAGGCACGGAGGCCGAATCGAAAACCCCCGCGCGAAGCCCGTGCGCGCCGGGGCGCAGCCATCAGACAAAGCCGCGCAGCGGCACCCTTACCCAAGCGACGCCGGAGCTCGGAGCGGCGAGGGTGAGGGCCGACGGCTCTTCGCGGCAACGCGCAAGCCAACGCGACGGCGAAGCCGAGCCAGAGCGCCGAGTGCGACCGCCGACGGCTCTTCGCGGCCACCCGAAACCCAACGCAATGGCGAAGCCGAGCCCCTCGGACGCAAAAAAAAACCGGCCGCAAATGCGACCGGCTCTTCATCACCGCAATGGACCCAGTGCTTACTGCACGCGCTGCACGTTGCCCTGGTCGTCGACGACCACGATGTCGCCCTGACGGATCGCCGAGGCGTCCTTCACCTGCACGTTGGTGTAGCCGCCGGTGCCCATCTTCAGGCGCAGCGTGTAGCTCTCGCTGCCGCCGCCCTTGCCGATCGCGTTGCCGGCGAAGCCGCCACCGACCGCGCCGCCGACGGTGGCGAGGGTACGACCCTTGCCCTTGCCGACCTGGTTACCGAGCACGCCGCCTGCGATGGCGCCAATAACGGCACCGGCCGTGCCGTGTTCGCGGCCGGCGACGACGTTGTGCTCGATGCTCTGGACCACGCCGCACTGGTCGCAACGGACGTAGATGCCGTCGGGACGGGTCAGCGTCGCCGCCGAGACGGGGGCGATGGCGGCCGTGGCGAGCAGGGCGGCGAGGGGTAGGCCAAGCACGGTCTTGATGTTCATGGAATCTCCTTAGGACGATGGCGAGTGTAGTCGTCTGCGGCACCAGTCTAAGCATGTCGACTGAACGAAGGGCGAGCACGATTCGCACTTCACGTCGTTGATGGATACTAGGCCGATGACTACAGCCATTGTCTGGTTCCGCCGCGACCTCCGTCTTGCCGATAACCCCGCTCTGACCGCGGCGCTGAAGGCCCACGACACGGTGATCGCGCTCTACATCCATGCCCCCGGCGAGGAGGGCGAATGGGCGCCGGGCGCCGCCAGTCGGTGGTGGCTGCATCACTCGCTGCATGCCCTCGATAAGACGCTGCGCAGGCACAAGGGGCATCTCCAGGTGGTGGAAGGGCCCTCGCTGGATGCCCTGCGCGCCACGATCGCGGCGACGGGTGCCGAGGCCGTCTACTTCAATCGTCTCTACGAGCCGCGCATCGTGCGTCGCGACAAAGCCGTGCGCAAGGCGCTCGAAGGCGATGGCGTCGAGGTCGCGTCGTGCAATGCCGCGCTGTGGTGCGAACCGTGGGACATCGCGACGAAGCAGGGCGACCCGTATCGCGTGTTCACGCCGTTCTGGCGAAACCTGCGCACGCGCATCGAGGGTGTGGAACCGCTTCCCATACCCGCGCGGGCATCGTTCGTCGACCTTCCAGCCGGAGCGACGATGGCCATCGACGACCTGAACCTGCTGCCGACGCTCGACTGGGCAAAAGGCTTCGCGGAATGGACGCCGGGCGAGGACGGCGCGCACGAGATGCTCGCGCTGTTCGCCGACGACGCGCTCGGGCACTACGCGGAAGGGCGGGACCTGCCGGCGCGCCATGGCACCTCACGCCTGTCGCCGCACCTGCACTGGGGTGAGATATCGCCGGTACAGATCGCCACGGCCCTGCGCGAGCACGCCGCGCGTCGACGTTCGGCCGACATCGAACCGTATCTCCGCCAGCTTGGCTGGCGCGAATTCGGGCATCACCTGCTGTTCCATTTTCCGAAGACGCCCAGGGAGAACTTCAATCCGGCGTTCGACGGCATGCGCTGGGCGAAGCGCGATGCGCACGTGCTTCGCCGGTGGAGGCAGGGCAAGACAGGCATTCCCATCGTCGACGCCGGCATGCGCGAGCTGTGGGCCACCGGATGGATGCACAACCGCGTGCGCATGCTCGTCGCCAGCCTGCTGACGAAGAACCTGCGGCAGCACTGGGTGATCGGGTCGAAGTGGTTCTGGGACACGCTCGTCGATGCCGACCTGGCGAACAACGCGATGGGCTGGCAATGGGTCGCCGGCAGCGGCGCCGACGCCGCGCCGTATTTCCGCATCTTCAACCCCGTGACGCAGTCGGAGAAGTTCGATCCGGAGGGCGCGTACATCCGCCGCTGGGTGCCCGAGCTGGCCCAGGCACCGGGCCGGCTGGTGCATGCGCCCTGGGAAGACGCGGCGTTCCTTCAGCGATCGGGCTACCCGCGCCCGATCGTGGACCTGAAGCGTTCGCGCGAAGACGCGCTCACGGCGTACCGGTCGTCCCGGGGCGCTCGCGAAGAAGCAACGCCAGCACGGGAGGAGTGATCATCGCGGTGAGCAGCGACATGGCGACGATGATGGCGTAGATGCGTTCGTCGAACACGCCGGCGGCGAGGCCGAGGCTCGCGATCACCACGCCCACCTCGCCGCGCGGCACCATGCCGAAGCCGACGATGGTCGCGCCGCGGCGGCCGAGGCTCAGCGCGCCGAGGAAGCCGCCCGCCAGCTTGGACACGATCGCGATGATCGTGACCACGGCGAGCATGGTCAGCGCGCTCGCGCTGGCCAGTTCCGAGAGATTGACCTTGGCGCCCGTCACGACGAAGAAGAAGGGCGTGAGGAACGCCAGCAGCGGCGCGGTCTGTTCTTCCAGCTGGTGCCGCTGCCGGGTTTCCGAGGCGATCATGCCGGCGAGGAACGCGCCGATGATCGCCGCGAGATGGAACTTCATCGACAGCCAGGCGAGGCCCAGGCAGAGTGCGAGCACGATCGCGAGCGGCGACATCGGATGGCTGGGCTTGTCGAGCCATCCGGAGCCACGGCGCATCACCCGCGTGCCGCCCCAGCCGATCACCGCGACGAAGCCCACGGCGCCGAGCAGCGTCATCGCGAGGCTGCCCACATCGACCTTGCCGCCGCCCTGCAGCGACGACACGATGCCGAGCAGCAGCATGGCGAGAATGTCGTCGATCACCGCGGCGCCGAGGATGATGCGTGCCTCGCGCCGCTGCAGCACGCCGAGCTCCTGCAGCACGCGCGCCGTGATGCCCGCCGACGTGGCGACGAAGGCCGCGGCCACGAACATGGAGCGGATCCAGTCGAAGCCCGAGCCGTGCGCCCAGAGGGCGCCGAGACCGAACGGAATGAGCACGCCGAGCACGCCGACGAGGAAGGCGCTCGCGCCGACCTTCTTGAGGTCGTCGAGACGGGTTTCCAGGCCCACGGAGAAGAGGAGCAGGATCACGCCGATCTCGGCGAGCACATCCAGCGGCGTGCCCGTGGCGATGTCCGGCAGGGTCACCCAGCCCAGGGCGGAGGGGCCGACGGCGCAGCCCGCCGCGATCTCGCCCACGACCGAGGGCAGCTTCACCCGCTGGGCGATCTCGCCGCCGATCTGTGCCGCCACGAAGATGATGAACAGGGTGAGCAGGATGCTCGCGGAGTCGTGCATGGATCGTTCCTGATCGAAGCCGCGAAGAAAGGCGCGGTGTCCTCTTGAGGGTACCCCATCGTGCCGTCAGGGTGCCCCGGTGGCAGGGACGGCGCGAGGGTCGCGCAGTCGCCCGAATATCCAGCTCGCCGCCAGCGTGATCATGCCCAGCACGATCACCGACCAGCGGAAGGCCCACACGTAGCCGTCGGCGCTGTGCGCGCCGAGGAAGCCGGCCATCAGCAACGACGCCAGCGCGATGCCGAAGCTCATCGAAAGGTATTGCGCCGTGGAGGCCATCGACGACGCCATGGAGGCGTACTTCACGTCGAGGTCGACGTAGGCGAGCGTGTTCATCGACGTGTATTGCACCGACATCACCGACCCGTACACGAACACGAACACGGCGATCACCCAGGGCGGCGTCTGCGGGCTGAGCAGCGCGAACGAGCAGAGCACCGCGGCCACGGCGATGGTGTTGCCGAGCAGGAGCCGGCGATAGCCGAAATGCGTGAGCAGCCGGTCGATGAAGGGTTTCACCGCGATCGAACCTACCGCCTGCGGCACCATCATCAGGCCGGCCGTCAACGGCGACCAGCCGCAACCGATCTGCAGGAACAGCACGAGCAGCAGGTACATGCCCGACACGCCGAGCCGCGTGAAGAGGTTGCCCGCGAGCGACACCCATACGCTGCGCACCTTGAGCAACGAGAGGTCGCTCACGGGATGGTCGGTGCGATGGCTGTGCCGCACGTAGAGCGTGCCTAGCGCGACCGCGCCCAGGGCATACGCCGCGATCACGAAACCGCGGCTGCTGCCGCCCAGCGATTCCGCGGCCATCAGGCAGAGCGCCGAGGCGCCGGCGAAGAGCAGGAAGCCGGAGGTGTCGAAACGGTGCGCCCGATCGAGCCGGTAATCGGGCATCTCGCGGCGGTTGAGCAGCAGGCCGACGATGCCCACGGGCACGTTGATGAGGAAGATCAGGCGCCAGCTGGTGAATTCCACGAGCGCGCCGCCGATGAGCGGTCCGGCGACCGAGCCGAGCAGCCCGAAGGTGGCCACCGTGGTCATGGAACTCACGAATTCGCGGCGATCGATGCTGCGCACCAGCACATAGCGGCCCACGGGCATCAGCGCCGCTCCGCCGAGGCCCTGCACGATGCGCGATGCGACGAGCTGCGGCAGGCTCTGCGCCACGCCGCACAGCAGCGAGCCGAGCGCGAAGACGAGGATGGCCCCGCCGAACACGCGCCGCGTGCCGAAGCGGTCGCAGAGCCAGGGGCTCATGGGGATGAAGATCGCCAGCGTCAGCACGTAGCTCGTGAGCGCCGTACGCATGTCGAGCGGCGTCACCGCGAGCGCGCCGGAGATGGCGGGAACGGCGGTGTTGACGATCGTGGAGTCCAGCGCCTGCATGAAGAACGCGGCCGATACCAGCCAGATCAGGCCGCGGTAGCGGGCCCGGCTGGATGGCTCGGCGGGCGCAAGCGCCGGTCGGTCTGTCGGGAGGGTCTGGACGTCGGGCTGATCGGGAGGTGCGATGACGTCGAGAGGTGGCATAGCGGTGCGATTATATCCGATGGGATGATTGCTTTTGCCGCGCGTCCGGCCGACAGTTCAGGGTCGCGTCGGTCAAGCGCACCATCACGGACCCTCCACATGCCTCAAGCCAACGCCCCCCTCGAAGCCGTCGACCGCGCGCAGGTGCTGCGCCAGCGCATCGAGGATGCGAATTATCGCTACCACGTGCTGGACGAGCCCGACATCGCGGACGCCGAATACGACAGGCTCATGCGCGAGCTGGAAGCGCTCGAAAACGAGTACGCCGACCTCGCCAGCGACGATTCGCCCACACGACGCGTCGGCGCGCGTGCGCGCGGCGGTTTCGCCGAAGTAGTGCACGCGGTGCCGATGCTGTCGCTCGGCAACGCGTTCGAGCAGGACGGCGACACCGATCGTGAGAAATATCGTGAGGTGGCCGACTTCGAACGTCGCATCGAGCAGACGCTGCATCGTCGCCAGCCCGAATTCTCGGTCGAGCCGAAGCTCGACGGCCTCGCCATCAGCCTCACCTACGAGAACGGCGTCTTCGTGCAGGGCGCCACGCGTGGCGACGGTGCCGTCGGCGAAGACGTCACCGCCAACCTGCGCACCGTCAAGGCGATTCCGCTGCGGCTGCGCGGCGAAGGCTGGCCGCGCCTGATCGAGGTGCGCGGCGAAGTGATCATGCCCCGGGCCGCGTTCGAGGCGTTCAACGAGCGCGCGCGCGCCGCGGGCGAGAAGCCGCTCGCGAATCCGCGCAATGGCGCGGCCGGCTCCCTGCGCCAGCTCGACCCCGCCGTCACGGCGAAGCGGCCGCTGGCGTTCTTCGCGTATGCCGTGGGGCGCGTGGAAGGCGGCGAGCTGCCCGATACGCATTCCGCCACGCTGGCCCGGCTGCGGGAGTGGGGCTTCCCCGTCTCGCCCGAGGTGTCGAAGGCGAAGGGCTTCGACGGTCTGCTGGCGTATTTTCGCCGTATCGGCGAAAAACGCGACAGCCTGCCGTACGACATCGACGGTGTCGTCTACAAGCTCGACGACTACGCGGGGCAACGCGAGATGGGGTTCGTCTCGCGCGCGCCGCGCTGGGCCATCGCGCACAAGTATCCCGCGCAGGAGCAGGAAACCACGGTCGAGGCCATCGAGATCCAGATCGGCCGCACCGGTGCCGCGACCCCGGTCGCGCGTCTGGCACCCGTGCAGGTCGCCGGCGTCACGGTCACCAACGCCACGCTGCACAACGCCGACCAGGTCGCGCGCCTCGACGTACGCGTGGGCGACACGGTGATCGTTCGCCGGGCGGGCGACGTCATTCCCGAGGTCGCACGCGTCGTGGAAGCCGAGCGCCCCGCCGGCACCGTGCCGTGGAAGATGCCGGCCACGTGTCCGGTCTGCCACTCCGAGCTGCTGCGCGAGGAAGGCGCGGCCGCGTATCGCTGCTCCGGTGGCCTGATCTGCGCCGCGCAGCGCAAGGAAGCCCTGATCCACTTCGCCTCGCGCCGTGCCATGGACATCGACGGTCTGGGCGATCGCTTCGTGGACGCGCTCGTGGAGTTCGACATGGTGCACACGCCGGCCGACCTCTACGCGCTCACGGTCGACAGCTTCGTGCGCATGAAGACGCAGGCCGACGAACGCGACGGATCGACGCCCGAGACGGTCAGGCAGGGCAAGGTCGCGACGAAATGGGCCGAGAACCTCGTCGACGCGATCGAGGCCAGCAAGCGGTCCACGCTGCCGCGCTTCCTCTTCGCGCTCGGCATCATGCACATCGGCGAAAGCACGGCGAAGACACTGGCCGGCTGGCTCGGCTCGCTGGAACACGTACGTCACACGCCGGCACCCGTGCTGCGCGTGCTGCCCGATATCGGCGACGAGGTCGCGACCTCCATCGCCGCGTTCTTCGAACAGGAAGGCAACCAGAAAGTGGTGGACGCGCTGCTCGCGGCGGGCATCGTCTTCGCCGACGAAGGCGCGCCCTCGCCGAAGCTGCGCGACCGCCTCGGCCTGGACGTGCTGCTGGACGCCGCGAAGGTCCCCAAGCTGGGCCCGAAGAGCACGGGCATCCTCGCACGCAACTACGCCAGCCTCGACGCGCTGGTGAAGGCCGGCGAGCACCAGTGGATCGTCGCGGGTGTGCCGCAGGCCGCCGCCACCAACCTCGCCGCGTATCTCGGCGACCCGGACCGCATGGCGGAACTGCGCGAGGCCGACGAAGCGATGCGCCGGCTGGCGGCCGCGCTGCCGGCGAAAGCCGCTTCCGCGTTGCCACTGGAAGGGCTCACCTACGTGATCACCGGCACGATGGAGACGCTCAAGCGCGACGACGCGACCGAGCGACTCGAATCGCTTGGCGCCAAGGTCGCCGGTTCGGTGTCGAAGAAGACCACGGGTGTCTTCGCCGGCGAGGCCGCGGGGTCCAAGCTCGACAAGGCGACCGAACTCGGCGTGCCGGTCCACAGCGAAGCCGATCTCGTCGCGCTGCTGACCGAACACGGAGTGGCGCCGTGAGCGACCTGAAGCACCTGCGGCTGCGCGCCGGCCTCTATACGTGCATCCGCGCGTTCTTCGCCGAGCGCCACGTGCTCGAGGTGGAGACGCCGATGCTGTCGGCCGCGGGCAATACCGATCCGAACATCCAGAGTTTCTCCACGCGTTTCACGGGGCACGTCGATGCCGGCTCGCCGCAGCGCTGGCTGCGCACGTCGCCGGAGTTTCCGCTGAAGCGGCTGCTCGCCGCGGGCGTGGGCGACTGCTACGAGATGGGACGCGTGTTCCGCGATGGCGAGGCCGGTGGTCGGCACAACCCAGAGTTCACCATGCTCGAGTGGTACCGCGTGGGCTGGGACGATGCGAAGCTCGCGCGCGAAGTCATCGACCTTCTCCAGATCCTGCTGCTTCGTGCGGGGCGCACCGTCGACATCGTCGAGACGACGTATCGCGGTCTTTTCCGCGATACGCTCGGTGTCGACGCGCTCACCGATCCGGTCGAACGACTGCGCGAGCCGCTATCCCCTATCGGCATCGATCCGGAAGGCCTCGAGCGCGACGACTGGCTCGATCTCCTGATGACCCATCGCATCCAGCCGAACTTCCCGCGAGATCGCGTCACCGTGGTCTCCGACTTTCCCGCCAGCCAGTGCGCGCTCGCGCGCATCCGTCACGACGACCCGCCGGTGGCGGAGCGATTCGAGGTCTACGTGGGGCCGTACGAGGTGGCGAACGGGTACCACGAGCTCAACGACGCCGCGGAGCAGCGCCAGCGCTTCGAGCGCGACAACGCGAAGCGTCGCGCGCGCGGTACGCCGGAAGTCGCCATCGACGAGTCGCTGCTCGCGGCGCTGGATCGCATGCCGGACTGCGCGGGTGTCGCCATGGGTATCGAACGGCTGCTGATGGTGCTCGCTGGCACCGACGCGATCGCCGACGTGCTCGCTTTTCCGTTCTCCGAGGCCTGATCGCCATGCTCGAAGCCATCCATCATGTCGCGCTCATCTGCTCGGATTATGCGCGGTCGAAGGCCTTCTACACGGATGTGCTTGGCCTGAAGGTGATCCATGAGGCGTACCGCGAGGCGCGCGATTCGTGGAAGCTGGACCTGGAGGTTAGCCCCGGCGTGCAGCTGGAACTGTTCTCCTTTCCGTCGCCGCCGAAACGGCCGTCGCGGCCCGAAGCGCAGGGTCTTCGCCACCTCGCGTTCACGGTGACGGACATCGACGCGGCGGTGGCGAAACTCGCTGCGCACGGCGTCGCATGCGAACCGATCCGCGTCGACGAATTCACCGGCCGCCGCTTCACCTTCTTCGCCGACCCCGACGACCTGCCGATCGAACTCTACGAGAAGTAGCCAAGCCATTGCCCCGCAGCCGGCACTTCTCGCGGGAGCGGCCTTGGCCGCGAAGGGGTGCTTGCCGCGAGCACCCATCGCGCGCGAGCGCGCTCCCACAGACAAGCCCGCCGTATCGGCCATGGTGACGAGTGCTTGTGGGAGCGGCCTTGGCCGCGAATGGGGGCTTGCCGCGAGCACCCATCGCGCGCTAGCGCGCTCCCACAGGGAAGGTCAGAACTCGAGTTCCTGCGCTGCGCACAGGTAATCCACCATCGGCGCAAGGCGTTTGAAGTTGTCCACGACGAACGGTAGCAACTCGGACGAGCATGCCATCGCCTCGTCGAAGTCCTGGCCGGCGGCGAAGTTCTTCCGCTTGAGGTCCTCGATCAGTTCGTGGTTCGCGTCGAACCCGCGCGGCGGACGCGTGAGGCTTTCACCCCAGAACGTGAAGCGCTCCCGGAAGGCCTTTCCCTGCGTCGCGCGCTTCCACGCGCCGGGGTTGTCGGCGAGGAACTCGCGCAGCTTCTTCAGCACCGGCGGCTCGGGATGCCACATGCCGCCGCCGACGAAGCATTCGCCCGGCTGGATGTGCAGGTAGAACCCTGGCGCCTGGATCTCGCGGCGGCGCTCGTGGAAGAACCGCGATCCCTGCCAGCCCTTGTACGGCTGCTTGTCGTTCGCGTAACGCGTGTCGCGATGAATGCGGTACAGCGAGCCGCCGACCTTGCGCGTGTCGGCCACGAAGTGCGTGCTGATCTTCGCCAGCGGCGCGGCGAGGTCGCCGATCAGCGCGGTGAACGGCTCGCGCACGTGGCGCTCGTAGTCGTCCTTGTGCTCGTGGAACCACTCGCGATTGTTGTTGCGGACGAGGGCCTTGAAGAAACGGAACGTGGCGGGCGTGAAATAGGATGTCGGCATGGTCAAGTCAGCGGAGTTCCAGGCTCCACGCCTCGAGCTGGTCGAGCAGCGCGAGGGGCGCGCCGGGCAGCGCGCGCAGCGTGGCGAGTTCGGTGTCGTAGTCGTCGAGGGTCAGTGTGGTCAACGGGCCACGGCGGGTCAGGCGGTCGACGCGGAACGCCTCCCAGCGCGCGTGTTCTTCGAGCGTGAGCGTTTCCGGCCAGTTTCGTGCCCGATAGCGGAACAGTAGCTCGGGGTATCGCGGGTCGCGGAACGGAAACGCGCGTGTCCCGAGCTGGTCGGGCGGCGTGGCGCGCACGTCCGCCAGAAGGCGACGGTCGGCGTCGGGCAGGAAGGCGCCGTAGAGCGCCAGCTCCGGATCCTCCGCCGGCGGCAGGTCCGACGCCCGCGCGTAGACGCGCCGGAGCTTTTCGGCGAGCCCGGGGCTGTTGCGTAGGGCGTCGAGATTGCGTTCCACGGCCGCCATGTCGACGCCCAACCGGCCGTGATCCACGCCCTTGAGCACGGACAGCGGCGCCAGCGCGGGGGCGTGGTTGGCACGCACGGTGCGCAACGCGATGCGCTCCACTCCCTCGGGGAGGTCGGCGCGCGACACGAACACGCGGTCGGCGATGTCGTCGTGGTCCAGCGCGATCAGGTCGGCCGGGTCGGCGGTAAGGTCGTAGACGATGACCTCGCCGGCGCGCGTCGGATGCGCGGCGACCGGCGCGATCACGGTGAGGCATTGGCGGCTGGCGGGATAACGCGACGAAACGTGCACCACCGGCGTCATGGCGGCGACGTCGAGCATTTCGAACACTCGCTGCTTGCGGCGCAGCGCGTAGTACCAGTCCCAGAGTTTTGGCTGTCTGGCGCGGATGAGGCGGGCGAGGGCGATGAGCGCCTCGACATCCGACAGGGCGTCGTGCGCGCGGTCCTGCTTGAGGCCGTTGGCCGTGGCCAGGTGCTCCAGCCGGAAGCTGGGCGTGCCGTCCTCGCGGGTGGGCCACACGATGCCGTCCGGGCGCAGCGCCTGGCACATGCGCACCAGGTCGATCAGGTCCCAGCGCGAGTTGCCGTTTTCCCACTCGCGACCGTACGGGTCGTAGAAATTGCGGTACAGGAGGTGCCGGGTGAACTCGTCGTCGAAGCGCAGCGAGTTGTAGCCCACGGTGCAGGTGCCCGGCGCGGCGATCTGCTCGTGGATCGCCGCGGCGAAGGCCGCTTCGGACAGGCCCTCGCGCTCGGTCAGCTGCGGCGCGATGCCGGTGATCAGGCAGGCGGCGGGCTGGGGCGGCATGTCGCGTGGCGGCCGGCAGTAGATCATCACCGGGTCGCCGACGATGTCGAGGTTGGCGTCCGTGCGAATGCCGGCGAACTGGCTGGGACGGTCGCGTCGGGGATCGGCGCCGAAGGTTTCGTAGTCGTGCCAGAAGAAGGTCGGTTCGGCCATCCCGGCATGATCTCACGTTCCGTTCACCGGGGTGGGAGCCAGCCTGCTGGCGATGGGTGCTCGCCGTGGGAAGCCATCGCCAGCAGGCTGGCTCCCGCCGGATCGGTGCCTACAGGTTGGCGGCCTGCCGGGTTAGACTCGGCATCCTCAAAGGAGCACCCATGACACCTGCGCAGCACGACGACAACCTCATCTGGATCGACCTGGAGATGACGGGACTGGATACCGACAACGACTCCATCCTCGAGATCGCCACGATCGTCACGGACAAGGATCTGAACGTCATTGCCGAAGGCCCGGTCTTCGCCATTTCGCACAGCGACGCTCGGCTGCAGCAGATGGACGCGTGGAACCGGAACCAGCACGGGCGCTCCGGCCTGTGGCAGCGGGCGGTGGAGTCCGACGTCACGGTCGAGCAGGCCGAGCAGGCCACGATCGACTTCCTCAAGAAGCACGTGCCCGTCGGCAAGTCGCCGATGTGCGGCAACTCGATCTGCCAGGATCGGCGCTTCATGCACCGCGAGATGCCGGCGCTCGAACGCTATTTCCATTACCGGAATCTGGACGTGTCGACCCTGAAGGAGCTTTCGCGCCGCTGGTCGCCGGAGATCGCCAGGGGCTTCGCGAAGGATTCAGCGCACACCGCGTTGTCCGACATCCGCGATTCCATCGACGAGCTGCGCTACTACCGTCGATTCATGGGCGCCATCGGCGGCACGCAGCAGGGCTGATCCGCATGAGCATCGATCCGTTCGCCACCGTGCTCGACTGCAACGGCCGCGCGCTGTCGCTCGACCGGCCGCGCGTGGTCGGCATCGTCAACGTCACGCCGGATTCCTTCTCGGACGGCGGCCGTCACGACTCCCTCGACGCCGCCTACGCCCACGCGCTGAAACTGGCGGAAGAGGGTGCCGATATGCTCGACATCGGCGGCGAGTCCACGCGTCCCGGCGCCGACGACGTTCCGGTGGAGGAAGAGATTCGTCGTGTCGTTCCGCTGATCGAGCGACTGGCCGCAGCGACGACGCTGCCGATTTCCATCGATACCTCCAAGCCCGAGGTCATGCGCGCCGCCGTCGGTGCGGGCGCGGGCATGATCAACGACGTCTATGCGCTGCGCCGCGAAGGCGCGCTGGATGCCGCCGCCGAGCTCCGCGTGCCGGTCTGCCTGGTGCACATGCAGGGCGAGCCGCGCTCGATGCAGGCGGCGCCGGATTACGACGACGTGGTGGGCGACGTCCACCGCTTCCTGACCGATCGCCTGTTCGCCTGCGAGCTCTCCGGCATCGATCGTCGCCGCGTGCTGGTCGACCCCGGCTTCGGCTTCGGCAAGAGCCTCGAGCACAATCTGGCCCTGCTGCGCGCCACGGCCCGATTCGCGGAACTGGGTGCGGGGGCGTACATCGGCGTCTCGCGCAAGTCGTTGATCGGCGCGCTGACCCACCGGCAGGATCCCGCCGCGCGGGTGCACGGCTCGGTGGCCGCGGCGATGATCGGCGTGCAGCGTGGCGCCGTCATGGTCCGCGTGCACGACGTGGCCGCCACCGTCGATGCGCTGGCCGTGTGGTCCGCCGTGAAGGCCGGCGACACCGCGCCCCGCCATGACAGGCCGGCGACGCCCCGCTGGCCGGACGACGAGTAGCGCCGGACGGCTAGCCCCTCTGGCCAGCTCCGCACCCCCCGCGGCATCGGAGTATCCTCGCCCGATCCGGAAGTAAGGACGACAACACCATGAGTGAACGCAAGTATTTCGGCACGGACGGCATCCGCGGTCACGTCGGCACGTACCCGATCAGCGCCGATTTCATCCTCCGTCTCGGCCGCGCCGCCGGTGCCGTGCTGGCGCGCCGCCGCGCCGCCGACCGTCGCCCCGCCGGCACCGGATCCGAGCGCCGCGACCCGAACCGCAAGGTCATGGTGGTCATCGGCAAGGACACCCGCGTGTCCGGTTACATGTTCGAGGCGGCGCTGGAGGCGGGTCTGGTCGCCTCCGGCGCCGACGTCCGCCTGCTCGGCCCCATGCCCACGCCGGGCGTCGCGTACCTCACGCGCTCGCTGCGCGCCGATGCCGGCATCGTGATCAGCGCGTCGCACAACCCGCATCAGGACAACGGCATCAAGTTCTTTTCCGGCCAGGGCGAAAAGCTCGACGACGAGCTGGAAGCCGAGATCGAGGCCGAGCTCGAAGCCGATTTCGTCACCGTCGCCTCCGAGGCGCTGGGCAAGGCCAGCCGCGTCGACGACGCGGTCACCCGTTACGCCGAGTTCTGCAAGTCCACCGTGTCGGACGATTTCTCGCTGGCCGGCATGCGCATCGTGCTCGACTGCGCCCACGGCGCCACGTACCAGGTCGCCCCGAAGGTGTTCCGCGACCTCGGCGCCGAGGTTTCGACCATCGGCGCGGAGCCCGACGGTCTCAACATCAATCGCGGCGTGGGTTCCACCGATCCCGACGGGCTCGCGCGGACCGTGGTCGAGCGCGGTGCCGACCTCGGCATCGCCTTCGACGGCGACGGCGACCGTGTGCGCGTGGTCGATCGCGATGGCACGGTCACCGATGGCGACGACATGCTCTACGTGATCGCGCGCCACTGGAAGAAGAAGGCGAGCCTGCCGGGCCCCGTCGTCGGCACCCTGATGAGCAACTACGGCCTGCAGCGCGCACTCCGGCAGCTCGATATCCCGTTTGTCCGGGCGAACGTCGGCGACCGCTACGTGCTCCAGCAGCTGAAGGAACACGGCGGCGTGCTCGGTGGCGAGACGTCCGGCCACGTGCTCTGCCTCGACCGCTTCACCACCGGCGACGGTGTCGTGGCGGCCCTCGCGCTGCTCGAGGCGCTCTTCGAATCCGGCGAGTCGTTCGCGGAGGCCCGCGCCGGGCTGGTCAAACTGCCGCAGACCATGGTCAACGTCCGGGTGCAGGGGGCCAAGGAAGCCCTCAAGTCCGAGACGGTCGTCCAGGCTCTGGCCGACGTCGAGGCCGCGCTGGAAGGCCGTGGCAGGGTCGTCCTGCGTGCCTCCGGCACCGAGCCGCTGGTGCGCGTCACGATCGAGGCGGCCGATGCCGCCGAAGTCGACCGGCTGGCGGGCCAGCTGGCCGACGCCGTAAAATCGGCGGCCCAGGCCACGGCCTGACCCTCGATCGCGTGCACGCAGGTTTCCCATGAATACGGTTCAGAAGTCGGTTCCCACCCTCGATATCCGCCGCTACGACACCGATCGGGACGCGTTCGTCGCCGAGATCGGCGCCGCTTACCGCGAATTCGGTTTCTGCTGCATCAGCGGCCACGGTATCCCGCGTGAGGACATCGACGGGGCGTACGAGGCGTTCAAGGCGTTCTTCGCGCTGCCCGACGACACCAAGCGCAAGTACCACATCCCCGGCAGCGGCGGTGCGCGCGGCTACACGCCGTTCAAGGTCGAAACCGCGAAGGACAGCCAGTTCGCCGATCTCAAGGAGTTCTGGCACATCGGTCGCGAGATTCCGCGCGACTCGAAGTTCGCCGACGTGATGCCGCCCAACGTGTGGCCGGACGAAGTGCCGGGCTTCAAGGAAAAGGGCTACGGCCTGTACACGAAGCTCGATCAGCTCGGTTCGCGCGTGCTGCGCGCGCTCGCGCTGCATATCGATCTTCCGGAGACCTTCTTCGAAGACAAGATCGATGTCGGCAACTCGATCCTGCGTCCGATCCACTACCCGCCGATCGAGCAGGCCAACGTGCCGAACGTCCGCGCCGGCGCGCATGAAGACATCAACTTCATCACGCTGCTGGTCGGCGCCAGCACGGCCGGCCTCGAGGTCCTGAGCGACGGCGAGTGGCTGCCGATCACCACCGAAGGCGACGCCATCGTGGTGAACATCGGCGACATGCTCCAGCGCCTCACCAATCACGTGTATCCGTCGACGACGCATCGCGTGACCAACCCGAAGGATCCAGGCGCCGCGCGCAAGCCGCGCTATTCGGTGCCGTTCTTCCTGCACCCGAACCCGGACGTCGTGCTCGACGTGCTGCCTTCGTGCATCACGCCCGACAACCCGAAGCGTTACCCGAAAGCCATCACGGCCCACGAGTACCTGCTCGAGCGTCTGCGCGAAATCAAGCTGGCCTGACACCTTCTTAGCGGGATATTCACCGGGTGGGTCGCAGCATCGACCTTCCCGGTACTCCCCGGAGCATCCCGTGAAACCGATCAGCCCGCCTTCGCGAGCCAAGCGCTCGTCACCCCGAAAAACGACCAGCACGCGGTCGCCGGCGCAGCGCGCCCGTCGCCAGCGCACCATGAAGGCCCGCGGACGCGGCTGAGCCGCTTGCGGAAAATCAGGGCGCCACGATGTCGGACGGCGCCGCGCGTTCTCCTCGATGCAGCCAGGGATGCGCGAACACCGCGATCAGGATGATCGCCACGCCGACGTAGAACGTCCACCCCAGCTCCCGTTGCTCGCCGAGCAGCGGAATCGCAAGCACGATCGCGTAGACGGGCTCGAGGTTCGTCACCATCTGCGTCGCGAACGCGGAGAGATGGCGCAGCGCGGACAGCGCCAGCGCGAAGGGGAGCAACGTACACCCATACGCCAGCAAGATCAGGAGCGCGCCGTCGTGCGCGTCAGGCAGCGGAAAGGCCGGCACGGCGAAGAACGGCGCAAGGGCGGTGAGAAACAGCGTGCCCGTGCCGAGTTCGACGCAGGTTACCGTGAGCGAATCCGCGCGATCGATCAAACGCTTGTTGAGCGCGCTAAAGAAGGCCACGAAGATCGCCGAGAGCACGCCGATGGCGAGGCCAAGGCGCATGTCTCCGGGGAGCCCGCCCGCCACGAGGGCCACGCCGGGCACCACGGCCGCGCCGATCATCAGCTCCCGCGGATCGAACCGACGACCGGCCACCCACGGTTCGACAATGGCCAGGAACACGGGACACAGCGCGATGCAGGTCGCGGCCACGGAGGCGTTCGCGAGCTTGATCGCGCCGTAGAACGTGAGCCAGTGCAGTGCGACGATCACGCCGATGCCGGCATAGGACAGCGCCAGCCGCGGCGACATGGCGCGCAGACCGCGCCACACCCGCGGCACGCAGAGCAGCGTCCCCGACACCAGCAACATGCGCCACCACACTAGCGGCAGGGCGGGCAGGGCGATCAGCTTTCCGAGGATGGCGGTGAAGCCCCAGAGCAGGACGCAGAAGTGGATCTGGAGATGAGCACGACGGGCAGGCGACATCCGCGAAGCTTGCCCGAAGCCGCACGGCTTTTGTAGGGGCCGCTGACGCGGCTTCCAAAGGCCGATCTGTAGGAGAGCCTCGGCCGCGATGGGTGCTCGCGGCAAGCCCCTTCGCCAGCAGGCTGGCTCCCACCAGGAGCCCACTACAGCAGGTGTGGGAGCGGCCTCGGCCGCGATAGGCGCTCGCGGCAAGCCCCCATCGCCAGCAGGCTGGCTCCCACCGGCCGTCCCGCTTACCTTGCCGACTTTCCGGCTGGCGGGGCTTTCGGCGGACTCTGCTTCAGATCGTCCAGCAACGGCTTGCACTGCGTGGCGTCCGCCTTGCCGCTTTCCGGCACGGCCAGTGCGCCCAGCGCCGCCACCGGCGCCGCGAACACCGCCAGCGCGGCGGCGCCACCGGCGCGCAGGATCAGAGGCCCGGCGTGGACGCCCGGCGCCGGATTCGCGAACGTCCCATGGACGTACAACGGCGAGCGCAACGAGAACAGACGGAAGCCCTTCGTATGCGGAACGATGTCGAGATTGAGCTTCTCGTCACGGAAGTTCACGTCGCCCGTGACGTTGATCAAAGCCTTTTCCGTGTCGAACGCGAACAGCCGCGATTCCATCACGCCATCGGTGGCGACGAGATCGGCGGCCATGCAATTGATCTTGACCACGTCGTCGCCGAACAGCTTCGTCACCGCGTAGCTGCCCACGTTGAGGCCCGCCAACTCCAGCAACGATCCGCTGATCGCGCCATCGTTGATCAGCAGCTTCACCTCGCCATTGGAACTGCCCAGCAGCGCCGCGGGTGAATTGCCGACGGCGGTGAGCGACGCGTCGCCGTTCAACTCGCCGAAGCTCGTCTGCATCGGTGCGAAGGTGGGGAAGAGCTCCTTGAGCTTCAGGTGACGGGCTCCGAGGTTGAAGCCCCCGCGCAGAGGCGTCTTCGAACCGTCGAGCCGGATGTTGCTGCCCACGGTGCCGCCCGCCACGCCGAACTTGAGCGGGTCGAGGGTAAGCACCGCGTCCTGCATGACCAGATGCGTCGAGACGTTCTCGAACGGCAGCCGTTCGCCATGAACGATCTTGACGCCGGTGAACGTGACATCGGCATCCATCGCGTTCCACCGATCGGTCTTGAACGGCTCCACCGGCAGCACCTTGCCGGCCGGCTGCTTCGCGGTGTCGCCGCGCTTCGCCTTTTCGGCGTCGCTGCCGCCACCGATCAGCGGTGCCAGATCGGCGAAGAGCAGCTGGTTCGATTTCAGCTTGCCGGACAGCTTCGGCCGCGCGCCGCGCGTGTCGAACACGAGGCTTCCGCCCAGATCGCTGCCACCGACCCGGCCAGTGAAGTTCTCGTACGTGAAGACGCTCGCGCCTTGCTTGAGGTTGGCCTTGAGATGGCCTTCCGTCGCGAAGGGCGGCGTGTCCGGAAGCGTGATGCCCGTCAGGTCGTAAAGATGCGACATGCTGGTACCCGAGAACCACAACCGCACGTCGAGCGCGCCCATGTTGATCGGATCGGTCAGCGTGCCCACGAAGGCGATGTGCGTATCACCGAACCGCGCATCCGCCTGCACCGGGAATGGGCGACTGGCGTCGCGCAGCGCGAGCACGCCGCCGGTGCGGGCCTTGGCCGACACGGTGGATTTCTTGTACGTGCCCTTGGCATCCCAGGCGAAGTAATAGAGCTGTTTGTTCTTGGTTTCGTCCTGGCGGTCCTTTTCGTCGGCGTCGCTCTTCGCCATCGTCTTCGCGCTGGCGCCCGTGGTCTTGTTCGCCTGCGCGCGCGAATCCTTCTCCTGCTGCGCCATGATCTCGTTGAACGGAATGCCCTTGCCGAGCGGCGTCACGTCGATGCCCATGACGATCTGGTTGGTCGCGTCCGAGAAGTCGATGTGACCCTTGTCGAACGCGATCGCGTTCAGCTCCATCTGCCATTCGGACGGCCCGGTGCTCTCGGGCATCTTGAACGTCCACGTGTTGTCGCCGTTCTTCACGCGCTCCAGCGCGATCCGCGGCCGGCCCAGCCGAATCTCGGGTACCACGATGCGATGAGCGATGAGCGGGAAGGGCGACAGCCGGAACTCGACGGACTCCAGCGTGGCGAAACGCTTGTTCTTCGCCCAGTCCGGATTCGCGACGGTGATGTCGAGGGCTCTGAAATGCGGCCAGGGGATGAGTCCGACCAGACCGCCTTCTCCGGGCTCGCGCGACCAATGCGCGGACAGGTCGCCATTGATGGCGAACGGGCGACCGATGGCTTCGGACACCTTCTCGTTGATGGTGGGTTTCAGCCGGTTCCAGTCGAAGAAGGCGATGAAGAGAATGATCGCCACGATCAGAACGACGAGGATGCCCAACACCCACGCCAGAATTTTCCTGCCACGCCGCATCGTGCCGCTCCCATCCCATGAACGGACATAGGGGTATCGCGGCGGCCGCAAACGTTATGTGTTCATGGCAGGGATCGATTAAGCGACGTCGATACGCCGTGACGATGACGAGCCCCGGAGATTCAGCCAGCTCGCGATGGCTTCCGGACAGAGGGCAGCGCTAAAGCGGCTTTCGCAGAGCATCCTGTGGGAGCGGCCTTGGCCGCGATGGGTGCTCGCGACAAGCCCATCGCCAGCAGGCTGGCTCCCACCGAAATCCACACGGCTCGCTCTTCTGTGGGAGCGGCCTTGGCCGCGAACGGGTGCTCGCGACAAGCCCCACCCAGGCAACCGCATCAGTCGGCCTGCCAGTAGCCCGTAGCCTTGACCCATTCCTTGTCGACGCCGCGTTGTTCCACCAGCAAGGAGCGCAACGCACGGGCACGCTTCGATTCCGTGGCCACCCACCAGAATGTATCGCCCTGCGGTATCGGCAACGCCGCAAGCGCCTCGTCCATCCGTGGCGACGCTCCGGCGACGAACCAGGTGACGTCGCGCGCGAGTGCCTGTCGCTCTTCCGCCGACGACACTTCGATCAGCACCGTGACGTTCCGGTCCGCCGGCATGTGTTCGAGCCACCGGCCGATCGCGGGTAGCGCGGTCGCGTCGCCCACCATCACGTAGTGATCGAAATCGTCCGCGACGACCATCGATCCGCGCGGACCGCCGACATGCAGGACGTCCCCCACGCTAGCGGTCTCCGCCCAGCTGGACGCGGGCCCGTCGCCGTGGATCACGAAATCGATGTCGAGCTCGCCGGCCGCTGCGTCGTACCTGCGAGGGGTGTAGTCGCGCGACGGCGAGTGCTCGCCGTCGGCGTAGACAGGACCGTTCTCGCTGAAGACGGGCAGGTTCATCGTGCCGGCCGGGGTCGGGAAGAACAGCTTCACGTGGTCGTCCGGCGCGGCGGATACGAATCCGGCGAGGTCGTCGCCGCGAAGCGTCACCCGCACCATGTGCGGGGTGACGTGCGCCACGCGCGCCACTTCGAGGCGGCGCATCTTCAGCGGGTGGCGGACGCGTCGGGCCTGATGACGCTCGTCGGTCATTGGCGCTCCCCCACGGCTTTCGCGGCCGCGTCGATCAGTCGGGCGACGCGCGCGAGTTCCGCTTCGTCCCAGCTCTTGTGATGGTTCATCAGCTGATGCTTCAGCCGATGCATGGCCTCGCGCACTTCGTTGGGCACGGTCATGCGGCGCATATGGCGGGACATCACCTGCAGCCGCTCCGTGAGCGCGTCGAGGCTGTCGCGATTCTCGGCGAGGAAGGCGCGGCCCGTGTCGGTGATGGCGTAGAGCTTCTTACCGCCCGTCTCGGCCTCGACGCGGGCATAGCCGAGCTCTTCGAGCATCGTCAGGGTCGGATAGATGGCGCCGGGGCTCGGGCTGTACTGGCCGTCGAACATCTCTTCGATGGTGCGGATCAGTTCGTAACCGTGGCGTGGCTGCTCCTCGATCAGCGCCAGCAGCAGGAGCCGCAGGTCGCCCGTCCCGAACATCCGGCCGCCGAAGCGGCCACCGCCACGCCCGCCACGCATGCCGTCGCGGTCGTCGAATCCGAACGGGCCGCCGCCGAAGCGGCCGCCGCCGCGGCCGACGGCATGCATGTGCTCGTGGAGCCGATGGAAAAAATGCATGGATGCTCTCCGATATATCGTACGTAGTGCACGTACGATATATCGTGAGTAACGGTCGTGCAAGTGTGTCCTCGGTGGGAGCCAGCCCGCTGGCGAAGGGTGCTCGCGGCAAGCACCCTTCGCCAGCAGGCTGGCTCCCACCAAGAGAGCATCACCCGAAGGTGAACGTGAACGCGTGGAAATTCGCCTTCGGAATCCGGATCGTCAGCACGTGATCCTTGTAGTCGGTCGCGGTGTACAGCGTGTACAGCTGCGATGCCTGGATCGTCACCGGCGGCTGCGGCTTGCCGTCGACCAGCACCTCGACCGTCACCGGATCGTTCGCGCTGGCGACCATGTGCACCTTCTTCGCCTTGAAATGCAGGCGGATCTCGCCGCTGGCACCGGTCAGCGTGGCGTTCTGACGGCCGATCTCCCAGCGACCGACCAGCGCGAACTGGTTCAGATCGAGCCGCGAGGGCGCGGTGAAATCGCGCGTGCCGGTGCGGCCACCTTCGGGGCTGGCAAGGTTCTGGCCGCGGTCGCCACCGAAGTACATCTCCGGCGAGCCGATCTGGTTGAAGTCCGGCGCATCCTTGTCCTCGGCGATGGCCTTGGCGTCGAGCCGCGGCAGGCCCAGCAGGGTGCGGATCGCGTTCTCCATCTCGGCGTAGTTGCCTTCACCGAAGTGATGGGCCACGACGTTGCCGCGCTGGTCGACCAGGTACTCGGCCGGCCAGTACTGGTTGTCCCACGCGTCCCACGTTTCCAGATCGTTGTCCTGCGCCACCGGGTAGTGGATGTTGTACTTCCTGATCGCGTCGCGGACGTTGCCCTCCTGTTTTTCGAAGGGGAATTCCGGGGAGTGCACGCCGACCACCACCAGGCCCTTGTCCTTGTACTCGTCGTACCAGCGGGTGACGTGGGGCAGGGTGCGCAGGCAGTTGATGCACGAGTAGGCCCAGAAATCGATCAGCACGACCTTGCCGCGCAGCTGCTTCATCGTCAGCGGCTTCGAGTTCTGCCAGACGGCGATGCCGGCGAATTCCGGGGCGGTCTGGGCCGCGATGGCGGGGCGCGCCAGCCCGAGCGCCATGGCGGCGAGGGCGACGACGAACAGGGCGTGGCGGAACGGGTGGCGCATGGGAACTCCGTGGGGTTCTTGGGGGTACGTGAAGAAGACCGGACCCGGGCCCGGCACCTTACACGCCCGGGTGCGGTAAAATCGCCGTTTTGCCAGCCTCGCGAGCCAGCCGACGCGCCATGACCACGATCAAGCAGGACGACCTCATCACCAGCGTCGCCGACGCTCTCCAGTACATCTCGTACTACCACCCGGTCGACTACATCCGGAATCTTTCCGCGGCGTACGAGCGTGAAGAGTCGCCGGCGGCGAAGGACGCCATCGCCCAGATCCTGATCAACTCGCGCATGTGCGCCGAGGGCCACCGGCCCATCTGCCAGGACACCGGCATCGTCACGGTCTTCCTCAAGGTTGGCATGAACGTCCGCTGGGACGATGCCACGATGAGCCTGGAAGACATGGTGAACGAAGGCGTCCGACGCGCGTACAACCACCCGGACAACAAGCTTCGCGCCTCCGTCCTGGCCGATCCGGCCGGCAAGCGCATGAATACGCGCGACAACACGCCCGCGGTGGTCAACATGACGATCGTGCCGGGCGACAAGGTCGATGTGATCGTCGCCGCCAAGGGCGGCGGTTCGGAAGCGAAATCGAAGTTCGCGATGCTCAATCCGTCCGATTCGATCGTCGACTGGGTGCTGAAGACCGTGCCGACGATGGGCGCCGGCTGGTGCCCGCCCGGCATGCTCGGCATCGGCATCGGCGGTACCGCCGAAAAGGCGATGCTGCTGGCGAAGGAAGCGTTGATGGAGCCGATCGACATCGTCGACCTCATCGCCCGCGGCCCGGCGAATCGTGCGGAAGAGCTGCGCCTCGAGCTGTACGAAAAGGTCAACGCGCTGGGCATCGGCGCGCAGGGCCTCGGTGGCTTGACCACCGTGCTCGACATCAAGGTGAAGGACTACCCGACGCACGCGGCGAATCTGCCGGTGGCGATGATTCCGAACTGCGCCGCCACGCGCCACGCGCACTTCGTGCTCGACGGCTCCGGTCCGGTCGCGCTCGATCCGCCCTCGCTGGAAGACTGGCCGAAGCTCACGTACGACGCCTCCAAGGGCCGTCGCGTCGATCTCGACACCATCACCCGCGAAGACGTCCAGAGCTGGAAGCCGGGCGAGACGATCCTGCTCAACGGCAAGCTGCTCACCGGTCGCGACGCCGCGCACAAGCGCATGATCGACATGCTCAACCGGGGCGAGACGCTCCCCGTCGATTTCACCAATCGCTTCATCTACTACGTCGGCCCGGTGGATCCGGTGCGCGACGAAGTGGTCGGCCCGGCCGGCCCGACCACCGCCACGCGCATGGACAAGTTCACGCGCCAGATGCTCGAGACCACGGGCCTGCTCGGCATGGTCGGCAAGTCCGAGCGCGGGCCGGCGGCGATCGAAGCCATCCGCGACAACAAGGCCGTGTACCTGATGGCCGTCGGCGGCTCGGCGTACCTCGTGTCGAAGGCGATCAAGGCGTCACGCGTGCTGGCGTTCGAAGACCTGGGCATGGAAGCCATCTACGAGTTCGAGGTGAAGGACATGCCGGTCACCGTCGCCGTCGACAGCGCCGGCACGTCCGTCCACGAAACCGGTCCGAAGGAATGGCGCTCGAAGATCGGCAAGATCCCGGTGGTGGTCGTCTGAGTTCACGAGGCGCGGCCGCCGTATCGCGCTTCGCGCGATCGCCAGCAGGCTGGCTCCCACCAGAGCATGAGCCTTACCGCTCTGGTGGGAGCCAGCCCGCTGGCGAACCTACGAAGCGAGGCGCCACGTGTGCCTCGCGATCTGTTCGTCTTCTTCCGTCGCCATCACGCGCACGTCGAAGTCGCCGAACCATTGCAGGCCGGCCAGGATCGCATCGCGCGTCGCCGCGTCGTTCTCGCCAATGCCCCCGGTGAATAGCAGCAGGTCGATGCCACCGAGTGACGCCACCATGGCGGCGACATGTTTCCGCGCGACGTGCACGAACACCTCGCGCGCGAGCGCCGCGGATGCCTCGTTCGATTCGCGCAATCCGCGCATGTCGCTGGTGCCGCCCGACAGGCCCTTGAGTCCCGACTCGCGGTCCATCAGCACCTCGAGTCGCGCCGCGTCGTAGCCCTTTTCCCGCATGAGATAGAGCAGCACGCCCGGATCCAGGTCGCCCGGCCGCGTGCCCATCACGATGCCGCCGGTGGGCGTCAGGCCCATCGTCGTGTCGACCGAGTGGCCGTCGCGCACCGCGCAGAGGCTCGCGCCGTTGCCCAGATGCGCGATCACCACGCGCGACGGGATCGTCGCGCCGAGCTGCCGCACGATCGACTCGTACGACAATCCATGAAACCCATAGCGCTCGATGCCGCCGTCGCGCAGGTCGGCGGGCAAGGGCAGGGTGCGAGCGACGGCAGGCATCGTCGCGTGAAACGCGGTGTCGAAGCACGCCACCTGAGGCACGCCGGGGAACGCCGCACGCGCACGTTCCACCATCGCGACCGCCACGGGCACATGTAAGGGCGCGAACGCCTTCGCCTCCTCGAGGTGCACCATCAGCGCATCGTCGATCAACGCGTGCGCACGCACCTTCGGGCCGCCGTGCACCAGACGATGGCCGACGGCATCGGGCGTCGGCAGGCCATGGTCGACAAGCGCCCGGACCACGGTCGCCACCGGATCGGCGTCGCCATCGTGCGACTCCGTCTGCGCGGCCAGCAGTTCCTCCGTCTCGTCGCCATCGACGCGGTAGAGCCCGTACTTCAGCGACGACGAGCCGGCGTTCAGCGCAAGCACATGCCCCGTGCGACTCACGTGGCGTCCTCGGCCTTCCATTGCCAGTCGCGCACATCGGGCAGATCCTGGCCGTGCTCGCTGACGTACAGCTTGTGTCGCTCGATGTCGGACCAGTAGCGCTGCGACGCCTTCGCCCGTTCGCCTTCCAGTCGCGGGATGCGGTTGATCGCGTCGAGCGCGAGCTGGAAGCGATCCATGTTGTTCAGCACCATCATGTCGAGCGCCGTCGTGGTCGTACCTTCTTCCTTGTAGCCGCGCACGTGGAAGTTATCGTGGTTATGCCGCCGGTAGGTCAGCTTGTGCACGATGCCCGGATAGCCGTGGAACGCGAAGATCACCGGGCGATCCTTCGTGAACAGGTCGTCGAACTGGTCGTCGTCCATGCCGTGGGGATGCTCGTCCGGCGTTTCCAGCGACATCAGGTCCACCACGTTGACCACGCGGATGCGGATGTCCGGCACGTACTCGCGCAGCAGCATCACCGCGGCCAGCACCTCCACCGTCGGCGCATCGCCGGCGCATGCCATCACCACGTCGGGGTCGTCGCCCCCGCGACCGGCCCATTCCCAGATGCCGGCGCCGGCCGTGCAATGACGCACGGCGCTTTCCATGTCGAGCCACTGCCAGTCGGGTTGCTTGCCGGCGACGATCACGTTGACGTAGTGGCGACTGCGCAGGCAATGGTCCGCGACCGACAGCAGGCAGTTCGCGTCGGGCGGCAGGTAGATGCGCACGATTTCCGATTTCTTGTTCGCCACGTGGTCGATGAAGCCCGGATCCTGGTGCGAGAAACCGTTGTGGTCCTGGTGCCACACGTGCGAACTGAGCAGGTAGTTCAGCGACGCGATCGGCGGACGCCACGACATCTTGCGCGTCACCTTCAGCCACTTCGCATGCTGGTTGAACATCGAGTCGATGATGTGGATGAAGGCCTCGTAACACGAGAAGAAGCCGTGGCGACCGGTGAGCAGGTAGCCTTCGAGCCAGCCCTGGCACTGATGCTCGCTGAGTACCTCCATCACACGTCCCGCGGGCGAGAGGTTCTCGTCCACCGCTTCGGTATCGGCCAGCCACGTCTTGCCGCTCGCCTCGTAGACGGCCTCCAGGCGGTTCGACGCCGTCTCGTCGGGGCCGAACAGGCGGAAGGTTTCCATGTTCTGGCGCATCACTTCGCGAAGGAAGCGCCCGAGCACACGCGTCGCCTCCGCCTTGTGGTCGCCGGGTACCTTCACGTCTTCGGCGAACGTGCGGAAGTGCGGCATGTGCAGCGGTTTCAGCAACAGGCCCCCGTTCGCATGCGGATTCATGCCCATGCGCCGGCGGCCGGTCGGCGCCAGCGAGGCGAACTCCTCGCGGAAGCGACCATGCTCGTCGAAGAGCTCTTCCGGTTCGTAGCTCTTCATCCAGTCTTCGAGGATCGCGACGTGCTCGTCGTTCTCGAACTTCGCGATGGGAACCTGATGCGCGCGCCAGGTGCCTTCGACGGGCTTGCCGTCCACGACCTTCGGGCCGGTCCAGCCCTTGGGGCTGCGAAACACGATCATCGGCCAGCGCGGGCGCGTCGCGGCGTCGGCGTCGCCACCGCGTGCCTTGTCCTGGATGCGGCGGATCTCGTCGAGGCAGCGGTCGAGCGCCGCGGCGAACGCCTGGTGCATCGGATCGAATTCGTGGCCTTCGACGAAGTGCGGCTCGTAGCCGTAGCCGCGCATGAGGTCGCGCAATTCGTCCGGTTCGATGCGCGCGAGCACGGTGGGGTTGGCGATCTTGAAGCCATTGAGGTGCAGGATCGGCAGCACCGCGCCATCGCGCGCGGGGTTGAGGAATTTGTTCGAGTGCCAGCTCGTCGCCAGCGCGCCGGTTTCGGCTTCGCCGTCGCCCACGATGCACGCGACGACCAGTTCCGGGTTGTCGAACGCGGCACCGAAGGCATGCGACAGCGAATAACCGAGTTCGCCGCCTTCGTGGATCGAGCCCGGCGTTTCCGGCGCCACATGGCTGGGGATGCCGTAAGGCCACGAGAATTGCCGGAACAGCTCGCGCATGCCGGCGGCGCTGCGATCGATGTGCGGATACACCTCGGTGTAGGAGCCTTCGAGGTAGGTATGCGCCACGAGACCGGGCCCGCCGTGGCCGGGGCCGATCACGTAGATCATGTCGAGGTCGCGCTCGACGATCGCACGGTTCAGGTGCGTGTAGATGAAATTGAGGCCCGTGGTCGTGCCCCAGTGCCCGAGGAGACGATGCTTGATGTGATCCTTGCTCAGCGGCTCGTCGAGTAACGGATTGTCGCGCAGATAGATCTGGCCGACGGAAAGGTAGTTCGCGGCACGCCAGTACGCGTGCATGCGACGCAGCAGATCGGGTGCGAGCGTCTCGGTCATCGGGGTTTCCAGGCGACGGGGTCGCCCACCAGCCTATGGCCGCGCGGATTCGGCTGGCGTGAAAGAACGCCCCGCCGATTGGCCGCTCATTCCGCCGAGCCGATCTCGCGCGTATTGCGTTCCATCACCTTGATGGCGTCGTCGGCCTGGCGATGCGCCTCGCGCCGCGCGGCTTCGGAGCGCATGTCCTGCGCGCGCGCACGCTCGGCCAGTTCGCGCGAGAGCGACTCGGACGGGTCCACTGCGGGACGCCGCGGCGGCGGCAAGGGCGCGGCCGCCGGGGAAGCGGCGGGAGCGGCCACCGGGGCCGGCGCCGGCGCGGCCTCGACGGTCACGGGCGGGGCAGGCGGCTTGCGTGGCGCCATCGCCCGCCACACGAACACGCCGAGCAGGCACACCACCAGTGCGCCCACGATAGCGGGAACCAGCCAGGGCCTGTCGCGGCGTGCGGCGGCGCGGGGCACCGTCGTGCGTCGCACCGTGTCGGCGGCCAGTGGTGCCTGCGGCACGCGACCGCTCGGGTCGGGCAGCTTCAGCATCACCCGCAGCGTGTCGCCGTCCACCAGCTGAAGGCGTGGCTGGCGGCGTTGCGCCGTGCGCGCCTCGGGTGTGAACGTGCCGCGCGTCAGGAGTACGCCGCCCGACACGCCCTCGTTGAGCATCGTCGCAAGCAGTTCGTTGACCTCGTCGACGCCGACCTGCTTCGCATCCCACTGCCGGCATTGCACGATGGTGACCTCGTCGCCACGGCGCATCCGCAGGTCGAGACTGGTACCGAGGGCTTTCAGGGAGCGCGGTCGCGAATCGTATTCCACGCGCCAGCCCTGCTCGCGGTAATACTCGGCAAGCAGGTGCTCGAACGTATGCCAGCTCATGCGCGCGAGAGCGTCCGTAGCGGCGGGCGATGCGTGGCGCTCAAGATCCATGGGTCGGCGGACGTAGAGACGGGAACGAACCGGCGATGATAACCGGATGTTGACGCAGTGCGCAGAACCGGCAAACGACGAGGATTCACGTACGTGAAAATCTTGCCGGTTATGTGCCTCGCCGGTACATTGGCAGGTTGTGTTGGGAATTTCAGGGGAAATCGGGTGTTGAAGCAAGTGCTCGCCGCGTCCGCGGTACTGGTGCTGTCCGCGTGCGGCGGAAAGACGATGATCGAAAGCGACATGAGCCACCTCGTGTCGGCCAGCCCGGCGTCGCCGTGGCTCACCGTGGAGAATCCTGGCGTCGCGGTGCTGACCGTGACGGGACTCGAACAGAAGCAGAAAGTGCAGGTGGCGCCGGACGTCGCCACGGCCGTGGAAGCGCGCCTGCGCACCATGCTGCAGCCGAAGTACTTCACCGATCTGATCGTCAACTGCCGTGGTCTGCAGGTGGCGGTGGGAGCGAAGACCGAGGCCGAACCGCCGTCGCTCGACATCGACATGAGCGTCGGCTGCCGGATCGTGGCGCGCGGGCTGGTGTCGACCCGATCGTATCGGCTGCACCGGTCGCAGGCGATCGACCCGGCCGCAGCGCACCTCGACACCGCGGTGCCGGCACTGATCGACGGCGCGTCGACCGAACTGGCCGACCGCATATGGACCGGCGTACTGGCGACCGGCGCGAAGCGCTGATCGTTCGATCGGGTGGGAGCCGGCAGGCTGGCTTCCACCGAAAAGGAATCGCTCAGGCTTCCGCCACCACGACCCGGTGCAGGTCGTTGCGGGACGCCACCAGCCGCTCCTGGCTGAAGCCGAGTCCGGGATGTGCCAGCACCATCGCATCGGGTTCGGCGGCACCGCGCTCCACGAGCACGTCGAGCATGGCCACGCGACTGGCGGCGAGCAGCGCGCGGCCTAGCGGCGTGCGTGCACCGGCATCCGCCGGGTCGGCGCGCTCGGCCAGCGCCTGCACCACGCGCGACGGGAAGCTCCAGTGCCGCGCCGCATGCAGCGACAGGCGCTCGATCTGTTGGCCTAGCGCCGCCACGAACGGACGGCTATACGCCAGCGCCGCCGCATCGGACTCGCGCGCCACTTCACGCAGGATGGCCTGCGCACCGGTCTGGCTCGCGATGCCCGCGAGGAACGCCTCGAACGGATCGCACACACCACGACTGAGGAAGGCGCACGCACGCGCACAGCGCTCGGCGTGCTCCCAGAGGCGCTCGCCGGCATGGCGTCCCAGGTCGCCATCGTTCGTACGCAGGATCGGGCGCATCACCATCTGCATCACCACGCGGCGCAAGCCGTCGTGACCCATGATCGCGATCGCCTGCGGCAGGCCGGAGACCGGCCGCGCGGTGCGGAAGTAAGCGCTGTTCGCGACACGGATCACTTCGCCCATCAGCACGGTGTCGCGCGAGATCTGTTCGGCCAGCGCGCGATTGTCGGCATCGTCGTTGCGCAGGGAACGCATCAGCTGAGGCACGACGGCGGGAAGACGGGGCAGGGTGCTCACGTCGAAGCGTTCGCTGCCGAAGGCGTCGCGCACGCGGCGCAGGGTGTTCTGCTCGGCGGGCGTCAGCCCCGGATCGCGCGACGGTCCGATTCCGAAGACGAGGCGGTAGAAGCGATCCTCGATATCGTCCCCGGTCAGCGCTCCGGCCGGCACCAGCGCGGGGTTCGGAACGAATGGCACGGCGTCGGGCAGGGAAAGCCCGTCCGGCCGATTCGCGGCAGGCGCCCGCGCGCTTCCGAACCACTTCCTGAAGAACCGGCCGATCACGTGTGGCTCCCGCGTGCGCTTGGATGGGGACGATGGCCTTCAGTATATGTCGCGGGGACGGGCAAGACGATTGGCGAGTTATGCGCTCAGCGGCGAGCCTTTCCGTGGGAGCGGCCTTGGCCGCGATGGGTGCTTGCCGCGAGCACCCATCGCGGCCAAGGCCGCTCCCACATGAGCAAGGCCTGGCGGCTATTGCGACTCCTGCACGTGCGGGGTCGCTAAGATGCCTGCCATGCCCGACCATCTGCCCATCAGCCGCATCGTCCTGCCGCCCGGCGGGTGGGCCACCGTGCTCGATTTTCTCTGCGAACGTTTTCCCGCGATCGATCGCGAGACGTGGATCGACCGCATGGCGCGCGGCACGGTCACGGCCGATGGCGTCGCGGTCACGCGCACCGCGCCGTACCGTCCGGGCACGGCGGTCGCCTATCGTCGCGAGGTGGACGCCGAGCCGCGCATCCCGTTCGAGGAAGCCATCGTCCACATCGACGACGACATCGTCGTGGCCGACAAACCGCATTTTCTTCCGGTGATGCCGGCGGGACGGCATGTGGAGGAGACGCTCTCGGTGCGCCTGATCCGTCGGCTGGACAATCCGGATCTCGTCGCGCTGCACCGCCTCGATCGCGGCACCGCCGGTCTGGTGGTGTTCTCCGCGCGGCCGTCCAGTCGGGATGCCTATACACGGTTGTTCCGCGAACGTGCGATCGCCAAGGTTTACGAGGCCGTCGCGGCGCCGATGCCTGGACGAGCGTTTCCGTTCGTGCACGAATCGCGGCTCGAGCGCGGCGAACCGTTCTTCCGCATGCGCGAGGTGCCGGGCGAGCCGAATGCGCGCACGCGCGTCGACGTGATCGCGCGTGGCGACGAGCGATGGCTCTACCGGCTGTCACCTGAGACCGGTCGCAAGCACCAGCTGCGCGTGCACATGGCGGCACTCGGCAGCCCGATCGCTGGCGATCCGGCGTATCCCGAGGTGCGCGACGAGCGCGCCGATTTCGCGGAACCGCTTCAGCTGCTGGCCCGCGAGCTCCGCTTCGTCGATCCGATCACCGGCGAACAGCGCGTCTTCCGCAGCACGCGCGAGCTGACGTACTGATGCAACCCGACCTGCCTTTGGGCGAAGGGGTGCTCGCCGCAAGTATCCATCGCCAGCAGGCTGGCTCCCACCCGACGGTGGATCGGCCGTCGCGGGCTTCCCACATCACGGCTGCGGGCGCAAACTAGGCGCTCCCCCGTCGCCCGCTTCCGGATGAATTCCGCACCAGGCTTCCGCACCGTCGCCCTGATCATCGCGAGCGCGATGTTCATGGAGCAACTCGACGGCACCATCCTGGCGACCGCGTTGCCGTCGATGGCCCAGTCGTTCGACGTCTCGCCGCTGCACATGAGCGTGGCGCTCACGTCGTACATGCTGAGCCTCGCGGTGTTCATTCCCGCGAGCGGAGCGATCGCCGATCGCTACGGATCGCGCAACGTCTTCCGGGCGGCCATCGCGTTGTTCACGCTCGGCTCCATCCTCTGTGGCGTCTCGGGGAACCTGCCGTTGCTGGTGGCGTCGCGCCTGCTGCAAGGCATCGGCGGCGCGATGATGGTGCCGGTGGGGCGGCTCGTGCTGCTGCGATCCGTGCCTAAATCCGAGCTCGTCTCGGCGATGTCGTGGCTGCTCGTGCCCGCGCTGATCGGTCCGGTGGTCGGCCCGCCGCTGGGCGGTTTCATCGTGACGTGGGCCTCGTGGCGCTGGATCTTCTACATTAACGTGCCCATCGGCATCGCCGGCATGTGGCTCGCCACGAAGTACATCCCCGACGTGCGCCTGCCCGACAAGGTGCGCTTCGATCACCTTGGCTTCGTGCTGTCCGGCGTCTCGCTGTCGTGCCTCGTGTTCGGTCTCGAGATGGTCAGCCACGGTGGGGCGTCCGTGAACGGATCGACGGCGCTGATTCTCGGCGGTCTCGCCGTCGGTGCGCTGTACATCCGGCACGCGCGTCGCACGGAGCACCCGATCCTCGACCTCTCGCTGATGCGCTTCACCACGTTCCGCCTCTCGGTGATCGCCGGCTCGCTCACGCGCATCACGGCGGGTTCCGTGCCGTTTCTCCTGCCGCTGATGATGCAGCTGGGCTTCGGTCTCTCCGCGGCGCACAGCGGCGTGATCACGTTCGTTTCCGCGCTGGGCGCGATGCTGATGAAGGCGACGGCGGCGCCGGTGCTGCGCCGCTGGGGTTTCCGCGCCACGCTGGTATGGAATGGCGTGCTGTCGATGGTCTGCGTGGCGCTGTGCGCGGCGTTCCGTCCCGACTGGCCCTTGTGGACGATCTACATCGTGCTGCTGGCCTCGGGCTTCTTCCAGTCGCTGCAGTTCAGCGCGTACAACACGGTGGCCTACGCGGACGTACCGAGCGAGCGATTCTCGAGCGCGACCAGCTTCTACACGACGTTCCAGCAATTGATGCTCTCGCTGGGCATCTGCGTGGCGGCCGCCGCGCTCCATGTGTCGGTCGCGTGGAACGGGCACGCGAGTGCGCAGCTGCCGGACTTCAGCGCGGCGTTCATCGTGGTGACGGTGATTTCGCTGCTGGCCGCGCCGGTGAGCGCGCGGCTGCCGCGCAACGCGGGGGCGGAAATGAGCGGGCACCGCGCGCGGTAGGACGTTCCTGGTGGGAGCCAGCCTGCTGGCGAAGGGTGCTCGCGGCAAGCACCCATCGCCAGCAGGCTGGCTCTCACCGGAAGCGCTACAGCGGCAGCGCCAGCGGCTGGCTCACCCACGATCCCGTGACGCCCGGCATCGCCGCCAGACGTCGCGCCTGCGCGATGAAGTCGCGCCGTGGTACTTCCACCGCGCCCATGCTCAGCAGGTGACTGTTCGTCACCTGCGCATCCAGCACCGGAAAGCCCCATTCGTGCAGCAGCCGGCACAACGCGGCGAGCGCGACCTTCGAGCCGCCGGAGCGCGCGCTGAACATCGACTCGCCGCAGAACAGCCGGCCGACGGCCACGCCATAGATGCCGCCCACCAGCGTGCCGCGATCCCACACTTCGACGCTGTGCGCATGGCCGCGCCGGTGCAGTTCCTCGTACGCGGCGATCATGTCGTCGCCGATCCAGGTGCCGGGCTGGCCATCGCGCGGGGCGGCGCAGGCGAGCATCACGCGGCGGAACGACGTGTCCGCCGTCACGCGCCAGTGGCTCTTTCGAAGCTGTTTCCGCAGCGACCGGCTCACGTGCACGCCATCGGTGCGGAAGACGCAGCGCGGATCCGGCGACCACCAGAGGATCGGCTCGTCGGCGTTGAACCAGGGGAACACGCCTTGCCCGTACGCGGCGAGCAATCGCTCGGGCGACAGGTCGCCGCCCCAGGCGAGCAGGCCGTTCGGATCCTCCAGCGCGGTTTCCGGGTCGGGGAACAGGCTCATCCGCGACCGGTGAAGTTGCGGCAGCTGGATCATCGGTCGGCGTACGGCGAGTGGGTGAGCAGCTCTTCGCGATAGGCCTCGCGATGCCGCGCTTCGTGCGCGAGCGCGTCGGCGACCGCGCGACGGAAACCGTCATGGGCGATGTAATGACGGGAGTGCGTCAACGTGGGCAGGAAACCGCGCGCGAGCTTGTGTTCGCCCTGCGCGCCGGGCTCGAAGCGCGCCAGTCCCTCGCGGATCGCATAGTCGATGCCGCGGTAATAGCACAGTTCGAAATGCAGACCCGACACGTCCACGCTCGCACCCCAGTATCGTCCGAATAACGCATCGCCGCCGCGCATGAACAGCGCCATGGCGACGATGTCGTGGGCATCGCGCGCCAGCGCGATCTGGACATTCGAGCCGAGCGAGCGGCCGAGGTATTGGAAGAACCTCGCCGTGAGCGCGGCATGGTTTCCTTTCATGTCGAACGTCAGCTCGTACAGCGCGTGGATCTGTCGCCACTCGGAGTCGGAGAGTTCGTCGCCGCCGCGCATCTCGAGGGTGAGGCCCGACGCATGCGCGTGCGCGCGCTCCTGGCGGATGTTCCTGCGCTTCTTCGACGTCAGCGCGCCAAGGAACGCGTCGAAGTCCGCATAGCCACGGTTATGCCAGTGGAACTGGTAATCGGATCGTGCAAGCCAGCGGTCGTCGAAGGCGTCGAGATCGGCGTCGGTGAGGAAGTTGGCGTGGATGGACGACAGGCCGAGGCGATCGGCTTCGTCGACGAGCGCCGAGGTCAGGCGATTGCGGATCACCTCGGCCACGGGGCTTTCCGGCACCAGCAGGCGCGGCCCGGTCACGGGGGAGTAGGGCGACGCGACCAGCAGCTTGGGGTAGTAATCCCCGCCGGCCCGCTCCCATGCCGACGCCCATGCCCAGTCGAATACGAACTCGCCATGCGAGTTGCCTTTCAGATAGGTGGGCGCCGCGGCGACGAGCCTGCCGTGCTCGAACAGGCCGAGGTGATGCGGCTTCCAGCCGTAATCCTCGCGCAGGCAGCCCTTCGCTTCCATGCCGCTGAGAAACGCGTGCGACACGAACGGATTGCCGTCGGGGACAAGGGCGTCCCAGTCGGCGGCTGGAATGCCGCCGAGGCTATCGAGGAAGTGGATGCCGTCCATGCGGCGGACGCCCCGCGCGCGAGCGCGGGGCGAGCCTTCAGGCCAGCATGTGCTGCTGGTCGAGCCAGCGCTCGGCGTCGAGCGCGGCCATGCAGCCGAAGCCGGCCGACGTGATCGCCTGGCGGTAGACGTGGTCGGCGACGTCGCCGGCCGCGAACACGCCCGGCACCGACGTGGCGGTCGCCATGCCGTTCAGGCCCGACTGGATCTGGATGTAGCCGTCCTTCATCTCGAGCTGGCCTTCGAAGATGCCGGTGGCCGGGGTGTGACCGATGGCCACGAAGAAGCCCTGCACCTCGATGTCGCGCTTGGCGCCGGTGTTGATGTCCTTCACGCGAACGCCGTTCACGCCGGCGTCGTCGCCCAGCACCTCGTCGACCTGGCTGTTCCAGATCAGCTCGATCTTGCCGGCCGCGGCCTTCTCGAAAATCTTGTCCTGCTGGATCTTCTCGGCGCGCAGCTTGTCGCGGCGGTGCACGAGATAGACCTTGCGGGCGATGTTCGAGAGGTAGAGCGCCTCTTCGACGGCCGTGTTGCCGCCACCGACCACCACCACGTCCTGGTCGCGGAAGAAGAAGCCGTCGCAGGTGGCGCAGGCGGAAACGCCCCGGCCCTTGAACTTCTCTTCGGACGCGATGCCCAGGTACTTGGCCGTGGCGCCGGTCGTGATGATCATGGCATCGGCCGTGTACTCGCCGCTGTCGCCCTTGAGGCGGAACGGGCGGGTGGACAGGTCGACGCTATGGATGTGGTCGAAGACCATCTCGGTTTCGAAGCGCTCGGCGTGTTCCGCCATGCGGCGCATCAGGTCGGGACCCTGAACACCCTTCTCGTCGCCCGGCCAGTTGTCCACCTCGGTGGTGGTCATGAGCTGGCCACCCTGCTGGAGGCCGGTGACCATCGTCGGCTTCAGGTTGGCGCGCGCGGCGTACACCGCGGCCGTGTAGCCGGCGGGGCCGGATCCGAGGATCAGGAGGCGGCTGTGCTTGGGGGTGCTCATGTATAATCCTTGGGTTTACTAAAGCGTGTTTCAGTCGTACCGCTCGCCTCTTGCGGCAGGATGCTAAGGCCGTATCGAGGTCCGCGAGGACGTCGTCGACCCGGAAGAATGGGGAAGACGAGGGTGCGATTCAAGACGCCCGGCTCTACGACGGTGGCTGTCCCGTCCCCACGGGGTGGTTTTTGTTCTGTCCGATTCTATCGACTCATTCAGGATCCTCCATAAGATGCGCATCGGTATTCCCTCCGAAACCAAGACCCTCGAAGGCCGCGTGGCCCTGATTCCGGCCGCTGCCGCCGATCTGGTCCGCCGCGGGCACGAGGTCTTCATCCAGGCCGGTGCCGGCGCCAAGAGCGGCTACGCCGACGCCGACTACGCCATGCTGGGCGTCACCGTCGTGCCCGATGCCGCCGCCGTCTATGAGAAGGGCGAGCTGATCGTGAAGGTCAAGGAGCCGATCGAGGGCGACCTGAAGCTCCTGAAGAAGCACCACCTGCTGTTCTGCTACCTGCACCTGGCCGCCGAGCCGGCGCTGACGAAGAGCCTGCTCGACATCGGCCTCACCGGCATCGCGTTCGAGTCGGTGGACGAGAACGGCGTGCTGCCGCTGCTGCTGCCGATGTCCGTCATCGCCGGTCGCATCGCCACCCAGATCGGCACCACGCTCCTGCACCAGCCCAACGGCGGCAAGGGCAAGCTGCTGGGCGGCATGGCTTCCACGCCGCGCGGCAAGGTCGTCGTGCTCGGCGCCGGCGCCGCCGGCGGCAATGCCGCCGCGCTCGCCGCCTCGGCCGGTGCCAACGTGGTCGTGTTCGACAAGCGCCCGGACCGCATGGCCGAGATGATGGCCCTAGGCCCGAACGTCACGGCCCTCTACGCCTACGAGTCGTCGGTGGCCGAAGAAGTCCGCAACGCCGACATCGTGGTCGGTGCCGTGCTGATCCCCAGCGCCAAGGCGCCGCGCGTCGTCACCGAAGACATGGTCAAGACCATGGAGAAGGGCTCGGTGCTCGTCGACATCTCGATCGACCAGGGCGGCTGCTTCGAGACCTCGCGTCCCACCACCTGGAAGGAGCCGACGTACGACGTGCACGGCGTGACGCACTTCTGCGTCACGAACATGCCGGGCGCCGTGCCGCAGACGTCGTCCACCGCGATCTCGGCCGCCATCCTGCCGTACGTGCAGCGCCTGGCCGCCGGCAACGAATGGCGCGACTACGCGCCGCTCGCCACGGGCATCAACATCGAGGGTGGCAAGGTCGTGCACCCGGCCCTTCAGGCCATGGCATGATGCCGGCAACCGGGACCGAGGTCGTCAGTTAGTGGCGCGAAGCGCGAAAGTCGTAAAGAAGCAGGCGAAGGCGCAGGTCCGGGCCCAGCGGGAGGGCTTGAGCGACGAGCTCAAGCGCCGCCTGCGCGAGGCCGGGGCACTGCTCCTCCTGCCGCTGGCCCTTTACCTCCTCGTCTGCCTGCTCAGCTACAACGACCAGGACCCGAGCTGGGGGCACATGGGCGTCGCCGAACACGCCACCAATTTCGGTGGCGCCGTCGGCGCGAACATCGCCAACCTGCTCCGGTACATCTTCGGCCTGGTGAGTTACGGCTTCCCGTTGTTGCTCCTCGCGCTGGGGATCCAGGTGATCCGCCAGCGCGGCGAGCGCAACGTGCAGCCGTGGGAGCCGTCGCTGCGGCTCATCGGTTTCGTTTTCTTCTTCATCACCGCGCCCGCGCTGATGTACCTCAACGTCGACACCACCATCCTGCCGGAAGGCCCGGGTGGCATCGTCGGCAAGTGGGTGGGGCGTGGGCTGCATAACGCCTTCGGCGACAAGGGCGCGCCCCTGTTGCTGCTGGCCGTCTGCCTGATCGCGATCACGCTGGCCACGGGCCTGTCGTGGTTCCGCCTGATGGACATGACGGGCGAGGCCGTGATGCGTCTCGCCGGCTGGTTCGGCGGCAAGCTGCGTCGTGCGCCGGACGTCATGGCCGCGCGCACCGCGCGAGCCGAGCGCGAGGTCGTCAAGAAAGCCGAGGCGGTCAAGCAGGCGAAGCGCGAACCCGTGCGCATCGAGACCCCGGCACCCGTCGTCGTCAAGAGCGATCGCGCCACGCGCGAGAACCAGATCCCGTTGTTCACCGGCGCGTCGATGGATGGCGAGCTGCCGCCGTTGTCGCTGCTCGACGAGGCACCGCCGCAGGGCCCGGGCTACTCCGAGGAAACCCTCGAGGTGCTCTCGCGTCAGGTGGAACTGAAGCTCAAGGATTTCCGCGTCGAGGCCCGCGTCGTGGGCGTGTATCCCGGCCCGGTCATCACCCGTTTCGAGCTGGAACCCGCTGCCGGCGTGCGCGGCAGTCAGGTGTCCAGCCTCGACAAGGACATCGCGCGCGGCCTCTCCGTGGTCAGCGTGCGCGTGGTCGACGTCATTCCGGGCAAGAACGTCATCGGCCTGGAAATCCCGAACACGAAGAAACAGATCGTCTACCTCTCCGAGATCCTGCGCTCCGAGCGCTACGACCAGGTGAAGTCGCCGCTGGCGCTCGCACTGGGCAAGGACATCGGCGGCAAGGCCGTGGTCACCGACCTGGCGAAGATGCCCCACCTGCTCGTGGCCGGCACCACCGGCTCGGGCAAGTCCGTGGCGGTGAACGCCATGGTGCTCAGCCTGCTGTACAAGTCGAGCGCCAAAGACGTCCGGATGATCATGATCGATCCGAAGATGCTGGAACTCTCGGTCTACGAGGGCATTCCGCATCTGCTGGCGCCGGTCGTCACCGACATGAAGGAAGCCGCCAACGCGCTGCGCTGGTGCGTGGCCGAAATGGAACGCCGCTACAAGCTCATGGCGGCCGTGGGCGTGCGCAACCTCGGCGGCTTCAACAAGAAGGTGAAGGACGCCGAGCACAGCGGCCAGCCGCTGCTGGATCCGTTGTTCCGCGCCAATCCCGACATGCCGGGCATGGTGGCCGAGCCGCTCGAACCGCTCCCGCACATCGTCATCATCATCGACGAATTCGCCGACATGATGATGATCGTCGGCAAGAAGGTCGAAGAACTCATCGCGCGCCTCGCGCAGAAGGCGCGCGCCGCGGGCGTGCACCTGATCCTCGCCACGCAGCGTCCGTCGGTCGACGTGATCACGGGCCTGATCAAGGCGAACATCCCGACGCGCATCGCGTTCCAGGTCTCGTCGAAGATCGACTCGCGCACCATCCTCGACCAGTCCGGCGCCGAAGCGCTGCTGGGCCATGGCGACATGCTCTACCTGCCGCCGGGCACCGCCACGCCGGAGCGCGTGCACGGCGCGTTCGTCGACGACCACGAAGTGCACAACGTCGTGGAATGGCTGCGCGCGCAGGGCACGCCGAACTACATCGAAGGCGTGCTGGAAGAAGTCCAGTCCACGGCCGACGGCAAGATCATCAACGATGCCGGCCTGCCGCAGGATGCCGAGGGCGACGGCGATGGCGACAACGCGCTCTACGACCGCGCCGTCCGTATCGTCACCGAGACCCGCCGCGCGTCGATCTCCGGCGTGCAGCGCCATCTGCGCATCGGCTACAACCGCGCCGCCCGCCTCGTCGAACAGATGGAGCAGGACGGCATCGTCAGCGCCCCGCAGCACAACGGCAACCGCGAAGTGCTCGCGCCGCCGCCCCCGAAGGACTGATTCCGCATGAACCCGCGAAAGCCGGGCGCGCTCCGCCAGCGCCCGTGGAGCCTGCTCGTCACCGGCGACCTCGTGCCGACGGCCGAGGTGCTCGACGAGGTCGAGAGCATCTTCGAGCTCAATCCCTCCATCCCCGGGCTGGAACTGCGCGCCGACGACGGTCGCGCCTGTTTCGTCACGCGTGACTACCCCAGCGGCCACACCGCCGAGGTGGACGACGCGCTGGAAGTCATCTTCGCCGAGCAGACCGAGATCGCCGAGATCGCGGTACTCGGGCAGGAGGCCCGCCCGGTGCATACGGCCACGCGCGAGGCGCCTTACTGGCACCGTGACGGAAAGGCCATCGCCGATATCAGCGAAAAGATGGAAGCCGGCGAGATCTCGCCCGCCGAAGCCATCGACATGCTTAAGTCGCTGTTCGAAACCGATCGCTGACAATCGCGCCGAACCTTACGGAACTCATCTGCCCATGAAACGCCTCCTGCTCGCCGCGACGCTGTCCCTGCTCAGTCTGCCGACCTTCGCCGCCGGCCCGGCGCGCGATCGCCTCGACACCTTCGCCAAAGGCATGCATTCGCTGAGCGGCCGCTTCAGCCAGACGCTGTCGGGCCCGAACGGCGAGCAGGGCAAGACGAGCTCGGGCACGCTCGCCCTGCAGGCGCCCCGGCAGTTCCGTTGGGAGACGACGGCGCCGTACAAGCAGACGATCGTCGCCGACGGCAGCCGGGTGTGGCTGTACGACCCGGATCTCGAACAGGTGACGGTGCGCAAGCAGAGCAGCGAGGAAGCGCAGAGCCCGCTCACGGTGCTGACCGACGTGTCGCGCATCGACAAGGACTTCAAGGTGACGGAGCAGGGCGAACACGATGGCTTCCAGTGGCTGCGTCTGACGTCGACGAGCAAGGACCCTCAGTTCGCGTACGCCGACCTCGGGTTCGACGCCGAAGGCCTGAAGCGCATGGCGTTCCGCGATCAGCTGGGCAACGTCACGCGCATCCAGTTCGCCGGTCTCGTGCGCAATGCGGCGCTGCCGGACGGCACGTTCAACTTCGTCCCGCCGCAAGGCACCGACGTGGTCGGCGATGCCCCGGTGTTGCAGACCCAGCCGGTGAAATAACCCCGGCGGGAGCCACGCTGCTGGCGATGGGAGCCTGTCGCCAGCACCCATCGCGGCCAAGGCCGCTCCCACACCGACCTTAGTGGGCTCCTGGTGGGAGCCAGCCTGCTGGCGAAGGGACTTGCCGCGAGCACCCATCGCGGCCGAGGCCGCTCCCACACCGACCTTAGTGGGCTCCTGGTGGGAGCCAGCCTGCTGGCGAAGGGGTTTGCCGCGAGCACCCATCGCGGCCGAGGCCGCTCCCGCAGGACGATCGGCCATCAGAGAGAGCGCTTCCGGCTACGTACGCGGTGTTTCCCGCGCATACGCCACGCGCCCCGGGATCCGGGCCGTCACCGTCGCGCCGCGCTTCGGCGTCGACGTCACGTCCAGTCGCCCGCCCAGGCGAGCCGCGCGTTCGCGCATGCCTACGATGCCGTAATGCCCATCCCCCGAGGGCAGGCCCGGCGAGGTATCGAAGCCGTCCCCGTCGTCGCTCACGGTCACGGTGAGCCAGCGTCGCCTGTACTCGACCGAGACGACGATCGAGCGCGCGTGGGAATGGCGCATCGCATTGACCATCGCCTCGCGCACGATGCTGTGCAGTTCGTCGATCACGGTGGGGTTCACCAGCCGGGGCGTGCGCAACACACGCACGTCGACCTGCGCGGGGATGTCGAGCTCTTCCGCCTGGCCGGCGACGCGTGCTTCCAGCGACCCATATTCCGCGGCCTGCGTGCGCAAGCCTTTCACGCGGTCGCGTCCCTCGACCAGCAACGCTTCGGCGCGATCGATCGTGCGCTCCAGCACCGAACGCGCGTGATCGTCCTTCGACAGACCGTCCGCGAACGCCTGGAAGCGCAGGATCAGCCCCTGTACGCCCTGCAGCAACGTGTCGTGCAGCTCGCGCGCGATGCGCTCGCGCTCCTGGTGTCGTTCGGTCAGGCGCGCGCGAAGTCGCCGCGTGAGCCAGCGCACGCGCCATCGGTGGGCCATCCAGACCAGCAGCGCGAGGACGGCGACGCACGTGAGCTGGAACCACAGCCGCTCGAAGAGCCGCGCCGGCACCGAGACGTCGAGGGGCACGGAGCGGCTCCAGTGCCGTCCGTCGTACGAGGCTTCCGCGACGAAGCGATACGAGCCCGGCGGCAGGTCCATGTACGACGCTTCGCGATGCGCGCCGGCGTACATGTACTCGCGATCCAGACCTTCGAGCATGTGCCGGAACATCAGCCCCCTTGGTCGTCCGGGCGCGAGCGCGGTGTACGACACCTGCAGGTCGCGACCGTGCTCCAGCGCGACGGCCTCGTTGTGCACGAGCGTGGTGGTGCCAGACGCGATCGAGCGGATCACCACGGGCGGCGGGTCCGGACGTCGGTGCGGACGCGACGGGTCGACCCATGCCAGTCCCTGCGAGCCGGCGAACCACAACTTGCCGTCGCTGGCCGCCAGGATCGTCGGCAGCGGCCGAACCAGCTGGGCCGGTCCCGGCACGCCGTCTTCCATCGTCAGCAACTCGGCGTCCACCGGTTGCGACGGATGGGCGATCGCCGACGACCATGCTTCCGGCGTGAAGTGCAGCGCGCCGGCGATGCCGTAGGCCCACACGCCGCCGTCGCGGCTTCGCACGATGCCCGTTATCGAATCGAGCCTGCCGGCCGGCTCGATGGCGAACGTCCGGAAGCGGTCGCCGTCGAGGATGGACAGGCCGTGCTCCGACCCGACCACGCGTCGACCGTCGATGGTGGCGATGGACGTCACCGGCCCGTGTTCGAGGTGCTGTGCGGCGCCATAGCGATGAAGGCGCGTGCCGTCGACCATGATCACGGTGCCGTTCTGGTAACCGAACCACGGCCTCCCGTGGTCGTCGATATGAATGACGGACGGCGCCACATCGGGCAGGCCGTCGACGGACGACGCGGGCAGCCATGCGCCATCCGGGCGCTGCACGTAAAGGCCGCGCAGGCGCAGGGAGATCCACAGCCGGCCCATGCCATCGCGGCCGATCGCATGCACCAGCGTCTTTTTCTGCGCGGCGTCGGACGGCAGCGACCGTTCCTCGGGAAGCCGGCCCGGGCGCTTGCGCCAGAGTTCGCCGTAGCCACCCAGCAAGACCGAGCCGTCCTTCTCCTGCCACGCCGCCGTGACGGAGCCCTCGAAGTCCTCGAGCGCCGAGGGATCGGGATCGAGGTGCCATAGCAGGTCGTTGTAAGGCGTGTTGGCCGCGCTTCCCGTCCACACCGTGCCGTCGCCCTGTTCGAACAGGGAGAAGTACACGCGGAAGGTCGGGAAACGGACTACGGACAGCCAGCTGTCGCGGAACGTGTCGAAGCCGGCCTTCGTGCTGACCCATACGGTGCCGTCGCGGTCTTCGAGCGTGGTGATCGTGCCTAGCGAGGTGAGCCCCAAGTCCGGGGTCGCGACCTGGGCCGCCGGATTGTCGGCGACGGGCGCCGCGCGCCCGATCGCCGGGGCAGGGATCCTGCACAGGTTCTGGCGGCAGGCGACGCTCCACAACGTTCCGTCGCGATCGAGCAGCGTGGTGGTGCTCGTGGTGTTCAGCGGCCGGCGAAAGGCATGCGGTTTGCCCCATTCGCCCGGCGCGGGGCGCAGGCCATCGCGCGACCGCACCCACAGGCTGCCATCGGGATGCAGCATCATCTGCTGGGTAAGGGCAAACGCCTCGCCCGCGCCGACGAACCCATCGGCGCCCTTGCGGAGGATGAAGACGCCCGAATCGGTGACCATCCAGAGATCGCCGCGTCGATCTTCGAGGAACTGCTGGAACTCGCCGTCGGGTGCCTTCGCACTCAGGTCGTTCCAGCGCGTGCCGTCGAAGCGGAAGTAACCCGCCTCCGTCGCCGCCCAGAGGCGGCCGTCGCCATCCGTGGCGAATTCGTTGACGGCGGCGCGATCGGGCAGGCCATCGGCCGTGCCATAGAACGTCACGGCTTCCCGACGCACGCGCGCGACGCCGCCGTAGGCACGCGACACCCACAGGTCGCCGCCGGGTGCCGCGTAGAGCTGCCATGTGGCCTCGCTTTCGTTGCTCGAGGCGGGCAGCAGCGGAAACTTCTGGAACTCGAAGCCGTCGTAACGAAACAACCCCATGCGCGAGCTGAACCATAACCAGCCGTCTTCCGTCTGCGCCATCGACGGCGAGTCGGCAGGCGCACCGTCCTGCGCATGCAGCGTGCCGTGATGCAACTGGCCGAGGGCGCGCGCGGGGTCCGTGGCGTGCGCGACGCCGGCGCCCACGAGGAAGGCCGCGCAGCAAAGCAGTCGGAACGCGCGGCGCGCGGTGGCAGTCATCGGAAGACGCGGCTCGGTGGCACGGGGACGAGGCACGAGCGTACCGTATCGGGGTCACCAATCCGCAACATCCTGCTTTCATGCCAGACTCCATCCAGGACAGCGGACGTGGTCGGGGGAACATGGGCATGTTTGTGGTGTGGGGCATCGTGGGCGCCATCATCGGTGCCTTCGCCGGGCAGGGCTTTGGCGGCGCCGTTGCCGGATTCGCCATCGGGTTTCTCTGGGGCCGGACCTCCCGGTTGCGGCGCGATCTCGACGACGCGCGCCGGTCGATCGACGCCTTCGTGGCCGGCGCCGTGCCCGCGGCACCCACGCCGATGCCCGCGGCGCCCAACCCGTCGGTAGCGCCACCTCCCGCACCGGTCGAACCGTTGGCTCCGGCGCAGCCTCCGCCGCTTCGTCCCGCCGCACCCGCGCCTGCCGCACCACCACCCGTCGCACCGCGCGAACCCGCCGGCCCCACGCTCGGCGATCGCCTCACGGCCGCCATCAAACGCTGGTTCACCGAAGGCAACGTACCGGTGAAGATCGGCATGCTGGTGCTCTTCGCCGGCATCGCCGCGTTCCTGAAATACGCCGCCGACACCGGCCTGCTGCGCGTGCCGATGTCGGTGCGCCTGACGATCGTCGCGCTGGTCGCCATCGCTGGCGTCGCGTTCGGCTGGGTGCAACGCGACAGGCGTCGCGCGTTTGCGTTGTCGTTGCAGGGCGGCGCCATCGGCGTGCTGGTGATGACGGTGTTCGCCGCGTATCGCATGTACGGGCTGCTGCCCGCGGGCGCCACCTTCGCGCTGCTGATCGTCTTCGTCGGCGCGCTCGGCGTGCTGGCCGTGCTGCAGGACGCCCTCGCGCTGGCCGTGCTCGGTCTCGTGGCGGGATTCGCCGCGCCGATCATCGCGTCGACGGGGCAGGGCAACCACGTTGCCCTGTTCTCCTATTACGCCGTGCTCAACCTCGGCATCCTCGGCATCGCATGGAAGAAGGCGTGGCGCGTGCTCAACGTGCTCGGCTTCGTCGGCACGTTCGGCGTCGGCACGCTGTGGGGCGTGCTGAGTTACCGGCCCGAGTTCTTCGCCAGCACCGAGCCGTTCCTGGTCCTGCATTTTCTGCTCTACCTCGTCGTGCCGTGGTTGCACGTGCTGCGGTCGCCGAAACGCGGGCGCGCGATCCTCGACGGCTGCCTGATGTTCGGCAATCCCATCGCCAGCCTGTTGCTGCAGGGCGCGTTACTGGACTGGCGGCCCATGCCGCTCGCGCTGTCGGCGCTGATCGCCGCCGGCATCTACGTCGCCATCGCGTTCGCGCTGCGCAAGCGCGACGACATGACCTTGCTGCGCGACACGTGGGCCGTGCTCGCCGTAGCGTTTGCCACCATCGCGGTGCCGCTGGCACTGAGTGCGAGCGTGACCTCCAGCGTCTTCGCGCTCGAAGGCGCCGGTCTTATCTGGCTCGGTTTCCGTCAGGGCCGGCGACTGCCGCGTTGGGCGGGCATCGGTCTGCAACTCGCCGCCGCGGTGGCGTGGCTGTTCGCCATCACGTTCCGCTACACGCCGGGGCAGATGCCGATCCTCAATGCGACCTTCATCGGCGGAATGCTGCTCGTCGTCGGGGCGGGCATCGGCGTATGGCAGTTCGACCGCCATGGCACGTCGCGCGGCGCCTCCGCGCTCGCGCGTATCGGCTTGCTGGCGTGGGCGGCCATCTGGTGGCTCGTGGCGTTCGCCGATCAGATCGGCGTGCCAGCGCTCGACGATGCGACGCAGGCCGCCTGCTGGGCGATGCTGCTCTCGGCGACCGCCTTGCTGCTGGCGCTGGCGTGCCCCCGCGCGCGCAAGCTCGATCTCGGCGTGACGCTCGCCTTCGGTGTACCGTTGTTCCTCATCGGCAGTACCGGCGTCGTGCTCGACGCGGCGAACGCGGGTACGCAGTGGATGGCGGGCTGGCCGCTGGTGGCGGTGTTCGTCATGGCGGTGACGGGGTGGTTCACCTTGCGGGGCGTGGCCGCGCATCGCGTCGCCGCGGTGGCGACGTCGACGATCGGGTGGGTGCGCTGGCTGGCCGTCTTCACCGTGTCGATCGCGCTGGCGCTCGATACCGCGACCACGCTGGGGCAGGGCTGGCGGATGCTGGCCGTGTCGCTGCCGACGTTGTCGCTGGCCGGGCTGACGCTGTGGGGGCCGCGCTGGCTGGCGGCGCCACTGCATGAGCACGCGCGCGACATTCGCCTGACCGTCGGGGCGTGCGTCGCCATCGGCATGGTGGCCATCGGCATCGCGGCGCTGGGCGCCGCCGGCAGTCCGCGACCGCTTCCGTTCGTTCCGGTGCTGAACCCCGTCGATCTCCTGCTGGTGGCCGCGCTGCTGTTCGTCGCGCGAGCCATCGGCGACGCGGCGTTGCCCGACGAGGTGCGCCGCACGCGGCCCGCCGTGCTCGCGGCGCTGTTCTTCGTCGTCGCCACCAGCATGACGCTGCGCGCCACGCATCATCTCGGTGGCGTGCCATGGAACGGCGACATGGCGGCGTCGAACCTCGTGCAGCTGTCGCTCACGGTGGTGTGGAGCGTGATCGGCGTGGTGGCCTGGGTGCTTGGATCGAAGCGCGGCCAGCGCATGCTGTGGCTGGCCGGCGCGGTGACGATGGCGCTGGTGCTGCTGAAGCTGCTGCTCGTCGATCGCGGTCATCTGGGCAACCTGTTCGGTATCGCGTCGTTCATCGCGTACGGTCTTCTCTGTACGGTGATCGGTTACCTCGCACCCGCACCGCCCCGGCAGGGCGTGCCGTCCGTTCCGGAGTCGTCGCATGAGTCATGACGCGCGTGGTTTTCTGATGGTGCTGGGCCTGGCCGCGATGGCGGCGCACGCCGAGACGCCACCGACGTTCGCGGTGGGCTATGCGCTGAACACGCCACCCGGTGCAAAGGCCTATGTGGTGTCCATGCCGCAGGACGCTTACGCATGGGCCGCGCGCGATGCCGGTCTGCAGGACGTGCTGGTGGTGGATGGCAAGGGCCGGCAGGTGGCCGCCGGTATCTACCACGCCGCGGAACCGACCTCGCATCCGCTCACGATGGACGCGCCGCTGCTCGCCGTGCCGCCGAGCGCGAACGGCGCCGTCGGTCCGCGCATCCAGCGCAGCACGAATGGCGACATCCTCATCGAACCCGGCGCCGCCGCGACGGGCGGCAAGGCGACCGACTGGCTCATCGACGCGCGTCAGCCGCTGCGCCCCGAGCGCATCGAGTTCGCGCCGCTCGGTCGCGACGCGAGCTTCCGCGTGGACATCGACGCCAGCACGAACCTGCAGGACTGGACGCCCGTGGTGCGCGACGCGTCGATCGTCGCGCTCGGCAGCGGCGATGGCGCCGTGGACGCACGCGTGGTGAAGCTTGCCGGCGCGGCCGCGCGCTACTACCGCGTGCGTGTGACCTCCGGCGATACGCCATGGGTGGACGGCGCCGCGACCCGCGTCACGCTGTCCGGCACGGTGCCCGACGCGTCCGCGAAGGACGAAGCGCCGCGCCGCTGGCTGGAACTCGCGCCGAGCGACACGGCGACCTCGGGGCAGGGCGTCGATTACGACTACCGTCTTCCCGACGCCGTGCCCGTGGGCGCGCTGCGCGTGAAGCTCGGGAAGGGCGACAACGTCGCCCGCTTCGACGCCATCGCCGTGCAGCCCACGATGGGCGGCGAACAGCTCGGCACGCTGGTGGTCACGCCGGGGCAGCACGACGACGCGCATCCTCTGGAGCTGACGCCGATCCGCCGCGAACTGCTGCGCCTGCATTCGGCGACGCCACTCCGCGAGCCGCCGACCCTGCTGGTCGGCTGGCGCCCGGATCGCCTCGTATTTCTGCCCGAGGGCACCGGCCCGTATCGCCTGCTGGTGGGCAGCCGCGGCACGCGGCGTCCCGTGTGGCCCATCGACGACGCCCTCGCGGCCCTGCGCAAGGACGGCGGGCCCGGCTGGCGCCCAGCGGAAGCCTCTACCGGCGCCGTGGAAGTGCTGGCGGGGCGGAAGGCGGTGGACCCGGCCGACGCGCCGTTCGACTGGACGCGCCCGCTGCTCTGGATCGTGCTGCTGCTGGGTGCGGCCGTGGTCGTGGGCATGGCGACCAGCCTGCTGCGCAAGCCGAAGGGCGGCGACTGACCCATTGAGGCGCCATGCACGGCGAACGCGCGATAATGGCCCCATGTCTTTCCAGTCTCCCGGCCTGTTCGCCGAACCCGAAGCCCTGAAGCCCCTCGCCGAGCGCATGCGGCCACGCTCCCTCGACGAGATCGTGGGCCAGCAGCGCGTGGCCGGGGAGGGCAAGCCGCTGCGCCGCGCGCTGGAAGCGGGCAAGGTGCACTCGATGATCCTCTGGGGTCCGCCGGGCTGCGGCAAGACCACGCTGGCGCTGTTGGTGGCGCGTTACGCCGACGCCGACTTCCGCGCGATTTCCGCGGTGATGAGCGGGCTGCCCGACGTGCGCAAGGCGCTGGCCGAAGCCGAAGGCAACTTCGCGCAGGGCCGCCGCACCGTGCTGTTTGTGGACGAGGTGCATCGCTTCAACAAGGCGCAGCAGGACGCGTTCCTGCCGCACATCGAACGCGGCGTCATCATCTTCGTGGGTGCGACGACCGAGAACCCGTCGTTCGAGCTCAACTCCGCGTTGCTGTCGCGTTGCCGTGTGCACGTGCTGGATGCCGTGAGCCCCGACGACATCGTGGCCGCGCTGCATCGCGCGCTGACCGATAGCGAGCGTGGCCTCGGCGATCTCGGCCTCACGGTGGACGAAGGCTCGCTGCGGCTCATCGCCAGCGCCGCCGACGGCGACGTGCGCCGCGCGCTGACGCTGCTGGAAATCGCCGCCGAACTGGCGGAAGACGGCCGCATCGACGACACCACGCTCGAGCAGGTGCTGGCCGACCGCACGCGCCGCTTCGACAAGAGCGGCGAGCAGTTCTACGACCAGATATCGGCGCTGCACAAATCGGTGCGCTCGTCCGATCCCGACGCCGCCGTGTACTGGCTGACGCGCATGCTCGACGGCGGCTGCGATCCGTTGTACCTCGCCCGCCGCATGACGCGCATGGCGGTGGAAGACGTGGGGCTCGCCGAACCGCGCGCGTGGCGCATGGCGCTGGATGCCTGGGACACGTACGAGCGCCTCGGCAGCCCCGAAGGCGAACTCGGCCTCGCGCAGCTCGCCATCTGGCTCGCCATCGCACCGAAGAGCAACGCGGCATACATGGCGTACAACAAGGCGAAGGCGACGGTGAAGCAGATGGGCACGCTCGACGTGCCGATGCACCTGCGCAACGCGCCGACGAAACTGATGAAGGGCCTGGGCTACGGCCAGAACTACCAGTACGACCACGATGTGGAAGGCGGCGTGGCCCTCGATCAGCAATGCCTGCCCGACGAACTCGAAGGCACGACGTTCTACGAGCCGGTCGACCGCGGCCTGGAACTGAAACTCCGCGAAAAGCTCACGGCACTGCGCGCCGCACGAGCCGAAGCCCGCAAGAAGCCCGGTTAAACGACAGAGTTGCAGATTGCCGGTGGGAGCCAGCCTGCTGGCGAAGCGCACGGCACGAGCCGGAGCCCGCGAGAAGCTCGGCTTAACGACAGGTTTGCAGATTGCCGGTGGGAGCCAGCCTGCTGGCGAAGGGTGCTCGCGGCAAGCCCCCATCGCCAGCAGGCTGGCTCCCACCGAAAGACCCCGGCCTCGCCATCCCCCTGCCAAAAGTCCGATACCGCCAGGCCCGCACCCGGACGTACCCTCGACCCACCACCCCGGGGAGTACGCCCATGCGCATCGCCATCGCAACCCTGCTCGGCGGCCTCGTGATGTTCATCTGGGGCATGCTCGCCCACATGCTTCTGCCGATCGGCAGCATGTCGATGCGAGCCCCGCTGGACGAGGGCAAGATCCTCACCGCGCTGCACGACAACCTGCCCAACGAGCACGCGGTGTACCTGCTGCCGTTCTACGACCCCAACACCGAACACAACGACAAGACCAACGAAGCGTATTCCGCGAGAGCGCGATCCAATCCATATGCCTTCATCGTCTACTCGCCCATCGGCAAGGATCCGATGGCGACGTTCCCGTACAACCTCTTCCACCAGTGGCTGTCCGACACGCTCGCCGCACTGATCGTGGCCCTGATCATGATCCGCGCGGGTGTGGGGGTGAGTCGCGGCCTGCTCATCGGCCTGGGCTTCGGCATCTTTACCTGGCTGTCGCTGAGCGTGCCCTACTGGAACTGGTACCGGTTCCCCGGACCGTTCACCCTCGGCTACCTGCTGGAACAGGCGTTCGGCTGGCTGCTGGCCGGCGCGGCCATGGGCTGGTGGCTGGGACGCAAACGTCCGGACTGACGCATTGCTGCGGTGCGTCCGACCGGGCCGTGCTGCCGCCTGACCGTGCTCTGTGGCCGCCTGACCGGTGGGAGCCAACCTGCTGGCGAAGGGTGCTCGCGGCAAGCACCCACCGCCAGCAGGCTGGCTCCCACCGATCTAACCACCCCGACGCACGCCAGGCTCTCCGCCCCGGTCCAGAAACTCGCGACACCGCCACCCCAACGCACGCCAGGTTCTTTGGCCTCGGTCCAAAAACTCGCGCCCCGCCACCCCGACGCACGCCAGGCTCTTCGCCCCGTTCCAGAAACTCGCCACACCGTCACCCCGGCGTACGCCGGGGTCCACGGCCCCGGTCCCCGAGGATGCGACAACGCCCGACGCACGCGTTAGCCTGCGAAGACGTGGATACCGGGAGCCCCTCGCCATGACCTTGTTCGAAAGCCTGCTGCTGCTCCTGCTAGCAGCGGTCGTATTGCTGCAGGTGGCCCGCAGGCTGTCGTTGCCTTACCCATCGATGCTCGCACTGGCCGGCGCCGGCATGGCCCTGATCCCCGGCACCCCGGAATTCCCCATCGACCCGCGCACAGCATTGCCGCTGTTCATCGCACCCGCGTTGATGGACGCCGCGTTCGACTTCCCCGTCTCCACGGTGAAACGCTTCTGGCTGCCGCTGGTGTTCTTCGCGGTAGGCGGTGTGGTGGTCACGGCCTTGCTGGTGGGCTGGGCCGGATGGGCCTTCGCCGGGCTGCCGTTCGCCGCCGCGCTGGTGCTCGGGGCCATCGTCGCGCCGCCGGACGCCGCGGCCTCGACGGCGATCCTCTCCGGCATGTCGATCCCGCGCTCCACCGACGCCATTCTCCGCGGCGAAAGCCTCTTCAACGACGCCGCCGCGCTCTTGCTGTTCGGCGCCGCTCTCACGGCGCAGACGGCCGGCGGACTCACGCTGACGCAGATCGGCGGCTTCGCCATCGCCGCGCCGGGCGGCGTGCTGTTCGGCATCGCCGCGGGTTACGTCTTTCCGATGATGACGCGCGCGATCTGCGGCGCGCTCGACTCCAACCTCATGCAGTTCGTCAGCACGTTCCTCGTGTGGATCCTCGCCGAGCACCTGCACCTGTCGCCCGTGCTCGCGGTGGTGGCGCTGGCGATGACCATCGCCACGCGCAACGTCTCGCCGAGCACGCCGCGCCTGCGCGTGCAGTCCTACGCGGTGTGGACCATCGTGGTGTTCGTGCTCAACGTGCTCGCGTTCCTGATGATGGGCCTGCAGGCGCGACGCATCGTCGGCGGCATGAGCGGCGAGCACCTGCGCGAGGCGGTGACGTTCGCGTGCATCGTCTCCGCGATCGTCATCGTCTCGCGTCTCGTCATGATGTTCGCCTTCAACCGCGGCATGGCCTGGTACCGCCGCAGCCGCGGCCTGGAACAGACGGCCACGTGGCGGCAGGGCGTGCTCGCTGGCTGGTGCGGCATGCGTGGCCTGGTGACGCTCGCCACCGCGTTCATCCTCCCGGACAATTTTCCGCAACGCGACGTCGTGGTGCTTACGGCCTTCGCCGTGGTGCTCGCGACACTGGTGGTGCAGGGCATGACCCTCATGCCGCTGATCCGCCTGCTCGGCCTCGACCAGACCGCCACCACCGAACGCGAAGTGCGCGCCGTGCGCCGCGAACTGGTGCAGGCCGCCCTCGACCGCCTGGCCGACGAAGTCGGCGAGGAGCGCAAACGTCTCGACGACCTCTACCGCATGGAGTTCGATGCCCTCGGCGAAGAAGGGAAGGCCGAGGCCCTGAACCGCTACCGCGAACTGTCGCTGGCGGCACTGGCCGCCCAGCGCGACGCCCTGGAGCGCAGCCGCAACGACTTCCAGCTCACCGACGACGACTACAACTTCCTGCTGGAGCAGCTCGACTGGCGCGAACTCTCGGTCCTGCCGCCGGAGACGACCCGCATTGGGGCCTCCTGAAGGCTCTGCGGATGCGGGAGGACCCAACGATTTGCCATAATCCCCGTTCGAATCAAACGGAACGCCCATCATGCTGGATCCCGCCCTCCTGCGCGGCCGCCTCGCCGAAACGGCCGAGCGCCTCCGCGCCGCCCGGAACTTCGACCTCGACGTGAGCCTGGTCGAGCGCCTCGAATCCGAGCGTAAGGCGCTCTCGACCGAGACGCAGGAGCTGCAGAACCTCCGCAACACGCGTTCCAAGGCCATCGGCCAGGCCAAGGCCAGGGGCGAAGACATCGCGCCGCTGATGGCCGAAGTCGCCGGCATCGGCGACCGGCTCAAGGCCAACGAACAGGCCCTCGACGACGTCCAGGCGAAGATCAACGACATCGCCCTCGGCATCCCGAACCTGCCCGACGCCTCCGTGCCGTTCGGCAAGGACGAGAACGACAATCTCGAGATCCTCCGCTGGGGCCACCCGCGCCCGTTCGACTTCCCGGTGAAGGACCATGTCGATCTTGGCGAGCGCCACGGCTGGCTCGACGCCGACGCCGGCGCGAAGCTGTCCGGTTCGCGCTTCACCGTGCTGCGCGGCCAGCTCGCGCACCTGCACCGCGCACTCGCGCAGTTCATGCTCGACATGCACACCACCAAGCACGGTTACCTGGAGCACAACGTCCCGCTGATCGTGAATCGCGCGGCGATGGAAGGTACCAGCCAGCTGCCGAAGTTCGAGGAAGACCTCTTCGCCACCGAAGTGAGCGAGACGAAGCGCTACCTCATTCCTACGGCCGAAGTGACGCTGACCAACCTCGTGCGCGAGAGCATCGTCGAAGCCGACGCGCTGCCCATGCGCCTCGCGGCGCACACCATGTGCTTCCGCGCCGAAGCCGGCAGCTACGGTCGCGACACTCGCGGCATGATCCGCCAGCACCAGTTCGAGAAAGTCGAAATGGTGCAGATCGTCGCGCCGGACACCAGCATGCAGCAGCTGGAAGAACTCGTCGGCCACGCCGAAGCCGTGCTCCAGGCGCTGAAGCTGCCGTACCGCAAGGTGCAGCTGTGCACCGGCGACATGGGCTTCGCCGCCGCCAAGACCTACGACCTCGAAGTGTGGCTACCCAGCCAGAACACCTACCGCGAAATCAGCAGCTGCTCCAACTGCACCGACTTTCAGGCACGCCGCATGCAGGCCCGCTGGCGCAACCCGACCACCGGCAAGCCGGAACTCGTGCACACCCTCAACGGCAGCGGCCTCGCCGTCGGCCGCACGATGGTCGCGGTGATGGAGAACTTCCAGCAGCCGGACGGCAGCATCGAGGTGCCGGAAGTGCTGCGGCCGTATATGGCGGGGATCGAGTCCATCGCCTGAGGGCTGGGGCAGGGTACAATCGGCGCGCTGGGTGACCGGCGCGTTCGAGTTCCAAAGCCGGTGGGTGCAATGCCTGGCGGTGCGATTAAAACGGAGAGATGGCCGAGTGGTTTAAGGCAGCAGTCTTGAAAACTGCCGTAGGTGTAAGCCTACCGTGGGTTCGAATCCCACTCTCTCCGCCAGTGAGTCAATCTAATCAACAACTTGAGCGGCGTTTAACGTTTCGCCCATCAAATATTCCACCAACTGGGTGGGTGGTGGGGAGTGGCGGTAGCGCCCTGAGCGAACGGAGACCGTTGCGATAAGAGCGCCCGCCAACGGCCGCGTGAAAGCGTCGGGTGACGCCTGCGTAGGACGCATTTTTTGCTTGCCTCTCCGGTCAGATCTCGGCATCCTCCGCAAATGGATCAGGGGGATGGACGTATGGAAGGGAATGTTTTGGGGTTAGAACGTTCAGGAAATGACAGAGCTACGCTGCTACTCTGGAGTGCTTTGCCTGGCGTGTTTCTAACCAAGGATTCGCTGTGACGACTCCCAACCCGGCACCGATCTTCAACGACCTTGTCGATGAATTGACGGCACTGGAAGAACGCTTTCCGCTTCCTGAGTTTGAGCTCGCAAAGCTCAAGCGTCGGGCGCTGCCCATGCAGCGCGACTTTCCAGATGCTTACTACAGCTTCATGGGGATGGTCGACTCGGTGCTGATGGACAGTGAAGGGGTTCGCCGGAACTTCAATAGAGCACTGCAGTCCGCCGTGAGCAGCGGTGTTCTCCTGAATTATCTGCTCGCGCTGATCATGGTTCGCGACCACAGGGCCATGCTCAAAGTTGCGCGCGACAACTTGGCAGCGTATCGCTCCGATGTGATGTTTCAGCAAGCTTTCTTCAGAGTGCTGCTCGAGGGCGGCGCGGTCGAAGCAGCGGCAGACCTCGTTGCCTCGTGGTGCAATCAGGTCGAGCGGTCGGACGACGACGCTTTATCCAAGGTCGGACTTCGTCCGTATTGGGGTGTACCTACGCCAGCGGATTCGAAGGCGTTTGCAACTGCACTGTTGTTCAGTGATTGGGCAGCGCGGACCGGCGTCTCGGAAGAGGACGCGGTAGTTGCAGTTCAGGAGTTTAGGGCGGTTCTCCCGAAGCGCCGCGCCGGCTTTACGTGGCGTGCCGCGTTCGTCATGGATGACGATGTCCCGTCCCTTTCATATTCGGTTTCGTTCGAGGGCGAAGATCCTAATGCTCTTTCTCGATACGAGATGGCAGCATATGCGCGCTTATCAGAATTGGATCTGCCAGCCGTCACTGAAGGCTGGGTCGTTTTCGGAATGGAGTGAGCGCGTGGGAATTTCTGCTGCAGCTATTTTGTCTGACTGCTGTTTTTTTCCGCTTGACGGCAGCGCCGGTGCATCGGAGGCAACGATCCGCGCGGTGATCAGCCGAACCTACTACTCCACATATCACACTATTAGGCCGCATGTTGAATCGCTTCCGGAAGTTAAAGCTTCGGTGCGACCTGGCTTGATCGGTCATCGCGAGGCATACCGCCGCCTCCAGCGATGGGACCACCCCGACGCCGATATCAGGAAGAATTTCCGCAACGCGGCTAAGGTGGCGTCGCTGGCTCTTTTGAAGGCGATCGAGGTGCGTGAATGCGCTGACTACGATCTCGCGGCCACGATCACCGAGGTGGATTGTGAGCTTCAGGTTTCGAGGCTCGCTGCGGTGACGACTTTCGCCTCCCGCTATGCCGCTGCGATCGCTCCATCGATCCCAGCCTGATTTACCCCGCTCGCGCCAACCACTGGTTGGACTGACTCGCTCAGAGCGGATCGAACCCGATGTCGTCCAGCGTGCTCGCCAGCGTGAGCATGGCCTCGCCGTAGCCGGGCCTCGGCTCCGTGCCGGGCTGGCCGAGCAGGCTTGCCACTCGCAGCGCGACCTCAACGGCCGCATGCAGGCCGGCGACCTCGAGCTTGTCGATGACCAGACGGACGCGGAAGCGCGCCTCGTCGAAGTCGCGGTCCAGCGCAGCGTCGTTCATTGCCGCAGCGTCGCGTACGATCTCAGCAATCTCCAGAACTCGGGTTTCGCGCGTGGACATGGCCGGCCCTAGGGCTTTTCGCCGCCCTTCGGGCGCGCGAAGGGCGAAGCACCGAGCGCGTTGGGCTCGACCGGCTGCTCGCTATTCAGTGATGCGGCCAGCTTCTGGAGCTCGCTGTGGATCGCTTTACGCTTCTGCACCTGCCCGGGATCGCCAAAACCGCGCTTCCGGTAGGCCTCGTTCGTTTCCTGAACCAACCCCTTCAGCAGGATCGCCGTTCCACGGGCTTCCTCGGGGGCCGGAAAGAACGTAATCAGTGCGTCGAGCAAGACGGGATGTGACCGCCGCACCATCGGGTCGGCTGTCTCAAGCAGCTCCACGAAGACGTCCACCCAGTTCGAGGACGGGGCCGGCTCAAGGATCGCGCGCATGGGCTCCCTGTCTCGCAGATCCGCCGACGGGTCGAACGGGGGCACATCGAAATACTTCACCCGCACGTCGGGTCCGCCTTGGCGCTGCATAGGCCATCCTTCTGGCTCTGGGGGAGGTCATTCTAGCGGCCGCGCGCAGCCCGCGAAATTCCCGTGCAAGGTCCGGCGGTTGCCGGTGGTTCCTCGCGCGAGGAGCGCGCACCGTCCACATTTCTGAGACCGGCCCAGCGTAACGTCGCCGGCCATGCACAGCATCGCCAACATCGAGTGGAAGCCGCCTGCAGTCGAGGGGGCGGCGTGGTTCGCCCTCGTCGATGGGGTGAGCGTCGCCTACATCACGAAGACCGCGCATGCGGACGGCCGGTGGCGTGCCGCGGTCACCCCCGGGCCGAGCCGGGAGCTTCACTGCTACGCCCGGGCCGAGGACAAGGCGATGTACTTCGTCGAGCGCTACCTAAGCTGCCATATGCCCGACGTACGTGAGCTCGACCGGCAGCGGCGCGCCTTGCGTGGGTCGGGCGGCGCACTGCCGCCCAGGAAGCCGAAGGGCGCGGAGGATCGGTCTTGATCCTATTTCTTCGCCGGAGGCGCCGGCGGCGGGGCGGGCGGAGCCTTCGGCAGTTCCGTCATCTGCGGCGGCGGCAGGCCCTTGTCAGTACGCTCCGGCCCAGCGCCACTGAGCCGGGTAAGAAAGGCAGGAGGCATGGCGTCGCCAACGTGGACCACTGATTTCGTGGCATCGGACTTCGAGTTGGTCATGGGATGCTCCGCAAGGTTGGTGTAGACAAAGTACACCATGAAGATCGCGCCGAGCGCGAAGAAAGATCCCGCCACGGGGTTCAGTATCCAAATCGCCGACGACCATCGGTTCTTTTCTTTGAGGGCCCCGTTATCCTCTAAAAGGTAGTACCGATTTGCTCGCCTTACCTCGTGTCGGCCAGCTTTCAACGACACCAGAAACGATCCAATGGTTGTCATCAAAGCAAGCAGCCACAGTATCCATGCTGCGAGCAATGCCCCTTTGTGTGCCGCTTGAGAAAAGTCAGGGACAAGGTCCTTGATAAACGTCAGGGATAGGGCCAGCGCACCAGTGCTGAACGTCAGGATCGCGCGGTCGTAGGCGTCACTGGTCGACGTCTCGCGCCTGTTGTGTTCCTCAAGGAATTTCGCATAGATCTGGCGCTTTTCCTCGACGGAGTACTCGTGTGTATCGGTCACGGTTAGATCCCTCCCCAGATCGACGCAAGACTATCTGGACCGCCCCGCTGGTGCCAGATGCCTGACCGATTCACCTTCTGCCCATCGCTCATACCCCTCGGGTGTCGAGATTGGAGCGCCACTTCGGCCGCGGCGGTGGTGCGCTTGCCGGCACTCCGGTGATCGCCGCCCACGCAACGACAGGCCACCCATCGGCTCGGATGTGATGCCGAATGCCGTTCTTCAGCAGAGTGGCGATCACGGTTCGGCGCGTGCCGGCGCCGGTGAGTTCCTTCACCTGGTCGAGGGTCAGGAAGACCGGTTCTTGAGTGTCTGGTCGCATTGCTCGACTCATTCGATTTCGATGCCGAAGAATAGACCGCATGCGATGTAGTCGGGAATGGCTACATTCGGAGCGGCGACACTTCGATCCCTTGCTCGCTATCGAGGCCGTAGACGGCGAGCGCAACCGCCAGAACGAGATCGTCGTGCGCTCCCTCTCGGGCGCCAAAGGTGGCGTTGCCGACCGCTGTATAGCTCACGCGGAAGTCGGCAAGCTCACGTCGGAACGCCTTCGCCAGCAGAAGGTTTGGTGACATGAGGAGCCGACCGCTGTGCATCAGTGCCTGTAAACGGCTGACTAACTCGAGCTTCGGAACGCTGTGGCCGCCATGTCCATTAGGCCCAGGCTGGCCGCCGAAGGTGATGGTGACAGGCTGGATATTGGGGACGCGCTCCTGCTTAAAGATGTCGTACACCGCGCGCCCGACGCCCGTGTAGTCGATCCAGACGTCAGGGTCATGCTCGGCAATCGCCCGAAGGGCGAGGAGTCGCTTGAGGCGCTCAGCCTGCGCCGGATACGACTCCCCGAGGGGTGCCTGCTGAAGTGCGTGGAGTCGGTACACCGGGCGGTCGTCGCGCAGAGTCGCACGGAGCGATGGCAAATACGCCAGTGGAGCGCCGACGTCGACCTCTCGGCTCGTCTTCTCGATGACCGCGATACTGGTTGGGTCCTTGGACTGGCCAAGGTCGACGCCCACGGTGAGGCGTCGACGCGTGTGGAGGAACGTTTCAGTCGATATCGTTGCTGCTGCGCTCATGCCCACGGCTCCATGGTCTCGTCAATCATTCCGTCAATCAGCTCCGAGCTGAAGAAGGATTCCTCGTTGTCCACGAACTCGCACAGGAACTCCTGGCGCACGTACCAGTCGCCCTTTTCGGCGAGTTCTTCTGCGAGAAATTCATCTGTGATATGCGGGCAGTCGTGGGCAGTCACCCGCGTCTTAACCCACCCAGTGTCGGACTCCCAAGCCTCGTAGAACCAGCCGCGGCGACCCCAAGGGGGGTGGTCAGGGCGATCAGCTGGCAGTTCGGTGACGCGGCGCGCATGGGGCGAATAGCGGCGTAGATACTGTCGGGCACTCGGCTCGCTTCGTCGATGATAATGGCGCGAGGCGCGCTGAAGCCGCGGATATTGGCGTCATCGTCACCCGGAAGCGCGACCATCATGGATCCGTTCTCGAGGTGCATCTCCGTCTTTGTAGCGCTCGTGATCCTCGGTACCCCGGTCAGGTTTTTGTAGACATCGAGCGTCTTCTTCAGGAAGAGCTTGGACTGGCGGAGCGTGGGCGAGATGACGAGGTACAGGCCGGGCGCGTACACCATGCCGTGAGCACACTTCGCTCCTACAGTGGTTGACTTGCCGCCCTGGCGGCTCACAAGGATCAGCCGCTTCTTCGCCTCGGAGCGGATTACGTCCTCTTGCCACGCCGCCGGCTCGGTTGGTTTCCCCTCGGCGTCACGTACGCCCTCGCGAAAAACGTGCGCGGGATCTGCGGCACGCCGGAAATCGATTGCCGCGCTCATTTCTCCAACTCCTGCACCGCGCGGCTGACGTACGCGTCGACCTCGGCGAGGGTCACGCGCACCATGCCGGCGGGCGCTTGCGTGCTGTGGCCGTACTCGATGGCTCGAGCATAGGGAAGGTTGTTCATGACGTAGATGTCTTGCACTCCATTTGCATGCTGGATCACCGCGATACCCTGCTGGATCGCGCGCTGACCTGATTTATCGACTTCGTCGAAGACGGTTGTGCTCGGCGCGCCCAGTGAGACGGTCCAGTTCGCGCGGAGCCGTCCACCGACGTAACCAGCCGGCGCCTTTATGCCCATGCCGTCGTTGAGCCTCCGGCCTGCCTTCAAACGACCAGTCTTGGTGAGGTTCGACGGGTCTTGCCGGAGCGAGCTGTTGTGCGCGGCGACTTCGGCGTTGTAGTTCCGCGCGGTCGAGTTGATCGCCCACAACTCAGGATTACCCACAGGGCTACGCATCACTACCGACGTGAGGATGTCCATCGACACTTTGCGCACGACTACGGCGGGGGCGAGCTTCGCCTTTTCGACGAATCGCGCGATGTCAGCAGAGAAGGTGCTGGCCGTCATGCTGCCTCTATCGCCGGGAGCGTCGATTCCATCGGCAGATTGATAGCAGCCTCCGCGGCTTCGATTGCACGGCCGCATGCCGCAATCGCTTGAGGACCGAGAGGGCGGAGCTCACGCACAAGAGCGGTACGGATCTGGTGCCACATGGGCGACTGAATCAGGTTGATCTGCTGGTTGACAGTGACATTGCCGACGCTGAGCTCACCCAAGAGCTTGGCGATGCGTTCCGTCACCTTTCCCGCCTCACTAATCGCGGCTCGCTCGCCGGCGAGATCCTTGATGGCAAAGGACATGTCGGCGTTGCGGTAGAGGATCTGCCTCTGGCGAGTGAAGTTGTCCAGGAGCGACTTGGTTTCAACTTCGCGAACCTGCGCAAGCTCCTCTTCGGAGCGGGCGGAACGCATGCGGAGCCGACCTAGGAGATCCCCGGGCATGTGCTTCTGCCGATGACGGCCAAGGGCGTCGTCACTGACGCTATGGCGAAGGCCAAGTACGCGCAGGGCGATACCGTTGGCTAGGCCAATCTCGATGCTGGCTCGATCGGGATGTTCGCAGATGGAGCATGGCCGGGCCATCAGCGACGATTCCTGTCGCTGTAGATCTGGCCACCCGGACGGAGCGCCTTGGCGATCTCCTGGCTCGCGGCGTTTGCCATCGCCTGACCGAACTGCTTTGCGAATGCTTGGTCACCGCCAGAGGTCTGCACGCTCGACGCGCCGTCGCTGTTGACCGTCACGCTGACGTTCACCACTGTGCCGTCGTTGGACCCCGCAGTGCCACCGCCATTCACGGCTACGCCGAGCTTTCCGTTACTGCCTCGCGAAAGCGGCATGATGGCTTCCGGTCCCGCCTCGCCCATGAGACCGGCACCCTTCGCGAAAGCGAACATCGTGGGCTGGCTGACGATCTGACCGCTGTACGAGGAGAGGCTCGGCGAATTGAAGACGCCGCCCTTTGCGAAGCCGCTGAAGCCGCCGTCAAAGATACTGGCCATCGATCCGCCCATGGCCCCGGAACCGGTCGCGGCACCGCCACCAAAGATCGCCATCAATGCTTGCGAGGCAGCGATACGGATCTCCATGCGAGCGAGGTCCTTCAGGATCGAAGACGCCAAGCTCTTGAAGCTGGCCTTCCCATTGACGGCGAAGTCAGCGAGCGCATCGCCCATGCTTTCGTAGCTGTTGATGAAGAAGTCGTGCGTCATGCCGGCCACGTTGCGGCCATCGTCGAGGGTGTCGGCATACGCGCTTCGCGCGCCGTTGTGCCAGTTCTCGCGGGCGAGATCGACCTCGCGGAAGCCGTTCACTTCGACAGCGATACGCTGCTGCGTGTAGCTGTCGAGCGCAGCCAATTCGTTCGCGTACATCTCGCGCGTGTCGTTGTCGGTCGACCGGTTCATGTCGTGGACGAGCGCGATGCGTTTCCGAGCGGCGTCCGCGTAGATCTGGTTCAGCTGTGCTTGCCGAGCGATCTCCATGCTGCCGAGGCCGTAGGACTGCACCTGGAGATCGATATCGGCGCGGCGCGCAGAGATGAGGTCGGCAAGGCCGCTCTCGTACACCTCGATAGCGGCAGCGGCGCGGGTGCGCTGGTCGAAGAGCTTGCCCTCGGCGGCGATCTCCGCCTCGATCTGGGCGCGATCCTGCGTGTAGTAGTCCGGGTCGGCTTTTTCACGCTTGGGCTTCGGGTCTTTGTACTTGGACGCGATGCCGGCGACGATGGTCTGCTCGTTAGCCTGAATCTGTGCGGCGAGTTTGATGTCGCCAGCGGCGAAGGCTTTCGCGACGAGGTCGTTGGCTTTCGTATGCGCAGCGGCAATCTCGGTCGCGCGCTTCTGTTCGATGGTCGCGAATCCTGAGGCCTCCTGATCGAAGGCGATCGCGGCACTGGCCAGCTGCTTCTTTCCTCCATCGAGGTACGCTGCTCGCAATTCTTGCTGCTCCTGACGTGTGAGATCGGCGAGCTGCTTCCGCATGTTGGCGATCGCGCTCTGCTTCGACCGGTCAGAGAGGTCGGGCGATGAGAACGACTGGAGATTGTTGATCTTCTCGCCGAGCGCCTGGATCTGCTGGGCGATCGTGGTCTGCCGGCCGGCCCCGCCGATCATGGCGTCCCAGGCGCCGAGAGCGCCGTCCTTCACCTTGATCCAGCCGCGCTCGAGATTGGAGAGGCTACCCTCGACCGCGTTGGCGCGCTCCACGGCGACCTGCGAGTAGGTACGAATCGCGAGGGTTGCCGCATCTTGCGTGCGGCCCTGGTCTTCCAGTGCAGAGATCTGGCTGTAGATCGAAGCGGTCAGGAAGTGGTACTTGGAGTCGAGCTCCGTGATCGCCTTCGTCGGTGCATCCGCGAGCTTCGCGAACTGCTGCACGGTCTCGTCAACCGCCTGTCCCGACGTTCTCGCCAGCGCGACCGACGCGATGCCGACTTCGGCGATCTGATTCGCAGTGAATTTTCCGGACTGCGTGATCTCGGCCAGAGCCGCGGCGGCGGCACGCTGCGTGCCGGCGACCTGGCTGAGGCCGCGCGCCATGTCCTGAAGGTATTCCGTCGTCACGCCGGCGTAGTTGCCCGTCGCGATGATGGAGCGGCTGAGCGCCTCGTTTTCTTCCGCTCCCTGCACCCATGCGGCCCCCAGCGTCGCGATGGCGGCGCCTGCAATCGTTGCAGGGTTCACGAGGCCGACGATGTAGCCAGCGGTTGCCTTCAGGGCAGGTGCGATGCCGCCGAACTGGTCCTTCAGCTGCCCGCCTTGCTGGATAAGGACAGTCAGCGGCGCTTGGCCTGCAGCGAGGCCGGTGACGATGTCGGTCAGCTGCGGACCGATCATCCGTGTCGCGTTTGCGATCTCCTTCGAGGACTTCGCGGCCACGGACGCTTTGGCGGCGTATCCGCCAAGGGCGTCAGCTGTGCGGTCCGTGGAGGCGCCTAGCGCCCCTGCGGACTTCTCGGCGCGCTTTGCCGCTGCGTCCAGCTTGTCGAGTTGTGCGGCGCCCTCGGTGGCGCCCTGCGTGGTGACTCGCACGCCTAGGCTGGCGATATCCATTTAGGCGGCCTGCTTCCCATTGTGCGCGTCGCGCGTGGTGGCGATGAGGAGCTCGGTGGAAAATGCGCAGATGCGCTCGGGCGGGAGGCCCTTGCAGCGCAGGGCCAGCTCTTCGTTGATCAGGCGGTGGCCGTGACGGGAGAAGCGTACGGTGTTCATTACGCGGCGCTCCGCTGCTTCTCGATCTGGATTTGACGCTTCATGTCCTCGATCTGGCCTTGGTCGTAGCCGAAAGCCTTGGCGGCCTTCTCACGCCCCGCGCTCACAAGCGCTTTGAGTGCGCCCTCACCCATGGCCGTGGTGCGCAGGGTGATCGACGACAGGTGGGACATAGCTCGGCGTCCCCATTCGACCTGCGAGCGACCGGCCTCGATGGCAAAGGCCTCGGTCGGGTTCTCGATGCGGCGGCCGCGGTTCCATGACTCCCTCACGACACGGATTTCGTGATCGAGCTGGGCATACGGGGAGCGGAGAAGGGCGATCTCGAGGCGCTGATGCTCGGGACCGCTGTTCATCGCGTCGAGGAGCTTGTGGCGGCCATCCATATCCAGGCTGCGCCAGTAGTCGCGCAGCTCGCGATCGATGATTGCCTCGGCTGCGGCCTCGCGGTGCAGCTCGGGTACCCGCAGGAGCTCGGCCTCGCGCTTGTCCAGACTGCCCGAGTAGCTGTCCAGCGCTTCCAGCGTGGCTGCGACCTGGTCAAGCGTGCGCTCGCGGTGGGGGCGCAGTTGGGCGTCCTTGCCCTGGCCCGTGAGGTGGGGGTCGGCCTGCACCTGCTGAGTCTTCGCGTGCAGGTCGTTGACGGCATCGAGTGCGACGGCAAAGCGAATCGCCGGTTCGCCGGCGAGGTCGGTGTCGGACAGTGCCGGAAGGTGGAAGGGGGTACCGGCGGCGACGTGCTGCACGCCGTGCTCGGTCTTGTTGGATTGGTCGAGGGACATCGTTGGATCCTGTGAGTGGCTTCGCGCCGTTAGCGCGGGAGTGTGTCGCGACATGCCTATGATGAGCAGTTTGATGGGCGGTCATTCGTTGTAAAGACCTCTGCCTTGGCGCAGAACGCGTGCAGGAGATATTTGGCGGAGAAAGGCTCCGCCGAAGTGGTAAGGAATGGCGCGTGAGTGAGCCGCACGTGCCGCGCTAGCTGATCCACGACCCCCTTGCGCCGCCCATCGACTGCGGGAGTGCGGGAGTCATGCGGTAGTTGCTGCGGTGGTTGCTCTACCCGCGTATCCCGCGCCCCCGGGTGCGGCGGTAGTCGCACAGGGGGTATGGGGGATATTTACCGCCGCACTTTTACGCTGCGATATCGGCCGCACGTTGCGGCAGTTCCCATCGCGTTCCGGTGTGGCGATCCGGCTTTTTGAACTCGGCCCTGATGATGCGACCGTCGCGTGACAGCTTCACCAGCGCGGCCTGGACGCGGCGCTTGCCGTCATGGTTCCGGTATTGCGGCCCGAGCTCCGGCAAGCTCGCGAGGACGTGCCACGCAGTCGACGGACCTGCGGTAGCTGCGGTCACAGTAAGTCCCGCGTTGATGGCGTGCACCAGAACACCGTAAACCGCATCGGCATCCGCCGCAGCGATGAGCGCTTCAGCAGATTCCCGCGAACCTCCGCCATCCGCCGGTACGAGCACGCCATTGCGCGCCTGCTGGAGCAGGATCGGCTGGGCCTTCGCGGCGAGGTTCGACTTCTCGTGGCGCAGTTCCATCGGCCCGTTGTCATCCTTCACGAGGGCAAGTCGGCTACGCGCGGAGTTGTGCCACGCTGCCGTGCCCAAGTACGAGTTGCCCTGAGCGCCATTCTTCGCACTGGCCTTGTCGACGTGCGCAAGAAGCACGAGGCCGGCATCGTTGCGCATGGCGATCGCCTTCAGCCGCCGGAGGAATGCCTTCACCTGCATAGGATCGTTTGCATTGCCGCCGAAGCTCTCGGACGCGTTATCGATGATGGTGAGGTCTGCGCCTTGGACGGCCTCGCTGACAACGCCAAGGAGTGGGGTCTCGCGCATCGTTACGACTCCGCCGGCGCCGTGCGGCACCATCAGCTCGGGAGCGATGTCGGTGCCATCGAAGATACGCAGGTTGGCGCGGACCTCGTCAGCGGGGAGGGAGTACTCATCGATGATTGCGCGGAGGCGAAAGAGGATGATCGGCGCGTCATCCTCGAGGCTTACGAAGACCGCACGACCCTGCTCGATAGCGAAGGGGCCCCAGCCACGTCCCGCCGCGACATGCGCGCAGATCACGAGGGCGAGCATCGTCTTCCCGAGCCCCCCGTGCCCGCCAAGCAAGGTAACGACGCGCCGCGGAATGAGCGGCTCGATAACGAATCCCGGCGGACTGAGCGATGCGGTGAGGAGCGCGGAGAGGTCGATCTCCTTGAGACTCGGCATGTCGTCATTCGCGGCGATCGCTGGCATGGCCGACGCCGAGCTCATGGGATTCACCCACCCAGCGGCCTGCGCTGCGGCGAAGACCGCACGAAAGCTGGTCTGTGAGCCGTCCAGCGTGTCCCAGGTGCGCGCGTCGGCAGGGCGCCACTTGTCGGACGTCTGGGACCAGCTGATCCAGAGCTCGCGCCCCACGTCACCCAAGCTACGGAGGCGCTGACCATTCTCGATCCAGACCTGACGATCATCCGCTCGAATCGACGCGAGAGCGCTTCGAAGCTCCGCAACCTGCTGAGGGGTTACCGCTTCGCCTCGCGTCACCGAGACCGATGGTTGCGATGCATGCGCGCGGTGGATGGGACGCAGCACGAGCTCGACGTGGTCGGCCAAGCACGTCGGCTCGCCGAGACCAGCGCCCTCGCCGGTGACAGTGAAGAATCGACCGCGCGAGTACGCCTCGATGCCGGAGCCATTGCTGCCTGCAGGCGCAAATTCCTTCCCATAACCGATCGCGTGAATCCCCCTGCCTGACGGACTTGCCTCCACATACCCGGGCAGGTCCTCGGCGAGCAGCTGCAGCGCCGGGCGGTTCGGGACGTCATCGAAGTCGATCCCTTGCCAGTAGTTGCCGGTACCATCCGCCCCCAGCGCGAAACCAAGGCCGGTGTATCCGCCGGCGGCGAGCACAGCCACGGCGTCATCGAAGGTCGCTAGGCTGTTCGTGTCGACCGCAGTGTCGAGTTGGCCGTGACGATGCACGCCAGTCGTGTAAAAGGGCACTTTCCTCGACTTCGAGTCGCTTGGCTCCTCTCTCCAGAGCAGCCACCGGCGCGCGGCGCGCATGGACTCGGGCAGTTCGTCGAATGATGCTGCCATCGTCGCCACCGTCACGCGCGGATCTCGCGAGCCAGGGTTTCCGCTAGGCTTGCCGCCTTGCGCGTTGCGATGAGCGCCTCATTCAAGTCCAGCACGAGAGCAGGCGAGTGAGTTTCGTCGAGCGTGTGCAGCGATAACAGCTCGGACGCAAGGCCGGTCGTAGTCTGGATCCGGCGTACGTCGTCGCGGAAGCTGCTGAGGTGCGCGGCGAGCCTCGGTCGCGCCTTTCGCTTCACGGCACGTTTGCGCTTCGGCTTCGGCGCAAGTACGGCATCGATCGCGTGGAGCATATAGGTGGCGTAGCAGATCTCGCGCCAATCGGTTTCGGTTCGCAGCTTCTGCGAAGCGATAGCGCGGTGTTTCCGGAGTTCCATTCGCCCGGTCGCCGTTTCCGCCATGGTGGCGAGCAGTTGCGGGCTGTTCACGACGGCTTGGCGGGACGCGTGCGTGACGTCGTCCTGATCGGGGCCGAGCGGCGGGATATCCATCACGCGGCCTCCTTCGCTGCGGATTCGATTACGCGCTGACACTCGGCTTCGGTAATCAGCGTGCGTCGGCCAAGCTTGATGCGCTTGACCATCCCATCGGCCATGAGTTGAAACAGGTACGCACGACTGACGCCGATTCGGCGCGCGGCATCTCCGACGCTATGTGCGAGAGGGGGAAGCGGCTCAGTATCGCTTGCTTCGTTCGTCATAGTGGCTCCAGCACGGGTTCTGCGCATAAAAAAAGCCGCTCCGTTGAGTACGTGAGCGACTCTGCTTTCCACCGGGCGAGTGCACCGGATGATGAAATTCTTGCGCACGTAGCAACGTTGTCAAGGTCTACTAGAGTCTTGTCGACTTATCCGTACCGGCCATCGCGGCAACGCGTGCGGCCGCCTCATTGATGATATCGATGTGGCGCTGAGTGATTCGAAACTCGGTGCTCGCGGCCGTGCCGCATAGCGCGCGCACTTCCTCTGGCGTGCTGGACGCCACGCTACCCGGAGCGAGATCGAGGCCGGCATCAACTGCGCGCAGGGCGCGTATGAGCGCGGCGCGGTCGGCGGAATTGAGGCCGAGAGCGGCGGCGAGAACGGTGTTGATGGACATGGGTAGGCTCCTTCGGTCTGGGGAACCGCCACCTCGCGTTCTCACACGACAGGGTGACGGACGTGCCGGGGTGAGAAACCAGGGACCAAAGGAGACCTGGCCGGGCCGAAGCCCGCCCGACACGCCCGCCATAAAATCGGGGCATGAAAAAAGCGCCTGCCGGCGCTTTGCGCCTTTGGTTTTCCCGGGTTCTCACGCCCGGTCGCCGATTGTGCGGCGACGATTAATGCTGCTCCTGCCTAGGCCGGCATGTCAAGCGGCTTTCGCAGGCTCAGATGCGGCGGCGAGCCAAGCACGCACATCACCGACGCGCCAGCAGGTCATGCGGACGCCAGGGAGCCGAATCGGCTGAGGGAAGGATCCGTCGCGCACGTGTCGCCACAGCGTGGCTCGGGCGAAGGGGAGAATGCCCTCTGGCCGTACCAGCTCCTTCTCGCGAAGAAGCGTCGAATCGGGGAGGGCATCAATATCGTGAGGCACTGAGTGACACCAATTGAGACAAGGTGATCTCATTAGAAACTGGTGCCAAACGTTGTCAAGCTGCTACTCCTTGCGCCATTTCTCAGCCACCTTCGCATAAATGATCTCGAAAGCATCAGCGATGTCTTGGGCAGTTTTCTTTGCGTCGCCCCCGCCCAAGTACCCACTGGTTCGGCCGATGTACGCCACGAGGAGGTCGCGGGTGATCTCGCTAGCCGTTGCACTACGGTCTGACATTAATTTCCCCTTGATTGATGGTTCCTCACCCCGCTCCGATGGTAGCGCAGGCCTCACGCGGAAGCGCGCCTCTGAAGTGCCACAACCTTCGAGTCTCCGCCGGCACGCTCGACGAACGCAGACCACTCCTCCATGAGCAGCGCTCGCTTCGCGAGCAAGTTGCCGCGCCGGTATGCGGCCTCGACCTTGTTTCCGATCGTGTGCGCCAAAGCCATCTCGACGACGTCCCGAGGGTACGCCGTGCGTTCCGATGCCCAGTCGCGAAATGACGAGCGAAAACCATGAGGTACAGCGAGGCGTCCTTCCTTCGGATCCATAAAGCCGGATCCACCACCTCTCGTGTCCGATGCGTGCATCAGCTTGATTACCTTCGATAGCGTCATGTCAGACAGCTCGCCGCCGCGCGGGGCCGGAAAGACGTGTTCTCCAGCGAACCGAGGTAGGCCGCGGAGGAGCGCGATGGCTCGCTTGGAGAGCGGCACGACGTGCTCGACTGAAGCCTTCATTCGGCCGGCTGGCACGGTCCACGTGCCAGCGTCGAGATCGATCTCCGGCCAGCGCGCGCCGCGCACCTCCTGAGACCTGGCGGCGGTGAGGATCAGGAACTCGAGAGCGCGGTCAGTGACGCTCGCGCGCGTCCGCAGCTGCATCATGAACCCCGGAACCGAATTGAAGGGGAGGGCAGGATGGTGGCTTTTTGCCTTCACCTTCGCCGGCGCCGGAAAGAGCTTGTCGAGGTTTCCCTTCCATCGCGCGGGATTCTCGCCGGATCGGTGCTTCGAAACCGTCGCCCAATCCAGCACAGCCTCGATGCGCCCCTGAACACGTTTCGCAGTTTCGGTCTTCGTCTGCCAGATCGGCGACAGGATGGTCTCGATGTGGTGCACATCGACCTGGTCGACTGGAAGGTCGCCGATGAGCGGGCTCGCGTACGTCGTCAGCGTGCTTGACCACTGTGCAAGGTGCTTCGCGTTCTTGAATCCAGGCGCCTTACTGGCGACGAGTCGCTTCGCCGCCTCGTCGAATGTGATTGCACTTACGAGGGCCGCGCGCGCTGCTCGCCGCTGAGCAATCGGATCGATGCCTTGATCGATCTTTGAACGACACGCGCGCGCCTTATCGCGGGCTTCAGTCAATGTCACCGAAGGAAAGCCGCCGAGGCCCATCTCGCGGCGCCGGCCACCGATCATGACTCGAAGCACCCATGCAGCCGCTCCTCCTCGCACATGAAGCAGCAAGCCAGCAACTCCGCCCACTGCGTGCATCCCGGGTAAGCGCGCATGGTTCTTCACCCACAGCGCGGACTGCTCCTTCGCTTTCTTCGGCATGATCGTTTCCAAACGGTCCCCCAACCGGGGAGCGATTGGAATGTACAGGGTGAGACAACCTTAGGCAACGAAATGCCTATGAAATAGACGTATGAGAGACATCGGAAGACGTAACGAGACAAGCGGAGACACCATGGCAGCGGGCACTCTCTCCGCCAGACCAGGCTAAATGCATAAGGATTTTCTTCGCGTCAGTCAGATTCGGTGTGTGGACACCCGCTGGGACTCTTCTATGTGGCTTCCTCATCACTTGGTTCGTTCTTCCACGAGCGTGCTTCATTTTCGGCAGAAAGTGCCGTCAGACCTTCAAAGCGCTTTTGGTCTGCTCGTCATCACGCGTAGTCTGGGCACTCGGAGCGCGCGACTGGCCCGGGCACAGGTCTACGTCATGTCGGCGCGCGTCGCTGCGACATTCGATGAAGCACGGAGGCTGATAGGGATTAACGAGCCCGTTGCAAATAACCCGTTTGGCTTGCCGCTGTGTGTTGACCTGCCATGCCCGCTAAGCCCGTTCAGCCTAAACGCCAAGTACCGACCACCCGGCAGAAGTCGCTCTGTCGGCCAGAGAATGCTGCGTTGCTGACAAGCCTCCGGGAGCTGCGCGTGGCCGCGAAACCCTCTCAGAAAGAATTCGCCGACCGCCTCGATGCGAACCAGAGCTTCGTCTCAGTCGTCGAAAAGGGAGTCGTGCGCATGGATGCGTTGCAGATTAGAGACTGGTGCGAAGCAGCCGGGGTCTCGATGGAGGCATGGCTAAAGGTTTTCGGTGCCTTGCTAGAAGCCCGGGAGGCACTGCGCGGCGACAGTCGCACACAGGACAGGCCATGACAAAGCCCCAGAGCCTTTACCGCTATCGCCCCTGCGACGACGGAATTTTGGAGCGTGAAGTCGAGGCTCTGGAACAGAGCTATCTGTTCGCCCCGCCGTTTTCAGCGATGAATGACCCGATGGAAGCCTTTCTCGAGGTCGGGGACGAGGTAGACCAACTGTTCATTCAACTCGCCCCGCAGGCGGCTGATGCGCTCAATCACTTTTATGGGGTGGTCACGCGGTTCGTCGAGAAGACGGCACTGATTTCTTTCTCTCAGAACCATGAAGCCCTGCCGCTGTGGGCTTATTACGCGAGTAACTTTGCTGGTTTTTGCTTGGAGTTCGACCCGCTGGCGTTGCATTACGGCGCCTTGCAAGGCGACCAACTGCACCAAGTGACCTATGCGGAGCGCGCTCTGCCGGCCCTATCCATGCAAGAGATGTTTCGGTCCAGAGAACAGGTTGGACCGGTGGTCACATCGCGTTTGACGCGCAAGCGCCACGAGTGGGCCCACGAGCAAGAGTGGCGATACATCACGGGCGTGGTCGGACCGAAGCACTATCTCGATTCCGCGCTCACCCGGGTGTTCTTAGGCCCCCGCATGGCTCCGGCGCATGCCAAGCGTATCTGTGCAGCCTTGAAGGGCCGGCCGGTCGACATCCTGCAAGGCACCATCAGCGGGTACCACTTGCGCTTTGACCTCCTCCAGGCGGCGACGCCGCCGAAGCAGTGCCCGCGAGTCGGTATCGGCCGGTTCCGACCGGATGTCGATTTGTTTTCGAATGCTGAACTGGCCGCCTTTCTTAAGGTTCCCTTTGAAGAATTGGTCCACGAATGCGAGCGGCTCGATGCCGACCCGAATATGGACGGGTTCGCCGACATTGGTATATCCGCTGAACACCCGGACTGCTTGTTTATTTGGACCCGCTACGCCCTGCGAAACAATCGCCCCATCCACTGGCGGCGGTGGTATGACTCCCGCATGCGCCAAGTGGACGCCGAGGACCGCCACGGCCAGAGGACAGGGAAGCACGGGACGCATTAGGGCGCCCTCGACTGTAGTATTTCCAGGTAAATCCGCATGCAGGCGGAACTGCCGCCTCCTTGGGGTGCCGACAGGGGGGGGCGTGGGTTAACACGCCATCATTGGCTCAGCCGGCCAGCGCACATGCTGTAGGTGTTGTTGCTGAAATTCGGAACGGGCATCTCGCCCGTTCACGCATCGTGAATAAGCAACACCGAAGACTGCGATTCGGAAGCCCAGAACGAGGTTAAAAGTAAGGCTCGCAGGCTCAGTCAGCTCCCGCGCTGGATGCAGTGGTATAGCCTTCAAACTCTCGGCCGTACTCTGTGACCACCATGGTGCAATAGTTGGTGAGGTTGGATCCCCAGGGCGAACCTTCAGGCGAATGGATCAACGATAACGACTCTAGATCCTTAAGCAACCGTGTGGCTGGAATGCTGTTTGATCTTCCGATTACGTCGGGAACCTCTCCCAGGAAGAGCCTTTCTTTTTCTCGAATCTCGGTTCCGTGCTCATACCGCTGCCGGGCGCCCATCCAGCGTAGCAATTTCAAATGGCTGGAGGTCATTTGGCTGAGGGTCGATAGGTAGACCGACAACTTCTCTTCGCTGGGCGTCTCATCTTTGATCGTATTGAGCACCACGGCAATCAATCGCTGCTGAACGCCGGCATCACTGGTGCGCAGGGCCACATCGCTTGTCTTCAGGACTGCGGTAAGGACGGCGTCTTGGCGTGCCTGATGACGCCCGACTTCTTCCACTTGGACGGTGACCTGATTCAGAGCCCCACTGAGGTCGTGGAACCACTGGGTCCGACGCTTCTGGAACGGGTCTTCAATGAGAGCGTTTAACAGCTCAAGAGCGGCGCCTGAAAAAACGGGCATCGCCCCAATCACTGCGCGAGCCATCCGATGGATTTTATCCGGCACGGGCTCGACCGGCGGGTCGTAATGGTCCACATCAATCGGAGACATATGGCGATCTCAGCTAGCTTCGATGGAGCATCATAACTCTGCCCTCGACCTTGTCGGCTAGCGCATAGGCACCCTCTAGCGATCCCCGGTGTGGCTAGGTCGCTCCGCGAGCTAGCGTTGACGATCATACTGACCAGGGGTAGCGGCCCGCGCCATCCCAGCGGTTCTTCGGAGCTTCCCGTCAGCCTGAGACGTCGAAGTGCATAAAGTCACCGGGCGCCTTCAGATGCGTCCATGCGTCCATGCGTCCATGCGCCGCGAGCCGCCGCCGTGTGGTCATCGCGTCGCCCTGCAGGTTGCCATCCACCACCGGCCGCGACCTAGAATCTCTCGGCGAGGGCAGCCGCTAGTGACATGAGCCCGCTAGCGTTGCAAGTCGCTGTAGACATCGAAATATCAAGCGGAATCTGCATGTCCGCGACCGGACCGTGGCGCAGATTTCGCCTAATCCATTATTCGAATGCTTGCTCGTCTTCGCGGGTCCGTGTCCGCTCGCTGTCCATCCAGCGGGCGATGTCATCGGCCCGGTCATCGAGCCACCGAAGCACGCTTGGGGATGGCGGGTCGAGCGATCGTAGTTCAGTCACGCGCAGTTCGATAAGCGCAGCAAGTGTCGTGCTGCAGGTTTTCGGTTGCAGCCGGTGAAACACGGTGCCGAGAAACGACCTGCCATCAGGCGCGTGTTCGAGCACATCGAGGAACGTTCGTGACAGTGTACCTTGCGCAGCGGCACGCTTTTCCACGTAGAGTACCATGTGAGCCGAGAGAGCATCAAAGCGCAACACCGGTTCTGCGCCTGCCCAGTCGACAAGCGTAGTCGATGGCACATTGGAGAGGGGTTCGGCAAACGGATGGCTTGCAAGCCAGTAGCGTCGCGTCTGGTCGTTCGTTCCGGCGAGAAGGAGCACATCAAGGGCGACCTTAGGCTGGACAGTGAACAGGGCGGGAAGCGTGTGTGTGCAGTCGTGTGGATGTAGCCTTGAGGTGTCAAAGCCGTCGAGCAGCCGCAGACACGTCGCTTTTGCGGCGGGTGCTCCGTCGGTCCCGGCGAGGCAGACAGCGATGAGCAGTTCCATGTAGTAATCGCGCATGGTCGTCATGCTTGAGAAATCGAACCGATTGAACAGAAACCTTCCAGCGTCGACAAGCGCGGGATCGGTCAACTCTTGGTCGCTTTTTTCCTGATACAACCGGCCATGGAGGACTTCGAGGGCGACCGCCGGGCCGTTTGGAAGCATTCCGATTTCCCGGAGTAGGTCTGCAACGCGGCCAGGGGGTGCGCGGCGGAGCGCATGGCGTAGCGGCAGGAAATAACCCGCCGGAACTATGCCCTGTTTGGCCAGTCCGATCAGTCGTTCGAGGCCCGCTTCGCCGGGTACGTCCACACTCTCGAGCGCAGGCAGAAAGCGGGAAACATCAGCATCGGTCGAGAGGTCTTCGAGCGCGGCATCCGCAGAGCTCGCATCGCGTGCCTGCCATGCCCGGACAAAGCCCATAAGCACGGTCGCATTTTTCGTCCTCTCGATGTCGGTCCGGAACAAGTCGAGGAGCTCTGTCCAGATCGCACCAGGGTCGACAGCACCTTCGGCAAGGCCGTATCCGCAAGGATACGCGCGCGTCCAGCCGTCGGTGTCGACGAGCCGCGGCAGGAAAGCGGTCCGGCTTGCTTCATCCAGCGCAAGTTCGCGGCCGATGGCGAACGCGGCGGCGTCCGCTTTTCCCCATCCCGGCTCACCGCCTTGCGCCAGTTCGCTGTCGTCGTCATCGTTGCCGGCATTTGGGTTGAGCACGACGCCCCGGGCGCGATCAAACAAATCGGAGGGTGCTAGGCGTTCGATGAGTCTTGCAAGGCGTGGGTCGGCCGGGGCCTGGACCAGACGGATCAGGTACTGGGTGCGGAGTGCAGCAATCCAACCTTCGATCCACACTCCCGTTTCCGAAAGTCGATCTACCGCAGCCTCGAGTGCGTCTTGGCATGGTTCGAGTCGCCATAGCGTGCCAAAGTGCCGAGCAAGTAGGGAGCCAGCGTCGAGAGCATCCGATGCAAGCTCGACCGTCAGCGCAATGGCGTCCTGGAACCATGCACCAACGTCCTCGTCGGTCGAGGGCAGCCAGCCCCAATCCCTCGGCCGCGCCCCGAAGCCGGCATGCCATACGGACGAATTGCCATTGGCGTCGAGTAGCGAATCGAGCGCCACAGGCACGCAGGCGGCAACCGCCGGCATCGTTGCAAGCATCCGGACAAAGGTCCTTCGCATGTCGGGTGTGGCGTGTGTACCGGAGAGCTGGATCTGGAACAGTGCGGCAAACGTGCGCCGCGCTTCGTGGTAACGCGCCTTTGTGCCTTCGGCAATGACGCAGCGGGCGAGGAGGGTTGCCGCCTGGTCAAATGAGGACGCGTCAAAGGCCAGAGCGTGAATGAGCCGGACCCAAGTGCCGAGACATTCGATCCGGTCCATCGCACGGAGCACATCGAGGGTCAACGTCGTGGTCGCTCGGGAAAGTACGGCCTCGGGCGCGATGGGTGCCGCCATTGTCAGTAGGCGAATGCCTGCGATGTCGAGCGAGGCAAGGTCGCCGAAGCGACCGCCGGGAGCCATCAGGCGCTTCATGAGCGCCTGTGCCTCGTCCACATCGTGCAAGTACCCGATTCGGTGCATAAACGAGTGGAGCATGCGGCGCGGAAGGACGGCGATGAATCCGTCGAGTGCTTCCGGCCGGATGCGCTTGAGTGCACGCGCCGTGAGCCGGTTTGCGATGGCATGCGGCAAGACCGCGCGCCACCGGCCACGCGCTTGTACTATGCCGCGCTCAGCGAGCGTCGCGAGCGACGCAAAGAGACCGTCGGCCGTTCCGTTGCGCAAGCGTGCCATGTGGGACAGCTCACCGCCGTCGGCATCCATGGCTGTGTCGACCGAGTACAACAGTGCGAGATCCTCGGCATCCATGCGCAGCGACTGGTCGTCGACTTTCCGCTGGCGGAACAACCGGTCGAAGAGGTCGTCGCTCCTTAGCTGGCCGAGAGTTTCACCTTTGCGCACAGTCCCGGCAAGCGCACCGGCGACACGAAAGTTGCCGTCACTTATGCTGGCGATGGTCGCGGCGTTGACGCGCGAGACCGACGGGTGGGCGCGGGCGAGCCACTCGGTGACAATGTCAGGTGAGGCCGACTGCAAGCGAAAGACATTCGTTTCCTCCGGCTCGTCATCACTCACGTCATACTCGACCGTGAGCAGACTCAGCCGGCTTCCGTCAGACCTGCAAATGGCCGTCAGCACGGCATGCGTTGCCGCGTTGCAGTTGTCGACTACGAGGATGGCGCGCATGCCTTCCTCGACGAGTTGTTGGGCAAGATCGCGCGCCGAGGTCGCAGGCTCGGTGCCGTAGTCGGTGTAAAGCGTGACGCCGGGATCTAGCGCGCTTGTGCCAATGGCATTTTCAAACAGTGCCTGAACCAGCCGCGTCTTTCCAAGACCGGACAGACCGACGAGCCGCACGCATTCGCAGGGTTGCGAAAGTATCTTCCGCAGCCGCGCAATGCCTTCTATGACCGGTACGGACTCGGGCGGCGAGTTCGTCTCGTCGACAACGCACGTGTTGTCATCAGTCAAGAACGGCAGATCTCGGTTGACACTAGTGCCGATCCACATACCGGGCGCGCTCCATCCGGCCACTCCTCGTCCGCTGCGCGACCGCACCCAGGAGGCAACGCCCGGATAGTGGTTCGCCCAAGTGGCCAGGCGGTCGCGGTCGTAAAAATCGCTGGCGAGGTTTCCGGCGTCCGTTTCGTCGCTTACGGCATCGACAATGGCGGCACGCCGCTCGTCGAGCCGCGTTTTTGTGACGGAGCCTTGCGCACTGACCATGACGTACGCCCCGCCCTGCGCAATCAGCGCCTTGATGGAGGGCCGTAGGTCTCCCTTTGGCCGCATCTCCGCTTTGATTCCGACAGGCTTCATGTCCGGCCTTTTGACTTGGAAGCCGGTAACCATGCGGGGAATGAAGTCCGCCCCGACAAGCGGAACGGTGCACTCGACCGAGACATCGATGCCCCCATCGCTCGCATCCTGGTGGCCACCTGCCGTCACCGCTGACAGCGGTAGGCCCCGCGCTCCGAGCTCTGCGAGGGCAAGACGGGCGACTAGTGTGCGTAGGTCCTCGTCGCGGAGCTTTGCGATGTCGTCGCCGGTGACGTCGAGGATGTGGGGCATGGCGGTTCTCCGTTTCCAGTAACCGGATCGTCGCATGTCGTGCCTCCGGCATGAAGGTCCGCCGGCCGCGCCTAGGAGATAGTAGTGCGGGCGCCACGTGGCGAAGGGGCTTTTTCTGGACTCCGTCGGTACTGAAATCGCTGAGGGCGAAAATCGCGCTTGACGGCAGGTGGGATCGGTATCTCCCGGCGACGAATACACAGTCAGTGCAACGACTGTCCAGCAGAGCGGGCTGGGAGATGGGTGGATCTCGACGAGGGGCGCGCTACGCCAGACCGGTATCGAGACCAGCGTCGATATAGTCTACCGCTCCCATGGCCTGTTGCTGCGGCCGCCGCAGCGACCAGTGCAGATCGTATCGCTGGGCCCGCATCGTCTCCGGCTGGCATGGGCGTCGGACAGCGAGGTCTGCGTAAATCGGGTCATGCAGCAGAATAGGGGATGCTGGCGTCGCCGGCACATGCTGGTGCTGATTGGGCCACCAGCCGTGTGATCGAATCGGTACGGCCTAGCTAGTTCCGTGGCGCCCTCCAACCAGGAGAGAGGCTGTTGGGAGAACCAAGGTTGAGTTCACCCGTTCCATCATGTCTTCCTAGAGACCCGCATGCACAACGCTGATTCGTAGAGTCGGGGTTAGTCCGCATCAACGCGCTGCCCGCGCTTGGCGACGGCCGTGTGATGCGGCACCATCCGACGCTTATGGAACATCACGGGACCATCTGGATGACGACGCCTACGCGCTTGGCGGTTTTGTCGATAATCGCCACATTGACATCGCTTGGCACGGCCTGCGCCGCAGACCGTCTACCTATCACGATCCGCACCGAGACCTTCCCGCGCCCGCCGTATTCAGAGGCGACTTACTACGTGTATGAGCGGGACGGCAAGGTGATATGCACGAAACTGGCCGTATGTGACAAATACGACGAATGCGATACGACCTACCACGCGGGTGCATTCAAGGATCCGGCGGATGTTCAGACCGGGAAGCCTTATGGCGGTTCACCCGCGGCGTTAATCGCGGAGGCCAAATTGCGTAAGCACCAGTGCCTGGCCAAATTCGTGCCGGACGCGCTCTGATTTGCTGCCTCGTATCGACGGATCGAACCCATGACCACGCAACGACAGGCCGACTTCCTCGCCGCCGCCTATGCCTCCGGCATTACCTCGCCCCGAGAACTTGCAAACCTCATGGCTCAGGTTACGCAGGAGTCCGGCGGGCTGACTCAGCTTGAGGAGGGGTTTCGCTACCCGAACGGCCTCCAAACGGTGCCCGTCCGGGTTGCTCGGGAGAGTGCCGATGGTCCAGCTGCGCATCGCGCGGCGATGAACGGCAATCCCGAGCCATTGGCCGAATTGATGTATAGGGGACGGATGGGCAACGACCAGCCGGGCGACGGTTACAAGTATCGCGGTAGAGGGTATATCCAGATCACCGGTCACGATAACTACCAAGCAGTAGGCGATGCGCTCGGGATGGACCTGGTCAATCATCCCGAACTGGCGGCCACTCCCGAGGGTGCGACTCGTACGACGCTGAAGTTCTGGCAGGACAACATGCCGGCGGACGCCCGAGAGGATGTGCGCCGGGCAACTCATGTGATCAACAAAGGCGACGTGGGTCTCGTCGATCGCGAACGTCACTTCGCCGCGTGGGAAGCCAAACTCACACCGGAGATCATGGCGGGTCTTGCTCGGGGGGAAATGCTTCTGGCTGTCGGGCGGGAAGTCGCCCAGACGCATGGGCACGACGGTCATGCGTTGCGCGAGGGCGATCATGGCGCGCCGGTAGTTGCGGTGCAGACGCAATTGAGCGCGTTGGGATACCTCCGCGACGCGGAGGGTCAGCCGGCGGCGGCCGATGGCCACTTCGGCCCGCGCACGGCGAGCGCTGTTAATGCCTTCCAGCGCGATCACGGGCTTCAGGCTGATTCTGTTGTCGGATCGGCCACTCGTCAGGCGATTCAGGATGCTCAGACACAATCGAAAGAGCATGCCCTTGAAACGCGGGCACAAGGACCTGGCGATTCGAAAGCAGCGGTATGCCCGCTCTTGAACGAGGCAGCCCATCCGGATCATGGTTTGTTTCGACAGGCTCAGTCGCACGTGTATGGGCTCGATGCGAAGCTCGGCCGCACGCCTGATGTTTACAGCGACAACTTGGCGGGAATGCTGACCGTCCACGCACGCGCCGATGGTCTGGAGCGCATCGATCAGATTGCCTTGAGCACCGACGGCCATCGCCTATGGGCCGTCCAGACGCCGCCCGGTCGTAGCGATCACCTATTCGATCTTAGAACCAGCGTGCCTACGGATGCAGCGAAGACGCCGATAACCGAGAGCAGCGCGCAGTGGCCTCAGGCGATGGAGCAGTATCAGATACAGCAGCAAGCACGTCAGATGGTGCAATCGATAGTGGTGGAACAGGTTGAGCAACAGGCACCTGCTCCGACGCGATGATGTTTGGTTTAGCGGAGACCCAACGAAATGCCATCAGCAATGACGGTAACTCGTGGCCCGCCGCGCCCACTGAGAGTCCGAGAGGTTCCGCGGCGGTGGAGCATCGCTGATGCGACCGTTGGGGTCCAAACGATGAAGCGATTTGCATCACACGTCGGCCGCTCCGTCATCGCTGCGTTGATCGTGTGGTCTCTGCTAATGGTTGGTGGCTGCGAAAGTGACCAAGCCGTATCTGGCAGGTGGACTCGGTGTCGCCTGAAGGCGGATACACGGTCCATGCAGAGACAGTCCAGCAGAGCGGGCCGGGCAACGCCGCGATATGGACAACGGTTGCGCTGCGCCAGACCGGTCACGACGCCAGCGTCGATATCTCGACCTCACCCACAGCCTATTGCCTCGACCGCCGCGGCGTGCGGTTCAGATCGTATGGCTGGGCCCGCGACGTCTTCGGCTGGCGTGGGCGCCAGGCAGCGAGGTCGACTTCCAGGCCGTTAGGGCGATGGGGTTGGACATAGAGCCGGTGACTGCTAACGGCAGTCTGTAAGGCCAGCGTGATGGCCGAGCCGTCGACTGCCGCATCACGAGGGGGACGGGAGCTAGCCATGTTCGATACCTAGCTCAATAGCTGCCTGACACCTAGAAGGCCAGCACGCATTTGATGTCGCCGCTGAAGACGACGTCGCGTGGTGTCAGCGTCAGCAACAGTGCAGCCCGCGCCATTTTCGGAGTCGGGGTCAAGCGTCACACCGAAGGCGCGTCCGAGCGACTCGGGCTTGAGCATGGCCGTGCTGTCCAAGGTCGACAGGAAGGCAAGCAAATGGTCGGCGGCCGCGCGCGCCCCGGGGAGCGCGTGGGCTTCGAGGGAAGACGGCATGGCATCGTCCTGCGAGGGGGAGGGGGCGGAACTGTCAGCGTTGCGGGGTGCGGCTTGACGCGCCGGGGTGGCGCAAGCGACCAAGAGCGTGGCGAAAACGCTGGCCAATACGGCAGCGCGGCGCATCATCGGGGCATCTTCCGTGGCTCCTGAGCGGGCTACACCAGTGCAGCGGCGCGACCTATCTTAGCGAAGCGGGGACGATGTCGCGTGGGGACTGATGCACGATTTCGGTAAACCCATGAACTGCCTTTGGCGGGTCAAGGCCGCGCCACATCGTCGGATGCGTTTGCCGGACAGCACTCTCTCCGTTTCCTGTCAGCCTTGCTCAGGTGCAAGGCTGTCGGTTCGACCATCGCGCTGGATTTGTGTGCACGTCAGGGACGCAACGGCGGATCCGACGATTTGCCACCGCCTGGGTGATCGGCGTTCGCATGCGCATGGCTACGAGGGTTCTCTTGGCGGCCACTCGTTTCCCCGCTCGACAGCCTCGCCTCACATAACCCCGCAGGTTTCCATCCCGTCACACGTGTCGTCGGTGGCAGGGTGGACTCATGCAGGATAAGGGCGAAAGCCCGCCGAGGGACCTTGCCGATGGCCATGAGGAGCATCGGGTCATTCGCCGGCATGACGAGATGGTTGCCGGGACCGGTACCGATTTGCGATCCACCGGGCATCTCGAGGCATGTATCACCGTCCAGGGCGTAGAAGGCTTCGGGACCCGAGTGCTTGTGGATGGGCGCGCTCATGCCAGGACTGAACAGCGAGTGCACGTACTCCGCACTGTATGCCGCTGCCTTGGCGATGGGCAACGGTCCGACGGTAGCGACGTGGATGCCCCCTTTCGGACGCCAGTGTTTGCCGGCGACGGTAAAGAGCCAGACCTTTCCAAAATCGCTGACGACCGTCCCGTTTTTCGTGGACGCCGACCGTGCTTCGTTCTCGTCCGCGAACTCGTCGATGTGCCAGTACACCGGCTCGTCGGGCAGGGCGCCGAGGTCCTGGTGCGCAAGGAGGCACGCGGGGCCGGGGGATGTCATGGTATTTCCGGGGCGGCAAGGCAACGATGTCACCACCGCACCGGAATCCTGGGTTTGTGCGCTGCCTTGCGAAGTCATCAAAGCTGCCAATGCAAGGGTCGCGATGGCAATGAACGGCGGAATGGATCCGGACGGCATGGGCGCTCTCCAGGATATGAGCCGGTGAATCTAATGGGGAACGTTCTTGTCCGCCATCAGCCATAAGGAGGGCTTCGCTGGCTACGGGGCAAAGCAGTCTTCACTTTGCCCGCCCACAACAGGTCGGGCTATGCGGCTCGCTCCGGCACCGATTCAGGGCGCACAGAGTCCACTGATGGACCTGGACTGTCCGGGCGCCTCGCGTGGCTTGATGCCCACTCCCGCCAGGCGCCTCGCGATGGCTGGATAGTCGGTGTAGCCGCGCTCTCCGCCTCCGAAGAACGTTTCTTCATCGGCAACGTTGAGCGGCAGGCCAAGCCGCAGGCGCAGCGGTAAATCGGGGTTGGCCACGAACGGGCGGCCAAAGGCAACTGCGGCGGCGACGCCGTCGTTGATCGCCCGCGCCGCGCTCTCTGCCGTATGGCCGCCTGCGCTGATGATCGCGCCGGTGTAGGCGACCCGGACCGTTTCCGTCCATTCGTCGATGTCGGATGTGGGGGAGCCTGGCTCGATCAGGTGAAGCCATGCGAGGCTGCGCGCGTCGAGTGATGCAAAGGTCTTTGCGTAGAGCGCCACCGGGTCACTGTCGGTCAGGGCGCCCATGCGACCGAAGGGCGAGAGGCGCACGCCCGTCAGGTCAGGTCCGATCGCATCGCTGATGGCATCGACCACGTTGAGCAACAGCCGCACGCGGTTGTCGATGGGGCCGCCATAAGCTCCTCCCCGTCGGTTGGCGCCGTCGTGCAGGAACTGGTCGAGCAATGAACCGTTGGCCGCATTGATCTCCACACCGTCGAACCCGGCGTCGAGGGCAGAACGCGCGGCTTTCCAGAACGTGGAGACGACGGCATCGAGTTCGGTGTCGTCGAGCGCCCGAGGCACATCGAAGGGCACTCGTTCGAAAGCGCGAGTCACCGCGCGCCCCGACGCAGCAATGGCGGAGGGGGCCACCGGATGGAACGCGGGTGGCAGGTCCGTCTTCGACACAAGCCTTCCGTGGTGGACGAGTTGTAGAACGATTCGCCCGCCTTCATCGTGCACGGCGTCCGTCACTGCGCGCCACGCGGCTACCTGGCGGGCGGTGTAGATACCGGCCATGCCGGGATATCCCGCGCCATCGATCGACACGGCGGTGGCCTCGGCGATGATGAGGCCGGCGGCCGCGCGTTGCGCGTAGTATTCCGCCGTAGCCGGATGTGGAACGCCGCCGATGGCTCGCATGCGCATCATGGCCGGCATCACGAGACGATTAGGCAAGGCCAGGGCACCGAGCCTGACGGGGGTGAAGAGGACATCATGCTGAGCCATGGCTTGTTCCTTTGCCGGGCACGAGGCATCCGGACGAAAAGCTGAGATGCGCAAAGGCTATGCCGCTGCCCGGTTGCCCGGTAGCCACGCTGGCGTGCTAACACTTATGCAAGGCGTGCAAGTGCGGCGCCGGCCGGTAACGATCCGGCAAGATTCAAGACAGGCGCGGAAGACGTTGGCATACCGCTCCCTTCCATCTTCGAGGAGACACCCGTGGGCGAGCGCAGCAAAGACTTCCCGACGCTTCGTCTGTTCACCCGCGTCGCCCGGCTCGGCAGCTTTTCGGCCGCGGCACGCGACTGCGGGATGTCCCAGTCGCAGGCGTCGCGGATGATAGCCGAGCTCGAATCCGAGCTCGGGGCGAGGCTTCTGCTTCGGACCACGCGCGCCGTGGTGCCCACGGATACGGGGGCTGCCTTCCTGGCCAGCATCGAACCCATTCTTCTCGCACTCGACGAAGCCGAGCTGGCGATTCGGGACGGAGGTGAGCTGCGAGGCGTCCTCCGGGTCAGCGCGCCTACCTCGGTGGCAGTCCGGGAGATCATCCCTCGTCTCGCACCCTTCTTTGCCCGCCATCCCTTGCTTCAGGTCAACATGACCCTCGACGATCGTCGCCAGGATCTTGTGCGGGATGCGGTCGATGTCGCCATCCGGTTCGGGCGCCTCGCCGATTCCGGCGCCACGGCGCGTCAGATCGCCACCGTGCCGCGGGTCGTCGTTGCTGCGCCCGCGTACCTCGCTTCGGCGGGGATACCGCACGATCCTCAGGCTCTCACGGGCCACCGCATCGTTGCCGGGCCCGCATCCAACGTTCCGACCGGATGGGTCTTTGAGAAAGACGGTGAAACGGTCCATCCACAGGTCGACGCGATGTTCTCGACGAACGAAAACGAAGGTGTCATCGCCGCGACACTCGCAGGCATGGGGATTTGCTCGACGGTGCTTTGGGCATGCAGCCGCGAGCTCGACGAGGGACGACTGGTTCGGCTTTTCCCCGAATGGAAAACAACGCCGGCCGCCGTCCATGCCTACTTTCCGTCAGGGCGCGCGACGCGGTCGGCTGCGCGGGCGATGGTGGACCATCTGGTCGCCGACCTGTCGGGAACGGGCGAGGAAACGGCACGCAGCGACGATCCGGCCGTCTAGCGGGAAACGACGTTCGTCAACCGTCCCCTGGAGATGCCGGGCTTGTCTCGGCCCGCGCCACGTCGAGGAGGAAGGCCTGAAGGTCAACGACCCTTCCTCGCGCGCAAAGCTCGGCAGCGGTCAGATGATCGAGCGCCGCGATGGTCTCCTCGCGCCACCAGGCATCGACACGACGGGGGTCCGGTTCGATTCGCCCGGCCAGTGACCGCGCCGCACGTTCGAGCCTGCGTCGCGACAGCTCGTCGTAAGGGTGCGGTAGATACCATGGCATCCCGATGCGCCGGATGGCGTCGCGCATCGCGAAAGAGTGCCCGGCACGGGCTCTGGCGTCGCTGGCATCCATGATGACCTCCTGGACGTTGCGGACTCGGCGCCAGTATGGCCGAGCTGCAATCGGTGCACTTGGATCAACGAAACCGATTGTCCTGATAGCAACCGCTGTTGTCGCCGTCTGATGGTTTTGGGACATCCAGCGATGTTTGTTCTAGCGCCCGCCCGCGCTTGCCATGACGATTAGCCTGGCTTTCCGCTCTGCGGAAAAAAATCGACGGGAGACTCCATGGCTGCAGGTCGGCCCACACAGTGGCACACGAAAAATGTGACCATCCGCGAGCTTTATGGGCTCGACACAAAGCATCGGCCGGTCGCACCCGTGCGAGCCGAAACGGCAATGGTGCCGGGCACCGAAGAAGCGGGGCACGACGTACTTCTGTCGCATAGCTCCTTTCAGGCACTGTTCGCCGATGTGAAACCCGACGTCTATGTCGCGGCGGTTGTCGTTGCGTGCTATCTCGGCGTTTCTCGTCATTCGATCCAACGCAAGCTCAATGACCTGTACGCCACCGATGCCCGCCCGTGGCGCTCGATGCTTGCTGAAAGACATCATGCAGGTGGGGTGGCGTTTCGTGACGAGCTTTTTCGATGGTCGTTCGTGCGCGAGGAACTTGCGTACGACATGGTGCCTGAGGTGCGTCGGACAAACGCGCGGCGCGATGAGCTCAGGCAGCGATCCGAGCGGCGGCGTCAGATCCGTCGTGTGCCGTTCCTCCAGAGCGGGCCGCCGTCCGACGCGGTCCAGTTCGTCATCAACGGTCAAGGACTGGTCGTCGGCGCCCTGGGCCAGGGACATACAAGCGCGATGGCGTTCATTGCGGTCATCAATGAGGGCGGCCGGCTGATGGCACTCGATCCCGTCGATGCACTGGGACGGCCATGGTCTGACATGGGCGCACGCGGCGCGTGGGAAGCGGTGGTGTTCGAATCGCTTCTTGCCCAGGCAGAAGCGATTCGCCAGGCATTGTCCCGCGGACGCGAGATGACAGAGCGCGTTATCTTCGGACCCAGCCAGCGTGCAAACGCGTTCGGAGATCGCCTCAACTGAGGCGGTATCCGCGTGGGCCGTTAGGCTTCAACCGGGTCGAAGGCTCGCAGGCCCTTGGCAATCGCCGGGCGCGACGAGAGGTGCGCAAACCATTTCGAAAGCCGGGGGCGCGCAGCCCAATGAGCATCACCGCGAAGACCGGCCACGAAGACGACCGCGGCGATGTCGGCAAGTGTATACATCTCCCCCGCTACGTAAGTCGATTCTTCGAGGGCGTCTTCAAGCCAGTCGAGGCGGTCATGGACGATGCCATCGAGATGATTCGCACCCGAATGTTCGCCGGTCCGGCGAAGCATGAAGGCGGCCTGCGCAAAGCTGATGATATCCGTGGCCACCATCATCAACCGCTCGAGACACATGGCATAAGCACGCGAGCCTGCCGGCGGCATCAGCGGCTGGGTACTCTGGCTTGACGCCCAAAGCATGATGGCGATGGACTGGGAAAGGACAAACGTCTCGCCGTCGTGATCAACCATCGTCGGCACTTTTCCGGTCGGGTTGAGGACGAGATATTCGCTCCCGTATTGCTCGCCGCGCTCGAGGGTGACGCGCACGCGACGGTAGTGGATGCCCGCTTCTTCGAAAGTGACAGCGACGCGGAGGCAATTGCCGGTGCGATCGCCAAACAAGTCAATCATGATGGTCCTGGCAGGGAAGGAAAGGGGAAGCAATCACGCATGGTCCGATGGCGCGCCCGTGGATGCTTGACTGCAAGTGTCCGGTTTGCCGGAAACAGCCGGTGGCTTATCTTTTTGCGACTATCCCCGTAGACCCTGTTTGCGTCTCCAGACAGACGCCTGAGCAAGACCATCGGTGAGGCCCGGCTGGCGGAATCCTTTTCCTGAAAGATGACGTCCGAACCGGTAGGACGGTCGGCCGCGATGGCTCCGGCGCCGCAAGCCCCATGAGGGCGCGCAGACCTCTGCGCGCCCTTTCACCTCAGGGTCGGTATTGCCAGAGCACCGTCGAGCCGCTGACGACCTGCGCGGTGCCGTCGTTTCGCACATTGAAATAGGCACCCGGATGGCCGGCGGTGCCGGTAGCCCAGCGCGGCACGCCCTTGACGTCATAAACAACGAAGTTGCCGTCGCCCTGCATGCCGACCGCGCCAGGGACGATGCCCTTTGTCCCGGCAGCATAAAGCGACGTTGTGCCTCGCCACACGGCGACCTCGCCGTCGTCTGCGACCTTCAGTGACACAAGCCCGCTGCAGGAGGTCAGTGGTCGGGCAGGGGTGACTGACTCGTTGGCGTGAAGAACGCCACAACTCGGCGCGGGATCGAGCGGACCAGGGTCGGTAGGCACCGTTTCCGACGGTTCCACCTCGCCGTGAAAAACGCGTCCGGCTTCGTACATCAGGCGCAAATACCAATCCGACGGCAGTTTGTAGCCGTCGGCGTCGAGGTTGACCCAGTTCATCTGGTCGGGCGACGTTTTCGCACTCGGCGATGTCTTGATGAGCTGTGTGCCTTCATTGATCTCATCGAACATGGCCACCTTTACGAACACTGCGCCGGCTTCGTGGACGGCCTTGACCTCCTGCCAAAGCAGCTCGCCGCCGTTTCGCTCCGTTCCCGTGTCGAGCGCGACGTGGTCAAGGCGCCCCGCGCTGCCAGGTATCATGACCGGCATGAGGAGCTGGCCGTTGGCGTTGGTCTGCGCGATGTCCGGGAGAAGGTTTCGCGTGCGCCATCCTTCCACGCCATTGGGCGCCGGCTTGCTGTCGATGACGCCGACCGTCCACGGCTGAATGACATCGAGTTCGGAGAGAACCTCTTTCCAGCCCGGCTCCGTGATGTCGCGCCATTCCTCGCCGGTCCCGCCCATCACTTCGGCGTGCGCGACGGTCTTGAACCACTGAATGAGTTTATGGACAAGCTCGGGGCGCTGGGGTTTGCCGCCAGCGCCGACCATGCCAAGACCCCAGATGGACACAAGGGGTTTGCCCGCCTCGCGCTGATAAGCGGGGCTGTCGGTCAGGTGAACATCATTGACCAGATGCAGCCAATCGCTGGTGATGTCGCTCAGGATCACATCGTCGCTTTGCGAGTAATACGGAATCTGTTGTCCGTTGACGGTAATGTCGCCGTGCGACAGGTCGTATTCGATGGCAAACGAACGCCCGTTTTCCTCGGCGGCCTTCATGGCATGTCGGAAGATGGCTTCGTCCTCCTCGCGGTAGCCGGCGGTTTCGCCGATGAAGCGCTGCATGAGTGCCCCGTCGATGTTGTACTCCCTCATCCAGCGGAAATGCACATCGGCAGTCTGTTGGGGGTAGGAGGAGAACAGGTATGCCGGACCTCCCTGCACGGTCATGTACGGATTCACGCAACGGGCCGGGCCGTCCCCGAAGTCGGTGACGTCCGGATAGCTTGGCGGATAAAAGTGGTCGGTCCGTGGCTCGGAGTCCGACCAGTGCAGCCAGTTGTTGGCGGGCGAGCCGTCGCCCGGGCAGCGGAACCATCCCTGATAGCCGACCATAACCTTGCCCCTGATGGTCGAGGTATCGACCGGCGGACTATTGGCGAAGGCGGCGTTTGCGAAAAGCAAACCCAGCATGGCTGGGAGCACGAGATCCCTGCTGCGTCGTATGTCGGTCTTCATGCAATGTCCTGTCTGATGGAAGGCGCGCGCATCGTGCGCGTCCTTCCTTCGTTGCGTCCGCCATACACGTCACAAAAAACCGGGCAATGAGTCAAACAGGCAAAACTGGCTTATTTCTCGCTGCGAGCCTGGGACGGCGGGACAACGACCTCGACCCTTCCGGTGGCGACGTCATAGACCATACCCGTGACGGTAGCGCTCGCGGGGAAATCGTCACGGGCCCGCAGGGCAGCCACATCGACTTCGACCGAACGGTATGGATCCGTGATCGAAAGACGCTCGAGGTCCTGCTCTTGCACACCCATGTAATGGGCGACGAGATCCGGTGCTTCGTGGACGCAGCCATTGATGCCGCAATCCGTATGATGCAGGACCACCACGTTCCAGCCCGGGCCGAGTTCGTTGCCCCGCGACCGCGAAAGGGCGCGAAGCATTCCGACGGTCTCGAAGAAAGCAGGGCCCACGCGTCCGCCGACGTTGCGGACGATGGCTGCCTCACCAGGCTTGAGCTGGAGAATGTCCATCGGATCGACCCTCGGATCGAGGCAGCCGACGATGAGGGTTTTCAGCGAGGGCATCATCTTCATGCCGGCGGTAAAGCCGGTTTCGGAGAAATCACTGTTGCGCTGACGGAGGGTTTCAAGAAGGTCCATGGTCTGTCCTGGATGGGGGCGTTAAAGCAGACGGGGAGGGCGTGACAGGAAGTTCGGCGACGAAAAAGGGGGCCATGCCCGGCATGCGCGGCGGCGATAAGGGCGCTGCAGTCGTTGCTGACCACGGCATGGCTCCGTCGGGCAGCGACTTACTTTCCGTTGAGACGGTCGGCGTGCAGGCGGGCGAATTCACCTACCGTCATCGAGCGCTTGCCGGTAATGAGTTCGACGTTGTTGTCCGCGCCGGACATGTGTCCGTGCTGGTAATCCGCCATGGCGCCCGTGAAATGCTGGAGCACGTACTGCGGCACACCCATCTGGCCGAGGGAGTCGATGTACTCGGCAATCGGCAGATCCTGGTAAACGATGGGGCGGCCCAGTGCCTCGGAGAGTTCCCGGGCCATCTGCTCATGATCCATCTCGACCGGGCCCGACAGCGGCACGATCTGGCCGAGGTAGTCGCGCGGGTCCTTGAGCAGGGAGGCAATGGCGCGGCCCTGGTCGTCAGCGGCGATCGGCGAATGGCGCCCCTTGCCTGCGGGGATGCGAAGCACACCGGCCTGCAGGTACGGCAGCGACCAAGGATACAAGAGCCATTCGAGGAAGTACGTCGGACGCAGATGGATGACCGGGACGCCCGACCAGTTGAATACCTGCTCGCTGATGTAGGTGTCGCGGCATGAGTTGGAGGTCGACTCGCGGTCGGCGGACCGTTGCGAGAGATTGACGATGTACTTGAGACCAGCTTCGTTCGCCGCCTGGGCAAAGTTGACGGTTGCCGTGATCAGGCCATCGGCCACCGGCCAGACGAAGTAACCGGCGTCCATCCCTTGCATGGCGCTCCGGATGGAATTGATGTCATTGAGATCCCCAATGACGATCTCCGCACCCTGCGCCTTGAGCGCATCGGATCGAGCATCCTGCTTGCGGACCATGGCGCGGACGTTCAGGCCGAGGGCGAGCGATTCACGGACAGCAGCGCGACCGGTGTCACCGGTGGCGCCAGCGATGAGGACATTCTTGGACATGACGGGGTTTCCTTGGAGTGGTTGCTGCACCGTGCGGTGTAGCGGTTGCGTTTCGGTGATGAAACTATCGACCCGTCGCACTCTTGCCGGTAGCCCATGAAAGCCTCTAAGACTTATCCTTCTCCAGCATCGATGGTCACGAAGGTCGGCCTGCCACCGTGAAAGACATCCTCACGCTTCGCCTCTACACCCGCGTCGCCCGCCTCGGGAGCTTCTCGGCTGCCGCGCGCGAAGCAGGGCTTGCCCAGTCACAGGTCTCGCGCATGATTGCCGACCTCGAAGCGGGCCTCGGCGCCCGTTTGCTGTCCCGTACCACCCGTGCGGTCCAGCCGACAGAGGCCGGGCTGGAATTTCTCGCCCGTATGGAGCCCATCCTCGCTGCCATCGAGGATGCGGAAAACTCGGTGCGGGAAACCGGAGAGTTGCGAGGCGTTCTGAGGATTGGCATGCCCTCGACCATGGCGCTCAGGGTCGTCATCCCGCGACTTCGCGCGTTCGCTGAACGACATCCTCAGCTGCACATCGAGCTGCTCCTCGACGACAAGTGGCAGGACATGGTCCGCGAGGCGGTCGATGTCGGCATCCGCGTGGGCACGCTGCCGGATGCCGCAGGCACCGCTCGGCTCATTGGCCGCATGCAGCGAGTCGTTGTCGCGTCGCCCGACTACATCGCCTCTCACGGCAAACCGGAGCGGCCCGAGGACATCCCGCGCCACCGTATTGTCGGGGGGCCCGCTGCAATGCAGGCAACCTCATGGCGATTCGAGCGCGAGGGCGGCGTCGCCGAGGTTGAAATCCACGCCGACATCTCATCCAACGACACGGCCGGAGCGCTCGCGGCCGCAACCGGTGGGCTCGGCCTTACCTCGACAACGTCATGGGCGTGCCGGGATGAAATCCGGGCCGGACAACTCGTCGCATTGCTTCCCGACTGGACGATGGCCCAGATCCCGGTTCACGCCTACTTTCCGTTGGGCCGTGCAACGCGCCTCGCAGCGCGAGCGTTCGTCGATTTTATCTGCGCGCAACTTGAAGGCCATGAGGACTGGCGGTCGGGCGGCTAGGGCTTTTTGGGCAAAAGATGCCTGATGCGACAAGCCCGCCTGCGGGCACGGCCGGATGATGGGACGTATTTCGTCGCCACCGGAGGCCCCCCATGGAATTTTTCCATACCCTGCTCGAACGCAATGCCGACTTTGCCGAACAGGGCTTTGTCGACGGTCTCAGGATGCTTCCCTCGAGGCAGACGGTCATCATCGGGTGCGTCGACCCGCGCGTTGACCCAGCCGACATCTTCGACCTCCAGCCCGGCGAGGCGGTTGTCATCAGGAACGTCGGCGGCCGCATCAATGCACCTCTCCTCGAGACGATGGCCATTTTGCGCACGGTGGCGCAGTCCAAGGGCAAGGACATTGGGGATGGATGGAATCTTGTCGTCCTCCACCACACCGACTGCGGGATCATCGGCTGCTACGAGCACGCTCCTGCGCTTCTCGCAAAGCATCTTGGAAAGACCGTCGATGACCTGGCCGACATGTCCATCGACGACCCGTTTGCAGCCGTCAAGAAGGATGTCGCAGAGCTGCAGTCGATTGCCGCTCTTCCTGGTGGATTTCTCGTCTCCGGACTGGTCTACGACGTCGGTACGGGCAAGGTCGACACCATTGTCGAGCCGCGAGCGCTGCGCGTAAACGCGGCCTGACGACAATGGCCGGGCCCCCGTCGCGCCAGCGGTTTCGCCTCGTGAATCGAGCTCGTCCTTGCGGCTGCAGCATGCATCGCCGCGCTCGGTGCGGTTGCAAGCTGGCTGCTGGTGGTGCGCATGGTGCCGGAGGGCGTGGACACGGCGCTTCTCACACCGGAGATGGACCAGGCGGGGAGCGTGCTCCCCGCCGAATGGCTCAACCTTCCGGACCGACGAAGGCGGCCTCGATGTTGTTGCCGTCCGGGTCGAGCACAAAGGCGGCGTAATAGTCCGGGTGGTACTTCGGACGCGGGCCCGGCGCGCCGTTGTCCTTCCCCCCGGCGTTGATTGCGGCATCGAAGAATGCCCGGACTTCCTCACGCGATGCGGCGGAGAACGCAACGTGGCAGTACCCGGGAGCGTTGGCCGACTTACCGACCCAGAAATACGGGCCGGTCTCGTCCCCAAAACCGACGGCGGCAAGCTTGCCGGTGTCGCCATCGGGCACCTCCATGAGGGGGGCAGCCTTGAGCGCTGCGAGCACCGGCTTGTAGAAGGCGAAAGAGGCTTCGACATTCGCAACGGAAAAGAACACATGCTTTATCACGGAAAGTCTCCTCAGGGATGGGCGGGAAAAACTGCGGCGGCGCTGCGTTCGGCAAGAACCAAGAAAAGCCTGCTTGCAGTACACATATGATGACCATACTACAACCGTGCCAGTTCTTCCGTGCACATCACCCACGTTCCCATCGAAGGTCCATCCCATGTCCATGACATCTTCTGCTTTCACCGAGCATCGCGTCCCTTCCGGCGATGGTGAGGTTTTCGTCCGGGACCACGCAGGCAAGGGCGATGCCTTCGTCCTCATGCACGGCTTTCCCGACAACCACCACATCTACGATGCACTCGTGCCGCACCTTGTCGCTGCCGGACGGCGCGTCGTGGTGTTCGACTTCCGGGGCTTTGGCCAGTCGTCGCGGACACCGGGAGCCACGTACACGTTCGACCAGCAGCGAGACGACCTGGCTTCTGTCGTCATGGCCCTGGGGCTCGCGAAGATCGTGCCGGTTGCCCATGACGCATCGGGTCCGGCCGCGCTCAACTTCGCCCTTGAACATCCGGACAAGGTGAGCGCCGTCTGCATGCTCAACAGCCTCTACGCGGCAGGATCCAACATCCGCGTGCCGGAGCTGGTCATGCTCTTCGCCAGCGCCAATCTCGATCCACTCAGCTATGCCATTCTCAACGACCCCGCGCAGTTTGGCTGGTTGCTCCGCTTCCAGCAGGACATGTTCCGCACTGCGCTACCCGAAGCCCGGCGCGCGGCGTTCGACACGACGGCGTCCATCATTATCGAGAACTTCACCGGTGAGCATCACGCTCGTGAAGCGTTCCGCCAGCTGGCCGCCGGGCTACTTCCGGAGGTAGGCAAGAACACGGCGCAAATCGCGCGCCTCTCGACGCTCACCGTTCCGGTGAAGCTCATCTGGGGCGAATTCGACCCGTACCTCAATCCTGGGGTGGCCAACGACTTGTTGCCCTACCTCCCCAACGCCACACTCCACACCCTTCCTGCGGGCCACTGGCTGCAACTCGACCTCCCTGCCGACGTTGCACGCCTCATGCTCGCCTGACCCTTGCCGGTAATCGCTCATGACTGAGAAACCCATCCTCGTCACCGGCGCCGCCGGTCGCATCGGCGGCGTCGGCCGGCTTGTTACCGGACTTCTCCTTGACCGGGGACTCAAAGTCCGCGCCCAGGTGCGGGTCGACGACGAGCGCGCGCAGCACCTCCGGGACATCGGTGCGGAGGTCGTCGTCGGCGACCTTCGTGATCTCCACGCCACTCACCGCGCGATCGACGGGTGCGGCACCGTGTGTTTTGGCATGTCCGTCGCCGAGACCTACCTGGAGGCTGCCACGAACTTCGCTGTCGTCGCCCGTCACCACAAGGTCGATGCGTTCATCAACCTCTCGCAGATGACCGTCAAGGAGATGGACATCCATCATTCCACGGCCAGCCCCCAGCAGCGCCAGCACTGGCTCTTTGAGCAGGTTCTCGAATGGTCCGGGATGCCGGTCGTCGAGATGCGACCGACCGCCTTCATGGAGAGCCTTTTTCTCATGGCCGCGGGGAGTACGGCAGCCACGGGCAAGCTGATGGCGCCATTCGGCGCAGGAAAGAATTCCGCCATTGCCGCACAGGACGTCGCGCGCGCCATCGCCGCAGTCGCGGCCGATCCCGGTCCGCATATCGGCCGCACCTATCACCTGACGGGACCGGTCTCCCAGGACATGCATGCGATCGCGGCAGGGTTTTCGGCTGCACTTGGCCGCACGATCGAGTATGCCAATGTGCCACTCGAGGCCTGGAAGGGCCAGCTTGTTGCCATGGGACTGGCACCGCATGCGCTGAGCCACGTGGAGACCATGGCACGCCTTCATCAGGACGACCGGTACGATCGCTACAGCGCCGATGTCGAACTCTTGACCGGAACAAAGCCGATGACGGTCGAGACGTTCATCCGAAAGCATGCGGCGATGTTTGTCCCGCGAGTGACCCCCGGCGCGTAGGGAGTCAGTCGGGTACGCCGGCAACCGGGGCAGGGTGGACGCGAAGCACGTACCAGTGCTCGCGTCCCTTGGAGTCCTTGCACCGGAACAGCTCCGGCGCAAGCCCGTTGTCCGCGCACCAGGTTTCGAACGGTCGCCACACGCCGTTGTACGGATGCATCGGACTGCGGATGTCGTACTCGGCGTGCCAGCGGAAGGTCTGGAGGATGAGAGACACCGTCATGTTCTGCCCATTGCCGATGACGACGGGCTTGATATCCGCGCGCGCGAGAATGCGGCTGGTGAAGTACGTTTTGGCCTGGTCGAAGAAATCCCGCACCAGGCCCAGATCGTGTTCGGCGGTCGGACCGCGCCCAAGGGCGGTTCGCTCCAGTTCGCGCAGGCAGTCTTCGGTCTTGCACGCCTGCGTGGCGCGGAGGATGTCGCCAAGCGACGTGTCGGTCATGGTGTATCTCCTGCGTGATCTGAAACCGGGCTGCTGGAGGCGACGGCCGTCGCGACCGGAAAACCGTCCCACCCGCCGCCAAGGGCTCGGATGAGGTTTACGGATGCCGCCGCGTTGCTGCCCTGGAGGCGAACGGCAATGAGCCGTGCCTGCAGTTCCGTCCGCTCGGCGTCAAGGAACGTGAGATAGGCGACCGACCCATCGTCGTACTGCATTTTCGACAGGTTCGTCGCGCGGGCCGACGCGTCGACCTCCCGCCCCTGGACCTTCGTCTGCTGAGCGAGGATCCGCAGCGTCGAGAGGTTGTCCTCCACCTCCTGGAACGCCACGAGGACCTGTTGGTGATACCTGGCCGCGCTTTCCTCGAACCGTGCATGGGCATTGGCCACGTTCCCTCGTCTGACGCCGCCGTCAATGATGGGGAGCGTCAGCGACGTGCCGACCAGTGGCCCGAGCAGGAAGGTGCGACTCGACCACTTGAAGAGATCCGTGAAATTGCCCGACTCATATCCCCCTGCGCCGGTCAGGACGAGGGACGGAAACCAGGCGGCGCGGGCAATGCCGATGCGTGCATTCTCGGCAGCCATCGCACGCTCGGCCGCTGCCACGTCCGGCCGGCGCTCGAGGAGTGTCGAAGGAAGGCCAGGCGGCACGAAGACCGTCACCGGCTCGAGAGGGGCCGCGGCAAAGGTGTAGGTCGACGGCGAGTCGCCGAGCAATACGGCGAGCGCATGCTCGGCGTTGGCGCGCTGTCGGTCGACTGTCATGGCATCCGACTGCGCCGATGCAAGCTCGGCTTCGGCCTGCGCAAGCTCAAGCCCGCTGATGTCACCCGCCTCCATGCGATGCTGCGCGAAGGTCAGCGCGTCGGTGCGCAGTTCAACCGCGCGACGGAAAACAGCCGTTTCGGCATCGAGTTCACGGATGGCGAAGTACCGTTGCGCCACGTCGGCCTGCAAGGCGAGTTGCACCGAACGGAACAGCGCTTCGCTCTCTTGCGTGTCCGCCCGTGCGGCGTGGACGGTGGACGCCACGCGTCCGAAAAGGTCGACTTCGTAAGATACCGTGCCCTGCGCGCGCCAGACCGTCTGCGCACCGGGTCTCGGTGCGGTCTGGGGCACCCCGAGCGAGCCGGGTGCATTTTGCTGCCGGGTTGGGCCGAAGCCTGCATCGACTCCCGGCCAGCGCGCGGCGTCGGCCACCTGTTCGAGTGCGCGCGCCTGGCGGAGCCGCGCGGCGGCGGCCGCGAGGTCCTGGTTCGCGCGCTGTGCCGACTCCTCGAGTGCATCGAGTCGTGCGTCACCGAAGACCGTCCACCACTGCCCGCGTGTCATGGCCTCCGCCGGGACGGCCTCCTGCCACTTCGTTCCGTCCTGACCGGGAAGCGTTTCCCGGAAGGCCGTTGCCGTGGGCACATCGGGCACTCTGTACGTCGGGGCAAGCGAGCATCCGGCAACGGTAAGGATGAGGGGCGCGACAAGCGCCACGACCGATCTTTTCATCACGCACCCCCCGGGGCAGCATCGTCGATGCCGATGACCCGCGCATTGTGGCCGTGCTTGTCGAGCAGTGGCTTGCGGCCGGCCAGGATGCGCAAGAGCACGTAGAACACGGGTGTCAGCAGCAAACCAAAGAAGGTGACGCCCAGCATGCCGAAGAACACTGCGATGCCCATGGCGTGTCGCATCTCCGATCCCGCGCCGGAGGAGAGGACGAGCGGCAGGACACCCATGATGAAGGCAATGGAAGTCATCAGGATCGGGCGCAGTCGCAGGCGGCTTGCCTCGATGGCGGCGTCGACGATGCCCCGGCCCTGCATCTCGAGTTCACGGGCAAACTCGACGATGAGAATGGCGTTCTTCGACGCCAGGCCCACCAGCACCATGAAGCCCACCTGGGTAAAGATGTTGTTGTCACCATGGTTGAGCCACACGCCGGCCAGCGCACAGAGGATGCTCATCGGTACGATGAGGATGACGGCAAGGGGCAGCGTAAGGCTTTCGTACAGTGCCGCGAGCGTCAGATAGACAAGGAGCAGACTGATGGGAAAGACGAGCAGCGACGCATTGCCAGCGATGATTTGCTGGTAGGTCAGGTCCGTCCATTCGAGCTTGAAGCCACGCGGCAGTGTTTCGGCTGCTATCCGCTCCACCGCCGCCTGCGCCTGGCCGGATGAGTATCCGGGAGCAGGACCCCCGTTGATGTCGGCGGCCAGATACCCGTTGTAGCGCACCACCGTTTCGGGCCCGAAGGTGGTCGAGACCTTGACGAGCGAGGAGAGCGGAATCATCTCGCCGGCGTCGTTTCGCGTCTTGAGGAGGCCGATGTCCTCTGCATGGGCGCGAAACGGGGAGTCGGCCTGCACGCGGACCTGGAAGACGCGTCCGAAGCGGTTGAAGTCATTGACGTACTGAGATCCGAGGTAGACCTGCATGGTGTTGAAGACATCGGTGACCTGCACGCCGAGCTGCTTGGCGTTTTCACGATCGAGGTCGACTTTGAGCTGGGGGACATCGATCTGATAGCTGGTAAAACCGGGCCCGAGCTCGGGCGTCTTGGCTGCCTTGGCGAGGAATGCCTTCGTGGCCTCGTTGAGCGCGCCGTACCCCTGTGCCCCTCGGTCTTCAATCTGCAGCTTGAATCCGCCCAGAAATCCGAGACCCAGGATGGGCGGCGGGGGAAACACCGCGATATACGCGCCCTTGATCGCGCCGTATTTCTGGTTGAGGGCCATGGCGATCTCCCCGGCCGATTCCCCGGGTCCATCGCGTTCATCGAACGGCTTGAGTGAGAGGAACATGACAACGGCGTTGGATGAATTGACGAATCCGTTGATGGACAGGCCCGGGTGTTGCACGGCATGGGCCACGCCGGGCTGCTTCATCGCGATGGCACCCATCTCCCGTACCACCGCTTCTGTCCGGTCGAGCGACGCGCCATTGGGCAGTTGCGCTACCGAAATCAGGTACTCCTTGTCCTGCGCAGGGATGAACCCACCCGGGACGATGTGTCCGAGGAAGAGGGTTAGCCCGACAAGGACAGCGTAGACCACCAGCATGCCGCCCTTGCGGTTGATGACCCGGGCGACCCCGTGGCCATAGCGGTCCGACCCCCGGTTGAACAACCGGTTGAAACCTGCAAAGAAGCGCCCGAACACCCGGTCGATGCCCCGCGCGAGCCAGTCTTTCGGTTCGTCGCGTCCCTTGAGCAGCAGAGCAGACAGCGCGGGTGAGAGCGTCAGGGAATTGAAGGCGGAGATGACCGTCGAGATGGCGATCGTGATGGCAAACTGCTTGTAGAACTGACCGGTCAGGCCGCTCATGAATGCAAGGGGGACGAATACCGCAACGAGGGTCAGCGCAATGGCGACGATGGGCCCACTGACCTCGCTCATCGCCTGGTAGGTCGCATCCCGCGCCGACAGCCCGGACTCGATGTTGCGCTCGACGTTTTCGACCACGACGATGGCATCGTCGACCACGATGCCGATGGCCAGCACCATACCGAAGAGCGACAGGGCGTTGATGGAATAGCCAAGCAGCAAGAGCAGCGAGAACGTGCCGACAATGGACACCGGTACGGCAAGAAGCGGAATGAGCGACGCCCGCCAGGTCTGGAGGAACACGATGACCACGAGCACGACGAGCGCGATGGCTTCAATGAGCGTGTGGATGACCGCGTCGATGCTCGAGCGCACAAACAGCGTCGGGTCATACACGATGCTGTAATCGACGCCGGGCGGCATGTCTTTCCGCAGATCCGCCATCGCTTCCCGGACATCATGGGAGACCTGCAGCGAATTGGCCCCGGGCAGCTGGAATATCCACATGGACGCCGCCTGTTTGTTGTCGAGCAACGCGCGCGAACCGAATTCTGCAGCACCGAGCTCAATGCGGGCGACGTCCCTGAGATGCGTGACGGCGCCGCGCTCGCTTTTGAGGATGATGTTCCCGAACTCTTCTTCGCTCTGCAGCCGCCCCTGGGTGTTGATGGACAGCTGCAGTGGGACCTCGGTGGTTTGCGGAGAGCCGCCGATGACACCCGCGGCGACGGCAAGGTTCTGTTCGCGGATCGCATTGGTCACGTCCGACGTTGTCAGTTTGCGCTCGGCAAGCCTGGCCGGGTCGAGCCACACGCGCATGGCATAGTCGCCGGACCCCTTGGGCACCACCTGGCCGACGCCATTGATACGCTCGAGCCGCTCCTTGACGTTGATGAGAGCGTAGTTGCGCAGATACGTCTGGTCGTACCGTGCATCCGGCGAGATGAGGTGGACGACCATCGTCAGCGTCGGAGACGCCTTTAGCGTCGTCGTGCCGAGAAGCTGGACGTCGGGCGGGAGGCGGGGCAGGGCCTGGTTGACCCGGTTCTGCACCAGTTGCTGCGCCTTGTCCGGGTCGACACCGAGGCGGAAGGTTACCGTCAGCGTCATGTTGCCATCGGTGCTCGCCTGGGACTGCATGTAGAGCATTCCTTCGACACCGTTGATCTGCTCTTCGAGCGGTGCGGCAACGGTGTCGGCGATGACCTTCGGATTCGCGCCAGGATACGACGCGTTGACGACCACCGTGGGTGGCACCACCTCAGGGTATTCCGCGATCGGCAACTGGAACATCGCGATGACGCCAGCGAGCAGGATGAGCGTCGACAGCACCCCGGCGAAGATGGGCCGGTCGATGAAGAAGCGCGAGATGTTCATTTCGCGTCCGCCACGGTCGATTCACCGGCCATGGCCACGGCGTTGGGCTTCACCGGGTCGCCAGGATGCACGCGCTGGAGTCCGCTGACGACAATCCGCTCGCCTGGCTTCAGGCCGTTCTGCACCACGCGTAACCCGTCGATGACGGGGCCGAGTGTGACCTCGCGATACTGCGCATGCTGCTTGTCGTCGACGACAAGGACAAATTTCTTGGCCTGATCCGTCGACACCGCGCGGTCGTCGATGAGAACAGCCGCATGTGGCGCGCTTCCTCCGACCATCACGCGCGTATAAAGCCCCGGAAGAAGCGCACCGTCGGCATTGTCGAAGCGGGCACGCACACGGATGGTGCCGGCCGTGTGGCTGACCTCGTTGTCGATGGAGTCGATGGTGCCCGTCCGCGGGAAGCCGTCGTCACTGGCAAGGCCCATGCGGACTGGCACGCTCTGAGTTTCTTTGCTCAGGTATCGCAGATAGGTCGACTCGTCGACATCGAATCCTGCATAGATCGGATTCATGGACACCAGCGTCGAGAGCACCGGCGATGAATAGCCCGCCGATACGATGTTCCCCACCGTCTGCTCGGCGCGCGACATCCGCCCGTCGACAGGTGCGACGATCTTTGTGTAGCCAAGATCGACCTTGGCAGACTCGACGGCCGCCTCCGCGGCCTTTACGTTGGCGTCCGCTTCGAACGATGCGTTGGCACGGTCGTCAAAGTCACGCCTCGAGATGGCGTTACCATCGAGGAGTTTTTTCGACCGCGCATAGTCGAGCGTGGTGAAGCGCTGGCGTGCACGCGCGGCAGCGAGTTGTGCGGTGGCGCGGTCGACGGCCGCCGTGTACGTCCTCGGATCGATCAGGAACAGGGCATCGCCTTTGCGCACCGACTGCCCATCCCGGAAGTACACCGCCATGATGGTGCCGGGGACGAGCGCCCGGATGTCGATGCGATTGATGGCCTGGAGCCGCCCCGAGTATGCCTGCCAGTCGGTGACGGTCCGGGTCCCGACGACCGCGACGTCGACGTCAGGAGGCCCGGCTTGGGCGGCGCCTGCTGGTTTGCTCCCACACGCTGCGAGGGCGGCAACGAGTGGCAAGAGGGCGGTGCCCATGGCTAGTAAGTTGAATCGGGAAAGACCGGGCATGACGCATCCCTCTGTGGGCGCCGGGCGGGCGCTGTCGTGACGTCGGACGACCTGTTCGATGAATGGGAATCCGCGGTGAAAGTTTTCCGCGCATGCGCAGTGCTTGATAGAAGCGCACGAGTCTTTTGTCCCGTTCACGCCGCGTCGACACTAATTTGGCGCGCGCTGCGCGGGACGATCGACCGCGCAAAGCGATGCGTCGGGGGAGCTCAAAGGAGCCTTGCCAGCGGATCGATGCTCTCTGCGGTGGCATCGCCGCGACGTTTGTCTATTGCCGGGCGCGATTCGGGCAATTGTGACCGCACCATTCAATCGGATTGCTGCGTGTGCGTCGATGCTGTCTTTACCCATCGCGGAGCAAAGCCATGATCACAGCCCAAAATTTAAAGTCGAAGACCGTCGGCCTCTGCTGCATGGTGGCCCTCGCCGTTGCATCGTGCTTGACACCGGAGGCCCATGCCGCCGATCAAGCCGGTTCAGCGGCCACGGACAAGGTCCCGACGACCAGGATCCTGGCCATCGGCAGCTTCACCAGGCAGCCGACCAAGGCCCAGCTTGACCAGATGGTCCCGCAGGAGGTCTCGGATACGGCGTGGCTTGCAATGGACGGCAAGATTGACCAGTGGTTTGCTCGCCAGGACGAGGAGGGCGTCGTCTTCCTCATGAACGTCAAGACGCCGGACGAGGCCCATGCGCTGCTCGAGAAGCTGCCCTTGGGTCGCGCCGGGCTGATGAAGTTCCAGCTCATTCCGGTCGGCCCCCTTTGGCCGCTTACCTACCTCATGCGCCCGCGTCCGAAGCCGTGATGTGAAAAAAGGCGGGAGTTCATTCTCCCGCCTTTCTTTAGTGGCCGGCGACGTCCTCGGCTGTGTCGATGATGGCCTCAGCCACTTCGCGGGGATGGCTGAGCAGCGATACGTGGCTCGAATGGATTCGGGTGACCTTTGCACCGATGTGCGACGACATTTGCTCCTGTAGCTCCGCAGGAATGATGCGATCGTCGAGGGACAGCACCCACGTCGAGGGTTTGGTGCGCCAAGCCGCCGCGGTTAGTTTGTCACCGAGACAGCGCTCGTTCCACGGCACCTGGATGGTCGCAAGGAGCCTCGCGTCATTCTTCGGCAGGTCCGGAGCGAAGTCCTCCAGGATGTTCTTCTCCGGGAGCGTCATGTAGTTCCCTTCGTCGTAGACGAGCGCCGAGGCCCAGGCGGGCGCCGGGTAGGGCGCGAGAATGTCGTTGACCGACTGGCCCTTGTCGGGCGCAAACGCCGACACGTACACCAGCGCCTTGACCTTCCTGTTGATCCCGGCTTGCGTGATGACTGCACCCGCCCAGGAGTGTCCGACCAGTACGACCGGCCCGCTTTGCTGGTTGATGGTGCGGGTGGCGGCATCGGCGTCGTCGGCGAGCGAGGATTCGGGGTTCTGTACCGCCACGACGTGCAGCCCACGCTCGCGCAGGAGGGGAATCACCTTCGACCAGCTCGACCCATCGGCAAACGCGCCATGGACGAGCACGACGTTGACTCTGGAAAGGTCCGGATGCTGCGGACGATCGGGGTGACCACGCAGAGCGTCCCCGGAGCCAGACGAAGCGAGATCGCCGGCGCTGACGCCCGTCGCCATGACGCATGCGATGGCAAGGCACGGTAGTACGCGTGAGTAGTGGGAATGTTTCATGGATGGTGTCCAGTCAAACCGCAGGAGGCGGCAATCCATGCTCGCTGCTGCGCTGAACGCGGGATAGCACGAGGGAGAACTATTTGCCGGAATAGTCATTGGCAGAGTGGCTGAGCGATCGCACGGTCCGGACGTCTGGATTTGTCCGTCTGTCATCGACGCTACGGCCGGACGACAACGCCGAGTATCCCGCTCGCACGAAACGGAATATCGGCGCAGACGGAGGGCGCGGCCATGACGTCCGGAGAGTCGCGTTCGCCAGCGTCGACCGCACGCATCGCATCAAGGCGTATGCGAAGGCGGCGTTTCACACTCCGCGGCGTGGCAGCCCGGGCGCGGCGTGGGGATTTGACAGACGTCCCCAGCGACTCGGCGATGCTCCTACAACCGAGGTGAACACGCGGGTGAAGTGGCTCTGTGTCGCAAACCCCGATGCCGTGGCGATCTGGGCCAGGGGGAGGGAGCCGCTGCGGATAAGTGCCTTGGCATGGTCAATGCGTCGGGCGATGAGCCAACGGTGCGGAGGCATGCCGAAGGTCTGCACGAACGCCCTCGAAAAGTGACTTATCGACAGGTTGCAGGCGACGGCGAGATCGCGCACCGACACCTTGCCGTCGAGCCGCGAGTCCATCAGCTCCGTGGCCACACGGGCTTGCCAACATGCAAGCGCCTGCCGTCGACCATCCGATTCCCTTGCCGCGCCACCGTAAGTCCGCGTGACGTGGGCGTGGAAGGCGCGCGTGACGTGATCGATGAACAGGCTGTTCGCCTCGTCAGGGCGCGCAAGCGCAGGCAGCATCGCGAGGGCGAGCGAATGAAGGATTTCATCACGTGCACCAAGCGGAGGACGCATGAGCCCTGCGACGGGCGCGAGGCTGCCTTCCTCAGCCAGATCATCGAGGCTCTGCCGCGTGATGTAAAAGCGCACGACGTCGAACGCGGATCGAAAATCCACAAGTGTCGTCGCTTGTAGGTCAAGTAGATAAAGCCCTCCGGCCTCGTTTCCTTCGTTCGGTACGTCCCGTCCGCCAAGCCGGAAGTCCACGTCAACCGGGCGGAGTACGAGATGCAGTGCATAAGCATCTTCACGATTGATGGCCCGCAATGCCCCATGCCCTGCTTCAGCGCAAGAAAGGCGTGAAATCATGACCGGCGCTCCTGGCCCGGAGTAAGAGGAGACGGTCGGTGCCTCCGGAAGGCGAAAACGGCGGGCTATCGTGTTGTTACTCATCGGGTTCTCGAAGACGCTGACGTCGCTGCATTTGCCTCCAGACCGCAGGAGTGGTGTTAAGCAAGATGGAAAACGTGCGCGTGAGGTGGCTTTGGTCGGAAAATCCGCACGCTAGTGCGATGTCGGTGATGGAGTCATTGGTTTCGGCAAGCAGCACGCAAGCGCGTTCGAGGCGTCGGCGCATGAGCCAGCGATGAGGTGTTTCGCTCGTCGAACGCCGGAATGCGCGTGAGAAATGGACGACGGAGACGCCGCATCGCTCTGCAACCGTCGATATGGGCAGGCGCTGATCGATGCGATCGAGCATCGTCTCCTCGGCGATTCGCAGCTGCCATGGCGAGAGCCGGAGGCCAGGTAGGATCGCGCTGGGCGTCGTAGCCGCACAATAGGTATCGAGGAAGTGCGCCAGGAGCGCTTTCGCGATGGAATTGTTGAACAGCACGTCGAGGGGGCGTTCGGGCCGGGGAGCGCAGAGCAGCGTCAGACATAGATGCCGTGCAGTGGCGTCGTCCTCGATGGGATGGACGCCCGGGGTAACAGGATTCGCCGAGAGCTGCCATCGGCCGGCAATGGATTCGAAGGCGCGAACCGGAAGGTAAGCCAGGAGCCAGTCGTCTGCGGACTGGCGGACCGTGCCGCCGTCAACGAGGTTTGCGAGCCGGGATTTCCCCAGGTCCTCGTCTGTCAACGCGGGGACGACAAGGAGATAGCTCGCCTGCGGCCTGAAGACGACAGGCTGCTCGCACACGCCCCCCCTCATACGAAGAACCGACACCCCGCAAGTCGCCCTTTGAATGGATGCGCCGCGTTCAACCAACGCCACAAGCGGGTCATCGACGGCGACAACTGCGTTTATCAGTATCGATCGGGTCATGAGAAAACCTGCACCACGCAGGGGTGCGCTGTATGCCTTCAGGCACGGGCGTGCAGTCATCAGGACGCCTCGTAGATGCCGTGGCTGGCTGGCAAAGGTTGCCCGGACACTGCCGCCATGGGCATCCCTCACCTTGCCATTTGTGTACTGCCGACGGTGCAACGCACCATGGTTTCCGTTAACGCTGGGCCCGTGCGAGGCTTGCAAAATCGGCATATTCTTGACGTAATCCCATCCTCCGGCAGGGGATGCGGGCCCGCTTGACCTCCCCACCCGCTTTTGCCTGAAACGACCCGTTTTTCCATCGAGCCCGCAGGCGCGCGTTCGGTGACAAGACCGCGCATGTGCGGACGGGGAAGATTCAGGACCTCGTTCGCAGATGTGCCTGCACCTTGAAACCCCAGAGAAAACTTCTCCTCGTTGACCGCCAGCCCCTCTTTCGGCGGGGTGTCGCTGAAGCGTGCCTCGACGTGGCCGCGGTCAGGGTTGTTGGCGAAGCGCAGAACGTCGGCGCCGCGATCGTTCAGCTCATCGGCACGCGGGCCGACATGGCAGTTGTCGACGCGGGCATCTATGGTGAAGGCGGCCTGGCGGCTATCGCGGAGAAGGCCATGGAGCTGGGAACGCAGCTCATCATTGTCACCTCCGTGAATTCGCCGGTTGCGCCCGACCTTCTGCAGCACGCATCCGTCGCGGGCGCCATTCTCCGCGCCGACGGATTGACCCAGGTCACGGCCGCCATCGGCAGCGTCGCATCAGGTGGTTCCTATTTCTCGCCTGGTGCAACGGCTCTGTTTGCGGCACCGCAAAAGCGTCCCGTACTGTCTGCGCGTCAGCGCGCGTTGCTTCACCTGATGGCGGAGGGATTGCCCAACAGTGCCATCGCCGAGAGGCTTGCCCTGTCGGTGTCCTCTATCAATGCCGAGGTGCAGGCGGTGCTGAGGGCGCTCGATACGACGGACCGAACGCAGGCCGTGCTCATCGCTATGGAAAGCCGGGTTCTCTAAAGCGTTTCACCCGAGGGTGATTGCTTCGATCATCAGGTTGAGGTGGGACGGCTGCTCGCCGCTTCGACGCAGGCGCATACGGTGTCGACGTGCAACGAGCAGGCCGCGTTCGAGGACATATTCGGTCGGAACGGAAGTGGTCTCCGGGCCGCCGGCACCGTCGGCTCGTTGGTGAAGCGCCCGGAGCAGGCCGCTGGAGGCAAACGCTGCGATCAGCGGTCGGGCCCGACCTCCGAGCGGTTCCGGCGAGAGCACGCAAAGCCGGCCCCGTCGCTTCGACCCGGATGGTTCGACTACCTGGGGGTCGAACCCGGAGGTTGCGAGAATGAACGGAGCATTGAGTGCCAGCCATATGAATCCACTGAGCCCGAAGACCGTCCGCACGTCGTCGTCGAGGCGTCCGTGCGTCCCGGAGAGGTCAGGCGTTGCGAGTCGTTGACCACTGTGCCCATAGAATGCGAGCGATCCGTTCTCATAGCTGCTGATGAGGCCATCGGGTGACCGGTGCTCGAGGCAGACAACGGGCAATCGCGTACTCGCCTGAAGGTCGAACAGATTCCACACGTCCTCAGCCGGGGGCATCCGGTGTGCAAGCAAACGGGCGCGGATCAGCGACACCCGTTGCCAACGATCCATCCCGCCGTGTAAGCGCAGGGCAGAACCGAGAAGGCTAGCCATGGTCTACCACCGTGGTCGGCAGGCGGAGCGATGCCGCGCCTGCCTTAGGGTCAGGACCGTAAGAAGGCCAGAAGGTCGGCGTTGACCTTGTCGGCCTCGGTCACACACAGTCCATGCGGAGCGCCGGGATACACCTTCAGCGTCGGCTTCGGCAGGATCTTCGCCTGGCGCTCCCCGGAGATGTTGAAGGGGACGATCTGATCGGCGTCACCCTGGATGATCAGGGTAGGTACCGTCATCTTCGCGAGATCGTCGGTAAAATCAGTTTCGGAAAAGGCTTTGATGCAGTCGTATGCAGCCTTCACCGATGCCATCATTCCCTGCGCCCAGAAAGAGTCGATGATGCCCTGGGATGGCTTGACGTCCGGCTTGTTGTAGCCGAAGAACGGCATTGCGAGGTCCTTGAAGAACTGGGACCGGTTCGCGATCACCGAGGACCGAAGCCCGTCAAACACGGACATCGGGGCGGCCGCGGGATTCGTCGGACTCTGGGCGAGGTGCGGGGGGACCGCGGAAATGAGTACGGCCTTGGCCACCCGCGACGTGCCGTGCCGGCCGATGTAACGTGCCACCTCACCGCCGCCGGTTGAATGTCCAACGAGTGTGGCGCCCCTGACGTTCAGGGCGTCGAGAAGGGCGGCGAGATCGTCGGCGTAGGTGTCCATGTCATTTCCGTCCCACGGCTGGCTCGAACGACCGTGACCGCGGCGATCGTGGGCAATCACGCGAAAACCATTCGACGACAGATAAAACATCTGTGCATCCCACGCGTCGGCCGTCAGGGGCCAGCCATGCGAGAATGTCACCACGGGGCCGGTGCCCCAGTCGCGGTAGAAGATTCGCGTGCCGTCCTTGACCGTCAGATAGTTTCCATTGGCGGCGTGGCGTGAGCCCCCGGTAGGAGCCGGAGCGGCATTGGCAGTACCGTTCACGCCCGAGGCAAGCCCGGCGGCGAAGCCTGCTGCGGCGACCGAGACCTTGGTCGCCTCGCTGAGGAACTGGCGGCGGGGTAGACGCGGCGGATTGGAGTGCATGCTGGGTTCCTCGTTGGGGCGGGACGGCTGTTTGTCGGCGTGACTTTGGGCTGCGCATGGCCCGTTGCGCTTGTCGCCGGGCAAACCTTTTGTCCCAAATCACCTCTCGTACACAAAAAAGCCTGCTCAGGACGTTGACCATGCATCGTGCAACGTAACGACGTTCACAGGTCATTGCCGGATTTGTCCATGCTGTCTCCTTCCATCCGAGTTCTCGTCGCCGACCCCCATCCGCTGATCCGGCGTGGCCTTTCCTCCGTTGTCGCTGACGCAGAACGCGTGACGATCGTTGGTGAGGCGGCCGACGGCGCAGAAGTGCTGGCACTGGCTACCTCGCTCGAGCCCGACATTGTCGTCTTGCCGCTCCGGATGCCAAAGGTCGACGGCCTGGATGTCATTCGCCGGGCACGCATGGGTCGACACAGGCCGCGGTGTATCGCGCTGGTCGACCCAGGACGTAAATTGCATGCGCACCTTGCCTTACGGGCGGGTGCCTCGGCGTGCGTATTCAAGTGCATCTCACGCCCGGACCTTGCGTGCCTCATCGCCCGTGTTCACGAGGGTAGTCTGTCGCACGGCCTTGACCGGTGGGGCCGCGCTGGACATGAGGTTCCGACGCTCCGCGAGGTCGATGTACTACGCAGGGTGGGGCTTGGTCGCTCCAACGGGGAGATCGCACGTGAGCTCGGGATCACCATCGAGACGGTCAAGGCACACTTGAAAAGCGTTTTTGTCCGTCTTGGTGCAAGGGACCGTACCCATGCGGCGGTGCTTGGCTACCAGCTCGGCATCATCAGCCGTGCCCGCTGAGGCGCCGCGCGTTTGGTGCCAAAAAGACGGCTGAGTGCTAGCCGGGTAGACGGCTCACCGCGCACGCTAGCAACGGTGTGGTGCTGCACGCGTTTGGCCTGCGGGCAGGATCACGGAGTCGTCCAACGCTCGGAGAAATGTCATGAACCATGCCTCGACCCATCCTGAACTGCCACAGGGCCGCGAGCTGCGTGTCCCGGGGCCCGGTGGAACGCTCTCGGTCCGTCATTTCGATGGGGCCGGCCCGGCCTTCGTCATGATGCATGGATTTCCGGACAATCAGCACATCTACGACCATCTCATTCCGCATCTGGTGGGCGCAGGGCGTCAGGTCGTCACCTTCGATTTTCTGGGCTTTGGCGAGTCCGATAAGCCCGCTGGCGCAACGTACAGCTTTCGCCAGCAGGTCGAAGACCTCGCCGCCGTCGTCGACCATCTCTCTCTTCGCCGGGTCATCCCGGTCGCACACGACTCATCGGGCCCGGCGGCACTGAACTTTGCGCTCGATTACCCCGATAGAGTCGACGGCATGGTTTTGCTCAACTGCCTCTATGCCGAGTCGGCCACGATGCGTCATCCGGAGTTCATCGAATTCTTCGCCTCTCCCGCGCTTCGGGCGCTCACCGATGCGGTCGTGCGCTCGCCAGCGCAGTTTGCCTGGATACTCCAGTTTCAGCGCGCGCGTTTCCAGGAGGTCCTCGCCGATGAGCACCGCGAGCGCTATCACGCCTTTCTGGGGCCGCTCATCGATGCGAACTTCCGGGAGCAACCAAGCTCTGGCCCCGCATTTGCGCAAATGACGGGTCAACTCCTCGCTGAGGAAGCGAGCAACAGTGCGCGCTTGCCGGAGCTTGCGTCGATCAAGGTTCCAGTGCGTCTCGTGTGGGGCGTGAACGACCCATACCTCAACACGGGCGTCGCAGAGGACATGCTTCGCCACCTTCCAACCGGCACCTATCATCCGGTACAGGCCGGTCATTGGTTGCAGATCGATGTGCCCGTCGAGACGGCGGCCGCCATGCTGAGCTAGCGGTCTGGCCATCCGCCGCCCAGGGCCAGGAAGAGCGTTACCTGGTCCCGGGCAATCGTGGTCCGCTGTGCAGCGACCAGTTCGTCAACAGCGATGCGCGTCCGCTCTGCATCGACGACGGTCAGAAATCCTTCCCGTCCTCCCTCAAAAAGTGCGCGCGCCTGCGCGGCGGAGCGCACGGCTGACGCCTGGGCCGCTTCCAGCTCATGGAGTCGGTCAATGTCCCGGGCATAGTTGCTCAAGATGCTTTCGACTTCGCGCAAGGCGCGCAGGACGACACCATCGAACTGCGCGCGCGCCACGTCGATCGAAGCATTCGCGCCTTTGATTTGCGCGTCGGCGCGCCTGCGGTTGGGGAACTGCCAGGTGATGAGCGGTCCGATCGAAAACTTGTAGGTGTCGTCATCGAAAGCCCGGCTCATCAAGCCAACCGATGCTCCCGCCGCGCCAAGGCTCACCCGTGGGTAGAGGTTGGCGGTGACGACGCCGAGCTCCGCTGTCCGCGCATGCAGCACCGCTTCTGCGGCGGCGACATCGGGACGCCGGCGAAGCAGGGTCGCGCCATCCCCGACAGGGATGGGCGTCGCCGGGGTGGGCTCCTGCACGCAGTCGACGATGCCCGCCTGCACTTCGCCAGGAAAGCGTCCGGTCAGCACCGCGAGCCGATACAGCGCGTTGGTCCGGCGAGCTTCCAGCGGTGGAAGGGACGCCCTGACCGTTCCCTCCTGCGCATCCGAACGGCTGACGTCGAGTGCAGGACTGCGTCCTCCGCCCACACGCCGGCGTGCGAGCGCGGTCTGATCGCCCGCGATCCTCACGGCTTCTTTGGCGACACCCATCTCACGGCCGGCGGCGCAGATATCGATGTATGCGCCGACCGTCTCGGCCGCGATGGTCGCCCGGGTTGCGGCCACGGCTGCCGCAGCGGCATCCCGATCGGCGCCGGCCATTTCGATGCTGCGGGAAACCTGGCCGAAGAGATCGACCTGATAAGACACGGCCGCGCCAAGACCGTAGATGCGCTCGTTGGGCAACGGACCGGCGGTCAGTTGCTCTTCCGCAGAATCCCGGGCGTAGGCGCCCTGCGCCTGGAACGAAAGCTGCGGCAGGCGGCTGTCGCGGGCCAGATCAAGGCCGGCGTCGGCCCGGGCAAGCGTCGCAAGAGCGGCGCGCACGTCGGTGTTTGCCTCCAATGCGTCGTCGACCAGGGCTGTCAGTCGGTTGTCCCGGTAGCTCTCCCACCAACGATCCGCAGGGGGATGTCCCGAGGTACCGGCGCCCGAAAGAATGCCGAGCGCGACCGGCGCGTTGGCTTTTGCCTCGAGCGGTCGCTTGTAGTCGGCGGTAAGCGGAGCACACCCGGCGAGGGCGGCCGCAGATGCCACGATCATCCACTTCATGGATGACGACCCTGTACGGCGGGGGGCGCTGGACGCACACGCACGCTCACCGTGCGTCCCGCAACGAGCAGCACGCCCGGCGGTGGGTGGTCGATGGTCACGCGCACCGGTACGCGCTGGGCAAGGCGTACCCAGTTGAATGTCGGATTGACGTTGGCGAGCAAGCGCGGACTGCTGACCGTGTCGCGGTCTTCTATGCCACCCGCGATGCTCTCGACATGGCCTGCGAAAACCGCCGGGTCACCCATCAGCTCAAGCTCGACGGAGTCTCCGACATGGATATGCCGCAGCTTGGTTTCTTCGAAGTAGCCTTCAACGCGCAGCGACGCCTCGTCGATGAGGGCAAACAAGGGGTGACCTGTGGTCGCATAGTCACCGGGGCGAAGCTCGATGTTCGACACGGTGCCATCGACAGGCGCACGCACACGCGTGCGCTCCACATCGAGCCGGGCGACGGCCACCGCGGCCATTGCCCGCGCGCGCGAGGCTTCGAGCGCGTCGACCTTCATACGCCCCTGTTCCCGCACCTCGTCACTGACCACGTCGCCAAGCGTCCGGTTTCTGCCGTCTTCCCGTCGCGCCTGGCGGAGCTGCACGTCAAGCTCCTGCACGACGGCGTCTGCCTGGCGCTCGGCGAGCGCAAAGCGTTCCGGATCGATGACCAGCATGACGTCGCCTGCCCGCACGTGCTGGTTGTCATGTACAAGCACTTGAGTAACGAGCCCGGTGACGTCAGGCGCAATCTGCAGTGTGTCCGCACGCAGGCGACCGTTGCGGGTCCAGGGCTCGACCTTGTAATAAGTCCACAGATAAAACCCCGCGCCTGCGGCCCCGGCAACAAGAAGAATCGTGAGCGAAAGGCGAAGCGCAAGTCGCAATTTGTCAGACATCGGCAAGCTCAGCTGGGCCAGAGCGCAACGACTGCGCCCCAGAGGATTACAAAGAGGGCTGCATCGGCAAGCCCCGGATGCCACACCCAGGCATAGGCCGACACCATGGCGATGAGTCGTCGCAGCAGCTGGTGGAGCACCGCTGCGACGACGAGCGAGACAAGCGCACCGTGGAGGAATACACCACAGATGTCCCAGTCCCGATTCATCGTTCCACCAGCGCCGCGTGAAGACCCGACCACGAGGTCACCGCACGCCGCCGCACGTCATCGTCGTCGACCCGCAGAATGCTCCGGACAAGCTCGGCGAGCGCAGGAGGACCATCGTCTCTATGGACGTGGTCCGGCCGGGCGCGAACGTGGACCCGGACAGAGGCGAGTGCTCCTTTGCCTGCCTCGTCGAGGTAGCCGGATAGCGGGGCGAGCTCGGCGAGATTGACGCCAACGCGCAGCTCGCGCAGAAGCGCTGAATCGTGTCCGGGCAGTCGCGCCGACTCGAGGAGCAGACGGTCGAGCATCTTCGTGGCGAAGACAAATGTCGGGCCGGGTCGTTCACCGGCCATCTCACGAAGATCGCGGCGCGCAGCCCGATGAATCCGGCGTGCCTGGGTTGTGGCGGAGATGACACGGAAGGTCTGCGTGACCATCAGGGCCACAGACGTGCCAAGGGCCGACGACAGCGCCAGGTTCGAAAAGGTCTCGAGGTCACCCCGATACGCAGGCTGCAGGCCGATGATGGTTGTCGTCACAAGCAACGTTGCGAGCGCCCGCAACGCGTGGCGGGGGATCGCCATGAAAACCGCCGGAATGAAGATGGCCGGCAGCAACACGATGGCGAGCGGCACGAAGCCATCGACGGCGGGGAGGATTGCGAAGACGTACGCAAGTCCGATGGGGATGGAAACCAGCGTCCACACCAGCATGCGTCGCATCAGTGGCGTCGGATCGTCGAAGACCGCGAATAGGGACGTGAGCACGGCGGCAATGCCGATGCCAATGGTCGCAGGCGGCCATTGCACGCTGAGGGCAAGGGCTCCGCAAGTGCAGATGGCAAGAACCGCGTTGAGCGCCGACCAGGCCGCAACCACCGGGTCGCGGTGAAGCGCCAGAGCTTCGGCAGTCGCCTCCAGGGGTGCCTGAGCGAGCCCGTCGCCATCGAGTGCGCGGGCAAGCGCGCATGCATCGTTCAACGTCGCAAGCACCATGCGCAGCCGCTCGAGGTAGCCGGCCAGAAAGACGTCGCCTACCCGCATGTCCGGGCGAGAAGCAGGGGACAGGGCCGCAAGCCGCTCGTCCAGGGCGACAAGCGTCTTGGCATCCGGGTCACGCACCCAGGCTGCCACATCGCCGAAAACGGTCTCTACGGCCGGCGGCAGCGTCAGCAGGGAAGGTGCAAGGCGGCGTACCGAAAGTCCGGCGATATGCGGGACAAGCGTGGCGAACGAGGCGGCAAGGGCGCTGGTTGTCGCAACTCTCGGGCGTCCTCTTGGCGTTTCGAATCCTAACGCTGCGGCCAGCAGGTGCAGATCGATCGCGGCCTGCGCAACGCCTGCAAGTCCTGCAAACGCGCGCCCGGACAGTGCGGCCGTGAGCCCTTGCCGGATGTCCTCCAGCGCTGTCTGCGTCCGGGCGCGGACAGCGCTATAGACACTTCTGGGGAGCAAGAGGCCGTGCGCGAGGGCGGCAAACACAACGCCGATGAGGATTTCTTCCGTGCGGTAGACCGCCGTCGGGAAGATGTTGACCGGGTTGTCGATGACCGGCAAGCCGACCTGCACGGCGCCATAGCCGGCAAGCAGCAGCGCGTAGTTCGCAGGGGAGCGGTCCTGCACCGCAAAAAATACGCAGGCCCCGACCCATAGCGCGAGTGCGAGGATCATCAGTTCCGGCGCGTCGACAAGGTTCGGGATGATGAGCAAGGCGACGGCAAGACCAAGGAGTGTGCCGGCCACGCGGAAGAAGGCCTTAGCCCAGATGGCACCCTCCACTGCGGGCTGGCTGGTCAGCACAACGGTGAGGACTGCCCACCAGGGGTTGGGCAGCTCGAAGCAACACGCCGTCCACAACGCGGCAATGGATGCGATGTAACAATTCAATCCGAACAGGAAGGCGCGTTTGTCCATCAGCGATTGCTTGAAGCGCGCATCGCCTGGACCAGCTTCGACATGCGGCTGTCGAGTCCCTCGCCGATGGCATGCAGCCTGGGATGGTCGAGTGTGGCAAGGGAAGACGAGGGTTGGTCGTAGACGAGGACTGCCTCTCCGCCCGCGACAGGGGCGAGGATGGCAACGCGAAAAGGCACATACAGGGCCGCACGGATGTCGATATCGAGGATACCGTTGGCGGTCTTCGGATTTCCGACGAGGTAAAGGGCGCACTCCTTCGACTGCCCGGAGAGGGAAGTGATGGCACCTTGGTCGACCTTGTGAAATCGCATCAGACCAATATCGCCGGCCACCTTGTCGACATACTCGACAACCTCGCCCCAAGTCGCCTGCTCTCCGACCAGCTTCGCCTCGACCGCCACGTCCCACTCGTCAAGCATCGACTCGAACGCGGCGACGGCAGCTGCGAAGGGAAGGCTCGTTGGCGCGGTGACGCGGGTGATTGAGTGGACTTCTTGCATGGTGATCTCCGTCGTTGGTGCGTTTCTGGACGCCCACCGCACCACACGGCAGACACCGGGGATTTGCTCAGTGGGCGCGGCCGTCGAGCCAGGTCAGCAGGTTGGTGACCGTGTCACCGTAAAAGCGCTCGAGAAGAGCGCGCGTGACATACCCAATGTGGGGTGTGGTGATCAGGGTCCCGGGCGCAGCACGCAGCCGGTCTCCGTGCGGCAGCGGTTCGTCGTCGTAAACATCTACGGCGGCTGCAGCGAGCTGGCCACTCTCCAGGGCATCCCAAAGCGCATCCATGTCAACGATGGCGCTTCGCGACGTATTGACCAAGCGCGATCCTCTCTTCATCAGCTCGAGCTCGCGCCGGCCGACAAGACCCCGGGTGCGGTCACTGAGCTGGACGTGCACCGATAGGAAGTCGGCGCGCGAAAAGAGCTCGTCGCGCGAAACCGCTTCGACGCTTTGGGCAGTGGCGTCCTCGGCGTTCAGGTTCTCGCTCCATGCGATCACTTTCATGCCAACGGCAAGCCCCACGCGGGCAATCTCCCGACCGATGTTGCCGAGGCCAAGAATGCCGAGCGTCGCTCCGTTCAGATCAGCGCCGATAGTCGTCTGCCACCCTCCGGTCTGAACGTTGTTGTGCTCAAGCGGAATATTACGGGCGCAAGCGAAGAGAAGGGCAAGAGTGAGCTCCGCAGTCGGCGTGGAGAAATAGCCCGTGTGCATCACTTCGATGCCGAGCGACCCGGCAATCGGGTCAATCGACGCATTTCTCGGTGCTGTGCTCGCAATCATGCGAAGACGCGGGAGGCGTCGCAGGATCCCTTCGGCGAGCGGCGTGCGCTCGCGCATTACGCAGACGGCGTCGAACGATTCGAGTCGGGCCACCAAAGCGTCCTCGGCCCGTACATTGTCGTGAAAGAACACAACGTCGGCGCGGGCTTCGACGGCGCGCCAGTCGGCCATGTTTCGGGCCTCGGCCTGATAGTCGTCGAGGACAGCGATTTTCAGGCGTGATAGGGGTTCCATGGGTGCTCCGCTGACAAATGTTCTGCCCAGCGTAGGAACGCCACTTTATTTCGCCTAGAACAAATCCGGCGCTTTGGCCGCATTCAACCCGCACATATCAGTTGGGCCTTTGCGACGATGTTTCGAGGCTCGCGGCTCGGCGGCGCCACCGCCCGGGTGACACCCCTTCAACGGCAGTGAACACGCGCGTGAAATGGCTCTGGGTCGCAAAGCCACACAGCAAGGCGATCTCGAGAAGCGGACGGTCCTCAAGACTGAGCAATGCTTTTGCCCGGTCCACGCGACGGTGGAGAAGATACCTATGGGGTGGCATGCCGAGCGTCTGGAGAAACGCTCTCGAGAAATAGCTCTGCGACAGGTTGCACGCGCTGGCGAGCTCGTCGATCGACACCTTTCCATCGAGACCGGCGCTGATGAGCTCGGTTGCAGTCCGCACCTGCCAGGGTGCAAGCCCTGGACGCGTACGGCTGATGTCGCGACACGGTCCGGTGTAATTGCAAATCACGTGCGTATGAAATGCAAGGCACAGGTAGTCGATGAACAGCTGGCTTGCGCTATCGATGTTTTCCAGCGCGGGGAGGGCGGCTTTGGCGAGATTGAAGAGAACGGGATCCACCGCCCCGAGTTCAGGTCGCGCGAGGCTGCCGGTCACAGGCATGCCGGCCTCGTATGCGATGCCCTCGAGGGTGGCGCGCGAAATATAAAAGCGCACGAAGTCGAAGGCAGTGTGGAAGTTACAGAGGGGATCCGTCTGGAAATTAAACAGATACAGCCCGCCGGGGGGAGTGGGACCTCGCCGCTTGACGTATCCGTTAAGGCTGATGTCGGCCGAGAGCATCTCCATGACGGTGATGTTCGCCACATATGAGTCTTCGACGGGAACCGAGCGCGACAGCCCATGCTCCGGGTCGCTACAAGCGACGCGGGAGATGGTGATGGGGGAACGGCAGGGCGTACTCGATGACAGTGTCGGCGCCTGCCGGACCCGAAAGCGATGGGCGATCGCAGCGTTTGACATGGGGATAGGCCACGCCGGACGGTGCCCGGCAGTTGAAATCATCGTCGCGAACCGGGCAAGACGCTGGCTTGCCTGTTTCAATCATTGTGTCGCGATTCAACCCGGTGCGCGTGAAGGGCGCCCCAAGTCGGGACTGCCCCTCGTCCGGCTTACCGTGCCGAGCGCAATGGCGGCCGGCTGGTCGCCACGGCCCGTCCTCGCCGGACGGCGAGGAAGCCTACGATCACCGTCGCAGTAAGAAGCACGGCCTGGGAGACCTTGAATGGCGTCTCCATCCCCGTCGGGGCAATCGCGTGAAGCGCCGGGACTTTGAGAAATGCCTGCGCGATGCCGACGAACACGAGGAAGTATTCGGTCAACAGCAACCCGACGGTATCAGCGTGGCGCCAGCCACCGCGGCGGGCCTTGCCAAACCGGGCGAAAAGCGCGACAGCCAGCACGACGGACGACACGATGCCGACACCGATGGCCGGTGTAAAGCCGTTGAACGGAAAGAAAAAGCCGGTGAGGGTAGTGAGCACTGCCGTGACGAGAAACCAGTTGACGAGGCGGGGCCGTTCTGTGCCTTGCACGAGGGCGGCCACGACACCGAGTCCCAGCAGGAGGGCAATAAGGCTCAAAAGCGTGTGGACGATGGTCAGGGTGTTCAATGCAGTCATGGCGGCTCTTCCGTTCGGGCGTGGCGTGAACACATTGTCAACGCCGGCCCCGGTTCCGGCTTGTCTGGCGCGACACCGATTGTCCAAAACGACCGGCAGGGAGGCGTCGGAAACGGGCTGCCGCGAGCCGATGCTCGACCGTCGCCATAGGTGTTAGCACTCAAATGCATAAGCAAATCGCTTGATTGATGCGCGACGGAGGATGAAAGTATATCCATCATTCAAATGCACCGAGGTGCTCCCGTGTCTGCTGTCATTGATCTCCCTGCCGCACCCGCGCGGCGCATTGGTTCGCGAAAACTCATTGCCGGAGGGGTCATCGGCCTCGCGCTGGTCGGCTACGGGGTCCACTGGTGGACAACGGGTCGCTTCATCCAGGATACGGACGACGCTTATGTCGGCGGTGATACGACGGTGGTCGGGTCCAAGGTCTCCGGCTATATCGAAAAAATCCTCGTGACCGACAATCAGGTTGTCCGTCGGGGTGACCTGCTGGTGCAGATTGACGACCGCGACTACAAGGCGGCTGTTGCCCGGGCGGAAGCATCGGTGGCGGCACAGGAGGCGGCGCTCCATAACCTTGACGCCACGGCTGAACTGCAGCGCAGCGTTATCGCTGAAGCGCAGGCGGGGGTCGCGGCAGCGCGCGCCGAAGCCACGCGCGCAAAGCTCGATGACGCCCGCTACAGCGAGTTGTCCGGTCGTTCTGCGGTATCCATCGAGAGCGCCCAGCGCGCCCGCGCCACCTTTCAGACCGCCCGGGCGGCGACCGACAAGGCGTCGGCGGCTGCGGCCGCGGCAAAGAGCCAGCTCGACGTCATCGACACGCAGCGCGGTCAGGTTCGTGCTGCGCTAGCGTCTGCCACTGCGGAACTCGACCTTGCGCGTTTGAACCTTTCGTACACCCAGCTTCGTGCCCCGATGGATGGCACGATTGGCAATCGCCGGGCCCGCGTGGGCACGTACGCCAACGCGGCGAGCCCCATGCTGGTTGTCGTCCCCGCCCATGGCCTTTGGGTGGACGCCAACTTCAAGGAAGACCAGCTTTCGCGGATGAAAGTCGGCCAAGCGGTCGATGTCCGAGCCGACGTTATGCCGGACCGCCATTTCCGCGGCCACATCGCCTCGCTCGCTCCGGCCACGGGTTCGCAGTTCAGCGTACTGCCGCCGGAGAACGCCACCGGCAACTTCACGAAGATCGTCCAGCGCGTGCCCGTCCGTGTCGTGCTCGACGGCGCCGACGGTGACCTCGGTGTGCTGCGCCCCGGCTTGTCGGTCACGGCGACGGTGGACACCAAACAATGAACGCCATGGCCCACCTCAGCCAGAAGCAAAAGCTCTTTGCCTTCGCGACGATGTGCGTGGGCATGTTCATCGCGCTTCTCGACATCCAGATCGTCGCCGCCTCCCTCCGCGACATCGGCGGTGGCCTGTCGGCTGGTGCCGATGACACCGCCTGGGTGCAGACCAGCTACCTCATCGCCGAGATTGTGGTCATTCCGCTATCGGGCTGGCTGTCGCGCGTGCTGTCCACACGCTGGCTGTTTGCCATCTCCGCCGCCGGTTTTACCCTGACCAGCCTTCTCTGCGGGCTCGCCTGGGACATCCAGAGCATGATCGTGTTCCGCGCGGCGCAGGGCTTCCTCGGTGGGTCGATGATCCCGCTGGTCTTCACTACGGTATTCGTCTTTTTCGAGGGAAAGCAGCGCGTGGTGGCGGCAGCGACGATAGGTGCCCTCGCGTCCCTCGCGCCGACCATTGGTCCTGCGCTCGGCGGCTGGATCACCGACAACTTCTCCTGGCACTGGCTGTTTTTCATCAACCTCATCCCGGGCGTCTTCGTCACCGTTGTCGTGCCCATGCTGGTAAAAATCGACGAGCCGGATTTCTCGCTTCTGAAAACGGGTGACTGGGCGGGTATCGCCCTCATCGCGATGTTCCTCGGCTGCCTTGAATATACGCTCGAAGAAGGCCCGCGCTGGAACTGGCTGGAAGACGATGTCATCCGCACCACGTTTTACATCACGGTGGTTTCCGGTGTGCTCTTCGTCTGGCGTGGGCTGACCGCGGCCCATCCGGTCGTCGACCTCCGGGCACTGAAGGACCGCAATTTCCTCCTTGGCTGCATCTTTTCCTTTGTCACGGGCATCGGTCTCTTCGGCACCATCTACCTGACCCCATTGTTCCTCGGTCGCGTCGAAGGCTACAGCGCGCTGCAGATCGGTCAGGCGGTCTTTTCCACGGGCATCTTCCAGATCCTCTCCATCCCTGTTTACGCCATCCTCGCCAACCGTGTCGACCTTCGCTGGTTGCTCATGTTCGGTCTGGCGCTCTTTGCCATCTCGATGTTCGAGTTCACGCCCATCACCCATGACTGGAGTGGAACGGAACTGCTCTTCCCGCAGGCGCTCCGAGGCATCGCCCAGCAGATGTCGGTGCCGCCCGTCGTCACCCTGACCCTTGGCGCACTTCCGCCGTCCCGTTTGAAGCAGGCATCGGGGCTCTTCAACCTGATGCGGAACCTTGGCGGCGCAATGGGCATTGCGGGCTGTGCCACCGTCCTCAATGACCGTACCAATCTCCACTTCCTTCGCCTGGCCGAACATCTCAATCCGACCAACGAGGCGATGAACAACTTTCTTTCTGGCATCGACCAGGGCGCCGAGACTTCGACGATGGCGCTGCGCAGCCTCTGGCAGCTGACTTACCGCGAGGCCCAGACCATGACCTACTCCGATGCCTTCTTCTCCATCATGGTGTGCTTTGTCATCGCCACGGTTCTCGTGCCGCTGATGCGCAAGGTCGCCGCCCCCACAGGACCCTCCGCCGATGCGCACTAAACTCATTCCCCTCGTGGTTGTCCTTGGCCTTGCCGGTTGCACGGTTGGTCCCGACTACGTCAAACCCGACGTGCAGGCAGCCACGAGCTGGCACAACGAGGCCGATCTCCAGGCAAGAAAGGCCAGCCCCGCACCGGCGCTCGACGAGTGGTGGAAGGGTTTCGATGACCCGGAACTGGTGACCATCGTCTCGCGGGTCCTTGATCAGAATCTCGATCTGGCAGCATCGGCCGCTCGCGTCGACCAGGCCCGGGCAACCGTCGAACACGCCCATGCCGGGCGCCTTCCCCAAGGCTCGGTTGATGGATCGGTGGCGCGGTCGCGTCAGAGCGAGCGAGCACCCATCGGCAAGATAGCCTCGAATTTCCCTGGTTATGACCGCAACCAGACGTTCGAGGAGATCGGCGCTGGTGCAAGCTGGGAGCTTGACCTTGCAGGCGGCCTGCGCAGGGGCGAAGAGGCGGCGCGGGATGAGTTCGCCGCTGCCGAAGCGACGCATGCGGGCGTGCGCGTGTCCCTTGCGGCCGAGGCGGCCGATGCGTACTTCCGGGTGCGCGGTGCCCAGACCCGCATCCGCATCGCTGAAGATCAAATCAAGAATGAGCAAGGTCTCGTCGACCTCGTCAACTTGCGCACGGGCAAGGGGCTTGGCACGGCACGTGAATCGGCCCAGGCCGAAGCGCTTCTCTTGCAAGCCAAGGCAACCATTCCGCCGCTGAGGGCCGAGCTCGACATCCAGCTCAACCGCCTCGACGTGCTCATGGGTGCCGCCCCCGGTACTTATGCCGCGGAAATCCTCGGCGACAAGGGGGTTTTCTCCGTGCCAACCATCGTCGCCGCAGGTGGGCCGGCATCCTTGCTTCGCCGTCGCCCGGACGTCATCGCTGCCGAGCGGACCCTCGCGGCGAGCAATGCAAGGATTGGCGTTGCGCTCGCTGAGTATTATCCGTCGGTGTCGCTCTCCTCGTTGCTCGGCTTTGCCTCCCTCGACACGGGAAAGCTCTTTACCGGTTCGGCGTTGCAACCGCAGGCAGCACTTGGACTGCACTGGCGCCTGTTCGATTTCGGTCGTGTGGACGCGGAGGTCAAGCAGGCCAGGGGTGCCAACGCCGAGGCTCTGGCCAACTACCGGGGTGCGATGCTTAGAGCGACGGAGGACGTCGAAAACGCGATCGTCAGCCTGTCCCAGCTTGAGGCACAGCATGCGATGCTCACAGACGAGGTCAACGCCCATGTGCGTGCACGAGACGCAGCGCAGGATGCCTACACGGGTGGTGCCGTGAGCCTCATCGAAGTGCTCGACGAAGATCGCCAGCTCCTGGCTGCACGTGATCTCCTTGCCCGCGTTCATACCGATGATGCCCGCTCGGCCGTCGCAGCCTTCCGTGCCCTTGGTGGTGGTTGGAATGCGCCGGCAGGGGATTCGGTCGCCGCCGGTCCGTGAGGTGCGCCATGCGCTATCCAAAAGACCAGCGGGAAAAGACCCGAAAGCACATCGTCAGCACGGCAGCGCGGCGCTTTCGCGCCCACGGCCTTGAGGAAGGCATTGCGTCAATCATGCAAGCGGCCGGTCTGACGAACGGCGCCTTCTCGAACCACTTCGCATCCAAGCACGAGCTCATCAAAGCGGCCCTCGACCACGCCATGCAAGAGCGTGTCGACCGGCTCAATGGCCACATCGTCTCGGGGCGGGGAGTCGAGGGACTTTTGCGTGGCTACTTCTCCCGCCACCACCGGGATGGTCCCGCGGACGGATGCGCGACGTCGAGCCTTGCCGGGGAGATTGCCCGGCAGCCGACCGGATTGCGTGAGGCGTTCACGGGCGGTGTGACGGGCTTTGTCGAGCTGCTTGCCCGCCAATGGCCGACGCTCGAATCGCAGGCGGCCCGGCACCGCGCACTGGCCCTCTACGGGCTGATGGCTGGCACCCTGCAGGTGGCCCGAGCCACCGACGACGAGGCGCTCTCACGCGAGGTTCTGGATGCAGGCCTCGCTGCCGCCCTCCGCCTCGCCGAAGACCCGCAGGGCTGAAGGGCACGCGTGCTGCAGGTCGGGGTTAGCGGGGGGGGGCCTGAGCCCGTGCTCCGGTGAAAGCTCCTCGTTCGGCGCTGCGCGACACCTGCGCGATCCTGCATGGCACAGTTTTCGGCAACAGTATTGGTTTCCTGCTATTCGAGGCGGGGGCTCTGGCTTAGGTTTATCGCACCGCCCGCAGCCCTGAGCGCGCATGGTCCCGGCGAGAGCCGATGCCGCGCTTCCCGTTTCAGATCTAATTCCCATTTGGGCCGGGCGGTACTCGCTCCGTGTGCCGGATGCTCGCGGTCGGCCATGCGAACGATGACGAAATCATGTCTTCCCAGCGCGTTTCGAGTCGCCAGCGCCAAGCGTCCGCGGTCAAACCTTTGCCGGAAAATGTCGAATTTCTGCGAATGGACAGCGGAAACACGAGCGAAGATTCAAGACCGTCAGTCGACTTTGACCGCATCGTCGATCCTGCACGAATGACCACCCCGCTTGTCGCCAAGCCGATCTGACTTCAAGGCCACAGCATGACCAGTGATACGACGGGCTACGGCCTCCTGCGGAATCCTCGCCTGAATCGCGGCACGGCGTTCTCGCTCGACGAGCGCCGGCGTCTCGGCCTCGAGGGTCTTCTGCCGCCCGCACCAAGTTCTCTCATGCACCAGGTCGCCCGCATACACATGGAGCTCTCGCACCTGCCGACGGACCTGCTGAAATACCTGTTGCTGTCCGACCTCCAGGCCCGCAATGAGACGCTCTACTACGCCGTCCTGATGTCGGACCCGGCAACGTTCATGCCCGTCGTCTACACCCCCACCGTGGGCGAGGCGTGCCAGAAGTTCGACCACATCTTCCGCGCGGCGCGCGGCGTCTACCTGCCGATCACGGCGCGGGGCAGGATCAGGCAACTGCTCGCACAGTGGCCCGTGGCAGACGTACGTTTCATCGTGGTCACCGACGGCGAGCGCATCCTCGGCCTCGGTGACTTGGGTGTCGGCGGAATGGGCATCCCTATCGGTAAGCTGTCGTTGTATACGGCTTGCGCTGGCGTGCCACCTGAAGTCTGCCTGCCGGTGACTCTCGACGTTGGTACCAACAACGCAGAGCTTCGGGATGATCCGCTCTACCTCGGCCTGCGTCAGGGTCGCGTGCGTGGCGCCGAATACGATGCGTTCATCGACGAGTTCGTCGAGACGGTAGCGGACTTGCATCCGCGCTGCTGCATCCAGTGGGAGGATTTTGCCAACATCAACGCGGTGCCCATCCTTGCGCGCTACCGGGACGCGGTGTGCACCTACAACGACGATATCCAGGGCACGGCAGCCATCGCACTCGCCGGTCTGTATGGCGCCCTTCGCATCACCAACCAATCGCTCGCCGACCAGCGTGTGCTCTTCCTCGGTGCCGGCTCGGCGGCCACCGGCATCGCCGAGCTCATCAGCCAGGCCATGGTGCTCGAAGGCGTTCCCCTTGCCGAGGCGCGTTCCCGAAACATCCTCTTCGACGTCAATGGTCTCGTCATACATTCACGAACGGACGTCGCGCCATTCCAGGCAGTCTTCGCCATTGAACATGCGCCCATCGCGGACTTCGCCGAGGCAGTCCGCGTTCTTCGCCCGACTGCCATCATTGGCGTGAGTACCGTGCCCAAGCTGTTCAACCAGTCGGTGATCGAGGCGATGACCGAGGTCAACCAGCGGCCCATCATCTTTCCGTACTCCAACCCCACGTCGCGCTCGGAGTGCACGGCCGAGGAGGCATATCGTTGGTCGAAGGGCAGGGCGGTGTTTGCCTCCGGCAGCCCGTTCCCACCCGTCACCGTCGAAGGCCAGGAGTTCGTGCCCGGGCAGGGGAACAACGTCTACATCTTTCCCGCCATGGGCATGGCCGTGTATGCGACCGAAGCCACGCGCGTGACCGACGCCATGTTCATCGTCGCCGCCCGAGCCGTCGCGGCACTCGTGACCGACGGTAGCCTTGCCACGGGTCTGATCTACCCGCCGCAAAGTGACATCCTCGAAGCGTCTCTCGAAGTGGCCGCCGCGATAGCCGACCATATCTTCGATCACGGTCTGGCCCGCGTCCCCCGTTTTGCAGACACCAGGGCGGCCATTCGCGAGCGGGCATACCGGCCCGAATACCGGTCGCTGATCTGATGGGGGCCCTGATTGTCAGCGCGTTGGGGCCGATTGTCTTTGTTATCGGTCTTGGATGGCTCGCGGGCGTGCGCGGCTTGATGCCGGAGGGTGCCGGGCCCGCGCTTGCGCGCTTCGTCGTCTACTTTGCCCTTCCCATCAATCTGTTCGTCGCCGCTGCGACCTCGGACCCTGGAAAGCTCTTCCATCCGCTGTTTCTCCTCGCCCTCGGCAGTGGCCTGGTTGGATTGTATGTCGTCGGCTGGCTGGTGAGCCGGTATGTGTTTCGGAGGCGTGGCGCGGAGGCCGCCCTTCAGGCGCTCGCCTGCTCGTTTCCAAACATGGCCTATTGCGGGCCGCCGGTGCTCATCGCCGCGGCAGGTCAGGCGGGCTTGCTCGCGGTCGTCGCCGGCAACCTGTTCGTTTGTCTTATCACGGTGCCGGTCACCCTTGTTGCCATCGCCGGGCACCGGGACGGGGAGGGCCGCGGCGTTGGCGCAGCGCTCGTCCATGCCGTTGGCCAGCCCCTCGTTTTTCTCCCCGTCGCAGGCACGTTCGTATCCGTGCTGGGCTTCCGACTGTCTCCCATCGTCCTTCAGGCTGCCGATGAAATCGGCCGCACGGCAGCGGGTGTGGCGCTCTTTGCCCTTGGCCTCGTGTTGTCCCACACGCGTCCGAGCCTGACCCGCGCCATCGCCACCAACGTTCTTCTCAAGAACGTTCTCCAGCCCGCCCTCATATTTGGTGTCGGATTCGCTGTCGGCCTGCATGGCCCCCTATTGAAGATGGCCTTTCTCACCGGTGTGCTCCCGTCTGCCACCGAGGTGTCCGCTCTCTCGGCCGCGCGCGGCGTGTATGTCCAGGAATCGGCGGCCACTACGCTCGCCAGCACGTTGTTTTCTGTCATCTCGATAACCGTGGGCCTCGCCGTGGCAGCCACGCTCGCGCCATGATTCCTGCTTCGGAACGTTGCGCGACGGTGCGTGCGTCGCGTGCAAGGCGGCGCACGATTTCATGGCTAGTGTGCGCGTGCCGTTCGGCACCCGTAGCGACAGAATGGAGTCAGGCGTCCTTCGCTTTCCGGCACCGCTCCGAGCAATACCGCACCTGCTCCCAGTCGCGTGCCCATTTACGCCGCCAGGTGAACGGTAAGCCACAGCGGACGCAGATCTTCTGTGGCAACTCGGATTTCTTCTTCATGCGAGGCATGGTGCGTCCTCGGTCTGCCGCGAGTGTGCCGACGGCTCATGCATCGGCCACGATCAGCCACGCAGGCGCCCAGCTGTAATCGTAAAGGTGAGTGAACGACTGTACGCGATACCCGGCGTATTCGAGTTCCTTCCGCCACGCCGCGATCGGCTGCTCGAAGTTCGATGGTGTGGTCGTGCGCAGCTGTCCGAGCAGCATCGGCGCCAGGAAGCCACCGGCGACCAGAGGCGCATCGTTGCCATAGTCGCGTGCCGCGTTCTCGTAGCGGTGGGCCATGGACGCCAGCCGATCGCTCTCGCTGTCGAAGACGGGAACGTCGAATTCGACGATGGCGAGCCGCGACACATGGGCGCGCAGTCGCGTGAGCGCGTCGAGGCGTTCATCGGGTGCGATGGACTGAAGCGCGAACGTCGACTGTGCGAGGTCCCAGTGCCGGGCAGGCGTTATGCGGGACAACCAGTCCTGCAGCGTCAGCGGCCATGCATCGCCTGCGGGGAGTTGGGGTCGCAGACGGTCGAGCAGGCCGGACGACGGCTCGACCACATCGACGGACCGTGGTACCCGGCGTGCCCGCTGCAACGCAGGCAAGAGCGCCATGCCGTCCCCTGCGCCGATGTCGAGCAACGCATCCACGCGCGGATCCTCGATCAGCGACGCCAGCGCGGTGCTCACCGCGTCGTAGAGCGCGGGGTTGCCGCCACCCCGAATGAAGACTTCGAACGCCCGGGGAGCGTCGTAGGCGTTGCGTTCGTCGCCGGACAGATTCTCGGCGAGGGCGGCCGCCATCAGCGATCCGGCCTCGCGTGCGGCAGCGAGCGCGGACGTCGCATCGTCATGGGCGGACAATTGGTACAGGGCATCGGCAAGGGCATCGTGCATGGCCGCAATCCTACGCATTGGCCGTGGGCGTGGGGAGTCTGGCGATGGTCTGCCCGATCCGCCATGCCCACGTCACACCCCTGCGACCATCCGGGTCATGGACGAAAGCGGCGGCGTGATGGCACTCTCGTGCTGCAAGCAAAGGGCATCGAACGCGTGATCAACCGCTGGCTCCTCTCCGTGGCCTTCAGCGCGACCCTGGCGATGACAGCCTCGGCAGCGGCCCAGTCTCATGTCACCCCGGTCTCGCTTTTCCAGATGCAGCACACCGTGGTGCAGCCCGGAGGCGCGCCGGTTGGCGCCATTCTGAGCCTCGTCCAGGACTCGGACGGCTTCCTCTGGTTGACGACCTTCAAGGGCCGGCTGCTGCGTTTCGACGGGGAATCCCTGAGCGAGCCGTTCGCCACGCAGCTCAAGCCGCACGAGAACCCGGTCACCATCCTGCTCGGTCCGAAGGGCGAGAGCCGGGACATGTGGATCGGCCATCGCCGGAATGGCATCACGCATATCGTCGACGGCGTCGCCACGCACTATGACGGGGGTGCCTTGCCGAAGGGGTCCGTGCAGGTCCTTCAGCGCGACAGGAACGGTCTGATCTGGGCCATGACGCCGTCCGGCGTCGCGCGGTTCGTCGACGGGCGGTGGCAGGCACTGCCCGCATCGTTCGGCCCGGCGCCACGGCACCTCACGTATTTCACGATCGACGCCGCGACTGGCGATGTGTTCTACGAAGACACGGGTCAGGGCGTGATGGTGTCGCGGCAGGGTAGCCAGCGCTTCGTACCGGCGCAGCGCAGGGAGATGCTGCATGCGGATGCCGGCCTCCCGGCGAGCGTGCCGTGGACACTGCCGACGGACGGCGAAGCGGTCATGCGCGCGGTCTCGGACGGTTCGCTCTGGTACGCGCCTGAAACCGGTCTCGATCGCTATCGCTGGTCGGGAACGCCTCATGGGGTCGCGCCCGACATCCGGGAACGCATGACCTTCGCGGACGGTCTGTCGAGCACGCAGGTCTACGCGATCCTCGAAGACCGGGAAGGCGATGTCTGGCTCGGCACGACGCGCGGCCTGGACCGTTTCCGGAAGACGCACGTGACGCCTCTCGTGTTTCCCGAGCCGGTCGAGTTCCCGGCCATGGCGGCATTGCCCGACGGCTCGGTCTGGATCACCACCATGACGCGCGCACCGGCCCGTTACGCGGACGGAAAGCTCGAGACCGTGGAGGCGGTGGGCGACGGCATCTCCGCCGTCACGGCACTCGCCGATGGATCGTTGTTGTTCGCCGGCCGGCGCGGCCTGCAACGTTGGCGAGCGGGAAAGCTGACCTCGCTTCCCGTGCCCGCTTCGTTCATGCCGGTCGGTGCGCGTTTCCGACAGGTGCTGGAAGACCGGGACCGGACGCTGTGGGTCGTGCTCGCGGGCTCTGGCCTCTATCACGTCGATGGCGATACGTGGACGGCGGTGGGTGCGCGCGAGGGACTTCCGTCGGATGTGCCGACCCTTCTGCGCCAGCTTCCCGATGGCGGCATCGGCGTGGCGTATCCGGATGCCGGTCTTTATGAGATACGGCACGGCACGGTGCGACGCCTGCTTGGGTCTGGCGCCGCGTTCGGCGCACCGACCGCCTGGCTGCCGGAAGCACAGGGCATGTGGATCGGCGGTAGCCGCGGTCTCGTCCACGCGGGACCGAAAGGGCTGAACACGCTGCATCGTCCCGATGGCGGCGCCTATCTGGCCGTGAGCGGACTCGTGCGCGACGACGACGGCGCGCTGTGGATCTTCCATCAGGACGGCATCGATTGGCTGACCGCAGCGGACGCGGAAAAGGCCGCCAGGGGGCAGCCTGCGACCGCTACGCGCCACATCGATCTGGTCGAGGGACTCGGCGAGAACGCGGCCGGTATCATTCCGGTGTCGTCGCTGCTGAAAGATGCCTCGGGCCGGCTGTGGGCGGCGGGCAATACGGGTGTCGGCTACCTCGACCCGCGCCATGTCGCGTTCAATGCCGTACGTCCGAAGGTTTTCGTCGACGCTCTGGCCACCGACAGGAAGGTCGGGCCGGCTGTCGATGGCGCGGTGGTGCCGGCGCTGACGCACGGCCTCCGTATCGACTACACCGCGGCGATGTTGCGCTGGCCTGAGCGAGCGCGGTTCGAGTACCGACTCGTCGGTGTCGACGACGGATGGCAGCATGCCGGAAGCCGGCGCAGCGCGTACTACACCAATCTCTCCCCGGGTGACTACACGTTTCACGTGCGTGCCTTCAACGAAGACGGCGTGCAGAGCGCGAGCGATGCGGTATACCGTTTTCACGTCGCGCCGATGTGGTACCAGACGTGGATGTTCGACGTCGGGCTCGTCGTCGTGTCGTTGCTTCTTGTCGCCGTGGCGTACGTGCTCCGCGTGCGCGTCGTGACGCAGCGCCTCCGCATCCGTACGGCCGAGCGCGAGCGTATCGCGCGCGACCTGCACGACACGCTGCTGCAGGGCTTCCAGGGCCTCGTCTTGCGTTTCCAGGTCATTCGCAAGCATGCCGGGAGCGACAAGGCGCGCGACATGATCGATCGCGCCCTGGCACGCGCGGACGAGGTGCTGGTGCAGGGGCGGGAGAAGGTGGCCGCCGTGCGCCGTGCCGACGCACACACCATCGACGACGGCGATCTCGTGCGGGCACTCGAAGCCGTCGGCGAGGAGCGCTCCGACCTGCACCCCGCCACCTACGCGGTCAGGCAGCAGGGCACGGCGCGCCCGCTTTCGGCGGCCGTCTACGACGATGTCGTCGCGATCGCCCGTGAGGCCGTGCTCAACGCGCTGCAGCATGCGTCCGCCTCGCGCGTCACCGCTGATGTCGTTTATAGCCGGGGCATGCTCGAATTGCGGGTCGCCGACAACGGCAGCGGATTCGACGTCGGTCTGGAGCGCGAGGGCCACTGGGGTATACGCGGCATGCGCGAGCGGGCTCGTCTGATCGGCGCGCAGCTCGACCTGCGATCCATGCCCGGCGAAGGCAGCGAGGTCGTCCTCCGCGTGAAGGCGTCGCGCGCGTACCGCTAGCGCCGGGGCGGCACGTCGACCTCCACCAGCAGCGGCATGGCGGGCAGCGCCGGCGTGAAGTGCCCCTGCCTGCACCGGCTCGGCGTATCGCCGAAGAGTCGACGAAACACGTTGCTCATGTGGGACTGGTCACAGAAGCCACACATCAGGGCTACCTCGCACAGCGGCGTGTCGGTGTGGCGGATGAGGTCGATCGCACGCTCGACGCGCAGCCGCTTGATGTAGGCATGCGTAGGCACGCCGAACGTGGCCTTGAAAGCGCGGGAGAGATAGCTGGTACTCAGCCCGGCGACGCGGGCGATCTCGTTCAACGTCAGCGTTTTTTCGAGATGGGTGCGTATGAACGTGATGATCGCCGTTCGCGCGCGCGGCGGGAGCAGGGGCGGCGGCGTCCTGTTCCGGCGGATGGCATCGTGCACGCCGAGGATGGCCGCGGCGCGAAGGATGCGGCTTCTGACCAAGGCAGGATCGCGCCCGATGTCGTCGAGCGTTTCGAGCAGTAGCTGCCGAGCGCGTCGAAGGTCCGATGGCGTAGGGGGGACCGGCGTGAGCAGGTCGTCGTCGACACGGGCGTTCACGCTCGGCGCCGCCTCCATTCGGAAGGGGTGCATCCGGCGAATCGCTTGAACGTGCGTGCGAAGTGCGATCCATCCGCGAAGCCGCAGGAGTCCGCGACCTCGTCGAGGGAGCGGTCGCTGCCATCGAGGAACTGCTGTGCGCGCCTGACGCGCATGTCGAGCTGCCACTGGTAGGGCGCCATGCCCGTCGACAGTTTGAATGCGCGGCTGAAATGCGCGGCGGACAGTCCCGCGGTCGCAGCGAGTTCGGCGAGGTCCACCCGGTGCGGAAGCCGGTCGTGCATGAACTGCGTCACCCGCCGCAGCTGCCACGGGGCGAGTCCGCTCTTCGGTGCATCCACGGGTTTATCCGGGCGCATCAGGCACGCCACGAGGCTGGACACGAGGCCGTCACCATACAGCTGGACGGAAGGGTCGTCGTTGTCCACCACCTCGCTCAGAAGCTTCAGGATCGTCGCGATGCGCTCGTCGCCCATGCGGATCCGGGGCGCGGCGAGCGCGCTCGCACGGAACACGTCGCCGAAGCGGCGCTCCAGTACCTCTACGTCGAACGCGACCGTCGCGTCCTTCATGTACACGATGTGATCGCTGTGGCCCCACAGATCCATGCCGGCGGGTACCAGCGTCATGTGGCGCGGTTTGTACTCGACGGTGCAGGGATCGTCGGCGCGTAGCCGCGGCTCGGCGCGGCTGTTGCCAGACTCTTCCAGCAGGGCGGAAAGACGCGTCTCGTTTTCGTAGCAAAGGTGGTAGCTCACGCGGCCCGTGCTGCGCTGTTCGTGCACGTCCAGTCGCGCACCGTGCCAGTGGCGGCTTTTCATCTCCAGGGCGACGACGTTTTCCGGTAGCGGTAGCAGACGACCGATGCGGTTCTGAGCGGAATGTTCCATATGTCTAGGGTAAGGATGCCGGCTCACGCGACATCCCCTTGCAGGGGGAGGTGCGCCCGCCGCGCACGCGTCGCGCTGTCGCGCGTTCGGTGCAAATCCGTGTGTCGCTTTCCTATCGCGCCATGTCGCCCGCGAGCGATGGTGCAAGCCCCACAGTGAGGAAGCATGCAATGACTGGAAAACTCGACGGAAAGACGGCCGTGATCACCGGTGGCACCACCGGCATCGGACTCGCGACCGCGAAGCGTTTCGCGGCTGAGGGTGCGCGGGTGTTCATCACCGGCCGGCGCGAGGCCGAACTCGCGGCGGCGGTGTCCGCCATACCCGGTTCCAAGGGCATCCGCGGCGATTCGTCCAGCGAGGCGGACCTCGCGCGCGTATTCGCGGAAGTTCGCGCGATGGCGGGCAGGATCGACGTGCTCTTCGTGAACGCGGGCGGCGGCACCATGCTGCCATTGGGCGGGATCACCGAGGCGCATTACCGGGATACGTTCGACCGCAATGTGCTCGGCACCATCCTGACGGTGCAGGCGGCACTTCCGCTGCTGGTGGCGGGCTCGTCGGTGATCGTCACGGGCTCGATCGCGTCCATCACGGGCACGGCGGCTTTCAGCGTCTACTCCGCGTCCAAGGCGGCCATTCGTGCGCTGGTCCGTAGCTGGGTGCTCGATACCAAGGACCTCGGCATTCGCATCAACGTGCTGAGCCCCGGGACGACGCGCACGCCTGGTCTTGTCGAGCTCGCCGGCGACGACCCGGTTCAGCAGCAGGGCCTGCTGGATTACCTCGCCAGCCTCGTGCCCATGGGCCGCGTGGCCGATCCGACGGAAATCGCCAATGCCGCGCTGTTCCTTGCGTCCGACGAGTCCAGCTTCGTCAATGGCGCGGAGCTCTTCGTGGATGGCGGTCAGGCGCAGGTATGAACGAAGGGGCCGGCATCGCTGCCGGCCCCTTACCAGCCTCTGGCCGAACAGCGTGACCGAGGTGCGGTCGGCGTGGCCGTCGGAGGGGGTGACATGTGAGGCGTTGCCCGCGATGCCCAGGGGCGCGAGCGAGCGATCCGCGTCGCCGGTGGCCCCCGGCGATGGTGACAAGCGCCGGGCGCATGGCATCTCACTCGCTTTCGGAGGTCGGGACGGTCGGTGAGAAGCCGCCGCCCCTGACGACAGGATCGTCTTTCAGGGCGCCACGCTGTTGAGAAAAACGGTGGTCGTCGCGATCTTTCCGTCGACGATGGTCAGGATGTCCTCACCGGCGATCTTTCCCGGCTGCGAGGCGGGCCCGAACGTCCACGTCACGCGCACCGCGCTGTTCTGAATGGTCGCCGTACCCGTCTGGCGGAAGACGAAGCCCTTGTTCGCGGCCTGAAGCTTACCGACGAGCGTGTTGAGTTCCGCCTTGCCGGTGATCAGCCCCTCCGGGTCGTTGAACACCGTGTCGTCGGTGTAATAGCGATCGATGATCCTGGCGCGGCTTGCGGCGTCGGTATCGTTGAGCATCCCGACGTAGTTGCTGACCAGCGCGTCGACCGTCGCACGGTCGAGCGACGCGAGCGAAGGATGCGCGCGCCACAAATGGACGCCCGCCGCTTCGCCCGCCTGTCCTTTGGGGTAGCTCACCAGCTCCAACTTCGAGCCCCACGGCGTCAGGAAATAGACCCACGCGTTGCCGGCCGTGGCGCCCTGCGTCATGCGGATGGGATCGGTGAGCACCCTGATCCCCTTGCTACGCAGCGCGGCGACCGCCTTGTCGATGTCGTCGGTGTAGAGCGCGACATGCGACGCACCGATGTCGTCGTAGTAAGGCTGTTCGCGCGAAGCATGCGGGGATTCGTACTGGAACAGCTCGATGTTCGCGCCGTCGCCCGCACGCAACATGCGGATCGCCTTGACCTTCGTATCGTCGTGCATGTGAAAGGTTTTCCTGAAGGCGGCATCGACCGGAACGTCGCGCATGTCGGTGACCGGCTGAAAGCCGAACATCTCGGTGAAGAACCGGCTGGCCGCCGCGACATCAGGAACGTTGATGCCTACATGGTCGATGCCGACGACGTCGACGACCGGTGCGCTGGCGGGTTTCGCATCCAGGGCGAGGGCAGTGGCCGGCGCGAGCGGAAGCAGCGCGGCTGCGATGGCAACTAGCGGGAGGTTGATTTTCATGATCGGGCTCGCAAGAAGGGAGGATCCCACGCGACGTCTCGCACCACGGGAGGGCGCGAGTCGGATCGCCGGGTTATCGATGCTTCATTGTTCCCGAATCATTCCTGTCGACAAGGAAGGTTTCTGCGCTTTCGGACTGATCGTGCGCTTTTCTCAGAGCTCGATGATGCCGCGCTTCAGGCCGATCGCCACCGCATGGGTCCGATCGTGCGCGCGCAGCTTCGCGAAGATGCTTTTCATGTGTGCCTTCACCGTTTCCTCGCCGATGCCGAGAGCCGTCGCGATGTCGCGGTTGACGGCACCGGTAGCCGCCCTGGCCAGCACTTCCGTCTCGCGTGCGGTGAGCTCGTCGCCCGAGACGTGGTTCGCGATCTCGTGGGCGATCTCGGGCGGAATGCGGCGCTTGCCCTCCATGATGTGAGCGATGGTGGCGAGCATGTCGAGGCGCACTTCGCTCTTGAGCAGGTAGCCCTGGGCACCGGCCCGGATCGCGCGTATCGCCTGCATGTCCCCACGGTATGTCGTCAGCACCAGGATGCGCGCCTCCGGATCGATGCGGCGGATGGCTTCGATCGCCGCGATGCCGCCCATGCCGGGCATCTGCAGATCCATCAGCGTGAGGTCGGGTCGCACTTCCCGAAAGCGTGCCACCGCTTCCTCGCCGGTCGCCGCTTCGCCAACGACCTCGAAGCCGGGCTCGTCGTCCAGCACGGCGGCGATGCCCTCGCGCAACAGCTGGTGATCGTCGACGGTCATGACGCGGATGATGGGCATGCGGCGGTCTCGCGTTGGCTCCGCCCTAGTATCGCCGCGGGGGCGACGCGCTACCAGATGCGGACACGTGCCTCCGGCGCGAGATACAGGGCGTCGCCGGGTTTCACGCCGAACGCGTCGTACCACGCGTCGACGTTCCGCACCTCGAAGGCCCGCTGGTGACCGGGCGCATGCACGTTGAGCAGCTGCGCGCGGAGTCGCGCGTCGTTGTACCGGGCCCTCTGCTCCATGGCATAGGCGATGAAGAAGCGTTGTTCGCCCGTAAGCTCGTCGACGACGGGCAGGTCATGCCCGGCTCCGGTGGCGAGAAACGCATCATGCGCGATGACGAGGCCACCAAGATCGGCGGCGTTCTCTCCCAGGGTGAGCTTGCCGTCGATCGTCAGCCCGGGTGCCGCTTCGTAGTCGTCGTACTGCCGCCTGAGCGCGTCCGTGCGCGCGACGAATGCGGTGCGCACCGCGGCGGGCCACCAGGGGCGCCTCAGGCCGTTCTCGTCGAAGGTGCTGCCACCCGGATCGAATTGGTGGGTCAGCTCGTGGCCGATGGTCGCACCGATCCGGCCGTAGATGTCGGCGGCGTCGTATGCGGGGTCGAAGATCGGCGGCTGGAGATAGGCCGCGGGAAAGAACAGCACGAGGCGGCCATTGTCCGCGCAGGCGTTGACGGTCGAGGGGTAGAGGCACGTCCACTCGCGGCGATCGACAGGGCGATCGAGTTGCGCGAGCTTCGTTGTCCAGGCCCACTCGTGTCCGCGGACCACGTTGCCGAACACGTCGCGGGCATCGAACGAGAGGCCCTCGTAGCGGTGCCACGCCTGCGGATAGCCGACTTCGATGGCCACGTTCTTCAACTTCACGAGCGCGCGCTGGCGTGTCGCTTCGTCCATCCATGCTTCGGATGCAAGGCGCCGGCTGAACGCCTGCTTGATCCGCACGACCAGATCCTCGACCTGGGCCTTGCTCTGCGGAGGAAAGTAACGCGCCGCGTATACGGCCTCGATGTCGTCGGGAATGAACTCGTGAACGAGGCCGATGGCACGCTCCGCCCGCGATTTCTGGGCGACCGTGCCGCGCAGCACGCCTTCGTCGAACGCGAACGCCGCGTCGGCTACCGGCGACGGAAGGTACGGTGCGTAAGTGTCCAGGAAGCGCACCACGAGATAGGCGCGAAGCGTCTCGACAGGGGTCTCGACGAAGGCCTTCATGGCGGCGGTGAAGACGTCGGGGTCGTCGATACGCATGGCTCGCCCCGGTGGCCAGCCCAGTGTCCCGATCACGCGCGCCCATGGCATGCCGGGCATTCTCCGTTCGAGGTCACGCACCGACACCTGATCGAACACACCGCCATCGGCTTCGGAGGGCCGGGGCGTGGCGAGGCGCGTCTCGAACGCCAGGACCGACGCCGCGAGGCGGTCCGCGTCGCTCACGCCTGCAAAGGACAACAGCTGACGCACGTAAGCCCGGTACGCCCGGGCGATGGCGGGGCCACCGGCCGCACCGGGCAGGTAGCGACCGCGATCGCGCATCCCGAGTCCGCCGCCCGACCAGTGAAGCGCCCGGTGTCCTGGGTGGCGATCGTCGTCGTCGGGACCGCCGTCGAACAGCGTGTCGACACCCATGCGCGTCAGGCGCGCCATCGCCACGGCGGCTTCGTCACGGGTGACGATGCGCCCGATCGCGGCGAGGGTCGGGGCCGCGGGCGTCATGCCGCGTGCCTCGATCGCCCTCTCGTCCATGAAGCTTCGGTACAAGGCCCCCGCGCGCGACGTCGGGTCCGCCGCGGCGTCGCGAAGGATCTCGAGCAGGTGTCCGACCGACGTGGCACGCGCCGCGGCGTTGCCGTAAGTCACGCCGGCGTCGGGAGATACGGTTGTGCGCCGCTCCCAGGTGCCGTTGGCATAGAGATAGAAATCGTCGCCCGGTCGGATGGACCGGTCCATGCCGGTGTTATCGAACGACGATGCGGACGCCGCGGTGACGACGGTCAGCGCGAGAGCGGAGAGAAACCTTAAGATCACAGCGCATCCATCAGGGGCGAGACGTCCAGCCCACGATGCGATCAAGGACGGTGCGCTCGCCACGGCGAGAGTGGGTCGGCTTCGGGAACGGAGCGACCTTGGAGCCGCTCATTGTTCCCGTTCCGTCCGGGCCCTCAAGGAACGTTACTGACGTTTCTTGTCGGTTCCTGCGGTCGGCTTGCCGGGCCGGCGAAGGATCACGGCGTAAGCGTCAGCGATTCGCCCACCCGAAGTGCGATGTCCTTCGTCCACATGCCCGCCTTCACCCGCGTTCTCTCCCCACCCACGCTCCGCACCGTGAGCGATGCGACTTTCCCGCGCTTCCATGTCAGGTCGACCTGAAACCCGCCGCGCGCACCGATGCCTGTCACGCTGCCCGCCGCCGCCCAGGCCTCCGGCAAGGCCGGCAGCAACTCGATCAACCCCGGTCGCGACGACATCACCATCTCCAGCATCGCCACCGGCGTGCCGTAGTTCGCATCGATCTGGAACGCGTCGTGCTCGTCGTCCAGCTGGTACATGTCGAACAGGTTCGGCGCGGTACCGTTGCTCCGGTTCTTCGCCGGCGACAGGTTGGTGACGATGAGCCGGTAGGCCTTCGCGGCGTCGCCGAGGCGCGCCCAGCACATCGCGCGCCATGCGCAGGCCCAGCCGTAGCCGCCGGTGCCCCGGGCTTCGAGCAGTCGGGTCACCCCGTCGATCAGTTCGCGCGGGCTCTGATCCTTGCGAATCCGGTCGCCCGGGAAGAAGCCGACCAGTGGCGACAGGTGCCGATGCTCGTGTTCGCCGAGGTCGTCGGGCGTCATCCATTCCTCGAGCCAGCCGGTCTTTGGGCTGACGCGCGGCAGGTAGAGTCGCGCCTGCAGTCCCGCGATCGTCGCGGCGTATCCGGCGTCCTTGCCCAGAAGCTCGCTCGCCTTGCGGTAATTTTCGAACAGATCCCAGACCCATTCCTGCGAATACGTGTTGCCCTTGGCGTCGGTCGGCCCGTGCTCGGGCGACCAGTCGGCATCGTCGATCAGCACGTCACGCGTGGTGCCGGTGGCCGGATCTTTCACGCTGGCGGTGATCAGTCGCGATTCCCAGAACGCGCAGGCGCCCTTGAGCACGGGGTAGATGCGCGCGAGGTACGCAAGGTCCGGGTTGTACTGGTAGTGCTGCCACAGGTTGTTGCACAGCCACGCGTTGCCGGCCGGATGCCAGCGCCATCCACCGCCGCCGTAGATGTTGGTGGAGATGCCGACGGTCCAGCCGGCGACCTTGCCGGTGCTGTTGCGATAGCCATTGCGCGGGTCGTTGTAATGGTCGCGGGTGAGGGCGGTCCAGGCGTCGACCTGGCTCAGGCAGTACTCGGTGAACGGGTCGAAGCACGATGGCAGGCCCGCGCGATCGGGGAGCCAGTAGTTCATCTGGATGTTGATGTCGTTGTGGTAATCCGCGAACCACGGCGACAGGTTGCCGTCGAGCCACAGACCCTGCAATCCGGTCGGCAGGCTGTCGCGCGAGCCGGCGATGGTCAGGTAGCGGCCGTACTGGAGATAGGTGGCCTCGAGTTCCGGGTCCGGCGGCGATCCGGCGGCGGCGCGCGACTGAAGGCGCGTCCACGTATCCATCGCGCGCTGTGCCCTGGTCGACGTGCCGAAGTCCACCTGCATCGTGTCGAACAGCGCGCGGTGATCGGCGACGTGGGTATGCAACAGGGTGGCCGGCGTCTGCGTCGACGCCGCCGTGGTCTTCCGGATCGCCAGCGTCAGCGGATCGATCGACGGGTCCATGTAGTTCTTGCTCAGCGACGGCGTGTAATTGGTGCCGCCGCAGACGACGATCGTAAGTGTGGAGCAGTTCGCAAAACGGAGCTTTCCCGCATCGGAGACGACGGTGCCCGACGATGTCAGAGCTGTGACGTTCGTCGCATAACGGAGACCGTTTTCGAGCGCGCCTTCGAAATGGCTGCTCGCTTTCCCGTCGCTGCGCGTCGTGTCGTCGTGCATCCCGCGCAGCGTCACCGCGCCTGTGAACGAGCCTCCGCCGGACTGGGTCAGGTGGATGACGATCACGTCGTCGGGGTGGCTGGCGAACACGTCCCACGCGTAGGCCGCGCCGTCCTTGCGATACGAGATGCGCAGCACGCCCTGGCCCAGATCCAGCTCGCGCCGGTAATCGGTGACGCGGTTCGCGTCGTGTCCCTCGACCGACAGGTACAGTTTCGCAAGCATGACGAAGGCACCGAAGTGCCCCGTGGTGTAGTCGAACTGGCCGTCGTCGCCGAGCACGACGTCGCGTTTCCCGAGCCACATCGAAGCATCGGTGAGGTAGAAGAACGTCGACGACGGATCGCCGCCGACCAGCGCACCCATCCGGCCATTGCCCACCGGCAACCCCTCGCGAAGCGCATTCGATTCGGGGGCGGGGGTGTCGTACCAGAGCGTGTGCTTTCCCTCGGCCGCCGGCATCGGGCCCGACGGGCGCCGCACCGTCCCGCCTTCCGCGAATCGGGGTAGCGAGAGCCACGGAAGCATGGCCGCCAGGGTGGCCGTCATGCCCAGGAACCGTCGCCGGTCCATCGCATCGGCGCGCGTTTCGGTCGGAACCGTCGTCGGATCGGCGTCGCTCGTCATCGGCGGTACGGAGCCCCCGGGAATTGATTTGTAAGACAAATAAATCTAAGCCGTGGCTATGACGCTTGTCATGCTGCGGCGCAGCTTGTTGGAAACGCCGAACCTAGGCAACGATGAATAAGTACGACAAATGAGCGGAAGCTGCGAACCGTCAGTCGGGTCGAGGGGATGGGGAAAACGCTTGGTGGTGCCGTCATGGGGAACGGCTCCGATGAGCGTAGAGCGGCAGGCCGTGAGTGCTTATCGGGGTATTCCACAATGTGTCGGGGAGGGTAACCATGCAGCTGACGAAATTGGCGGTCGCCGTGCGGCGTTCGCTTGTGGCGACGAGTGTCGCCTGGATGGCGGGCTACGGCGTAGCGGCTTATGCGCAGACCGCGCCGGATGCAGCGCCCGCCGGGGCACAGACGGCGCCCACGCCGCCGAAGCCGGCCAAGCCGGCTGATGGCGAAAAGAAGATCACCGAGATGGGCGAGATGACCGTCACCGGTCAGCTGGCGGCCCTGCAGCGCGCCCAGGCGATCAAACAGGATTCGGTCAACACCGTCGATTCCATCTCGGCGGAAGAAGCGGGCAAGTTCCCCGACCCGAACGTGGCCGACGCGCTTCAGCGCGTGCCGGGCGTGTCGGTGAACCGCAGCGGCGGCGAGTCGAGCCAGATCGCGGTGCGCGGCTTCGGTCCCGAGTTCGTCGCCGTCACCATCAACAGCCGTCCGATGGCCACGGCCTCCGGCTCGCGCGCGTTCAACTTCGACGTGCTGCCGTCGGAAATCATCAGCGTCGCGCAGGTCAACAAGACCTCGTCGGCCGACATCACGGAAGTCGACATCGGCGGCGTCGTGGACATCCAGACGGCGCGTCCGCTGGACTTCAGCAGCTACCACGGCGCGTGGAGCGCGGCAGGGGTGAACAGCAACCTGACCGGCGACTGGAAGGGCAAGACCACGCCGAAGGCCTCGGGCCTGTTCGGCTGGACGAATCAGGATCACACCTTCGGCTGGATGGCTTCGGCGTCGTACTACAAGCGCAAGGACACCCAGCTCAACACGCAGGCGGGTTCCTGGTACGCCAACCAGAACATCTCGCAGCTGTCCAACCTGAGCGACCCGAGCTTCACCAATGTCTCGGTGCCGGAAACGCTGTCGAGCAACGTGGTCGACGAGACGCGCGTCCGCAAGGGCGTCAGCGGCGCCATCGACTGGAAGCCGATCGATCAGCTCACGGTGCAGTTCGACACGTTGTATTCGAGCTACAAGGTCGACCCGTTCATCCATTATTTCGGTGAATACGGCAACACCGCGGATATCCAGTCGCTTACCACCGACGCCAACAACACGGTTACGAGCTTCGTCCGTAACGGCTCCGGCCCGAACGTGATGGCGAACGACTATGTGCAGTCGTACCAGCCCAGCTACGAGAAGAGCTACCAGAACGGCCTCAACGTCGCGTTCGATTTCGACCAGTCGACGAAGCTCAGCCTCGACATCTCCAACTCCAAGGCGTGGAACAAGGAAAGCCCGAACGGCTACTTCCTCGTGATCGGTACCAAGAACTTCGGTACCAACCCGACCTGGACGAATAACGGCAACGACCAGCCGCCGAGCTACTCGAACCTGCTGTCGCCCACCAGCCTGGATGGGCTCAAGGCGCACTGCTGTAACGCCGGCTCCGGCAACAACGTGACCGACAAGGTCGACAACTACCAGCTCAAGCTGGACAAGTCGTTCACCGACGGCACCCTGTCGCGGTTGGTGGTCGGCGTGCAGTACACCAAGGACACGGTAAAGCAGATCAGCTGGGGTACGCCGAACAGCATCCTCTGCAACGCGTATTGCGGTTACAACGTGGACGTGCCGGCGGATGCCGTGGGCGCCTACGTGTACACGGCGCCTCCAAAGATCCACGGTGTCTCGTCGCCCGGCCAGCCGGAACAGTGGGTGCAGTACGACCCGCGTGCCTATCTTGCCTATTTGGCATCGCCGGCCGCGTACAACCAGCTTCCTGCCGACAAGCGCGACGCGCTGCTCGCCGGCCTGGCCGCCAATGGTGGCACCCTCGACGCCGCCCCGAACCTGGGCAGCTTCAACCAGGTGGGCGAAAAGAAGAAGGCGTTCTTCGCCAAGGCCGTGTTCGAAGGCACGCTGTGGGACATGCCGTGGGCCGTCGACGCCGGCGTGCGCTACCTGCACGTGGCTTCCACGTCCACCGCGGTCAACCAGCCGCCGATCGCGTATCGCATCGATCCGAACGACACCAGCAACGGTCAGGTGACCCTCGGCCCCCTGGCGCCGCAGTCGGACACGGGCGGTTACCACAAGTGGATGCCGTCGCTGAACTTCAAGTGGAACCTGCTGGATAACCTGATCTACCGTTTCTCGTGGTCGAAGTCGCTGACGCCGCCGGCGCTGAGCAACCTCTACTACAACCGCAGCTTCGGCACGCGTCCCAACTCGCTCACCATCTCGCAGGGTAACCCGCAGCTGCAGCCCTACACGTCGCGCAACTTCGACATGGGTCTGGAGTGGTACATCAACGACGCGAGCTACGTCGCCGTCGAAGGGTTCGTCAAGCGGGTGGGCAACTTCAGCACGATCGTGAGCACGCCCGTGCCGTTCCTGACCAACGAGAACACCGGTCAGCCCTTCATCTGGTCGCTGACGCAGCCCATCAACCTGAATTCGTCGAAGATCTACGGCGAAGAGGCCACGTTCAATTACCAGTTCAAGAACGTGCTGCCCGATCCGTTCGACGGCCTGGGCTTCGCGCTGAACTACACGCACGTGAAGAGCAGCACGCAGCTGAACGAGGGCGTCATCGCTTCGTCGGGCAAGTTCGCGGTGCCGGGTATCGGCGATTCCGCCAACGCCAGCCTCTATTACGAGAAGGGTCCGGTGCAGGTGCGCGCCGCGTACAACTGGCGCGGCAAGTACCTGGAGAGCATCTCCTACGGTGCGGGTTCCACGCCGGCCACGCGTAGCGCGTATGGACAGGTGGACCTGAGCGCGAGCTATGACATCAATAAGCACCTGACGGTGTTCGCGTCCGGCACCAATCTCACGCACGAGCACCTGTACGACTACTCGGAATACCGCAACCGCTTCCTGTACGCCGAAGCCAACGGTACCGTCTACACCATCGGCCTGCGGGGTACGTTCTGATGGCGCGCACGATGCATGCGATGAGCGACACCCTGAAAGGCGTCCTGCGTGGGGCCGCCCTCGGCACGCTGATGTGCGCGGCGGGCATCGCCGCCACACCGGCGCAGGCCGACGATGCCTCGGGAGCCCTGCCGCAGATGGGCTTCAACAACTGGAACTCCACGCACTGTCGCGCGGAGTTCGACGAAGCGATGATCCGCGGCATCGCCGACAAGTTCATCAGCCTCGGTCTGCGTGATGCCGGCTATACGTACGTCAACATCGACGACTGCTGGGCCAACTGGCAGCGCGACAAGGACGGCAAACTGCAGCCGAATCCGAAGCGTTTCCCAAGCGGCATCAAGGCGCTTGCCGGCTATATCCACGAGCGTGGGCTGAAGTTCGGCCTGTACTCGAGCGCCGGCACGTCCACCTGCGAGCCGCTGCAGGAAAACCGCGGTTTCCCGGGTGGTCTCGGCCACGAGAAGGATGATGCGAAGTCGTTCGCGTCGTGGGACGTCGATTACCTCAAGTACGACAACTGCAACAACAAGAAGCTCGACGCCCACAAGCGCTATACCGACATGGCGGAAGCCTTGCGCAACAGCGGTCGGAAGATCTTCTTCAGCATGTGCGAATGGGGCGAGAACAAGCCCTGGCTATGGGCGAGCAAGGACCCGGTCGACGCCGGTTCCTGGCGCACCACGGGCGACATCAGCGACAACTACCCGTCGATGCTGAAGATCTTCAAGGAGAATGTCGTTCTCGACCAGTACGCGAGCCTCGGTCACTGGAACGATCCCGACATGCTCGAAGTGGGCAACGGCGGCATGACCGACGTCGAATACCGCAGCCACTTCAGCCTGTGGTCGATCATGGCCTCGCCGCTGCTCATCGGCACCGACCTGCGGACCATCAAGCCGGAAGCGCTGAAGATCCTGCTCAACAAGGACGTGATTGCCATCGACCAGGATCCGCTGGGCGTGCAGGGCAAGCAGGTGCGCGACAAGGACGGCATCCATGTGATCGTGAAGCCGCTGAAGGACGGCGGCCGCGCCGTGGCCGTGTTCAACGAGGGCGACAAGGCGAAGGACGTGACCGTGGCGGCGACCGAGATCGGCCTCAAGGCCGGCGGCAGCTACACCATGCGCGACCTCTGGGCCCACACGGACGCCAAGGGCGACGGCTCGATCAAGACGAAGCTCGAGCCGCACGCCACCGTGATGTACCGCATCAGTCAGTAAGTGAAGTGCAGCGACCGGGCCCAGGGCCCGGTCGCTTTTCCCGCGTTGCTTGGCCTCGTGTGTCCACCGGGGCGACGACCTTTTCACATCGCGCTGCCGCATGGGATCGCAGTCTCCTACCACCCAAGGAGACCCCCATGACCACGATGACCCTCCCCGAACTTGCAAAGAAGATGGCTGGCATCGATTTCTCGATGCTCCAGACCCACACCGCGTCCGGCGAGATCGCCGGGCGACCGATGAGCAACAACGGTGACGTCGAATACGACGGTGATAGCTGGTTCTTCGCCTATGAGGACGCGAACTTCGTCGGTGAGCTCGAAGCCAATCCGGCGTGCGCGCTGTCCTTTACCGGATCGAAATCGCTGCTGGGCAAGCCGCCGCTGTTCGTCGCCGTGGAAGGTCGCGGCGAGATCATCCGCGAGAAGGCGCAGTTCGAACGGCATTGGCAGGACAGCATGAAGCGCTGGTTCAAGGACGGCACCGACACACCGGGCATGGTGCTCATCAAGGTCCACGCCGTTCGCATCACATGGTGGGAAGGCGAGGACGAGGGCGAGATCCGGGTCTGATCCGGCGATTCGCCGACCATGGACACGTGTGAGGGCAATCCGCGACGCGGGTTGCCCTTTCCGTATCCGGCAGGTGCTCCCGGATCCTCTTCGCTAGGGATTCGCGGAGGTGACGTTGCCTGTCCGCGCGGACGCTTGCCCCGCGACCGCGCCACGGCGACCCGGCGAGTACGTCAGTGCCGTCTTAAATTCCCGCGCCGCATCGGCCTTCTTTCCCTGCAACAGCAGCAATTCGCCCAGTTGCTCGCGCGCGGGCACCACGGGGCCGGGGCTCACGGGCGGTTTCTCGAACGCGTCTTCTTCGTCGGCTGCCGCTCGCATCAATGCGACCGCGCCGCTAGCGTCGCCGTTCGCGGAAAGCTGCCACGCCTGCGCTTCCTTGAGCAACGCATCGGTTTCCATCGTCCAGTAGCCGCCGCCGCTGGCTTTCTGCGCCGCGAGGCTGGCCTTGAGCTGTGCGATATCCGCGTCGGCGGGCCGCGGCGTGCCGGCCCGCGCGTTTCCTAGCGCGCGTGCCCAATGAACCATGGCGGCCACGTTGGGTGCGGAGCCGGGGAGCACGTCGAGCTTCGCCGCCCGGTCCCAATCCTTCTGTTCCACCGCGACGCGCACCGCGATCGCCGTGGCCGAGTAGCCGGATTTGAATTGCCCGGCATTGATGTCCGGCATCGCCTCGACGTCGGCGAGGATCGCCTCGGCGTCTTTCGTGCGACCGCTTTGCAGGTAGGCGTAGGTCAGGTAATCCATGGCATGGAGTTCTTCTCCCGTGTCGCCTTCCGCGTGCGCCGCCTTGCGCGCGGCCAGGTTCGACGTGATCGAATCGTTCCAGTAGCCCAGCCGCGTGAAGATGTGCGACGGCATGTGCAGGGCGTGCGGCACGGACGGCGCGATCTGTGCGTACGCGCGTGCGGCGGCGAGGCCCCGCGGCGCGAGATCGGGCGTGTCGTAGGCGTGGATGATGTAGTGCGCGAGACCGGGATGGTCGGGGTGGGCGCGGTAGATCGGCTCGAGGATCGCACCGGCCTTCTTCAGGTTGGCGTGCGTGCGATCCGACGGCGATGCCGTCGCGACGAGCGAGAGCGCGTAGAACACCTGCGCCTCCACGTCGTTCGGATTGTCGTGCGCGACCTTGGCCATGGCTTGCGCATACCGCTCCGCGCGCACGTCCGCCGCGACGTTATCGGCATCCGTGTAATACGTGTTCAGCGCCTCGATGAAAGCCCGTTCGCGCGGCGTGCCCGCGTGCAGCGCCATCGCCTGCTTCACCTGCGCGGCGCCTTCGTGCAGCGCGTCCCCGGCAGGGGTGTCCCAGAGCTGGTGATAAAGCGACATCGCGATGCCCCAATGCGCGATGGCGCAGCGTTCGTCCTGCGCGGCGACCGCACGCATCGCCTTCTCGGCTTCGGTATACGCGAACGAGTGGAGCAGGGCGACGCCGCGTTCGAAGGCGGCCTGTACCTTGGGATCGCACGAGGTGGGGAAGGTGATCCTGCCGAGCTTTTCCGGCGCGGGATGCGAGTGCATGTGCTCGCCATCGGCGGCGAAAGCGATCGGCGAAAGCAAGGTCGCCAGCAGGAAAGCCGTGATCCGATGAGCCATGCGCGTGTCCCCCGGGTGTCTCCAGCGGAGAGCATACGCCCGGCGCTCACGCGATAGCCACCCGTGTGCGCGTCCTTCACCGCGAATCCAGTCGTTCGCGACAAGGCCTCCTCTACCGTCGAGGCCTACGCGCTGCCCGGGTCACGCATGTCCGACGAAGTCATCATCTACATCGCCCCACCCGTTACGGAGCGCGGCCTCTGGCGGGTTCGCTCCGATGGCAGGCCCGAGCGGGAAGTGGCATCGGAAGAGGCGGCGGTGGCGTTCGCCGCCGAGCACGCCAGGATGATCGAGCGGGCGGGCGGCGTGGCGATCGTCAGGATCGAGCGTGCGGACGGCACATGGGAAACGTTTCGCGCCTGAGCGGTGGCGCTCAGGTCGGGCGGAGGAGCCCGACGTGCGCCAGTGCCCGGACGATCGCCGCGCCGAGCTCCAGCACGCTGAAAGGCTTCACGATCTTCACGGCGTGACGCGGCGCGTCGCTGACGTCTTCGCCGGGATCCGAGAGCATGATGACGACCGCGAGGTCAGGATTGTCGGCCCGCGCATCTTCCAGGTAGGCCCCCGTGTGGCTCTCGCCGGGCGCCGGAACGGCGGCGGTGAGAAAATTCACCCGACCATGCGCTTTTGCCAGCGCGGCCCCACCGGCGTGGGTACCGGCGATGCCCACCTCGTAACCACGCTGCCGCAGGCATTCGGCCACCGTCTCGGCCAGCGGCGCGTGAGGCTCGATCACGACGGCGAACTCACGCTCACGATGTGCCATGAATCGTCCGCCCTTTCCCATTGCGAAGGGCCCTAGGGTAGACCTCCACCGGAAGGGCGACAACCGCCGCAGGGGCCCGTCGTGGGCAAGGAGGCCGGCACCGGTTACCATCGGTCACCTGACCCGGCACCGCCGCTTCGGACCCTTTCCTCCGGAGCCCGCATGAACATCGAGGCACGCAACAACGTCCGGGTGACAGGCGATGGCCCCGCGACGCTGGTTTTCGCGCACGGCTTCGGCTGCGACCAGAACATGTGGCGGCTCGTGGCCCCGGCGTTCGCCGACCGTTATCGGGTGGTGCTGTTCGATCTCGTGGGGAGCGGCGGTTCCGACATCTCGTCGTACGACCGCGCGAAGTACGAGAGCCTCGATGGCTACGCGGACGACCTGGTCGACCTGATCGACGCCTTCGGCAAGGGGCCGGTCGTGTTCGTCGGCCATTCCGTCAGCGCGATGATCGGCGTGCTGGCCGGACTCAAGGCGCCTGAAAGCATCGCCGCCCACGTCATGATCGGCCCTTCGCCGTGTTACATCGACGATGGCGATTACGTCGGCGGCTTCAGTAGGGACGACATCGTCTCGCTGCTGGAGACCCTGGACAGCAACTATCTGGGCTGGTCGCGCGCCATGGCGCCCGCGATCATGGGGGCACCGGATCGGCCCGAGCTCGGCGCAGAGCTCACCAATAGCTTCTGCCGCACCGATCCGGAGATCGCCCGGCAATTCGCCCGTGTGACGTTCCTGTCGGACAGCCGCCGCGATCTCGATCGTCGGGTCAGCCCGTCCCTGATCCTGCAGTGCACCGAAGACATCATCGCCCCGGTCGCCGTGGGGGAGTACGTGCACCGCGCGTTGCCGCGCAGCACGCTGCGCCTCATCGACAACGTGGGCCATTGCCCGCACCTCAGCGCGCCGCAGGCGTGCATCGACGCGATGAACGACTTCCTGGCCACCGTCGATCTCCGCGATGGCCGCTGACGTCCCGAAGGTGGACGCGCTCTACGCGGACGCGCCATGCGGCCTGATCGTCACCGAGGCCGACGGCTGCATCCGGCATGTGAACCGGACCTTCTGTGGATGGACCGGCTATGAGGCTGCCGAGCTGGTAGGCGCGAAACGCATCCAGGACCTGCTGACGGTGGGTGGCCGCATCTTCCATCAGACGCACTGGGTGCCGCTGCTTCGCATGCAGGGCGCCATCGCCGAGGTTAAACTCGAGCTTCGCCATCGCGGCGGCCGCACGTTACCGATCGTGATGAACGCGGTCAGCCGCTCGCACGACGGCCACGAGCTACACGAGCTCGCGATCTTCGTCGCGGAGGATCGGCACCGCTACGAGCGCGAACTGGTACGGGAGCGCGAGCAGGCGCAGCAGCTCCTTGCCACGTACATGGAGGCCCAGCAGGCTCTCGCTTCCGCCGAGGCGCGCTTGCGCCTGGCCATGGACGCCTCCGAGGACAGGGCGCGCTTCGCCGAGCAGATGGTGGGCATCGTCAGCCACGATCTACGCAATCCGCTCACGGCCATCAAGATGGGCATGCAGATGCTCGCCAGCCCCACCATCTCCGGCGAGAAGCGCGAGCGGGTGTTCGTGCACATGGAAGCGTCCGTCGAACGCGCGCGACAGCTCACCGACGACCTGCTCGACTTCACGCAGGCGAAGATCGGCTCGGGGCTCAGCGTGGCGCCGAAGCCGATCAACGTGCATCGGGTCGTCGGTGAAGCCGTGCACGAACTGCGGATGTCGTTCTTCGGTCGCCGCATCGTCCATGTGGAGGAGGGCGAGGGCGTCTCGAGCGCGGATCCGCATCGCCTGACGCAACTGCTCGGCAACCTCGTCGGCAACGCGATGGCCTACGGCTCGCCCGACCACCCCGTGACCATCACCACGCGTGTCGACGCCGAGCATTTCGTCATCGAAGTCCACAACTGGGGAACGCCCATTGCCGCCTCGCTACTGCCGGTGCTCTTCGAGCCCATGACACGTGGGATCGAAGCGGGCGGCGAGCGCCGCAGCGTCGGTCTCGGGCTGTTCATCGTCAAGGACATCATGCGTGCGCATGGGGGCCGGATCGCGGTGCGCTCGGACGAAGCCAGCGGGACGGTGTTCGAGATGGTGTTTTCGCGCCACGGCGAGCGCATCGCGACGGGTTGATCGCTCGCCCGGGATATCTTCAGTTGCCCGAGCTGTACCGCGTCCGCCATCGCCGCGTTCCTCGCGCTGGGCGGTGGACGGCAGGCGCCCGCGGACGGCGGCGTCGCCTCGTCGGCGGTCGCGGTGGAGTGAACGCGGCATGCGGGGGCGCCCACGCGGGTGCGACACGGCTGCCGAGATGATGGCGACCTGTCACCCGGGAGCGCCACATCATGACCGACGAAACGCGCGCCGACGCACCGGTGGAGCACGTGGCTGGCGGCTGGGGATCGTTGGCCGGCATGTCCGCACTCTACCGCCGGGAGCATCCATCGGGCGCGCTGGCGACCCTGCGCCGGCAGAACAAGGCACGCGGCTTCATGTGCACCTCGTGCGCCTGGGGCAAGCCGGTGCACCCGCATGCGTTCGAGTTCTGCGAGAACGGCGCGAAATCGACGATCTGGGAGCTCACGACCGATCGGTGCACGCCTTCCTTCTTCGACGCGCATACGCTGACCGAGCTTCGTACCTGGCAGGACTACGACCTCGAGATGGCCGGCAGGCTGACCGAACCGATGCGCTACGACCCGTCGAGCGACCGTTACGTCGCCTGTGGATGGGACGAAGCCTTCGCGGGTATCGGCGACATTCTGCGATCGTTGCGTCCGCCGGAGTCGGTGTTCTACGCGTCGGGCAAGGCATCGCTCGAGGCGTCCTACCTTTACGGTCTGATGGCGCGGGTGTACGGCAACAACAACCTTCCCGACAGCTCGAACATGTGCCACGAGACGACGTCGGTAGGGCTGAAGAGCGTCATCGGATCGCCGGTCGGCACATGCGTGCTCGAGGACTTCGAGCACTGCGACGCCATCTTCTACTTCGGCCAGAACCCCGGTACGAACAGTCCGCGCTTTCTCCATCCGCTTCAGGACGCCGTGAAGCGCGGCTGCCGGATCGTGACGTTCAACCCCGTGCGCGAAGCCGGCCTGCTGCACTTCGTGAATCCGCAGAACCCGATGCAGATGCTGACGGGGAAGGCCACCGAACTGTCGCACATGTATCTGCAGGTGAAGCCGGGTGGCGATATCGCGGCCCTGATGGGCATCTGCAAGCACGTGTTCGTGCGCGATGCCGCCGCGCGCGCGGCCGGGAACGACGGCGTGGTGGACCGCGCCTTCGTCGAAGAACATACGAGTGGCCTTGGCGAGTTCGAAAAAGCCGCGGGCGCGGCGTCGTGGGCCGGGATCGAGGAGCATTCGGGGCTGCTTCGGGAGGACCTGGAGGCTGCGGCGGACGTGTATTGCGCCGCCCGGAACGTCATCGGTGTCTACGGCATGGGCCTGACGCAGCACGTGCATGGGTCGCAGAGCATCGCGATGCTGGTGAACCTGCTGCTCCTGCGCGGGAACATCGGGCGGCAGGGTGCAGGTATCTGCCCGGTGCGCGGTCATTCGAACGTGCAGGGCCAGCGCACGGTCGGTATATCGGAGAAGCCCGAACTGGTGCCGCTGGATCGTCTGGCGACGATGTTCGCGTTCGAGCCGCCACGCAAAAAGGGCCGTACCACGGTGGAGGTATGTGAAGGCGTACGCGATGGCACCGTGCGCGCGTTCGTGAGCCTCGGCGGGAATTTCGTGCGTGCCATACCGGAGCGCGATGCCATGGAGGCCGCGTGGCGCGATCTCGCGTTGACGGTGTACGTGGGGACCCGGCTCAATCGCAGCCATCTGGTGCACGGCAAGGCGAGTTATCTGCTGCCGTGCCTCGTGCGCTCCGAGGTCGATCGGCAGGCGGGCGTACCGCAGGCCGTGTCCATCGAGGACAGTTTCAGTCACATCCATGGATCGATGGGACACGCCGAGCCGGCCAGCCCGCACCTGCGTTCGGAGACCGCCATCGTCGCCGGCATCGCCGCCGCGACGTTGCCCGATCATCCGAAGCGTCCATGGCTCGCGTGGAGCGGCGACTACGCGCGCATACGCACGCTCATCGAGGAGACGTATCCGGAGATGTTCCGCGATTATTCGGCGCGGATGTTCGAAAAGGGCGGTTTCTACCGCGGCAATCCGGCGCGCGAGCGGGTGTGGAAGACGGACGACGGCAAGGCGAATTTCACGACGCCCACCGTGCGCAGCGCCTTGGGCGTCGGTGCCGCACCGGGACGGCTGCATCTCATCACCATGCGGTCGAACGATCAGTTCAACACGACGATCTACGGATTCGACGATCGCCTGCGGGGCCTCCGGGGTTCGCGTGCCATCGTGCTGATGTGCGAGGTGGACATCGCGGAACAGGGTCTGGCGGCTGGCGACGAGGTGACGCTGGTCGGCGACGCCGGGGACGACGTGCGGCGGGAGGTTTCCGGCCTCACCGTTACGCCGTTCGACCTGCCCAGAGGCTGTTTGGGTGGCTACTATCCCGAGATGAATCCGCTGATCCCGCTCTGGTATCACGACGAGGCATCGAAGACACCGGCGGCGAAGGGCGTACCGGTGCGCATCCGCCGCACGGTGGTCTGACGGCACGACGAGCCTCGACGCGCGGTGGGCGGGACACGAGTACATCCGCTCCCGCCCGACCGGCGGTCACGTCGACGCGGCGACGTCCCGCGCGAAGTCGCGATACGTCCGCAGCGGACGGCCGAGAAGCGTCGTCAGGCGCTCCACGCTGCCTTCGGCGGGCACCATGCCATCGGCCTGGAAACGCTCGGCCATCATGCGCATGTCGTAAGCCATCCACGACGGCATGGCCTGCCGGAGGTTGGTCTCGAATCCCGCCAGGTCCTCGCCGAGGTACGCCACGGGCTTGCCGAGCACCTCCGTCCAGATGCCCGCGATGGCCGGACCCGTCAGCGTTTCCGGGCCAACGATGTCGATGCGCTCCAGCGGCAGGGGCACGTCGGACCGCTCGCGACGGAGCAGTTCGATGGCGGCGACTTCCGCGATGTCGCGCGTGTCGACCATGGCCAGCCCCTTGTTGCCCACCGGCATGGGATAGACGCCATAGCCGGTGATCACGTCCTTGATGCCCAGATCGTTGCGGATGAAATACGCCGGGCGCAGGATCGTGGCGTGCATGCCCATGTGCTCGATCATGCGCTCGACAGTGAACTTGCCCGCGAAGTGGGGCACGTTCACATACAGGTCGCTATGGATGACCGAGAGATACACGATGCGTTCGATCCCTGCCTCGCGCGCCACGTTCAGCGCGACGAGCGCTTGCGTGAATTCGTCGCCCGTCACCGCGTTGAGCAGGAACAGGGTGGACACGCCGCTCATCGCGGCCCGCAGTGAATCGATGTCGAGGAAATCGCCCTGCGCGATCTCCACGTTGGAGGGGAACGTCGCCTTCGCGGGGTCGCGAACGAGCACGCGGACATTGGCGCCGCGTTTCACGAGCTGCGCGACGACTTCGCGGCCGACATTACCGGTGGCACCGGTGACGAGAATGGTCATGATCCGTACTCCGTAGAAAGGTTGGGTGGGCTTACGGAGTCAACGATAGGGGGTGTCGAATCGGGAACACAGACTCTAAGATAGGGACGACTCGTCTCGAAAATGGAACGCCATGGATATCGATGCCCTGAAGGATTTCCAGCTCGTCGCGTCGCACGGCGGCTTCGGCAAGGCCAGTCGCGCCAGTGGCCGGCCCAAGGCGACCCTGTCGCGCCGGGTGTCCGAGCTGGAGGACGCGCTCGGTGTCCGTCTCGTCGAACGGGGCGGGCAGAGCGCCGTGCTGACGGAAGCCGGGCACGCGTTGATGCGGAGGACCGAAGGCCCGATGCGCGAAGTCGCCGAGGCGTTCGAGGCCGCGCGCGACGGTAGCGCGGCACCTCGCGGACTGCTGCGCATCGCCGCGCCGCATCTGTTCTCGCAACTCGCCTTGGGACGCCTCGCCGCCGCCTTCGTCGCGCGCTACCCCGACGTCGAGGTAGAGACGATGTCGGACGATCGCTTCGTGAACATCGTCGACGAACACTTCGACGTCGCCATCCGCATCAACCCGAGCAAGGATTCGCAACTCGTCGGCCGCCGCTTCGCGCTCGATCGACTCGTGCTCGCCGCTGCGCCAGCGATTCCGAAGCCGAAAGGAAAACGCGGCGGTCCGCTTTCCGTGCCGGCCGTGGTGATGCCCTCCTACCGCGACGGCGATACATGGACCACGCGCGACGGCAGGATCGCGGTGCAACCGCGCCCCGTGTTGCGGCTGTCGTCGCTGCTCACGGTGCGCGACGCGGTGGCGGCCGGCGCAGGCATCGGCCTGCTTCCTCAGTCCATCGTGGGCAGCCTGCTGGATCGGGGAGAGCTGGTGTCGTGGGGCACGGTCGGGGACGACGTCGAGCTGTGGGTGCTGCACGCGTCGCGGCGACTCGAAAGCCCGAAGGTGAGGGCGTTCGTCGACTTCATGGCGGTGCAGTACCCCGATGGCATTTTCACCGTCGAGGATCGGACGTCGGCACGTCGCCCGGTCGGTTGACGGGGTGACGCGTTACCGCGTGCGCTCGCGCATGTCGGCTTCGAGGCGATCGAGGAAGCCGAACAATGCCTTATTCATTTCCGTGTAGTCGTTCGTACGCAGCGCGTCGGGCTGCTGCACGAATCGTCGATCGCGCAGCGCCGGAAATTCGGCCTCCGACGCGGCGATCAGCAACTCGACGACGTCCGGCGTCAGTTCCATGTGGCACTGGAAGCCGTATACAAGCGGGCCATATTCGACGATCTGCCGAGGGCAACCGGGGCTGTACGCGATGACGGTCGCGTTCGGCGTGAGGCCGGGCATGTCGTTGTGCCAATGGCCCACATCGAGCGCCTCGCCGAAATGGGCGAACTTCGGATGGGCCATGCCGGCCGCCGTGAGAGCGATCGGAAACTTGCCGATCTCCGTCTCTGGGCTCCGTTCGAACGAGCCGCCGAGCGCGTCGCCGATCAGTTGCGCACCGAGGCAGACGCCTATCACGGCACGACCCGCATCCACGCACTGACGGATCAGCGCCATTTCGGCGGCCGCGTCGAAATGCGGGCACTCGTCCGTCGTGGTGTCGGGGCCCTGCGGGCCACCCATCACGATCAGGAGATCGATCGCGCCGACAGCGGTCGGCAGCGGCTCGCCGAGGTAGACGCGCGACAAGGTGACGTCGTGCCCGCGAGCCGTCGCCCAGGTTTCGTATGCCCCCGGGGCCTCGAACGATTCGTGGACGACGAAGTGGACTTTCATGCGAGTTCCGGGGAAGCGTCAGACCGTGAATGATATCGGCAACCGCCGCGTTCTTGGGCGGAGTGGGTGGAACGCGCGGGCGGGGCTGGATCAGCCGGCCTTGCGCAGACAAATCTGTGGGAGCGCGCTCGCGCGCGATGGGTGCTCGCGGCAAGCACCCATCGCGGCCAAGGCCGCTCCCACACAAGGGCGCGCGCCCGTAGCCGCCTTGCTGTGGGAGCGCGCTCGCGCGCGATGGGTGCTCGCGGCAAGCACCCATCGCGGCCAAGCCGCTCCCCTAATCCCAGTCGGGAGCGAGTCCGGCGGGGTTCACCTCCCGGCCGTTGCGTTCCAGAGCGGCGATGGCCGCCATGTCGTCCTTGTCCAGATGCAGGTCCCGTGCGAGCAGGTTGCTTGCGAGATTCTCGCGCTTCGTCGACGACGGAATGACCGCGTAACCGAGTCGCAACGCCCATGCGAGCGCCACCTGCGCGACGGTGGCCTGGTGCTTGTCGGCGATCTGGCGGAGCACGGGATCGTGCAGCACCTTGCCGTAGGCGAGGGTCATGTACGACGTGACCATGATGTCCTGGGCTTTCAGAAACGCCGTGAGTTTCGCGTTCTGCAGATACGGGCTCAGTTCGATCTGGTTGGTGGCGATTTCGCCCTTGCCGACGACGTCGATGGCCTGTCGCGTGAGCGCGATGTTGAAGTTCGAGATACCGATCCGGCGGGTGAGCCCCGCGGCCTTCGCTTCGGCGAGCGCTTCCATGAACTCGGGCAACGCGATGCCCTTACCGGGCGCTGGCCAGTGAATCAGCGTGAGGTCGACGTAGTCGGTGCGGAGCTTCCGCAGGCTCTCACGCAGGCTGGGCACCAGCTTCGTGCGGCTGTAGTTGTCGGTCCAGATCTTCGTGGTGACGAACAGGTCGTCGCGACGGACGCCGCTGTCCGCGATGGCTTTGCCGACATCGGCCTCGTTGCCGTAGATCTGCGCGGTATCGACGGCTCGATAGCCCAGCTCGAGCGCGGCGGTGACGGAGTCGATCACGGTCTGCCCGGTGAGGCGAAACGTACCGACGCCGAAGGTGGGGATGGTCATGGGGGTTACTCCTCGCTATCAGGGTCTGAACGGCATTCTGATGCCCGACGTCGACGGGATTAACCGGAGTCTGCAAGAAATACTTTGTCTGCGAAGTGAAGAATCCACCGCGAGGCGTGAGAAGAAGGATGTTCAATAAAGGCGGCTCGCCTTGCTGCCATAACGGGCAGGGCGGCGTGCCATGCGGATTCTCCAGTGCGCCGGCCGTCATCGACAGACCGTCAGGCAAAGGGGTATCGCGATGGACAAGACACGTATTCCGGGCATCCACCGCTACGACGCGCCGGCCGGTGGCTGGGGCGCGCTCAAGGCGACGGCCAAGGCGGTCGTGGAACAGATGCGCATGGCCGAGGCGCCTGGGCTGCTGCTGCGCCTCAACAAGCCGGATGGGTTCGACTGCCCCGGTTGCGCGTGGCCCGACAAGGATCATACGTCGACCTTCCAGTTCTGCGAGAACGGTGCGAAGGCTGTGACCTGGGAGGCGACGAAGAAGCGCGTCACCCCCGAATTCTTCGCCCAGCATACCGTGACGCAGCTGCTCGAACAGAGCGATTACGAGCTCGAGAATCATGGCCGGCTCACGCATCCGATGGCCTACGACGCTGCATCCGACACATACCGCGCCGTCTCGTGGGACGAGGCGTTCGCTCGCGCCGGCGCGGCGCTACGGGGCCTCGCGTCGCCCGACATGGCGGAGTTCTACACGTCCGGCCGCGCATCGAACGAGGCGGCGTTCCTTTTCAACATCTTCGCTCGGGAATACGGGACGAACAATTTCCCGGATTGCTCGAACATGTGCCATGAAGCGACGAGCGTCGGCCTGCCGATGGCGATCGGCATCGGCAAGGGCACCGTGTCGCTCGACGACTTCGATCGTTGCGAGCTCATCATCGCCGTGGGCCACAACCCCGGAACGAATCACCCACGGATGATGGGGACGCTGCACGAGTGCGCGCGGCGCGGCGTGCAGATCGTGGTCCTGAATCCGCTCAAGGAACGTGCGCTGGAACGTTTCGCGGATCCGCAGAATCCCGTGGAAATGATGACCTACAGCGCCACGCCCATCGCCTCGACCTATCACCAGGTCAAGGTGGGTGGGGACAGCCAGGCGCTGCGTGGCATCATGAAGGCCGTCATCGAATACGACGACGCGGGCCGGGACGTGCTGGACCGCGACTTCATCGACGGCCATACGCATGGTTTCGAAGCCTTCGCCGACGACCTGCGCGCCACCTCCTGGGCGGATATCGAATCGGCGAGCGGGCTGACCCGCGATGCGCTGACCCGCATCGCGGACGCCTATGCCCGCTCGAACGCCACCATCGTCACCTACGGCATGGGCCTGACGCAGCACGACAAGGGCACCCAGAACGTGCAGCAGGCCGCAGCGCTACTGATGCTGCGCGGGAACTGTGGCAAGCCGGGCGCGGGCATCTGTCCCTTGCGCGGGCATTCCAACGTGCAGGGCAATCGCACGGTCGGCATCACGGAAAAGCCCGATCCCGTCATGTTCGACAACGTCGAGAAGGCGTTCGGCTTCCGGCCGCCCAACGTGCATGGGCACGACGCGGTCGCCGCGATGAAGGCGATGGTGGAGGGCAGGGCGAAGGTCCTCGTCTGCCTCGGTGGAAATTTCTCCGTGGCATTGTCGGACAGCGATGCGAGCTTCAGGGGCATGCGCAATCTCGACATGGCCGTGCATCTGGCGACCAAACTCAATCGGTCGCACCTGCTGGTCGGCAAGGACGCACTGCTCCTGCCGGTCCTCGGGCGCACGGAGATCGACGCCCAGGCGGGCGGCGTGCAGTCGATCACGGTGGAAGACTCCATGTCGATGGTCCATGCCTCCCGCGGCAAGCTCAAGCCCGCATCGGAGCACCTCCGCTCCGAACCCGCGATCGTCGCCGGACTGGCGATGGCGACGCTGCCGGACACGAAGGTCGACTGGGCCGGGCTTATCGCCGACTACGACGCCATTCGCGACAAGATCGAGGCGGTGTATCCCGATTTCCACGATTACAACGCGCGCATAAGGCGGCCTGGCGGTTTCCGGCTGCCCCTGGGGCCCACGGAGCGCGTATGGCATACGAAGTCGGGCAAGGCGGAATTCATCCCCGCGGCGCACTCGGTCGAGGATTCGGTGCTTCCCGGTCCGGATACGCTGATGCTCACCACGATCCGGAGCCACGACCAGTACAACACCACGATCTACGGGCTGGACGATCGCTACAGGGGTGTCTTCGGACGGCGCGACGTGTTGTTCGTCAACGAGAAGGATCTTGCCGGGTTAGGCCTGGAGCACGGCGACACCGTCGAAATATCGACCGCCTTGCGAGGCGAGGAGCACCGGCGGCTGACTCTGACGGCCGTCGCGCACGACATCGCGCCGGGTAGCGTCGCCGCCTACTACCCGGAAGCTAACAATCTGTGTCCGCTGGACCATCACGACAGGCAGAGCGGAACGCCGTCCTACAAGTCGATGCCGGTGCGCATCGTCAAGGTGGCCGCCGCGGCGGCGTGACCGCACTCAGGAACACGTCGACGGTCTCCCAGTGGCCGTCTTCCTGTTCGATACGAAGCCTGACCGGCACGTTGTCGCGCTCGTGCAGCGCCCCAGCGAGTTCGAGAGCGAACGTCCTCGCATCGTCCGGTGTCTGGAAGCGACGTACTTCCTTGCGCTCCTGAAGCACCGCGAAAGGGGTTTGGCCGCCTCCTGCCTGCGGAAGGTAAAGGCTGATCGTATCGCCGAGGTCCCGCGCTTCCATCCGCTCAGTTCTCCGGAAACTCGGGGCCGCGGCGAAGACGAATCGCGCCGTGATCGACATCGGCGGGGTCGATCGTCTCCGGGCCCTGTGTGATGACGATGCGGCCCGATCGGGCCATCCTCGCCGCCTCGTCCCGCACCGGCGACATCAGCGCACGCCATGCCGCCTCGTCACGTCCCAGGGCTCTCGCGACGTCGGACGGGCAGATCGACGCATCGGGCGCCCGTTGGCGGAGGAGTTCGTAGATGGTGCTGGCGATATCCATGGCGAGAGCCTACCGCCGGGCCCGTGAGCGACTTGTCGTAATCCTCCCGCTAAAACATGCCGGTCGAACCAACCGCCGGTCCGCGATCCGTCAATTTCGGTCTTTGACGCCAAGCATGGGTGACGCCTTTTTCTTATCGTCGACGGTGCCCCTACGCCGCGCCAAAGGACCGTCATGAACCGCATCGCCGAAGACATCGTCAACGCCCACGGCGGACTCGACGCATGGCGAAAATTCCGCTTCGTCAGCGCCCGGCTCGACCAGGGCGGCGCGCTCTGGGGGCTCAAGGGAAAGAGCGGAATGCTCGACCATACGCGCGTCACCGTCGGCACGCAGACCCAGTGGGCCTCGCACTCGCCCTTCGGCGACGCCGCGGCGCGAAGCGATTTCACGACCGGACGCGTCGCCCTGCTGGACGCCGACGACCGCGTTATCTCCGAACTCGATGCGCCGCGCGCGTCCTTCGCGGGGCATACGCTGGAAACACCCTGGAGCGACCTGCAACTCGCCTTTTTCGCGGGGTGCGCGATGTGGACGTACCTCAATACGCCGTTCGTTCTCGCCTGGGAGGGCGTCGAGTCCGAGGACGCAGGCCCGTGGGAAGAAAACGGCGAGACATGGCGCAAGGTGAGCGTTCGTTATCCCGATTCGCTGGAAGTGTTCAGCAAGGCGCAGGCGATCTATGTCGGTGCGGACAACCTAGTTCGCCGCCTCGATTACGACGTCGAGATCGCCGGCGATACCCCCGGCGCGCATTACGTATCCGACTACGTCACCGTGTCGGGCATCCGGTTCCCGACGAAGCGTCGGATCTATCCGCGCCAGGCGAACGGGCAGCGGATGGCGGAGCCGCTGGTGGTCTCCATCGATCTGTCGAACATCCGGATGGACTGACGAACGGCGTGTACCGATCGCGAAAAGGTGTCCTGTCGTCCACGACGTGGACCCGGAACAGGCCGCGGCGAGAAGCGCGCCCGGGGTCAGGAATTTCATGCCTCGTCGCGTCTTTCGACAATACCCCGGCGCCATCGAGGTCGATGATGACGTTCGGGCCGTTCCGCGCCTCAGGGAGACACTCATGACCGTTGCATCCGTAGTCAGACGTTCATCGATCGCCGCGGCGATCGCTTTCGCGATCGTGGCGTCGTCCGTGCATGCGGCCGATAAGCCCGTCAGCCCGGTCATCAAGATCAACGAGGCCGCCGCGACGGCGCCGATCGAGAAGACCCCGTTGCGCGGTCCGCTGACGATGCTCTCCGGATCCGGTGGCAACATCACCGTGTTGACCGGCAAGGACGGCAAGCTGCTGGTCGATGCGGGTATCGGGGTGTCGCGTCCGCGGGTCGAGGCCGCGCTAAAGTCCATCAGCGCCGCGCCGCTGAAGTACGTGATCAACACGCACTACCACTGGGACCACACCGATGGTAATCCGTGGGTGCACGAAGACGGCGCGACGATCGTCGCGACCGCGGGCACGGTGAAGCGCGTTTCCACGACCACGCGCGTCGACGACTGGGATTACACGTTCAAGCCGATGGCGAAGGGCGGTATCCCGACCGACGTCCTGAAGGCGAACAAGACCTATCATTTCGACGGTCAGACGGTCGAAGTGCGGTTGCTGGATCCGTCGCACACCGACACCGACCTCTATGTGGTCTTCAAGGAGGCGAACGTCGCGTCCCTGGGCGACCTTTTCTGGAACGGCGTCTATCCGTTCATCGATAACGAGAACGGTGGCGGAATCGACGGCATGATCAAGGCCGACGATGCGATCCTCGCGCAGCTGGACGACAACGTCGTCATCGCTCCGGGCCACGGCCCGGTCGGCAACAAGAAGGATCTGCAGGCGTTCCGCGACATGCTGGCCGGTGTCCGGGACAACGTCGCGGCGCTGAAGAAGCAGGGCAAGTCGCGCGACGAAGTGGTCGCCGCCAAACCGACCGCGAAGTACGATGCCGTGTACGGTCACTTCGTGATCGACCCCGACTTCTTCACCCGCATCGTCTACGACGGCCTGAAGTAAGCGGATCCAGGTGGGAGCCAGCCTGGCTCCCACCTGGATCAGACCCTTACTGCGCGATATCCGCGCGTACGTGATACACGCGGCCACCCCAGCCGTCGTTGGGGAACGCGTCGGAGACCCTCAGGTACACCGGCTTCGATCCATCCGCCGCCGAACCCAGGTACGGCGTGAGGTCGATCGTCCGGTCACCCTTGTTCGATCCGTCGGTGATCGGGCGATCTTCCTTCAGCACCGTCGTCCAGTGCGCGTTGTCCTGGCTGGCCTCGACGACGTATTCGGCGTCGATCGTCAGCGTGACGTGCGCGGCCGTGGTATCGGCGGGGAAGGGGAACCGATACGTGAAGTGGGCATTGCCGTCGGCGAAGCGGTTCTGCACGCCGTTGCTCTGCGAACGATCGGGATCGAACAACCACGGGTTTTCGTCGACGGTGCCGGTGTCGAAGTCGATGGTGTGAGCGACGAGCACGTCCGCCTGCGTGGTGAAGCGCAACAGGCCGGCGTTGAGGTTCGCCGTGACGACGTGATGGCCATCGGCGGCGAGGCTGGGGACGGTGACCTGCAGGGGGACGGTGCCCCGGACGGGCACCGCGTTACCGCGAGGCTTCAGCGTGAGGAGGGACGTGCGTGGCGTGATCGTCCAGCCCGCGGGCGCATCGGCGGACGCGAGCGTCAGGAGCGGGAAGAAGCCGGTGGCCGATGCCTCGAGCGTGATGGGGATGCGGGTATTGCCCGACGCGGAAGGCATCACGACCGGTTGCGCAGGGGACATCGTGGCCGCCAGCGAGGTGAGTGGCGGCAGTGACGGTACGTCGCCGATCAGGGCACTGAGCGCGCTGGCCTGCGTGCGCCAGTCGAACACGTTCGGATGGTCGTCGTACGTGGCGCCCGACCATCGCGTACCGAGCCGGTTCGCCGCGTCGCGATCGTTCGCCCAGATGCCTTCGGCCTGCTGGCTGAGGAAATCGGCGTAGCCGCGATCGCGCGTGGTATCGACGAGGTCGGTCCAGTAGCGCATGAAGATGCCCTTGAACTGCTTGCCGTTGTCGTCGCAACTCTGGTCCGACGCGTCGCAACGCTCGGTCAGCGTGCCATCGGTGACGAGACCCTTCGGGCCGATGGCGGCGTCCGCAAGGCGGCGCACGCTGGTCAGGATCTGCGGATCGCGCGTGGCGCGGAAGAGTTCCAGTCCCGCGCCGATCGCCAGGCCCTGGTTGTAGCTCCACACGTTCTGTCCGTTGTTCGTGCAGGCCTGCGTGATGCCGTCGTTGACGAGGCCGTCGGCGTTCACCATGCCGCTGTTCTGGAACCACGTCCAGGCGGTGCGCGACCGCTGCAGCCACACCGTGTCACCGTGAATGCGGTTGTGCAGTTCCGCGGTCAGGCGGATCCACAGGCCATTGGTGACCGCGTTCTTGTAGGTGCGCTCGCCGTCCCACCACACGCCGCCGCCGCAGGTGCCGGTGTCCCAATAGCCGTTGACGTAGTTGGCGATGGTCACCGCCATGTCGAGGTATTTCGGGTTGCCGGTCAGGTCGTACGCCTGGATCCACGTCAGTCCCCACCATTCCGAGTCGTCGATCGCGCGACTCGTGAAGTTGCCGAGCAGCGGGTCGCCGGACAGCACGCCCGCGGGAAACACGCCCTTGTCCTTCTCGAAGGTGTTGTCGAGCTGGCTCAGGTATCGGCGATCGCCGCTGCGCTGCATGTAGTCGCCGATGGTCTGCAGCGCGACCGCGGAATTCCACCAGCTGGAAGGAAACCACGCCTTCACCGGATCGTACGAACTCATGAGCACGTCCGCCGCGACGCGCGCCCGTGCGACCGCAGTGGGGCCGTCGGTCAACGGGTTGGCGCGCTGGCTTTGTTCCGCCGCCATGGAGGGAAGGGCGGCGAGCGCCGTAAGGCTGGCCACGGCCAGCAGTGTCTGCATGCGTACGCGTACTTTGCTCATCGGTTTCACGATCACGAGCTCTCCTCCTGATACCCACGAAGAGATGAAGACGAGTGATCCCCATCGCGTTACGACCGGACCGTGGGCGGTGATCCGGTTCGAAGACTTTTCGTGCGTTGCAGCATTTCAATCGATTGAAATCGAGGAAATACGGCGGCCCCTTTTTTCGAGTGTTGCAGAAGGCGCGGCGCGTGAAGTGAGAACTGGTTCAACGTTGCGGCGTGAAAACGCAACGCGGGAGCCACCGTGGCGGCTCCCGCGTGAGTGAATCAGCGGCCGGATGGCCGACCGCTCCGTGATCAGGCGGCGAAGCCGCCGTCGATCATGAGGCTTGCGCCAGTGATGTTCGCGGCTTCCGGGCCGGCTAGGTAGGCGACGAAACTCGCGACTTCGTCCGCATGGCCATACCGACCGACGGCGAGGAACGGGATCAGGCCTTCGGCCATCGGGCCCTTCGCCGGGTTCATGTCGGTGTCGATCGGGCCGGGCTGCACCACGTTCACCGTGATGCCCTTCGGACCGAGGTCGCGTGCGAGGCCCTGCGTGAGGCCCACCAGCGCGGACTTGCTCATCGCATACACGGCACCGCCGGCGAACGGCATGCGTTCGGCGTTCGTGCTGCCGATGTGGATGATGCGGCCACCCTGGCCCATCACGCGGGCCGCGGCGCGGCTGGCGATGACGGCGGCACGGACGTTCACGGCGAGCGTGCGGTCGAGATCTTCGGTGGTGAAGTCTTCGATCGGCGCGATGGCGAGCACGCCCGCGTTGTTCACGAGGATGTCGAAGCTACCGAAGGCCTCCTTCGTTTTCGCGACCGCGGCTTCGATGGCGGCGTCGTTCGCACTGTCGGCCTGCACGGCGATCGCGCGGCCGCCGGCTTTCGAGATGTCGTCGACGACGGCGTTGGCCGCGTCGGCGCCCTGTACATAGGTGATGACGACGGAGGCGCCGCCGGCCGCGAGGCGGCGGGCGATGGCGGCGCCGATGCCGCGCGAGCCGCCGAGGACGAGGGCGCTCTTGCCCTGGATGGAGTTGAGGTCGTTCATGGTGTTTCTCCGGTCGGTGGATGGGTTGACGAGGACACGTTAGGCTTCCCGCGACCCAACCGGTAGTACCGACTCGCTATTTTCATTCGATCTGATCGGTTTAGAATCGCCGTCATGGATACGCTCAACGGGATCGCCTGTTTCGTCCGCAGCGCCGAGTCGGGCAGCTTCGCCGCCGCCGCACGATTGCTCGGGCTGACGCCCGCCGGCGTGGGCAAGAACGTAGCGCGTCTCGAAGTAGAGCTGGGTGTTCGCCTGTTCCAGCGCACGACCCGACGCCTGTCGCTGACCGAAGCCGGCGAGGCATTCCTGCACGAAGTAAAGGGGAGCCTCGATCAGTTGCGTGGCGCCATGGCGAACGCGCGCGGACTGACCGCGGGCGCGACGGGCGTGTTGCGCGTCGCGTTACCGCACGCCTTCGGTCGCGATTACATCGTGCCGATGCTGCAGGGGTTTCTGGCCGCTTATCCGTCCGTCACCGTCGACTGGCGATTCGACAACCGGCCCGTCGATCTCGTGGCGGAAGGATTCGACGTGGCGATCGGCGGCGGTTTCGACATGCGCCCCGGTGTGGTGGCGAGAGTGCTCGCACCCGCGCATCGCGTGCTCGTGGCATCACCGGACTTCATCGCCAATGGCGCCGCCTTGCGCACGCCCGCCGACCTCGCCGGACGCGAGGGCATCCTCATCCGCTCGCCGCAGACCGGCCGCATCAGGGATTGGGTGCTGCAGAACCGGTACGGGGCCGAAGCGCCCATCGACCTCGAGCGCCGCATCGTCTTCGACGATCCGGACGCCGCCTGCCACGCGGCAGCGCTCGGCATGGGTGTCGCGCTGCTGGCCGTGCAGTCGACGCGGTTGTGGCTGCAACGCGGCACTTTGAAACGCGTGCTGCCGGAGTGGTGGGTCGACGGCGGCAGTCTGTCCATCTACTACGCGGCACAGAAGCTGTTGCCGCCGAAGACGCGCCTCTTCATCGACCACGTGGTCGAAGCGTTTCGCGAGCAGGATCTGCGATCGCGTTTTTCTGCGTGGCATCCGGACGTCGTGTAACGAAACGTCAGGCAGGCATCGACGAAGCCTGTTTCTCGAAGGTCGCGAGGTCGAAGTAGTCACGCCAGATCGTGATCAGCCCATCGACGACGGTCAGCGTGCCCATCACCGGAAGGACGATTTCCGGGCCAGATACGTGGCGGAAGATATCGAGGCGTTCGTTGAGGACGACGTCGCCTGCGGCTGCGATGTTCACGACCCGCCATTCCACCGTGAATGACCGGCCTACGCCGAAACCGCGGTGGAACGCCTCCACACCTTCCCGGCCCGTGATATCCGGCAGCGGCACGTTGTCGTACAGGACGTCCTCCGAAAGCATGGCCAGCGCCTCGTCGATGCGGCCCTGGTTCCAGTGATCGAAGAATATCGTTGCCACCTCGAGGGGGGACCGATCGGCGATACGGGCCATGATGATCCTATCGTTGGATGTTCGAGGCATGGTTCCCGAGGCGTCCGGGCCGGGGCTAGAAGATTCGTGCTTTCACGGAAGACGGTCGGTGGCCTCGTCGAAGCGGCGGCGGTTTGGCAGGCGTTGCGATCTGCGATTGCGATGGCCGGAGGTTCGTCTCCGGTACGGAGATTGTTTCAGGTAATGAAACAATCTTGACTGAGAGTCACAGGCATTATTCCGCCCGGCGCCATACCGGACGATGCCGTGGGCTCCATGTCTTCCGGGTGCCGGCCATTCCGGGCTGGCCTCATCCTGAGGATCCACGACATGAGCAAGCTGAAAGACAAGGTCGCTATCGTAACGGGCGCTTCGAAGGGCATCGGCGCAGGCATCGCCCGCCAGCTCGCGGCGGATGGTGCGAAGGTGGTGGTCAATTACGCGTCGAGCAAGGCCGGCGCCGACAAGGTGGTGGCGGACATCGAGGCCGCAGGCGGCCAGGCGATCGCGGTGGGCGCGGACGTCAGCAAGAAGAGCGAGGTCGACGCGCTGATCAAGGCCGCCATCGATACCTATGGCCGTCTGGATATCGTGGTGAACAATTCGGGTGTCTATCAGTTCGCGAAGATCGAAGACACCACGGAAGAGCTCTATCGCAAGATGTTCGACATCAACGTGCTCGGCCCGATGCTCGTCACCGGCGCCGCCTCGCCGCACCTGGGCAAGGGCGCCAGCGTCATCAATATCGGTTCGGGTGTGACGCGTCTGACGCCGCCGGAAACCGCGATCTACAGCGGCACGAAGGGTGCGCTCGATGCCATCACCGGCGTGCTCTCGCGCGAGCTTGGCCCGCGCGGTATCCGCGTCAACTCCGTGAATCCGGGCATGGTGGAGACCGAAGGTGCGCACGCGGCCGGCGTCGTCGGATCCGACATGCAGGCCTGGGCCGAAGCCGGTACACCGCTTGGCCGCATCGGTCAGGTCGACGACATCGCGACGATCGTCTCGTTCCTCGCTTCGGACGAGGCGGGTTGGGTAAGCGGTGAGCTGATTCTCGGTACGGGTGGCATGCGCTAAGGTTGCCCGCCCCCGGTGGGAGCCAGCCCGCTGGCGATGGGTGCTTGACGCGAGCACCCATCGCCAGCAGGCTGGCTCCCACCATTGAAACTACCACGACAGGTCGGCGATCACCGGGTAGTGATCGGACGGGAAGACTTTGCCCTCGTGGTCGTCGGCCACTTCGACCTTGTCGGCGGTGAAGCCTCGCACGAAGACGTAGTCGATGCGCTTGTGCGGCTTGCCCGTGAAGGCGTGCACCGTGAGTTCCGGACCCTTATGCGCGGGCGCCGCGTCCCAGGCATCCTTCATGCCCGAGGTCATGACCTGATGGGCAATGGTTTCCGGGCCGCTGTTGAAGTCGCCCGTGACGATCACCTTCGCGCCCGCCGGCAGCCGGCCGATGCGTTCCATGAGCAGGCGCGCGCAGCGTTCGCGAACCCGCTCGGCATCGGCCATGTGCGGGAAGTGGGTGTCGAAGAACCAGAAGGTGTGGCCGGTCCTTATATCTTCGAACTTCGCCCATGTCGCCATGCGCGGCAAGGACTGACCGAAGTTCGGGCTGCCCGGCACGTCCGGTGTATCGGAGTACCAGAAGTCGCCGTGTTCCAGCACCTTGAGGCGCGCGGTGTCGTAGAACACGCCCATGTGCTCGTTGCCGTTCTCGTCGATCTCGTTCCCGTTACGGCCCTTGCCGAACCACGCATAGCCCGTCAGTTTCGACTGCAGGTAGCTCGCCTGCGACAACAGAAGTTCCTGCGTACCGACGATGTCCGGATGGCGCTGCAGGATGGTTTTCACCATCAGGTCGCGGCGATTCTCCCACACGTTGATGCCGTCGCCGGGCGCGGCGTAGCGGACGTTGAAGCTCATCACCCGCAGGTGATCCTGTGGTTGCTGCGTCGTCCCCGCGATCGCGGGGACGACGGACACGGCGGATGCGACGAGGAGCGGGAGCGCCACGCGGCGCAGTAAAGAATGTCGGGTCATCGCCGCAGGTTAGGGAGGCTTTGTTACAGATGTCTGTGCGACCATGCATTCTGTGACGGAGTACGCACGTGAGTCCGTCACGGCCCCTCAGATCAGCTGATGGGTGGGGCGGAACACGATGTCGTTGATATCGACATGAGCCGGTTGGGCGATGGCGAACGCCACGACCTCGGCGAATGCCTCGGCAGGCAATGCATCGCCGTAAGCCTGTTTCACGGCGTCGGCGATGTCCGGTTCCCTGATGCCGTCCGCGAGCGCGGTCGCCACGGCCCCGGGCGAGAGGGTCGTGGTGCGGATGCCGTATGGCTTCACTTCCTGGCGAAGGCCTTCGGAGATCGCCCACACAGCCGCCTTGGTGGCCGAGTACACCACGGCCGCCGGCACGATGCGCGTCGCGGCGATGGATGCCACGTTGATGATCTGTCCCTCGCGCTGTGCCTTCATGTGCGGGAGCGCCGCCGCGATCCCGTGCAGCACGCCCTTGACGTTGACGTCGATCATGCGGCTCCAGTCCTCCACCCGGCCACGTTCGAGCGGTGAAAGGGGTGCGATTCCCGCGTTGTTGAGCATCACGTCGATGCGCCCGTGCCGGTCGATGGCCCGGTCGACGAGGTCCCTGACCTGCGCGTCATCCGTGACGTCCACCTCGCAGGCGATGGCCTGGCCACCCGCGGCGACCAGCTCGTTCGCCAGCCCGGTGAGACGGTCGATGCGGCGCGCCCCGAGCACGACGGCGGCACCGAGGCTCGCCAGATGGCGCGCCGCGGCTTCGCCGAGACCGCTGCTCGCGCCGGTGATGACGACGACTTTTCCGTTCACGCTCATGGTGCTTCTCTCACTGCAATGGAATTCCTCGCCATTGGAGCGGAGGGCGCGTCCTCGTCGTTAGCCCGATGGCGCCACGTCCATGCATAATCCTGCCAATGTACGATCCGGAACGAACGGCATGGCCGTGGCACTGAGCGAACTGCGAGCCCTTGTCGCGAAGCATTCGCAGGGACGCTCGATGGCGCATCCTGCCTTTCCCGATCTGGTGCTGGGCGTCGAAGCCATGCCGACCGATCCGTGCCGTGTGGTGATCGAACCCGTGTTCGCGCTCGTGGCGCAGGGTGCGAAGCGCCTTCAGGCCGGTGCGCAGTGCGTGGACTACGGCAGGGGACAGTACATCGTGGTGCCCGTTGGCATCCCGGCCGATTCGCAGGTGACGGAAGCGTCGCCTCGCGCGCCCTATCTCGGTGTCGGGCTGATCCTGCGGCCGGAACCGATCGCGTCGCTGATACACGAGGCGGGTGAAGCGCCGTCACGTGAGGACGTCCCGACCATTGGGGTCGACACATTGTCGCCCGACCTGGTGGATGCGGTCGTTCGTCTTCTTCGCATCCTCGACCGTCCCACGGATCTTCGCGTGCTGGGCGCTGCGTTACGGCGAGAAATCCTGTGGCGCCTGATGACCGGTCCGCAAGGTGTGCGCGTTCGCCAGCTCGGTTTTTCGGATAGTCGTCTCGCACGCATCGCGAAGGCAACCGGCTGGTTGCGCGAGCACTTCGCGGAGACGATCTCGGTCGACGATCTCGCTTCGGCCGCCGGTATGAGTCCGACAACGTTTCACCGGCATTTTCGCGCGGCCACGGCCTTGACACCGATCCAGTACCAGAAGCAGTTGCGCCTGCAAGCCGCGCGACTGCGCCTGATCTCGGGGGACGACGATATCGCCACCGTCGGTTTCGCGGTGGGCTATGACAGCCCGTCCCAGTTCAGCCGTGAATACCGGAGGCTGTTCGGCAAGGCGCCGCTCGTCGATCGCAACGAAGCGCGCGCTGGTGTCGTATAGCCAATGGGCGGTATGTCTCATCAAGCGTTCCGGCACGCAAGGGTCTACACCTGACGAACCCACCGGAGCACACACCATGAAAGCCGCCTGGATTGCCAACGCCGCGAAAGGCGACCTTTCCATCGTCGTCGGAGACACGGCCGATCCCGAGGCCGACGACGATGGCATGCTCGTGGCCGTCGACGCCGTGGGACTGACGTTCGGCGAACCGCACTGGGTGACCAACGGCACGATGCCGCTACCGGACGGGCGCGCGCGGCCGTTGCCGGTGATCGTGGGTCATGAATTCGCAGGGCACGTGATCGACGTGGGCGCGAACGGCGATGACTTCTCCATCGGCGATCGTGTCTTTGGGCTGATCGACTTCTGGCGCAACGGCGCGGCGGCGGAACTGGCGCACGTGTTGCCGGGCGAAGTCGCGCGCATTCCCGATGCCGTCAGCGCCGTCGATGCCGCGACGCTGCCGATCGGCGCGCTCACGGCGTGGCAGGGGCTCTTCGATCATGGGCATCTCGCGGCGGGCGAAACCGTGCTCGTACATGGCGGTGCGGGCGCGGTGGGGACGTTCGCGATTCAGCTCGCGAAAGACACCGGTGCGCGCGTGATCGCCACCGTGCGGGGCGCGCATGCCGCCGAGCTTTGTCGCGCGCTGGGTGCCGATGTCGTGATCGACACCACGGCGAAGCGCTTCGAGGATATCGCCGGCGCCGTCGACCTCGTGTTCGACACGGTGGGGCGCGATCTGCTCGAGCGCAGCTGGAGCGTCGTGCGGAAAGGCGGTCGTCTCGTGACGATCTCCGGGGAGGCCGACGACGCGCCGTCCCCCGAACGAGCCGCCGCGCTGGGTATCGCGGCGGCATGGTTCATCGTGCGGCCCGATGCGGCGCAGCTGGCGGAGCTCGCCGGTCGCGTGCGCGACGGGCGCATCGCGGTGCAGGTCGATGCGGTGTTCGCGCTGGACGACGCGGCGAGGGTGTTCCGCGATGCCGAGGGGCGTCCCCACTTCGGCAAGACGGTGCTGACGACCGATCGCTGAAAGCGGATCGGCGCGTCAGGGTCGCAAAATCGTTCGTCAGCGCATCTGCAGCAACGTCGCCAACGTGCCGGCCAGCACGCCGAAAGCCACGACCGCGACGGCGATGGTCGCCAGCAGTTTCACCGGCAGCGAGCGGCCGAGCATCGCGAGGGAAGGCAGGCTTACCGGAGGCAGCGTCATCAGCAGCGCGGCCGCGGGTGCCACGCCGATACCGAGGGCGAGCATGGCCTGCACGATGGGCACCTCGCCGGCGGTCGGGATGACGAAGAGCATGCCGGCCAGCGCGAAGGCGAGCACCCAGAACCACTCGTCGCCGATGCCCGGACCGATGGCGGGGAACATCCAGGCGCGCGCCGCGCCGAGCAGCAGCACGATGACGAGGTATTCGGGGATCAGGCGCAGGGTCATGCCGGTGAAGATCTGCAGCCAGCGCTTGCCGATGTCGGCGAACGAGCGCGATTCGGCCTCCGGCGCGGGCGGCTGCGCGACGACGGCATCGCCGTGGCCCGCGACGCGATTGGCGAGCCAGCCGAGGCCAAGCACCAGGGGAATGCTGAGCACGATGCGGAAGAGACTCCAGTGCCAGCCGAGCACGAAGCCGGTGAACACCAGCGTCGCGGGATTGAGCATCGTGTTCGACAGCCAGAACGCCACGGACGGGCCGGGTGCCGCGCTGTGTTTGCGAAGGCCGACGACGACGGGTGCCGCGCAACACGTGCACATCATGCCGGGGATGCCCATCAGGCCGCCCATCAGGGTGCTGCCGAACGTGCGGCGGCCGAGCGCGCGATGCACCGCGCTGGCGGGCAGCAGTGCCTGCAGGCCCGACCCGAGCAGCAGGCCGAGGATCATGGCCTTCCAGATGGCCTTGCCGTAGGCGAGCGCGTAGCCGAGCGCGGCGTCCCACGATGCCGGCGGGGCGGCCGTGGCATCGCCCATGAGGATGGAGCCGCCGATGGAATGCTTCGCCGCGGCGTCGAACGCGCGGCCATAGTACGGATACCACTTCACGTAGAAGAGTCCGGCGACCACCAGCAGCAGGAACACTCCCCAGCGCATGGCGCGCGACGTGCGTATGTCGGTACTCATCGAAATCCCCTGGAAAACGTCCGTGCGCTATGCTGCCGCACAACTCGTTCGCCGCGCTATCGCGGTTTTGGCGGAACCTGTCATGACTTTTACGCGTTTGACCGAACTCGCGCACGGCGGTGGCTGCGGCTGCAAATTGTCGCCTGCGGTGCTGCGTGAATTGCTTGCCGATCGCTCGGCGTCGATGCCGTTCTCCCAGCTGCTGGTGGGTACCGAATCGAGCGACGATGCCGCGGTGTGGCAGGTGGACGACCGCACCTGCGTGATCGCGACCACCGACTTCTTCATGCCCGTGGTCGACGACCCTTACGACTTCGGGCGCATCGCCGCGACCAACGCCCTGTCCGACGTCTACGCGATGGGCGGAAAACCGATCATGGCACTCGCGATCCTCGGCATGCCGCTGGGCAAGCTCGATACCGGCACCGTGCAGAAGATCCTCAAGGGAGGCGAAGCCGTGTGCGCGGAGGCCGGCATTCCCGTGGCCGGCGGGCATTCGATCGACTCGGCCGAGCCGATCTACGGCCTGGCGGCGATCGGCCTCTGCGCGCCGTCGGAGGTGCGCCGCAACACGGGTGCGCGGGCGGGCGATGCGCTGATCCTCACGAAGGGCATCGGCATCGGTGTCTACTCGGCGGCGTTCAGGAAGGAGGCGTTGCCTGCGGACGCCTATGAGGAAATGATCGCCTCCACCACGTTGCTCAATCGCATCGGATACGAACTGGCGAAGGACGACGACGTGCATGGCATGACCGACGTCACCGGCTTCGGCTTGCTCGGCCACGCACTGGAGATGGCGCGTGGCAGCCGTGTACGCATCGCCATCGAGCAGGCCCGCGTGCCGCTCCTCGCACACACGGAAGCCCTCGCGCAGCGCGGGTTCGTCACGGGCGCGTCGCGGCGCAACTGGGAGAGCTACGGCGAAGGCGTCACGTTGCCCGGCGACCTTCCGCCATGGCGGCGCGACGTGCTGACCGATCCGCAGACGTCCGGCGGCCTGCTGATCGCGTGCGCGCCGGCGCGCGCCGACGAGATCCTGCGGCGGATCTTGGACGCGGGTTACCCGCGCGCGGGCATCGTCGGATCGGTGGCGGCGGGCGACGCAGGCGTCGACGTGGTCTGAGGATCGAGGGCCCGCGCCTTCACCAGATCGATGAAGGCGCGGAGTCCCGCCGTCATGTGCCGGTGCACGGGGTAATAGACGCCGAGGCCATCGAATCGCGGCGACCAGTCCTCGAGCACGGCCACGAGCCGGCCGAACGCGAGATGCGGGGCGACCGACCATTCGTTGGTCCAGATCAGCCCCATGCCGTCGAGCGCGGCCGCGATCATCAGGTGGTGGTTGTCGAAACCGAGCGGTCCGTCGATGTCGACGCTGCGTTCCTCGCCACGTCGCGCGAACTCCCATCGATACCAGGCGCCGCTCGGCAGACGGCTGCGGATGCACGTATGCGCGAGGAGGTCGTCGGGTGACTTCGGCATCGTCCGTCCCGCGAAATAGGCCGGCGAGCCGACCACGAGGAAGCGGATGGGGGCGCTGCACGGCACGGCGACCATGTCCTGCGGGATCGCGTCCATCGTCCGGATGCCGGCGTCGAAGCCCTCGGCCACGATGTCGACGAAGCGGCCTTCGGTCACGACGTCCAGGCGCATGTCCGGATAGCGACGCACGTATTCGAGCAGGATCGGCGCGAGGATCATCGACGCCGCGCCTTCTGACGTATTGATCCGCAGGGTGCCCGTCGGGCTGTCGCGGAAGTCGTTGGCTTCGTCCATCGCCGCGGCGATCTCGCCCAGCGCGGGGCGGATCCGGGCAACGAAGGCCTCGCCGGCCTCGGACAGGGACACGCTCCGCGTAGTCCGGTGGAACAGACGGACGCCCATGCGCTGTTCGAGCGCGGCGACGGCGTGGCTGAGCGCCGACGCCGACATGCCCACCGCGACCGCCGCGCGACGGAAGCTGCGGTGGTTCGCGACCGCCAGCACGGCCTGCAGCTCGGCTAACCCGGCCTTGTGCATTGTTCGAATTCCTTCATCGGTACGTCCCGGACAAGCCTGATTGTTCGGACGACCACGCGCAACCAGTTTGGTGTTCTCAACCAAAGGAGCGCGTTACATGACTCAGACCGTCCTCATCACCGGCGCATCCACGGGCTTCGGCCGCGCCACGGCCCAGCTGTTCGCCGAGCGTGGCTGGAACGTGGTCGCCACCATGCGCGATCCGGCCGCGGGCGCCGATCTCTCCGACCGCCCCGACATCTGCGTCACCCGGCTCGACGTGCAGGACCGCGACAGCATCGACGCCGCGGTCGCCACAGGGATCGCGCGCTTCGGTGCCATCGACGCCGTGGTGAACAACGCGGGCTTCGGTCTGTTCGGCATCTTCGAAGGTGCCACTCGCGAGAAGATCCAGGAGCAGTTCGACGTCAACGTCTTTGGCGTGATGGACGTGACCCGGGCGATCCTTCCGCATTTCCGGTCGAGGGGTCGCGGCACCATCGTCAACGTGAGTTCGGGTGCCGGTGTCTTCGGGCTGCCGATGATCTCCCTGTACAACGCGAGCAAGTTCGCGCTCGAAGGCTTCTCGGAGTCGCTGTCCTACGAGCTGCGGTCGCAGGGCATCGCGGTGAAGATCGTGGAGCCGGGTGGCGTGCTGGACACGCGGTTCAGCGCGCGCTCGACGGACGAATTCGGTCAGGCGCCGGTGCCGCAGGGGTACGAGGAGTTCGTGGCGTCCGCGGCCCGGGTGTTCGAAGGGCTGCGCGAGAACCGGCTCGCGACGTCGGCCGATGTCGCGGACGTGATCTACGAGGCGACGACCGACGGCAGCGATCGCCTGCGCTACGTCGCCACCGAGGACATCCAGCCGCTGGTGCGGGCACGTAGGGAAACGTCGGAAGCCGCGTACATGGCGTTCATGCGCGGAAAGTTCGGCGGGTGACGGTGGCGGAAGAGCATGGGAGTCGAACCCACCCGAAACAGTCTGGCTGCCTCACCCGGATTTGAAGTCCGGACGCCCCACCGGGGACGTTGCTCTTCCATCGACGCTCAACCGTAGAGGTCGGCGTAACGCGGCTGGATGCGGCGCATCGTGCCTTGATTGAGCATAACACCCTGGCGATCGAGGAACTCCAGGATCTGGATGGCGACCTTGCGGCCGCAGTCGAGCCGGTCACGGAACTGGGCGGCGGTGAAGCGGCCGTCGGGCGCATGCGCGGCGATGTCGATCGCGATCTGCACCATCTCGTGCATCGTCGCGCGCAGGAAGAAATGGTCGTGGGCGACCTCGTCGACGAGACCGAGTCGCCCCGCGAACCGGAGCAGCTGACGGACCTCGTCTTCGGGGCGACCCAGGTCGCCCGCGATGTCGCGAACGCGCGGCGGGCGGAATCGAAGGTCGCCACCGAGCCGCGGGGCCACCGCCTGCCATCGTGCCTCGCGCTCCGGGCTCATCTGCAGCGAATGACTCGCAAGACGGACGAACGCGCCGTCGCGAACGACATCGGAGGCGACGTCGGCATGCTGCAAGGCCATCGCGAAAGCGGCCACGGGCAGGCGAGGCTGCACGGCCAGCCGCAGTTTCTCGCGCGCCATGCCCTGCACGTCGGGATGCGCCGCGTGGAACGCTTCCAGCGTGTCGCGAAGCGCCCCGACGAAACGTCGCCATGCCGCGGTGGACACGGCGATGCGCCCGGTGCCCGTCTCGAAGACGATCGGCCGCAGCGCCACGACGATGCGGTCGAGCGTGTCGGCGGACAGCGCGCGATCGCGCGCGAAGGTCGTCAGGTCGCGTGCGAACGGCGGCAGGTCGAGCAGCGCGGCCAGGCTGTCCTGCGCATCGGCGATGGCCATCGCGCCGCGCTCGGCGACGCGCTCGGGTTTGCGTCGCTGCCGCTCCGGGGCGCGCAGGTCGACGAACGTGCCGCCGCCGATCGTGCGTCGCGCGGAAACGTCGCGCAGCACGAAGCGATCGCCCACCGCGGCGGCGATGGCCCGATCGAGAATCAGCTGGACGTCAGCGGTCTGGCCGGGGCGCAGCTGTTCGCCGTCGAGCGGCACGATACGGGCGCCGACCTCCGCCGAACCGTGATGAAGCCGTGCCGGAAACCATGCGACGACCGGCTTCGGCTCGCCGGGCAACAGGTGCAGACGCGCGTCGATGCGATCGGTGGGCGCGTGCAGCGCCGGATCCACCACCATGTCGCCCCGCTGGATGGCGTCCTTCGCGACGCCTTCGCCGGCAAGGTTGAGCGCGCAGCGGTCGCCCGCCCGGCCGGTGTCGACCTGGCGGTTCTGCGCGTGGATCGACCGCACGCGCGCGGCGAGGCCCGACGGACTGAGCACCACCTGGTCCTTCACCCGCACCACGCCCGAGAGCACCGTGCCGGTGACGACGACACCGATGCCGGGCAGGGTGAATACGCGGTCCACCGCGAGGCGGAAGCGCGCATCGTCGCTCCGCTCGCCAAGGCGCCGGGCTTCCGCCGCGAGCCTGTCGCGCAAGGCGTCCACGCCCGCTCCCGTGCTCGCCGATACGCGCAGGATGTCGGCACCGGCGAGCAAGGTACCGGCGACGGCGTCGCGGATCTGCTGCTCGACGACGGCGAGACGCTCCGGTGTCGCGAGGTCGGCCTTGGTAAGCGCGATCAGGCTCCGTCGCGTGCCGAGCAGATCGAGGATCGCCAGATGCTCGAGGGTCTGCGGCATCACGCCATCGTCCGCGGCGACCACCAGCAGCGCGATGTCGATGCCGCTCGCTCCGGCGACCATCGTATGCACGAAGCGCTCGTGACCGGGCACGTCGATGAAGCCGAGCGTGAGATCGTCGCCGAGCGGAAGGTAGGCGAAGCCGAGGTCAATGGTGATGCCGCGCGCTTTCTCCTCCTTCAGGCGATCGGTGTCGACGCCGGTCAGCGCGCGCACCAGCGATGTCTTGCCGTGATCGATGTGTCCTGCCGTGCCGACGATCACGGGCGATCCGCGTTCCGTTCCGAGAGCGCGGCGAGGAACGCGGGTTCGTCGGCGTCGTCGAGGCAACGCAGGTCGAACAGCAACGCACCGTCGGCGACGCGGCCGACGATCGGGCGCGAAAGGCGACGCAGGCTCGCCGCGAGCCCGTCGAGCGCGCTCTGGCTGCCGTGCGGGCGGATCGACAGGGCCGCGCTGGCGAGGGTGTCGAGCGGCAGCGCGCCGGAACCGATCTGACTGAAGCAGTCGGCCACCTCCACCGTGAACGCGTCGCCGATGCGCTCGGCCATGGCCGAGCGCAAACGCAGCGCCTGCGCGTGGATCTCGCCGCTCGTGCGGGAGAGCGCGCGCAGCGTCGGGAGGCGGGAGGCGAGGCGATCGGGATCGCGATAGAGATTCAGCGTGGCTTCGATCGCGGCGAGGCGCACCTTGTCGACGCGCAGTGCGCGCTTGAGCGGATTGCGGTTGATCTCCCCGATCAACGCACGGTCGCCGACGATGAATCCCGCCTGCGGGCCGCCCAGCAGCTTGTCGCCGGAGAACGTGACGAGTCGCGCGCCCTCCCGCACCGCCTCGCGTACCGTCGGTTCGCGCGCGAGGCCGTGCATCGACAGGTCGACGAGGCTGCCGGAGCCCAGATCGTTCATCAGCGGCACGCCGGCCGCGTCGGCGATGGCCGCGAGTTCGCGCGCGCCGACCTCGGCGGTGAAGCCCTGGATGCGGTAGTTCGAGGTATGCACCTTCAGCACGAGGCCCGTGCGCGCGTTCAGCGCGTCGCGGTAGTCGGCCGCATGCGTGCGGTTGGTGGTGCCGACCTCGATCATGTCGGCGCCGGCACGCGCCATGATGTCGGGCATGCGGAACGCACCGCCGATCTCGATCAGCTCGCCGCGCGAGACCACGGCCTCGCGACGCAGCGCGAAGGTGTTGAGGCAGAGGAGTACCGCGGCCGCGTTGTTGTTGACCACGGTCGCGTCTTCCGCGCCGGTCAGTTCGCGCAGGAGGCTGCGCACGTGATCGTCGCGCTCGCCGCGCGTGCCCGTGTCGAGGTCGTATTCGAGCGCGACCGGGTGACGCATGGCGGCGACGGCCGCTTCGATCGCGGCGTCGGCGAGCAGGGCGCGGCCGAGGTTCGTGTGAAGCACCGTGCCCGTGAGGTTGAAGACGGGGCGAAGCGTCGACAGCGTATCGAGGAGGCGGGCCGCGGAACCGGCGACGTCCGACGGCGAGGGCGCCCGTTCGCGCCCGAGCGCGCTCCCACCCGAAGGCAGGTAGGTCTGCCGCAGGTCGTGGAGGGCTTTCCGGATGGCGTCGGTGGTGGCCTGGCGCCCGTGTCGTTCGACCAGCGCCTCCGCCTCGCGCGTGGCGAGGACGGTGGTGACGGCAGGGAGTTGGCGTAGGGCGGTCTGCGGGTCGGCCATGGCGCTCTGTTTACTCGAGGTCGTCGTCGCCGTCGCCCAGGAGGAGCAGGGGGTTCGGCGCGTGCCTCGAGTATCCCGCTTCGGCGACCATGAGGTCGAGCCCGAGCGAGGCCAGATCGTCCGCGAAAGGATCGAGCCGGGTGTCGCGCAACTGATAGAGCAGCTTGCTGTAGGTGTCGCATTCGCCGCACGTCTCGGCCTTGACCACTTCCGCGTCGCCCTCGATGCCCTGCACCGAGAGCTTGCGCGTGCCGTTGCAGTTGAGGCACACGGCGCGCACGTGGTTCCACGCCGTGGAGCACATCGAGCAATGGAGGAATCGCGTGCCGGGGTTGCTGCCCACGGCCATGACCACGCCGGACACCGATGGCGAACCGCAGCACGGACACAGGGCCCGCTCCTCCAGAAGGCGCAACGACGCGGCGTCGAGACGGGCGGCGGATACCGTGAAATAGACCTGCAGCGCCGCCGTGACATAGACGGCCGCGGCGGCATTCGCCGCGGCCAGTTCGCCGCGCAGGAACTGGTCGGCGAGTCGCTCGATGGCGGCCGCGTCGCTGGCACGCAGGTCGCCGATGGCTTCGACGGCCGGCTCGGGCAGCCCGGTCGCGTCGATGAGATCGAGCAGCCGGGTGAGACCTTCACGCCACGACGGATGACGACGGTGACCGTCCGCGGCGAGCGGCGGCAGGCGGGCCTCGACCGCCGTGGCGACCGACGCGGGGTCGAGCGTCGTGCCCGGGCCCAGCGTGTTCGCGACCGCGTGCTGTGCCGACGAGACGTTGGCGAGGAAACGCAGCCACGGCTCGAGGGGGTGGCCTTCGGCGAGCGCCTCCAGGCGATCCGCCGTGCCGGCGAAACGCTGCACGGGATCGGGTAGCAGGATCGGATCGGGCGCTTTCACGCCCGCATGGGATGGACCGCTCCATTTGGCGTTCGGTGGTGCTTCGGCTTGCTTCACGGATTCTTCCTGGGGTCGGTCTTCGCGCGTTGGCCGGACGCCAGCTGATAGAACCATTTGCGGTGATGGTGCCACGCCCAGCCGGGCGTGACGTAGCCCTGCGTCATGCTGCGCACCGAATCGCGGATCCAGATCGCCGCGTAGACGTGGGCGACCCAGACGAGGATGGCGCCGAGTGCCGCGAGGCTGTGGATGAGCACGGCGACACGCTGCACCGGTATGGACGTCGCCTGACCGAAATAGACCTCCCAGATCAGGAGGCCCGTGACGAACAACGTCGGGATCAGCAGGGTCATCGCCCAGAACACGGCCTTCTGTCCGCTGTTGTTGCGGCCGATCGGCGGCACGTGCTCGTCGTCGTTGGTGGCGACCTGCACGATGGCCTTCGACCAAGCGATGTCGTCGCGGTTGAACAGGTTGGTTCGCCAGAACTGGATGAACATGCCGATCCAGCTGATCACCAGGCCGACACCGAACCACGGATGCGCCGCCCGGGCCCACTGTCCGCCGCCGAACAGGCCGGAGAGGAAGAACAGGATCGGGTGGAAGAACGACAGGCCGGACAACACCAGCAGGATGAACAGGCCGGCGTTGATCCAGTGGTTGACGCGATTGAGCGTGGTGTAGCGCGTGAAGGCGCGCTTCGGACGGGTCATGGCGACTTCTCCTCTTCCTCCACTTCACGCATGGCGCGATCGGCTTCCGCTTCGTCCTCGTCCTGGACCTCGTTCGGTCCGACCGTGACCCAGTGGAAGAATCCGGCGAGCGCGGCGGCTGCGATGCCGATGACCGCGAGCGGTTTCAGGATGCCCTTCCAGGCCTGCACGACCGGGCTGATGCGCGGCTCGTCCGGCAGGCCGGAATACAGCGAGGGCCTGTCGGCATGGTGCAGCACGTACATCACGTGCGTGCCCTGGACTTCCGGCGGATCGTAAAGACCGGCGTTCTCGAAGCCGCGCGACTTGAGGTCTTCGATGCGCTCGCCCGCCCAGTGCGTCATGTCGGTCTTGGAGCCGAACATGATCGCGCCGGTGGGGCAGGCCTTCACGCAGGCCGGTTCCAGCCCGACCGTCACGCGGTCGGAGCACAGCGTGCACTTGTACGCCTTGTGGTCCGTCTTGCTGATGCGCGGGATGTCGAACGGGCAGCCTTTGACGCAATAGCCGCAGCCGATGCACTTGTCGCTGATGAAATCGACGATGCCGTTGGCGTACTGCACGATGGCGCCGGGCGCCGGGCAGGCCTTCAGGCAGCCCGGATCCTCGCAGTGCATGCAGCCGTCCTTGCGGATCAGCCACTCGAGATTGCCCTGTTCGTTCTCGTACTCGTTGAACTTCATCAGGGTCCAGACGCTGGGCCCCAGGTCCATCGGGTTTTCGTACGAGCCTTCGAAGTGGCCTATCTCCGGCCGCAGGTCGTTCCACTCCATGCACGCGGACTGGCACGCCTTGCAGCCGATGCAGCGGCTGACGTCGATCAGCTTGGCCACCTGGTCCTCATGGCTGCGCGCCATGGGAGGCGTCATGGTCGTCGCCGAGCGGCGGACATAGTCTTGCGATTGCAGATCTGACATGTCGTTGGCCTCAGGCGGTAACCGGTGCGGACGTCTTTTCGACGTTGACGAGGAACGCCTTGAACTCCGGCGTCTGCGTGTTGGCGTCGCCGACCGACGGTGTCAGCGTGTTCGCGCCGTAACCCTTTCTCGCCTGTCCGGTGAAGCCCCAGTGCAGGGGTACGCCGATCACGTGGGTGGGCTTGCCGTCGACCGTGAGCGGCTTGATGCGCTTGGTCACATAGGCCTTGCAGATCACCTCGCCACGTTTGGACGACACCTTGACCCAACCGCCTTGCGCGATGCCTTTCTCCTTCGCGAGTACTTCGCCGATCTCCACGAATTCCTCCGGCTGCAGGATCGCGTTGATGAGCGCGTGCTTGGTCCAGAAATGGAAGTGCTCGGTCAACCGGTACGTGGTGGCCACGTACGGGAAGTCCTCGCGCTTGCCGAAGTTGTTGCGGTCGCCGTCGAACACGCGCGCCACGGGGTTGTGGCTCACGGTCGGGTGCAGCACGTTGTCGGCCGGCGACTCCATCGGCTCGTAGTGCTCCGGGAACGGGCCTTCCGCCATCATGTCGCGGGCGAACAGGCGAGCCATGCCCTCGGCATTCATGATGAAGGGACCGACGCCGTCCTCCGGCTTCACGGTCGGGCCGTAGTCGGGCACGTCGAGGCCGACCCAGCGCGTGCCGTTCCACTCGATCACCGGCTTCTTCGGGTTCCACGCCTTGCCGTTGAGGTCGGCGCTCGCGCGGTTGTAGAGGATGCGCCGGTTTGCCGGCCATGCCCATGCCCAGTTCGGCGCGATGCCTTGCTCACGCGGGTCCGTCGCGTCGCGGCGGGCCATCATGTTGCCCTTCTCGGTGAACGAACCGGTGAAGATCCAGCAGCCCGACGCGGTGGTGCCGTCGTCGCGCAGCTGCGCGAAGCTGTCCAGCAACGTGCCGGCCTTCGTCACGGCGCCGGTCGTGGCGTCGGTGAGGTCGACGAGCGCGCGGCCGTTCATTTCCTTCGCGAGCTCCTCGGGGTTCGGCTCGCGCGGGTCCGTGTAGTTCCAGACCATGTTGAGGATGGGATCCGGGAACGCGCCGCCTTCCTTGCGGTAGAGCTCGCGCAGACGCTGGAACAGGCCCGTCATGATCCAGATGTCGGACTTCGCGATGCCCGGCGCTTCGGCGGCCTTCCAGTGCCACTGCAGCCAGCGCGCCGAGTTCACCAGCGAGCCGTTTTCCTCGGCGAAGCAGGTCGTCGGCAGCTGGAACACCTCGGTCTGGATCTCGGACGGCTTCGCGGGATTCTGCGGACCGAAGTCCTGCCAGAAGCGCGAGGTTTCCGTGTCGAGCGGATCCATGGTCACGAGGAACTTCAGCTTGCTCAGGCCGCGACGGATCTTGCCGCGGTCCGGGAACGCCTGCAGGGGGTTGAAGCCCTGGCAGATGTAACCCGTCATCTGCCCGTCGTTCATCATCTCGAACGCCTTGATGATGTCGTACAGGGGGATGTCGAGCTTGGGCAGCCAGTCGTAGGCCCAGTTGTTCTCCGCCGTCGCGGCATTGCCGAAGATCGACTTCTGGAAGCTGACGAAGAACTTGCGGTAGTTCTGCCAGTAGCTGGTCTGCCCATCGCGCAGCGGCTTGAACAGCTTCGTCTTCATGTACTCGTCGAACGACGTTTCCACGTCCCTCGGCAGGTTCATGTAGCCCGGCATCTGGTTGGAGAGCAGGCCGACGTCGGTGAGGCCCTGGATGTTGGAATGGCCGCGCAGCGCGTTCATGCCGCCGCCCGCCACGCCGATGTTGCCCAGCAGGAGCTGCACCATCGCCATCGCGCGGATGTTCTGCGCGCCTACCGTGTGCTGCGTCCACCCGAGCGCGAACAGGCTGGTCAGTGCCTTGTCGGGTGCCGCCGTGCCGGCGAACAGCTCGCAGATCTGCAGGAACTTGTCCTGCGGCGTGCCGCAGATGCGGGACACCATCTCGGGCGTGTAGCGCGAGACGTGCTGCTTCAGCAGATTGATGACGCAGCGCGGGTTCTGCCAGGTGTCGTCGGATTTCGCGAAACCCTTCTCGTCGTACTCGTAATCCCAGGTGCTGCGGTCGTAGCCGTGGCGTTTTTCGTCGTAGCCGCTGAAGAGGCCGTCCTGAAACTCGTAACCCTCACGCACGATCAGGCCGGCGTTCGTGTACGAACGCACGTATTCGTGCTGGATCTTGTCGTTTTCCAGCAGGTAATGCATCACGCCCGAGAGGAACGCGATGTCGGTACCCGGCCGGATGGGGGCGTAGTAATCCGCGACCGACGCCGTGCGCGTGAACCGTGGGTCGACCACGATCAGCTTCGCACCGTTCTCGATCTTCGCTTCGATCACCCACTTGAAACCGCACGGGTGCGCTTCGGCGGCATTGCCGCCCATGACGATGACGACGTTGGCGTTGCGGATGTCCTGCCAGGTGTTGGTCATCGCACCGCGACCGAATGATGGGGCCAGACTGGCCACCGTCGGTCCGTGTCAGACGCGCGCCTGGTTGTCGAACACCACCATGCCGAGCGATCGCGCGACCTTCCACGTAAGGAAGGCCGTTTCGCTGGACGACGCCGAGGCGGCCAGCATGCCGACGCTGGTCCAGCGGTTCACCGTGGTGCCGTTGGCGTTGGTCGTCTGGAAATGCTTGTCGCGGTCGTCCTTGATCAGACGCGCGATGCGGTCGAGCGCGAAGTCCCAGGACACTTCCTTGAACTCGGCCGAGCCGGGTTCGCGGTAGCGCGGTGCCTTCAGGCGCGTGGGCGCGTGCACGATGTCGAGCAGCGCCGAACCCTTCGGACAGAGCGTGCCGCGGTTCACCGGATGATCCGGATCGCCCTCGATGTGGATGATGTTCGACACCGCATTCTTCGCACGGTCGCCCATGCTGTAGATGAGGATGCCGCAGGCCACCGAGCAGTACGTGCAGGTGTTGCGCGTCTCGGTGGCATGGGTGAGCTTGAAGGGCCGCACGGCGGCGGCCTGGGCGACGCCGGCGGCACCGAAACCGAGCAGACCGAGGCTCGATGCGGTGAGCCCGAGGCCCGTGAACTTGATGAACTCGCGGCGGGTCATTGCCATCGCGGGAGCTCCCTGGGGAAACTTGGCTGGACTGACCGTCATTTGTACCGACGGCGGCTGGCTTCATGCGCCGGACGCAGGCCCGGCGCATTGAGAAACGCTATCACGAGTTCCCAGGCGGGTCGATGACGTTTCAGCCCTTTTAGACCTAGGTAGGAGCAGGTCGTTTCGGCCGGTCAGACGGGAGCGGCCCCGGATGCGACGGGTGCTCGTGGCGAGCCCCGATCGCGGCCGAGGCCGCTCCCACACGCTCACTGACGGACCGAGCGGAACGCCTTGCGCAGTTCTTCCGCGAATTCCTGCGGCTGTTCCCAGGCGGCGAAGTGGCCGCCCTTGGACACCTGGTTGTAGTAGTAGAGGCTCGGGTAGGCCTGTTCGCTCCAGCTCTTCGGCGCCTGGTAGATCTCGTGCGGGAACACGGTGATGGCGACCGGGACCTTGATCTCCTGCGTGTGCTGGGTCAGAGCGCTGAAGTTGTTGTTGTTGTTTTCCCAGTAGAAGCGCGACGACGAGGCACCGCTGTTGGTCAGCCAGTACAACGTGATGTCGTTGAGCATCTCGTCGCGGCTGAGCACGCGTTCCGGCACGCCGTTGCTGTCGCTCCACTGCGCGAACTTCTCGTACATCCACGACGCGAGGCCGGACGGCGAATCGGACAGCGAGTAGCCGATGGTCTGCGGGCGCGTGACCATCATGGCGCCGTAGGCGGCGTCGCGACCGAAGAACTTACTCAGCGATTCATACGCCTTGCGCTCGTCCGGTGCGAGGTTCGCCGGTGCCGGATCGCCGGCGTTGATGGGCTTGGTCAGATTGCCCGGCACGGTAGCCGGCATGTTGAGGTGGATGGCGAGCAGGCCCTTGGGTGCCTGGCGGGCCAGCGCGTCGGAGATGACGGAGCCGTGGTCGCCACCCTGTGAGACGTACTTCGTGTAGCCGAGGCGCTTCATCAGCGTGTCCCAGGCGCGGGCGGTGCGGTCCGGCCCCCAGCCGAGGTCGCGGGGCTTGCCGGAAAAGCCGTATCCCGGAATCGAGGGGATGATGACGTCGAACGAGTCTTCGATCTTGCCACCGTAGGCGACCGGGTCGGTCAGCGGGCCGATGGTCTTGATGAATTCGAACGTCGAGCCCGGCCAGCCGTGGGTAAGGATCACGGGCAGGGCGTTCGGGTTCTTCGACTTGACGTGGATGAACTGGATATCGACACCGTCGATGTTCGTGATGAACTCGGGCAGGGCGTTGAGCTGGGCCTCGGCCTTGCGCCAGTCGTAATCGGTACCCCAGTACTTCACGAGCGCCTGCACCTGGGCGAGCTGGATGCCCTGCGACTGATCGGTCACCACTTCCTTGTCCGGCCAGCGCGTTTCCTGGATGCGACGGCGCAGGTCGTCGAGCTGCGCCTGCGGCACGTGCACCTTGAACGGACGGATGCTCTCGTCGTTCTTCGTCGCCGTGGCGGGCGCGGCCGTGGTCGTGTCGAAGGCATGGGCGGGGGCGGCATAGAGCGCCGGTGCCGCCATGGCGATGCCGACGGCGAGGGTCAGCGCGCGGCGGGCGAAGGCGAACGAGCGGAGCGGCGAGGCGTGTGCGAATGACATCGTTATTCTCCCTGGAGCTTCATCGTGAAGGTGGATGCTCGCGGCCAGCGGCGGCGGCATGGGAGAAAGATTAGGGAGCGTGTTGGCGCCTTCTGGTGTCAGGAAGGCGGCGTTTTTGCATCGCTTTGTATCCTGAGACGCACCGATACATTCGGATACGAAACCTTCGCGCCGCGGCGGAATCGCCTTATCCAAAGGTGCACTTGTCGCGAAGGCATGGGCGGGGCACTCTTGCCGGAAAGGCGCGGGGCAGGGGGAAAGCGGATGCGGGCTCGCGCAGGGAGCTTGGGGAGACTGGGGCTGGCCGTCGCCGGCCTGTTTCTCTGTGGCGCCTCGTCGCTACCGGCGGACTCCCTTGGCAGCTTCCAGCACGTCGCTTATGTAAAGAAGGATGGCGCGCCGGCCGACGTCTCGAACATCGTGCAGGGGCCGGACGGCTTCCTGTGGATCAACGGCACGAAGGGCGCTACCCGTTTCGACGGTGCCTCGTTCACGCCACTCACGCTGGCTGCCGGCAACCGTTTCCAGCACGCACAGCTGCTCGAGGTCTACCCGGCACGCGATGGGGGTCTCTGGGTCAGCGACGGCAGTGGCGGCCCGGTCCTCGTAACCGACGGACATCTCACGTCGTTCGGGCCGGCGCAGGGATTCACGGGAGCGAGCGGACGCTTCTTCGATGGCCCGGGCGGATCGATCTGGGCATGCGGCGACGACGGCATCTTTCTCTTCGATCCGGCGGCAGGGCGATGGATACGTCGCATTCCGGCGCCTGCCAGTTCCACGGTGAATCAGGCGGCGTTCGATGTCGACGGCAACCTGTGGGCTTCGATGGCGGCCGGCCCGCCGATGGTAGTGCCGAAGGGAGAAGACCGGCTGCGGCCGATCCAAGGCGGGCCCGACAGGTCGTTGCTGGTGTTCATTGGCCGGTCGGGACGCATCTACCTGACGTCGTCGACGATGGTGCGCGTGTATCGCCGCGAGGGCACGTCACTCGTGGAGACGATGAAGCCGCTCGAATTCGGCTCGTACTTCGTGCTCGAAGACACCCGAGGCAACGTGTGGGTGTCGTCGCCGCGCAGCGGTGCCGTGTTCGTGTCGCGCGAAGCCATGGAAGATGCCGAGCGCTCGCATGGTCTGCCGGCATTCGAAAGCCTGAAGCAATCCGACGGACTGAGTGGCGCGATTCCCTGGCCGATACTGGAAGACCGCGCGGGCAACATCTGGTTCGGCACGGGCAGCGGCGTGGACCGTTTCACGCGCACCGCGTTCACCCGCGTCGGACTGCCTGCCGGCATGAGCGAGGTATCCGTCGCCGTGCGACGCGACGGCGAGGTGTGGATCGGTGGCCTGATGCAAGCGGCCTCGAGGGGGCGGCCGCCCGCGGCCTTCAGGGAGACGATGGTTTCGAAGAATGTCTTCGCGATGTCGCAGGACACCCGCACCGACACGACGTGGCTAGCGAACCCGGACGGTCTCTGGTCGGTGGACGACGCAGGCGTTCGCCGTGTCGCTCCCATGCCGGCGGAAGCCTTCGTAGGAAATCCGCCCTGTGTCGCGAGCGACGGCAAGGGCCGTGTCTACGTTTGCCACCTGTCGCCGAAGACCGGGCCTTATCGCTGGGACGGCGCCCGGTGGGAAGCCCTGCTGCCCGACGAGAAGCCGCGCGTCATGGCGGTGGATCGCGACGATGCGATATGGATGGGCACCGGCAAGCAGAAGTCGCTGCTCCGGCTGACTGGCGAGAAGCTGCAGACGTGGACGGCGAAGGACGGCCTGCGCACGTCTCCCGTCAAGGCGATCCTTCCCGTGGCCGGTGGCGTGTGGCTGGGCGGCGAGAACGGCATCCAGTTCTTCGACGGAAAGCGCTTCATCACGGTGCAGGGCGGCGATGGCGAAACGTTCAAGCCGACGACGGGCCTGGCGCTGGACGGGCATGGGAACCTCTGGGTGCACACCCTCCTCGGCGTTGCGCGAATCGAGAGAGCGTCACTGGCCGCCGCGATGGGCGATCGCGGCAGGACCATGGCGTTCCATCTGTTCGGCGACGACGACGGATTATCCGGCGCGCCCGATCCCGATCGGACGCTTCCGACGTTGCGCCCCGGGCCCGACGGGCGCATCTGGGCGCAGATGCAGACCAGCCTCGCATGGATCGATCCCGACCGCCTGCCGGTCGCCAGTGCGCCACCCAGGCCGGTGATCGAGTCGTTGCTCACCGAGGCTGGCCCCCGACGCGTGAAGGGTGAACGCATCGATCTGAGCGGCGGCGAGCGCTCGCTGAGCATCGGCTACACGGCTCCGGCCCTCGCCGAAGGCGGGAAAGTGCATTTCCGTTATCGGCTGGCCGGTTTCGCCGACGCCTGGCAGGACGTCGGGACACGTCGCGAAGCCGTTTTCACCAACGTTCCGCCCGGCGACTACGTGTTCGACGTGATGGCCGTCGGCGCGTCCGGCCTCGCGAGCCCCGTGACGTCGCTCGCGATGACGCGACATCCGTCCACCGTCGAGAGCTGGTGGTTCCGTTCGCTCGCCGTCCTGCCGTTGCTCGGCCTCGTGTGGCTGGCGCATTACCTTCGCACGCGCAGCCTGCGTCGCAAGATGCAGATCCGCATCGACGAGCGTGAGGCCGTCGCGCGCGACATCCACGACACGTTGCTCCAGCGGTTCCATGGCGTGATGCTGTCGCTGCAGGCCTGGGCCGCGGACGACGCCATTCCCGAGCGACGGCGCGCGGAGATCTCGGACATGTCCGGACAGGCCCGCGACGCGCTGCTCGAGGGCCGCGAGCGGATCCTTTCCCTGCGCGGCGCCGGCGACGATGGGCTGGCGCTCTACGACCAGATCGCCGCCGAAGGCTCGCTGCTGCAGCAGCGCTTCAGGCTGGCCTTCGTGCTGGACGCGAAGGGTAAGCCGCGTCCGCTACGCGACGAGTGCAGCCGCGAGATCCTGCACATCGCATTCGAGGCCATGCGCAACGCCTTCGGCCACTCGGGTGGCGAAACCGTCCGCGTGGTGCTCAACTATGCCGACGATGCGTTGTGGCTGAGTGTGCTTGACGACGGCCGCGGCATGCCGGGCGCCGAAGCGGGTGTCCAGGATGGAACGCACTTCGGCCTGGTCGGGCTGTCGGAGCGCGTCCGCCGGGCCGGTGGCGTGCTTCACGTCGACACCGCGCCCGACGAGGGCACCGAGGTGCATGTGAAGATTCCGGCCCGTAACGCGTACGCGCGTGGATCAGCGAGGGAAAGAGCCTAGATGCGGGAACGCCTCGGAGTGATCGGCAGGGTGTGGTTGTTCGCGATCGTGGCGGTGGTCACGTGCGTCGCGGCGAAGCCGGGCGACACGCTGGGCTCGTTCCAGCACACGGCGTTCCTGAAGAAGGACGGCGCACCGGGCGACGTCGCGGGCATGGTGCAGGCCAGCGACGGGTTTCTCTGGATGATCGGCACCAAGGGCGTGACGCGCTTCGACGGCGTCACCTTCACGCCCTTCCGGCCCGTCGCGGGGGAGCGTTTCGAGCAGGCGCAGGTCGACCGGATCGTCGCGGCGCAGAACGGCGGCGTCTGGGTCACCAACGCGCGCACCGGGCCCACGCTGATTCGCGACGGTCATCTGCGCACGTTCGGAGCCGCCGACGGCTTCACCACGGGTAACGGTCGCTTCTTCACGGCATCCGACGGCACGGTATGGATGGGGTCGCCGCAAGGCGTGCGCTCGTTCGACGAGAAACGCGGCGCCTGGATGATGCGCTACCCCGCGGGATCGGAGGTGCCTCGCGGCGATGGTCGCTTCGACGCTGACGGTAACCTCTGGCTCCCGCGCGTGTCGGCAGGGCCGCTCGTCATTCCGGCCGGCCAGACCGTCGCCGTGCCGGTGGACGAGGCGCCGGCGGATGCGCGGAAGGTGCTGCCCGAGCGATCCGGACGCGTCTACACCGTATCGGCCGAGTCCATTCGCTTCTTCAGGCGGAACGGCACGCACCTGACGGAGGTGGCGAAGCCGCTCGGTTTCAGCGCATTCGGCCTGATCGAGGATCGCGACGGCAACGTATGGATCACGTCGCCGGCGCGCGGCGTCGTGTTTATCTCGCGCGACGCGATGGCCGCCGCGGAAGCGAACCACGCGGTGCCGGTCTTCGAATCGATGCGGAAGACCGATGGCCTGAGCGGCGGCGTGGTCTGGCCGGTGTTGCAGGACAGGGAAGGCAACGTATGGATCGGCACGGAAAGCGGCATCGACCGCTTCAGCCGGGGCGCGTTCACACAGATCAGACTGCCGGAAGGCATCCATGAAGTCTCGGCGGCGGTGCTCTCCCATGGCGAGGTGTGGGTGGGCAACGAAACGCTGCCGGTGCTGCATGCTCATCCGCCGGCGCCGTGGCAGACGACCGACATCGCCAAGTACGTGTTCGCGGTCTTTCTCGACGCGCGGACCGACACCGCCCTGATCGCCAACACGGACGGTGTGTGGACCGCCGATGCGCAGGGCTACCGGCCGCTGGCGTCCCTGCCTGCGAAGGCCGCCGTGGGCATGCCGGCCTGCATCGTGCGCGACAGCAAGGGGATCGTGTACACGTGCCAGCACGAGTCCGCCGGCACGGTCATGCGCTGGGACGGCACCCGATGGGCGCCGGCGACGCCGGTGCCGCACATGGCGCGATCGATGGCCGTGGGCGACGACGATGCCGTGTGGATGGCCGGGCGGTCGTCATTGGTCCGGCTGGCAGACGGCAAGACGTCCGAGTGGGGCGAGAAGGAGGGTCTCCGCGCGGGCGTGCTCAGCGCGATCCTGCCCGTCGCCGGCGGGGCGTGGCTGGGCGGCGAAAAAGGGATCCAGTATTTCGACGGCTCGCGGTTCGTCGACGTCAAGGGCGGCAACGCCGACGCCTTCGTCCCTACGACGGGCCTCTACCTCGATCGCCACGGCAATCTCTGGGCGCACACGCTCGGCGGCGTCGCCCGGATCGACGCGGCGTCGCTGGCGGCGGCCATGGGCCCGCAGGGAAAGGCGTTCGCCTATCGCCTGTTCGACGAAGCCGATGGCGTGCCCGGTGCGCCCGACCCCGATCGCACGCTGCCCACGCTGCGCGCGAGCGCCGATGGTCGCCTTTGGGCGCAGACCACCGCCGGCCTCGCATGGATCGATCCCGAAGCGATGCCTGGCGCGTTGCCGCCACCACGTCCCGTGATCGAATACATGGTGACGAACGCCGGTGACGTCGCTCTCGGAAAGAACATCGTGCTCGGCGGCGACGTCCGTGCGATTCGCATCGGGTATACGGCCGCGGCGCTGACCCTGGGCACGCGTGTGCACTTTCGCTACCGCCTGCGCGGGCTCAGCGACGAATGGGAAGACGTGGGGAGTCGCCGGGAGGCGATCTTCACGAATCCGCCACCGGGCAAGCTGGTGTTCGAGGTGATCGCCGTCGGCGAGGATGGCGAGACGAGCGGGACGCCGATGCGGCTGGCCTTCTCGCGCGACCAGGCGATGCATGAGACGACGTGGTTCCGCGCGCTGGCGTTCCTGCCGCTGCTGGCCCTGATCTGGCTCTGGTACCGCGTGCGTACGCGCAGCCTGAAGCGACGCATGCGCATCCGGGCGGACGAACGCGACGCCGTCGCACGCGACATCCACGACACCTTGCTGCAGCGGTTCCATGGTTTCTCGCTCACGCTGCAGGGCATGGCGGGCGACGAACGCTTTCCTCCATCGTGGCGAGCGCAGATCGCCGAACTGGCTGCGCAGGCGAGGGACGCCATCATCGAAGGACGCCAGCGCATCCTCTCGTTGCGACGTAGCGGCGACACGGGGCTGGCGCTGTACGACGACCTCGCCGCGGAAGGATCGCTGCTTCAGCAGCGCCATGGCCTCGCCTTCGTGCTGGACGCGACCGGTGACGCGCGCCCGCTACGCCCCGACTGCACGCACGAACTCCGGCACATCGCGCTCGAGGGCATGCGCAACGCCTTCGCGCATTCGAAGGGCACCACCGTCACCGTGGTGCTCAACTACGCGAGCGACGCCCTCTGGCTCAGCGTCGCCGACGACGGCACGGGCATGCCGGTGGCCGGCACGACACCGACGACCAGCCATTTCGGGCTCGTGGGGCTGCGCGAGCGGGTTGGGCGCATCGGCGGCGTGCTCAACATCGACACGGCCCCGGGCGAGGGCACGGAACTTCACGTGCGCATTCCGGCACGACGGGCCTACATGCCGGGCAGCGCGATGCCGCCGAGGGAAGCCGCCTAGTCGAGGAAGCCGCGCTGCACGGCGATCATCACGGCGTGGGTGCGGTCGGCCGCGCCCAGCTTCGCCATGATGCTGCGCATCCGCGATTTCACGGTGTCTTCCGAGACGAACAGCGTTTCGCCGATGGCCTTGTTGCCCTTGCCGGCGGCGGCGAGGCGAAGCACGCTGAGCTCGCGCGCGGTGAGGTTTTCCGACCCGGCGTGGAGGGCGATCTGATAGGCGATCTCGGAGGCGACGACGTGTCTCCCCGTCAGCGATGCGCGGATCGCACGAATGATCTCGTCGAGCGTGGCGGACTTCAGCAGGTACGACGTGGCGCCCAGGGTGAGCGCCCGCATCACGCGTGCGTCGCCCGGGTAGCTCGTAAGTACGATGATGTTCGCGTCGGGAAAGTCCTTGCGGATGGCTTCGATGGCTTCGAGGCCGTCGACGTTGGGCATCTGCAGATCGAGCAGCGCGACCGTGGGTCGCAGCTCGCGGTACTTCTCGATGGCTTCGCCGCCATCGGCAGCCTCGCCCACGAGCTCCATGTCGGGCTCGCGCGCGATCGCGGACGTCAATCCCTGCCGCATGGCGGGATGGTCGTCGGTGATCAGGATCCGGATCTTCTCCGGGCTGGCGCTCGCGTCGCTCACGCAGGTATCTCCCTTTCTCGGTGCCGCCAGGGCGCGTCCAGCCCGTCCACGACTGCCGTAGCCCGTCCAATGGTCGTGAGAAGCAGCGCCTCGTTCAATACCCAAATGGATGAATCGGCGCCCGACACGAAAGTGTGACCGCCATCTGCACGAAGGGGTGTCTCCCGGCCACGTCCGGAGGTTTCGGCGGCAAGGCGGGCTCCCTAGTCTGGTCATACCGGGCCGAGGGGCACGCAGACCGGTATGCAGCCAGAAGGGAGCCTCCCATGTCGTCGTTCTTGCTCTTGTCCTCCGTCGAGGACGCGTTATCGATCCTTCTTCACCAGGCCCGGGTCGATCGCGCCCGTCCGTCGGACGAATTCATCGAGCACCTGTCGAAGGCGCTGGCCGCGGCCCGGCACGCCATGGGCATGCCTGGCGATGCCGCCGCCGCGAGCGTGCGCGGCGGACTGGCCAGCTGGCAGCTGAGGATGGCCTTCGATCATCTCGCGGCGGAAATGGACCTGCACGTGGCCGTCCACGAAGCGGCCGTCGCCTGCCGGACGTCCCGCAGCCACTTCTCGCGCGCCTTCAAGGCGAGCACGGGGATGACACCGTCGCGCTGGCACATGGAGCACCGCATCCGCGAAGCCGAGCGACTGCTGGCGATGCACGAGATTCCGCTCGTCGAAGTCGCGGCGCGCTGTGGCTTCTCGGACCAGAGCCACTTCACCAACGTCTTCTCGAAGTTTCGCCGGATATCGCCGGGCGCGTGGCGGCGGCAGATGGCGGGTCCACCGGCTCGGGCCGCCGCGTAACGGCGCGGCCGGCGGTATCCTAGGCCCTTCGATCCAAGGGGACGCAAGGGCATGACGCAGAGGCGTCGACTCCATCCGCCGCTGTGGCTTTGCCTGCTGGCCAGTCCCGGGTGTTTCGCCTCGGGCGGCAGCTATCTCGTCGACGACGGCGCCATCGCGCCGCCCTCGCACTGCCAGCTGGAAAGCTGGCTCCAGTTCCGCACGTCTGCCCGCAGCGTCACCTCGGTGCCGGCATGCTCGTGGGGCGCGGTCGAGTTCTCGGCACAGCTCGCCACGGGTGCGCACGTCGGCGGCGGCAGCGCATCGCCCGGCGTGAAGTGGCAGTTCGCCAGTGGGCCTCGTCTTTCCGCCGCGCTGGCGGTGGGCACGACATGGCAGCGGCGACGCACGCAGACATCGCAGGCTTACGTGGCCTCGACGTTCCTGCCGGACCCGAACGGTCGCTGGGCATTCAATGTGAATCTCGGCGCGGTGCGCCCGCGCGGCGACGGCGCGCAGCGCCTGCTCGGCGGTGGCGTCGAGTTCACGGTGTCGCCGAGCCTGACGCTGCTGGCGGAAGTCCTCGACACCGCGGGCACCGGACGCACGTGGCAGACCGGTGTCCGGCTGCCGTTCGGCGACGACAGCATCGATCTCGTCGTGGGCAGAGGGCTCGGCGACGCCAGCGATCGCTGGATCAACATGGGCGTGAACCTCGCGTTCTGATCCGGCCTCGGGCAGGCGAATGCTAGGATCGCCCCAGCGTCCCACCGGAAGCAGACATGGACCCCACGCCGGACTTCGCCGACACGCCGCCGCCGATACCGAAGATCCGCTGGCCGTCCGTGGTGCGGGGCGAAAAGCTGCTGCCCGTGGCGTACCTCACCTGCGTCGCGTTTCTCGTGGTGCCGGAGGCGCTGCTGTCCGGGCTCGAGCGCACGCAGTGGCTGATCTGCGTCTTCGCGTGGCTGTTCCTGGTGGTGCTCGGCTGCGCGGTGGCCGTCGTCAGGCACGCGGAACACCTCGCGCATCATCTGGGCGAGCCGCGCGGCACGCTGATCCTCACGCTCGCGGTGACCTCGATCGAAGTGATGAGCGTCACGGCCGTGATGCTGCATGGCGAAAACAATCCCACGCTGGCGCGCGACACGCTGTTTTCCGTCACGATGATCGTGCTCAACGGCATGGTCGGGATGTCGCTCCTGCTTGGTGGCTTCAGGCACAACGAGCAGTCCTACAACCTGCAGGGCGCGAACGCCTACCTCGGACTGATCGTGCCTCTCGGCGTGCTCGCCATGGTGATGCCCGAGTTCGCCCGTGGCACCGTGGGTACCCTGCAGCGCGGGTCGCACCAGATGTTCCTGGCGATCTTCGCGTTCCTGCTCTATGGCGTATTTCTCTTCCTCCAGAATCGACGCCTGCGCGGGTACTTCGTGGAGGACGCGCCGCCCGCGCAGCATACGCGGGGGCGCGCGAACGACCGCGGACCCGGTACGTCCGCGGCCCTCCTCGTCGCGTACCTGATTCCGGTGGTGTTCCTGGTCGACCATCTCGCCGTGCCGATCGACTACGTGCTCGAGACGCTGCACGCGCCGGTCGCGCTGGGTGGACTGGCGATGGCCATCCTCGTCGCGACGCCGGAGGGAATCGGCGCGGTGCGGGCCGCGAACCGCAACGAGCTGCAGCGGTCGGTGAACGTGTTCCTCGGTTCCGTCCTGTCGACCATCGGCCTGACGATTCCGGCGATTCTCCTGATCAGTCGCGTGACCGGGCACCCCATCAGGCTGGGGCTGGAGCACACCGATCTGGTGCTCTTCGTGCTCACCCTGTTCATGTCGGTCGTGACGTTTTCCAGTCCACGGACGCACCTGTTGCAGGGCGCCGTGCACCTGGTCCTGTTCGCCACGTTCATCTTCTTCGTGTTCTTGCCCTGAATCACGTCGCGAAAGAGCGTTCGCGGCCAGGCCCGCTCCCGCAGCGGCTCCGCATCGGCCGAGACGGTCGGCGGTTGCAGGAGCGGACCTGTCTTCTACCGCTCCTCTACCGTCCCAGATCCGACAGGAACCGTTTCGTGTATTGCAGCACGGTGGTGCCGGGAACTGAATTGCAGGTGGGTGAGGCGAAGCCGCCGCCGCAGGGGTTGTCGCGGTCCAGCGACCAGAAGTGCACGCCGGCGAGTTTGTTGGCTTTCGCGTACTGGGTGACCGTGTCGATGTCCGCGACGGTGAACGTTTCGCTCGCCACGTCGTTGAGGCCGATCATGGGCGTGATCTCGATCCGGCTCGACGGGATGCCATACGTGTGCTGCAGGTTGAGCACCGCCTGGATGGCCGACTGGCCCATGTCGCAGCTGCCGTTCTTCACCACGCAGATGCCGGGACCGGCGCTGCCGTAGTCCATCGTCATGAGGTTGATCGTGTAGTTCTTCAGTCCCGATGCCTTCACCACCCGCACCACCGCGTCGCCGGTGGCGTTCAGCCCGCCGTAGCTGCCGTCCGACGCGGCCAGCGTCGCGAGCGTGAACGAGAAGCGCAGGTTGGGGTACAGGCTCTCGGCGTAGACGGCGTTGCTCACCAGCGCGTTGAGCTGCGCAGGCGTCTGACCCGACTCGATGTCGAAATCGACGCCCACCATGTGCGGAGTCATGTAGCGCGAGAGGAAGCTCGCCATGCCCGTCGCGCTGCTACAGGTGAAGACGCCGGCCTGACCGCCCGTGGACACCACGTAGTTGATGCCTGCGCTATTCAGCCGGCCGATGTTCGCGCTGGCGAACGCCGGTGCCGGAACGCCGCCCCAGTTTTCGCTGCCGCATTCGCCGGACGCGAACGCCAGCGTGATCGCGCCGAGGTTCGGCACCTGCGTGGACACGAGGCTGCCGCTGCCGACCACGGGCAATCGCGTGCCGGTGACCATGGTCGACATGACGTTGGTGTTCCAGTCGAGGTTGATCGTGATGTCCTTGTACGGACTGAACAACAGGTCGCCGGCGCTCGGGGGCGGATTGTCGGGTGGGTTGTCCGGCGGATTGTCCGGCGGCGTACCGCCGCCACTGCACGCGCCCTGCGACGTCCAGGGCTGGCCGGAACCGGGGCCGCCGCTGCTGGTCGCCGGATCGTTGCCCTGGGTCCACCAGTTGGCGAGGTAGTTGCTGCCGTTGCGGCTGGCCGTGTTGCCCGAGGTATAGACCGCGGACGCGTTCCACGCCGCGGCGCACGCCCCAGCGGCGCGCGCTTCGTGCACGGGAACGACGGAAGACAGCGCCATGGCGATGGCCACGGCGAGGGTGCCTGTGCCAGTGCCGGCGGCCAGACGGATGTGCGGGATCGTGAACATGGAGCGCCTCCAGATCGAGAGTGAATGGAAGGGGTCGCCTGCGATCCCCTTGTCATGCCTGCCCAACTAACGACTGCGAAAGCGACTCTCGATCTAGGCCCGGATGACAACGTTGTCTATCGGGAAACGCGCGAAGTGTGATGTCGGACAGCAATGTCCGGTGGACAGGAAATGGCGCGATGCGGCGCGATTTCCGCGCTCGATGCGGTGGCGATGGGCCGGGGTGGCTGGTGCGGCGCGACAGGCCGCCCCACGCCGTCCTGTCCTCTCGTCGCCATGGATGACAACGATGGACAGGCGGCCCTTGCCGTATTTGCGGATCAGGGGAGCTCTTTGATCGCGATGTTGCGGAAGAGGATGCGGATGGGCTCCACGCCCTTGTCTTCGCCGCCCTGCAAGGCGATGTGCCCCCGGTGGAAGTGCGCGAAGCCCGGCATCTTCGCGAACTTGGTCTTCGCAACGAGCGCGTCCCATGCCGGTGTCCACATCGTCGTGTCCACCGTCTTGTGGCCGTTCTGGAAAAACTGCACGTGCCCGTGGTCGACGATGATCTCGACCGCGTTCCAGTTCCCGTTTTCCTTCACGTTTTCGACGTCGGACGAGATGAGGTCGAACAGGTCGCCGGCACGCTGCTTCGGCGTGTAGCTGTCGGGTTTGGTGCAGGCCAGGTCGGCGATCTGCATCTCGGGGCCGGTTTCCCACGTCTGGTGGTACTTCGGCGCCTCGCTGACATTGAAGATGATGCCGGCGTCGGCGCAGGGTGTCATCTTCCATTCCAGCTTCAGGTGGAAGTTCTCGTATTCGCCGTCGGTGACGAGGTCCGCAAAGTCCTGCGGCGGTGCTTTCAGATCGCGCGCGAGCTGGATCGAGCCGTCGACGACACTCCAGTCCTTGCCGGTGCCCTTCTGGCCGAACGAATGCCAGCCATCGAGCGTCTTGCCGTCGAACAACGGCTTCCAGCCCTTGCCGTCGTCGGCGGCGTGGACGGGAAGAACGGCCATGCAGCAGGCGATGGCGAGTGCCTTGACGTAAGGTCTGATCATGTCGCGCTCCGGGGCAAAGGGTCGAGCGTAGCGCAGATTCCCATGCCCGCCATGCGGCGAGGTATGGCCGTCTGGACTTCCGTTCGCTCAGAGTGCCTTGAGGGCCTCGCGGACCTGTACCCGAAGCGGCGAGACGGTGGCGGGATCGCCCAGTTTGCCAAGCACTGCGTTCAGCGCTTTCAGGTCCTGCCGTGCGCCGAGCGTGTCGGACAGCTTCGACAGGGCACGGGTTTCCGCCTTGTCGCGTCTGGCATGCCGGTAGGGCGGTATGCCGATCGCCTTCGCGACTCCGCGCCACGCTTCCCGCTGCATGCGCAACCGCCGGACGCGGCGGCGCCAGGTATGCAGGTTGATCGACGTGGGGTCTTTCGTCGCGCGCTTGCATGCCTTGTGGACGCGTTTCTCCGATCGGGCGAGTTCCTTTTCGATGCGCGCGCGGCCGAGCCTTCGCCAGGGCAGCCCGGCGATGGCGACGCCGAGCTCGCGCAGCATGCGTCGTCGCTTGAGGAACCGAGGATCCTTGTGCAGCGCTTCGACGAGGTGGCCTTCGCAGCGGTGCTCGAGCGTTTCGATGGCGCCGCGCCACGCGAGCGATGGCGACGGACCCACCAGCGAACGCGCGACGTCGGCGGCGACCCTGGCGTCGCGCAGCGGCGACAGCCCGCCAGCGAGTTGCGCGAGCGCGCGCTCGATCGCCGGAAGCGTATCGGCGAAGGGCTTCCGGCCCAGCAGGAGCAGGCTTTTCAGCCGGCGTATCGCCTTGCGTGCTTCATGGACCCCGCGATGGCGTCGCTTGGTATCGGCCAGCGCGCGTTCGGCGGCACGGCACTCGCGCGCTGCGAGGGCGGCGAGCGCTTCGGCGAGGCGAGGTGGCTGGGCCGGGGACATGCCCGTTAGATAGCAGGTTTCGGAACGATAGGGTTGCCGGTCAGCACGGCAAGGTCGTTTTCGACGGTCCGGCAGTAGGCGTCGAGCGGCAGGTCGTTGGGCATCAGGTCGAATGGGTCTTCGATCTGGTCGCCGAGGGCGTCGAGGCCGAAGAAGGTGTAGGCGAGGACGCCCACGACCAGCGGCGTGAACCAGCCCATCAGCCCGACGAGGCAGAAGGGCAGGAGGAAACAGTAGATGTGCACCGTCCGGTGCAGCAGCAGGAGGTAAGCGTAGGGGATGGGCGTGCCGTGGATCCGTTCGCAACCGGCGAGGGTGTGCGACAGCGTGCCGAACTCGCGGTCGACCGCGGCGATCAGGATGGCGTCGCCGCCTTCGTCGCGCAGCACGTCGGCGTAGGCCTTGCCGGCACGGGCGAGGATCGCCGCGGGGCGGTTCGGCTGGGCGAGTACCCACGCGCGTTCGGTGGGATCGGGAATCCAGCGCTCGAGGTCCGGGGACGAATCGCTCTCGCGGAGGTGATGGCGCAGGGCATGCGCGTAGGCGATGAGGCGGTTGGCCAGATCGGCGCGCTGCGCGGCGGACGACGCGGGCATGAAGGCGAGCACCTGGCGCACCAGGTTGCGCACGCTGGTGATCAGCTCGCCCCAGAGCGTGCGGGCTTCCCACCAGCGCTGATAGGCCACCGTGTTGCGGAAGCCGAGGAAGATCGCAAGGGTGAGGCCCATCAGCGTCAGGGGCGCGGCGTTGAGGCCTACTTTCAGCGAGAGCACGTGGAAGTCGACCCAGACGACGATCGCCGAGAGGACCAACGTGTAGAGCACGCGTGGCCAGATGACGGGCACGATGGATCCGTTCAGCGCGAAGAGCACGGAACGGACGCTGGGGGTTCGGCTGCGGACCATGGCGCGCGGATCAGCTGGCGTCGGTGTCGGATTCGTCGGTTTTCTTGCGGCGCCGGCGCGGCTTGGGCTCGCTGGCGGCGATCAGCGCCTGCAGGTAGGCGACGCCTTCTTCTTCGGGGAACCACGACACGACGTTCGCGACGGTCAGCCCGTGCCGGAGCCTGAGCGCTTCGAACTCGGCGCGGGCGCCGGCGAGCGGGTCGACCTTGGGCGGACGGCCGCGACGCTTCGGTGCGGGGGGCTCGGCGGGTGCGGGCGGCGGAGGCGCGGCTTCCGGCTTCGCCGCCTTGCGGTCGAGGGCGGCAAGCTCATCCTGGAATTGCCTGAAATCGTATTTGCCGGATGAGTTCATCGTGGTGCTTGAAGCTGCGATAGGCGCATTGTCGCACGGTCGCCAGGGCGCGGGTTTGAGAACATCGGACATCGCACGGTCGTCCGTCGATGTGACGATTCCGTGACCAGTAAGACCTAAGTCCGCGCCGCACAAGGCGGCGTCGGACTTATCCACACGGTTATGCAGTAAGTTTCCACAGCGCCTGTGGATATCAGCCGACGCTGGCTTCCGAGCGCGTGGCGATGTCGTCGGCGTTGTTCCGCTTGAAGACGTCGCGGGCCGCGTCGCGTTGCTTGCCGTCTTCGGTGTGCACGGAAATCAGGATGTTGCCTTCGCGGATCTTGGCGTCGTAGCGCTTCGCCTCGAACTCCGGAATGCCCATACCGACCAGCGCGCCGAGGATGCCGCCGGTCGCGGTGCCGACAGCGGCGCCGCCCAGCGCTGCCATGATCGGGCCCGCGGCGATGAAAGGGCCGACGCCGGGAATCGCCAGCGCGCCGATGCCCGCCAGCCAGCCGAGACCCGCGCCGAGGCCCAGACCGACGACGCCGCCGGTCGTCGCGCCTTCCGGCGCCTTCGTGTTGTGCTCGTGCGCGAAATCGCGGGTGCCGCGGCGATCGGGCAGCAGCGCGGAGATGTCGTCGCTGAGGAAGCCGGCCTGCTTGAGTTCCAGGACGATGCGCTCGGCCTGTTCCACGGTGCGTGCGGTGCAGTAGATGGATGCGTTCATGATGGGCCTCGGTGGGTCAGTGCTTGATATCGAGCTGGTTTTCGACGTGCGATACGCCGGCGACGCCCTTGACCAGCGCTTCGATGCGCGCTTTTTCGGCGTCGTCCTTCACGGGGCCCCGCAGGGTCACGATGCCCTTGGTGGCGATGAACTTGACGTTCTGACCCATCGTCGAGAGCGCGTCGTCGGCCACGATGGCCTTGCGCACGGCGGCGGCGAGGCGGATGTCCTCGGCGTTGTTCGGCTGGTCCATCGGTGTAGCGCTCTCGGCGTGCCGGTCGCGCTGGTTGATGGCGGTGTTGTCGACCTTGGTCGTGTCCTGCGCCATGGCGGGGACCGCGACGGCAAGGCCGAGCAGGAAGAGGGCGGGGACGCTTCGGTTCACGGTGGTGTCTCGGTGTCTGCGACGAAGCGCAGTACGCCGGGAGGGCCGTGAACCGGTGGTGCAGGGGGTGCGACGGCCCGTTCGCGTGACCGGCTGGCCGCTGAAGCGAGGTGCGTCAGCCCGCGGGCGCGGCGCGGAACGTCACGACGAGTACATCGCGGTGGGACGCCTTGCCGGCGTCGATCGGCGTTACCGGTGTCACGCCGTGGAAGACGCGCGGGTCATGGATCAGTGCCGCGTCGAACGGGTGCTCCAGCGTGAACTCACCGAGCGACCTGCCGTCGGGCGAATGGATCGTGGTGGTCCCGCTGGCGATGTTCTCCCGGTCGACGAGCAGCACCAGCACGTAGTCGACACCGTCGCGATGGCTCCCTTCCGGCGTAGGTTCACCGGCGGCACCGGCGGTCGCCTCGATGCGGAACTGGTGCACCTCGATGTGCCAGTGCGCGATCTCTGGCGACAGACCGCCGAAGAAGTCGCGGCAGTAGTCGAGGATGGCCATCATCGTCGGGCCGGTGGCGATCTCCGGCAGCACTGGTTCGAACCAGCGCTCGATGTCGCCCTGCAGCGCGTTGTAGGCCAGCGTCTGGTAGTGCGCCTGGTGCTTCCGCGGTTCGACGTGACCGAATCGGGTACCCGCGTAGGTGGCGTGGCGGCGCCGGCGGAACCGGCCCGTGGCGGCCAGGTAGGTGTCGGGCTCCAGCGCGTTCCAGCTCGCGGTGAATGCCGCAAGGTCGGTCAGGGGGCCGACGTGTTCGACAAGTCCGCGCATCGCGTCGCCATGCACGAAGGCGAAGCCCTCTCGGTCGACCTGATCGTGGAGGGCGGTGTCGTACGGCTCGGCGGATGCGTTCATCCGGGGAGTATACGACCGCGCCGGGCGTGGGACGGCGCACGTTCACTCCGCCCATGCGGGCGAGAGCCCACAACGGTCCGACATCGTGGAGGGTATCGCGTCATGAACGAATGGTTCGAACTGTCGGAGCCGTGGTGGCACTTCGCCGGCCGCGGCGTCCTGACCTATCTCGGTCTGCTGGCCCTCATGCGGCTGGCGGGAAAACGCAGCTTCGGGGAAATGTCGGCCTTCGACGTGCTGGTACTGGTACTCGCCGGCGGCACGCTGCGCACCGCCATCATCGGGGACGATCACAGCTACCTCGGCGCCTTCATCGGCGTGGCGAGCATTCTCGTGACGAACCGCGTCCTCGCATGGTTCTGCACGCGCAGCCCGCGCTTCAACCGGGTGGTGGAAGGCATGCCTGCGATCCTCGTGCGCGATGGCCGGCGTGACGCGGTCGAGCTGCGCCGCCAGGACATACCGGAGGCCGCCTTCAACCGGGCACTGCACGCGGCGGGCATGGAGCACGAGGGCAGCGTGGTGATCGCGCGGCTGGAGCCGAACGGCAAGATCACGTTCATCCGCCAGGACGAGGCGTTGCAGGGTCGCGGCGGCTGACGGCGCTCAGGGCACGCTGACCGGCTGCGGCTTGTCCAGCGCGGCGACCAGCGAGCCGTCGCGATCGTAGACGTCGGGCTTGTAGGCGAGCTTGCCGTTCTCGCCGACGTCGACCGTCCAGTAGGCGAGGAGGACGGGCACGGCCGTCGGCAGCGTGACGTTCTGCGTTTTCTTCGCAGCGATGCGCTCGTCGATCGCGCTCCGGTTCCATTTCTGGGCGTCGTTGAAGAGGAGTTCCACGAGCTCCAGCGGACGCTCGACCCGGATGCATCCGGAGCTGGTGTCGCGCTTCGCCTTCTCGAAGAGTTCCTGATGCGGCGTGTCGTGCAGGTACACCGCGAACGAGTTCGGAAAGCGGATGACCACCTGACCGAGCGAATTGCCCGGACCGGCGTCCTGCCGCAGCGTGATGCCGCGCGGGCTGGACCAGTTCACGCGGGACGGCGAGATCGTGTTGCCGCTGCTGTCCAGCACCCGGATGCGGTTGTTGGCGAGGTACGACGGGTTGCGGCGAACCTTCGGCAGCACGTCGTTCTTGAGGATCGTCGGCGGGATCGTCCACGTGGGATTGAACGTGACGTAGGTGATCTGCGAGCGGAAGATCGGCGTGCTTCGGTAGGGCTTGCCCACCTGCACGCGCGACGTCCACACGGGCTGGCCGTCGCGGTAGTAGCTGATCTTGTAGCCGGCCACGTCGACGACCACGAAGGTGCCCTGCAGGGAATGCAGCAACCAACGCGCGCGTTCGAGGTTGGCGCGTACCTGCGCGATGCGCGTGGCGATCGGCACGTTCAGCGCGACGAGCGTTTCGGTGCCCACGCTACCGTCGGCCTCGAGGTACTGGTCGGCCTGGAACCGCTTCACCGCGTCGGTCAGCGGATTGTCGAAGCGGTCGCCAATGGCGAGGGTCGGGTCCAGGTACCCGCCGGCGACGAGGCGGGCACGAAGCATGCCGACGCGCGGATCCACCATGCCGGCTTTCAGCGACGGACCCTCCGGGACGGCGGGCCAGCCGCCTTGCGCCGCGGTGGCCCGCAATGCGGCAAGCGCGTCGCGGAGGCGCGCATACAGCGGGTTCTGCGGCCGGGCCATGGCGAACGCCTGGTCGATGCTCCGCTCGTCGATCGAGGTCTGCAGCATGGACATGCCCTGCGCGGGATCGATCGCGGCCGGGTCGAAGTTCCACGTCGGATCGAGGCGAACGGGATCGACCTTGCCACGCGCGAGCTGCACGAGGGCGGTGATGTAGGCGCTGGTCGCGGCGATCTCGAACTCCGCATGCGCGACCGGATCGGAAGACTGCGGCACGCGATCGTTCACCGCCGCGGTCAGTTCCGAGAGGTGGTAGTCCTCGGGCAGCAGGCCGTCTCCCTCGACGGAGGCGAGGCCCCCCAGCAGCTGGCGAACGTTGGCCTCGTCGGACCACGCGGGCGCGTAATGGCGCTGGACGTAGAAATCGGCGACGGCGCGTCCGAGCGCGGCGTCGGCGCGGGGAAGGGGGCCGCCATCGATGGGCGTCATCTGCTGGAGCCGCCCGAAGATCGCCTGTGCAAGAGGATCCTCGGACGACGGGGGTGCCAGAGCGACGGTGGCGGTCGTCGCCGGCTCGGCCACGACGATGGGCGGCGGCGCGGCGGCGGAGGCGGCCGAAGGGATGGTCTGCTGAGCCGTCGCGGCCTGGCTGGCGACGATCATGGCGAGGCAGACGGGAATGCGAAGCAGCCTCGATTCCATAGTCATTGGCTATCATTTCCTTAATTATTACGAGCTTTCTTAATGCTTCACATATATGAATGGCTCAGATGTGACGACGTTGTGGTCAATAAATGATCAGCACGTTACGATGCCGGCCTACCTTTTTTGGCTGGTGGCATGATTCGATCGCTTCGCACGCTTCTCGCGTCCGCGCCGCTTCTCGGTGCCTCTCTCTTCCTCCCCTCTCTCGCCCACGCGTCCGACTCGCTCGGTGACGCGCTCGCGCGCCTGGCGCCCGCCGCCGATCCCAAGGTGATCAGCCTGGCCGTCGAAGCTGCCGAATGCGCGCAGACGCAGAGTGGGCAGCCGTCGAATCGTCTGGCCGTCATCGATTACAGCAAGCCGTCGTCGCAGCCGCGGCTTTGGGTGTTCGACACGGTGAACCGCAAGCTGCTGTTCCAGGAGCTGGTGGCGCACGGCAAGAACAGCGGCGACGCCAACGCGACGCGATTCTCCAACGCGCCGGAGAGTCTCGCATCCAGCATAGGCCTCTTCCGCACGTCGGACACGTACAACGGAAAGAACGGGTATTCCCTGCGGATGAACGGTCTCGAGCCGGGCGTGAACGACCAGGCGCTGGCGCGTGCGATCGTGATCCACGGTGCCGCCTACGTGAACGATGCGATGGCGAAGGTCGCCGGCCGCATCGGTCGCAGCTGGGGTTGTCCCGCCGTCCGCACCGCGATCGCACACAAGCTGATCGACGCGCTGAAGGGTGGCCAGATGGTGTTCTCGTATTACCCGGACAAGAAGTGGCTCGCGTCGTCGAACTACCTCAAATGCTCCACCGGCCAGCTGGCGAAGGCCGAAGCCAACACCGTCGCCCGGGCGGGCGGCTGATCGGGCCGCGCCTCTCGCGCTAGAATCCCCGGACCTATACCGTGGAATCCAGCATGAAACACGTTCTTGCGATCGCCGCCTGCACCGTCCTCGCCGGGTGCGCCACCAGCGGCATGACCGACACCCTGCCCAAGCTCAGCAGTAAGACGGGCAAGAGCGTGACGGCCTATGTGCAGTGCGTGGAGCCGAAGTGGCAGGCGCTCTCCAAGAGCGCGAAGGGCGACGCGAAGGACGAGTCCGGTCGCGTCACCGCCAACGACGACGGCAAGCACGAGCGTCTCGACGTGACGGCCAGTGGCCCGGGCGCCCAGGTCGTGATGTACGAAATCCAGAAAGTGAAGGGCGGCGAGTACGACGACCGCTATCGCAGCGAAGCTATTTCCTGCCTCTGACATCCCCTGCGACGGCAAGACCTCGGGAACTGTGACCGGTGTCGCTTACCGCGCGCCGGTTCTGCGGCATACATCGGCGCGAAGGGCCTGTGTGCCGGGTCCGGGGTGGAGGGACGCATGGAATCGTTGCGGTACCAGCGGACACGTGGCCAGCAGGCCACCTATCTCGTCGAATACGGCCCCGAGGGCTACCAGATCAGTCGTGACGGGCGTCTGCGACGCGCCCGGGACCTCGGGCCGGCCTGTCAGGCCATGGGCCGCTGGGAGCGAAAGCGCGTGGCGCGCCAGTTCGCCATCGAGGATATCGAAAAGCTGATCGGGATGGACGAGTAACGCCGTCAGGGCGTCGGACGCACGGTGCGTGCCTGTTCGATCGCGCTCAGCAACGCGGCGCGGTCGAACGGCTTCTCGAGGAAGACCGCCGCAGGCGGAAACGGCCCCAGATCCTGGGGCAGGCGGCTGGAGACGATGACTATCGCCGTGCCGGGCCGCTCGCGCAGGGCGGACTGCAGCAGCGCGCCGCCGCGGCGCTCGCCGGGGCGATGATCCGCGTGGATGATCATCAACGACAGATCCGGCAAATCCTTCAGCCTTTTCTTGGCTTCGCGATACGTCACGGTGGGATGCGTCACGTAGCCTTCGAATTCCAGCACCGTCGCGATCGTTTCCGCGACGAGTTGCGCCCGGTCGTAGACGAGCACGGAGGGCTTGCTGGGAGAGGCCGGATTCATGCGCGCAGCATAGCGATTCCTGGAGCCTTGCGGTGGGTTATTCGGCGGGCCGGGCGGGGGGCCAGTCGGCATTGATGTCCTTCATCTTCGCGATCAGCTCCTGCACCTCCTGATTGCGGTCCGCGATGCGCTTTTCCTCGGCCGCCTTCTGGGCCGCGTAGTCCTGGTTCGTGCCCTGTACGGCCTCGTGCACCAGGAGGCAGGTCTCCTGCGCATGAGCCGCGCGGGTGTGGAAACCGAGGCGGTCGGCGAGGATTTCCATCTTCAGGCCGGGGTGACTCTGTTCCAGGGCCCGCGCACGGACGAGGAAGAACTGTTGCCAGTCCCGCTCCGGTGCGCCCGAGAGGACCGCTTCTACCCGGGGAATATCGGGGCGATCGAATTGTTCCGTGTCGTTGATGGCTTCGAACGATTCGATGTCGATCCAGTCGCGGCTGGCCATGCGGGTATTCCTTGGAGGGGTTGGCGTCGGCGGCGATTGTTGGCGCGAGCGTGTGCAGGAATAATCAAGCCAGTCGGCGACCCGTCGCTTCACCCTTCCTGCACGGCGCCGCGCCAATGCTTTCACTCCCGCCAAGGAGCTTCCCCATGCGCTATCTCGCCGTTGCCGCCATCGTCCTGCTCGCAGGCTGCGCCACCCAGAACGATCGTCACGTCGGCATCCACGATGTGCCGTCCAGCACCGTTTTCGCGTTCCAGGACACGGCCGCCGGCGACGGCACGCTCAATATCGTGCGCGATCAGGGCCTGTGGGGCGCGGGTTGCTCGAGCGCGATCTACGTCGACGACAAGGTCGTGGCGGACATGGAGATCGGTCAGCAGCTGGTGCTCCGTGTGCCCGCCGGTACGCGAAAGCTGGGCGTGATGCCGCATGGCGCGTGCAGCAGCGACCGCGTGGACGTCGACGCCAGCGTGCAGCAGGGCGAAACGATGAACTTCACGATCCCCGCCAGTGGCGAGGGACTATCTGCACAAACGGCAGCGAAGAGCTGACCTGCTTGCCGAAGTCGCGGCGACAGCGTAAGAGTCGAAGCGTCGCCGCCTCAATGGCAGAAGGGAGCGAAGACGTGCATCGCCGCATCGTTGGCCAGTATTCCGTGGAAGTCCGCACGCTCAGAACGTCCATGGGCGCCTGGAAGGCCGCGTACATCGTCGAGCCCGCGCTCCATGCCGGGCCGCACGACTTCGTGATGATCACGCTGCTCGAGGATTTCGACGCCGAGCGTAAAGCGGTGGACGCCGCGATGGAAAAAGGCAGCCGTCACGCCGAATGGCTCGCCGACGCGCGCAGCGCCTATTCGGGGTGACGTGACCACCGCGGCCACTCCGTCGTGACGCGTTCGCGACGGCGCGGCACCTAGCGTCGTGTCGACGGAGGCCAAGGGGGCCTTCCCCCCGGAGCGACCCCACTTGCCGCACACGATCCTCTACGTACCTTTCAACGCGTCGTCCCGAGGCCAGTGGACCCTGCGACGGAACGCGGACCTCGTCGGCCAGTTTCCGACCCGCGACGAGGCGATGCGCCACGCGCTGGCGCTCACGGCCGCCCTCCGCACTCAGCAAGGCCAGGCGGTCGACATCAAGGTGGAGGACGAATCGGGGCTGTGGCACGTGACCGACGGGAGCGCCGACCGCTGAGCCATCGCGGCGGTCGCAGGATGTGAGACGACCGCGGGGCATAACGGGCGCCCCTCACTTTCCCCGGATCCGCGATGGCCGCCTACCTCAAAGCACTCCGGTCCACCGAGTCCGACGCGGTCCTCGCCACCCATCACGACGGCCGCACACTGGCCAGCCGGCTGACCGACAAGTACGGCGATCGCGTGTGCTCGGCGTTTACCGTCTTTGGCCGTGAGGGCCTCTTCGCGCCGCTGCCGGACGACCTGCCGCCGGCACTCGCGAGCGCGCTCACTGCGCGGGGTATCGACCGGCTCTACAGTCATCAGCAGGAGGCCTGGGAGGCCGCGCGCGCCGGAAAGCACGTGCTCGTCGCGACCCCGACGGCGTCCGGCAAGACGCTCTGCTACACGATGCCGGTGCTGTCGTCCGTGCTAGAAGCGGGCGCGAAGGCGCTGTATCTTTTTCCCACGAAGGCCCTGGCGCAGGATCAGGTCGCGGAGCTGCTCGACATCAACCGGGCGGGCGATCTGGGCGTCAAGGCGTTCACGTTCGATGGCGACACGCCGGGCGACGCACGCCAGGCGATCCGCCTGCATGGCGACGTGGTGGTCAGCAATCCCGACATGCTCCACCAGGCGATCCTGCCGCACCACACCAAGTGGGCGCAGTTCTTCGAGAACCTCCGCTACGTGGTGATCGACGAGATCCACACCTATCGCGGTGTGTTCGGCTCGCACCTCGCCAACGTGCTGCGCCGGCTCAGGCGCATCTGCGCGTTCTACGGGGTGACGCCGCAGTTCGTGCTCTGCTCCGCCACCATCGGCAACGCCACGGAACACGCGCAGGCGCTCATCGAGGACGAGGTGGTCACGGTAAGCCAGAGCGGCGCACCCAGCGGCGACAAGCACGTGCTGCTGTGGAACCCGCCCGTGGTGAATCCCGACCTCGGCCTTCGGGCGTCCGCCCGTTCGCAGACGAACCTCATCGCGCGCGTGGCGATCAAGGCGAAGATGAAGACCCTCGTGTTCGCGCAGTCGCGCCTGATGGTCGAGGTACTGACGAAATACCTGAAGGACGTGTTCGACCACGACACCCGCAAGCCCGCGCGCATCCGCGCGTACCGTGGCGGTTACCTGCCCACGGAGCGTCGCGAGGTGGAGCGGCAGATACGGGCCGGTTCGGTAGACGGCATCGTGTCCACGTCGGCGCTGGAACTGGGCGTCGACATCGGCAGCCTCGATGCCGTCGTGCTCAATGGCTACCCGGGCTCCATCGCCGCCACATGGCAGCGCTTCGGGCGTGCCGGCCGCCGGCAGCAGCCGTCGCTCGGCGTGCTGGTGGCGACGAGCGCGCCGCTCGACCAGTACCTCATGCGGCACCCGACGTTCCTCACGGAGGCCAGTCCCGAACATGCCCGGATCCAGCCCGACCAGCCGCTGATCCTGCTGGACCACATCCGCTGCGCGGCGTTCGAGCTCCCGTTCCTCGCGGGGGACCGGTTCGGGCCCGACGACGCCGAGCCGTTCCTCCAGGTGCTCGCCGAATCCGAGGTGCTGCACCGGGAAGGCGATCGCTGGGAATGGATCGCCGACAGCTACCCTGCCAACGCGGTGAGCCTGCGCTCGGTGGCCGATGGCAATTTCGTCGTCGTGGACCGCACGCAGGGCCGGCAGACGATCATCGCGGAAGTGGATTACTCCGCCGCGGCGCTCACGCTGTACGAAGGTGCGATCCACATGATCCAGTCGGTACCGTACCAGGTGGAGCGGCTGGACTGGGACGGCCGCAAGGCGTACTGCACGCGCACGCACGTCGACTACTACACCGACGCCATCGACTACACGAAGCTCAAGGAGCTGGAGTGCTTCGATGGGCGCAAGGCCGGCGAAGGCAGCGCCCGGCACGGCGAAGTGCACGTCGTGCGGCGCGTGTCCGGCTACAAGAAGATCCGCTACTACACGCACGAGAACATCGGCTACGGTCCGGTGAATCTGCCGGACCAGGAGCTGCATTCGACGGCCGTGTGGTGGCAGTTGCCGCAAACGGTGCTCGACGAAGCCTTCCGCTCGCGCCAGCACGCGCTCGACGGTTTTCTGGGGGCGGCCTACGCGCTGCACACCGCCGCGATCGTCGCGGTAATGGCCGAGGCCCGCGACCTGCAGAAGGCGGTGGGCTCGGGCGACGGGGGCTGGTCGGCACAGGTGGACGCGTCGGGTCGCGGGCAGATCCGCGCGCCGGACGGCGGGCTCGCGCTGGCCGACACGCTCGAGCGCTTCCTGCCCACGGTGTACCTCTACGACAACTTCCCCGGCGGCGTGGGTCTTAGCGAGCCGTTGTTCCAGCGCGCGCCGGAACTGCTGCGCCACGCCCTGGCGACCATCGAAGGTTGTGCGTGCAAGGCCGGCTGCCCCGGTTGCGTCGGACCCGTGCTCGCCGCCGACGAAGGTCGCGAGGACACGCCCCGTGCGCTCGCGATGCGCGTGCTGACCCTTCTCGGCGCCACCGCATGAGCGATCTGGCGTCGCGACTCGCCGCCCTGCGCCGGCAGGCGGGTGCGCCCGTGCCTACGACGCCGGTGGTCACGCCGGCAGCGTCGACGAGCGGAGAGGCCACGGCCGCGCGTCTCGCCGCGCTCCGTCGCATGGCCGGCGTGCGCGATCGTATCGCCCAGCCGCGCGCGCCGCTGCGCACGTTCACGCGCGATGTGCCGGGCGAAGAGGTCTCGCCCGGCCTGCGTTACCTCGAGCAGCGTTTCGCGCTGCCCTGTGCGCCGTCCGAGCTCGACCTGTCGTTCGCGAAGATGACCACGGCGCGGCGCGAACATCTGCTGCATTTCGATACGGAGACCACGGGCCTCGCGGGAGGGACTGGCACCCGCGCCTTCATGATCGGCGCGGCGGATTGGCACGGCGACGCGCTTCGCGTGCGCCAGCTCTACATGACCACGATGGCTGCCGAGACGGCGATGCTTCGTGCGTTCGCCACGTGGATCCATGGCGACACGGTGCTCGTCAGCTACAACGGCAAGTCGTACGACGCGCCGCTGCTCGCCACGCGTTACCGGCTCGCGCGCATGGCGAATCCGCTCGCCGGCCTGCCGCACGTCGATCTGCTACATCCGATGCGGCGCCGGTATCGCCAGGTCTGGGAGAACTGCAGGATGCAGACGGCCGAGCGGCGGCTGCTGCGCATCGTGCGTGAGGACGATCTGCCGGGCTCGGAGGCGCCGCGCGCGTGGCTCACATATCTGCGGGGCGGTGCGTCGACGGACCTCGTCCGCGTGGCCGAGCACAACCTGCAGGATGTGCGCAGCCTCAGCGGATTGCTGGTCGAAGCCCATGGATGGGCGGCGCTCGACGCGGTTTCGCCGGGCGGTGACGAAAAATAGACGTCGCGCCGCGCAGGCTCCCGGGTATGGCCATGAGGAATCCGATCATGAGCGACGAAGAACAGAAATCCTGCGATCACGACGGTTGTGGCTGCAGGGTCGCGCTGAACCAGGCCTTCTGCAGCGTCAGCTGCCAGATGGCGTCCGAAAGCCAGATGGTCGGTGGCGTCTGCGAATGCGGTCACGCCGCGTGCCAGCAGCGGCAATAGACGGAGCAGGACGATGACGAACGACGACAAGCAGGAAACGCCGGGTTACCGCGAGGACAATCCGAAACCGTCCCATGGGAAACCGAAAATACCGGGCGAAGGGCATCCGCAGGAATCGCAGAACATGCCCAACGAGAAGCCGGGCAAGCAGAACTCGCCCTGATAAAGCGCACGGGTGGGAGCCAGCCTGCTGGCGAAGGGGACTTATCGCGAGCACCCTTCGCCAGCAGGCTGGCTCCCACCAGGGGCGGGGAAAAAGAGGCCGCGCATCGCGCGGCCTCTCGTTGTTACGCCGCCTTGCGGATCAGGCCACCGATGCTGGCCATCGCGGAACCGACCGCGTTGGTCTTGTGGTCGTCGCTCATCGCGATGCCCTCGGCGCGGACGAACTCGATGTCCGTGACGCCGAGGAATCCGAACATGGCGCGCAGGTACGGTTCCTGGAAGTCCATGCTGGCCGCCGGGCCCTCGGTGTAGACGCCGCCGCGCGACGAGGCGATGACGACGCGCTTGCCGCCGGCGAGGCCCTGCGGGCCCGCCGAGGTGTAGCTGAACGTCTTGCCGGCCACGGCGATGCGATCGATCCAGGCCTTGAGGGTGCTGCTGACGCTGAAGTTGTACATCGGGGCACCAATGACCACCACGTCGGCGGCGAGGAACTCGTCCATCACCTTCGCGGCCTCGATATCCGTCGGATTGTCGTCGCCGACCGGCATCGACCACGGGGCGAGCGGGTTCGCATGCAGGTCGCGGTAGGTGACTTCGGCACCCGGGTGGCTCTGGACGAACTCGGCCACGATCGCCGCGGTCAGGCCACGGGTGACGGAGTAGGTGCCCAGGGCGCTCGCGTCGATATGCAGGACTTTCATGGACTTTTCCTCGGAATGGGGCCGGCTCTCGGGAGCGGCATGGGAGGAACGATACGCCGCAGACAATCCCGTGATTAGTCCGCTTGGAGTAGACTGATTGTTTCGCAGAAGAAACGACGGGAGCCTCCGATGGAAGGCGCGTTGCAGGACCTCAACGATCTGTACTTTTTCGCCTCGGTCGTGGAACACGGCGGGTTCTCGGCGGCCGGCAGGGCCCTCGGCATCCCGAAGTCGCGCCTTAGCAAGCGCATCGCCCAGCTCGAGGAACGGCTCGGGGTGCGGTTGCTGCAGCGGACGACCCGGCGTTTCGTGGTCACGGAAATCGGCGAGCGCTTCTACCAGCATTGCCGTGCGGTGCTCGAAGAGGCCCGCGCCGCTCAGGATGCCGTCGACGAGTTGAGAACCGAGCCGCGCGGCGTGGTCCGCGTGAGCTGTCCGATCTCCATCGCGCAGAACGTCCTTGGTCCGATGCTTCCGGCCTTCATGCTCGAACACCCGAAGGTGCAGATCCGCATGACCGCCACGAACCGGCGCGTGGACCTGATCGGGGAGGGATACGACGTGGCCATCCGTGTCCGCGAAAAGCTTGATACGGACGCCACGCTCGTCCTGCGCAGCATCGGCTACGCGCGCAGTCTGCTGGTGGCGAGCCCCAAATTTCTCGATGCCCACGGCCGCCCGAAGACCCTGGACGAGCTCGCGGCCCTGCCGGCGCTGTCGATGTACGAGCACGAAGGCGCGCAGGTGTGGGAGCTGGTCGACCCGAGCGGCAAGAAGGCCGCCGTCGAGGTGAAGCCGAGGCTGGTCAGCGGGGATTTCACGGTGCTGATCTCCGCGGCCGTGCAGTGCTGCGGCGTGGCACTGCTGCCCGAAGATTATTGCGCCCCGCTGCTCTCGACCGGCGATCTGGAATGGGTGCTACCGGAGTACACGACGGCCCAGGGCACGCTGCATTTCGTGTACCCCAGTCGCCGTGGCCTGCTGCCGGCCGTGCGCAGCTTCGTGGATTTCCTCGCCGAACGGCTGCCGAAGGCCCAGGCCGAGTTCCACAAGGACTGCAAGAGGCTGGCCGACCATCCGGAGCAGGCCGGGGCGATCCGCCTGGCCCGCATGATAGGATCGGAGCCTTCGACGGCGTTTGGCCGTCCAAACGAATAAGGGCACGCGATGCAGCTCGAAACCAAGCTTCCCAAGGTCGGCACCACCATCTTCAGCGTCATGAGCCAGCTGGCCATGGAGCACAGGGCGGTGAACCTGGGGCAGGGCTTTCCCGATTTCGAACCGCCGGCTCCGTTGCGCGAGGCGATCACGCGGGCGATGGCCGAGGGCAAGAACCAGTACGCGCCCGGCGTGGGCATCCCGAAGCTGCGCGAGCAGATCGCGCTGAAGACCGAGCGCCTGTACGGCCACCGCGTGAGCCCCGACACCGAGGTGACGGTGACCTCCGGCGCCACCGAGGCCCTGTTCTCGGCCATCGCCGCCGTGGTGCGCGCCGGCGACGAAGTGATCGTGTTCGATCCGTGCTACGACAGCTACGAGCCCGCGATCGAACTCCAGGGGGCCACCGCGGTGCACCTGCCGCTGACGCTGCCCTCGTTCGCCATCGACTGGCAGCGCGTCCGCGACGCGATCACGCCGAAGACGCGCATGATCCTGGTCAACTCGCCGCACAATCCGTCGGGGGCCGTCCTGTCGCGCGCCGATCTCGACGAACTCGCGGCCATCGTGCGCGACACTCCGATCGTGGTGCTCTCGGACGAGGTCTACGAGCACATCGTGTTCGACGGCGCCGAGCACCAGAGCGTGCTGCGGCACGAAGAACTGGCGTCGCGCAGTATCGTGGTGTCGTCGTTCGGCAAGACCTACCACTGCACGGGCTGGAAGGTCGGCTACGCCGTGGCGCCCAAGGCGCTCACCGCCGAGTTCCGCAAGGTGCACCAGTACCTCACCTTCTGCACGTTCCATCCCGCGCAGTCGGCGTTCGCCGAATTCCTCGAATCGTCGCCGGAACACTATCTGGAGCTACCGGCGTTCTACCAGGCCAAGCGCGACCGTTTCCGCGCGCTCATCGCGCCATCGCGGCTGACGCTGCTCGACGTGCCGGGCGGATACTTCCAGCTCGTCGATTACAGCGCCATCCGCGACGTCGACGACATCAACTTCAGCGAGTGGCTCGTGCGCGAGGGCGGTGTGGCCGCGATCCCGCTGAGTCCGTTCTACGAGAGCGCACCGGATACCCGGCTGATCCGCCTGTGCTTCGCCAAGAACGACGCGACCATGGAAGCCGCTGCGGAGCTCCTGTGCAAACTCTGACCATCTCGCTCGTACAGGGTGCCACGCGCTGGCACGACGCGCCGGCCAATCGCGACTATTACGGCGCCCTCGTGCGCGGTGCCGCGGCCAGCGACCTGATCGTCCTGCCGGAGACGTTCCTCTCCGGCTTCACCAACGACACGCTGGGCAACGCGGAGACGATGGACGGTCCCAGCGTGGCGTGGATGCGTGCGCTGGCGACCGAAGTGAACGCCACGCTCACCGGCAGCCTCGTGATCCGCGAAGGCGACACGGTGTTCAACCGGCTCCTCTGGGCGTCGCCGGACGGTTCGCTCGCCACGTACGACAAGCGCCACCTGTTCCGCATGGCCGGCGAACATACCCGGTACGGCGGCGGTAACAAGCGACTGGTGGTGGAGTTGAAAGGCTGGCGGATCCTTCCGCAGGTCTGCTACGACCTGCGCTTCCCGGTGTGGCTGCGCAACGGCCGGCGCGAGGAGGCTCCCGGTGGCATGGAGTACGACCTTTCGCTCTTCGTCGCGAACTGGCCGGCGCCGCGTCGCCAGCAATGGCGCACGTTGTTGCGCGCCCGTGCGATCGAGAACCTGGCTTACACGATCGGCCTCAACCGCGTGGGCATCGATGGCAACGATCATCCGTATGCGGGTGACAGCGCGATCATCGACCCGCTCGGCGAGACGCTCGTGGAGCTCGGTCCGCAGGAGCAGGTGGTCACCGTGGCCGTCGATCCCGAGCCACTGAAGGCGCGACGGGAACATTTCCCGGCATGGATGGATGCGGACCGGTTTTCGCTCGATATCTGAGGCGTCAGCGCGAGCCCCTTCGCCAGCAGGCTGGCTCCCACCAGAGCTACAGCCGCCAGCAGGCTGGCTGCCATCAGGGCCACCGTTGCCCCGGTGGGAGCCAGCCTGCTGGCGAAGGGTGCTCGCGGGTCTCTTCCGGCTTAGCGAGCAGCCTTGAATGGCACCGCCGGCCCGATGAGCGCGCCCTTGCGCCACCCGGCCAGCTTGTCCTCGATGCCTGCGCCGATATCGATCTGCGGCTCGGACGGCTCCAGCGACTCGCGCTTCTCCCAGCCGGCGATCGCGCTCCGCGCCTGGCCGAACGCCTCGACGAAATCCGGCGTCGCGTTCAGGCCCTGAGCGAGCCACGCCCGCCCGAAATAGGTGATGTCGGCATCGGCGCCGCAGCCGAACGACGTGCGGTCTTCGCGCGCCGACGTGAGCACGAGGGTGCCGGGGCCACGCAGCTTCGGCACGAAACCGCCCGAGTAGCACGCGTTCACGACGAGCACTTTCCAGGAAAAGGCGTGCTTCTGCAGGATGTCGGCGAGCCCGTCGGGATCGAGCTGATCGAGCGGGATGGGATCCATGTCGACGAGCAGCGAATGGTCGTCGCCGCCGTGGGTGGCGACGTAGAGCAGCAGGATGTCTTCGCGCGGATCCATGACGCGCGCCAGGCCGGCGAGGCCTTCTTCGAGGTTCGTCCAACTCGCGAGCGGCCGCGTGCCCAACGTCGCCGGGTTGTTCTCGAGGACCAGCGTATGGCCGGCGGACCCGAAGCGCTGGGCCATCAGTGTGTCGAGGTATTCCGCCTCGTTGCGGAAAACGTCCTCGGAGCCATCGCCGGCGAACGCGACGGCGTAGACGTTCGGTTTGCCCGGTACGCGCGGCGACAGCCGGCTCACGGCGCGGCGGACCGCATCGGGCTGCGCCGTGAAGACCTGCTCGGGGGTCGGCGCGTCGGCCGGCCACGGGTCGGCATCGGGATCCGGCGCGACCTCGGCCGGCGCCGCGGTGGCGACCGCGGCGGGCGCCTCGACGGCCGTGCGCGCGACCGGTTCCTGCCGGGCCGTGAGAGGCTCCGGTCCGAACCGGAGCAGGGCCAGCGTCAGCAGTACCCCGGTGACGAATGCACCGAGGATGCCGATAGCGGCCCGGCGGCGGGGATCAAGGAACGATCGCATCGAACGTCGCCACGGCAGGATGGCCGTTGTCGCTTAGCGACTGCGGTGGGCGGATCAGCTGCGTGGTGCGCATGCCGGCGGCGCGGGCGGCATCCAGCTCTTCGCGGATGTCGGACAGGAACAGGATCTGCGCCGGCGGCAGGCCGATGGCCTCCGCGATGCGGGCATACGACTCGCGCTCGCGCTTGTGGCCCGTTTCGGTGTCGAAGTAACCGGAGAACAACGGCGTCAGGTCGCCGTTCTCGCTATGGCCGAAGAGGAGCTTCTGCGCGGGCACGGAGCCCGACGAGTACACGTAGAGCGACAGACCGTCGTCGTGCCACGCCTTCAGGCGCGCGGCGACTTCCGGGTACATGTGCGAAACGAACGCCTTCGACGCGTAACCGTCGGCCCAGATCATGCCCTGCAGGGCCTTCAGGGCCGTGGACTTGCGGTCGGCGTCGATCCAGCCGATGAGCAGGTCGATGACCTCGGTGCGCGATGCTTCGACGATGCCGGCTTCCTTCGCGGCCTCGTGGAGCCAGTGCTGCACCTCGGGCTCGTCCCAGTGCGTCTCGACGTAAGCCGGCAAGTGCCGGCGGGCGTACGGAAACAGCACGTCCTTGACGAAGTCGATGGAGCTGGTGGTGCCCTCGATGTCGGTGAGGACGGCGCGGATGTCGGACATGCGGGGGAAGCCTGCGGATCGGGGATATCCGCAGGATAAACGACGGGCGTGCCTTACGAAACGTTCTGCGCCGAGGAATGCGGGCTCATGCGCGGGAAGCGCTCGGCGATGTCCTCGCCCGTGAAGCTGGCGACCCAGCCCTCGGTGTTCGTGAAGAGCCGGATGGCCACGAAGTAGGGCGACTCGCTCATGTCGAACCAATGCGGGGTGCCGTCGGGCACGCCGATGAGGTCGCCCTTTTCGCAGAGCACCTCGTAGACCTTGCCGTCGATGTGCAACGTGAACTGACCGGCACCGGCGACGAAGAAGCGGACCTCGTCCTCGCTGTGCGTGTGCTCGTTCAGGAACTTCTGACGGAACGCGGCGCGATCCGGGTGATCCGGCTTCAGGCTGATGACGTCGACGGACTGGTAACCGTTCTCGCGCATGAGGCGGTCGATGTCCTCGCGGTAGGCCGCGATGACCTCCTCCTGCGTGGCGCCCGGCGCGATCGGCTGGTTGGCCTCCCACTGCTCGAAGCGCACGCCCACCGCGTTCAGGGCCGCGGCGATGGCGGCGTGGTCGTGGTGGATGGCGATGGGGGTTTCGGTATGGGTGTCGTCGTAGATGCGGAGCCGGCTCATGGGGAAAGCCTCCTGAGATCGAGTTCGCAGCCGAGCAGGAACTCCAGGGCTTCGAGATGGCGGCGGGTTTCGGCCATGTCGCGGCCCCAGGTGTAGATGCCGTGCCCGTCGATCAGGTACGCGTACAGCGGCTTGCCGGCGTCGATCCAGGCATCCACCTGCGCTTCCAGGTCGGGCATGTGCTGCGTGTTGGGGAAGACGGGAATGTCGAGCACGCTTTCGTGCGTTGTGTAGCCGGAGATGGCTTTTTGCAACTCCCAGCCCTCCAGATGCACGCGGCCCTCGGCGGCGAACAGGCGCGAGGCGACGCTCTGCGTGCGCGAGTGCGTGTGCAGCACCACGTTGGCCTGCGGGTAGCGGCGGTACACCTGGGTGTGCAGGCCCGTCTCGGCGGACGGCCGGTGGTCGGAACCGACCGCCTTGCCCGCCATGTCGATCAGCATGATGTCGTCGCGACCCAGCCGGCCCTTGTCGCGGCCCGAGATGGTGATCGCGGCATGATCGTCGTCGATCCGCATCGAAAAGTTGCTGCTGGTGGCCGGCGTCCAGCCGAAGGCCGCAAGCTCGCGCGCGGCCTCCGCGATGGCGTCGGCGCACTCGGCGAGGCGTTCTGCGGATACGGGCGTGAGGGTCTTCGACATGGGGATTTGGACGTCCAAACAGGCGTCGATCATAGCATGGGGGCCGGCCGCGCCCCGTGGGCGTCAATGCGAACCATTTGCTTTTGAGCAATGACGCTAGGATGCCTGCTTTGCCGAAGGAGGTTATACCCATGACGCATCGCAACGATCCCTCGATCGAGGGTCGCCGCCGTTTCCTGAAGGCCGCAGCCGGTGGCGCCGCCGCCGTGGCCGTGCTCGGTACCACCAGCGTGGCGCTGGCTCAGGATCTGCCCCACCTGTCGCCGACGGACCCCACCGCGACGGCGCTCAAGTACACCGAGGCGGAGACGGGCGGTCCCGGCCGCAAGCCGGGCGACAAGTGTTCGAACTGCAATTTCTATCAGGGGAAGGCGGATGCCGCCTGGGGGCCGTGTCAGCTCTTCCCGGGCAAGGCCGTGGCGGCCAAGGGCTGGTGCGTGTCGCACGTGCTCGCCACCTGAGTTGCAAAATGCAACCCAAGCGCGCCAGGCCGAGGAGCTGACCCGCCTGACGCGCTGGGCGGCAATCCGGGGCCCACTGCCAAGTGATTTACCCGCGGACTCGGGATCATACTCCCCTCGACACGCGGCCGGCCAATGGCAGTTAAATGACAGGCCTTTTATCGTCGTTTCTATAAGAATTTCGTTAACTTAGCCTTGAAACCTCGAGAGCGGTCGAGGTTTCAAGGCATCGTCGCGCGTCGTGCTCAGCCCTGCTTTCGCATGCGGCTGTGGCGATAGCCGTACGCCATGTACATGGCGATGCCGAGCACGGTCCAGACGGCCATCAGGATCCAGTTGCGCACGCCCATCGAGGTGAGCAACGCGATGCAGCTGAGGATACCGAGCACGCACGTGACGGGCGCCCATGGCACGCGGAACGTGCGCGGAAGATCCGGTGCGGTGCGACGCAGGATCATCACGCCGCCGCATACGGCGCAGAACGCCACGAGCGTACCCATCGACGTGAGGTCGCCGAGCACGTTGAGCGGAAACACGGCGGCGAGCAGCGCGATACCCACGCCGGTGATCACCGTGTTGATGTGGGGCGTACGGTACTTCGGATGGATGGTGGTGAACACCTTCGGCATGAGGCCGTCGCGACCCATGATCATGAAGATGCGCGGCTGCGCGATGATCATGACGAGCACGACGGACGACAGACCGATGAGCGCGCCCACTTCGACGATGCCGCGCAGCCAGCCGAGTTCGGGATGCTGGCGGATCGCGGTCACGACCGGCTCGGACGTTCCGAGCTGATCGAAGGGCACCAGCCCGGTGAGCACGGCCGCCATCGCGATGTAGAGCACGGTGCAGATCGCCAGCGACGCGAGGGTGCCGATCGGCATGTCGCGCTGCGGGTTCTTCGACTCCTGCGCCGCCGTGGACGTGGCCTCGAACCCGATGTAAGCGAAGAAGACCATCGACGCGCCGCGCAGGATGCCCGACCAGCCGTACTTGTCGCCGCCCTGGTTGGCGGGGATGAACGGATGCCAGTTCGCGGTATCGATGTGGCTCGCGCCGACGACGATCACGAGGATGATCAACGCCGTCTTGAGCAGCACCATCGCCATGTTGATGCCGGTGGACTCCTTGATGCCGACGTAGCAGAGCCAGGTCAGCGCCAGCGTGATGCCCACCGCGGGCAGGTTGAACAGCGCGCCGGTCATCACGATGTGGCCGTCGACCCAGTCGACCGGGGCGTTGGTCAGCGCGGGAGGAATGTGGATGCCGACATGGTCGAGCAGGCTGACGAAGTAACCCGTCCAGCTCACCGCGACGGCCGATGCCGACACGCCGTATTCGAGGATCAGGTTCCAGCCGATGAACCACGCGGCGCCTTCGCCCAGCGTGGAGTACGCGTAGGAATAGGCGCTGCCGGACACGGGGATCATCGAGGCGAACTCGGCGTAGCAAAGCGCCGTGAACGTGCTGCAGATCGCCGCGAGGATGAACGAGATGATGATCGCGGGGCCGGCGTGTTCCGCCGCCGCGACGCCGGTGATCACGAAGATGCCGCCGCCGATGACCGCACCGATGCCCAGCGCCGTGAGGCCCCAAGGGCCAAGGGTGCGGCGCAGGGCGGGACCGTGCGCGTCGTCGGGTTCGGCCTGAGGCGCTTTCTTCGCGAGTAACTGCTGGAGCATGGACAGCCTGGAAGTCGGGTATTCGTGGAGAGGATAGCCCCAAAGCGAAGGGCCGGCGGGATGCGCCGGCCCTTCGTCTCGGGAGCCTCGATCAGCCGAGCGACTTGCGCAGCTTGCTGTGCGCGTAGCCGTAGCCGAAATAGATGGCCTGACCGATGACGATCCAGCCGACCATCAGGCGCCAGTGCTCTTCGAACGCCTGCCAGAACAGGTACACGCAGGCCAGCGCGCCAAGGATGCAGATCGGCCAGACGAACGGCACGCGGAAGCTGCGCTGCAGGTCGGGACGGGTGTAGCGCAGGATCAGCACGCCGACGCAGACCGTGGCGAACGCGAGCAGGGTGCCCATCGAGACCAGCTCGCCCAGCACGCTGACCGGGAACAGGCCGGCCATGGCGGCCGCGGCGACACCGACGATGATGGTGCCGACGTGCGGCGTGCGGTGCTTCGGATGGATCTTCGCCATCGTCTGCGGGAGCAGGCCATCCTTCGCCATCGAGAAGAAGATGCGCGGCAGGCCCATCAGCATCACGAGGATCACCGACGACAGACCCGTGATGGCGCCGAGCACGACGATCGCCTTCAGCCACGACAGCTGCGGGTAGAGGCCCAGCGCGGTCGCGACCGGTTCCGGCGTGTTGAGGATACGGAACGGCGCGATACCCGTGAGCACCAGGGCGACGGCGATGTAGAGCACCGTGCAGATGGCGAGCGAACCCAGGATGCCGATGGGCATGTCGCGCTGCGGGTTCTTCGCTTCGCCGGCGGCGGTCGACACGGCGTCGAAGCCCACGTACGAGAAGAACACGATGGTCGCCGCGCGGAAGATACCGCCCCAGCCGAACGTGCCCGGACCTTCGGCTTCCGGAATGAACGGATGCCAGTTGTCCGGATTGATTACCTGGATGGCGAACGCGAGGAACAGCAGGATCACGGTGACCTTGATCGCCACGATGATCGAGTTGACGAACGCCGACTGCGTGATGCCGACGTAGCACAGGCCCGACAGCGCCGCGATGATGACCACGGCCGGCAGGTTGATCAGCGTGCCGGTAGCCTGGATGTGGCCTTCGACGAACTGGAACGGTGCCGACGACAGGTAGGCGGGCAGGGTGACGTTCGTGCCGACGACCTGCCCGATGAGGCCGAGCAGTTCGTTGAAGTAACCGGACCAGCCCGCGGCGACCGTGGCCGCGGCGAAGAGGTACTCGAGCACGAGGTTCCAGCCCACGAACCAGGCCACGTACTCGCCGAGCGTCGCATAGGAATAGGAGTAGGCACTGCCGGAGACGGGCAGCATCGCCGCGAATTCGGCGTAGCAGAGACCGGCGAGGGCGCAGGCGAAGCCCGCGATGAGGAAGCTGATGACCAGTGCGGGGCCCGCATGGAGCGCGGCGGCCTGGCCGGTGATGACGAAGATACCCGCACCGATCACGGCGCCAACGCCGAGCATGATCAGGTGCTTCGCGGTAAGGACGCGCTTGAGTTCGCCTCCGTGGGCGCCAGTGTCGATGTGTTCACCAGCATCGACGTGCGGCGCGGCCTCGATGGGATGCGTCGCGAACAGGTGTTTCAACATGTGTCTCCCCTACTACTGCCGGAATGTTGCCTTTTATTGTTGGGACCGCCGCGTGAGCCACGGTGCGCACGCCGCTGCCCGGAAGCGCTGGCACGGCACCATAGCCCAGCGGGGCGCGGCCGTACAAGCTGCGTTGCGAGGCGTGCCAAGGCCTTGCATGCAACGGGTGTGGGTGTCGACCATGACTTGCGGCGGTTGTGCACGTGTCTTGCCGATGCTTCAGAAGACCATGTTGAGCGCGACCTGGGGCGCGACGTAGTCGGCGGTGTTTCGTCCGGCGACGGTGAACTGTACGCCTGCGATGAGCCCCATGGTCGGATTGAAGTGATATTCCACGGCCGGCGCGAAACTGAGATCCTGGCTCGGCGCGATGCGGCGCGATCCATTGCCGCGCCTGTCGGTGAGTTCGACGGCGCTCGCGCGGTTCCAGATGGCTTCGCCGACGAGCACCCACCGCGCGTCGAGCGCGTACTCGGCGGCGACCGAGGCGTTCCATGCCTGACCGAGCCGTGCGTGGCCACGAAAGCCGTGCTCCGTGCCGTAGACGCTGGTGTCGCGCACGCCGATGCGACCGGGTGACGGGCTCCAGGCGAGTTGCGACCGCCAGCGCACCGCGCGGCCATCGTCGAGCCCATACAGTTGCTGGGCGCCGAACGCGATCGTGGTGCGCATGGCGCCGTTGCCGGTACCGTTGAGCGGATTGGTGTCCAGTCCGTGGTAGGTGCCGGTGGGCAGCCGCTGCGCCAGCGCCACGGCGAGGACGAGGCCTTGCCCGTCCGCGTCCGGTGCGCGAAGGCGCTGCTGGACGCGGACCGCGGTGTCGCCCATGCGCATGCCGTCGGTGTGCATGCCCTCGCCGGAGGTACGCGACGCGTTCAGCGTGAGCTGCACCGACGCCGTGTCCGTGAGCGCGTAGGTCATGGGCACGGCGAGCTGCCACTGGCGCATGGTCGGATCGCGCTCCTTGCGGTCGCCCGCGTTGGTGTAGGCGCCACGCGTATTGGTATGGATGAGGTATGGCTCGATGTTCGTCATGCCGACCGGCATGCTGTTCACGGCCGGTGTGACGAGCGGGCCGGTGAAGTTCGCCTCGTGCGCGGCGATCGCCAGCGACGGGCAGGCGGCCACGGCGCCGATGAACAGGGCGGTGCACTTCAGGGGTGGGGACATGCGCGTTTCCTTGCTTGGCGCAGCGGGGGCTGCGAGGGGGCGAGGCGCGTCGTGCGCCCCGCAGCCATCCTAGGCAAGCGATGCCCGCGTCCGACATCGGACTGGTCCTAAAAAGCCGTGCGAGAATGCGCCGGTTCCTTGAAGGCGTTTTCCGATGGATGAAGCACGACAGCGGCTGGCCCACGATCTGGAGCGCTATGCGCAACGGTGGCCAGGGGAAGGTGACATCGCTCGATTCGGCGAATGGCTTCGCGACGCGGAGCGTCCGTTCCACCGCGAGACGCGCTCGGGTCACTTCACGGGGTCGGCATGGCTGGTCAGCGCCGACGGGGAGCGCGCGCTGCTGATGCTTCACCGCAAGCTCGGCCGGTGGCTGCAGCCCGGCGGCCACGCCGACGGCGATCCCGATCTCGCCGGCGTGGCGTTACGCGAGGCCGGCGAGGAGACCGGGCTTGCGAACCTTGCGGTCTTGCCGGGCATCTTCGACATCGATCGCCACGTCATCCCGACGCGCGGCGACGAGCCCGAGCACTGGCACTACGACGTGCGTCACGTCGTCGTGGCGCGCGGCAGCGAGGAGGTCGTGCGCAACGAGGAGTCGCTGGAACTCGCCTGGCGCCCCGTCGCGGACATCGCGTCCGATCCGGCGTCGGATGCCTCGCTGCGTCGCATGGCGACGAAGTGGCTTGAGCGCCGGAAGACGCGGTAGGCGCGGCTTTGCCTTAGTCGGAATAGTTCGCCGGCGCGGGGTGCACCGTGCCGCAGCGCTTGCATGTGCGCGCGTCGAGCGAGCGGTAGAACCGTTCGAACACCGGCGGGAAATCGCTCTCGATGCTGCCGAGCGGGAAATATTCCTCGAACAGCTTGTGGTTGCACGACTCGCAGAACCACATCAGGCCGTCCTTCTCGCCCGCGAGGCGGCGGCGCTCGATCACGAGGCCGATGGAATCGGGCATGCGTTGCGGCGAGTGCGGCACGCGCGGCGGCAGGTAGAAGATCTCGCCGGCCCGGATCGGGATATCGCGTGCGGTGCCATCGTCCTGCACCTTCAGCACCATCTCGCCTTCGAGCTGGTAGAAGAACTCCGGTCCTTCGTCGTAGTGGTAGTCGGTGCGCGCGTTCGGACCGCCGACGATCATGACGATGAAGTCGCCATCGACGATGCACTTGTTACCGACGGGGGGCTTGAGCAGCGCGCGGTTGTCGTCGATCCAGCGCTGGAGGTCGATGGGAGGCAGGAGGCTCATGGGCGGATCATACCCGGACTGCGCCTGACGGCGTTCCCGCCGCCGGAGCCGTCGTGGCGGCGAGCTTTCCGGTGGGAGCAGGACGGCTCGCGATGGGTCTGGTTGCGAGCACTCATCGCCAGCAGCCTTGCTCCTATCCTGTGCGAGGCTGAAGCCGAGCCTCACGCGGCGTTCGTCCCTGCTTCCGCGCGGCGCGGCGGTATCGTACAAAGGCCGTTCCCCTTTCTGGAAACATGCCCATGCCGTCGTGGTATCACGACCGAACCGAGGTGCCGTCGCCGCGTCCGCCGCCGTCCGGACGGCGCGAGGCTGCGGTGGTCATCGTCGGCGGCGGCTTCGCGGGCCTCAATACGGCGCTGGGTCTCGCCGCGCGCGGCGTGCGCGATGTGGTGCTGCTGGAAGCGAAGTCGATCGGTTTCGGCGCCTCGGGTCGCAACGGCGGCTTCGTCTTCGCGGGCTACTCGCTCGGCGAACGCGCCCTGCTCGAGCGTGCCGGACCGGAGCGCGCACGCGCGCTCTACGCCCGCACCGTCGACGCGGTGAACCTGATCCGGCAGCGGATCGCCGCCCTGGCCATCGACTGCGATGCCGTCGACGCGGGCGTGGTGTGGGCGAACTGGTTCCGCGACCAGGCGGTGCTTCGCTCGCGGCAGCGGCTGCTCGCGGAACACTACGGCGCCGACTGGCAGTGGATTCCCGAAGGCGCGATGCACGAATTCGTGCGCAGCGCGAGATACCACGATGGCCTATACGAACGAAACGCGCTGCATATCGATCCGCTGGCGTATGCGCGCGGTCTGGCATCGGCCGCGGAGCGGGCCGGGGTGGCGATCCACGAAGCGTCGCGGGTCCGCATGCTCGAACGGAACGGACCGCGCTGGGTGCTGCGGGTGGGCGACGCGGAGATCGAAACGCCGCAGGTCGTGCTCGCGTGCGGCGGTTACCTCGCCGGGCTGGATCGCACCATCGACCGCGCGGTGCTGCCCATAGCGACGTACGTGATGGTCACGGAGCCGCTCGGCGATCGTCTGCGCGAGTGTCTGCGAACGCGCGCCGCGGTCTACGATACGCGTTTCGCTTTCGACTACTATCGTCCGCTCGCGGACACGCGGCTGCTCTGGGGTGGGCGCATCTCCATCCGCGACCGGTCGCCGCGCGCGGTACAGCGCCTGCTGAAACGCGACCTTGCGCGCGTGTTTCCGTCGCTGAAGGAGGCGCGCGTCGAGCACGCGTGGTCGGGACTGATGAGCTATGCCCGTCACGAAATGCCCCAGGTCGGCACCCACGGCAACGGCCTCTGGTATGCGCAGGCGTTCGGAGGCCACGGCCTCGCGCCGACCTGCGCCGCGGGCGAGGCGCTGGCCGACGCCATCGCGGCGGGCGAATCGCGCATGGCCATGTATGACGGCTTCGGACTCGATCCGGTGCATCGCCCGTTCGGCTACCTGGCGGCGCAGGGCACTTACTGGAAACACGAACTCGGCGACTGGTTCAAGTCGCGGCTGGAAGGATGAGATGACAGAACACATCGGCTGGGCCGATTTCGAAAAAGTGATGCTGGTCGCCGGCACGATCGTGCGCGCGGAGGCATTCCCCGAAGCGAGACGGCCCGCCTACAAGGTATGGGTGGATTTCGGGCCCTACGGCGAAAAGAAGACCAGTGCGCAGATCGCCGCGATCTACAGCGCCGACGAGTTGATCGGCCGGCAGATCGTCGGAGTGATCAACTTCCCGGAGAAGCAGATCGGGCCGTTCCGGTCGCAGTTCCTGCTGACGGGGTTCCATACCGACGAGGGCGTGGTGATCACCACCACGGAGCGGCCGGTGCCGAACGGGGCGCGGTTGGCGTAATTGTCGGGTGGCTCCCACCGGATAGTCAGTGGTTTGGCGGCTTCCGTGCGCGGTCCAGCCACACGAGGATGCCTTGCGCGTTCAGCCGGATGTCGACCTTCAGCAGCTTCACGATCGCGTCCGGCGCCATCGTCACGCCGTGGCGGCGTGCACGCTCGACGTAGAATTCGGCGAACGCCGCAGCGATCCGGTCTTCGCGATCGGGCGTGTCGGCATGCTGCCGCGCGATGGCGACCATCGCGTCGATCTGCGCGTGCAGATCGTCGGCGAGGCGCTTCACGTCTGTCACGCGATCGAAATGCGTGAGGTACATCGCCTGGGGCTCGTACCGCATCATCCGTTCGATCGAGGCGTGCGCTTCGTCGGGGTCGAACTGCACGGGCGATGTCGTCGGCACGATGAAGGCGCCGGCGTCGGTGTCGAATTCGCGATAGGACAAGCCAAAGATGTCGCCGGTGAAGAACGCGTTCGCGCGCTCGTCGTGGATGGCGATGTGGTGTTTCGCGTGGCCGGGGGTGTCGAGGCAGAGCAGGGCGCGGCCGGCCAGGTCGACCACGAAGCCGTCGTCGGCTTCGATCACGCGATCCTTCGGCACGGGAACGATGTCGCCATAGTCGCTGCGCACCCGGTCTTCGCCGTAGACCGCCGACGCACCGGCGATCAGCGCCGACGGGTCGATCATGTGGCGCGCGCCGCGCGGATGGACCGCGAGCATGGCCTTGGGGAGGTGTCGCATCAGCTCGCCCGCGCCGCCGGCGTGGTCGAGGTGCACGTGGGTGAGGATGACCCAGTCGATTTCACGCGGTGCGAGGTCCGCGGCGGTGATGGCGTCGAGGAAGCGGGGCAGCGCATGGGACGTACCGCTGTCGATGAAGGCGCCGCGGCCGCGCTCGACGACGAGGTACGCCGCGTCGAAGCGGGGGCGGCCAAAACCGGTGTCGATGGTGTGGATGCCGTGCATGGGGCGAGCGTAAACCCATGCGGGACGCTAGAAAAGGCAGCGCCGTTGCCCGGTGGGGGCCAGTCTGCCGGCGATGGGTGCTCGCCCTACTCACCCATCGCCAGCAGGCTGGCTCCCACCCGCCATCAGAGCGCTTCGAACACGCCGGCCGCGCCCATGCCGGTACCGATGCACATCGTCACCATGCCGTACTTCTGCTTGCGGCGGCGCAGGCCATGGATCAGCGTGGCGGCACGGATCGCGCCCGTGGCGCCCAGCGGGTGGCCGAGGGCGATGGCGCCGCCCAGCGGATTGACCTTCGACGGGTCGAGGCCGAGATCGCGGATGACCGCGAGGGCCTGGGCCGCGAAGGCCTCGTTGAGCTCGATCCAGTCCAGCTGGTCCTGGGTGATGCCCGTCTGCCCGAGGGCCTTCGGGATCGCTTCCTTCGGACCGATGCCCATGATCTCCGGCGCGACGCCAGCGACCGAGAAGCCCACGAAACGCGCCAGCGGTGTCAGGCCGTAGTCCTTGATGGCTTTTTCGCTGGCGATGAGCAGGGCGCCCGCGCCATCGGACATCTGCGACGAGTTGCCGGCGGTGACCGAGCCACCGAACTGCCCGTTGCGGAACACCGGGCGCAGCTTGCCGAGCACCTCGAGCGACGTGTCCTGACGCGGACCCTCGTCGGTATCGATAATGCGGCGGTCTTCGCGCACGCTGCGGTTCTTCAGATCCGGGTAACGGTCGTCGAGCTGGAACGGCGTGATCTCGTCCCTGAACTCGCCGGCGGCGATCGCGGCGATGGCGCGCTGGTGCGATTGCAGCGCGAACGCGTCCTGGTCTTCGCGGCTGACCTTCCAGCGCTCGGCCACCTTCTCGGCGGTGATGCCCATGCCGAAGGCGATCGCGCGATTCTCGTCGTTCTCGAAGATCGCGGGGTTCATCGCGATCTTGTGGCCCATCATCGGCACCATGCTCATCGACTCGGTACCGCCGGCGATCATCAGATCGGCTTCGCCGAGGCGGATGCGGTCGGCGGCCATCGCGATCGCCTGCACGCCCGAGGAGCAGAATCGATTGATGGTGACGCCCGGGACCTGCTCGGGCAGCCCGGCCAGCAGCACGCCGATGCGTGCCACGTTCATGCCTTGCTCGGCTTCCGGCATCGCGCAGCCGATGACGGCGTCGGCGATGATCGAGGGATCGATGCCCGGCGCCTGTTCGATGACGGCGCGGATGACGTGGGCCAGCATGTCGTCGGGACGGGTGTTGCGGAACACGCCGCGCGGCGCCTTGCCCACCGGGGTACGGGTGGCGGCGACGATGTAGGCGTCTTGCACTTGCTTGCTCATGAATGGTTCCTCTGAGTGGGAAAGTCGGTGGCGTCGATGCGGCTCTGGGCGCGTCAGTTACGCAGCGGCTTTCCCGTCGTCATCGTGTGAGCGATGCGGGCCTGGGTCTTTTCGGTCTGCGCCAGTTCGACGAAATGGCGGCGCTCCAGGGCGAGCAGCCAGTTCTCGTCGACCAGCGAGCCACGCTCGATGGGGCCGCCCGACAGCGTGTCGGCGATGCGGCTGGCGATGTCGATGTCGTGCGCGGAGGCGAAGTAACCCTCGGCCATGTTCGCGAGCGACGAACGGAACGTGGCCGTCGACACATCGCCCGCGGCCGGAATGGCGCGCGCAGGCATCGGCGGACGGTAGCCCGACTCGGCCATCGCCCGGGCCTGCGCCTTCGCGACATGCAGCACTTCATAGGTGTTGAAGACCACGACGTCGTCCTTGCGCAGCAGGCCGAGCGATTTCGCCTCGAGGGCGCTGGCCGACACCTTCGCCATGGCGACGGTCTCGAACACCTTCTTCAGCGATTCGAACGGATCGGCCGGGTTTTCCTGTGCGGCACGGACCGCCAGTTCCTTCAGGCCGCCGCCCGCCGGAAGCAGGCCGACGCCGGCCTCGACGAGGCCGATGTAGCTTTCCAGCGCCGCGACGGTGCGCGCCGAATGCATCTGGAACTCGCAGCCGCCACCCAGCGCGAGACCGCGCACCGCGGCCACGACCGGCACCAGCGAATACTTGATGCGCATGCTGGTCGCCTGGAAATTCGCGACCATGGCCTCGAACTGCGCGAGCTTGCCGGCCTGCAGCAGGCCGAGCGCGCCCTTCAGGTCGGCACCGGCCGAGAACGGCTCGGACGGCTGCCACAGCACGACGCCACGGAACTGCTGCTCGGCAAGGCCGATCGCATGCTGGATGCCGTCGAGCACGTGATCGTTGACCGTGTGCATCTTCGTCTTGAACGAGATCACGCCGATGTCGTCGCCGGAGGTCCACAGGCGCACGCCGTCGTTCTCCCAGACGGTGGTGCCCTGGTCGAAGCGCTCGCCGAGAATCGGGTCCGGATACGCCTGACGCGCGTAGACCGGGTGCGTGGAACGCGGCTTGTCGGCATTGGCGCTGGCGGAATACGAGCCGGCCTTGCCGTGCACGCCGCTGCGGCCGTCGGTGACCCATGCCGGCAACGGCGCGTTGCTCATCGTCTTGCCCGCGGCGATGTCCTCGGCGATCCAGCCGGCGATCTGCTGCCAGCCGGCCGATTGCCAGATCTCGAAGGGGCCGAGCTTCCAGCCGTAACCCCAGCGGATCGCGAAGTCGACGTCGCGCGCGGTGTCGGCGATGTCGGCCAGGTGATAGGCGGTGTAGTGGAAGAGGTCGCGGAACACGGCCCAGAGGAACTGCGCCTGCGGATCGGACGATGCGCGGAGCTTCGCGAACTTCTCGGCGGGATCCTTGATGGCGAGGATGGCCGACACCTCGTCCGACGCCTTCGGCTCGGATGCGCGGTAATCCTGCTTCTGCAGGTCGAGGACGACGATGTCCTTACCGGCCTTGCGGTAGACGCCCGCGCCGGTCTTCTGGCCAAGCGCGCCCTTGTCGATCAGGGCCTTCAGCCACGCCGGCGACTGGAAGAACGCATGCCACGGGTCGTCCGGGAGGGTGTCGGCCATGGTCTTGACGACATGCGCGAGCGTGTCGAGGCCGACGACGTCCGCCGTGCGGAACGTGGCGCTCTTCGGGCGGCCGATGGCCGGACCGGTCAGGGCGTCGACGGTGTCGAAGCCGAGGCCCGACTTTTCGGTGTGGTACATCGTCGACAGCATCGAGAACACGCCGATGCGGTTGCCGATGAAGTTCGGCGTGTCCTTCGCGTAGACCACGCCCTTGCCGAGCGTCGTGGTCAGGAAGGCCTCGAGGCCTTCGAGCACGGTCGCGTCGGTGAGCTTCGTGGGCACGAGTTCGACGAGGTGCATGTAGCGCGGCGGATTGAAGAAGTGCACGCCGGTGAAGCGATGGCGCATTTCCTCCGGCAGCGCCTCGGCGAGGCCGTTGATGGACAGGCCCGACGTATTGCTGGCGAGCACGGCCGTCTTCGACACGTGTGGCGCGATCTTCGCGTAGAGGTCCAGCTTCCAGTCCATGCGCTCGGCGATCGCCTCGATGACGAGGTCGACGTCGGCGAGCTGGGCGAGATCGTCTTCATAGTTCGCGGGGACGATCGCGGCGGCCAGGCCCTTTTCGGCCAGCGGCGCCGGCGACAGCTTCGCGAGGTTGGCGATCGCCTTGATGGCGATGCCGCTCTTCGGGCCGTCCTTCGCGGGCAGATCGAACAGCACGGTTTCGACGTTGGCGTTCGTCAGGTGCGCGGCAATCTGCGCGCCCATGACGCCGGCGCCGAGAACCGCGGCCTTGCGAATGCGTAACGGTGTTGCGGTCATGGTGATCTCCGGATGGCTCAAGGATCGTTCCCCGGTCAGCGCGTGGCCGGGGAATTGGAAACGGAAGGGGCGCGCAGGCCGGCGGCGGCGAAGCGGATGAGGTGCTCGGCAGCGACCTCGCGGTGATCGCGCTCGGCGACCTCGTGCTTGCGCTGGATGATGCCGAAGTCGGCCATCGCATACGTCAGGGCGCCCGTGACGATGTCGAGGCGCCAATAAATGTCTTCCTTGGCCAGGCCGGGAAGCTGGCGGGCGAATTCCGTGGCGAACTGGCGGAGCACGTGGCCGTAGTTGTCGGACAGGAAGCGACGGAGGGTCTCGTTGTGCTCGGCGTACGCCCGCGCCAGCACGCGCACGAATGCCGCGCCGCCGCCGTCGGTGCGCGAGAGGTCGAGCGCGGGGCGGATATAGGCGTCGAGCACGTCTTCGAGTCGCGTCTCATCGAGGCCTGCGACTTTGCCCAGGGCGGCGAGACGACGGCTGTTGAGCTCGTCGAGGCGGCGGCGGAAGACCTCCTCGATCAGCTTGTCCTTCGAGCCGAAGTGGTAGTTGACGGCCGCGAGGTTGACGCGGGCGGCGGCCGTCACCTGGCGCAGCGAGGCCCCGGCGAACCCATGGGTGGCGAAGAGGGCTTCGGCGGCGCCGAGGATGCGTTCCTTGGTGCTGCGTTCACGGGACGCGTACGGTGCGCTCGTCATCGGGCCGAACTCCACAGGCGGGTAGTTTCAATCAAACGATTGTTTGAGAGTACGCCTGCCCGACAGCGCGGGTCAATCTGCAAGCGCACAACCCTGCAAACGGCTTGCGAATGAGCTAGAATCTGTCAAGATTTCGTGCGCTAAGTCAGTCATTCCGGACGGCTTTGGCCGCAAACTTACATTTGGCGTCCCTGAGGCGCCGTCCGCCGTTTTTGTCCTTTCTTGTCTTCACTTTCCCGGAGCACCCGTATGGCGCTGGAGCGCACCCTTTCGATCATCAAGCCGGACGCCGTCAAGAAGAACGTCGTCGGTGAAATCCTCGCCCGCTTCGAGAAGGCCGGCCTGAAGATCGTCGCTGCCAAGATGAAGCAGCTGACCCGCGCCGAAGCCGAAGGCTTCTACGCCGTCCACAAGGAGCGTCCGTTCTTCGGCGCGCTCGTCGAGTTCATGATCTCCGGCCCGGTGATGATCCAGGCGCTGGAAGGCGAGGGTGCCGTTCTGAAGAACCGCGACCTCATGGGTGCGACCAACCCGAAGGAAGCCGCCGCCGGTACCATCCGCGCCGACTTCGCCGAGTCGATCGACGCCAACGCCGTGCACGGTTCGGACTCCCTCGAGAACGCCGCGATCGAGATCAAGTACTTCTTCAACGACTCGGAAGTCGTTTCGCACTGAGACATGCCGTGAACACGCCTGCCGACAAGGTCAACCTGCTCGACTTCGACCGCAAGGGTCTGCGCGATTTCTTCGCTCAGATCGGCGAGAAGCCGTATCGCGCCGAGCAGGTCATGAAGTGGATCTACCACCGCCTCGAAAGCGATTTCGAGAACATGACCGACGTCGGCAAGGCGCTTCGCGAAAAGCTCAGCGCCACCTGCTACGTGGGTCCGCCGAAGACCGTGTTCGAAAAGGCCGCGGTCGACGGTACCCACAAGTGGCTGCTCGGCATGGATGGCGGCAACGCCATCGAGACCGTCTACATCCCGGAGCCGACCCGCGGCACGCTGTGCGTGTCCTCGCAGGTCGGCTGCGCCCTGAATTGCCAGTTCTGCTCCACGGCGACGCAGGGGTTCTCCCGCAACCTGTCCACGGCCGAGATCATCGGCCAGGTCTGGGTCGCGGCCAAACACCTTGGCAACGTGCCGCACCAGCAGCGCCGCATCACCAACGTGGTGATGATGGGCATGGGCGAGCCGTTGCTGAACTTCGACAACGTGGTGAAAGCCATGAGCCTGATGCGCGACGACCTGGGCTTCGGCCTGGCGAGCAAGCGCGTCACGCTGTCCACGGCCGGGCTCGTGCCGATGATCGACCGCCTCTCGGCGGAAAGCGACGTATCGCTCGCCGTGTCGCTCCATGCGGCCAACGACGAGCTGCGCACCGAGCTGGTGCCGCTGAACAAGCGCTACCCGCTCGCCGAGCTGATGGGCGCCTGCGAGCGCTACATCCAGCGCGCCCCGCGCACGTCGATCACGTTCGAATACACGCTGATGAAGGGCGTGAACGACCGTCCGGAGCACGCGAAGCAGCTGATCAAGTTCATGCGCCGCCTGCCCGGGGCCAACAAGGTCAACCTGATTCCGTTCAATCCGTTCGAAGGCGCCCGTTTCGAGCGGTCGAGCCAGGAGGACATCCGTGCGTTCCAGACGCTCCTGCTCAACGCCGGCGTCCTGACCATGCTCCGTCGCACGCGTGGCGACGATATCGACGCCGCCTGCGGCCAGCTGAAGGGCCAGGTGGTCGACCGCACCCGCCGGCAGGCGGAATTCCGCAAGAAACTCGGAGAGGGAGTGGTGAATGCGGCTTGAGCGTTGGGGGATGCTCGCGGTGCTCGCGTTGGCGTGCGCCGGTTGTATGGGGGATGGGTCGGGGCTGAAGCCATCGACCGCGGCGGACGATCGCGCCAAGGGCGCGGAGGTACATACCGAGCTGGGCCAGCGTTACATGCAGCGCGGCGACCTCAAGGGCGCCATGGAGAAACTGCAGAAGGCGCTCCAGTTCGACCCGAAATACGTTCCGGCGCAGACCGTGATCGCCGTGCTGTACGAGCGCATCAACGATCCCGCGAACGCCGAACTGCATTATCGCAAGGCCGTCGAGTACGATCCGAAGAAGGGCTCGGTGAACAACAACCTCGCTGTCTTCCTGTGCAAGCAGCACCGACCGGCGGAGGCCAGGGCCTTCTTCGACCGGGCGCTCGCGGATCCGTTCTACGAAACCCCCGACCTTGCCCTGACCAATGCCGGCACCTGCCAGCTGCAGTCGCAGGATTACGAGGCCGCCGAGGGTTATTTCAGAAAGGCGCTCGATCGTAATCCCAATAACGCGGACGCCCTGTATCAGATGGCGCACGTGTTGTACCTTAAGAACGATGCATTCCGGGCCCGTGCGTTCCTGCAGCGCTATGAAGCGGTGGGAGCCCCAAGTCCGGATTCGCTGAAGCTCGGTCACGATATCGAGCTCCGTCTGGGCAACGGGGAGGGTGCCCAGGACTATGCAAAACGCCTGCGTGAAAAGTTCCCGGATTCGGAACCCGCGCGCGCACTCGAAGTCGCCGCACGTCAATGACCTCAGTATCGAATTCTTCCGGTCGGGACGAACGCGAGCAGGATTTGTTCGCCGGGCTCGAGCCGAATGCAGACAGGGAGAACGCCATGGATCCCCAGGTGGAAGCCAGCAGTGAAGAGGGGCGGGTTCTGTTCGATCTCGGCGGTAGCACCGCCGGTTTCGGCGCGCGCCTTCGCGCGGCCCGCGAGGCCCGCGGATACACCATCGAGTCGTGTGGCCAGGCGTTGCGCCTGCCCACGCGCCTGCTTCGCCAGCTCGAAGCCGGCGAATACGGTGGCATCGATTACCAGGTCTACCTCGCCGGTTACCTGACCAAGTACGGCACGCACCTCGGTGTGGACGAGGCCGAGATCCAGGCCGAGCTCGCACGGCACACGCCGCGCCAGCCCGATCTGGTGGTGACCGGTGGCGTGTCGCACTCGCGCTACCTGTTCGAGCGTTACCTCACGGCCGCCACGTACGTGGTGCTGACCGCGGTGATCGTCGTGCCGATGGTGTGGCTCGGCGTGCGCGGCACGCTCGATCGCGACATGGCCCGTCTGTCGCCGCTCGACGCGTCCCCGGTGGCCCAGCAGGACGCCCCGGCGTCCGCGTCGACCAGCGCCACGGCGAACGTGGTCGCCAGCAATGCGGCGCCCGCGCCGGCCGCGGAGCCGCGTACCGACGAGCAGCAGCCGCTGCTCGCGTCGATGGCGATGTTCCCGCCGCTCGATCATTCGGCCAACAAGACGCCGCTCGCCACGGCGGCGGCCGCACCCGAGGCCAGCAGTGGCCAGGGCGGACACAGCCTGAGTCTCAACCTCCCGTCCGCGAGCTGGGTGGAGGTCACGGCGGCCGATGGATCGCGCCTGGAATACGGCATCCTGCCGGCCGGCACGCAGAAGTCGTACCGCAGCGACGGTCCGCTCGACGTCCGCATCGGCAACGCCGCCGCGGCGCAGGTGTCGGTCGACGGCCAGCCGGTCGAGCTGGACGGATTCCGCCGGGCCAACGTCGCCCGCTTCCGCGTCGACATCCGCGACGGCAAGGCGGCACCGGTCGCCTTCTGAGTCGTCCGCACGCCGCGCGCGCCTGCGCGCGGCGCCGCCGCACTCTTTTCGGGTATCCTTACCTATTGATCCGCACCGCCATCGGCCGATGGCCGGTGCGGGCTCGTTCCCACCTTTGGTTTGCTGCGCGGAGCGCAGTGGGTGATCGCATGGCTTTCGACATTTACGACGACTACGAGCAGGGCGAACGCGTTCAGCAGTGGCTGCGCAAGAACGGCGTTTCCATCGCCGTCGGTGTCGCGCTCGGTCTGGTGCTGATCTTCGGCTGGCAGCAGTGGAAGTCGCATCGCGCCGGCCACGAGCAGGCCGCGGCCTCCGAATACTCGGCGCTGCAGCTCGCCGTGCAGCAGAGCCGTCAGACCGAGATCGATCTGCGCACCGAGACCCTGATGAAGGACTACTCGGACACCGCATGGTCCGTGTTCGCCGCCGGCGAGCGCGCGCAGCGCAACGTCACCGCCGGGCAGGTCGACAAGGCCTCGGGCGACCTCGAGTGGGCCCGCGCCCACGCCAAGGACGAGACCCTGAAGACACTGGTCGAGCTGCGTGTGGCCAAGCTGCGCTATGCGCAGGGCAAGCCGCAGGACGCCATCGCGGTGCTCGACGGCATGAAGGGCAAGGCGTTCGCCGCGCTTTCGCAGGAACTCCGTGGCGACGCGCTGGTCAAGCTTGGACGCCCGGACGACGCACGCAAGGCCTATCAGGCGGCGATCGCCGCCATGGGCGACAGCGCACCGCAACGCGGTGTGGTCCAAACCAAACTCGATGATCTGGCCGTGGCCGGGAAGCAGGGTGCATGAAACGTTTCTGGGCAATCGCGTTGACCTCTTCGCTGGCCGTGCTGGCCGGCTGCCATTCGTTCAAGAAGGAAAACGTCGAACCGCCGACCCCGCTCGATAAGAAATTCGAGCCGACCCTCAAGGTCGAGCGCGTGTGGAAGTCCAGCATCGGCGACGGTGCCGCCGAGTCCGGCGTGCGCATGCGTCCGACGGTAGCCGACGGCGTGCTCTACGCCGCCAGCACCGATGGCAAGATCGCGGCGTTCGACGCCGCGAGCGGCAAGAAACTGTGGTCCAAGAGCACGCGCCAGCATGGCTGGTTCGGCTGGGGCGACGCCAAGCGCGAAGACGCCCGCTTCTCCGGTGGCCCGGGCGCCTCGGGCGATCTGGTCGCCATCGGCACCCTCGACGGCCACGTCTACGGCATCAACGCGAAGGACGGCGAGCGCCGCTGGGCGGCCGAGGTCTCGTCGGAAGTCATCACGGCGCCGGTGATCGTCGGCGACCTCGTCGTCGTGCGTTGCAACGACGGCCGCGTCTACGGCATCGACACCGCGTCGGGCGAGCGCCGCTGGGTCTACGACCAGTCGCAGGTGCCGCTCCTCAGCCTGCGCGGCAACGGCCGCCTGCTGGTCGCGAACGGCGTGGTCTTCTTCGGCAGCGATGCCGGCAAGCTCGTGGCCGTGCGCCTCGACAACGGCGAGAAGCTCTGGGAGCAGACGCTCGCCAGCGGCGAAGGCCGTACGGAAATCGACCGTCTCGCCGATGCCGATGGCGCGCTGGTGCTCGACGGTAGCTCGCTCTACGGCGCCGCCTACCACGGCCAGCTGACGGCGATCGACGGTCCCAGCGGTCGTCCGCTGTGGAACCACGCCTTCTCGACGTTCACCTCGCTGGACGTCCATGACAATGCGATCTACGGCGCCGACGACCAGTCGCAGGTGTACGCCTTCGACAAGGCCAGCGGTGCCAGCATCTGGAAGCAGGGCGCGCTGAAGTATCGCTGGGTGACCGGTCCGGCCGCCCAGGGCAAGTACGTCGTGGTCGGCGACCTCGACGGTCACATCCATTGGATGAACGCGTCGGACGGCAGCATCGCGGCCCGTGAGCGTCTCTCCAAGAAAGCCATTCGTGCCCAGCCCCTCGTGGTGGGCGACACCGTGTACGTCGAGGATGTCGAGGGCCATATCGGCGCCTACCGCATCCCGACGAACTGATTCACAGGAACGCTGTATCTCTCATGTTGCCCGTCGTCGCTCTGGTCGGCCGCCCCAACGTAGGTAAGTCGACCCTCTTCAATGCGCTGACGCGTAGCAGGGACGCCCTTGTCGCCGATATGCCCGGCGTCACCCGCGACAGGCACTACGGTGTCTGTCGCCTCGGTCCGCGACCCTTCGTGGTCGTGGATACCGGTGGCCTTTCCGGCAGTGACGAAGGCATCGAAGGCCTCACCGCACAGCAGGTTCGCGCCGCCATCGCGGAAGCGAACCTGCTCGTCTTCGTCGTCGACGCCCGTGACGGCGTGCTGCCGCTGGACGCCGGCATCCTCACCGAGCTGCGGCGCAGCGGCAAGCCGGTCATCGTCGTGGTCAACAAGACCGACGGTACCGACGAGGCCGTGGCGCTGGGCGAGTTCAGCGCGTTCGGCATCGCCGAGACGCTGCCGATGTCCGCCGCGCACAACCGCGGTATCGACGTGCTCGTCGAGCGGGCGCTTCCGCATCTGCCGGACGATCGCGACGACGATCCGGCCCTGGAAGACCAGGGCATTCGCGTGGCCATCGTCGGTCGCCCGAACGCCGGTAAGTCCACCCTGATCAATCGCCTCCTGGGCGAGGATCGCCTCATCGTCTCCGACCTCGCCGGCACGACGCGCGACCCGATCCGGGTGTCGCTGGAGCGCGATGGCCGCCGCTACACGCTCATCGACACCGCTGGCGTGCGCCGCCGTTCGCGCGTGGAAGAAGCTGTCGAGAAGTTCAGCGTCATCAAGACGTTGCAGTCCATTGCTGCGTCGCAGGTCACCATCGTCATGATCGATGCGCGAGAGAACCTCGCGGACCAGGACCTCACCCTCATCGGCCACGCCATCGAGGAAGGCCGCGCGCTGGTCGTCTGCGTCAACAAATGGGACGGCATGGACAGCTACCAGCGCGAGCAGACGCAGAAGGCTCTCGAGCGCCGCCTGCAGTTCGCCGACTGGGCCAAGACCGTCTTCATCTCCGCGCTCCACGGCTCCGGCCTGCGCGAACTGATGAAGGCCGTGATCCGCGCACATGCCGCGGCGACGAAGGTACTGACGTCGAGCGAACTCACGCGCACGCTGGAGCAGGCTTACGAGGCCTACCAGCCGCCGCTCGTTCGTGGCCACGCCCCCAAGCTGCGCTACGCGCATCCGGGCGGTTCGAATCCGCCGACCATCGTCATCCATGGCAGCCGTACGAAGCACATCGCGCCGGCGTATCGTCGCTATCTGGAAGGCTTCTTCCGGAAACGCTACCGCCTGGAAGGCACGCCGGTACGCATCGATTTCCGCGACGGCGAGAATCCGTTCGCCGGCAAGAAGAACGTGCTGACGGAAGGCCAGCAGAAGCGCCGCCAGCGCATGATCCGTAACGCGAAACGACGCGAGAAGTAAGCGTCGCCCTCGTCGGGGAGCCTCGCATGACCGAAGACTTCAACCGGGATCGTTGGCTGGCCGACCTCCGGTCGCGCGTCCCGGAAGTGACCGTCACCGAGGCGCTCGCCCGGCAGCTGGGCGGTGCCTTGCTCGTCGACGTCCGCGAAGACGGCGAGCGCGCCTCCGGCACGCCGGCCGGTGCGCTGGGCCTGTCGCGGGGCTATCTCGAACTCCGCATCGAACACGCCGAGCCCGACCGCCATCGCGACGTGCTGCTGTTGTGTGGGAGCGGCCAGCGGTCGCTGCTCGCCGCCGAGACGCTCCAGCGCATGGGATACCGCCGCGTGTCTTCGGTTGCCGGTGGCATGGGGGCCTGGAAGGCGGCCGGCCTTCCCGTGACCGCTGGGCTGCTCGACGCGGACGCCGCCGAACGCTATGCGCGTCAGATGCTCCTTCCTCAGGTCGGTGCCGACGGGCAGGCGAAGCTCGACGCGGCGCGTGTCGTGGTCATCGGGGCAGGCGGGCTCGGTGCGCCGCTCCTGTTGTATCTCGCGGCGGCCGGTGTGGGCCACATCACCGTCGTCGACGACGATCGGGTCGAGCGATCCAATCTTCATCGGCAGGTGATCCATGCCGATCCGCGCGTCGGCATGAGCAAGGCCGAGTCGGCACGCCTGTCGTTGGGCGCCCTGAATCCGCGGGTGCGCGTGACCACGGTCGTCGAGCGCCTGCGTGCGGACAACGTCGAGGCGCTCGTTCGCGATCACGACGTGGTGGTGGACGGGGCGGACAACTTCGCCACGCGCTATCTGCTCGCCGCGGCGACGCGGCGGCTGGGCATGCCCATGGTGTACGCCGCGATCGAGCGCTTCAGCGGCCAGGCGAGCGTGTTCGATCCGCGCCGCGACGATTCGCCGTGCTATCGCTGTCTGTTCCCCGAGCCGCCATCGGCGGCCGACGCGCCCAATTGCAGCGAGGCGGGTGTCCTCGGCGTGCTTCCGGGCCTGCTCGGGCTCGTTCAGGCGACGGAAGCGATAAAGCTGATCCTCGGCGTCGGCCAGCCGCTGGTCGGGCGCCTGCTGTCGTACGACGCGCTCGACATGCGTTTCCGCGAACTGACGCTACGCCGCGATCCCGAGTGTCCGGGCTGCGGAGCGGGAGCCACCTTCGACGGCTACCGGGATCTCGAACGGATGTGCGCCTCGGCGGGCTGAAGGCCCGTGTGAGAGCGGCCATGGCTGCGATGGGTGCTTGCCGCCAGCCTCGTCGCGGCCAAGGCCGCTCCCACGGGTCAACGGCGGGCCGGAGCGTCGTCTCTGACGATCGAATGCATCGCAGCGTCGACCGAGGTTCCACCGACAATCAGGCGTTTACGTAACATTCCTTCGAAAACACCTCCAATACGAACCGCCGTCCGCCGACTCGGCTCGTTCGCCTCGGCCACGACGATTTCGAGCCGCTCCACGCAAACGGTCTCGAACGCGAACCGGATCGCCAGCCGCGCCGCGCGCGTCGCGACACCTCGCCGCTGTTCCGACTGACGCACCCAATACCCCAGGTTCGCGATCCGCTGTTCCTTGTTCCGCTGATTCACGCCCATGCCGCCCAGGAGGCGATCGGTCAGCGCGTCGACGATCAGCATCTCGAAGCCGTCGCCAAGCAGCCAGTCGCGCCGGCAGATGTCGAGCCAGCTCGTCGCGTCGGCTGTCGTGTAGCCGGCATGGCACCAGTCCTGCCAGCGTCCGACCGTGTCGATCGACTCGCGCACGGCCTCGGCGAGTGCGTCGGCGTCCGCGGGCCGGTGCGCGCGAAGGCTAACGATGCCATCGGTGAGTTTCGTGGGGTAGGGAAGTATCGTTACCGTCATGGGTCGATTCTAAGCATGGGGAGCGGCGCCGCCCTCACGGTGTTCACTCGCCGCGCGTGTGGCACGACGCTCCCACCTTCTACAATCCGGGTGCCGCATCGGCGATAATGCCGCGTTTCCGCAGGGCGACCCCCATGACCGCACGTATCCTCGACGGCAAGCGCATCGCCCACGAACTCCTCGATCACATCGCCCGACGCGTCGCGAAGCGCGTGTCGGAAGGTAGGCGCGCGCCCGGTCTCGCCGTGGTGCTGGTCGGCGAGGATCCCGCATCGGCCGTCTACGTGCGCAACAAGCGCCGGGCCTGCCAGCAGGTGGGCTTCGAATCGTTCGGCTACGACCTGCCGGTGTCGACCACGCAGGACGAACTCTTCGCGCTCATCGACAGGCTCAATGCCGATCCGGCGGTGCACGGCATCCTCGTGCAGTCGCCGCTGCCGGCGCACATCGAGGAAGACGCGCTGGTCGACCGCATCGACCCGGGCAAGGACGTCGACGGCTTCCAGGCGGTGAACGTCGGTCGTCTCGCGCTGCGCCGTTTCGGCCTGCGTCCGTGCACGCCGAAGGGCGTGATGACGCTGCTGGGCCACACGGATTTCCCGGTACGCGGCCGGCACGCCGTGATCGTCGGCGTCTCCAATCACGTCGGTCGCCCACTCGCACTTGAGCTTCTAATTGCGGGTGCGACAGTCACTTGCTGCCACAAGTTCACGCAGGATCTCGCTGGTTTCGTGCAGCAGGCCGACATCCTCGTCGTCGCCGCCGGCAAGCCTGGGCTGGTGAAGGGCGAATGGGTGAAGCCCGGCGCGGTCGTGATCGACGTCGGCATCAACCGTCTGGAAGACGGACGCTTGGTGGGGGACGTCGAGTTCGCACCAGCGGCCCAGCGCGCCTCGTGGATCACGCCGGTACCGGGCGGTGTCGGCCCGATGACCGTCGCCACGCTGATGGAAAACACGCTCGAGGCAGCGGAAGCGATCGACGGCTGAGGCGACCGAACGGCCCAAGGATCCGAGACCCGAAGATCCGTGTGGGAAGGCTGGCAAGTGAATGGGTGCTCGCGACGGAGCACCGGGACCGTGTGGGAGCGCGCTTGCGCGCGAAGGGTGCTCGCGGCAGGCACCGTTCGCGCGCAAGCGCGCTCCCACACATGTCGCCTCGCGAGCTTTCGCGCTTCCTACACAAATGTTGCAACGCAGGGTATAATGCCGCGATTTACTCGCGGGACTAATGCTATGCGCATCCTTGCCGAGGCACTCACTTACGACGACGTGTTTCTGGTTCCCGGCCACTCGACGGTACTCCCGCGCGACGTGGACACCTCAACGCGGTTCACGCGCGGTCTCCGCCTGAACATTCCCATCGTGTCCGCCGCCATGGACACCGTCACCGAAGCGCGTCTCGCCATCACGATGGCCCAGAACGGCGGCATCGGCATCATCCATAAGAATCTGACCGCCGAGCAGCAGGCCGCCGAAGTGCGCCTGGTGAAGAAGTTCGAAGCCGGCGTCATCCGCAGCCCCATCACGGTGCGTCCCGACACGTCGATCGGCGAAGTCCTTCAGCTGACGCGCGCGCACAACATCTCCGGCGTTCCCGTCGTCGATGGCGAGAAACTGGTCGGCATCGTGACCGGCCGCGACATGCGCTTCGAGCGCAAGCTCGACGATCCGGTGCGCAACATCATGACGCGCGAAGAGCGCCTCATCACCGTGAAGGAAGGCGCGTCCCACGACGAAGTCCTCCAGCTGCTGCACCGGAACCGCATCGAAAAGGTGCTCGTCGTCAACGACGGCTTCCAGCTGCGCGGCCTGATCACGGTCAAGGACATCCAGAAAGCCCGCGACAACCCGAACGCCGCCAAGGACTCGCACGAGCGCCTCGTGGTCGGCGCCGCGGTCGGTGTCGGTGGCGACACCGAGCGGCGCATCGAGGCGCTGGTCGAGGCCGGCGTCGACGTCATCGTGGTCGACACCGCGCACGGTCATTCGCAGGGCGTCATCGATCGCGCCGGCTGGGTGAAGAAGCGCTACCCGCAGGTGCAGGTCATCGCCGGCAACATCGTCACGGGCGAGGCGGCGCGCGCGCTGCTCGACGCCGGTGTCGACGCCGTCAAGGTCGGCGTGGGCCCGGGCTCCATCTGCACCACGCGTATCGTCACCGGCATCGGCGTGCCGCAGATCACGTCGATCGACCTCGTCGCCACCGCGCTGAAGGGCGAGATCCCGCTGATCGCCGACGGCGGCATCCGTTACTCGGGCGACATCCCCAAGGCACTCGCCGCCGGCGCGTCCACGGTGATGCTCGGTTCGATGTTCGCCGGTACCGAAGAGTCCCCGGGCGAGGTCGAGCTGTTCCAGGGCCGCTCGTACAAGAGCTACCGCGGCATGGGCTCCATCGGCGCCATGCAGCTGGGCTCGAAGGACCGTTACTTCCAGGACGAAGCCGACGCCGACAAGCTCGTGCCGGAAGGCATCGAAGGTCGCGTGCCGTACCGTGGCCAGCTCAGCAACATCATCCATCAGCTGATGGGCGGCCTCCGTGCCTCCATGGGCTACATGGGCACGGCCAACATCGACGAGATCCACGAGAAGGCCCAGTTCGTGAAGGTCACGGGTGCCGGCGTGCGTGAAGCGCATCCGCACGACGTGCAGATCACGAAGGAAGCGCCGAACTACCGCCTGGACTGACGCCGCCAGGCGTTCGATCCAGGTGACCCAGGACGCCCGCCACAAACGGGCGTTCTGCTTTTCTAAGGCCGCCGCGCGACGCGCGAGGCCATCCGATCAAACAAAACCGCAGGCCGCCACGATGACCGATATCCACAGCGACAAGATCCTCATCCTCGACTTCGGCTCGCAGTACACGCAGCTGATCGCGCGTCGCATACGCGAGATCGGCGTCTATTGCGAAGTGTGGGCATGGGATCACGCGCCGGACGAGATCCGCGGCTTCGGGCCGCGCGGTGTCATTCTCTCGGGCGGTCCGGAATCGGTCACCGAAGACGACTCCCCGCGCGCACCGCAGGTGGTGTTCGATCTGGGCGTTCCCGTGCTCGGCATCTGCTACGGCATGCAGACCATGGCCGAGCAGCTTGGCGGCAAGGTCGAAGCCGGCCATCACCGCGAGTTCGGCCCCGCCACCGTCACCTTCGCCAGCTGCGGCCTGTTCGACACCGTGATGGCGGACGGCGAAGACCTCGGCGTGTGGATGTCCCACGGCGACCGCGTCACGGCGCTGCCGCAGGGCTTCCGCTCCACGGCCTCCACGTCCAGCCTGCCGCTGGCCGCCATGGCCGACGACGAGCGCCGCTTCTACGGCCTGCAGTTCCATCCGGAAGTCACGCACACGAAGAAAGGCATGGAAGTGCTGCGGCGCTTCGTCGTCGACCTGTGCGGCTCGGCCACGCTGTGGGACGCGAAGCACATCATCGACGATGCCGTCGAACGCGTGCGCGAGCAGGTCGGCAGCGATCGCGTGCTGCTGGGCCTCAGCGGCGGTGTCGATTCCTCCGTGGTGGCCGCGTTGCTCGAGAAGGCCATCGGCGACCAGCTCACCTGCGTCTTCGTCGACACCGGCCTGCTGCGCTTCCAGGAAGGCGACCAGGTCATGACGACCATGGCCGAGAACATGGGCGTGCACGTCATCCGCGTGGATGCGAAGCAGCGCTACTTCGATGCGCTGGCCGGCGTCGAAGACCCCGAGGCCAAGCGCAAGATCATCGGCCGCCTGTTCGTCGAGATCTTCGACGAGGAATCGGCGAAGCTCGAGAACGTGAAGTGGCTCGCGCAGGGCACGATCTACCCCGACGTCATCGAGTCGGCCGGCAGCAAGACCGGCAAGGCCCACGTCATCAAGAGCCACCACAACGTGGGCGGCCTGCCGGAGCACATGAAGCTCAAGCTCGTCGAGCCGCTGCGCGAACTGTTCAAGGACGAGGTGCGCCGCATCGGCGTCGAACTCGGCCTGCCGCGCGACATGGTCTACCGTCACCCGTTCCCCGGCCCGGGCCTTGGCGTGCGCGTGCTCGGCGAAGTGAAGGCCGAATACGTCGACCTGCTGCAGCGCGCCGATGCGATCTTCATCGAAGAGCTCCGCAGCCACGGTCTGTACGACCGCGTGAGCCAGGCCTTCGCAGTGTTCCTGCCGGTTCGTTCGGTGGGCGTGGTTGGCGACGGCCGTGCGTACGAATGGGTGATCGCGCTGCGCGCCGTGGAGACGATCGACTTCATGACGGCGCACTGGGCACACCTGCCGTACGACTTCCTCGACAAGTGCTCGACACGTATTATCAACGAGTTGCGTGGCATTTCTCGTGTAGTTTATGACATTTCGGGCAAGCCGCCCGCAACGATCGAGTGGGAATGACGGCGCCCGAGGGCCCCATCATCCTGTTCGACGCCGAGTGCGTGCTGTGCTCGGCGAACGCGTGGTTCGTGCTCAAGCGCGACCGGCGTGCGCGTTTCCGCCTTGCGTCGATGCAGGAGCCGGCAGGCGCGGCGTTATGCGAGGCGCACGGTGTGGATCCGTCGAGGCCGGACACGATGCTCGTCATCGATGGCGCCAGCGTCTGGCGCGACAGCGACGCCGTGATCGCCGTCTGCGCCGGCCTGGGTTTTCCCTGGCGCGCGTTGACCGTGCTTCGTTACCTGCCCAGGAGCCTCCGCGATCCGCCATACCGTTGGGTGGCGCGCCATCGCTATCGTCTCTTCGGGCGGCGGGCCACCTGCTGGATTCCGCCGGCGGGCTATCGGGATCGCTTGCTGTGAGCACCGGGCGCCGTGCCCGGGGGTGATCGACGCGGGTTGGCGTCAGTGCCCTTTTCAGAGGGCGTCGGGTCGATCGAATGGCTTCCGATCGAGCAGACAATCGATGAACGCGCCTAGCGCGGCAGGTCGATACTGCCGGTTCGGGTAATAGAGAAATAGTCCTGGGCGCGAAATCGACCAGTCCGCGAGGACCTGGACCAGTCGCCCCTCGGCAAGGAGCTCGCCCACGCGATCGCGCTCGAAGTGGTAGGCGATGCCAAGCCCATCCACCGCCGCGGCGATGCCGATGTCGGGATGATTGGTCACGACGGGGCCGTTCACGGCCACGTCGAGCCGTTCGCCGCGATTCTCGAACTCCCAGCGATAAGGGCTGCCGTCGATCTGGAGCCGCCAGTTGATGCACGCATGATCGTGCAGCTCGGCAGGTGTCTTCGGCGTCCCGCGACGCGCGAGGTAATCCGGCGACGCCACGGCAACCATGTTCAGGTCCGGCGTGAGCCGGACGGCGATCATGTCTTTATCGAGTCGACCACCCACGCGAATGCCCGCGTCGAAGCGCCCACCGACGATGTCGGCCAGCGCGTCGTCGACCACGATGTCGAGAACCACATCGGGGTGCGCCTGGTGAAAGCGCGAAAGCCGTGGCGCGATGATCGTCCTCGCTGCGATGCCAAGAGTGTTGATGCGAAGCGTGCCGGTCATCCGTCCGGTGGCGTCGCTGGCTTCGGCGACCGCATCCGCGATCTCCCGGAACGACGGCGCGATGCGTCGGTATAGCAGCTCGCCACTCGCCGAGGGTGCGACGCTTCGCGTGGTGCGGTTCAGGAGGCGGGCACCGATGCGGCCTTCGAGCTGCTGGATGGTCTGGCTGAGTGCCGACGGCGACAGACCGAGTTGCTCCGCGGCGCGGGCAAAGCTCTGGCGCTCCACGACGGTGACGAAGGCCTTCAGTTCGGCGAACTCGGATCCACGCATTATGTACGCTCGTCTACATAACCCATCCATATTCTAGAGGATTCACTGAATTCACGTCGACGCGCATGCTGACGGTCATCGCACCCCTGGAGCCGACGACATGCATGCCCTGACTCTTCCCGAGCCCATTGCCGCGTTCTTCGCGGCCGAACACGATACCGATCGCCTGGCGCATTGCTTCACGGCCCGAGCCGTCTTGAAGGACGACGGTCATACCTACACGGGGATCGACGCCATCACGGCCTTCATGGCCGAAGTCTCCGCCCGGTACAACGCGACGAGTGTGCCGTTGACGCTGGCCGGGGAAGACGGCTTTCAGGTCGTGCGCGCCCATGTCGCCGGCAACTTCCCGGGCAGCCCGATCGTTCTGTCCTACCGCTTTCAGCTCGACGACGACCGCATCGCGTCCCTGGAGATCACGGCATGAGCTTCGACCTTCGCCTGAAAGACATGCGGGCAGTCGTCACCGGCGGTACGCTGGGCCTCGGCGCCGCCGTCGTCAAAACCCTTGCGGACGCCGGCGCCCGGGTAGCGACCGCCGCGCGCACGCTGCCGTCGTCGCCGGTGGAGGGCGTGACGTATGTGGCGGCCGATCTCTCGACGGCGGAGGGAACGGATCGCCTTGCGCGGACAGTCCTCGACGACTGGGGCGGGGTCGACATCCTGATCAACGTGCTCGGCGGGTCGAACACGCCCGGCGGCGGTTTCGCCGCCATCACCGACGAGCACTGGTACGCCGAATTGAACCTCAACCTGATGCCCGCCGTGCGGCTGGATCGCGCACTGGTGCCGTCGATGCTGGAGCGAGGGGCGGGTGTCGTCATCCATGTCAGCTCCATCCAGCGCGTGCTGCCGCTGCCCGAATCCACCACGGCCTATGCCGCGGCCAAGGGCGCGCTCACGACGTACAGCAAGTCGCTGGCCAGGGAGGTGACGCCGAAAGGGGTTCGCGTGTTGAGCGTCGCCCCAGGCTGGATCGAGACCGAAGCGTCCGTCGCCTTCGCGCAGCGGACGGCGGCCGCAGCCGGCACGGATTACGAAGGCGGCAAGAAGCTGATCATGGACTGGCTGGGTGGCATTCCCGTGGGCCGGCCCGCCACGCCGGACGAGGTTGCCGATCTCATCGCCTTCCTCGCTTCGCCGCGCGCCGCGTCCATCGCCGGGTGCGAGTATCGAATCGACGGCGGGACCGTTCCGACGTTGTAGGGGCGGCAGCTATCCAGCGGTGTCGATGGCGGCCGTGATCTTTTCCGACCGCCCGGGTCGCTTCATGGCCATGCCGTACACTGCCCGGACCGTCTCAGCCTGTTGATATCGAATGGTCGCTCCCGTCGCCGGCGTTCGGCTCGAAGATCGTGTCGTCCCGTTTCCCGCATCGATAAGCGAGGCCGCCAGGGCGTACCTTCAGCGCCTGGTCGGTGTCGACGGCACGCCGGTCAACGCGCGCTACGTCATGCCACCGCCCGAGGATCGCGAAGCCTGGGCCCGGATGAAGGTCGCGGTCGATGCGCAGTACGGCGCCGCGGCGCAGGCGCGCGCGGGCGAGCTGACCTCGACGGTCGAAACGCTCGCGCTGGGGGACACGCTGGTGCATGTGGCGACGCCCGCCGCGCTCGCTCGCCCCGACTGCGCGTATCTCGACCTGCACGGTGGCGCGCTCGTCTTCGGCGGCGGCAACGCCTGCCGCGTCGGCGCGCAGACGCAGGCCGATCTGCATGGCGTGCGCTGCTACGGCGTGGACTACCGGACGCCGCCGCAACATCCGTACCCCGCGGCGCTGGACGACTGCCTCGTCGCCTATCGGCATCTTCTCAGCAAGCACGCCCCGGACAGGATCGTCGTCGGCGGTCGATCGGCAGGCGGGAATCTCGCCGCGGCGATGCTCCTTCGGGCGCGCGACGAAGGTCTGCCCATGCCGGCCGCGCTCGTCCTTTTGTCGCCACAACTGGACCTGACCGAGTCGGGAGACAGTTTTGAGGTGAATCGCTACGTGGATGTCGTTCTCGTCGGCTCCCTGATGTCGAACCATCGGCTCTATGCTAACGGCGCGGATCTGGCGGACCCATTGATCTCGCCGTTGTTCGGCGATGTCTCGGGGTTCCCGTCGACGTTCCTGCAGAGCGGCACGCGGGATCTTTTCCTCTCGAGCGCGGTGCGGATGCACCGCAAGCTCCGCCAGGCCGGCATTCCGGCGGAGCTGCACGTGTTCGAAGGGATGCCGCATGGCGGCTTCGGCGGACATGCGCCGGAGGACGATGACCTCGCCGACGACATGGCGGGCTTCGTCAGTCGTCATTGGGCGAAGGAAGACGAGGCCCGCCCCGGCGCGGGACACGCAGCGTGAGGTTTGGGGGAATCGACGGACACATGTGTCGCTCGCCGCGCGCGTGGGCGCCGCGGTGATCCCCGTCGTCCGCATCGGCTGCGCCGGATGGTCGTTGCCTGGCGATGCGAAAGCCGCCTTTCCGGGGCAGGGTAGTCACCTCGAGCGCTATGCGCGCGTCTTCCCGTCGGTGGAGATCAACAGTTCTTTCTATCGGCCGCATCGGCCGGACACCTACGCGCGCTGGGCGTCGAGCGTGCCCGACGCGTTCCGTTTCGCCGTGAAGATGCCCAGGACCCTCTCGCACGCGTTGCGCCTGCAGGGCGCGACGGGGGAGCTATCTCGGTTTCTGGGGGAGATCGCGCCGCTTGGCGACAAACTGGGATGCCTGCTCCTGCAGTTGCCACCGAGCCTGACGTTCGATCGCCGCGTCGCGCGGCGTTTCCTTGCCGACCTGCGCGTCGCGACCGATGCGCGCGTGGTCTGCGAGCCGCGCCATGCAAGCTGGTTCACGGAGGAGGCAAGTCACGCCTTGCAGCAAGTCGGGGTGGGGTGCGTGCTGGCCGATCCATCGCCGGTGCCGGGCGTCATGCCGCTGGGCGATCCAGCGACTCTCTATATTCGCCTGCACGGGTCGCCGCGGATGTACTACTCGTCGTATGACGACACGTTCCTCGCAGCGCTCGCGAGCACGCTGGTCGCGACGGCACGAGCCGGCACGTCGGTCTGGTGTGTCTTCGACAACACGGCCGGGGGTGTGGCGGTGCCGGATGCGTTGAAGTTGATGGCGTTCTTGTCGGAGGTCGGCTAGTGCATGGCGGCGGCTGCGGTATCGCGAAAACCGATCGCATCGCCGTGGATCCCGGCGTGCGCCGGGATGACGGTGAGGGGGAGGCGGCGTCTCTGCTAGCTGCGTGCGTGGGTAACGCCTTGCAGGTTCAGCCAGCGGGCCATCCGGTCGAGTTCCGCATTCAGCGCGTCTCTGGTGTGAGCCGGCGCATCGGGTTCGATCGTCGCCTTCTGCACGATCAGCGTGCCGGCCTTGCGGTCGGATTTGAGGTCCACGCGTGCGACGAGGGCGCCGTCGAGCAGGAACGGCAGCACGTAGTAACCGTGCTCGCGCTTGTGCGCCGGTGTGTAGATCTCCAGGCGATAGCGGAAAGCGAAGAGGCGCTCGGTGCGCGGCCGGTGCCAGACCAGCGGGTCGAACGGCGACAGCAGGGCGGCGCCTTCGGTGCGGCGACCTGCGCGCGCATCCTTGTGCAGATAGGCCTGCTGCCGCCAGCCGTCCACGCGCACCGGAATCAGCATGCCTTCGTCGACCAGTTGCTGGAGCGGTACCGCGACGTCGGGCGCCGGGATACGGTAGTAGTCGCGCAGGTCGTCGGCGGCGGCGATACCGAGCGCTTCGGCCGAGCGGGCGAGGAGGGCGCGATGCGCATCGACGTCGCGGGGCGTCGGTGATGCGAGGACATCGCCAGGCAACACACGTTCCGGCAGGTCGTAGACGCGTTCGAAGCTGGTCCGGCGATGGGTCGCGGTGACGAGCCCGGCCCAGAACAGCCATTCGAGCGCGCGCTTTGCGTCGCTGCGCGCCCACATGCCCGTGCTGGCCTTGCTGCTCTCCACGTCGGACGCAGCGATCGGGCCGTCGGCACGGATACGTTCGAGCATCGCGTCCGCTTCCGCGCGTCGTTCGTGCGCGAACGTCTGAAGCGGTGTCCAGACACCTTCACCGCGAAGCGCGCGAGCCATGCGCCAGCGGAGCAGGGGCTGGCAGTCGAGAGGAAGGAACGAGGCTTCGTGTCCCCAGTATTCGAAGAACCGAGTGTTCTTGCCCGACAGGACGCTGTCGAGCTGCGCGCGCTCGTACGTGCCCAGTCGGGAGAAGAGCGGGAGGTAATGCGAGCGGACGAGCACGCTCACGCTGTCGATCTGCAGCACGCCGAGCCTTTCCACGGCGCGTCGCAGCTGGAGCCGGCCGACGTCGGCCTCGCGGTCGGGTGCGTTGAAAACTTGCGCGGTAAGCGCGTAACGGCGGGCTTCCCGCAGACTGATCGCTGACTTCATGCGCGAAGCATACCGCCGACGATCCGGTCGGCACCCGTCGGGAGGGCCGGCCGGTCGCTTCGACGCTTCAGCTACGCGATCCCATGGCCGGCGTCATGAGGTCGGCGAAGCCGATGCGATGCAGGAATTCCGCACGCACCCGGTCGATCACCGCGTAGGACACGGCCGCACCGTCGCTGGCCGGATCGATCACCACGCGGAAGGGTCGCTTGCCGTACGGCGCGTCCACGATGGAAACGACGGCATCGGCAACGCCCTGCGGGTCCGCATCGTCCGGCACCGTCTTGCCCAGTGCGTCCAGCATGCGGTCGGCGAAGCCGTGCGGGAGGTCGGCCTCGTAGTCGTTCGCGCGAACGGTGTCGGACGGAGCACCCGCGCGCGCGAAGTGATTCGTGCCTTTGGTGAAGGCGCCGGGAACCACGATGGACGTCTCGATGCCGAAGGGCGCCAGCTCCCGCGCGTAGCAGACCGCGAGCGCGTCCATGGCCGCCTTCGCCGCGAAATAGGGCCCGAGCAGCGGCGGCACGCCGCCCGCGGCGCTGCTGCTGCCGATCCATACCACCAGCCCGCGGCGCGCGGCGCGCAGGTGGGGCAACGCGGCACGGTTCACGCGCTGGGCGCCGAGCACGTTCACGTCGTAGAGGTGGGCCAGGTCTTCCGGCGTGAAGGCTTCGCTCGGGCCCCAGACCATGTGGCCGGCGTTGTGGATGAGCACGTCGAGCCGACCATGCGCATCGACGATCGTGTCGATGGCACGCTGCGCGGATTCGCCGGACTGTACGTCGAGTTCGACGGTGCGCAGGTCCACACCGTTGTCCCTGGCGTAGCCGGCGACTTCGGCGACCTGCGCCGCGTTCTTGCCGTCGAGGTCGCGCATCGACGCATAGACGGTATGGCCCGCGGCGGCGAGCGCGTTCGCCATCAGGCGGCCGAAGCCGCTCGATGCGCCCGTGACGAGGATGACCTGGTTCATGCTGTCGCTCCCCGTCAGACCACGCCGCCGTTGGCGCGGACGATCTGGCCGTTGATCCAGCCCGCGTCGGGTCCGACCAGCATGGACACGGCGCGCGCGATGTCGTCGACTTCGCCGAGGCGGCCCAGCGGAATCATCTGCCTGATGCGATCGAGCGTCGCCTGATCCTTGCCGTCGAGGAACAGCTCGGTGGCGACCGGGCCCGGCGCGACGGCATTGACGGTGATGCCGCGCGACCCGAGTTCCTTCGCGAGGATGTGCGTCATGGCTTCCACCGCGGCCTTGGTCGCGGCGTAGACGGCGTAGGTCGGCTGATAGAGACCGACGACGCTGGTCGAGAAGTTAACGATGCGGCCGCCGTCGCGGAGGCGCTTCGCGGCTTCGCGCAGACCGTTGAACGTGCCCTTGAGGTTGATCGCGATGGTCTGGTCGAACAGGGCGTCGTCGGTCTGCGCGACCGGCGCCAGCTTCATGATGCCGGCATTGTTCACCAGCACGTCGACGCCGCCGTACGTGGCTTCGGCCGAGTCGAACATGCGCTTCACGGCCTGCGGATCGCTCACGTCCGCCTGGCACGAAATGGCGCGGCCGCCCGCCTTCTCGATGGATTCCACCAGTTTCGCGGCGGCGCCGGCGCTACCCGCGTAGTTGACGATCACGGTGAAACCGTCCTTCGCCAGTCGCGTGGCGATGGCGGCGCCGATACCACGCGATGCGCCGGTAACGATGGCTACCTTGTTGGTCGAACTGCTCATGATCCGTGCTCCAGTAGAGAGGGGGGAAGGGGAGAAAAAGCCGAGGGCTCAGTCGTTCGCCCGGTAGGCCTCGGGAATCGTGAAGACCTCATCGGCGCGTGCGTAACCGCCGTCCTTGATCTCTTCGATGAGGACCATCGTGTGGGGACGCGCCGCCTCCGAGAAATACTCGACCAGCATGGCGGTCGTGCGGTGGACGATTTCCTCTTTCTGCGCGCGGCTGAGGGCGGCTTCGGGAACCTTGAAGTTGGCGAACGGCATGGTCTTCTCCAGTGCGGGGATGGACCGGACGCGGATCGGTCCGGCGTGTCGACCACGATAGTCGTTTCGAAAATCCGCGCTAGAATGCGGTTTCCAACATCACCGTTTCAGAAAACATAACAATCGGGGCAAGGTGTCATGGACCGGATCGACGTCATGCGGCTCTTCGTCCGGATCGTGGAGCGCGGAAGCTTCGCGCAGGCCGCGCGCGACCTGCAGCTGCCGCGCCCGAGCGCCACCCATGCCATCCAGCGCCTCGAGACCGATCTCGGCGTGCGCCTGCTCGAACGCACCACGCGGAACGTCCGTCCGACGCTCGACGGCGCGATGTATCACGAGCGTTGCGTCCGTCTTCTGGCCGACATCGACGAGATGGAGAGCGTATTTCGCGATGCCGAGCCGAAGGGGCCGCTGCGCGTCGACATGCAGGGCACCATCGCGCGTTTCTTCATCCTGCCGGCCCTGCCGGATTTCATCGCGCGTTACCCCGGCATCGCGCTCAACATCAGCGAAGCCGATCGCATGGTGGACCTGATCAAGGAAGGCTTCGACTGCGTTGTGCGTGCCGGCGAGCTCGCCGACTCGTCGCTGGTGGGGCGCCGTCTCACGTCGTTCGCGCAGGTGACGGTGGGCAGTCCCGCTTACTTCGCACGGCACGGCGTGCCCGCGACACCGGACGATCTCGAAGGGCACCGCATGGTGGCGTACACGGCGTCGGCGACGGGCCAGTCGTACCCGATGGAATTCGTCCTCAACGACCGCGTGCATGAGATACCGCTACCGCACGTCGTGGTCGTGCGCGGTGCGGAGATCTATACCGCTTCCTGCGTCGCGGGACTCGGACTGATCCAGGTGCCGCGTTATCGCGTCGCACATCAGCTCGCCGCGGGCGAGCTCGTATCGGTCCTCGACGACACGCCGCCGCCACCGATGCCGGTGTCCGTGCTGTATCCGCACAATCGCCAGCTCTCCCCGCGCGTGCGCGTGTTCATCGACTGGCTGGCCGACGTGTTCCGCGGCGCCGCCGGCGCGTAGCGAAGGACATCGTGCGCAAGCCGGGGTCGCGCGCGGCAAGACGCGAGCGTCGGAACGTATCGACATCCGTCGCCTGGTGCGCACGAGGCAACACCATCGTCCGTTCCACGGACCTAGTGGCATCCCGCACGGGTATCTACGATGAGGACATGCGGCCATCGCGCCGTCCTCCTGGAGGTTTTCCCCATGCATTCCGTAGCAACCCCCGTGCGTTCCCTCACGTCGGCAGCCAGCGATCCGGTACCGTCACGCTACGCCGTCAACGTCGGCGACATCGAAGTGCTGGTCATCAGCGACGGCATCCTGCCGCTGCCGACCGTGACGATGGCGCACAACGCGAAGCCGGCCGACCTGTCGAACTGGCTCGAATACATGTACATGCCGCCGGACCAGTACGACTGGCCGCTCAACGTGATGGTGGTGCGCAGCGGCGAGCAGACGATCCTCGTCGACGCGGGTCTCGGCGTGCAGTTTCCCGATTTTCCGCGCGCCGGACAGCTTCCGCAGCGTCTCGCCGCCGCCGGCATCGCGTTGAGTTCGCTGACCGACGTCGTGATCACGCACATGCATATGGATCACGTGGGCGGTCTGCTCGTCGACGGCGTGAAGGGGCAGCTGAATCCGGAGCTGCGTATCCACGTGTCGTCGAAGGAACTCGCGTTCTGGAGGGACCCGGACTTCAGCCGCGTGTCGATGCCGGAAGCCGTGCCGCCGGTGCTGCGCTCGACGGCGAAGCGGTTCGCCGAGGAATACAGCGACTTCATCCGTCCGTTCGACGGCGATACGCATCAGGTGGCGCCGGGTGTCGTGGCGCGCGTCACCGGCGGTCACACGCCGGGTCATTGCGTGGTCGATCTGAAGTCCGGCGAAGAGCGGCTCAGCTTCCTGGGCGACGCTGTCTTTCCGGTCGCGTTCGATCATCCCGAGTGGTTCAACGGGTTCGAGCACGATCCGGAAACGGCGGCGCGCGTCCGCCTCGACCTCTTCCGCGAGCTCGCGGCCAATGGCTCGCTGATGGTGGCGACGCACCTGCCGTTCCCGTCGGTCGGTCACGTCGCCGTCGACGGCGACGCGTTCCGCTGGGTGCCGGTGATCTGGGACTTCTGATCGCGTTCGCAGGGTGCATGACGAAGGCGGCACGTCGCGAGGCGCGCCGCCTTCGTCGCATCAGGACGTCGCGACGCGTGCGGTGTCGGCGGCGGCGTAGAACGCGATCTGATCGTCGAACGCCTTGGTGAACGCCGGCCGTGCCGTCGCACGGGCGAGATACGCGGCGCATGAGGGATAGTCCGCGAGCCCACCGAACCGGTCGACCAGGCGAAGCACATCGGCCATGAGGATGTCCGCGACGGTGAAACGCTCCGTGAGCCAGTCGCGGTCGGTCAGCACGCGCTCCAGGTTCTTCAGACGGCCGGCGAGGAACTCGTCGATCAGCCGGTGCGCCGGCGAGTCGGTCGTGTCCTCGAGAAACCGATAGAACGACCACGGAATGGTGGCGGCTTCCACCGAATTCAGTGCCGCGAACATCCATACGCGGGCCTGGTCCCGTTCCTTGCGATCGACAGGCAGCAGCGTGTCGCTCCTGCCGCCCAGATACTCGAGGATCGCGCCCGTCTCGAAGATCGTGACGTCGCCGTCCTGCAACCAGGGCACCTGGCCGAACGGCTGGAAGTGATAGTGTCCGGCCGTCTTCGGATCCAGCGGCGTGGTGGCGATCCGATAGGGCAGCCCCGCTTCCTCGAGCGCCCAGCGGATGCGCAGGTCGCGCACGAAACCACGGGGCGGCTCGGGAACCCATTCGAGCGTGGTGAGGATCAGTTCGGCCATGCGCTTCTCCTGTCGTACGGCCGATGGTAGAGGACCCGGCGTTCCGATGTCCGCGGATGCCGGGCACGAGGACTAGCCGGGGATGCGGGCGATCGCCTTGAGTTCGACGTCGAAGCCGGCAAGCCAGTTCACGCCGACGGCGGTCCATGTCGGATAAGGCGCTTCGCCGATCTCGGTCTCTCGGATCGCCATGAACGTGTCGAACTGGGCGGCGGGATCGGTGTGGAACGACGTGACGTCCAGCACGTCGTCGAACGTGCAGCCGGCGGCGGCGAGTACCTCGCGAAGGTTCGCGAAGGCGCGACGCACCTGGTCGTCGTAGCGCGGCTCCGGCGAGCCGTCTTCGCGACTGCCGACCTGGCCGGCCACGAAGAGCAGATCGCCCGCGCGCACGGCCGGCGAGTACCTGTGCGCGTCGTAAAGCGCGTGGCGGTTGGCGGGGAAGATCGCGGCGCGGTTGTTCATGGCATGTCCTTCGTGATGGGGTCGGTGGTCAGGAAAGTGCGGCGAGTTCGGTGTCGGTGAAGTCCGCTTCCAGCGCGATGGACCGCTGTTCGTCGAGTTCGGCGAGGCGCGCCGTGAGCGCGCGCCGGACGTTCGCATACGCGTCCGCACCCAGCACGAGGCGCTTCGGCAAAGGGCCCGTCGTGTCGGCCAGGCGGATCATGGCGTCGGTCATGCGATCCGGATCGCCCTTGATCACCCATTCGCCCTTGATGGCCTCGCGCAGCCGATCGGCGGGCGTTCCGGCGTAGTCGGCGAGGGGTTGCGCGCGCGCGAGATTCGCGCCGAATTCCGTCCGGGCGGCACCGGGCTCCACGAGCGTGAACGCGATCCCGAACGGCGCGACCTCCTGCGCCACCGCCTCGACGAACCCTTCGATGCCCCACTTGGTCGCGTGGTAGAGGCCGAAGGCCGGATAGGCGATCTGGCCGCCCTCGCTCGACACCTGCAGGATGCGACCACCACCCTGGTGGCGAAGATGCGGCAGCACCGCGCGGATCACCGCGATCGAGCCGATCAGGTTCGTGTCGACGATGTCCCTCACCTGCCGGTCGGTCGCTTCCTCGCCGGCGCCGAGCAGGCCATACCCCGCGTTGCTCACGACCACGTCGATGCGACCGACCGAGGCGAAGGCGTCGTCGACGGCGCGGCGCACGGCCGCCTGGTCGGCCAGATCGACGGGCAGCACGCGCACGCGTCCCGGGTGGGCCGCATCCAGATCGGAAAGGGCGTCCGCCCGGCGGCTGGTGCCGACGACGGTGTCGCCCCGGGCGAGCACCTTTTCCGCGATAAGGCGGCCGAGGCCGGACGAGACGCCTGTGATGAGCCAGTTCGTTGTCATGAAGGAGGGCCTGTGAGTAGGTGATGTCCTCACCATAGGCCCGGCCTGCCTGACTCACCAGACGTTGCAATCCGCATGGCTTACTGCAGAATCGCCATCAATGGCACGCCCGTCGCTCAATGACCTCGCCGCCTTCGTCGCCGTCGCCACGCACCGGAGTTTCCGGCGCGCCGCCGACGAGCTGGGTACGGCGCCGTCGACGCTCAGCCACGCCATGCGGGCACTGGAAGAGCGCATGGGTGTGCGCCTGCTCAACCGGACGACGCGTAGCGTGTCGCCGACGGAAGCCGGCACGCGGCTGCTCGGGCACCTTCAGGGCGCGCTCGCCTCGCTCGACGCCGCGCTCGAGAGCGTCGCGGATTTTCGCGGACGCGTGACGGGTACCGTGCGGGTCAACGCGCCGCGGCTCGCGGCGGCGATGCTCGTGCGCGACGTTCTGCCGGCGATGGCGGACCGCTTTCCGGATGTCACGGTGGACCTCGTGGTCGAAGGCGAGCTGGTCGACATCGTTTCCGCCGGATTCGACGCGGGCGTGCGACTGATCGAATCCATTCCGAAAGACATGATCGCCGTACCGATGTCGGCGCCGATGCGTTTCGTCTGCGTCGCGTCGCCCGTCTATCTCGGGCGGGCCGGCACCCCGGGCACGCCGGACGAGCTGACCCGCCACCGCTGCATCGGCCATCGCATGCCGAGCGGCAAGCTCTACCGGTGGGAGTTCGCGCGCGGCGGCACGACGCTGGTCGTGGATGCCGCGGGCCCCGTCGTTCTCGACGACGAGGCGCTGATGGTCGAGGCGGCGGTGAAGGGGCTCGGCATCGCATACGTGCCGGAACCGGCCGCCGCGCCGGACATCGCGGCCGGCCGTCTCGTGGAGGTGCTCGCACCCTGGATGGCGGATGCCGAGGCGATCGCCGTCTATTACCCCGGCCATCGCGCCGTACCGCCGGCGCTGCGCGCGTTTCTGGATGTGGTGCGGGAAACGCCGAAGAGCCCGCCGCTGGCTCCCGCCAGTGCGTGACGTCACAGAGGCCGGAGACCCGCCCCGGGCTGCCACAGCTCCTTGCGCGGAATGCGTTCCGCGATGAAATCCACGAACGCCCGCACACGCGTGGCCAGATGCTCGTGCCCGACGAACACCGCGTGGATCACCTGCAGGTTGCCCGCGTTGTAGGGCTCGAGCACCGGCACCAGCAGGCCGGCCTCGATATCGCGGTCCACGTGATAGGTCGCGAGGCGCGCGATGCCGAGGCCTTCCAGTGCCATGCGGCGCATCGTCTCGCCGTTGTTGACCTGGAAATTGCCCCGGACCGGTACGGGCGAGGACTGGCCGGTGGCCGGATCGAGGAACGGCCACTCGTGGAACGAGCGACCCAGGTTGAACGTCAGGCAGTTATGGCGTGCGAGATCCGCGGGCGTTTCGGGCATGCCATGACGCTCGAGGTACGCGGGCGAGGCGAACGCGACGAACCGCGCCTCGCAGATGCGCCGCGCTTTCAATCCGGAGTCGGGCAGGGTGCCGACGCGGATCGCCACGTCCGCGCGGTCCTCGACGAGGTCCACCATGTTGTCGTTGAGCGACAGGTCGAGCTGGACGTCCGGATAGGCCGCGAGGAACGCGGGAACGAGCGGCACGATCCGGCGCACGCCGAAAGACACCGAGGCGTTGACGCGCAGTTTGCCCGACGGGGTCGCGGCGCCACCGTGCGCCACCAGCCGCTCGGCTTCGTCAATGTCCGCCAAGACGCGCAGCGCGCGCTCGTAATAGGTTTCGCCCTCCGGCGTCAGCTGAAGCGTGCGCGTGGTCCGCACGATGAGGCGGGTGCCGAGCCGGCCTTCGAGACGGGCGACGATCTTGCTGATGGCGGACGGGGATAGACCGAAACTTCGCGCGGCCGCGGCGAAACTACCGGTCTGTACCACGCGCATGAAGGCTCCCATCTCGCCGGCTCGGTTGTCCATGCTGGTGCCTCATTCTTGAATTCATGGAACGAGTGTCTATACCGCCGGCTGGCTTGTCGCAAGCGGACGTGCGTTTCATATTACTCGTCATCGCCGGCCGGACGCATCGCTCGCGAACATATTCACGATCGTCCGGATCGAATCGACATCGTCCATCATCCCGGAGCATTCCATGAGCATCCGTCAGTACCTCCCCCATGGTCCCCTCGGTTTCGGTACCGCGCCGCTGGGCAACATGTTCCGCGACATCCCCGAGGACGAGGCGCTCGCCACGGTCGAGGCCGCCTGGGACGCCGGCACGCGTTACTTCGACACGGCGCCGCTGTACGGCGCGGGTCTGTCCGAGATCCGCCTGGGCAAGGCGCTGGCGAAGCACAAGCGCGAAGACTACGTGCTGAGCACCAAGGTCGGTCGCGTGATCCTCGACGAGATCGATCCCGACCAGAAGCTGGGTCAGGCGGGTCAGCTCTTCGCCGCCGGCCTGCCGAACAAGGTCGTCAACGACTATTCCGAGAAGGGCACGATGCTGTCGATCGAAGGCAGCCTGAAGCGCCTCGGCGTCGACCACATCGACTTCGTGTGGGTGCACGACGTGGCACAGGACTTCTACCGCGACGAGTGGCTGGCCATGTTCGAGTCCGCCCGCAAGGGCGCGTTCGTGGCACTCGACCGGCTGCGCGACGAAGGCGTCATCAAGGGATGGGGCCTCGGGGTGAACAAGACCGAGCCGGTCGAGATCCTGCTTGGCCTCGACGCGCCACGCCCGGACGCCACGCCGCTCGCTGGCCGCTACACGCTGCTCGACCACGCGCACGCGCTCCAGCGCCTGATGCCCGCTGCCGCGGCACGCGGCGTCGACATCGTCGTCGGTGGTCCGTACAGCTCGGGCATCCTCGCCGGTGGCAAGCATTTCGAATACGCGGAGGCGTCGCCGGAGATCGTCGCACGTGTCGAGAAGATCAAGGCCACGGCCGCGCGCTTCGACGTGCCGATCAAGGCCGCGGCGCTGCAGTTCTCGTTGGCCAATCCGGCCGTCGCCGCGGTCATCCCGGGCGCCAGCAAGCCGGAACGCATCCGTGAGGACCATGCCGCGCTCAATACCGCCATCCCCGCCGATTTCTGGGTCCACATGCGCGAGCAGGGCCTGGTCTCGCCGGATGCCCCGCTGCCCATCGATCGATAGAAATCGCCAATCCCGCGCGTGCCGTCATGGGGAACCCTGTGTCGGCGCGTCGCGCTCCGCCTCCCTTCATCCAAGGAATCCCCATGGCGCATTCCGCGCTCTTTTCACCTATCCGCGTGCGTAACCTCGAACTGGCCAATCGCATCGTCATCGCGCCGATGTGCCAGTACTCGGCCGAGAACGGCCTGATGAACGACTGGCACCATATCCACCTGGGTCAGCTGGCGATGTCCGGCGCGGCCCTGCTCACGATCGAAGCGAGCGCGGTGCTGCCGGAAGGCCGCATCACGTGGGGCGACGTCGGCCTCTACGACGACGCGACCGAGGCCGCGATGGCGTCCACCCTCGAGAGCGTGCGCCGCTGGTCGGATGCCGGCATCGGCGTGCAGCTGTCCCACGCGGGCCGCAAGGCCTCGACCGAGCTGCCGTGGGCCGGCGGGCATCAGATCGCTCCCGACCACGAGCATGGCTGGCAGACGGTGGCGCCGTCGGCCATCCCGTTCACCCACGGCACGCACGCACCGGTCGCGCTCGACCGCGAGGGCATGATCCGTATCCGCGACGCTTTCGCCACCGCGGCGACGCGCGCGGCGCGCATCGGGCTCGATTTCGTGCAGATCCACGCCGCGCACGGATACCTGCTCCATCAGTTCCTCTCGCCGCTGTCGAACCAGCGCACCGATGAATACGGCGGCTCGCTCGAGAACCGCATGCGCTTTCCGCTCGAGGTGTTCGACGCGGTACGCGCGGCGTTTCCGGCCGATCGCAATGTGACGGTGCGCGTGTCGGCCACCGACTGGGTCGACGGCGGCTGGGATATCGAACAGACGGTGGCCTTCGCGAAGGCGCTGGAAGCCCGTGGCTGCGACGCCATCCACGTCTCCACCGGCGGCCTGCACGAAGCGCAGAAGATCGCCGTGGGCCCGAGCTACCAGGTTCCCCACGCGCGGGCGGTGAAGCAGGCGGTGTCCATTCCCGTCGTGGCGGTCGGCCTGATCACGAGCCCCGAGCAGGCCGAGGCCATCGTGGCCACGGGCGATGCGGACATGGTCGCCATCGCGCGCGCGGTGCTCTACAACCCGCGCTGGCCGTGGCACGCCGCGGCGGAACTCGGTGCGACGGTCCGTCCGCCCAAGCAGTACCTGCGCTCGCAGCCGTCGAAGCATCGCCACCTGTTCGGCGTGAACGGACCGGTGGGCGCGACCCCGACCTGGGTGCGCGACGAGGACGGTGCCTATCGTTGATTTTGTTCAATCCATCGGGACCGCCTGCGATTAGTGTGAAGCCTCCCATCAAGGAGGCTTCCGCTCATGGCCGCACCGTTCCCACCTTTCACGCACGAGACCGCCACGCAGAAAGTCCGCCTTGCCGAGGACGGCTGGAACAGCCGCGATCCCGCGAAGGTCTCGCTGGCGTATAGCCCCGACAGCAAATGGCGCAACCGCGCCGAGTTCGCCAACGGCCGCGAGGAGATCGTGGCGTTCCTCACCCGCAAGTGGGCGAAGGAACACGAATACCGTCTGATCAAGGAACTCTGGGCCTTCACCGGCGACCGGATCGCCGTGCGTTTCGCGTACGAATGGCACGACGACAGCGGCAACTGGTTCCGCTCCTACGGCAACGAGAACTGGGCGTTCGACGAGAAGGGCGAGATGCACCATCGCTACGCGTGCATCAACGACCTGCCGATCAAGGAAAGCGACCGCAAGTTCCATTGGCCGCTGGGTCGCCGCCCGGACGACCACCCGGGTCTTTCCGATCTCGGTCTCTGAGGGCGCGCATGCGACGGATGGCGCGCGCCGGCGGGACGCGGGATCATGCTCGGCTCGACCAACGGAAACGCCGGGCATGACGAAGGAACCGAAGCGCTGCGCGTGGGCGGGCAGCGATCCGCTGTACACCGCGTACCACGACACCGAGTGGGGTGTGCCGCTGCATGATTCGCGGATGCTCTGGGAGCAGCTGATGCTCGAGGGCTTCCAGGCCGGCCTGTCGTGGATCACGATCCTGCGCAAGCGCGAGAACTTCCGGAAGGCCTTCAAGGGATTCGATCCGGCGAAGGTCGCCCGCTTCGGCGAAAAGGACATCGTCCGCCTGCTGGACGATGCGGGCATCATCCGGTCGCGCGCGAAGATCGAGGCGACGATCGCCGGAGCGCGCATCTACGAAAGCATGCGCGAGCAGGGCGAATCGTTCGACGCGTATTGCTGGTCGTTCACCGACGGCAAGGTGTTGCGCGGCGACGGGCGCACCGTGCCGGCGCAGACGCCGCTCTCCGTCACGATCTCTAAAGACCTGAAAAAGCGCGGCTTCAAGTTCGTCGGCCCGACGATCACCTACGCCTGGATGCAGGCGGTAGGGATCGTCGACGACCACACGGCGGGATGCTTCCGCCGCTGACGCGCGTCACGCGGCCGCGCGGGCCAGCTTCGACGCCGCGGCCGGCGTGTTGCGGAAGGCGACGCCGAGGCGGTTGAACGCGCTCATGAGGGCGATGGCCACCGAGAGATCCGACAGCTCCTTTTCGTTGAACTCGGCGGACGCCGCGGCGTAGTCCTCGTCCGGCACGCCGGTCTGGGCGACGTTGGCGAGCGACTCGGCCCACGCCAGCGCGGCCTGTTCGCGCGCGGTGAACACGTCGCCGGCTTCGCGCCACGCGGGCGTGAGAATCAGCTTCTCGAAGGGCACGCCGTGCTTCACCAGATCCTGCGAGTGCATGTCGATGCAGTACGCGCAGTTGTTGATCTGGGAGACCCGCAGATAGACCAGGTCCACCAGATTCCCGTCCAGACCGCTCTGGGCGAGGTAGCCATGGACCGCGATAAGGCCCTTGACGCTGTCCGGCGCGGCTTTCATGTAGTTGATGCGCTTGCTCATGCTCGTGACTCCAGAGGGTGGGTGGGGAGGACAGGGGTTATCGTGCGCCCGGCTCGGGACACGGGAAAGAGCCAAGATCGGTCGCCGCGGATGTACCATCCCTCCATGGACGGGTCCTTCGGCATACAGCTCGATCGCGGCGGGCGACAGTCGTTGTCCGGACAGATCGCGGACGGCATCCGGGCCGCGATCCGCGACGGGCGTCTCGCACCGGGTGCGCGGTTGCCCTCGTGGAACGATCTGGCCGCGCAGTTGGGCGTCGCGCGCGGCACGGTGCGCGCGGCCTACGAGCGATTGGCCGATGGCCAGTTCGTGGTGCCTTCCGGTGCCGCGGGTACGCGCGTTGCGCGTCGACCGCCGGCGACCCGACCGGCCACCGAGCCCGTCCGGGGTCAGTCGTCGCTCGGCGCGTTTCCGGCCGGAGCGATCCGGCCGATGCCGTTCCAGGTGGGTGTACCTGCCGCCGATCTGTTTCCCGCGACGCTCTGGTCGCGCATGCTCGCCCACGCGGCGCGATCGATCGGTCCCCTCGGCTATCCCGACGCACGGGGCGAGCCGGAGCTGCGGGCCGAGATCGCCGGTTACCTGGCGGTGGCACGCGGTTTCGCCTGCCATCCCGCGCAGGTCTTCGTCACCCACGGCTATGCGGGAGCGTGCAGCATCGTGCTGCGTGCGCTGAAGCTGCACGGCGCGGCGGCGTGGGTGGAAGACCCGGGCTATCCCTTCGCGCGCACCGCGCTGGGCTGGGCGGGCGTCACGCCGGTGCCCGTGCCCGTCGACGAGGAGGGCCTGGTCGTGGCCGAGGGTATCCGCCGTGCCCCCGACGCCGCGGTCGCGCTCGTGACGGCGGGGCAACAGGCTCCGCTCGGCATGCCCCTGTCGCTCGAACGACGGCATGCGTTGCTCGACTGGGCGCACTCGGGCGACCGCTGGGTGATCGAAGACGATTACCTCGGCGAGCTCCAGCTCGCGCGCCATGCGGCGCCCGCGCTCGCATCGATGGACGCGCGCCGCGTGATCCACATCGGCAGCTTCAGCAAGACGATGGCGCCGGCGTTGCGTGTCGGTTACCTCGTGGTCCCGCACGACCTGATCGGCGCGATCGGCGAAGTCGTGGGCACCCTGGACCCGGCGCCGCCACCGATCCTGCAGCACGCGTTGACGGCGTTCATGCACGACGGCCACTACCTGCGGCACCTGCGCCGGATGAAGCGCGCGTATGCCGAGCGCCGGGCGGCGCTTTCGAACGCGCTGCAACGTCTCGGCGTGCCGCACGACGCGACGGGGTTGTCGGTGATCGCCCGATTGCCCGACGGTGTCGACGACCTCACGGTGGTGCAGGCGGCGCTGGAGGTCGACCTTTCGCCGGTACCGCTGTCGCCCTGGTACAGCGGCGACGTGTCGCGACACGGCCTGATCCTCGGCGTCACGAACGTGCCGGCGGAGCGGGCCGCGGGATACGTCGAACGTCTGTGGGACATCGTCCGCCGCCAGCTGCCGTAGAATCCGCGCTTCGCCCGACCGGACACGACCTTGCCGCCCGACCCGACGCCCTTCGTCCACGATCCCGTGTTCTCCGACGCCGATCGCGCGTGGATGGCGCGCGCGCTGGCGCTGGCCGCCCACGCGCGCGACGCCGAGGGCGAAGTGCCCGTGGGCGCGGTACTGGTGATGGACGGGCAGGTGGTCGGCGAAGGCTGGAACCGCAACATCACGCTCAACGATCCCACCGCGCACGCCGAGATCCAGGCCCTGCGCGCCGCGGGGCAGGCGGTGTCCAACTACCGGTTTCCCGGTGCGACGCTCTACGTGACGCTGGAGCCGTGCGCGATGTGCGCCATGGCGATGGTGCACGCGCGCGTGGGCCGCGTGGTGTTCGGCGCCACGGATCCGAAGACGGGTGCCGCCGGCAGCGTGTTCGACACGCTGATCTCGCCACGACACAACCATCGCGTGGACGTCGTCGGCGGTCTCGACGCCGAAGCGGCCGGCGACATGTTGCGGGCGTTCTTCCGCGCCAGGCGCTAGGCGTCGGCCCAGGGCGCGAGCGCGTCGGCGCAGGAGCGTTCGACCTTCAGCGAGATCAGCGCATCGGCACGCGTGACGCCGAAGTTCACCGAGGCGATCGGCAGTCCGCGCCGCGAGGCTTCGAGCACGAAGCGATACCCCGAGTACACCATCAGCGACGAGCCCACCACGAGCATCGCATCGGCGCGCGCGAGGTGGGCCCACGCGGTGTCGACACGTGCGCGCGGCACGTTCTCGCCGAAGAACACGACGTCGGGCTTGAGGATGCCGCCGCAGATCGTGCAGGGAGGAATATGGAAGGCGGAGAAGTCGACACCGTCGAGGTCGGCGTCGCCATCCGGCGCGATCGTCGCCTGCAGTGCGAGCCACGCCGGGTTGGCGTCCATCAGGCGGCGCTGCATCGCCTCGCGTGTGCTGATGTCGCCGCACTGCATGCAGCGCACCCGATCGAGCCGTCCGTGCAGGTCGACGACGTTGATGCTGCCCGCACGCTCGTGCAGGCCGTCGACGTTCTGCGTCAGCAGGAGCTCGATGCGGCCCGCGCGCTCCATCGCGGCGAGCGCACGGTGCGCGACGTTCGGCGCCACCGCGGCGAAGTGGCGCCAGCCGATCATGCCGCGCGCCCAGTAACGGGCCCGGGCCGGCGGGCCGCTCATGAACATCTGCAGGGTCATGGGTGGGCTGCGCTTCCACGCGCCCTGATCGTCGCGGTAGTCGGGAATGCCCGAATCGGTGCTGATGCCGGCACCCGTCAGCACGAACAGCCGCGGATGCGCGTCGACGAAGTCGCGCAGCGGATCGCCCGGGGTGTCGTGGTTGACGGTAACGGTGCTCACGAAGCGGGACTATAGCCTATCGGTGTGGCGTGCTCGCGAAGCGTTTCCAGCACGTGCGAGGCGTCGCGGGCGAAGCGGCGTATGGCGCGGTCCAGCTGGGCATCGCGACCACGTCGCAGGTCGCGCTCGAGCGCCAGGCCGATGCGTGCCAGTTCGCTGGCTTCGGCCATGCCGAGCGCGCCGGATACGCGATGAAGCCAGGCGCCCAGCGAGGACACGCCGGGTGCGTCCAGCAGGGCGTCGAGGCCGGCCAGGTCGCGACTCAGGGCCTCGTCGAGCGCGGCGATGACCTCGCGCAACGCGGCATCGCCGCCCAGGGTGTCGCGCAGCGACGCGACGTCGATGCGCGGCGCGGGGCGGGGCAGATCGAAGCCGACTTCGACGATGGCGCGGCTGCCGATGTCGCCACCGGACTCCACGTGGATCGTGCCGCCGAACGGGGCGATCGCGGCGGACGCGGCACGAAGGCGCTCGTCGCCGTCGCGCGTGTCCGCCGTGTTCTCGTCGGCGACGGTGAAGTGCACGATCTGCGAGCTCGCGTCGTCGCCCACGACGTCCACGTGCAGCGCGACGCGCCAGGTACGTCGCGTGAGCGAGCGGTCGAGCAGCAGGCGCAGCGCGTCGCCGAGCGGAACGATGGGGCCGGAGAGATCCGGCGCGAGGGCAGGATCGATGTCGAGTTCGAGCCGCATGCCGCGGGCCCGCGCTTCGTGCGCGTAGTGGCGGCCCAGCGTCGCGAGAAGCTGGGGAAGCGTTCCGCATTCGCGCAGGCGTGCGCGGAAGCCGATACCACGGCAAGCGGATAACAGCGATGCGATACGCCGGCGCAGTGGCGTCGCAAGGCGCGATGTGCTCAACTCTGCCCCCCGTCGACGGCGCGACAGACCCGCCCGCCACGGACTGGACAAGCAGGATAAGGATGGATCGAATGGTCTACCGCGTCATTCTGGCGGACGATCACCCCGTCGTATTGAAAGGGCTCAGCCTGGCCCTCGCCAGGGACGGCCTCGCGACGGTGGTCGGCGAAGCGCAGTCGCCCGAGGAGTTGCTGTCCGTGCTGGCCGACACGCCGTGTGACGCGCTCATCACCGATTTCAGCATGCCCGGTGCGGGCCTCGACGGCTTCGCGCTGCTGCGCGAGGTGCGGCAGACGTATCCCGACCTGCCGGTGATGGTGATCACCACGCTGGCCAACCCCGCGTTGTATCGCGAGATCATGGGGACGGGCGTGCGCGGCCTCATCGGCAAATCGGGCGACGCGCGGGAAATCCCCGAGGCGCTCGTGAAGATCGTGTCTGACCATGTTTACCTCGGAGCCTCCGTTCGCGAAGTGATCGGCGCGCCGCAGGGCGAGCCGATGGGTAAATCGGGGACACTGGCCGATCTGTCGCCGCGCGAACTCACCATTCTGCGCCTGTTCGCCGCGGGAAACAGCATCACCGACATCGCCAGGGTCACCGGCCGCGGCATGTCGACCGTCAGCCAGCAGAAGAAAAACGCGATGCGCAAGCTCGGCCTGGAAATGGAGGCCGAGATTTTCGAGTACATCGATCGCCTGCGTCTGTAGTCCCGAACGCTCGACACCGTCACGATAACCGTGCCGGACGCGTCCGGACATGGAAGAAATCGGAAAACGCATCGTATGCTTGGGACTTCCGGATCGCCGGGCGTGGCATGCACGCCCGCTTGACACCCGGGGCCGGACGCCCGGCCTACAATGCCGCGCCCGACGCGCGCGGCGCGACGACCAGTACGAGGAGTAAGCATCGGTGAGTGCCCATATCAGCCCGCTCGCGGGAAAACCGGCGACGGAAGGCAAGCTGGTCGACATCGACGCCCTCGTGGCCGCGTATACCGACCTTCGCCCCGACCCCTCCGTGCCCGAGCAGCGGGTCGCGTTCGGTACCTCGGGGCACCGCGGCGTCTCCTTCGACCGTTCGTTCAACGAATGGCACGTGCTGGCGGTGGTGCAGGCCATCTGCGAATACCGCCGCACGCAGGGCGTGGACGGCCCGGTCTACGTCGGCATCGATACCCATGCGTTGTCGCAGCCGGCGTTCCGCAGCACGCTGGAAGTGCTGGCGGCCAACGAGGTGCCCACGTTCGTGTCGGCGGACGGCGAATTCACCCCCACGCCGGCGGTGTCGCACGCGATCCTCATGCACAACCGCGGGCGCGAGCGCGGCGAAGCCGACGGCATCGTGATCACGCCGTCGCACAATCCGCCCGACAGTGGCGGCATCAAGTACAACCCGCCGCACGGCGGCCCGGCGGACACCGATGCCACCGGCTGGATCGCGAAGCGGGCCAACGAGCTGATCGAAGGCGGCCTGTGCGACGTGCGCCGCATGCCGTTCGATCGCGCGATCAAGGCGGGCACGACGAAGTCCTTCGACTTCCTGCAGCAATACGTCGGAGATCTGGACAACGTGCTGGACCTCGACGTGATCCGCGCCAGCGGCGTGCGCATGGGCGTCGATCCGCTCGGCGGCGCCGGCGTGCATTACTGGGCCGCCATCGGCGAGCGCTACGGCCTGAACCTCACGGTCGTCAGCGAAGTCGTCGACCCCACGTTCTCGTTCATGTCGCTCGACTGGGACGGCAAGGTCCGCATGGATCCCTCGTCCTCGTACGCCATGCAGCGCCTGATCGGCCTGAAGGACCGGTTCGACGTGGCGTTCGCGTGCGACACCGATCACGATCGCCACGGCGTCGTCGCGCCCAGCAAGGGGCTGATGCCGGCCAACCATTATCTCGCGGCCGCCGCGTGGTACCTGTTCCAGAATCGTCCGGGCTGGCGCGCGGATGCCGCCGTCGGCAAGACGGCCGTCAGCACCGGCCTGCTGGACCGCATCGCGCACGACCTCGGTCGTCCGCTGCGCGAGGTGCCGGTGGGCTTCAAGTACTTCGTTTCCGGGCTCTTCGACGGCAGCCTCGGCTTCGGCTGCGAGGAGAGCGCGGGCGCGTCGTTCCTGGCGAAGGACGCGTCGGCGTGGTCCACGGACAAGGATGGCCTCGCCGCCGCGTTGCTCGCCGGCGAGATGACCGCGCGGCTCGGCAGGGATCCGGGCGAGATCTACGCGGGCATCACCGCGAAGCTCGGCGATCCCGCCAATTCGCGCATCGACGCGCCGGCCAGCCACGCGCAGAAGGCGATGCTCTCGAAGCTCGAGCCGCGCCAGGTCACCTCGACGTCGCTCGCGGGCGACCCGATCGTCGGCGTGACGAACGAAGCCGGCGGCCAGCGCATCGGCGGCATCAAGGTGAGTTCGGCGCAGGGCTGGTTCGCGGCACGTCCTTCCGGCACCGAAGACATCTACAAGGTGTACGGCGAAAGCTTCCGCGGCGAGGAACACCTCCAGAAGGTGCTCGCCGAAGCGCAGGCCATGGTCGACGACGCGTTGTCGGGCTGATGTCGCACGATACCGCCCCGATCCGCGTGCTCGTCGGTTCGCGCAACCCGGTGAAGGTCGGCGCGGTGCGTAGCGCGCTCGCGCCCTTGTTCCCGGGCCGCCTCGTCGAGTGCGAAGGCATGCACGCCCCGTCGGGCGTTCCCGACCAGCCCATGACGTCGGCAGAGACTCGCGAGGGCGCGTTGAACCGCATGAACTTCTGCCGCCAGCATGGCGACGCGGACTTCTACGTCGCGCTCGAAGGCGGCGTCGACGTGACGCAGGATGGTCCCGGCACCTTCGGTTACGTGGCCATCGCCCACGGTGCCGACGTGTCGGTGGGCTGCAGCGCGTGGCTGCCCCTGCCGCCGGCCGTGTACGAAGCGCTGCTCGAGGGCGAGGAACTGGGCGACGTCATGGACCGCCTGTTCGGCACCGTGAACATCAAGCAGCAGGGCGGGGCCATCGGGCTGGTCACCAATGGCCACGCGACCCGCGAATCCGCCTACACGCAGGCGATGGTGCTGGCCATGGCGCCGTTCCTGCACCCCGATCTCTACGACCTCGACCCGGAACGCACCGCACGGGAATAACACTTGTGCGTACGGGTTAACGTTTTTTCCGCATTGCAACACTTGAATCGCGCCCGGTGCGCCGCATTGAGGGTCGGTACGGCGGACTACCGCCTCTTCAGCTACCGGACCCTCGCCATGAATGCCCCTTCGATCCCGCTCGAACCCGTCGACACCTTCGATTACGTCATCTTCGGCGCCACCGGCGACCTCACGATGCGCAAGCTGCTGCCGGCGCTCTATCGCCGTTTCGCCGAAGGACAGGTGCCCGCCGATTCGCGCATCGTCGGCACGGCGCGGTCGCCGCTCGACGACGCCTCGTATCGCGAGCGGGCACGCAAGGCGCTGGGCGAGCACGTGCGTGCCGACGAGCTGGTCGACGCGACCGTCGACCGGTTTCTGGCGATGGTCCATTACGTGAGCCTCAACGGCGCGGACCCGACGGGTAACTGGGAGGGCCTGAAGACGCTCCTGGCATCCGGTCCGGCGCCGGACGCGCGCGTCCGTGTGTTCTACCTCGCGACGGCGCCCGACCTCTACGGCGACATCGCGCGCAACGTGGACGAGAAGGGCCTGCGCACGGACACCTCGCGCATCGTGCTCGAAAAGCCGATCGGCACCGATCTGGAAACCGCCCGCAAGGTCAATGAGGGCGTCGGTCGCCATTTCCCCGAGAACAGCATTTTCCGTATCGACCATTACCTCGGCAAGGAAGCCGTGCAGAACATCATCGCGCTGCGTTTCGCCAACCCGATGCTCGAGCGGATGTGGGACCACGAGTCGATCGAGTACGTGCAGATCACCGCGGCGGAAACCGTCGGCCTCGAAGGCCGCGGCGGCTACTACGACGGCTCGGGCGCGCTGCGCGACATGATCCAGAACCACCTCCTGCAGGTGCTCACCGTGGTCGCGATGGAGCGTCCGGCGTCGCTGGAAGCCGATGCGCTGCGCGACGAGAAAGTGCGCGTGCTGACGTCGCTGAAGCCGCTGGATCGCACGAACCTGCGCGCCAACGTGTCGCGCGGCCAGTACGTGGCCGGCACGGCGGGTGGCAGGACCGTTCCCGCCTATCGCGAAGAACTTCCCGGCGAAACGCCGAGCAACACCGAGACCTTCGTCGCGCTCAAGGCGGAAATCGATACGCCGCGCTGGCGCGGCGTGCCGTTCTACCTGCGCTCGGGCAAGCGCATGCCCGAGAAGGTCACGGAGGTCGTGATCCAGTTCCGCGCCGGCGAGCCGGGGCTGTTCGGCGAAGCCCGCCCGGGCAGCCGCCTCGTGATCCGCGTGCAGCCGAACGAGAGCGTCACGCTGCCGCTCTTCGTCAAGCAGCCCGGCAACAGCTTCGGCCTCGACGAAGTCGACGCGCTGTCGCGCCTCGGCGAGCCGGACCGCATCCGCTACCGCGACTCGTACGAGGGCCTGATGCTCGACGCCGTGAAGGGCAGCCCGGCGCTGTTCGTGCGCAAGGACGAGACCGAAGCCGCGTGGCGCTGGGTGACGCCGATCCTGGAAGGCTGGCGCGACGACACCGTTGGTCCCGACACTTACGAGGCGGGCACCTGGGGGCCGGAATCGGCCCGCGAACTGCTTCGTCAGGCGGGTCATGCCTGGGTGGAAGACGACGCCGCCTGAGATCCGTCTCCATTGCATACAAGACGATCGCCCGCATTATGGGGAGAGTGCCGCACAGGGGTGTCGCACCCCCCATAAGGCGTTCGTCTCATGTCCCCTCAGGAGGCCATCATGTCCGAGTATCGCAAGACGCCCGAAGCCCTTTCGCGCCTCACGCCGGAGCAGTTCCGCGTGACGCAGGAGAGCGCGACGGAGCGCCCGTTCCACAACGCGTTCCACGATAGCCACGACGAAGGCATCTACGTGGACATCGTGTCGGGCGAGCCGCTGTTCTCGTCCCTCGACAAGTTCGACAGCGGGTGCGGTTGGCCAAGCTTCACCACCCCGCTGGAAAGCGAGCACGTGCTGGAAAAGACGGACACGACCCACGGCATGGTCCGCACTGAGGTGCGTTCGACGCACGCCGACAGTCACCTGGGCCACGTCTTCCCCGACGGCCCGCGCGACCGGGGCGGCCTGCGTTACTGCATCAATTCCGCGTCGCTGCGTTTCGTGCCTGTCGCCGACCTCGAAAAGGAAGGCTACGGCCAGTACGCCAGCCTGTTCGCCAACACGAAGGGAGGTGCCGCATGACTGGCAAGACCGAGAAAGCGATCCTCGCCGGTGGCTGCTTCTGGGGCATGCAGGACCTGATCCGCAAGCAGCCTGGCGTGATCTCCACGCGCGTGGGTTACACGGGCGGCGACGTGCCGAACGCCACCTACCGCAACCATGGCACGCATGCCGAAGGCATCGAGATCGAGTTCGATCCGGCGAAGCTCAGCTACCGCAAGGTGCTGGAGTTCTTCTTCCAGATCCACGATCCGACGACGAAGGACCGGCAGGGCAACGACATCGGCCTCAGCTACCGTTCGGCGATCTTCTACCTCGACGACGCGCAGAAAGCGGTCGCGGAAGACACGGTGGCCGACGTGAACGCGTCGGGCCTGTGGCCGGGCAGGGTCGTGACCTCGATCGAGCCGGCCGGCGCCTTCTGGGAAGCCGAACCCGAGCACCAGGATTACCTGGAGAAGTACCCCAACGGTTACACCTGCCACTTCATCCGCCCCGACTGGGTGCTGCCGAAGCGCGCCGCCTGACGTACACCCACCTCCCTGCCGGCTCTGGTATAAGGGCCGGCAGGGGATGTGCACCCGGTACGGGGCGCACCGGAACGAGGGGGCTCGTGTCGACATGGATAGCGCGTATTCCGCGGACCGGCGGCGGTCCTTCTGGCGTCGTCGCGGCGCGTTGCTGTGGCTCGTCCTGCTTGTCGCCATCGCCTTCCTGCGCGCGACCAATCGTTATCTGGTCGGTGTCGCCAACGACCACGTCACGCCGTACCTTCCCAAGCTCCTCGAGGAACTGACCGGCTCGTTGAGTTTCGGCGCGTTCCTGCCCCTCCTGTTCTCCGCGCTGCGTCGCGTCCGATGGACGTGGTACGCGCACGTGGGCATCTTCGCCGGCCTCTCGATCGCGCAGGCGAGCCTCATGATCGGGTTGCGCCAGATCGTCTTCCGGGTGGCGAACCTTCCCGATTACGCGTACGCGCCGGACGTGTGGCACTACCTGATGGAAGTGCCGACCCAGCTCTTCTTCTACGTGGTGATCGTCGCCGGTTTCTGGCTCTTCGCGCGGTATCGCGAGGGCAAGGCGCGCGAACTGCGCGCGGTGCAGCTGGAAGCCGCGCTGTCCGAAGCGCGTCTCGAGGCCCTGCGGCTGCAGCTCAATCCCCATTTCCTGTTCAACACGCTCAACGCGGTGTCGGAGCTGATGTACGAGCGTCCGAGGATCGCCGACGAGATGCTTTCGCGCATCGGCGAGCTGCTGCGCGCGACGCTGTCCGCGAAAGCCCAGGAACACTCGCTTTCCGAGGAATGGCGGCTCGTGTCCCTCTACACCGACATCCAGCGTGCGCGCTTCGGCGAGGGGCTGGACGTGGTGCTCGACGACGACCCGTCGCTCCATGAGCTGCGCGTTCCGTTCCTGCTGCTCCAGCCGCTCGTGGAGAACGCGATCGAGCACGGCGGCAGTGGCGACGACCGGAGCGTGCGTATCGATGCCACGCGCCAGGCCGGGCGTCTCACCGTTCGCGTGCGCGATGCCGGGGGTGTCGATACCGTGCGCGCCGGGCATGGCATCGGCCTCGGCAACGTGGGCGCGCGTCTGCGCCACCTCTATGGCGACGACGCCGGCGTCCGGCTCGAACCCGTGGCGGAGGGCGGCAGCGTCGTCACGGTCTGGCTGCCCGCGCGTCGATGGGAGGCCGCGTGAGCCTGCGCGCGATAGTCGTCGACGACGAAGCGCCCGCCCGCGCCAAGCTGCGCCGGCTGCTGGCCGAGAACGACGGCGTGCGCTGGGTCGGCGAGGCCGTCGACGGGCCCTCGGCGGTCGCCCTGATCCATCGCGAGCGGCCCGACGTGGTCTTCCTCGACATCACGATGCCCGGCATGGACGGCTTCGGACTGCTGCAGGTGCTCGGCGATCCGCTGCCCGCGGAGGTCGTGTTCGTCACGGCGCACGACGACGAGGCGGTGCGCGCGTTCGAAGTGCACGCGTTCGATTACCTGCTGAAGCCCGTCGGCCCGGAACGTTTCGCGCGGGCCATCGAGCGACTGTGCGCGAAGGTGAAGCCGGCGCTGGGTATCGAAGGGCGGCTCGACGGCCTCATCGACGGGGCGCCGCGAGCGGCGCATTACCTCGAACGCGTGTTGCTGCCGAGTGGCGACACCGCCGAACTCGTGCCCGTGGAGCGCATCGACCGGTTCGAATCCGACCGTAATTACCTCCACGCCTATGTCGACGGCACGCCGCGCCGTTTGCGCGGCACCCTCGATGCCATGCTGGCGCGCCTGCATCCCGGCCGCTTCGCGCGCGTGAATCGCTCGACGATCGTACGGCTCGACGCCATCCGGCAGGTGCAGCCGTGGCCCGATGGCGAGCGGCGGCTGCTGATGGTCGACGGCGCGCGCGTGACGTGGACGCGTCGTTACCTCGCGGCGCTGCCGGCGTCCATCGCGCTCTAGCGACCCGCGTTCGTCCCTGCGCGGCCGGCCTTCGTCCCCACGGACGATCCGGACGCTCAGGCGCGAAGGCATGCTTCCTCCCCACCACGGAGGATCACACATGACCCGTCATCGCACGCTCGTCGCCGTCGCCATCGCCGCGGTCTGCCTCGGAGGCGCCTGGATCGGCATCCGGACGGCCACCGACGCCCTGCGCGTCGCCGCCGGCGTGGCCGCGCACCACGTCTGCTCCATGACCTTCGTCGGTGGACAGGATCCGTCGCGCACGTACGACGAACTCGTGGTGCCGGTGATCGGTTCGTTCGCCGGAAGTCTGCTCACGCCCCAGGTGTCGCGCGAGGGGCGTCGCGTCGACGTCGATGGCCCCTTCCGCACGCTTGCCCGTGCCGATTTCACCCCGGGACACGGCTGTCGCCTCGCGTTGCCCGGCAACCGGCCGCTGACGCCAGCGACGGATCGGTGGCAGCCCGCCGCCGACGGTCTGGCGCCGGACCATCGCGTGGCCGCCAGCCAGCCCGGTCTCGCCGCCGCCATCGATCGCGTGTTCGCCGAAACGCCGGGCGCACCCGTCAAACGCGTGAAGGCCGTGGTGGTGGTCAGGGACGGACGCGTGATCGCCGAGCGCTACGCCGATGGCGTCGACGAACGCACGCCGTTGCTGAGCTTCTCCGTGGCGAAGTCGTTCACCAACGCGTTCCTCGGAATCCTGGCGGGGAGAGGGCAGGTGCGGGTGGATCGCCCGCTCGACGCTCCCGAGTGGCGCACGCCGGGCGACCCGCGTGCGTCGATCACCATCGAGGACCTGATGCGAATGCGCAGCGGTCTTGCCGCCGAGGAAGCGGAGTCCGCCTTCAGCCCGGTGGCACGCATGCAGTTCCTGCACGCCGACATGGCCGGTTTCGCGGCCGGGTTGCCGGCGAAGGAGCCGCCCGGAAAGACGTTCGAGTACACCTCGGCGGATACCTTGCTCCTCGACCGCCTGATCGCGGACAAGGTCGGCGGTGGCCCCGGTGGCCTGCGCGCCTTCGCTCGCCGCGAGCTGTTCGGTCCGCTCGGCATGGGCGACGTCGTCATGGAATCCGACGGGCAGGGCACGTTCGTCGGGTCGACGTTCGTGTACGCCAGCGCGCGCGACTATGCGCGTCTCGGCATGCTCTACCTGCGCGACGGCGTGGCGCCCGACGGCCATCGCATCCTGCCGGAGGGGTGGGTGGCGTGGTCGCGCCGGTCGACGCTGGGCACGCCATACGGCGCGGGCTTCTGGACGAACGACGGCCCCAGCGAATTCGCGGCGCGCCGCGTGGCGGCGGGCTTTCCCAAGGACGGTTTCTTCGCGAGCGGCACGATGGGCCAGCGGATCTACATCGTGCCGTCGCAGCGGCTCGTCGTGGTGCGGTTCGGCTACTCGGCACCGCCGGACTTCGGCATCGCCGACGACGTGGCCCTCATCGCGGCGGCTATCGCGGGCGCGTGATCCCGAGCAGGTCGGGCATGCGATCGATGAGTGCCACGGCCCCTGCGCTGGCGAGGTCGAGCTCCTTGCGGTAGCCATACGTGACCATGACCAGCGCGGTGCCCGCATCGTGCGCCGCGAGCATGTCGCTTTCCGAATCGCCCACCATCAGCGTATCGGCGACGGCGACGCCGGCCTGGTTCGCCAGCCAGGTCAACGGCACGCCACTGGGCTTGCGTTCGGGCATCGTGTTGCCGCCGACGATGCCGTCGACGTACGGCAGCATGCCGCGCACCTCCAGCAGCGGGCGCACGAATTCTTCGTTCTTGTTCGTGCACACGGCGACCTTCACACCCTGCGCGTGCAGCGCCGCGAGCGTGTCGACCACGCCGTCGTACGCGACCGCGTCGAGCGCGGTCTCCTTGTAATGCACGAGGAAGCCGGGCATCACGTCGTCGATGTCCGCGTCGCTGCCGGCGTCCCTGAAGGCATAGGTGATCAGCCGGCGGGAGCCTTCGCCGATCCAGCGCTCGATGGTGGCCTCGTCCCGCGTCGGCAGTTTCCAGTCGCGCAGCGTGCGGTTAACCGATTCGGCGATGTCCTTCACGCTGTCGACGAGCGTGCCGTCGAGATCGAAGATGACGAGGGAGTAGGGAAAGGCCAAGGGGATGCTCCGGCACAAAGCGGACATTCTACGCCCTGGGCGGTTGCAGGCCTTGCGACAGGAGCGCGACCGCGTGTCGCGCGATGACGCCCGCGTCGATGTGGCGCCGCGCCGGATCGTCGGCCCATTTCCGCAGCGCGGCCATGGGCAGGAACGTGAGGCTCGGTAGCGTCGTCATCAGCAGCGCGGGATCGAGGTCCGGATTGAGCCGGCCTTCCTCCTGCCAGCGGCGGATCGCGGCGAGCAGGGCGGAGAACCGTGTCGGGTCCGTCCGTTCGCGCATGTGCTGCTTGAACAGGTCATTGCCGCTGAGCAGTTCGGTGAAGAGCACCGGGCCGATCCACGGCTGTTCCACGGCCACGTCCACGAAACGCTCGGCCAGCCGCGTGAAGGCGGCGACGGGATCGTCGGCGTGCTCCTGGAAAATGGCGTCGACCCGGGCACGCATCGGCACGATGCGCTCGTCGAAGATGGTTTCGAACAGCTGCTCGCGCGTGCGGAAATAGTAGTGGACCGCGGCCGGCGTCATGCCCGCCTCGCGGGCGATCGCGGCGAGCGTCGTCTCGGCGTAGCCGTTGCGGGCGAACAGCGCGAGCGCGATGCCGATCAGTCGCTCGCGCTGGTCCGGCCCATCGGCCTGGAGCGGCGGCCGGCCCGGTGGTCTGCCCCGACGAGTGGAAGTCCTGGTCATGCGGTGTCCTGTTCGGCGCTGTGAAGGCCCGGCGGAGCCCCTCGATTGACGAAGGTAACGCCCGGGCCTATATTAATGCATCACTTAATTAATTGCAGGCCAGCCCGCGTGACGACCGAACTCGCTCCGCCGCCCGCCGTCGCGCGGGAGGCCATCGCCCCGGCGACCGTCGCGACGGACGCACCGCGGCCGCCGTCGCTGCGCCTGCTCTTCGCCACGCTGATGTTGGTGATGCTGCTGGCCGCTCTCGACCAGACGATCGTGTCGACGGCGCTGCCGACGATCGTCAACGAACTCGGCGGCTTCGATCGCCTTTCCTGGGTCGTGACCTCGTACCTGCTCAGTTCCACGGTGGTCGTGCCGCTGTACGGCAAGTTCGGCGACCTGTTCGGGCGCAAGATCGTGCTGCAGACGGCGATCGTCATCTTCCTCGTCGGTTCGGTGCTCTGCGGCCTGGCACAGGACATGACCCAGCTGATCCTCACCCGCGCGTTGCAGGGGCTCGGCGGTGGCGGTCTGCTCGTGGTCACCATGGCGTCGGTGGGCGACGTGATCCCGCCGGCGGATCGCGGCAAGTACCAGGGCCTGTTCGGCGGCGTGTACGGGCTGGCGACGGTCATCGGGCCGCTGATGGGCGGCTTCATGGTCGATCACCTGTCGTGGCGCTGGATCTTCTTCGTCAACATCCCGCTCGGCGCGCTGTGCGTGGCGGTGATCGCGGCGGTGTTCCACCCGCACGCCCGCCAGGTGCGCCACACCATCGACTACTGGGGCGCGGGCTGGCTCACGCTGGCGCTGACGTGCCTGATCCTGTTCACGACCGAAGGCGGCACGATGCTGCCGTGGGACGCGCCCGAGCTGTGGTTCATCCTGGCCTTCGCCGTGGTCGGCATCGTGGGCTTCGTCTACGAGGAGAGCGTCGCGGCGGAGCCGATCATTCCGTTGCATCTGTTCGGTCACCGAACGTTCCTGTTGTGCAGCCTCGTCGGCTTCTTCGTAGGTGCCGCATTGTTCGGCGCCACCACGTTCCTGCCGCTCTATCTGCAGGTGGTGAAGGGTGTATCGCCGACGGGCGCGGGGCTGCAGCTGCTGCCGCTGATGGGCGGTGTCGTGCTCAGTTCGATCGTCAGTGGCCGTCTGATCAGTCGTTTCGGTCGCTATCGCATGTTTCCGATCGCGGGTTGCTTCATCGCCACCGGTGCCCTGCTGCTGCTCGCCACGGTGGGCGATGGCGACCCGATCTTCCTGATCTATCTGTACGCCGGGTTCCTCGGCCTCGGTCTGGGCATGGTGATGCAGGTGCTGATCCTCGCGACGCAGAACAGCGTGGAGGCGAAGTACCTGGGTGTCGCGACGTCGGGCGTCACGCTGTTCCGTTCCATCGGCGGCTCGATCGGCGTGTCGGCCTTCGGCGCGATCTTCACCAACGGGCTGCGGTCGCGCATGCAGGACCTGTTCGCCGGTCAGGCCGCGACGCCGCGATCCTTCAGCCCCGACGCCGTGCGCGCGATGCCGCCGGCCATCCACGAACGCTACCTGCACGCGTTCGGTGCGTCGTTGCACACCGTGTACCAGGTGGCGGCGGTCGTGATGGCGATCGGTTTCGCGATCGCGTGGGGGTTGCGCGATATTCCGCTGAGGGCGGGGCAGGTGAAGCGCTGACGTTTTCCGGTCGGAGCCGGCCTGCGGGCGATGGGGGTGGTGGCGAGCACCCAAATCGCGGCCAAGGCCGCTCCCACAGGGGGGGGCGTCGCGGCCGAGGCCGCTTCCACCTACCGCTAGCCGAAGGTGAACGAGTACGCCTGCACGCCCGGATCGTCGAAGACGATCTCCACCGTGCGATCCTGGATCGCCTTCTGCTGGCGGACGAGCTGGTACATGCGCGGCACCGTCACGGTGCCGCGGCCGTCCGCATCCAGATCGACGCCGTGGTCGGCGCCGACCGGCTTGCCGTCGACGAGCACGTGGAAACGCACCGGCTTGCCCGCGGCGGAGGGGCCCATCACGAGGTTGACGTCGCGCGCGTGGAACCGGAACACGATGCGTGCGCCGGCGCCGTTCGCCAGCGCGGACTCGTTGCCGACCGTCCAGTCGCCCGCGAGACCCCAGTCGCCATTCGAGAGGTCTTTCGGGGCGGCGTAGGTGTGCTGGCGACCGCGGGACATGCCGCCGGGCGACACGAAACGCTGCGCGCGCGCCGCGCCGACGTAGGTTTCTTCGGTACGCAGGTCGTTCCAGTCGGCCTGCACCTCGACGCCGACCGTGCGCACCGAGGTGAGGGCGGGCGGCAGGTTGGTCTGCCCCGCCTCGGTGAGCAGCTGGCGGATGCTGGCTTCCGTCTCGGCGTATTCGCCCTCGCCGAACACCTTGTGGCGAATGCGGCCTTCGCCGTCGACGATGTAGAGCGCCGGCCAGTATTCGTTGTCGAACGCCTGCCAGACCGCGTGATCGCTGTCGACCGCGACGGGGAAGCCCGGGGCGATGTCAGTCACCGCGCGGCGGACGTTCTCGAGATTCTTCTCGAACGCGAACTCGGGCGAATGCACGCCGATGACCACCAGGCCGTGACCGGCGTAGTGCTGCGCCCAGGCACGCAGGAACGGCACCTGGCGTAGCGAATTGATGCAGGAGTAGGTCCAGAAGTCGACCAGCACCACCTTGCCCCGCAGCGACGCGGCGGTGAGTGCGGGAGAGCCGATCCACGTCGTCGCGCCGTCGAGCGTGGGCAACCGGCCTTCGACCGGCAGCGTGGATTTCGCCTCCACAGGCGGCGCGACCTGTGCGATGGCGGCGCCGGAGGCCATGCCCAGGCCGAGGAGAACAGGGAAGGTGAGCAGGCGTCGGACCATGGTCGGGCACATCGAGTGAAGGGGATGAGGCGCTCATCTGACTACGAAAGGCGCACCGAACGCTTGCACCGCCATGTGGCCCGCTCCGTTGCCAATCGCGGGTTGGAAACGACGGGACAATAAATGTCGTCGCATGAGATTGCGACGTACATCACAGACAGGTACAGTACGCGCCGTTCCGCGTCCGATTCGCGGCGAGCCGTCACGACGGCCGACAACCAAAGCCAGCGTCCGGAACAGGGGCCGGACGCAGATCGCCGCACACCGCGACGATCGATGAGCTTGCGCATGGCGCATCACACCTTGACCTCCCGTACCCGCTCTCGCGGCGTGCGGCGGGCCAGTGCGTGTCTGCCGCCGGCCGACTCACTCCCGCAGAAAGCTTTCCCCGGCGCGCATTTTCCGGAATGCGCGCCGCGGGTTCGTGTTGCCGAACGAAATGCCATGAGGGCACGTGACATGCAGTCCGTAACGTCGTCGATCCGTTCTCCGCGCCGTCGCTTCGCGCGCGCGCTCGCCGCCCTGATGGCGCTGGCGGGCGCCACCCCCGCGTTCGCCGCCGCCGATCTGGTGGTGAACAACAACCCGGTGACCGATCCGGTCGCCGCCGGCGCCATCGCCGAGTTCACCGTCCGCGTCGACAACAATGGAACCACGGGCGCGACGTCGGTGCAGATGATCGACACGATTCCGGCCGGCGCGACGTATGTCGGCTCGCGTGCGCCGACGCCCGGTACCGTGTCGTGCGGCGCCGCAGTGGGGAACAAGGTCACCTGCGCGATGGGCAACATCGCCTCCGGCGGTTCCGCGTCCATCGTCATCCAGATGCGTACGTCGGGCCCCGGCACCCTGACCAATGTGGCGAGCGCCACGTCCAACGAGGGACCGGCCGGTCCGGCCGGCACCGACGTGCCCAAGAACGTGAACGTGCTGCAGGGTGCGGACCTCGCGCTGACGGCGACGCAGACGACCGCGACGCCCCAGGCCGGCAGCACGCTGGGCTACACCTTCACGGCCACCAACAACGGCCCGAACGATGCCACCTCGGTGCGTGTCCAGGCATCGCTGCCGCAGAACTACGCCGTGGTGGCCGGATCGCTTCCGTCCGCCTGCTCGGTCGCCGCACAGACCCTGACCTGCAACGTCCCGGGTACGCTGGCGACCGGTGCATCCGTCAGCTACACGATCAACGGCATCGTCGGCGCGGCCAACGGTTCGACCCTGACCCTCACGGGCAGCGTCATCGTCACGTCCACGTCGGCGGCGCAGGATCCCGACAGCTCGAACAACGGGGTCACGCTCAACGCGAGCGTGCAGCCGGGCACGGACCTGAAGCTGGTGAAGACGGCGAGCCGCGCCTCGCCCCTCATCCAGGGCGATACGTTCAACTACGTGCTGGCCACGTCGTATTCCGGCGACGCGCCGGTCGCACTGAAGGTCACGGACACGGTGCCCGCCGAGTTCAGGGTGAACGGCACGCCCACCGGCACGGGCTGGAGCTGCTCGGCGGCCGGGCAGGTCGTGACGTGTTCGCGGACCGCCGCGACCGTCGCTGGCGCCAACGTGGCGCTTCCGAACATCACGGTGCCGGTGCTCGCGCAGACGGTCGCATCCGGCGTCGCCAACACGGCCACCGCGTCGAGCGACACGCCGGAAATCAATCCGGCCAACAACAGCGGCTCGGTGATCCTGACCACGCTCGCCCCGTCGTCGGACCTGCAGGCGTTCAAGACCGGCCCGAACCCGGCGCTGGCGACCGTGGGCTCCAGCTTCGACTGGGCGATCTCGCTGAAGAACAACGGACCGTCGAAGCTGACCGGCACCGCGCGCATGGTGGACACGCTCCCCGTCGGCATCACCGTCACGGCCTACGTGGGCAATGGGTGGACCTGCGCCCCGGCGCTGCCGTTCACCACGACGGCCGGCGATCGCACGATGACCTGCACGCGCGACTACACCGCGGCCGCGCCGCTGGCGGTGAACGGCACGAGCCAGGCCGTGACGTACACGGTCGCGTCCAACGTCAACGGGCCGCTGACCAACGGCATGTGCGTGTCCGCGGTGCCGTCGTCGACGGATACGCCGGCCCCCGATGCCAACGCCTCGAACGATTGCGTGTCGTCGGGCGTCGGCGTGTCGGACGGTGCGGACTCCGCCGATCTGCGCGTCGTCAAGACCGCCGACAAGGCGAGCCTGCCGGCCGGCGACGTGCTGACGTACACGATGGAGGTGATCAACGATGGCCAGAGCACGTCGAAGGCCGTCGTGCTCACGGACCTGCTCGACACGCTCATCAACGCGAACACCGCCGCGACGGGCGCGGGCTTCATCAGCGCCACCGTGACCAACCCCGGTGCGACCGCGGGCACATGCTCGGCGAGCGGCGTCACATCGACCAGCATCAACCTGTCGTGCAACGTCGGCGACGTGCTGAAGTGCACGGCCGGCGCGTGCCCGACCGTCACGGTGAAGGTCCGCCCGGGCGGCGATGGCGGCGCGCGCACGAACAGCGCGTTCGTCGTATCCAACATCACCGCCGATCCGGACTACGGCAATAACAACGGCGCGGTGACGACCACGACCGAGGCGCGCGCGGACATGACGGTCGCCGTGTCGGGCACGCCGACGCCGGCGACGGCGGGGCAGAACCTGACACTGGTCTATACGGTGAAGAACGGCGACTACAGCAAGGCGCTCGACGCCGCGCTAGCCGCCGTGCTTCCGGTCAATACCGTCTTCGTGTCCGCGACGCCGAGCGGCGGCGGAAGCTGCACCACCCAGCCAGGCGCCAACGCGCTCATCACCGGCGCCAACGCGAACCTCGGTTGCAGCTGGACGGCCGGCCTGGGGCGCAACGTCACGCAGACCGTCACGGTGATCGTGCGCCCGACCGATGCGAGCCGTAACACCACGCTGAACTCGACCGCCTCCGTCTCCACGAGCACCACCGAACTCGACGCCACGAACAACACGGGACAGGTCGCCGTGCCGGTGAGTGCGCCGATCGTCGACCTGTCCGCGGGTATTTCGGACAGCCCGGATCCCGTCGCGGTCGGCGACAACGTCACGCTGACGCTGACGCTCACGAACAACGGCCCGTCGTTCGCGGAGAACCCGCATCTCGTCGCGAATCTGCCCGCCTCGTTGCTCTCGTTCCAGTCGCTGACCTCGACGGGTGTGTGCACCTCGCCCGCGGTCGGCGCCGTGAACGGCACGATCGAGTGCGTCTGGCCGGGTGTCGCCAGCGGCAACAGCCTGACGGCGAGCGTGCTCCTGCAAGGCATCGCCAAGGGCAACGCGGTGCAGACGAAGCTGACGGTGAGCTCGGACGAGACGGCCTCGTTCGAGTCCAATACCGCGAACAACGTGCAGACCGAAGGCACGACGGTCCGCGCGAAGGCGGACCTCGCGGTGACGAGCAAGGTCGCCATGCCGACGACGGTCGCGTACCGCGACGCCTTCAGCTATGTCGTCACCGTGACGAACAACGGCCCCGGCGCCGCCGACGACGTGGTCGTCAACGACAACCTGCCGGCGGGCATGGTCCTTGCGGGCACGCCGTCGATCGCTCCGGGTCGCGCGTCCGATTTCCCCACGCTCGGCACCTGCACGGGCACGACCGGCGCGACGTCGTTCACCTGCGCGCTGGGTAACGACATGGCACTGAGCGCGACGGCGGCCATCACCGTGCCCGTGCGCGTCACCACGGCGCCGAACGCGAATCCGGCGACCTATACCAACACGGCGACTATCACCACGTCGTCGCGAGACCCGGTGCCGGCGAACGACAGCAACAGCGGTAGCGTGTCGATCACGACCTCGTCGCTCGCCGGTTCGGTGTACGCCGATGCGAACGCCAACGGCGTGCGCGACGGCGGCGAGAACGGTATCGCCGGTGTGACCGTGAAACTCACGGGCACGGCGACGGACGGCAGCACCGTGTCGTTCACGAAGGTGACCGATAACGCCGGTGCCTATCGCTTCGACTTCCTCCCCGCCGGCACCTACACCATCACCGAGACGCAGCCGGCCACCGGCTGGGTCGATGGCGTCGACGTCGCAGGGACCGCGGGCGGTTCGGCCGGCAACGACGTGGTCACCGCGATCCCGCTCCTCGCGAACAAGGCGGAGACCGGTTACGACTTCGGCGAACTGCCGCTCTCGGGCATCGATGGCACTGTCTATCGCGACCTGAACAACGACGGGTTGATCGCCGGTGCCGGCGAAACCGGCATCCCTGGCGTGTCCGTCACGCTCACGGGCACGGATGATCGCGGCCAGGCGGTGAACGTCACGACCGTGACGACCGCGGCAGGCAAGTACGCGTTCGACGGCCTGCGTCCCGGCACCTACACCGTGACCGAAACGCAGCCGGCCGGCTTCCTCGGCGGCAAGGCGACGCCGGGTACCGGCGCCACCACGGCAGGTACGGCCGACGCGAACGGCGACGTCGTCGCGGGCATCACGCTGGCGGTCGGTCAGCGCGGCACCGCGTACAACTTCGGCGAGCTGCCGCCCACCGGGCTGTCCGGTTCGGTCTTCATCGACGCGAATCGCAACGGTGTCCACGACGGGGCGGAGACCGCTGGCGTCGCCGGCGTCACGATCACGCTGACTGGCACGGACGACCTCGGCGCGGCGGTGTCGCTGACCACCACGACCGACGCGGCGGGCGGTTACCAGTTCGCGAACCTGCGACCGGGTACCTACGCGATCGTCGAAACCCAGCCCGCGCAGTGGACCGATGGCGCGGAAGCCGTCGGCAAGGTGGGCGGCGCGACGCGCGGCACCCTCGTCGGCAACGACCACATCGGCAGCATCGCGCTCGCCGCGGGCGAGAGTGGCGCCGGTTACGACTTCGGCGAGCTCGGCCAGGGCCTGATGGGCTTCGTGTACGTCGACGCCAACGAGAACGGCGTGCGCGACAGCGGCGAAGCCGGCATCGCGGGCGTCACGGTCACCGTGACCAACACCGCCGGCGGCGCGAGCGAGACGGCCGTGACGGACGCGTCGGGCGCCTATGCGTTCAGCAACCTCCCGGCCGGTACCTATCGCATCGCCGAGACGCAGCCCCCGCAGTACCTCGACGGCGCCGAGCAGGTCGGTTCGCTGGGCGGTACGCACGCCGCGAACGACGTGTTCGACGGCATCGTGCTCGGCGTGTCGCAGGTCGGCACCAACTACAACTTCGGCGAACTCACGGCGCGGCTCGCCGGCAGCGTGTTCGTCGATGCCGATAACGACGGCATCCGCGACGCGGGCGAACCCGGCCTCGCGGGCGTCACCGTGACGCTGACCGGCACAAATACGCTCGGACAGGCGGTGAACGTCACCGTGACCACCGACGCCAGCGGCAATTACGTGTTCACCGGCCTCCTGCCGTCGAACGCGGCGGGCTACACGATCACCGAGACGCAGCCCGGCGCGTACGCCGACGGCACCGAGCACATCGGCAGCCTCGGCGGCACGGCGGGCGCGGCGGGAACGAGCGTCATCAGCGGGATTCCGGTCGGCCCCGGCGCGAAGGGCGCGGCGTACGACTTCGGCGAACGCACCGGTGGCATCGCGGGTTCGGTCTATTTCGACGCGAACAACGACGGTACGCGCCAGGGTGGCGAGAAGGCCATCGGCGGCGTCACGGTGCATCTGACCGGGACGGACGTCGACGGCCGCGTCGTCGACGCGACGACGACCACGGCGGCGGACGGCACCTACCTGTTCGGCGGCCTGACCACCGCGGGACCGGGCGGCTACACCGTGACGGAAACGCAGCCGGCGACGTATCTCGACGGTCGCGCCGTCAACGGCAAACTCGACGGCGCCGCCTGCGCGGCGTGCGACGTCGCCACGCCGAACCGCATCGGCACGATTCCGTTCGACCCGGCACACACGTTCACCGAGTTCGACTTTCCGGAGATCACGCCGGGATCGATCGCGGGCACGGTGTACGACGATATCGACGGCAATCACCAGGCCGACAAGAACGAAGGGCTCGGCGGCGTCACGGTAACGCTGACCGGCATCGACGACCAGGGTACGTCGGTCACGAAGACGGCGACGACGGCGGCGGACGGCACGTACACCTTCGACGGCCTGCGTCCGGGTACCTACACGGTGACCGAAACGCAGCCGGCGGGCCTCGGCGACGTGTCGACGCATGCCGGCAACCTCGGCGGCACCATCGCGACCGACGCGGTGAGCAACATCGTGCTGACGCCCGGCACCGCCGCCACCGGTTACGACTTCGTGGACCACGGCAACGTGCTCTCGGGCGCCGTGTATTTCGACAAGAACGGTAACGGCAAGCACGAAGCGGGCGAGCCGGGCCTTGCCGGCATTCCCGTCGTGCTGAGCGGGAAGGGCGCGGATGGATCGACCATCGCGCGCACGACGACCACGGCAGCCGACGGCGGCTACCAGTTCGCCGGTCTCGTCGCGGGCACGTACACCGTGACCGAAACGCAGCCGCCGCTCTACAAGGATGGTGGCGTGCAGGTCGGTACCGCCGGCGGCACCGCGGGCAAGAACGCCGTGACCGCGATCGTGCTGTCGCCGGGTGCGAATGCCAATGGCTACGACTTCCCCGAACTCACGGGCGCCGACGGCACCATCGCCGGTACCGTGTGGCTGAACCAGCCGTCGGGCAACCCATCGAGCCAGGATCCGGGCGAGCCGGGCCTGCCGGGCTGGAGCGTCGAGCTCTACCGCGACGGCGCGCGCGTGCCGGGCGTCGCGGCGGCGGTGACCGACGCGGGCGGCCATTACCTGCTGACCGGCGTGCCGGCGCAGGGCGGCTACGAGATCCGCTTCCTCAGCCCGAACGGCGTCTACTACGGCTATCCCTTGTCGCAGGACCCGGACACGCAGTGGAACGGTACCGTCGATCACGGCGCGGCCGTCCCCGAGATCCGCGGCGCGACCGTGGGTTCCGGCATCGGCGTCGTGCAGCAGGATCTTCCGCTCGATCCGAGCGGCGTGATCTACGATTCCGTGACGCGTGCGCCGCTGGCCGGTGCGCGGGTGACGCTGCTCGATCCGAGCGGCATGCCGGTACCGTCGCAGTTCCTGGCGGGCGGTGCGTCCAACGTCACGCAGACCACGGGTCCGGACGGTTTCTACCAGTTCCTGCTGCTGCCGGGTTCGCCGACCGGCGCGTACACGTTGCGCGTTGAGCCACCGGTGGGCTACCTGCCGCCGCCGTCGGGCATCCATGCCCCGGCCGGCAAGTCGTTCACCGTGCCGGGCGGCACCACGACGTACCACCTGTCGAACCTCGCTTCGCCCCCGTCGTCGGGCGACCTGCCGCCGTACTACCTGTCGTTCGTCATCACGCCGAACTCGGTCGGCGTCGCGGGCAACCACATCCCGGTGGACCCGGTGCTGCAGGGGGCGCTTCGCGTGCGCAAGACGACGTCGAAGCTCAACGTCTCCAAGGGCGACCTGGTGCCGTACACGATCGAGGTGACCAACACGCTCGCCGTGACGGTGCCCGACGTCGCCGTGCGCGATCTCGTGCCGGCGGGCTTCAAGTACCGCAACGACAGCGCCCGTGTCGATGGCGTGGCGCGCGAGCCGGTGATGAACGGCCGCACGCTGACCTGGCCCGACCTGACCTTCGCGCCGAACCAGACGCGCGTGGTGCAGCTCGTGCTGGTGATCGGTAGCGGTGTGGGCGAGGGCGAATACACGAACAACGCGTGGGCGCTCAACCAGATCGCCGACCGTGTCGTGTCGAACACCGGCACGGCCGTGGTGCGCATCGTTCCCGACGCGACCTTCGACTGCGCCGACCTCATCGGCAAGGTGTTCGACGATCGCAACGGCAACGGCTACCAGGACCAGGGCGAACCCGGCGTGCCGGCGATCCGCCTCGCGACGCCGCGTGGCCTCGTGGTCACCACGGATGCCGAGGGCCGTTACCACGTGCCGTGCGCCGACGTGCCGGAGCACGACCGCGGCGCCAATTACGTCATGAAGCTCGACGAGCGCAGCCTGCCGACCGGCTATCGCCTGACGACCGAGAACCCGGGCGACGTGCGCCTGACCGCGGGCAAGATGGCGAAGCTCAACTTCGGCGTCGCGCTGCATCGCGTCGTTCGCCTCGACGTCTCGTCGGCCGCGTTCGCGGGCGACGGCAACGGTCTCGCGCGCACCTATGCCGACCAGCTTCCTTCGCTCTACGAGCGGATGAAGGGCCAGCCCGTGGTGCTGCGTCTCGCGTATCACCTCGCCGCCGGCGAGACGCGCGACGTGGCGAACAAGCGCCTGCGCGCGCTGGAGCATCGGATCGACGACGACTGGGAACGCTCCGGCGACCGGCCGCCCGTCGTGATCGAACAGGAAGTCATCGAGGTGCAGCCATGATCGCGCTCCGTCGCCATCCCCTCGCCGTGATCGTCGGCCTGGCGCTGTACGCCAGTACCGGCCATGCCTCGGCGGTCGATGCGGTGCGCGCACCGCAGCAGTCCCGCGACGACGGTCGCGTGGTGAACGACGGCGCTACCGTGCCGTCGGCCATGCCGCCATCCAGCGAGGTGGACCGCAAGGTCGCCGTCGACGGCGCCGCGGTGCGCAGTCAGATCGACGGGCCCGACGCCGTCGCCTGCGGCGGCGATCCCGCCGGTCAGCCGGTGCCCACGACGTCGCTGCCGTTCGTCGTCAGCGTCGACGGCGCACCCGCGAACGGCCAGATCGCGAACGACGCGGACCGTCAGCGTTGCGTGGACGTCGCGCTCGCGAACGACACGGTGCAGGTGCGCTACGACCCGATCGAAGTGAAGCCGCTGCTCAACGCGTGGACGTCGCCGAACGGTGTCGAGCGCGGCCGTCCGGTGGTCTTCCGCGGCTGGAGCAATTACGCGGCGTGGATCGATCATGCGGAAATCCGCGTGTTTCCGCGCGGCGCGAGTGTGCAGGAAACGCCGCTCGCCACGATCCCGATGACGCTGGGCCGCACCGGCGCGTGGGAGGTGCCGGCCGATACGCCCGCCGACCTGTTCTTCGTGCTGCGTGTCGTCGACCGCAAGGGCCGTTTCGACGAAACGCTGCCGAAGCAGCTCACGCTGGTCGACCGTCAGACGCGCCACGACGATCTGGAGAGCCCGGACCGCGAAGCGCTCGTCGGATTCGGCGAGGACAGCCGCGCCATCGCCAACATCCCCGTGCATGGCGGCACCGTGACCGTGAACGGTCGCGTGCCCGATCCGCGCACCGCCGTGCACGCGCTGAACGCCGATGTGCCGGTCGGGCGGGATGGCAAGTTCGCGATGCAGCAGATCATGCCGTCGGGCAATCACGTGGTGGACGTCGACGTCGCGGGCACGTCGTACCGCCGCACGATCACCATCCCGGGCAACGACTGGTTCTACGTCGGGGTGGCCGATATCACGGCCAGCCACGGTCACGCGTCGGCGAACGCGACGCTGGTCGATCCGTCGTTGCGCAACGACGTCAAGACGAGTCTCGTCGACGGACGCCTGGCGTTCTACACGAAGGGACAGTTCGATAACGGCGTGCGCCTCACCGCGTCGGCGGATACGCGCGAACAGCCGCTGTACGACCTTTTCAGCAACTTCGCCAGCAAGGATCCGCGATACCTCCTGCGCCGCATCGATCCCGATACCTACTATCCGGTGTACGGCGACAATTCGACCGCGATCGACGATGCGCCGACGCAGGGCAAGTTCTACGTCAAGGCCGCCAGGAACGATGGCGAGGTGATGTGGGGCAACTTCCTCACGTCGTGGACGGGCACCGAGCTGACGCAGTACTCGCGCGGCCTGTACGGCGCGAACCTCCTGTGGAAGGCGCAGGAGACGACATCGCTCGGCGAACGCCGGACCAGCATCAACGCCTTCGCGGCGGATCCGGGCACGGTGGCGTCGCGGGAGGAGTTCCGCGGTACCGGCGGGTCGCTGTATTACCTGCACCGTCAGGACGTGACGGTCGGTTCGGAGCGCGTGTTCGTGGAAATCCGCGACCGCGATTCGGGCCTCGTGCTCCAGCGCACGCTGCTCGTGCCGGGCTCGGATTACGACCTCAACTACCTGCAAGGCCGCGTGCTGCTGCAGAAGCCGCTCTCGTCCGTCGCAGATGGCGCGGGCATCGTCAACGTGGGCAGCCTCTCGGGCAATCCGGCGTATCTCGTCGTGAATTACGAGTACGTGCCGGGGGCCACGGAGATCGACCAGCTCGCCACGGGTGCGCGCGGCGAACACTGGTTCAACGATCACGTGCGGCTCGGCGCGACCAGCTACCGGCAGTCGGGCGACGGTACGGACCAGAAGCTCGGCGGCCTCGACGGCACGCTGCGCTACAAGCCGGGTACGTTCGTGCGCGCCGAAGTGGCGCGTTCGGAAGGTGGCGGCATGGGCGGTATCTCGTCCATCGACGGCGGCTTCGGCTTCCAGCAGCAGTCGGTGGGCGGCAACGCGAACGCGCAGCGCCTCGAGGGCGCGGTATCGCTGGCCGACCTCAGCGAGTCGATGAAGGGCAATCTCTCGGCGTACTGGCAGGATCGCGGCAACGGGTTCTCCGCCCCGGGCCAGCTCACGCTGGGCGGCGAGGCCACGCGGCAGGCCGGTGCGCGCGCCGACGTTCCCATCGGCGCGAACACCGACATCACGGCGAAGGCGGATCGTCGCAGCGCCGCGAGCCAGGATGTCGACGTCGAGGAGGCGGCGGTACGCCAGCAGCTGAATCCGCAGTGGGCGGCCAGCCTCGGCGTTCGCGCGGAAGATCGCGGCGTGGCCGACACGGCGATCATCCGGAGCGACATCCTCGCGGAGCACGGCGAGCGCACGGACGCCATTGCGCGCATCGATTACCAGTCCGCGGTGAACGAGAAGGACCGGAAGGCGCTGCCGACCGTGCTCGACTCGTGGAACGCCTACGGTTTCGTGCAGCAGACGGTCACGCGCAGCGGCGACCGCAGCGAGAACGACCGCAACGGTATCGGCGCGGGCTGGCAGGCGACGGACCGTATCCACGTCAACGGCGAAGTGTCGGAAGGCGATGGTGGGCCAGGTGGCAAGCTGGGCACGGATTACCGCATCGACGACCGCAGCAACGTCTACGCGCAGTACCTGATGGAAACGGAACGGCCCGACCTCGCGTACCGCGGTCGCTTCGGCACGATGCTGGCCGGTGCGCGCACGAAGCTCAACGACCGCGTCGGCATGTACGAGGAAACGCGGCAGACGACGGGAAGCGGGCAGGACAGCCTGATTCACGCGTTCGGCATCGACCTCGCGCCGAACGACCGCTGGACCACCGGCTTCAAGATGGAAGAGGGTACGGTGTCGGATCCGCTCGCGGGCGACGTCCGCCGACAGGCCAGCAGCATTTCCGTGGCCTACAAGGATGCGATGACCAAGTGGGCGTCGAGCGTCGAGTACCGGTACGAGAGCAGCGATCTTTCCGGTCGACGCACATCGTGGCTCACGCGGAACACCGTTGGCAGCCAGCTCACGCCCGCCTGGCGTCTGCTCGGCAAGGTGGACCTCGCGCGCAGCGGTTCGAGCCAGGGCGTGTTCTTCGACGGCAACTACACGGAAGCCGTCCTGGGCGGCGCGTTCCGTCCGGTGGACAACGATCGCTGGAACACGCTGATCAAGTTCACGTACATGTACGACCTTCCGTCGCCGGGGCAGCTGTCGCCGTCTTCCGGTCTTGGCGGCGCGGACAGCCTGCTCGGCGCGAACACGCAAGTGGCCGACTACAGCCAGAAGAGCAGGGTGGTGTCGGTCGATACGATCTGGGATGCCACGACGTGGCTGTCGCTGGGCGCGAAATACGGTTACCGCTGGGGCAGCCTGAAGCCCACGCGTACCGCCGGCGACTGGTTCGACAGCACGGCGCAGCTCTACGTGGTGCGCGCCGAGTGGAAGTTCGTGCGCCACTGGAGCGGACTGGTCGAACTGCGCCGTCTCGACGCGCGCGAAGCGAAGGACAGCAAGCAGGGCGTGCTGGTCGGCGTGTACCGCTACATCGCGAAGCACATGAAGGTCGGCGTCGGTTACAACTTCAGCAACTTCTCCGACGACCTCACCAACCTGTCGTATCACAACCGCGGCGTGTTCGTGAACGTGCTCTCCACCTTCTGATCGCGTTGCACGGTGAGAGCCAGCAGGCTGGCTCTCACCGGGTCTGTCAGAACCCCGGACGGGCCGACAACCGCAACCCATGCGCCCGGCACACGTCGACCCCGTCGAACGTCGACGACCGACCATCGTGGAACGTCACCCGAAAGCTACGCAGGCAGGCTCCCGCCGGCAGATGCACGGTCGCGGACGTGAGCCCGCCAGGCAGCGGCTCGCCCAGTGAGACATCGCGCCATGCCCCCGAGCCCGCATCGGCCACCTCGAGGGCGGTGACGCTGTCGAAGGCGGCGTTGACCACGGTGAACAGCGCCGACGACGCGAGCGGCTGGCGGTCGGCGGCGAAAGCGACGACGGGCAGGGCGGCGAGCAGGGTGGCCAGGACGATCCGTGCGACGTGCATGGCGGGGCTCCTCGTGGGTGACGGGGCCATGGAACGCTCGCCCGGGTCGTAGCCGAAAGTCATCCGGGACGAATCGTCGCGAGGACGTGACCAGTCGTAGCCAGCGGAGGTTTCGCTTGACGGGGCGCGGACGACGGCCAAGCATGCATGCCATGAAGCGGCCCGGAAGCATGCGATGAAGGTTCGGCTCGGCACGGCGGACATCGGTCTTGGGCGCTACCTCGCCCTCTGGACGGCCGTGGCGGTGCTGTTCGCATTCCAGCGGAACCTGCAGGCGAACCTTGGTGGCCCCGAGTTCGACACCATCGACTACCTCCGCTGGTCGATGATCCAGTGGTACACCTGGGCCGCGCTGGGTCCCCTCGTCTTCCGTCTCGCGGAACGCTATCCGATCCGTGGCGCGGTGCGGTTGCGCGGCCTCGGCATGCAACTGCCCGCGAGCATCGGCGTCACGATCCTGTCGCTGGTCATCGGCGCGTTCGTCTCCACGGCGTTCGAGCCGAGCTCGTTCGGCGAGCAGTTCCGGCAATTCATGGGGCAGCACTTCGCCACCGGGCTCCTTACGTACTGGGCGTTGTTCGCGATCCAGCAGGCCCTGGCATTCCACGCGGAAAAGACCCGCCGCGAGGTGGAAGCCAGCCAGCTGGCGGCCGAGCTCGCACAGTCGCGGCTGCGCGCGCTGAAATCGCAGTTGCAGCCGCACTTCCTCTTCAACACGTTGCACGCGATCTCGACCCTCCTGCGGGAAGACGCCGTCACGGCCGAAGACATGCTGTTGCGCCTGAGCGAGCTGCTGCGTGCCTTTCTCGAAGACTACGACGGACAGGAGATCTCGCTGCGCAAGGAACTCGTGCTGCTGGACCTTTACCTCGGCATCCAGCGCGTGCGGTTCAAGGACCGGCTGACGACACGGATCTACCTCGATCCGCGCACCATGGACTGCGCGGTGCCAAGCCTGATCCTGCAGCCCATCGTCGAGAACGCGATCCGCCACGGTATCGGCGAGCGGGTCGGCGCGGACCACATCGATATCGAGAGCCGCCGCGACGGCGACGATATCGTCATCGAGGTGCGCAACCGCAACAGCCGGCTGGAGGCGAACGCCTCGCCGGGCGGCCATGGCATCGGTCTGTCGAACACGGCGCTGCGCCTTCGCGAGCTGTACGGCGATGCCGCCTGGGTACGCCTCGACATGATCTGGCCCGAGGGCGTGGTGTGCCGGCTGCGGCTTCCGTATCGCGAGGCGGAAGACCTCGAAGACGCTCCCGAGATCGTCGGCGCATGAAGATCGCCACCCTGGTCGTGGACGACGAGCCGATCGCGCGGCACGCCGTCATCCGTCTGTTGCACGACGATCCCGATATCGAGCTGCTCGGGGAATGCGGCGATGGCCTTTCCGCGTCGCAGGCGATACGCGAGCGGTCGCCGGACCTCGTGTTTCTCGACATCCAGATGCCGGGCATCACCGGCATCGACGTCGTGGGTACCATCGGCGCGTCGCGCATGCCGGCTACGGTGTTCGTCACCGCGTACGAGCAGTACGCGGTGAGGGCCTTCGAAGCCAATGCGGTCGATTACCTCGTGAAACCTTTCAGCCGCGAACGATTCGCCGAGACGCTGCGGCGCGCGAAGGCGCGGCTCGGCACGCGCGTGTCCACGGGCGAAGGCGGCGCGGCCATCCAGCAGGTGCTCGACGCGCTGCGCCGGCGCGACGGTTACCTGGAACGCGTGCCGGTACGGATCGACGAGCAGGTGCAGTTCGTGGACGTGGGCGACATCGTGTGGATCAAGGCGAACCGCAACGTCGTCGAGCTGCATCTCGCCGATCGCGTGCACGAGCTCCGCGAGACGATGACGTCGCTCGCGGAACGGCTCGATCCGAAACAGTTCGCCCGCGTGCATCGTTCCGCCATCATCAACGTGCGACGCGTGCGGTCGATCCATCCGTGGTTCAACGGCCACCATGTCGTGACGATGGACACCGGGCAGAAACTCCGGATGAGTCGCTACCAGCAGGACGCCTTCATGAAGCTCGTCTCGACGAAACCCCTCAGGGACGCCGACTAGCGGCGGACGCCGAGCACGCCGTCCAGTGCGAGCTCCGCGCGGAAGCCTGCTTTTTCCAGGCGACGCGCGACTTCGCGCGGTACGTCGCGGCCACTCGTCAGCTTGTTCGGGCTGCCGGTGTAATGGAACAGGCGTCCGCCACGACGAAGCACGCGTGCGAGCTGGTCGTAGAACGCCTGGGAATACAGTTCGCCCGCGATGCCGAAGCGCGGTGGGTCGTGTAGCAGGGCATCGACGGAGGCATCGGCGACGCGTGCGATCGCCATGGACACGTCGTCGTGATCGAAAGCGAAACGGTCCGGGGTGACGGCCGGATCCGGCGACCAGGGGTTGAGCGTGCGAAGCCACATCACATCGGCGTTCTTCTCGAACGACTGGATATGGCCGACACCGGCGTCGAGGCAGCACGCGGCGAAGTAGCCGAGGCCGCCGCAGGTGTCGAGGACGCGCTTGCCGCGCGGCTCGACCAGCGCCACCTTGCGACGCGCGTCGTCGACGGGCGATTCCTTCGACGTCGGCAGCATCTTGATGCCGTCGATCTCGAAGGTGGGCGCACCCCACGGTGTCGGTACCAGCTTGATGAGCGAGCCCGAGAATCGCGAGACGGGCGCGAATTCATCGCCATCCCAGTAGTAGATCGTGCGGTCCTTGAGCTTGCCCGGGTACGGGTAATCGTGACCGCGCCACTGCCATGATTCCGGCGCCAGCATCGCCTCGCCGGTGGAACGGCCCAGGTCGAGCGAGCCCGTCCAACGTCCCGCGTCGCGAGCGGCCACGAGCGCGTCGGCGACGTCGCGCGTGAGCAGGGGGCCAGTGTAGTGCGTCACGGTGGACCTCGATACCGCGGGAAGGAGCGGCACAAAGGACCGTATGGTATCTCGGGCGGGAGCCAGCCTGCTGGCTGGCTCCCGCCAGGGGCGATCAGAACGTGTCGACGTCGATCACGGCCTTGGCGAACGCCTCCGGCGCTTCCTGCGGCAGGTTGTGGCCGATGCCGCCCGTGATGGTGCGGTGCTCGTACCTGCCCGAGAAGCGCTTGGCGTACTGCGACGGATCCGGATGCGGCGCGCCATTCTCGTCGCCCTCCAGCGTGATCGTGGGCACCGTGATCGTCGGGCCCGCGGCCAGCTTCGCCTCGAGCGCGTCGTATTTCGGCTCGCCCTTGGCAAGGTCCAGGCGCCAGCGATAGTTGTGGATGGTGATGGCGACGTGGTCCGGATTCTCGAACGCCTTTGCGGAACGATCGAACGTGGCGTCGTCGAACTGCCACTTCGGCGAAGCGAGCTGCCAGATCAGCTTCGCGAAATCGTGCGTGTTCTGGCGGTAACCCGCCTCGCCACGCGCGGTGGCGAAGTAGAACTGGTACCACCATTGGAGCTCGGCCTTCGGCGGCAGCGGCTTGACGTTGCCTGCCTGGCTACCGATGAGGTAGCCGCTGACGGAAACGAGGCCCTTGACCCGCTCGGGCCACAACGCCGCGAGGATGTCCGCCGTGCGTGCGCCCCAGTCGTAACCGGCGACGATGGCCTTGTCGATCTTCAGCGCGTCCATCATCGCCAGCGTGTCGGTGGCCAGCGCGGCCTGCTGGGCATTGCGTGGCGTATCCGCGGACAGGAAACGCGTGGCGCCGTAGCCGCGCAGGAACGGCACGATGACGCGGTAACCCTTCGCGGCCAGTATCGGGGCGACGTCGACGTAGCTGTAGATGTCGTACGGCCAGCCGTGCAGCAGGATCACCACCGGACCCTTCGCCGGACCGTCCTCGGCGTAGGCGATCTCCAGCACATCGGTCTTCACGGTCTTCATCCGCGTGAAGGACGTGCGGCCGGCGGGCGCCGCGGACGGCTTCGCCGCCTGGCCGGCGGCCTCGACCGGCGACGCGGTCGCGGCCATCCCGATGCCGAAGGATGCCAGCGCGAGCGCCATGGCACTGGTGCCGACGAACTGTCGCCGTTGGATGTCGAATGTGTCCGTCACGATGGTGTCTCCCGTTGGATTCATGCGCCAGCGGCGCCTCGGGTCCCACTGTAGGCGGGGCGCGTATCCGCTAATTGCACGGAATGCCGCGCGATTGAAACGCTCTGTATCACCCGAAGGCCCCGATACGTTCCGTTACATTTTCGTCCGGAAGGACGCTCCGGTGCCGATCGATCACGCGTGCGGCGGTGCGATGTCCTAGTATCGGGCCGATGAACACGACCGACCCACACGCGACCCCGCCCCGTGGCTACCTCTCCTGCGTGGGCATGGGCATGACGCTCGGCTCGCACCTGACGCCGTTGGCGCGCAGCCATATCCAGAAGGCCGACGTGGTTTTCGCCGCCGTGTCCGACGCGCTGGTGGAAGCATGGGTGCGCACCCTTCATCCGGACGTCCGCAGCCTGCAGCCCTATTACCGCGAGGGCCGCTCGCGCATGCACACCTACCGCGAATGGGTGGCGCTGCTGATGGGCGAGGTGCGTGCCGGCCGGCGGGTGTGCGGCGTCTTCTACGGCCATCCGGGCATCTTCGCCTGGTCGCCGCACAAGGCCATCGCCATGGCGCGGGCGGAGGGTTTCGATGCGCACATGGAGCCGGGCATCTCGGCCGAGGATTGCCTCTACGCCGACCTCGGCATCGATCCGGGCCGATTCGGCTGCCAGCACCTCGAAGCGAGCCAGCTCGTGTTTTTCGAACGGCGCATCGACACCGGCGGGTACCTCGTCCTGTGGCAGGCCGGGGCCGTTGGCGACCGTACGATGACGCGCTTCGAGACCGGTGCCGCCTATCGCCAGGTGCTGGTGGACGTGCTTCTGGAGGACTATCCGCCGGAACACGAGATCGTCGTGTACCGCGCGCCGACGCTGCCGGTGCAGTCGCCACGCATCCGGCGCGCGCTGCTCACCGATCTGGCCACGATGCCGCTCACGGCCGAGGAAACCGTCGTGTTGCCGCCGGCCAGCACGCTGAAGCCGAACGCCCGCGTGGCGGCGCGATTGACGGCGCTCGACGCCGCCGCCGGATTTCCGGGCGACGCCTGATTCACCAGGCGCAGCTGGTCAGTACCGTCCGCTCGTCGAGGCGCATCCAGGGGAGCACGAAGCGGCGACCGGCCCCGATGTCGCCGGCGAGCGTCGCGACCACCTCGGCTTCCAGGTGAGCGGCGCCCGGTGGCGCCTCCACGATGCGCAGGGCGTCGAAGTCGAAGAACCGACCGACCGTGGCCGCCGTCGCCTTGTAGAAGCTCTCCTTGGCCGAGAAGGCGACGGCCATCGCGACGGGCCAGCCGTGCAGCGCGGCGAACGGTGAGAGGCGGTCTTCCTCCGCGGCGTCGAGCACCAGCTCGCGAACGGATCCGAGCACGTCGTCCGCGATCTCGCGTTCGACATCGAGCCCGATCCCCGTGTAGCCCGCATCCGTGGGGAGCGCGGTAGCGACCGCGATGTCGTCGGTGTGCGACACGCTGCCGATGAACCCGGTGGGCCAGCGCGGCGCGCGATCCATGCCGATCGGAACATCGCTGGCATCGCTGCCGACGGCGTGCAGGGCGGCGAGGGCGGCACGGCGCCCGGCGAGATATTCCGCCTGGCGTTTCGGCACGCTGCGCCGGACGCCGTCGGGCGGGGCGATGCCGTGCAGCGCGAAATCGCCGGGATGGAACACGCCCGTATCGAACGGGAGGACGAACGCCTCCGGCACGACGGGACCTGCGTGGGAAAGAGCGACCCTGCGCATCGATACTGTGTGTTCCGGTCCGTGCATCCGACGCCCCTGCGCGAGGATGGACGGAAGGATACGCCTTCCGTCCGGCGCGCGTGGCGTCAGAGGTCGAACGACGCCGAGACGTAGAACGTGCGCGGATTGCCCTGGGTCAGGTACCCGCCGTTGGCGGAGGCCCAGTAGCCCTTGTTGGCGACGTTCTGCACCGTGAGGCGGAACGTGACCGGCACCCCCTCGAGGCGGGCGGTGGTGCGCGCGCCGACGTCGTAGGTGGTCCAGGCAGGCACCTTGAGATCGTTGGCGTTGTCGAGGTACTGCTTGCCCGTGCGAACGGCGCGGGCACTCAGCGTGATGTCCGGCGTATGCGGCACGTCCCATTCCACGCCTGCGTTCGCCTGGAAGCGCGGCACGCCGATCGCGTCCTTGCCATCGGTCAGCCCCGACTGCGTCTTCACCTGTTCGGGGCGTACGTAGTTCACGCCACCCAGCAGGCGAACGCCATCCACCGGCTGGCCGAACACGTTCCACTCGACGCCGCGGTTGCGCTGCTCGCCATCCACCACGTACGTGTTGGACGCGGCATCGACGTACGCGCTCGGCTGCTTGATCTGGAACAGGGCGAGCGTGCTGCCGACGGTGCCGGCATCCCACTTCACACCGACTTCGTTCTGCTTGCTCTTGTAGGGCGCGAACACCTGACCCGCGTTGGTCACCGGACGATTGTTGAACGTGAGCGGCGCCTGCCCACCCTGCGAGAGCGCTTCGATATGGTTGGCATAGACCGACCACTGATCGGCGAAGCGATAGTTCACACCGACGATCGGACTGGTGGCGTACTGCTCGTATTCCGAGTTCTTCGCACCGTCGATGCCGTTCACGGCATAGGCATAGCCGAGCGTGTGAAGCTTCTGTCGCCGCGCGCCCAGCGTCACTTCGAGCATGTCGCCCATGAACCCGATGGTGTCGGACACCGCGACGCTGCGCAGCTGCGTGCGTCCGGTGATGCCCGGATCGCTGATCGGGCCCACGTTATAGGCGAAGTCCGGCACCGGCACGTACGTGGGTGCGTAGATGTTCGTGGCGATCGGCGCGAGCGAGCCGGCGTAGGCGGCCTTCTTGCGAAAGGTGAGGGCGGAAAAGCCCACGTTGACGCGGTGGGTGACGTCGCCGGTCTCGAAGCGGGCGTTGAATCCGGCTTCGCCCGTGGCGGTGTCCGCGATGTACGGGACGGTGAAGCGCGTCTCGGTGGCGGCACCGTCGACATCGCGCAGCGTCGGGCTGACGTAGTCGCCGAATTCGTTGCCGTGATGCGCACCGGCGGCCACGTAGCCCGTGATCCACGGCGCGAAGTCGTACTCGGCACGCACCACGCCAAAGGTGTCTTCCAGCGACGACGTGGACCAAGGCTGCGCGTAGTTCGTCTTCGCGGACGGGGCACGTGGGATCGCCGTGAGACCGCTCGCATACACGACGGCACGTCCGCCCGTGATCACCTGCTTCTGGTAGCCGACGTCGGTCGTCACGCGCAGGTTCTCGCCACGGTAGTCGAATGCGACCGAGGCGGCCGTGACGCGGCGCTGCTCGCCGTCGACGGCGGTACCGCCGTCGCGGTGCACGGCGTTCACGCGGATACCGAAGGCCTTGTCCGCGCCGAAGCGGCGGCCCACATCGACACTGCCACCGACCTGGCTGTCGCTGCCCCAGTCGAGACCCACGCGCGTGACCGGATCGTTCTCGGCACGCTTGGGCGCGATGTTGATGTTGCCGCCGATCCCCGAGCCGCCGGGGCTGATGCCGTTGAGGAACGCGCTCGCACCCTTGAACACCTCGACGCGGCTGATCAGTTCGGGTGCGAGCAGCTGCCGGGGCAGCAGGCCGTACAAGCCGTCGAACGCGATGTCGTCGCTGTAGATCTGGAAGCCGCGGATCGTGAAGACCTGCGAGAAGTTTCCGAAGCCGTTGCCAACGCGCACGGCGGGATCGTTGCTCACGACGTCGCCGAGGCTGCGGGCCTGCTGGTTGCGGATCAGCGTATCGGTGTAGCTGGTGATCGCGAACGGTACGTTCATGGCGTCCTGGTTGCCGAGCACGCCGAAGCGGCCGCCACGTGCCACCTGGCCGCCCGCGTAGGCCGCTGTGGGAGCGGCGACGCTCGCGTCCACCTGCACGCCGGACAGTGTCGTCGTGTTCTCGCGCAGCTTCTGCGGATCCGTGGTTTCCGCGTCCGTGGCGTGCGTGGCGGAGGCGAAGACCATGGCGACGATGGCGGCGCGGACGGAGACGGGAAGGGTGCGGTGACGACGGTTTGCGGCGGGCATGGGACCTTTTCCTCCGGATGGGTAACCCGGAATGCGAATGTAAATGAGAACCGGTCGCAAGTATGACGCAATCTTAACGTGCTGCCTAGCAGCGCACGGTTGCCATACGGGCCCTTGGCGCGACGGCTCTCGCGTATTGCCTGGGGCTTCCGCTCTCTCAGCGCCGCGAGAACCAGGTCGTCCACAGGGCGACCAACACCGCGGCGAGGCTGAGCATGCCTGCCCAGTAGACGGCGCCCATCGCGGCACCGTCGCGGGCGATCGCCAGGGCGAACGACGACGCCAGCGCGGTCCAGCCGAAGGCCTTGCACAGTGCGCTCCGCATGGGGGACAGCACCCGGCCCAGCACGTCGCGCTGATGCCTCGACATGCCGAGGCAAAGGCCCATGAAGCCGACGATGGCGATCGGAAGGCAGAGGACCATCACGCGACCGCTTCCTTCCCGCGGCGGGTGGCGTGGCGCGTGGCGGCCGGCCGACGGTGGACGGTCCATGCCGCCCATCCGAACGCGGCCGCCGTGACCAGCATGCACGCGTCGAAGGCGACGAATACGAGGTCGCCGGCCAGCAGGCTGCGCAACATGCCGCGATCGGTCGTGGCGGCGTCGACCAGCGGCACGGCGAGAAAGGCGGTGGCGGCGATAGCCAGCGCCTCGACCCATGCCCGGCGCGGTGGGCGTAGGAACACGTAGAGCATCACGCCCCCCCAGCCGATGAAGAGCCAGTGGGCCTCCCACGCCACGCGGGCCGGTATCCCCGTGGGCAGGAGGCGGTTGGCGATGAAGTACACCGCGATACCGCAGGGCAGTCCGGAGATCGTGGCGATGTTCAGTTTCTCGACAAGACGGAAACCGACATGGGGACGCAAGGGATCGGGAAGTTGTTGCCGACGCTTCGCGGTCCAGAGCACGAGTCCCGTCGCCACCATCGCGGAACCCATGACGCCGCTGAAGAAGTACAACCAGCGCAGCGCGAGTGGCGCGAAGCGGCCCGCATGCAGGCCGACCATCACGCTTTCGGTCTGTGAAGCGCCGCCCTTGACGGGGGGCAGCCGACGCATGGCGCCCGTCGCCGCGTCGAACGAGAGCGTCTCGCCGCGCGTGCCCATCGCCGCGCCGGTATCCTGCGTGATCTTCACCACGGCGTGGGCGTCGCCGGGCAGGGCGATGGCGATGAATCCCGGCTCGGCACCCTGCCAGTGTTCGCGGGCCTGACGGATCATGTCGGAAAGCGACGCCATCGGCGCCTCGATGCCCGAACGCTTCGGCGGTTCGCCGGCGCCCAGATGATCGCGGTAGTAGTCGGCCGGGTGCTCGTACGCGGCGGGGATCCCCCACGGCATGTACTGCGACATCAGCGTCACGAGACCCGTGTACGTGATCATGAAATGGAACGGGAGCGCGAGCACGGCGGTGAGGTTGTGCGCGTCGAGCCACGAACGCTGGCCCTTGCCGAAGCGCATCGTGAAGAAATCGGCGAAGATCTTCTTGTGCGTGATCACGCCGCTGACGATCGCCACCAGCATGAACATCGCGGCGAGACCGACGGCCCATCGTCCCCAGAGCACCGGCACGTAATGCAGATCGAAATGCAGGCGATAGAGCAACCAGCCGCCCGTGGTGTCGCGCGCATCCACCTTCCTGCCCTGGCCGTCGACCATGAAGGCGTGGTCGCGCCACTGGCGAAACGTCTCGCCTTTTTCCTTCCAGTAACCCATGGCCGCGACCGAACGCTCGTTGGGCAGCTGGATCGTCCACGACTCCGCACCCTGCGCATGGGTCTTCATGTAGGCGAGCGCGCCCTCGGCGGACGCGTCGAGGTTTCGCTCGCCCGCGATCTCCGGCTGCATCCAGCGGGTGATCTCGTCCTGGAAATACGCCGTGGTGCCGGTCACGAACACGGCGAACAGCAACCAGCCGAAGAGCAGGCCCACCCACGTATGCAGCCACGCCATCGACTGGCGAAGTCCTTCCTTCACGCGCCCACTCCGTGTATCGACAGGTACAGGGCGATGGCAGGCGGCACGCAGATCACCGCCAGCCACATCCAGGCGCGCTTCGCGGTGCCCACGGCGAACGCCATGATCGCGACGCACGCGTAGATCGCGAACGACGAGAGCATGCCGGTCATCACGGCTTCCACGCGGGCGATCGGCAGCCATCGTGCCATCGCGGCGGTATACAGCGCCGCGGAGAGATAGCCGCCGATCAGCGCGACCAGCGCGCGCGACGTGATGGCGAAGCTGGCGGAGCGCAGCGTCGGCTTCGGCGGTTGGGAGCGGTCGCGGAACATGGATGGAGCCCCTGGGCGGTGCAGGACAGGCGTAGCGCCGGCTGGAGAAAGGACGACGTGGCTTGCGAGGGGCTGGCTGGTCGAAGGCGGGAATTCTACAGCAGTCGGACGCGTGGTGTACGCTGCGCGGCCAGGAACAGACGCGAAGCAACCACGCATGGCTCTCAAATCCACGGTGTTCAAGGTCGAGCTGCAGATCAGCGACATGGATCGGCACTACTACCAGACCCACGCACTCACCATCGCGCGGCATCCGTCGGAAACCGATGAGCGGATGATGGCGCGCGTGCTCGCGTTCGCGCTGAACGCCGACGACGCGCTGGCCTTCGGCAAAGGTCTTAGCGCGGACGACGAGCCCGATCTCTGGCGCAAGGAACTCACCGGCGAGGTGGACCTCTGGATCGAACTGGGTCAGCCGGACGAGCCGGCCATCCGCCGCGCGGCCGGGCGCGCGCGACGCGTCGTCATCTACACCTATAGCGGACGGAGCGCCGACGTATGGTGGAAGAAGACGGCCCCGGCGGTGGCACGCACGAAGAACGTCACGGTGGTCGACATCGATCAGGGCACGGTCGAGGCGCTGGCGGCACTCACCGAGCGGACGATGCAGATGCAGTTCATCGTGCAGGACGGCCATGCGCAGGCCATCGTCGGTGACACGATCGTGCCGATCGAACTCCACTTTCTTGCCGCCTGACCGGATTTCGCCAAGACGGGACGCACGAGTCCTGCAAGACGCTGAAGCTCATCCCTCCTGATACTCCACGGCGAGCACGGTCCGGTCAGGGATGGGCGGATGCCACGCAGCATGGATCTCATTCGCCGATCGGGGCCCGCCCAGGCGGCGCAGGCCCGTGGAGGGTTACGCCCATGTCTTCAGCTTTCGCGTCATCGATCCGCTGGCAGGTCATCTCCGCATCGATCCTCGTCGGTGCCGTCGCGCTCGTCGCGGCGCCCTCCATCGACGCGACTTCCCCGGCCGCCGACGCCCGCCCGGCCACGGCCGACGATACGTCGATCCGGCCGTTCCCGGCATTCCACGCCACCGACGAGCAGCTTGCCGACCTGAAACGTCGCATCGCCGCCACGCGGTGGCCCACGAAGGAACTCGTGAACGACACGACGCAGGGCGTGCAGCTCGCGACCATGAAGAAGCTCGCCGAGTACTGGCAGTCGGGTTACGACTGGCGCAAGGTCGAGGCGCGACTGAACGCGCTGCCGCAGTTCGTGACGACGATCGACGGGGTGGACATCCACTTCATCCACGTCCGGTCGAAGAACAAGAACGCACTGCCGATCATCATCACGCACGGGTGGCCCGGTTCGGTCATCGAGCAGATGAAGATCGTCGATGGCCTGGCGAATCCGACCGCGCACGGCGGCAAGGCGTCCGACGCCTTCGATGTGGTGATCCCGTCGCTTCCCGGCTACGGCCTCTCGGGCAAGCCCGAAGCGACGGGCTGGGACCCGCAGCACATCGCACGCGCGTGGACCACGTTGATGGGACGCCTCGGTTACAAGAAGTTCGTCGCGGCCGGCGGCGACTGGGGCGATGCCGTGACCGAGCAGATGGCCGTGCAGGCACCGCCCGGACTGCTGGCGATCAACAGCAACATGTCGGCGACCATTCCCGACGACATCGCGAAGCTGCTCGCGGCCGGCGCGCCGGCGCCCGCCGGACTCGGGCCCGAGGAACAGCTGGCTTATTCGCAGCTCGACGACTTCTACAAGCATGGTCTGGGCTATGCGCAGGAAATGACCAACCGGCCGCAGACGCTGTATGCGCTGGAGGATTCGCCGATCGGCCTCGCGGCATGGATGCTCGATCACGACATCCGCAGCTACAAGATGATCGTGCGCATCTTCGACGGCGGCAAGGAAGGCCTGTCGCGCGACGACATCCTCGACAACGTGACGTTCTACTGGTTGACGGAAACCGCGGTGTCGTCGGCACGCCTGTACTGGGAGAACAAGCTCAACTTCTTCGAGCCGAAGCACATCAGGATACCCGTCGCGGTCAGCGTGTTCCCCGACGAAATCTACGCGGCGCCGGAAAGCTGGGCGAAGAAGGCGTTCCCCAACCTGATCCACTACAACCGCTTGCCCAAGGGCGGTCACTTCGCCGCTTGGGAACAGCCGGCGTTCTACGTGACCGAGATGCGCGATTCGTTCCGCACCCTGCGCAAGTGACGGAAAAGGCGGGATGGCCGTCGGTGACGGCTATCCCGCGAACCCGCCCGCGTCGAGGAACGCCTGCTCCCCGGGGGTCGTGGCGCGCCCGAGTTCGCGATTGCGATGCGGAAAGCGACCGAACCGGGCGATGACGTCGCGGTGGGTGCGCGCGTAGGAAAGGAACGCGCCGCCGAGGGATTCGAACAGCCGCAGCGACTCGTCCTGATCCGCCATGTCTTCCGAATGCTCGAACGGCAGATAGCAGAACGCGCGAAGGTCGTGCTCGAGCTCCCGATCGAATCCGCGTTCGAGCATATGACGCGCGACGAAGCGCGACAGCGGATCCGTGGCGTACATGTGCGCGGTGCCGCGAAACGCGTTGCGCGGAAACTGGTCGAGCAGGATCAGGAGTGCGAGGCAGCCGTTGGCGCTGTCGAGCCAGGCATCGAGTTCGCGTCGGGCGGCCGCCATGTGCGCGCCGAGGAAATGCACATGGAACACGGCATCGAAGGCGGGATCGCTGCTGAACCAACGTTCGTAACCCGCATCGCGCCAGAACGACACGACACGCTCGGGCGTCTCGGGCATGGGGAGCGTCGATGCGGTCGTGGACATGCGGCTTTCCTCGGCGGATGTCTGTGGATCATACCTTTCGGACGGCTATGGGAGCGGATGCTCGTCGAGCCACGACATCGCGAACGCGTCGAGCGGCACCTTCGCGGGCACGGCCAATCCGTGCACCTCGACGAACCGCCGCGCCGCGAGCACGAACGCCTGCTTCGCACGCGCCGCCGCGATGCGCGCCGAAGCCTGGCGCTGCCGGAGTTGCACGATGTGCGGCGACGGCTGCCCGGGCTTCGCGAACTTCTGGTAGCGACGTAACTCGTCCGCCACCATCGCGGTGTCGCGTGCGGCCAGGTCGACGGCGTCGCGTGCGGTGCGGAGGTGGGCCAGCGCGTCGTCCGTCATGGAGCATGCCTGCGAGAGAGGGTGCCCATGGTAGCGGGACGATCAGCGCGCGTCGTCCTTCTTGCCCTGCAGGCGATCCGTCCAGTCCTCGACGGTGCGCGATTCGAGACGACGGCGGGCATGACGTCGCCAGGCATCGGCGAGGGTCGGCAGTCCCGCCATGGCCGCGAGCGCCTCGTAGTCCAGTCGGTCGATGTAGAACACGCGCCAGAGCCGGCCGATCGTCCATTCCGGTGTTTCCCGGTGCACCAGCCGCAACGCGTCGTCCGGTGCGACCTCGCCTTCCTCGAGCACGCGGTAGTACCAGCCAGTGCGCCCCGATTGCTGCACGCGCGACGCCATGTCCTTCACGCCGAACCGGGCATTGAGCTTCCAGCACGGTTGCCGCCCCTGGCTCACCTGCACCAGCGCGGAGCCGAGTCGGAACACGTCGCCGACCGCGACGTCACTCTCCAGGAGTCCCGACGTCGACAGGTTCTCGCCGAACGCGCCCGGGCTGGCCAGCAGCGCGATGTCGCCCAGCTCGGAACCCCAGCTCGCGTAGTGGTCGCGCGGGTAGTGATGGATCGCCTTCTCGGGGCCGCCGTGGTGCTTCAGGTCGCCCTGCGCGTCGCCGCTCAGGCCCGTGAACGTGACGCGCAGCACCGCGTCGACCGGTCGCTTGTCGATACCGCTGAGCGCACCCGCGTCGCCCAGGGGCGCCACGGCCCCGGTCATGGCCCTGCCGATGGGATAGGAAAGATTCATGCGTGGATCATCGCTCCCGGTGTGCCTCCTCGTCCACGGCGTCGTTGGCCGGGCGACGCGCGTTCGCATCGCCGGGTCGATGCTCCGCGAACGCAAGCCGGCCGGCCTCATGAGCGCCGTGAGCGCAATGATCAGAGCGTCTTCAGCGGTCCGTACGTGCCCTCGTAGCTGCGCGGCGTGATGAACGGCATCAGCAGCGTGCGCAGAGCGTGGGGCAGGCGGGCCGCTTTCGAGAGGCGATCGGTCATCGCCTGAACGTGGGCGACGCGCGCCTGGCGCAGCTGCTCGAAGCGCGGGCCGATGCGCGTGTCGTCGTCGGCTTCCGCGACGACCTGCGCCAGCGCGATGGCGTCTTCCATCGCGAGCGCGGCGCCTTCGGCCCAGACCGGCGCGGTCGCGTGCGCCGCGTCGCCGACGAGGACGACGCGACCCTCGCTCCACGAGGCCATGCGGATTTCTTCGATCGGCGAGTGATAGATCCCTTCGGGATGCGCGAGCGCCCACGAAAGCGCCTTGCGCACGCGTTCCGGAAAATCGCGGAACGCCGCATCGAGGCGCTCGACATGGGAGCCGGAGGTATCGGGCGCGCTGAGCGACACCCATCCATAGACGGTCGTCTCGTCCACGGGAAGCAGCAGGATCATGCCCGCCTTGCCGGTCCAGACGGTCCACCCGTCGACGCCCGGATTCGGCGCCATGAACCGCCAGCTCTCGGACGCGAGGCGCGCGGCGACCGCGTGCGATGGGCCCATGACGGCGGCGCGCACCGTCGAGCGCACGCCGTCGGCGCCGACGAGCAGCCTGCCCGAGCGCTGCGATCCGTCGGCGAGCGTGACCTCCACGGCGGCGGCGTCCTGACGAACCGCTGTGATGGCCTGCGGCACGAGATCGCAGCTGCTTTCGAGTCCCGCGCCCAGCATGGCGACGAGATCCGCACGACGGATCGCACGCGGGCGCATCGCCTCGCCCCAGAACGCGTCTTCGTCGATCGCAGCGAGAAGACGATCGCCCGACGTGCGGTACTCGCGCTTGCGCACCGGATAGCCGAAACGGTCGATTCCGTTCGCGAGGCCGAGACGGTCGAGCGCCGCGATGGCGTTACCGGGGAGGTTGATGGCGAGGCCACCGTCTGCCGCGGCTGGCGAACGCTCGACGACCGTGGCGGCGATGCCTCGTCGATTCAGGGCCCGGGCGGTGGCGAGGCCGGCGATACCGCCGCCAGCGATGATGACGCGCTGCGAAGTCGTGGATGTCATGCGGGGAGGGGAGATGCGGGGGACTCCCGAGCATGCCCCAGCATGCGGTGCCGTGTATGCCTCGATTGGGGGTGGACTTGCGGTTATGCGAACGGGTCGTCAGCTCGCCGCGGGCGGGCGGAGTTGCGACACCGGGGACGCGCGCTTGCTCTCCTTGCTGCGGTAGAGCCTGCGATCGGCGGCCTCGATGAGGGAGGTGGCGTCGGAGCCGTCGTCGGGCGCCGCGGCCACGCCGATCGTGATGGCGGGGTGTGCCGATTCGCGGAGCGAGGCGTCGCCCACCACGCGGGCCATGCGCTGTGCGATGTTCGTCGCCTGCTCGAGCGACGTACCGGGCAGGACGACGAGGAATTCGTCGCCGCCGTACCGTCCCAGGCGATCGTGCTCGCGAAGCATCTGGCGCATGCGCTCAGAGACCCAGACGAGGGCGCGGTCGCCGGCACCATGGCCGAAGTGATCGTTGATCGCCTTGAAGTGGTCCAGATCGATGAGGAACAACGCGACCGGACCCTGCTCGCGGTGGTGCGCCGCGAGCGCGGACTCCAGCGCCGTCAGCACCCCGCGGCGGTTCAGTGTGCCGGTGAGCGCATCCTTCGATGCCTCGTTCAGCATGCTGCTGCGCGAGGCCTCCCAGTACGCGGCCATTTCATTGAATCGCTCGGCCAGCGCGGTCAGTTCGTCGTCGCCATGCACGGGGACGCGCACGCCCGACTCACCCTCGCCGAGTTTTCGCGCCGCGGCGCCGAGCTCGCGGACGGGATGGAGCAGTGACCGCAGGAACACGAAGAGCAGGGCGATCGAGACCAGCAGCGTGCCGGCCCACGCGGCGACGAGCCAGCGCAGCTGCCGATGCCGTTCTTCCACCGCACGGTGATAGCGGGCCTTCACGGCACCCGCCAGCTGCACCCGGGCCTTCGTGATGTCGGCGATGGCGAGTTCGAGTTCGCTGCGCGCCATCGCGGTGCCGGCATCGTTCGTGCGGCCGAGGCTGCGTACCTGTTCGACCAGCCGCTGCACCGACGGCCGTGCCGTGGTCCACGCCTGCTGGGCCTCGGTGACCGGCTGCAGCGTGAGATCGGTGCCGGCGGCACCGAGCTCCACCGCGGCGAACGATTTGTCGATGCTGTCCGTCAGCGCGGCGAAGTTGGGCACCGACTCGTGCGATTCCGCCTGCATCTCGTCGACGAGCGCACGCTGGAGGTAGTGCTCCAGCGTCGTCAGCGGCAGCAACGTGGAGATGGATTCCTCGACCGATTCGCGGAACTGCGTCTCCTGGTCGTTCAGCACGAGCGTGCTGACGATGCTGAGCGCGCCGAGCGGCAGCAGCAGCAACGCGAGCAACCATCCCATCCGCTGGCCGACCGACATCCTGCGCAAGCGGTGTTCCCACGACATCGTCCACCCCCGAGAACCCGCGTGCCGCGCGGTCGACCCGATAGTAATGGCGCGCCGTCGACGCCGCGTGCTCAGTCAGGGGCGAATCGTGCGAATTGCCGAAAACGCCTAGCTGGCCGCGGTCATCGTCTCGGCGAGGTATTTCGTGGGGGACTTTCCCAGCGCCTTGCGGAACATGGTGATGAACGCGCTGACCGACTCGTAGCCGAGATCGTCGGCGATGTCCTGCACCCGGCGGCCTTCGTACAGCGCTTTCAGCGCCACCATGATCTGCAGTTGCTGACGCCAGCGTCCGAACGACATGCCTGTCTCCCGCAGCACCATGCGCGTGAGCGTGCGTTCGCTGAGGGCGACCGAGGCGGCCCAGTCCGCCGCCGTGCGGCGGTCGGCGGGATGGGCCGCGAGCTGGTCCGCGATGCGTCGCAGGCGCGGATCCTCCGACAGCGGAAACCAGAGGCGCTCGACCTTCATGTGGGCGAGTTCCTCCAGCATCACACCGACGAGTCGTGCCGTGGCGTCGGCCTGGCCGTAGTCCTGCGGCAGCGTGGACAGACGCAGGATGAGCTCGCGAACGAGCGGGCTGAGCGACAGCGTGCAGCACTCGTCCGGCAGCGCCGCCGCCGCCGGCTCGACGCAGAGCAGGCACAGGTCGGTTCCCGCACTGGCACGCATGCGGTGCGGACGGCCGCCGGGCATCCAGACGCCCGAGCGCGGCGGCACGATCCACAGCCCGGAGGGCACCTCGCACATCACGTTGCCACGCAGCGCGAACACGAGCTGGCCCTTGCGATGGCTGTGCATCTCCACGTCTCGATCGTCGGCCGGCACCGCCGTGCGCAGGGCGATGGCCATCTGCGGCATGGCATCCAGATCGTTGTTGGCGCGCATCTGGGCGAGAACGGACATGACGTGACCGGATTTGACGATATGTTGGCAGAGTATCCAGATTCTCCCGGGCCGACCATCCGTACGCTGGCAGGTGTCCCAGCCTCGACGGATTCCTCCATTGAAAGCCCTCGCTCACGCATCGCATCGTCGCTGGCTCTTCGCCGGCATCCTGCTCATCGCCATGAACCTGCGCGCGCCGTTCACGAGCGTCGCGCCCCTCATCGACACCCTGAAGACGGTCTTCCGGCTGACCGCCGGCGAAGCCGGACTGCTCATCACCCTGCCGCTGTTGTCGTTCGCCGCGATTTCGCCGTTCGCCGCGGCCATCGCCCGCCGATGGGGCATCGAACGCGCGCTCTTCGGTGCCTTGCTGGTCATCGCGTCGGGCATCGCCCTGCGGTCGGCAGGCAGCGTGAGCACGCTCTATCTCGGCACCGTCGTGATCGGCTGCGGCATCGCCGTGGGAAACGTGCTGCTGCCGGGACTGCTTAAACGCGAGTATCCCGACAAGGTGGCGCCGCTCACCTCGGTCTATGTGCTGGCCATGGGGATCGCCGCGGCGACCGTCTCCGCCGTGGCCGTGCCGCTGTTCGCCGCGACGGGTGGCAGCTGGCGTCTCGTGACGGTGTCGGCGCTCTGGCTGCCCGTCCTCGCGGCCATCGTCTGGCTGCCGCGTCTGCGCACGCCTACCAAGGACACGCAGGCCGCGGGCCACGCCGGCCATGGCGGCGTCTGGCGTTCGGCGCTCGGGTGGCACGTCACCCTGTTCCTCGGGCTGGATTGCTTCCTGTATTACGTGGGGGTCGGCTGGCTGCCGGGCATCCTGCACGGCGCGGGATTCACCGAGGAGCAGGCCGGTTCGTTGCACGGCGTGCTGCTGCTCGCCACCGCGTTGCCGGGGCTACTGCTGATTCCGGTCGTGCCGCGCATGAAAGACCAACGAGCACTCGCGGCCGGCCTCGCCATGGCCATCGCGACGGGGCTTTTGGGCCTGCTGCTCGCCGCGAAGCTGGCGGTCGTCTGGATCCTCTGCTTCGGTTTCGGCGCAGGCGGCGGACTGATCCTCGCGTTGTCGTTCATCAGCCTGCGCACGCTGCACGCGCGTGACGCCGCGAGCCTCTCCGGCATGGCGCAGTGCCTGGGCTACCTGCTTGCCGCGGCGGGGCCGCCGCTGGTGGGCGCCATGCACGATCGCAGCGGGGCGTGGCAGGCGCCGCTGGGCCTGTGCGTGGCCCTGGCGGTAGGCATGGCGCTGGTAGGCACGCTGGCGGGCAGGGCGCGACGCATCGGGGAAGTCCCGGCGCCGGGTGCGGCGATCACGCGGCGTAACGCGGCATCATGAGAACGTGACGTGACCATCGGGAGAACCGCGCATGACGTTACCGCCGCTCTATGGCGTGGGGCATTCCAACCGCAGCATCGGCCAGTTCATCGAGGTGCTCGGCAGCGCAGGCATCGAGTGCCTCGTCGACATCCGTGCGTTTTCACGGTCGCGCACCAACCCGCAGTTCAATGGCGACGTGCTTCCGGCATCGCTGGACCGGGCCGGCATCGGATACGAGCACTTGCCGGGGCTGGGCGGGCGTCGGCGCAAATCCAGGGACGTGGATCCCGCCGTCAACGGTCACTGGCGCGTGGCAGGCTTCCATAACTACGCCGACTACGCGCTGTCCCCCGCGTTCAGGGAATCGTTCGAGGCGCTGCTGCGCATCAGTGTCGGGCGCCGGGCGGCGATGATGTGCTCCGAGATGCTCTGGTGGCGCTGCCACCGGCGCATCGTCGCCGACTACGCGCTGGCCGCGGGGCGCGCCGTGCACCATATCTTCGATGTCGGGCATGTGGAGTCCGCGGGATTCAACGACGGTGCCGTGGTGCACGACGACGGCAGCGTGACCTATCCGGCGCAAGGGTGAGGGGCGCACGAGCCGGCGATGTCGTCACACGTAAGCGAGCATCCGTCCGCAGCCGATCACGGCGAACCAGAGAGCGATCGACAGCGCGGCCTGCCATCGGGCGACGGCAGGAGCGCGGCGACCGGTGTTCCAGTCGACGACCGACCGGAAGACACCGACGTGGAACAGCAGCGCGTTGAAGCCCGCCGCCACGATGAGCATGAGCTTGAGCAGGAAGACGGGGTTGTGGAGGAACACCAGCGGCTGCGTGGAGAACATCAGCAATCCCGCCGGTACCACAAGGGCCACGCTGCCCAGCGACCACGGGAGCAGGTGCCGCGCGAGGACGGAGACCGGTAACGCCCGGCCCCAGCCGAGCACGCGAAGGTCGAACATCGTCACCGCCCCGACCAGGATGCAGAACCCGGCGATGTGCACCGTTTCGACGATCGGGTAGAGCCACGGGCTGTCGCGCATGGCCTGGGCGACCGGCGTGGACGCCAGCCAGGCGGCCACGCCGTCCATCAGCGAAGTTCCGTGGTCTTGTCCCCGATGGTGATGCGCTCGGCGCGCAGTTCACCGGCGTTCGTGCGGTGCGGATAGCCGTAGACCGTCGCGCGCTGGCCGGCCGCCAGCATGGCCTTCCCGAGACCGCGGCTTTCCATGCGCGAAGGCGGCGCGAGCACGACATCCCAGCTGCCGTCGGCGGTCTTGAGGTGGATCTGGCCGTGTGGCTGGGTGTAGGTCGACGACTCGATGGTGCCCGTGAGAGTCAGCGGACGGTTGGCATCGTAGTCGCTCCAGCCGTGGTGGGCGAGGGCGGAGGTGGCCGTCAGGGCGGCCAGGAGCAAGAAAGAGCGTTTCATGACGATCTCCCGCGGTGCTCGTGTCGGTGACGCGAACCATCCTGCCACAAGTGGCTAGTGCCGGCGCGCCTCGACCATCCGCGTGACGGCCTCGCTCAGGGCGGCGAGCGTGAACGGCTTCGCAATCATCTCCATGCCTTCGCCCAGGAATGCCGCCTGATTGGTGGCGTTGTTGGCGTAGCCGGTCATGAACAGCACCGGCAGGGCGGGACGATCCTGCCGCACCACGTCGGCCAGCTGCCGGCCGTTGAGACCCGGCAGGCCGACATCGGAAAGCAGAAGATCCACGCGTTCGAGCGACGCGAGCGTTTCCAGCGCGGCCTCGGCCGAGTCCGCGGTCACCACGTCGTAGGACAACTCGTGCAGCAATTCGGTGACCAGGGCGCGCACCTGGACGTCGTCGTCCACGACGAGGATGCGCTGACCGTTGCCGCCCGTGACGAGGCCTTCGACCGATGTGTGGTGCTGGCCGGCCATCGCGGGGGCGAGCGGCAGGTAAAGACGCACGGTGGTGCCGGTCCCGACGGCCGAGTCGATCCGGACGTGACCGTCCGACTGGTTGATGAAGCCATAGATCATCGACATGCCGAGCCCGGTGCCCTGACCGATCGGCTTGGTCGTGAAAAAGGGTTCGAAGACTCTTGCCAGCGTCGCGTCGTCCATGCCGACGCCGGAATCGCTCACGGTCATGACGACATAAGGCGACGGGTTCGCGGACGCCTCGTCCGGCAGGCAGTCGACCCCGGTTTCGACGAGAAGGCGACCGCCCTCCGGCATCGCGTCGCGCGCATTGATCGCCAGGTTCAGCAGCGCGCTTTCCAGCTGGTTCGCATCGACCATCGCCATGGGCAGGTCGGCGGCCGCGGCGATTGCCAGGCGTACGCGTTCACCGAGCGTGCGGGACAGCAGGTCTTCCATCGACCGGGCGAGCGACGAGACGTCGACCGGCTTCGGATCCAGCGACTGCCGCCGCGAGAAGGCCAGCAGTCGCTGGGTCAGGCCCGCGGCGCGCTGCGCCGACGTCGACGCGATATCGATCAGGCGCGGCAGGTGATCGGTCCGCCCCTCGTCGAGTCTCGTCCGCAGCAGCTCCATCGCCGCGAGGATGCCCGTGAGCATGTTGTTGAAGTCGTGCGCGATGCCGCCCGTCAGCTGGCCCACCGCTTCCATCTTGTGCGACTGGCGCAGCGCCGCCTCGCTCGCCTGGCGTGCGGCCATCTCGGCCTCCAGGGCGGCGGTGCGTTCGGCCACCCGGCGTTCCAGCAGCGCGGCCTGCTGTTGCGTGGTCTCGAGGGCGACCTTCCGCTCCGTGATGTCCGCGGCGAACACGTGGAATCCGTCCACGGCACCGCTGGCGTCGAAGCGCGGGATGTAGCGCACCTCGGCGTCGCGTCGTCCGCCGTCGCGCATCGGCCAGCGGACTTCGGTGCGGACGAACGTGCCGGTGAGCACACTTGCGATGTCGTGCCGGCGCGCGGCCCACATCTCGGGCCCCACGACGTCCTCCACGCGCCTTCCCACGACCTGAGCCACCGGCACGCCGAGCCACTCCTCGTAGGCGAGGTTCGCGAAGCGGTAGACGAGGCCGGCGTCGACGAAGGCGATCAGCACCGGCAGCGCATCGGCGATGAGGCGCAGCTCGGTTTCGCTCTCGCGCAACGCCGCTTCGCTTCGTTCGAGGCGGATCATCTGGTCGCGGATCACGAACTGCCGGAAACGGGTGCGCAGCGCGCTGTCGATGGCGCTCAGGAGCGACGCGGATGCGAGCGGACGCTCGATCTCCACCACGCTGGCGATCTCCGGCGGTAAAGGCGCCCGCAACACGCGCGCACGCGACGTCGGCGCGCGCAGCAGCACGAACGGAATATCCGACCATGCCGGTTGCGCGGCCAGCGCGCCGCAAAGGGACGACAGATCGCCTGCGAGGGCCTCGTCCGTGAGCACCACGGCACCGACGTCTTCGCCGATCGCACCCGCGAGCTGATCGATGGTCTCGTAGATCGCCGGGCGCAGGCCGTGCGCCGAGATCACCGAGGCGATGCTCGGCGCATCCTGCCCGAACGGTGCGACGATGCAGACGGCTCTGCTATTCGGCACCACGCTCTTCCAGCAGCGGTTCCTCGGAACCATCGAACTCGGGAATGCCGGTCAGGACACCGCGGAATTGCTCCAGCGGCATGCTGAGGCGCATGCCCTTGTTGTCGATGCGCAGCTCGCGAATGGTGTCTTCGTGGCCGCCGCCGCGATTCTTGATGATGCTGATGGCCTTGCGTATGCGGCCCCGTGCTTCGAAGAAGCGGAAGAGCACGATGGTGTCGGCCATGTAGGAGACTTCGAGCGACCCGGTGGTCATCGAGCCGACGAGCCCGTGCTGCGGATTGACGAGGAACGTGGTCACGCCTTTCTGGTTGAGGTACGACAGCAGTTCGTGCAGCTGCAGCAGCAGCTGCTTCTCCTGCGGCATCGAGGCGATGTAACCGTTGAGACTGTCGAGGACGAGGATCCGGCAATCGCGCTCTTCCACTGCGTGGCGCACGGCCCAGGCGAACTGGCCGGGCGAGATGTCGGCTGGGTCGACCTGCGTCAGTTCCAGCAAGCCGGAGTCGATGTAGGGCTGCAGGTCGTTGCCGAGGGCGCGGGCGCGGGTAAGCAGCGTGCCGATGCGTTCGTCGAACTCGAAGAAGCAGCAGCGCTCACCGCGGCGCAGCGCGGCGAGCACGTACTGGATCGTGACATTGGTCTTGCCCGTGCCGGCCGGCCCCGTCAGCAGCGTGCTCGTGCCGCGCAGCGGTCCGCCGTAAAGCAGGCCATCGAGTTCCTCGACACCGCTGGTCACCGGTTCGCCCGCGAACGGGGTGTGGTGGTCCGAGGCGATGAGTCGTGGATAGACCTCCAGCCCGCCCGTGACCAGCGCGATGTCGTGGAAGCCCGCGATGAAGTCGACGCCGCGCAGCTTCTGTACCTGCATGCGCCGTTTCGCGGCGCCGAAGTCGAGCGTGAACCGTTCCAGCGAAATCACGCCGTGACACAGGCTGTGCAGGTGTGCGTCGCGCTGCCCGCCTTCGTCGGTGAGGTCGTCGACGAGAATGACCGTCACATTGCGCGGCGCGAAGAACTGCTTCAGCGCGAGCACCTGTCGACGGTAGCGCAACGGATCCTGCGCGAGGAGGCGCAGCTCCGAGAGCGAGTCGAACACGACGCGGGCCGGGCGGCATCGCTCGACCTCGGCCTGGATCAAGCGAATGGTGCCGCCGAGTTCCATCTCCCAGGGATGCAGCACGGATTGCTGTCGCCCGTCGCCCAGCACCGATTCGGCGGCGGCGAGCTCGAACAGGTCGATGCCGTCCAGCGTCCAGCCATGCGACCCGGCGACCTCCGCCAGCTCGTCCGCCGTTTCGGAAAGGGTGATGTACAGGCAACGCTCACCCTGCCTGACGCCTTCCCTGAGATATTGCAGGGCCAGCGTGGTCTTGCCCGACCCGGGCTGTCCTTCGAGCAGGTAGAGCCTGTTGAGGGGCAGGCCCCCCTTCAGGATCACGTCCAGGCCGGGGATGCCGGTCCTGCTGCGCGACGGTGGCGCCATGACCGGTGCCTTCGTCTGTACGGCGGGCTGCCGCCCGAGTGGCGTGAATGGATTCAAGGCGCGCTCGTTTTGCGGGCAGCGGTTCGCCGCCTCAGGGAAAGACGGCGGCAACGCCGACGGCTAGCGGGCAACGATACGGACGCCGGATGAAGCAGATGTGGAGGCCGGGCTTCAGAGCCGGAAGAGCGGCTGCAGCGTGCGTGCGACCCAGCCGGAGAACCGCAGGGGCGCATCCGTCGCCGCCACGCAGACGCACGGCACACCCGGTGCGGTGACCGGCTGATGCTCCACGTCGCTGTCGAGATCCGCCACGTCGCCCGGCGCGAAATGCCCGAGCGAATCGTCGTAGGCGCCGCGCAGGACCATGGTCAGCTCGCTGCCGCCGTGGGTGTGCATCGGAAGGCATCGCCCGGGGGCGACCCGCAACAGCATCAGGTGATCTTCGTCGACCCCGGCGCCGCGGATGTAGTGCACGCCGGGCCCCAGCCAACGCCAGCGCAGGGCGCGGTAGGACGGGCCGAAATGCGGCCAGAGCGCCGGCGGCAGCACGTCGGGATCGTGACGCGACGGCGGCTGCACGGGCGTGGTGTCGCGTTCCGCCTCGGGAAGGCGGGCGAGCATCCGCGCGAGCGAGGTGTCGTCGAGCGGCACGCCAGCCTGCAGCCGCATCAGGTGCCCGCCGATGTCCTCGGCCTGCGCCAGCGTCTCGCGACACGCGTCGCAGACCGCGAGATGCGCGGCGACGACCACGGCGAACGCTTCGGAAAGCGCGCCCGCGGCGTAACTGACCAGCGTGGCCTCGTCGATATGGTGGTGCGGCTTCATCGGGAACCTCCCATCGCCGCCTTGAGCTTCGCGAACGAGCGCCGGATCGAGGATTTGACCGAGCCGAGTGGCATCGACAGTTCCTCCGCGATCTGCGCATGGGTCTTGGCCTCGAAGTACGCCATGCGCAGCATCCGGGCTTGTGGCGGCGGCAGCGCCTGGAGCGCGCGCTCGAGGCGTGCGACGTCGAGCAACTGCTCCGCGCCGTCCACCTCGTCGTCGGCCTCGATGAGATCCAGCGCGTCCTGCCGCGCCTGCGCATGGCGCTGGCCGCGCACCCGGTCGAGGTACAGATTGCGTGCGATGCGGAACAACCAGGTCGTGACGCTTGCGCGCGCCGGGTCGAACAGCTCGGCCCGCCGCCACAGCTTCAGCATCGTATCCTGCACCAGTTCGTCGGCCTGTGCGTCGTCGGCGTTCAGGCCGATCAGATAGCGCTTCAGGCGGGGCCCGAAATGCGAGAACACCAGGATGAACGCGTCCACGTCGTGAGCCGCCGCCACCGCGCGCACCTTCCCCGACCAGTAGGCCGGATCGTCGGTAGCCTGGTTTGGGGACTGCGGCATGCGGCGAGCCATCAGGGGAATGACGTGGGTTGGCCGAGCATCCAGGCGCATGATGCCCACCTTACCTGCCCGAGCGCTCGGGCCAGGCCTGCGGCACCTTGCGAAGGCGGCTCAGATCGTAGCCCATGTCCGCCACCCGCGCGGTGAGCGCAGCGTAGTCCTTGTCGTCGATCGTCGGGGTCCGCGCCATGATCCAGACGTAATCGCGCTTGTCGCGAGCGACGACCACACGCTGGTACGACGGATCGAGCCACGAGATCACGTACTGCGCCTTGACCGGCCAGATGAACTGCATGCCCCACACCGCGTTGTTCGTATCCGGACGAACGAATCCGACGGCGTGGATCTCCTTCACCTTCGCCGATACGTCGCCGTCGCGATACCGGAAATGCGTCTTGATCGACCCATCGGGGGCCAGCGTATAGGTCTCCACCGCGTTGACGGCGTTGCGTTCGAGTCGCGTCGGGATCACGGCGATCACGTACCAGGGGCCCATGAACCGCGCTACTTCCACATGGGCGGCGCGCGGCACGGGGGGTTGCGTGCTGCATCCGGCGATGGGTGCGAGCAGCAGGAAAGCGTTTCGGACATGAGCGAGCCATCGGGTCATCGCACGTTACTCCCGGGTACGTGGGGTGAGGGCGTAGTGGGCGACCACCCACTCCTGGCCCTGCGCGTAGCCGAAGAGCTCGGCGCAGGCCATCCAGAACATCCTCCAGCGGTGGAACCACAGCTGCGCCTGGTCGCGCGACCCATAGGCCTGCTCGAGGATGCGCATCACCGCGTCGCGATCGCGATCCTGGTTGGCCAGCCAGGCGTTGGCCGTGCGCTCGTAGTGGGTACCGTCCATCAGCCAACGGTCGGTCAGGCGCATGTCGTCCTGCATCCAGAGCAGCGTGTCGGCGCTGGGCATCATGCCGCCGGTGAAGAAATGCCGGCCCATCCAGTTGGCCTGTCCTTCGGTCTCGAAGAGGTACGCGGTGGTGCGGTGGGCGAAGATATGCACGAACAGGCGACCGTCCGCACGCAACCAGCCTGCGATGCGACGGAGCAGCATCGTGTGGTTCCGCACGTGCTCGAACATCTCCACCGAGACGCAGCGATCGAACTGGTGGGCGGGCAGGGCCAGCACGTTCACGTCGCAGGTCACAACCTTGATGTTGCCGAGCCCCATGCGGCGGGCCTCGGCATCGATGTGGGCACGCTGCGAATGGGAGTTCGACACGGCGGTGATCCGCGCGTTGGGATAGCGCTGCGCCATCCACAACGTGAGCGAGCCCCAGCCGCATCCGAGCTCCAGGATGTCCTGGCCGTCGGCCAGCTGCGCGCGCTGCGCATAGAGCGCGAGCATCGCTTCCTCGGCCTCGTCGAGCGTCGTCGAGGCATGCTCGAAGTAACACGACGAGTACTTCAGGCGCTTGCCGAGGCAATGCTGGAAGAACGCGGTAGGCACTTCGTAGTGCTGGCTGTTGGCCTTGTCGCCATGGATCGCCACCGGTGCCGCGTGCAGGGCACGGATCAGTTCCCGGTGCCGCTTCTCGCCGTCTTCCATCGAGGCCCCGCGTGTCTCGACGAGCCGCTCCCGGCAGAGGCGGCGGATGCCGAAACGGACCAGCGCATCGGGCAACACGCCGCGTTCGGCGAGGCCGAGCAGCCCGTCCGCCGCGCGCTCGATCGCGGGTGCGCGCATTTCACTTTCAGTCGTGCTCATGAGCCACCTCGTCCGTGTGCTTCGGAAACCATGGAAAGAACATGTTGGTCGTGCGCTGGTAGCGACGGTAATCGTCGCCCCGGCTGCGGAGTGCCTGCGCCTCGGTGAAGGGAACACCGCTGAGGTAGCGCAGGAAGAGATACATCAGTACCGGACCGGTCCAGGCGAGCCACGCATTCGCGGCACCGCCGGCGAGCACGACGTACGCGAACCAGTGCACCCATTCAAAGAAGTAGTTGGGATGCCGGCTGAAACGCCACAGACCGCCGCGGAAGGTCGTGTGCGTCGACGTGCCGCCCGAGGCGCGATGCCGGCGCAGCTGGCGATCCGCGATCGCTTCGCCACCCACGCTGACCAGCCAGATCGCGATGGCGAGGCATCGCGTCGCGGGCGTGGTGGCCGGGTTGCTCGCCGCGCCGTAGAAGGGGAGCGCGAAGAGAAGCACCACGACGGCCTGGCCCATGAAGAAGGCGAAGAACTTCGCCTGGTTGCCCTGCCAGTGCTCGCGCAGATACCGGTAACGGCCGTCCTCTTTCTCGCCGACACGGCCCGCGAGGTGCGTCGCGAGCCTCACGGCCCAGAGCACGCCCAGGGTCGCCGTAAGGGCGCGGGCCCACGTATCCCCGTCGGCCACCCATGCCATCGTGGCCGCCGCGAAACCGACGCCCGCCGCCCAGATCGCGTCGACGATGTTCGCGTTCGCCTTCGCGCGCTGCCACCACCAGCCGAGCGCCATGGCGATCGCCATCACGGCGAAGACGAAGGCGAGCGCGGTGCTCATGCGGCGACTCCGGTGGCGCGCACCCATTGCCCGCTTTCGGGCCGGGCATCCGGCCGCGCGAACAGCAGGTGCGACACGCCGATCGAGCGTTCGAGGAATCCGCCTTCGCAATAGGCCAGGTAGAACTGCCAGAGGCGGATGAACGACGCATCGAAGCCCATCGCCTGCACGGCGTCGCGCTCGTGCATGAAGCGCTCCGCCCAGGCGTGCAGCGTGCGCGCGTACGAGATCCCGAAGTCCTGCTGGTAGACCAGGGCCAGGTCGCTCGCGCGGGTCTTCGCTTCCAGCATCGCCTGGAGCGACGGAATGAAGCTGCCGGGGAAAACGTGGCGCTTGATGAAGTCCACGGAAGCGAGCGCCTGCGCGTACCGGTGATCCTCGATGGTGATGGCCTGAACGAGCGCCATGCCATCCGGTCGGAGCAGGTCGCCGATCTTGCGGAAATAGGTTTCCATCTGCGCCGCGCCGATGGCCTCGATCATCTCGATGGAAACGAGGCGATCGAACTGGCCCGAGAGATCGCGGTAGTCGGAGGCGAGGACCTCGATCTGGCCGGACAGGCCGGCGGCGCGCACCTTCTCGACCGCGAGCGCATGTTGCTCGGCGGAGATGGTTGTGGTCGTGACGTGGCAGCCATAGTGGCGCGCCGCATGGAGCGCGAAGCCGCCCCAACCGGTACCGATCTCCACCACGCGCAGGCCCGGCCGCAGGCCCAGCGCCTCGCAGACGCGATCGAGTTTCCTGGTCGACGCCTCTTCGAGGGTGGTCGTGTCCGTGTCCCACCACGCCGACGAATACATCATGTCGGTCGAGAGGAAGCGCTCGAAGAAGGCGTTGCCCAGGTCGTAATGGGCGGCGATGTTCTTCCGGCTGCCGTCCCGCGTGTTCGGGCGCAGTGCGTGCCAGGCGCGCATGGCGACGCGGCCCAGGACGGCCATGCCGCCCTCCATCGCGTCGAGCCGGTCGCGGTTGCGGACGAGCAGTCGCACGAGCTCCACGAGCTCGGCGCACTCCCATGCGCCGTCGATCCAGGCCTCGGCGGCCCCGACGCTGCCTCGCAGCGCGAGCGCCCGATAGAACCGCACATCCTTCACGCGACAGGTCACGACCGGCAGGGCGGATTTCGCCTCGCTGGCCTCGTTGCCGAGGAGGTGTTCGCCCCAGGGGTCGATCAGGTGCACGCGTCCGCCCTTGAGCGCCGCCATCTGCGCGAGGAAGCGGCGGCGCACGGCACGGTCGAAGACGCTCAGTGGCGCAACGGCGTAGCCGGCAAGGGAAACGTCGAGAGGAGCGGTCATGGGCGATCTCCGTCGCTCGCTGGGTGGGTGTAGACGGGCACGCGCTTCAGCCACAGGCGCAGTGCTTCGAGATGGATGGCCGCGATGACCTTCGCGGTCATCAACGGGTAGCGCCACAGCACGCGCGCCAGATTGCGCGGCGTGATCGGCCGCCGGCGCAGCTGCAGGGTCGCGTCGAACTCGTGATGCGACGGGCCGTCGACGCGCATGTGGACGCGCAGCAGGTCGCCCGGCACGCCCATCGTCCAGCGGTAGTGCCGGTCGAGCGGCATGAAGGGGGACACGTGGAAGGTCTTCGCGAAATCCCAGCACATGCCGCCCGCCCGCGGCTGGCTGGCATCCACTGCCAGCGCGTACGCGTGGCGCTCGCGCCACGGCGTATTGGTGATCTCCGCCACCACCGCGAGCAGCGTCGTGCCGTCCGCCGCGAAGCAGTAATAAAACGTCACGGGATTGAAGACGTAGCCGAAGTAGCGCAGGTGGGCGAGCATCCGCACCGGTCCGGTGACCGTCACGCCGGTCTGCTTCAGCACCAGGACCCGGACCGCGTCCGCCAGCGACGGAACGTCCGGGGCCATGAAGTCCCGGCGTCGCCACTGGGCGATGTTCGCGCGGTCGATCGACCATAGCCAGCGGCCGGCGAACACGGTCGGCAGTTCGTCGAGGTCGAGGTAGAGCTGCGCCATGCGATAGGCGAAGCGATGGCGCCGCGGCGCGTGCCGGCAGTGCACGACCGTGCCTTCGTAGATCGCACTCGCCAGCGCGGTCACGCGGGTTCTCCCACGCCGCCACGCGCGGCCGCCTGGAACCGGGGCGCGCCGAGCGAGCGGGCGACCTCTACGGCGCTGCGCATCCCGTCCTCGTGAAAGCCCCAGCCCCAGTACGCGCCGGCATACCACGTGCGCCGCTGGCCCTGGATCTCGGCCTTGCGCCCACGCGCCGTCACCGACGCGATGTCGTAGACCGGGTGCGCGTAGACCATGCGGCGAAGCACTTTCGCCGGGTCGATGGCGGCGTCCTGATTGAGACTGACCAGCAACGGCTCCGGCGACGACAGCCCCTGCAGGAGATTCATGCAGTAGGTCACGTTGCACGCGTGCGACGCGGTCGGCCCGACCCGGACGTTCCACGCGGCCCATGCCTTCGGATGCCGCGGCATCAACGAGGCGTCGGTGTGCAGGGTCGTGACGTTGTTCTCGAACCGTATGGCGCCGAGGATGTCGGTCTCGCGGTCCGACGGGTCGCTCAACAGGCGCAGGGCCTGATCCGCATGGCATGCGAGCACGACCTGGTCGAATGCGGCGTCGCGGCCATCCGAGGTGACCGTCACGCGATCGGCCTCGCGCTTCACCGCGGTCACGGCCGAGCCGATGCGCTCCGCGACCCGCCAGTCGCGACGCATGGCCTGCACGTACGTATTCGATCCGCCGCGCACGACGTACCATTGCGGACGGCCGGCGGTCTGCAGCATCTGATGATTGGCGAGGAAGTACACGAGGTACTGCATGGGAAACGAGAGGATCGTTGCCGGGGGTGCCGACCACAGCGCGGACGCCATCGGCACCAGGTGCTCGTCGCGAAACGCGTCGCCGTAACCGTGTTGCGCGAGGTAGTCGCCGAGCGTGGGGCCCGGCGCCGGCAGATCCATCACGGCGGGCGCCTCCCGATAGAAGCGCAGCAGGTCCCGCACCATCCGCAGGAATCGCGGCGAGACAAGGTTGCGCCGCTGGCAGAACAGGCTATCGAGCGTCGTCGCGTTGTACTCGAGACCACTGGCGGGGTTGTGCACCGAAAAGCTCATGGTCGTCGGCTGCGAGGCGACGCCGAGCTCGTCGAACAGGCGGTGAAGCAGCGGATAGTGCACGGGGTTGTGCACGATGAATCCCGTATCCACCCGATACGACGATCCGCCGATGTCGATCTCGTGGGTATGCGTGTGTCCGCCGAGGTAGTCGGCCGACTCGAAGATCGTCACGTCATGCGACTTCTGCAGATACCACGCGGTCGCCAGTCCGGCGATGCCCGATCCCACCACGGCGATGCGCATGGCTCAGGCCCTCGCCTTGGTCATGACCCACGCGGGCACCGTCTTCAGGTCCCAGATGAGGCCCACGGACTGCATGAGCTTCAGGCCGTACCAGGTGAGGTCGACCTCCCACCAGCGGAACCCCTGCCGGGCGGAGCCCGGGAAGAAATGGTGGTTGTTGTGCCACCCTTCGCCGAATGTCAGCAAGGCGAGCCAGCCATTGTTCCGGCTGTCGTCGCGGGTGTCGAAGCGCCGGCGTCCGAAGCGGTGGGCAAGGGAGTTGATGCTCACCGTGACGTGAAACAACACGATCGTCGACACGAAGAAGCCCCAGACGAGCATCTGGGAGCCGCTGGTATGCGCCTGCGGAACCCACCGCTCCAGCGCGGCGCCGAGGGCGTAGAGAAAGCCGGCCAACGCCACCGGTACCGCGAGGTCGAAGCGATCGAGCCAGCGCAGCTCGGGGAAACGGCACAGATCGGGCACGCGTTCGCTGCGGGTGGCGAAGGCCCCGTCGGTGAGGAACCAGCCGGCGTGGCTCCACCAGAAGCCATGCACGCGCGGCGAGTGGAGGTCGGCCGCGGTGTCGGCATGACGGTGATGGTCGCGATGATGCGCCGCCCACCACAGGGGACCGCGCTGCACGCACGCCGCACCGATCACGGCGAAGACGAACTGCACCACGCGCCCCGTACGAAAGGCGCGATGCGAGAAGTAACGATGGTAGAAGCCCGTGATCGCGAACATGCGGACGGCATACAGGCCGATGGCCACGCCCACCGCCACGGGCGACACGCCGACCCAGAGAACGGCGAAGCAGGCCAGGTGCATGGCGAGGAAGGGAAGCGCCCGTACCCAGTCGATCGCGTCGCCCGCGCCACGCCCCGCGACGGCGCTACTGTCGAACCAACGTCCGAGGCTGGCGCGCAGCGCGCCCACGTCGGGACGGCGTGTACGCGTTCGCGGGGGTGGGGCAGTCATGGCGTGATCCTTGGCCGGTGTCTTCCATGCATACGGCGCAGGGCACGGTTTGGATGCATCCCCTGCCCACCTTCGGGCTAGGCCGTCCGACCAGCTGGCGGCGCCGGGCTCGCATGCGATTCACTGCACTCAGGGCGGCAGTCTGGGCTGCGCTCGGGAGAACATGATGCAGACCACCGGATCCGGCAGGGTACCGGCCATCGTGATGGGCCGGGGGCCGACCGCACTCGGCATCCTGCGCAGCCTCGCGCAGGCCGACATTCCGGCGTACGTCGCCTGTCCCGGCGACGACCTCGTGACCCGTTCGCGCTGGTACCGGCCGGTGCCCGGCCTGCCGTGGGATGGCCGCCCCGGCGACCAGGCGATGCAGGCGTTGCGGACCATGCCGATCGACCGCGCGGTGATCGTTGCCGGCGCGGACGATGCCGCCATGTGGCTGGCGGACCTGCCGGCGACCGACGTCGGGCGGCGTTTCGCGGTATCGACCTCCAGTCGCGCCACGCAGGAACTCCTGCAGGACAAGGCGGCCTTCGCGCGTCACGTCGCCACCGCCGGCATACCGCATCCACGAACTTTTCCTCTGGCGTCCCTGGCCGATGTGGAGGCGGTGCCAATCGGCGAGCTGGACCGCGTCTTCGTGAAACCCGTCAACTCGCAGAAGTTCAGCGACGTGGTGGGTGCCAAGGGCGTGTGGATCGACTCCGCTGCGGGGCTCGCGGAAGCGTGGGCCCGGTTCCACGCGCAGGGATTCGCGGTCATGGCGCAGGAGTACGTGCCCGGCGGCGCGCGCGATCATTTCTTCGTCGAAGGGTTCCGCGACGCCCGTGGCGGGTACCCGGGACTGTTCGCCCGCCGTCGGATGCGCATGTCGCCACCCGACTTCGGCAACAGCTCGTGTTCGACATCCATACCGCTCGCCGACGTCGCGGCGGCCGTGGGTCATGTGCGCCGCCTGCTCGACGGCCTGCACTATCGCGGGATCTTCAGCGCCGAATTCAAGCGCGACCCGCGCGACGGACAGTTCCGCATCCTCGAAGTGAACACGCGCGCGTGGACGTATGTCGAGTTCGCCGCGAGGCAGGGCATCAACGTGTGCGACATGGCGTGGCGCGACGCGCTGGGCGCCTACATTCCACGCGCGACGGAAAATTATCCCACGGGTCGTCTGTGCATCGACCTCCATCACGACCTCGCCTGCGTGCGCCGCGGTCGCGACGATCGCAGCGAATCGATGGTGTCCATCGTCTCCCAGTGGATGCACGCCGACCTGCACGTGTTCCGGGCGGACGATCCGTCGCCGGCCTTGCATGGTCTTGGCGGCCTGCTGCGAAAACGGCTCGGTATGCTGTCGCGCATGGGACCGCTGAAGCGACGGGCGCGGGTCTGATGCCGCGCGCGTGATGACACGCATGCGACGGCTCGCTTTCAGTCGGCATCTTCGCCTGATGCCGCCGGTCCTCGCGTGCCCACCGCCAGGAGCAGGGGCAGTGCGATGGCCCAGCACGTCGCCCACCACGCGATCATCCCGGCGAGCCCCGGCGATGCCTGCGGAAACACGATGACGTCGAAGGTTCGGGCGGCGCCGGCATAGGCGAGCGGACCGCCGATCGCGCCGAGTAGGGCCGCGATCCACCAGTGACGTCTTACCAGATGCTCCCACGCATCGAGCGTCACCGCGAACGCGGCCCAGATGGCGAGCAGCCAGACGGGCGCACCGCCAACCGGAACCGCCAGCTCGGGACTCGCGTATGCGCACCAGCTCAGGAAGGCGGGCACGCCTTCGATGACGATACCCAATAGCACCGCCGCGATCGCACGCGCGGCGCGCTGGCGGCGACGCCGGGTCGCGACGAGGCGTGCCACGACCAACACCGCCGCACCGACCAGCGGTATCGCGGTGTGTCCACGCGACGCGCCGATGACCAGCGCGAACCAGAGCGCCTGGTAGAGCAAACCGATGAGCAGGGCGTTCATGGGCGGCGCGTGCCGCCATCGCATGACGACGCCAACGGCAGGGACCGCACCCGGGCGATCTCGTCGCGGAAGTCCGCCGGCAGGCGATTGGGTGCCTCGAACCGGATCCGCACCTTCTGCGACCGTCCGCGCTCGTCGCGAATGTCGCTGATGCCCGCGAATTCGCTCAGACGTCGGTCGGCCACCGTGTAGGACAGCTCGATCGCCGGTGCCACGAGGCCGAGCCAGCCATCCAGCCGGAGACGAAAGTGCCGCACGCGGTCGCCGGGGCTGGCGGGGCCGGACGGCTTCACCGAGACGTCGAAGGCCTTTTGCCTGTCCGCCATGACGAAGCGCACCCGTACGCCCTCGGCCCGGTTCACCGCGTCCCAGTGCTCGCGGATGTAATCGTCGAAACCCGCGTCGACGACGGTGTCGGGTGTCGCATCGAGCAGCACGGTGCGATCTTCCTCTACGGAGCCGCGGCGCACGGCGACGCGCAGGCGCGTGCCCGTCATGCTCACGCTATGCCGATAACCGTCGCGCGCGTCCTCGAAGGCGAGGCCCGGGGCCCACGGTGCGCCGTCGAAGCGCAGTTCCTTCCGTGCGAACGGCGCGCCGCCCGGGCAACGATAGAGCACCAGCCGGCGGCGGACGGCCCCTTCGTCGAACAGCCAGTGTTCCTCGCGGTAGCTCACCCGGTCGCCTTCGGCCTCGTAAGCCACGCCGATGTCATGCGATGGCACGACTGCGCTCGCGGGCGCAGAAAACGCGAAAAGGGCGGCGGCAAGCCGCCCTCTCTGGACCAGTGGGCGGCTTCGCTCGCGCGGCGACATGGGCATGACGTTACGTCCCTCCGTTGATGTCCGACCAGCCACCGGGCCACGCGTGTGGTCTTCAGTGCCTGGTATACGCACGGCGGGGAGGTATGGATGCAGGCCCGGTTACGTGTATCCGTGCTCGAGCGCGGAGGCCGAGGGTACGAAGAACAGGTTGCCGGTCACCGCCACGCTGAAGTCGAGCAGGCGGTCGTAGTTGCCGGGTGGGTTCCCGATGAACATGTTCGCCAGCATGCGCTCGATGCGTGACGGGTGCCGGGCATAGCCGATGAAATACGTGCCGAATTCGCCCTTGCCGACCTCGCCGAAGGGCATGTTGTCGCGAACGATCTTCAGTTCCACCCCATCGTCGTCGATGGTCGTCAGCGCGTTGTGCGCGTACGACGGCTTGACGCCATCCTCCAGTTCCACGTCCGAGAGCTTGCGCCGTCCGATGATGGACTCCTGCCGTTCGACCGGCAGCGCGTTCCAGGCGGCCATGTCGTGCAGGTACTTCTGCACGATCACGTAGCTGCCGCCGGCGAATGCCGCGTCCTCGTCGCCGACCACGGTCGCGGCGATGGCTTCGTCGCCGAGCGGGTTCTCGGTGCCATCGACGAAGCCGAGAAGGTCGCGCTCGTCGAAGTACTTGAAGCCGTGCACCTCGTCGGCCGTCGTGACGTGCTTTCCGATGCGCTCCATGATCTGTGCCGCCATCTCGAAGCAGAGGTCCATGTGGGTGGCGCGGATATGAAAGAGAACGTCGCCCGGCGTCGACGGCGCGACGTGCGCGCCCTTCAAGGCACGGAAGGGATGCAGCCCGGCCGGCCTCGCGCCACCGAATAAACGGTCCCAGGCGGCCGAGCCCACGCCGACCACGCACGACAGCCGCCGCTCCGGCTGCCGGAAACCGATGGCGCGGACGAGGCCCGCGACGTCGCCGCACAGGGAGCGGACGGCGACGGCCGCGTCGTCGCCGTCGTTCATGACGACCACGAGGAAAAGGGCGGCCTGGGTCAGCCGGGCGGTCACCGCCTGACTCTTCACGGGATTGATCATCGGTCCGTCCGCGTCACGGCTGCCAGTCGACCATCCAGGCTTCGAAGAGAGCGATCCTGTCGTCGCTCCACGTCGCGCCACCCGGCGGCATGCGAGGCATCTCGGTGCCCTTCAGGCGTCCGAGCACATGGCGCGCGTTGGCGTGATCGGCATACGTGGCGTCGCCGGCGGGGTCGCCCATGTAGGCGAACTCGCGCAGCATGACGCCCATGCCGCCCATGCAGCGCGCGTCGCCATCGGTGAACAACGGTGCGATATCTTTCTCGAACGATCGGGGCATGACGTTTGCTGGCCTCTGTATGTCAGGGAGGGAAATGGGGCGGGTGACGGTCAGTGCGCGCGGCGGTTGACGGTGTAGGTCGCCGGCACGAAGACGTACCCCTTGCCGTCGGCGGCACGGGCCACGTGTCCGAGCCCGGGGAACGGAAGATGCGCGCCGCCCACGAGGTAACCTTTCCGCGCCGCGTCGGCGAACACGTTTTCGCGCGCGCCCTGCGCGCCGCTACCGTCGCTGTCCCAGGCGATGAACACCTTCGGATTCGCGAACTGCACCGCCGCGGCGTGTACCACGTCGCCCCAGACGAGCAGCTTCTCGCCCTTGCTCTCCACCGCGTAGTACGTGTGGCCCGCGGTGTGGCCCGGCGCGGGCAGGGCACGGACGCCCGGGACGATCTCCGTTTCGCCTTCGAACGGTTTCAGCCTGCCGGACGCGGCATAGGGAGCGAGTGCCTTCCGGGCCACGTCGAAGCTCACGCGCACACCTTCCGGCGCTTTCGGTTCGTTGGTGGGATCCATCCAGAAACCGACGTCGGCTTTCGCGATGCGCAACACCGCGTTGGGGAACACGGCCTTTCCATCGTGCACGAGGCCACCGGTATGGTCCGCGTGCATGTGCGTGATGACCACTTCGTCGACCTGCTCGGGCGTGTATCCCGCCGCGCGAAGGTTCGCCACGGTATGGCCGAGCGTCGGACCGAAGAACGTCCCTGCACCCGCATCGACGAGCACCAGCCTGCTGCCGGTGTTGACCAGGAACTGGTTCATCGACGACTCGGCCGGGAGCTTCTGGAACGCGGCGGCGAAGGCCGCGCGGATCGTCGCAGGCGATTCGCCAAGGAGCAACGTATCCATCGGAAAATCGATCGTGCCGTCACTGAGCGCGGTCACCTCGATGTCGCCGACCATGATGCGGTAGTAGCCGGGCGCCTGGGCTCCAGCCAGTGGTGCGCTCGCGCCGACGGGCTGGTTGAACGACATCAGGGCGCCGAAGGCGATCGTGGCAAGCATTCGTGTGCGCATGACTACTTCCTCCGTGTGCGCAACGACTGCGCCACTTGCCTCGAAAAGGCTAAGCATTACGAAGGGTGGTCGGTAGCCGTGACCGCAGCATCACGGTGATGCGCGCGTTTCACCAATGGCGGGCGATCGTTGCAAGCACTGGTCGCTTGCTTCAAGGCGTATCGGTGGATGCCTTGCAGGCGTCACGACGTCGTCGGCGCAGGAGGATCGGCGCGACGGAGTACTTCATCGTCGTGGCATCGCCGGATGCGACGCTGGCGTGCGTCCGGCGATGTGTCGGTGTCAGTGATGCATGCCTTGCGCCGGCGGCTGTTGCTGCGGGTGCTGTTGCTGCGACGCGACCTGCTGTCGGGGCTGCTCGGCCTGCTGGCTTGCGGCATGGTACGCGGCGCTGCTCTGGTCCAGCGGCGTCGTCACCGCTTGCCGGACGTCCACGTCGGCCACCTGTTTGAAAGGCGAGTTCAGCTCGCCCTGTACGGCGTACGCGCGCGCCCGGTCGTCGGCCATCACGACATGGTCGATGCGATCGAGGCCCTGGGCCCTCGCGGCGGCGGTCAGCGAGCCGGCGAAGTTGTCGGTCATGTGATCCGGCGTGCGGCCATACTGCGCGTCGATCGCACGCACGCCCTCCAGTGCCTGCCGGTACATCGCGTTGCCGGGGCTGGCGGCGTCGGTCAGGCTCGGGTGGGCAGGTGTGGTGGCCGGTGCCGCGACGGCAGGCTGCGCGGCCTTGTTCAGCGCGTCGAGGGTCTTCGGGCCGACGATGCCGTCTTCCTTCATCCCGTGGTCGTGCTGGAACTTCTCCACGGCCGCTTTCGTGCCGGCACCGAAATGCGAATCCGGCGTCAGCGGACGATCGTGGCCGTCGGTATAGCCGAGCTTGATGAGCTTTTCCTGGATGGCGGTGACGCTGGCACCGTGCGCACCTTCGCGCAGCGTGCCGCCGTGCCGCGCATGCGAGGCGCCGCCCTGACCGATGGCCTTGAGAGCGTCCTTGATGTCGGCGTCGTTGGCCGACTGCTTCGGATTGAAGTCGGGACTGCCGACCTTGTCGTGCGCGCGGTCGAGCGCGGCGGCCTTCGCGGGATCCTTGTAGGCGTCCTTGTACCGCTCCGCGATCTCGGCGGCCTTCGGGCCGTCGTAATACGGGTAGGTGCGCTTGATCTGCTCGGCTTTCGCCAGCACGTCGTCGTAGTTGCCGCCGTCCTTCAGCACCTTCTCGAACTTGGCGACCTGCGAGGGAATCTGGTTTTCGGTCTTCGCGAGGATCGCGATGGTCTCGAGGCGACGGTCTTCGGGAATGTTCTTGCCGAATTTGTCGACCGTGTCCATCGCCGACTGCGTCGCGTTGCGGATTTGCGGGTAGTCGATGTTCTTGTGGATCCACTTCTGTCCTTCTTCCGAACCCGCCCACGCGTTGATGCCGTCGCGGGTGTCCTTGTCGATGAAGGAGAGGGTGGTGCGGCCGTCCTTGCCGTTGCCGTGCGAGAGGAGGTCCTTGCGCAGCTGCGCGGTGTCGCCGGTGAACTTCAGGTCGTGGTCTTTCGCGTATTTCGCCGCCTGATCGATGACGCCGTCGACGTAGGTGGTCTCGCCCGGCTTCAGTGCCGCGCCATCCGTCGCGCCGAGCGCCCACGTGCCGCGCTTGCCGAGGTCGACCTGGATGGTGCCGAGCGTGTAACCGCTGTCCGCCACGATCCTGCCCGGGGTGCCCCAGTGGGGATCGGACGTGCCGACCGTCACGCCCGTAATGGAGAGGTGATAGGAGGACGGACCGCCCTCGGTGCCGCGGCCCACCACGAAATACGTGGCACCGGCCGCGGAATCGATGTCGTGCGTATCGGGACCAGCCATGTCGGTTACTCCATGTAAACGGGATCAGAGGTCGTTGGCGACCGTGAGGTACTTGTCGAGCGCGTTCGCGCGCTCGCAGAGGCGGAACACTTCGCTCTGCGCGACCTGCAGATCGGCGATGGTCTCATCGGGATAGAGCGACGCCTCGAAGGTGTTGCTGGCCTGCTGCAGCGCGAGCCACGAACGCTCGGCGGCTACCAGGTTATCCCTGGCCTTGCCGCTGAGCTTGCTCGTGAGAGCCTTGTAGGTCGTGTTGAGCCGACCGTCCTGGCGCGCCTTCTCCGCGTTGATGCAGTTGCCGAGCGCGCCCTGGTCAGAACCGGCCTTGTCGACGCAGGCGTAGAAGCTCTGCGTGATGCCCTGCGGCGCCTGGCTCCGGATCACCTGACTGGTGCTCTCCGCGGCGGAGGCGGTGGCGGCGAAGCCGACCAGCGCGAAGGAAAGGGCGAGCGTCTTGACCATGTGCATCCGTGACTCCTGGGGTGGTGACCGCTAAACCTACCAAAGGTAGCGGTCCGATTTCCAGCGAAATGTGGCGGGGTCGATGGTTTGGCGGGCCGGCCGCCCACCGGCTCACTTCGGCGTGAGTCGGTACAGACCGCCGGACATGGCGTCCTCGACCAGCCACAGCGAGCCATCCGGCGCTTCTTCGATGTCGCGCACGCGCTTGCCGATGTTCCATCGCTGGGTGGCCGTGGCACCGCCCTTGCCATCGAAGGTGACGCGGGTGATCCCGAGGCCGATGAGGTTGCTGATGAGTGCGCTGCCTTTCCACGTCGGGAACAGGTTGCCTTTGTAGAACATGATGTTGCCGGGTGCGATCACGGGCACCCAATAGATCGTGGGTTTGACCAGATCGGGACGCGTGTCGGGGCTGGGAATGGCGACACCGTTGTAATTCTTGCCGTAGGAAACCAGCGGCCAGCCGTAGTTCTTTCCACGCTCGATCAGATTGAGTTCGTCGCCGCCGCGCGGACCGTGCTCGAGCTCCCAGAGCCGGCCGTCCGGACCGAAGGCGAGGCCGTATGGCGTGCGATGCCCCGTACTCCACGTCTCGGCCGGCGTGAGGTTCTTGCCGGGGAACGTGTACGTGCTGACGACGGGCGCCGTCTTTGCCGCTTCGGTATCGGCCGCCGGATCGATCAGCGGAATGGAGCGGGCACCTTCCTTGCCCGCCCACGGGTTGCCCGGCGCGGGCTTGCCGTCCAGCGTGAGGCGGAGGATCTTGCCGACGGGCTGGTCGGGATCCTGGGCCGGCGTGAAGCGCTGGCGATCGCCGACGGTAAGAAAGAGGTACTTGCCGTCCGGCGAAAACGCGATCTGCGCGCCCGCCTGGCCGCCCTTGCCGGTAGGCATCTGGCGCCACAGCACCTCGAAGACGTCGAGCCGGGCCTGATTGCCGTCGAGCACCAGCTTTCCGCGGCCCATGGCCAGCCCGCCGCCGTAGTCGCCCGGTGCGACGTAGGTGAGGTACACGTCATGGTCGCTCGCGTAATGCGGCGAGAGAAACACGCCCAGCATGCCGTTCTGGCCTTCGAACTGGCTTGCCGGCACGCCCTGGACTTCCGTCTTGGCACCCTGAGGTGTCACGAGCTGCAGCCGCCCGACCTTCTCGGTCACGAGCATGCGGCCATCGGGAAGGAACGCGATGCGCCACGGCAGATCGAGGCTCGCGACCCTGGTCATGGTGAAGGGAAGGTCGGTCTCGGCCTTCTGATCACCGGCGTTGGTCTGAGCGAAGGCGGCGCTGGTGGAAAGCGTCGCGAGGAGGATGGCGGCGGACAGCTTCGTCATGTTCAGGATGGCCCGTTTTCCAGAGACGGGGCACATCCTAACGTCAGACGAGTGGATTCGGTGCGATGAACCCGCACGATCGACGGCGAGCGACGCCCGGGCGCCGTGGTCCGGGCGCCGCGCGCCATCGTCACGCGGCCGCGAGCATCTCGTCCAGCTGCGCGAACTGTTCGGGCAGGCCCTCCGCCGAGCCGGTCATGGCTTCTTCGAGGGCTTCCTTCGTGGGATACCGTTCGCTGTAGACCACCTGCGTCCGGCCGTCCTTCTCTTGGAACGTCACCGTGGTGATCGCGCCCTGTTCGCTTTCCTCGTTCGTCCAGACGAGGCGCGTGTTCGGCGTGACTTCCGTATACGTGCCGAAGAAGGCCATGGTCTGGGGGAAGTCCGGGTGACTGAACACGAGACGGTACTTGCCGCCCGTCCTGATATCCATCTCGCACGATTCCAGCGTGATGGGCGCCGACTTCGGAATCCACCAGCTCCGGAACAGCTCGGGCTTGCTCCACGCGTCGAACACGATGTGCACGGGTGCATCGAACGTCCGCGTCACGACGAGCTCGAGGTCGGACTTCCGTTCCACGTGGGTACGGTGCGTCGTGGAAACGCTACCTTCGTTTTCTCTTGCCATCTGTCTTCTCCTTGCTCTTCAGTTGTTCGACAAGCGCGTCCAGCGCATCGAAACGTGCATCCCATAATCGCCGGTACTGCTCGATCCAGGCGGCCTCTTCATCCAGCCGACGCGGACCGAGCCTGCAGGTCCGGACGCGACCGACTTTCTCCGTGGTGACCAGCCCCGCTTCCTCCAGAACGCTGACGTGCTTCTTCATGCCCGTCAGGGTCATGTGGAACCGTTCGGCGAGATCGCTGATGGAGGCGTGCGAATCCCCGAGCTGCTGAAGCACGCCGCGTCGGGTGACGTCGGCGAGCGCAGCGAACGTGGCATCGAGCCGGATCTGATACTGAACCATGTGGTTCACTGTATACCCGCGAAGCCGCGCGTTGCAAGCGCCACCTCGCGAGGAAATCACATGCTATGCGGCGCGACGGCAGTCCCGTCGGAATACGTGTTCGTGGCGACGAGGAACACGGAGATGGGCGGAAGCGTGGTGGTCTCGGTCTCGTGACCGGGCATCAGGTACCAGTAGTTGCCCCCGATGACGGGGGAGCCCGGAAGGTTCGCGCCCCAGCTCGTGTCGTCCCTCGTGGGCACGTAGAACATCACGTGCGCCATGTTGTGCTCGCCCTGCGCGGAGAGATAGGCGTTCTTCGACATCATGTAGCACATGGCGCCCGCGCCGAGCGGCGCGATCTCCTTGCTGCGCAGCGCCGCCTTGATCCGGTCCATCACCTCGGCATCGGTCCTGCCGGCGAGGGTCATCGCCGTGCGCAGTTTCAGGATGGCCGTCATGGTCGGCACGGCCGGCGGGTTGTCGCATGCGGCGGCGCGGATCTTCGGATCCCAGCGCTCGGGCCAGTCGGGCGCGCCGCTGAATCCGCGGCCCACGTAGCAGACGAAGCCGTTCGTACCCTTCACGGCCGTCTCGTAGCCTTTCCGGGTCAGCACGAGCACGGTGGCGTCCTTCGCGATCGATGCCGGGGCGGCGCTCTTCGCCAGTTCGATTTCCGCCTCGCGATCCATCAGGTAGCTGTCGACAGGCGCCATGCGGGTCGCGTCGGCGGCGTGGGCGGGCGGGGTGAAGGCGACGGGCAGGAGGCTTGTCGCGAACGCCGCGGCCAGGGCGAGGATGGTCGTGCGGTGGGTGGGCTTCATCGTCGTTCCTCCAGAGGGGCGGGTATCGCCCTATGTGGTCGTCGAACGAGGGTGTCGCATTTCGACATGAGGCGTGTCGAGAGCCGGGGCATACACCCTTCGACCAATCGCATCGCGGACCCGGCGGCGCCAGAATAGGCCGCCTTCCACCTGGGTGCGACCATGCGCACGGTCCTGATGTGCCACTCCGACGACGCGTTCGACCGCCAGGGCCTCGCGGCCTGGCTTTCGTCGTTCTCGGAGCTGGCCGGCCTCGTCCTGATCGAGGAGACCGGCGAACAGAAGCGCGCCCGCGTGCGACGCGAGCTGAAGCGTGTGGGCCCGTGGCGCTTTCTGGACGTGCTGGCGATGCGGTTCTACTACCGCGTCCGGCTGGCCGCCGCCGACCACGCATGGATGGACGCGAGTCTCGCAGGGCTTCGGGCGCGATTCGGTATCGTGGCTGGCGTGCCGGAACTGCGCGTCGCCAGCGCCAACGCACCGGAGGTGGCCGCGTTCCTCGCCGCCTGCCAGCCCGACGTGATGATCGCCCGCAGCAAGCAGCTGCTATCCAAGAAGATCTTCCGCATTCCCACGCAGGGCTGCCTCGTGATGCATCCCGGCATCTGCCCGGAATACCGGAACGCCCACGGTTGTTTCTGGGCGCTGGCCGAGCGCGACCTCGATCGCGTCGGGCTCACGCTGCTGCGCATCGATGCCGGCGTCGATACCGGGCCGGTCTATGGGCATTTCACTTACGCCTTCGACGAGGCGAACGAATCGCATGTGCGCGTGCAGTACCGCATGGTGCTCGAAAACCTGGATGCGCTCGCCCAGCGCATTCGCGACATCGCCGCTGGCGACGCCCGGCCCGTGGATGTGACGGGCCGGCAAAGCGGCACGTGGGGTCAGCCATTGTTGAGCCGCTACCTGCGCTGGAAACGCGCCGCGCTCGACAGGCAAACCGCCACGGCGACGGCCGAATGACCCTCGCCACGCTCATGTACCACGACGTGGTGTCCGCCGGCCGCTGGGACGACAGCGGGTTCGCGGGGAGCGCCGCCGCGCACTACAAGCTCGAGACCGCGAACTTCATCGCCCATCTGGACGCCATGCGCGCGGCCGGCACCACGTTCGCCGATCCGGATACCGTGGCGGGTGGACAATACGATGGCTGCCTGCTGACCTACGACGACGGCGGCGCGAGCGCGTCCGTCGCCGGTGAGCTCATGAAGGCGCGGGGTATCCGGGGCTGCTTCTTCATCACGACCGGCCGCATCGGCTCGGCCGGATTCGTCGACGCGCCTGCCTTGCGCGCGCTACGCCAGCAGGGCCATCTCATCGGCAGCCATTCGCATACGCACCCGGCGAACATATCGGCGCTCGATGCGTATGCGCTGCACGACGAATGGCGTCGCAGTGTGGACACCCTGGAGCAGATACTCGGCGAGCGTGTGCATACCGCATCGGTACCGGGCGGTTTCATGTCTGCGTCCGTGCTGCGTGCCGCGGACGCCGCGGGCATCCGCACGTTGTTCACCTCCGAGCCCACCACACGCGAATGGCACAGCGGTTCGTGCGCGGTGCTGGGGCGCTACGCCCTGCTGCGCAGCGATGCGCCTGCCACGGCGGTGGCCCTCGCAGTCGGGGAGGGCAGCGCCCGACTCAGACAATGGGCGGCGTGGAACGTGAAGAAGCCACTCAAGCGCTGGGCCGGGCCGGTATACCGGTTCGCCCGCGCGCGCCTCCTGCATGGGCGCGTGCAGACATGATGTCCGGTCGCGCCTGCCTCGCGCAGGCGCGACCCGCTCACTCACCGCTTGCCGATGCCGTTGGCCATGCGGGCCACCCAGCGGTACATGACGAACACCACCAGCGCGAAAGCGATGCCGCCGAGCCATTGGGCGGTCTCGCCGAAGCCCGCGCCGACCAGTGCCAGCGGCGCCTGCAGGTTGCTGAAGCCCAGCTTGTCGGCGAAGGCCACGATCGCGGCGATCACCACACCGATGATGCTCTCGCCGACGATGAGGCCCGACGCGAGCAGCACGCCGAGCTGCTTCGTGCTTTCCGGTCGCGCCGCGCGATCGGCGCGGCGATCGAAGTACCAGCCTACGATCGAGCCGACCACCACCATCAACGTGCTCACGGTCGGCAGGTAGATGCCCAGGCCGACGGCCAGCGGCGGGATGCGCGCGTTTCGGGTGGTGCGCGCCAGGAGCTCGTCGATGGCGATGATCACGATACCGATGCCGACACCGATCTCGATCAGGCTCCAGTCGATGTTGCCGGTGATCACGCCCTCGGCAAGCGCCGAGATCAGGCCGGCCTGCGGCGCCGGCAGGGCGTGCGGCCCCGCGCCCGCCACGCCGACGAAACCATAGGCCTTGTTGATCAGATCCAGCACCGGAGGAATCACCGCCGCGCCCGCGATCACACCGACGACGAGTGCCACCTGCTGTCGCCACGGCGTGGCATCCACCAGCTGGCCGGTCTTCAGATCCTGCAGGTTGTTGTTGGCGATCGCGGCGACGGTGAAGACGACCGAGGTGATGAACAGCGCGAAGGCCACCAGCGCCTTGCCTTCATCGGGGCCGACGTACGGCTTGACGAAGGCCACCAGCAGCAGCGCGGCGCAGATCACCACCAGAATGCCCACGCCCGACAGGGGACTGTTGGAGGAGCCGATGAGGCCGGCCATGTAGCCGCACACCGTCGATACGAAAAAGCCCATCAGCACCACGAAGGCCACGCCACCGATGGCCAGCACGCCGACGTGTGCGCCCAGTCCGGCCGTGTTGCTGAAATAGCCCAGCAGCCAGGCGATGGGAATGAAGCATCCGAGCGTGACGAGGCCGACGATGCCGATAGGGATGTCGCGCTCGGTGCGCGGCAGGGTGTCGGCGTTGCCGGCCTTGCGCACCCTGCCGGCGGCCATGGCGGAACTCAGTCCGGTGATGACGGGCTTCACCAGCTTGGCCAGCGTCCAGATGGCGGAAACGCCGATCGCGCCCGCGCCGACGTAACGCACCTTCTGGCTCCAGGTCGCATTCGCGAGATCGGACAGCGGCTGCGACAGGTCGCCGAGCGCGGAGAAGTGCGGCACGCCCCAGCCCCAGCCGATGATCGCGCCGACCAGCATGGCGATGCCGACCGAAATGCCGACCAGATGCCCGATGGCGAACAGCGCGAACGACAGGCCGAAGTCGAAGCCGCTGACGCCACCTCTGTCGTTGACGCGGAAGTAGCGCACGAAGTCGCTGGCGAAGACCTGCGTGGCCACGATCACGGCGAACACGGCCGATACGATGGAACCCCACAGCACGGCGAGCAGGCCGGCCCGGCCTTCTTCCACACTGTCGGCGTTCGCGTCGTCGCCGCTGCCCACCTTCAGTACTTCGGCGCAGGCGATGCCTTCGGGGTAGGGCAGGTCGGAATTGGTGACCAGCGCGCGGCGCAGCGGGATGGAATACATCACGCCGAGGATGCCGCCCAGCGCGCACACGGCGAACGATGTCCAGAAAGGGAAGTCCGCCCACCAGCCGATCATGATCATGCCCGGCAGCACGAAGATGATGGAAGACAGGGTGCCCGCCGCCGAGGCGATGGTCTGCACCACGTTGTTTTCCTGGATGGTGGAATCCTTGAACCCGCGCAACAGGGCCATGGAAATCACGGCCGCCGGAATCGAGGTGGCGAACGTCAGGCCTGCCTTCAGGCCGAAGAACACGTTGGCGGCGGTGAACACCACCGTGATGATCACGCCGAGGACGAGGCCGCGAACGGTCAGCTCCTTGCGATGGTCCGATGGGGGAAGGTTTCCGCTCAAAGTCGTCCGTCCTGTGATGGTCCCTGGTGTCCGCATCGAGGCGTGCGGAGGCGTCGAGCCTGCCACTCGTGCGGCAGGTCAGGCCGTAGGGTTGCCCGATTCGGTAGGAATCGCAATGGGGCGGCGCGACCCATGGACATATTCGACAAGACCCGGCGAGCCAAGGCGGCGCCGAATGGCGAAGGTCCGCAACCGGCGGGCCGCCAGCCAGGAGAAGGGTCATGAACGGTCCGTTTCTCGCGCGCGCTCTGCCGCGGGTCTTCACGTGGTCGGTGCTGGCGTGTGCCTTCGCCGCAGGTCACGCGCTGGCGGCCAACGACGAGACCTCCGTCAGTCCCGTCGTGAAGATCAACGAGGCGGCGAAGACGACGCCGATCACGGCGACGCCGTTGCGTGGCTCGCTCACCATGCTGTCCGGCTCCGGCGGCAACATCACCGTACTCGACAGCCCCGAAGGCAAGTTGATGGTCGACGCCGGTATCGCCGTGTCGCAGCCGCGCGTCGAGCAGGCGCTCGACGCCATCAGCCACCGACCAATCAGGTACCTCATCGACACCCACTACCACTGGGACCACACCGACGGGAACCGCTGGGTGTCGAAGGCGGGCGCGACGATCGTCGCCACGGCTGGCACCGTCAAGCGCGTGTCCACCAGCACGCGCGTCGACTTCTGGAAAGCGACCTTCCCGCCGCTTCCCGCGGGGGCCATCCCGTCGGAGGTGCTCACGTCCAACCGCACGTACCATTTCGGCGGACAGACCGTGGAGGTCCGCCTGCTCGTACCGTCCCACACGGACACCGACCTCTACGTGTTCTTCAGGGAGGCGAATGTCGCGTCGCTCGGCGACCTGTTCTGGAACGGGGTGTACCCGTTCATCGACAACCAGAATGGCGGCGGCATCGACGGCATGATCAAGGGCGACGACGCCATCCTTGCGCAACTCGACGACGATGTGATCCTGGTGCCCGGTCATGGCGAGGTCGGCACGAAGAAACAATTGCAGGCCTTTCGGGACATGCTCGTCGGCATCCGCGCGAACGTCGCCGCCCTGAAAGCCCAGGGCAAATCCGAGGACGAGGTGGTCGCGGCCAGGCCGACCGCGAAGTGGGACGACGTTTACGGCCACTTCGTGATCAACCCGGAGTTCTTTACCCGCATCGTTTACGAGGGGCTGAAGTAGTGGGTGCGCGCGGTGCGGCCACCGCGCGTCATCGGAGGTGGAGGGGTGGTTACGTGGCCCTGAGGTAATCGGTATACCCACGTGCGCCGCCCTGGTAGTACGTTTCAGGATCCCCCGAAGACATAAGGATACCCTGCTGGAAACGTTCCACGAGGTCCGGGTTCGCGACATAAGGCGCGCCGAACGACACGAGGTCGACGTCGCCTCCAGCGAGCGCGGCTCGTGCGGATGCCTCGGTGAAGTAATCGCAGCCCGTCGACTGGCTGGCGGCGAGGTTGATGGCTTCGATCTCGAGCTGGGACAGCGTTCCGCTCTTGAGAATGGCGGAGGCGCGAAGGAGATGCTCGAGCACGGCGGGCGCATTGGTCCCGACGGTGGCGTACGCGTTCGGGATGCCGCCGTACGTCGATTTCACCTTGGCGAAGACAGCAGCGCTATCGCCGGCGGCCGACGCGGCGGTGGTCGTCTTCAGTCGATTCATGGGAGAGTCCCGCGAGATGGCAGTCGATGTGTAGCGTAGGAAGAAGGCCAGCCGAAGGATTGCCGAATGCGCGTCTTTTGTTGAAATCCGAGACACGTGCGCTTCGAACGAGCGTCGTCAATCCGCGTTGGCAATCGTACGGACAGGTCGCTGGATTCGAGGACACTCTGGTGACGCGCCCGTACTTTTCCCCAATCGTCAATCTGAACCGCCCGGAAGCGTGACCGTCCCCGCGCTCTCGTGCTCGTCGGCGTCGTGCGGCAAACTCAGCCACCCGCGTGGCTTGAATAGTGCGTGTTCCAGCGCGGCAGCGAAAAAGGCCGGAATCTCCGCGCCGTCCAACATGGCATCGAGCCGGCGTGCCGTCACCGATCGCCCCAGATACACGGCCTGCGACTCTCTGGTGCTGTAGCCGTTGCGTGCCAGATCGTCCAACACCCGGCGCAGGTTAGTTCGACGAATGGATTGGGTCGGCATTACCACTCCTCGGCCATGAATGTCGTTTCGGTGTACGGGGCCTCGCACATCGCGGATGCCTCCCGCGGACAAATTTGCCGAATCGGCATGCTTTTCCATCGTCTAGACGATCGGTGCGCGCACGGGTGCGCTTGACCTCCATCAAGGGGACTGGGGCCAGGCCATGTCTAATGGACCGGCCTGAATCGGGGCTTGCTTCACGGAGGGCCGTGTGATGCGCAAACTAACGTTACGCCTGACCGCCTGCCTTATTTTCAGCTTACCTTTGGCCGCGATCGCAGGCGGCGGTCCGCTCGGCATCGACCACCGGGTGAGCTACGACAATCACGGAATCTGGAAGCGCACCTATCAGGAACGCCTGCTGTACGGAAGCGTATTGGCCGTTGGGGCGGGCGCACTCGTCTTCGGCGCTGACGATGATGTCGGCGACACGTTCTGGAGGTCGACCGACGCGATGGTCATCACGGCGGCTGCGACCACGACCATGAAGTACGCCTTTCGTCGCGAACGGCCGTCGGATACCGACAGTCCGGATCGTTGGTTCCGGTCCGGTAGCGCACGGAGCTTTCCCAGCGGAGAAGTGGCTGCACTATCCGCGGCCGTGGTGCCTTTCATCGTCAAATACAGCGACGACTATCCCGTCGTCTACGCGCTCGCTCTGTTGCCCGCATACGATGCGGTCGCCCGAGTCAAAGTGAGGGCTCACTGGCAGAGCGATGTCCTCGCGGGTGCTGCAATCGGCGTGAGCGTAGGGATATGGGCAACCCGGAGGAGTGAGTCGCCCATTATCCTGGGGTGGCTGCCGGGAGGATTTCGCGTCGGGTTCGTGCACCGTTTTCGCTGAGGGGGTCCGGCCCTGGTGCCGGTATCACTGCCTGGCCTCGAGAGCTTTCAATCGAGACCTTGCGTGCTCATTGGTGCTGTCGAGAGCGACCGCTGCGGTGTAGCTGGCGATAGCGAGGTCAAACGCGTGCTTCGCTTCATAGCCTTCGCCGAGACTATCGTGAGCGTTGGAACTACCGGGCGTCAGCGACACGTTCAGGCTGAACACGGCGATCGCCTGATCGACGTGCCCCGCATTCAGCAAGACACCGCCCCAGGCGTTGAGCTCCGACTCCGATATGGCGAACGTGGCGTCTTTCTGCTCGAGCCTCCGATACGCGGCAAGAGGTTCCTTGAAGTCGCTCTCCATCAAGGCGAGCCGAAGACGTTTCACCGGCATCGGAAGGCCCCCGCCATTGACCTCAAGGAGGTCAGGAAGGAACTGGCCGGCAATTTCGTCGACGAACTCTTCCGGATTCGCCCCCGCCAGGTTCGTCAGGACTATCACAGCGAGGTCATCGTGGGGATAGACGAAGAAGGCCGTCCGGCGACCGCCAATACCCGCTGCCACGAGGTGACCACCGTGGTCGGACAGCGGCCACCCCATTCCCCAGGGAGTAGGGTGGCCATTGTTGAAATGCCCTGGGGACCACATCGTCTCGACAGCGGTGGGCGAAAGCAGCGTTCCGTTCTGCAGTGCGATGAGCCAGCGCGCAAGGTCCTCAGCCGAGGCATTCAGTCCGCCCGCGGTGCGAACGAAAGGCGAGAATTCATCGAAGGCGTGCTCCAACGGGCGTGTTCCTTCAGGACCGTCCACCGACCCGCCGACATACCGGTATAGCCGCGAGCGGCCGGGCATGATGGTCCGGGAATCTCCGAAAGCGGTAGAGCGCATGGCGGCCGGCGTGAATTGACGGGTTCGCATGAACTCGTCGAAGGGAACGCCTGAAACACGCTGGATGATTTTCCCCAGGATGACGTAGTTTGTCTGGTTGTAGCGGTACGACTGTCCCGCTGGAGCCTCGATCGGACGCGCTGTGACCGTCTTCCAGGCGGAGTCTTCCGTTCCGTCTCCGACGAGCGAGCCCGTCCCCTGTCCTTTGGGCTGTTCGATGACATCGGGCAGTCCCGAAACGTGCGTCAGCAGTTGGGCAATGGTGACGTTCCGCCACGCCGCGGGAAGCCCTTCCAGATAGCGGGACGCCGGTGCGGAGAGCGATAGCTTGCCTCGCTCCACGAGCTGCATGATGGCCACCCCTGTGAACGCCTTCGTAGACGAGTTCAACGTAAAGATGGTTGTCGGTACGACCGGGCGGTTCGATTCCAGATCGGCGACACCGAACGCACGGTCGTACACCACGCGCCCATGCCTGATAACGACGGCCTGAAGCCCGGGAATCGCACGTTTCTTCATCTCGCTCTTCACGACGACGTCGATGCGCGCCGCTTGATCCATGGACGATCGAGCGATGGGGGGAGCGCCGCCGATCGCCGGCGAAACGCAGGTGATGCCAGCGACGCAAATAAGCGCCCGCACGACAAGCTTCATCGTTCAACCCCTTTGACTACACGTGTAGTCACGTATAGCCGTCGAGTTTGCCGAAGTCAACATGACGTCCGGGCTGGCCCGCTTCAGATGACGAGCAGCGCGATCGGCGCCGTGGATACCAGGCCGTCAAGGCGAGCGTCCCGTCTGGACGGCTACCAGCCGGGGCCCGACGGCTCTTCATCCAGCGTTTTCACAAGTGTCGGGACAATGGCCTTTCGTCCCAGGAGACCGCTGCATGAGTGACCCGACCGGGCGGGTGCCGACCCGCATCGAATACGAGGGAATGGACCATCCGGGAAGTGACATCTTCTTCGCGGCCGTCTCGACGACGCGCATGCCGATGATCGTCACCGACCCAAGAAAGCCGGACAACCCCATCATTTTTGCGAATCCCGCCTTTCTGCGAATGACGGGGTACTCGACCGACGAGCTCATCGGCCGGAACTGTCGGCTGCTGCAGGGCCCGGGAACCGACCGCGTGACCATCGCGGCCATCCGCGATGCGGTCGCCGCCAAGCAGGAGATCGCCACCGAGATCCTTAACTACCGGCGCGATGGGTCGACGTTCTGGAACGCGCTTTTCGTTTCGCCTGTGTACGATGCCAAGGGCGAGGTGGTGTATTTCTTTGCATCGCAGCTCGATGTCAGCCGCCGACGCGATGCGGAAGATGCGCTGCGGCAGGCGCAGAAGATGGAAGCGCTCGGCCAGCTGACGGGCGGTATCGCGCACGACTTCAACAACCTTCTTCAGCTGATGATCGGCTACGTCGAATCCGTCGAGGTGGGTCTCACCCGGCCGGACATCGAGCGGGACAAGCTGCTGCGCTTCATCGCCGGCGCCAGGTCCGGCATCCAGCGCGCCTCGACGCTCACTTCCCAGCTCCTTGCTTTCTCGCGAAAGCAGACGCTGCAGGGCCGTATCGTCAATCCGAACCAGATTGTCGCGGACATGCAAGACATGCTCGCACGCTCCATTGGTGCCGACATCGAACTCGAACTCGATCTCGCTCAGGATACGCAGAACGCAAGGCTCGATCCGACGCAATTCGAAGTCGCGTTGATCAACGTGTCCATCAATGCGCGGGACGCGATGGAAGGCCGCGCCGGAAAGCGCCTGACGCTGCGCACCCGCAACGCGACGCCGCTCGAGATAAACAATCAAGGGGAGCTGGCCACGCGGGGCGGGGCGTTCGTGGCCATCGACGTCATCGACAACGGGGCGGGCATGACTCCGGAGGTTGCCGCCCGCGTGATGGATCCTTTCTTCACGACCAAGCCCGAAGGGAAGGGGACAGGTCTCGGCCTGTCGATGGTCTATGGCTTCGCGAAGCAATCGGGTGGCGCTGTCGCCATTTCTTCGGAAGAGGGCCGGGGAACGACGCTGACGATGTACTTCCCCGTTGCGGTGGAGCTCGATGACGGCCGCGGTCCGCAGCCGGTCCGCCGGATCGACCGGGCTTCCGACCGGGAAGGGCACGAGCGCGTCCTGGTCGTCGACGACAGGGAGGATCTTGCCGAGCTTGCAAGGATGATTCTCGAATCCCACGGATATCGGGTCGAGGCCTTTACGGACCCGCAAGCAGCGCTGCAACGCATCGCGGAGGATGCCCCGTTCGATATCCTCTTCACCGACATCGTCATGCCAGGCGACCTCAACGGCGTGTCGCTGGCCCGCAGGGCAAGGGCCATTCGCCCGGGGATGAAGGTGCTGCTGACGACCGGCTATGCATCGCAGTCACTTCAGCGCACCGATGCAGGGGGCATCGCGTTCGATGTGCTGAGCAAGCCGTATTCCCGCACGGATCTTTTGCGGAAGATCCGCTTCGTACTCGATGGGCCGACCGGTGTCAGCTGAGCGTAGCCAGGTAACGGGCGCTCCTTCGAGACTACCGAGTTCATGACGACGGCCCGTGACGGTGGCGCGAAACCAAGCGACCGGCCTGGCGAGTCGCTAGCCATCGGCATCACTGAAATGTCTATAGACTCGTCCCATGGTGCAGGTAAATCAGACCGCTTACGCAACAAGATTATAGATTTTGCTGACGCCGCCGAGACAGAGTAGGGGCAGACAGGGGAGGCAGCATGGGGCATCAGGTCACCTGCGGGGCATGTCGGAATGGTTCCGGGTTCGAACAGGCCATCGCCATGGCGTTTCAGCCCATCGTCGACGTGGCAACGCAGACCGTGTTCGCACATGAAGCGTTGGTCCGAGGCGCCGATGGCTCCTCCGCGCAAGACATTCTTGCCGCGGTAGATCCCGGCAATCAGTATGCGTTCGACCAGGCCTGTCGCGTCCGGGCGCTCGAGTGCGCGGTCGAAGCGTCCTTGCCAGCGTCCGTGTCGATCAATTTTCTGCCTAACGCGGTTTACAACCCGGACCATTGCTTACGCGCGACACTCATCGCCGCGGAGCGCGTCCACTGGCCGCTGACCAAAATTATCTTCGAGGTTACCGAGCACGAGGTCATCACTGACCACGTCCACCTCCTGAGCATCTTGCGGACGTATCGAGAACGGGGGTTCCAGACCGCCATCGACGATTTCGGCGCGGGATACGCCGGCCTCAACCTGCTGGCGGACTTCCAGCCCGACTTGCTGAAGCTGGATATCGGCCTCATCCGCCGCGTCGATACCGACCGCGTCCGGCAGCGCATCCTTCTTCATACCGTCCGCATGTGTGAGGACTTGAATATCCGGGTCATTGGCGAAGGGGTCGAGACGATGGACGAGAGTCGAGTGCTATGCGACATGGGCGTGATCTTGCAGCAGGGATATCTGTTCGCCCGTCCTGCGTTCGCGCCGTTGCCGCCAGTTTCCTATCCTGTAGATCATTGTTTGGATACTGGATCGGTATCGTTAGGCCGTGGCACGGGCTCGTAGTCTGCACGCAGCCTGACCATCACGCCGAATCAAGGTGTCTTGCGCGGGCCGTCGTCGACAGAGCCAATGTGGAGCAGGGCGGTCACGCATGGCTTCGAGTTTGGGGAGCATGGGCGATCCGGGTCCTGGTCGATGCGCACACCGCAACTGGCAGCGCATGAGCATGCGGTTCGATCGAGTCGGTACAAACCTATGTGACGGACGGCGAACGCATCCGACACATTCACGTGCAACGAAACCCGGTCAAGTTAGGGCGCATCGTGTCTCCGGATACGGTGGCCTATCCTTGGCGGGATTCGGTCTGACAAGAGGTGCGTGGCGGCGGAGACGCAGCTGCGCCGCAGGGCGGCGTGCGGGGATGAGCCCGATCACGGCCCTTTTTTCACCCACCAAGGAAGACGACATGCGGCTTGATTCGAAGCGTTGCGGATCAAGCAATCGTGAGATCAGTTGAGCGCTCGGTGAAGCCTGCTTCGATCGTTGATACGATTAGGAATCCGCTCAAGGTTACTGATGTCAAGTATGGCGCTGCAGGGCGACCGAGCATCAAAGCGATTGGAGCAAAAGCAACCGTGACTATCAACCCGGATACCGGAAAAATCGTCACAGTGAATCCTACAAGGTCCAAGTTGGCCAATAGACTTATCCGAGAGAAGGGCGCGTCGGAATGAAGGTTTTTATTTCGACCGAACAGCTTCATTTACTTGAAATGGCCGATGAAACAAAGCCCTTCTTGCCGCAGCTACTCGTCCGTCACCCAGAACTAGCCATACAGGGCGACGATGACTTGATTAACGATTTCAGTTCCGCTTGTGAGGACTTGCTAAATCGAATCGGGTTCGACGAAAGCTACAATCCGAACGCCGATGGCCGACTCCTCGAGAAGCTAATTGATGACCTCTTCGAGTGACGAGTCGCAACCTTCAGCCAGGCAGAAACAATCCATATAGCCAACACGAGGCGTACTAGCCTGACGAGAACGTGCCCGCCGACGCCATGATGGGCGGCTTGAGGGTAGCTCAGAGCCCGCAGTTCAGAATGCTTTTAGATCCCGCGACCAAGCGCTCAGGCGAAAGCGCGGGGATTAGGGATGGTTATCGGGGGTATGCACGCGCCCGCCGCCTCCATTGAACAGCGGGGGAGCGCCGCCCTTGGCGGGTTTCGCGTGGATCGTCTTGTGCTCTTCGTCGATGGTTTCAATGACCCAGGTCCGACCTCCGAACAGGATGCGTTGACCAAGCGTCATCATTTGCGAGACAGGTATCGTTCCCAATGTTTTGCCGCCGGAAACGATGCGGAACTCTTCGTCGCTGGAGAACGCCGCATAGAACGAATAATGGTTGACGATCTTGTCGCCTATGCGACCGTGAAGCAGCAGACCGGAGTGATCCTGTGTCAAGATCTCTTCTTGTCCCAGGGTGCGAAGTAGTTCGGCAAAGGCGTCTTTAAACACCCGCTCGAATGGACCGGGCGGGGCGCATAGAAGGCGGAACGCTCGAGCCGCCTGAAGACCACCATATTGCGCGATGGAAGAGAGGAGCTGCTGCACTAGTGTGGAGTAGTGCGCCCCATGGGCGGCAGGTGGCTCGAACCAGTTTTCCAGCAAAAGCGAGATAACGGCCGCCGTCTGCACCGTGTCGAGTCGAAGTCGCGTTTCCAAGTCAGCCTTCTCATCCAGGGCGTCTTCAATCATATAGCCGCGGAGGATTGCAGGTTCGCCTTCGCGTCGGCCGGAGCGCCCCAGCCGTTGGCGGAGGCTTGCACGGACGGCGGTGTGCCTATGTGCACTATGCTTTTAACCGCACCAATATCGATGCCCAGCTCCAACGTACTCGTGCAAACGGCAGTTGCCGCGCGGTCACGTTGCTTCAGTGCAGCCTCGGTTTCGTAGCGGATTTCCTTCGAGAGATTACCGTGGTGCGGCCAGAACTCTTTGTCGACTCGGGTCGCCGTGCCGTCGCGACACCGTTAATGTGGGCCCTAGCCAGAGACGGTGTCGTCTAAAATTGTGCACCGATCAATCCAGCCTCGGGAGCAAAATCAACCACCGAGCTCGGAGTCGATGTGGGTCGACTTTCTCGAGGAGAGGCCAGTCACATAACGTCGTTCGACCCCCGATGGCTGCGTTGGAAGAAGAATCCGTGAAGCCTGATATGAGACACATTGAAGAACTACATGCCCAGCTGTCTGCGTTGCTGGATAAAGACACTTCGACTAAAGAGAGCCTACGCGAGTGGTATATCGAGGCGCGCCATGTCCAAGATTCGCTGACCTCCGTTGGCGAACTGGGACCGCTTGTGCCCGAGATGATTTGGCACTACTTGGCGGACGCGGATATAAGGTCCAAGGACTCGAATTATCGGACGCAGCAGGAGGCGTTCATCCGTGCTTTCGTGAGGCTTCTGGAGACGGGGGAGATTCCGGACGAGGCGGACGTCCGAACTCTTGCTGCTGACCCATAACCAATGAGCAGCGGCCTTCCAAGTCGCGCCACCAATGGTGGGGGCGCTTGCCATTGACGCGATCGGGCCATTGGCAAAGGTCAGCGCAGCCTCGGCGATCAGCATGCTAGCGCGTGTGTTGCCGACGCGGCAGTCTAAGGGCGTTGATGTGGATGCCGTCTCGGATCGAGCGGCCCGGTGGTGCGAGGTACTGCTGCACGATCCGCCAGCCTCGCCATCGATCCGTCTGTATGGACTGGTTGCCGCCCCAAGCGGCCCGGAACCAATCCTCGATATCGTTCAGGGGAATGCGCCGACCCGTGGGCTGGATCAGCGCGCAGTCCTCAAGCTGCCATTGCCGGGGCGGCATGCGCCGTCTCGGCATGAAAGCCTCCATTTGAGCGGGCGCGTAGGGTGCGCCGGGTGCGCCGGAGGGCCTTCAATGCTGCGAAGGCGTTTCGTCCAAGTAGACATAATATACATTATGCGTAGTGCTAGCAGCTCCGTAGGCGTCACGCTGCCCTTCGGCCTATCGCTTGTCACTCAATGATGTCCACCGTGACGTCAATAGTGTCCAAACCTCTTACTACACCCTCACGGCCGCTACCGGGATTCCGCCGAGGCACAAGCGACGCCAGGCGTCGCGATCGTCAGAGCCCGCACGGACGCGACGAACCCAATCGCGATGAGCGCGACCCGGAACGTGTCCCAGGCCACCCAGCGGGACGTCAGGTCGACTGCCTCGGCGACGGTGGCGGTCGTCTTGCCGGTCGCAATGGCGTATTGCGCGTTGATCATCGGCCAGAAGATGGTGGGCGTGATGGCCCAGATCAGCACGAAGGCGAACGTACCGAGCAGCAACCAGCGGCGCAGAGCGGCAGGTTGCCGCCATGCTGCGATGAGTGCGCTCAGGATCGCTACGGCCATGAGGGCCGACAACGGCTGGAAGAACGCACCGGGTGTCACCGGATACTTCGGTCCGTAGGGTAACAGGGCGAACGAGCTGGGCGGCGCCGCGCCCCAAGCGCCTGCGACCACGAGAAGATCGAAGAGCTTCGCACCGAGGCCGATCCCCCATGCCAGCGTGGATGCCCAGAGGAAGGCCTGCAAGACCCGGATTCGCAACATCGTTTGCACTCCCGCTCAGAGCCACGCCGGCGCTGCACAAGTCGATACGCTCGTCGACCGACAGCTCACGGCTGCCGCGTAGGTCGAGTATGGCAAAAGACTGCGCGGTCGTATCGCCCCGTATGCCGGCGAGCCCATCTGTCACAGAAAGCGGAAAGTGTTTCGTCGTGGTCCTGGTGTTTCTGCCGGCATCGTGCGTCCACAGTGGTGGTCGTGCCAAGGAGCCTCGCATGTCCCGTCTGAAACGCATCGTTCGAATCGACCTTTCCTTCGTACCACGAGCCCCTGGCGTTTCGTGCCTCCGAAACGCCTTGCGGATGCGTATTCGAGAAGCAAGGCACTCCTGGCGATAACCAGCCCACCCTTCAGTGTTCACGTCTGAAAACGTCACACCGCCCTTCCCTCCACCGGAGCTCCACGATGAAAACGCTGCTGCTTTCCAGCCTCATTGCCCTTTCCTTCGGCGCGGTTGCCGGCGACGGCCCCAGGCCCGTCGTCGAATCCGTGGCCACGTTCAACGGCGCAATGCCGACGGGTGTCACCGTCGCGCCCAACGGGCGGATCTTCGTCAACTATCCGCAGTGGGGCGACAACGCGCCTTTCAACGTCGGCGAATTGAAGAACGGTAAGGTCACCGCGTACCCATCGCAGGCCTTCAACACGGCGGACCCCGCCCACGCCGCCCAGACGCTCATCAGCGTGCAGAGTGTCGTGGCCGACGGCGCCAACCGCCTCTGGATCCTCGACACCGGCGCCCCGGGTTTCGTCGCGCCGATCGCCGGTGGCGCCAAGCTCGTCGCAGTCGACCTCGCCACCGATAAGGTGACCCGGACGATCGTTTTCGATAGCTCGGTCGTCCTGCCGACCACCTACGTCAACGACGTGCGCTTCGATCTGCGCGTCGGCAAGGCCGGTGTGGCGTACATCACCGACAGCTCGATCAAGGGTCCCGGTGGCCTCATCGTCGTCGACCTCGACACCGGGCACGCCATCCGCCGTCTTTCCGGCCATCCGAGCACGATGCCTGACAAGGGCTTCGTGCCGGTCATCGAAGGCAATCCGCTGATGAGCCGACCGGCCAAGGGCGAGGCGTCGCCGTGGCTCGTCGCCAGCGACGGGATTGCCATCTCCGCCGACGGCAAGACGCTGTATTACTGCGCACTGTCGAGCCGCCACCTCTTCGCCGTGCCCACGGCCCTGCTGCGCGACGCATCGGTATCCGAGGCCGACCTTGAGAAAGCCGTGCGCGACCTCGGCATGAAGGGCGCTTCGGACGGACTCGCCGAGGACGACAAGGGCCGCGTGTACGGCGGCGATTACGAACACAACGGCATCCGCCGCTACGCCGACGGCCATTGGGAAACACTCGTGACCGATCCGCGGATCCTCTGGCCCGACACGTTCTCGGTAGGGACGGACGGGTATCTGTACTTCACCGCTAATCAGCTCTATCGCCAGCCGGGTTTCCACGGGGGCAAGGACGAGCGCAAGCAGCCCTACGAACTGCTTCGCGTGAAGATCGACGCCGGTCCGGTGTTGCTCAAGTAAGTCGATCCGCGCCAGGAATGGTGACACCAGACCGCGCCCCGCCTGTGAGGGCCGGGCGCGGAACGTGTGGATCAGTCGGCTGACGGAAAGTCTGTTCTCGCAGCCGTGTCCTTTTGGGCCTCGACGGCGGCGAGCCGGTCGACGAGAGCTTTCTGGATCATGGCGTAAGCATCGGTGCCGAGCACGAGACGCTTGGGCGCGGGGGTCTGGCCGACGCTTTCGATCATCGCCGCGACCATGCGAGCCGGGTCGCCGTTCGGAACGCGGGCAGGATCGTTGAGCACCTGGCGAATCATCCCGACCGGGGTGTCCTTGTAGGCATCGATCTCCATGCCCATACGTGCACCGGCCGTTGCACGGAACGCAGTGCGCGCCCCGCCCGGCTCGACAATGGTCACATCGATACCGAAGGAGGCCACCTCGCCATGGAGCGAGTCGAAGAACCCTTCAAGACCCCACTTGCTCGCGTGGTAGAGCGATGCGCCAGGATGCGTCGCCTGCCCGCCATAGCTCGACACGGCCATGATGCGGCCGCCACCCTGGGCGCGCAGGTGAGGCAGTGCGGCTCGAGTGACGGTGATCGGGGCGACGAGGTTGGTATCTATCTGATGGGCGACCTCTGTATCGGTGAGGCCCTCCGCGGCACCGAAGAGACCGTATCCCGCGTTGTTCACGATGACGTCGATGCGACCGAGCTTCTGGAACGCCATGTCGACGACACGATGTATGGCCTGCGTATCGCTCATCTCGAGCGCCTCGACGTCGAAGCCAGCGTCGTATCGCGCCTTCAGTTCGGCCACGCGGGTCGTGTCACGGACGGTGCCGAACACGCGGTCGCCTCGCGCGAGGACTTGTGCGGCCATCTCGCGGCCGAGGCCGCTGCTGACGCCGGTGATGAACCAGTTGCGATGTGTCACGGCCAACTCCAGGAAAGAAGTAACTAACTAAATGGTTAGCCAAGATAGGGGTCAACTAACCGGTTAGTCAAGTGCTAGGATGGCACCCATCTTTTCAGGAGTCTGGGTATGAGAAACGCGGAGGCGTCGAAGGAACGCATCCTGGAGGCCGCCATGGAGGAGTTCTCGGCCCATGGGATCGCCGGCGCGCGCGTCGATCGCATCGCGACGGCCGCCGGGTGTAACAAGAACCTCATCTATATCTATTTCGAGAGCAAGGAGAAGCTCTTCACGACGGTCCTCTCGCATTACCTCGTGCCGGCGTACGAGCACCTTAAGTTCACGCCGGAAGATCTTTCGGGGTATGCCGGACGGGTCTTCGACTTCTCCGTCGCAAACCCGGCGCTCATGCGCCTGCTCGTCTGGTTCACCCTCGAGCAGAAGGCCGACGAGCCAACGGAGCGCGATAACGCGCATACCGAGAAGGTCCGTGCACTGGCGTCCGCCCGCAAGGCAGGCCTTATTGGTGACGGCTTTTCTCCGGATTTTCTTCTTTCCATGGTAATGACGCTTGCGACCATGGGCACGGCAGCGAGCCCGTTGGGCCCCGCGCCCGTGTCGGGAAAGAAGCGGGACGCGTTGCGCAAGGAGGTCATGGCTGCCGTCTCCACCCTTGCGCACGCCACCCTCGCCTCGGCTCGTCGATAGCATCCGTCGCTTGCCGATACCCGACGTGCCGTAAGACGGGGCGCCGCATCACGCAGCGCCTCGTCGTTCAGCGCATCTTGATACCGTCGAGAAACAGATCGATCAGGTGCGTCACCCGCGACTTCACCGGGCCGCCCTGCTCCACCGCAAGCGATGCGGCCGTGATCACGTAGAGCAGGTCGTCGAACGACACGTTCTTCGCGACGGCCCTGGCTTTCTGCGCGCGCTGCAGCAATCGCCTCCCCTCCTCGGCCCCTGCGTAGCATCCCGTGGTGTGACTCTTGAGCATGGTGCCGAACAGCACGGCCAGTCCCTGATAGTGACTCGCGTGCGTCGCGAGTTCGACCATGAATGCACGAAGCGACATGCCGGGATCCAGGACGTCGTCGCGCTTTCGGCTGTTGGCGGCGAGCGCGAGCAGCCGTTCGTCGCAGAGCGCGCCGAGCAGCGCATCGCGCGTGGGGAATCGGCGGTAGAGGGTACCGATACCGACCTTCGCGCGTTTCGCGACGTCTTCGAGCGACGCGTCCGCGCCGCGTTCCAGGAATACCTCGTCTGCCGCCGCCAGAATGCGCTCGCGGTTACGCAGCGCGTCGGCGCGCAGCGGTGTCTCGTCGATCGGCGGGGAGGATTCGGTCATCGAAGGTCTCGGTTGCAAAGCGGATGATGCCTCCATATAGTAAATGGAGCAAACCTCCACTTATACGAAGGGCAGTCATGAACAAGCGTTTCGAAGGCAAGATCGTCGCCATCACCGGCGGTAGCGAAGGCATCGGCTTCGCCACGGCGAAGGCATTCATCGCGGAAGGCGCTCGCGTGTACATCACCGGCCGGCGGCAGGATCGGCTGGATGCCGCGGTCGCGGAACTCGGCCCCGCCGCCGTTGGCGTTCCGGGCGATGTGGCGAACACCGGCGACCTCGATCGCCTTTACGCCCGCATTCGTGAGGATCACGGCAAGCTGGATGTCCTCTTCGCGAACGCGGGCGTCGCGGACTCCGACGCGCTTCCTCTCGGCGATATCACCGAGCAGGACTTCGACCGGATCTTCGGCGTGAACGTCCGCGGCCTGCTCTTCACCGTGAACAAGGCCCTGCCCTTGTTGTCGGCGGGCGGCGCGGTGGTACTGAACGGTTCCGTCGCTGGCAGCAAGGGGTTTCCGGGGCAGTCGCTCTACAACGCGACCAAGGCGGCCGTGCGCTCGTTCGCCCGTAGCTGGACGGCCGACCTGAAAGACCGTGGCATCCGCGTCAACGTCGTCGCACCCGGTGGCACGGATACGCAGCTGATGCGCGGCTACCTCGAGATCCGGCCGGGCGCCGACGAGATGCTCAACCAGATGGTGCCGCTAGGCCGCCTGGGCCGCACGGAAGAAGTCGCGGACGCCGTGCTCTTCCTCGCGTCGGATCAGAGCAGCTACATCGCGGGCGCCGAGCTCGTCGTCGACGGCGGCCTCGCCGCCATCTGAACCCGCAGCACCATGCTGCCCGTCACGGGCGGCATGCGCACAGGTGGGAATTCACCCCCCGACGATCTCGCCATCTTCCTTGGTGAAGGGCCCGGGCAACGGCGGAATGATCTCGAGTACCCGCTCCGAAGGCCGGCAAAGGCGCGTGCCGCGCTCGGTGACGACGAAGGGTCGGTTGATCAGGATCGGATGCGTCAGCATGGCGTCGACGATCGCCGCGTCGTCGACGGATGGATCGTCCAGACCGAGCTCCTGATACGGCGTGCCCTTCTGTCGGACGGCCTGTCGCGGCGTCAGGCCCGCGTCGGCTAGCAGGCGCAGAAGCGTGGCGCGATCGGGCGGTGTCTTGAGGTACTCGACGACGGTGGGCTCGATGCCCGCGTGACGCAGGATCGCCAGCGTGTTGCGCGACGTGCCGCAGTCGGGGTTGTGGTAGATCGTGGCGTGCATGGCCGGAACCTCTGGGTGCAGGTGAAGGAGACGACTATGGTGAGCGCGCGACTGTTGGCTCGACCACCGCCGCCGCCTCGGCCAACGCGCGCGCTTCGGCAGCGCCCTTGCGTTCGCTGTACCGGTCGACCAGGTAATCGCTCCGCCCGCGCACCAGCAGCGTGAACTTCATGAGCTCTTCCATCACGTCCACCACGCGGTCGTAGAACGGCGACGGCTTCATGCGGCCATCGTCGTCGAATTCGTTCCGCGCCCGGGCGACGGAGGACTGGTTGGGGATCGTCACCATGCGCATCCAGCGACCCAGCACCCGCAGCGCATTGACGACGTTGAACGACTGCGAGCCACCGCAAACCTGCATCACCGCAAGTGTGCGGCCTTGCGTCGGACGAACGCCGCCGTCTTCCAGAGGCAGCCAGTCGATCTGGTTCTTGAACACGCCCGTCATCGTGCCATGTCGCTCGGGGCTCACCCAGACCTGCCCTTCCGACCAGAGCGAGAGCGTCCGCAGTTCCTGCACCTTCGGATGATCGCCTGGCACGCTGTCGAGCGGCGGCAAGCCCGCCGGGTCGAACACGCGTGTTTCAGCGCCCAGATGACGGAGGATGCGCTCGGCTTCGAAGGCGAGCTTGCGGCTGTAGGACTGCGGACGCAACGAGCCGTACAGGATAAGGATGCGCGGCGGATGACCGCCGTCGCCGTCATCGGTGAGGCGATCCCACGCGGGATGCGGAAGGTCGCCGGTCAGGTGGGGAAGATCGACAGGGGACACGGTGTCTCCGCGGGTTGCTTGTCTGCAACGATTCTATCATTCTAGAAATATGGAAACAAAGGCCGTCCCCTCGTCATTGTCGGGCTATCGAAGGCTCTCATGATCGTCGCGCTCGCACTTTTCGTCATCACGCTCATCCTCGTCATCTGGCAGCCTCGCGGACTGGGCATCGGCTGGAGCGCCATGGCCGGTGCGGTCGCGGCCCTGTGCCTGGGCGTGATCCACCTCGACGACATTCCCGTGGTGTGGCACATCGTCTGGAACGCGACGGCCACCTTCATCGCGGTGATCGTCATCAGCCTGTTGCTGGACGAGGCCGGTTTCTTCGAATGGGCGGCGCTCCACGTCGCCCGATGGGGAGGCGGTCGTGGTCGCCACCTCTTCGCGCTCATCGTGCAGCTGGGTGCCGCGGTCGCTGCGCTTTTCGCCAACGATGGTGCCGCCCTGATCCTCACGCCGATCGTCATGGCCATGTTGCTCGCGCTGGGTTTCGGGCCAGCGACCACGCTGGCGTTCGTCATGGCCGCGGGCTTCATCGCCGACATGTCGAGCCTGCCGCTCGTGGTGTCCAACCTAGTCAATATCGTCTCCGCCGACTTCTTCGGCATCGGCTTCGGCGCGTACGCCGCCATCATGGTTCCCGTCACGCTGATCGCCGTTGCCGCGACGCTGGGCGCGCTGCTGATGTATTTCCGGCGCGATATTCCGCGCGCCTATGACATCGCCTTGCTGAAATCGCCTGCCACGGCCATTCGGGATCGGGCCACCTTCAACGTCGGTTGGGCCGTGCTGGCCTTTCTGCTGCTCGGCTTCTTCGGCCTCGATCGTCTCGGGGTGCCCGTCAGCGCGGTCGCGGCGGCAGGCGCCGTCGTGCTGATCCTCGTTGCCGCTCGCGGACATCGCATCGATACACGCAAGGTATTGAGGGACGCTCCCTGGCAGATCGTGCTGTTTTCGCTCGGCATGTACCTGGTCGTGTACGGCCTGCGCAATGCGGGGCTGACGCATCACCTCTCCGCACTGCTCGACCGATTCGCCGCATACGGCGTCTGGGGCGCCGCCCTGGGCACCGGCTTCCTGAGCGCCATCCTGTCGTCGATCATGAACAACATGCCGACCGTGCTCGTTGGCGCACTCTCGATCGACGGCACCACGGCGACCGGCGCCGTCAAGGAAGCGATGGTTTACGCCAATGTCATCGGCTGCGACCTGGGTCCAAAGATCACCCCCATCGGTTCGCTGGCGACGCTGCTGTGGCTGCACGTGCTCGGGCGCAAAGGCATGACGATCACCTGGGGCTATTACTTCAGGGTGGGAATCACCCTCACCCTCCCGATCCTCGCGATCACGCTCGCCGCTCTCGCGCTGCGCCTTTCCATTCACTGAAGGTCGGTTTGTTACACTGGCATCCAGCCCGCTGTAACCGCATCCATGAAGACTGGCGACGCCATCAAGGTCCTTTCGGCCCTCGCGCAGGAATCTCGCCTGGCGATCTTCCGGCTTCTCATCGAGCAGGGACCGGAAGGATTGCCCGTGGGCGTCATCGGTGAACGGTTGGGCCTCGCCAGCGCCACGCTGTCGTTTCATCTGAAGGAACTGCTGCACGCGGGCCTGGTTACCAGCCGCCAGAGCGGACGGTTCATCTATTACGCGCCGGTCATCGCCGCAGTGAACGGGCTGGTCGACTACCTCACCGAAAACTGCTGCGCCGCCAGCGGCGGCAGCTGCGCGCCGGTGGTGGCGGCCAGACGCACGGATGCCAGGCGGGGGCAGGCGACGAAACCGACACGCGCAAAAGCCTCCTGACCGCGGCGAGGCTTGATCGACGTCAACATGGCGCGGCATCGGTGGTGAAGCATGGCTTCGGAAGCCCTGCGGACATGGCCATGCTTGACCTTCTTGTCGACGTACGCGCTGGCGAACACGATACCGCCCACCTGCGGTTCGCGTTCGCATTGGCGTCGCGCTTCCGTGCCCATCTCACCGGCATGCAGGTCATCGCGCTGGATGCCAGTGTCATCGCGTTGCCCGAGCCACTCATCGTTCTGGAAAACGAGGAAACGTTCGCGCATGAACGCCATGGCTGGTGGGACGCATTGTGCCGGCGGTCGGCGATCGAGGGCACCTGGGAGGTACGGCGTGGCGTGCACCGGCGGGTGCTGGCTCAGCGGGCCAGCCTGGCCGACGTGCTGATCGGCCGGAACCCGAGATCGAATGCCGGCATCGCCGTGGGCACGGCACTGCTTGCCCGCGTCCTGATGTCGCGCGTCGCTCCCGTCGTCCTCGTGCCGGATGATTCGGCGCCCTCGTCGATGCGGCGCCTCCTCGTCGGCTGGAACGGTTCCGCCGTGTCGACACGAGCCATCCGTGCAGCCCTCCCGTTCCTCGCGCGGGCCAGGAAGGTGACGATCCTCGCCGGGGACAAAGGCCGCCGCACCCGCCATGGCGATGCCGATGCCTCGCTACGCGCCTGGCTCGGCCGTCATTCGGTGATTTACGACTGGGTCGAGCTGGCGCCGTCCGAACAGCCTGCGGAAGCGATGCTGGGTTGTGCCGAGCAGACGCGCTGCGATGCCGTGGTCATGGGTGCCTGGGGCCGATCACGGCTCCGCGAGATGGCACTGGGTGGAACCACGCGCACCATGCTGGCACATGCCCGTCTCCCCCTTTTTCTTTCGGCCTGAGTCATTCCCCATGCGTGCGATCGACATAGGACGGACACACGTGATCACGGCTTCTCCCCAGACGCCGGTAGGCGACATCGCGCAGATCATGCTGACCCACCAGGTTTCGTGCATCACCGTCGTGGATGCGCACGACCTGCCCCTGGGCGTCATCTGCGAACACGACCTGATCAGCCACTCCCTGCTCGGCGATGCCCATGCGCGGCGTCTCACGGCCATCGACATCATGTCGAAACCAGCCGTCGTCTGTCATGTGGATGCCTCGCTCGCCGAGATCGTGCAGGCGATGGAGAATGGCTCCATCGCGCACCTGCCGCTGGTGGACGAAAACCATCGCCTGGCCGGCATCGTCTCCGCCACCGACGTCACGGCCGCGATGGCGGAGCTCCTTGCCCGTCTGGCACGTGCACTGGCGCCGGACGCGCTGAGCGACCGTCCTTACGCATGAGCGATGCCCGGTAGCGCGTGATCACGGCGACGGCCAGGAGTGCGACGGCCGCGCCTGCCGATGCCATCAGCATGTCTTTCTGCGCATCCCACGGATCGCCCTGCGTGCCGAGGTACGCCTGACCGAGGTTTCCCCCGAAGATGCTCGCCGCTGCCCCTTCCACCAGCTCGTAAATCACCGAGTGCCCCATCACGAAGGTCAGCGGAAAGAGGAAACGCCAGATGCCGGCCGCAGGAGCACGCCTGGCGAACAGCTCGAGCGTCGCAGGCATGACCAGCACGCCATAGGCGAAGTGCACCCACCGGTCGTAGCCATTGCGTGAGACTCGCAGTTCCGTATGAGAAAACCCCAACTGCCCGAGCCATTCCGCATAGGGCACCATGGAATAGGTGAAATGGGCACCCACCTCGTGCAGGCAAAGCAGCGCGAACAACGCGAGATAGCTTCCGTTCGAAAAGCGAAGGGATCGGTAACCAAGGACCAGGAGCGGCAGCGCCACCGCGACGAGTGCGTTCTCGAGTAACCAGTCCTCGCGGTCGTGCGGTGCCACGCCCGACCAGGCGATCACCCCGAGCGACAGGACCAGTAGCAGGTGTGTCGATCGCATGCCAAGCCTGCCTGAGCGAAAGCTTCTTCTCGCATGGCGGCGTCAATGCGAGCTTGACCTGAATCAAGGGGCGGCACGACACACGGGGTCACATTGGGCGCCACGGCGGTAGCGACCGCCGGTTACCGAATGGAGGTCCCATGACAGCCGCCCAGGTCCAGGAGCACGGAGCCATGCTGGCATCGTCGTCGGCGTTCCGCGATATCGCGGTCATCGTGACCGGCAGCGCGAGCGATCGCGCACTTGCCCTCGCCGCCGCGAACCTTGCCCGGATCTCCGCTGCCCGTCTCCATATCCTGCGGCCTTTGCTGCTGCCCATGCCCGCGATCCACCCATGGGCGCTCATGACGGACCCGACGTGCGCCGCACGTTGTGCCCGCCTGCGGGAGGCAGCCGCCGTGCATAACGCGACGATCGAAGCCGCGATCGTCGACGAACGTGTAGAAGCGTCTGCGGCGGTACTGGAAACCATGTACGAATCACCCGGCAGGCTGCTCGCTGGTGCCTGCCAGGCCATGGACATCGCCGTCCTGATGCGACCGGACAACATGCCAGTGGCGGAGGCCGCGGTGCGCGGCTACTTCGCCGATCTGCTGCTGGGGTCGGGGCGGCCCGTCATCGTGCTGCCACCGGCCGCGGCGGCGGACTGCCTCCTGCCCGGTCGAGTCGTCGTGGCGTGGTCGGGTAGCGCCGAATGCGCGCGGGCCGTGCACGAGGCGATGCCGCTGCTTCACTGCGCCCGCGTCGTCGAAATCCTCAGCGCCGTGCCGGCTGTGCCGGCCCACATGCCGTTCGTCATCCCGGCCGAAACGCTGGCGAGCCACCTTGCCCACCACGATATCGATGCCACCGTCGTGCACGAGACGATTCACGACAGGCCGCCTGCGCATCACATCCTTGCCCATGCGGCAAGCACGCGGGCGACGATGATCGTCGCTGGCGGCTATGGGCATAGCCGGTTGAAGGAATGGATCATGGGCGGCACCACGCGCTCGCTTTTCCATGACGCGCCCGTCCCTGTCCTGTTCTCGCACTGACGCGGCCTCGCCATGGATGCCGACGGCCGATCGGGCCAGATGGGTCTGAGTCAGGAAGAAGCGCAGGCCCGCTTGCGGCGCGATGGGCCGAACAGTCTTCCGGGCCACGGGCCTGCGCCGCTATGGCGCATAGCCCGCGGCGTGCTCGTCGAGCCCATGTTCCTCATGCTCCTGGTCGCCAGTGCTCTGTACCTGGCGCTGGGCGATACCGCCGAGGCGTCGTTCCTGACGGTATCGGTCGCGGTGATCATCGCCATCACGGTGCTGCAGGAACGGAAAACGGAACGTGCCCTGGAAGCCTTGCGCGATCTCTCCGCGCCATCCGCGCACGTGATACGCGATGGCGCGGAACGCTGCGTGCCATCCGCCGAGGTGGTCGTCGGCGACCTGCTCTCGCTGCGCGAAGGCGATCGCGTCTCGGCAGACGCCCTGCTCGTCAGCGGCAGTGTGGAGGCCGACGAATCCATGTTGACCGGCGAATCCGTACCCGTGCCCAAACCATCGGACGACGGTGGCGCCGTGCTTTACGCCGATACCGTGCTGACGCGCGGCCGGGCGATGGCGACCGTGACGGCCGTGGGGACCGCCACCGCCGCCGGCCAGATAGGGCGCGATCTGGCCGTGGCCGTGCAGGCCGTATCCGGTCTGCAACTCGCCTCGCGCCGGCTCGTGCGTGCCTTCGCGCTCGCGGGCTTCGCCAGTGCGGTGGCGCTGTGGCTCGTCAGCTGGCTGTGGGACGGCCACTCGTTGCTCGATAGCTTCCTGGCCGGCATCGCGCTCGCCATGGCCATGCTACCGGAAGAGTTCCCCGTGGTGCTCACCGTCTTCCTGGCCCTGGGGGCGTGGCGTATCGCTCGCCGTAACGTCCTTGCGCGCCGCATCTCGGCCGTGGAGGCGCTGGGCGCGATCACGGTGCTCGCCGTGGACAAGACGGGCACGCTCACCCGCAATCGCATGCAGGTCGCGGAATGCTTCGCCGATGGTCGCAGCGCGGATGCCAGGGTGGCCATGCCGTCAGAGATGAAGAATCTTCTGAGTCTCGCCGTACGCGCGTCGCCCGTCGATTCGAACGATCCCATGGAGCACGCGATACACGCGCTCGGACGGGAGCAGCTCACTGCCCCCGAATACGCGGCGATCACGCGGGCACCGGCCCATGAATACCTGCTGGAACCCGGGCTGCTGAGCATGCCCCGGGCGTTCGCCCAGGCGGACGGCACCTTCCTCGTGGGCGCGAAAGGGGCGCCGGAGGCCATCATGTCGTTATGCGCGACCGGCGAAGCGGCACGCGACGACCTCTCGCGACAGGTCGACGCCATGGCGCGGCGCGGACTGCGTGTCCTTGGCGTCGCATGCGCGACGTGGTCGGGTGAACACTGGCCCGACACGCAGCATGGTCTCGCTTACCGTTTCGCCGGGCTGATCGGGCTGGAGGATCCACCGCGACCGGACGCCGCGGCCGCGATGGATGAGTGCCGAACCGCGGGCATCCGGGTCGTCATGATGACCGGCGACCACAAGCTCACCGCGGAGGCGATCGCGCGCGCGGTTCGGCTCAGCCAGCAGCCCATCGTGCTCACCGGCGATGAACTCGACTCACTCGATGACGGGAGCCTGCGACGCCGTTTGTCCTCGACCGACATATTCGCCCGTGTGCGGCCCGCCCAGAAGCTGCGGCTGGTGGAAGTCTTGCAAAGCGACGGGAACGTGGTTGGCATGACGGGCGATGGCGTCAACGATGCGCCGGCGCTGAAGGCGGCCGACGTGGGTGTGGCCATGGGAAGGCATGGCACCGATGTCGCGCGCGGTGCCGCGGCGCTCATCCTCCTCGACGATCGCTTCGCCAGCCTGGTAGCGGCGATACGCGAGGGTCGGCGGATCTACGACAACATCGTCAAGGCCTTCCGGTTCATCGTGGCCGTGCACGTGCCTGTCGTCGCCTTCGCATTGATTCCGCCCCTTCTGCACTGGCCGGTGGTCATCATGCCGGTTCAGATCGTGCTGCTCGAGCTCGTCATCGACCCCGCGTGTTCCGTGGTGTTCGAGGCGACGAAGGCATCGACCACCGTCATGCGACGGCCCCCGCGGCGTCCCGGCGATTCACCCTTTCGGGCCACGAACCTCGTCGAGGGCGCCATCCAGGGCGCCGGCGCCGCCCTCATGCTCCTGGCCGCCTACGGCGTGGCGCTCGCGTTACCCGGCGGCGTGACGCAGGCGCGGACCATGGCCTTTCTGGGCCTGCTCCTCGCGGTCGTCATGCTGACTCTGGCGAACCACGACCCGGCACGGTCACTGGTTCACGCGTTCCGTACGAATCATCGGCTGCTGGTTCTGGTGAGCGCCGTCATGGGTCTGACCGCCGCCGTACTCGCGATCCCCCCGTTGCGCCGGATGGTCGGCATCGCCCTTCCCGAGCCGCCCGCGCTGGTGCTCGTCGCCGCGACGCTACTGGCTTGCGTGGCGTGGCTCGAAGCGACGCGCCGGTTGGCCCGGCGTGTCCGCACCGCGAGGTCCTCATCGCACCACGAGCACCGGGATGCGTGAGTGGGCGAGGACCTTCAGCACCACCGAGCCAAGCATCAGGCTGCCGAGCGCGCCGTGGCCGCGGGATCCCATCACGATCAGCTGCGCGCGGCGCTTGTGTGCCGCGCGAACGATCTCCTCGCCGGGCTCGCCGACCACGATCATCTCCTCGGGGTTGCGACCTGCCGCTGCCATGAGCCGTCGCGCCGTGCGCAACGCCCGCGTGGCGTTGGTCGCATGAAACTTCGCCAAGGCCATGGCATCGAGGTAGCCCTCGACGTGCGCGCTCAGAGGCATGTCGACGTTGATGAGCGTGATCTCGGGGTCGCCTGCTCTCATCGGCCAGCGTTGCAGCACGAATCGAACCGCCCGCGTGCTGATGACGCTTCCATCGACGGCAATCAGGATTCTCATCGCCTGCTCCTTCGCCTATCGGCGCATGACTACGTGCGACTAGCAGGACACGCCTTGCGAGTGCAGGGTTTGATGCAGGTCAAGGCGCGCGGCGGCGCGTGGAGCATCGTGGCTTCCATCCCCTCAGCAGGAGAACGCCATGAACGAGCGTGACGGAGCGGCTCGTATCGAAGTCCTGGCCGCGGAGCAGCGCTTTCCCGCGTTTCATCGGGTACTGATCGCGACCGATGGCACGGAGGCCGCCCCGGCCGTCATCGCGTCCGGCGTGCGCGTCGCCCAGTCGCTCAGGATTCCGGTCAGCGTCGTCCATTCGATGCGCGCCTGGCATGGCGGCCCGTTCATTCGTTCGGTCATGCATGCCGCGGACGTCATCGCCGATGAGCGCCTCCTTGCGCGGGCGGAATCCTGTCTGGACCAGGCGCGTTCGGCGGCGCTCGCGGCGGGCGTCCGTTTCGAGACGCACCTCTCCTTCGATACCAACGCGCCCCGCGCCATCCTCGCCATGGCGCGCGAGACCGATTGCGACCTGATCGTGCTGGGGGCCGATGCCGCGCATGGATGGCGACAGGGCAACGTCGCGCGCCGCGTGGTCGACAACTCACCGGTGCCGGTGCTCGTCATTCCGCCTCACGCGCCCGTGTCCTGAGTCGCTGGCACGTACAGCGTCTGCCGGTCGGGCACCGCGATGCTGCCGTGCGACAGGCCCATGACCACCAGGTCGCAGCCAAGGTTCCTCGCCACCGCAAACGCGAGGCCTGCGCCATCCCGCGCAAAACCGTAGCGAACGTGGAAATCGATGCCGCTGGCCTCCTCGCACAGCGCCGCGCGTAGCCGCTCTGCGCGCCCCAATGTGGTCAGCGACGACCGAGGGTGCGACTGCGGCGATGTCACGATCGTGAGCAGCATCGTCATGCGTGCGCGCTCCGCACGCGCAAGTTCCATCACACGGGCGAATCGCCCGGGCGCGGCACCCTCGAGGTCGGTGGCGACCAGCACGTGGCGGAACATACGCGGCTCCCGTCTACCGATCGAGCGTGCTCCGTCGCGCATCCGCGATCTTGAGACAGGTCAAATGCCCTCACCCCGGCTCGAGCGTCCCCGCGAACATATAGCCCTGGCCCCGCACCGACCGTACCAGCACGGGGTGCGCGGGATCACGCTCCAGCTTGCGTCGCAGGCGGGCCACCTGCACGTCGATGGCGCGGTCGTAGGGGCCAGCCGTGCGACCGTGCAATCGGGTGAGCAATTCGTCGCGCGACACGACGCGGCGGGCACGCTCGACCAGCGCGCAAAGGAGCTGGAACTCGCCGCTTGTCAGAGGCACTTCGGCGCCCTGCTCATCCGTGAGCATGCGGGCATCCATATCGAGCCGGAAGCCTTCGAAGCGCCACTGACGGACCTCGCCCACCGGGCGCGCGCGTGCGCTCCGTCGCAACACACTGCGTACGCGGGCCAGCAACTCGCGCAGGTCGAACGGCTTGGCGACGTAATCGTCCGCGCCCAGTTCAAGGCCGACGACGCGATCGATCGCTTCACCCTTGCCGGTGACGATGATGACGGGACCGCCCCAATGCTCGTGCAGGTATCGGGTGGCGGCGAAACCATCTTCGTCGGGCAGGCCCAGGTCGAGCAGCACCAGATCGGCTGGCGAGCGCGTCAGCGCCTGACGCATCGCGTGACCATCCGGAGCGACGGTGACGACGAATCCCTGGCTGGAGAAATATCGGTCGAGCAGGGACGCCACGTCCGGGTCGTCTTCGACGACGAGCAGGCGCGTTCGATCGGTCACCGCTTCAGCCATGATGGGTTCGCCGTGTCGTCAGCAGGGCCGCGAGTCGCGCTCCGAGCTCGTCGAGCTGGTAGGGTTTCGCCAGCCAGTCGAAGCCACCCGCCGCGCTGCCCTGCCCCTGATCGTATCCGGACGTCAGCAGGATCGGCAGCGATGGCCGGACCTTGCGAATGCGTTGCGCCAGATCGACGCCGGATTGCCCGCCGGCGAGCACCACGTCGCTGAACACGGCCATGATGTCGGGCCGGTCTGCGATCACCGCCAGCGCCGTCGTGGCGTCGGCGGCCTGAAGGGTGGCGAAGCCCTGCGTACCCAGGTAGCGGCACGCGATCTGGCGCAGCTCCGCTTCGTCCTCGACGACCAGCACGGTGCCACCACCGCTGTCCCGGGAGGCGCGTGGCGCAGGCGCAGCCGGCGTTTCGCGCCGCGCGGCGGGCAATGCGAGCTGTACCTGCGTGCCCTGCCCCGGCACGCTCTCGATCTGCAGTCGACCGTGGGATTGCCGTGCGAATCCATAGACCATGCTCAGTCCGAGTCCGCTCCCCTTGTCGGCCGATTTCGTCGTGAAAAAAGGCTCCATCGCGCGTGCCAGTATGTCGGGCGGCATGCCGGCGCCCGTGTCGGCCACCGTGAACACGACGTTCGCCATGCGTGGCGTCCCGACGCTTTCCAGATGGACGCCAAGGGTAAGGTTGCCCCCGGAAGGCATCGCATCGCGCGCGTTCAGTGCGAGATTGAGCAGGGCCGCCTCGAGCTCCCCGGCATCCGCATAGACCGACGGAAGTCCCTCCGGGCAGTCGGCGCGCACCTCGATCGCTTCGCCCAGTGTCCGCACGAGCATGTCGACCAGGTCGGCCAGCAATACTTCGGGGCGAATCGCGCGAGGACGCAAAGGCTGCCGCCGCGAAAAACCCAGCAGCTTCCGGGTGAGCGCCGCACCGCGTTCCACCGCACGGGCGGCACTGGCGACCGCCTCGCGCATGCTGGTGGCGTCCATGTCCTCCAGCGAAAGCAGCTGCAGGTTTCCCGACACGATGGTGAGCAGATTGTTGAAGTCGTGTGCGATGCCGCCGGTGAGCTGCCCCAGCGCATCCAGGCGCTGTGCATGGGAAAGGCGTTCTTCACTCTGCGCGCGCCGGATCGCGGCGGACGCCAGATGGCCGGCCGAGCGCAAGAAATGCGCCTGATCCGAATCGGGCTGTCCCTGCCCCGGCAACAACGCGACAAGGTATCCCAGGGTGTCCGCGTCGCCGCCGAGAGCCACGCACATCAACGTCTCGTTGCCGAATTCGTGCATATGCGCCGGCTCGCCGGCGGCCAGCGCGCTGCGGGCGGCCGTGGGCAGCCGCTCCAGCCAGACAGCATTCTTCGCGTCGGCAAGCGCGTCCGGTAACACGCCCGCCACGCTGGCCATCCGGAAACCCTTGCCGCCGCGCACCTGCAAAAGGATGCCGGCCGCCGACGCACCGAGCGCATCGCGCACGTTCCGCGCCACGTCGCCGAGTGCCATGTCGGGGCCGGCGGCCGCGACGAGTAAACGGCCCATGTCGGCCAGCGCAACGTCATAGCGAACGCGAGCCAGCGCGCGCCGGGCACGCTGGGTCTCGGAGATGTCGCGGACCGATGCCGCGAACAACGGCGCCTCCTGGCTCGCCACGGGGCTCAGCCCGATTTCCACGGGAAACGCCGATCCGTCGGCGCGAATGGCGGTCAGTTCGCGGCCGGCACCCATGGGCCTCAGCCGGGGCGCGCGCGCGTACCCAGCTCGCAGGGATTCGTGCACCTCGCGCTGGGCGACGGGAAGCAGCGCCTCCACGCAGAGCCCTTCGAGCACACCGCGGGCGTACCCGAACAAGCGATGCGCCTGCTCGTTGGCGAGCACGATGCGCCCGTCCGGGCGCACCACGACCATCGCGTCGGGTGCGGCCTCGAACAGGCTGCGGAACAGCACCGGGTCATCGGGATGCATGAGAAGCCTTCTTCCGTCGAAAGGCGCCCGCCATTAGACGCCCAGCGTGGCGCCATCGCAATCCAGCCACCCGGCCTAGTCGAGCACGACCCGCTCGCCCGCCGCCGGCATGTGGCAACGGCGGCCGGTGGCCGCGACGATGGCGGCCAGCGCACGCATCCCGCGCTCCTTCTCGCCGTGCACCAGGAAGACGCGCCGGCGTGGCCTCGCGCCCAGCCAGCGCAGCAGGGCGGGCTTGTCGGCGTGGGCGGAAAAGCCGTTGATCGTCCATACCTGCGCGCGTACGGGGACCTCCTGGCCGAACAACGTGACGTTGCGCGCGCCGTCGATGATGCGGCGCGCGAGCGTGCCCGCCGCGGCGAAACCCACGAACACCACGCTGCTTCGGGCCGACCATAAATTGTGCGCAAGGTGGTGGCGCACACGTCCCCCGTTGCACATGCCCGCGCCTGCCAGGATGACCGCGCCCGCATGGATCGTGTTCAACGCCATGGATTCGGCGGTCGATCGGGTAAGGTGCAGCCCGGGCATCTGGAACGGATCGTGTTCGGGCGCCGTGCTTACCGGCTCGCGCAGGCACTCGGGGTGCCGACGGAAGACCTCTGTGGCGGAAATGGCCATTGGCGAGTCGAGAAACACCGGCGCGGGCATCACGCGGCCGGAGCGCATGCCCTTGGCCACGCTGTGCAGCACTTCCTGCGCACGTTCCAGCGCGAACGTGGGAATCACCACGTTGCCGCGGCGGCGCAACGTATCGTCCAGTGCCCCATGGAGTTCATCCACCGACGCGGCGAACGATCGGTGTTCCCGGTCGCCATAGGTACTTTCCATCACCACGTAATCGGCCTCCGGCGCCGGCACGGGATCGCGAAGCAAGGGGCGGCCCGGATTGCCGATGTCGCCCGAAAAGACGATGGTGCGTGCGATCGCACCATCGACCAGTTCGAGCGCGATGCTCGCCGAACCCAGGATGTGACCGGCGTCCGCGAAGCGCGCGGTCATGCCGGTCGCGACGGAAACCGCGCTGCCATAGTCGATCGCATGGAAGAAGTCGAAGGTATGCAGGGCGTCATCCACGTCGTAGAGCGGCCTTGCGGTGGCCTCGCCGCGCATGCGGTCCCGCGCCGCCTCCTCGGCCTGCAGCGTCGCGGCGTCGAGCAGGACGATGCGCGCCAGTTCGATCGTCGCGGCCGTCGCGAATATCTTGCCGTTGAACCCGTTCCGCACGAGTAGCGGTAAGCGTCCGCAATGGTCCAGGTGCGCATGCGTGAGAAGCACGGCGTCGATGCGGCCGGGGTCGAAGACGAATCCGGCCGCATTGCGCGCCTCCGATCCTCTGTCGCCCTGGAAGAGCCCGCAGTCGATGAGCACCTGGTGTTCGCCGCATGCCACGAGGTGGCATGAACCCGTGACCTCGCCAGCGGCACCATGACAGGTGAGGCTCATGGCCATGTGCAAGCCTCCTCGTCGCGGGGCGGCACGAGCACGGCGGCCCCCTGAAAGACTCCGTGGCGGAGATCCGCAAGCGCATCGTTGGCGGCGGATAGCGGGTAGGACCGCGTGCGAGTGTGCACCGCGCGCGTCGCCGGCGTCGCGAAGAAGCTCCGCGCATCGTCGCGGGTAAGGTTGGCGACGGAAAGCAGTTCGCGCTCGCCCCATAGCAACCGATACGGGAAGGATGGGATGTCGCTCATGTGGATGCCGGCGCAGACGACCTTGCCCCCTTTGCGTACGGCACGCAGTGCCAACGGTACGAGCGCGCCATCGGGTGCGAACAGGATCGCCGCATCCAGCGGCGCGGGCGGTGGTTCGTTCGATCCTCCCGCCCAGCATGCGCCAAGAGCCCGCGCGAACGACTGGGTGGCGATGTCGCCCGGGCGGGTGAAGGCGTAGACGTCGCGCTGCTGCGCCCTGGCGATCTGCGCCACGATATGCGCCGACGCGCCGAAGCCGTAGAGGCCCAGGCGCCGCGCGTGTCCCGTTCTTGTCAGCGCGCGCCACCCGATAAGGCCAGCGCAGAGCAGCGGGGCGAGGGCCACCGGGTCCGCATCCTCCGGCAAGGAGACGCAGTACGCTGCCCGCGCGACGATGTGCGTGGCGAAACCGCCGGGACGCGTGTAGCCCGTGAACGTCGCTTGCCCGCAAAGATTCTCGGCGCCGGCCAGGCAGTCATCGCAACGCTGGCACGTTCCCGCCAGCCACGGCACGCCCATGCGCTCGTCCACGTGTACGCCGTCGACGCCGGGTCCCACCGCCACCACCCTGCCCACGCATTCGTGGCCAGGAATCACCGGCAGCCTGACCTCGGGCAAGTCGCCATCCACCACGTGCAGGTCGGTGCGGCACACCCCGCACGCTTCGACGCGCAGGAGCACCTCACCCTCCGACGGTGCCGGCATGGTCAGGCGGCGCGGTACCAGCGACTCGCCGACACGCTCCAGCACCATCGCGAGCAGCGCGGTTCCTGCGACGTCGCCGCATTCCGTCGCCGTGCGGCCGCATCCGGGCCCACGCGGCCGTGCAGCGGGTATCTCGCCCTCGACGGGTGATCCCCGAAAGATCCTTAGCGATGGCGTGGCTTCGATACGGACCATTGTCGTTCCTCCGGCCGCGCACGGCGTCGCCTGAGCTTGCGTGTCGCGGCATCGCCGGGGTTGAGACAGATCAATTCACCGCCATGGCCGCAAGGAACGCCAGCGACATGAGCGTCAACCCCGCGCCGACACGCATGCCGTAGCGCGCCCCGCCTCTGCTGGCCGCGATGGCGGTCTTGAACAACGCCGAGGCCGCCTGGGCCGCGAGCAACGCCGCCGCTCCCGCGGTCAGGCCCGTCCGGCCCGACGCCACCAGCTGCGCGACGGCCGCCGCGGCCGCGTGCACATCGACGAGGCCCGAGAGCGCGGCCATCCATGGAACGCTCTCGCGACCCAGCTGATCCTGGACGATGGCGGCCACCAGGATGACGACAGCGATGAGTCCTACCAGGCGGATGGCAGCCCAAGGTTCGAACGGCCGGCTCCCTGCGAGCCGAACGGCATCCACCCGCTCGCTTCGCCGTGCGAGCCCGAACAGGACGGCAAGTACGAGACCGACCGCGGCGGCGCTGGCGAGTGGCCACGCCACGCGTGCCAGCAGCGCGGGCGAGAGGACGCCGACGATGACGGCGAGCTCGGCGGTCGATGCCACGCTGGCGAGCATCACCACGCAGGCCGCAGCCGTCGCCGAGCCACTGCCACCGCGGACACGCTCGCCCATGGCGGCGACGGTGGCGGTGCTGGAAACGACGCCACCCGCCAGGCCGGCGACGATCAGGCCCACGCCGCCCCGGAACATGCGCAGCGATACGTAACCCAGCGACGACACAGCCATGATGGCGACCACGAGAAACCAGAGTCGCCGCAGATGCAGGGCGCCCCACGGGTCGAGCGGTGCATCCGGCAGCAGCGGAAGCACCACGAACGCGGCGGCGGCCAGCAGCAGGAGGTCGTGCAGTTCGGTCGATGTCAGGGTGTGCCGGCTGAACGCGTGCAGCCGTGTCTTGTTGGCCACGACCAGCGACACCACCACGCCGAGCGCGGCGGCAAGCATCGGCCAGCGAACGGCGATCACGCCCAGCAGGAACGTGACAAGCAGCGACGCCTCGGCGACCGGGCTCGTCTGATCGGACCCCGTCCGCAAACGTGTCGCCAGTACCGCCAGGAACAGCCCTCCCACCGCGACGCCCACGGTGCCGATGACCCCGGCGGCGGCGCCGGCAAGAGCCACGAGCGTATGCGTGCGTACGCCGCCGCGGTCGGCCGAACGCGGCACGCTGGCGCGCTCGCGAACGACGCCGATCAGCAGGCCAATGCCAAGCGCCGCCACGAAGCCTACCAGCGCGAACTCCGCCGGCCATGTCGCCGCGTCCATGTCGATCAGTGCGAGAACAGCACCGGAATGCGCGCATGCATCAGCAACTCGCGGGTCACCCCGCCAATGGCCCACTCACGCAGCCGGCTGTGCCCGTAACCGCCCGCCACGATGATGTGCGCGTGTGATGTCGCGGCGTGCTCAAGGATGCGCGACGCCGTGCTCTCATCACCCGAGAGCTTCAGCAGCGACGGTTCGGCCTTGACGCCATGGTGCTTCAACAGCGCGACGACTTCGGCGGGTTCCGATGCATGGCTATCGTTCACCGAGGCCACCGACACCCATTCGCAGCCTTTCAGCAGAGGTAATGCGTCGTGGATGGCGCGCACGCATTCGCGGGTGTCGGCCCAGGCCACCACGGCACGGCGCGGCGGAACGACCGGCTCGGCGCCATGCGGGATGACCAGCACCGGCAACCCGGTCTCGAAGAGAAGGCTGGCGAAGTACCGCCGGAGCGACGCCGCATCGCCATCGTGCGCGCCCGGTCCGGGGATCATCACCAGATCGCGGCAACGCGCCGCCTGTGCCGCCAGCGATGACGGTTCGAGATAGAGCGCCTCGAGAGGATGCACCTCGCCCTGGACGTGCGCCTGCTTCAGATGCGCGCGCCAGGCATCGGCTCTCGTTCTGGCTTCGGCACGGATGACCTCGTACGCCTCGATGAACGATGCGTCGGGCACCAGCGACCAGCTGTCCACCATGGGCGTCGGCATGAGCAGCAATTGCAGCAGATCGACACGCGAGCCGAATACCCGGGCAAGGTCGATGGCCGCGTCGATCGCGGCACGGTCCGCGGATGTTTCGGTCAACGCCACGGCGATGTCGCGGTACGCCGGCTGCACCTCGGCCTTGCCGGTGGCGGGCGCAGGCCTGGCATCCGGCATGGCGTCCGCGGTTCGGCCATGGGAAACGGAGAGCTGGAGCGTATGCGTGACCAGCGTGGCATCGTCGGGATCGGCCTTGCGGGTAAAGCCCAGAAAGCGCGCCAGCTCTTCCATCTCGTGATTCTCCGCCAGGTCGATCGAATACATCGACTGGAAGCCGTTGCGTCGGGCGGTCTCGATCAGATGCTTCATCAACACCACGGCGAGGCCGCGATGTCGCCAGTCGTCCGCCACCGTCACGGCGCATTCGCAGCGCGTGCGATCGGCGCCCGTCGCGTAACGGCTGATACCGACTTCGCGCAGCTCGCCATTGTCGTGAACGAGCGCGATGTATGCGACCTTATCCACGCCATCGGTCGCCATCAGGCTATCCATCAGCGAATCGGATGCCTCGCGTATTTCGCCAAGAAAGCGGCAGCGGCGCGCCTCCGCGGAAAGACGCCGTATGAATGCCTGCTCGCGCACGCGGTCGTCGGCACGTAGTGGCCGGATGAGGACATGCGTGCCATCGTTCAACGCCGCCACCTCGTGTTCGCCATCCGGCGACGGGAACGGCGTTTCCGGTGCTGCAGGCTGAGGGTTGACCTGACTCATGGGTAGGACCTCACGGGGCATGGATCGTCAGTGGGAAAAGAGAACGGGAACCGATGCGTGGCGGTACAGGGTTCGCGTCGTTCCGCCGAGGGCCCATCGTCGGACGCGGCTGTGGCCATAACCACCGGCGACGATGAGCTGGGCGTGCGAACGGCTCGCGCGCTCCAGGATGGTCTGGCCCATGGGGCGCCCACGGGAACGTTCGACCACGATGCAGCAGGTCACGCCGTGGCGTTCCAGGTGAGCCGTGATGGCCGCGCCGAACTCGCCCGCCCTTTCCAACGCCGTGGGCGCCGGATCCACCATGAGGACATCCACCCGTTCCGCCCGTCGAAGCAGGGGCAGCGCGTCGTTCACCGCGCGCATCGCCTGCGGGGCGTGGCTCCACGCGACGATCACGCGTCGCGGTGGTGCCGCCACGAGCTTGAAATCGGATGGCACGACGACCACGGGGCGACCCGATTCGATGAGCGTCGTCGCGAAGTGCGTATGCGCCGTGCGCCGATCGGTCGACGCGCTGGACGGGCGCCCCATGACGACAAGGTCGGCCCGCCTCGCCTCGCGCGCCGCGGCGACGGCCGACGCGATGCCCATGGCTTCGACGATGCGTGCGGTGACCGCGATACCCTGTTTCTCGAGCCTGACCTTGAGCGCGGCGCAATAGGCTTCGCCACGCGCGTGCGCATCCGCTACGGCGTCGATACAGGTCATATCGGGCGCAAGCGCCCACACATCCGTCGCCGGTGCGGGCACCGGCACCACGCGCGCGATATCCAGCGCGGCGTGGTGCTCGCGCGCCACCAGGCCCGCGAAGCCGCTGGCCACCATGTCCGCCGGCGACTCCAGCGCCATCAGCAGCACGCGGGTCAGCGCCGTATCCGGTGTCGGGGCTAGCGGCCTGGGATGAAAAGCGGTTTCGACCATGACGCATACTCCGGACCCGGAAGCGGGCTCGCATGCCCTGTATAGGACGAACGCCGAGCGCGTTCTTGATCCTCGTCAAACACCCGGCGTGGCGCGCGCCGCGACACGTCGGTGGATCAGTGCGCCATGAAAAGCGCCGTGCGCGAACGCTGCAACAGGGCTTGCGTGGTGCCGCCGAACACGAACTCGACGTACCGCGGGTGACCATAAGCTCCCATGACGATGATATCGGCCGCGATCTCTGTCGCTATTCGCAGCAACGTTTCCTCGGGCGGACCGCCCTGCGAATCGACGAGCTCGACATCGGCATCCCTTCCATGCCGGCGCACGTGCACGGCGGCCGGGGCCAGGCTAGCCGCACTCACCGCATCGGCCCTGGCGCCGGAGGAACCCACGACCGAGACCAGATGGAAATGGCACTGCGGCGGCAGGGCATGCATGGCGTCGTGCAATGCGCGCGTGGCCTGTGGCGCCGCACTCCAGCAAACCAGTGCCCGCGACGGTGCCGCGCGCAACCTGGCACCGGGCGGCAGCACCAGGCTCGGGCGACCACTCTGCATGAGGATTCGGCTGAACCAGCTGGCCGTGGATGGCGCCTCCGGCGGCACCACGCACGGTGCCGCCATCACCACGAGCCGCGCGCGGCGGGCGACGCCAAGCAACGAATCCGGAAGCGTTCGCGCGGGGGATTCGCCAACGTCGCAGCCCGCGTTCGCAACCATCCCCTGCACCTTTCGACGCATCGTGGCCAGGTGTGTCGTCGCATCCTCCCGGCGTACCGCGTGGTCCACGGCCAGTGCGTGGTCCGGCGCTTCCCCCCATTGGCACGCCACGCGCTCCGGCATCGGCACCGGCAGGATCGCCTGCCATCTCGCGCCGACCGGCGCCATCGCCGCCGCCGTCTCCAGCACCTCGGCATCGGAGGGTCGTCCGGTGAGCAGTGACAGCAGCGTACCGAACGGGAACGCGTCGCTGGCTGCCCATGCGGGCAAGGTGGAACCCAGCGCCGCGTCGACGCGAGACGGCTGGGTCCCGTCTCGCCCCTGCCCTGGCCGTGGCGTTTTCATCCGCCGCTCGCGGACGGGACGCCCGCGTCGTCGACGACCAGCGATACGCGACGGTTGGGCTCGGCGCCATCGCCCCATTTGTCCTGCAGCACTTGGCGATTCCTCGCCTCGCCGTAGCTGACCACGCGCACCTTCTCGCCGGATAGCCCACCGGTCGATATCAGGTAATCGCGAACGGTCTGCGCACGCTCGCGCGCCAGCCTGAGATTGAATGCCTTGCTGCCGGCGGCGTCGGCAAAGCCCTCGACCGTGATCACGGCCTCGGGAAAATGGCCGGACACGACCTTTGCGAAATCGTCGAGGAGCGGCTTGTCCTCGTTCCGAAGCGTTGCGTCGTTGAACGCGAAGTGGGCCGCCGTGTCGACACGGATCCGGCCTTTCATCTGTGCGATCTTGACGTCGTAATCGGCGAAACGCTGACGCATCTGCTCGCCGAGGTTATCGATCTCCTGCTGCTGCTTCTGATCCGTCGCACGCAGTTCCGCGATGGTCGAATCGAAGTCGGCTTTCTTGACGTAGCCGTGGCAGCCGGCAAGGGCCCCCATCAGGAGGCAGGACGAAATCACGAAAGGATGGCGATGGCAACGCATGGCTACTTCTCCTCTGCATGTGAACGCCCCCCTAGCGGGCGGTGTATCCCCCGTCGACGATGAATTCGGCGCCAGTGATGAACGAAGCCTCGTCGGATGCCAGGAACACGGCGCACCAGGCCACCTCATCGGGTGTACCGAGCCTGCCGAGTGGGTGCAGCGCCGCGATGGCCTGGAATCCCGCTGCCTCGCCAAGGTCCTTTCCCGCCACGAAGCCTTCGACCATGGGCGTACGGATGAAGCCCGGATGGATGGAGTTCACCCTGATCCCGTCCTTCGCGTACAACAGCGCATCGGTCTTGGTCATGAGGCGCACCGCACCCTTCGAGGCGTGGTAAGGCGGCACGTCGGGAGCACTCACCAGGCCATAGATGGACGACAGGTTGATGATGCTGCCCCCGCCGCCGGCACGCATGGCCCCCACGGCGTGTTTTACCCCGAAGAACACGCCCTTGACGTTGATCCGCTGCACGCGGTCCCACTCGTCTTCGGTGAGTTCGTGCGTCGGCTTGTCCGGACCGGCGATGCCGGCGTTGTTGACGAGGATGTCGAGCCGGCCATACATCGCACGCGCGTGCCGGATCGCGCCGGCTACGTCCGCCTCGCTGCCGACGTCGGCGTGGATGAAATCGATCCGGCCGCCGTGCGTGGGCGCATCGACGGGTTCGGGGCGGCATACATCCGCGACGACGACGTCCGCCCCTTCTTCAGCCATGCGGCGCACGCAGGCCGCCCCTATACCCATGGCACCGCCCGTGACCAGCGCGACCTTCCCACGCAATCGATGCATGGCCAATCTCCGTCACTCGATGACGCAAGCATGGCGTCGCCGAAGGTGACGCAGTTGATCCAGGTCAACCGCCAGGACGACGCGCTGGCCAAGAATGGCGCCGCCCGTCAACGTGAGGATTGCGCCATGTCCACGGCACCACGCACGACCCCGGAGCACGCGACCGAGCCATCGGCCGCGTGGCGCGATATCGGCAGCCTGGCCGCGCAGTTGCCCTGCGACGGCGCCGCACTGGCAGGCGCCGCGGCCATCGCTGGCGCCACCCACGCCCGGATCACCGTTACCCAACTGCTACCCCTGCCGGTCGATACCGCCAGTGCCTGGGCCCTCGCCATGGATCCCATGGTCGCCGAGCGGCATGAACGGATACGCCTCGATGCTCGCCGCCAGGCCGACGACATCCGGCATCGGATGGCGGCCTACGCCGTCCCCGGCGATATCACGACGCTCGAATCACTGTTCGACGAGCCTGCGAGTCTGGCGGCCATGGCCGCGCGCCGCACCGACATATCGGTGATGGCGCGGCCCTCGGGATCGGTCACGGATGCCGCGTATACCCACGCCGTTTTTGCCGGGCTGCTGCTTGGCTCGGGCAGGCCCGTGCTCGTCATGCCGGAAGGCAGCAAGTTGGCGTTGCCTGTGAAACATGCCGTCGTGGCCTGGACCGATACGTCGCAGGCGACGCGCGCCATGCACGATGCCATGCCGCTGTTGCTGCATGCAGGCGCCGTTGACCTCGTCACCATCGACCCGCCCGCGTCGCCGCTGGAGAGCCAGGCCAATGCTGGTGACGGCGCGGCCCAGCTCCTGCAGGCGCACGGCATTCCCGTGACCGTGCACCGCATACGCGGCCAGGGGCGTGCAGCCAGCCAGTTGCTACTGGATCACTGCCGCACCGTGAACGCGGACCTTCTCGTGGCGGGTGGCTATGGGCATGCCAGGTGGCGCGAATGGGCGGTGGGCGGTACGACGCGTGAGATCTTCTTCGAAACGAGCCTGCCGACATTCTTCGCCCACTGACGTGCCGGTACGCCGTGATGTTCCCGATCTGGATCGATTCCGCCGAGGTGCGCAAGGGCACGCTCGCGGCAGGTCGTGGTTAGAACATGTCCGGGCGGCAGCTCCCCTTGCCTCATGGACGGTCATGCTGTCCGCGTAGACGGGCCAGCGCTGCCGCGAGTCGCTCGCCCGCCGTCCTTCTGTGACGAAACGATTCGCGCGACGCGACATGCACGGGTGCTCCACGGCGCCCCGCCATCAATGCGAAAACAGCACAGGGATAGGGCTCTCAATGAAGAGTTCGCGCGTCGTCCCACCCAGGGCCCACTCGCGAAGCCGGCCGTGCCCATAGCCCCCGGCCACGAGCAGTTGCGCATGCCGCCGCGTCGCCTGCCTGAGCAAGGTATGCCCGACGCTGGACCCACGCGACGAGCAGGTGACGAGGTGCGTGCGAGCACCATGCGCGCGCAGATGGGCCATGACGTTCGCGGCCGATGCAAGCAGAGGGTCGCTTTCGTTCGACGTGACATCCACGATCACGATATCGACCGTCTCCGCGCCTTCCAGCAACGGCATCGCGTCGTGCAAGGCGCGGGCGGCCTCGGCGGTTTCGGCCCATGCCACGCTGATCGCGCCAGGCGGGAAGCTCGCAGTCGTGCCTTCCGGCACCACCAGCACCGGGCGGCCCGATTCGAGCAGCAGCGCGGCGAAATACCGGTGCGCCGCACGCGCCTGCGAGGCCGAGCCGGTGGGGCGTCCCATCACTACCAGGTCCGCATGTCGCGCCGATGCCGCGGCCACTGTACCTGGCGCGTGATGGAGCGCCTCGAGAGTGCGGACTTCGCCCTGCACGTCCCGCCCGGCGAGCATCCGGCTGAACTCGCCAGCACGCTCCGCCGCTTCCCGGCGCAACCGTGCATGGCGCTCCACGCGTGCCGGATCCGGAATCAGCGCCCACGCATCCGCGGCGGTCACGGGCATGGCCAACACTTGCACGACATCGAGGCGACCCCGTGCGCGACGAGCCAGGCTCGCCGCCACCTCGACTGCGAGGGTATCGCCGGACAGGTGCGACACCACGGCCGTGATGTCGCGAAACGCCCGGAGCGCGTCAGGCGGTTTCTCGCCGGTCTCGCTGCCCAAGCTGCGCCACTCGAGCGCATCCGCAGGATCTTGCCTGAACATGTTGTCAGCCATGGTTTCCTCCGCGGCGGTCGAGGTGGGGCCACTTTTGTAACAGGGAGCGCGAAGGTTCCGCTTGATGCCGATCAATAAAACGGGCAGAGGGTCGGACGACGATGCACGGGTGTACCGCGAAAACTCCGGGAGTCGTCATGTTCAGCCACATCCTGCTTGCCATCGATACGCCGGAAGGCATGGCCAACGCCGCGCGACTCGCCATCGATCTGGCGGCCCGGCTTGGTGCCACGCTTTCCGTACTCCATGTCGTGACCGACGATGTCGCCGTGCCCGCTGTATCGGCGGAAGCGCGTGCGACGGCGCCGCCGAACATCGAATTCGACGCGCTGCGCGACATGGCTCGCGCGAGCGGCGTGGCATGCGGGTGTGAACGCGTCAGCGATGGCACGCCCGCCCGCGCTATCGACGCTTACGCCGTCGCGAACGGCTGCGACCTGATCGTCCTGGGCACGCACGAACGAGGTGGCCTCAAGCGCGCGATTCTGGGAAGCCAGGTAGACAAGCTGCTGCGACGCTCCCACGTTCCGGTGCTCGTTTGCCCGCAACAGGGCGATTTCGCCATCCACCGCGTCCTCGTGCTCGTGGACGACTCCGACGCATCCCGTCATGCCGTCGATGTATGCATGGAACTGGCTTCGATACTCGGCAGCCACGTGTACGCGTTGCTCGTGCTCTCACCGCTGCCCTCGGTGAACCTGCTGGCGGACTATCTCCAGGGCAACATCCATTTCAGGCACCTGACGGGCCGTGCCGAGCGGCTACTCGAAGGCATCAGGGCCCAGGCGAAATCGGCGGGTGTCGCGGTGTCCACCGAATACACCTTCGACCGCCGTCCCGATACGGTCGTTACCGCGCGTGCCTGCACGCACCGCTGCGACCTCGTGGTGCTGCCCCGCCATGGTCACGCGCCGCACCACACGCTGTTCCACGACCTCACGGAACTTTGCGCCATGGCGGCCGAGACACCGGTGCTCGTATGCCCGCAGCCGGTGGACCAGCCGGTGGCCTGACCTCGATCGACACGCGGTGCCATGCCGCACCGGAACATCCCCTTCCTTCCGATGGAGACACACCATGAACGATATCCAGCTGCGTCAGGACATCATCGAAGAACTCGATTTCGAACCAGGCATCGACGCAAGAAGCATCGGCGTATCCGTCGCCGATGGCGTGGTGACACTCAACGGCCATGTGCCCAGCTACTCGCAGAAGGTGGATGCGGAGAAAGTCGTATGGCGGATCAAGGGCGTCAAGGCTCTCGCCCAGGAACTGGAAGTGCGCCTGCCCGAAGACGCCAAGGTGAACGACGACGAGATCGCCACGCGTGCGGCGAGAATCATCGCCTGGAGCGCCTCCGTACCCCCCGATGCCATCCACGTGAAGGTCGCACGCGGTTGGGTGACGCTTTCCGGCACGGTGGACTGGCACTTCCAGCGGTTCGCCGCCGAAGCAGCAGTAAGGCGGCTGACCGGTATCCATGGCGTGATCAACAACGTGCAACTGCGCCAGGCGGTGAAGCCCGAGAACGTGCGCGACAAGATCAAGGAAGCGCTGCGCCGGCATGTCGATGGGGAGGCCTCGCGGATCCGTATCGATGTGGCGTCCCCGGGAGAAGTCACGCTCGAAGGGGATGTCGGGGATTACGAGGAACGTCGCGCGATCGAGCGCGCGGCCTGGGCGATACCCGGTGTGCGCACCGTCCACGACAAACTGAACATTCAGTGGCACAGCGTCTGACCAAGCGTGGCGCGGCGGCGACGGGTGAAGCCATGACCACACCCATGATGGAATCGGTCGTCGTCCGCGCTCCCGGCGCTCCACTCGACGCGGGCACCTACCCGGTGCCCATCCGCGGCGAGTAGACGGGTCAGTGCTGCACGAACACCGCGATGTCCATCTTCGTCGCACCCAACACATGGTGTGTCGTGCCGCCCAGCAGCCGCTCGCGCAACGGCGCATGCCCGTAGGCGCCCATGACCAGCAGATCCGGCTTGAGTCGGCTCACGCGCGAGAGCAGCTGCGGCCCGTCGAGCCCATGGCCGGGAAGGTGTTTACGGACGACGGTGACGCCATACCGTTCGAGGAAGCGGACCGGATCGAAGCGCGGGGTCACCGGCTTGCCGGCGCTCCCATCGAGCAGGTACACGTCGCGAGCGGCCACGATCAACGGCAGGGCCGAGCGCAAGGCGCGCGTGGCCGGGCCACTGCCGTCGTACGCGATCACCACCCGGTCGTGGGTAGCGCCGGGGGCGCAGGGCGTCGGCAGTATCAGGACCGGCAGGTGCGCATGCAGCGCAAGCTCATCCAGCCCACCCAGGGGCTTTCCCTTTACAGCGGCGACGCGCTGTACCACCACGAGGTCGTGCCAGCTGCAGAGCTCCCTCAGCCCGGCGAGGTAGTCGCTGCCGAGCACGGCCCATCGCGGGTCGCAAGCGCCTGCCATCAGCGACTCGCGAATGAATTTGTCGCCCGCATGCGGCGCTGGCGGCTCGTCGCCGCGTCGAGGCCGCGGGGATTTCTCCAGCAGCGCCATGACCGTGGGCTCGCCGCCGTGGAGCCGGCCCTGGCGAAAGCTATCGGGCATCGCGCAGCCGGTGACGCTGCCGCGGCCGCGCGCGGCGAGGCGGCATCCCACCAGGGTCGCGGCCTCGCATGCCGGATCGGCAATCACCAGCACATCGCCCACAGCCGGCAGGGCAGCCTGGGTCCGGAGCGCGGCGCCATCCATGACGGCGAGGGTCAACGTAGACATGGGACGGCCTCCGGCATGAGCGAGATGCCACGGTAGGTCACATCGGAAGACGCCGGTTGATACCGGTCAATTCGGCGAGCCGCGCACCGTTACACACCGTTACATCGCGATACGGACGCGTCATCGCCCCGGCGTCCCGCCGTCGTAGGCTGAGCCTGGTTTCCGGGGAGAACATGCCATGTGCCTGCCGCAGACATCGCTTGATGACAGCCGCTTCGATATCTCCTTGCCATCCCTCGTAAAGGCGGTAGGCCCCGAAGGCACGCTGCGCCGCCGCTGTCACGCGGGGCAACCGCTTTATCGCCAGGGTCAACCGTTCCACGCGCTGTACGTCGTGGAAACCGGGTCGTTCAAGATCCGCGATCTGGCCGAAGACGGCAGGGAGAAGGTGTCCGCGTTCAAGCTCCGCGGCGATCACCTCGGCATGGAGTCGATCGGACTGGCCCAATACGCCTGCGACGCCGTCGCCCTGGAGGAGAGTTCGTGCTGGGAGGTGTCGTACGAACTGGCGCTGCGGGCCGCTGCGCGGGCCGCGCCACTGCAGGCCGAACTGAACGCCGTGCTGGCCAGCGAAATCCGGTCCGCCGCTGGCTGGATGCTCACGCTCTCGACCCTTGCCGCCGATTCGCGCGTCGCGGCATTCCTCGTCCACATGTCCCGACGCTACGCCGCGCTCGGGCAGAGATCCCAACACATCGCCCTGCGGATGAGCCGTCTCGACATGGCAAGCTTCCTTGGCCTGAAGCACGAAACGGTCAGTCGCGCGCTCGGCCATCTCGCCGATTCACGCTACATCGCCGTGTCTCGCCGCGAGGTGGATGTGCTGGATCCGGGTGGCCTCGCGCAGTGCGCCACCGCCGCCATCGCGGCATAGCGCCTGCGTATCGCTGGCCCCCTCGCCAGCGAGGGGAGCGCGACGCCGTCTAACCGTCGATCCGGCGCGGGCCGCATTCCTTGCGCAGCCTTTCGGCAAGCAACGCTTCGAGTACCGGTTCGACGGGGCGCCCTCGCAGCGGAGCGGACCCCACGAACTCGAACATGACCCTGCCGTCGCGCCAGACCAGGCCGTCGAACTCGACGAGCCGTGCGTCGACGTGCACGGTCAGCATCGCGACCGCCCCGTCCACCGACAGGCGGCAGCAACAGTGGCCATCATCGGCCATCTCGACGCCGAAGCAGATCCGGCCCGGATTGAGGGTATGTGGTAGCTGTGTCATGAAGCAGCCCGCCCGTGGACCACCGAATGATGCATCGATGTTCACGCGAAGGCCGGAATGCGAATCTTTTTCTTTTGCGTTTGTCCCCTGCCCGGTCTGTCCCCATCCGTCGGCACCAGCCTCGGCCCCGTCACGATCGCATGATTTCCCAGTGGCCGTCGGCGGCTTCCATCTTTACCACCACTTCCTCACCCGCATCCTCGAGGAACCGGGCCAGCCATGTCGCCGCTTTCATCGCTTCGCCTTCCGTAGCGTGGAACTGCTCGGCACGTCCGTTCGTCGTCATCCGCCAGAGCCCGCGTGCGGTGGACGGCCGGGCGACGTAGATCGTCACCGCCGTCATTCGCGTTCAAGTGCCTCCTGCACGTCGTCCGCCATCACGCCCACCCGCTTCACCGTCTCGCGAAGCGTTTCTTCGGACACACCGAGAACGCGGGTCCAGTACGCGACCTCATAGTCCTCGTTCACGTTGATGCGTTTGGCATCCACCGGACCGCGGTTGCTCTTGTCGTCGCTCATGTCAGCGTCTCCGTGGAATGAGCTTTGAAGCGTTGCGGCATGGGCGTCGAGGTGCCGCGAAGGTTTCCTGTAGGGCACGTGGCAACGTCACAACAGGGGTGCCAGCCTGCCGGAGACCCATTCGGCCGTTTTCCGGTTTCGTACCTGGCGTGCGGTCAGCGCGACGAACCTTCCCGACGCGTCGCGCACGCGCACGGCGCAGGCCCGTGGATGGGTCGCCGCGGCCCGGTCGTAGTCGCGAAGCATCGCCTCGCGCACATCGTGCGGGGTATCAGCCACCATGAGGCACCGCCGGACGGTAGACGCACATCACCCGATGTTCGGCATCGTCGTCGGTCAACGGGATGCTGTCGCCCTCGACCGCCTCGCCATCGAGCGTCAACGACGCCGGTTCGCCCTCGCCGGCGCGTCGCAAGGCGATTGCGTACGTCGACGAACCGTGTCGATAGGCGACCGAATAACCATCCCACGCCGCCGGCACGCACGGGACGATGGACAACCGGCCGTCGACGAGCGAGATGCCGAACAGTGATTCGATCAACAGGCGATACATCCAGCCCGCCGATCCCGTGTACCACGTCCACCCGCCGCGACCCACGTGCGGCTCCACCGCATAGACGTCGGCAGCGAGCACGTACGGTTCGACCTTGTACGTAGCGATCGAGGTCGCGGTCGACGTATGACTCGACGGAAGGATCATCCGCGCCAGGTCCCACGCGTGCTCGGTCTCGCCCAGGCGGGCGAACGCCATCGTGACCCATACCGCCGCATGGGTGTACTGGCCACCGTTCTCCCGCACGCCGGGCAGATAGCCCTTGATGTACCCGGGATCCATCGCCGTTCTGTCGAACGGCGGGTCGAGGAGCTGGACAAGGCCCGCCTCCGGGCGGACGAGGTGCCTGTCGACCGAACGCATGGCTTCGCGCGCACGGCTGTCCGGCGCGCCGCCGGAAAGTACCGACCAGCTCTGGGCCACCGCGTCGATCCGGCATTCGTCGTTCGCGGCGGATCCGAGCGGCGTACCGTCGTCGAACCATGCGCGGAGGTACCACTCGCCGTCCCACGCGTGGGCCTCGACGCTGGCAGCGAGCCGCTTCGCTTCGGCGTCACAGTGCGCGGCGAACGTCCCGTCGCCGCGTCCCGCCGCGACCGGCGCAAACGCGCGAAGGACGTGCATGAGGAAGAAGGCCAGCCAGACGCTCTCCCCCTTCCCGCCTTCGCCCACCCGGTTCATGCCATCGTTCCAGTCGCCGCCGCCCATCAGCGGCAGCCCATGTGATCCACGCGACATCGCGTGCTCGAGTGCGCGCACGCAATGCTCGTACAGCGTTTCCCGCGTGCCCGATGCCCTAGGAAGATCGTAAACGGACTCCTCGCCAGGCCTCGGCGCACGCATCTCGATGTATTCGATCACCTCGTCGAGCACCGCGGCGTCGACGGTCGCACGGACGTAGCGGCTCGCGGCGAGCGGCAGCCAGAGGAAGTCGTCCGAACACGTGGTGCGTACGCCCCTGCCCGAGGGAGGATGCCACCAGTGCTGGACGTCGCCTTCGATGAACTGTCGCCCCGCGCAGGTCAGAAGTTGTGCCCGTGCCACGCCGGGATCGGCATGTAGCACCGCCATCGAGTCCTGCAGCTGGTCGCGGAAACCGATCGCACCGCCGGACTGGTAGTACCCGCTGCGAGCCCAGATCCTGCTCGCGATGGTCTGATACAGGAGCCAGCCGTTCGCGAAGACGTCGACGGCGGGCTCGGGGCTGCGTACCTGCACCGCACCGATCAAGGCGCGCCACCGCGCACTTACCTCGGCCAGTTCGCGGGCGGCGGCGCCATCCTGGCGGTAGCGTTGCACGAGATCGCGTGCCTCGGATTCGCTGTCACCCATGCCGAGCCGGAAGACGATGTCGCGCGATTCCCCCGGTGCGAGACGCACGCTGACGCGCAGCGCGCCACACGGGTCGAGTCCAGCGCCGACCCTGTTGCTCCATCCTTGCCGACGCAGGGCAAGCGGCGACGACGCTCGGCCGTTCCGGCCGAGGAAGTCGCCGCGGTCGCCACCGATCTCGCGATCGGCGTCGCCTACGTCGAAGAAAGCGACCCGGCCGGGAAAATCGCCGTTATAGGCGTTTCGCGCGAACAGCGCGCCCGTCGTCGGATCGATGTCGGTCACCACGTGCATGGCGTTCTTCTCCCGGATATCGCCGAGCACCCATTCCACGTAGCCCGTCGCGGTGAGAAGCAGCTCCACCGGTCCCTCGTTGGTGATGCTGAGCACCTGGAACTTCAGCGGCGCGTCGCGTGCGACGAAGACTTCCAGCCGCGTCGCCACACCCCGTTCGGCATGCTCGAACACCGTGTACCCGAACCCGTGGCGCGTGGTGTAGGTGCCCTCCCCTCGCATGGGCAGGGGCGATGGCGACCACGCGTGGCCCGTGGCTTCGTCCCGGAGGTAGAGGGCTTCGCCACTGGCATCTTCCACCGGATCGTTCTGCCATGGCGTCAGGCGGCAGCCATGGGCATTGCCCGACCACGTATACGCGCTGCCGCTTTCCGACACGACGCTGCCGAAGCCCGGGTTGGCGAGCACGTTGCACCACGGGGCCGGCGTGGTGGCCCCCCGCCCCGACGTGATCACGTACTCCGTGCCGTCGGCGGAGAACCCGCCGGTGGCCTGCGTCGCGACGAACGGCGCCTCGGCAACGCGCGGCAGCCAGCCCACAGGGTCGGCGATCGTCGGCGCGGGAACCATGCGATGACGCTCCATCTGCTCCTGCAGGGAGCCGAGCGTGTCCACGACGACGATGCGCGCACTGGCTTCCATGACGAGCCGGTCCTCGTACGACAGAGGCTGCGCCGCCCGGATGTACACGCCACCCGGGCGATCCAGGAGGCTCGCCTCGGCACCCGACGCGAGCAACCCGATCAGCGCGTCGTGCAGGGCCTGTCGATACCCGGTGCTGTCTTCGTTCCAGATCACCAGGTCCACGGCGAGTCCGCGAAGTCGCCAGTAAGCGGCGGCGCGGATGAGGTCGCGGGCGATGTCGAGGCGGGCGATGTCGCCGATGCGGAGGAGCACGATCGGCAGGTCGCCCGAGACAGCCTGCCCCCAGAGTCCCGATTGGCCTCGCGTGTTCGCGGCGATCATCGACGGCGCGGTGCGCATCGCCCGGTTCGCGTAGATGATCGACGTGGCCATGTGCTCGAACAGCTGGGCATCCGCGAGCGTCGCGTTGGCCTGGCGGAGCGTCACCTGACTATGCGTCCAGGCGAGATCGAACACGCGATCGGAGAGATGGCGATCACGGTATTTCTCGATCAGGCGCATGCACTGGGCGCGGTCGTCCCCGATGCCCGTGACGAAGTCGAGCGTCGCCGTCTGTTCGGGTTCGAGGGTGATGCGCACGCGGATGGCGGCGATGGGATCCAGCACCGGGCCGGCGGTGCCGCTGAGCAGGCGACTCCCCGGCGCGAGCGCGGCGGGATCGGCAGCGTTGCGGCCACGGCCGATGAAGCGTGCCCGGTCGGTTTCGTAGGAGATCTCGTCGATGTCCGCATCGTGCACGGCGACGAGATGACACGCCCATGGCGGCTTCTCGCCGGCGGAGCGACCGCGGCGCGTGCACAGCAGCGCCTGCATCGACGCGACGATCTCGGTGGTGACGAAGAGCTTGCTGAACGCCGGATGCGCCGTGTCGCTGGCGGGGTCGGCGAGCACCAGTTCGGCGTAACTGGTGAGTTCGACGGTGCGCCGGGTCTTGTGGCGGTTCGTGATCCGCGTACGGCGAAGCTCGATGTCGTCTTCCGGCGACACCACGATCTCCGTATGCGTCTCGAAGCCGCGCTGGCGGACACGGAATTCGGCGCGCGACTCGGCGAAGATGGCCTCGAAGCGATCCGTGTCCCGCATCGTCGGCTGATAGGCGGTGCTCCAGACCTCGTCGTTCGACGGATCGCGCAGGTAACAGAACATGCCGTGGTTATCGCGCGTGATGTCCTCTCGCCAGCGTGTGACCGCCATGGCGTCGCGACGGCTGTAGCCGCCACCGGCGCTGCTCACCATCACGTGGTAACGCCCGTTGGAAAGCAACTGCACGGCCGGTCGGGGACGATTCGGATCGGTGAACAGGCGGAGTCGCGATTCGGGTGCCGCGGCCTGTTGCGTACTGTCTCCCATGCCCGTATGCCGGAGGTATTCGCTCGAGGAAAGGGGGAGCCGCTCCTGCAGCAGAAGACTCGTGGCCATCACGTTGGGATCGGCCTCGAACCGGCGCTGCATCGGCCGGTCGAGCAACGCGTGCCCGATCGCCAGAAGCGACATGCCCTGGTGGTGCGACATGTACGACTGCACGATCGCCGCGTCCTGCCCGGGCCGCAGGCGCGCCGGCGTGTAATCGAGCGCTTCGTACAAGCCGTAACGGCCCGCCATCCCCGCCTCGCTGAGTCGCCACAGGTTGGCGGTGGCCGCCGCGGGCGACACCATCAGCGCGAGCGCCGTCGCGTACGGCGCGACGACGAGATCGTCGCCCAGTCCGCGCTTCAGACCGAGACCGGGCACGCCGAACGCCCGGTACTGGTAAGTCATGCCCGCATCGACGGCGTGGTAGCCCGATTCGGACACGCCCCAGGGCACGCCGCGCTGCCTGCCATAGTCCATCTGTCGCGCGACGGCGTTGCGCATGGTCTCGTCGAGGAGGCTGCCCTCGTAGGTCGGCATCACCAGCATCGGCATCAGGTATTCGAACATCGAGCCCGTCCAGGACAGGAGCACCGGCAGGCCCTGCGCCCTCGTCAGCAGACGGCCGAGCGAGAACCAGCTTTCCTGTGGCACCTGGCCCTGTGCGATCGCGACGAACGTCGTCAGGCGCGCTTCCGATGCGAGGAGGTCGTAGAACGACACGTCGAGCACATGCCGTTCTACGTCATAGCCGATCGAGAACAGCCGCCGCTGCTCGTCGTACATGAAAGCCTGGTCCATCACCGCGAGGTTTCCCGCGATCGCCGCGGCGTCGTTCAGCGCGGCGATCCGCGAGCGGGCGCGCTCACCGCGCGCCGTGCCGGTTTCCGCGGCCAGCTCGGCCAGCGATGGGAGCGACGGCGTACCCAGAATGTTGCCGCTCCAGCACGACGCCTCGGCCACGAGGTCGTCGCATTGCGCCACGAGCCGACCCAGCCAGAACGCGGCATCGTCGGACGGGACGTTTTCAAGCACCGTACGCAGGGCTTCCGCACGAAGGCGTTGGTCCTCCGCGAAGGCCAGCACTTCGCCCGGGGAAGCGGGCGGCGCATCCGCCGCGCTGGCGAGTGCGTGCGCCCAGACGCGCCATTCGGACGGTGGCGCGGTGGTCAGCACATCGGCCAGCACGTCCAGCGTGTCGCGCAGCCCGCCGATCGATTCGCGTCGGAACACGGGTTCGTTCACGAGGCCGAGCAGGCCTTGCCTCAACGTCATGAGGTGGCCAGCGAGATTCCCGCTATCGACACTGGACACGTAGCGCGGATGCAGCGGCTGCAGCGTCTCCGTGTCGTACCAGTTGAGGAAGTGGCCGCGGTACCGTTCCAGCAGCCCGAGTGTCGCGAGCGTCGCCTCGGTGCGCTCGAGGAGGCGACCGGTACCGAGATAACCGAAGTCGTACGCGGCGAAGCCGGCCAGGAGCCCCAGACCGATGTTGGTGGGGGATGTCCGTCTCGCCACGTGCGGCTGCGGCACCATCTGCAGATTGTCGGGCGGCAGCCCGTGGTCGCTGGGGCCACCGTGCACTTCGAAGAACGCCCACGTGCGCCGCGCAAGCTGCCGCAAGAACGAGAGATCAGCCTCATCGGGAACGAAACGGCGGCTCGCCGGCGCGCGGCTGAGCCACCACGCGATCACGGGCGAGGCTGCCCAGAGCATCAGCCAGGGCGACGCCACGGCGATGGCGAGCGGGCGCGCGAAAGCAAGGAGCGCGAAAACCGAAACGGCCGATACCGGACCGGGCCACATGGCGAGCCACGCCACACGATGTCGATGGCGTCCCTGCCTGGCCACGACACCCGACGAGCGCCATTCGAGAAGGTGCCGGCGGCTGACGGCGATACGCCAGACGGAACGGACCATCGCGTCCAGCCCCGAATACGCATCGTGGGGCAGCGACGCGATTGCTATCGCGAGTCGCAATGCATGGGCGCCCGACGCGGTCAGCGCGACGTGGCCCTGCTGGCGCCAGTCGATGTCGCGGGGTTTGCGGACGGCCTCCATGAACGCCTGCAGGAGGATGGGGAGCAGCGCCATGGAAAGCACCGCCAGCGTCCAGGTCACGAGCGGCGTCATCGCGAGCCAGCCGACGACCAGCAGTAACCACGTGGCCGCAGGCACGAGGCTGCGGCGCAGGTTGTCGAAGATCTTCCATCGGGACAGGCCGCTGAGATCGTTGCGTCGCCACTTCCCCGCGGTCGGCACCATCGGGAGCAGCCATGGCAGCAGCTGCCAGTCGCCTCGCATCCAGCGATGGCGCCGCTGGCTCTCGTCGAGATAGCGGTCCGGCGTGCCTTCGAACACGAGCACGTCGCTGAGCAACGCGGAACGTGCCACGCAGCCCTCGATCAGATCATGGCTGAGCACGCGCTCGGGGCGGAAACGGTCGGCCATCGCGTGCTCGAACGCATCGACGTCGTAGATACCCTTTCCGGTGAAGGAGCCTTCGTGGAAGAGATCCTGATACACGTCAGACGTCGCTTGCGTATACGGGTCGACGCCCGCGTCCGCGCCATAGAGGCGCGCATGCAGCGACCGTGCCTGGGCCGGAAGCGCGATACCGATGCGCGGCTGCATGATGCCGTAACCCGACGTGACCACGGAATGCGCGGCGTCGAACACGGGCCGGTTCAGCGGATGATCCATGGCGCCCACCAGGAGATGTGCCGCATCGCGCGGCAGGTGGGTGTCGGTGTCCAGCGTGATCACGTAACGGATGGGCGGCAGGTGCGCGAGGTCTCCCACGACGAGCTGGAAACGTCCCCGCCCCTGCCCCCGCAACAACGCGTTCAGCGCCGCGAGCTTGCCGCGCTTGCGATCCGCGCCGATCCAGCACTGCTCGGTGTCGCTCCACTCCCGCGGCCTGTGGAACAGGAAGAACAGGTCGGGACCGCCGGACGCGTAGCGTGCGTTCAGCGCGTCCACGCGATCGCGTGCACGCTGGAGAATCGCCGGATCTCCAGGCAACGACGGGGCCATGGCGTCGGTGAAGTCGGTGAGGAGCGCGAACCGCAGGCAGGCGTCCCGGTTGGCGAGAAACCTGATCTCGAGCGCGTCCACGAGCTCGTCGACATCGCCCGGATGGCCGATCAGCGTCGGCACGACCACCATCGTGCTCGCCTCGACCGGGATGCCCTCGCTGTAGTCCATGCGAGGAAGCCGATCGGGACGCGTCAGCACCGTGGCGGCGAGATTCAGCAGCCCGAGCGCGAACTGGCTTGCGAGGATGGCCGCGGCGACAGCCAGGATGACGATCGGTACAGGGCTGGGGCGCTCGAACGAGCCGCTGGCCAGCAGCGCCGTGGTCAGGGCGAGCGTAAGGCCAGCGAAGAGCACGATGGAGAGGCGAAAGGTCGACCGCGACACCGAAGCGCCGTCGCGGTCGACTCGCGATGCCCGGAACCCCAGTCTTCGCCGCAAAGCTGGCAGGCCGTCGCCGTGGAGGTGGTAACCGACATGCAAGGAAAGTCCCTGCCCGGCCCGGCTCGCGTCGAGCACGGCATGTGCCACGTGCACTTCGTCGAGCCCTTTCTTTCGCGCGAGGCGCTCGATCCGATGGCGATAGTCGTCGCGGCTGGCGAAATCCATCCGTGCATAGACGCCGGCCGGATCGTCCCGCAAGGCGGCGTCGACGAGGCTCGTCCGTTCGACGAGCGCCTGCCAGTCGATCATCGCAAGGGCGCGCAGGCTGCCGATGCTGTTGCTCATCGACACCTGCTGGGCGGCCTGCTGCTGCGATTCCTTCTGGACGAGGTAGTCGATGCTCTGCCCCGATTCCGCGAGGCGTTGCTCCACCCAGCTCAACGGCATCGCGAGCGCGGGCCCCTGTCCCTGCAACCGCCGCACGAGTTCGGCGACGAAAGGCGCGGTCATCACCGGGGACGACCGGGCGAGATCGGCCACGACGAGCACCACGTTCTTCGCGTCTTCGGCCGCCATTCGTGTCATCGCGTTCGCCCATCGCGTGGCGCGCCTTCTTCCCGCGCGATCGAGGGTCAGGCGAACGGCGATGCGACGCAGGTTTTCGATCAGGGCCATGCGCAGCATGATCGGCACGGCCCACAGCTCGCCGAGGCTCAGCGACGTCACGGTCTGGTAGCTCGTGAGGAACCGAGCGAGCCCGCTCTCGTCGACGCGGCCGTCGCCGTGGGCGATGACCTCCAGCGCGATATCGTAGACACGCGGCAGCCCTCTGGAGGGTCCATCGTCGAGCTGAACCAGTTCGCGACTGTACCCGTCAGGGAAATCGCGTTTCGCGGTGCCGATCTGCTCTTCGACGAGGTAGAGGTTGTCCAGAAGCCAGATGCCCGCGGGCGTCGTCGCCTCACCGCGCGCGCCAGCGGCCAACAGCCCGCGACAGGCGTCCAGGATCGTCTTCTCGTTGTCGGCCAGCCTTGGCAGGAGCCACTCGGGGGAACGTGTCGACGCGATGTGGTGACGAGCTGCGAGGACGGGCCCGTGCGCTTCCAGCTGATCGGCGTTGAACAGTTCGGCACGGATCACGGGCTCGCGCTCGATGCGCGCGGCATGGCGTCGGTCGCGTTTGGCGGGCAGCATCAATGTCCCGCCGGGTGAGACGTTGTGGGGCTCATGAGTGAATCCTGCTGCGAGGCAACGAGCGCCCGGAATCGCATCCTCACATGCAACGCGTTATGCGAACGCGAGGGACGCCGTGCACATCCTCGTCACGGCAGGCCAACGCGAAAATACGACCGTCATCACGTGGCACGTGCCATCGTCGATGGAGTAAACACATCCCACGGTGCGCGCCATGTCAGTCGTTTCGTTCGGCCTCGCCCCGCAGACCAGGACGTCGATCGACGTGAATCGACAGTCCGATATCCAGTACTGGACGCGAACGCTTTCCGTGTCGGAGCTCGACCTCCGTCGCGCGGTGGAGCGTGTCGGTACCCTGACCTGCGACGTCGTCGACGAATTGCGTCGATGCAGGGTCCATTGATCGCCCTGATGTGTCGCCGATGCCGAGTCTAGAAGTCGCGTTGATGACGCACGCGGGACTGGTGATGGATGCATCGGCCGTGGATGCCGCGACCCTCGACGGCGATTTCGACGAGGCGCGCGCACTCGCGGCGGATATCGCACGCGCGGCGAAGGACAGCGGTCACGTCGTCATCGCGGCGGCCGCGGAGGAGCTCGCCACCGCGCTGGCGCAGCCTGCGCCGCGTACACCGGTCGTGTTCGATCCGTATCTGGCGCGCCTCGCGGATGCGCTCGACGACGCGGATCCGCGACGGAGCAGCGGGTGGTAGCTCCTCGCCTCTGTCAGGACGCGAGCTCGGCGCACCCACCCGCAGCGCATGTGCCGTTCGTCAGCAGGCTGAGGTGAGGGGTGTCTGCGGCGCCGGCCATCCTGTCTCGGCGATGGGCGCCTGGCGCGCTTTCTACAATCGCCACCCGAGCGTTGCCGATACGGTATCGGGTGACCTTGCAGGGAGATGCCCATGTTCGTCATTCGCCACGCCAGCGATCGTGGCCACGCCAACCACGGCTGGCTCGACTCGCACCACAGCTTTTCGTTCGCCGACTATCAGGATCGGGACCACGTGCATTTCGGTCCCTTGCGCGTCATCAACGAAGACCGCGTGGCCGCCGGGGCGGGTTTCGGCACCCACTCCCACCGCGACATGGAAATCATCAGCTACGTGCTGGAGGGCGAGCTCGCCCACACGGATTCGATGGGCAACAAGGCGGTGATCCGGCCGGGCGACGTGCAGATCATGTCCGCCGGGAGCGGCGTGACCCATTCGGAGGAGAATCACGCCAACGCCCTCACGCACTTCCTGCAGATCTGGATCATTCCCAACCAGCTGAACCTGAAGCCCGGGTATCAGCAGACGCACTTTGCCGATGCCGAGAAGCGCGGCAAGCTGCGCCTCGTCGCGAGTCAGCGCGGCGAGCACGGCTCGGTGACGGTCAACCAGGATGTTCGTATCTACGCGGGCCTCTTCGGCCCCGACGAGTCCGCGCACCACACCATCGACTACGAACGCATCGTGTACGTCCATGTCGTCCGCGGCTCGGTCCACGTCGACGGGCATCCGCTCTCGGCGGGCGACGCGGCGAAGATCACCGGCGAGAATCGCGTCACGATCACGGACGGTGTCGACGGCGAGGTACTGCTCTTCGACATGGCGCCCCTGGACTGATGCGATCGGCTCGCCGGCATTAGCCAGAACTGACGGGTTTTAACACCCCTGCCCGCACGGGCGAGACTAACCTCGTGCCTTCCGTGGCCCCCCCACGCCACGTCGGAGGCTCGTCATGCTCACTGTCGTGCAGGCATTCGATCGCCAGCCCATCGCGGAGTTGCCGACGGACGACGCGACCGCGCTGGAACGGAAGCTCGCCACCGCATATCGGCTTTCGCGCGATCGCGGTGCGTGGCTCAAACCACACCAGCGCATCGGCGTGCTGCATGCGCTGGCGGCGCTCATCGAGGGCAAGCGCGAGCATTTCGCGCGACAGATCGCGCGCGAGGGTGGCAAGCCGTATACCGACGCGCTGGTGGAGACCGACCGGGCGATCGACGGCGTGCGTATCGCCGCGGAGACGCTTCGCACGCGGGGCGGGCGTGAAATTCCGATGGGGGTGACGCCGTCGAGCGAGCATCGCCGCGCATGGACCGTGCACGAGCCGATCGGCGTCGTGGCGGCCGTCTCGGCCTTCAACCACCCGCTCAACCTGGTGGTGCATCAGATCGCGCCCGCCATCGCAACCGGCTGTCCCATCGTCATCAAACCCGCCACCGCCACGCCGCTGAATTGCATCGAGGTGGTGAGAATGGCGGAGGAAGCCGGTCTGCCGGAAGGGTGGGCACAGTCGTTCCTCCCCGAATCGCGCGATCTGGCCGAAGCCTTCGTCGCCGACCCGCGCGTGGCCTTCCTCAGCTTCATCGGCTCGGCGAGCGTCGGTTGGCGCCTGCGGTCCCGACTGGCGCCTGGTGCCCGCTGCGCGCTGGAGCATGGCGGCGTCGCGCCGGTCATCGTCGATCGCAGTGCGGACCTAGACCGGCTCATCGAGCCGCTGGCGAAAGGCGGCTACTACCATGCAGGCCAGGTGTGCGTGTCGGTGCAGCGAATCTACGTACACGAGAGCCTGCAGACGGAATTCTCCGATCGCTTCGCGCGCCGCGTGCAGGCGCTGCGTACGGGCGACCCGCTGCTGGCCGAGACGGAGGTCGGGCCGCTCATCACGCCGAAAGAGGCCGACCGCGTGCAGGCATGGATCGACGAGGCCGTGGCGGCGGGTGCGCGGCCGATCGGGGGCGGACGACTCAGCGACACCACGCTCTACCCGACCATCCTGCTCAATCCGCCCAGGGATGCACAGGTTTCCACGCGCGAGGTCTTCGGGCCCCTGACGTGCATCTACGGCTTCGGCACGCTGGACGAGGCGATCCGCGAGGCGAATTCGCTGCCCGAGGCGTTCCAGTCGAGCATCTTCACCAACGATCTCGCGTCAGCGTTCCGGGCGGCTGAAACCCTCGACGCCTCCGCCGTGATGGTCAACGACCACACCGCGTTCCGCGTCGACTGGATGCCCTTCGCGGGACGCCGTGTCTCCGGGCACGGCGTCGGGGGTATCCCCTTTACCATGGAGGAGATGACGGCCGGGAAGATGATCGTCTTCCGGGCCGGTTAGGGGCCGGGCGGTTTTGCCAATCTTTTTACCGGACGCGTCGCTACATGCGTAGCGATGCCTGTCTCTGTCATTTACCGGATCTGGTCCTCGCTGCTGGCGGCGTTCGTCCTGGCCTGGTCCGCGGCCGCCATCGCCGACGATGGGCGCGCGCTGCAGCCGGGCAACTTCGTGCACCAGACATGGACCACGCGCGACGGGGCGCCGCCAGCCATCGTCGCGCTCGCACAGGCTCCGGATGGCTACCTGTGGCTCGGCACCGGTACCGGTCTGTACCGCTTCGATGGCGTGACGTTTTCGCGGTACCAACCGCCGCGGGGCAAGCATCTGCCGTCGGCCAACATCACCGCGCTGAAGTTCACGGCCGAAGGTGGCCTCTGGGTGGGCTTCTACGATGGAGGCGCGGCCTATATCCACGAGGGCACGCTTCAGCCTTACGACGTGAGCGAAGGGTTCCCGCCCGGGTGGGTGCTGGTTTTCGCCGAAGGACCCGATGGCACCATGTGGGCCGCGACCAGCCAGGGGCTGGGTCGCTTCGATGGCGCGCGCTGGCATCCGGTGGGAAACGACTGGGGCTACACCGCCGATCGCGCGGACTGGGCGCTGGTCGATCCCAGCGGCACACTCTGGGTCGCGGCGATCAATCAGCTGGTCTACCTGCCGAAGGGTGCGAAGCGCTTCGAGTCCACCAATGTCGCACTCGCCCCGGGCGCCGTTCTCGCGATCGACGGTGGCGGCACGCTATGGGCCACCGACCGACTGCACGGTACACGTCCCCTGCCCGGCCTCTCGGCGAGGCAGCCGAGGATCGCCAGCCTCGCGCCCTTGCCTGTCACCGACAAGTACGGCGCGCTTCGCATGGCGTTCGATCACGACGGCGGTCTCTGGGCGACCGAGCTGAATCTCGGCACGGTGTTCCACGTGGCCGATCCACGACGGATCGATGCGGAGGGATTCGTGACCGACGCCGCGATCACGCGCCGTTTCGTGGCGCCCCAGGGGTTGACCTCGAACACCGCCATGCCGGTCATCGTCGACCGGGAAGGCAACGCGTGGGTGGGCACGGCATCGGGTATCGACAGCTTTCACCATGGCCCGGTCGGCACCGTGCGGGGGCTGGGGCCCGAAGCGCGGGGACACACGAGCCTCGCGCGCGATCCCGACGGGACACTGTGGCTGTCGGGCCCTGACACGATCTATCGCCTTCAGGGCGACGATCTGGTGACGGTCGTGACCGGGGCGCCCGAGATCCTGAGCATCCTCTTCGACGCCGATGGCACGTTATGGGTCGCCGGATACCACGACCTCTACCGCTTTCGCGAAGGTCATCTCGAACCGGTCGCCCTGCCGAACGGTCTCTACGCGTCACGCCTGAAGTTCCTGGCCGCGGGTCGGCCTGGCGAACTCCTGGCATCCATCGAGGGGCTGGGCGTCTACCGCTTTCGCGAAGGCCGGTGGGAACCCTGCAGACTGCGCTCCGCGGTCAAGGGCTACCCCACCGCGGGAGCGCTCGGGCCGGATGGAACGCTGTGGCTCGGATATCCGGGCGGCGAAATCCTCGCGCTCGATCCCGGCGGACGCGAAAGCCTTTACGACCAGCGCAACGGCGCGAACATCGGCAGCGTGGCGACGATGGTCGCGAGCACGGACGGCATGGTCTTCGGGGGCAGCACGGGCATCGCCCGTCACGGCGATGGCGCGATGCGTTCGCTGACCGATCGCGATTTCCCGGCCCTGATCGGCGTCACGGGGATCGTCGAGACCGCACGCGGCGACATCTGGATCAACGGCGGCCACGGTGCCGTACGCTTCTCCGCCGCCGAACTGACGAAGGCGTTCGCCGATCCGCGCTACCGTCCACGGGTCGGACCATTCGATTTTCGGGACGGGATTCAGGGTATCGCACGTCAAGGCCAGCCCGTGCCGAGCATGCAGCGCGACGACAGCGACAGGGTGTGGCTGGTCACGAACGAGGGCACGCACTGGCTCGACGCATCCGTGCAACGGCCGCGAACCGGTCCGCTGCCCGTGTACCTCACGGCGGTGCACGCCGCGGGTCGTTTCTACGATCCCTCGGGAACCATACGCCTGCCGGCCGGCGGCGGATCGCTGCAGATCGATTACACCGCGGTGAGCCTGACGTCGCCCTCGCGCGTGCGCTTCCGCTACCGGCTCGACGGGGAAGACGCGACGTGGATCGACGCGGGCACCCGTCGACAGGCCTACTACACCAACCTCGCGCCGGGCGCGTATCGCTTTCACGTCATCGCGTCGAGCGACGATGGTGTCTGGCATGAACACGGGGCCAGCCTCGCTATCGACATTCCGCCGCGCTTCTACCAGGCGCGCTGGTTCGTCGCGCTCGAAGCGCTCGCGGCCATCGCCCTCGCCTGCCTGGCGTACGCATGGCGAATCCGCAGCGTATCCCGCACCGTGCGCCTGCAATCCGAAGTCCGCCACGAAGAGCGCGAACGAATCGCACGCGAGCTCCACGACACGTTGTTGCAGGCGATCTACGGCATCATGCTGCGCTTCCAGGCCGTCGCCGCCGCTATCCCCAAAGACGATCCCTTGCAGGAAAGCATGCAGGGGACGCTGAGGGTGGCCAGCGATTTCATCACGGAAGGCCGCGATCGGGTCCGCGAGCTACGCAGCAACATCACCTCGCTGCGCAAGCTGGGTATGGCCATCGGGGAGCTCGCGCGGCTGATGGAAAAAGCATCGTCCGTCTCGATCTCGACCGATATCCGTCTGGTCGACCACGACATGGATCCGTCGATGGGCGAGGACATCCTCGCGATCTGCCGCGAGAGCCTCGTCAACGTCTTCCGTCACGCCAATGCACGGAGCGTGGTCGTGCGCCTGCTGACGACGCGCCGGCACCTCGAGATGAGCATCCAGGACGACGGTGTGGGCATGCCGGTCGGCACGGACGACGTTCCCGCGTCGACCGGACACTGGGGCCTTGCCGGCATGCGCGAGCGGGCGGCCGCGCTGGGCGCGACACTTACCATCGCATCGACCACGCAAGGCACCACGGTCTCCCTCGTCCTGCCGATGCCTTGCCTCCGTCGCCGCGCGAATCGACGGCTCCGCTCCTAGACGCAGGCACTGACCCAGCGCCACGACGTCAGCAGATCCGTCACGTCGCGACGCACCCGGGCTTCGACGCCGCGCGGAAACCGAACGACGACCACGAAGGCCGCCGCGCCGCGTCGGCGGGTGGATTCGTGGACGTCCATCAGCGCGTCGTTTCGCGCCATGCGGTAGAGCGTCCATGTGGTCTCCGCCAGCGTGCGTCTCACCGGCTTCGCGGACTTCCAGCCCAGCGCGCGGTAGTAACCGTGGGCATGGGGCCAGTCGTCGGCGCGATTCGGGTAGCCCGCCGTGATGTCGATCGACACGCAGGCCGGCCCCGGGCAGCCATCGCCCAGTTCCATGGTGATGCCGCTCCGGTCGGCGTGCGGAACGACGCGGGACACGCTCGCCGGTTGCACCACCCGATAGCAGAACCGCGGGTTGACGTATTCGTCGTTCGCGTGCGCGCCACCGGCCGTGACGAGGAGCAAACCGGTGACCACCAGGATACGCATGGCACGGGACCCGAAGGAAGCGGCATGGCCGGTTGGGTCAAGCGTGATCCCCGGCGCCTTCCGGCGCAAGCGCGGCGGCATGTGCGCGCGGATTTACGACGCTTTACGAGCGTCGCGCGAGGTCGCCGTGATACATCGGAACGACCACGCGCAACGGAGTCCTGTGGCCATGCCACGCTCGATCCTGACGCTCACCCTCGACGACGCGAAGGCGATGATCGCCGCGGCGGAAACCAAGGCCACGTCGCTGGGCATCGCGTACAACATCGCCGTCGTCGACGCGGGTGGGCGCCTGGTGGCCTTCGTCCGGCAGGACGGCGCGCTCATCGGCAGCATCGACCTGGCGATCCACAAGGCGCTCACCGCAAGGATCTTCGACAAGACCACGGCGTTCCTCGGGGATCTCGCCCAGCCCGGCAGCCAGCTCTACGGCATCCAGAACAGCCGCGAGGGCGACGTGGTGATCTTCGGCGGCGGCATCCCTGTCGTGCAGGGCGATCGGGTGATCGGCGCCGTCGGTACCAGCGCGGGCACGGTCGAGCAGGACGTCGCCGTCGCGGAGGCCGCGGTCGCGGCCTGTCCAACGAATCCATGATCCGTCATCGAGGTGCATCGACATGAAAGCTGCTCGCCTGCATGAATACGGCAAACCGCTGGTCCTGGAAGACATCCCGGTCCCCGACATCGCCGAGGACGAGGTACTGGTACAGGTCAAGGCATGCGGCATGTGCCGCTCCGATGTGCAGCTGATCGATGGTTACTTCCGTCCCTATGCCGATCTGAAGCCACCCCTGACGCTCGGGCACGAAATCGCCGGCGTGATCGCGAAGGCCGGCTCGCTCGTGCCGAAGGGCGCGGGCATCGCGGAGGGCGACCATGTGGTGGTGGCCCCTGGCTGGGGCGACGGCGTCTGCCGTCACTGCCAGGTGGGCGATACGCAGATCTGCCCGAACGTCCGTTGGCCCGGCTTCGGTCCCGTGGGCGGATTCGCCGAGTTCATTCCCGTGCCGGTGAGGTACGTCATCAAGGTCGCCGAAAAGCTCCCCTTCGAGCAACTCGCGCCGCTGACCGACGCGGGTCTCACGACCTATCGCGGCATTCGCAAGCTGCGCGACGCGGGCGCGCTCGGACCGGACCGCGTGATCGGTGTCCTCGGCGTGGGTGGTCTCGGCGCCTATGCGGTGCAGTACGCGCGCCTTCTGGGCGGCGGTGCGCGCGTCGTCGCACTGGCGCGCAGCGAGGACAAGCTGAAGGTCGCACGCGAGTACGGCGTCGATCACACCATCGCCGTCAAGGACACTTCCGAGGCGGACGTCCGCAAGGAACTGCACAGGACGTTCGGCCAGGGCGAACTCGACGCGATCATCGATTGCACCGGCGCCCCCGCGATGATCCAGCTGGGCATGAGCCTGCTCGCGACGAGCGGCCACTACGTGGATGTCGGCCTGGTGGGCGACCGTATCGATATCCCGCTCTTTCCGCGCGTCTCGCGGGAACAGAGCTTCCACGGTTCCTTCTGGGGCAACAACGCCGATCTCATGGAGGTCATGGCGCTCGCCGCGCAGGACAAGATTCGCCACACGATCAAGACGATTTCGTTCGACGAACTCAACCAATACATCGACCTGTTGCGCGGCGGCGACATCGTGGGCCGCGCGGTCATGACGTTCTGAGCCGCCTTCCTTCCCACCACCGACGGAGCCACCGACATGCGCGTCAAGCACGTACTCTGCATCGCCACCAACACCGCCGTCATGGGCCCGTTCGAGCGGACCGTGGGGTTCTTCTTTCCCGAGATCGCGCACCCCTTCGACGTCCTCGAGGACGCCGGTGTGGCGGTCGAGTTCGCGTCGCCCCTCGGCGGTCTCGTGCCCGAGGATGGGTTCGATCCCAAGGATCCGGTCCAGGCGAAGTTCCGCGACAGCGCGGCCTATCGGCGCCTGCAGCGAAGCCGCAAGCTGCCCGAGGTCGACGTCCTCGATTACGACGCCATCTTCTTTCCCGGCGGCCTCGGTCCCATGGAAGACATCGCAAAGGATCGCTACGTGAAGCAGGCGGTCATCCGCGCCTGGGGCGGAGGAAAGATCGTCTCGGCCGTGTGCCATGGTCCCGTCGCCTTTCTCGGCGCGCGCCTCGACGACGGCTCGCCGTTCGTCAAAGGTCACAAGCTCACCTCGTTCTCCAAAGCCGAGGAAGACGGCTACGCCGCACGCGATGTCTCGTTCGATCTCGAGGGCGTGCTGAGGGAAGCCGGTGCGCAATACACCTGCGTCGATCCGTGGCAACCGCACCATGTCGTGGACGGACGCCTGATCACCGGGCAGAACCCCGCCTCCGGAACGCTCGTCGGCAAGGCGATCGCCGATGCGCTTTCCAGGGTGGACTAAGCTGCCGCCCAGGCAATGAAGGAGAACCCGGCATGACATCGACGCAAGTGAAAGTGGTGGCGATCCTCACCGCGAAAACGGGCAAGGAGCGCGAGCTCGAGCAACTGCTGCGAAGCATGACCGGGCCCTCGCGCGCGGAACCCGGAAACATCCACTACAACCTGTGGCGCGTGCGGGAAAGACCGGATGAGTTCGTCATCGACGAACTGTACGTGGATGCCGAAGGCGCGGCGGCGCATCGGGCCAGTCCGCACTACCAGCGCTATCTCGGCGTCATCAACGACCTGGCGACACGAAACCCGCTGCCGCTGGAACCGCTCGATACGATCTGAACGGACAGGCCATCCCATGCACGAGAAAGCGTTCGAAGCCCAATGCCGATCCGTCGAGGTGCACTGCACCGATCGACACCAGCGGTCGCGCCGATCCCTCACGCTGTTCGCCCTTGCGCTCGGCAGCTTCTGCATCGGTACGTCCGAGTTCGCCAGCATGGGCATCCTGCAGCTGTTCTCGTCGTCGCTCGGCATCAGCCTGCCGACCGCGACCAACGCCATCACGGCCTATGCGTTCGGCGTCGTCATCGGCGCGCCGGCGGTCACGCTCGCCGCCGCGAGCCTGAATCGCCGGAGCCTGCTCCTGTGTCTGATGGTGCTCTTCGTCGTGGGCAACGTGCTGTCCTCGCAAGCGGCGAACCTTGGCATGTTCGCCGCCGCACGCTTCATCAGCGGTCTTCCGCAGGGCGCGTACTTCGGCGCCGGCGCCGTGGTCGCGTCCTACATCGTCGGCCCCGGAAAGGGAGGGAGAGCCTTCGCCATCGTGATGACCGGCCTGACCGTCGCGACGATCGTCGGGTCGCCGATCGCCACGTTCCTCGGCCAGCACCTCGGCTGGCGCAACACCTATCTGGCCGTCTCCGGTCTGGGCGCCCTCGCCTTCGTCGCGTTGTTCGCATGGGTGCCGCGCACCGACGCCCTGCGCGGCGGCCCGGTCGTCCAGGAATTGAGCGCGCTGCGCAAGGGCGCCGTCTGGGGCACGATGCTCGTCGCCGCTCTGGGCGTGGCGAGCATCTTCGCGGTGTACACCTTCATCGGTCCGTTCGTCACGGACGTGGTGTCGCTCGACCGCGCCTGGATTCCGCTGGCTCTCGCTCTCTTCGGCATCGGCATGACGCTCGGGAATCTCGTCGGTGGCCAGCTCGCCGACCGGTATCCGTGTCGGGGACTGGTGCTGGGCTATGGCGCGGCGCTCGTCGTACTGGCGGCGCTCGCGACGGGCGGCGGTTCCGTGTGGGTGCTGATGACCGCGCTGTTCGGCGTGGGCGCCACGATGATGATCGCCATTCCGACGATACAGGTGCGCCTCACCCGGTCGGCCCCGGAAGCGCCGACGCTGATGGGTGCGATGAACCTGGCATCGCTCAACGTCGCCAATGCGATCGGCGCATGGGGCGGCGGCCTGGCGATCGCCGCGGGCATGGGTCTTCTTGCGGCGGCCTGGGCGGGTTTCGTGCTCACCCTGCTCGGCCTCGTCGTGTTCGGACTGACCCTGCGCCGGGCACCCCCGATCGCAGAGCCCCTGCCCGGCTGAGTTACATCGCCGGCCCCACCCAGCGCCACGACCATGTCTTCCCGAGCCATGTCGGGCCGGTTTCCCCACGCGCACGCGCGTCGGTCAGCCGCTCGACCGTGGCGAGGAACATGTAGCCCCTCCCAGGGATGCTGGCGATATAACGTGCACCTTCGCGCGCATTTCCCAGTGCCTGGCGCAGGTTGGCGATCTGGACCCGCACGTTCGATTCGCCGACGACCAGCCCCTGCCACGCCACCGACATCAGCTCGCGCGGCGTGACGACGGCACCCTGCCGTTCCACCAGCATGACCAGGATGTCGAAGGCCCTGCTGCCCAGCTTCACCGCGACTCCGTCCCGATACAGCGTGCGCAATGCGGGTTCCAGGCGATACGGGCCGAACAGATACAGTGTGTGCATGGCGATGCTCCACGGTGCCTTTTCCACACAACGTAAAACGTCCGGATGCGCCGTCCCACCCCCGGCGAGCCGGAGGTCGCCCCCATCGATGGCTGTCCTTCTTTCACTCCGTTGGGTATTGACCGGCCCTGCCCACGGATGCACGGTGGCGCCATGTGACTGGAGAGCGCCATCGTGGGAGACGCGGAAAGCAACGACGGATCGATTCGCGTACTGATCGCCGACGACCATCCGGTCATGCGGCACGGTCTGCGTGCCGCTGTGGCCACCCAGCCGGACATGCTCCTCGTCGGCGAGGCCGAGAACGGTCGCGAGGCGATCGCGAAGTTCCGGGAACTGCGCCCGACGGTGGCGCTGATGGACCTTCAGATGCCCGACGTCGACGGCCTCGAAGCGATCGGAGCGATTCGTACCGAGTTCCGGGACGCCAACATCGTCGTCCTCACCAGCTATCCCGGCGATGCGAGGATCATGCGTGCCCTGATGCTGGGCGCGACGTCGTACCTGCTGAAATCGTCGTCACTCGACGACATGATCCGGGCCATACGCGCCTCCATCGCGGGCCGCCATGTCATGGACCCCGATGTGACACACGATCTCGCGGCCCACGCCGGCACCGAACTGCTGACGCCCAGGGAGATCGCGGTGCTGCAACTCGTGGCGCTGGGCTACGGCAACAAGGCGATCGCGGGCGAGCTGTTCGTGTCGGAGGAGACCGTGAAATCCCGGATGCGCGCCATCCTTGGAAAGCTCGATGCGAGGGACCGGACGCACGCGGTGATCGTCGCCATCCAGCGCGGCTTCCTCTCGCTCTGATTTCCGGCCGCTCGTCGCGGCGTACGCGTAGTATGTGCGCTCTCCCGCCGTGAGCACGCCATGCGCCACCTCGTCGTCATTCTGGGCGATCAGCTCAATCTCGATTCCCACGCGTTCGATGACTTCGATCCCGCGCTCGATCGCGTGTGGATGGCCGAGCGTGCCGGGGAATCGACGCATGTGTGGTCGACGAAGCCACGCATCGCGATCTTCCTCGCCGCCATGCGCCACTTCGCGCGTGCGCTCGGCGACGCAGGTTATCCGCTCGATTACACCACGCTCGACGCACCGGGACCGGACGATCTGCTCATGCACCTGGCCGACACGCTGGTCCGGCTGCGTCCGCGGCGCCTCGTGATCGTGCGGCCCGGCGAACATCGCCTCCGCGAAGGCATCAAGGCGGCGGCGAAGGCCCACGGTGTCGACTACGTCGAACGTCCGGACCGGCATTTCCTCTGTTCGGTCGACGACTTTTCACGCTGGGCGAAGGGCAAGACCCAGCTTCGCATGGAGCACTTCTACCGCTGGATGCGCCAACGGCACGACATCCTGCTGGATGGCGGCAAGCCGGTCGGCGGCCGCTGGAACTTCGACGCGGAAAATCGCGGTAGCTTCGGCCGCGAGGGTCCAGGCTGGGTGCCCGCGCCGGTGGCGTTTCCACCCGATGCCGTCACGAGGGCCACGCTGGCCGCCGTCGACGCCTCCTTCGCCGATCACCCGGGCGATCTCGCCACGTTCGACTGGCCGGTGACCCGCGACGATGCCCTTCGCGCGCTCGGCGATTTCCTCGATCATCGCCTGGCGGCGTTCGGTCACTGGCAGGATGCGATGTGGACCGGGGAGCCATGGCTTTATCACGCGCGACTGTCGAGCAGCCTCAATCTGCGGCTCCTGACGCCGAAGGAGGTCATCGACGCGGTGCTCGATCGCTACGACAAAGGCCAGGTCGACATCGCGTCCGCGGAGGGGTTCATCCGGCAGATACTCGGATGGCGCGAGTTCGTGCGCGGCGTGTACTGGCTGGGCCCCGAGCGCCTGCTCCGCTCCAACGCCCTCGACGCGAGCGAGCCCCTGCCCGCTTTCTACTGGACCGGGGAGACCGACATGAACTGCCTGCGCCAGGCGATCACGCAGACGCTGACGACGGGCTACGCGCATCACATCCAGCGACTGATGGTGACCGGTAATTTCGCGATGCTGCTGGGTGTCGAGCCTCGGCTCGTGCACGAGTGGTACCTCGCGGTCTACGTCGACGCCGTGGAATGGGTGGAGGCGCCGAACACGCTGGCGATGAGTCAGTTCGCCGATGGCGGACGCATGGTGTCCAAGCCATACGCCTCGTCGGGGCGCTACATCGAGCGCATGAGCGACTACTGCACCGGCTGCCGGTTCGACCCCGGCGATGCCACCGGCGACAAGGCCTGCCCGTTCACCACGTTGTACTGGGATTTCCTGGACCGGCATCGCGCCCGGTTCTGGAACCATCCCCGCGCGGCGATGCAGTGGCGGTCGCTCGACCGCCTGCCGCCGGGCAAGATCGAACTTGTCCGTGAGCGAGCGACCCAGCTACGCGCGATGTGGCGCAAGCCTCCGGCCCAGTGACGACGGGTCGTCGCGTCGCGTCGCCGCCACCCGACAAACGCAAGGACGATCGCGAGATTGGCAAGTCGGGCGGCACGCATGGCATTCCCTGTCATATGACCGCGGGCTGGCCGCCTGGAGCCGGGAGCATAGCGGGAAATCCGCGTGTTTCGCGTGTCGCCAAGGTGTCCGCACCGCGACACGCGCCGCCAAATCCGGCGCGCTTTCGACAAGCTCCCCACGGTCGGCGTTGCGGATCGTATGGCTCACCCGCGAGAGGATCCCAGGATGCAAGACACCATCAGCGTGAAGACGGAGGACGGCGCGTTCGATGCGTACGTCGCGTATCCCGAGAGCGGCGGCGGACCGGCCGTGGTCGTGCTGCACGAGGTGTTCGGCGTCAATGAAGACATCCGGCAGACCTGTCGCGCATTGGCCGACGAGGGCTTCATCGCCGTGGCGCCGGATCTCTTCTGGCGGCAGCAGCGCGGCGTCGACCTCAGCGTGACATCGGAGTCCGACTGGAAGGCCGGGCTCGCGCTCTACATGGCGTACGACCGCGACAAGGGCGTCACGGACGTTCTCGCCACCGTCGCCGCCGCACGCACGCTCAAAGGGGCCAGCGGCAAGGTCGCGGTGCTCGGATACTGCCTCGGCGGGCTCCTGACGTTCATGGCGGCCGCCAGGGGCGAAGTGGACGCGGCGGTGGCCTTCCATGGCGGCGACACCGACCGCTATCTAGGCGAGGCCGGCGCGATCACGGCACCCTTCCTGATGCACCTCGCCGACGAGGACGAATTCATTCCCAAGGCGGCACAGGCTGCCATCAGGGACGCCCTTGCCGGCAAGGCGAACGTCACGATCTACGGCTACCCGGGCTGCAATCACGCCTTCTCGCGTCACGGCGGCGCGCATTACGACGCGAAGGCGGCCACCCTGGCGAACGAGCGTACGCGGACGTTCCTCAAGGAAGCGCTGGGCTGACGCGTCCGGCGATTCAGGACAGCGCCGCGGCATGCACGTGCCGCGCACGCGCGACGATCCACGCCAGCGCGGACAACGCCAGCGCCACGATGATCGTGCCATACACGTTCGCGGCCACGAGCAGACCCTGATGCTGAGCGAGGTAACCGACGGCGATCGTAGGGACGCTGAAGCTGAGGTAGCTCTGGATGTAGAACGCAGCCATCAGCGCGCTACGCTCGTGCGGCTCGGCGAGGGGCACGATGCTGCGCACGGCACCGAGAAACGATGCCCCGAAACCCGCACCCGCCACGATCGATGCGATCAGCAGGAACGCGCCCGAGCCGACGTTCGCGCCGATCAGCACGAGTACCAGCCCGCCGGCCAGCGCGATGGCGCCCTGTTTGAGCGAGCGCATCGCCGGGTGGTTCAGCCCCTGCAACACGGCGAACGCGCCACTCACCATCAGCGCGGTCACCACGAGCCCGCCCGTCCATGGCGACGTCGAGTGCGTCGTCTTCGCGACGAGCGACGGCATCAGCGACAGATAGAAGCCACCCAGCATCCAGATCGCGCCGTTCAGCGGCGTCACCGCCCTGAAGGCCGCGGAGGCCCGTGCCGGCACGCTGACATGAGGCCGCAGGCTGGCCAGCGCGCCCGGCTTCACCGTCGCCGTTTCGGGCGTGGTGCGCGTCAGTAGCGCCGACACCACGAGCAAGGCGATCAGCACCACGAATACCGTGCGCAGCGGCGCGGGTGCCAGCACCACGAGCGCGGTGCTGCCGAGCGCCCCGAGGCCGAGCCCGATCATCGGCGCGAAGCTGTTCACCGTCGCGCCGCGATGCCGGTCCAGATCGAGGATGGTCGCGGCCAGCGTCGACATGCCGATACCCGTCGCGACGCCCTGCAGCACGCGCGCGGCGACGAGCCACCCGGGACTGCTCGCCTCCAGAAAGACGAGCATCGCGACGATGTCCAGCGCGATCGCGCCACCGATCACCGGCTTGCGACCCAGATGGTCGGACAGGCGACCGGCGAACAGAAGCGCCATCAGCAGCGCGAACGCGTAGACCGCGAAGATCACGGTCAGCAGCGTGGGCGTGAACTGCCAGGTCGCCTGATAGATCCGGTACAGCGGCGTGGGCGCCGTCGACGCGGCGATGAAGACGATCAGCGAGGCGGTGTGGACCGTCATCGGCCAGCGGGTGTGGGAGGCGTTCATGGAGGTCTGCTAAAGCAAAGATTGAGCGTTAGTGTACGCTCTTGGTGTCTTAAAGCAATGGTTTTGCTTTAGTGGTATGATTCTCCGTATGAACGAGACCTCATCCACCGCGCCGCGGGCTTCCGGCGCCCGCCCGGGCGGCCGTAGCGCCCGGGTGCAGGCAGCCGTGCATCAGGCGGTCAACGAACTCCAGGCGACCGGCCGTGACGCCGTGACGGTGCCGGCGATCGCCGCGCGTGCCGGCGTGACGCCTTCCACGATCTATCGCCGCTGGGGCGATCTTGCCCAGTTGCTGGCGGACGTCGCGGTATCGCAGATGCGCCCCGACACCCTTCCCGCCGACACCGGCGCGTACCGGAACGACCTGCTCACCTGGCTCGACCAGTACCGCGACGAGATGTCGTCGGAACTCGGCCGGTGCATGCTCCGCGACGTGCTCAGCGCGCAAGGACGCGAGAATCCCGGGCGATGCGTGAGCTTTTGCGCGCAACAGCTCGACACCATCGCCGAGCGTGCGTCGGCGCGCGGGGAACGCCCGGTGCGCACCGAGGTGCTGCTCGACGGCGTGGTCGCGCCGCTGATCTATCGCATCCTCTTCGCGGCCGAGACACCGTCGACCGATGATGTGACGCGCTGGGTGGACGCGGTGATCGATCGCGAGGCGTGACCGTCGCCTGAATCGCAGACGCGCCGCGCATGCGGTGCGTCAGGGAAGAAAGCCAGCGGAAAATCTCACGGGCGTAGGCTTGTGTCGACGGCATCGCCGATATCGAAGAGCCCCATGAAGACCTCGCTTCTGTTCGCCGCATTGTTGACCCTCGCTTCCGTCGCCAGCGCCGCCGATTCGCCGAAGGACGTGCAGGCGCTCATCGCGCGAGGCGATTTCCCAGGCGCCGAAAAGCTCCTCCGGCAGGCGGTATCGGAGCACCCGGCAAGTGCCAAGGCGCACTACGTGCTGGCCGAAGTGCTCGCTCACGAAGGCAACATCGGCGAGGCGAAGGCCGAGGCCACGATGGCCGCGACGCTCGATCCCGGCACGCACTTCACCGATCCTGCGAAGTTCCAGGCGTTCCAGCGCGAGCTCGGCAAGGCACTCGCGCCGGTCTCGTCCACGCAGCGGGCGGCGGTGGCCGCGGACCCGGGTGCCCCCGAGGCGACCGGGAGCCGGGGTGCCTCGCATCTGGTGGGCCTCGCCTTCGTTGGGGGCATCGCGTTATTGCTCGTCTTCTTCCTGATCCGCCGCCGCCGCGATGCCGTACCGGCGACCACCGGATATTCGTATGCGCCGCCGATCGAAAATCCTCCGCCCTACGGCGCTTACCCCGGCAACGGCGCTTACGCGCCGCCGCCCGCGCCGCACTCGGGCGTCGGCACGGCGGTCGCGGCGGGCCTGGGTGGCGTCGCTGCCGGCATGTTGCTGGACGAAGCCCTGCGCTCGCACGGCCAGGGCAGCGACGTTCCCGCCGTCAATCCGGTCGCTCAGACCCCCGTCGACTCCACCGGTCAGGCGTACGACGATCTCCGCGACCGCCCGGTCGACATGGGAAACGACGACGATTCCTGGGACGACGGCGCGTCCGGCGACGGCGGTTCGTCCGACGACGACAACTGGTGAGCCAGGACTTTCGTTGGTGACGACGCCCGCTCTTTGCAGCATTTTGCGCTGACGGCGGCGCGTCGCCGGACGCGCACGCCGGATTAGGGATACGCTGCCTCCATTCGCACGGAAGAGGCAGCCATGGTCGCCGGCGGCACGGACAACCAGCTCGTTCACGCGGTCGCGCTGCTCGGCGCGGCGGTGGTGCTCGTACCGCTCTTCCGCCGGCTCGGCCTCGGCTCCGTGCTCGGTTATCTCACGGCCGGACTGCTGGTCGGACCCTTTGGGTTCGGGTGGTTCACCGACCCGGAAGCGATCCTGCATCTCGCCGAACTCGGCGTCGTGATGTTCCTGTTCGTCGTCGGCCTGGAGATGCAGCCGTCGCGACTGTGGTCGCTCCGTCAGTACATCCTCGGCCTCGGGTTGTTGCAGACGATCGTCAGCGCCGCGGCGCTGACCGCGCTGGGCTGGTTCACGGGGCTGCCGCTCGCCGTCGCGTTCGTGGGCGCGCTGGGCTTCACGCTGACCTCCACGGCCATCGTGATGCAACTCGTCGCCGAACGTCGCGACGTGACGCCCATCGCGGGCCAGAAGATCATCTCCGTCCTTCTGCTCGAAGATCTCCTTCTGGTACCGCTGCTCGCACTGGTCGCATGGATGGCGCCCGATGGCGGCCATGCCGCCACGTCCGGCGCCTGGATGCCCGCGCTCAAGGGCGTTGCCGCGCTCGTCGCGCTGCTGGTGGCCGGGCGCTGGCTGCTCGACCCGCTTTTCCGCATCCTCGCGCAGTCGAAAGTGCGGGAAGTACTCACGGCGGGCGCGCTCCTCGTCGTGCTCGGCGCGGCGGTGCTGATGCAGCTCGGTGGTCTTTCGATGGCCATGGGCGCGTTCATCGCCGGCGTGATGCTGTCGCAGTCCAGCTTCCGGCACCAGCTGGAAGCCGATGTCGAACCGTTCCGCGGTCTGCTGCTGGGCCTGTTCTTCCTCGGCGTGGGGATGGCACTCGATGTCGCCACCGTGAAGGCGCACTGGCAGTACATCCTGATCGGCGTGCTCGGCATGATGCTGGTCAAGGGCATCGGCATCTATCTCGTCGCGCGCCTCACGCGCAGCGACCACGACGAAGCGTTGCAACGGGCCTCGCTCATGGCGCTCGGCGGGGAATTCGCATTCGTCCTCTTCGCGGCCGCGACCGCGGGCAACGTCATGACGGCAGCGCAGAACGCGACCTTCACCGCCGCGGTCGTCCTCTCGATGGCCATCGCGCCGCTGGTGGAGATCGCAGTGCGAAAGCTTGCACGCACGCGCGCGGAGACGTCAGCGCCGCTCACGGCGGACGTGCCCGAAGGTCTCTCCGGCAGCGTGCTCATGATCGGCTTCGGCCGGTTCGGGCAGGTGGTGAGCCAACCCCTCCTGGCACGCGACGTCGAGGTGACCGTCATCGACACGGATATCGAGATGATCCAGGCGGCGTCCCGTTTCGGCTTTCGCATCTACTACGGCGACGGCACCCGACTCGACGTCCTCGAGGCCGCTGGCGCGGCGCGGGCACAGGTGATCGCGGTCTGCGTCGACGATCGCGCGACCGTCGATCGCATCCTGGACGTCGCGTTGCACGAATTTTCCCAGGCGCGATGGATCGTCAGGACCTACGACCGCGAGCATTCGCGCGAGGTCGTCGGCAAGGGCGTGAACTTCCACGTGCGCGAAACGTTCGAGTCGGCACTGTCATTCGGCACGCTCACGCTACGAAAGCTCGGCGTCTCGTCGCGCGAGACGAAGCGCATCGCCGACGTCGTGCGCGCGGGCGATGCGAAGCGGTTCGAACAGGAAATCGCCGGCGTCGACTGGGCGACGGCCGGCTCCGATGTCTTCACGCGCCGCTCGCAGCCCGTGCCGCTCACGCCACCGCGTCACGCGAGCCAGCCGCTGAACCAGCAGGCGGAGGTCGCGACGCGACCCCGGCCGTGACCGTCGACCCGCGCGTCAGGGGCCCGCGGCCGTGACGCGCCATACCGTGTCGCCGACGTCGTCGGCGATGAGCAGCGCCCCTTCCTTGTCGAGCACGACGCCGACCGGCGCACCGAACAGCTGCGATTCGTCCTTCGAATGGAAACCGCTCACCAGCGTCTTGGGCTTACCGACAGGCTTGCCGTCCTGGAATGCCACGAACACCACCTCGTAGCCACTGAGCGGCGAACGGTCCCAGCTGCCGTGTTCGCTAACGAACGCCCCGTTCTGGTACTTCGCGGGAAGCGCGTTGCCCCGCGTGAGCAGCAGGCCGAGGGCGGCCACGTGCGAACCCAGCGCGTAGTCGGGAGGGATCGCCTTCTGCACGAGATCGGGGCGCTGCGGCATCACCCGGCGATCGACATGTTGCCCGTAGTAACTGTAAGGCCAGCCATAGAACGCCCCTTCGGTGACCGAGGTCATGTAATCGGGCACGAGGTCGGCACCGATTTCGTCGCGCTCGTTGGCGATGGCCCAGAGCCGGTTCGTCGTCGGATCCCACTGCAGCCCGGTAGGATTCCGGATGCCGGACGCGTAGATGCGGCTCGCACGGCTCGCGACGTCCACCTCGAGCACCGCGGCCCGTCGGTATTCCACCTCGAGCCCGTTCTCGGTGATGTTACTGTTGGAGCCGACGCCCACGTAGAGCTTCGTGCCGTCCGGATTGGCCTGCAAGGCCTTCGTCCAGTGGTGATTCACCGTGGAAGGCAGGTCCGTGAACGCCACACCCGGTGCACGGATCGTCGTTTCGCCATCCTGATAGGGAAAGGTGACGATGGCATCCGTGTTCGCGACGTAGAGCGTGTTGCCGATCAGCTGCACGCCGAACGGCGAATGCAGGTTGCCGATGAAATCGTGCTTTTCCCACTCGCCGGAAGCACGCTTGCGCAGCAGCGTGATCCGGTTGCCGCCCTTCGCGCCCTTGCCCGAGCGGTTCTTCACCATCGCCGCCACGAGCTGCTTCGGCGTCGTCACCGCTTCCTCGCCTGGTCCGTTCGATTCCACGACCAGCACGTCGCCGTTGGGCAGCGTGAGCAGCTGGCGGGGATGCTTGAGTCCGCTGGCGATCTTCTCGATCTTCAGGCCCGGAGCCACGGTTGGCGCGGCACCGTCCTTCCATCCGACGAAGTCCGGCACCTGCATGGGCGGGGCGAGAAACTGCTGCGCCTTCGGCAACGACGGATTCGCGCCCGCCTGCTGTGCCGCATCCTGCGAGGCCTTATCCGCGCATGCGGCAAGCAGGGTCGTGCAGGCGATCACGAGTGTGGTGCGGGACAGGGACTTACCCATGAGCGTACTCCCGCTGGGCCGAGGGCCGGACGGCGATCACGACGTTGCCCACGGCGATCAGGGTCACCGTCAGCACCGAGAGCCACACGGCGGCCGGAACGATCGCGTAAGCGTCGCGCGTATGGACGAAGGCGTTGAGCACCGCCGCGACGATCGCGACGACGTTGAGCCAGAAGTCGACATGATCGGCGCCGGTCGACACGCGGCGCGATGTGATCCACACCTGTGTGAGGTTCACCAGCCGCGGGATCACGGCGAACACGAGACCGAGGGTGATCAGCCATGCCGCGCCTTTTCCCCAGAGCGTCGTACCGGTTTTCGCGTAGACGACGTCGAAGACGAGGCCAGCGACGAAGAAGCCGAAGGGTATGGGGTTGAGAAGGCCGTAGACGGCATTCGCCACGGCGGAGCGGCGGCGTGCGACGGGTTGATTCATGGGCGGGCGTCTCCAGACGGAAGACCGGGGGTCGGTACGATCAGCCGCCTGTGTAGCCTGCCCTCCGTGGACGGCGCGTGTCGGGTGCCGCTTCCCTCAGTCGATACGGTAGTGGATCGGCTTGAAGCGGAAGTTGTTGGACTGCCCGGCGGAGCACGCCGTGAGGCCGACGATCAGATCCATCTGGGCCACGAACGTCGTCGTGTCGCCGGCCTTGCTCAATGGCGGTTCGACGGAAAGCGTGCCCGCGACGCCGTCGACCTGCACGTTCATGAAGACGTTGAACGCCGTGGGGATCGCGTCGGGCGATATGCCGAACGGCTCCAGCGCCGAGGCGAGATTGCCGAAGCATCCCCGGTGGGGCTCCGTATGACCGTAAAGTCTTGCAAACATCTCCTTCGAACAGGGCGCAAGAAGAAAATCGTGCCGACCGACGCGATCCTCGTCGATGACAAGCATCGGACCGCTACGATTGGAGTACAGCACGTCGCCGGTCGTCAGCAGGAACTTGCTGGCGTAGTCGAGGGAGCGTCCGCTCGAGAGCCATTCGTCGGTGTCGTCGGCGTTGAACGCGACGAGATCGCTGACCTGCTGGCCCTCGGGGTCGATCACGGTAAGCCGCTGGTGCTTGCGCAAGAGGAAAGCGGTGCCGCTCTGCGGCGGTATCACGGCATGGGTCACGCGGTCTTCCTTTGCGAGGACGCTGTGCGGGGGGCGAACGGGCAGGTCCATTCGCCTGTGATGTGTCGGCCGCTGTACTGGCGCGCTTCCGAACTGCGACCGTGCATGGCGAGCATCGGATTGGGCGAGCCGTTGAGCGCGATGTCGCGTTCCACGATCGCCTGCTTCAGCCGGGCGTAGCGACCTTCACGGCGAAGGTACTCGAACTGCGCATGCAGGTTGAAGACCATGGCCGGATGCGCAAGCCTGCGTGCACGGCGGGACGCCCCCGGATGCAGGCCCACGACATAGAAGGCATGGCCACCGACGCTCATGCTGAACGCCGGGTCGTCGGGATCCGCGCTGACCGAAGGGTCCCACGTGTAATCACGCCCATCGGCGTCGTGAATGCCCTGGAGGCGCGCAAAGAGCATCCGCTCGAAATGCTCTTCGGGCATCGCGTCGCTCCCGGCGAAGTGGACCACGAGGCTGTGAAACGTATCCTCGGGTTTCTGCGCACCGGCGAAGCTCGCGATCTCGCGCGCCACGCGCGCATCGTCCGCCGGGCAAGGCATGGCCCCGGCGAAGACGTGGGTCACCAGATAGCGGCGATGGGCTGTCTGGGCGGCGAGGCACGGGAACCAGGGACTGGACAGGTGCCGGTCGAATTCGGCAATGGCGATCGTCTGCTGTTCTTCATTCATGCCACCACGGTCGGGCATCGCGGGTGAAGCGAGACGACCGGGGCTATGAAACGGCGGACGACATTCGTGAGCGAGAGGTGCAACGGCCGTGATTCAGGATCGGGCTGTGGGAGCGCGCTCGCGCGCGATGGGTGCTCGAGGACGGCACCCATCGTGCGCGAGCGCGCCCCTACACCAAGCCTCACATATCCGCGGCGATCTTCCGCAGTTGTCGCTCGAATTCCTCGGGCGGCTGTCCGCCCGAAATCAGGTAGCGATCGTTGACGACGACCGCCGGCACGCCGGTGATGCCGCGGCTTTGCCACAGGGCTTCGCTGCGGCGCACGTCGTCGCCGTAGCGGTCGGACGCGAGCACGGCGCGCGCTTCGACCGGGTCGAGACCCGCTTTTTCCGCCGCGGCCACCAGTGCGTCATGGTCGCCCGGATCGGTCTGGTCGGTGAAGTTCACGATGAACAGCTGGTGTTTCAACGCCTGCTGCTTGCCCGTGCCCGCCGCCCACGCCATCAGGCGATGCGCGTCGAACGTGTTGTAGATGCGCGTGGCATCCGACGTGTTCATCGTGAACCCGACCGTCGCCGCGCGCTGTTTGATGCGCTCCCGGTTCACGCGGGCTTCGTCGGCCGGAATGCCGTATTTCGCGACGATGTGCTCCACGGTGTTCTCGCCGCCGGGGACCATCGACGGATTGAGCTCGAACGGGTGGAACGTGATGTCGGCCTCGACGACACCGTCGAGGCGTTCGAGTGCACGCTCCAGCCCGCCCAGGCCGATCACGCACCACGGGCAGGCGATATCGGAAACGAAATCGATTTTAAGCTTCTTGGACATGGCACCAGACTTGATAGGGAATGGCGCCATGTTACGCCTGACCGGCGGTCGTCAGGTGTTGACCGTCTCGATGGCGGCCTGTTGCCGCGACGAAAGCGCGGGATCCGTTTTCGACGGCCGGCCGGTCTCGCGATGGCCCGCCAGTCGCCGGAGGAATCTCGGATCGTGATCGCTGGTAACGCTGAAATCGAACCAGTGATCGCTGGAGAGGATTTCCCAGAGACTCTCGACGTGGCCGCCCGGAAGCACGATGTGCCTCCGCGGAGGAAGGTGCGTGTAATCGGCGGCCGGCGTCACCGTGACGATGCAGGTACGGCTGCCCTCGTTGGTGATCACGAGACGCATCAGTCCGTCGAGTTCGGCGCGCGCGATGCGCACCTCCGGCTGCGCGCGACGACCGCGGTCGCCGGAGGACGGCTGCGTCCCCGCGAACTGGCGCAAGAACCCGTTCGGGCCCGTCACCGAAAGATCGTAGGCGCCGCCGCTGTAAAGGCTCGTCCAGCTGTCGGCGAGTTCCTTGCCCGCCTCCACCGTATAGGTCCACGGACCGTCCGTCCGCGCGGACGAGAAGACGTGGAAGAACGCGCCGCTCCGTCCGTCGTTGATGAAGTCGAGGCGATACTTGCCCGCGTCGACGTCGAGACGGCCCTGCACGTCGAGCGCGTAAGGCAACGCGCGCGCAGGTCGCTGGCCAGGCTCCTGACGCGGCATGCGCTGGTGGGCAGGCGGTACCGGCACCAGATCCTGGTGAGCGCCCTTGTCCGGTTCGTACGCGCGCGTCGGCGGGAGATGCGGGGCATCCGCGTCGTGGCGGCGGAAATCGAAAGCGCGCGTCAGGTCGCCGCACACCGCACGGCGCCAGTCGGAAATGTTCGGCTCGCGCACGCCGAATCGCTCCTCGAGGAAGCGGAGGATCGACGTGTGGTCGTAGGTCTCGGAGCAAACCCAGCCACCCTTGCTCCAGGGCGACACCACGAGCATCGGCACGCGGACGCCGAGGCCGTAAACGCCCTCCACGAAACCGTTGCCGCCCGGATAGATCTCGCCCTCGGTCGACACTGTCGACAGACCCTGCTCGCGCGACGCCGCCGGGTACGGCGGCACCACGTGGTCGAAGAAGCCGTCGTTCTCGTCGTAGGTGATGAACAGCGCGGTCTTGCTCCATACCTCCGGATTGGCCGTCAGCGCGTCCAGCACGCCGTCGACGTACCAGGCGCCATAGTTGGCCGGCCAGCTGGGGTGTTCCGTATAGGCTTCCGGCGCCGCGATCCACGACACCTGCGGCAGGCGGTTGGCGAGCACGTCCTCGCGCAGGATCGCGAACGGCGACTGACCGCCAGCCATGTTCGTACCGGTTCGCGCCTTCTCGTAGAGCGGGCTGCCGGGCTGCGCGTTGCGGTAGTTGTCGAAATACAGCAGCGAATTGTCACCGTAGTTGCCGATGTACGGATTGGACGTCCAGCCCCAGCCACCCGCGGCATCCAGGCCGGTACCGATGTCCTGGTAGATCTTCCACGACACGCCCGCTTCCTCCAGTCGCTCGGGATACGTCGTCCAGTTGTAGCCCTTCTCGGCGTTGTCGAGCACCGGTCCCTTGCCCTGCCCGTCGTTCCCGACGTAGCCGCTCCACATGTAGTAGCGGTTGGGATCCGTCGAGGTCAGCATGCTGCAGTGATAGGCGTCGCAGATGGTGAACGCGTCCGCCAGCGCGTAGTGGAAGGGGATGTCTTCGCGGGTGAGGTAGGCCATCGTCGTGGTGCCCTTGGCCTCCACCCACCCGTCGTAGCGGCCGCCGTTCGCCGCCGCGTGTGTATCGTTCCAGCCGTGCGGCAGGTCTTCGATGAACGCGAGGCCAAGATCGTCTCCCGCCGGCCGGAACGGCAGCAGCACGTCGTCGCCCGACGGCTGGTGCCACACGGAGCGCCCGCTCGCCAGCGTGAATGGCCGTGGATCGCCGAAGCCGCGCACACCACGCAGGCTGCCGAAGTAATGGTCGAACGAGCGGTTCTCCTGCATCAGGATCACCACGTGCTCCACGTCGGCCAGCGTGCCCGTGCGATGCGACGCCGGTATGGCCAGCGCCCTGGCGATCGACGGAGGCAGGACCCCCGCGGTAAACGCGGCGCCCGCGGCGCCCATGGAAAGCTTGAGAAACTGTCGCCGGTCCTGAGAAGTCATGCCTGTCGTCCACTGGTCGGTAGTGCCCTGTACCAGCGAGTGTTCCGGCGCAATGTGACAGGTTGGTTCCCATATCGGTCCACGATGCCGGCAGGCGCGCAATCTGGGATGGTCGTCTCAGTTGCGGCCGGCTAACAGCAGCCAACACAAGCTAACTGGTGTCACCCGGCCTGCGCGACACATGCTGTAGACCATTCCTCCGCGGACACGGTCATGACACGCATGCATCCTTCTACCCGTCGCCTTGTCCGACCCACGCACCTCGCACGTCGGCTCTTCGTTCCGCAGGTGGGCGCCGTCGTCGGTGCCCAGGCGCTGGGCGCACTGATCCTCACCGTCGGCGAACCGGCGAGCAGCCTGCCGCGCATCGCGGCCAGCGCCGCGGTGGCCGGCATCTCGCTCTGCGCGTTTCTCTGGGTGCACGGCAAGGCCGCCGCCCGCCCGCTCGCCCAGTTCGCGGAGGCGCTGGAACGCTTCGAGCCGGCTCGTGCGCTGGCGCCGCCGCCGGCTCACGCACCGCAGGAGCTGGTACGCGCGATGAACGCCCTGCGCGGCATCCAGCTGCGGGTGCGCGAGCACGTGTCCGCGCGGCTGCGGTTCCTCTCCGCCATCGCGCACGACCTGCAGACGCCCGTCGCGCGCATGCGCCTGCGGCTCGAAGCGATGGACGACGGACCGGGACGCCGGTACATCATCGAAGACCTGCATCGCATGGAGCACCTCGTGCGCGACGGCGTGCGTTATGCCCGTTGCGCCGACGAGCCGCGCGAGGTCCCGGTGAAACTCTGTCTCATCGCCTTCGTCGACAGCCTCGCGTGCGATTATCGCGACGCGGGCCGTGCCGTGGCCTTCGCCCCGACCGATCCGCTGGTGGTAACCACATGCCCGCAGTCGCTGCGGCGCATCCTCGCCAATCTCGTCGACAACGCGCTCAAGCACGGTTATCGGGCGGATCTGCACACGCGGATCGCGGGTGGCGACATGGTCGCCATCGACATCGAAGACGATGGTCCGGGCATTCCGGACGACGAACTCGCGGCGGTCATGGAGCCGTTCTACCGGTTACGCCACTCCGAGCAGCGCGACCCCACCGGCTCCGGGCTGGGCCTGGCCATCGCGCTGCAACTCACGCTGCAGCTCGGCGGACAGTTGCGACTCGCCAACCGTGTTCGCGGTGGCCTATGCGCCACCCTGCTCATTCCACGCACCGGCGTCGCCGAGCATCGCGTCGAGGCGTCGCAGGTCGGCCGTGTCGAGGCCCTCCACCGCGCGATCCCGGCATGACCGCAGGAGCATGCTGGCCTCCACCTCGCTTCCGTTCGCCGCCCACCAGGCCGCAAGATCCATCGAGGCACGCAGACGCCATGCGTTCGATGTCTGGCGCGCGGCAAGCTCGAGCGACCCGCGCAACGTCGACTCGACGCCCTCCGGATCGTCGCCGCTCCGCGCCAGCACGAGTGCCTTGAGGCGCAGCAGCTCCGGCAGGGCGAAGCCTTCGCCGGTACGCGTGCAGTGCTCGATCGTGGCGGCCACCTGCTCGGCCGCCTCGCCGAAGCGGCCCGCGGAAAGCAGCGCTTCCACCAGCGCGGTTTCGAACGTCGTCGTCAGCAGTTCGTAGCGCATCGCCTTGAGGCGCGCGAGGCTTTCGCGGATCGCCTGCACGGCTTCCGCCGCGTCGCCGCGTCCGATCGCGAGCATGCCGCGAAATCCTTCCGTCGCGGCGATGTACGGGCGGAATCCATGCGCGTCCGCCAGCGCGGCGAACGTCGCCAGCGCTTCCTCGACCTGATCGGTCTCGCCGGTCCAGTGATGAACCGAGAGCGTCCAGATCAGCGCGATGCACTGGGTGATGGGGTGTTCGAGCGCGATGGCTTCCTCCTGCGCACGGCGTACCCAGTAACGGGCCTGGTCGGCATGCCCCTGCAACCACAGGGTACGCGCCAGCGCGATGCACGAGCGGTTGCGATGATCGAATCCGTAATGGATCGTCCGGCTCTGCTCGGACGGCAGGCCGTGACGCAACGATTCTTCGAGGAGATGCCGCGCCGCGGCCTGATCGCCCAGCAGGTGCCGCGCCACGCCCGCCAGCGACGCGGCGACCGCGATGGCCTCCGGCTCGCCGATCTCGCGGCCGAGTTCCTCGGCCTGCTCGGCCCAGGCGAGCGAGGGCTCGAAGTCGCCGAGGCGTTCGTCGTAGATCTGCAGGCGGCCGAGGATGCGTAGCTGATCCCACTTGCGGTCGAGCGCGATGGCGAGATCGAGCGCGCGGCGCAAGGCGACGCCGGCGGCGTCGCTGTTGCCCAGCGTGAACATCAGCACGAGCCCCAGCGCCGCCTGCAACTCGAGCTCGACGGCCGTGCCGGTGAACGGCAGCATCATCGCGTTGCGGGCACGCTCGCACCACGTGCGGCATTCGGCCATCAACGAAAAGCGCAGGAACACGCGCGAGGCGACGGCGGCGAGCGGAACGCCGATGGCGGTGTCGCCCTGCGGACCGAGGCTCCACTCGAGCGCGCTGCGGACGTTGCCGAACTGGCAGCTCCACCACGTGGCGTTCCGGAACACCTCTTCGGGCGTTTCGCCCAGGCCGTCCAGCCGGTGCAGGAAGTACGCCGCGTGACGACGCGACAGCGACCTCGCCTCGGACTCGCCGCGAAGCGCCATGCGTTCACGCGCGTAGGCGCGGGTCATTTCGAGCAGGCGGTACGAGCCCGTCGCCGTCGCGCGATGGACCGCGACCAGCCCTTTCGCCGAAAGCGCGTCGAGCGTGGCGACGAAGGTCGCGGGTTGAACCCCCTCGCCGCTCAGTACGTTCGCGGCCGCCTCGACGGAGAACGGGCCGACGAACACGGAAAGCTGGTCGAACGCGAGTCGCTCCAGCGGAGTCAGCAGGTCGTAGCTCCAGTCGAGCGTCGCCCGCAAGGTCTGCTGCCGCGGCGCCGCCGTGCGACGACCGGACCATTCGAGGCTGAAGCGCTCGCCGATCAGCTCGTGCGTCGCCTCGATGCCGTGCGACCCGACGCGCAGCGCGGCGAGCTCGATCGGCAAAGCCATGCCGTCCAGTCGACGGCAGATGTCCGCCACGAGCCGGAGCGAGGCGGCATCCGGCACGCTGGTGGCGCCGCTCGCCGACGCGCGTTCCAGGAACAGCTGCACGGCCGAGTAGCCGAGGATCTCGTCGCTGTCGCCGACGTTGCGCGCCGGGTACGTCAGCGCGTCGAGCCAGTGCACGCATTCGTCGTGCGCGCGCAGCGGCTCGCGGCTCGTCGCGAGCACGGTCACGTCGGGCGCGGCCTCGCGGAGGCGCTCCAGCGTTCCCGACACCGCATCCACCACGTGCTCGCAGTTGTCCACGAAGAGCACGATCGCCCGGTCGCGCAGATGGGCGATCACCACGGCCAGCGGATCGTCGGTCTGCACGGGAATATGCAGCGCACCGGCGAGCGCATACGGCACGAGGGCCGGGTCCTCGACCTGCGCCAGATCGACGAAGCGGACGATGCGCCCCGCTTCCGCCAGACGATGCCCGACCTCGAGCGCGATGCTGGTCTTTCCCGCACCGCCCGCGCCCGCCACCGTGTAGAGGATCGGCGCCGACAGGCGCGCGAGTATCCGGTCGACGTCCGCTTCGCGACCCACGAGGCGGCGGCGGGTCGGCAGATCGCCCGCATTGCTCACGAGTCGCGCCGGCTCGGGCTTGTGAAGAGAAGCCGGGACCGAGCGCGTCGCGTCGTCATCCACGCGACGCACGGCGCCAACGAAGGCATAACCCACGCCCACCTGGGTCGAGATGTATCGGCCGCCATCCTCGCCATCGCCGAGGATCCGGCGCAGGCCCGTCATGTGGAAGCGCAGGCTGCCCTCCTCCACGACGACGTCGGGCCACACGCGCGCGATGAGCTCGCGCTTGGACCAGACGACGCCGGGCCGCTCGACCAGGGCCACGAGCATGTCGAACGCCCGCCCGCCGATGTCCACGGGCTCGCCGTCCCGCAGGAGTAGCCGCCGGGCGGGGGCCAGGAGAAACGGACCGAACGCGACATCCGCGCCGCGCTCCCTGAGATTGTCGGACGCGATGACCATTGGGACGCGCTGCTAAATGCCAAGCAGGCACTATCGGCAACTCGGGGACGACTCGCAACGTACATACCTATCGTTTTTTAGACGATCCCTCCGTCGGGTCGACAGCCATGCTAGCGTGGCGCCCTTCTTGCCAGGGCCCCGGAACGACGCATGGCCGTACGTTGTGAACATGATGCCGTGGTGCTCGCCGCGGGTGGGAGCGCGAGGCTCGGACGGCCCAAGCAACTGCTGACCGTGGGCGGCGAGACCCTCCTGCAGCGGGCCGTCCGGCTGGCGAAGGCCACGGGCCCCACCCGTATCGTGGTCGTGCTCGGGGCGCATGCGGACACCCTCGCACCGCTCGTCACCGGCACCCCCATCGTGTTCAACCCTACCTGGGACACCGGCATGGCCTCGTCGCTGGCCCGGGCGGCCGCCGCGCTGGCGGGGCGAACCTACCCCGTGCTCGTGACGCTCGTGGATCAGCCGTGTCTCACGCAGGAGCACCTGCAGACCCTGCTCGTCGCCTACGACGGCAGTCGCGACGTGGTCTCCGCGTACGGCGACGCACTGGGGCCGCCCGCCCTGCTCCGCCCCGAAACGCTGGCCGCGGCGGGGCGGCTGACCGGCGACACGGGCTTCCGCCGGCTGTGGGGTGTCGCGCATCCGGCGGCCATCCGGCGCGATGCGCTGGGACGCGATCTCGACACCCCCGACGACGTCGCGGACGCCGTGCGGGCCGGTCTGATCGATCCCTGAAAGACGGGAGCCGTGCTGCGCGGCTCCCGTCGACTGCGTCACCAGTGCATCCGGAAGCCAACGGTGGCGCTCACCGCGTGCGAATCCCCTCCCTGCAGCCCCTTGCTGGCCTGGACCTCGCCGTACACGGCGTAGCGACCGTCCGCCCAGTCGCGTGACGTGCCGAGGCCGAATCCGCCCCAGAGGCGTTCATTGCGCGTGGTGAAGTCGGTACCCGCCACGGCGACGCGTGCCGCGTCGCTGAAGTTCCGGTAGACGTTGCCGATCGCGTACACGTGCGTGGCAATCGCACCCTCGGCACCCTGACGCGCACTACGGTAATCCACCAGCACGCCGGCGCGACCCGTGGCGCTCCTGCCGTCCCGCTGCGACACGTGCGCACCGAAGGCGTCGTCGAAACTGTCGAACGACACCTTGCCGTAGGTCAGCTGCGCCTGCGGAACGATCGACCAGCGATCGCTCAGGCCGAAGCGACGACCGGCTTCAACGCCCACCGCGTACCCGTTGGCCTTGTTGCCATCCTTCGTCGATCGCGCGAGCGTGGTGGATCGCAGGTCCGTGTCGAAGCGCGTCCAGCGTGCCTGGCCATCCACGTAAACGCCGTTGTCGCCGAACCACGTGAGGGCGCCTCCGATGCCATAGCCGTCCGTCTTCAGGCGACCCTGCCCGTAGACCGAGCGGGCGTTCGACTGGTAACGGCCATAGCGCAGCGTGCCGCCCGCGACCAACGTGCCACCGTCGCCTTCGCCGAGCGTCGCGTCGATGCCCGCTTCGGCGGTCCAGCTGGACACGTCGTAGCGCGTGCCGCTGGTGCTGCTTTCGGGCCGGAAGGACTGGTCACCGCCCTCGACTCGCATCCACGTCCCGTCGCCCGGGCTCATGTCGTTCGGTGCGGAGCCTCCCGACCAGTGACGATCGCCCGTCCGCTGGAACAGCGTCCCCAACGCGTTGACCTGTTGCAGCACGCCGGCATACGCCTCGTACAACGGCACGCCGGGCTGGTAGAGCGGATGGGCGCCGCCATCCGGATCGCTGTCGCCACCGCTGGCGAGAGCCGAGCGCAGGTACCAGTCGCCATCGGCCGTATCGGTACCGTTCTTGAACAGGCGATATGCATACGCTCCGGCGACGACCGCCTGATCGCCCTGGAACACGTAATCGCCCTTCAGTGCGAATGTGCCGTTGGATGCACCCTGTACGTCGATCAGCCTGATGCCTTGCGTAGTCTGCGCGCCGGCGCCGCCGACGTTGTTTACCTGAACCGTCGTGTTGCCCGACGTGCTGCCCGCGACGACGAGACGGTCCGTCGACGACGCGTCGTCGCCGAGCGCCGCGTCGAACACGAGGACGCCGTCCTGACCCGCGTAATCGCCCTTGACGGTCAACGTCGTGCCCGGCGCGGTGCCGAAGGTCACCCTGCCGGCGTTCGTCAGCGTGGCGAGGTGCTGCGCATGGCCCGCGAGCCCGAGCGTGCCGTCGCGTTCCACGGTCACCGCCGACGACGTGTCGAACGCATCGGCGACGCCCGCCGCCAGCGTTCCGTCCGAGACGACGGTCGCGCCGCCATAAGAGGAGGCGGCGCCGAGCACCAGCGCACCGGCGCCGGCCTTCGTCAGGCTCCCGTGGCCCGCGATACCCTGATCGACGGTGAGCGTCGTGCCTTCGTCGGTGTCTATGGTCGCGTCGCCGCCGAGCGCCACGACGCGGCGCGTCGCGAAGCTGCCGGTGGTATGCAGCGTCGCGTCGTCGATCGCGAGGTAGCCGATGGCCGCACCGAGGTTGCCGTCGTTCGCGACCTGCAGCGTGCCCGCGCGCACGTCGGTGCCGCCACCGTAGGTGTTCGCTCCATCGAGGACCAGCGTGCCGAGGTCGTCCTTCACGACCAACGATCCCCCCGTCAGGGCGGCATCGATCGTGGCGGTCATGCCGGCGCCGGTCGTGGTGCCGTCGCCGACGCGGATGCTCGTCGCACCGCCAGCCAGCGCGATGGCGTCGCCGGTCACGGCGTAGCCATCGGCGGCGAACTGCATGCCCGAGACGGTCGCGAGACCGTTGCCATCGTCTACCGTCACCTTGCCGCCAGTGCCGCCGAAGACGGCGAACGACCCGTTGCTGTAAGGCGCGTTGAGCGAGCCCGAGGCTTCCGTCCAGTAGTCGTTGTCGGCAAGGCGCCAGGTGCCCGTACCGCCGGCGATCGCGCCATCGTTCGCGTGGCCCGGGCCATCCCAGAAGCTGAGCGTCAGTCCATCGGTGTTCACGAGGTTCACCTGATGGGCCAGCGATGTCTGCACGAACACGTCCGCCGTCGGCACCGCGCCGATCGACAGGCCGTTGTCGGTCAGCGTGCCGTCGTAGCCGAACAGCCGGTAGACGCCGGCGCCGAACGTGCCGCCCGGCGTGGCCGTGACGTTGAGCGTGCCGTCGAGCGTCAGATCGCCGTGCACCACGGTCAGGTCGTTGAGCGCGCCGCCGGGCGTGCCGGCCTGGCCCAGCTCGTAGTCGAGTACGGCACTCGCGCCGAGCGCGAGGCTGCCGTTGATCGTCAGCGTGCCGGCGGACTGTCCGGGGCTGAGGGTCGCGCCATCCCCCACCGTGACATTGCCGCCGATCGTACCCGTGCCGCCGAGCGTCGCGCCGTTCAGCACCGACGTCGTGCCGGTCGCCGCGGACTGGTCGCCATTCACGATCAGCGTACCGGACTCGACGGTGGTCGCGCCGGTATAACCGTTGTTCGCCGTGAGCACGGTGGTACCTGTGCCTCGCTGCGAGAGTCCGCCGGCACCGCCGATCGCGCCGGCGAAGGTCAGCGTGTCCGAGCGATCGAACGCCAGCGTCCCGTTGTTCACGACATCGCCGAGAATCGAACCGGACGTGCCGCCTTCACCGAGCTGCAGCACGCCGCCGGTAACGGATGTCCCACCCGTGTACGTGTTGTCGGCCGCGAGGACCAGGGTGCCGAGATCGGACTTCGCGATCCCTCCGGTACCCGTCAGCACGGAAGCGATCGTCGCCGTCATGGCCGTGCCGGCGGTCGTGCCGTCGCCGACGCGAATGACCGCTGGCGACGCACCGACCGCGATGTCGTCGCCCTCGACGCGGTAACCGTCCGTCGCGAACTGCATGCCACCGGTGGTCACGGCCCCAAGGCTGTCGTCCACGGTGACCGTGCCGCCGTTCGCCGCGAAGATCGCGAACGAAGCGTCCCGGTAGGGTGCGTTGGCCGAGCCGTCGACGAGGGTCCAGTTGTCGTTGCCGCTCGTGTTCTGCCACGTCCCGTCGCCCCCCGCCACCTCGCCGTCGCCGCGTCCGCCGTTGCCGTCCCAGAAATCGACCTGAAGGCCGTTCGTGTTCAGCAGGTTCACCTGCTGTGCGATGGAGGTCTGCAGGTAATAGTCCGGTGTCGGCACCGATCCGATGGTCAGCCCGTTGTCGTTCAGCGCCCCGGTGTAGCCGACGATCCGGTAGATGCCCGGATCGAACGTGCCGTTCGAAGGCACCGACACGTTCAGCACGCCGTCGAGGGTCAGGTCGCCGTCGACCTGCACCAGGTCGTTCAGCGGGCCGCCGACGACATTGGCCTGCCCGAGGCTGATGGCCAGCGTGGAGGTGTCGTTCAGCGCGAGATCGCCACGGATCGACAGCGTGCCCGGTGCATCGCCAAGCGCGCCCGGGCTCAGCGTGGCGCCATCCGCCAGCGTCACGTCGCCGCCGATCGTGCCCTTGCCTCCCAGTGTGGCCCCGGCATCCACGGTGGTGCCACCCGTCGCGGCGCTCTGGTCGCCGTCGACGAAGAGACCGCCGCCGCGCACGGCCGTCGACCCGGCGTACGTGTTGTTTCCGGTCAGCACCGTGGTTCCCGCCCCACGTTGCTCCATGGCGCCGTTCCCCGACACGAGTCCACCGAACGCGAACGTGTCGTACCGGTCGAAGACGAGGATGCCGTTGTTGGCGATGTCGCCGGCAACCGTGCCGGTCGTGCCGCCGTCGCCCAGCTGCAACGTCCCCTCCGCGATGGTGGTGCCGCCCGTGTACGTCGCGTTCGCCGCGAGGATGAGATTCCCCGCGCCCGTTTTCGTGAGTGCACCGGCACCGCTCAGCCCGGTGGTGAACGTGAGGTTGTCCAGCGCCTCGAACGTGCCGCCTCCCGCACCCAGGGAGACGGTGCGTCCCGAGGTCACGGCAGCGGTATTCCGCAACGTACCGCCATCTAGGGACAGCGGACCCGCGGCATTACCCAGGTTGGCGTCGGCGGCGATGGACACCATGCCTCCGTCGATCGACGTACCGCCCGCATAGCTGTTGGCACCGGCGAGCGTCAGCGTGCCCGCGCCCGTCTTCACGAGCGCACCCGAACCGCCGATCGCTCCCGTGAGCGACAGGTCCGCCAGGGTGTCGAACGTGCCGTTTCCCTGGTCGAGCGTGACGTCGCGCGCGGAGGCGAACGCGTTCGTGTTACGCAGCGTGCCGCCGGCCAGCGTCAGCCCACCCGCGGCGTCGCCGAGGTTCGCATCCGCGGACACCTGAAGCGTGCCGTCGGCGACGGACGTTCCGCCCGTATACGTGTTGTTCCCGCCGAGCACGAGCAGGCCGAGGTCGTCCTTGACGAGGCCGCCCGTCCCCGCCAGCGTCGCGTCGATGGTGGCCGTCATGCCCGCGCCCGCCGACGTGCCGTCGCCGACGCGCACGATGTTCGGTAACCCGCCCAGCGTGAGCGTGTCGCCGGCGACGATGTATCCGTCCACCGCGAACTGCATGCCCGAACTCGTGACGGCACCCGTGCCGTTATCCACGGTGACGATTCCGCCCATGCCGGCGAAGATGCCGAACTCGCCGTTCGTATACGGCGCATTGACCTGTCCCGTCGGGTCTGCCCAGTTGTCGTTGCCTCCCGCGCTCTGCCACACGCCGGTGCCACCGTCGATCGTGTTGTTCAGGTGGCCCGAGGGCCCGTCCCAGAAGTTGAGCGTCAGCCCGCCCGTATTGAGGAGATTCACCTGTTTCGCGATGGACGTCTGGATCTGAAACGTGCCCCCGGGTGTCGTGCCGAGCGCAAGACCGTTGTCGGTCAGTGCTCCGTCATAGCTGACGATGCGGTAGAGACCGGGGCCGAAGCTGCCACCCGGCGTCGTCGCGACGTTGAGGGTACCGTCGAGCGTCAGGTTGCCGTGGACCACGGTCAGATCGTTGAGCGGACCGCCGATCACGTTCGCCTGGCCGAACTGATAGTTCATCGTGGCGTTCGCGGCCAGCGCGAATGCGCCGTTCACCGTGAGCGTGCCTGCCGCACCCGCGTCGCCGGGATTGAACGTACCTCCGTTCGCGACGGTGACGCTGCCGCCGATGATGCCGCGGCCGCCGAGCGTGCCGCCGTTCTGCACCGTCGTGGCGCCGGTCGCCGCGGACTGGTCGCCATTGATCAGCAACGTGCCGCCCGAGACCTGCGTCGCGCCCTTGTAGCTGTTCGCGTGGGCGAGCACGGTGGTGCCGCTGCCGGACTGCGTGACACCGCCGGTGCCGGCGATCAGTCCGCCGAAGCCATAGACATCGGAGCGATCGAAGGCCAGCACGCCGTTGTCGACGACATCGCCGAGGATGCTGCCGATCGCTCCACCGTTGCCCAGCTGCAGCGTGCCGCCATCGATACGCGTGCCGCCGGTGTAGGTGTTGGCGGCGGTCAGTATCGTGGTGCCGGATCCCAGCTGCCGCACGTCGCCGCCGCCGGAGATCGTGCCCGCGATCGTCATCGCGTTCGAGCGGTCGAACGCGAGCGTGCCCGCGGCGACGATGATGTTCGCGCTCGCGACGGAGCCCGTCGTGCCCCCCGTGCCCAGCTGCAGGATGCCGCCGTTGATGACGGTGTTGCCCGTGTACGTGTTGGTCCCGGTGAGCGCCCAGGTTCCCGCGTCGTTCTTCGCCAGCGTGGTGATGCTCGTCGCGTTCGCGTCGATGATGGTGCCACCCATCACGTTGAGATCGGTATTGGTGCCGCCGAGACCGAGCGTGCGACTTCCGGTGCCCGCGTAGGCGGCCGAACCCGTATTGCGGAACACGATGGCTCCCGTGCCCGACGACTCGATCACACTGGCACCCGTCGACAACGTGAACAGGCGATCGGTCGTATCGCCGGTGCCGGTATAGCGCAGGGTCGCGCTGCTCCCGATCACGAGGTTGGCCGCCGCGTTCGACGACTGCCCGATACTGCTGGCCTGCGATCCGTCGGAGAGCTTGTCCACGCCGAGCACGCCGCCGAGGATCGTGGTCGGTCCCGTGTAGCTGCTCGCGGGGTTGCGCAGGATCCATGTCCCCGTCCCCGTCTTGCGCACGGACGTCTTGCCGGCGCCATTGTCCGAAAGTCGGAGCGCCATGCCGTTGTTCGCGGTGCTCGTACCCGTGAGCGTCACGGTCTGCGCCGTGCCGGGCGCGCTGAACGCCAGCGCATCGGTACTGGTGAACTGCACCGCGCCGGTGCCCGACGCGTCGATCGCGCTGTTCGGCGAGGCGCCTAGCGTGAGGGCACGGTCGGTCGTGTTCCCCGTACCGACGTATTGCAGCGTGCCGCCGTTGATGACGAGGTTGGATGCCGCGTTGCCGGATGCGCCGATCGAACTGGCCAGGCCACCGTCCGCGATCGAGGCGACCTGCAGCACGCCACCGTTGACGGTCGTGACGCCGTCGTACGTGCTCGATACGCCGGTGAGCGCCTGCCCGCTGTTGCCGTTCTTCGTGAAGTTGCCCGTGCCCATGATGACGCCGCCGTAGATGGCCGCGCCAAGCCCGCCACCGTTCGTGACGGTGAACGTGGCGTTGGCGAGGTCGACGACGCCGCCATTGCTGCCGCCACCGACGAGATAGAGTGCGCCGGTGTCGAATCCGTCGAGGTCGAGCGCGACGCCCGCGGTGTCGTCCAGCGACATGATGCCGGTGCCGAACGCGTCGACGTGCCCGGCGCGCAAGGTACCCGCGCGAACGCGGGAGCCACCGCTATACGTGTTGGCGCCCGAGAACACGAGCGTGCCGGCGCCCGTTTTCTGCATGCCGCCGGTGCCTTGCACGATGCCGCCGAAACCCAGCACGGTCGAGACGTTGGTCACGCCGAAGCCACCGAGGGACGACAGTTGCGCACCGCGATCGATGTTCACGCTGGCGCCCGTGTAGGTCAGCGTGCCGCTGGTGAACACGAGGTTGGTGCTGGCGCTGGTGGACGCGCCGATGCCGCTCGCCAGGCCGCCGTTCGCAAGGCAGTCGGTCGTGATGGCGGCCGACGTGATCGAGGTCGCACCGGTATACGTATTGCCGCAACCGTTCATCGACTGCGTCGCGCCAGCCGCCACGGCGACACCGCCGCTGCCCGACACCGCACCGCCGAAGGTGCCGCTGCCGTTGATCTGCAGAAGCCCTGGGCCGAGCGCCACGGCGCCCGAGCCGTTCAGGCCCCTCACCCAGATCGTCTTGCCGTCCACGTCGAGCGTCGCGCCTGCGTTCACGGTCATCTGGCCGGATCCCGTGCCGTTCGCCTGACCGCCGAATGCCAGGTTCGAGCCCGCGCGCAGGACGCCGGCGTTGACCGTGTTGCCACCGGTGTAGGTGTTGTTACCGGACAACACGAGCGTGCCGGCGCCATCCTTGATCAGGCCACCCGCACCGACCGCCGTCCCGCCGATCGTCAGCGTCGACGTGGCCTGAGAGACGTCGATGCGTCCGTTGCCCGCACCCACGGTGAAGCCGCGATCCGTCGACGTGGTGCCGCCGGTGTACTGAAGCGCGCCGCCCGACTGCAGCACGAGGCTCGCCGGATCGCCGGTGCCCGCGCCGATGCCGCTGGTCACGCCGCCGTTGGACAGCGTGCCTGTCGAGACGACGCCCGCGGCGACCGTGAGCGGGCCGACGAAATCGTTGGCGCCGTTGGACAGCGTCAGCGTGCCCGAGCCGGTCTTGGTGAAGCCGGCGTCGTCGGGACTCGTGACGACCCCGCCGAACGCGAGGTTCGCGGTACCGTCGACCTGGATCGTGCGGGCCGGACCGCCGTTGACCAGGGTGAAACCGCGATCGCTCGTCGTGCTCGGGCCCGTGTAACGCAGCGTGCCGTTCTCGATGACGAGGTTCACCGACCCGCTGCCCGATGCGCCGATGGAGCTCGCGGCGCCTCCGTTCCCGATGCTCCCGACGGAGAGCGTACCGCCGCTGACCGTCGTGGAACCGGTGTAGGTATTCGTGCCTGAAAGCACGACGCTGCCGGTACCCGAACCGCCCGAGACGAAGCTCGTCGGGCCACCGTTGTCGACGATCGCCGAAGCGATAGTGAGGGTGCCGCCGCTGTTCTGCAGCACGCCTAGCGGACTGCCGCCTGCCCCTCCCGTCAACGAGCCGCCGGTGATTCTCTGCGCCGCGACGCCAGCCGCTGGCGAAACGATGATGCTGCCGTCGACGCTCAGCGTATTCGCGGCGCCCACGTTCACGGTCGACCCTGCCGCGGCCGCGTACTTCAGGCCGCCCAGCGCCACGCTGCCGGCGAGCGTGCCGAAATACGCCGTGTTCGGCGCGTTGCCCTCGTCGCTGACGATGTCGCCGGTGAGCCACTGCGAGGCATCGTCCTTGTTGGCGTACGAGGTGAACGCCGTGATGACACCGCCGGATACCTGCGCATAGTCGGTACCGTTCACGGTGGCCCAGCCGCCCAACGCGCCATCCGCGTGCGTCGTGGTGAGGGTGGTGCCGGTGTCGAATCCGAAGTCCATCAGGCCGCCCGTGCGGTCGATGGCACCCAGCCCGACCGTCAACGAGCCGCCCGTCCCGGACGTCGCGTTGATGCGATTGCTGCCGGCCGTGATGGCCAGTCCGTTGAAGCTCTGTCCATTGGCGGCGGCTCGACCCTTGATCGACAGGACGCCGCCGGCCATCGAAAGCGAGGAGGCCGAGCTGACGATATTGCCCGTCGGTGCACCCGGGGCGGAGAAATCCAGCGCGAGGGTTCCGCCGCCGATGGACGTGCTACCCGTATAGGTGTTGCTGCCCGTTAGCGTCTGCGTGCCGGCACCCAGCTTCGACAGTCCGCCCGTGCCGGCGATGCGTCCGCCATAGGTCGTCGCACCCGTCGTCGCGTTGAGCGTGAGGGTCCCGCTACCGAGATCGACGATGCCACCGGTGCCGGCGAGCGATGGCGCCGCGATCGCGAGATCGTTGAGGTCCAGCGTGCCGCCGTTGACGATCAGGCCCTTCGTCGTGCCGAAGGCGCCCGCGCTTCCTGCCACGAGCGTGCCCGATCTGACGGTCGTGGTGCCCGCGAACGTGTTCGCACCACCGAGTACCCAGGTGCCCGTGCCATCCGCTACCAGGCTTCCCGTACCCGCAAGGATCCCGGAGAACGTGTTCGTGCCGCCATACGTGCCCCCAAGGGTCAGGCTATCCGTGCCGTTCCCGCCCGTGGCGAAGTTCGTCGCGCCGCTGAAGTCGAGCCCGCCCGTGCCGTCGTTCGCGAAGACGTTGCTGCCGTCGACGGTCAGCGCACGATCCGACGTCGTGGCGCCGCCGGTATAACTGAGCGTACCGGCCGCTATGTTGATGCCGCCGTCGATGCCGGTACCGAACGAACTGGTGGTGCCGGTGTTGGTCAGCGAATCGGCCTTCACCGTGATCGTGCCGATGCTCGTCGGCCCGCTATAGGTGTTGTCGCCATTGACGACGATCGTCCGTCCCGCGCTGCCGACGAATCCGATGGTGCGCGCGGAAGCACTGCTGATCGTGCCGGTCAGCTCGAAGTCGGCCGTCACGGCGTTGAACGACATGCCCAGATTGAACGCGTTGGTCGTGGCGATGTCGCCGGACAGCTTCAGCGTTCCACTACCGCTATTGCGCAACTGATTGCTGCCGCTCGACGTATTGACGAAGCGGAAGCCGCGATTCGATGCATTGCCCGAGCCGGTATAGATCAGGGTGCCGCCCAGGCCTCCGCCGGCCTGTACGACGACCGTGCCCTCCGCGACACCCGTGGGCGCGCCAAGGGAACTCGCCTCGCCAAGATTGCCGATGGACGTAAAGCCATAGGTGCCGCCGGTGAAGAAATTGGTCGCTCCCCGGTAGTCGCTGGCCGCATTGCTCATCGTGACGCCACTTCGCGCGCTCACGCCCCCGGGCCCGGTGATGGTCGCGGCGCCGGCGTTGCCACCGGAAAAGACCGCTGCCGTTCCGGCGATCGTGACCTTGCGCGTGGCGGCGAGCGACCCGGCGACCGTGAGACCCGTGCCGTTGGCGAGTATGACGCCGTTGCCGGCCGCGCCCAGTGCCGCGTCGTCCTTGATGCCCAGGGTTCCTCCAGTCACGTTGACGTCGCCGGAGAACGTGTTGGCGCCATTGAGGACGATGCCGCCGCCGCCGCTCTTCGTCAGGCCGGCGCTTCCCGCTATCACGGAATCGATGGTCGACGTGCCGGTGTTGACCGCGATTCCCGGGGTCGTTCCCGCCAGCGTGAGCGTGCCGCCGCCCAGCGAGTAACCCGTGGTGTTGAACGTCACGGCGTTCGCCGTGAGCGCACCGCTGAGCGTAACGGAGCCTGCCGTGCCGGCGAAGACCGCGTTATCGAGGCCCGCATTGTTCCAGACGACGAAAGGCCCGGCGATGCCATCGGCCGCGGAGTTCCAGTACGGCGACGACGTATTCCACGTGCCCGTGCCGCCGCTACCGGCGGAGCCGCCGTTGAAATCCCAGTAACGATCGACGGCATGCGCCTCTGGCGCATGCAGCGCGCCAAGCGCCATCAGCAGGCCGACGCGCAGCGTCCACGCGCCTGCTGCGCCACGCGACGCACTTGCCCGTTCGTCGACACCCTTGGTGGCCGCACGGCCGCGGCCCTTGCCGTGGCGGCCAGCGAGTTCGGATGCGACCACCCACGTGCCCAGTGCCCTGGACCATACGATGCGGAATGCACGATTCATCTTGTTGCCCCTGCTCTTCGTTCAGACGGAATGGATGTCGTCAGGCCCGGACGCGGACGCGCCCCTGGGTCGCCATACGGCGAGGGGTCCTGAATCGATAGATTCGGTAACCGGGAGGAATGGCGATGAGCTGGATCGCGCGTCATGCGCGTGACGTCGGCAGCCATGATCCGTGCGCGCGAAAAGTCCTCGCATCCCTCTTATCCGGCTCCGGTTCGCTGCCGGCATCGCGCGTGCGACGAGACCCGCTCCATGACCGGTGCCTCGTCAGCGGCGCGCTCGATGCCCCCTGTTCACCGGTCACCATAGCGAATGCTGTCCGTGACACGTTGTGAGAAAGGTCACCCTCCATGTGATCGATTTCACACTTTATACACATCGGTGAAATCGCGGACTGGTCGTACGACCGGTCCGCGACGCGCCATGCGGCGTTTGTGCAAAAAGGGCCCTGCGACGATGGGTCGGTTGCCGGGGGCGACAGGGGTTGCTAGCTTCCCTGCAGACACGACCTGCCATCCGCCCACCGAGGATCCATGCTGCGAGCGACCCCCCACCTCTCGGCGCGGCTCATTGGCATCGTCGGTGGCCTGCTCGCTCTGATCTTTGGCGTCGGCCTGGTCTACGTCGTGGTTTCCGACCGCACCCGGCGACTCGATGCCGCGCTCGCGCAGAGCGCGGCGTTCGCCAACGGCGGCCAGCGGCTGCTGAACGCGCAGTTCCTCAACCTGCAGCGTGCGATGGAAGGCATCGCCGAGGACAGCCGGCAACTGATGGCGTCGGTACCCGGGAGCGCACCCTCGCTGATCGCGCAGAACATGGAAGGCGTCTCACGCCGTCAGGGCGAACTGCTCGATCTTCTGCTGGTGAACGCGGCGGGAGAAGCGATCACGCCGGGCGCCGGTGACCCGACATTGCCGACCTGGACACGCGAGGACGTCGCCGCGACCGCGCTGCTCCGGCTGGGCCCCCTGCAGAACGTACACGGGGAATGGATCCTGCCCATCGCCGTCCCCACGGGCGACGGACGCTGGGTGCTGGCCAGGCTCAGGCAACGCCAGTTGCAGGATGTGGTCGATCATCTGCGCTGGGGTCGCGACGGCGTGGCGACGATCACCGATCGCTTCGGCACGATCCTGGCGCGCACGGGCGACGGCTCGAACGTGATCGGCCGATCCACCAGTGCCCTCTTCGTGCCCGCCGCGCCCGATGCCGAACGGCGTGTCAGCCGGATCGACGGCAAGGAGCGCCTGATCGCCGTGAGCGCCCCCGAAACGTTCGCCCTCTGGGTAGGGGTCGGTGTCCCCGTCGCGGAGGTACTCGGACCCTGGTACCGGTTCGTCGCCTTCTGCCTGCTCATTTATATCGTGTACTGGGCCGGCTTCATCTACCTCTACCGCCACCTCGCGCTGGCCGCGCACGATCAGCGCGAATACGTGGCGCACCTGACGGAGGCGACGGTGCGGCTGGCCGAGGCGGAGCAGCGCTTCCGCCTCACGTTCGACAAGAACCCGTTGCCGTTCTGGGTCTACGACGTCTCGACCCTCGCTTTCCTGGAGGTCAACGAGGCCGCCGTGCGCAATTATGGCTATACGCGCGAAGAGTTCCGGTCGATGCGCATCACGGACATTCGCTCCGCCCACGATGCCGACAGCCTCAAGGACGTGATCGCCTCGCTGCGCCTCGGCCACGACGGCGATCCGGACCGCGTCTGGATCCATCGCCGCAAGGACGGCAGCACGCTGGACGTGGTCGTGCACGCGGCGGATATCGACATGCCCGGCTACACCGCCCGCCTGGTACTTGCTCAGGACGTGACAGAGCGCATCCGCTCGGAGCGCGCGCTGACCTACCGCGCGACGCACGACACGACCACCGGCCTGCCCAATACCGATGCGCTCGTCGACTATCTCGACCGCGGTCTCGGCCCCGACGCCTGGTACGAGGTGGTGTACGTGCACTTGCGCGGCGTCGACCGCGTCAGCGACACGTTCGGCCTCGACGCGGGACGCAGCGTCCTGCGTAGCATGGCGACCCGTCTCGGCGGCGTCGCGGCGGCGCATGGCATGGTCGCGCATCGCCCCGGCGAGCGCTTCCTGCTCGCCGTCACCGATCCCGCTCGGCGCGACGATGCCATCGCGGCGATCCGGGCCGCGGTCAGCGAACCGGTGGCCCTCAACGACACGCTGCACACGCTGGAACCGCAGATCGGACTGGCGACGCATCCCGACGACGGTCGCGATGCGCGTCAGGTCATCGCCAACGCGGCACTCGCCGCGCATGTGCGGACCGACGACGCCGACGACGTGCATCGCTTCGTGCCCGCGATGGCCGAGCGATCCGTGGCGCGCCTCATCCTGGCGTCCCGCATGCGCGAGGCCATCGACGCCGGCCGTCTTGCGATGCACTTCCAGCCCGTGGTCGATGCGCATGGCGGCCAGGTGCGCAAGGTCGAGGCACTCGTGCGCTGGCCCCAGGCGGATGGTTCGTGGATCCCGCCCAACGTCTTCATTCCGCTATGCGAGGAAACGGGACTGATCGTGCCACTGGGCGAATGGGTCGTGGAGACGGCAGCGTGCGCACACACGTCGCTCGCCGACGCGGGCCTCGGGCACCTGTCGATCGCCGTCAACGTCTCGGCGTTGCAGTTCCGGCGCACCGACGTGGCCGCGCTGGTACGAGACACGGTCCGGCGCCACGACCTGCCCTCGCATGCGCTGGAACTCGAGCTCACCGAGAGCAGCCTCATGGATCCCGTGCACGCCGTCGGCGTCCTGAGCCAGCTACGGCAGCAGGGGACGCGCGTGTCGCTCGACGACTTCGGTACCGGTTTCTCGAGCATGGCCTACCTTCGCGACCTGCCGATCGACACGCTGAAGATCGACCGTTCGTTCGTCGCGGACATCGATACGGACGAGCGCGCCGCGTCCATCTGCCATTCGATGATCCAGCTGGCTCACACACTGGGTATGTCGGTCGTCGCCGAGGGCGTGGAGCGCGCCGCGCAGGAGCGGTGGCTCCGCGACAGCGGCTGCGACTATCTCCAGGGCTTCCACGTCGGTGCACCGGTGACGCTGGCGGAGCTCGTGCCCAACCTGCGGGCCGCCGCCGTGCCGTGACCGCGCCGGTCTCATGCACCGCGACATCCGAACGGGTGTCGCACCATGAATTGCGACTCGAAAACCACGACGCGCTGCACAAGAACTGAACACGGCATTAGCATTTCGTCGAAGCATGACGTAGCGAATTTAACGATATTCTCACGGCGCTGCCTTAATACCGCCATACAGATGCTGGTTAGTTGACGCGCGTCGCAAAACCGGCGCGCATCGCTTTGAGGCCCTGCGCGTCCCCTCTATGCTCAGGCCTTCATCGAACCTCCACGACGCGGAACGGGGGTACGACGACGGCGAAGGACATCGTGGTTTCCACGAAAGGCGTCGGCCCGGGCATCGTCACCGCCCCGGGCCACGATGACGCCCGCCCCACGACATCAACCGACGCGCCCGCGGGCGCGAAGAGCGCGTGCCCGATGGCGCGTCGCATGGAAGCGAGTGCGCGACACCTTGAAAACAGGCATTTCCAGCGTGAAGGAAGCTTCCCCGGCCATTCAGACTAGACACGATATAAACGTCTAGACGTCCATTCACTTTCTGGAAACAAAGCAGCCGCATGACGACGAAGATCGATCCCGCCCATGACGACGACACCATCGACCTCAATGCGTTGTTCGGCACGTTGCTGGATCACAAGTGGCTGATCGTCGCCATCACCGCGACGTTCTTCGTCGCCGGCGTGCTCTATACGATGTTCGCCACGCCGATCTACCAGGCCACTGCCGTGGTGCAGGTCGAGCAGAAGACCCCTAGCCTGCCCGGCCTCAGCGACCTGACCCAATCGCTGGGAACGAGCGGCTCGCAGGCCACCACCGAAATCGCGCTTCTCACCTCGCGCCTCGTGGTCGGCCAGGCGGTCGACGACCTCCATCTGGATATCATGGTGCAACCGCGGCGCTTCCCCGTGATCGGCGAGTACCTGTCGCGCGGTCGCAAGCCGGGCTCACCCGCGCCGGCGCGTTTCGGTCTCAGTCGTTATGGCTGGGGCGGCGAGCTCGTCGACATCTACAAGCTCGACCTTCCCGACACGCTGACCGGCCGCAAGCTGGAACTGCGCGCGGAAGAAGGCCACCGCTTCGCGCTCTACGACGACGACGGCAAGCGTCTGCTCGAGGGCGCGGTCGGGCAGCTCGTCAGCGCCGGTGGCATCACGATGCAGGTGAAACAGCTCGCCGCAAATCCCGGTACGCGGTTCGACCTCGTGGTGCAGCCGAAGCTGACGGCCATCGGCCGCCTGCAATCGGACATCGTGGCGCTGGAGCAAGGCAACGACTCCGGCATCATCGGTCTCACCTACAACCATGCCGATCCCGACCTGGCCCAGGCGGTGCTGACGCGGATCTCCGCCGCCTACGTCCGCCAGAACGTCGAGCGCAACTCCGCCGAGGCCGCCAGCCAGCTGCAGTTCGTCAAGGAGCAGCTGCCCAAGGTGCGGCAGGAACTGGATCGCGCGCAAGCGGCGATGAACGCCTTCCAGACGAAGTCGCACGCGGTCGACCTGAGCATGCAGACCAAGGGCCTGCTCGACCAGATCGTCGCGGTGGAGAACAACATCCAGCAGCTGCACCTGCAGGAGGCCGACGTCGACCGTCGCTTCACGCACGACCATCCCGCGTACAAGGCGCTTCAGCAGCAGATGGGCCAGCTGCAGGCGCAGAAGGACCAGATGCAGAAGCAGATCGGCGACCTCCCCGACACGCAGCAGCAGATCCTCAAGCTCAGCCGCGACGTGCAGGTGAGCAGCACCACGTATACCAGCCTGCTCAACCAGGCCCAGCAGCTCGACATCGCGCGCGCAGGCACCGTGGGCAACGTGCGCGTGGTGGACGCCGCCGCCGTCGACCGCACGCAGCCCGTGCAGCCGCGCAAGGCGCTCGTGGTCGTCGTCGCGACGTTCCTCGGCGGTTTTCTCGCGCTCGCCTTCGTGTTCCTTAAGCAGATCCTCAATCGCGGCGTCGAGGATCCGGCCGCGATCGAGGACCTCGGTCTCCCGGTCTATGCGTCGGTACCGCTCAGCGCCGGTCAGAGCTCCCGGTCGATACGGACGCGGCGCGGCCACGGTGCGCGCGGCCCGTTGCTCGCCATCGGCGATCCGGCGGACCTCGCGGTCGAGGCGATCCGCAGCCTGCGCACGAGCCTGCACTTCGCGCGGCTCGAGGCGAAGAACAACGTGCTGATGATCACGGGCTCCAGTCCCTTCGCCGGCAAGACCTTCGTCTCGGCGAATCTCGCGGCGGTCATCGCGCAGGCCGGGCAGCGCGTGCTGTTGGTGGACGGCGACATGCGTCGCGGCACGCTGCACCAGCTGCTCGGCACCGAGGCCGCCAACGGTATGTCCGACATCCTGGTCGGTGACGCCACGATCGAAGACGTTCGCCGCAAGGGTCCCTTGCCGAACATCGATTTCATCAGCCGGGGCCGCGTGCCGCCGAATCCGTCCGAACTGCTGATGCACGAGAACTTCACCCGTTTCATCGAAACCGTGATACCGGCCTACGACCTCGTGATCATCGATACGCCGCCCATTCTCGCCGTCACCGACGCGGCCGTCATCGGGCACTACGCCGGCACGAGCCTGCTCGTCGCGCGTTTCGGTCTCAACAAGGCGCGCGAGCTCGCACTGGCGAAGCAGCGTTTCGAGCAGAACGGCGTGTCGCTGAAAGGCGCGATCTTCAACGCGGTGGAACGGCGCACGTCGGGCTACTCGACCTACGCCTACTACAAGTACAAGGCCGAACCGGCCTGACCCGTTCCTTCGACACCGGATACATGGACGAAACGAGCACTATGGCGCGCATCCTGATCATCGGCAACCACACCTGCGGCAACCGCGGCGACTGCGCGATCCTGCGTGGCCTGCTGCAGTGCCTGGAAGACGCGTCGCCGCACAGCCACATCGACGTCACCAGCCGCTTCCCCGTCAGCTCGAGCTGGCTGCTGGGGCGCAAGCTCCTGCCCGATACGCTGAACGCGTACTACCACGAGGCCGGCAAGAAGCGGTTCGGATCGCTGCGTGCCCGCGCACTTCGCCGTATCGTGCCGCGCGCGCTCTTCGGCCACCTCCGCCGCCGTTGGTGGTCGCGCTTCGTACCCCTGCCCCGTCGCCATCGCGACTACGTGGCGGCGCTGCGCTCGTACGATCTCGTGATCCAGGTCGGCGGTTCGTTCTTCGTCGACCTCTACGGACCGACGCAGTACGACCAGAGCATCTGCGCGATGCTCGCCGACCGGCCCGTGTACATGATCGGACACAGCGTGGGGCCTTTCGATCACGCGTTCTTCCGCACCATGTCGCAGGACATCATGGCGCGCGTGAATGCCCTCGCCCTGCGAGAGGAAGTCAGCGTGCGCCACATGGTGGCGAGCGGCATTCCACAGGACAAGGTGCGCTGGGCCGCCGACACCGCATGGCTGGTCGACGCGGGTGCGCCGGTATCCGTGGATACCGCGCGCCCCACCGTCGCCGTCACCTTCCGCGAACTGGCTCCCTTCGACAAGCGACTGGGCGTGACGCAGGCGCAGTACGAAACGGCGTTCGCCGCGCTGCTCGACGACGTCATCGATGCCGGCTACCGGGTCGCGGCGTTCTCCACCTGCACGGCGATCGACGGCTACCCGAAGGACGACCGGATGATCGCGCTGAAGGTGAAGGCCCGGCTGCGCCGGCCCGACGCGTTCCACGTCGAGATGGACGAACTCAACGACGTCGAACTGGGCCAGCGTCTCGGCGCCTGCGTGCTGACCATCGCGACCCGCCTGCACAGCGCCATCATCTCCATGAACTTCGGCACGCCTGCCGTCGCGCTCAACTACGAGCACAAGTCCGAAGGCGTGATGAAGCGCCTTGGAGTCGACGAGTTGGCGATGCCGGTGCCCGCGCTGCTCGACGGCTCGCTGCGGGACAAGGTGCTCGCCCTCCTCGCCGACGAGGCCCTGCGGCCCCGCGTCGCCGCCGCCGTCGTGCGCGAGAAGGCCTTCGCACGCGAAGCCGTGCTCGCCACGCTGGCGATCGGAGCGTGACCATGACCGTCCTCTTCGTGCTGCCGGAGTTTCCGCGCTACTCGGAAACGTTCGTGATCGATCAGATCGTCGGACTGCTCGATCGGGGCTTCGACGTGCGCATCCTCGCGGTGAGCCGCGGCCAGGACCCGAAGACCGGCGACATCGTGTCGACGCGCGGGCTGATGGACCGGGCCACGTTCGTGTTCCCCCAGGCCGCCAGTGGCGCCCGCAAGTGGACGCTGCTGCTGCGCCGGCTGCGCGACGTGCTCCCCGGCCTGCCCGACGCGCGCGTGCGACGGGCGCTGTCGGTGCGTCGCTATGGGCATGCGGCGAAGAGTCTGGTCCTCGCCGGCGCCGCGCGGCGCCTGGCGCAGCCGCTCCGTGCGGACGCGATCATCGCGCACTTCGGGCCCATGGGCGTGCTGGCCGCGAACCTGCGTTCGCTGGGACTGCTGGAGGGGCCGCTGTTCACGGTGTTCCACGGCTACGACCTTTCCCAGCACGGCGTGCTCGCGCGGCATGCCGACGACTACCGCCGCCTCTTCGACAGCGGCGAACGCATGCTGCCGATCAGCGAACGCTGGGCGCTGAAGCTCGCCATGCTCGGTTGCGACACCGACAAGATCCAGGTGCACCGCATGGGCGTGGACCTCGACAGCTTCCCTTTCCGCGCGCCGGTCGCCGGCATTCCCGATGCGTCGCGTACGCTGCGCGTGGTCAGCGTGGCCCGGCTGGTCGAGAAGAAAGGCGTCACCTATCTCTGCGAAGCCATGGCGCTGCTGGCCGCGCGGGGCGTACCCGCCACGCTCGAGGTGATCGGCGACGGTCCATTGCAGGCGTCGCTCCGGCGCTTCGTCGACGACCGCGCGCTCGGCGACCGGGTGTTCCTGAGCGGGCGACGCGACAAGGCCTACGTCCAATCCGCGCTCGCGGCGGCCGACGTGTTTGCCCTTCCGAGCGTGACCGCCATCGACGGCGATCAGGAAGGCATTCCGGTGTCGCTCATGGAAGCGATGGCCAGCGGCGTGCCCTGCCTGTCCACCGTCCATAGCGGCATCCCCGAACTCATCGAAGACGGTCGCTCCGGCTGGCTGGTGCCCGAGCGCGACGCGCCCGCGCTGGCGGACAGGCTGGAAGCGATCCAGCGCGGAGACTACGACATCGCCGCGCTGGCGCGTCGCGCCCGCTATACCGTCGAAGCCCACTTCGACCAGCGGCGCCTCCACGACGAGCTGGCCACACGGCTCGCGATGGAGACGCCGGCATGATCTCCGCGCGCCGGGACGCCCTGTGGACCGCGGGTTCGACGATCGTCAGCGCCGCGAGCCAGCTGCTGCAGATCGCCGTTCTCGCCCATCACGTCGACGCGCACCTGCTCGGCGCGCTGGCGATCGTCAACGTCGTCAACGCCGTCGCCACGCTGCTGCAGGACATGGGCCTCAGCAGCTATCTGATCCACCGCCAGGACATCACGCGGCCGGAGCGCACCTCGCTGTTCTACATCAGCGTGGGCCTCGGACTGCTGTCCGCGCTGGTGCTGCTCGGCCTGTCGTGGCCGGTCGCCGGTTTCTACGGCTCGGAGGACCTGGGCGGACTGCTGCGCCTGTCGACCATCAACTTCGTGCTCCTCGGCTTCGCGGCGCAATATCAGGCCAGTCTGATCAAGGCGTTCCGGCTTCCGAAACTCGCGCGCATCGAGGTGATCGGCCGACTGTCCGGTCTCGCGACGCTGCTCGTGCTGGTGCTCGGCTTCGGCGCCTCGATCGAAGCGGCGGTGTACGCGATGATCATGAACAGCCTCGTGCGCCTCGTCTGCTTCGTCGCGGTCGCGGAACGCGACTGGCACCCGGGGCGCGCGCTCGACCGCGGCATCGTACGCCAGGCCCTGCGTTACGGCGCGTTCCAGCTCGGCTCGCAGGTGATCAACCAGCTGCGCAGCCAGGCCGATCAGATCATCCTCGGCAAGTTCCTCGGCCTCGCGTCGCTGGGCGTGTACTCGCTCGCGAAGGAACTGGTCCTGCAACCCACGAAGCTGATCATGCCCGTCGTGCAGCGGCTGGCCCTGCCGCGTCTCGCGACCCGCCAGCACGACCACGAGGCCATGCGCCGCATGTACCTCACGGGGCTGCGCGGCGTCGCGGTATTCAGCGCCTGCGTGTTCGTGATGCTCGCCGTCGTCGCACCGTTCGCCGTCACGATCCTCTACGGGCAGCGCTACGCGGGCGTATCGGCGCTGATTCCGCTCATGCTGCTCTTCGGCATGCTCCGCCCGCTTGGCTCGCTGATCGGCGCCCTGAGCCAGAGCCTCGGGCGCTCGGACATCGAGTTCGTCTGGAACCTGAAGATCTGCGGCATCACGCTGGCGGTGAGCATCGCGGGCGCGATGTCCCGGTCCCTCGCGGTGATGGCGGTCGCGCTGGCGGCCAGCCAGGTCATGGCGACCGTGCTCTCGTACTACTTCTTCTCGTCGAAGATCATCCGCATCACGGCGGGCGAGTTCTTCCGCGCGTGGGTCGTGGAAACCTTCCTGCCCTACGCGTTCCTCATGCTCGCCGTGGTGCTCGCACCGGGCGAGGACTGGAAGGCGAGCGTGGTGCGCTTCGCCCTCGTCACGCCGCCGCTGCTCTGGATCGTCTGGCGCAGCCGCGACACCTTCCTCAGCCGATCCGTCCAGCCCGTGGGCGTCTGACATGCATACGAACGAATCCTCGCCGCCGCTGGTGAGCGTCTACATTCCCACGCGCAATCGCTCCGCGCTGCTGCGCCGGGCCATCGATTCGGTGCTCGCGCAAAGCTGGCCGGCCATCGAGATCCTGGTGTGCGACGAAGCGTCCACGGACGATACCGCGGACGTGATGGCGGACTACGACCGCATGTTTCCCGGCCGTTTCACCTATTTGCGCAACGAGACGCCCCAGGGCGCCTGCCGCGCGCGCAACCGTTGCATCGATCATGCGCGCGGCACCTACGTGACCGGGCTCGACGACGACGACCTGTTCCATCCGCAGCGCATCGAGTGCCTCGTTCGCCTCTACGAACGCCATCGGCCTTCCTTCGCCTGCACCCGATTCCGCTATTTCGACGACGAGGGCCGCATCGCCGCGCAACGGCAGCGCCGTTTCGACGACAGGGAGCGCGATGCCTCCGACGAGCTGACGCTGCCCGCGCTGCTCTACAGCAACCTGGCGGGCAACCAGGTGCTCACCGAGCTGTCGCGCATGCGCGAGCTCGGAGGCTTCGACGAGGCCATGCCGTCGTGGCAGGACTACGACATGTGGATCCGCCTCGCCGAGCGCTTCGGCACCGCCGTGCGTTCGCCCCACGTGCTCTCGTTCGTGGACGACGACCGCTCGCGCGCGCGCATCCGCAACTCGAATCGCCGCGCCGAGGGCAGCGCGTTGTTCCTCGCGAAGCACGCCGGACTGATGAACGCCGACCAGCGTCGCAACCACCGCAACATCCAGTACGTGATGAACAGGGAGCGCCCGCCCTTGCGCGACATCGTGCGCAACATGAGTGTCGGCGGCTACAAGTCGACCGTGAAGGTGTTGATCCACAAGTTCTTCGGCGTGGCGATCGGCTGACGATGGTCATCAACCGGACACGTGCCGCGGCGGTGACGCTGATGGCGATGATCTTCGTGCAGGTGCCGCTGTCGCACAGCGCGTCCAGCAAGTCGCACGTGAACGTTTACCACCTGCTCCTGCTCGTCTTTCCGCTGCTCTACCTGCCGGCCGCCCGCTATCTGAAGGTGAACCCCGCCACCGCGTTCATCGGCACCATGATCGCGACGTCGGCCGCGGCCGGCGCGAGTTATGGCGGCGGGCTTCGCTCCACGCTGCTGGTCTTCGTCGCGTCGTCGTATTTCCTCGGCGTGGTCTTCGGCCGGAAGCTGCCCGAACTCGACCTGCGGCGCATCTTCATCTGGGTGCTCGGCTGCTGCATCGCCTTCCTGCTCGTCCGCGACGCCGTCTATGCCGGCTCGCTCGGCGCCGTCTACGCGCGCAGCGAGGGCGCGTCGGGCATCCTCTACATGTCGACCGGCGGACGCAACATCGAAGCCAGCCTGCTCGCGCTGCTGTCGATCCTGATGCTGGGCACGCGGGCCTACCCGATCGCCGCCGGCATCGCGCTGCTCACGAGCGGCATGATGCTCTCGCGCGCGGGCCTCATCGGTACCGCCGTGTCCATCGGCATCGCGGCGTATCGCGCACGCAAGACACGCCAGTTCTATTTCTACGCCTTCGCCGCCGTCGCCACCGTCGTGCTGATGGCGGGCCTCGTGCTCTCGTCGGTCATCGACATCCCGGTGCTCGACCGCTTCAACCTGCAGGCGGAAACCCAGCTGGAGCACAAGAACGTCGGACGCCTGGCGCTGTGGAACACCGCCGGCCTCGCCCTGGACCACAACCTGCTCGGTTACGGCGTGGGCAACGGCGTGCCGATGATGGAGGACCTCTCGGGCCTGAAGTTCGTCGAGAACAACGTCCACAACATCTACCTGCAGTTCCTGCTGGAGGGCGGCGTGCAGTCGCTGCTGCTGTTCCTGCTGATGGTCGGGCACATCCTGATCAGCCGGACCGAAGGACAGCAGCGCAACATCAAGGCCTTCCTGCTCTGTTACCTGATGCTGGCCTTCATCGAGTTCAGCGGCTACGAGGCCTATCTCTGGTTCTTCGTCGGCATGTTTTACGCGCGCGGCGACAGGCGTCGCGCCGAGCGGCGCGCGCTGGCCCGAGCGCCCTCTTCCGCCCCCGGGCCCACCACGCCGGAACTTTCCCATGCTTGACGATTTCCGCGCCGACGTCCGCCGGCTCAAGGCCCAGCCCGGCTACCGGGGCATCGCCTGGTGGATGCTCGATCAGTCGTTCTGGGTGATCCTCACCTATCGCGTGCTGGCCAGCGCACGCGGCACGCCGTTGCACGCCCCGGTGCGCATCCTCGAGAAGTTCGCCGAGTTCGTGTTCAAGTGCTACGTGCCGACCACCGCGACCATCGGTCCGGGCCTCGTGATCTGGCATGCCTTCGGCATCATCGTGAACGGCAAGACGCGGATCGGCGCCAACTGCACGCTCTACGCGCGCGTCTGCATCGGCAACCGCTGGCCGGGCGACGGCACGCCGGTCATCGGCGACAACGTCACCATCGGCACGGGCGCCTGCATCTTCGGCCCCGTCGTCATACCCGACAACTACGTGGTGAAGGCGAACGCGGTGCTCACCCCCGCGTCCTTCGCCCGGTCCGCCAACCCACCATCCCACCCCGAGCCTTCCACTGGAGTCGCGTCATGAGCGAGGCAGCCGTTCGACTGTCCATCATCATCATTACCTGGAACGAGCGGGAGAACCTGGAGCGCTGCCTCCACTCGCTGATGGACAAGGTGGATTTCGACCGCGACGAGGTCATCGTCGTGGACAACGGTTCGCGTGACGGCAGCGCAGAGTTCGTCGCGACCCTGCCGCAGGTGCGGTACTTCCCGCTGGCCACGAACCTCGGGGTGGGCCCGGCGCGCAACCGCGGCCTGTTCCTCGCGCGCGGCAAGTACTGCATGACGCTCGATAACGACACCATCTTCCTCACTCCCGATCCGGGCAGCATCGTGGAGGACTTCTTTCGCGAGCATCCCGACGCCGGGGTGGTCGGTTTCCAGTTGCTCAACGTCGACCGGACCCGCCAGGACTCCACGCGACGCTTTCCACGTTTCTACCAGCCCATCGCCGCCCGCGTGCCGTTCTCGCGAAAATTCGGCTTCGTCCGTCGCGAACTCGAGCGACACCTGATGCTGGACACCCGCTTCGAGGACGGCACCGATCCGCTCGAGGTCGATTACGTGCTCGGGGCCAACCAGACCTTCACCAAGGCCGTCGGCGCCATGCTCATGGGCTACGACGATCGCATCTTCTTCGGCCCGGAAGACGCCGAGTTCTGCGTGCGGACGCACAAGCTCGGGCTGCGCAATTACTACAGCCGGCGCATCTCCATCGTGCACGATTACAAGCGACGGACACGGAAGTTCTCGAAGCTCACCCTCAAGCATCTCGCCGGCTTCGCCTACATGCTTCGCAAACACGGCGGCGTGTACCGTTTCTCGCTCAGCGAGCGGCGCTGAACGTCGTGGGCATGCGTCGGCGCGCGTTCCTCGGGCACGTCATGGCCGGCGCGGCGACGTTCGCCGTGCTGCCCCGGCTGGCATCCGGACAAACCGGCGGCACGCGCTACTACGTCGATGCGGCGAGCGGCGACGACGCGCACGACGGGCGCAGTCCCGACCGCGCGTGGCGAACGCTCGCCGCCGTGAATCGCCAGCGCTACGCGCCCGGCGACAGCATCCTGTTCCGCCGTGGCGGCGATTATCCGGGGGTCTTCCATCCCAGCGGGTCGGGCCGTGCCGGCGCGCCGATCGTCGCCGACGCTTACGGGCAAGGCGCCGCGCCCCATCTCCATGCGGACGGCGCCGCGGCCGCGACCATTCGCCTCGAGAACGTCGAGTTCTGGACCCTGCGCAACCTCGCCGTGTCCAATCGCGGCACGACGGAGGGCGCGAAGCGCACCGGGGTGCACCTCTTTCACCACGACTTCGGCACCGTCCACGGCATCGTCGTGCAGGACCTCCACGTGCACGACGTCAACGGTTCGCCGGTCAAGAAGGAGGGTGGCGGTAGCGCGATCCTCGTCGAGGCGAACGGGAAGACCCGACCCACGCGCCACGATGGCCTGTCGATCGTCGACAACGTCATCGAGCGTTGCCAGCGCGACGGCATCCTGTTTCTTTCCGCAGGCAGCCGCGCGGGCGGGCTGGCGAGCGGCGTCGTCGTTCGCGGCAACCGCCTGACGGGCGTGCCGGGCGACGGGATCCTGGTAAAGGGCTGCCAGGGCGCCATCGTCGAGCGGAACACCGTGGCCCAATGCGGCGCGCTGCCACGCGGCGAGGCCGCCGCGGGTATCTGGCCTTTCGATTGCGACGGCACGTTGATCCAGTACAACGAGGTCAGCGGTCACCGCGCCTATGCCGATGGGCAGGGATTCGACGCGGACTTCCACTGCCGCGACACGGTGATCCAGTACAACTACAGCCACGACAACGCCGGTGGCATGGCGCTCGTCTGCAACGACGGCAGGCAGGGCGGGATCGGCAACACGGCCACGATCGTCCGCTTCAACGTGAGCATCAACGACGGGCTCCGCCGCACCGGAAGCGCGGTCGTGCGGCTGTCCGGGCCCGTGGCCGGCAGCCGGATCTACAACAACATCATCATCGTGCCGGACAAGCCGGACCCCGGCGCGGAGGTCACCGTGTTCCGGGCCACGAGCTGGAAAGGGGTGCCCGACGACACCGCCATCCACGACAACATCGTCCTTGCGACCCGCTCGCCCGGCATGGACATGGGTCCGGCGACGCGTACGAGGATGGAGGCCAACCGGATTCTCGCCGACGCCAGTCATGCGTCATCGCGCGCGATGCTTCAGCGGGTGCGCGGCCAGCGTCCCACGCTCGCGCAGGTGAACGCGCTCGTGAAGGCGTGCTTCGTCGACGGTAAGGCGGTGCCGGACGCGGATGCGCTGATCGCGAAGCTGGCCTGATGCCGCCCGTTCGCTCAGGGTGCGCCGGCTTTCGCCATCGCACCCGCGCGCCGGTCCGCGAGGGCCCGGATGATCCGCTTCCCGAGCGCCTGACCCGGCACCTCGATGAAGCGATAGGTCAGCGTCGCCAGCACGACCGTGCCGGCGAGCGCGATCAGCACCGTCGCGAGGAAATACGCATCCGGCGAGAGACGCTCGCCTGCGTGGACGACCGCCAGCACCTTTCTCGCCACCTGCAACATGAAGAAGTGCACGAGGTAACCGCTGAAGCTGATCTTGCCGATGTGGCGGAGCGGCAGGTTCACCAGCCAGCGGTAAGGGTCGCGATGCAGACACAGGGTGATCAGCGCGAAGGCGCCGCCATAGGCGAACACCGCGCGCGGGTCGTTCGTCCACTGCGGGACGATGAGCAGCACCAGCGCGCCGAGCCCGAACCAGAGCGCGTTGACCGCGCGGCTGCCACCGTGGAAGAACGCGGTCAGCCTCCCGGCACGATCGAACAGCACGAAGTAAGCACAGATGCCGGCAAGGAACACGGGCAGCTGGTTGGGCAGCCAGACGAAGGCGAAGCGCGTCCACAGCTCGGTATCGTCGATCGGCGGGTGGGCGAGCAGCGGTGTCCACGCGACCAGGTCGACGACGAGCACCGCCAGCAAGGCGGCCAGCGCGGCCCGGAACGAGGTGAGTGCGAGGAACACGAGCGGAAAGACGATGTAGAACGACATCTCCACGCCGATCGACCATCCCCCCGGCACCACGTCGTTCGCGCCGAGCAGCCACGCCGGATTCCATCCGTTGGTGAAGGTCAGCGTGCCGAGGATCGTGCCGATGGGTGGCAGCGCCTGCCCCTTCATGAAGACGGGTGCGAGGCAGTACACCGCGAACGCGGCGTAGAACATCGGGGCGATACGGAACACGCGGCGCACGTAGAAGTTGAGCCAGGGTTCCGACTCGCCGCTTCGCTTGCGCGCCGAGAGGAACAGCGTCAGGGCGCTGATCACGAAGAACAGCTGCACCCCTCGCGCCCCCTGCTCCGCGTAGCGGCTGAGCCATGGCGACAGTGCGGCCGCGTGGCCCATCGCCTGGTACAGCTCGACGTTGCGCTGCGCATGGCTGGCCAGCACGCCGATGATGGCGACGCCACGGAGGGCGTCGATGTAGTCGAGCTGGACCTTCGGCGCCGCCTGCATGGTCAGAACCGCGGTTGCAGATGCCAGTGCCACGCACTGGAAAGGATCTGGTCGAGCTGCGCGATGCGCGGCTGCCAGCCGAGGGTCTGCCGCGCCTTGACGCTCGATGCGACGAGCGTCGCGGGATCGCCCGGCCGGCGCTCGACGAACGCGTGCGGCACGGGGCGCTCGGTGACGCGTGCCGCCGCCGCGATCACCTCCCGCACGCTGAATCCTTCGCCGTTGCCCAGGTTGAAACGGAAGGCGCCGGGATTCTCGCAGAGGTATTCGACGGCCAGCAGATGCGCCGACGCGAGGTCGTTCACGTGCACGTAGTCGCGGACGCACGTGCCGTCGCGCGTTTCGTAGTCGTCGCCGAACACCTTCAGGCCGGGTCCGTGGCCGAGCACGGCCTTCAGCAGGTTCGGGATCAGGTGCGTCTCGGGATTGTGTGCCTCGCCGATGTCGGCCGAGGGATCCGCGCCCGCGGCGTTGAAGTAGCGCAGGGCCACGGAACGCAGGCCATAGGCCTTGAAGGCGTCCTCGAGCACCCGCTCGATCATCAGCTTGCTCTGGCCGTACGGGTTGATCGGATCGGTCGGGTGGGCTTCGTCGATCGTGTCCGAGCGCGGGTGGCCGAACACGGCCGCCGTGGACGAGAACACCAGCTTGTCGATGCCGACTTCCCGCATCGCCGCGAGCAACACCAGCGTGTTGCCGACGTTGTTCCGATAGTACTGGTAGGGATCGATGACCGATTCGCCGACCAGCGAGCGCGCGCAGAAATGCATCACCGCGTCGAAGTGGTGCGTCGCGAAGAGGCGCCAGAGCGTGACCGCGTCGCCGATGTCGCCGTGCACGAAGGGAACGTCGTCGGGCACCGACTCACGGTGTCCCGTCGAGAGATCGTCGAAGACGACGACCTCGTGCCCCTGCTGAATCAGGTATCGCACCATGTGCGAACCCACATAGCCCGCACCGCCACAGATGAGAAACTTCAATCAATACCCCGTACGAACGAGAAGGTTGGAACGCCGCCCTGCCAGGCGGTCCCTGTCACTGAATCAGGCGGACTCCTCGCTGGGATTGCTGGTACCCGGAGCGGCCTGCGCCAACGAAGGCAAGGCCGGCGCGGCGGCGGGCGCCTCGGTGTGCACGAACCCCTTGAAGATCGTCAGGAAGATGATGCGCAGGTCGAAGAGCAGCGACCAGTTGTTGATGTAGTAGAGGTCGTACTCGATGCGCTTGACGAGGTCGGTGTCGCCACGCCAGCCGTTGATCTGCGCCCAGCCGGTGATGCCCGCCTTGACGAGGTGCTTGTGCATGTAGCCGGCGATCTCGCCCTTGAACTTCTCGACGAACATCGGCCTCTCCGGGCGCGGTCCGACGATGGACATGTCACCACGCAGCACGTTCAGGAACTGCGGCAGTTCGTCCAGGCTGGTGCCGCGGATGAACTTGCCGAAGCGCGTCGTCGTCTTTTTGGTCGCGTTGCCCCACTGCACAGCACCACCCTTCTCGACATCGACGGGCATGGAGCGGAACTTCAGCATCTCGAATTCCTTGCCGTCGAGGCCGACACGATGCTGGCGGTACAGGATCGGACCGGGACTGGAGAGCTTGACGCCGATGGCGAGCGCGATCATCACCGGGCTGATCATCACGAGGATCAGCCCCGCGATCACGCGGTCTTCGATGGCCTTGAGCACCCAGGCGTGACCGTGCAGCGGACTTTCGCGAAGCGTCACGACCGGCACGCCGCCGCAATCTTCCATGCGATGGTTGATGAGTTGCCGACCGAGCATGTCCGGCACGAACTTCACTGCCGTGACACGCTCGTCCATGCGGTCGAGTACGTAGCTGATCGCGCGATGCGCGCTGACGGGGAGCGCGATGAGCACCTGGTCCCACTCACCGCGATCGAGGATCTGATCGAGGTTCTGCAGCGACCCGGCGAGCGGCACGTTGCCGGGCACGCCCGTATCGCAGCTGGTCTTCACATACGCGGTGATCTTCATGCCCAGGCCGGGATCGGCGAGCGTCTGTGCCGTCATGTGCAGGCCGGCATCGGTCGCGCCGACCAGCAGGCAACGATGCACGCCGACGCCACGACGGCGCAGGTACCACAACGTGAGCACGTTGACCTGACGCACGACGGCCATGAACGCAAGACCGAGGAAGAACGTGAGCGAGACCCACGCACGCGAATAAAGATCGCTCACCTTGAGCAGGTAGCCGAGCGCCATGATGACCGCGAAGCCTGTCGCCCACGATGCCGCGATGCAGCAATACTGACTGAAGGAGCGCTCGCCGAGCGGCCGGTCATAGGCGCGGAATGCGACGGACGCCGTCAGCGATCCCAGCACCAGAATCACCAGCGCGACGGCATAGAGGCTGCTCATCCGGAAGGTGTCGAACCGGATGAAATAAGCGAGATAGGCGGCCGCGATCATGCCGAGCGGGTCACTCGCCCGGAGCTCGAGGTCCAATAAAGCATTGAATCTGGACAATTGCATGACAGGTACCTTCCGCCGCAGCGAGATGCGCCGGCCAGGCCGGCTTGCCAAGGTACGTGCCCCCTGTGGAGTCGCCTCGCATCCACTCCATGGACGCTTCGCGATCCAACACGCTTCCACCGCATCCGGAGAGCAAACGGATACGACATACGAATGTTCGCAAGCTTCTGCCGCGTTCGATGCATGCTGCATCGCGGGGAAAATGTCGGCAATCCACGCACCAAGTATTTGCGAGTCGTGTCACAAAAAGAGTTGTCGGCAGCGTGCGTTCAGCTGATTGCCTTGACCGTCGCAGTATGTATGACGGTGAATGTCCCATGCTTGCGACGCGCAGCGCGCTTGCATGTTCCCTCGCGCATCGTCATCGCGCCTTCGTTCCGAATCACAGGAGATCACGCTCGTGAGACGTCTACTCATCGCATGCGCCATCCTCGCCATCGCCGTTCCCGTACTCGCGCAGTCGCAGCGCGGAACCGCCGAGGCACCACCCTCCACCGCTCCGCAAAACCCGCAAAAACCACGCCTCGCGACGCCTTCCCAGGCTCGTCAGGCCGCCCAGGGCGCCATCACTCCGGCGCGCGTCGGCGCAGGCACGGCGGCGGTGGCCGCTGCCGCGGGCGCCACGGCTGGCGACGCCAACGGCACCGGCAACGATGGCACCGGCGGTACGGGTGGGACCGGCGGAACGGGCGGCACCGGAGGCACGGGCGGAACCGGCGGCACCCACTAATCATCGTGATACGGCGTCTGGACGTCTAAATGTCCATGCGTATTCCCGAGCCGTTAATATTGAATCGGTTTAAGTACGTCGCTGGCCCAAGAGGCACACGGCGCCTCGACTGAAGGATCCCGCCCACGATGAAGTTCCTGCCGACCCTCGGTCTGGCCGGGTGCTGTCTGTTATTGCAAGCATGCATCCTGGCACCCGGCCAGCATATGAAATCCGCCGAGCTGAACGACAGGCAGAGCGCCACCGGTAGCCGCTACCAGCTCGTCCCCATCACACCGAAACTCATCGCGATGGACCGCGCGAGCGCGGCGGTACCGGGCATCGATCCGGCCATCGCCGCGTATCGACCCGAGGATTACCGCATCGGCCCCGGCGATTCGCTCTACATCACGGTGTGGGAGCATCCGGAGCTGACGTCCCCTGCCGGCTCGCAGCAGCAGACCGCGGCGAACGGTCGCCTCGTGCGCACCGACGGCACCTTGTTCTATCCCTATGTGGGGCTGCTGCATGCTTCGGGCCTGACCGTCGAGGAACTACGCGTCGCGATCACCGATCGCCTGACGAAGTACGTCGAGAAGCCGCAGGTCGACATCAGCATCGTCAACTACGCGAGCCAGCGCGTGACCCTCGGCGGTGCCTTCGTCAAGACCGACCCGCAGGACATCACGGTCACGCCGCTGACCCTCGCGCAGGCGGTCGGCGTCGCCGGCGTGAACGCGCAGCTGGCCGATCTTTCGGATGTCGTGCTCCGGCGCGACAACCACGAGTACCACCTGAACCTGGACGCGCTCTCGCATTCGCCGCAGGGCGCGCAAGACATCTACCTCAAGGGCGGGGACAGCATCTACCTGCCCTATAACGATCGCCACGAGGCTTACGTGCTCGGCGAGGTGCTGCGTCCGCAGGCCATCGCATTCAAGACCAGCGATCTCAGCCTCACGCAGGTGCTCGGTCGTGCGGGCGGCCTGAATCAGACCAGCGCCAAGGGCAAGGCCGTGTACGTCATCCGCGGCGTGGAAAACATGGAAAAAGCGCCGGCGACGATCTACCAGCTCGACAACACCTCGCCGTCCGCGTTCGCCGTGGGCGCGCAGTTCGCCGTGAAACCGGGCGACGTCGTCTACGTCGGCCCCGCGGACATCACGCGCTGGAATCGTTTCATCAGCCAGCTGCTGCCGCTGTCAGGCCTGATCAGCAACGCGGCCAACGCGCAATACAACCTGGACCGCGACCGCCAGCTCTGACTGCTCGCGGCGCCCCACCGTTCTTCCAAAATCGACAGGCGACACAGATGAAGGTCACTATCTTCGGCACTGGCTACGTGGGATTGGTCACGGGCGCGTGCCTCGCGGAAATGGGCAACCACGTCGTGTGCGTGGACGTGGACCAGGCCAAGGTGGACGGCCTGCGCAACGGCATCATCCCGATCTACGAACCCGGCCTCGAGCCCATCGTCAAGCGTAACCATGCCTCGGGCCGTCTCGACTTCACGGTCGACCCCGCGCCCGCGATCGCTCACGGCGACCTGATCTTCATCGCGGTCGGTACGCCGCCCGACGAAGACGGCAGCGCCGACATGAAGTACGTGCTCAGCGTGGCGCGCACCATCGGCGAACATCTCGATCGCTACGCGGTGGTGGTGAACAAGTCGACCGTTCCGGTCGGCACCGCGGACCGGGTGCGTGGCGCGATCGACGAGGTACTCGCCGCGCGTGGCGTCACGGTGGCGTTCGACGTGGTGTCGAATCCGGAGTTCCTGAAGGAAGGCGACGCGGTCGAAGACTGCCTGCGCCCCGATCGCGTCGTCGTGGGCGCATCCAGCGAGCGCGCGGTGGCCCTGCTGCGCAAGCTCTACGCCCCGTTCAATCGCAATCACGACCGCATGGTGGTGATGGACGAGCGCTCGGCCGAGCTGACGAAGTACGCGGCGAACGCGATGCTGGCGACGAAGATCAGCTTCATGAACGAGATCGCGAACATCGCCGAGCGCGTGGGCGCCGACGTCGAGCTGGTCCGCCAGGGCATCGGCTCCGACCCGCGCATCGGCTACCACTTCATCTATCCCGGCGCAGGCTACGGTGGCTCGTGCTTCCCGAAGGACGTGCAGGCACTCGAACGCATCGCCCGCGGCAGTGGCTACGATGCGCGCCTGCTCGCGACCGTCGAGGCCGTGAACGCGGACCAGAAGACGCGGTTGTTCGAGCAGCTGCTCCGTCATTTCGACGGCGACGTCGCCGGGAAGACCGTCGCGCTCTGGGGCCTGGCGTTCAAACCGAACACCGACGACATGCGCGAAGCGTCGAGCCGCCGCCTGATGGAGGCCCTGTGGCAGGCCGGCGCGAAGGTGCGAGCGTTCGATCCCGAGGCACGCGCGGAAGCCGCGCGCATCTACGGGGAGCGAGACGACCTCGTGCTCTGCGAGTCGGCGTACGAGGCGCTGCAGGGTGCCGACGTGCTCATGCTCGTCACGGAGTGGAAGGCGTTCCGCAGTCCGGACTTCGCACGCGTCGCCTCGATGCTCGCCACGCCCGCCATCTTCGATGGCCGCAACCTCTACGATCCGGACACGGTCGAGGAGGCCGGGATCGCGTACTACGGCATCGGGCGCGGTCGCTCGTTGCAGCGCTGATCGGCGGGTCTCGATGAAGTTTGCGGCGCGGACGCGCTGGTCCGGAACCATCGCACTGGCGTCGATCGCGATCGCGGGCTGCACATCGGTGTCGCGCGGCAGTCTCGAAGCCGTCCGGCTGGCGGTGCACGGCGAGTCCGTGCACCCCACCGCGGCTTCGGTCGCGGCGACGCCGTATTACCAGATGCAGGTCAACGGCCCGCAGGGCGAAGCGATCCTCATCCTCGCCGCCGACGACGACGGACGCCTCGGGTGGTATGGCAGCGGCAAGGACATCGTCGTCACCCGCGACGGGCTCGTCGTGAAGACGGCCGGGCTGCCGCAGGATCTCGACGATTCGGCGTTCGTGGGTCCCGACCCGTTCCACGACGGTCTGCAGACGCTTACCGCTGCACGCGATGCCACGCGCCGCCTCGACTGGTCACCCGGATATCGCTACGGCAACGTCGCGCAGTCGCATCTGGAACCGCGCGGCATGGAGGATGTCGACATCCTCGGCACCGTGCACCGGCTGCGGCGCGTGGACGAGACCCTGCGCATCGCGTCCGTCGGCAGCACGTTGCACAACCGCTACTGGGTGGACCCGGCAGACGGATTCGTCTGGAAGAGCCGGCAGTACGTCGCGCCCGGCCTTCCGCTGGAACTGATCCAGCTGCGTCCCTACCGGCCGGGCGCACCATGAAGACGCTCGCGCTCGCTTTCATGCTCTGCGGCATCGTCCCGGCCGGTGCGCATGCCGGCACGCTGGACGTCGCGGCACGAGGCGCCGTGGCACGGCCCGGCACGTCGTCGTATCCGGACGATGCACGTCTATCGACCGTTGCCCACGCCGTTGGCGTCTCTCCCGATGCGTACACGATCGGCGCGGCATGGCTGCAACCATCGCTCCACGTCGATCAGCTTCGTCTGAAGGCGGGCCTGATGTACGAACTCGGCGCCATCCGTCGGCAGGCCATGGGCATGGGCAACGACGCGCTCGCGGAAGGCGCCGCATCGTTCCAGGCGTGGTTCGACACGCTGCCGGTCACGGGCCGTCGGCCGCAGAGCGTGCTCGACCCCTTGCGCCTCGACGTTTCCCCGCCCGACGATCGGCCGGTGCACGCCGGCGACACGCTCGTCTACCCTGCCCGGCCCTCGATGGTCCGCATCGTCGGCGCCGTCGCTCGAGCGTGCAGCCTGCCGCAGGTCGCCATGCAGGATGCGCGCCGGTACCTCGCGGACTGCCCCGTCACCCGTGCGGCGGATCGCGACGCGATCTACGTCGTGCAACCGGACGGCGGCGTCTTCGAACAGAACGTCGCGCTCTGGAATCGCGCGGATCCGCGCCCCGTCGCACCGGGGGCGTGGATCTACGTGCCGTTCGATCGCCGCGCCATCGCCGGTGCCGCCGACGACACCTTCAATCACGACATCGCCACGTTCCTCGCCACGCAGCTGCTGGACGGTGACGCATGGCGTTGAACCGGCCGGTATGGCGAGGCATGTGTTGTGCCGGGATCGTGCTGTGGGCCGGTGGCGCGGCCACGGTGCGCGCGCAGGAGGTATACACACAGAGCGATTTCGGCGGCGTGGGCCTGATGCAGACGCCGACGGCGCGCATGGCGCGCGAAGGCGAATTCAGCTTCGTCGTCAGTCGCACCACGCCGTACACCAACTACAACGTGTCCATGCAGCCGTTGCCGTGGCTGGAGGGCTCCTTCCGTTACACCAACGTCAGCAATCGCCTCTACGGCCCGCGATCGCTCAGCGGAAGCCAGACGTACAAGGACAAATCCATCGACGCCAAGGTGCGTCTGTGGGAGGAAACGCGCTGGATTCCGCAAGTAGCCGTGGGCGCGCGCGACGTGGGCGGCACCGGCCTCTTCTCCAGCGAGTTCGCGGTCGCGAGCAAACGCGTCGGCCCGTTCGACATCAGCCTCGGCCTGGGCTGGGGCTACCTCGGCGCCCGCGGCGACATCCGCAATCCGCTCGGTTTCCTCGACGAGCGCTTCGACACGCGCCCCACCGGCGGCACCGGCACCGGCAAATTCAGCACCAACAAGTTCCTGCGCGGCCGCCCCGGTTTCTTCGGTGGCATCGAGTACCGTTCGCCCTGGCAGTGGCTTCGCCTGAAGGCCGAACTCGACGGCAACGACTATCGCCACCAGCCGCAGAACAACAACCAGCCGCAGCGCTGGCCCGTGAACCTCGGTGCGGTGTTTCGCGTTCATCGCAACGTGGACTTCACCCTCGGCTACGAACGTGGCGAGGTCGCCACGGCAGCGGTCACATTGCACACGAATCTCGCCACGCACGTCGATCCGCCGAAGGTCTACGATCCGGCGCCGGAAGCCGTGGCGTTTACGTCGACGCCGGTCGACGGCCCCGCGCCGGGCACCGAAACACCGGAAAGAAAAACACCCGAAGCGGTCGACTGGCAGGAAACGGCACGTGCACTCGGCGCCAACGCCGGCATCGATGTCACCCGCATCGGGCGTCGCGGCAGCGAGCTCGTCATCCACGGCGAACAGCAGCGGTTCTTCTATCCCGCCGAGGGCGTCGGTCGCGCGACCCGCATCGTCGACAACCGTGTCGGCAACGACATCGATTGGGTCACCGTCACGAGCGAGCGCAAGGGCATGCCGCTCGTCGAATCCAGTGTGCACCGGCCGCGCTTCCTCGAGCTGCTCGACCATCGCCTGGACCTGCAGGATTTCCGCCGCAGTGTCGAACAGAACCCGGTCACGCCACGCGAGGAGGAAACGCTGTACGTCGCGCCGCTCAAGCGGTTCACCGGCGGCTTCTCGCTGGGCTATCAGCAAAACGTCGGCGGCCCCGACGCGTTCGTGCTCTACCAGATCTACGGCGCCGCGTCGGGCACGTTCAACGTGAGTCGCAACCTTTGGGTCGACGGCACGTTGTCGGTGAATCTCGCCAACAACTACGACAAGTTCCGCTACGACGCGCCCAGCGCGCTACCGCGCGTGCGCACCAACCTGCGCCAGTACCTCACCTCGTCGGACACGACACTGCCGAATTTCCAGGTCACCGGCACCCGCCGTCTCGGCGACGACCTGTATGGCCTCGCGTATGGTGGTCTGCTCGAAAGCATGTACGGCGGCGCCGGTGGCGAAGTGCTGTATCGCCCCTTCGGGGAACGATGGGCCATCGGCGCCGACCTCAACTGGGTCAAGCAACGAGGCTTCAGACAGGACTTCTCGTTCCGCAAATACCATATCGTCACCGGACAGGCGACCGGCTACCTCGATACGGGTTTCCAGCACGTGACGCTCGCCGTCAGCGTCGGACGCTATCTCGCCGGCGACTGGGGCACCACGATCGACGTGTCGCGCCAGTTCGCCAACGGCACCCGCATGGGCGCCTACGCCACGATCACGAACAAGTCGGGCGGAAACGGGTACGGCGAAGGCAGTTTCGACAAGGGCATCTACGTGTCCATTCCGTTCGACCTGCTTCTTCCACACTCCTCGCGCAGCCGCGCCACGCTGCTCTGGCAACCGCTGATCCGCGACGGCGGCGCGCGGCTGAACAAGCGCTACACACTCTATACCCTCACCAACGACCTCGATGGCGAACTGTTCGACAAGAACCTGGGCAAGATCGCCGACTGATCAGAGGTACCTGACCCAGCTCTCCACGCCTTCCTCGATCAGACCGTATACGTGCTCGTAGGCCGGCCTCTGCTGACGATACGGATCGGGCACGTCGCGTCCCTCGCGCCAGCGATCGAACAGGAACACCTTGCCGCTGGCTTCGGGCGCCATGCGGACGATCGCCGCGACGTGGCTCTTTTCCATCGCGAGGATCAGATCGGACTGGCGGAGCATGCCGCCGTCGAGCTGGCGAGCGCGATGGGCGTCGCCATCGACGCCGTGTTCGTGCAGGAGCGCGAGCGCCGTCGCATCGATCGGATGATCGACGAGCGCACCGAGGCCCGCGCTCGACACCTGCGCGACGTGGCCTTCACCGAGCCGGCGACGCAGAAGATATTCGGCGGTGGGACTGCGGCAGATGTTGCCGATGCAGACGATCAGTATCCGTTGAAACATGGCTGCTGCGATACTTGGGAAGCATTCGATGATAAACGATAGGCATGACGACATCCCCTCTTCACGGCACCGGTGACGGCGCATGACCTTCTGGCAAGCCGTCACGTCGTTGGGCGACAGCGCCTTGCTGCTGCCCGTCATCGTCTGGATGGCCGCATGCCAGTTCGCCGTCGCGCCGTATCGCCGCGACGGCTGGCGATGGATCGTCACGGCCGTGGCCTGTGGCGGCATGGTGTCGTTGTCCAAGCTGCTCTTCATGGCCTGGGGCGTCGCACCCGCCGGCATCGACTACACGGGATTCAGCGGCCACACAGCCCTCGCGATCACGGTCTGGACCGCCTTCGGCGCATTGGCCGGACGCGGCATGCGATGGCGCATTCTCCCCATCGCCGCTGGCGCCCTGCTGGGCATCGCCGTAGGTGCCTCGCGTCTCGCCCTCAAGGTGCACAGCCCGTCCGAAGTCTGGCTGGGCGCCCTGCTCGGCGCCATCGTCGCCGCATGGTTCGTCGTCGGCATGAGCAAGGCCGCACCCACCGACCGCCGCGCGACGGCATGGCGCCTCACCCTCCTCGGCGGCACGCTGGCCATCGGCCTCGTCTGCTACGGCCGGGTGTTCCCGTCGCAGCATCTGCTGCAGGACATCGCACTGTGGTTGAGCGGTCACGGGCAAGTGTTCACCCGCACACCCGCTCATTGAGCCCGCTCGTTTAGGCAACCTCGCCGCGAGCACCCTTCGCGCGTCAGCGCGCTTCCCACAAAAAAGATGCCGGCGCTCTGCCGCACGCAACCGTCCCTTTCCGGGGAGGCGTCGGCTCCCGTTTTATGAGCGTCTCCGCAGGGAGGCGAAGGCCGGACCAGGACTTAGCGAAGAAAACGGCAGCCGACGCCTCCGCTCCGCCACGCGCATGGCGAAACGCGATGGCGAAGCCGAGCCGGAGGTTAAGGAGAAGCCGTCGGATGCAGATTCAGCAACTCCGACAACCCGGACCAGAGCAACTGGACGCCGATGCAGAAGATGACGAAGGCCAGTAGTTGCAGGATGACCTGCGTGCGCTCCTTGCCGAGCTTGTGACTCAACGTGTCCGCGAAGCGCATGCACAGATAGATGCTCACGGTGAGCACCGCCAGCGCGATGGCCGCCGCCACGATGTGGATCCAGCCCGCGCCCTCGCGCGGGGACCCCGTGCCGATGGCGATGGCCACGGCGATCGCCCCCGGCCCCACCGTGATCGGTAGCGTCAGCGGATAGAACGACGGATCGCCCCGGTGCTTGTGCACGGTCGCCTCGTCCTCATCGTCGTCGTCCTGTCCGTTGAGCATCCGCCAGCCCGCCGCCGCGATGACGATGCCGCCGGCGATGCGGAGGACGGGGATCGATACGCCGAAGAACGACAGCACATAGGCACCGACGAGAAGCGAGCCGATCAGCAGCACGAGGCTGTTGGTCGCCACGCGGCGGGCCAGGCGTGCCCGCTCGGCCGAGTCCGCGTGCGGCACGATGCCGAGCGACAGCAGCGCGGAACCGGGCGGGTTCACGATGGGCAGCAGGCTGGCCAGGATCACGAGCGTGGCCTGACCGATTTCCATGAGCATCGAAAGGGTATCCGTGAGAGGAGACGCTGCGCATCATCGCGGGCGCCGCCGGCCGGGTCTTTCGTATCCGCACCCCGTTTGTGGAATCGAACGGTGCAAGCCGCCCCCATGCCCGGCGTTCGAATCGGAAACGGACCCTGCGTACCGGAAAGACCGGGTTGCCCGGCGTGCGGACGATAGGTCCACCGGCCGGCACGGTCGGCCACTCCTCCAGGACACACCATGAATGCCAAGACCTTTCTCGCCGGCGCGCTGCTCGGCGCCGTCCTTTCCGTGGGCTGCGCCGCCGTCGCCCAGGAACGCCCCTTCGTCGACATCGGCGATCGCCACGGGAACCTCCGCGACGCGCAGCAGCACATCGTTCAGGCCTGGGAAGCGGTGAACCGGGCCCAGGAAGCCAACGACTCGCGCCTCGGCGGCCACGCCGGTCGCGCCAAGGAGCTCCTGAGCCAGGCCAACGAGGAGCTGCGCCTCGCCGCCGACGTCGCCAACGACCGCGGCCGCTGATGACATGATGGGCTCCGTCGGCAAGCGCCGCCTCGTGTCGGCGTTGAAGGACTGGCGCTGGTGCCTCGGGATCGTACTGGCCGCGTTCGCGGCCAATACGATCGCCGCGATGCCGGCGGACGACGACCTGCGCGAGCCCCGCCAGTTCACCTATGGCGCCGACGGCGTCACCAACGTCACCCTCACCGCCGCCGAAACGAAGGTGATGGTGGGCGACACGCCGTATACGTCGCTCGTCTACAACGGCAGCTACGATGCCCCGCTGATCCGGTCGCGCCCGGGCGGAACGATCCGGTTGACGCTGGACAACCGCATGGACGAAATGACCAATCTGCACTTCCATGGCATGCAGGTATCGCCGCTGGACGACGGCGACAGTATCTTCCGCGACACCGGTCCCCACCAGACCGGGCAGTACGTGCTGACACTGCCGCCCGGACATTCGCCGGGCCCCTACTGGTACCACAGCCATTTCCACAAGGGCGCCGAGCGTCAGGTCTCCGGCGGCCTGTCGGGCCCGATCCTGGTGGACGGCCTGTTCGACCAGTTCCCCGAACTCCGCGGCGTGCGCGAGCGCAATCTCGTGCTGCGCAATTTCCAGAAGACCTTCACCGGCCGCCTCGCCAGCGAGATCGTCACGGGGTCGCCGTCCATCCGCACGATCAACGGCCAGCGGGAGCCCGCTATCCGCATCCAGCCGGGCGAGACCCAGCTTTGGCACATCTACAACGTCGATGCGAACCAGTATTTCCGCATGCATCTCGCCGGCCTGCGTGTGCAGGTGATTTCCCAGGATGCCGATACCACCGTCAAGGAAGTCGTCACCGACGAGATGCTCCTCGGACCCTCGGCCCGCATCAGCATCCTCGTCACCGGCCCCGCGCCCGGCCGCTACCCACTCACCACGAGTGCCGCGAACACCGGCCCCGCCGGCGACACGTACCCGGCGGCGACGCTCGGCACGCTGGTTTCGTCGGGCGATACGGTACCCACGGTGCGCATCACCGGTGCGTATCCGCAGGTGCCCGACCTGCGACGGGTTACCGTGGCGGCGCATCGACGCTACGTCTTCCAGGACGCCGAGGACGATGCCAACACGTTCTACATCAATGGGCGCCGTTTCGACCCGGGCCGCGTCGACACCACCGTGAAGCTCGGCGACGTCGAGGAATGGACCCTGTTCAATCCGAGTCAGGAGCTGCACCAGTTCCACATCCACCAGCTCGATTTCCAGGTGACGAAGATCAACGGCAAGCCGGTCGATTTCATCGGCTACCGGGACAACGTGTTCATACCCGCGCTCGGCTCGATCACCTTGCTCGTACCGTTCACCGATCCGGTGATCCTCGGCAAGTTCGTCTACCACTGCCACATCATGGAGCACGAGGACGGGGGCATGATGCAGGTGGTCCAGGTGGTGCGCCCGGCCGATTACGCGCAGGCCGTGAAGCTCGAACCCCTCGGCGGCATCTACGGCGACAACCAGACCTGCGCCTACTTGCGCAACACCGGCCGCGATGCGATCGACGCCACGGCACCGGCGCCGGCGCGCACGCCGGGGAGCCCCCCATGACGCGCGGTGGCGCCCTGCTCGCCGCCGGCTGCGCGCTCTGCGCCTGCGGCGGCGCCGTCGCATCGACCGGTCGTTACCCGGGCTTCGGCATCGACTACGGTACGGCCATCCAGTACGACTTCAGCAGCCTTCGCGTCCCCACCGCCGGCGGTTCGGTAACGACGAACGGCTACTTCGACATCACCAACGACCTGCATTTCCGCTTCGACCCGAACAACGAAATCTGGCTGAGCACGGAGATCAGTCCGGTCACCAGCGCGCGGCCCGGCCAGCGCCGCTGGTTGGGCGGCACGGGGCTCAACGTGGCCGACCTGCACTGGTACCACCAGGGCGAGGTCGACACCTGGCGTGTCGGAAAGATCGACATCCCGTTCGGGCGCGCGCAGACCGCCGCGCCCGGTCTGTATACGTCGGACTTCGTCGCCCCCTACGCACTGGGTGGCATGATCGGCGCGACCTACGAGCGGCGATTCTCTTCCGACACGCTCGGCACGCTCGCACCAAGCGTGAGCGTCTACGCCGTCGACACGTCGGTGCTGAGCCGCGCGTTCCTGCGCCCCTCGGCGCAGGCGCGACGCAGCGACGGCGGCGCCGCCAACACCGGCAAGCCGAACAACGTGGCCGCGGTGCTGAACTGGCGCGCGCCGGCGGCCCTTCCCTATCTCGAAGTCCAGGTCGGTTTCATGGCGAACCAGAAGGGCGACGCGAACGCTGCCAATCCCACCGCATCGAACGAACGACTCCGCACGGCTTCCGTGCGCTACCTCATCCCCATCGAACCCACCACGTTGCTCTCGCCGACACTCTCCGCACGCTACGTCGATCTCGTGCCGTTCGTGGAATACGTGCGCGTCAGCAACGAGAACGGCGTGCCCGGTTACGACACGCACTACCTGACGACGTCACTGACCGTCGATACGGGTCGCTTCGCGTGGGGCCTCACGCATACGAACCGGCGGATCTCGCCCGTCGGCACGCCGACCAGCAACGAATACCTCACCGAGGCGAGCGTGGTGTACCACCTCACCGGGTTGATCGACCTTGGCCTGTCCGGCGGTCGCTCCCGTCAGGGCGGGCAGACCTCCAACGTCGCGGGCGTGCAGATCGTGCTCAACGGAGCCTTCTGATGACTCGCTGGCTTTACATGGGGATGTTCATCGTCGTGCCCCTCACCGCATACGCTGCCACGTCCGGGGTCGGCGGCCCGTTCCAGCTGGTCGACCAGGACGGCCATACCGTCACGGACCGTAGCTTTCGCGGGCGGCCGCTGCTGATGTATTTCGGTTACACGTCGTGCCCGGACATCTGTCCGGTCGACGTCGCGAAGATCGCGCAGGTCGCCCGGTCGGTGCGCACGAAGACGGGCATCGACGTGACACCCGTGTTCGTGACCGTCGACCCGGCAAGGGACAACAGTGCACGCATGAAGGCCTACGTACGGGCGTTCGGGTCGAATGTGGTGGGGCTGACGGGATCCGACGCTCAGATCGTACAAGTCACCGACGCGTACCACGTGTATTTCAGCAAGGTACCGGTGGCCGGCGGTTACATGATGGATCACTCGACCGTGCTGTACCTCGTCGGACCGGAAGGAAACCTGCTCGACCATTACGGCCGCAAGCTGTCCGAAGACGACATCGCGGCGCGTGTGGCGGACACCCTCCAGGCGCAGCGTTAGCGCCCGACTTCCGCCGGCGACGCCGGCCAACCCAAGAAGGAGATTTACCATGCTGCCCAGGTCACATCGTTTCCTCCTCGTCGCCGTCGCCGTTGCGGGTTCGGCGTTCTTCAGCCAGGTCGTCATGGCGGACGGAGGCAAGGATTACCCGCCCTTCGCGAAGCTCGCGACCAAGACCGAAGCGGGCGACATGCGCATCAATCGCGATGCCATCACTCCCGCGCTCGAGAAGAAATATCCCCGGCTCGAAGGGCTCAAGTCGCATTGGGAAGACGCCGACATCGACCACGATCGCGTGCTGAACAAGAAGGAGTACGAAGACTACGTTTCGGTGTCCCACGGCTGACGCTCCGGAGGGAGACATCCAGCGCCCGGACGGCTTCCCGCCGGTCGCTGGATGCCTTCCGGACGCCTCGCCATCCGCATTCGTCATGAGCCCATCGTCGATCGCCCTGGCCGGACTCCATTCGGCCGTGCTCGATTACCGCGCCCATCGCTCGGATCTGGGGGCGCTCTTCGCGACGGTGCTTGCCAGTCAGGGCCTGATCCTCGTCGAAGGCACGTCCGCCCTGGACGCCCGCCCCCTCGTTTCCCTGCGCTCCGGCCGAACGTGTCTCGTCCTCTTTTCCACCGAGCCGCTCGCCTGTCGGTATGCCGCCGCCCATCCGTCGCACCACCCGTGGCTGACGGACCTCTGGTGGCTCGTCGCGGGCATGCCTTCCCACTGGGGCATGGACATCAACCCGGCCGGTCCCCGCGTATGCATCGACGCATCCGCATGGCACGCTTTACGCATGGATATCCATTGACGGCCCGAGTGGCGTAAGTTATCGCGGAAGCCACCGGAAACGCGCCATGTCGCCAGGGGGAAGGCGTGGCACAGGGGATCTTGCGACCCACCGTCGGGAGGGAGCCGTCGTGTCGATGCCGATGTTTGCAGGGCCGGACGATTTACGGGAGGCAGGCCGCACGGAACGCGCGTACGAAAAGGCCATCCACCCCATCGTGTACCGGGAACTGGCCTGGCGCGAACCGATACCCTCGACGCGCTGCGACGATCGCGTCGTCGCGTCCCGCTGGACCTCGCCGCCCCGGGATGACCTCCACGCCATCACGCCTGGCGACAGCCACGTCGTGGCGATCTTCCTCCGGGCGACGCGCGGCACGATCCGCGTGGATGGACAATCGCTATCCGACGGGGTGATTCCGGCAGGCAGCGTGGTCGTCACCGCGCCCGGCCAGGCTATCCATGCGACGTTCGGCGAGCCTATCGACTGCCTGCATCTGCGCATGGTCGATGCCTTCGTCGCGGAACACGGGCCGATCGACGCGGCACCGCTGACGGGTGTGTATCGCGACGATGCGATCGAGAAGCTGGCACGAGCCCTGCTGGCGGCACACGACACGGGCTGTCGCGTCCTGAGCGCCGAGTCGTTGGGGCGTCCCATCGCATCGCGCCTGTTCCATTTGCGCATGTCGGGGGCACAGCGCATGCATGCCACCCCCCGGATCACGATCCAGGGCTGGCGACTGGCACGTGTCACCGACTACGTCGGGGCGAACCTGGACAAACCGATCACGCTCGCCGACATCGCGCGTGCCGCCGGACTGTCACCGATGCACTTCGCCGCTCAATTCCGGGCGGCAACGGGACACAAACCACACGAGTACCTGCAACTTCGACGGATCGAGCGCGCAAAGGAACTGCTCGACCGCGGACATCTCTCGCTGATCGAAATCGCCCTCGAAACCGGGTTCCGGACGCAGGCCCACTTCACCACCGTATTCAAGCGCTTCGCGGGAAGCACACCGCACTCGTGGCGTGAGCGCGAGCGCCACTGATCCGGGAGACTATTTCTTCGACTTCAAAGGGTCGGCGGCAGCGGGAATGCCGCCCGCGTTATCGGTACCCTGACCGGGCGGCGGGGTGACGGTGGGCGTGCCATACGCGTCGCGCGGTCGCGGATCCGGTTCTCGCTTCGAATTCATGCCGTCGTCCATGTGCTCCTTACCGGCCCGCTCTTTCGATCGTCGGGTCTCGCGCACGTTCTGCGGCTTGCCACCGTTGACCGACTGCGTATCGTCGTTCGTCGGCGCCGTCCGGTCTTGCATGACGGGTGAGCCACCCGTGCCGAGCAGGAACATCATGGTCAGGATCATGGGTCACCTCCAGCGGTGAGCATGCTCGCGCCACCGTGAGCGCAACGTGGCGGTATCACGCGCGGGACGAACCCTTGGTCACCGAATCCAGGTGGTCGACCCGGGTGATTTCGTCGAGCCAGACGAGCTCGGTCCAGCCCGGCCTCCCGGGATCTTCCAGCTTCACGACTCCATTGGTGCCCTCGTTGTCGGCGGCGTCGCGGAACGCCTGCACGGTGGGCGTCACCGTGACGACCCCTTCGATGGCGCCCCTGTCGCATGTATGCACCCGCACGCGCGCATTGACGGGGAGCTCCGTGACCCGACGTTCGAGCCGCGCAAGATCGGTGGCTTCCGTATAGACCTTCCCGGCGATGCGTCCCATGGCTGTCTCCCGTTGTCCGAAAGCGGAAGCATGGAGGCACGCCCGTCACGCCGGCACCGTCGATCCGTGAAGACGGGCCTTACGCCCAGGCGTGCCAATCCATGGAACGCATGGCCCTTCACCTGAGTGCACGGCCGATCACGCACGGTGTTCCCGCTATCCACGCCGCGCGGCCGACCATGCGATCTCCAGCCACGCCAGCCCGGAGCTGACCTCGCATGTTCAATCACAACAAACGTCTGCAGTACACGGTCCGCGTCAGCGAAACCAACCCAGCGCTCGCCAACCTCATGCTCGAACAGTTCGGGGGCCCCCAGGGCGAGCTAGCGGCCGCCATGAGATATTTCACCCAGGCCCTGGCAGAGGAGGATCCGGGCCGTAAGGACATGCTCCTGGACATCGCGACGGAAGAGTTGAGTCATCTCGAAGTCATCGGGTCTATCGTCGCCATGCTCAATCGCGGCGCCAAGGGCCTGCTTGCCGAGACCGTGGACGAACAAGCCGAAATGTTCCGCGCGCTGCAAGGCGCGGGCAACGACAGCCACGTGACCCAGGTGCTCTACGGTGGCGGCCCGGCGCTCGTGAATTCGGCGGGCGTGCCCTGGAACGCCGGTTACATCGACTCCATCGGGGAGCCGTCGGCCGACCTACGCTCCAACATCGCGGCGGAAGCACGCGCGAAGATCGTTTACGAACGCCTGATCAACGTGACCGACGATCCCGGCGTGCGGGACGCTCTCACCTTTCTCATGACGCGTGAAATCGCTCATCAGAAGTCGTTCGAGAAAGCGCTCTATGCCATGGACAAGAGCTTCCCGCCCGGCAAGCTGCCCGGCGATCCGCGGTTCACCGACACTTACGTCAACGCGTCGCGCGGCGCAGGCGATACGACGGGCCCGTGGTGCGAGGGCAAGGGCTTCAGCGAGATCATGGTGCCCGACGAAGAAAACCTTCCCGTCGATGGCGGCGACGGCACGGCGCAGGTGAAGATGACTGCCGAAGAGAAGGCGGCGGTGAAGGCGTTTGCCGCGAGGGGCGCGTCGGATCCGGAACGTGATCCGGTGACCGGGGCCGATCTGGGAACGCTGCAACAGGAGCCGGCGCCCGCCCATTGACCCCTCTGCATCGACTGGCCGGCCGCCGGTGGCATCGCCCCTGGCGGCCGGGTTATTCATAGCCGGGCCGGATCGGACTCGAGTGTCATCCGCTCGTTGACCGCGACATGGATCCGCTCGCGCTGGGCTTCGCGCGCACGGGTGGGCGGCTTTCCGTCATCCTCCGCGTCGCGCAGCAGTTCGAGCATGTCCTGTGTGGACGAACGACTCGCAGGCACGGTCGTATCCTCGACGAGCCTGCCCATGATGTATCTCATGGTGCGCGTGGACTGGCTCGCCGACTGGCTGAGCGTCGCCTTTACGAGGACGCCGTTGCGATAGGCGATCTCGGCGAGACTGTCCGATCGATCGTCGATCTGCGTATAGATGTAATTCTGCGACGTGGGATTGTCGGTCAGCGACAGTGTGGCACCGGCATAGAGCGGCGAGTGGAAGCTCGCAAGCAGGTGCGTCGATCGGTGCTGGGACAGCTCGCGATCGCGCATGCCGGGGCTTGCGATGTGCGTTTCCTGCGCCATGTCGTAAGAGAAACCGTCGGTTTCGTCGGCGCGCATCGGATTCGAGGCGACCGGGCGTTGCGAGATGCTCGCCCGGAAATCGGCGAGGCCACTGAGCATCGCATGCTCGGACTTCGACAGCACCGATGCCATGGGCCGCGTGTTACCCACCGGCACGTCGTCGGCGCCATGCAGTTGCGTGAACGCGGCCTTGTACATCGTGGCGAGGGCACGATCGCCGTGGCCACGCGCGGTGGCCTTGTCGACCTGCTCGAGATAATTGCCCATCGCGTTCCTGCGCTGCGCGGCCGTGCCGAGCATGGCGGGGTTCGATGCGTCGACACCGATGTCGATGGTGCCACCGGCGGCGACCACCTTGAGCGAGCGGGAGGTCGTGTCGGCATGCATGGCGAGCGTGGTCGGCGTCTCCGTGCCGATGCTGGCGGACATGTCGATCGACCCGAACACCGTCCTGTCGAAGGATGCCAGTGCGGTGACGTCGATCGCCGGCGGCTTGGCGAGGAGGCCATCGATCGCCTTCTGGAAGCCGTCGGCCAGGCGCCCCACGGCCGCCCTCTCACGGTCGTCGAACGAACCGCTCGCCGTGGCCTGGACCATCAGCTCCCCCTCGCCCCCCATCACCGCGAACGTGACGTGCGCGCCGCTCGCCGTGGCGACCGACAACCGGAATGCCGTGCCCGCGGCCCCGGACGATGCACCGATGGACACCGACTGCACGAACTCGCCGCCGTCGGCGGCGAAGTTCTGCACCAGCGCCGCGCCCAGACCGCTGAAGCGTCCCGTGTCCGTCGGCGCGGCGTACTGCCGCGCCATCCTCAAGGTCACCGCGTCGTTCGAACGCACCTGCCACACGACAGGCGATGGCTTCACGTAGACCGGCGAGGCGGGAGCGGACTGCGCACCGGACAGGCTCACGATCGCCGAGGGTAGCTGGCGCGGGCCATCGGGGGCGGCACGGGCCGTGACCGGCGTCGCGAGAGGCGATGCCGCCGATGGCGGCGACACGGATGTGAGGACGGGGATCATGGCACCTTCGCGGACGCTCCTTGTGTGGAGCGTAACGGCGGGTGCCTCCCATCCTTTAGCGATCAGCGCGCCGGGCAGTCGGTGCGACTGTTGTCGGCGATGCCCGCAATCACCCACTTGCCCTGCGTGCGTACGAGGTGGATCAGGTCGGAGCCGCAGTGATGCACCTTTCCGTCCACCAGGAACTCATACGGCGCCCACACCATCGCGAGGTCGCCATCGATGCGGACCAGCGGATCGTGGATGCGCTCCTCGATGCTCCCCTTGCCGGGCTTCACGTGATCGACGAATTCGCCGAGCGTCATCCGTTTCACCTGACCATCGCGCAGGAGGGCCACACTACCCTCCGGCTGCACGGTTGCCCGCATGGCGGCCTGATCGTATTTCGCCATGCCGGCGAACATCGCGTGCACGGGCGCGAGGACGGCGCCCTCGTCGGCCTGCGTCGCGGCGAACGCCGGCGCGGCGGCAAGGCCGGCGAGCAGGACGACAAGGGCTTTGAACGGCTTGCGATTCATGTGGACTCCCCGTGCGACGATGAGCGGCCATCCTAACCACTCGCCGGCACAGGAATCCACAATCCCCGCGCACCCTTCCCTGTTAAACCACCCGCTTTCCCAGCCCCACGGAGTTCACCCATGTCCACGCCCCACCTCGACGACGCCTTCCTCGCGAGCCAGAAGCAGCGCCTGCTCACGCTGCGGCAGCAGCTCATCGCCGCAGGGGATGCCGCGGGCGCCGACGAGCAACTGCTGCAGTCTGCCGCCGGCGGCGAGCCACAGGACGCCGGTGACGATGGCGAACGCTTCGCACAGCAGGAGAACGACGAGGCGCTGCTGGCCCACGACGAAGCCCGGCTCGCTGCCGTGGACCGCGCGCTGGAGAAGATCGACGAAGGCACCTACGGTTTCTCCGACCTGAGCAGGGAGCCCATCCCCCGCGCACGCCTCGAGGCCGTGCCTGAGACCACATTCACGGTGGAAGAAGCCGCCGACCGCGAGCCGCGTCGATAGGCGACGACGTCACCATCGTGTCAGCAAAAAGACCGCACGGATGTCCTAGCGCGCGCCCGCACGGTTCTCTTCCAATGGGCGCGCCCATCAAGGAGATACCCGTGACCGATTCCCATGAACTCGCACCCGATGCCGGACGCCGCCATTTCGTCGTGAGCGCCGGCGCCGCCGCGACCGCCACCCTCGTCGGTGCCGGCGCGATGGCCGCCGCCTCGCAGGCGAGTGCCGCCCCCGCTACCACTTCCTCGAAAAAGAAGGACAGCTCCATGTCGTTCATCACCACCAAAGACGGCACCCAGATTTTCTACAAGGACTGGGGCACCGGTCAGCCCATCGTGTTCCACCACGGCTGGCCCCTGAGCGCGGACGACTGGGACGCCCAGATGATGTTCTTCCTCGCCAACGGCTTCCGCGTGATCGCGCATGACCGCCGTGGCCACGGCCGCTCGACGCAGACCGACCATGGCAACGACATGGACACGTATGCCGCCGACGTCGCCGAACTCACCGCCCATCTCGACCTGAAGAATGCCGTGCACATCGGCCACTCGACGGGTGGTGGCGAAGTGGCTCGCTACGTCGCGCGCCACGGCAAGGGTCGCGTCGCGAAGGCCGTGCTCGTCAGCGCCGTGCCGCCGATCATGCTGAAGACCCCGGCCAATCCGGGCGGCCTCGACATGTCGGTATTCGACGGTTTCCGCAAGGATCTCGCCGCCAACCGCGCCGAGTTCTACAAGGCCGTGCCGATTCCGTTCTACGGCTTCAACCGTCCGGGCGTGAAGACGCTCGAGGGCGTCGTCGGCAACTGGTGGCGCCAGGGCATGATCGGTGGCATCAAGGCTCACTACGATTGCATCAAGGCGTTCTCGGAAACCGACTTCACGGAAGACCTGAAGGCGATCACGGTCCCGACGCTCGTCATGCACGGCACCGACGACCAGATCGTGCCGTACAAGGACGCCGCCCTCCTCTCGTCGAAGCTCATCCCGGGCGCCGAACTGAAGCTTTACGACGGCTACCCGCACGGCATGCTCACGGTCCACGCCGACCAGCTGAACCAGGATCTCCTGGCCTTCATCAAGAAATAAGAATCAGAAAAGCGTGACACCCTTTGAAGCCGCTCCCCCGGGGAGCGGCTTTTTTTCTGGTGGAAGAATCAGTCAACCGACCGGTCCCGAGCAGACGCACTCGCCGTCTTCGTTCACATGCCCGAGCATCGCGTCGAGCAGATCGCCGGTCGGCGACCACTGGCCGATGGCGGGATGGATGAGCATCGCCTTGCGGGCGTCCAGCCGGTTGCCGTCGAGCACCGAGGCGATCGCCGCGCGTTCATACGCCTTGACCGAACGTACCAGGCCGTGGACCGCGTCCGGTAAGGGAGCGATCGGGCGCGGCACGATGGTGTCGAACGCGATGTCGGAAGCGATCTCCACGATGTCGTCGTCGGGCAGGTCGGGCAGCGCGCCGCCGTTGCGCGTGTTGACGACGATGCGCGCGGGCTTCGCGCCGGTCAGCGCGCTCATCACATCGATGGCGATGCGGTGGTATCCCGTCGCCACGCGGAATGGATCGCCTTCGAGGCTCACGCCCTGATCGAACGCCGAGCCGCCTTCGGCCTCCAGTTTCATGTACGAACCGGACCGCTGATTGAGATAGGCCGCGTAGATGTCCACTGCCGCGTCGCCCTCGCCCGCATCGAGCCGCGAGCGAAGGGTCGCCAGCAGATCGTCGTTGAGCCGCTGGATTTCCGCACCGCGGCTGCCGCCCTGCCTGCGCTGATTCACCAGCGCGCGCCGGCGTTCGTAGTAGAAGAACAGATACTCGGTGGGAATCAGTCGCAGCGTGCGGATCATCGCCACGTCGAACAATGGCGCGAGGTAAAGCTGGCGAAGCATGGCCTCGCTGTCGAGCAAACGGTCGAATACGTCTTCGCCACGCACCCGCACGCCCCGTACCCAGCCGAGGTGGTTCAGGCCCACGTAGTCGCATTCGACCTCGTGCGCGGGCTCCCCCAGCGCGCGAGCGATGTTGTGGAACAGTTCCGTGGGCGTGTCGCAGATGCCGACGATGCGCGCCTTGCTGTGGTCGCTCACCGCCTGCGTGACGAGGCCGGCCGGGTTGGTGAAGTTCACCAGCCAGGCGTCGGGGCTGAGGCGTTCGACGAGCTTCGCCTGTTCGATCGCGACGGGTACGGTGCGCAGGGCCATGGCGACGCCAGCGGGACCCGTCGTCTCCTGGCCGGGATACCCGTGCTCGATGGCGACGCGTTCGTCCGCCGCGCGACCGGCGATGCCGCCGATGCGGATGCTGTTGAGCACGAAGTCCGCACCTTCGATGCAATCCTCGATCGACGTCGCACCGCGCAGCCTGAGCGCGCCGCCGAACCGCGATACCACGGCGCGCCCCAGGTCGACCATGATGCCGAGGCGAGCGGGATCCGGGTCGTACAGCACCATTTCCGCGGCGCCCAGCGCTTCGGCGGCCTCGTTGACACCGAATACCACCAGAGGCGACCGCACACCGCCGCCTCCGACCAATGCGATCTTACGATCCATACGTGCGCTCACGAAGAGTCCTTGACTGAGAAGAATGAGGTAAGGCCTGCAGGGCACCCGCCGCGGTGGTGCAGAGTGCGCCGCTGACGCAGGCGAACTGCACGCAGCGCTCGAGCGGCTCGCCGTCGAGCAGGGCGTCGATGAGGCCCGCGTCGAACGCGTCGCCGGCCCCGGTCGTATCGACGGCATCCACACGGGGCGCGGCGACGTGTCCCGCGACGCCGGCGTCGACATACCAGGCGCCGTCGGCACCGAGCTTCAGCACGGAGCGCACCAGTCCCGTCGCGCGCGCCCAGGCGGCGTACGCGTCGGCGCCCGTGGTGCCGGCGACGATCGCGGCTTCCGTCGCGTTCGGCAGGAACAGGTCGACTTCGCGACAGGTCGCGACGTTGGTCGGATCACGCAACCAGTCGGGGCTGAACCCGACGTCGATCGAGGTCGTGCAGCCGGCGTGGCGCAGCGGCGGAAGGATGCGCTGGGCGAGCTCGCGTCCCAGTGGCATCGCGAAATGGACATGTCGTGCGGCGCACAGATCCGCGACGACCGCGGGGACGTCGAGCAGATCGGGGAGGCCGCGATTCGCACCGGCATACGTGAAAAACGAACGGTCGTCCGGCATCGACACGCTGATCGTGATACCGGTACCGTCGGTACCCAACCGGATGCCGCCCATGCCCACGCCGAATTCGGCCAGGCGGCTCTCGAACCAGTCGAAGTCCGCGTCGCCGATGAGTCCGACGAGACGGACGCGCCGCCCCAGGCGCGCGAGGCCGCACGCCGTGTTGACGCTGCCGCCGCCGAGCTCGCGCTTGTAACGCTCGGCGAACGCCTCCTCGCCCGGCGCCGGCCACGCGGGGAAACCGCTGAACACGTGGTCCGCGTAGATTTCGCCGACGACGGCGACGTCCCACGGTTTCATGTGCGCTGGAAAGGCCACGTGCCGGTCCTCCGTGCTTGCCATAGAAAGATGAGGCTCCCGACGACGACGGCCAGCACCGCGACGAGCAGCGCGGTCCAGCCGGCGGTGGCGACAAGGTACAGCCATCCGACCACGCTGACGACGATCGGTAGCGGATAGAGCGGCATCCGGAATGCATCGACCGCAGGGTGCCGACGGCGCAGCGCCACGACGGCGAAACACTGGGCGATGTACTGGAAGAGGATCTGCACGACCATCAACGTCGCGATCAGGCGCTCCAGCGAGAGGAAGCAGGCCAGCGCGGACGTGACGCCCACGAAGACGAGCGACACCGTGGGGAAGCCGCCACGCGGGTGGAGCCGTCCGAAGACACCGAAGAACTGACCGTCGCGCGCGGCGGCGAAGGGAACGCGCGAATACCCGAGAAGCACGACCAGCGCGGAACCCCAGCTCGCGAGGAGGATCAGGCTCACGGCCAGCGTGCTGCCGGCATGCCCGTGAATCGCCTGCATGAAATCGGCGACCACGGCCTTCGACCTCGCCGCCTCTTCCCATGGCAAGACGCCGAGGATGCTGATGTTGAGACCCAGGTAGAGCACCGCGACCAGCGGAATGGAAAGCAGCACGGCGAGGGGGATGGTCCGTCGTGGTCGCCTGACTTCGCCACCGAGCATGCAGACGTTGTTGTAGCCACCGTAGTCGTAGACCGCGATCAGGGCGACGGCGCCAAGGCCTAGCCAGAAGCCATGCGAGTCGTCGGAACGCGCATGCAGGAATCGCTGCGCCGTCGCCATGTCGAAATGCGCCATGCCGCTGACCACGATCCATGCGCACGCCGCCACCACCACCACGCTGACGAGCAGCGAGAGCTTCTGGATCTGCCCCACCCGCCGGTAGAGCACCGCCGTGTTGAACAGACACAGACCCGCGGCCAGCGCCACGCGCCCGGCATCTCCCAGCCCCGGAAGGAGGTAGCCCGCGTACTGGGAGAAACCCACCGCCGCCGACGCGATGGACAGCGGCGCGGTGAGCAGCGTTTGCCAGAGGTAGAGAAACCCGAACAGACGGCCGGCCCGCTCGCGGCCATAGGCCTCGCGCAGGTAATGGTACGGCCCGCCCGATTCGGGAATCGTGGAACCGAGCTCGGCCCAGACCAGCCCGTCGCACAGGCAGAGCACGGCGCCGGCGACCCATCCCAGCAGCACGCCGGGGCCCGCCAGCGCCGACAAGGCGAGAGGAATCGTCACGAACGGACCGATACCGATCATGTTCAGCACGTTCGCCGACAGGCCGCCCCACAGGCCTATCGCGCGCGGCGGAAGGCCTTGCCCGCCCGCCGCGCCATCGGACGATTCGGCTCGCATGCTCAGAACGCGTACTTCACGGTGACGAGCGTGGTCATGCCGGCATTCACGATGTCCGAGTTCGCGAGGCTGTTCCTGCCGATGTGCGACCAGTACGAGTATTGCCTCGTGAGATTGCTCACCTGCAGGTCCATCTGGAAACCGTTCTGGAACTGGTAGCCCGCGTGCAGGTCGACACGGCGGATCGGGCGGATCCACAGATCGTCCCACGGATCGTTCTGGTTGAGGAAATCGTAGGTCGACAGGTACGAGCCCGTGTAGTGGTAGCTGAGGTTGAGCGAGAACCCCGCCTTCTCGTAGAACAGCTCCGCGTTCGCCATGCGCTGCGGCGCGGACTGGAGGCGCTCGTTACCGAAGCCTTCGCGCCCGAGGTCCACCTTCGAGTTCTGCCGTGTGGCGTTGACGCTGAAGCCCAGGCCGTCGAACGGTTCGGGCAGGTCCTGGAACTTCTGCCGCCACGTCGCCTCGAGGCCATACACCTTGCCGTCGCCGCCGTTGGTCGGCGTCTTCGTGAGGATCGTGCCCTCCCCCGTCGTGTTCGGATTGGCCTGGCCGCCGCCGCTGTCGTAGATGTAGTCGCGCAGTTTCTTGTAGTACGTCGACAACGACACGTAGCCGCCGCGGTCGGTCGTCCATTCGGCGCCGAGGTCGACGTTGGTCGACTTGATGGGACTGAGATCGGGATTGCCGCGGGTGATCGTCGTCACGCCGTCCGACGTATTGATCTGCGAGCCGCCCCCGAGCTGGACGAACGCCGGTCGCGTGTAGCTCTGCCAGATCGCGCCGCGCAACACCACGTTGCCGCCCGGCCGGTAGTTGACGAAAAGGCTGCCCAGCGGCTCGTTGTAGATCGTACGGTTGTTCTGGAACGCGCCGGGCAGCTCGTTGCCGTCCGCATCGGTCGGCGTGGTCCAGAACGTGTTGTGGATCGACGTGTGTTCGAAGCGCACGCCGGGAATGATCTCCACCGGCCCCTGGTTGATCGTCGCCATGGCGTAGGCTGCCGTGACGGCCTCGGTGCCCCGCATGGTGTCGCAATTGTAGTTGTTGAAATCCAGCGACCCGCAGGTGTCGAGATCCGAGGGCAGGAGGTGCTGCCGGATCAGCGCCGCCACGGCCGCGCGGCTGACGTCAGGCGTGCGCCAGTGGAACTTGTCGGGAAAGATCGACGCGTACTCGCCCTTGAAGATGCCGAGGTCGTTCAGCGTCGTCACGCCATCGTTGATCCCGCCGGTCGACCAGTCGCGGTTCGTGAACTCGCGCGAGCTGTCGCTGTACTTCATGCCGAACTTCACCGACGACACGGGGCCGTCCTCGAAGTCGTACCGGAGGTCCAGTTTCGCGCCGCCGCGTTTCTGGCCCGAGCGGATATGGGTCACTTCGCCATAATCGTTCGCCCACATCGCCCCGATGTCGTTCACCGAGCCGAGCAGCCCGGGTGTCAGCTGCGGGTACGGGAATCCGTTGCGCCCGTAGCGGAGCAGCGAGCTGCCACCGTAGGCGAAATTCGCCTGCGAGTACTTGTCTTCGCGCCCATCGATCTCTACGTGCTCCGGCCGGTCGTTGTGGCCGAAGCTCCAGAACACGTTCGGTGAGATGGTCCAGCCGCCGGCCGTCTTGTCCGCGCCGAACTGGAAGGTGGCGAGGTCGGCACGCTCGGGGTTGGTTTCGAACCAGAAGCGGTTCGCGATGCGCCCGATGTTCGGCGCATACACGCCAGCGGTGCCCGTGGGCACATAGGTCACGTCGGAGGGAAGCAGCTGGTTGTACGTCGTGTTCTGCTCGGTCAGCGCGTACGCGTAGGTCATCCTCGCATACGCCTTAAGGGTCGGATCGACGTTCCAGTCGAACGAGAAGTTGCCACCATAGCGACGTTCGAATCCCGAGGCGATGCCGACGTTCGTGCCCAGGCTCGTGAGATTGCGCGCGGGGTCGTAGCCGGGCGCGTTGTCGCCTTCAGCGGTGGCATGCAGGAACGCCCACGATCCGTCGTTGGACGCGCTTTCCGCCGCGCCGATCTCGCTGTTGGCGATGTTCCGGTAGTCGTAATACCCACTGACGTAGACGCCGAACTGTTTCTCCGAACCGAACTTGCCCTGCACTTCCGCGGCGAGCCCGCCGCCGAGGCCGCTGTCACCGTAATCGCGCGCGCGACTCTCGCTACGCCCGCTCGCCGTGACGCTGCCGCTGAAATCCTTCTTGAAATCGAAGGCGCCCGGCGTGCGGAAATCGATGGTGCCGCCGATCGCATCGCCGTCCATGTCGGCCATGGACGTCTTGTTCAGCACGATGGTCTGCAAGCCCGACGGTGGCAGGAGGCTCAGCTGCACGCTGCGGCTGTACGGCATGCCCTGCGCGACGCTCGACCCGTTGACGAGGTTGACGTTGTATTCCGACGGCAGGCCGCGTACCGACGTGAACATGCCCTCGCCGCGCGCGGCGCCGTCGATGCCGCCGAAATAGCCGGTGCCCGTCGTGGTGACGTTGACGCCGGACATCAGGCCGAGTGCTTCGGCCACGTTGTGCACGGCCGTGCGTTGAAGATCGCTCGCCGACAGGACCTCGACGGTGTTCACCGAATCCATGCGCATGGTCGTCGCGTCGTAGCGGTTCGCCACCACGCTCAGCGCCTTCATCTGCACGGCCTTTTCCGGTTTCGCCGGCGCGGCGCCCTCCTTCGGCGCCTCCGTCCCCGCGGCAGCCTGATCCTGCTGCTGCGCGATCGCCGGCATGGCGGCGGATCCGAGGATGGCGCAGAGCGCCACCACGAGCGATTTCCTGTTCGGACAATAAACGTTACGCACGATGCACCCCACCCGCGAAAGTGTAAGAGTCGACGCGCGGCCCCTCGCCGCGCGAAGCGTCATGACCATCGGCGGGTTCGTAGCGACGTCCGCGCGCGAACGGCCGGGCGCGCGCAGTCATGCGGGCGCACGGAGGCCGTCCGTCGGAACGGAAGGAACGTGCCGATCAGTCGTTGTCGATCAGCGGTGGGTGACCGGAGGCGAGTAGCCGGCGACGCATTTGCCGCGCGAGCGCAACGCACTCAGCTTGGCGCGCGCCAGGATCGGATGGCCGTCGGCCATGACACACGGGAACGGGCGACCCGCAAGCACGCAGCCAGTATTCGCTTGGGTTGAATCGAGGCGACGCATCGAAGGCTGTCCCGTCATTCACTCGCGAGCTGCGCGACCGCGATGCCCCATGCATACGCGGCGTTTGGCGATGCCCTTTGAGAAGGTTCTCATCGCCGACACAGGTATAGCGCACGGTAAAAATCACGTCAACGGCCGGATTTGCATGGGCGCGTTGATGTTGCGACGCGTCACGCGAGACTGAACGATGCGACACATTCGTGCTGCGTCGCCAGATGACATCGTTGGCATCGCTCCACCATCCTCCGCGACCGCGGCGTTGGGGGGCGACCGCGATTCCTACCGAACGCAGGGAAAAAACGCATGATCCGTCGCTACACGACGCGTGGCAACGCCGCGCGCGCCCTTCGTCCCCACGCGCTCGCGAGCTCGTGCCTCCTCGGCCTCGCGATGGTTTGCGCACCTGTCGCGCATGCGCAGGAACAAATTCGGCAAGATCCGGCGACGCCGCCCTCGCAGGTACCGCCGAACGAAAAGCGCAAGCTCGATCCCGACGCGGCGAGCAACCTCGATGCGATCGTCGTCACCGGCATCCAGGGAAGCATCCAGAACGCGATCAAGGCCAAGGAAAATTCCGACAGCATCGTCGAAGCGATTTCCGCCGAGGACATCGGCAAGCTTCCGGACAGCAGCATCGCCGAGAGCCTCGCGCGCCTCGCCGGCCTGGCGACACAGCGTGTGGGCGGCCGCGCGAACCAGATCTCGATCCGCGGCCTTTCGCCCGATTTCGCCGGCACCACGCTCAACGGCCGCGAACAGGCCACGATCGGCGAGAACCGCGGCGTCGACTTCGATCAGTATCCCTCCGAGCTGATCAGCGGCGCCGTGGTCTACAAGACACCGGATGCGACGCTGATCGGCCAGGGCCTGTCGGGCACGGTCGACCTGCACACCATCAAGCCGCTCGACCTGCCAAAGCGCACCATCGCCGTCAATCTTCGCGGCGAAAACAATTCCAATGGCAGCCTGAACCATGGCAGCGGCGTCGGCGATACCGGCCACCGCGTGAGCGCGTCGTACATCGACCAGTTCTTCGACCACACGCTCGGCCTCGCCGTCGGTTTCGCGCAACTCGATTCGCCGGTACAGGAAAAACAGTACGAAGCGTGGTGGTGGAGCCTCAACAACGGCTCGCAGGGCGCCGAGACGAACTGGGGCGCGCCCCGGACGCCAGGCCTGCCCGACAACGTGCTGTCGCAGGAAGGCATGCAACTGCGCGCGAAGTCCGAGCACCAGTTGCGCAACGGGTTGATGACCGTACTGGAATGGGCGCCGGACGACCATTACCACTCGACGCTCGACCTGTACTACTCCACGTTCGACCAGAAGACGTTCCTCAACGGCGCCCAGTGGTCGAGCAGCCCCTACGACAACGTGTCGTATTCGAACGTCGGCGTCGTGCCGGCCCTGCCGTATCCCATCGTCACCACCGGTCACATCGACGGACTGAAATCGATCCTGCAGAACGACTACACGAAGGAACGCGACAAGCTGTTCTCCGCTGGCTGGAACAACCAGTACGACTTCGGCAACGGCTGGGTCGTCACGGCGGACGCATCGTACTCGAGTGCGAAGAAGCGGCTGCACGACGCGTACCTCTTCGCCGGCCTGCCGGACCAGGCCACCACATCCGTCGATTTCGCCACGCCCGTGCACGACCACTATCCCGATTTCCGTCCGGGCGTGAATTTCGCCGACCCATCCCTCATCGCTTTCACCGACCCGAACAACTACGGTTACAACGGTCGTCAGGAGTTCGACAAACAGAAGGACACCATCAAGGCGTTCCGTCTCGAGGTGACCCATCCGGTGGGGTGGATCTTCAGCGACGCGACGCTTGGCGTGAACTATTCGGACCGCGAGAAGACGAAGCAGGCCGACGTCTTCTTCGCGTGGCTCAACGGCAATGGCTCGACCAGCGACGACTACGTGCCCGGCTTCGCCGCGCCCATCGATCCATCGGCTTTGCATGGCACGACCGACCTCGGCTATGGCGGTATTCCTGCGATCCTCAACTACGACGTGCTGCGAGCGCTCGGAAGCCAGTTCTACCTGACCCAGCGCAATGGGCAGTCCGACTGGAGCCGGAATTACACGGTGCGCGAGAAGGTGCCGGTAGCGTACGTGAAGTTCAATATCGACACGCACCTGGGCGACGTGCCGCTGCGCGGCAACGTGGGCGTGCAGGCCGTGCGTACCGACCAGTCGTCCGAGGCCCTGCAGACCAACGGCGACGCGCTCGTCGGCCGCATCTCCGGCGGCACGCGTTACACCAAGGTGTTGCCGAGCCTGAATCTCGTCGCCGAGATCGCGGAGAAACAGTACCTGCGCTTCGGACTGGCGAAGACGATGGCGCGTGGCCGCATCGACGACGAAAAGGTGGCGACGTCGGCGGGGGTGGCACTGATCAACGACGGCCCCGCCGCCGGGCAGGTGCTCTGGTCGGGCAGCGGCGGCAATCCGAAACTGAAACCGTACATCGCCGTCGGCGCGGATCTGTCGTGGGAGAAGTACTTCGGTACGTCGAGCTATGTCGCGGCCGCCGTGTTCAACAAGAATCTGCTGAACTACATCTACAACCAGACGACGCTCGATTACGACTTCTCGCGCTACGTCAACGACTCGCCCACGCTCACGCCGTCCAGCGTCATCGGCTCGTTCACCCGTCCGGAGAACGGCACGGGCGGCAAGATGCAGGGCCTGGAACTCTCGGGCGCGCTCGAGGGCGCGCTCGTCGCGCCCGCCCTGACCGGCTTCGGCGTGCAGGCGAACTTCTCGTTGACGAACAGCACGCTGCCGACGAGCGCGGTATCGAGCATCGCCGGCAGTCCGTCGACCCTTCCCGGTCTGTCGCGCAAGGTCGCCAACCTGGCGCTCTACTACGAGCGCTACGGCTGGTCGGTGCGCGTCGCCGAGCGCTATCGTTCATCGTTCACGGGCGAGGCGGTGGCCCTGTTCGACCAGCTCGGGTACACGCAGATCCTCGCGGACAAGCAGACCGATTTCCAGCTGGGCTACGCGTTCGACCATGGCACGTGGAACGGCCTGTCGATCCTGCTGCAGGTGAACAACCTGACGAATTCGCCGCAGAAGACGCAGCAGATCGCCGCCCTGCCTAACGATGTGAAGGTCGCCCGACCGCTGAAGTACGACACGTACGGGCGCACGCTACTGTTCGGGATCAATTACAAGCTCTGACGATCCCCGCGGATCAGGTCGCTTCCGGTGGCGGCGCGTGGAGATGGTCGCGCCGGTAGCGCGCCGGCGTCACGCCCATCGTGCGCACGAACGCCTTGCCGAACGCCGATTCCGAGCGGTAACCGACGCGGTCCGCCACGGCACCCGCGGTGAGGTCGCCTCGACGCAGCAGGTCGCCTGCCAGGTGCATCCGCAAGAGCGTGAGCACCTCGTGCGGGGCGACGTTGCCCCGCGCCTCGAAGTGCCGGGCGAACGTCGCACGCGACATGGCCGCTTCCCGCGCCAGCAGTTCCACGGTCCACTCGCGTTCCGGTTCGCGCAGCATGGCGAGCACCGCGCGACCCAGTCGCGGTTCGGCCATCAGCGACAGCAGCGATGGCGGAAGTTGCCCGTCGCGCATGCACGCGCGCAACGCGAACACCAGCAGCGCGCGCGTCAGCGACGTCACCACGGCGAGCGCGCCCGGCTCGAGCCGGTTCACCTCGTCGCGGAACATCGCCACCACCGCGTCGAGCGCGGCGCTTCCGTGCGCTTCGGACACCTTCACGTGCAGCACCGCCGGCAAGGCATCGAACACGAGACGCGCGGCATCCGGTGCGAAGGTAAAGCGGCCGCAGAGCAGATCGAGGTCCGCAGGGCCGAGCGTGTTGCGCTTGATGTGGAGCGCCGCGTCGCGGTCGACCTGCACCGGAACCGCCGCCGAGCGCGGACCGCCATCGTGCACGCGATGGGGCGTGCCTCGCGGGAGCACGATCAGGTCGCCCGGCGACATCGTCACGGTGGGCAGGCCCGGGAGATCCATGAAGGCGGTGCCGGCGAGCACCAGATGGAATGGCGCTTCCCCGTCGAACGACGCGTCGTGCTCGACGCTGAAGCCGCCCGCGAGGTAACAGCGCACGTCGAGCGCACCCTGCACGTTGGCCAGGTCGAGGATTCGGGTCAGGGCATCCATGAGACGTTCGCGCCAATCATTGAGATATCCGAGTATTCATCCTCTCAACGCCTCCGGCAACACTAGTCGGGTCGCGGACATCGACCGATGACCGCCTGTCCTGTGGAGACGTCTCATGAACACCTTGTTCCATCGCGCCCTCGGCGCTTTCGTCCGTACCGAACGCCTCGGCCCCAACCTGATGCGCATCGCCATCGCCGTGGTCTTCATCTGGATCGGCCTGCTCAAGTTCGTGCCCTACGAGGCCGACAGCATCACTCCGTTCGTCGCCAACAGCCCCGTGATGTCGTTCTTCTACGAACACCCGACCGAGTACAAGGCGCATCTGACGCACGAAGGTCAGCTCGTTCCCGAACAGCGGGAATGGCAGACGGCGAACAACACGTACGGTTTCTCGACCGGCCTCGGTGTCGTCGAGCTGACGATCGCCCTGCTCGTGCTCTCGTATCCGTTGTCGAAGAAACTGGGCCTGCTCGGCGCCTTTCTGTCGTTCGGTACCACGCTGGTCACGCTGTCGTTCCTGTTCACGACACCTGAAGCGTGGGTCGCCGCGCTGGGCGACGCCCAGCATGGCTTCCCCTACCTTTCCGGCGCCGGTCGCCTGGTGCTCAAGGACACCATGATGCTGGCCGGCTCGTGGGTGATCGGTGTCGACGCGGCCAAGGCGATCCTTGCCGGGAAGCGTTGATCCCGCGCGGTGGTCAGGCCGGCGACGCCGCCGCGGCGGGTGGCGGGGACGGCAGGAGTTTGCCCTGTGCGATGCGCACCAGCGTGCCCACGATGAGCACGGCCATCACCACGTTGGTGAACACGAAGACGACGGGTGCCATCTGCGCGATGGCGCCCGTCACGCCGCGCTCGGTCATCGCCAGTGCGCCGGTCGACAGGGCGGTGATGCCGAAGCTGAACGCCCAGTACGACGGCGCGAATGGTTGCTTCGTGATCCAGAAGAACAGACGCAGCACCAACAGTAGCTGCACGAGGCCGTAGCCCCATGCGGCCTGGGTCAACAGCTCGGGGTGGCCCTGCGTGTTAGCCAGGAACGCGACGACGGCGACGACGGGCGGCGCGAGCTGGATGCCGATGGTCGGACGGAGCGGGGGTGCGAGCGAGGCCACGTTGAGCAGACGGAATACGACGATCGATTCCAGCGCGAACCAGCTGAAGAGCCCAACCCCGAAGAACAGGATGCCCCACGAGGTGAAGCCGAGGGTACCGGCGCCGATCGCGATGATGAAGTTACCCGCGACGGACGGCAGGTAGATAACCGGCGTGGTCGTGGACACGTCGCGATCGCCTTCCAGCATGCCGCCGAAGCGCCAGACACCGAAGGCCACCTGGCCGATGGCGCCGCCGATCAGCGCGATCACCGCGAGGGCATGGAAGTGGGGTGCCAGTACGACCGCCATGAGCACCGTGCTCGAGGGCGCCAGTCCGACGAAGCAGCAGTTGATCGGGTGATGGATTTCCTCGAGCGCCGCGGCGCGATGGGCGATCCACTTGTACCAGAACGCCGCGGTGAGGATGAGCCACACGACGAACGCGACGGCCATGATCGCCTCGCCGATGTCCGGCGGAAGCCCCCACAGTCGAGCGGCGACACGCCAGCTGCTGCCCAGGCCGACGAGGCCGAGGATCATGCCGAAGAATCCGGCGGGAACCGTGCGAACGGGTTGGGTCATGTCGCGTGTCTCGTGCAGGCGTTGTGGTCTTCCCGATCCAGTGTCGACCGAGACGTTCGGGCCAGAAGACGAGACGTGCGCGCGTTCCCCCGGCGGTGCGATCGGCTCATGATTCTCTTCATCGACGACGCATCCCGTGCCGCCGCCCCACCGGAGAATCACCATGCTCGACTGGGTCGATTATCGCAACCAGCTCATGGGCCGTATTGGCGAAATCGCCAAACTCAGCCCGGCCACCGTCCAGGGTTACCAGATGCTCTCGGGTGCCGGCGCCAGGACCAACCACCTCGATGCGAAGACGCGCGAACTGATCGCGCTCGCCGTGTCGGTGACGACGCGCTGCGACGGCTGTATCACCGTGCATACCGCGGAGGCCCTCAAGCAGGGTGCGACCAAGGACGAAATCGCCGAAGCCCTCGGCGTTGCGGTGGCCCTCAATGCCGGTGCCGCGCTCGTCTACTCGGCGCGCGTGATGGATGCCACCGAGGCGTATTCGAAGGCTTGATGTCGTGTGTGGGAGCCAGCCTGCTGGCTCCCACCCTCATCTGATTACATGCGCTCGGGCACGTCGATGCCGAGCAGATCGAGCGAACGCTCGAGGACGCGGCGAACGAGCATGCAGAGTCCCAATCGCGCCGCGCGGACCGAGGCATCCGGCTCCGCCAGCACCGCGCAGTCCGCATAGAAGCGGCTGAAGCGCTGGGCGAGGTCGAACGCGTGGTCCGCTACGATACCCGGCTGGTACTGACGGCCGGCGGCGGCCACGGCATCGCCGAACCCGAGGCACGACAGCACGACGGCGCGCTCGCTGTCGGCCTCGGGTGCCACCGGACCGATCGTCGCGTCGCCCGCTTTCGCCAGCAGCGAACGCAGTCGCACGCACGCATATTGCAGGTAGGGACCGGTCCGGCCTTCGAAAGCCACCAGCCGGTCGACGTCGAAGACGTAACCCGACAGCCGATCGCCCGAGAGATCGGCGAACTTCACCGCGCCGATGCCGACCTGACGCGCCAGTGCCGCGCGCGACCGCTCGTCCATCGCCGCGCCTTCCGTGGATTCGCGCACACGTTCTTCCGCGCGCGCCACGGCGTCGTCCAGCAGGTCCGAGAGTCGGGCCACACCCCCGGCGCGCGTCTTGAAGGGCTTGCCATCCAGCCCGTTCACCGTGCCGAAGCCGGCATGCACCAGCTCCACGCCGGACCCGATGCCGGCCTTCCCGGCCGCACGGAACACCTGCGCGAAATGCAGGGCCTGTCGCTGGTCGACGACGTAGACGACGCGCGCGAGGCCGGGCATCGTGGCGCGCGCTTCGAGGGTGGCGAGATCGGTCGTGGCATACAAGGCCGCGCCGTCGCTTTTCTCGAGCAGCAGCGGCGGCATCGCGGTGGCGTCTTCCGGCTCCGCGACGTCGATCACCAGCGCACCCTCGCTCCGGCGCGCGACGCCGCTGGCTTCGAGCCGGGCGACCAGCGGCCCTACCGCGTCGCGCACGTCGCTCTCTCCATCGAGCGCGTCGAAGACGACGCCCAGTTCGTCGAAATCGCGCACCTGCGCCTGCAGGCTCAGGGCACGCAGCGATTGCCACAGCGCGAGCAGGCCCGGATCGCCCGCCTGCAACGCGGCCGTGTCGGCACGCGCTTCCGCCATCCGCCCAGGATCGGCGCGGCACGCCGCCGCGGCCTCGGGATACAGCTTTTCGAGTTCTTCCACGGTCACCGGCGCGTTCGCAGGCAGGGCGCCACCGTCGTCATGGAAATACGGCAGATCGGGCGAGCGCCGGCGGATGGCGGCGCTGAGCATGCCCATCTGCAGGCCCCAGTCGCCCAGGTGCGCGTCGCCATGCGTGCGCCAGCCGAGTGCGCCGTGGATGCGGCGCAGGCTCTCGCCGAGCACCAGCGAACGCAGGTGACCCACGTGGAGCGGCTTGGCGACATTCGGGCCGCCGAAGTCGAGCACGACGAGACGCCCCCTGCCCTCGTCGGGAATGCCGAGCTGCGCGTCGTCGACCATCGCCGCCGCGCGATCGGCCAGGAGCGCGTTGGCTATGCGCAGATTGACGAATCCCGGCCCCGCGACCGACACCTCGGCGAAGGCGTCGTCTTCCGACAGCAGCCGCGCGACGTCGTCCGCGATGGCACGCGGTGGGCGACGCGCGTCGCGCGCCGCGGCCAGCGCACCGTTGCACTGCAGATCGCCCAGTTCGGGGCGGTCGGACGTCTGGGCGCGCGCGAGATGCGCGGGAAGTCCGAGCGTGGCGAAGACGGCGGCAAGCCTGGCATCCACCAGGGCCGCGAGCGATTGAAAGGAGGTCATGGCGGTTGTGTACATGACGAAGGTGGTCTTCGCAAGCCGCCGACGATCCGACCGGTATCCTCGTCCGGCAGGCCTTCGAGGAGACACACGCATGGCGACCGCTTCCACCGCAGCGCAACGACACCGCATCGTCATCGTCGGGGGCGGCGCGGCGGGCATCGAGCTGGCCACGCGGCTCGGACGCCAGCGCGAGTTCGACGTCGCGCTGGTGGATCGCGACGCCAGTCATTTCTGGAAGCCGAGATTGCACGAGCTCGCCGCGGGCCTTCTCGGCGACGGCGAGGAAGCCGTGCCCTACCTCGCCCATGCGCAGGCTCATGGCTACCGCTTCGAGCCAGGCGCGCTGAAGCGCGTCGACACCGCCGCGCGCCGGCTCGACCTCGACGGGGTCGTGCTGCCGATGACCGACGAAAAGATCCTCCCGCCGCGTTCCCTCGCCTACGACACCCTCGTGCTCGCGCTGGGAAGCCGGGTCAACGATTTCGGCACGCCGGGCGTGCTGCAATTCTGCGACATGCTCGACAGCCCCGCGCAGGCCATCGCCCTGCGCCGCAAGATTCTCGCGCTCGCCCTGCGCAGCGCGGGCGATCCGCAACGGCGCATCCGCATCGGTATCGTGGGTGCCGGTGCCACGGGCGTGGAACTCGCCGCGGAACTGCATCACGCGTTCAACGACATGCACCGTTACGGTGGCCTCGATCCGGCGTCCAAGCTCGACATCACGCTGATGGACGTCGCGCCGCGCATCCTCCCCGCTGTTGACCCCAGGACGTCGGCGTCGGCTCACCGGGTTCTCGTGCGCATGGGCGTGGACGTGCGGACGGGGGTGGGCGTGGACGCGGTGAGCGCCACGGGGTTCCATCTCAAGGACGGCAGCGTCGTGACCTGCGACATCCGCGTATGGGCCGCCGGCGTGATCGGCCACGACCTGATGACGGGGCTCGGGCCCTTCCAGCTGTCGAAGGACCGCCGTATCGTGGTGGACTCGCGCCTCGCGGCGATCGGCGTCGACAACGTGTATGCCATCGGCGACTGCGCGTACGCCGCGGCGACCGAAGGGGGACCGGGCGTGCCGCCCACCGCGCAGGCCGCGCACCAGCAGGCGAGCTATCTGGCGCGGGCGATACCGCGCGCCCTGCGCAACGACACCGTCGTGCCCTTCGTGTACCACGCGAAGGGCACGCTCGTGTCGCTCGGGGAATACCATGCCACCGGCGAACTGCCGTCCGTGCCGAAGGGCAGAACGCCGATCCCGATGCGCGGCTGGCTGGCGAAGATGCTCTACATCTCGCTCCAGTACATGCACCGCGCGACGCTGCACGGGTGGCCGCGTGCCACGGCCCTGTCCATGGCCGACTGGCTACGCAACACCACCCTGCCGCCGGTGAAGCTGCACTGACGACGAACGGGCGGGTCAGACCGCGCGTTCGAGCGCCTCGAAGTCGTCCTGCGAGAGGTCGAGGGCGGCGGCGGCCACGTTCTCCTCCAGGTGCTCGACGCTTCCGGTGCCGGGAATCGGCAGCATCACCGGCGAACGCTCGAGCAGCCATGCGAGCGCCACCTGGCCGTTGGTGGCACCGAGCCGGCTCGCGATCTTCGAAAGCACGGAGCCTTCCTGCGCCAGGGCACCCGCGGCGAGCGGGAACCAGGGAATGAAACCGATGCCGTTGGCTTCCGCGTAATCCAGCACGGCTTCGCTCTTGCGATTGCCGAGGTTGTAGAGGTTCTGCACGGTGGCCACGCGGAAGTATGCGGAGGCCGCCTCGATCTCTTCGACCGATACCTCCGACAGGCCGACGTGGCGGATCAGGCCTTCATTCTGCATGTCGCGCACGACGCCGAACTGCTCGTCGCGCGGCACGAGCGGATCGATCCGGTGCAGCTGCCACAGATCGATGCGCTCGACGCCGAGTCGGCGCAGGCTCATCAGCACGCACTGGCGCAGGTATTCCGGCCGTCCCACGGGCGCCCAGAGGTCCGGTCCCTGGCGGGTGAGGCCGGCCTTGGTCGCGATCGTCAGACCGGCATACGGATGGAGCACCTCGCGGATCAGACGCTCGCTCACTTCCGGGCCATAGCTGTCCGCGGTGTCGATGAGGTTCACACCGAGTTCGGGCAGTTTCGCGAGCGTGGCGCGCGCGGCGTCCGGACGCTCGGGCTCGTCCCAGATGCCCTTGCCGACGATGCGCATGGCGCCGAAACCGAGGCGGTTGACCTCGATGTCGCCGCCGATGAGGAAGGTACCGCTGGCCGAAGCGTCGAAGCGCGCCATGGGGATGGCTCCGTCTGGAATGGGAGGGCAAAGCATGGCACGGGAGACGGGCCGCGCGTCTGACGAAAACGCGCGGCGCGGTCCGACGACACAAATCGGGGGCGATGCCTGCAACCCGGGCAGCGCGCTAGATGCGCTCGACGATCCCCGTCAGCAGGTCGTCGATGTCGCCACGCACGACGGGCCGTGCCTGCAACAGCACCTCCACCTTCTCGACCGTTTCGGCGACGTGCGCGAGGCCGAGGACCAGCCCGGCGCCCTTGATGCGATGGGCGAGCGCGAGCGCGCGCTCGGGATCGGCGTTCTCGAGCGCCTCGCGGATGGCCTCGATATCGGAAAGGCATTCGTCGCGGAAGGTCCGCTCCACGAACGACGGGCCGGCCTGCTCGGCGAGCGCCGCCTTCAGTGCGGCGAGGGACAGCGGCTTGCCGAGGACGGTGTCGATACCGGACTCGCCGCAACGCCGGACATGGGCTTCCCCGTCGTTGGCGGAAATGGCGATGAAGCGGGTGAACGGACCGTTGTTGGCGAGTTCGCGGGCGCGCAGCTCGGCCGCGATGTCATAGCCCTGCATGTCGGGCAGCTCGCAATCGAGCAGCACGCCGGCGAAACGCCCCGGCACGAACGCGTCGATCGCCGCCTGCCCGTGGTCCACCGCATGCGTGTCGAAGCCAAGGAATTTCAGCTGCGCCGCGATGATCTGCCGGTTGGCCGGATGGTCTTCCACGAGCAGTACCAGCCCGCGCTCGGGCATGTCGACGCCCGGTGCGCTCTCGGGCGCGTCGTCGACGACCGGCATGACCGGCACGCGGCTGGTCGGCAGTTCGATGCGCACCGCCGTGCCCACGTCCACGTCGCTCGTCAGGTCCAGCCGCCCACCGAGGTGACGCACGATTTCCGCGCAGATGCCGAGGCCCAGTCCGGTGCCCCCGAGCCGCGCGGAATGGCTGCCGTGCGCCTGCGAGAACGGCCGGAACAGTTCGCGCTGCCGCTCGGGCGCGACGCCGATGCCCGTGTCGAAGACTTCCAGCACCAGATGGCGCACGTCGTCGGATGCGTCGCCCGCCGTCTGCCAGAGCGCGATGCCGACATGCCCGTGCTCGGTGAACTTCACCGCGTTCGACAGCAGGTTCTCGAGGAGCTGACGGACGCGTGTCTCGTCCAGCAGCAGCCAAGGGAGCGGCCCCATCGGCAGGTCGAGGCGAATTTCCAGCCCCTTCTGCTCGATCGCGGCCCGCTGCCCCTCGATGACCTGACGTGCGACGGCGACGGCATCGCACGAGGCGAGATCCGGGGTGAATCCCTCGCTTTCGGAACGGCTGTAGTCGAGCGCGCTCTTGAGAAGATTCTGAAGACTTCGGCTACTCGATTGCGCGATCGCCATGAGGTCGCGCTGCGGACCTTCCATCGGCGTGCGGGACAGCAGCTCGATCGACGACGTCACCGCGTTGACCGCGTTGCGTACCTCGTGGCTCATCACCGCCAGGAGCATCGTCTTCTGCCGCTCGCCCCGTCGCGAGGCGAGCTGGGCGCGACGCATCTGCCACAGCGCGAACACCATGGCCACGAGGAACGCGAGGCCCAGGCCGATCTCGATGCGATACGCCGACACCACCTGTGACAGGGTCGGGGCGCGAAGGTAGGCCGCCTCGAGCCAGCGCTCGATCACTGCGCGGTTCTCGTCGGCACTGATGCCGCGAACACTGTCGTCGACGATGCCGAGCCATGCCGGTTCGTCCTTGTGCACCGCCACCCGGATCGCCACCGGCATCTCGGGCACGTCGCCCGCGATGCGCAGGCTCAACGCGTAGTCGCGCCGGACGATCGGGTGGTACGCCACGTCGACGCCGATGCCCGCGTCGGCGATACCGCTTTCCACAGCCGCAAGCACCTGGTGCATGTCGGCCAGCGGCAGGCGGGTGATCGCCGGATGCTCGCGCCGCAGCCACGATTCGTAGGCGCCGCCACCCGTGAAGGCCAGCGTGTGGCCTTCCAGCGCCCGCAGGTCGAGCGACGCCGGACCCACGGTGCGACTGATGATCACCGAGCGGCCCTGATAGAAGGGCTGCGACAACAGCGCCGTGGCGCCCACGTCGGCCATCAGCAGCCGGTCGCTCAGCGAGGGCAGCATGTCGACGCGACGCTCCTCGAACGCCCGCACCGATTCCTCCCAGGAGCGCGTGCGCACCGTGACGATGCGCAACCCCGTATGCCGCGCCACCAGTTCGAGATACTGGCTGACCAACGGGTTGGACTTGCCGCTGTTGACCTCGGCGCCCTGCTGCGCGTCGATGGCGATGCGCAGCACGGGGTGCTCGGCGATCCATGTGCGCCGGGCGTCGGGGTCGGCCGTTCCGGCGACCGCCGCTCCCGCCCACGCCACGAGCACCATCGCGAACACCAGCACCCGCCTCACGACGAGGAACCGTCCAGCGCGAGCACGTAGTCGCGCAGCAGGTAGAGTTCGTTGTCGGACGAGATACGCAGTTTGCGGTAGGCCACCGACTTCTGGGTGCTGATCGTCTTCAGGCTCCGACCCGACCGCGCGGCGATCTGCCCGACGGTCAGGCCCTCCAGGAGCTGGCGGATCACTTCCCATTCCCTCGGCGACAGGCGCGACACCGGTGCCGGCGGCGCGCTGTCGCCGCCTTCCCGCACGGGCAGGAACTCGCGGCCGGTCATCACGGCGTCGATGGCGCGGATGACGTCGTCGGGGTCCTGACTCTTAGCCACGAACGCATCGGCGCCCGCCTGGCGGAGACTGTGGACCACCAGCCCCTGGTCGTGCGCCGACACCACGAGGATCTTCATCTTCGGGTAGGCGGCACGCAGCAGTTTGATGAGGGCGATCCCATCGATGTCGTCCATGGCCAGCGAATAGTCGATAAGCGCCACGTCCACCGGCATGGTGGCGAGCATGGCGCGGAATGGCCGGCTGCTCGAATGGCTGCCCACGATGACGATCGCGGGTGACTTTTCCAGATGCGCGATCAGCCCTTTCAGGACGAGCGCATGGTCGTCCAGCAAGGCCACGCGCACCGAGCCCAGGTAGGATCGCGCGGACATGAGTGGACCAAAGAACCTTTGCGTGTAGGCGAAGGCCGGCGCACAGGCTCCGGCGGGACGAAACATATATCGGCGGACCACCCTTGTAAACGTTCTCATGATGCCTTGTTCATGCCCCGGCCGATGCGCGGTATCGGCCATTCGTTCACATCCGTAAGCCATACAGGCAACCGGCGGCGACGTTGCTACGCTTTCGTCGCCCCCGCCAAGACGGGGTTTCTCGACGCACCGAAGGGGTAGGACGAGGGCATGGATACTGAGAGCCGCAGGGTAGCCGCCGGCGATGCCGGCGTGGCCGAACCCGTCGCCAGCGCCCGCCCGTGGGCGGCCACGGGCGGTTTCGTGGCGCCTTCGCTGGATACGGTCCGGGTCGGCATCGTTGGCCTTGGGTACGTGGGCCTGCCGCTCGCCGTCGAGTTTGGCAAGCGCTACGCCACCGTGGGATTCGACATCCGCGCCGAGCGCGTCGCCGAGCTGAACGAGGGATTCGACGCCACTCTGGAAGTGGATGCCGCGGAGCTCGCCGGGGCGAAGCGTTTGAGGTTTTCCTCCAAGCTCGACGAACTCGCGGGCTGCGACGTCTACATCGTCACCGTTCCGACGCCGATCGACGATGCCCGGCGACCCGATCTGACGCCGCTCGTCAGGGCCAGCGAGACGCTGTCCCGCGTGCTCAAGCCCGGCGACGTGGTCGTCTACGAATCCACCGTGTATCCCGGTTGCACCGAGGAAGTGTGCGTGCCGATCCTGGAGCGCGGCTCCGGCCTCGTCTTCAATCGCGACTTCTTCGCCGGCTACAGCCCCGAGCGCATCAACCCGGGCGACAAGACGCACCGGGTCACCAGCATTCTCAAGGTGACCTCCGGCTCCACGCCGGAGGCCGCCGATTTCGTCGATGCGCTCTATCGCTCGGTGATCACCGCGGGCACGCATCGCGCGAGCTCGCTCAAGGTGGCCGAAGCGGCCAAGGTCATCGAGAACACGCAGCGCGACCTCAACATCGCGCTGGTCAACGACCTCGCCATCCTCTTCAACAAGCTCGGCATCGACACGCTCGAAGTGCTCGAGGCCGCGGGCACCAAGTGGAACTTCCTGCCGTTCCGCCCCGGACTGGTCGGCGGCCACTGCATCAGCGTCGACCCGTATTACCTCACCCACAAGGCGCAGCAGGTCGGGCACCACCCCGATGTGATCCTCGCTGGTCGGCGCACCAACGACGGCATGGGGCCGTACATCGCGAGCGAGCTGGTGCGCCTGATGGTCCGCAAGGGGATCAACCCCGTGGGCGCCCGCGTGCTCGTGCTCGGCCTGGCCTTCAAGGAAAACTGCCCCGACCTGCGCAATACGCGGGTCGTCGACATCGTCGGCGCGCTCGGCAGCTATGGCGTGGCGGTCGACGTGCACGATCCATGGGTGCGCCGGGCCGAAGCGCGTCACGAATACGACATCGATCCGGTCGAGGAACCGCTGCACGGCGCCTACGACGCGATCGTCGTCGCCGTCGGCCACCGCGAGTTCGTCGCGCTGGGCGCCGAAGGCATCCGTGCCTTCGGCAAGCCGCTCTCCGTCGTCTACGACGTCAAGTACGTGCTGCCCCGCGACGCGGTGGACGGCCGGCTCTGACCTGCGGATTTCCCATGAAGATCCTGGTCACGGGCACCGCCGGCTTCATCGGATTCCACGTCGCGACCCGGCTTCTCGAGCGCGGCGACCGGGTCGTCGGGCTCGACAACCTGTCCGATTACTACGACGTCGGGCTGAAGAAGGCCCGGCTGGCCCATTTCCAGGACCATCCCCGCTACACGCACGTACACGCCGATCTTTCCGACCGCGATGCCATGGAAACGGCGTTCGCCACGCACCGTCCGGAGCGCGTCGTGCACCTCGCGGCGCAGGCGGGGGTACGTTACGCGACGAAGAATCCGCACGTGTACGTTTCGAGCAACGTCACCGGTTTCCTGCACGTGCTCGAGGGCTGCCGTCGCCACGGCGTGGAGCATCTCGTATTCGCGTCCACCAGTTCGGTGTATGGCGCCAACACTCACCTGCCCTTCTCCGAGCACCAGCCGACGGAGCACCCGCTGACGCTCTACGCGGCGACGAAGAAGGCCAACGAGCAGATGGCGCACTCGTACGCCCACCTCTATGGCCTGCCCTGCACCGGCCTGCGCTTCTTCACCGTCTACGGTCCGTGGGGCCGCCCGGACATGGCGCTGTTCCTGTTCACGCGCGCGATCCTCGCCGGCGAGCCGATTCCGGTGTTCAACCATGGGCATCACAAACGCAGCTTCACCTACGTCGACGACATCGTCGAGGGCGTGATCCGCACGCTCGATGCCCTGCCGAAGAGCAACGACCGCTGGTCGGGTGCGCGGCCCGACCCGGGCAGCAGCGGCGTCGCGCCCTACCGGATCTTCAACATCGGCAACGAAAAACCGGTGCAGCTGCTGCGCTACATCGAAGTGCTGGAAGAACGCCTCGGGCGCAAGGCACGACTGGACATGTTGCCCCTGCAGCCCGGCGACGTGCCCGATACCGAGGCGAACGTATCCGCCCTCGTCCAGGCCACCGGTTACGCGCCGAAAGTGGACGTGGACGAAGGCGTCGGTCGTTTCGTGGAATGGTATCGCGCGTACTACGGCGCCTGACCCCAGCAACCACAGCGAACGACATGAACGCATACGCCGATTCCCCGGGAGAAGCACCGTGATCATCGACTACCTGGATCGATCCATCCCGGACGACGTCCAGGCCGACCTGTGCATCGTCGGCGCAGGCCCTGCGGGCATCGCCATCGCGCGCGCCTTCCTCGGCACCGCGACGCGGGTCTGTCTCCTCGAAGGCGGCGGCCTTGCCGGCGAAGACCGCAGCCAGTCGCTCTACGACGGCGAATCGGTCGGCGACCTTCCTTTCGACGCCGGCACCTCGCGCATGCGCGTGTTCGGCGGCAGCTGCACCCTGTGGGGCGGTGGATGCATTCCGTTCGCGGACAGCGATCTCGAACCCCGCGACTGGGTACCCGACAGCGGCTGGCCGCTGCGCTACGCCGATCTCGCACCATGGTACGAACGGGCGAGGGATTTTTGCCGTATCGATCCCGTCCATCGCTTCGGGCCCGGCGCGTTCGACGGCCCGCCGCCGAGACGTCCGCTCGACCTGGATCCGGAGGCGCTGGCCAACTTCGTCTTCGCCCGCAGCCCGATCACGTTCGGCGAGGCGTACCGCGACGAGCTGCACGCCGCGCCCAACATCACGGTGCTGTTGCACGCGAACGTCATGGAACTCGAGGCGACGCACGACGCCGGCCAGGTCACGGGCGCGAGGATCGGCACGCTCGACGGGCGCCGTGGCCGCGTCTTCGCGCGCCACTACGTGCTCGCCGCCGGCGGTATCGAGAACGCGCGCATCCTGCTGCTGTCGGACTCGGTCGCGCCACATGGCCTCGGCAACGACCGCGACCTGGTCGGCCGATACTTCATGGACCACCCGAGCGGGACCATCGGCAGCATCCGCGCCGACCAACCCGACATCGTCACGCGTCCGTACGAGCGCACGATCGGCAAGGTGCGCGCGCCGCTGGCGCCCGAGATCGGCCTGTCGATGAGCGCGCAGTCCCGGCATCGCACGCTCAACGGCCGCGTGCACCCATTCCCGGTCGAGGGCCAGGTACCGCGCGGCATCCGTGCGCTTCGCGACGTGCGCGCCGCCCTTCGGCCTCCGACGCGGAACGAGGCCGCGCTGCTGGAAGCGCGTCTTTCCGCGGCACTGCAGAACGGGCCAGGCGGCAGCGTGGCGGTGCAGCAGAATCTCGTCATCAGCGCGGTGCGCCTCGGACTGCACATCGGTGACGTCGTCCGCGCCGTCGCGCAGAAGGTCGCCGACAGGCCGACCGTGCGCAGCGATCGCGTCGAACTGGTGGGTTTCTTCGAGCAGGCACCCCAGCGCGACAGCCGGGTGACCCTCGGCGACGACCGCGACCCGCTCGGGCTGCGCCGCGTGCGCGTGGACTGGCGCCTCAACGACCTCGACCGCCACACCTGGCAGACCATGACGGTGCTCGCCGGCGACCGCCTCGCCGCGGCATGCAATGGTCGTTTCGATCCCGCCCCGTGGATCGCGGGCGAAGGGCCTCCAGGCATCCACGGGACCGCGCACCACATGGGCACGACGCGCATGGCGGACGATCCGTCGCGCGGCGTCGTGGACCCCATGGGCACGGTGCACGGCATCGCCAACCTGCATGTGGCGGGCAGCTCGACCTTCCCCACCGGCGGCTGGGCGTTTCCGACGTTCACCCTGATCGCGCTCAGCCTGCGGCTGGCCGAACACCTGCGCGTGCTGCTGTCGGCCTGCGAGCGGAGCGGCCTGGCGTGACCGACCGGCCTTTCGGCCTAGCCGGCGAACGAACCGTAAGTGGAATCGACACGCCGCCCTCCAGTTCCTAGCCTCTCGGTATGGCAGCTGGGGACGCGTGACATGAGGGGTAACCGATGATTCGCCTGTTCCGACAGCCGATCCTGCGCTGGCTCACGCTGCTGGGATCGTGCGAGCTGCTCCTGCTCGCGGCCTCGCTCAACGCCGCGACGTGGATCCGTTTCGCTCCCTCGCCGGAGGACCTCGCCGCGTCGACACAGAACGTGACGGCTCGCGCCACCATGTTCGCGGTGGTGATCTTCCTGTGCATGGCCGCCCTCGGCGAATACCGGGCCACGCTGCGCATGAGCTGGCGCGGCCAGCTCGCACGCCACGCCATCGCCTTCGCGATGGGCGGCCTCGCGCTGATCGTCGGCTACTACGTGATTCCGCAGGCCTATGTGGGACGCGGCGTGCTCGGCATGGCACTCGTCATCGGCTTTCTCGCGACCGCCGGATTCCGTGCGCTCTTCATGCGCATGGTGGAGATGGAGTCGCTGAAGCGCCGGGTGCTCGTTCTGGGCGCCGGCGAGCGCGCCGCGCAGATCCACAACCGCATGCGCCGTCGCGCCGATCGGCGTGGCTTCTGCCTCATGGGCTACGTGCGCGGACCGAACGAAAAGGTCGCGATCCCCGAGGCGCTGCTCCTGCGGCCCGAGGGCAGCCTCGCCGCGCTCGCGCACCGCGAACGTATCGATGAGATCGTCGTCGGCGTCGACGACCGGCGGGGGAGCCTGCCCATGGACGATCTGCTCGCCTGCCGCCAGCTCGGCGTGCAGATCACCGACCTCACCACGTTCGTGGAGCGCGAAGCCGGCCGCGTGCAGCTGACGATGCTCGATCCCTCGTGGCTGGTGTTTTCCGGTGGATTCAACGCGACGCCGATCGCGCTGTTCGTCAAGCGGGCCTTCGACATCGCCGCGGCCTCGACGATCGCCCTGCTCTGCTGGCCGATCATGCTCGGCGTCGCGCTGGCCATACGGATCGAATCGGGGCGTGGCCAGCCGATCCTCTACCGCCAGGAACGCGTCGGCGAACAGGGCCGGCCGTTCTGGCTCTACAAGTTCCGCAGCATGCGCACCGACGCGGAACTCGACGGCGTGGCACGCTGGGCATCGAGCAACGACGACCGCGTCACGCGCGTGGGACGCATCTGCCGCAAGCTGCGTTTCGACGAGCTGCCGCAGCTATGGAACGTGATCCGCGGCGACATGAGCATCGTCGGTCCGCGCCCGGAGCGTCCGCAATTCGTCTCCGACCTCGAAACGAAGATCCGCTTCTACAGCCTGCGCCACAGCATCAAGCCGGGCCTCGCCGGCTGGGCCCAGCTGAGCTATCCCTACGGCGCCTCCGAAGAGGACGCCGCCGAGAAGCTGAAATACGACCTCTTCTACGTGAAGAACCACAACCTGTTTCTCGACATGGTCATCCTCATCGAGACGGTGGAAGTGGTGCTGTTCGGCCGCGGCGCGCGCTGACCGCGCGGCGATGAGCTCACGGACGCGGTCGGGGAGACACGACGTGAAGCGCGCGCAGGGGCGAGCTGTACCAGTCGACGACCTGGTCCCCTTCGAAGCGGATCCACGACGGGCCGTATTCCCACCGATCGTCGGCGCGGCGCGTCGGCTCACCCTCGATCGCGATCACTTCGTCGGTCGTCATGCCGAGGGCGATCGTGACCACCGGTGTTTGCCCGGCATGCACGGCGGATGGCGCGCGCGGTTCGTCTTCGACATCGGCCACATAGCCATCCGGCCACATCCACCAGACCACCGCGCCGACGCCCAGGAGCACCGCCGCGAACCACCAGCGCAGCGGCAGACCTCGCGGCGGGCCACCGGGCGTCGGCACGGACGCCGCGGCGGGCCGCGCCTCCATGGGCGGCGCGATGTCGACCGTGTCGGCCACCGTCGCCTCCGCGACGATGGGCCTTGCGGGAATCGGCGCGCCGGGCAGACGCCCGTGGCGCCGGTAGAAGTCCATCGCCGCGCCGTACTGCGCCGTGAGACGTTGCAGCCGCGCCGCCGCCAGCACGTCGGCGCGCGATCCGCGGCGACGATCCGGATGCCAGAGCGCCACGTTGCGACGATAGGCCTGCTTGAATTCGTCCAGGGAACAGCCGGGCTCGAGCCGCAGCTTTCCGTAGAGGTCGAGAAAATCGGTTTCGTGCGCCACCTGCCGCCACTCCCCTGGAACGGTACGCGCGACCTCCCTTCCGGCCAGCGGTCCGCTCCGCCAAGCGTGGCGCAGGTCCTTCATCGTGACAAGTACAACTTTTGGAGAAGCGACATGCCGTCGCACGCGCCGCTCATCGCCATCGCCCTGTCGCTCGCATCGATCGCCGCGGCGATGGCCGCCGACGTCCCCGCACCCTCGCTCGGTGCGCACGTTTTCCTGGGCCAGGGCGAAGGTCTCGGCAGCAGTCCCGCGACCACGCCGGCCATGACCACGCAGGCACGGGACAGCGTCTTCGTCGCGTTCAACGCAGGCTACGCGAGCAACGACGCGCGCCCGAGCGACACCTACGGCAATACGTGGAAGCGACTCGGTCACGCCGCGACCTACGCGAACTACGGCAACCGCTTCAACGTCAACGCATGGGTGGCGCTCGGTGGCAAAGGCGGTCCGAGCCACACCGTGTCGATCGTCAAGCGCGGCGAACCGAAGGGCGAGCTGTCGCTCCCCTTCGTCGAGGTACGCGATGCACGACGCGTCGCCGCTTTCGCGCAATCGTATGCCGACCCGTCGCTCGTCGTCGCGAGCGATGCCATCGAGGTCGACGGACCCGCCACGTTGCTCGCGTTCTGGTGGGGCGACGGCGGCGTGAAGCAGATGACCGCGACACCGGGCGACGGCTTCACGCTGATCGACGCGTTCGTGCAGCTACCCGACGAGAGCGGGGTGCAGGGCGCGGTCGCGTGGCGTCAGGTAAGCGAAGCGGGACGCTATCGCGTGCACTGGACCGCCGCCCCCGTCCAGGGCGCATCGCTCTGGATCATCGCCATCCAGTAAGGCGCTGTCCGGAAGCGGACAGCCTCGTTCGCCGTCGCGGCACCGCATGCCGCGATACGACGGGCTTCGCGCGGACATGCGGACACTTTCCACGCGAAAACAGGGCGATGCACGTCCGGAAACGGACAATGACGCCTACAACCACAGGCATATTTTCGTCGAGCCGTCGCCTGATTAGCCTGAACCCTCGACACCGGGACGCTGCGGACGGGTCAGGAAGGGACGCCCGCAAAGGAAGGCCCCAGGAGCAGGACGCGCAAAAGGACTGGATCGAAGCGCAAGGACTCGCGCGAGGAAGGATCCAAGGATGCGCAGCACACGGAACGCGCAAGATGCGCGAACCGTTCGCAGCTCACGGTGTCGACGCGGGTGACTAGGCAAGGCACCACGGCGGCACATGGACTGCGCCGCCGTGGTCATTCGCCCGTCGTCAGAAGGTGACGCGCACCCCGAGGTTGCCCGCCCAGCCGCGCATGCCGTAGCTGCCGACGAAATGCTGGTAGGTGCCTTGTCCGTACACCTGCACGTGATCGGTCAGCTGGCTCACGGCGCCCGCGGCGACGCGATACGCGTTACCCACACGACCGGAACCGAAGCGCTCGGCGACATGCCAGTCGGCACTCGAGACGTCGACACCCGGATCGCCATGGCTGGTGTGCGTCAGGTCGAGGCTCGCATACGGCATGAACCGCACGTTCGTTTTTCGCGACACCTGCGCGCCGATCCGCGCGCTCGTCTGCTTCGCCGTGCCGAGCCTCACCAGGAGGCCGTCGCCGTCGGTGAAGTTGCGAAAGTTCAGCGCCTGGTGCTTCAGCTGGAACCGCGGTTCGACGGTCCAGTCGCCACCCAGCGCCATCGGCATGCCCGCTTCGACCGACATCGTCCAGCCGTTGGCGCGCACGCGTCCCACGTCGGAGCCGCGCAGATCGGTGCCGACATCGCCGCGATAGCGCGTGGAACCGATCACGCCGTCCACCCAGAGCCCGCCGCCATGCTGCCATGTGATCCATGCCGAAACACCGTTGGCCCGGTACTTCGCCGAGCTGTTGCCGTCGACCGCCTTCGGCGTGACGCGCGTCGTGCCGTGGTCGGCGGCCCAGCCGGCACGCAACGACCCATTGTCGCCATCGAGTGCGACCAGGCTGCCGCCGAACTGCAGCGCGTTGACCTGCTGGTCGAAGTCGTAGCCGAAGCGTTTGAACGACAGGTTCGACGTGTAACGCAGCTGGCCGCCGAGGTAACGCGCGAAGACCTCGCCACCGACGGGGTCGCTCGATATACCCGTGCGGACCTCGCCGAGACGCTGGTGCAGGCCGTCGTTGAGCATGTCGCCGTAGGTAAGCAGCGCGGCCGGCGCGGACAGGTACGACGGCATCTGCGGCACGACCGCCTCGCGGCCGCCGTCGCCGGGATTTGGGTCGACCGGCGGTTCGACCGGCGGCTCCACGGGCGGATCGACCGGATCCACTGGTGGAACGACGGGGTCGACCGGCTCGCAGTCGCTTTCGCACACGATGGTATTACCCAGGCGATAGTCCCATGCGAGCGCCGCGCCATTCTGCAGCGCGTTCTGCGCCTGATCCACGGCACCAGGGCCGAACGCGTGCAGCCTGTATTGCCACGGCCCGGCGGCCACGTAACCGCCACGCAGCGTGAACGCGTCGGCACGCGACGCGCCGGCGACCTGGACCAGCGAGATGCCCTCGTTAGCGTCGACGACACCGTTCTGGTTCACGTCGGTGAGCGCCCCAGAGCCTGATCCGCTCACTGCGAGTGTCGTGGCACCCGTGGTGGACACGTTGCCTTCGATCAGCAGCCGGTCCGTGCCCTGGGCCGAGATGTCGCCACCCTGGTCCAGGTTCGTCTGTACCGCGACGAGACCGCCCGTTCCCGAAAGATCCCCATGAATCACCAACGAACGATGCAATGTCGGGGGCGGCGATGCAAATGCGATTGTCGCATCCGAAAGCTCAAGTGCGTTGACCTCCGAATCCGTTGCCATGGTCCAGATCGACGAAGACGTCACGGCCGCCGTCACCGAACCCTTGATGGCGCCAGTCAGAACCGCACCGTTCTGGAGTCTGAGGTTCGCCGTGCCATCGGCCACCGTAGCGCTGGCCCCACGCGCGATGTGGATATCACCAACGATATCGCTCGCATCGGCCAGCAGATCAAGCGTCGTCCGCGAGGTCGCATCGATAGCGACACCGTTCTCGCCCACCAGCCTGCTGTGGTTGCGCAGTTCGACCGTCCCATCGGTAACGTTTCGTGCTGTCGACTGCACCCTGACCGCCGCCTCGCTCCGACCGGTCACGGTGGAATCGTCGAGCACCAGATGCCGACCGCCACTCGAGGCATCCGCACGCTCTTCATGAAGCATTCTTACGCCATATCGTTCGCCGGTGATGGACGATCCGGTCGCACTCAGCGTCCCGTTGTAAACGCCTGCGCCAATGCCACCGTTCGCGCTCGTCCCCGTCGAAGTCGCCGTGACACGATCAATCGACACCTCGCCCGGTCCCGTCACCAATAGTCCGTGACCGGTTGCCGAGATCGTGCTCGCCGTCACCGACACGCGGGTGATCGAAGCGCTGGCACCACTCGTGTACGTCCGCAGCCCGATATCGGATTCGTCGACCGATCTGCTTCTGATGGTGGCGCCGACGATCGTCGCGCTCGTGCCGTTGGCGAACTCAAGGGCGTTTCCAGCCGCGTTCTCAATCGTCGCTCCGGAGCCGATATCGATACGCGCGCTCAGGGCAGTGATACCCAGCGCGGATGCGCCCGGCGCGAGCGTCAAACTCCCGCCGTTCCCCACTTGCCACATCTCAGCAGGATCGCCTGCCTGCACCGTATGCATTCCGCCTGGAATGACGACTCCCGCGACGGCATCCGCCGTGGGCAAGAGAAGTACACACGCGATGGCTGCAGACAGTGGACCGGGTATCGCTCGGGTGCGATTGTTCGTCATGGCTCGCTCAAGAATCATAGAATAGGGGCACGGGCCCAAAGACGGCCTGAGGCGGTCAGGGTCGTTGATCGGCCGCGCGGGGGGGGGGAGGCCTTATTCCACATCATGGGTTGCCACGCTCGCCATAGGATTAGTCCTAAAATGCGTGATCTTCGTTTAGCGCAGCAGCTATCGGCTGTCATCTCTTTTGCGGCATGGAAATCGGCGAGCATCACGTCCGGCAGGAAAACTGCGCCGATGTGTCCGTATCCGGACACGTGGATCGTCCGATTCCGGACACACAAACGCCATACCTACGACCTCCGGGATATCGCACATGTCGACGGGAATGGGTAAGGTCATTACTCCCTGGTATGAGGCTGGGGCTCGGTTATCTCACACACCTTTCAGGAGGAATTCGCCATGGATGGCACACCACGTCGCCGCTACCCGTCAGGCCGCAAGCCCGTTGCGATCGATTCGTCCACCGCCGCGACATTGATGCGCAGGGACAGCATGAGGGCTGGTGCTCGGGCTACCATCGCGGTGAAACTCGAGTTCGCCGCGGGGGATCTTGCGCCTGTGCCTCCTGGCGCCCCCGCTGACAATCTACTGCTCGCGAGCACGGAAACGAAGGATCTCGTGCTGACACTTCCCATGGAAACAACGCCGCTCGATTACGGAATCGGCGATACCATAGGGCTCGTATTCGTCGGCGAAGACGGCACGGAAACAGCGATCGGTAACGTTATCGACGTCGACCCGTTTTTTGAAGACGGGAGCGGCGGCATACTTCCGCCGGCGCAATGGATCGCGAAACTGCCTCTGCCTGCCGCGGCGCGCGCCACGCAGACGGAAGGAAAGACATATATCAACATCAGGTATTACTACGGCCTGGGCGGGACCGATAGCGGACCACTCGGCCAGTCCTACATCACCGACTACACGGCACCGGGAGGTGATGAAGGGCTGGGCCCCCTGCGCTTCGCGGACGAAGTGATCGCTGAAGGCGTCACGGCCGCCGTTCTCGTGAGCGACGATGGCGGGACGACTTACTACCTGCCGGCGACAGTGTTCAGCTACGAAGGTCACGATAAGGCGGGCGACACGGTCACCGGCATCGTCAACGGCGCCGAGGAAACGGTGGACGCCATCGCGGCAGGCACCGACCAGATCACGGTGAAGTTCAAGCGCGACTTCATCGAAACGCAGGAAACCGCCGCAGGCGCCACTGGAAAGCTGACCTTCAGCTACAAGATCAGCGACCGCGCCGGCAATGTGTCTGCGCCCTCCGAGCCCGTCGTGCTCGATGTGCTGCTCGCGGGCGAGGTGACCAACCTCGAGGCACCGCTGGTACCCCAGTACACGAAGGGAACGCCCTTGGGCGAGTCTGACGCACGTGCGCAGATCACGGTGAATATCCCCCAGGTCGCAGGGCCGCTGGCGACTGACAAGATCATGGTGCATTGGGGTGACATCGAGATTGGCCCCGTGGACGTCGATCCTGCCGCCGACCCGATGGCAACCGCGCTCGTGAAGTACGCCGCGGTCCTCGATTCCTGGAGCAACGACACGGGTGGCCTGAGCGACACCGTGCAGACGGTCGACGTGAGCTACCGGCTATTGCGCGGCAACATGGTCGCCGGCCGCCCCACGGCGGACACCGCCGTCGAAGTCAACCTGTACCAGGGCGGAAACGTCGACCCTGATCCTGGCACACCGGCCAACGAACACCTCGTTCCACCGACGCTTACCAGCGCTTCGGGCGAGACGAACGAGATTCCGAAAGGCGATCTGGACAAGGACGCCAAAGTTACGGTCCCCTATCAGTACACCGACGAGGACGGCAACGACGTCGATGTGTTCGTCGCGGACGATGTGCTGACCGTCATTTACGACGGTATAGAACTCGCCCCTGTGGATATCGCAGCCGCACCGACGGCCAATATCGACGTGGTACTTCCAACCGCCACCATCGTAGCGCGGGGTTCAGGCATCAAGGCGCTCGCCTATACCATCGATCGCACCTTTGCGTCGGGTGCGTCGAATCGCTCCCTCTCGCCTCCGACTGATGTGTCGGTGAAAGGAAACGATCTCTTACCTGGCAAGGGGACCCTCCCGCCGTGTAACGTGCCCAAAGCGGAGAACCCCCCCAAGCCGCTCGCGATCGGGCCGTGTGAGGCGAAAGACGGCGGCGTGGACTTCGAAGTACCGGTCTACGAGAACCAGAGTGTCGGCGACAAGATCACCATGACGGGGAAAGTGTACACGCGCTTCATCGCGACCGGTCACGCCACGGACACTGTTCCGGCCCCTCCGCGAGACCTCCCGACGATCGAAATCGAGGTGGCTCCGGGACAGGAAGCCGCGAAGACCATCTTCCATTATTCGGAACACGATTTGATGCGGCGCGATATTCCAGGTGACGGGCTCTCGCTTCATATTCATGCCACGTATACGGTGCTCGGCAAGCTGGATGACAGCGAAACCGTTACTTCGGCGGTGCAATTGATCAACCTCGATTCCCGCGGCGGCTGCCCGACCCGGTGACACCATCAGATACGCCGGCCATGTGATCAGGACAAGGTGTCGGCGGTGCGATGCGCCGCCGACACCTTGACTTAGACTGCCAACATCATCGTCCATGGAGGGACGCGACATGACTACGGACCCGGGGCACCGCGCGTCCATCGATGCGGTTACGCCGCTGATGTTTCCATCGGGCGTGCTGGCTCGCGTCGCGTCAGGCATGCAGGCCGACTTTCTGCTCATCGTCGATGTTCGCGACGATCCCATCGTTCTGGAACTAGCTACCAACAGTTTTCCCGGCGATACGGGCGACAAGATTCAGCTGACGGTGGACGGACAACCTGTCGGACCGATCGTCGATGTCGAGCCCTACCTCACGGAGCCGGTCATTCCGCTCGAACTGGCTGCCGATCTGCGCGTGGTCGAAGGTGTCCATTCGCTGAATTACACGCTGTTGTTCTCCGGAGGAGGAGTCGGGAGCGGCCCCGCGGGACAGCAATTCATCGTCGACTACACACCGCCCGGCGGCACCGGTGTGCCACCCCGGATGATTTTCCCTGCGGGCGTCGCGGACGGCGTGACGCAGGAAGACCTCGACTCCGATGCGAACGGCAGCTGGTTGCCGGCAACCGTCGAGCGTTACAACGGCCAGCAGCCTGGCGACTATATTCAGCTGTACGTCGATGGCATCCGCGTCGACGCGCTGCCACCGGTCGAAGTCGCGCCTGGGCAGGAGATGTCCGATGTCGAGCTCCGGATCCCTCGTGCGATTCTCGAGGCGATCGGCGACGACAGCGACGCACCGGATGGCAAGCATGGCTTTGCCTACACCTTCGAAGATCGCGCAGGCAACGTGAGCGCGCTTTCGAAGGAAGTGAGGTTGCAGCTCCGGCTCGACGAGCGCATCGACGATCTCGAGACACCGCTGGTTCCCGGAGCGGACGATGGGCTGGTCACCGATGCGGACACGCGACCCCAGGCCGCCGTGATCGTGGATATTCCGGGCAACGCCCTGTACAAGCCGAACGACGTCGTCAGTGTTTTCTGGAACGGCATCGAGACCGAGCCACAGACGATCCGTCCCGGCGGCGAAGGCCGGGATCCGGTGCTCGCGTTCCTCGTGTCGTACGACGACGTCTACGACGACTGGTTCGCCACGGCCGGAGACAACGACATCGACGTCCCCGTGACGGTGACCTACAAGGTCACGCGCGGCGGCGTGTTTCTCGGCGAGCCGAACGTGCCGGCCACGACGGCCATCAATCTCTTCGGTGCCGGGGGAAAGGATCCCGATCCGTTCACGCCCGTCAACGAAGGCCTGGGCAAGCCCGTCGTCCGGTCGACGGAAGGTGGCAACGACAACGAGATTCCCGCGGATGCGCTCGACAGCGATGCGGTCGCGACGATACCGGGCATGCGGGCCTCCGACGCCACGGTGCCCGCCTTCGCGGTCGGCGACATCGTGCAGCTGTACTGGGAAGGCACAGCGGTGGATACGCCATTCGAGGTGACGACGCCGGGCGACGACATCCAGCGAACGATTCCCACCGACGCGCTGACCGCTGTCGGCCCGGGCGCCTGGCATGCCCACTACACCGCGACACGGCGTCTTTCGACCACGCCGTTCGAGAACGTGACGAGGTCGCCGGCCGCGGACGTGAGCGTGGGCGATCCTTCGGAACTCCCGGGCGGTGGGGACTGGTTGCCGTATGCGGTCTTCCGCGAGGGTGAAATCAACAGCGCAGGCCATCTCGTCCTGACGGACAGAGGCGTCGATGGTACGGTCATTCGTATCTACGCCTATCCGAACATGCGTGTGGGCGACACGATCGCCGTCACCTGGCGGCCTAACAAGACGCTCACGGGCCATGCCAGCTTCGACATGGAACCGGTGGACCTGGAGCCACACGTCGTCGCCGCAGCAGACCTCGTGCCGAAGGACGACTACCTGGCTGGCGACCCGGTGCGTCCCCCGGTTCCGGACATGAAAGTCTACGTCGACTTCAAGATCACGGCGGAACAAATCAGCGCTGTCGTCTCTTCGACCGGCATACCCGGCATGGGATCGGCTCGCGTTACTTACAACGCGCGCAATCCGAATGGCACGGGGCAATCGGATCCGAACCGCGCCAGGAATCCCGTGCTCGCGATCGACACGAGAAACACAAGGCATTCAAATACAACGGGGAACATCGTCATGGGAGACACCACCCGCAAGACCGCGCCTCATGCGATCGACGTCCCCTACATCGAGCGCGCCGCCGACGGCGGCCTGGGCTATCTCGACCTGAAGCAGAATCCCGACGTCGACATCGTCGCCCGTATTGTCTGGGATGACTTCAACGGCGGGGACACCGCGTTCGTCGTCGGTCCCGATGACAAGATTCTGGGCAGCGCCGCCGTCCTGGCACCGGTCGAGAGCGTGGCCGTGCTGATCCCCGCCAAGACACTTTCGGAACTGGGCGACGGTACCCATCTCATCCGCTCCCGCGTGCGCGACGCCATCGGCTCCACGTTCGATTCGGCGCCCGACGAGCTGGTCATCAAGCTCACCGTGCCCGGCGACCTCGACACCGTGGTGAGCACGCCCTATATCAACGAGAACCTCGTCGTGCCCACGATCGTGCCTCGCCCGATCGATCCGGCCACCCCCTCGGCCACCGTCACCATCGCGCCGTACGCCTATATGGCGGAGGGCGACAGCATCACCCTGCGCTGGGGCCACACCGGCAACGACCTCACCGTCGGTCCGCTGGCCGCCGCCGAGGTCGGCAAGGACGTCGTCTTCACCGTCCCGCGCAGCGTCATCGACGCCGGCGGCGTCGGCTTGCAAGATATCGACTACCAGATCTACGACATCGTCGGGAACTGGTCGCTGTGGTCGCCCACCGCCCAAGCCGACATC
>NZ_FOBU01000008.1:0-2500 GCF_900109915.1 Luteibacter sp. UNCMF331Sha3.1
GAGACCGGGTTTTTGGGATAAAGCCCCTGGCGGTGACCTACTCTTGCATGGCTTGAGCCACACTACCATCGGCGCATGCGCGTTTCACTTCTGAGTTCGGGATGGGATCAGGTGGGACCACGCCGCTATAGCCGCCAGGGAAGGGGTGGGAGCAGCGCGCTGTGCGCCGGCTCCACGGAGGGTTGTAAACGAGTGACAAGCGTCCGGGAACGACCGGAGACATGTGTGAAGACGGTGAAGCGTCTTGGGGTTATATGGTCAAGCCTCACGGCTCATTAGTACACGTAAGCTCAATGCATTGCTGCACTTCCACACCGTGCCTATCAACCACCTAGTCTTGATGGTGCCTTAAGGAGAGTCAAGCTCTCGGGAGATCTCATCTTGGGGCGTGCTTCCCGCTTAGATGCTTTCAGCGGTTATCACTTCCGTTCGTAGCTACCGGGCAATGCCATGGGCATGACAACCCGAACACCAGCGGAACGTCCACTCCGGTCCTCTCGTACTAGGAGCAGCCCCCCTCAAATCTCCAACGCCCACGACAGATAGGGACCGAACTGTCTCACGACGTTCTGAACCCAGCTCGCGTACCACTTTAAATGGCGAACAGCCATACCCTTGGGACCGGCTACAGCCCCAGGATGTGATGAGCCGACATCGAGGTGCCAAACACCGCCGTCGATATGAACTCTTGGGCGGTATCAGCCTGTTATCCCCGGAGTACCTTTTATCCGTTGAGCGATGGCCCTTCCATACAGAACCACCGGATCACTAAGACCTACTTTCGTACCTGCTTGATCCGTCGATCTCGCAGTCAAGCACGCTTATGCCTTTGCACACAGTGCGCGATGTCCGACCGCGCTGAGCGTACCTTCGTGCTCCTCCGTTACTCTTTGGGAGGAGACCGCCCCAGTCAAACTACCCACCATACACGGTCCCCGATCCGGATTACGGACCTAGGTTAGAACGTCAAGCACTTCAGGGTGGTATTTCAAGGATGGCTCCACCGAAACTAGCGTCTCGGTTTCATAGCCTCCCACCTATCCTACACAGAAGAACTCAACGTTCAGTGTAAAGCTATAGTAAAGGTTCACGGGGTCTTTCCGTCTTGCCGCGGGAACGCTGCATCTTCACAGCGATTTCAATTTCACTGAGTCTCGGGTGGAGACAGCGCCGCTGTCGTTACGCCATTCGTGCAGGTCGGAACTTACCCGACAAGGAATTTCGCTACCTTAGGACCGTTATAGTTACGGCCGCCGTTTACTGGGGCTTCGATCAAGAGCTTCGCCTTGCGGCTGACCCCATCAATTAACCTTCCAGCACCGGGCAGGCGTCACACCCTATACGTCCACTTTCGTGTTTGCAGAGTGCTGTGTTTTTGATAAACAGTCGCAGCGGCCAGGTTACTGCGACCCCTCGATGCTCAGTCACGCACGTGACCACACCAAGAGGCGCACCTTCTCCCGAAGTTACGGTGCCATTTTGCCTAGTTCCTTCACCCGAGTTCTCTCAAGCGCCTTGGGATTCTCACCCTGCCTACCAGTGTCGGTTTACGGTACGGTTTTTCTACAGCTGAAGCTTAGTGGCTTTTCCTGGAAGCGTGGTGTCAGTCACTTCGTCCTCATAGGACTCGTCTCGGTGCTCGGCATAAAGGTTCCCGGATTTGCCTAAGAACCATGCCTACCGCCTTTCCCCAGGACAACCAACGCCTGGTAGACCTAACCTTCTCCGTCCCCACATCGCACTGTAGAAAAGTGCAGGAATATTAACCTGCTTCCCATCGACTACGCATTTCTGCCTCGCCTTAGGGGCCGACTCACCCTGCGCCGATGAACGTTGCGCGAGGAAACCTTGGGCTTTCGGCGGGGAGGCTTTTCACCCCCCTTATCGTTACTCATGTCAGCATTCGCACTTCCGATACCTCCAGCAGACTTTACAATCCACCTTCACAGGCCTACGGAACGCTCCTCTACCGCGTACGGATCAAAATCCGTACACCCCGAGCTTCGGTGCATAGCTTAGCCCCGTTAAATCTTCCGCGCAGACCGACTCGACCAGTGAGCTATTACGCTTTCTTTAAAGGGTGGCTGCTTCTAAGCCAACCTCCTGGCTGTCTATGCCTTTCCACATCGTTTTCCACTTAGCTATGACTTTGGGACCTTAGCTGCGGGTCTGGGTTGTTTCCCTTTTCACGACGGACGTTAGCACCCGCCGTGTGTCTCCCGTGTAGCACGTGTTGGTATTCGGAGTTTGCCATGGTTTGGTAAGTCTCAATGACCCCCTAGCCATAACAGTGCTCTACCCCCAACAGTGTTCGCACGAGGCGCTACCTAAATAGCTTTCGAGGAGAACCAGCTATCTCCGAGTTTGTTTAGCCTTTCACTCCGATCCTCAACTCATCCCCATCTATTGCAACAGATGTGGGTTCGGTCCTCCAGTGCGTGTTACCGCACCTTCAACCTGGTCAAGGATAGATCACTCGGTTTCGGGTCTACTGCCAGAG